>NZ_WUCC01000009.1 GCF_009807095.1 Rathayibacter sp. VKM Ac-2754 | reverse complement strand
CCGCTTGAAACCGCCTCGATGACACGGGTGTTCTGTGACGGATCGAACGCCCTCGGCGGAGAAGCCACGTGCAGCGCACGGTCCCCTGCACGCTGATCGAGCCCGCAGCCCGCGCAGCGGGCTATTGGCATCCACCTCCGCCAGGAGGCCGGGGCAGAAGCGTGAACCGCTGACGCTGGTGGGTCTCGATACGCCCCTGCGGGGCTGCGGGCTCGACCAGCATGGACGGCGGCTGGCGGCCGGCCCTCCGGCGCACTTGCAGACCACCCTGGCCATTGAAGGCGAAGCCGAAAACGCGTGCCAAGCGTTTTCGGCGGGCCGTACGCAGGACGCTCTGCGAATCGCGACCACTTCGAGAAGCCGACTGCGCTGAGCCGCGCGAGGAGCGGCTCAGACGACATAGCTCTTCGTGGCGCGCTACTGCGCGACTCGAAGAGCTATGTCGAGGCGGTACTGCCCGCCGTCGAGGTGGATCAGATCGAGCGCCCGGTACGCCCGTGCTCGCGCCTCGGTGAAGTCCGCGCCGCGCGCGACCACGTTCAGCACGCGCCCGCCCGTGGCGACGAAGCGGCCGTCGACGAGCTGCGTCGCCGCGTGGGCGATGGTGACTCCGGGGACGGCGGCCGCGGCCTCCAGCCCGCTCAGCGCGCGGCCGGTGACGGCGTTCTCGGGGTAGCCCTCGCTGGCCAGCACGACGGTGACCGCGACCTCGTCGGTGAAGGCGGGCCACGGCACGGAGGCGAGCGATCCGGTCGCCGCGGCGTGCAGCAGGGCCGACAGCGGCGAGGCGAGGCGCGGGAGCACGACCTGCGTCTCGGGGTCGCCGAAGCGGGCGTTGAACTCGATCACGCGGATGCCGGCGTCGGTGACGATGAGGCCGCAGTAGAGGAGTCCGATGAACGGGGTGCGCTCGCGCTCGAGCTGGCGGATCGTCGGGATCGCGACGGTGTCGATGACCTCGTCGACGAAGGCGCGCTCGTCGGCCCAGCGGTCGGCGAGCCAGGGGAGGGGCGAGTACGCGCCCATACCGCCGGTGTTCGGGCCCTCGTCGCCGTCGCCGAGGCGCTTGTAGTCCTGCGCGGGGGAGAGCGGGACGACGTCGTGACCGTCGGAGAGGAGGAAGAGCGAGACCTCCTGGCCGGCGAGGAACTCCTCGATCAGCACGTCCCCCGACTGCAGCCAGAACTCGGCGTGCGCGACGGCCGCGCTCCGCGACTCCGTCACGAGGACGCCCTTGCCCGCGGCGAGGCCGTCGGCCTTGACGACGTAGGGCGCGCCGAACTCGTCGATGACGCGGTTCGCGTCGACGAGCGTCGAGACGCGGGTGGCCCGCCCGGTGGGCACGCGCGCCATGTCCATCACCCGCTTCGCGAAGGTCTTGGACCCCTCGAGCGCGGCCGCGGCGCGGTCGGGACCGAAGGTCGGGATGCGGCGCTGGCGCAGCGCGTCCGCGACTCCGGCGACCAGCGGCGCCTCCGGACCGATGACGACGAGCTCGATGCCCTGCTCGAGCGCGAAGTCGGTGACCAGGCGCGGGCTGTTGGTGTCGAAGTGGATGACCTCGACATCGCGGGCGATGCCGGCGTTGCCGGGCGCCGCGATGATCTCGTGCTGCTCCTCCTCAGCGAGGAGAGCGGTGATGATGGCGTGCTCACGGGCACCCGAGCCGAGGACGAGGATCTTCACCCTGACAGGATAGGCCCGGCCTGCGGAGCGCCGACCCCGGGTCTCCTCCACCGCGACGGCGCGCGCCGGCTCTCCACTACCCGTCTCGCGGCGGACGCCGCGCCGCCCCGCTTGCTGCCAGGATCGACCCATCGCGAGGGGACAGGGGGTACCGCGATGATCACCTTCATCGTGGTCGGGGTCGCCGGGCTGCTGATGCTGCTGGTGTCGGTCGTGGTCGGCGACGTGCTCGAGAGGGTCGGCGGCAGCGCGCTGTCGGGCACCGCTCTCGGCATCGCCGCGACGCTCTTCGGCGCGGCGGGCGTGCTCACGATGTCGCTCGCCCTGCCGACGGCCGTCGCGTACGCGGCCGCGTTCGTCGCGGCCGTGGCCTCCTATCTCATCGTGCTCCGTCTCACCCGGCGCATCGTCGGCGGCTCCGACGGCGGTACGGTCGCGGTCATCGGCCTGCATGGCATCGCGACCGCGTCGATCTCGGTGCGCGGGGGCGAGGTCAGCCTCGACGGTCCGGGCGAGGTCGAGCGGCGCCCCGCCTACTCGGAGGAGCCGATCCCCGAGGGCACGCGCATCAGGGTGATCGAGCAGGCCGGCACCCGCGTCAAGGTCGAGCGCGAGTCGTTCGGCGTCTGAGTCGGAGAGGTCGGGGCCGAGAGGTCGGGGCCGAGAGGTCGGACGGCGGAGGCGCCTGCCCCGAAGTCGTCTCGCGGAACCGGTCCTGCCTCGCGCACCGGCAGGATGGACCCATGGCCAAGGGCAGGATCGACGAGAAGAGCGGCCAGGAGGCGGTGCGCACGGCGCTCGCCGGAGACGCCGACCGGAACACCACGGCGACCGCGGTCCGCTTCCTCCTGCAGATCATCGAGACGAACGTGCCCGGCCGCAGCGTCGAGGTGCGCGTCCCCCCGTTCGGTGCGGCGCAGTGCGTCGAGGGCCCCGGCCACACCCGCGGCACTCCGCCGAACGTGATCGAGATGGACGCCGCGACCTGGCTGCCGCTCGCGACCGGTGCGCTCCCCTGGCAGGACGGGCTCGCCAGCGGCCGGATCCACGCCTCGGGGGTGCGGGCCGACCTGACCCCGTACCTGCCGGTCCTCCGCGTCGTCTGATCGCCGCCCGACCGACGCCGCATTAACTTCTCGTAAACGCACCCGCCCCTCCGCCGGGCCGTTTGACGGGAGCCCCGCCGTCGGGTTGTCTGGGAAAGTTCCCCCTATGCGGCAGGAGTTCTCTCCGAAAGCCGCTCGATGCTTGGAGTCCTCCGCCAGATGCGAAATCCCGACAACGGCCGACGCGGCCTCTCCCGATTCCTCTCCGTGGCGGCCGTCAGTGCCGTCGCCGGAGCGGCCATGCTGGGCGCCGCGCCCGCGACGGCCGCCGACGAGACCGTCATCGACGTCTACACGATGAACGACTTCCACGGCCACATCGAGTCGGACGCCGAGGGCGGCGAGGCCGGAGCGGCCTCGATCGCGACGGCGTACGCCACTCTCGCCGCGGCGAACCCGGGCGGATCGACGCTCGTGTCGGCCGGCGACAACGTGAGCGCGTCGCCCTTCGTCTCGGCGGTCGCGGACGACCAGCCGACGATCGATGTGCTCAACCAGATCGGCCTCAGCGCCAGCGCCGTGGGGAACCACGAGTTCGACAAGGGCCGGGCCGACCTGGACGACCGCATCGTGCCGGCCTCCGACTGGGACTACATCTCGTCCAACCTCTTCGAGAAGGGGACCGACGAGCACGCGTACGCACCGTACGACCTGCAGACGTTCGATGACGTCACGGTCGGTTTCATCGGAGCGACGACAGAGGCCCTGCCGACGCTGGTCGACCCCGCCGGGATCGCCTCCCTCGACGTGCGACCGATCGTGGCCTCGGTGAACACCGTGGCCGACGAGCTGACTGACGGCGACGATGCCAACGGCGAAGCCGACGTCCTGATGCTCGTGATGCACGAGGGTGGTTCGGCGAGCGGCTTCGTCAACGCTGACGGCACCCCGTCCACCGACCCGATCGACGGCGCCCTCAGCGACTTCGCTTCCGACGACTCCGTGCTCGCGAAGATCGTGAACGGAGTCGGCGCCCGGGTGGACGCCTTCGTCACCGGACACACCCACGACCTCTACAACAAGAGCGTCGAGATCGACGGCAAGACGATCCCCGTCCTCGAGACCGGCGTCTACGGCTCGAACCTCGGCCACGTCTCGGTCACCTACGACAAGGAGACGTCGGAGGCGACCGTCACCGGCGACATGATCCCCCTGGTCGTCGACGGAGCACTCGTGTACCCCGAGGACCCGGCGGTCGCCGCGACCGTCGCCACCGCGGTGGCTGAAGCCGCTCCGCTGGGCGAAGCGTCCGCGGGAAGCATCACCGGTGACATCCTCCGAGGCAGCGACACGGTCTACGGTCCGATCAACGGCAACGAGAACCGTGCCGCGCAGTCCGCGGCAGGCAATCTCCTCGCCGACGCGATGCTGAGCGAGACCGCCGACATCGGCACCGAGATCGCCTTCATGAATCCCGGCGGAGTCCGGTCCGACCTGCTGTACGCCTCCAGCGGCCCGACGGATCCCGAGGGGAACATCTCGGTCGCCGAGCTCTACACGCTCCAGCCCTTCGGCAACACGCTGTTCACCGGTGAGATGACCGGCACTCAGATCGAGACGGTTCTCGAGGAGCAGTGGGCCTACTCAGGTCGCCCCGACATCACGGACCGCGCCACCGACCTCCGCCTCGGCGTCTCGGACGGCTTCTCCTACACCTACGACCCGACTGCGGCGTGGGGCGAGCGGATCAGCGAGATGTTCTACCAGGGCGAGCCCGTGGCCCCCGAGGACTCCTTCACGGTCGTGGGACCGAGCTTCTTCTTCTCGGGCGGCGACGGCTTCACCGGCTTCACGGAGGCGACCGCGGTCGCCGACTCGGGCCGCGGGGACGTCCAGGTGCTCGAGGACTTCTTCGCCGAGAACTCCCCGGTCTCGCCCGACACCGCCACCCGCGGGATCGGCGTCGTCGACACCTCGGTGGAGGGCGCGGACGAGTTCACCTTCGACCTCACCTCGCTCGACGTGAACAACGTCGACCCCGCGACGCTCGATCCTGAGGTCGTCGTGAGCGTCGACGGAGTCGAGGTCTCCCGCGCCCCGATCGATCACACCTTCGCGCCGGACAACGGTGAGCAGGGCAAGGCGTCGGTGACCGTCCCGGTCGCGGACGACCTGGCGGAGGGAGAGCACGAGTTCTCCTTCGGCCTCCCGGTCAACGGCGTCACCCTCAGCTACACCTTCACGGTGACCGCTGACGGAGGCACCACGCCGACGCCGGCGCCCACCCCGATCGAGACCGTCATCCCGACCACCCCGTCGACGCCGGCTCCCGCCGTGCACGCGCCGACCACGCCGACGAAGCACCTCGCGGCGACCGGCATCGACGCGACTCCCGCCTTCGCAGCGGGCATCGCGGCGCTGCTCCTCGGCCTCGGCATGACGGCGGCACGTCTGCGCCGCCGCACCGTCACGAAGTAATCCCGGGAGGCGGCACTGCCGCTCAGGAAACGCTCAAGGCCCCGTGGCACCCGCCGCGGGGCCTTCCGCGTGCCCGCGAACGCAGGAACGCCGCCTCCCACCTGGGAGACGGCGTTCGAACGCGATGAGGTGCTGTCGCTGAGCGCGGGGCTCAGTGCTGGGCGGGGACCTGACGGTAGCCGTCGCGGCTGGCGACGAGCACCGTCGACACCGTTCCCCACGCGGCGATGGCGCTGAGGACGACGAGGATTGCGATGCTCATGACTGTTCTGCCTTTCGTTGTGGCGGAGTCTGATCCATCCGCCCGGATGTTCTGTACAACGTCTACTGTGGCTCGCCTCGTTCCTAAGGACAATCGAACAGTTCTTGGCCCGACATGTAGCGTTGCTTCATGGACGTGCGACGGCTGGAACTGCTCAGAGAGCTCTCGATGCGGCGCTCGATCACCGAGGTGGCGGAGGCGACGCACCGCACGCCCTCCGCGGTGTCGCAGCAGCTGAAGGTGCTCGAGCGCGAGGCCGGCGTGCCGCTGATCGAGCGCTCGGGCCGCGGCGTCGTGCTCACCGCCGCGGGCCGCGAGCTCGCCCGCAGCGCCACCGAGATCGCGATCGCGCTCGAGCGCGCCGACGCCGTCTGGCAGACCTTCAAGAACAACCCGATCGGCGAGGTGACCATCGCGACGTTCCCGACGGCCGGGCAGATGCTCCTCCCGAACGCGCTGGTGGCGCTGCAGAGCGTGGACGGGCTGGTCGTGCAGTGCGAGGACGCGGACCCGGGGACGGACGAGTTCGCCGATCTGACCGCCGACTTCGACATCGTGCTCGGGCACTCGCCGAACGGACGCAGCGCCTGGGCCGGCCGCGGGCTCGCGATGGCCGAGCTGATGGTCGAGCCGCTCGACATCGCGCTGCCGCTCGATCACCGCCTCGCCGACCGCGCGACGGTGACGGCGGCCGACCTCGTCGGCGAGACGTGGATCGGCGTGCCCGACGGGTTCCCCTTCGAACGGGTCATGCAGGAGATCGAGACCGCGTCCGGCGGGCCCGTGCGCGTCGAGCAGCGGTTCGCCTCGACCAGGGTCACGGAGGCGTTCGTGGCGGCGGGCCTGGGCATCGCGGTCGTCCCGCGCTACACGGCCGGCACCGAGGGCATCGTCGTGAAGCCGCTGCGCGGGGTCGCCTCGCAGCGCCACATCGTCGCGCTGATGCGCCCCGACCGGGCGGAGCGGCTCTCGGTCCGGACCGTCGTCCGGGAGCTGCGGGCGCAGGCCGGCCGGATCGTGCACACGATGTGACCCGCCTCCAGCGCACACCCGGTGCGAGCGCAAGTCGTCGCGACCACCCGGGCCCGCGGGGGAGAATGAAGTCATGACCGACCCGCTCGACTCCTCGCCGCGCCCCGCCGACGTCGAGATCACCCGCGAAGAGGTCGAGATGCGGCGCTCGCCGCGGGTGTGGCGGATCCTGGCGCTCGGTGCCGGCCTCGGTGCGATCGTCGCGTTCGTGCTGACGTTCGCGCTGCCCGAGACCGAGGGCTTCTCGCAGGGTCAGATCTTCGGCTTCAGCCTGCTGCTGTTCATCACGCTCTTCGGAGCCCTCGCGGGGCTCGTCGTCGTGGTCCTCGACCGGTTCGTCGGGCGCCGCGTGGTCCGCGTCACGGCGGAGCGCACGGTGGCACGCGAGACGCCGGCCGAGGACGAGGCCGGAGCGTCCGTCGACGACCCGGACGCCTCCGCCCGCTAGAGCAGGGTCAGCGGCCCTTGCGTGCCGTGCGGCGCGCCTGGGTCTGCGTGGCGCGCTTCGCCCTCTGCGACTTCTTCAGGCGGCGCGCGACGAACGTCAGAAGGAACGGCAGCAGGCGGTAGATCACGGGGACTCCTCGTCTCGATGCGCCCGGGAACAGGCGCGCCCTCGATCATCCGACGCCGGCGGCGCTTCGGGCACCCGCTTGCGCGCTGACGAGGGGTGTGCGGGGCGGATGCGCGTACAGAACCGAGGAGCGGCGCTCCCAGGCCCCGCCGGAGCGCGGAGTCGCGCGTCTCAGCCTCGGTTCTGCACGCCGATCAGCTGAGCTGCGTGCGCTCGACCCAGTCCAGGTACTCCGGAGTCACGGTGCCGGTCACGTAGTCGCCGGTGAAGCAGCTCGTCTCGAGGTCGGTGACGTCGGATCCCTCGAGGATCGCGGCCTTCATGTCGGCGACCTCCTGGTAGATCAGGTAGTCGGCGCCGATCGCCTCCGAGATCTCGGGGATGCGCCGGTCGTGGGCGACGAGCTCCTTCCGCGACGGCATGTTGATGCCGTAGACGTGCGGGTAGCGCACGGGCGGGGCGGCGGAGGCGAACGTGACGCTGTTCGCTCCGGCTGTACGGGCCATCTCGACGATCTCCTTCGAGGTCGTGCCGCGCACGATCGAGTCGTCGACGATGAGCACGTTCTTGCCCTTGAACTCGCTCGACATCGCGTTGAGCTTCTGCCGCACCGACTTCTTGCGGACCGCCTGGCCGGGCATGATGAACGTCCGGCCGACGTAGCGGTTCTTGTAGAAGCCCTCGCGGTACGGGATGCCCAGCTTCTGCGCGACCTGCATCGCGGCGGGGCGCGAGGAGTCGGGGATCGGCATGACGACGTCGATCGCTCCGCCCGGCGTGTAGGCCGCGATGGTGTCGGCGAGGCGGTCGCCCAGGCGCAGGCGCGCCTCGTAGACCGAGATGCCCGACAGCACGGAGTCGGGGCGGGCGAGGTAGACGTACTCGAACGAGCACGGGATGAGGCGCGGGTCCTTCGCGCACTGGCGGCTGGTCATCCGGCCGTCGGGGGTGATGAAGATCGCCTCGCCGGGGGCGACGTCGCGCACGATCTCGAAGCCCTGGGCCTCGAGCACGAGCGACTCGGAGGCGACGACCCAGTCGTCCGGTCCGTTCGCCGTGGACCTGCGTCCGACGATCAGCGGGCGGATGCCGAACGGGTCGCGGAAGGCGAGCAGCCCGACGCCGGCGATGAGCGCGATGGTCGCGTAGGAGCCCTCGACGCGCTCGTGCACGCGGGCGACCGCGTCGAACACCTCGTCCGCGTCGAGGTCGCGGCCCGACATGGAGGCCTGGAGCTCGTTCGCGAGCACGTTGACGAGCAGCTCGGTGTCGGACGTGGTGTTGAGGTGGCGACGATCGATGCGGAAAAGCTCCTCGGTGAGCTCACGCGTGTTCGTCAGGTTGCCGTTGTGGATGAGGATGATGCCGTACGGCGCGTTCACGTAGAACGGCTGCGCCTCCTCCTCGCGCTCCGCGTTGCCCTTGGTGGCGTAGCGGACGTGGCCGAGGCCCATCGTGCCGAGCAGCGAGCGCATGTCGCGGGTGCGGAACGCCTCCCTGACCTGCCCCGCCGCCTTCTTGATGTGCAGCGTGCTGCCGTCGGCCGTCGCGATGCCGGTCGAGTCCTGGCCGCGGTGCTGCAGGAGCGAGAGGCTGTCGTAGATGGACTGGTTGACGGGTCCCGAGGAGACGATTCCAACGATTCCGCACATGCCGGATGGGCTCCCAAGGGGATGGAGGGGGGATGACGGTCCATCCTGACATGGGTGCGACGCTGGCCCTAATGGTTCGCTGTCGGCGGATCGGCCGGGCCGCGGGGCGCCGGTGTGCGATGTGCGGGCGGATCGGCCAGCGCGCCACTCTTCTGCGATCAGGTGTCGCGCTCACGCAAGGATGTAGCGCTCGTCGCCGAACGAGACCTCGATGGCAAGAGAACCTCCGAGAGCCTCGACATAGCGACGGAGAGTCTCGACCTGGGACTTGTCGATGTCGCCCCGTTCGATCTGCGACACGCGATTCTGGGAGATGTGGAGCTCTGACGCGAGCTCGACCTGCGTCAGGTCGAGGCGCTCGCGGAGTTCTCGGAGACGCGCGGCGCGTACCCGCTGGCGTAGGTCGTCGACGAGTCCCTCGACCCGCTCGCGATCGACCGGTCGGCGCTGCAGCTGTTCTTCGAGGGTGCGCATCACGGCATGTCTCCTTCACTGTGTCGGTCGAACTCCGCTTCGGCGAGCGGGATGTTCGTGCGGTACCACTTCTTCCAATTGCCGGCCTTGTCTCCAGCGAGGAGGAGGATCGCCTGTCTCCGGTGGTCGAAGGCGAAGAGGATCCGGATCTCGCTGCGTCCGCTCGATCCCGGACGCAGCTCCTTCATGTTCTTCAGAGCGGAGCCCGTGATCGTGTCGACCAGAGGTCGGCCCAGCTGCGGACCCTCCTGCGCGAGCAGGAGGAGGGCGGCGATGACCTGCTCGTAGGTCGAGTCGTCCAGCCCGTCCAGCCACTCCGAGACCTGGTCGCTCTGCAGGACCCGCCAGGTCAAGAGTGCATAGTATCAGTCAGGGGTTGTACAAGCCCAGGGTTGTCGCCCATCGCGGTGTCCAAGCCCCGCGACCAGGCGACTTCGCGATCGAGCTGGCCGGTCGCTCTGAAGAGGCGCACCTGATGCGCGTCGGGAAGTGCGGCGGCCAGCGCTTCGCGATCGGCCGCCTCGAAGCCGAGCTTCTGCCAGAAGGGGCCCGAGCGGCGGGAGAAGAGCCACGCTCGAGTCGCTCCGGAGGCCGCCGCCGCCTCCAGGGCGTGGGTCGCCAGGCGGGACCCGGTGCCGGCCTCCCGTCGACCACCGGCGACCGCCACGCTGCGGATCAGCGCGTGCGCTCCGTCGGCGCTGAGCTCGAACCCCGTGCTGCCGACGATCGCACCGTCCGCGCCCCGGTCCGTCCAGAGGCGGACCGCGGGGTCGTCCAGTCCGGCGAGAGTGAGATCGGCCTCGGTGAGGAAGGCGCGGAGGGAGTGGATGTCGGCGGGGGTGACAGCGACAAGAGGCACGGCGACCAGTCTGTCGTCGAGCGCGGTCGCGGCAGGAGCCCGGCGGGAACCGTCGCCTCCACAGCGCGGCCCTTGGATAGGGTCGTCGCGTGAGTGATGAGACGAGCAGCTACGCCCGAGCCGGAGTCGACACGGCGGCGGGAGATCTCGCGGTCGAGTTGATGAAGGCGGCGGTGTCGGCGACCCACGACCGCAACGTGCTCGGCGGAGTCGGCGGGTTCGCGGGGCTGTACGACGTGTCGTTCCTCAAGGACTTCCGAGCGCCGCTGCTCGCCACGTCGACCGACGGAGTGGGGACGAAGGTCGCCATCGCGCAGGCGATCGACAAGCACGACACGATCGGCCAGGACCTCGTCGGCATGGTCGTCGACGACATCGTCGTGGTCGGCGCGCGCCCGCTCTTCATGACCGACTACATCGCCTGCGGCAAGGTGGTGCCCACGCGCATCGCCGACATCGTCGCCGGGATCGCACGCGCCTGCTCCGCCACGGGCACGGCCCTCGTCGGCGGCGAGACCGCCGAGCACCCGGGGCTGCTCGGACCCGACGACTACGACGTGGCCGGTGCCGCGGTCGGCGCGGTCGAGGCCGACGCGGTGCGCGGCGCCGACCGGGTGCGCGACGGCGACCTCGTGATCGCGATGGCCTCCTCCGGACTGCACTCGAACGGCTTCTCGCTCGTGCGCCGCATCCTCGCCGATCGCGGCGTCGGCTTCACCGATCGCTCCGCGGAGCTGGGCGGGGTCGTCGGCGAGGTGCTCCTCGAGCCGACCCGCCTCTACACGGCGCCGCTGCTGACCGTGCTCGACGACGAGACGCTCGGGGCGAGCATCCACTCGATCAGCCACGTCACCGGAGGCGGCATCGCGGCGAACCTCGCGCGGGTGCTGCCCCGGGGATCGTGGGTCGAGGTCGACCGCGCGTCGTGGAGCCCGGCCGACGTGTTCCGCGCGCTCGCGGCGATGTCGGGGGCGTCGCTCGAGAGCACCGAGGGCACGTGGAACCTCGGCATCGGCATGTTCGCGGTCGTCGACGCCGACTCGGCGCCCGCGGTGATCGCGAGCTTCGAGCGCGCGGGCGTCCCCTCCTGGGTCGCGGGGCGCGTGACGGTCGGCGAGCGCGGGCTCGACGGCTTCGAGCAGGGTGCGAAGGGCGTCGACGGCGGCGCGGTGCGCCTGGTCGGGTCCTACGCGGGCTGAGTGTCGAGCTCCGGCTCGTGGAATCGCGTTCGGCTCGCGGGAATCGCGTGTTCCTGCGAGCCGAACCCGTTCCTGCGGGCCGGAGGTCAGGCCGAGCGGCTCCGGGTCGCGTGCTCGCGCTCCCACGAGTGCTCGTGGCGGGTCAGCAGTCGCGCCCCGAGCAGGCACAGCACGAACGCGGTCGCGGTGGCGAGCAGGGCGGCCAGCCACGTCGAGGCGTCGCGACTGACCAGCAGGTTCGCGGAGGCGGTCAGCACGCCGGCCGCGGATCCCAGGCTGGTGCCGAGGACGAAGGCGCGGTCGCTGCGGCTGACGGCGCGGGCCGAGACCATTCCGGCGACGGCGCCGGCGCCTCCTGCCACGCCGATCCCGGCTCCGGAGGCGATGCCCATCAGCATCCCGAAGCTCACCAGGGCGGACGGATCGAGCTCGCCCGCGCGCAGTGCGCCGGGGAGGTAGAGGACGAGGGCCACTGCGGCGCCCACGGCACCGCCGACCAGGATCGCGCCGACCAGCAGGGCGGCAGTGACATAGCTGATCCGTGCCACAGGGCGCACGGATCCTTCGGGTTCGAACATCGCGGCTCCATCGACGCGAGCCTGCAGGTCGTTCCGCAGGCCGTCCTCGGACCCTACGCCGGGCCGGACCTCGCGGCACCCCCTTGCGCTGCGGCGGGCGTCAGGCGCGCAGCGTCTGGCGGGGGAGCTCGCCGAAGCGGCGCGCGTAGTGCTGGGCGAAGCGGCCGCCGCTGACGAAGCCCCAGCGCGCGGCGACGTCGCTCACGACGAGTGTGCCGGGGCTGCCGGCGAGCAGCTCCTCGCGCGCGCGATCGAGGCGGACGCCCCGCAGGTAGTGCCGCGGCGTCTGCGCGAAGGCGCGCTGGAACGCGAGCTGCACCCCGCGGACGGTGAGCCCCGCGGCGTCGGCGATGTCGGCGACGCCGAGCGGGAGATCGGCGTTGGCGTGCACGAACTCGACGGCGCGGCGCAGCCGGCGTGCGCTCACCGACGGTGGTGTCGGGGGAAGAGCGGCGACCAGGTGCGCGAAGGTGCTCAGCATCGCGTCGGCGGTGATCCGGTGCGCGGCGTCGCGCTGCAGGGCGGTCGGCGCGGTCGCGGAGGCGAGCGTGTCGCGGAGGACGCGCACGGCCGCCCACCACGTCGCGGTATCACCGGGAGTGGGCGCGAATCGGAGGGGACCGGGCGCCGTCCCGTGCCGCTCGGCGGCCGCGCGCTCGAGGTAGGCCGCGTCGATGTGCACGAGGGCGTCGCGGTACTCGTGCGCGTCGAAGCCGAAGGGACGGCCCGTGGGGAAGACGGCGGGCTGCCCGATCGCCGGGCGGATCTCGTCGCGGCCCAGGTCGAGCGAGGCCCGGCCCTGGGTCAGCCAGAGCACGACGTAGACGCCTCCGGGATCGACCGCGCCGCGCACGGACCCGAGGAACGAGGCGGAGTGCAGGCTGACCGGACCGGGTGCCGTCGACGCGTAGCGGTACGAGAACGGCGCGGCGGAGCGCTCGGCACGGAACCCGGAGCCGTTGTAGCCGCGCGCATAGAAGTCTCGGGCCTCGTCGAGGTCGTTCCCACGGACGTCGGAGTGCCACACCGGCTGCCGCGACAGCGGAGGAGAGGACATCCGGTCAGTGTCGCAGGCACCCCTGACACCGCGCCGAGCAGTGCTCAGAGCGTCAGGGGACGAGCCCGCGGTGCATCCAGAACAGGCCGAGCGCCGCGACGGCGGCGGTCTCGACGATCGCGCCCGAGCGGACCATCTCGGCGACCTCGCGGTCGGAGAACCAGCGCTGCACCATGTCCGACTCGGTCGCCTCGCGCTCGTGCTCGCCGTGCTCGAGCTCCTCCGCGAGGAAGATCTCGACGGCCTGCGCGACGAATCCGTAGGCCTCGCTCAGACGCCCGAGGTGGTGCAGGCGGCCGGCGCGCAGCCCCGTCTCCTCGCGCAGCTCGGCGTGGGCGAGCGCGACGGCGTCGCCGCCGGCCGACCCGTGCGGCCAGCCGCCCGCCGGGAACTCCCACGCGCGCCGGCGGATCGGGTAGCGGTACTGCTCGACGAGCCAGAAGCCGTCGCGCTCGCGCGGCATCACGAGCGCGTAGTCGGCGCGCTCGACGACCGAGTAGACCCCCGTGCTGCCCCCGGGCCAGAGGACCTCGTCCTCGCGGACGCGGATCCACGGGGTCTCGTAGGCGATGCGGGTCGACAGCTGCTCGACGACCGCCGGAGCGACGCCCCCCGAACGCACAGCGGGGCCGCTCGAACCGAGCGACCCCGCTGGCGACGACGTGTCAGGCACGCTTCTGGTGCTGCTCCTCGACGAAGCCGGTGTCGTCGTCCTCGTCGTCCGAGGGGTCGATCCACTTCGAGTAGTCCGGCTCGTCCGGGTGGCTGAGCTCGCGCTCGAGCGCTGTGTAATCGACCGTTGGGCTGAACGACTTCAGCTCCCGAGCGATCTTGGTGTTCTTTGCCTTCTGACGGCCGCGCCCCATGGGTGACCCCCTCACGATGACAGGCCAGACGGGCGGTGAGCCAGCTGGGGATAAATAGCAGACAGAGAAGAATGAAATCTACCCGGTAGTTTAGCAGACGGGGCATCCGCCACTCCGGCCCTCGCGCGTCGGTCCGCCACGGCCCCTCGACCCGTTGGGAGCAGCATGACCCGTGCGCTCGCTCCGCGGCCTGTCGCCCCGACGCCGGTCGTCGTGATCGGTGCGGGCCAGGCGGGCCTCTCGGTGGCCTACTACCTGCAGCGTCTGGGCCTCGCGGCGGGCAGCGACTTCGTCGTCCTCGACCGCGGGCCGCGCGCGGGCGGGGCGTGGCAGTTCCGCTGGGAGGCGCTGCGGCTCGGCTCCGCGCACCGCGTGCACGACCTGCCCGGGATGGACCGGATCGGCCTCTCGTTCGCCACGGCCGACCGCCGGCGGCCCGCCAGAGACGTCGTCTCGGAGTACTACCGGCGCTACGAGGACGAGTTCGGACTCGCCGTCCGCCGCCCGGAGGCGGTGCGCGGCGTCAGCAGTGCGACGCCGGGCGACCGATCGGCAGAACTCGTCGTCGAGACCGATCGCGCGGCCGAGCGGGCGCGGATCCTCGTGAACGCGACGGGCACGTGGGGCTCGCCCTTCGTGCCGTACTACCCCGGCCGGGAGCGCTTCCGCGGCACGCAGGTCGACACCACCGAGTACGTCAGGGCGTCCGACTTCGCGGGCCTGCAGGTGGTCGTCGTGGGCGGCGGCACCTCGGCGATCGGGTTCCTGCTCGAGCTGGAGCGGGTCGCCCGCACGGTGACGTGGGCCACGCGGCGCCCGGTCAGGTACCACGACGGCGAGCAGCTCGCGCTGAACTCGGCGGTGGAGGCGGTGGCCGAGCAGGATCGCGCGGCCCGCGCCGGTCGCGCCCTGCCGAGCATCGTCGGCGGGACGGGCGTGCAGCGCACCCGCCGGGTCGTCGCCGGCATCGAGCGGGGCGTCCTCCGCGAGCGCGAGATGTTCCGAGCGATCGAGGAGGACGGCGTGCGCTGGCCCGACGGATCGTTCAGCCGTGCCGACGCGATCATCTGGGCGACGGGGTTCCGCCCGGAGCTGCGCCACCTCGCTCCGCTGGGTCTGCGCGAGCGCGAGGGCGGAGTCGCGGTGGCCGACGGCGCCTCCCTCACCGACCCCCGCGTGTTCTTCGCGGGCTACGGGCCGACGGCGTCGACGATCGGCGCCAACCGCTCCGGGCGGAGGATCGCGCGGGCGGTCGTCGCGCGGCTGTCCTGAGCCCTCAGCCGAGGTCGCGCGTGTCGATCGGCACGTCCGCGCCGCGGTAGCGGATCCCCGTCACCCTGATCGGCCCGGCGAGCGGGATCGGCGCGACGGCGAGCGTCTCGCCCCCCGGCGCCAGCCCCAGCGCCGCCGTGAGCACGGCGACGGCGGCGGCGGCCGACCAGGCCTGCGGGCGGCACGACGACGGGTAGGGCACCGGCGCGGGGGCCTCCGCGGCCGGATCGCCCGAGTGCAGCTCGGGCATCCGGTAGCCGAACCCCTCGGCGGCGGCGAGGAGCCCGCGCGACAGGGTCGTCGCCTCCGCGCCGAAGCCCTCGCGGGCGAGCCCCGTGACGGCGATGGCTGTGTCGTGGGCCCACACCGAGCCTCCGTGGTACGAGAGCGGCCAGTAGCCGGCCGAGTCGGTCGACAGCGTGCGCAGGCCGTAGCCGGAGTCGAGCTCGGGCGAGATCAGCAGCTCGGCGACCCGCGCCGCGTGCTCGGGCGAGAGGATGCCGGTGCCGAGCAGGTGCCCGATGTTGCTGGTCACGGTGTCGACCGGGCGCTTCTGCGCGTCGAGGGCGATCGCGGGGAAGCCGCCGTCAGGGGTGTCGATCCAGAAGGAGTCGGCGAAGCGCTCCTTCAGGGCGGCGGCGTAGGCGCGCCACGGGGCGCCGTCGCGGCCGAAGCGCTCGAGCAGCGCCGCGCCTCCGATCGCCGCCTCGTAGGCGTAGGCCTGCACCTCGCAGAGCGCGATGGGCCCCTCGGCCAGGGTGCCGTCGCGCCACTGGATCGAGTCGCCGGAGTCCTTCCAGCCCTGATTGGCGAGGCCGTGGCCGGTGCTGTCGACGTACTCGAGCAGGCCGTCGCCGTCGGAGTCGCCGTCGTCGCGCAGCCAGCGCAGCGCCGCCTCGAGCGCGGGCAGCAGGGCCTCGACCTCGTCGTCGGGCAGGCCCCACCGCCAGGCGTCGTGCAGGAGGCACACCCAGAGCGCGGTCGCGTCGACGGTGCCGAAGTAGAGCGGCGGGAGCGACACTCCCTCGCCCGGGATCTCGAGGGTCGTCGAGCGCAGCTCGTGCATGATCTTGCCGGGCTGCTCCGCCGTCTCGGGGTCGTCGCGCGTGCCCTGCAGCCCGGCGAGGACGCGGAGGGTGGAGGCGGCGAGCCCGGTGCCGAGCGGGAGGAGCATCCGCGCCGCCCAGATCGAGTCGCGGCCGAACAGGGTGAAGAACCAGGGCGCGCCGGCGGCGAGGAAGGCCTCGCCAGGCCTGTCGACGGTGACCATCCGCAGGGCGTCGAGGTCGTCGAGCGCGGCGCGGCACCAGGAGGCGAGGCGCGAGTCGCCCGAGTCGACCGTCGTGCCGGCCCACTCGGCCGGGCCGGGGGCGGCGGCCACGACGGCGGCGGAGTCGTCCATCTCGACGCTCCAGGCGACCTCGACCGCCCCGCGCGCGGGCACCACGACGTCCCAGCCGAGCGCCGCCTCCGTGCCGCCGTCGATCGAGGCGCCCTCGGCCCGGACGATCGCCCGGGTCGAGCCGTGGCGCCACTCGAGGGAGGCGTTGCCGCGCGCGGTCTCGATCGTCACGTCGTCGCGGAGGCCGGCCTTCACGACGTGGACGAGCGAGAAGTCGGCCTCGAGGGCGAGCTCGAGGCGCGTGGCGACGGCCTCGGGCAGGGCCGACTCGAGGCGGACGGTCTCGCGCAGCGACCCCGCGGCGACCGTCCGGGAGCGGACCACCCGGATCCGCGGGTCGGCCGAGGCGTCGTCGAGCAGGCGCGCCAGGCCGGTGAAGCGGGCGGAGGAGGCGTCGGCGCGTCCCGCGGAGATCGGCTCGGGCATCCGACCGCCGACGAGGAGGCGCGCTCCCGCGAGCACCCGGACGTCGCCGTGGTAGAGCCCGTGCACGGGCAGGCCGCCGAGGTCGCCCGCGTCGTCGGACCAGAGCTGCGACGGGGCGCGGAGCAGGACGACGGCGTCGTGGAGGAGCGGCTGGAGCGGACGGTCGTCGTGCTCGGTCGTCACGGTCGACTCCTCACTGAATCGTCGGCACGGGGCAGGGGATCGGGAGTCACCCGGTTGACACCACCGCGGTCGGAGGTAATGTAGCACTCGAATTGGATCGATCAAATCCGCAGCATGAGCCGGCATTTGAACGATCGAACCCGTCGAGGAGGACGCATGGCACTGCCGACCGTCGCCGACGTCGCCCGCGTCGCGGGAGTGTCGCGGCAGACCGTCTCGAACGTGCTCAACAGCCCCGCGATCGTCCGCGCGGCCACTCGGGAGCGCGTCGAGGCGGCCATCGCCGATCTGAACTACCGCCCGCACGCCTCGGCCCGCCGCCTCCGCACGCGCAAGTCCGGCACGATCGGCATACGGATGGACCGCGTGCTCGACGGCGTCTCGGGCAGCCTGCTCGACCGGTTCCTCCACGCCGTGACCGAGCAGGCCGACGAGCGCGGGATGCGCATCCTCCTCTACACGGCACGGTCGCCGGAGGAGGAGATCGCGCAGATCGGCCGCCTGCGCGACGGCGCCGACGTCGACGCCTTCGTGCTCACCTCGACCTTCTACGGCGATCCGCGCACCGCGTGGCTCATCGACCAGGGCGTGCCCTTCGTGACGTTCGGCCGCCCGTGGGGAGTCGACGACGAGAACGATCCGCAGCACCTCTGGGTCGACGTCGACGGCGCCTCCGGAGTCGCGCAGGCGACCGAGCACCTCGTCACCGAGGGCTGCACCCGCATCGCCTTCCTCGGCTGGCCCGACGGGTCGGCGACGGGCGACGACCGGCGCAGCGGCTGGGAGCGGATCCTCCGCGAGCGCCTCCCCGAGTCGCCGCTGACGGTCGCGGCGGCCGAGGACGACGTGCAGCGGGCGCGGTCGGCGGCGATGACCCTCCTCTGCGACGAGCCGGGGATCGACGGGCTGGTCTGCGCCTCCGACTCGCTGGCCCTCGGCGCGTCGATGGCGGCGGTGGCGGTCGGTCGAGCGCAGCTGCCGATCGTCGGCTTCGACAACACCCCGGTCGCGGCGGCGGTCGGGCTCTCGAGCGTCGAGCAGGACCTCGGCGCCGTCGCCGCGGGAGTGCTCGAGCTGCTGCTCGGCGAGCACGGCGACGACGTCGTCCACCGCGAGCTCGCCCCCGGCGAGGCGCACCGCCTGATCGAGCCGCACCTCGTCGTGCGGACGCCCCTGCACCAGCACTGACCCCACCCCCGGCCGCACCCGAGGCGGCCGACATCTCCCACGAAAGGCTCCGACCATGACACCCACCCACACCGCGGCACGATGGGGTGCCGCCCTGCTCGCCGGCGCGACGATGCTCGGCCTCGCGGCCTGCTCGAGCGGAGGCGGCGGCGACGACGGAGGGTCGGGCGACTCCGCCGGCCTCACCGTGATGATCGGCTCCTCCGGTGACGCCGAGACGACCGCCGTCACCGACGCGGTCACGAGCTGGGGCGAGGAGAACGGCACGACGGTCGACGTCGTCGCCGCGAGCGACCTCACGCAGCAGCTCGGCCAGGGCTTCTCGGGCGGCAACCCGCCCGATCTCTTCTACATGAGCTGGGACCAGTTCCAGACCTACGCGAGCAACCGCTACCTCGAGCCCTACGCGCAGGACGCCGGGAACGCCGACGCCTTCTATCCGGCGCTGCGCGACGCCTTCACCTACGACGACCAGTTCTACTGCGAGCCCAAGGACTTCTCGACGCTCGGCCTCATCATCAACACGGACCTCTGGGCGGCGGCCGGACTGACGGACGCCGACATCCCGACCGACTGGGCCTCGCTCGAGGCGGCCGCGACGACGCTCACCGCGAACGGCGTCGCCGGGCTCTCGTTCGGCGCGGAGTACGCCCGCATCGGCACGTTCATGAACCAGGCCGGCGGTTCGCTGCTGTCGGAGGACGGCCAGACGGTCACGGCGGACACCCCGGAGAACGTCGCGGGCCTCACCGAGGTGAAGAAGCTGCTGACCGACGGGACGCTGAAGTTCCCGGCCGACCTCGACTCCGGCTGGTCGGGCGAGGCGTTCGGCAAGGGCGCCGCCGCGATGGTCATCGAGGGCCCGTGGATCAACGGAGCGCTCGCCGCCGACTACCCCGACGTGAACTACACGGTCGCCGAGCTCCCCGCGGGCCCGGGCGGGAAGTCGACCTTCACCTTCAGCAACTGCTGGGGCATCCCGGTTGGCAGCGACACCGCGGACCAGGCCGAGTCGCTCGTGACCGCGCTCACCTCGGACGAGCAGCAGCTCGCCTTCTCGGACGCCTTCGGCGTGATCCCGTCGACCGAGACCGGGGCCGCGGAGTACGCGACCAAGTATCCCGAGAACGCCGCCTTCGTCTCGGGCAACGACTACGCCGTGAGCCCCGTCGCCTTCGCCGGCGCCGCGACCGTGATCACCGACTTCAACTCGGCCCTCGAGGGCCTGGCGACCGGCGATCCGGAGGCGATCCTCGCGGATCTGCAGACGAACCTGCAGGACGCGCTCGACACGGCCACCGCGCAGTAGCCCGACTCCGGGAGGCGGCGGACCCGACCGCCGCCCCCCGGTCCCACCCGCATCGCGAATCGTCGAAGGAGACGCATCGATGAGCACCACCGTCGCCGCGCGGAGGCGCCGTTCCGGCATCCGCGGGCACGAGGCCCGCTACGGCTGGCTCTTCACCCTGCCGGCCCTCGTCATCGTCGGCGTGTTCCTCGTCGTGCCGATCGGCCTCGCCCTCTGGGTCAGCGTCAGCAACTGGAACGGCCTCGGCTCCCCGCTCGGCCCGACCGCCCAGTTCGTCGGCGGCGACAACTACCGGGCCGTGCTCCTCGACTCCGGTCTCGCGCAGAAGGACTTCGGCACCGCGATCCGCAACAACGTCTACTACGTGCTGCTCGTCGTGCCGCTGCAGACCGCGCTCGCGCTGTTCCTCGCGGTGCAGGTCAACCGGCGGATCCTCCGCGGCCGCGGCTTCTTCCGCACCGCGTTCTACTTCCCCTCCGTCACCTCCTCGATCGCGATCACCGTGATCTTCCTCTTCCTCTTCAGCGCCTCCGGAGTGGTCAACGCGGTGCTCGGCTGGTTCGGCGCCGACGGCCCGACCTGGATGGCCGATCCGACCGGAGTGCTGCACAGCCTGCTCGGGCTGATCGGCCTCGACGGCACGGGCTTCGGGGGAGCCGCGCCTCTCGGGCTGACCTGGTGGGACTGGCTGTCCGGCCCCTCCGTCGCGATGTGCGTGCTGATCACCATGGCGATCTTCACCACCTCGGGCACGTTCATGCTGCTGTTCCTCGCGGCGCTGCAGAACATCGGCGCCGAGATCGACGAGGCCGCGCTGATGGACGGCGCGGGGCCGCTGCGCAAGTTCTTCTCGGTGACGCTGCCGATGTTGCGCCCGACGCTCTTCACCGTGCTCACCCTCGGCCTCATCGGCACCTGGCAGGTGTTCGACCAGATCTACCTCACCGGAGGAGGGTCTCCGGGCAAGACGCTGCTCACCCCCGCCTACCTCGCCTACGAGTCGTCGTTCACCGATCTGCGCTGGGGCCAGGGCGCCGCGATCGCCTTCATCCTGTTCTTCATCATCGTCGTCCTCACGCTGCTGCAGCGCGCGATCCTCCGCGAGAAGGGCGAGCCCCGCAAGCGCGCGGGCCGCGCCGCCCGCGCCGACGCCGCGACGACCCTCACCACGGGAGGTGTGCGATGAGCACGCTCGTCTCCGACCGCACCACCGCCGACCCGACGCCGGAGGAGCAGCCCGCCCGCGTCCCGCACCGTCGCGTCACCCTCGGCGCCCGCGGTCGCGCCTCGCTCATCGGCGGCTACCTGCTGCTGATCGGGCTCGCGCTGGTCTACATCTACCCGTTCCTGATCTCGGTCGCCTCGTCGTTCAAGACCGACTCCGACGCGACCGCGAACCCGCTGTCGCTGCTCCCGGCGACCTGGTCGTTCGCCTCCTACGAGCGCCTCTTCACCGACGTGCCGCTGCCGCTGTGGACGCTGAACTCGGTGATCGTCACCGTGGTCGTCACGGTCGGCCGCGTGTTCTTCGACTCGCTCGCGGGCTACGCGCTCTCGCGGCTGCGCTTCCGCGGGCGAGGGCTGCTGTTCGCGCTGTTCATCGGAGTGATGAGCGTGCCGAGCGTCGTGCTGCTGATCCCGCGGTTCCTGATCCTCAAGCAGCTCGGGCTCTACGACAGCTACGCGGGGATGATCGTGCCGCTGATCGTGGACGCGGCGGGCATCTTCATCATGAAGCAGTTCTTCGACTCGATCCCACTGTCGATCGAGGAGGCCGCGCGGATCGACGGAGCGGGAGTGTTCCGCACGTTCCGCTCGATCGTGGTGCCGATGGCGCGGCCGGCGATCGTGACGCTGTTCATCCTGTCGTTCCAGGGCTCGTGGAACGAGTTCTCGCACTTCGTGGTGTCGCGGCAGTCGCCGGAGCTGAACACGCTGACCACCGGAGTCGCGTCGCTGGTCTCGGGCCAGCTGGGCACGGGCAACCAGTACCCGCTGCAGCTCGCGGCGGCGGTGCTGATGTCGATCCCGGTGGCCGTGCTCTTCTTCGTCTTCCAGAAGCGCATCATGAACACCACGGAGGGCGCCGAGAAGGGCTGACGCGGGGGCCCCTCCAGGCCGGCGCATCGACCAGCGAGGAGGGGGCGGGTGCGATCCGCAAGGGCACGCGGAAGGGGCGCCCCGCCGATGCGGAGCGCCCCTTCTCGAGCGCGGGTGCCTCTACTTCGCGAGGAACTCGAGGACGACGCGGTTCCACTCGTCGGCGTGGCTGACGTTGACGCCGTGCGGGGCGCCCGCGACGACGTACAGCTCGGAGCCGGGGATCGCCGCGTGCGTGCGCGCTCCCGAGCCCTCGAACGGAACGGTGCCGTCTCCGTCGCCGTGGATGACCAGCGTGGGGACCGAGACCTTCGGCAGGTCCTCGCGGAAGTCGGTCGTCGCGAACGCGGTCATGCAGGCCAGTGCGGCGTGCTTGGACGACTGCTTCGCGAGGGCGAGCGCGTCCTGGCGCTGCGCCTCCGTGACCTTGAGGACGCCGTCGACCGAGAAGAACTCGGTCGTGAACTGCTCGTAGAAGTCGTCCTCGCTCTTGGTGAGGCCGGCCGTCATCTCGGCGGCCGCCGACTTCTCGAGCGGACCCTCCGGGTTGTCGTCGGTCTTCATCAGGTACGGCGGCACCGCGGAGGCGAAGACGACGCTGTGCAGACGCTCGGCACCGTACTTCGAGAAGTAGCGGGCGACCTCGCCGCCGCCCATCGAGAAGCCGACGAGCGAGACGTCCTGCAGGTCGAGCTCGGTGAGCAGCGTGTGCAGATCCTCGGTGAGGGTGTCGTAGCTGTACCCGGTGAGGGGCTTGTCGCTGCGACCGAAGCCGCGGCGGTCGTACGTGATGACGCGGTAGCCGGCGGCCGCGAAGGCCGGGACCTGCTCGCTCCAGGACTCGCCCGAGAGGGGCCAGCCGTGGATGAGGACGATCGGACGGCCCGAGCCGCCGGTGTCGTCGACGTGGAGGTCGGTGTCCTTGAAGAGTCCGTGGTGGGCGGTGATCTCTGCCATGAGTCGTGCTCCTTCCGGCGCCGAGGATCGGCGTCATTCAGCTGTTCGAAGGAGCGTCGCGCCGCGGATGGGGAGGAGGCTGGGAGGGGAGGGACCCTTGACAGCCCCTCCCCGCACTGGTTAGAGGATCGCGTCGACCGCGGCGAGGATCTCGTCGGTCTCGGTGCGCGTCGTGTAGTCGACGTGCACGTCGGCGAACTGCACGACTCCGGCCTCATCGAGCACCAGGACCGTCGGGAACGGGATCGCGGCGGTGTCGTCGGCGTTGGAGTCCTTGACCGCGAAGCCCAGCTCGGTGTGCGCGGCGACCGCGGCGTCGCTCGGAGCGGTGACGATGCCGAGCTCGGCCGCGAGCACGTTGCCCGGGTCGGAGACGACGGTGAAGCCGAGCTCGCCGTCCGCGACCGATCCGGAGGCGTCGGCCGTCTGCGGGCTCACGGCCGCCAGCGTGACGCCGCGCTCCGCGAGCGCGGGCGCGAGGGTGGCGTTGTAGTGGCGCAGGGTGATGTTGCAGTACGGGCACCACGCGCCGCGGTAGAACACGAGCACCGCCGCTCCCCGGCCGAGGACGGAGGCGAGGTGGACGGTCTCGCCGCCGACGGTCAGAACCGTCGCGCTCGGCAGCCGGTCGCCGACCGAGACAGCGCCGTCGGGGACTCCGCTCGACACCAGGTCGGCCTGCTCGGCCGCGAAGACCGCGGCGAGCTCGTCGCCGATCGTCTCGTTGAAGCCGGTCGTGAACTCGGCGGACTGGGCGCCGATCGTCGAGGTGGTCTGCTCGGTGGGCATCGTCGTCTCCGTCCGGGCGGCCGTCGATCGGCCGTTCCCGGCGCGATCGTAGGTTCGATGCCTTCGAGTCGACCCCGAGAAGGGTCACATTTCGTCACGGAGCGGAGCCCGCCAGCACCGCGGTGAGCAGGCTCTCGAGGGCGCTGCCGAGCCCGGCGCGGCTCGGCCCGTCGTGATCGAGGTCGCCGTCGAGGATCGCGTCGGCCGTCGCGACGAGAACCGCCAGCGCCGGGGACGAGCGGACGGCGAGCAGAGGGCTCGACTCCGCTCGAGGGCTCAGCAGCTCGAGGCGCGCACTCGGCGCCCCGGTCGTGAGGGTCGCGGAGGCGGGCAGCGTCGTGAACCGGCCCCGCTCGACCGAGTCGGTCGCTCCGCTCGGCGTGGTGATCGTGACGACGCCCTCGAGGGGTACGACGAGCAGGAGGCCGGTGGACGCGTCCGGTCGACGCAGCGACGCGGCGGTGTGCCAGAGCCGCCGGACCGTCACTCCGGAGCCCCTCCACTCCTGTGGCACGAGGGTGAGCGTCGCCGCCTCCGCTTGCATCCCGCGTGAGCTCAGCCACTCGCGAGCGGCGGAGTCGCGCAGCGGCGTCACGGAGAGGTCCTGGGGTGCACGGTCACGATGGCTCCCTCGCGAGTCACGGCAGATGAGGAACCGTCAGTTTAGCCCGACCGCAGGCGTCGCACCCCCATCGGCGGGAGTTCCGGCGCCGGACGCACGAGATGCCGCCCGGGTCGCGCGGAACACGACCGGGGCGGCATCTCAGGGGGAGGTGCGGGCTACTGGAACCCGCCCCCGCGGTCCTCCGGGTCCTCGATGGGGTCGGAGTCGGGCTTGTCGAGCGAGTACGTCACGTGGACCGCCTCGCCGACCTCCTTCGCGGCGACGGAGGTGTAGACCAGGTGGGTCTCCTGGCCGTCGACGGCCGCGTAGACGTCGACCTCCTTCTCGTACCCGCCGTCGGTGCTGACACGGGTCTCGGTCTGGCCGTCGAACGGCCCGCCCTGGAAGAAGGCGAGATAGCTCTCGCCCTCGGAGAGTTCGCGGATGTCGTTGCTCATGCCCCTAGTCCTACCACTGCAGGCGGAGCATCCGCGCGGCCTTGCACTCCGCCTACGGTGGAGGCATGACCGTCGTCCGCGCCGAGCCGCTCGCGATCCTCCGGCAGCGGACGAGCGCGAAGTGGCGGCTCCACCCCGAGGACGTGCTGCCGCTCTTCGTCGCCGAGACCGACTACCCGCTCGCGCCGGTGATCGCCGAGCGGCTCGTCGAGCGGGTGCGCGCCTCCGACACCGGCTACGCCTTCGGCCCCGGCCCGCTCGCGGGGGCGTTCGCCTCGTTCGCCGAGCGGCGCTGGGGCTGGCAGGTCGACTCCGCGCAGGTGCTGAGCACGACCGACGTCAGCGTCGCGATCCCCGAGACGCTGCGCGTCCTGCTGCCCCCGGCGAGCCGCGTCGTGATCACGCCGCCGGTGTACCCGCCGTTCTTCGAGCTGATCCCGGAGGCGGGGCACGAGGTCCTCGAGGTCGCGATGCTCGAGGAGTCGGGCGCGTACCGCCTCGACCTCGCCGGCATCGAGCGCGCCTTCGCGGCGGGAGCGGCCGCGATCCTGCTGTGCAACCCGCAGAACCCGCTCGGCCTCCCGCACCCTGCGTCCGAGCTCGCCGAGCTGGCGGCGCTCGCCGAGGAGCACGGGGCGATCGTGCTCTCCGACGAGATCCACGGACCGCTCGCGCGCACGGAGGACGGCTTCACACCGTTCCTCGCGGTGTCGGAGGCGGCCGCCAGGGTCGGCGTGTGCGCCACCTCCGCGAGCAAGGGCTGGAACCTGGCCGGGCTCAAGTGCGCGCTGATCGTGACGGCCGACGAGCGGCTCCACTCGGCGCTCGGACGGCTGCCGGAGGAGGTCGCCTGGCGGACGGGCCTGCTCGGCCTGCACGCGAGCGTCGCCGCGTTCGAGGAGGCGGAGGACTGGCTCGACGGGACGATCGCCGCGATCGACGAGAGCGCCGCGCTGCTCGGGACGCTGCTCGCCCGGCTGCTCCCCGCCGCTCGCTACCGTCGGCCGCGAGCGGGGTACCTCGCCTGGATCGACCTGCGCGACGCGGGACTCGGCGTCGATCCGGCCGCGGTGATCCTCGCCGAGGCGCGGGTGGCTCTCTCGTCGGGCGCCGACTTCGGCCGCGAGGGCCGCGGCTTCGTGCGGCTCAACCTCGCCTGCTCCCCGGAGGTGCTGGAGGAGGCGGTGACCCGCATCGCGAGGGCGGCGGCCCGCAGCCGGTTGGTCGGGTAGCCCCGTCGCCTTGCCTGCTGGTCGAGTAGCCGCCGCAGGCGGCGTATCGAGCGGCGAAGCCGCGATGCGTCTCGGTGGTGAGGGAAAAGAGGGCGCTCGTCGCCCTCCATGCTGGTCGAGTAGCCCCGCAGGGGCGTATCGAGACCCGCGAGCGTCAGCAGATCGGGCTTCTGATCTGGACTTCTGGCGCTGGTGGATCTCGATACGCCCGCTGCGCGGGCTACTCGATCAGCAAGGCAGCGACCACACGCAGGAGGTCACTTTTCCTAGGAGACCCACCAGCGTCAGCAGGTCAGGCTCCGGGCCTTGCCGTCTGACGGACGTGGATCTCGATACGCCCGCTGCGCGGGCTGCGGGCTCGATCAGCAGGCACGGCCGAGAACGTAGGATGACGGGGATGACGATCGGACGCCGCACCTTCCTGTCGGGAGCCGCCACGGGCGTCGGCCTCCTGGTCCTCGCGGGGTGCACGCCGCCGCGCCCGACGCCGACGCGCTCGGTCACGAAGGCGCCCGTCCCGACGGTGAGCACGACCGCCGTCCCGACGCCCGCCGCGTTCGTGCGCTCCGCCTGGGGCACCGACCCGTACTCGCTGGGCTCCGTCTCGTACCTGCCCGTCGGAGCGACGCCCGAGCACCGCGACGACCTCGCGCAGAACGTGCTCGACCGGCTGTTCTTCGCGGGCGAGGCCACCGACACCGAGGCGCCGGCGACGCTGCAGGGGGCCTGGAACTCCGGCGTGCGCGCGGCGGGCGAGATCGCCGCGATCGCGGCCGACGGCGAGCGCATCGCGATCATCGGCGCGGGGCTGGCCGGCGCGATCGCGGCGCGGCGCCTCCTCGACGCCGGCTACGACGTGACCCTCGTCGAGGCGCGCGACCGCGTCGGCGGCCGCATCGCGACCTCGACGCCCGACGGCTGGCCGATCGCCGTCGACACCGGCGCCTGGGCGCTGACCGAGGCCGGCCCGGCGCTGCGCGAGAGCGTGCTCGACGCGGGGATCTCCCTCTCGGCCATCGACCTCGCGACCGTCCGCTCGGTGGCCGCCGACGGCGGTGACCTCGACGTGCAGACCACCGGCCCCGAGGCCCTGACCCGCGCTCTCGAGTGGGGCGCCGAGCAGCAGGAGGACCTGCCCCTGACCGAGGCCTTCGCGGGCTCGGGCGCCCCCGACCCGGCGAGCGCGGAGCCGGGCGGCGGCGACGGCGACGCCGAGCGGGTGGCCGCCTACCTCGCCGGGAGCGCCGCCCTGCGCACGGGCGCCGCGACCGCCGAGCTGTCGGCCTGGTACGGGCTGGGCGACGCGTCGGCCGCGACCACCGCGGAGGATCTCAGCGACGCCTCCGACAGCAGCCTGACGGACGGACTCGCGCCCCTCGTCGAGACCCTGCTCGAGGACGTCGAGGTGTCGCTGCGCGCCGTCGTCAGCGGCATCGGCTACGACGAGGACGGCGCGAGCGTGCGTCTGGCGACGGGGGAGTCGTTCACCGCCGACCGCGTCCTGATCACCGTGCCGATCGGAGTGCTGCAGACCGACGCGATCGCCTTCGACCCCGCCCTGCCGTTCGCGCACCGGGCGGCGATCGCGGCGCTGGGCTCGGGAGTGGTCGACTCGCTCTGGCTGCGCTTCGACGAGCCGTTCTGGGACGTCGAGGCCGTGACCGCCTCGCGCTGGTCGCTCGTGGGGTCCGAGGCGGGCATCACCGAGTGGGTGAACCTGCAGCCGGTCACGGGGGAGGCCGTCCTCGTCGGAGTGTTCGGGGCCGATCAGGCGCTGTCGCTGCAGGCGCTGAGCGACGACGAGCTGCTCACGGTCGCGCAGACGGCGCTGGAGCCGTTCGCCGCCGTCTCCGGCTGACGAGTTCGCGCAGCCTCGCCAGCGGGCCCCGCCACTCCGTGCTGCGCGCGGCGCCGAGGGGGCGCACCCGGCTGAGGGCGACGACGAAGGCCGCGATGCCCGAGATGAGGCCGAGCACGATCACGTCGTAGAGCACGAAGGCGACCGGCCCGTCGACCTGACCCGGGTCGAGGAAGAAGTAGGGGTACCAGCCGATCAGCGCGCCGCGGACGAGGGTGATCACGCCCCAGACGATCGGGAAGCCGAGGACGGTGAGGGCCGAGCGCCAGCGCACCGGGTGCCGCCCCGGCCCGAGGAGCCAGTCGAGCAGGGCGATCGTCGGGATGACGAAGTGCAGGAGCGCGCTCGACCAGGGCACGTCGACCCGCACCCCGCGGTTGTTGGCCTCGACCGCGATGAGCCCGAAGACGATGCCCGAGACGACGATGTAGGTCAGCACCAGCGCGCGGAGGCTGCTGAGCCAGCGCGGCTCGCGCTCGCGGGCGAGGCCGAGGAGGCCCGAGAGGCCGAGCACGACGACTCCGGCCATGTTCGACTGCGTCGTGAAGTAGGCGAAGAAGTTGTCGATCTGGAAGGCGCGGAAGCCCAGCGTGTAGAAGAAGTCGGCGACGAGGCCCACGGCGCCCAGGCCCGCGAGTGCGAGTCGGAGGATCGCGAACGTCTTCCGCACACCGCTCCGATCCGTCGCACCCCGCCCGGCGGGCCGGACCATCGTGCGATTCTACGGTCGCCCCGCTCGGAGCTCCCTCCCGCAAGGGGGCCGTGCGCTCTCCGACCAGCGACGGACGCGGAGGAGGGATCGCCGACGTAGCGTCGGAGGATGACGCGATCGGACGAGGGCGCACCCAGGGGGCAGCAGGCCGCGTTCATGGTGCTCGGAGGCGTGTTCCTCGCGGTGTGCGCCGTGCTCGTCCTCACCGGGAACTCGGCCTGGATCGCGTTCCTCCCGGTCGGGATCACCTTCTTCGCGATCGGCGCCGCGGGGCGACCGGGCGAGCCGGCCGAGGCGGACTCCCCTCCGCCCTCCGAGGAGCCCGACGGCGTCGCGTCGGACGCCCCCGGGCGCTGAACGCACCGCGCGTCGGGCGACCGGGATACCGTGCACTATGCCGTTCACGCCGAGCCACGCCGTCGTCGCTCTCGCGTTCTCGAACGGGCGCATCCCGGCCGCCGCGGTGGCCGTCGGCGCGATGGTGCCCGATGTCGGCCTCTACCTGCCGGTGCGCTGGGCGCGGGAGTCGACCCACTCGCTCCTCGGCGTCGTGACGGTCGATCTGCTCCTCGGCGCGCTCGGCCTCCTGCTCTGGAGCGTGCTGCTCGCGCCTGCCTGGCGCGACCTCGCCCCGTGGATCGTGCGGGTCCGCCTCCGCCCGCCCCCGCGGCGACCGCGGGGCGCCCGCGCGTGGACCGTGACGCTGCTGCTCGCGGCGGCGGGCCTGGTGATCGGATCGGCCAGCCACGTGCTCTGGGACGGCTTCACCCACCTGGGCGGGCCGTTCGTCGCGGCGGCGCCCTTCCTGCAGCAGCAGTTCGGCCCGTTCCCCGGCTACAAGTGGGCGCAGTACGCGAGCGGGGTGCTGGGTCTGCTCGGCCTCGCGATCGGAGCGGCGGTCTGGTACGTCACACGGCGGCCGCATCCGATCAAGGAGGACGGCCGAGGGCCGGCCAGGCTCGCCGCGTGGACGGCCGTGCTCGCGGCGGCGATCGTGCCGGCCGGGATCGTGCTCGCGGGGACCGGTCTCGACCCGTTCGAGGAGGAGTACCGCTCGTACGTGGTCGACGCGGCGATCCTCGTGGTCAGCTGGACCGCCGTCGCGCTCGTCGTCGTGGCGCTGCTGTGGCGGCTCGCGGGCCTGCCGGTGCCTCGTCCTGAAGCAGGAGCGGATCCGTCGTGAGGAGGATGCGCAGGTGCATAGCCCGCCGATACCGTCGAGGTGGCCCGTTGGGGCGGGCCGCCTTCGGGGGAAGGCACAAGGGGAAATCGAGGGCCCGCAGGCTGAGCCGCGGGCCCTCTACCTCTGCCCGGGAGCTCCTCCCGGAGGCCGCCGGTCAGCGGCGCTTGGCGCGGTTGCGCGCGGCGGCGGAGGGTCGCTCCTGCGGCCGCCGCGGCGCGCCCTCGCCGGCGGCGCCCTTCGGCAGCACCGAGGCGGGCGGGATCGGGCGGCGCGTGACCGGGCGGACCGGCTCGCCGCGGCGGGCCTGACCGGGGATGGGGCGCGACCGGCGCCCGTAGATCACCTCGGAGGAGTCGAGCAGCCACGGCACCAGCGCCACGGTCACGCCGTGCACGAGCAGGAGCTTCTGCCGGATGCGGCGCGACTTGTGGTTGTGCAGCGGCGTCTCCCACCAGTGCCCGACGATGTACTGCGGCATGTAGACGGTGATTATCTCGGACCCGTGCTCGAGGCGGTGCGCCTTGATGTACTTGATCAGCGGGTAGGAGATGTCGCGGTAGGGCGAGGCGATGCAGCGCAGCGGCACCTCGATGTCCATGCTCGCCCAGTCGGCCTTGAGCTGCGCGGTCTGCGCGTCGTCGATGGAGGAGTGGATCGCCTCGAGGCTCTCGTGCCGCGCGGCGATCGCGTAGTCGAGCGCCTTCAGGGTCGGCTTGTTCATCCGGCCGACGAGCACGATCGCGTGGTCGCCGTTGGCGCCGAAGGTCGTGGTCGGGTCGACCTCGATCTCCTTCTCGACGTCGCGGTAGTAGCGGTACACGCCCGCCATCAGGAAGCCGAGGATCGGCATCACGAGGTAGACGAGCCAGGCGCCGTGGGTGAACTTGGTGATCGTGACGACGACGAGCACCGCGAAGGTGAGGGTGGCGCCGAACAGGTTGATGCCGAGGCTGGTGTAGACGGTGCGCGAGCCCTCGCCGTTCCTGATCATCCGGATCCAGTGCTTCACCATCCCCGACTGGCCGAGGGTGAACGAGACGAAGACGCCGATGATGTACAGCTGCACCAGGCTCGTCAGCGAGGCCTGGTAGACGAGCAGGATGATGGCGGCGACCAGCGCCAGGATGATCACTCCGTTGGAGTAGATCAGGCGGTCGCCGCGGGTGTTCAGCGACTTGGGCGCGTAGCCGTCGCGGGCGAGGACGGAGCCGAGCAGCGGGAAGCCGTTGAACGCCGTGTTGGCGGCCAGCAGCAGCACCGCGGCGGTCGCGGCCTGGATCACGAAGAAGAGGATCGTGTTGTTGCCGAAGGTGGCGGCGGCGACCTGCGCGATCACCGAGCGCTGGGGAGTCGTCTCGCAGTTCGCGAAGCCGACCAGGTCGCAGGCGCGCTCTGCGTAGTGCACGTCCGAGAGCAGTGCCAGCGCGGTGAGCCCGACGAAGAGGGTGATCGCGATCGTGCCCATCGCGACGAGGGTGCGCTGCGCGTTCTTGACCTTGGGCACGCGGAACGCGGGGACGCCGTTCGAGATGGCCTCGACTCCGGTCAGCGCGGCGCACCCGCTCGCGAAGGAGCGCAGGAGGAGGAGGACGACCGCGGCCTGCGTCAGCTGCTCGCCCTCGACGGTGAAGCCGGCCGACTCGGCGACCGGGGTGTCGCCGAAGGCGGTGCGGGCGAGTCCGACGACGACCATCACGAAGACGCTCGCGACGAAGAGGTAGGTGGGGACGGCGAAGGCCTTGCTCGACTCCGAGACGCCGCGGAGGTTGACGGCCGCCAGGAGCACCACGAACAGGATCGCGAGCTCGACTCGCAGCGGCGCGAGCTCGGGCACGGCCGAGATGATGTTGTCCACTCCCGAGGCGACCGAGACCGCCACCGTGAGGACGTAGTCGACGAGGAGCGCCGCGGCGACCGTGAGGCCGGCCGTCTCGCCGATGTTGGTGCGGGCGACCTCGTAGTCGCCGCCTCCCGAGGGGTAGGCCTTGATGAGCTGCCGGTAGCTCAGGACGACCACGACGAGCAGGACGACCACGCAGGCCGCGACCCACGGGGCGAAGGTGAGGAAGGAGAGGCCGCCGAGCATCAGGATCATCAGCAGCTCCTGCGGCGCGTAGGCCACGGAGGAGAGCGGGTCGCTGGCGAAGATGGGGAGCGCGAGGCGCTTGGGCAGCAGCTGCCCCTCGAGCTTGTCGCTGGGCAGCGGCTCGCCGATGAAGAAGTGCTTCGCGGTGCGGAGCTCGTTCGGGTCGGTGGGTAATTCCTCCGCGTCGGACGGCGGCGCCTCGTGTGTCACGAGCGACGACACTACTCCGCGCAAAGGGGGAGTCAAGCCGCGTGGACGCGGGGCGAACGGCGGCTGAACCCGCGCTGTGACCGGGGGTTTCGCGGGCGGGTCGACCGGGTCGCGCGGAAGGGTCATCATTTGTGGGACAGGGGGGCAAATGACCCCCGTACTGGGGCCACCCCAGATGCTGTGAAATCACCCGAAGTCTGTTGGAGTCGAGAGCGAGTCACTCCGACGGGGGGAGCGGGCGCGGTTCAGGCCGTCACCGCACGGAGAGACCCGCACTCCACGCCGCCTCCCGGCGCCTACCCGAGTCCCGCAGCAGCGGCGCGGGCGCCCTGTCCGTGCGCCCTCGATTCCTCGCACTCCACCACCGAACCGTCGGCCGAGACGCCGACAGAATCGACGGAACCCGTGTCCTCCCTTCGCACCGCTCCGGCCTCCGCGCCGCCGGCCCGATCCCTGCTCCGCCGAGCCGCGGGCCTCGCGACGGCGCTCGCCGTGGTCGGCGGCCTCGCCCTCGCCGGCTCCGCCCCCGCCCAGGCCGCCTCCGGCCGCTACCTCGTCACCGTCGACTCCAAGTCGGTCTCGCAGCAGCTCGTCTCGGCTCTCGGCATCGCCGACGAGATCCAGTACGACGGAGGCGTCGCCGGATTCACCGCGACCCTCACCGATCGCCAGAAGGCGCTCCTCGAGGCCGACTCGCGGATCCTCGGCGTCGCCTCGGCCGACCAGGTCGTCGAGGGCCAGGCCCAGACGATCCCCTCGCACGTGCTCACGGCGGAGGCCGACAAGGCTCCCGTGCGCGCGGGCGACGGAGTGACGAACTACTCCGGCCCGGCCGTCGCGGTCATCGACTCCGGCGTCAGCGCCCACCCCGACTACAACCTCGCCCAGCAGATCAACTGCTTCGGGTCCGGCACCGCCGCCGACGCCAACGGTCACGGCACCGGCGTCTCGGGCTACATGGCCGCCCTCGACAACGGCTCGGGAACGGTCGGCGTCGCCCCCGGCGCTCCCGTCTACTCCGTCCGTGCGCTCGACGCGAACAACCGCGGCACCACCGCGACCCTGATGTGCGCCCTCGACTGGGTGTCGGCCAACGCCGCGAAGTACAACATCAAGGTCGTCAACATGTCGCTCGCGACCTACGGCACCGACGACGGCAACTGCGGCCGCTCGAACGGCGACGTGATCCACCAGGCGATCTGCGACCTCGAGAGCAAGGGCGTCGTCACCGTCGGCTCGGCCGGCAACACCTCCGAGGACCTCGCGGGCTGGATCCCCGCCGCCTACGACGAGACCCTCGCCGTGACGAACTTCGCGAACTACGACGGCAAGCCCGGCGGACTCGCCTCGATCCCGTGCGCGTCGATCACCACCAAGGACGACACCGTCGCGGTCAACAGCAACTTCGCCGTCTCGGCCGCCGACCAGAAGCACACCATCGCCGCTCCGGGCATGTGCCCGTACACCACCAAGAAGGGCGGCTCGTACGCGTACATCCAGTCCGGCACGAGCATGGCGGCCGCGGCCGTCAGCGGCGTCGTCCTCGACTGCCTGAGCTCCGGTGGATCCTGCGTCGGCAAGACCCCGACGCAGATCCGCGCCCAGGTCATCGCGCAGGCGAAGGCCGCCACGACCCGCGGCCGCACCTTCCAGGGCGACCCGACGCGCGCGACCGCCGGCCGCTACTTCGGCTACGGCGTGAGCACCCTCCCGACCGGCACCGTGACGGAGCCGACCACGCCGCCCACGACGCCGCCGACCACTCCTCCCACCACGCCGCCGACGACGCCTCCCACCACGGCGCCTCCGACCACGCCGCCCACCACGCCTCCGACGACGGCGCCCGACACCCAGAAGCCCACGGTCGCGATCACCTCGCCGGCCTCGGGCACGACGGTCACCGGCTCCATCCGACTGGTGGCCTCCGCGAGCGACAACGTCGGAGTGACGGCGGTCGCGTTCTACGCGGGATCGACGAAGCTCGGCAACGGCGTGAAGCAGTCGAACGGCACGTGGACGCTCTCGGCGAGCTCCGCCTCGTACCCGAACGGCAGCTACCAGGTGACGGCCAAGGCCCAGGACAAGGCCGGGAACCTCACGACCAGTGCAGCCGTCACGCTGCGCGTCGCCAACTGAGACGGTGTTCTCTTAGCCAAGAAAGAAGGGGAGGTGGGGGATGTGCCGTGTGCACACCCCCCACCTCCCCTTCTTTCTTGGCCGCTCCTCTCCTGGGGGGAGGGGGGAGGGGGGAGGGGGCTGGTTCTCTCCCCCTTGCTGATCGAGTAGCGCGCGCAGCGGGCGTATCGAGATCCCTGTCCGTCAGAAGGGCGGGGCAGAAGCTCGATCCGCTGAAGCCGGTGGGTCTCGATACGCCGCCTGCGGCGGCTACTCGACCAGCAGGGGAGGAGGGGCCGATTCTTCGGAGGAAGTGTCCCGATGCGGGAGGCCCCTCTGCTGACGCGGGTGGGGTCGGGGGCCGCTCTTCGGAAGGATCAGAAGTGCACGTCCCCATTCGGGGGTAACTCTTTTGCGGGGGGATGGGCAGAGGATGGGGCATGAGCCGTCTGCGTCCCGATTCCAGCCGTGTCGTCCAGTACTCCCGCTTCGGAGGGGCTGACGTCCTCGAGATCGCGGAGGTCGAGAGGCCGAAGCCCGGGGCGGGCGAGGTGCTCGTCGAGGTCCTCTCGGCGGGGGTGAACCACATGGAGGCGTTCATCCGGCAGGGGATGTTCGACTCCGACCACTCCGCTGTCTTCCCCATGCGGCAGGGCACCGACCTGGCCGGCACGGTCGTCGCGCTCGGCGATGGCGTCACCGATCTGAAGCTGCGCAGCGAGGTGGTGGGCCACGCGCTCGTCGGCTCGCACGCGACCCACGTCGTCGTGCCCCGCGAGAACCTGGTCGCGAAGCCGGCCTCGGTCAGCTGGGAGGTGGGCGGCGCCCTCTTCCTCGCGGGGGTCACCGCCTGGCGCGCTCTCGAGGCGGTCCGCGTGCGCGAGGGCGACACCGTCGTGGTGTCGGCCGCGGCCGGCGGAGTCGGCAGCCTCGAGATCCAGCTCGCGAAGCTCCGCGGAGCGACGGTGCTCGGCACGTGCGGCGAGCGCAACTTCGACTACCTCCGCCAGATCGGCGTGAAGCCCATCGTCTACGGCGACGGGATCGCCGACCGAATCCGAGCCGCGGCTCCGAACGGCGTGACCGCGTTCCTCGACAACTTCGGCGGCGACAACGCCGCGCTCGCGCAGGAGCTCGGCATCGAGCCCGGCCGCTTCCACTCCAGCGACGACCGCAAGGAGATCGAGCTGCGGGCCGTCTGGCCCGACCCCGAGACGGCGCGACGCGACACCGAGATCCTCGGCGAGCTGGTGACGCTGGTCGGGGCGCAGAAGCTGCGGGTGCTGGTCTCGGGCTTCTACCCGTTCGACCACATCCAGGACGCGTTCGACGACCTCGAGAAGCGGCACTCCCGCGGCAAGATCGTCCTCGGCATGAACCCCGTCGACTCCGCCCGCGTGACGAAGGCGCGCGACGTGCACGAGTCCCGCGCCTAGCGCCTCGCCGCCGGGCACCGCCGCGCCGCCAGAATGGTCCCCGGAGGCGCGCGGTGCGCCGGAGAAGGGGAGCCGCCGTGGAGGAACCGGTCGTCGCGATCATCTGGATCGTCTCGTTCGTCGTCGTCACCGTGATCGTGACGGGCCTCTCGGGGCGGGCGGGCTGGTCGGCTCCGGTCGCGTTAGTGCTCGTGGGGGCGCTGATCTCGTTCGTGCCCGGGATCCCCGAGGTGGTGGTCGAGCCCGACGTGGTCCTCTACGGGATCCTGCCGCCGCTGCTCTACGCGGCGGCCATCCGCACCTCCGTGCTCGACGTCCGGGCCCGCGGCGACAGCATCCTGCTGCTCTCGGTGGGGCTCGTGGTCTTCACGGTGCTGGTCGTCGGTGCGGTGGCGTGGGCCGTCGTCCCGGCGATCTCGATCGCCGCCGCCCTCGCGTTCGGGGCGATCGTGGCGCCGACCGACGCGGTGGCGGTGACGGCGATCGCGGGGCGGCTCCGCCTCCCTCGGCGCATGCTCACGGTGCTCGAGGGCGAGAGCCTGCTCAACGACGCGACGGCGCTGGTCGCGCTGAACGCCTCCCTGCTCGCGATCGTGAGCACGGTGACGCCCGGCGGCATCGCGCTCGACTTCGTGCTGGCCGTCGTGGTCGGCGCGGGAGTGGGCGTCGTCATCGCCGTCGTGCTCGGATTCATCCGCAAGCAGGTGCAGTCGTCGGTGCTCGACACGAGCCTCTCGCTGGTGACGCCCTACGTCGCCTTCATCCCGGCGCAGCTGCTGCACGGCTCCGGAGTGCTCGCGGTGGTCGTCGCCGGGCTCTTCCTCGGCTTCCGCTCGCCGGTGATCCAGTCCGCGCAGGCGCGCATCGCGGAGTCGCTGAACTGGCGCACGATCCAGTTCCTGCTCGAGAACGCGGTGTTCCTGTTCATCGGGCTGAGCCTCTCCTCCGTCGTCGGTGCGACCGCCGACTCGGGCATCGGGGTCGGGGAGACGGTGGGCATCAGTGCGGCGATCCTCGCGGCGCTCATCGGCAGTCGCGTGCTGTGGATGTGCATGACGACGATGCTGTTCCGGCACGGACCGCGGCGGCTCCAGCAGCGCGGCTGGACCTGGCCGACCGCGATCGGGGTCTCGTTCGCGGGGATCCGCGGAGTGGTGACGCTGGCCGCGGCCTTCCTGCTGCCCGAGGAGACTCCGCAGCGGGCGTTCCTCCAGTTCCTCGCCTTCGTGGTCGTGGCCGGCACGCTCGTGGAGGGGCTCGCCCTGCCGCGCCTCGTCCGCGCGCTCGAGCTGCCGCCTCCGAACGAGATGCAGGAGCACGTCGAGAAGCAGATGCTGCTCGCCGAGGCGCAGACCGCCGGCCTCGCGCGACTCGACCAGGAGCCGCAGGACGGAGTCGAGGAGCGGGTGCTGGACCGGCTGCGGCGGAACGCGACGTTCCTCGCCGACGCACTCGAGAACCCTCCGGCCGACGGCGAGCCGCTCACCCGCTCGTACAACCGGCTGCGCCGCGTGATGATCGAGGCCGAGCGGGAGGCGGTGCTCAAGGCCCGCGCGGAGGGGCGCTACCAGGAGCCGGCGGTGGTCAGTGCGCTGGCGTTCCTCGACGTCGAGGAGGAGGCGCTGGCGGTCGGTCGGCAGTGAGTGCCGCACTGGCCCGTCGGGATAGAATCCTATAGGATCGATGCTGTTCGGCTGCAGGGCCGCACGACTCGATGATGAGGAGCACCGCGCGCATGACCCGACTCTGGAACGAACCGGCCGACTTCGCCGACGACATGGTGGACGGCTTCGTCCGCGCCAACGGCCGCTGGGTCCGCAAGGTCGTCGGAGGCGTCTCGCGCTCGACCCGCTCCGAGGAGCCCGAGGTCGCCGTGGTCATCGGAGGCGGCTCCGGCCACTACCCCGCGTTCGCAGGCCTCGTCGGCCCGGGGCTCGCGCACGGCGCCGCGATGGGCAACCTCTTCGCCTCGCCGTCGGCGCACCAGGTCGAGAGCGTCGTCCGCGCGAGCGAGCAGGGCCGCGGCGTGCTGCTCAGCTACGGCAACTACGCCGGCGACGTGCTGCACTTCACCGCCGCGCAGGACGTGGTGCGCGCCGAGGGAATCGACTGCCGCACCGTCACCGTCACCGACGACATCTTCAGCGCCCCGCCCGCCGAGGCGCACAAGCGCCGCGGGATCGCGGGAGACCTCACCGTCTTCAAGGTCGCGGGCGCCGCGGCCGCCGCCGGCTACGACATCGACGGGGTCGAGCGCGTCGCCGTCGCGGCCAACGACCGCTCCCGCTCGCTCGGCGTCGCCTTCACCGGCTGCACGCTGCCGGGAGCGGAGGAGCCGCTCTTCACGGTCCCCGAGGGACGGATGGCCGTCGGCCTCGGCATCCACGGCGAGCCCGGCATCGACGAGGTCGACATCCCGAGCGCGGCCGAGCTGGGCGAGCTGTTCGTCACCCACCTGCTCGCCGACGCCGAGATCCCCGAGGGCGTCTCGATCGACGGAGCGCGCGTCGTGCCGGTGCTCAACGGTCTCGGCTCGGTGAAGAGCGAGGAGCTCTTCGTCGTCTACAGCACGATCGCCGACCTCCTCGAGGCGCGCGGCGTGACCCTCGTCGACCCGCAGGTCGGCGAGTTCTGCACCAGCTTCGACATGGCGGGCGTCTCGCTCACCCTCTTCTGGGTCGACGACGAGCTCGAGACGCTGTGGGCCGCTCCGAGCGACACCCCGGCCTACCGCACGGGGTCGGTCGACGGCGGGGCGCTCGTGGCGGTCGCCGCCTCGAGTGACGAGATCGCGGAGGAGGAGCTGCCCGAGTCGACGGAGGAGTCCCGCGCCGCCGCGGTCGTGCTGGCCTCGGCGCTCGACGCCGTCCGCGCGGTGATCGACGCGAACGCCGACGAGCTCGGGCGCCTCGACTCCATCGCAGGAGACGGCGACCACGGCATCGGCATGAAGCGCGGCGCCCGGGCCGCAGCGGAGGAGGCCGCGTCGGTGCTCGAGCGCGGCGCCGGCGCGCAGTCGCTCCTGGCCCGCGCCGGCGACGCTTGGTCGGACCGGGCCGGCGGAACCTCCGGAGCGCTCTGGGGCGTCATCCTGAACACGCTCGGCGGTGCTCTCGGCGACGACCGCGCCGTGACCGCGCAGGACGTCAGCGCCGGCGCGACCGCCGCCTCCGACGCAGTGCGCGAGTACGGCAAGGCGACGATCGGCGACAAGACGATGGTCGACGCGCTCGTTCCGTTCGTGAACACCCTGGCCGAGCGGGTCTCGGCGGGCGAAGCGCTCGCCTCCGCCTGGACCACCGCCGCCGGTAGTGCCCGCGCCGCCGCCGACGCAACCTCCGACCTCATGCCCGGCCTCGGGAGGGCGCGCTCGCACGGCGAGAAGTCGCTCGGCACCCCCGACCCCGGAGCGATCTCGTTCGCGCTGATCGTCGAGACGATCGCCGCGCAGCTGACCGACACCACCGCCTCGACGAAGGAGACCCCGTGAGCACCACCTGGAGGATCGTCATCGGATCCGACGACGCCGGCTACGACTACAAGGAGATCCTCAAGCGCGATCTCGAGGCCGACGACCGCGTCGTCTCGGTGGTCGACGTCGGAGTCGACGCCGACGGGCACACCGCCTATCCGACCGTCGCGACCACCGCGGCCGAGAGGGTGGCGCGCGGCGAGGCCGACCGGGCCCTGCTGATCTGCGGCACCGGCCTCGGAGTCGCGATCGCGGCGAACAAGGTGCCGGGCATCCGCGCGGTGACCGCCCACGACAGCTACTCGGTCGAGCGGAGCGTGCTCTCGAACGACGCGCAGGTGCTCTGCATGGGCCAGCGCGTGGTCGGCATCGAGCTCGCGCGCCGCAACGTGCGCGAGTGGCTCGGCTACGTGTTCGACACGTCGAGCGCCTCGGCCGAGAAGGTCGCCGAGATCGTCGCGTACGAGAAGGCCTAGCCCTTCTCGGGGACGGGCGCCCGCGACTGCGTATGCTGGCGTCCTCCCCCACCGACTACACCGCGAGGCCCCTGATGACCGACCCCGTGTTCCGCCTCCCCGGTTCGGAGTCGATCGAACGGCGGGGCCTGCGCGACCACGTCTACGACCGCGTGCTCGACGTGCTCCTCGGCCCCGGCATCGAGCCGGGCATGCGGCTGTCGATCGACGCCGTCGCGCGGGAGCTCGGCGTCTCGCCGACGCCCGTGCGGGAGGCGCTCGTGCAGCTCGAGCGCACCGGCCTCGTCACGCGCGTGGCCAACAAGGGCTACCGGGTCGCGCCTCCGCTCGCCGACGACCAGCTCGACGCCCTGTTCGACGCGCGACTCGTGCTCGAGAGCGGCGCCGCGGCGCTCGCCTCGGCCCACGAGGCGGCGCTCGTGCCGCGGCTGCAGCAGGCGCTCATCGAGCACGAGGAGATGACCGCGGTGGTGCGCGCCGCCTCCTCCGCGGGGGAGCTGCCGGTCGAGCTGCTGCGGGAGTACTTCGCGGTCGACTGGAACTTCCACCACCTCATCTTCGAGGGGACGCACAATCCGTTCCTGATCGACATGTCGGACGCGATCTCGACGCGGGTGCACCGCATGCGGCAGACGGTGCAGACCGGCATCAGCGACGCCGATGACGCCGTCATCGAGCACCGCGCGATCGTCGACGCGTTCGCCGAGGGCCCCGAGGCCGCCGCGGCGGCGATGCGCTCGCACATCGAGCGCGTCCGCGAGCGCTCGCGGCGCGACTCCGTGCGCTGAGCGGGCCGGCGCCGCGCAGGACCGCCGGAATTCATGCTGGTCGAGTAGCCGCCCGAGGCGGCGTATCGAGACCCACCGGCTCCAGCGGATCGGTTCTCGGACTCGGTCTTCTGGCGGACGTGGATCTCGATACGCCCGCTGCGCGGGCTACTCGATCAGCATGGGTGGAGAGGCCGCACACGACGAAGGCCCGGCCGCGCGGAGCGACCGGGCCTTCGAGCGGACAGCGGGTCAGTGGCCCGCCTGCACGCTCGTCGTCTCGAGCAGCTCGTCCGCCTTGGAGCCGCGGAAGAACTTGGTGCTGAACATCATCGCCGAGGCGAGGAAGGCGAAGACGCCGAGGGAGACGACTCCCCAGACCCCGCTGTCGGTCGGGACGGCCTCGTTGAAGCCGTTGCGCATCAGCGGGGCGACGAAGCCGCCCAGGTTGCCCAGCGAGTTGATGAGGCCGATGCCGGCCGCGGCGGCCGCGCCGGTGAGGAACGCCGTCGGGTAGGCCCAGGTGATCGGTCCGACCGAGAGGAAGCTCGCCACCGCGAGGGTGATGAAGAGCAGGCCGAGGATCGGCTGCTCCGTCGCTCCCGCCCACGCCGATCCGAAGATCGAGAGGCCGGTGAAGATGTAGAACAGCGAGCCCCAGGAGCGGCGGCGGCGGATCGTGTTGGCGTGCTTGCCCACGTAGTAGCAGGCGAAGAGGCCGACGAGCCACGGGATGGCCGAGACGAGTCCGACCTGGAAGCCGACGTCCTGGCCGATCAGGTTCGCGACCTGCTGCGGGAGGTAGAAGGTCGTGCCGTAGACCGCGATCTGGAGGCAGAAGTAGATGACCGTGAAGTACCAGACCTTCCAGCTCGCCATCGCGCGCCAGATGCCGGTCGGCCCGTCGGCCTGCCGCACCGTGTCCTCGCGCTCCATCGCGGCGGTCAACGAGTCCTTCTCGCCCTGCGTCAGCCACTTCGCCTTCGACGGGTGGTTCGTCAGGAACTTCAGTGCCGCGATTCCCGCGATCACCGCGAGCACGCCCTCGACGAAGAACATCACCTGCCACCCCTCCCAGGGAGTGACCTGGTTGCCGACGCTGATCAGGCCGCCGCTGAGCGGTGCGCCGAGCATCTGCGAGAACGGCTGCGCCAGGTAGAAGATCGAGAACATCTGGACGCGGACCTTGTTCGGGAACCACTCCGACAGGAACATGATGACGCCCGGGAAGAGCCCTGCCTCCGTCACGCCGAGCAGGAAGCGCAGGATGATGAACATCGTGTCGCCGGTCGTGAAGGCGAAGCAGGCCGCGACGATGCCCCAGGTCACCGCGATGCGGGCGAGCCAGAAGCGGGCGCCGAAGCGCTTCAGCAGCAGGTTGCTCGGGATCTCGAAGATCGCGTAGCCGATGAAGAAGATGCCGGCGCCGAGGGCGAACGCTCCGTCGGAGATGCCGCGGTCGACCGAGAGCGCCTCCTCCGCGAACCCGACATTGGTGCGGTCGAGGAACGCGACGAAGTAGAGGATGACGAGCATCGGCATGAGATGCCGGGACGCCTTGGAGATGGCGGATTTCAGTGCGGGATCACGGCTGGATCCGAGGGCCGCGGACGGCGAAGCGGTGGACAAGGCACTCTCCTTTGAGGGTTGACCGATGGTGCGGAGTGAGGGGCGCGGGACCCGGGAGGGTCAGGCGCCGAGAGCGGGCAGGATCTGGGCGGCGCCGACTCCGACGAGGAGGACTCCGACGCCGAGGAAGATGAAGCGGCCGATCGACCACGTTCCGACGAGCTTGTTCATGAGGGTTCCGATCCGGGGCTAGTGCATGTAGAGGCCGCCGTCGACGTTCAGGGTCTGACCCGTCACGAAGCCGGAGTCCTCGCTGATGAGGTACGCGATGGCCGCCGCGATGTCGCGCGGGGTGCCGATGCGGGGGAGGACGCCGTCGGCCGCCATGGCCGTCTTGCGCTCCTCGGTGAGGGTGCCGCCCATGATGTCGGTGTCGATCGGGCCGGGGGAGATCGCGTTGACCGTGATCCCCTGCTGGCCGAGCTCGCGGGCGACGCTGCGGGTGAAGCCGATGACACCGGCCTTCGCCGCGGAGTAGGCGGTCTTGCTGAACGTGCCGCCGCCGCGCTGGGCCGAGACGGAGGAGAGGCTGACGACGCGTCCGACTCCGCGGGTCACCATCGACTCGACCGCGCGGCGCGTGGTGAAGTGCACGCCGTTGAGGTTGATGTCGATGACGCGCTGCCACTCCTCGGGGGTGACCTCGAGGTACGAGACGGGGGAGGCGACTCCGGCGAGGTTGACGAGGGCCACGACCGGAGGCAGCGCCGCCTCGAGGGTGTCGAACGCGGCGCGGACCTGCGCGTCGTCGGCGACGTTCGCGCCGGTGCCGGCGGCCTGCACGCCGTGCTGCTCGGCGATCTCGGCGGCGACCTCCTCGGCCGCCTCGGCCTGGAGGTCGATGATGCCGACGTTCCAGCCCTGCTCGGCGAGGTGGTGGGCGGAGTAGCGGCCGATGCCACGGGGCGAGGCGGCGCCGGTGAGGACGACGGTGCGGGACTCGGGGAACATGGGTGCCTTTCTGACGACGGTGTCGGGAGGGTGGTGCGGCGGGTCAGGCGATCGGAGCCGGGCCCAGCTCGTCCATGAGCTTCTTGATGGCCACATACGCGCGGTTGCGGTACGCGATCAGCTCGGCGGTGCGGTCGGCGGGCACGTCGAGGTAGCCGGCGCCCGACTTGATGCCGAACCTGCCGGCGTCGACCAGCGCGGCCAGCGACTCCGGAGTCGCGAAGCGCTCGGGCCAGCGGGTCTGCAGCGAGGCGTAGCAGAAGGCGTAGACGTCGAGCCCGGCCATGTCGGCGATCGCGAACGGGCCGAAGACCGGGAGGCGGAAGCCGAAGGTGGTGCGGACGATCGTGTCGATGTCCTCGGGGGTCGCGATGCCCTCCTCGACGATCTGCGTCGCCTCGTGGAACAGCGCGTACTGCAGGCGGTTGAGCACGAAGCCGGTCGAGTCCTTGACCCGCGCGGTCTCCTTGCCCGTCGCCGCGACGATCTCCTCGGCCAGCGCGATCGCGCTCTCGGAGGTTCCCTCGTGCGGGATCAGCTCGACGCCGGGGATGAACGGCGCGGGGTTCGAGAAGTGCACGCCGAGGAAGCGCTCGGGGTTCGTGACCGCCTCGGCGAGCGAGCCGATCAGGATGGTGGAGGTGTTCGATCCGATGACCGCGTCGGCGCGGGCCGCGGCGCTGATGCGGCGCAGGGTCTCGTGCTTGATCTCGATCTTCTCGGGCACCGCCTCCTCGATGAAGTCGGCGTCGGCGACGGCCTCCTCGATCGACATGGTGGGCGAGAGGTTCTGCCGGATGCGCTCGACGGCGTCCTCGGGGAACAGGCCGTCGGCGACGAACTGCGCGGTCTCGGTGAGGAGGCGCTCGTAGTTGCTGCGCGCGATCTCCTCGGAGATATCGGCGATGACGACGGTGGCGCCCGAGAGCGCGAGGACCTGGGCCATCCCTCCGCCCATGTAGCCGGAGCCGACGACGGCGATTCTGCGTGACGTCATGATGATCTCGTTCCTTCTAGGCCCGGGCCGCGCGGGGCAGCAGCGAGCGGATGTAGGTCTGGTTGGTCCCGCACATGCCGAGGCTGTCGCCGCCGTAGTGCTCGGCGAGGAGGATGCCGCGGAACCCGCCCTCGACCGCGTCGCGGAGGACCTGGCGGTAGTTGACGAGACCGGCCTCCATGCTCGAGGGGACCGAGGTCGCCCACGATCCGTCGGCCGACTCGTCGCGGGTGTAGTTCTTCACGTGCATGTAGTTGGCGTAGGGGAGCGTCTTGGCGAACAGCTCGCGCCAGTTCTCGACGGGGCGGTGCAGGCGGATGAGGTTCGCGACGTCGGGGTTGAGGCCGACGTTGTCGAGGCCCACCTCCTCGACGAAGCGGACGGCGCTGTCGGCGGTGCCGAGGTAGGTGTCCTCGTAGAGCTCGAGGGCGAGCGGCAGGCCGACGTCGGCGGCGTGCCTGCCGAGCTCGCGGATGCGGCTGACGGCGGCGTTCCACACCTCGGGGTCGTCGGGGTCCTTCGGGCCCTCGGCGGTCCAGAACCACAGAGCGCGCTTCTGCGCCTCGCTGAACGGCTGGTGCAGTCCGGTCGAGAAGACCTTCATGCCCCACTCGGCGGCCGCGTCGATGGTGCGGTGTGCGTAGGCGAGGTTCTTCTCCTCGTGCCCGGGCATGATGACGCTCTGGCGCTGCAGGTGCACCGAGGGGATGCCGATGCCGTGCGAGCGCGCGATGCTGAGGAACTCGTCGCGCCGCGAGGGCTCGAGGTCGGCCGGGCGGACGTGGCTGTCGGCGAGCTCGGCGAGGGTGAAGCCGACCTGCTCGACCTGGGCGAACATGTCGTCCCAGACCTCGGGGGCCGCGTCGTGCAGCGCGACGCCGTCGGGGCCGACCGGGGGGATGCCGTGCAGGCACGTGGCGATGGGCCACGTCTCGGCCGTCCAGCTGTCGGGATTCCAGTCGACGTCGTCCCAGGTCTGGGCTCCGCCGCCGGTGCTGACTTCGGTCATCGTGCTCCCTTGCACTCGGGCGCCCGACTCTGGACGCACAAAAGATCCTATAGGAAAGAGAGTGCGGGAGTAAGGGCTCGGAGCGCAAGGGGGTGGCGGGTGCGCGGGTGGCGGACGCACGAACGGCGGGGACCCCCGAAGGGATCCCCGCCGTCGGCGGTGCTGCGGAGCGGCTACTTCAGGGTCGAGCGGACCGCCGTGCGCGCCTGCTCGAGAGCCGACCGGAGGGCGCTGACGCTCTCGGCCGTCACTCCGCCGCGCGAGACCGCGGTGCGGAGCTCGGCCCGCAGCTCGTCGCGGAACTCGGTGAGGAGCACCTCCGCGTCGCGCAGCGCGAGCCGGGAGGCGGTGCGCGCGTCGGCCGCGGGCGCGGTCTCCTGAGGGGTCTCCGCGTCGCGGGGGCGCGGCTCCTCGGTCGAGTGCTCGGGCGTGCGCTGCTCCGACGGCCCGCGGGCGTCGCGGGCGGCGCTCGCCAGGTCGGCGCGGAGGCTCTTCATCGCCTCCGCGACTCCGAGCCGCACCTCGTCGGCCAGGCGGCGGACGGAGTCGGTCAGCTCGTCCTCGATGTCGCCCAGGTCGGTCGCGCGGTTCGACAGCTCGGCGCGGCCCTCGTCGGTGATCGAGTAGACCGTCTTGCGGCCGTCGGCCTCCTTGGTGACGAGTCCCTCCTCCTCGAGCTTCGCGAGGCGCGGGTAGACCGTGCCGGCGCTCGGGGAGTAGGTGCCGCCGAAGCGCTCGCTGAGCGCCTGGATGAGCTCGTAGCCGTGCTTGGGCGACTCGGCGAGGAGGCTGAGCAGGTAGAGGCGCAGGCGTCCGTGCGCGAAGACGGGGCTCACAGCACGCCTCCGTCGGTCGGGCGTGCGCCTGCATCGGGCGAGCCCCAGCCGGCGTGCTCGTCGACCGGGGTCGGGGCGGCGACGCGGCGGACCACGGTGACGTCTCCCGAGACCGAGTTGGCGGCGATGTCGATCCACTGGGAGTCGAGCGAGCCTGTGGTCGAGGTGTAGCCGCGGCCGAAGGTGCCGCGGACGACGGAGCCGTCGAGCTGGAGCGTGCCCGAGACGGTGTTGATGCGGTACCGGGCGCCGAGGCTCTCGTCGATCCGCACGGTGAGGTCGCCGCTGACGGTGTTGGCCTGGATCTGATCGGGGGTGCCCTCGGCGTCGACGAAGACGCTGCCCGAGACTCCGTCGACGGAGAAGCGGGTCAGGTCGCCGGCGGCGGTGACGTCGCCCGAGACGGTGTGCGCGGTGACGCGGCCGGTGTGGCTGCGCACCGAGAGCTCGCCGTGGACGGTGTTGACCTCGATGTCGCCGTGCAGGCCGTCGAGGACGATGTCGCCGCCGACGGTCGAGACGCGGGCGTCGCTGTGCAGACCCGAGACCAGGCCGTCGGCCGAGACGGTGTCGAACTTGAGCTCGACGCCGCGGGGGACGAGGAGGCTGACGTCGGCGCGGTCGCCGCGGCGGCCCAGGCCCTTCACGACGTCGACGATCGTGTCCCAGCGCAGCTGGATGTGGTCGATCTCGAGACGGTCGCCGTCCATCGAGATCTTGAGGGCACGGCCGCTGACGCTGTGCACCTCGACGCGGGCGGTCGGCTCGTCGTGCGCGATGACGTCGATCTGACCTCCGACCAGGGCGAGCTTGAGCGATCGGACGACGTCGAGGTCGACGACCTTCGATTCGCCCGCCTGCACGAGCCATTTCTCGAGAGACATGGTGCTCCTCTTCTCCTGCGCCCGGGTGGGGCGGGGCTGATACGCGATATAACGCGAGTTGGTGTGAGACACGATATATCGCGTCTGTCCCGCAGGCAACGTCTGCTCAGCAGTTGACCAGGCGACGACCTTGACCTTGACGCACCGTCAACGCCTACCGTCGGAGACGTCGCCGGCACCCCGCCGGTGCGCACCGAGGGAGGCGCCGATGCGCGACTGGCCGATCGCCGAGGTCGCCCGCCTGGCGGGGACGACCAGCAGGACCCTCCGTCACTACGGGGCGGAGGGACTGCTCGAGCCGAGCCGGGTGGCGGCGAACGGATACCGCTTCTACGACGCCGAGGCGCTCGTGCGGCTGCAGCGGATCCTGCTGCTGCGCGATCTCGGGCTGGGGCTGCCGGCGATCGCCGGGATCCTCCGCCGCGAGACCGATGCCGCCGAGGCGCTCGAACGGCACCTCGACCGGCTCGAGGAGGAGGGCGAGCTGCTGCAGCGGCGGATCGCCGCGGTGCGCAGGACGATCACGACGATGAGAGGAGGGGAGGAGCTCATGGCGGACGAGATGTTCGACGGCTTCGACCACACGCGGTACCAGGACGAGGTCGAGCGGCGCTGGGGGTCGGCCGCGTACGCGGACAGCGACCGCTGGTGGCGCTCGATGAGCGCGACGGAGAAGGAGGAGTGGCAGCGCTCGCAGAAGCGGCTGGCCGACGACTGGGCGGCCGCGGCCGAGGCGGGCGCGGATCCCGCGGGCCCCGAGGCGCAGGCGCTGGCCGAGCGGCACCGCCGCTGGCTGGACTCCGTCCCGGGGATCCCGCGGGACGCCTCCGGAGCCCCCGACGACGGGTACCTGCTCGGGCTCGGCGAGATGTACGTCGCCGACGAGCGCTTCGCCGCGCACTACGGAGGCGCCACCGGCGCGGCGTTCGTGCGCGACGCCCTGCGGATCCTGGTCGAGGGCAGGGGCTGACCGGCGGCGGAGCCTCTGGTAGACCGGGCTGATGGACCCACTGACGGCACTCGCCGAGATCGCCGCGCTGCTCGAGCAGGAGCGCGCCTCGAAGTACCGGGCCAAGGCGTTCCGGAAGGCGATCGCCGTGCTCGAGGCGATGCCCGACGCCGAGCGCGACGACCTCGCGGCCGTGCGGCGGGCCGCGGGGATCGGCGACACCACCTTCACCGTGATCAGCCAGGCGCGCGAGGGGCGGGTGCCCGACTACCTCGCCGAGCTGCGCGGAACCGCGTCGCTGCCGGTCAGCGCGCTGCGGAGCCGCCTCCGCGGCGATCTGCACTGCCACAGCGAGTGGTCGGACGGCGCGACTCCGGTCGCCGCGATGGTCGACGCGGCGCGGACGCTCGGCCACGAGTACCTGGCCCTCACCGACCACTCGCCGCGGCTGCGCGTCGCGCACGGACTGAGCGCCGAGCGCCTCGAGGAGCAGTTGGAGCACCTCGCGACCCTCGACACCGGCCCCCTGCGGCTCCTCAGCGGGATCGAGGTCGACGTGCTCGACGACGGCTCGCTCGACCAGAGCGACGAGCTGCTCGACCGCCTCGACGTCGTGGTCGCCAGCGCGCACTCGACCCTGCGGATGCCGAGCCGCGAGATGACGGCGCGGCTGGTCGCGGCCGCGTCCGATCCGCGCACGGACGTGCTCGGCCACGTCACCGGCCGGCTCGTCAGCGGCGAGCGGGGCACGCGCCCGCCGTCGACGTTCGACGCCGCCGCGGTCTTCCGCGCCTGCGCCGATCACGGCACCGCGGTCGAGATCAACGCGCGACCGGAGCGCGAGGATCCGCCGGACGAGCTGATCGCCCTCGCGATCGAGGCGGGCTGCCTGTTCGCCATCGACAGCGATGCCCACGCCCCAGGGCAGCTGGGGCTCCTCGACTACGGGGCCGAGCGCGCCGAGCGGCTCGGTGTGCCCGAGGAGCGGATCGTGACGACGTGGCCGCTCGAGCGGCTGCTGGAGTGGACGCGCGCCTGACCTGCATCACTCGCGCCCGCACGGTATCCCTTGACAGAACGGCCTAGCGCGGGTTCGACCCGCGCGCAAGAGGTGAAATCCCAGCCCCCGGCTTGGCAGTCTCAGGGTGGCCGAGTGCGTCTCGGCCTGCTCCCCGTACCGATGAGATCCAGGTGAACCGTGGCCGTGCAGACCGTTCTCGATGCCGTTCGCAGCGCTCCGACCCTCCTCGAGGCGATCCGGGCGGCCGATGAGCTGACCATCGCGGCGGTGAGCGACGGCGGCGGCCGCGCCGTCCGCCTGCTGATGCGGGCCGCGCTCGACCCCTCCGACCAGCTCACCGCCATCGCCGCGGTGCACTCGCTCGCTCAGGTCTTCGACGAGGAGGCGGACCTCGCCCTCCTGGCGCTGCTCGCCGACGATCGCGCGTTCCTCCGCGAGCACGCCGCCTGGGCCTTCGGCGGCCGTCTGCCCCGCCCTGCGGCGATCGGCCCGCTGCTCCGGATGCTGCGCGCGGGAGGCTTCGCGGGCATGCTCGCGCAGCGCACCCTTCTCCTCTGGGCGCCGTCGACCCCCGACCTCCTCTCGCTCGCGCTCGAGGGCGCCCTGATCGGCGAGCGCGACTTCGACGTGCGCGCCCGCTACGCCGAGACGCTGGGACTGGTGCCGGGCGCGATCGCCGAGCGCAGCCTCCTGCACCTCGCCGCCGACGGCGACGAGTGCTTCGAGGTGCGGATGGCCGCTGCGGACGCGCTGGGCGAGCGCCGGTCCGACGACGCCGCACTCCTCCTGACCCGGTTGGCCGACGACGCGGGCCAGCTCGGCGCGGTCGCCCGCCTCGCGCTCGCCGACCGCGCTCCCCTCGTCGCCTCGCAGGCCGGCCCGACGGTCGCGCAGCTCTTCGTCCACGCCGACATCGACGGCTCGCTGACCCGCGTCGGCGCGGGCGACAACGGCGGCATCGCGACGCTGCTCGTGCGTCTCGGCGACGCTCTCGGCGCCGAGGGCGTCGCGCGCGTGCTGACCCTCTCGCGCGGCACCCCGACCGAGGCGGAGCGGGCGCTCGCCGATCTGCCCGTCTCGGGCCACGGATTCGCGCCGGTGCCGTTCGTCGGACTGCCCGTGCCGATGCCGCAGGCCTGGCCGCGTCGTGTCGCCGCCGAGCGCGGGATCCGGCGCGTGCTGCGCGCCGCCGGACGCGTCGATGTGCTGCACCTGCGCATGGCCGACGTCGGCTCGCTGGCGGCCGCCGCGGTCGCGCGCGAGCTCGACATCCCCACCGTCTTCACGGTCGCTCCCGACCCGCACGCGCTGATCGCCGGACTCGACGCCTCCGGGGCGCTCTCCCGCGCCGACTTCGGCGACCGCGACGCGACCGAGCACTTCTGGTTCCGGGTGCGGCTGGTGCAGCGGCTCGCCGCCGACGCCGCGCACACCGTGCTCTTCCCCCGGGAGGATCTCGCGACGAGCATGCGCGAGCTGATCGGCATCGACATCACCGCCCACCCCGAGCGCCACACGGTCGTGCCGGAGGGGATCGACGTGCGCCTCGTCGAGCGCGGCGAGCAGGCGGCCCGGATCTCGGCGGCCGGGGGAGTCGTCGCATCCGATGTGCGCGACGACCTCGCCTCGCTCGACGCGCTGCTCGCGCAGCTCCCCGAGGAGCGGCGCTCGCTGCCGGTGCTGCTCAGCGTCGGGCGCCTGCACCGGGTCAAGGGCATGGCGGCACTCGCGGAGGCGTGGGCGCACGATCCCGCCCTGCGCGAGCGCGCCAACCTCGTCCTCGTGGGCGGCGACCTGACCGACCCGAGCCCTGACGAGCGCGAGCAGCTCGACCGGATCGCCGCCGTCGCCGCGGACGGGCTGCTGCTCGCCGGCCACCGGCCCAACGGCACGGTCGCCCGCTGGCTCGGCGCCGTGCGCCACGGCCGCCCCGGGCTCTCGGCGCCGGGCGGCGCCTACGTCTGCGCGAGCGTCAAGGAGGAGTTCGGCATCGCACTCCTGGAGGCGCTCGCCGCCGGGCTCGTGGTCGTCGCCCCGGCGACCGGCGGCCCGGCCACCTACGTCGAGGACGGCGTGACCGGCTTCCTGATCGACACCTCCGACCGCGCCGCTCTCGCTCGCGCCGCGGGCAGCGCCCTCGACCTCGCCGGCGGGCCGCTCGCCGCGGACGCCGCGGAACGGGGCCGCGCGATGGTCGCCGAGCGGTACACGATCCGGGCCATGGCCCGGGCGCTCACCGGCGTCTACGCGAAGGCGACGGCCGAGCAGGAGCGCCCGTTCCACTCGGGACTCGTGCTGGGAGCGTCATGAGCCTGCTCATCGTCAGCCCGGACTACGCCTCGCACCTGCTCCCGCTCGCGACGCTCGGCACCGCCTGGCGCGATCGCGGCGAGCGCGTCGTCGTGGCGACCGGAGAGGCGACCCGCGCGATCGTCGACGGCTTCGGCTTCGAGCACACGCCGCTCCGCCTCGGCCGCGGCTCGAACGCGGGCACCATCCGCGCCGAGGAGCAGGCGCCCGACGAGGGGGAGTCGCTCCGCGGCTTCTTCGACGCCACGCGACTCGGCATGGTGCCGACGCTGGCCTACCAGGCCCGTGAGCGCCTCACCGACCTGCTCTGGGACCCGGCCGGCGTCTCCGTGCGCCTCCGCGAGATCCTCGACGACGTGCAGCCGGACGCGATCGTCGTCGACCACCTCGCCTTCACCGCCCGGGTCGCCCTCCGCGCGCTCGGCGTGCCCTACGGCGACGTCGTGCTCGGCCACCCCAGCGCGCTGACCGTGCCGGGCGAGGTCTACGGCTTCCCGCCCGCCTGGCCCGCGGCCTTCGCGCCCGCGGCCGCGGAGACCTCCGAGCTGCGGGCGCTCTGCGAGCGGGTCCGCGACTCCTTCACCGCGGAGTGGAACGCGGCGCTGGCCGCGCTCGATCCGAGCGCGCCGCCCAGCACCGACGCCTTCGCCGAGACGGGCGACGTGCTGCTGCTCAACTACCCCGGCGAGCTGCACGATGCGGCGCGCACGGCGCTGCTGCCTCCGCACGCGTTCCTCGGCTCGGCCGTGCGCTCGGAGGAGCGGGACGAGGAGGTCGAGCAGTGGCTCGCCGCCTCCGACGCGCCGATCGTCTACGTGAGCTTCGGCAGCTTCCTCTCGGTGCGCGACGACGTGCTCGCCCGGGTGGTCGCGGCGCTCGCCGACGTCGAGATCGACGGCCGGCCGGTGCGGGTCGCCCTCGCCTCCGGAGCGACGGCGCTCTCGTCGCTCGGCGTCGTCCCGTCGGGCTGGCTGGTCCGCGGGTTCCTCCCGCAGGTCACCCTGCTCGGTCGCGCCCGTCTGGCGATCACGCACGGCGGCAACAACAGCGTCACGGAGTCGATGACCGCGGGAGTCCCGCTCGTCGTGCTGCCGTTCTCGACCGACCAGTTCGCCGGAGCCGCCGCGCTCGAGGACGCGGGCGTCGCTCTGGCGCTCGATCCGAACACGGCGGTCGTCGCCGACCTCGCGGAGGCCGCGCGGCGGATGCTCGCGCTCGACGGCGACGCGCGCGATCGTCTCGACGCCCTGTCCGCGGCCCTGCGCGATGCACCGGGACCGGCCCGCGCCTTCGACGCCCTGTCTCCGGCGACGGCCCCCCGCTAGCCTGGCGCGATGGGACCCCTCCGCGCCGCGACCGATGTCGAGCGCGGCCGGTGGGTGCTCGACGCGCTCGGCCGCTTCGGGACCTTCGACGGCATCGTCCCGCCCGTCTTCGAGGCGGCCGTGCGGATCCTGCACCCCGCCGGCCTCGGGGCGGACGAGCGGTTCCGCTGGCGCGCCGTCGCCGAGCGCGAGGGCACGGTGCTGCACCCTCTCGCCCAGTGGGGCGACCTCGTCGCGGATCACTCCGACGTCTACAGCCCGCCGCGGACGGGCGAGCTGCCGCTCGACGAGCTCGCCGCGATCGCGGGAGTGCTGGCGCTCAGCACCGCGACTCCCGACGACTGCCTCGCCGCGTTCTGGGAGGGCTTCGGGCTCGTCGCGTCGGCGCCGTACCTCGAGCTGCCGGGCCGCGACTGCCTGCTGTTCGCGCTCGACGTCCGTGCGCTGACCGACACCCGCTGGGCGCGCGACTCCGGATTCGCGGACGCGTCGGGGCTGACCGTGCAGACCCCGATGGCGCTCTGGCCCGAGGACCGGGCCTGGTACCTCGCGAGCGAGATCGACTTCGACTCGACCGTGGTCGGCGGCTCGCGCGAGCTGGTCGACGCCCTGCTGGCGCTCGCCGCAGAGGGGACGATCGAGGCGCTGCCCCTGCCGGCCGAGGTCGACCTGACGAGCACCGGCGACCGCGTCAACGGTCGCGCGCGATGACCGAGGACGACGAGCGCTGGCTCGTGATCGGCGGGCGCCGGTGGCGGCGTACCGACCCGAGCCTCCCCGACGACGTCGTGACGGCCCTGACGTCGCACCTCGGCCGCGGGCGCTCGGGTGTGCGCGCCGCGAAGGGCGACCCGGATGCCGTCGCCGCTGCTCGCCGCCGCGTCGGCCTCGCGAAGCACGGCCTCGGCGAGCGCGGCCCCGCCTGGTGGGACGAGCCCGAGGCGGACCGCCTCGAGCGCGCCCGCGAGGCCCTGCGCGAGCTCGACGAGCTCGACGCCTAGCGGCCGCAGCGGCTCCGGGTCTCAGCGATGGGGAGAAGTCGGCGCCCGTCGCCTTCCCTGCTGGTCGAGTAGCCCCGCAGGGGCTACTCGATCAGCAAGGGAGGGGCGAGTCCTCAGCGCAGCAGCGACTCCGCCAGCGAGAGGGCGCCGCGCACGCCGGCCTCGTCGCCGAGGGTCGGGCGGACGACGCGGACCGGACCGCCGCCCGTGCCCGTGGCGCCGGGCGCGCCCATCAGCCGCGCCGCCTCCGCCTCGACCGCGGCGACGAGCCCGGGCGTCTTCGAGACGCCGCCGCCCACGATCGCCAGGCGCACGCCGGTCACGTAGGCGAGCGTGGTGATGAGCTGCGCGAGGTAGGAGGAGCTGAAGCGGAGGTTCGCGGCGGCGTCGTCGGGGCCGAGGCGCGAACCGTCGACTCCCCATCGCGCCGAGATCGCGGGGCCGCTCACGAGGCCCTCGATGCAGTCGCCGTGGAACGGGCAGATCCCGTCGAAGCGGTCCTCCGGGTGGCGGCGGGGCAGGATGTGCGCGACCTCGGGCCAGCCGCTGCCGGCGAGCAGGCCGCCGCTCGAGACGAGGCCGCCGCCGACGCCCGTGCCGACCGTCAGGTAGGCGAAGTCGGGCACGCCGAGCCCGGCTCCCCAGCGCGCCTCGCCCAGGGCGGCGCCGTTGACGTCGGTCACCAGTCCGAGTCGCGCGCCCGGGGCGGCGGCGCCGATCGGGCCGAGCACGTCCGTGCCCTCCCAGTCGAGCTTGGGCGTCGAGGTGAGGCGGCCGTAGTCGCCCGATGCGGGGTCGACGTCGAGCGGGCCGAAGGAGGCGAGGCCGACGGCGCCGACCGTGCCGTCGACTCCCGGGTCGCGCACGAAGGCCGCGAGATCGGCCAGCGTCTCGACCGGCCCGCGGGTCGGCAGGGTCGTCGTCGCGAGGATCGTCTCGGGGGCGGCGGCGGAGGCGACGGCCGCCACGACCTTCGTCCCTCCGGTCTCGATGCCGACGAGGAGGGGGGTGCTGCTCACTGCTCGCCCCGGGTCAGCAGGGCGTGACGGTGCTGATCGCGCGAGAGAGCGTCAGCTCACTGCCGAGCACGAAGGCGTAGTCGAGGTGCAGGCGCTTCAGCGAGTCGACGGTCTCGGCAGGCACGCAGGAGGGGTAGCTCAGCGAGATGGGGGCGCCGTTCGCCGCGGCGACGGTCGCTCCCGAGAGGGCGTCGGCGAAGCCCTCGCCCGAGGCGATGTACGTGGTGTCGGTGAGCGGCGCCGGGGGGAAGGCCTCGTTGATGAGGCGGCTGGTGGCGTAGCGGCTGGGTCCGCCGATGCGCGTCGTGTCGTCGACGGCGCCGGAGGCGGTCAGCGCGGTCTCGATACCCGCCGAGATCGAGGGCTCCTGGCCGATCACCACGGCGGTGGTCGGGTCGAGGCGCTTCAGCGCGGCCGTCGTCGGCGCGTCGAGGTCGTCCTCCGCCCCGTCGACGAGGAGCACGGCCTCGCCCGAGCGGCTGGCCACGGGAGCGACCGAGAGCGCGTCGGGGAAGTTGCCGCCGGTGGCCAGGAACACGTCGTCGGCCGATCCGGCGGGGAACGCGTCGGCGACGATCTGCCGCGAGGTGTCGTAGCGGTCGCTGCCGCCGATCCGCTCGAGGTCGCCGACGACGGCGTCGATCTGCGAGTAGACGGCCGCCGAGACGGTCTGCTCGCTGCCGACGACGATGGTCTTCACCGGAGCGAGCCGCTCGATCTCGGCCGAGACAGTGGCGAACAGAGTGTTCGGGTCGGTCAGCAGCAGCGCGCCGCCCTGGATCGCCGCCGCGGGCCCGGCGCTCAGCGCGTCCGCCCACTTCTCGCCGCTGGCGAGGTAGAGGACCGGCACGCCGGGCTGGACGCTCTGCGTCGTCGCGACCGAGGTCGCGTAGCGGTCGCCGCCCTCGATCCGCGCGGAGGAGAAGGAGTAGGCCTCCGGCGTGAAGCTGATGTCCGAGACCGGCGACTCGCCGACCTCGACGCTCGTCGCCGCGCGGACCCAGTCGGTGTCCATCCAGAACTCGTCGGCCACGGTCGGAACGCCGGAGCCCGCGGGCTGCTCGAGCACGCGGACGGTGTACGACCCGGACGGCAGCGCCGGCAGCGTGTAGGCGCCCGTCGCTCCGCTGGCGAGCGTGGTCGTCGTGGAGCCGGCGAGCTCCGCCTCGTCGAAGGAGTCCCCGTCGACCGACCACGCCTGCACGACGTAGCGGTGGCTCCCCGCGACGCCGGCGGGCGACGTGATCGACCCGCTGATCGGCGCCGAGGCGGCCGAGGCCGGGGCGGCGAACCCCACGGCGGCGAGCGCGCCGATCGCGACGGAGGAGAGGGACAGCAGGAGGGTGCGGCGGCGGCGAGGAGTCACAGGAGAGCTTTCTGGACGTCGCGGCGGGCCGCGGAGGACACGGGATTTCTGAATGCTAGTGGTCGGAGGCGTCGAGCCCGTGCCCCCTCCCGCGATCGCCCTACGGGCAGACCGTCAGCGACTCCAGCGGCGCCGCCAGGGTCAGGCGGCTGCCCAGCAGCGTCACGTAGTCGAGGCTGTTCCTCTGCAGCGCGGTGCGGGTGTCGCGGGGCAGGCAGGTCGCCTCGCTGAGGTACAGCGGGGCACCGACCGCCGCGGCGACCGGGCCGACGGCGAGGGCGTCGGCGAAGCCGTTGCCGAAGGCGAGGAAGGCGGTGTCGGTCAGCAGCGACGGCCGGTAGGCCTCGTTGAGCTGTCGGCTCGTGTCGTTGCGGTCGACGCCGGCCACCCGCTTGACGGCCTGCACAGCGCCTGAGGACTGCAGGCTGCTCTGGATGCCCTGCGAGATGGAGCCGGCGCGTCCCAGGAGCACTCCGTTCGTCGCGTCGAGGTCGCCGATGGCGGCCTTCGTCGCCGCGTCGAGCTCGGGCTTCGCTCCGTCGACGAGGATCACGGGCTCGCCGCGTCGTCCGGCGATCGGGGCTACGGACAGCGCGTCCGGGAACGCGTTGCCCGTGGCGAGGAAGACGGAGTCGTAGGAGCCGTCGGGGAACGCGTCCGCGACGAGCCTCCGGGAGGTGTCGTAGCGGTCCGAGCCGGCGATGCGGTCGACCTGGGCGTCGGTGAGGCTCGCGATGTCGTCGAGGACGGCGTCGCTGACCGAGAGGGAGCTGCCGGCGACGACGATCCGCTCCGGGTCGAGGCGCACGATCTCGGCGGCGACGACGTCGAACAGCTCGTTCGGGTCGGTCAGCAGCAGCGCGCCCTTCTGCGCGGCGGCGGCGGGGCCGGCGCTCAGGGCGTCGGGCCAGTTCGCTCCGCTCGCGATGTAGAGGACGTCGACGGTGTCGAAGGTCGACTTCGTGATGGCCACTCCGGTGGCGTAGCGATCGCTGCCCTGCAGGCGCGAGACGCTCGAGCCGTAGATCCCCGGGGTGAAGTCGACGCCGGTGAGACCGGCGGCAGGGACCGTGGTCACCGCCTGCTCGACGAGCCGGGGGAGCTTCGAGAAGTACTGGTCGTCGTAGGCCGGGTAGGTGTCCTCGGCCGAGCGGAAGACGTACTCGCCCGCGGGGATCGCCACGAGCGACCACGGCACGGCGGTGGTGGGGGCGCCCGCGGCGGGAGCGTCGCCGCCGAGCTTGTAGAAGGCGTCGCTGCCCTCCTCGTACCACCAGGCCTGCACCTCGAGGGCGGTGGTCGTGACTCCGGCGACCGCGTCCGCCGTGACCGTGCCCGAGACCGGGGCGTTCCGCGGGAGCGTGATCGTGAGGCCGGCGGTGGTCGTGGCGAGAGGCTCGGCCTCGACGTCGATCGGGGTGTCGTCGCCGTACCAGACGGGGTACCAGGCGGAGTCGCCGATCACCGAGGCGCGCAGGAAGTAGTCCTCGCCGCCGGGCAGGGTGATCGAGAACGTCGACTCGACGACGACGGTGGTCACCTCTTCGAACGCGGCGTTCTCGACACGGAGCGAGTACGCGGCGCCGGTCGGGGCGGGGTGCGCCTCGTCGACGTCCGACAGCGCGATGGTGCCCGAGAGCACCACCTCGCCGGCGGCGGCGTCGGCCTGCACGACCTCGCGAGCGGTCTTCTGGCCGGTCGACGCGTCCGAGACGGGAGCCGCCGACGCGGGGCTCGCGGCGAGCCCGGTGGTGAGGAGCGCGGCGGCGAGGCCGAGCGCGGTGAGGGGGACGAGGGGCCGGCGGCGGCGTGAGTTCACGGCAGATCTTTCGAGAGGATCCGCGGTGAGCCGCGGGCGGGCAGGTGTCTGAATGCTAGCCGTCGAGGTGCTTCGAGAACTCCTGCCGGCCCGCCCCACCGACCCCCATCAGGGGGCGTCGAGCGCGCGCGACGCGTAGTAGTCGGTGACGACCTGCTGACCCGGCTTCGCGTACATGCAGTAGTCGGTGTCCGACTCCGCCTCGGCCGGGTCGTAGAGCGCGACCGGCCAGTCCCACAGCGCGAAGCCGCCGACCCAGTCGCGCGAGCGGCACGCCTCGAACATCTCACCGAGGTAGTCGGCCTGCGCCTTCCCCGACGGCGCGCCCTGCAGCGTCCAGTCGTTCGGGCGCTGGGGAGACGTGTCGCGGCTCGGGCAGCCGGCCTCGATGAAGAGGAACGGCTTGCCGGAGCGCCGGGCGACCGGCTCGATGCGATCGAGCTGCTCCTCCCACTGCCCTGTCGGGTAGTAGCCGCTGGCCGAGATCACGTCGACCGCGTCCCACCACTCGACGTGATCCTCCTGGTACTTGTCGCAGTTGTACGTGACGATGCCGGAGTAGACCTTCCGCACCTCGGCGACGAGGGCGCGCCACTCGGCCTGGCGCGGATCGCTGCGCACCATCTCGCAGCCGATGCAGAGCATCTCGGCCCCCTCCTGCTCCGCGATCCCGGCGAAGTGCACGATGTACTCGGTGTAGGAGGCGAACCAGTCGCCCCAGTGCGCCTCGCCGGGCACGTCCCAGTCGAAGAAGCCGATGTAGCCGCGCCAGAGGCCGTCGCGGCAGTTGACGGTCGGCTTCAGCACGGCCTTCCAGCCGCGCTCGTGCACGGCGCGGATCGCCCAGCGCACCTCGTCGTCGGTCGGCGTCGGCGCCTCCCGCCACGGGATCTCGGTCGAGACGACCGTGTCCTGCAGCGTCGCGAAGGCGATGGTGACCCAGTTGAGGCCGAGCGGGCGCATCTCGTCGAGCGAGTGCTCGGCCTGCGGAGTCGCCCAGGTGCCGCGGACACCGGTCCAGCCCCAGGTCATCCCCGAGAAGTGCTCGTCGAGCGCGGACAGGTCGACGCTCATGCGGTCACCGCCGCGAGGAGCGTGTTGGCGCTGCGGAGCACCTCGGGCGCGGTGAACGCCTCCGGAGCGACCCCGGACGCCGTGCGGACGTGGAACGTGACGCTCTCGCCCGGCAGCAGGGTCACGAGCATGTCGTCGACCTCGGCGTCCGGAGCGGCGACATCGGCCAGGAGCGCCAGCTCGCGGACGAGGCTGCGCGCCGTCACGGTGACGTCGACGCCTCCGTCGACCGCGTGCGCCTCGGTCTCGAGCGATGCCTCGGCCGATGACGGAGAGCGCAGCGCGGAGTCGCGGAACTCGGCGAAGAACCACAGCCCGCGCTCTCCGCCGAACTCGGCGACGAGCAGCTCGGCGGCCGCGTCGGCAGGCGCGCCCAGCTCGAGCGGAACGCGGATCGTCGTGCGTGCCGGCACCTCGAGAGTCGCGGAGGTCTCGGACAGCACCTCGCCGTCGAACGACCGCCGCGAGGCGCGCAGGGTCCCCGTCCAGTCGACGTCGGTGTCGTTCGACAGCGACGCCTCGAGTCGCCCGCCCTCGGGCTGCACGGTCACGACGCGGTCGGCGAACGCCGCGCGGATCGCGTACCAGAGCGGCTTCTTCCGCCCGTAGCCGTCGACGGCCGCCCACGAGACCACCGGCCAGTTGTCGTTCAGCTGCCAGACGATCGCGCCGGTGTTGTGCGGTTGCAGCGAGCGGAACCAGTCGAGCGCGGTGCGGATCGCGAGGGCCTGGTTGAGCCCCATCGCCCAGTGCCACTCGGGCATCGTGTTCGGCAGCGGCAGGTGCGCGACGAGGCCGTCGGTGAGCTTGACGTTGCCCTCCATCGCCTTCTGGTGCACGAGCATCGAGGGCGACTCGGGCGTGAGCGGCTCATCGGGCATCGCCTCGGAGAGCGTCGCCCAGGTCGGCGGGCCCTGCCAGCCGAACTCGGAGACGAAGCGCGGGCGCACCTCGCGGTAGCGCGGGTAGTCCTCGCGGTTCCAGTGCTCCCAGAGGTGCGTCGTGCCGTTGAGGGCGTCGTTGGGGTGCTGCGAGCGATCGGGCGAGAAGGGGCTCCCGGGCGTGTAGACGACGTGCGGCGCGAGCTCGTCGACGAGCCCGGGGAACACGTCGTAGTAGTAGCCCTCGCCCCAGGTGCGGCCCTCGAGCCGGGAGTCCCAGCCCCACTCCACGCGGCCCCAGATGTTCTCGTTGTTGCCGTTCAGGATCACGAGCGAGGGGTGCGAGCCCAGACGGATGACCGCCTCGCGCGACTCCGCGACGATCTCGGAGAAGAGCGGCTCCTCCTCGGCGTAGGCGGCGCAGGCGAGCAGGAAGTCCTGCCAGGTCAGCAGGCCCAGCTCGTCGGCGGCGTCGTAGAAGTCGTCGCTCTCGAAGATCCCGCCGCCCCAGACGCGGATCAGGTTGATGTTCGCGTCGGCGGCCTGCGTGAGCCGCGCGCGGTAGCGCTCGGCGTCGATGCGGTGCGGGAAGGTGTCGTCGGGGATCCAGTTGACGCCCTTCACGTAGACCGGGCGGTCGTTGACGATCAGCACGAACGGGGTGCCGGCGTCGTCGGGAGTCGTGTCGGCGCGGACGGTGCGGAAGCCGATCCGCTTCGTGCGCTCGTCGAGCACCTCGCCGCCCGCCTCGAGCGAGATCGCGAGGTCGTAGAGCGTCTGCTCGCCATAGCCGCGGGGCCACCAGCGCTGCACGTCGGCCACCGCCAGGCGGAGCCGCGCTTCGCCGTCCACGACGTCGGCGCGAAGAGTCGTGCCCCCGACGCTCGCGACGACCTCGAGCGCGTCGGAGGTCACCGAGTCGACCGCGACGCGCAGGTCGACGACCCCGTCGTTCCCGTCGACATCCGCCGACACGATCGTCTCGGCGATCCGCGCCGTCGACCACGACTGGAGGAGAACGGGGCGCCAGATGCCGCTGGTCGAGGTGTCGAGACCCCAGTCCCAGCCGAAGCTGCAGGCCGACTTGCGGATCGCGTTGAAGGGGTGGTGGTTGACGTGCGGGCGGTACTCGAGCTCGAGGGAGGCCCGGTCGGCCGCCGGGACGGGCGCTGCGAAGACGACCTCGAGCGTGTTCTCTCCGTCGACGAGGCGGCCCTGCACCGGCACGCGGTAGCTGCGGTGCTGGTTGCGGCTCTCGAGGACGACCTCGCCGTTCAGGCGCACGGTCGCGATGGTGTCGAGCCCCTCGAAGACCAGGTCGGCGCGGTCGGCGCCGTCGGCGGAGGCGGTGAAGGTGGTCGTGTAGCGCCACGAGGTACTGCCGACCCACTCCTGCAGCTTCTCGTTCGTGCCGATGTACGGGTCCTCGATCAGGCCGGCGGCCAGCAGGTCGGTGTGGACGGTGCCGGGGACGACGGCCGCGATCGGGCCGGCGGCGGCGACGGCGCGGGGCACCAGGCGCCCCGGGAGCGGTTCGACGCTCCAGCCCTCGTGGAGTCGGACGGTGGTCGGTCGGACGGTGGTCGGTCGGACGGACGTGGTCATTTGGTGGCCCCTCTGGTGATGCCGTTGTAGATGAAGCGCTGCAGCGAGACGAAGATCACGAGCGTCGGCACGATCACGATCAGCACCCCCGCCGCGATGATCTGCTGCGACGAGCTGAACGGCCCGATGAAGCGGAACAGCGAGGTCGAGACCATGTTCAGCTCGGGCGTCGGCATGTACAGCAGCGGTATGTAGAACTCGTTGTAGATCGCGATCCCCTTGATGATGATCACGGTGACGATCGCGGGCTGCAGCAGCGGCAGGATGATCCGCCAGTAGATGCCGAAGCGGCTGGTGCCCTCGAGCATCGCCGCCTCGTCGAGGCTCTTCGGGATCGACTGCATGAACTGCACGAAGATGTAGATCGAGACGATGTCGGTGCCCGAGAAGAGCAGCACCGCCGCCCAGTAGGTGTTGACCAGGCCGAAGCCGTTGATGACCTGGTACGTCGCGACCTGGGTCGTGACTCCGGGGACCAGCGTCGCGATCAGGAACAGCGCGAACACCAGCTTCTTGGCCCGGAACTCGAACCGGTCGAGCGCGTAGGCCGCCATCGTGCCGATCAGGATCGTGACGATGATCGAGAGCGTCAGCACGAGGCCGGTGTTGGCGAAGCCGCGGAGCATGTCGCCGCCGACCCAGGCCGTGCCGAAGTTCTCGAAGTTGAGCCAGTTCTGCGGGGGAGTGATCGGCGAGGTCGTCGCGTACTCCTGCGCCGTCTTGAAGCTCGCGAACACGATGACCACGAGTGGCAGCAGGAGCAGCAGGCTGAAGGCGATCAGCGACGCGTACTTGCCGAAGACGGCGAGGAACCGCCGGATCGGATGGGGGGCGAGCGAGCGCTCCCGGGGCCGCTGCGGCGCGGCGAGTGCGGAGGTCATGACGTCTCCAGACGGATCAGTGATTGTCGAATCAGTTCAGGGCCACGAATCAGTTCGGGGCCACGAATCAGTTCAGGGCCACGTCGTCGTCCGGCACGAGCCGGCGCTGGACGTAGGTGACGAGCAGGACGACGATCAGCAGGATGACCGCCATGGCGGAGGCGAAGCCCACCCGCTGGAAGACGAAGGCCTGCTGGATCGTCGTGATGACGAAGGTGGAGCTGCCGTTCGAGCCGCCCGTCATGATGTACGGGATCTCGAACACCGAAAGCGATCCCGCGATGGCCAGGATGAACGACAGGCTGATGATGCGCTTGATACCCGGCACGATGATGAAGCGGAACTTGTGCCACGAGTTGGCGCCGTCGAGGTCGGCCGCCTCGTAGATCTCGTCGGGGATCGACTGGATCGCTCCGAGGAACAGCACGAAGTTGAGACCGGTGTAGCGCCAGATCGACACCCCGCCGAGCGAGACGTTGACCCAGTCGGGGTCGCCGAGCCACAGCGGAGTGGTGCCGGTCTGCGCGAGGCCGAGGCCGGCCAGGGTCGCGTCGAGCGTTCCTCCGGGCCGGAAGAAGAAGAGGAACACCAGGGCGATCGCCACTCCGTTGAGGAGGTAGGGGAAGAAGATGATGCCCTTGAAGAGGTTGCGGAACCGGGTGTCGAAGCTGAGCAGGGTCGCGAAGTAGAGCGCGATGAACATCTGCACGAACGAGGCGGCGAAGTAGTAGAGGCTGACGAAGAAGACCTGGAAGTACTCGGGCTTCGTGAAGATCTGCAGGTAGTTGTCGAACCCGATCGGGTCCTTCTCGAGCGAGATGCCGTCCCAGTCGGTGAACGAGTACCAGATCATGTTGCCGACCGGGTAGTAGGTCAGCGTGATGAGGAGGACGAGGGGCACCGCGAGGAAGAGCAGCGGCGTGATGCTCAGCTCGCCGTTCGGGCCCCTCAGCCCGCGCCGGCGCTTGACGACGGGGGAGGCGCCCGCGAGCGCCCGGGTGGAGGCGACGCCCGTGGCGCCGATGATCTCGGTCATGTCTGGAGTCCCGCTGGTCGAAGTGGATGAAGACGAGATCCGGAGGCGGGGCGCGTGGGCACCCCGCCTCCGGAGTCGGTCACTCGATCGAGGCGATGGCCTCGGCCCAGCGGGAGTCGAGGTCGGCGAAGGCCGACTCCTTGTCTCCGTCGGCGGCACCGCGAGCGATGTCGACGAGCTTCTGGCGGTAGATGCCTCCGGTCAGGTCGACCTGCGAGGCCTTGATGATGTCGGCCTGCACGCTCTCCTCACCGGCGGGAGCGGCGTCCTGCTCGAGGTACTCGACGCCCAGCTCGGTGAAGTCGGCGAGGGTGTCGGGGTTCGGGCTGTCGATGGCGGTGCCGATCGCACCCGACTTGGCCGCGTAGTCGGACTCGAGCGTGAACCACTCGATCCAGGCCATGGCGGTCGCCTTGTTGTCCGACTTCTTGTTGATCGCGCTGAAGTAGTCGGGGGCGAGCGTCGCGACGAACTTTCCGTCGGCCTGGTACGGGAAGGGCATGTAGCCGATGTCGGCGGGGTCGGTGCCGGCGGTGGTGGCCGCATCCTTCATCTGCTGGATCGCCCAGGAGCCGAGGTACATGGTGGCGACCTCGCCGGTGGCGATCATGGCCTTCGAGCCCTCCCACGCGGTGGTGGTCGGGTCCTCCTCCGAGAGGCCGTTCTTGACGATGTCGAAGAGCAGTCCGTCCGAGATGCCGACGTAGGAGTCGTCACCGGTCCAGGGAGTCTCGTCGCTGTTCAGCGCGTTGTTGGCGTCGGCGTCGCCGAGCATGCTCGGGTCGCCGTTCCACTGCGACAGCGGCCACGCGTCCTTGTAGTTCGTGTAGTACGGAGTCGCGTCGGTGTTGTCCTTGATGAGCTGCAGGTCGGCGAGGAACTCGTCGGGCGTGGTCGGGATGCCGTCGACGCCGGCCTCGCTCCAGACCTTCTTGTTGTAGACGAAGCCCATCGTGTTGCCGAACTGGGCGATGCCGTAGGCGGTGCCCTCGTAGGCCTTCGGCTCCGTGAAGCGGTAGGTCTTCGAGAGCTCCTCGGTGGTGCCGAGCGGCTCGAAGAAGGCCGAGAACTGATCCGGTGCGACCGAGGTCGGCAGGGCGAGCACGTCGCCGATGTTGCCGGAGGAGAGACGGGTCGTCACGTCCTGCTCGTAGTTGGTGATGCCCTCGAACTTGACCGAGGTGCCGGGGTACGCCTCCGTGAACTGCTTCGCGTACTCGTCGAACGTGCCGTCCTGGATGAGGTCGGTGCGCTGGGTGAGGACGGTGATCTCCCCCTCGGGGGTGCCGTCCATTCCGCCGCTCGAGTCGCCTCCGCCGCCGGAGCAGGCCGTGAGGCCGGCGGCGAGAGCGAGGACGCCTCCGACTGCGATGACGCGCCGAAACTTCATGGTGTCTCCTTCGTGATCGTCTTTGACCGACGGACCGAGCCGTGTGGCGGCTGCCCTGTCTCCGGGGGACGGTACACGGGGCTCCGGCGGCGAGTCAAGAGATTTGTACCATCGTTGTCATGATCGTGACCGGGGCCGCGATCCGCGGCTCTCCCGGTCCGAAAGCGGGCGGAGAGCGCTCGCCGGTCTTCCCGCGCGGGGCCCGGTGTGCCTACGATGACATCGTGGGCCAGAGACGTCATCCGCGGGGGCTGCATCCCGTCATCACCGCGCGACGGCCTCTCGGAGGGCTCGTCGCCTCGCTCCGCCCCGCCCGGTCGCGGCTGCTCGTGGCGGTGCTCGCCTACCTCGTGAAGGACAGCCCGATCTGGGTGCTGCCCGTCATCACGTCGGCCGTGATCGACACCGTCGTGGCCGGCGGATCCCCGGCGACCCTGCTGGGGCTCGGCGCCGGCGCGCTGGTCCTCGTCGCGCTGAACTACCCGGCGGCGCAGCTCTTCGTGCGCCTGTTCATGTCGACGGTGCGCGATCTCGGCGTCTCCCTGCGCAACCAGCTCGCCCACCGCCTCCAGGAGCTGTCGATCGGCTTCCACACGCGCTCGAGCTCGTCGGTGATGCAGACCAAGGTCGTGCGCGACGTCGAGAACGTCGAGCTGATGCTGCAGCAGGGCGCGAACCCGCTGCTCAGCGCCCTCGGCGTCATCGTCGGCGCACTGGCCGTGGTGGCCGTGCAGGTGCCCGGATTCCTGATCCTCTTCGTGCTGGTCGTGCCGCTCTCCGTGCTGCTGGTCGCCGGAGTGCGGAAGCGCTCGGCGACGCGCAACGAGCGGTTCCGCCGCGACGTCGAGCACTTCTCGTCGCAGGTCGGCGAGATGGCGTCGCTCCTGCCGATCACCCGCGCGCACGGCCTCGAGGGCGTCGCGACGCGACGGATGAACCAGAGCGCGCAGACGGTGCGCGACTCCGGCTTCTCGCTCGACGTGCTGAACGGCCGCTTCACCGCCCTCGCGTGGGTGGCCTTCCAGTTCCTGTCGATCGCGTGCCTGATCGGGGCGGCGCTCATCTCGGTGACCGGGCTGCTGCCGGTCACGGCGGGCCAGGTCGTCCTCCTCAGCACCTACTTCGTGATGCTGACCAACTCGATCGTCAACCTGCTCAACCTCGCGCCGATCATCACGAAGGGCCGCGAGTCGCTCCGGTCGATCGCCGAGGTGCTCGAGGAGCCCGACATCGAGCGCAACGAGGGCATGGCCGCGCCCTCGCGCGTGGTCGGCCGGCTCCGCTTCGAGCGGGTGGCGTTCCGCTATCCGGATGCCGACACTCCCGCCGTCCTCGACCTCGACCTCGACGTCCGCCCCGGCGAGACCGTGGCCTTCGTCGGGCGCTCGGGCTCGGGCAAGTCGACGGTGCTGAACCTCGCGCTCGGGTTCCTCCGGCCGACGGAGGGGCGGATCCTGCTCGACGAGGTCGACATGAACACCCTCGATCTGCGCCGGGTGCGCCGAGCGGTGTCGGTCGTGCCGCAGGACTCGGTGCTCTTCACGGGCAGCATCCGCGAGAACGTCACCTACGGACTCGACGACGTCGACGACGAGCAGGTGCGCCGGGCGCTCAGGGACGCGAACGCGTGGGACCTCGTCGAGAGCCTCCCGCGCGGCCTCGACACCCTGCTCGGCGAGAAGGGCGCGCGCCTCTCGGGCGGTCAGCGGCAGCGGATCTCGATCGCCCGCGCGCTGATCCGCGACCCGCGCATCCTGCTCCTCGACGAGGCGACCAGCGCGCTCGACAGCGAGTCGGAGCAGCTCGTGCAGGAGGCGCTGCTCCGCCTGCGCGCGGGACGGACGACGCTGGTGGTCGCGCACCGGCTGTCGACCATCCGCTCGGCCGACCGGATCGTCGTGCTCGACGCGGGCCGGGTCGTCGAGTGCGGGACGCACGACGAGCTGCTCGCGGCCGAGGGCGTGTACGCGGGGCTGCACGCCATCCAGGCGGGCTGAGCCCAGGCGCGCTCAGGCGTCGCGGGCGGTGCGCGCTCGCTCGCGGATGGCCAGCACGACCTCGGTCTTGGCGTCGGCGTAGGCGTTCATGTCGTCCCAGGGGCGGCCCAGGAGCGTGGTCTTGGTGCTCTCGTAGAGAGCGCGCTCGGCGGGGTCGGAGCGCAGGCGGTCGCGGAGCAGGAGGTAGTCGTCGATCTCGCGGGCGCCGCGTCCGTAGACGTGGACGTGGACGTCGCGCTCGGGCGTCCGCACGAGGCGGTGACCCGGCTCGCGGACGCGGAGCTCGTAGCCGGCCTCGAGGAGGGCGTCGAGGTAGTCCTCCTCGGCGGTGATGTCGGCCACCGCGACGACGATGTCGATGATCGGCTTCGCGGCGAGGCCGGGGACCGAGGTGGAGCCGATGTGCTCGACCTCGACGTCGGGCAGGGCATCGAGGATGCGGCGCCGGTGCTGCTCGTAGAGACCGGGCCAGCGGTCGTCGGAGGGGTGCAGCCCGACCCGGAGCGCCTCCCGACCGCCGATCAGCTCGACGGCCGCGATGTCGGGCCGACGAGGGGCGCTCATGCCCGCCACCCCGCGCGCTCCCGGACGGCCCGCTGCATCCGCAGGGCGATCTCCTTCAGCTGACGGCGCTGGGCGCCGGTGAGCGGGTCGAGGACGAGCCTCCTGACCGCCGCCTCGTGCGCCGGCGTGGCGGCGGTGAGGATCGCGCCGCCGTCGTCGGTGAGAGCGGCCAGAGTGGAGCGGCCGTCGGCGGGGTCCGGGCTGCGGCGGACCCAGCCGCGCGCCTCGAGCCGCGACACCGCGCGGGACAGTCGCGACAGCGAGCTGTTCGCGAAGTCGGCGAGGGTGCTCATCCGCACCGCGCGGTCGGGCGCCGCGCCCAGTGCGTAGAGGATGCCGTACTCGAAGTGGGTGAGCTCGAAGTCGCGAACGAGGTCGGCGTCGAGTGCCGGCGGCAGCCACTCCAGCACTGTCGCGAGTGCTGCCCAGGTCTCGAGGTCGGCGCCGGCGAGGGGGCGGTGATCGGGGCGGTTCTCGGCCATGCCCGGAGTCTACCCGTCACTTGACTGAGCAACTGTTCGACCGTACGGTACTGCTTGCTCAAGCAAGTTAATCGACCGTCAGGACTGTCATGGATCTCCAGCTCGCGCACCGCCGCGCCTTCGTCAGCGGCTCGACCCAGGGGATCGGCTGCGCCATCGCGCGGGCGCTCCTGCGCGAGGGTGCCGCGGTGGTGATCAACGGCCGGGACGACCGCAGGGTCCAGGAGGCGGTGCGTCGGCTCGAGCGGGAGGTGCCGGGCGGCGAGGTCTCGGGCATCGCGGCCGATCTCGCCGACGCCTCCGAGACCCAGCGGCTGCTCGACGCGCTCGGGGGCGTGGACATCCTCGTCAACAACGCCGGACTCTTCGACGTGACGCCGTTCGCCGATGTCGACGACGCCGCGTGGGCGCGCGTCCTCGACGTCAACCTGATGAGCGGGGTGCGCCTGTCGCGAGCGCTGCTCCCGCGGATGATCGACGCCGGCTGGGGCCGCATCGTCTTCATCGGCAGCGAGTCGGGCGTGAACGTGCCGGCCGACATGGTGCACTACGGCGTGAGCAAAGCGGCGATGCTCGCTCTGGGCAACGGTCTCGCCAAGCTCACCCGGGGCGCGGGAGTGACGGTCAACACGATCCTGGGCGGGCCGACCTACTCCGACGGCGTGGCCGCCGCCGTCCGGGGCCTCGCCTCCGCGAACGGGCTCGCCGAGGGCGACGTGAGGGCGCAGATCGCGGGCGGGAATCGGACGTCCCTGCTCGAGCGCTTCCTCGAGCCCGACGAGATCGCGACCCTCGCCGTGTACCTCGCGAGCCCGCTCTCGTCGGCGACGAACGGTGCCGCCCTCCGCGCCGACGGAGGCGTGCTGACCGGGATGCTGTAGGGACGCTCGACACCGCGGGCTCAGCCGGCTCGCACAGCTCATCGGCGTCGGGGTGCTTGCGCCGGACGAACCCGCCTGCGGGCGCGCTCAGAACGGTGGTGGCGCGTTGGTGAAGCGGGGCCGGGGTGGTGGGCCGGGTGGGCTGCCGGGGAGGGCGGGTGGCCGGGTGGTGACGCGGCGTCCGGTCGGGGTGGTCCAATCGGCGGTGCCGTCGGGATGCAGGACGTAGGTCCACCGGTCGCCGTGACGGACGTGGTGGTGGCCGGTGCAGAGCGACGCGAGGTTCTCGAGCGCCGTCTCGCCGCCGTTGCGCCACTCGATCGTGTGGTCGGCCTCCGACGTGGCGGCGGGGCGGGTGCAGCCGGGGAAGCGGCAGGTCTGGTCCCGCAGCTGGAGGTGTAGCCGCATCTGTGCCGGCGGGATGCGGTGGGTGCGCCCGACGGAGGCGACGGTCCGTGTGACCGGGTCGGTGAGGACTCGAGTGAAGGACGCCCCGCGATCGACCAGTGCACGGGCGACGTCGGCGGGGATCGGGCCGTACCCGTCGAGGTCGGCGGCGGCGTCATCGAGGCCGGCGGCCGTCGTCGCGGGCAGCGTGAGTCGAACCTCCGCGCGCACCCCGGGAACGAAGGTCGGCGCGGGGGCCTGCTCGTCGGAGACGGGCGTGGTGCCGGTGATGTCGCCGTCGCAGAGCAGATCGGCGAGGGCGTCGGCCCGAAGCTGCGCGAGGGTGCGCTCGTCCCCAGGCCCGTCGTCGCCGTCGCGGAGACTCCGGGCGATCCGGTCGAGGCGGTGGTAGGCGCCGAGAGCGGCCGGAGCCGGAAGGCAGGCGGTCAGCGTCGCCATCCCGTCGACCTCCGGCGTGAGCCATACCGCGCGGTCCTCGCGTGCGCGGGCGTGGCGCTGGGTGAGCGGCTGCTCGTGCAGCTGCTCCCGCCACCGCGCGAGCGCGCGTCGCAGCTGCGTCGGCGTCATCGTGAGGGCTGCATCGGCGGCACGCTCGTCGAGTGCGGCGCGCGATTCGGGCGGGAGGGTCGAGGCGGTCCGGCAGATCAGCTCGCCGGACTGCCAGAGGATCCGCGCGCCCGCCAGAGCGGCGCGGGTGAGCGGGAGGTCCTCGACGAGCAGCTGCGCGTGCTCGAGTCGGCGCGACACGGCCCACTCCGACGTGCCCAGGGCGACGGCCAGCTCGGCCCGGATCGAGCGCTCGGCGAGGTCGTTCGCCTCGCTCCGCGACAGGCGCAGCCCCCGCGCGAACGACTCCTGAGCCTCGAGCGCCCTGCGATGCCCCGCGTAGAGGCGCTCGGCCGTGGCGAGCAGCCGCGGCGCCATCGCGCGGTCCTCGCCCGCAACACCGTCACCGCACTCCCGCACCTCCGCGAGTACCGCGTCCGCTCTTCCGATCATCTCCATACGAGAAGCTAATCAGCGACCACTGACATTCGCTCACGTTCGCACCGTCAGGCTGACCCCCGCGCGCCTGGCATGGAGGAAGGACCGGAGACGGCCGTCGACACCGGTCAGCGCATCACTCCGGTGCGGGCACCCCGTTGTAGCGATTGCTCAGCGTCAGCCAGTCCGCGACGACAGCGGGCGAGATCGCCACGTCCGCGACGAAGACGCCCTCGGCGCCTCCCTCGATCCAGGAGCGCACGGCCTCGAGGTCGGCCAGTGACTCGATCCGAGCCCCCTGTGCTCCCATGGCGCGGCCCAGAGCGGCGAAGTCGACCCGCGCGAACCTCATCGCCGACACGTCCAGGCCGCGCACTCCGTACTGGTGCACCTCCATGCTGAACGCGGCGTCGTTCATCACCACGATCAGCGCCGACGGCAGCTCCCGCACGACGGTGTCGAGCTCGCTGAGCTCCATGAGGAGGCCTCCGTCGCCGGTGACGAGGACGGGCAGGCGGTCGTTCCGCACCTCGGCGATGCCCAGGAGGGAGCCCATGCCGAGACCGATGCACTGCAGCGCGAGACCGGGCAGGAGCATGGCCTGCGGGTCGGGAGCGCGGAGATGGCGCGGCGCCCAGCCCATGTAGTGGCCGTTGTCCTGAGTGATCGACCGAGCCTCGGGGAGGATGCCGTCGAGGGCGGCCATCACGGGGCGCGGATCGAGGAGGCCGTCGGCGGCGAACTCCGGGAACTCCTCGGCTCCGCGCCGGGGCAGCACAGCGGTGTGACGCCACCCGTCGAGCGGCGTCGCGGGGAGTGCCTCCAGGAGCGTCCTCGCGAAGTCCTGGGCGTCCGCGCGGTGGAACTCGTCGACCCGGTCGTGCGTCGCCGCGGCCAGTGTGTCGATCTGGATCACGTGGGAATCGGCGGCGATCAGGCCGTTGTAGCGCATCTGGTAGAGGTTCATGCTCGCGCCGACGACGAGGACGAGGTCCGCCCGGCCGATCAGCGCGGCGGCCTCCTCCGTCGAGAATCCGCCCGCGATGCCGATGTCCCAGGGCGACTCGAAGAGCCCGTGGGCCATCAGCGAGGTCGCGAACAGTGCGCCGACCCGGTCTCCGAGCTCGCGCAGCGCGCCGCCGGCTCCGGCGAGCACCGCGCCGTACCCGCCGAGGACGAGGGGGCGCTCTGCGGCGAGCAGGCGCGCGGCGATCCCGGCGGCCACCTCGGCCGGGACGGCGGGCGCGGCGGGGATCTCGTGCGCGCGCAGCACGGCGCCCTGCTCGAGCGGCGCCACCTCGACGGCGGAGGTCAGAGGTGCGTCGACGAGGTCGTAGGGCAGGGCGACGATGACGGGGACGCGATCGCGGCGGGCGATCTCGTACGCGAGCTCGGTCTGTGCGACGGCGTTCCCTCGGTCGACGACGAGCGTCCGCACGTGGACGGCGGCCGCCGCACCGATCTGATCGATGTCCTGCGGGCGCGGCCCGGTGCGAGGCGCGTCGCCCACGACGACGACCGCGGGGATGCGGGCGAGACGCGCTTCGGCGAGGGAGGTGAGGAGGTTGGTGAATCCCGCGCCGTAGGTCGCGGTCGCCGCGGCGATCGCGCCGCCCGCGAGGGTGTAGCTGTGCGCGGCGATGACGGTGGCGGTCTCGTGCCGCACCGTCACGACCCGGTGGCCGCGGCCGGTGAGGCTCGCCATGAAGTGCGCATTGCCGTTGCCCATGAGGCCGAACACGACCGGGCTCCGCTGTGCGACGACGTCCGCGACGGCCTCCGCGACGGTGGGGGTGGGGGCGTCGGCTCGATCAGTCATGGCATTCAGCAAAGCCTCTCCGGCGGACGCGGGCGCAGCCGGCGATGCTCCTCCGTCTGAGATCGCAGACAGTCGGAGGTCACCCGGTGGGCGGTGCCGCGAGATCGTCCCGGATGAGCTCGGCCGCGCGCTCGGCGAGCGTCATGACGACGCCGACCGGGTTGAGCGCGGGGATCGTCGGGAACGAGGAGGCGTCGACGACGCGCAGCCCCGTCACGCCGCGGACCCGGAGACGGGGGTCGAGCACCGCGAGCGGGTCGGCGTCGGCGCCCATCCTGGCCGTGCACGAGACGTGGTAGACGGTCTGGTGCGTGGCGCGGAGCGCGGCCGAGAGCTCCTCGTCCGTCTGCGCGTCGGGGCCGGGGAACACCTCGCGCACGATCAGGGAGGCGAGCGGTTCGTGCTGCGCGACCATCCGGGCACGACGGGCGCCCGCCACGAGCATCCGCTCATCGCGGCCCGCCGGGTCGCTGAAGGAGTTGTAGTCGATCGACGGGGCGGCATCCGGGTCGGCCGAGGTGATCCACACCCGCCCGCGGCTGCGCGGCTTGGCGACGTTGGGGACGAGCGAGATGCTGCCCTCCGGAAGCGTGAAGCCGGCTCGCTCGGCGTGCACGCCCCAGGTCTCGAGCGGGATGTGCGTCGAGACGTCGGGCAGGGTGCTGTCGGGGTCGATCGCGATGACGTAGCCCGCGTCCCAGCCGGTCGCGCTGATCGGGGGGCGCTCGGTGCGCGCCTCCCAGACGACCAGACCCTCCGCGTGGTCCTGCAGGTTCTCGCCGACACCGGGAAGGTCGACGTGCACCGGCACGCCCGCTGCCTCGAGGACGGCCCGAGGTCCGATGCCTGAGCGCTGCAGCAGGGCGGGACTGTCGATGGCGCCGCACGAGAGTACGACCTCGCGGCGCGCGCGCAGCTCCCGGACACCGTCGGGGGTGCGAACGAGCGCACCGACCGCGCGACCGTCCTCCACGATCACACGCACGACGAGTCCGTCGAGGGTGATGTGCAGATTCGGTCGGTGCTCGGCGCCGTGGAGTCGCAGGTAGCTGTGCGAGGCGGAGGACCGCTGATTCGTCGCGGGGTCGTAGCCGATCTCGAAGTAGCCGGCGCCCTGGACGAACTCGTGATCGTTCCAGGAGGGCTTCTCGTCGACGCCGAGGGCCGAGACGACGGCGTCGATCACGCCCTGCAGGTACGGGTTGCGGTCCTCGGGCGGGATGGGCGTGACGGGTGCCAGGAGCCGGTCGTACGTCGCCGACATGGTCTCGTAGTCCCAGCCGTCGGCGCCGAGCGAGACCCACTCGTCCATGTCGCCGCGGAGCGGGCGCCACGTGATCATCGTGTTCGCCGTCGAGCAGCCGCCGAGGATCCGGAGCCGGGACTGGCGGATGAAGGAGTTGCCCCGCGCGTTCGGCACGCTGCGGTAGTCGAGGTCGTACTCGCCCTCGAGCATCTCGGCCCAGCGGCGGATCGAGTTCGCGCGGGGCTCGTCCGCGTCGGAGGGGCCCGCTTCGACGAGGCCGACGCTGAGCGACGGGTCCTCGCTGAGGCGCGAGGCGACGATGATGCCGGCGGTGCCGCCGCCGAGGACGAGGACGTCGACGAGATCCGGAGTGTCGTAGGCCATGGTCATCCCTCCGAGGGCCCGGCGAACCAGGTGGTCTTGAGCGACGTGAACTTGTCGAGAGCGTGCAGCGACAGATCGCGTCCGAAGCCCGACTGCTTCACTCCGCCGAACGGAACGGTGACGTCGAGTGCGTCGACCGTGTTGACCGAGACGGTACCCGCCTGCAGCGCCGACGCGACCCGTCGGGCGCGGGAGAGACTGTCGGTGAAGACCGAGGCGGCGAGTCCGAACTCGCTCGCATTCGCCCGCGCGATCGCCTCGGACTCCTCGGTGAACGTCGAGACGGCGAGCAGCGGGCCGAAGAGCTCCTCCCGCTCGATCACCGCGCCGGCGGGCACGTCCCGGAAGGCCGTGGGCTCGAGGTAGTAGCCGCCGGACTCGAGATGCAGTCGGCCTCCGCCGAAGGCGAGTCCGGCCTCGCTGCGGCCGATGTCCACGTAGCGCTGGACGCGTTCGAGCTGCTTCGCGCTGATGAGCGGACCCATGGTCGACGCGGGGTCGAGGGGATCGCCGACGCGCAGAGCGGCGGCGCGGAGGCGGATCCGCTCGAGGAGCTCGTCGGCGATGCGGGCCTCGACGAGGAGGCGGGAGTTGGCCGAGCAGACCTGGCCCGAGCATCCGAAGATCCCCGCGACCGCTCTGTCGGCGACGAGGTCGAGATCGGCGGCGTCGGCGAAGACGAGGCCGGCGCTCTTGCCGCCGGCCTCGAGCCAGACCTGCTTCATGTTGGACTCGCCCGCGTAGCGCAGGAAGAGCCTGCCGACGGCCGTGGAGCCGGTGAAGGCGATCGCATCGACGTCGGAATGCCGGCCGAGCGCCTGCCCCGCCTCGTCGCCGAGCCCGGGTACGACGTTGAGCACACCGTCCGGCAGGCCCGCTTCGATCGCGAGCTCGGCGAGCCGCAGCGCCGAGAGCGGCGACTCCTCAGCGGGCTTCAGCACGACGCTGTTCCCGGCGGCGAGAGCGGGAGCGAGCTTCCAGATCGCCATCTCGAGCGGGTAGTTCCAGGGGACGACCGCGCCGATCACGCCGAGCGGCTCGCGGGTGATGATCGCGAGATCGCCGGGAGCGGTCGGCGCGACCTCGCCGTACTGCTTGTCGATCGCCTCGGCGTACCACTGGAGGATGTGCGCGGAGCCGGGGATGTCGACGGTCGACGTGTCGGCGATGAGCTTGCCGCCGTCGAGAGTGTCGAGCAGCGCGAGCTCGTCGGCGTGGGTGCGGACGAGGTCTGCGAGGCGCAGCAGGACGGCCTTGCGGTGCGCCGGAGCGCTGCGCGACCACGATCCGGCCGAGAAGGCGCGGCGCGCGGCGGCGACGGCGCGGTCGATGTCCTCGGCTCCGCCCCGGGCGACGCTCGCGAGCACGAGACCGGTCGCGGGGTCGAGGGTGTCGAAGGTGCCGCCGTCGGCGGCGTCGACGGGCGATCCGTCGATGAAGGCACGGCGGCGGGGCTCGATCGAGCGGGCGAGTCGAGCCCAGTCCTCACGGGTGCGCATGGTGGTCCTCCTGGTGGTGCGGGTTCTCGAGGGCGTCGATCGCGGTCTGGGCGAGCAGCACGGCGCCGTCCCGCACTGCGCGGTCGGCGGCGGGCGTCGCGGCGGCGGCGGCGAACGCCGGCTGGTGGTTGACCGACGGGAGCGAGGCGATGCCGAGGTAGGGGTGGAGGGCGCGGATCCGCTGCGAGACGTTGCCCATGTCGGTGGAGGCCGTGGCCATGCCGCGCGGGCCGGCCTCGTCCAGGTCCATGTCGCGGCCGACGGCGGCGGCGTTCGCGGCGAAGAGCTCGGCGAGCCGGTCGTCGTTGCGGAACTCGGCGTAGCGGGGGCTCGTCTCCGTGAGCTCCCACTCGACGCCTGCGGCCAGGGCACCCGCCTCGAAGCAGGCCCGCACCCGGGGGAAGACGTCGTCGAGCTCGGCCAGGTCGTCGGCGCGGACGTACCAGGATCCCTCGGCGAGGTCGGGGACGGCATTGGGGGCGGTGCCGGCGGCCGTGACGATGCCGTGCACGCGGATCGACGTCGGCAGCTGCTGCCGGAGGAGTCCGATCGCGACCTGGGCGATCGTGAAGGCGTCCGCTGCGTTGCGGCCGAGGTGCGGGTAGGCGCCGGCGTGCGCGGTGGCGCCGCGGTAGCGCACGTCGAAGTGCGCGACGGCGCGGGGTCGCGCGTACACCGCGTCGGCGGGGCCGGGGTGGATCATCATGGCGAGCGCGAGGGAGTCGAAGCATCCGGCCTCGAGCATCGCGATCTTGCCGCCCCCGCCCTCCTCGGCCGGAGTGCCGAGGAGACGCACGGCGACTCCGGCGTCGGCGAGGGCCGCGGCGGCGCCGATCGCGGCCGCGGCGATGACGTTGTGCCCGCAGGCGTGACCGAGCCCCGGCAGGGCGTCGTACTCGGCGACGATCCCGACGACCGGGCGTCCGTCGCGGGGCCCGTGATCGGCGGTGAAGGCCGTCTCGAGTCCGGCGGCGCCTCGCTCCACCCGGAAGCCGCGCTCCTCGAGCGCCTCGGCGAGCAGCGCCGCCGACGCGTGCTCCCGCCAGGCCGTCTCGGGCTCCGCGTGCAGACGGTGGCTGATCCGCAGGAGCACGTCGAGCCCCGCGTCGACGTGAGCCGCGACGCGCCGCTTGCGGTCGGAGGCGCTCACTCGTCGCCCGGCACGCCGTACGAGGGTGCGGCCTCGGGGTCGAGGGCGCGACGGCGGTAGTCGAGCTTCTGCGGGAGCCAGACGCCCAGCAGGCGCTCGAGCTCGGTGACCGGGTCGTCGGCGTCGTCGACGCGCAGGTCGGTGACCCGCCACGGCACGTCCTCGACGACGGCGAGTCCCGCGGAGCGGACCGGGCCCGCCTCGCCGCCCGCCTCGATCGCGCCGCGCAGAGCGTCGAGCAGACGTTCTTCCAGGGTCGACCCCGTGCTCGCGTGGAAGGCCGAGAGCATGGCGCCGGGAACGCCGTCGTGAGCGAGCAGATTGCCGGCCGCGGCGGCGGACGAGCCCTGGACGGCCGAGTGGAGCCCGAGTGCCCGGTCGCCCGAGTGGAGGGCGGTCCGTCCGGACGCGTCGACGAGGAGGAGCTGGCGGTACTGCGGGAACGCCTCATCGGCGAGAACGGCCGCGAGCGCGGTCGCGGAGTCGACGCCCGCCTCGAGTGCGTCGAGCAGCGCGGTGCCCAGCGCGGGATTGGTCACGTTCTGCGACGCGACCGCGCCGACGCCCGCGCGCAGGTGCAGGCAGCGTGCGGCGACGGCGGGGCTCGACGAGCTCACGACCATGCCGAGCGCTCCGGTCAGGGGGTCGCGGGCGACCAGCGAGACGGTCACGACGCGGGCTCGCTGAGGACGGCGGTCGCGTCGATCTCGACGAGCCACTCCGGTCGTGCGAGCGCCTGGACGACGAGTCCGGTCGAGACCGGGTGGACGCCCTTGAGCCAGGCGCCCATGACGCGGTAGACCGGCTCGCGGTACCGGATGTCGGTCAGGTAGACCACGACCTTCACGATGTCGGCGAGGCTGCTCCCGGACTCGCGCAGCAGGAGATCGATGTTGGCCATGGCCTTCTCCGCCTGCGCCTCGACGTCGCCGATGCCGACGCTCTCGCGGGTGTCGAGGTCCTGTCCGATCTGACCGCGCAGGTAGACCACGCCGCCCGCCACGACCGCCTGGCAGAGATCGTTGTCGAGGCTCTGCTCCGGATACGTCTCCCGGGTGTTGAAGGGGCGGATGCGGGTGTGCGTGGTCATCGGGCGGCTCCGGTCACGAGGTCGAGGGTGGGGGAGGCGGGGTCGTACTGGGCGTAGCTGCGCTGGATGCCGATCTGGTCGGCCACGAAGCGGGCGTCGTGCCAGACCCCCCAGACGAAGCTGGAGCCGCGGCGCGACTGCCAGGGGAGGCCGAGGAAGTAGACGCCGGGCTCGATCGAGACGCCGCGCTGGTGGACGGGGCGCCCGCGGTCGTCGAACGCCTCGGGCGCGATGCGCAGCCACGAGTAGTCGGTCGCGTATCCGGTGGCCCAGACGATGCTCGTGATGCCGGCGGCGGCGAGATCGAGCTCGGCGAGGGGATCGGTGACGCAGCGAGGCTCGGGGCCGAGCTCGTGGGCTGCGGGCTCCTCCGGCAGGTCGAGTCCGTTGGCGGCGACGTAGGCGTCGGCCTCGGCGAGCAGGGTCAGGTAGTTCGCGTCTCCCCGCGCGATGTTCGTCCCGACGTCGGTGCCGAAGGCGAGCCTGCCGTCGTGGTAGGCGCCGGTGCGGCCCACGAGCGTGATGCCGTTCGCCGCGAGGTCGCGGAAGTCGATGGTGCGGCCGCCGTGCGCTCCGCTGACCGCGATGGTCACGTGCTCGGCGCCGGCGGGCGGCGCGGCGAGGTCCCACTTGCCGAGCACCCCGAGCCACCAGACGAAGTCGCGACCCCGGTACCGGCGCGGCGGTCGGTCGTGCGGGCCGACGGAGAGGTGCACGCTGCGGCCGGAGCGATTCAGCTCGTCCGCGATCTGCACGCCCGAGGAGCCTGCGCCGACGACGAGGACTCCTCCGTCGGGCAGCTGCGCGGGGCTGCGGTAGGTGCTCGAGTGGATCTGGTGGAGACCGGAGTCCGCGGGCACGTTCGTCGGCACGACCGGGGTCTGGAACGGTCCCGTCGCGGCGACGACGAAGCGCGCCTCGATCTCGCCCGTCGAGGTCACGACGCGGAAGCCCGGTCGCCCCTCGAGGCGCGTGACCGAGAGCACCTCGACCCCTGTGCGGACCGGGGCGCCGATGTGCGCGGCGTACGCGGCGAAGTACTCGGCCATCTGGTCCTTGGTGGCGAAGCCGTCGGGATCGACGCCCGCGATCTCGAGGCCGGGGAACCGGTCGTGCCAGGCGGGACCGTTGGCCACGAGCGAGTCCCAGCGCCCGGTGCGCCAGCGCTCGGCGATGCGGTCGCGCTCGAGCACCACATGCGGCACTCCGGCGTCCAGCAGGTGCTCGCTCATGGCGACGCCGGCCTGGCCTGCGCCGACGACGACGACTTCGAACTTCTCGGGTTGCATGGGGCTCCACTTCGATGCTGCGGCTCACGGCGCGGGCCCCCTGTGAGGTCGCGTCCTGATCTGTCGCGCTGCCTGGCCCAGCGCCCTGCGCACTCATCCTGGGATGCCTCGGAGCGCCCCGGCAAATAGCGTTCGAGTATCGTGAACATCGGAAATTCGGATGCAACGCCGGGTTCACATCGGCGTAACACATTGGAAATGCGCAGCGGCCCTCGCCGGTCGGTCGGAAGGAGACACGCGTGGCAGGACGGCCCGAGTTCACGTTCACCCAGCTCAACTACTTCGCCCGCGCCGCCGAGCTCGGCTCGATGACGGATGCGGCCGCCGAGCTCTTCGTCGCGCAGTCGGCCGTCTCGACCGCGGTGCAGCACCTCGAGCGGACGCTCCAGACCCAGCTCTTCATCCGCCACCGGGTGAAGGGCCTCCAGCTCACGGCGGCGGGAGACGAGCTGCTGACCCGGGCCAGGGAGGTGCTGGGCGCCGTCCACGACACGCTCGACGCCTTCCGGCCCGACGCCCTGAGCGGTCCCCTCCACGCCGCCTGCTTCCCGACGCTCGCGCCCTTCTACCTGCCGCAGATCATCCACGATCTCGAACGGACCCACCCCGGCATCGAGGCGCGCGTCAGGGAGGGCACCGCCGACGAGGTGGCCCGGGCCCTCGGCAACCGCGCCATCGACATCGCGCTCACCTACGACCTGGGGCTCGGCGACGGCATCAGCAAGGAGCTGCTCGCGACCGCCCCCGTCTCCGTCGCCGTCGCCGAGGACGATCCGCTCGCGCTGCGCGACGGCCTGACTCTCGACGAGCTGGCGGCGCGGCCCATGATCCTGCTCGACATGCCGGTGAGCCGCGACTACTTCGTGGGGCTCTTCGCGCAGCGCGGACTCAGTCCCCACATCCGCTACCGCTTCGCGAGCTTCGAGACCGTGCGCGCGATGGTGGCCCGCGGGCACGGTTTCGCGCTGCTCAACCAGCGGCCCGCCGTCGGGCGCAGCTACGACGGGGGACGACTCGTGACCCGTCCCCTGCTCGATGACGTCCCCGGCCTCGACATCGTGCTCGCGACGCGATCGGGGGAGCCGCTCAGCCGCAAGGCGGGGGCCTTCGCCGAGCGGGCGCGGTCGGCGGTGCGGCTCCTGGCCGAGGGACCGGCGCACGAGCCGCGGGTGCTCTGAGGCGGTCCGGGCCCGGTTCCGGCGGTCCCTACGATGAGGGCGGGGCGTCCGCCCCGGGACGGAGCGGCAGCGTGCAACGAGTCGACCAGCGTCGCATCCGCACGGTCAACGCGTCGCTGACCCTGCGCGCGCTGTACGACGGCGGCACGCTCACGATCGACGAGGTGCGCCGCGCGACGGGCCTCTCGCGGAGGACGACCGAGGCGATCCTCGAGGACCTGGGCCGCCGGGAGTGGGTCGTCGACGTCGAGCCGGAGCGCCGGGACGGCCGAGGGCGGGGACGGCCCGCGCGCCGCTACGCCTTCAACTCCGCGAGCGGAGCGATCGTGGCCGTGCGTCTCGATCTCGAGGACATCACCGTCACGGTCGCCGACCTCTCGGGTGCGCCGATCGTCGAGCACGCCGTCGCGACTCCCCGGGGCCTGCGGCGCCCGGAGCGGATCGGCGTGCTCCGCACGGCGATCGAGGCTGCCCTCGCGGCCAGCGGTCGCAGTGCCGAGGCCGTCCTGGCGGTGACGGTCTCGACCCTCGGCATCGTCCGCGACGACGGCCTCGTCGACCTGCCCATGACGATCCCGGAGTGGTCGCGGTTCTCGATCGCCCGCGAGATCGATGCGATGTTCGACTGCCCGGTGCGCGTCGAGAACGACGCCAAGCTCGCGGCGCTCGGCGAGCGGATGGCCGGCGTGGCGCGCGGCGTGGACGACTTCGTGCGGCTGCGCGCCGACCGCGGAACGGTCGGACTCGGCATCGTGCTCAGGGGCGAGCTGTTCCGCGGGCACGACGGCGTGGCCGGTGAGATCGTCTGGGCGGAGCGCTACGGCCTCGCCGCCCTCGACCGCCACGTCCTGGGCGGACTCGGCGGGGACGATGCGGAGCGCAGTGCCGGGGCCGCGGCGTTCGTCGCGGCGGTCCGCTCCGGGGATCCCTCGGCACGCGCCTCGGCCGAGCGCCTCGCCGAGGAGCTGGCGCCCGGCCTCGCGATCCTGGCGTGGACGCTCGCGCCCGAGCTCATCGTGCTCGACGGTGCGTTCGCCGAGCTCCAGGAGGTGTTCGTGCCGGCGTTCGAGCGGGAGCTGGCGCGGGCGGGCACCGCTCCGGCGAGCCGGTTCGCCGCATCGGAGCTCGGGTCGCCCTCCGCGATCCTGCACGGTGCGCTCCGGTCGTGCCTCGACGAGGTGCAGGCTCTGCTCTTCTCGGGCAGCGAGCTGGACGCTGCGCCGAGCCTCTGATCCGGAGCGGCGGGCGATTTACGGCACCCGCTGCGCACAATTAATCCGACCGTAACGAACGAGCCGAAGCGACGCATCGGATTCGGCGATGCCCGGATTCCCGGGCTTCTCGGCCGGCGCGCCCCGCGGTCCGTGTCGCCCCTGTCACGAGCATGTTTCCCCGGTGTTTCACCGACGCCTCGGGCCGACTCGCGATCCCGAGGCGCCCCGGACGGCGCCCTCGAGGCGCTCCTATGCTCCATCCCAGCCGGACGAGGACTCGCCGGAACTCCTGACGAATGGGACGAGATGGACCAGCACACCCCCGTTTTCGGCGTCGACCTGTTCGCCTTCTGGCACGAGGACGTCTTCGGACTCGAGAGCGTGGAGGCCGTCGTCCGCAGGGGCGCCGAGGAGCCGCGAGAGCTGTGGGACGTCCTGCTGGACCGCATCGTCGCCTCGGGGGTCTCGGCCATCGAGCTCACCTTCGCCCCCTTCGACTGGCGCACAGGAGCGGCCGCCTACGGGTCGACCCGGGCCTTCCTCGACGAGCTCGGCGGTCGCGGGCTGAGCGTCTGCGGCGGCTACCTCCCGGCGCTCGAGCGCCCGGAGGCGCTGGCGACCGAGCGTCGCAGTGCGCTGCTCGAGGACGTGCGCGCCTACACCGACTTCCTCGCGCAGGCCGGAGCGACCGCGCTCATCGGCAGCGCTCCCCTGCGCAGCACCCGCGGCAGCGTCGACGCCGTGCCGGTCGACCTGCGCACCGTGCAGGCGCTCTCGGACCCGTTCCACGACGTGGGCCGCGTCGCGCACGCCGCCGGCCTGCGCTTCGGGCTGCACACGGAGTCGCACTCGGCGATGTGGCTCGAGCGCGACATCGACCTCTTCATGCTCGCCACCGATCCGTTCTACGTCGGACTGTGCCCGGACGCCGCGCACATCACCCTCGGCGGCGGAGACGCGGTGGCCGTCGCCCGCCGGCATCGCGACCGCCTCGTCTCGGCGCACTGGAAGGACTCGACCGGCACGATCTCGTGGGACCTGACCCTCGACGAGAGCGTGCACGTCGCCCATCGCGCCTTCTGCGGTGTGCCCGGCACCGGAGTCGTCGACTGGGCCGCGTGGACCGAGGTCATGACCGCCGCGGGCCTCACCGACCCCGTCCTGCTCGAGGTGGACGCGATCGCGACGCCCGTGCAGGAGATCCGAGCAGCGATCGAGCACCTCACGCCGCTGCTGCGCGCCGCGCCCTCCGCCGCCTGATCCGCGCGCACCCCGTCCCTCCCGACCCGCACCACTCGCCCTCTGCGCACCACCGCACGTCCCCGCACCGCCTCATCCCTTCCACCGAGCTCCGAGGAGCATGCATCATGACCCACCGCCACACCCGCTCGCTGACGATCGCCGCTGCGGTCGCCGGCATCGCCGCGCTGACCCTCACGGGCTGCGTGGACGCCGAGGTCGCCGAGACCGGCACCTCCGCCGGCGCCTCCGGACTGCCGACCGACCTCGTCGCGGCGGCCGTCGACAAGGCCGCCGCCATCGCCGACGGCGAGGACCTCGAGGGCACGACGGTGTCGCTCGTCGGCACGTGGGGCGGCGAGGAGCGCGAGCGCTTCCTCTCGACCCTCGCGCCCTTCGAGGAGGCGACCGGCGTGACGATCGACTTCACGGGCAACGAGGACTACGAGACGCTCCAGCAGACCTCCCTCGCGGCGGGCACCCCCATCGACGTCGTCGCCGCGGGCAACCTCGGCACGGTGAACGAGTACGCGGGCTCCGACGCGATCGACCTCAACGAGCTCATCGGAGAGGACGTCATCGCCGACAACTACGCACCGGGGTTCATCGACTCGACGACCGTCGACGGGGGCAACTACGGGCTCTGGACGATGGTCGACAACTACATGATCTGGTACGACCCGTCGGTCTACGAGGGCCCCGCACCCGAGGACCTCACCTGGGACGACCTCACCGCCTACACCGATTCGCTCGCGGGTTCCGGCACGGCGGCGTGGTGCATGGGTCTGAGCGCCGGAGCCAACACCGGCTGGCCGGGCTCCTACTTCGTCTTCAACCTCATGCTCAAGGAGTTCGGTCCCGACCTGCTCACGGGTCTCGCCGACGGCACCCACGCGTGGGACTCGGACGAGGTCCGCGCCTCCTTCGCCCGTTTCGGCGAGGTCGTCGCCGACGACCAGACCGTGCTCGGCGGCCCGGACGCCGTCCTCACGACCGACCCGGGTGCCGTCGGCGCCGGGATGTACACCGACCCGCAGCAGTGCGCACTCGAGCACTGGGGCACCTACACCGCCTCGATCATCCTGGGCGGCGACCCCTCGCTCGAGCCGGGCACCGACCTGGACTTCATGGAGATGCCCTCCATCACGCCCGAGTACGCCGGAGCGAACGGCTACGGCGGGACCGTCTTCACCGCCTTCGCGGATCGCCCCGAGGTCGCGGCCTTCATGGAGTACATGGCCTCCGTCGAGTCGTCCGATCTGATCGCCTCGACCGGCAACTGGATCGGCGCGAACGCGAACATCGACGCCGAGGCGTTCCCGAACTCGATCCTCGCCGGCGTCTCGGAGCAGCTGCTCACCGGCTCCGACCAGCTCGTGCCCTTCCCGATCGCCTCGACCCCCAGCGCGGTCACGGCGGCCTTCTACACGACCGTCGCGGAGTTCGTGCAGGACCCCGCCTCGCTCGATCAGAACCTCGCGGCCGTCGACGCCGCGGTCGCCGCGAACTGACCCGGCCGGGCGGCAGGGGGGAGCGACCCTCCCTGCCGCTCCGAGCCCCTCACCCGGCAGGAGACATCCCATGAACCTCGCACCGCTCGCAACGGCCCTCGTCGGGCTCGTCGCCGTGCCGATCGCGCTCGTGCTCTGGCTCGCGCTGGGGGAGCGCGCCGTGCGCCTCTTCAGCTCGTCGCGCGCGCAGGAGTCCGCCCGCGCCGCAGTCTGGCTCGTCATCCCGGTGATCCTCGGAGGCGGGATCCTGCTCTATCCGCTCCTGCAGACCGTCGTCATGAGCTTCCTGGACGCCGACGGTGCGGACTTCGTCGGCCTCGACAACTACGCCTGGGCCTTCAGCGACACGATCCTGCCGGTCCTGGTCAACAACCTGATCTGGATCGTCGTGCTGCCGGTGGTCACCCTCGTGCTCGGTGTCCTGCTCGCCGCCCTCGCCGAGCGGGTGCGCTACGAATGGCTCGTGCGCACCGTGATGGTGCTGCCGATCGCGATCTCGTTCACCGCCGCGGCCGTGATCTGGCGTCTCGTCTACGCGTACCAGCCGACCGGGGCCGCGCAGACCGGCACGCTGAACGCGCTGCTCAACCTGGTGGGTCTCGACTCGGTGGCGTTCCTCTCGGATCCCTCGATCACGACGTTCTCCCTGATCGCGGTCGGCGTCTGGATGTCGGTCGGGCTCTGCATGCTGATGTCGTCGGCCGCGATGAAGAACCTCGACTCGTCGGTGCTGGAGGCCGCGACGCTCGACGGTGCCGGCGAGGTGAGCAGCCTGCTCCGGATCGTCGTGCCGCAGATCGCGCCCACCCTCGGCGTCGTCTACACGACCCAGCTCATCTTCTCGCTCAAGGTCTTCGACATCGTCTACACGATGACCAACGGAGCCTTCAACACCGACGTCATCGCCAACCGCATGTTCTCGGAGCTGTTCCGGGCCCGCGACTACGGGCACGCCTCGGCCATCGCGGTGCTGCTGCTCGTCGTCGCCGTCCCGATCATCGTCATCAACGTCCGGCAGTTCCGGGCAGAGAGGAGCTGACATGACCGCCGCACTCGCCGCGCCGCGCCGTCGCCGCACCCCCGTCCGCCCGGCCAGGATCCTCCTGCACGCCGTGCTCATCACCGTCGTCGTCGCCTGGATCACTCCGATCGTCGGGCTGCTCGTCTACTCGCTGCGCACCAGCGCCGACAACGCCCTGACGGGCTGGTGGACGATCGTCACCCGGCCGCGCGTCACCTCGCTGAACTTCAGCGAGGCCTTCGACTCCGCCGGTCTCGGCCAGAGTCTGGTCAACAGCCTCTCGATCACCGTGCCCACGACGGTCTTCACGGTCGCCGTGAGCGCGATCGGAGCGTACGCGCTCGCTCGGATGGAGTTCCGCGGCCGGGTCGCGATCCTCATGACCGCCGTCGCCCTGCTCGTGGTTCCGCCGCAGCTCACCCTCGTCCCGCTGCTGAGGCTCTTCACGCAGCTGGGTCTCACCGGAGAGATCTGGGGCATCTGGATCTACCAGGTCGGCTTCGTCGTGCCGTTCGGGATCTACCTGCTCTACGCCTTCTTCCGCGCTTTCCCGGCCGAGCTCATCGAGGCGGCCTGGCTCGACGGCGCCGGGACGATCACCGTCTTCCTGCGGATCGTGCTCCCCACCTCGGTGCCGATCCTGGTGTCGCTCGCGATCATGCAGTTCATGTGGTCCTGGAACGACCTGCTCATCCCCCTGCTCTTCCTCGGGGCGAGCAACCCGGCGGCGCCCTCGACCGTCGAGGTCGCCGGCCTCGTGCAGGCGACGGGGGGCGGGCTGAACATCGTGAGCGCCGGCGCGCTGCTCTCGATGGTCATCCCGGTCGTCGTGGCTCTCGGGTTGCAGCGCTACTTCATCCGCGGCCTGCTCGGCGGAGCCGTCAAGGGCTGAAACCCCCGTCGAGCGCTGAACCACCCGTCGAGCGCGTGCACGCCGGTTCAGGTGCCGACGCCCCGCAGCCCTCCGAAACGGCGGCTCAACCTCGCGGCGGCTCCGGTCAGCTCGGCGGCGATCCCGCTGTAGTCCTCCTGCGGGACCCTGTCCGAGAAGAAGGAGACCCCGACGCTCAGCACGGGCAGGCCGGCGTTGTCGACGGCGGCCGCCGCGATGCACGTGACGTTCTCGGTGGTCGAGCCGTGCTCGATCGACCATCCGCGCTCACGGTCGGCGCGCAGGAGCTCTCTGAGCTCCCGCAGTGTCGCCGGGCCGGCTCCTGTGCGGTCGACGAAGCGATCCTTCGTCGGGAAGATCGCGGCGATCTGGGCGTCGGAGAGCTGTGCGAGCATCGTGCGCCCGGAGGCCGTGAGCTGCGCCGGGAGCCGCACCCCGACCGCCGTGACGAGCGTGGTCGGCCGGAGCGGCTGCTCCTTGAGGAGGTAGAGCGTCTCGTGGCCGTGCAGCACGCCCATGTGCGCGGTGTGACCGAGTCCGGTCGCCAGTGCCTTCAGCACGGGACGCCCGATGTTCTCGAGGACGTGGTGCCGGAGGTACGCCGAGCCGAGCTCGAAGACCCCCACGGCGAGGGTGTAGCCCTGCGACTCGGGGATGTGCACGACGAGGCCTTCGTCGACGAGGACCTGCAGCAGCTGGTAGGTGGTGCTCCGCGGGGTCTCGATGCGTCGCGAGAGGACGGACGCCGGGACCGGTGAGGCGGAGCTCGAGAGCACCTGCAGGATCGCGATGCCCTTGCGCAGGGCGGGGATGCGCGGTCCGATCGCCGTGGTGCGGTCGACGGCCCGGGGAGCGAGCGGCTCGGTCACGACGATCCTCCCTCCGGCGATGCTCGGGCACAGCCTCTCACGCCCCTCGCAGCAGCTCCGGCCCCCTCGCCCGCAGCTCGGCCGTGCTCGTCGCACCGAGAAGCGCGAGGGTGCGCCGGTACTCCGCGCCGAGGATGTCCGCGAGGTGCTCGACACCGGCCTCGCCTCCCACGGCCAGGGCCCACAGGTAGGGGCGGCCGACGAATGCTGCGTCTGCGCCGGAGGCGATCGCCACGGCGACGTCGCCTCCCGAGCGCACACCCGAGTCGACGATCACGATCGCGTCGCCGCCGAGGGCGGCGCGCACCGGCGCGACGAGCGAGATCGGAGCGACGTGCTGGTCGAGCTGGCGGCCTCCGTGGTTCGAGAGGTGCACCCCGTCGACGCCCGCGTCACGGGCGCGCCGCGCCTCGTCGGGGGAGAAGGCGCCCTTGAGCAGGAGCGTGCGAGGCCACAGGGAGCGGATCCGTGCCACGTCGTCCCAGCTCAGCGACGGATCGAACTGGGCCCCGATGTCGGCGATCGAGCCACCGGCGAAGACGCCGTTGCGGTCGCTCGCCCGCACCTGCGCGAAGTCCATCGCCTCGTGCCGGAGCATCCGGGTCCAGTACCGCGGCTTCATGCCGATGTCGGTGAGGGTCGACAGGGTCATCTTCGGCGGGATGGTGAGACCGTTGCGCCGATCGCGCAGGCGATTGCCGGAGACGGCGGTGTCGACCGCTATCTCGAGCACGGGCGAGCCCGCCTCCACGGCGCGCCGGACGAGGTCGTCGGTCAGATCGCGGTCCTTCATCGCGTACAGCTGCGACCAGGGTGCGACCGCGGCAGCGGTCACGTCCTCGATCGTGGTACTGCCCACGGTGGAGAGCACGTACGGGATCCGAGACGTCCGCGCCGCGCGAGCGACGGCGACCTCGCCCGCCGGATCGATCATCCGGGTGTAGCCGGTGGGCGCCAGGCCCAGGGGCAGCGCCCACCGGTCGCCCGCGATCGTCGTCCCGGTGTCGATGGAGGCGACGTCCTGCACCTGCCGGGGCAGCCAGCGGGCCCCGCGGAACGCCGCCTCGTTTCCGGTGAGCGCGAGCTCGCGATCCGAGCCGCCCTCGACGTAGTCGAAGACGCTCCGCGGGAGTGCCCGCCGGGCGGCGGAGCGGAGGTCGTCGACGGTCAGGATCCGTCGGAACGCACCGCGATCGCCCGCTCGCCCGATCCCTACGAAGTCGATGGCCTCACGCAGACGCACGGCTCAGAGCCTCGCGCTGACGGCCTTGCCGTGCGCGGGGAATCCCTCGTGCTCGGTGAAGGCCAGCACGGTGCCGCTGAGGGCGACGAGACCCTCCCTGGTCGACTTGGCGATGGCGCGCTTCTTGCGGAAGGCGTGCGCGGTGATGCCGCTCGAGACCTTCGCGTAGCCGCTCGTCGGCAGAGAGGCCGGCACGCCGAGGACGAAGTTGCCCATCGAGACGGTGGTGTCCTGCCCGAGCAGCACTTCGGCGGCGTCGTGGATGAGGTCGAGGACGGCGTCCTCGAGCTCGGCGCGCACGACGAGCTGCATGTGCTCGGGCGCGTAGGCGTTGGCGACCTCGGCGCCCTCCTCCAGGCTCGAGACGAGGACGGCGCCGCCGTTGGTGCCGAGCGAGAGCGCGGCGTAGCCCCTGCGCGGCTCGGGCAGCTCGGCCAGCTGCTTCGCGATCTCGGGCTGGAGGGCGTCGATGAGCTCCTGCGAGTCGGTCACGAGCACGCTCGACGAGTCGGGGCCGTGCTCGGCCTCGTTGAGCAGGTCGGCGGCGAGCAGGCGCACGTCGACCGAGTCGTCGGCGAGGATGAGGCTCTCGCTCGGGCCGAGCAGCATGACGCTGGGGGTGCCGTAGCGCTGCACCTCGATCTGGGCGCTCGCGACGGGCGGGCTGCCCGGTCCGCAGACCTTGCGCACGGCCGGGATGCTCTCCGTGCCGAAGGCGAGCGCCGCGACTCCCGCCGGTCCGTTGACGCGGAACACGTCCTCGATGCCCAGCTCGTCGGCGACGACGAGCACCGCGTCGTCGACCCTGCCGCCGCTGCCGGCCACCGGGGGTACGACGACCGCGATCCTCTGCACGCCGGCGACGACCGCGGGAGTGGCGAGCTGGATCAGGACAGAGGGGTAGGAGCCCTTGCCGCTCGGCACGAAGAGGCCCGCGCTCTCGATGGGGCTGGTGCGCTCGCCGACCATGACGCCGGGGGCGGTCTCGAACATCCAGTCGGCGTCGTGCGCGAGGATCTGCTCGTTGTAGCGGCGCACGAACGCGATGGACTCGCGGATGGCGTCGATCATCCCGGGCTTGAGCGCGGCCCGGGCGGCCTCGAACTCGGCGCGGCTGACGCGGATCTGCGCGGGCTCGATCTCGACTCCGTCGAACTTCGCGAGGGCGCGCACGAGGGCCGCGTCGCCGTTCAGACGCACGTCCTCGACGATCTCCAGTACGGACTCGCGGAGCGCGGGGTCGAAGATCTTCTCGAGCCCGCGGGTGAGCAGGTCGTCGCGCGCGGCGGCGTCCATGGCGCTCCAGAGCCCTCGCTCCAGGAGCGGGGAGGTGTTCTCGGTCATGGTTCTCCTCGGGTTCGTCGGGTGGGGTCGTGCGGCGTCAGATGCTGCGGCCGCCGTCGACGGTGATGGCGGAGCCGGTCAGGTAGCCGGCGTCGGGGCCGAGCAGGAACTCGAGCAGGGCGCCGATCTCCCGTTCCCGACCGAAGCGGTTCGCGGGGATGAGCTCGAGCAGCTCCTGGGCGATCTGCGGATCGCCGAGGTAGGGCGCGGTCATCCGCGACGGGAAGTACCCCGGGCAGACCGCCGTCACCGACAGTCCCTCGGCGCTCCACTCGAGTGCGAGCGACCTGGCGAGCGAGAGGGCGGCGGCCTTGCTCGCGTTGTAGTCGGCGAAGTGCGCCTCCGGCCGCACGGCGTTCACGGAGGCGTTGATCACGAGCGATCCCGGCCTCGTGAGAGTGCGGTGCGCGGCCTGGGCGACGTGCAGGCCGCCGACGACGTTGACGTCGAGCACGCGGCGGAAGAGATCCGGGTCGAGCTGCTCGGCGGGCTTCCCCTCGCCGTCGACGCCCGCGTTCGAGAAGACGCCGTCGAGACCGTCGAGCTCGTCGACCGCTGCCGCGAAGGCTGCGTCCACGGCGTCGCGATCGGTCACGTCCACGACGGATCCGCCGAGGGCGACTCCGTCGCCGAGCGCGGCACCGAGGGTGCGCTCGGACGTCCCGGTGATCCAGACCCGGTGTCCTGAGGCTGTCAGGTGCCGGGCGACGGCGGAGCCGATCCCGCTCGTGCCGCCCGTGATCAGGTAGCGGCGGCTCACGCGGCGGACTCCTCGGGGGCGCAGGCGACGACGAGCTTGCCGAGGGTGTCGGCGCGGCCCGAGAGCACGGCGGGCAGCTCGTCGAGCGGGATGCGAGTGGAGATCACCGAGGCGAAGCCCTCCGGGTCGGCGGCGAGGGTGGCGAGCGCGCGCGGGAGGTCGCCGTCGTCGAAGCCGAGAGAGGTGGCGATCTGCACTCCCTGCTCGACGAGGTCCTGGGCGACGAGGTCGATCGAGTGCGGTCCGAGAGCCACGACCAGGACGGTGCCGCCGCGGCGGACGGCCTTCACGGCTGCGAGCACGGAGCCCGGGAAGCCGGCGGCGTCGATCACCGCGTCGACCCGGGCGAGCGGCTCCGCCCCGCGCGCCGCAGCGAGCTCCCGTCGATCCTGACGCGCCTCGGTGACGCTCACCCCCACCCCCCGGGAGGCGAGCACGCGGTGGGCGAGCGCGCCGATGGGGCCGTAGCCCTGCACGAGCACCCGCTCGACCCCGGTGGGCAGCGCATCGAGGGCGCGCAGGACGACGGCGAGCGGTTCGGCGAGCGCGGCGACATCGAGCGGGAGGCCGCTGGGCACGGCGTGCAGACTCGTGGCGGGGACGACGAGGTCGGTGGCGAAGCCGCCGGGCCGCGACTCGCCCAGCCAGGTGAGGTGGGAGCAGAAGCGGGGCGAGACGGCGCAGTCCGCGCAGGCGCGGCAGGGGATCCGCGAGTCGACGACGACCCGGTCGCCGGCGACCCAGGTCTCGACCGAGGAGTCCACGACGACCGCGGCGACCTCGTGGCCGAGCGTCGCGGGCCAGTACTCGATCCACGCGCCCGTCCGCGCCGCGTGCAGATCCGAGCCGCAGACTCCGGCGTAGGCGGGCCGGACGCGGACCTCAGCGACACCCATCGGAGCAGGACTCGCCTCGGCGATCTCGAGGGTGAGATCGCGGTTCACTCTGCACGCTGTCGGCATCGGGGTCACATCTCCCATTCAAACGCCCGCTCCGCCGGGGCCGGTCGGCGGGGGAGGGCGAGTGTCCCAGATCTCAGACATCGACGCAGCTCACGATCGCGCGTCCGGCCCCGGCCGCAGGAGCCTTGAGGAGCACGCCACGATGAAGGAGAGCCATGACCGCGAACGACCCGCTCGCCACCCGCGCCCGCGATCTCGCCAGAGCAGGCGATGAGGAGGGCGCGGCCGCTCTCATCCGCACGCTGGTCGCCGAGGTGACCGGCCAGGACGTCGTCGAGCTCGTGCTCACGCTCGATCAGTACAGCCTCAACTCCGTCAACGGTCGCGCGGCTCTCGCCGACGGATCCCGCTACTTCTACAAGTTCCACAGCGAGGAGGGCGAGGACGGGACGATCGCCGAGTACTACAACGCCGAGCTCCTGCGCGAGCACGGCTACCTCGTCGACCTGCCGGTCTTCGCGAACGGTGAGCCGGGTCGGCAGATCCTGCTCTACGCGCTCCGGGAGGAGCCGCGGCTGGCCGACGTCGCCCGCGCGAACGATCTCGGCGAGACGGGGGCGGAGCGCGACGCCGTGATACTCGCCGCGCAGGCCGATCGCGACGAGCGGGCCGCCCGCATCCTCGTCGACTCCCTGCATCCCGTCACCGTCGAGCAGAGCGCTGCCGAGCCGATCCACCAGCTCTTCCACCACCGGCTCACGAGCCCCGGTGCGGCACCCGGTCGTGGCGGCCGCATCGCCGCCTACTACGGGGGCCGCGATCTCGCGCTCGGCGAGGGCGAGGAGGCGGTCGAGCTCAGCTGGGAGCGGCTGCTCGGCCTCCGCTGGCGCATCGACGGCGTCGACTACGACCGGACTCTCGCCGAGCTGCTCGACGAGGCCGCCGAGATGCTCGATCCGGCCGCGCTCGCTCCCTTCGGCGGGGTCGTGGCGCACGGCGACGACCACAACGCCAACATCTGGTTCACGACGGAAGGGGACACGCACCCGCTCGTCGCGTTCGACCCGGCTTTCGCGGGCCGTCACGTGCCCGCTCTGCTCGCCGAGGTCAAGGCGACGTTCCACAACTCCCTCGCGCACCCGCTCTGGCTCTACGAGCCCGCGCTCGCCGAGGAGCGCTTCGGCGCCTCCGTCCGGCTGGAGGACGGCGTGCTCGTCGTCGAGCGCGACTGGTCGCTCACCCCCCTGCGCGCCGCGCTGCTCGTCTCCCGTGCCGAGCGCACCTGGCGGCCGCTGGTCGCCGCGCTCGAGGAGCGGAGCCTGCTGCCGGCGCACTGGAAGCGCATCGTGCGGCTGGCGCTGATGCTCTGCCCGCTCCTCGTGCGCGATGTGCGGGCCGGGGGAGCCGGAGGTCACACCCCGCTCACGAGCGCGCTCGCCTTCGCGATGATCGTGCAGTGCGGTGCCGAGCCGGTGTCGGGCACCGACCCGGTCGCCGACTTCCTGGCGCGCATCGAGTCCTGAACGCGAGGCGAGTCCTGAAGGCGAGGAAAGGGCGCCTCGGCCTGAGCCGGGGCGCCCTTCCTCGCCGAGGACGGAGTCAGGAGGCCATGTGCTCCACCTGGAGCGTCTCCGAGCGGATCTCGTCGAGCACCTCCTCCTCGAGAGCCGCGAACTCCGGGCTGCGCAGCACGTCGTGGTCTCGGGGCCTGGGCAGGTCGATCGGGATCTCGGTCTTCACTCGGCCTGGTCGGTTCGTCATGACCATCACGCGATCCGAGAGGAACACCGCCTCGTGGATGTCGTGCGTGATGAAGAGCACGGTGAGCTTCGACTGCTCCCAGATCTTGACCAGCAGCTCCTGCATCAGGCGGCGGGTCAGGGCGTCGAGGGCGCCGAAGGGCTCGTCCATCAGGAGGATCGACGGGCGGTACGAGAGCACGCGGGCGATCGCGACCCGCTGCCGCATGCCGCCGGAGAGCTCGGCCGGGTAGCGGTCGGCGAAGGCGCGCAGGCCCACGGCGTCCAGCATCTCGTCGACCCGTGCCCGTCGCTCCACTCGAGCGACACCGGCCTCGCGCAGGGCGAAGTCGATGTTGCCGGCGGCGGTCAGCCACGGCAGCAGCGTGTAGCTCTGGAAGACGACTCCGCGATCACGGCCCGGGCCGTCCACGGGCACGCCGTCGACGAGGACGGTGCCCTCGCTGGCGTCCTGCAGACCGGCCGCTGTCGAGAGCAGGGTGCTCTTCCCGCAGCCCGAAGTGCCGACGACCGAGAGGAACTCGTTGTCGCCGATGGTCAGATCGGCACCGCGCAGAGCCCAGAACGGATCCGATCTCGTGCCGAAGCGCACACCGACGCCGGAGAACTCGATGGTCATGACCGACCCTTCCCGAGGTAGGCGAACAGCCGTCGGCCGGTGAGGCGGAACAGCTGGTCGAGGATGAGCCCGAGCAGGCCGAGCACGATGATGTAGCCGATGATCAGCTCGGTGTCGAGGAATCGGCGCGCGAGGGTGATGCGGTAGCCGAGTCCCGACTCCGCCGCGATGATCTCGGCGACGAGCAGCCAGGTCCAGCACCAGCCCATGGCGAGGCGGAGCGAGTCCCAGATGCCGGGGAGCGCCGATCGCCAGACGATGCGCAGGAAGACGCGGGTGTCGCTCATGCCGAAGGTGCGGCCGATCTCGACGAGCTCCCGGGGGACCCGCCGGGTGTCGTCGACGACCATGAGCAGCAGCGAGAAGAACGTGCCCATCCAGATGATGAAGAGCTTCTGGCTCTCCTCGACGCCGAACCAGACGATCGAGAGGGGCAGGAAGGCCACGACCGGCATGTAGCGGATGAACTCCGACAGCGGCAGCAGCATGGCCTCGACGACGCGCACCCGGGCCATGACGATGCCCAGCGGCACCGCCATCACCGCGGCGAGGGCGAAGGCCGCGAGGATCCGCGCGAACGAGATGCCGATGTCGCCCCAGATCTCTCCGCTCGCGACCTGCTCGATCGTGCGGGCGGCGACGGCGACCGGGCCGGGTACGAGAGCCTCGTTCAGGAGGCCGGAAGCGGAGGCGCCGGCCCAGATCGCGAGCAGGAGGACGAAGCCGCCGATCGACGCGAGGAGCGACTGCGAGCGGGTGATGCTGCCGTCCAGCCGGAGCGGTGCCGGCAGTCGCCGACGCCTCCTCCGGATCACGGCGGTCGGGGTCGCGCTGCGAGGCGGTGCGGCGGTGTCGATCATGGGTGTCCTCTCGGCTCAGTCCTCTCGGCTCAGTCCTCGAGCGCGGCGTCGACCCAGGAGGTCGACACGGCGCCGTCCGAGAGCTCGACCTCGCTGTCGATGATCCCGGCGGCGATCATCGCGGCCTGGATCGAGGGGAGGGTCTCGGTGAGGAAGGCTCCCTCGGGGGCGAGCATCTCCTGGCTGTCCTCGAGGGAGTAGAACTCGAGGCCCTCGAACATGTCCTCGCGCTGGTCGGACGGGATGCCGATGGCCTCGCCGATGATGTCCTTCGCCTCGTCAGGGTTCTCCTCGATGAAGGCGATCGATCGGCCCCAGGCGTCGGCGAGCCCCTCGACGACGTCAGGGTTCTCGGCGGCGTAGTCCGGGTCGACGAAGAGGCCGTCGCTGATCAGGCCGGGTGTCTCGCCGGCCGAGTAGATGATCTTCGCGTCGGGATCGGAGGCGAGGACGGTCGAGACGTAGGGCTCGTACGTCACAGCGGCGGGCACCTGGCCGGCGATCATGGCGTTCCCGGCGTCGGCGGGCTCGAGGTTGACGGTCTCGATGCCGGCGGGGTCGATGTCGTTCTTGGCGAGAGCGTCGTAGTAGACGAGTGCGCTGACCCCGCCGTACCCGAAGGCGACCTTGCCGCCGACGAGGTCCTCGACCGAGTCGACGCCCTCGCTGCCGAGCATGGCGTCAGCGGTGAGGCTGACGTCTTCGAGGAGCACGAGCTCGTAGCCGTGATCGCCGACGTTGACGAGCCAGTCGTTGATCGAGTGGTTCATGCCGTCGACCTGGCCGGTCGATGCGAGGGAGACGTAGTCGGCCTCGTTGTAGAGGAGCAGTTCGAGGTCGATGCCGGCGTCTTCGAAGTACCCCTGGTCCTGGGCGATGTACCAGGGCCCGTAGCCGGTCCAGGAGTTGAGTCCGAGCGTGAAGGGAGTCAGCTCGCTGTCGGAGTCTCCGGACCCGGCGCCGGCGCATCCCGAGAGGGCGACGACTGCGCCGAGGGCGAGTGCTGTCATGCCGATGGTGCTTCTGCGGTGGACCATGGGATCTCCTCGGGATGAAGGACGCGCGGGGGTGGGGTGCCGTCCGGCCCCGGAACACGGGACATGCGGAGCGGAGTGGTGCTCATCCTGGAGGCAGGCACGGCGGCCGGGCAAATAGTGGCGAGGCATCCTTCGGATCGGATTTGCTGATACGCGTGTTCTGTAACTTCGGCGAAACAAATGCGAAACCCACCGCCCTCCGGTGGACGGCGGAGGGCGGGTCAGGTTACTTGGACGTTACGATCGCGTGACTCGTCGAGAGCGTTCTTTTCCGAGTCGCCGAGGCGCCGAGGAGGCCCGCGGTGGTCCTCGTGGTCGAGGTCGGGACAAGGGTCGTCGGAGGAGTGCAGCGCGAATCGGAGTGCCTCGGGGCCGCCGATCCTGTCGCTGGGCGGTGTCCTCAGAACGGTGGTGGTGCGTCGGTGAAGCGGGGTCGCATCGGCGGGCCGGGTGGGCTGCCGGGGAGCGCGGGTGGTCGGGTGGTGACGCGGCGTCCGGTCGGGGTGGTCCAATCGGCGGTGCCGTCGGGATGCAGGACGTAGGTCCACCGGTCGCCGTGACGGACGTGGTGGTGGCCGGTGCAGAGCGACGCGAGGTTCTCGAGCGCCGTCTCGCCGCCGTTGCGCCACTCGATCGTGTGGTCGGCCTCCGACGTGGCGGCGGGGCGGGTGCAGCCGGGGAAGCGGCAGGTCTGGTCCCGCAGCTGGAGGTGTAGCCGCATCTGTGCCGGCGGGATGCGGTGGGTGCGCCCGACGGAGGCGACGGTCCGTGTGACCGGGTCGGTGAGGACTCGAGTGAAGGACGCCCCGCGATCGACCAGTGCACGGGCGACGTCGGCGGGGATCGGGCCGTACCCGTCGAGGTCGGCGGCGGCGTCATCGAGGCCGGCGGCCGTCGTCGCGGGCAGCGTGAGTCGAACCTCCGCGCGCACCCCGGGAACGAAGGTCGGCGCGGGGGCCTGCTCGTCGGAGACGGGCGTGGTGCCGGTGATGTCGCCGTCGCAGAGCAGATCGGCGAGGGCGTCGGCCCGAAGCTGCGCGAGGGTGCGCTCGTCCCCAGGCCCGTCGTCGCCGTCGCGGAGACTCCGGGCGATCCGGTCGAGGCGGTGGTAGGCGCCGAGAGCGGCCGGAGCCGGAAGGCAGGCGGTCAGCGTCGCCATCCCGTCGACCTCCGGCGTGAGCCATACCGCGCGGTCCTCGCGTGCGCGGGCGTGGCGCTGGGTGAGCGGCTGCTCGTGCAGCTGCTCCCGCCACCGCGCGAGCGCGCGTCGCAGCTGCGTCGGCGTCATCGTGAGGGCTGCATCGGCGGCACGCTCGTCGAGTGCGGCGCGCGATTCGGGCGGGAGGGTCGAGGCGGTCCGGCAGATCAGCTCGCCGGACTGCCAGAGGATCCGCGCGCCCGCCAGAGCGGCGCGGGTGAGCGGGAGGTCCTCGACGAGCAGCTGCGCGTGCTCGAGTCGGCGCGACACGGCCCACTCCGACGTGCCCAGGGCGACGGCCAGCTCGGCCCGGATCGAGCGCTCGGCGAGGTCGTTCGCCTCGCTCCGCGACAGGCGCAGCCCCCGCGCGAACGACTCCTGAGCCTCGAGCGCCCTGCGATGCCCCGCATACAGGCGCTCGGCCGTCGCGAGCAGCCGCGGCGCCATCGCGCGGTCCTCGCCCGCAACACCGTCACCGCACTCGCGCACTGCTGCGAGCACCGCCTCTGCAGGCACTGCCTCCGCGGGCGCCGCCTCCGCCGTTCCGATCATCTCCATGTGAAGCAGTCGACAAGCGACCACTGACATTCGCTCACGTTCGCGCCACGCCCTGCGCCACCCACCGCGCGATCCGCCCCACGGGACGCTCCGCCCCACGGGAGCAGCCGGATCGCCCACCCCTCTACACCCGCGGGAACCCCAGGTGCGAGCGCCGCAGCGTCAGCTGCGTCGGCAGCACGATCTGCTCGAGCCCGCCGTCGAGGGAGTCGATGCGGCGCAGCGCGAGGGTCGCCGCCATCCGCCCCATCTCCTGCGGGCTGTGCGAGACCACCGTGACGCCGAGGGGCTCGGCGAGCTCGAAGTCGTCGAAGCCGATCAGGGCGGTCGCGCCGCCCTCGCGCTGGATGGCGCGGAAGGCGCCGAAGGTCGCGCGGTTGTTGCCGGCGAAGATCGCGTCGGGCGGCGAGGGCAGGCGCAGGAGCCGGGTCGTCGCGGCGTCGGCGGCCTCGATCGTCGCGGCGTCGTCGCTGACGAGGGTCTCGTCCTGCTCGAGGCCGCGGATGACGAGGGCGTCGTGGTAGCCGAGGCGCCGCTCGCGGTGCGTGTAGAGGTGGCTCGAGCTGCCGACGAAGCCGATGCGGGTGCAGCCGGCGTCGGCGAGGGCCAGGGTCGCCGAGCGGGCTCCGCCGCGGTTGTCGAAGACGACGGAGTCGCTGGCCGCGTTCGAGAGCGGCCGGTCGACGGCGACGATGGGCGTTCCGAGCTGGCGCTCGCCCTCGAGGTAGGAGTGGTCGTCGGCGATGGGGACGAGCAGCAGCGCCGAGACGCGGCGCTCGAGCATGCTGTCGACGGTGGGGCGCTCGCGGCTCTCCTCGTCGCCCGAGGCGGCCATCACGAGGGTGAAGCCGCGCTCGGCGGTCGCGGCGCTGACTCCCATCGCGACCTGCGAGTAGAAGGGGTTGGTCAGGTCGCCCATGACGAAGGCGACGGCCGTGGCGGGGCGGCCCTGGCGCAGCTCCCGCGCCATCGCGTTGGGGCGGAACCGCAGGGCGCCCGAGGCCTGCAGCACGCGCGCCCGAGTGCTCGGCTTGACGTTGGGGGAGTTGTTCAGCGCGCGCGAGGCGGTCTTGATGCTCACCCCGGCGAGGCGGGCGACGTCGGCCACCGTCGCCCGGCCCGCGGCGCCGACCGGGTCGGGGATGTCCACGTCAGTCATAGGGAGATCGTAAGGCCGCACGACCCCCCGCCGTCGCCCGCCGTGACGCGCCGCGCGCCCGAGGCCCGTTCTTGACAACGTGGGACATGCCCCCTTTACTGAGGAGGCCCGCGCAGCTTCGACGACGTCCGTCCGGGGTCGACTCGTCTGCGCACGGGGCGTCCGAGAAGGGGAGAGCTGATGCTCGCTGGCATCGAGACCGGTGGCACGAAGGTGGTCTGCGGTGTCGTGGACGAGTCCGCACCGACGACTCTGCTGATGACGCGCCGCTTCCCGACCACGACTCCCGCCGAGACGATCGCGCGGATCGTCGAGTTCGTGCGCGACGCCGATCGCGAGCACGGCGTCGACGCGGTCGGCATCGCCTCCTTCGGCCCCGTCAACGTCGATCCGGCGCGCCCGCGCTACGGCTGGATCACCGGCACGTCGAAGCCCGGCTGGGCCAACACCAAGCTGCTCGAGCGCATCGCGCAGCACGTGAGCCAGCCGCTCGCCCTCGTCAGCGACGTCAGCGGTGCGGCCCTCGGCGAGCAGCGCTGGGGCGCGGGCCGCGACGTCGGCTCGCTCGCCTACGCCACCTTCGGCACCGGCGTCGGGATCGGCGTGGTCATCGACGGCCGCGTGCTGCACAGCAACGGCGCGCCCGAGGTGGGGCACCTGCTCGTCCGCCGGCACGCGTCCGACGACTTCGCGGGCAGCTGCCCGTTCCACGGCGACTGCCTCGAGGGGCTCGCGGCCGGCCCGTCCGTCCTCGCGCGCTGGGGCGCCGACTCGTCGCACCTGCCCGTGCGCGTGCAGCGGGAGGCCTTCGAGATGCTCGGCTACTACGTCGCGCAGGCGGTCGCCGCCATCTCGTACAGCACGGGAGTCGAGCGCGTCGCCGTCGGCGGAGGGGTCGTCAAGGCGCCCGGCCTGCTCGATGAGGCGCGCCGCCAGCTCACCGTGGTCACCGGCGGACCGCTGGCGGGACACCCGATCGCGGCCGACCCGTGGGACTTCATGGTGCCTCCGGAGCTCGGCGACCGCTCGGGAGTGCTCGGCGCGGTCGCCGCCGCGCAGCTCCTTGCCGCCCCCACCGCCCTGGCCTGATGAGCGCCGCGGAGGCACTCCTCGCCCACCCCGGGCTCCGAGCGTTCGTCGAGAGCATCGTGCCCGCCGACGAGCACCCGTCGGCGTGGGAGGTCGGAGCGCCGGAGTTCCTCCGGGCGATGCTCTCGGGCGAGCGGAGCGACCTCGCCGCTCCGGCGCTCGCCGCACTCGACGGCCGGCCCGACGACGACGCGCTCGCGCAGCTCGCCGACCTCGTGATCCAGGGCTACTACGGCGACCCCGGCAACGGCGGCAACCGCGACGCCGCCTCGTGGTCGATGATCGGCTACCGCCCCCGGCCCGAGGGGACGGAGTGGCCGCGGCCTGTCGAATCGGCCGCACCCGTCACGGCCTGGAGCGACGTCCGCGACCGCTACGACGCCGTGGTGGTCGGCGCCGGAGCGGGCGGCGGAGTCGCGGCCTGCGTCCTCGCCGAGGCCGGCCGCCGCGTGCTGCTGGTCGAGCAGGGGAGCTGGCTCGCCGCGTCCGATCTGCCCGTCGACCACCTCCGCAGCCAGCGCCTCTCGCTCGGCTACGACACCGTCGTCGATCCGCCGTCGGCGGGTCACCCGCGCGTGGTGCCGACTCCGGGAGGCGCGGCGACGACGCTGCTCGCCACCGACCCGCGCTGGGGCAGCAACGCGATGACGGTCGGCGGAGGCACGCGCGTCTACGGCGCGCAGGCGTGGCGGTTCTGCCCCGAGGACTTCGCGATGGCGACGACCTACGGGGTGCCCGAGGGCAGCTCGCTGGCCGACTGGCCCCTCGGCTACGACGACCTCGAGCCCGAGTACGACCGCGCGGAGTGGGAGCTCGGTGTCTCGGGCGACGCCACCGGAGACGCGACCGCCGGCCCGCGCCGCCGCGGCTACCCGATGCCGCCGTTCCCGCACGCCGTCGACTCCGCGCGCCTGGCCGAGGGTGCCGCAGCGCTCGGGCTCGGCACCACCGACGTGCCGCTGCTGATCAACACGACGCCGTACAACGGCCGCGGGGCGTGCATCCGCTGCGCGAGCTGCGTCGGATTCGCGTGCCCGGGCGAGTTCAAGACCGACACCCGCAACACCGTGATCCCGCGCGCGGTCGCGACAGGGCGGTGCGACGTGCTCACCGGGGCGCAGGTCGCGACGGTGCTGACCGACGACGAGGGCCGTGTCACCGGGGTGCGGATCGTGGGCGAGCGGACCCTCGAGGTCGCCGCCGCCGACGTGGTGCTCGCGGCCGGCGCCGTCGAGACCGCGCGGCTGCTGCTGAACAGCGCGAGCGCCTCCGAGCCCGACGGCCTGGGCAATCGGCACGACCAGGTCGGCCGGCACCTGCAGTCGCACGTGTACGCGGGAGCGTGGGGGCTGTTCGACGAGCCCGTGCAGGACAGCGTCGGCCCGGGCCCGGGCATCGCCACGACGGATCACCGGCACGCCAACCCCGGGATCGTCGGCGGCGCGATGCTCGCGAACGACTTCGTGCCGACGCCGCTCTCGCTCTACTACTCGGCGGTCGGCCTCGGCCTCGTCCCGCCGCACGGCCTCGCGTCGAAGCGGGCGATGCGGGAGCTGTTCCCGCGGCTGCTGGTCGTGATGGGGCCGGTGCAGGAGGTGCCGTCCCCCGACTCGCGGGTCACCGTCGATCCGTCGGTGCTCGACCGCTGGGGGCTGCCCGCCGCCCGCCTGTCCGGGGGGATCCACCCCGAGGACCTCCGCACGGCCGACTTCGTGGCCGACCGCGCCGTCGACTGGCTGCGCGCGAGCGGCGCCGCCTCGACGTACCGCCTCCGCCACCTGCCCGACGCCGGCCCGAGCCGTGGCCAGCACCAGGCGGGCACCTGCCGGATGGGCCTCGACCCGGCGACCTCCGTCACCGACCGCTGGGGCCGCGTCTGGGGTCACGACAACCTGACGATCGCCGACGCCTCGCTGCACGTCACGAACGGCGGAGTGAACCCGGTGCTGACGGTGCTGGCGCTGGCCTACCGCGTGGCGGGGCGGCTGGCGGAGGAGAGGGGCGGGTCGCTGTGAGCGCTGCTCAGCCCGCCTGCGCCAGCTCGATGGTCAGATCGCGGTCGAGAGCTCGAGCGATACGCCGCAGCATCCCGAAAGTCGGCACCTGAGCGCCGTTCTCGATCGCCGAGATGACGGACTGCCTGGTGCCCATCCTCTCGGCGAGCGCGGTCTGCGTCAGCCCGGCGGAGGTTCGAGCGTCGTAGACGAGCTCGGCCAGGCGCAGCCGGGCCTCCTCCTCCTCGAGTGCGGCATCGAATCGGGCGCGTTCGTCCGGGGTCATCGTGGCGAGGGCCTCGGCCTCGAGAGCGCGGAAAGGCGTGGTCGTCATCGCTTCTTCCTTGTCTGCTTCGGAGGGGTCGTCGAGCGGTCGGCCTGAGCGCGCCGAGCTCGGAGCACTTCGCTGCGTTCATTGTCGCGCTGCTTGCGGAAGGTGGTCAGGGTGACGGCCTTCCGTTCCGGATCGAGTACGTAAGTGATCCTTCGGGCCACACCCTCGCAGGTGAAGCGCAATTCGCGGAGGCCTTCGCCCAGAGGTCGGGAGTGAGGCATGCCGAGCAGGTGGCCGCGATCCTCGAGGCGGGAGAGGATGCGCTGGGTCGCAGCCTTGCCGCCCGGAGTCAACGAGACATACCACTCGCGTACCTCGTCGGAGAATTCGACAACCCAGCTCATTGCTCAGAATATAGTCCGGATGCGATATCGGGAAGAGGCGATACGTCGAACCGGCGCGAAACGGACCGTGCAGGCCCCCGCGCCGCCTACGGACGCTGCTCGTCGACGGCCCTCGCGGTCTGCGTGGCGAGCTTGCCTCCGCTCACCTCGAGGAGGGTGCCGGTGATGTAGCCCGCGAAGTCGCTGGCGACGAACCGCAGCAGGTCGGCGATGTCCTGGGCCTCGCCCCAGCGGCGCACGGCCAGCATGTCCAGCTTCTGCGCCTGGCGCTCCTCCGACAGCTCGGCGAAGCCGTTCATCGCGGTGGGGATCATGCCGGGGGCGTAGGAGTTGGCGGTGATGTTCCACGGGCCCACCTCGCCCGCGAGGGTGCGGGTGAACTGCACCACCGCCGCCTTGGACGCCGCGTAGGCCGCACCGCCGACGCTGGGGACGATCGCCGCGAACGAGGCGGCGTTGACGATCCTGCCCCGTCCCTGCCGCTTCATCACCGGGATCACCGCCTTGCACGTGATGAACGTGCCGCGCACGTTGACCTCGAAGCAGCGGTCCCACGCCGCGACGTCGAGGTCCTCGATCAGGCCCTCGACGTTGACCCCGGCGTTGTTGATCAGGGTGTCGATCCGGCCGAAACGGGAGACGACGTCGCCGATGACGCTCTCGACCGCGGCCTCGTCGCGCACGTCGCAGACGTACTGGGCGCTCGCGAGGCCCCGGGCGTCGAGGTGGGCGCCGACCTCTCGGAGGAGCGCCTCCGCCACGTCGAGCAGGACGACCGTCGCCCCGTCCTCCGCGAACGACTCGGCGATGACCCGGCCGATCCCCTGGCCCGCGCCCGTGACGACCACCACGTGGCCGGTGACATCGATCAGCACGGGATCCTCTTCTCGTCCGGAGTTGAAAACATACTTCATGGCAGGATCGAGGCGACACCTCATCCTTTCGAGCGGAGCAGCATGACACGTCCCGACCCCCGTCCCGTCCTGTGGATCACCGGCGCGGGCAGCGGGATGGGCCGCGCGATCGCCGTGTCCGCCGCGCGGCACGGGCATCGCGTGGCTCTGAGCGGACGCCGCTCCGAGCTCCTCCGGGAGACGGCGGACGCCGTCGAGGCCGTCGGCGGCGAGTTCCTGATCGCGCCGACGGATGTGGCGGCGCCCGCCGAGCCCCGGGAGGTCCACCGGAGCATCGTCGAGGCCTGGGGGCCCGTGACGAGGCTGGCCGCCTCCGCCGGTCTCAACCGGCCCGACCGCTACTGGCGGGACCAGTCGATGGCGGGGTTCGCCTCCGTCGTCGAGACGAACCTGACCGGCTGCGCCCGGGTCGTCGACGCCGTCCTCCCGGGGATGCGCGACGCCGGCGACGGCGTCATCGTCCTCGTCTCGTCCGTGTCCGGGTGGCAGTTCTCCCCGGATGCCGGCGTCGCCTACAGCGCCAGCAAGACCGCGCTGTCGTCCCTGACGCGCACGCTCAACGCACAGGAGAACCGCCACGGGATCCGCGCGTGCTGCCTCTGCCCCGGCGAGGTCGACACGGAGTTCCTCGCGCACCGGCCGGTCGTCCCCGATGCCGAGGCCCGCCGATCGATGCTGACCCCCGACGACATCGCCGCCGCGACGCAGTTCGTCCTCGACAGCCCGCCGCACGTCTGCATCGACGAGCTCGTGATCACGCCGGTCGTGACGTCGTGACAGCACGCCCTCTCGGCAGCGCCGCGTGAGGCGCCTCAGCGGTCTGGCCCCCGTCGTCAGGGGTGGCGCCGGCAGCAGCTACTCGCAGCTGAACGACCAGCTCGGGTCCGCCATCTGCGACGGACGGCTCCCCGAGGGGACCGTCATGACGGTGGAGGAGATCGAGGTCGCGACGGCGACGTCGCGCAGCGTGGTCCGGGAGGTCGCTCGAGGGCTCGCCTCGAGGGGCCTGCTCGAGCCGCGCCGGCGCATCGGGCTCCGGGTGCTCCCCGAGGCGGCCTGGAACCTCTTCGACCCCCAGGTCATCCGCTGGCGTCTGCGCTCCCCGCAGCGCGAGAGCCAGCTCCGGACCCTCGGCGAAATGCGCCTGGCCGTCGAGCCCGAGGCCGCTCGCCTCGCCGCCTCCCGGCGGACACTGGACGAGGCGGCGGACATCGTGAGCGCCGCGGCCCGGCTGTGGAGCGCGGGATCGACGGTCGGCGCCGATCCCGACGCGCTCCTCCGCGAGGACGCGGCGCTGCACGGTCTCGTCCTCCGGGCGTCCGGCAATCCGATGTTCGCGCAGGTCTCCTCCGTCATCCAGGAGACGCTGCGCGAGCGCACCCTGCACGAGCTCGGCCGGCACGGGTTCGACGCCCACGACCTCCAGCTGCACGTCGACCTGGCGACGCACATCCAGAGGGGCGACGCCGGCGGAGCGAGCGAGGTGATGCGCGCCATCATCGAGAGGACCCAGTAGGGCGCCTCACGCCGGGAAGCGGCTGCCGACCAGGCTCTCCGAGACCTCCCAGAGGCGTCGGGCGTCGTCGGAGCGGCGCATCGGCGCCCAGAGGTCGCGGCGGGCGGCGGGGCCGCCGATCACGCGGGTCGGGCCGAAGAAGCCGCCGCCCTCGGGCGCGATCGCGGCCAGCAGGGCGGGCTGCGCCGCGCTCTCGACGGTGCCGGCGACGCCCACTCGCGAGAGGGCGGTGATGAGGCCGCGGCCGCGGACCTGCTGCGGGCGGCCGAGCCCGGGCTGCGCGGCCAGGAGGTTGGTCGGCGAGATCCCGGGATGCGCGAGGGTGCTCGTGACGCCCCAGCCGGCCGCCCTGCTCCGGGCGTCGAGCTCGAGGGCGAAGAGGGCGACGGCGATCTTCGAGCCGGAGTAGGCCTTCATCACGTCGTAGTGGCGCTCGCCGTCGAGGTCGTCCCAGTCGATCGCTCCGCTGCGAGCGGCGACACTCGTCTGGTGCACGACGCGGGCGTGCTCGAGGAGCGGCATCAGGCCGAGCGTCAGCGCGAAGTGCCCGACGTGGTTGGTGCCGAACTGCAGCTCGAGACCGTCCTCGGTGAGCGTCCGCTCGGGCGGCTGCATCACTCCGGCGTTGTTGACGAGCAGGTCGAGCGGGCGGCCCTCGGCGAGGAGGGTCGAGACCAGCGCCGTCACCGAGCGGAGGGAGGAGAGGTCGAGCGGGCGCGTGCTCACCGCGGCGCCGGGGACCGCGCGGCGGATCCCCTCCGCCGCCGCCTCGCCCTTGGCGGCGGAGCGGACGGGCATCACGATCTCGGCCCCCGCTGCAGCGAGACGAGTGGCGATCACGCGGCCGATGCCGTCGCTCGCGCCGGTGACGACGGCGAGCCGCCCGGTCAGGTCGGGAAGGGGGGTGCTGCGGGCCATGGGGACTCCTCGGGGTCGGTGTGCCTCCATGGTCGGGCGGTGCCCGGAGCGGAGGAAGGACCTCTCGATCCACGGCTCCGCGATCCACGGCCGGGCCCGGCTCAGACCATCGCCCCCACCACCGCGAGCAGCTCGAGCTTCTCGGCGCTCTCGCTGCCGGGCACCGCGGTGTAGACGAGGAGCCGGTGCGACTGCTCCGGATCGAGCAGCGTCTGGCACTCGAGCTCGAGCAGCCCGACGCTCGGGTGCAGGAACCGCTTCAGCGCCGGCGGCCGGAGCCCCGCCTCGTGCGCGGCCCACAGCGTGCGGAACTCCTCGCTCTCGGCCGACAGGAGGTCGACGAGCTCGACCGCCCGCGAGCCCGGGCCGCGCAGCGTCGCGATCTCGCGCAGACCCGCGACGAACACCCGCGAGAGCAGCGCGCGATCCTCCTCCGGGTACGCCTCCCTCCCCTCGGGATCGGCGAACCAGCGGTAGCCGAGGCTGCGCGACGGCCCGCGGCGGAGGGAGGCGTCTCCCAGCAGCGCCGCGCCGAGCGGACTCTGCCGCAGCGTCTCGCCGAGCTCGGTGATGATCTCGGCCGGAGTGTCGTGCAGGCGGTCGAGGATGCGCAGCAGCCCGGGCGCGATGTGGTCTCCGGCGGCGGATCCGCGCGTGGGCGGGGTGTGGCCGGCGAGCCGGAAGACGTGGTCGCGCTCGCCGAGCGAGAGGTGCAGGCCCTGCGCGATCGACGCGATCATCTGCTCGGACGGCTGCGGACCGGTGCCGCGCTCGAGGCGGGCGTAGTAGTCGGTCGACATGTGGCAGAGGGCGGCGGCCTCCTCGCGGCGGAGCCCCGCGGTGCGGCGGCGCGGGCCGCGGGTGAGGCCGACGTCCTCGGGCTGCAGCGCCTCGCGCCGGTGCCGGAGGAACGTGGCCAGGCCGTCGCGGTCGATCACGGTGGTGCCTCTCGTCGGGACTCCCGTTCTACAGGGGCGGCGCCGGCGGTGCCACGGCTCGCCGATCCACCCCTGCTGCCGCAGGCCCTGCAGCACGACGAGGGCGTCGTCTCAGGCGCGCTCCGGGTCGTTCCGAATGGTGAGGATCGAACGGAAGCAGGCCGCCCTCGAGTGGCCGTCAGGTGTGGTCTACTGATCTCGATTCGGGGGGATGAGCAATGGACAGCACTGCGGAACGGTCGGGATGGGCGCGCTTCTGGGACCACGGGCGATGGTGGAAGGCCCTGATCCTCGCGGTCGGCTATCTCGCGATCTACGAGCCGGCCTCTCTGCTGATGGCACCGTTCGTGCCGTTCATCGGAGGCGCGGACTCCGCGAGCTACGTCATCGTCCTCATCGCCGTCCCGGTCCTCATCGGCAGCCTCATCCTGGTCGGCTTCGGCGCGAGCGTCGGCTGGCTGCGGAGCACCTTCGAACGGCAGACCCCTCGCGGAGGCGGCTGGATGTGGATCGCGATCGCGGTCGTCCTGCTCTTCAATGTGATGCGCTTCGCGAGCATCGACTACTCCGCCGCCGGGTTCGACTGGGTGGCCGCCTGGCTGCTCGCCGGACTCGTCATCGGCTTCTCCGAAGAACTCCTCACTCGCGGATACGTCGTCCGGATCATGCGCTCGTCGGGTCGCTCCGAGATCGCCGTCGGGATGGTCTCCGCCGCCCTGTTCGCCCTGCTGCACGCGACCAACCTCTTCATCGGCCAGCCACTCCTGCCGACGCTGCTGCAGATCCTCTACACGTTCTTCTTCGGCTTCTGCATGTACCTCGCGATGCGCGTGACCCGCACGATCATCGCGCCGATCCTGCTGCACGCCAGCACCGACCCCAGCATCTTCATGCAGGGCACCTATCCCGCCGCCGGCCCCCTCTCCTCCTTCGCCCAGCTCGGCAACATCGTCGTGATCCTGGTCGGAGTCGTCCTCCTCGTCGTCTTCCTCATCACCGAACGCCGAGCCGGCCACCGCGCCGGCACGGCGCGGCACGAAGCCGCGCAGATCTCCTGACGTCATCCGCGTCGGGCGCGGATCGCCGTGGGGTCGTTCCTTCTTGCGGTCGGTCTCCTCTCCGGCGCGCGGAGGACGGTGGGGGACGGTGCGGCGGAGATCGAGCCGCACGCCGCTGATCCCGCGACGAGGAGCCCCACGGTGACGGCGGCGGCGACGCTCCGCTCGAGCGCCCTCACCGGGACCGGCCCGGCACGGGCGCCCAGGACGCGAGGATCACGCGCGTGGCGCCCGCGCTGCTCTGCGTCGGTCCGGTGATCGCCAGAGTGAGGCGCCGCCCCGAGATCGCGATGACCCCGGCTCCGCTGCAGTCGAGCGCGGTGCGGAGGTCGGCCGGCTCGTCGGGCGGCACCGGTCCGATCAGCACGTCCGCGCCCCATCGCTCGTCGTGCAGGATGTTGAGCACGGCGGTCGGCTCAGCGGTCGCGTCGACGGAGACGGCGGCGGCGCCGGAGAACCTGATCGCCTCGCCGGGCTCCACCTCGCGCCCTGCGCCGTCGACGGTCAGTCGGACGCCCACGGGGCCGACGACGGTCAGGAGCCGGTGCAGCCCGGGCAGGGGCGAGAACGGTGCCGCCTCGTGGATCGTCGCGACGCTGACGCGGAGACCGTCCTCCTCGAGTACCGGCCGGGTCCGGCCGAGCCCGTTCGCCCAGCGCTCGACGGGGAGCTCGTCGATCCGGACCGTCCGGACGGTCACCCGCGGTCGCCGATCAGGGCCGCGAGCTCCTCGAGTGCGGCGCCGGCGCGCTCGAGATCCGGGCGCAGATCGCGGTCGGAGTCGTCGACGGGCAGAGTGCCGACCACGGCCACCGCCAGGCCCAGGGCGCCGGTGTGCCCCGCGGTCCGCTCCCGCTGCCGCAGCGCGCGACCGGCGCCGAGCAGCTCGCTCGCGAGCAGCACGCGGTACGCCGGCAGCGCGCGCTCGAGCTGCGCGACCGCCTGCGATGCGAACGGAGCGTCGTCCTCGGTGCCGCGCGAGAGCGAGACCGTGCCGAGAGAGGCGGGCTGGGCGCTCGAGCGGATCTCGGCGATCGCGGAGGCCGCGACGTACTCGACCATCATGAGTCCGGACGATCCGGCCGGCCCCGTGGCGAGGAAGGGCCGGGCCCCGGTGTACTCGGGCTCGTTCAGCAGGCGGATCCTCGACAGTGTCGTCGCGGTCGTGCCCGCGAGCGCGAGGAGGGCCGACTCCGCCGCGAGGGCGAGAGCGGCCTGGAAGAAGCCGCCGTGGTGCACGACGGAGCCGGCGTGGAACAGCGGGTTCTCCTGTCCGGCGCGGACGAGACCGGACACCCGATCGGCGAGGGCGTCGCGCGCGGCGGCGAGCGCGCCCTGCGTGTGCGGGAACACCCGGAGCCCGTACGGATCCTGCACGCGAGCGCCGAGCAGCCCGGAGTCGGCGACGCCCGCGAGCAGCCCCCCGACCTCCTCCGCCACGGCCACGACGCCCGGAGCGGCGGCCGCCTCGGCCGCCCTGATCGAGAGGGCTCCGGGTTCGGCGCCGAGGGCGACCGCGCTGAGGGCGAAGACCACGCGCGCGGCACGGTCGAGCCGAGCGAGCTCGTCGACGGCGAGGCAGGCTCGGCCTATCGTCAGCGCATTGCTGCTGACGAAGGCCAGGGCGCTCCCGGCGCCCCACGGGGCCATCGGCGGCAGCGGCGAGGAGGTGGGGCGCTCGCCGAGCAGTGCGAGGGCCGCTCCCGCGAGCGCGGTCAGATCGCCGGTGCCGATCGAGCCGAGAGCTCGCACCTCGGGAAGCGCGTCGGCCTCGAGCATCCGGAGCAGCCCCGTCACGATCTCGGGCGCGATCCCGGAGCCGGGGAGGCAGAGCTGGTTCAGTCGGACCGCGAGCATGGCCCGCACCGCGCGGGCGGGCAGAGCGGGGCCGGCGTCGACGGCGTGGCTGCGGAGCAGGCGGAGGGCGTGGCCGCTGTCGCTGGAGACCGCTGTGGCGCGGTTCGCGCCGACTCCGGTCGAGCGCCCGTAGACGGGGGTGTGCTCGGCGACGCGGTCCGCAGCGCGCGCCGCGTCGGCGACGGCGTCGAGGGCGCCCGGTCCGAGCGCCGGGCGGTCGCGGCGGTCCGCGAGGGCGACGATGTCGCCGATTCCGGCCGTGCCGTCGAGTGCGATCACGTGTCCTCCTCCGTCGTGCGCTCATCCTGTCGCATCCCGCAGCGGCTTTCACCCAGTGGCAATGACGTTTTACTGAACGGAAACATGAGGCCGGTTCAGCGGAAACCTGCGCTCCCTACGGTGGGAACCACGACGCCGGTCGGTGGCCCCCCACCGCTCGACATCGATCGGCGTCACCCCCTGTGAGAAGGGGCCACGAGAAGGAGGCACCATGGCGGAGGAAGCAGGAACCCGCACCGTCGACAGGGCGCTCGCCCTGCTCGCGGTGATCTGCGACCGGGGGAGCGCGACGCTCGCCGAGAGCGCCCGAGCCACCGACCTCCCGGCCAGCACGGCCCTGCGGCTGCTCCGCACCCTCGAGGGCAGCGGATTCGTCCGGCGCGACGAGGACGGCACGTTCCGTCCGGGGAGCAGGCTCGTCCAGCTCGGCGCACAGGCCCTCAGCAGCGAGTCGCTGGTCACGCTCGCGCGGCCGGTGATGGAGGACCTCGTCGAGGAGACGGGCGAGTCGGTGTACCTGAGCATCGAGGGTCACCGGGAGACCGCCCTCTACATCAGCATCGTCGAGGGCACCCACTCGGTCCGTCACGCGAGCTGGGTCGGTCGGGCGATCCCGCTCGACGGCTCGGCCGCCGGAGCCGTGCTCCGGGGGGAGACCCCCGACCAGGGCTTCGTCGTCGTGCAGAGCGGCATCGAACCCGATGTCACCGCCATCGCCGCGCCGGTCCACGCCGGCGCCAGGATCATCGCCGCGATGAGCCTCGTCGTCCCGAGCTACCGCGAGCGCGCCGTCGACGAGATGCGCCACGGGATTGCGCTCGTCCGGGCCGCCCGACTCGTCTCCTCCGGCGTCGGCGGGGCCGGCTGACCCCGCCGCCCCACCCGACATCCCTCCTCACCCCACCCCGATCCCTCGGAGGCTCCCCATGCCCGTGACCACCGTCTCTCCCTTCACCCGCGCGGACGCCGATCATGATTGAGTTCGACGGCGTCTCGAAGGTCTTCCCCGATGGAACGGTCGCCGTCGACGACCTGACGCTCACGCTCCCGACCGGCCGCATCAGTGTCTTCGTCGGGCCGTCGGGATGCGGCAAGACGACGTCGCTCCGGATGATCAACCGGATGATCGAGGCCTCGAGCGGATCCATCAGGCTCGACGGCGAGGACGTCCGCTCGCGCGATGTCGCCGTGATGCGCCGGTCGATCGGATACGTGATCCAGCAGGCCGGCCTCTTCCCGCACCTGACGATCGCCGAGAACATCGTGACCGTCCCCCGGCTCATGGGCGTGGGCAGGCGCAAGGCCCTGGCCTCCGCCGGCGAGCTCATGGAGCGGGTCGGACTGCCCCTGTCACTGGCGAAGCGCTACCCGGTGCAGCTCTCGGGCGGGCAGCAGCAGCGAGTCGGAGTGGCCCGCGCGCTCGCGGCCGACCCGCCGGTGCTGCTGATGGACGAGCCGTTCAGCGCGGTGGACCCGGTGGTCCGCGCCGAGCTGCAGGACGAGTTCCTCCGCCTCCAGCGCGAGATCGGGAAGACCATCGTCCTGGTCACCCACGACATCGACGAGGCGATCAAGCTCGGAGACAACATCGCCATCTTCCAGACGGGCGGCCACCTCGAGCAGTTCGCGCCGCCGCAGGAGATCCTCGAGAACCCGGTCAACGAGTTCGTCGCCTCCTTCGCGGGCCGGGACCGCGGATTCCGCAGCCTCTCCTTCGAGTCGGCGGCCGCGCTGACCGTCGACACCGTCGCCTCGGCGTCGAGCGCCGACGCCCGCCTCGAGCTCGACGCGACCGGCCGTCCCCTCCGGTGGACGACACTCGAGCATCACGCCCTCCCGGTCGGGGCCACCTTCACCGAGAAGGACTCCCTCCGTGTCGTCACCGACGCCGTCATCAGCTCGCCGGTCGGCATCGCCGTCCGGGTCGACGCCGACGGCGCGGCCGACGGGATCGTCACGCACGAGAGCCTGTTCTCCCAGCTCACGGCGCGTCGCCTGGAGAGAGCCGCAGGAACGCCGTGATCGAGTACCTCTCCAACAGCGGCGCGACGGTCGTCGCCGCGCTCGTGCAGCACATCGTGCTCGCGATCGTGCCCCTCGTGATCGGCGTGGTCGTCTCGGTGCCCCTCGGCTACCTCGCCGTCCGGTACGGCTGGCTCTACCAACCCCTCACGGCGGTCACGGGAGTCGTCTACGCGATCCCCTCGCTCGCGCTCTTCGTCGTGCTGCCGGGCATCATCGGGACGCGGATCCTCGATCCGATGAACATCGTCGTCGCCCTGGCGATCTACACCGCGGCGCTGATGGTGCGGGTCGTCGCGGACGGACTCCGCTCGGTCGATCCCACTGTCCTCGAGGCCGCCTCAGCGATGGGGTTCCGCCGACTGCGGCGCCTCTTCGCGGTCGAGCTGCCGATGTCGCTCCCGGTGACGCTCCAGGGGCTGCGGGTGGCCACGGTCGCCAACATCAGCATCGTCAGCGTCGGTGCGCTGATCGGCGTCGGCGGGCTCGGCGCGCTCTTCACCCGGGGACTCCAGCTCAGCTACGTCGAGCCGATCATCGTGGGGATCGTCCTCTCGATCGCCCTCGCGGCGTTCTGCGACGGAGCCATCGTCCTCGCCCAGCGGGCGCTCACTCCGTGGAACCGTCTGGGGATGAGCACGCGATGAACCGCTCCGACATCCCCTGGCTCTTCGACCCCGCGAACTGGCAGATCGGCCCGAGCGGCGCCTTCCCCGCCCTGATCGCCGTGCACCTGGGCTACACCTTCTCGGCCGTGGCGATCGCGGCGCTCATCGCTCTGCCGGTGGGTCTCTGGATCGGGCACACCGGGCGGTTCTCGTTCATCGTCATCGCCATCGGCAACGCCGGGCGCTCCCTCCCGACGTTCGGGCTGATCAGCCTGCTCGTCGTCACCATCGGTCTCGGCATCACGCCGATGATGGTCGCCCTGGTCGTGCTGGCGATCCCGCCGATCCTGACGTCGACGTTCGCCGGACTCCGCGCCGTGAACCGCCACACGGTGGACGCGGCGCACGGCATGGGGATGCGCGACCTCCAGATGCTGTGGCGTGTCGAGATCCCCAACTCCCTCCCGCTGATCTTCGCCGGGATCCGCTCGGCGACCCTCCAGGTGATCGCCACCGCCACCGTCGCCGCCTACGTGGGTCTCGGCGGTCTCGGGCAGCCGCTCATCACCGGCCTCAGCCTCAACCAGTACGACCGCGTCATCGCCGGCGGCGTGCTCGTCGCGCTGCTCGCGATCCTCATCGATCTCGCTCTCGCCGGCCTCGAACGTCTCGTCGTCTCTCCCGGAATCACGAACTCCCTCCTCCGCCCCACCCGACGCAGGACGCCCCGTGCTCCAGCCCGCGCCACCTCCTCCCCTCTCGGCCGCGATGCGATCGCCGCCGACCTCCCCGAAAGGCACCTGCCATGAACCGTCGTCACTCCGCAGTGCTCGGCCTCGCCGCCGTCGCCGCGCTCACCCTCTCCGCCTGCAGCAACGACCCGATGGCCGCCGGCGGCGGTGGATCCAGCGCCGAGGGCACCATCGCCGTCGGCTCCGCCGCGTTCCCCGAGAACGAGCTCCTCGCAGAGATGTACTCGCAGGCGCTCGAGGGGGCGGGACTCACCGTCACGCGCAACTTCAACATCGGAGCGCGCGACATCTACCTCGCGGCGATCCAGGACGGCTCGATCGACCTGCTCCCCGAGTACAACGGCGCCCTCTACTCCTCCCTCATCGAGGGCGGAGCGCCCGAGGGCGTCACCACCGCCGATGCCGTCAACGCCGAGCTGCAGAAGGTCCTCCCCGAGGGCCTCGAGACGCTGCCGATGTCGGAGGCGGAGGACAAGGACACCCTCGTCGTCACCCCCGAGACGGCGGAGAAGTACGGACTCACCTCGATCGCCGACCTCGAGCCGGTCGCGGGAGAGTTCGCGATCGGCTCCGGCGCCGGCTGGGACGAGACGTACGTGGGCCTCGTCGGCCTCAAGGACAAGTACAACCTCGACTTCAAGGAGTTCCGCGGCCTCGACACAGGAGGCCCCCTCACCCTCGCCGCGCTGCTCGACGGCACGATCCAGGTCGCCAACCTCTTCTCCACCGACGCGAACATCGAGCGGGAGGGCCTGGTGATCCTCGACGACCCCGAGCACCTCTTCCTCGCCGAGAACATCACGCCGCTGATCCGCTCCGAGAAGGCGACCGACGAGGCGAAGGAGGCGATCAACGCCGTCTCCGAGGCGCTCACCACCGAGAACCTCACCTCGGCTCTCTCGAAGGTGACGATCGACAAGCAGGAGACAGCGAGCGTCGCCGACGAGTTCCTCACCGAGCACGACATCGACCACTGATCCAGCTGTGACGACCGGGGACGCCGCTCAGGCGGCGTCCCCGGTCCGACCCCTCGAGGAGCTCTCCGCCATGAACGCACCCGCCTACGGCGTCGACCTGATCACCTTCTACCACCCGTCCTTCTGGGGCGTCAGCACCTACGACGACATCATGGCGATCCGGCGCCGCGACCCTCTGATGATCTGGACGCGGATCCTCGACGCCCTGACCGACGCGGGCATCAGCTCGTTCGAGATGACGTTCCCGCCGGCCGACGCCGCCTCCGCCATCGAGGCTTACGGATCCGCTGCGGGCTTCCGCACCGAACTCGAGTCGCGCGGGCTCTCGCTGATCAGCAGCTATCACTCGGGCTCCGGGTGGCGTGCGGGATCGGATCTCGCCACCGAGGTCGATCGCGCCCAGGAGCTGGCTCAGTTCGTCGCCGACGTCGGCGGAGGGATGCTCGTCGCCGGCCTTCCGATGCGCACCAGCCGCGACAGCGTCCCGCCCCTCTTCGTCGACCTGGCCTTCGCCGACACCGTCGCCGCCTTCGCCCACGCCGTCGGTGACGCCACGCTGCGCGTCGGAGTGCGGACCGCACTGCACACCGAGGCGCACTCGACCTTCTGCACCCGGCGCGACATCGACCTGATCCTCACGGCGACCGACCCCGAGTACGTCTTCTTCTGCCCCGACACGGCGCACATCACGCTCGCCGGTGGCGACGCCGTCGAGGTGGTCCGGCGCCATGCCGACCGCGTGATCATCGCGCACTGGAAGGACGCGATCGGACGGATGCCGGAGGGCTTCCCGATCGACCACTCGACCATCCACGACCAGCACCAGGAGTACATGTGCGCTCTGGGCGCCGGGGTCGTCGACTGGCCCGCCTGGGCCCGTCTCTACGACACGACCGCGGGTGCGCACTGGCGCCTGCTCGAACTCGACGCCGTGCCGTCCCCCGTCGACGCGATGCGGGCCGCGAAGGCCTTCCTCGTCGACTCCGGACTCTGATCACGACCAGCGGACTTCTCCGAGAGGACCCCATGACCATCGCCTCCCCGTCACGTCCCAGCGACGCGGCACTCCCCGACTCCACGAGCACGCACGAAGGACCCACCATGCCCGGCCCCCGCCCCGTCCGCGCCGCGCGCGGCACCACCCTCACCGCCAAGAGCTGGCAGACCGAAGCCGTCCTCCGGATGCTGATGAACAACCTCGACCCCGAGGTCGCCGAGCGCCCCGACGATCTCGTCGTCTACGGCGGCACCGGCAAGGCGGCCCGCAGCTGGGAGGCGTACGACGCGATCGTCCGCACCCTCGAGGCGCTCGAGTCGGACGAGACGCTGCTCGTGCAGTCCGGCAAGCCGGTCGGCGTGTTCCGCACCCACGAGTGGGCCCCCCGCGTGCTGATCGCCAACTCCAACCTCGTCGGCGACTGGGCCACCTGGCCCGAGTTCCGCCGGCTCGAGGCGCTCGGCCTCACGATGTACGGCCAGATGACCGCCGGCTCCTGGATCTACATCGGCACCCAGGGGATCCTGCAGGGCACGTACGAGACCTTCGCGGCCATCGCCGACAAGCGCTTCGGCGGCACGCTCGCCGGCACCCTGACCCTCACGGGCGGCGCGGGCGGCATGGGCGGGGCCCAGCCGCTCGCGGTGACCCTCAACGAGGGAGTCGTGCTGATCGTCGACGTCGACCCCGCCCGCCTCCAGCGCCGGGTCGACCACGGCTACCTCGACGAGATGACGCCCGATCTCGACGACGCCCTCGAGCGCGTGCTGCGGGCGAAGGCCGAGCGGCGAGCGCTCTCGGTCGGCGTCGTCGGCAATGCCGCGACCGTCTTCACCGAGATCCTCGAACGAGGCACGGCCGTCGACATCGTGACCGATCAGACCTCCGCGCACGACCCGCTGTCCTACCTCCCCGAGGGCACCGGAGTCGCCGACTGGGCCGAGAGCGCCGAGACGGACCCCGAGGACTTCACCGTCCGCTCCCGCGCCGCGATGGCCAAGCAGGTGGAGGCGATGGTCGGCTTCCTCGACGCGGGTGCCGAGGTCTTCGACTACGGCAACTCGATCCGAGCCGAAGCGCAGCTCGGCGGCTACGAGCGTGCGTTCGACTTCCCCGGCTTCGTGCCCGCCTACATCCGCCCGCTCTTCGCCGAGGGCAAGGGGCCGTTCCGCTGGGCGGCGCTCTCGGGCGACCCCGCCGACATCGCGGCGACCGATCGCGCGATCCTCGAGCTGTTCCCCGACGACGAGAAGCTGCGCCGCTGGATCACCTCGGCCGGCGAGAAGATCGCGTTCGAGGGCCTGCCCGCGCGCATCTGCTGGCTGGGCTACAAGGAGCGCCACCTCGCAGGGCTCCGCTTCAACGAGATGGTCGCCAGCGGCGAGCTCTCGGCCCCGGTCGTGATCGGCCGCGACCACCTCGACTCCGGATCGGTCGCCTCGCCCTACCGCGAGACGGAGGCGATGGCCGACGGATCGGACGCGATCGCCGACTGGCCGCTCCTCAACGCTCTGCTGAACACCGCCTCCGGTGCCACCTGGGTCTCGCTGCACCACGGCGGAGGCGTCGGCATCGGCCGCTCGCTGCACGCCGGCCAGGTCATCGTCGCCGACGGCACCGACCTCGCCGCGCAGAAGATCGAGCGCGTGCTCACCAACGACCCCGGCACCGGAGTGATGCGGCACGTCGACGCGGGCTACGAGCGGGCCGCCGAGGTCGCCCGCGAGCGCGGCCTGCGCGTGCCGATGTGGGAAGGGACCTCGGGGGCGTGAGCGCGACCGGAGGCGTGCCGGCGCTGCTCGCCGAGATCGACGGCGTCGGGCGGGACCGAGTCCGCGGCGGGTACTCCCGCCACGTGTTCGACCGGGCCGAGCGCGAGCTGCGCGAGTGGTTCGTCGAGCGCGCGGAGGGCCTCGGCCTCGGCGTCGAGACCGATCGCAACGGCAACCTCTGGGCGTGGTGGGGCGAGCCCGGCGACGACGCCGTCGTGACCGGCAGCCACCTCGACTCCGTTCCGGGCGGCGGCGCGTTCGACGGCCCGCTGGGCGTCGCCTCCGCCCTGGTCGCGGTCGAGGAGCTGCGTGCGAGCGGGTTCGTCCCGTCACGGCCGTTCGCCGTGGTGGTGTTCGCCGAGGAGGAGGGATCGCGGTTCGGGATCGCCTGCCTCGGCAGCCGCCTCCTCTCGGGCGCCGTCACCGCCGAGCGGGCCGGCGCGCTCCGCGACGCCGACGGCGTGACCTTCGGCGAGGCGGCGACCGCCGCCGGACTACCGGACTTCGGGGTCGACCGCCGGGCGCTCGCCCGGCTCGGCCTCTTCGTCGAGCTGCACGTCGAGCAGGGCCGCGGGCTGATCGACCTCGATGCGCCCGTCGCCGTCGCCTCGAGCATCCTCGCGCACGGCCGCTGGCGCCTCTCGTTCTCGGGCGAGGGCAACCACGCCGGGACGACCGCGATCGAGGACCGGCGCGACCCGATGGTCGCCGCGGCGCGCTCGGTGCTCGCCTCCCGCGAGGTGGCTGCCGCCCGCGTGCCCACCCGGGCGACGGTGGGACGCCTCGTCCCGGTTCCCGGCGGGACGAACGTGATCGCCTCGAGAGTCGACGCCTGGCTCGACGTGCGATCGGGGGTCGACGCGGAGGCTCGCGCGGCGGTCGAGGACATCGTCGCGCGGGCGCACCTCGCCGCCGAGCTCGAGGGCTGCACCCTGGAGGTGGTCGAGGAGTCGTACGGAGCAGAGGTCGCCTTCGATCCGGCCCTGCGCGACCGCGTCGTCGGCGCGCTCGGCGGCGGAGTACCGGTGCTGGCCAGCGGAGCCGGTCACGACGCCGGGATCCTGGCATCCGCGGTGCCGACGGCCATGCTGTTCGTGCGCAACCCCACCGGCGTCTCGCACTCGCCCGAGGAGCACGCCGAGGACGACGACTGCCGCCGGGGCGCCGACGCTCTCGTGACGGTGCTGCGGGAGCTGCTGTGACGGCGTTCTGGTGCGAACGGGCGGTCGTCGACGGGGTGCCCCGCGGGGGAGTCCGCATCGTGTCCGAGTCCGGGGTCGTCGCCGCGGTGGAGCCGGGGGCCGATCCGAGGCCGGGCGACCACCTGCTCGGCACCGTGGCGCCCGGCTTCGCGAACGCCCACTCGCACCTGTTCCACCGCGCCCTCCGCGGCCGCACCCACGGCGACGGCGGCGACTTCTGGCGCTGGCGCGACGAGATGTACGCGGTCGCCGGCGTGCTCGATCCGAGCCTCTACCGCTCGCTGGCCCGTGCCGTCTTCAGTGAGATGGTCGCGGCGGGCTACACGGCGGTCGGCGAGTTCCACTACGTGCACCACCGGCCGGGCGGCGAGCCCTACGGCGTCGATCCTCACGACGGCGCTCACGACCGTGAGCCTGAGCACGCGATGGAGCGCGCGGTGGCCGACGCCGCCGCCGACGCCGGGATCCGGCTCACCCTTCTCGACACCCTCTATCTCGGGGCGGGGATCGGCCGCGGGCTCGACCCCGATCAGCGGCGCTTCGGCGATCGCGGCGCGGCGGGCTGGCTGGAGCGCTGGCACCGCCTCCGCACGACGCTCGCCGACAGACCCGGGCTGCTGCTCGGAGCCGCGATCCACTCGGTGCGCGCGGTCCCCGAACGCGAGATCGCGGCACTGGTCGCGGGGCTGCCGGCCGAGGTCCCGCTGCACATCCACCTCTCCGAGCAGCCCCGCGAGAACGAGGAGTGCCTGGCCGCGACGGGCCTCACTCCGACCGGGCTGCTCGCGCGGGCCGGCGCCCTCTCGGACCGCCTCTCCGTCGTGCACGCGACGCATCTCACCGAGGGCGACCACGAACTGCTCGGCGCGGCGGGCGTCGCCGTCGTGATGTGCCCGAGCACCGAGGCCGACCTCGGTGACGGCATCGGGCCGGCGCGCGCCCTCGCCGATCGCGGCGCCTCCCTCGCCGTCGGCTCGGACCAGAACGCCGTCGTCGATCCGATGCTCGAGCTGCGCGGGCTCGAGGCGGGCGAGCGCCTGAACCGCGGACGGCGCGGAGTGCTCTCACCCGCCGAGCTGTGGCGGGCGGGCACCGTCGACGGCTACGCCTCGCTCGGTTGGCACGGCGGGATCCGTGTCGGAGCGGTCTGCGATCTCGTCGAGATCGAGGCGGCGTCGATGCGCACCCTCGGCGCGCCGCTCGAGGCGCTCCCGCTGGTGGCGACGGCGGCCGACGTGCTGCGGACCGTCGTGGGCGGGCGCGTCATCGACACCGGCATTACCGAGGCGCTCCTCGCCCAGGCGCTCGGCGCTCTCGACGCGGCTCGGAGCGCGGCGACTCCCTCCTCCTCCGATCTCCCGACCCGCGGAAGGCGCGACGCATGACCTCCCTCCTCCTGACCGACATCGGCCGGCTCGTCACGAACGTGCCGCGCGACGGCTCCGAGCCGGTCATCCGCGACCTCGGCGCCCTGACCGACGCGGCCGTCGTCGTCGAGGACGGCCTCGTCGCCTGGGTCGGTGCCGCCGCCGACGCGCCCGCGACCGACGACGTCACCCGGCTCGGCGGGCGCGCGGTCGTCCCCGGGTTCGTCGACGCGCACAGCCACCTCCTCTTCGCGGGCGACCGCGCGGGCGAGTTCGAGGCGCGGATGGCGGGTCTGCGCTACTCCGCCGGCGGGATCCGCTCGACGGTCGCCGCGACCCGCGCCGCCGACGACGAGACACTGCTCGCGAACGCCCGGCACCTGCTCGGGCAGGCGCACGCGCACGGCACGACCACGCTCGAGATCAAGAGCGGCTACGGCCTCGACGTCGCCACGGAGGAGCGGCTCGTCCGCCTGGCCGCCCAGCTGACCGACGAGGTGACCTACCTGGGCGCCCACGTCGTCCCGGCCGAGTACGCCGATCGACGCGGCGACTACGTCGACCTGGTCGTGGGCGGGATGCTCGACGCCTGTGCTCCGCACGCGCGCTGGATCGACGTGTTCTGCGAGACCGGAGCGTTCACCCCGGAGGAGTCGCGGCGCGTCCTCGTCGCCGGACGCGCTCGCGGGCTCGGGATCCGCGTGCACGCGAGTCAGCTCGGACCGGGCGACGGGGTGCGGCTCGCGGTCGACCTGGACGCCGCCAGCGTCGACCACTGCACGTACCTCACCGACCTCGACGTCACCGCCCTCGCCGGCTCGCGCACCGTCGCCACCCTGCTGCCCGGTGTCGAGTTCTCGACCCGGCAGCCGTACCCCGATGCGCGGCGACTGATCGACGCGGGGGTGCGCGTCGCGATCGCCAGCGACTGCAATCCCGGTTCGTCGTTCACCTCCTCGCTGCCCTTCTGCATCGCTCTCGCGGTGCGCGAGATGGGGATGACGGCCGGGGAGGCGCTGTGGGCGGCGACGGCCGGTGGCGCGGCGGCCCTCCGCCGCGACGACGTGGGCGTCGTCCGGGTGGGCGCGAGGGCCGACCTGGTCGAGCTGGACGCGCCCGACCCCGCGCACCTCGCCTACCGTCCCGGCGTGCAGCTGGTGCGCCGGGTGTGGCGCGGGGGCGTGCTGGCAGCGGGCGGCGACTCCGTCGGCTGAACGCACGGAGCGTGCGCCGAGGAGTGGAGATGCGCAGATGAGATGCGCGCCGCTGCGAAAATCGCAGGATCGCTGCGTGCCAGACTGGCTGCGAGCGTGCTCCACCCCGTGATGATCCTCCGCGGGGTCCGGAGCCACTGGACCCGGTCCGCTCATCCGCAGCCTTTCGCAGGAGGACTCGAATGACCGACACCGCCGCACTCGCCCCCGCCCCCGCCCGCACCCCCGTCGCCAAGTCGATCCTGATGTGCCGCCCCGAGCACTTCACGGTCGTCTACCGGATCAACCCCTGGATGGACCCGGCGATCCCGACCGACACCGCCCTGGCGCTGCGCCAGTGGCAGTCCCTCTACGACACCTACGTCGGCCTCGGCTTCGATGTGCAGCTGATCGAGCCGGAAGCCGGTCTGCCCGACATGGTCTACGCCGCGAACGGCGGCTTCGTGATCGACGGCATCGCCTACGGCGCCTCGTTCACCTACCCCGAGCGCCAGCCCGAGGGCCCCGCCTACATGGAGTGGTTCCGCGGAGCCGGCTTCGACGTGCGCGTCCCCGACGAGATCAACGAGGGCGAGGGCGACTTCCTCCTCGTCGGCGAGCGCATCCTCGCGGGCACCGGCTTCCGCTCCGCCTCGGACTCGCACGCCGAGGTCGCCCGCGTCTTCGGCCGCGAGGTGGTGACCCTCGAGCTCGTGAATCCGTCGTTCTACCACCTCGACACGGCGATCGCCGTGCTCGACGACACGAACATCGCCTACCTCCCCAGCGCGTTCAGCGACGAGGGCAACCGCGTGCTGCGCGAGCTGTACCCCGACGCGATCCTCGTCTCGGAGGAGGACGCCTCCGTCCTCGGCCTCAACTCGTTCTCGGACGGCCTCAACGTCGTCATCGCCTCGCGCGCGGTCGGCTTCGAGCGCCAGCTCCGCGAGCGCGGCTACCACCCGATCGGCGTCGACCTCTCCGAGCTGCTGCTCGGCGGCGGCGGCGTGAAGTGCTGCACGCTCGAGCTGCGGCGCTGACCCTCGACCCACCACTCCTCGGAAGTCGTCGTACGCGAGCACCGAGTACGACGACTCCTGAGGAGTCGACCGCCTCCAGGAGGTACGACATGAGCATCACCGACACCCACCGGTCCGCCGAGCTGATCGCCGCCGAGGAGGCGCACGCCGCGCACAACTACCACCCGCTGCCGGTCGTCGCCGCGACGGGCGAGGGCGCGTGGATCACCGACGTCGAGGGGCGCCGCTACCTCGACTGCCTGGCCGCCTACTCCGCCGTCAACTTCGGGCACTCGCACCCGGTGCTCCTGGAGGCGGCGCGCGCGCAGCTCTCGCGGGTCACCCTCACCAGCCGCGCGTTCCACAACGACCGGCTCGGCCCGTTCGTCACGGCGCTCGCCGCGCTGGCGGGCAAGGACATGGTCCTGCCGATGAACACCGGAGCCGAGGCGGTCGAGTCGGGCATCAAGGTCGCCCGCGCCTGGGGCTACCGCGTGAAGGGCGTGACCCCCGGTCGCGCGAACATCATCGTCGCGGCGGGCAACTTCCACGGCCGCACGACCACGATCATCTCGTTCAGCGACGACGCGGAGGCGCGCGACGGCTTCGAGCCGTTCACGCCCGGCTTCCGCACCGTGCCGTTCGGCGACGCGGCGGCCCTCGAGGCCGCCATCGACGACGACACCGTCGCCGTGCTGATCGAGCCGATCCAGGGCGAGGCGGGCATCGTCGTGCCGCCGGCCGACTACCTGCCCGCGGTGCGCGAGATCACCTCCCGCCGCAACGTGCTCTTCATCGCCGACGAGATCCAGTCGGGCCTCGGCCGCACCGGCGCGACCTTCGCCTGCGACCTCGTCGGCGTCGTCCCCGACGTCTACCTGCTCGGCAAAGCGCTCGGCGGCGGCATCGTGCCCGTCTCGGCCGTCGTCGCGAACGCCGACGTGCTCGGCGTGCTGCAGCCGGGGCAGCACGGCTCGACCTTCGGAGGCAACCCGCTCGCCGCCGCCGTCGGCCTCGCGGTCGTCGAGCTGCTCGCCACGGGCGAGTACCAGGCGATGGCCCGGGCGCGCGGTGAGCAGCTGCACGCGCGACTGACGTCACTCCTCGGCCACGGAGTCGTCGCCGTCCGCGGCGCGGGACTCTGGGCCGGCATCGACATCGACCCGGCGCTCGCCTCGGGCCGCGCGGTCTGCGAGGCGCTGATGGCGCGCGGAGTGCTGGCGAAGGACACCCACGGTTCGACGATCCGCCTGGCGCCGCCGATCGTGGTCACCGCCGACGAGATCGACTTCGCCGTCGACGAGCTCGAGGCGGTCCTGGCCTCGCTGCGCTGAGCCGCGGCGCCGCTTCACGTCAGGCGCCGGCGCAACATCAGCTGACAGGAGTGTCCCTCGGCCGACGAGCGAGGCACCCCCCTCTCAGCTGATGTCGTGCGTGTCCTCGACGGACTCGATCAGCAGGCGCTCGGAGTCGGTCAGGCCAGAGTCGCGAGGATGGTCGGAGTGGAGCCGGACCAGCTGCCGACGAGGGTCTCGCCCTCGGCCGGTGCGTCGTCGAGCACCCGGCGCAGCGTCAGCACGAACTCGTCGGCCTCGACGACCGTCGAGTGCTCGTCGCTTCGGGTGCTGACCGTCGAGGGCACGGCGACCGCCTCCGAGGCGGAGCCGCTGCCGCGGACCGTCGTGGTCGGATCGACCCGCTCCCTCACTCCGTCGGTCTCGAACTCGATGTCGGCCTGCACCCCGCCCGTGCGGATCGCGGTGGCGAAGGCGGCGACCGCGACCGGGTCGCCCGCCGCGTCGTACACCCAGCGGTCGCCGAGCACCGAGTGGATCGTCGTGCCGATCAGCCACGGCTCGCCGCCCTCGAGCGGTGCGCCCCGGTAGGTCACCGGCACCTGCAGAACGGGCCCGCCGGGAGCCTGCACGATGAGCGCCTCGATGCCCACCTCGCCCGCGGGGTCGTCGAACCGGTACGCGCCGAGCTGCGCGAAGCCTCCGGCCGGGCTCCACGGCTGAGCCGGGGCCCACGCCTCGACGAGCTCGAGCTTGGTCGGCGTGATCGTCGCGTGATGCAGGAGGGCCATGCCCCGATGCTAGGCGCCGTCCGACCTGCGTCACGCCTGCTCCGCCGTCGACGTCCCGCGACACGGCCCGCCCGCGCGAGTGGACGCGGGACGGGCTCCGTATCCCGCTCCCACCCCCGTCAGCGTCGACTCGCGAGCACCTGCACGGACGACTGGACGGGAGACGGGCCCTGCCCCGGCCGCAGACCCCGTTCTGCGTCCACTCGGGGACGGCTGGTGATCGCGACGGTGGTCCCGCACGGCCCGGCGCCGGTCAGTGCCCGGCGCCGAGATTCCCGGCGAGGCGGTCGTGCATCCGGGTGGAGGCCGCGTTCATCCCCTCGATCACCGCGTGCTTGCCGTGGCGCTCGTACTTGGTGGTGATCGCGTCGAGGGCCGCGACGGTCGAGGCGTCCCAGACGTGCGAGCCCGACAGGTCGATGACGACGCGGGCCGGGTCCTCCGCGTACTCGAACTGCGTCGTCAGGTCGTTGCTGGAGGCGAAGAACAGCTCGCCCGTCACGCGGTAGTGCGCGGTCCCCTCCGACACCATGCGCTCGACCGTGGCGAAGTGCGCGACGCGGCGGGCGAAGACGACCATCGCGGCGATGACGCCGATGATCACTCCGATCGCCAGGTTGTGGGTGACGACCACGACGACGACGGTCGCGACCATCACCAGGGTCTCGCCGAGCGGCATCCGGCGCAGGGTCGAGGGGCGGATGCTGTGCCAGTCGAAGGTGGCGACCGACACCATCACCATCACGGCGACCAGGGCGGCCATCGGGATGACGGCCACGATGTCGCCGAGCACGACCACGAGGATCAGCAGGAACACGCCCGCGAGGAACGTCGAGATGCGCGTGCGGGCGCCCGACGCCTTCACGTTGATCATCGTCTGGCCGATCATCGCGCAGCCGCCCATGCCGCCGAAGAGGCCCGACAGCACGTTCGCCGCACCCTGCCCGAGCGACTCGCGGGTCTTCTGCGAGCGGGTGTCGGTGATGTCGTCGACGAGCTTCGCCGTCATCAGCGACTCGAGGAGGCCGACCAGCGCCATCGCGATCGAGAACGGCGCGATGATCGTGAGGGTCTCCCAGGTCAGCGGCACGTCCGGCACGAACAGCTCGGGGAGGCTGCGCGGCAGCTCGCCCTGGTCGCCGACGGTCGGCACGGCGATCGCGGTCACGACGACGGCCACGGTGATGAGCACAATCGCGACCAGCGGAGCCGGCACCACCTTCGTCACGCGCGGCATCACCACCATGATCACGATGCCGACCGCGACGAGCGGATAGACGAGCCACGGCACGCCGATCAGGTTCGGGATCTGCGCGCTGAAGATCAGGATCGCGAGCGAGTTGACGAAGCCGACCATGACGCTCCGGGGGATGAAGCGCATCAGCTTCGCGACCCCGAGCAGACCGAGGACGATCTGGAAGACCCCGGCGAGGATCACGGTCGCGATGAAGTAGTCCATCCCGTAGTCGCGGGCGACAGGCGCGATCACGAGTGCGACCGCTCCGGTCGCCGCGGTGATCATGGCGGGGCGGCCGCCGAGGAAGGCGATGGTGACCGCCATCACGAAGGAGGAGAACAGGCCGACCCGCGGGTCGACTCCGGCGATGATCGAGAACGAGATCGCCTCGGGGATGAGGGCGAGGGCGACGACGAGGCCGGCCAGCACCTCGCGGCTGAGGATCCGCGGCGTGCGCAGCGCCGTCCTCACGGAGTGCTCGGGGCGGGACAGGGCGGTGGCGGTCATGGAGCTCCAGGAGTCGTGGCTCTCGTCGCGAGAGTCGGAAGGCGCGAGACGCGGCTCGGCGCAGGGAAGAATGTGGGGGCGGGCGAACGCCCTGCGCCAACCCTACCCTCACGTGAGGGTTGCTCTCGGGAGGTCGGATGCCGGTCACGATGCACATCGGCGAGCTCGCCGAGAAGACCGGGATGTCGCTGCGCACCCTGCGCCACTACGACGAGGTCGGCCTCGTGACCGCGTCGGGCCGCACCGAGGGCGGCTTCCGCCTCTACACGCAGGACGACCACGACCGCCTCATCCTCATCCGCCGGATGAAGCCGCTCGGCTTCTCGCTCGACGAGATGGCGGCCCTGCTGCGCGTCATCGACCGCATCGAGGCGCACGGAGGCGACCCCGAGGACCGCGCCGAGCTCGGCCGCTTCGTCGAGCAGGCCCGCGAGCGCCGCGCCACCCTGCAGGCGCAGCTGGCGATGGCCGACGAGTTCGTGGAGCTGCTCTCGACCCGCTGAGCGCACCCCCCGGAGGCGCGCGACATACCCGGGATCGGCGTCCCGTCGTCAGGGCGCAGCGATCGCTGGCAGACTAGGAGCAGCAGCCGCGGACGACAGATCGTTCCGCGCACCCCTGATCGCCCTCGCGACCACCCGCACCGCCCCTTCCGCGCCAGTCCGCCGGAGGAGCACGCCGGATGCGAGACACCCCTACCGAGAACTCCGCAGCCCTGCGCCATCGCGCCGCCAACCGGACTCCTCCCTCACCGGAAAGCACTCATGAGAAACACCCGCACCGCCAAGCCCGCTCGTCACCACCTCGAGCTCCCCACGCCCAAGCCCCTCGAGAAGGGCGGGATGCGCATCACCCCGCTCGGCGGGCTCGGCGAGATCGGTCGCAACATGACCGTCTTCGAGCACAAGGGCAAGCTGCTCATCGTGGACTGCGGCGTCCTCTTCCCCGAGGAGAACCAGCCCGGCATCGACGTGATCCTGCCCGACTTCGCCGCGATCCGCTCGCGTCTGAAGGACATCGAGGCGATCGTGCTCACCCACGGTCACGAGGACCACATCGGCGGTGTGCCCTACCTCCTCAAGGAGCGCGGCGACATCCCGATCATCGCCTCGACCTTCACGCTCGCGCTGATCAGCGCGAAGCTCCAGGAGCACCGCATCACCCCGCGCACCCGCCCGGTCAAGGAGGGCGACCGCGTCGACGCGGGCGTCTTCGACCTCGAGTTCCTCGCGGTGAACCACTCGATCCCCGACGGCCTCGCCGTCGCGATCCGCACCGAGGCCGGCCTCGTGCTGCACACGGGCGACTTCAAGATGGACCAGTTCCCGCTCGACGGGCGCACCACCGACCTCCCCGGCTTCGCGCGCCTCGGCGACGAGGGCGTCGACCTGTTCCTCGTCGACTCGACCAACGCCGACGTGCCCGGCTTCGCGATCTCGGAGGGCGACCTCGCCCCCGCGATCGACCAGGTGTTCCGCACCGCTCCGCGTCGCATCGTCGTCTCGAGCTTCGCCAGCCACGTGCACCGCATCCAGCAGGTGCTCGACGCCGCGCAGCGCCACGGCCGCAAGGTGGCCTTCGTCGGCCGCTCGATGGTCCGCAACATGGGCATCGCCGCCGAGCTCGGCTACCTCAAGATCCCCGCGGGTCTCGTGGTCGACATGAAGGTGCTCGAGAAGCTGCCGGCGACCGAGATCGTGATGATCTGCACCGGTTCGCAGGGCGAGCCGATGGCCGCGCTCTCGCGCATGGCCAACAAGGACCACATCATCGACATCGGCCCGGGCGACACCGTCCTGCTGGCCAGCTCGCTGATCCCCGGCAACGAGAACGCGATCTACCGGATCATCAACGCGTTCACCCGCTGGGGCGCGACCGTCGTGCACAAGGGCAACGCCAAGGTGCACGTCTCGGGTCACGCCAGCGCGGGCGAGCTCGCCTACTGCTACAACATCCTCCGGCCGACCGCCGTGCTGCCCGTGCACGGCGAGTGGCGCCACCTCACCGCCAACGCGGCGATCGCGACCCGCACCGGGATCGACGAGAAGAACGTCTTCGTCATCGAGGACGGCGTCTCGATCGACCTCGTCAAGGGCCGCTCGCGCATCAGCGGACGCATCCCGGCCGACCAGATCCTGGTCGACGGCACCACGATGGGCGTCGCCACCGAGGACGCGATGATCGACCGCCGCGTGCTCGCGGAGGAGGGCGCCATCACGGTCCTCGCGATCGTCGACCTCGACCGCGGAACGCTCGGCGAGCCGGTGGAGTTCTTCACCCGCGGCTTCGTCGAGGAGCCGGGCTGGAAGGCCAACGCGAGCAAGGCGATCGACGACGCGGTGCTGCAGGCCGCCGGCAAGCCGACCGACCGCGAGGCGATCGAGGCGCTGATCACCCGCACCCTCGGCCGCTGGCTGACCCGCCGCCACCGCCGCAACCCGGTCATCACCACGATCGTCGTCGAGGAGTGATCCGCTCGGGCGGGGGCAGTGCGCCTCCGCCCGGCGTGCACGAGTGAGGCTGAGAGGCCGCGTCCCCCCGTTTCCCGGGCGGGTCCGGCCTCTCAGCCTCACTTGTGCGCGGGCCTCTCCCTCTGTGCGCGCTCAGGTGCGCTCGGTAAACTCGCAGGGATGTCTCTCCTCCCGCTCCGGCGCGCTCTCGCGCGTGCCGCTGCGGCGTACCCGAACCGCCTGCTCCTCACGAAGCGCGCCTCGGGGACCAACGGCTGGCTCAGCTCGTGGGGCACGAACGCCCACGGCGAGATCGCCGGCTGCCCGCCGCCACGCGTCTGATCCGCGTCCGCCCCTCCTCCGAGCCCGCGGCCGCGTCTCCCGACTCCCTCCCTTCCGGAAGAGACCCATGACGCATCCGCACACCCCCCTGCCCGCCGACCAGGCCCCGCACGCCATCTGGCGCGGGCTCCGCCAGACCCTCCAGAAGGACACGGTCGGCGGCGCCTTCCTCCTCACCGCGACGCTGCTCGCGCTGATCATCGCCAACAGCCCGGCCTCGGGGCTCTACGACGCGATCCGCGACTTCTCCTTCGGGCCCGAGGCGCTGCACCTGAACCTGAGCGTCGGCGCCTGGGCGGCGGACGGGCTGCTGGCGATCTTCTTCTTCGTCGTGGGCCTCGAGCTCAAGGAGGAGTTCGTCGCCGGCAAGCTCCGCGACCCGCGCACCGCGATCGTCCCGATCGTCGCCGCGGCCGGCGGAGTCGCCGTCCCCGCGCTGATCTTCGTCCTCGTGAACCTGCCCCGCGGAGGCGCCGCCCTCGACGGCTGGGCCATCCCGGCGGCGACCGACATCGCCTTCGCGGTCGCGGTCATCGCCGTGGTCGGCAAGTTCCTGCCGCCGGCGCTGCGCACGTTCCTCCTGACGCTCGCCGTGGTCGACGACCTGCTGGCGATCACGATCATCGCCGTCTTCTACACCGCGGGGATCGACGCGCTCCTGCTCGCCCTCGCCCTCGTGCCGCTCGCGGTCTTCGCCGTCTGCGTGCAGCGCGGCGTGCGCGCGTGGTGGGTGCTCATCCCGCTGGCCGTGGCGACGTGGGCGCTGGTGCACGCCTCCGGGGTGCACGCGACCGTCGCCGGCGTGCTGCTCGGCTTCACGGTGCCCGTCGTCGCGACGAAGCGCGCCCGCGTGCAGACCGGCGCGGACGCCGAGGGCCGCCCCCTCTACGACGGCCTCGCCGCGCACTTCGCGGACCGCTGGAGCGTGCTCTCGACGACGTTCGCCGTCCCCGTCTTCGCGTTCTTCTCGGCGGGCGTCACCGTCGGCGGCTTCTCGGGGCTCGTCGAGTCGTTCCAGGACTCGATCGCGCTCGGCATCATCGCGGGTCTCGTGCTCGGCAAGGCGATCGGCATCTCGGGCAGCACGTTCCTGCTCACCCGGTTCCGCGGGATCGTCATCGACCCGACCCTGCGCTGGATCGACGTCATCGGGATGTCGTTCGTCGCGGGCATCGGCTTCACGGTCTCGCTGCTGGTCGGCGAGCTCTCGTACGGCGTGGGCAGCGAGTCCGACGACCACGTGAAGGTCGGGGTCCTCGCCGGCTCTCTCCTCGCGGCGATCATCGGAGGCGCGATCCTCGCGGTCCGCAACCGCCGGTACCGCCGCGCGGGGGCCGTCGCGAGCTGAGGGTCGGGGCGATCGGCCTCACAACCGAGGCTGGGATCCCGCGATCGCCGAATTCTCGGCGGAATCGGCCTTCCAGCCTTGTCTGTGCGGCGCGGATGCACGGTTGTCCCCGCGCGGGGGGTGCGGGATGGTGGACGAAGCCGGCGGGGGAGTCGGCGGTCACGGGAGGCACACCATGCGCACGCTCACCGCGGGGCTCTTCATGTCGGTCGACGGCGTCGTCGAGTCGCCCAACCTGTTCCAGTTCGACAGCTTCGACGCCGAGCTGGGCGCGATGATGGGCCGGATGATCGGCGCGGTCGACACCGCCGTGCTCGGGCGCACCGGCTACGAGGAGTGGTCGGAGTACTGGCCGAGTGCGCCGGCGGACGACCCCTTCGCCTCCTTCATCAACCCGATCGAGAAGTACGTCGCCTCCACGACCCTCTCGGGCCCGCTCGGCTGGAACGCCACCCTCATCGAGGGCGACGCCGCCGAGTTCCTGACCGGGCTGAAGCAGACCGACGGAGGCGACATCTCGCTCTTCTCGAGCATCTCGCTCGTGCGCACCCTCCTCTTCGCGGGCGTGCTCGACGAGCTGACCCTGATGATCCACCCGGTCGTCGCCGGCGCCGGTCGGCGCCTGTTCGAGGCGGGAGACCCCCCGACGCGGCTGGAGCTGCGCGACTCCGTCATCACGAGCGCCGGCAACGCGGTGCTCACCTACGCGGTCCGCGAGGCCTGAACGCTCCTCCCCAGGAACTGCCCGTTAGGGATCCGTAAGGATGCGCGGGATCCGCGCTCGGAGGTCGTGGCGAGCGAGTAGAACTGTCCGGTGACCTCCTCCGCAGTCCGTGGCGACGCCGACGCCCTCGAACCCTCCCCGCTCCGCACGGCGCCTTCCGGCGGCCTGCGGGCGTGGCTGCTCGAGGGCCTCCGCGAGAACGCGGGCACCCACCCGGGGCCGCACTCCTCCGCCGAGAAGACGCACTCGTGGTGGCGGGTGATGTGCCTGACCGGCGTCGACTACTTCTCGACGCTCGGCTACCAGCCCGCGATCGCGGCGCTCGCCGCGGGCCTGCTCTCGCCGCTGGCGACGATCGTGCTGGTGCTGCTGACGCTCTTCGGCGCGCTGCCCGTCTACCGGCGCGTGGCGAAGGAGAGCTTCCGCGGCGAGGGCTCCATCGCCATGCTCGAGCGGCTGCTGCCGTGGTGGGGCGGCAAGCTGTTCGTCCTGGTGCTGCTGGGCTTCGCGGCGACCGACTTCATGATCACCATCACGCTCAGCGCGGCCGACGCCACCGCGCACGCCGTCGAGAACCCGTTCGCCCCGGAGTGGTTCCACGGCGCCGAGGTGCCGCTCACCCTGGGTCTGATCACCCTGCTCGCGGTCGTGTTCCTCCGCGGCTTCAAGGAGGCGATCTCGATCGCGGTCGTGCTCGTGGCGGCGTTCCTCGTGCTCAACGCCGTGGTGATCGTCGTCGCGCTCGCTCACGTCGCCGAGAACCCGGTCGTGGTCAGCGACTGGTGGTCGGCGCTGAACACGCAGCACGGCAATCCGCTGATCATGGTGGGGATCGCGCTGATCGTGTTCCCGAAGCTGGCGCTCGGGCTCTCGGGGTTCGAGACCGGCGTGGCCGTGATGCCGCAGATCCGCGGCGAGGCGGGCGACACCGAGGAGAACCCGGCCGGTCGGATCCGCGGCGCCAAGCGGCTGCTCGTCACCGCCGCGGTCACGATGTCTGCGTTCCTGATCACGTCGAGCTTCGTCACGACGCTGCTGATCCCGCAGGCCGAGTTCCGGTCGGGAGGGGAGGCGAACGGCCGCGCCCTCGCCTACCTCGCGCACGAGTACCTGGGCGAGGCCTTCGGCACCGTCTACGACATCAGCACGATCTGCATCCTGTGGTTCGCGGGCGCCTCCGCGATGGCGGGGCTGCTCAACATCGTGCCGCGCTACCTCCCGCGCTACGGGATGGCTCCGCAGTGGGCCGCCGCCGTGCGCCCGCTGGTGCTGGTGTTCACGGTGATCGCCTTCGTCATCACGATCCTGTTCCAGGCCGACGTCGACGCGCAGGGCGGGGCGTACGCCACGGGCGTGCTCGTGCTGATCACCTCCGCCTCCGTCGCCGTGTTCCTCTCGGCGAGGCGCAAGAGGCAGCGCAAGCGCGCGATCGGCTTCGCGGTGATCGCGCTGGTCTTCGTCTACACGACGGTCGTCAACGTGGTCGAGCGGCCCGACGGCGTGCGGATCGCCGGGGTGTTCATCCTGGGGATCCTGACGGTGTCGCTGGTGTCGCGGGTGCACCGCTCGTTCCAGCTGCGCGCGACCTCGGTGACCTTCGACGCGGCCGCGCTCGACTTCGTCACCACCGACGCCGACGAGTACGGCGTCATCCGGGTCCTCGCGAACGAGCCCGACGACGGATCCGAGGCCGAGTACCGGCAGAAGCTGGCGGAGGAGCACCATCACAGCAACCTGCCGCGGCGCTCGCCGGTGCTCTTCCTCGAGGTCCAGGCGACCGACTCGTCCGACTTCGAGGAGGACCTGCTCGTGCGCGGCGAGATCCGGCACGGGTTCCGCGTGCTCACCGTCACCTCCGGGAACATCCCGAACACGATCGCGACCGTGCTGCTCGAGATCCGGGAGCTGACCGGGGTGATCCCCGAGGTCTACTTCGAGTGGACCGAGGGCGACCCGCTGACCAACATGTTCCGCTTCCTGGTCACCGGCACCGGCGAGGTGGCGCCCGTCACCCGCGAGGTGCTGCGGCGGGCGGAGGCGCGCCGCTCCCGCCGCCCCGGCGTGCACGTCGGGTAGGGCCGCCCTCTCAGACCCGGGCGAGCCGGCCGATGTCGTCGAGGAACGCCTCCGCGACCTCGTGCGAGACCGTCGCCCGGGTCGCCGCGATCGCCGCGCGGTAGTCAGAGGTCCGCGGTCCGCGGCGCGCCTCGATCGCGTCGCCGCCGCTGTCGACGGCGTCCTCGAGCGCCGCCTGCGACGCCCTGCGGGCGGCGTACTCGATGTCGGCGGGCGAGAAGCCCGTCGTGTCGGCGACCAGCGCGGCGACGTCGATCGTGTCGAGGACGTGGCCCGGGATGTAGCGCGACCAGATCGAGAAGCGGGCGTCGTCGTCCGGCAGCCCGATCGGGATCACGTAGTCGAAGCGGCCGTGGCGGAGGAAGGCCGAGTCGAGCGAGCGGATGAAGTTCGTGGCGCACACCAGCAGCCGGTTCGGCTGATCGCGGAACGCGGGGATGATCTTGAGCAGCTCGTTCGTGACGCCCTGCAGCGCCGACGGCGGCTCGCCTCCGCGCTGCACCGCGATCTCCTCGACCTCGTCGATGAAGACCACCGCGTGCTCGAGCTCGGTGATCCTGTCGAAGGTCTCGCGCAGGGCGCCGGCGAGCCCTGCCGAGTCGGAGGCGAGGCGCGAGGGGAAGACCTCGACGAACGACCACTCGAGCCGGGAGGCGATGGCGCGCGCGAAGGTCGTCTTGCCCGTCCCGGGCGGGCCGAAGAGGACCACGGCGCTCGGCGGGACGACGCCGAACTGCTCGGCGAGGTCGGCGCGGGCGAGCGGCATGACCAGGCGGCGCTCGAGCAGCTCCTTCTCGCGCTGCATGCCGCCGATCGACTCCCAGAGACCCCGGGGCAGGACGCGGCCGCCGAGCTCGGACAGTACGCCCAGCTCGGCCCGCTGCACCGGGATCTGCCGTTCGAAGTAGCGCAGGTTCTTCTTGGCCTCGAAGCCCTGCTCGGCGAACGCGTCGTCGGGCAGCCCCGAGTCGGGCAGCAGCACCGAGAGCTTCGACAGGCCGAGCGGAGCCATCCGCTTCTCGAGCGCCGCGAGCAGCGCGCCGCCGATGCCGGTGCGCCGGTGCTCCCGCTCGGTCGCGAGGAACACGATCCAGCCCTGGGCGTGCGCGGCGCGGCCCACCGCCGCGCCGATGACGACGTCGTCGAGGACGGCGACCACCGCGTGGTCCTGCCGGCAGGAGGCGAGCACCTCGGAGAGCCCGTAGACGGGCTCGGCCTGCGTGCGCAGCTCCTCCCAGAGCGGCAGGATGCCGTCGATGTCCTCGGGGTGGAAGTCGCGGATGCGGAAGTGCGCCATGCGCCTGCCTTCGTCTCGTGGTCGGGCCGGCCGAACGCGGAACCGGCCGACCACCTCGAGCGAGGGGCCGGCCGATGCTGCGCGGTGTCAGACCGCGGGGTTCGCCCCCGCGCGGTCGGGTGCCGTCGACGGGCTCGCGGCGGCCTCGTGCGCCACCTCGGCCGCGAGGTCGGAGTCGGGACCCATCGACCGCTCGAGCTCGTGGGCGAGGGAGGCGAGCTCCGCCCCTCCGGCCATGAGGCTGGTGAGCTCGCCGAGGCTGATCTCGCTCTTCTCGAAGTTGCCGAGGCTGGTGCCGCGGTTCAGGAGCAGGAAGCGATCGCCGACCGGGTAGGCGTGGTGCGGGTTGTGAGTGATGAAGACGACCCCGAGGCCCTGGTCGCGCGAGCGGGCGATGTACTTGAGCACCACTCCGCTCTGCTTGACGCCGAGGGCGGCGGTCGGCTCGTCGAGGATGAGCACGCGGGCGCCGAAGTACACCGCCCGGGCGATCGCGACGCACTGGCGCTCGCCGCCCGAGAGCGTGCCGATCGGCTGGTCGACGTCGCGCAGGTCGATGCCCATGTTCGCGAGCTCGGACTGGGTGATCGCGCGCATCGCCTTGACGTCGAGTCGCCGCAGCGGTCCGATGCCCTTCGTGATCTCGGAGCCGAGGAAGAAGTTGCGCCAGACCGGCATCAGCGGCACGACGGCGAGGTCCTGGTAGACCGTCGCGATGCCCGCCTGCAGCGCAGCGCGGGGGGACGAGAACGTGACCGGCTCGCCGTCGAGGAGCAGCTGCCCCTCTGACGGAGTGTGGGCGCCGGCGAGCATCTTGATGAACGTCGACTTGCCCGCGCCGTTGTCGCCGAGCACGCAGGTGACCTGACCCGCGTTCACCGTGGTGGACACTCCGGCGAGCGCGTTGACGGCTCCGTAGCTCTTGCCGATGTCGCGGACCTCGACGATCGTCGCGCCGACCGGGGTGCGGGGCGCTGCCGGTCGCCCGGTCGACGGTCCGCTGGTCGTGTACTCGGCGCTCATCGCCCGCCTCCTGCTCGTGTCCGGACGAAGTTGTTCAGCAGCACGGCCGCGAGCAGCATGCCGCCGAGGACGGTGCGCAGCCAGTTGGTGTCCCACTGGGCGAAGGTGATGCCCTGGAAGACCATGCCGTAGATGAGGGCGCCGAGTGCGGCGCCGATCGCGGAGCCGTAGCCGCCGGTCATCAGGCAGCCGCCGACGACCGCGCAGATGATGTAGATGAACTCCTGGCCGACGCCGGTGTTCGCCTGCACGGTCGAGGTGCGGAAGAGCGAGATCATCCCGACGAGCCACGCCGCGCCGGCGGTGCCCATGAAGAGGCCGATCTTGGTCTTGAGCACGGGCACGCCGATCTGGCGCGAGGAGGTGAGCGCACCGCCGACGGCGAAGATCCAGTTGCCGGCGCGGGTGCGCAGCAGGATCCAGGTGGCGACCGCCGTGACGGCGAACCACCAGAGCACCGAGACGTAGAACGTGCCGGTGCCGAGGGTGAGGGAGGAGCCGAAGACCGGCTGGATGCTGTCGTAGGCCGGGACGTTCGTCATGCCCTGGATCGCGACCTGGCCGGTGATGATCTTGGTCACGGCGAGGTCGATCCCGGCGAGGGCGAAGAAGGTGCCGAGGGTGACGATGAAGCTCGGCAGTCCGGTCTTCATCACGAGGATGCCGTTGAGGGCGCCCACTCCGAGGCAGGTGACCAGCGAGATCAGGACGGCGATCCAGATGCTGAGCCCGTAGTGGGTGGTCAGGATGCCGACGATGAGGGCCGAGAAGCCGGTCATGACTCCGGCCGAGAGGTCGAACTCGCCGCCGATCATCAGCATCGCGACGGCGACCGCCATGATGCCGAAGGTCGAGGCGGACTCGAGCCAGACGCCCGCTCCGGCGAGGCTCAGGAACTGAGGGGTGTAGAGGGAGAAGAACACCAGCACGGCGAGGGCTGCGACGAGCGCGCCGGTCTCGGGCCGGGCCAGGATCTTGCGGAGAGGACGTCTCTCGAGGCGTGGCCTCGTGGCGATCGTCACGATGTCTGTGGTCGTCAACGGTGACTCCTGTTCGAAGGGGGAGAGCGGAGGCCGGCGCGGGGCGACGCCGGCCTCCGTGGTGCTGCTAGCGGGTGCCGTTCGCGGCGAACTCGGCGACCGCCGCGGCGTTCTCCTTCGTCACGAAGGCGGGACCGGAGTAGACGGGCTGGCCGCCCCCGATGACGTTGCCGTTGGTGCTGTAGAGCGAGAGCGCGGTGACGCCGAGGAAGCCCTGGACGTAGGGCTGCTGGTCGACCGCGAAGGCGATCGAGCCGTCCTCGACCGCCGTGACCACGTCCTCCGAGAGGTCGAAGGTGCCGACCTGCGCCGAGCTGCCCGACTCCGAGACGGCGCCGACGGCGTCGATAGCGTACTGGCCGCCGAGCGTCAGGACGCCGTCGATCGAGGGGTCGGACTGCAGCTTCGACTTGATCGTCGCCTTGACCTCGGCGTCGTTCGTTCCGTCGACCTGCAGGTTCGACATCGTGCCGCCGAAGGTCGAGGCGGCCGCCTTGCAGCGCTCCTCGAGACCGACGTTGCCCGCCTCCTGGATGACGCAGAGGGCGTTCGTCGCCCCCGCCTCGGCGAGCTTCGTGCCGACGGCCTCGCCGGCGACGGTCTCGCTCTGGCCGATGTGGGTGAGAGCGCCGAACTCGGCCGAGCGCTCGATGCCCGAGTTGATGGTGACCACCGGGATGCCGGCGGCGACCGCCTTCTCGACGCTGTCCTTCACTCCGTCGGGGTTGGCCATCGAGACGACGATGCCGTCGACTCCCTGGGCCACCGCGTTGTCGATCAGCTGCGACTGCTTGGCCGGGTCGGGATCGGCGTTGTAGGTGATCGTCGCTCCGTAGTCGGCGCCGGCGGCCTCGGCCCCCGACTTCACGCGGTCCCAGAAGGCGTCGCCGGGGCCGGAGTGCGTGACGACGGCGTAGGTGTAGTCGCCGCCGCCTCCGGCACTGGCGGCGGGCTCCTGACCGGTCCCCGTGCATCCGCTCAGCAGCAGTGCGGCCGCGGCCGTGACGCCGAGTCCGGTGAGGAATCGCTTCTTCATTGAAAGTCCCTTCGATGCGGATGCCGTCGTCGATGACGGTCCGGGAAAACGTCGCTGTCGCGTCGAGTATGAAGTCGGGCGTTGCAAATGTCAATACATATTGTCATGGAGGTAGAGTGGTGCCGTTCAGCGTCGACGAGAAGGAATGAGAGCGCCATGGTTCACCGACTGGGAGTCGGACTGGTATCGGTCGGATGGATGGGTCGCCTCCATACTCGTGCGTATCGCGCGGTCCCGGAGCACTATCCGGACCTCGGGGTCGCCGTCGACCTCGTCTCGGCCGCCGACACCGACCCCGCGACCCGCACGAGCGCCCGGGAGGTCCTCGGCTACCGGCGCGCCACGGCCGACTACCGCGAGGTGCTCGCCGACCCCGAGGTCGACGTCGTCTCGATCTGCGCGCCCAACTTCCTGCACCGCGAGGTCGCCCTCGCGGCGGCCGAGGCGGGCAAGCCGTTCTGGATCGAGAAGCCGATGGGGCGCTCCGCACTCGAGTCCTCGGACATCGCGCGCGCGGCCGGGACCGCCGGGATCGTGACGTCGGTCGGCTTCAACTACCGCCACGCGCCGGCGGTGGCGAAGGCCCGCGCTCTGGTGGGCGCGGGCGCGCTCGGTACCGTGACGAACGTCAGCGTGCGCCTGCTGGCCGACTACTCGGCCGATCCGCTCGGCGCGCTCACCTGGCGCTTCCTGCGCGACCGCGCGGGGTCCGGCGTCCTCGGCGACCTCCTGTCGCACGGCGCCGACCTGGCGCAGTACGTGGTCGGGAGGATCGACTCGGTCTCCGCGGTCACCGAGACCTTCGTCCGCGAGCGTCCGCTGCCCGGCTCCGCGGCGGCCGGTCACTTCAGCAAGGGCGACGACGACGCGGCGAAGGGCGCCGTCGAGAACGAGGACTACGCGGCGCTCCTCGGCCGGTTCGAGTCGGGCGCCGTCGCGGTGCTCGAGGCGAGCCGGGTGGCCGTCGGGCCCCGCGCCGAGTACGCGCTCGAGGTGTACGGCACGAAGGGGTCGCTGCGCTGGGACTTCCAGCGGCTGAACGAGCTGCAGCTCGCCGACGACCCCAGCGGCTACCGGACCGTGATGGCCGAGCCGGGCTTCGGCGACTTCGGGCGGTTCCAGCCCGGCGCCGGGACGAGCATGGGGTTCGACGACCTCAAGACGATCGAGGCCTCGCTGTTCCTCGGCTCGGTCCTCGCGGGGCGGCAGCTCGCCCCCTCGGCGTCGGACGCGTGGTCGGCGGCCGAGATCGTCGAGGCGGCCGTCCGCAGCGACGCGGCGCGCGCGTGGGAGACGGTGCACGGCGTGACGGGGCCCACCACCTACGACAGCTGACGAGGATGCTGGTCGAGTAGCCCCCGCGTGAGCAGGCCGGTCCTCGGGCTCGGCCTTCTGACGGACGTGGATCTCGATACGCCCGCTGCGCGGGCTACTCGATCAGCGAGGAGAGGGGCGTGCGCAGGAGGGCACTTCTCTCAGAAGCGGAGAGGCCGCTTCGTGTCTCGGGGATGGGGGAGAAGTCGGCGTGCGCCGTCCCTCCCTCATGCTGGTCGAGTAGCCCCGGAGGAGCGTATCGAGACCCACCAGCGTCAGCAGATCGGGTTGAAGCCTTCGTGCTGAAGGACGTGGATCTCGATACGCCCGCTGCGCGGGCTACTCGATCAGCGAGGGGGGGGTGGGCGTCAGCCGCGGAAGGCCGCCTCGAAGGCGTCGAGGGCCGACTCCGAGTCGGTCGAGGGCCAGGCCTCGAGACCCACGACGCCGTCGTAGCCGAGCGTGCGCAGCTCGCGAGCGATCGCCTCGTAGCGGATCTCGCCGGTGCCCGGCTCGCAGCGGCCCGGCACGTCGGCCACCTGGATCTCGCCGATCCACGGCTGGGCGCGGCGCACCAGCTCGATCAGGTTCCCCTCGCCGATCTGCGCGTGGTAGAGGTCGAGGTTGAGTCGGAGCCCCGCCCGATCGACGGCGCTGACCAGCGCGAGCGTGTCCTCCGCGCGGGCGAACGGCGTGCCCGGGTGGTCGACCGCGGTGTTGAGGTTCTCGAGGGTGAAGACCCTGCCGCGGGACTCGCCGAGCTCGGCGAGACGGGTGAGCGTCTCCTGCGCCCGGTCGCGCTCCTGGGGAGACACGTCGCTGCCAGGCCGGACCGGCAGCCCGCCCGGCGCGAGGCCGGTGCCGTGCAGATTGAGGCGGGGGCTGTCGATGATCTCGGCCGCGTCGAGCGAGAGCTCGGCGGTGCGGAGGAGCTCGGCGATCCCGTCCGGGGTCGTGAGGTCGCCGAACAGGTAGCCCGTCATCGACGAGAACGTCGCGCCGGTCGCCGCGAGGTCGGGCAGGTCCTTCGTCGACCAGTCCCAGATCTCGACCTCGAAGCCGCGCTCGTGCAGGCGGCGCACGCGGTCGGCGAAGTCCAGCTCGGCGAAGAGCATCTCTGCGGACGCGGCCAGGCGGAGGCTCATCGCTTCGTCTCCCCGCTCGCCGCGGTCACAGTGCGACGCCGACCGCGACGCGCTCGACGGCCGAGCGGGCGGCGGCGTCGGCGAGGATCAGCGCGGCGCGACCATCGGCGAAGGTGGGGCTGGTCGACTCCTCGCCCCGCGCGAGCTTGATGAACTCGCTGAGCTCGGCCCGGTAGGCGACGGAGTAGCGCTCGAGGAAGAAGTCCTGGTACGGCGGCTTCGCCTGGACGCTCGACGCGTTCGAGACGCTCACCAGGCTCGTCAGCGCGTTCGCGACCTCGATCGAGCCGTCGGCGCCGAACGCCTCGATGCGCTGGTCGTAGCCGACCGAGCTGTGGCGCGAGTTCGTGATCGAGACGAGGGCGCCGGAGGAGGCGCGGAGGGTGACGACCGCGGTGTCGAAGTCGCCGTGCTCGCGCGCGCCGGGGTCGAAGGTCGTGGTGCCCGTCGCCGAGACCTCGACGATGTCGGGCAGGAAGAAGCGGGCCATGTCGAAGTCGTGGATCGTCATGTCGCGGAAGATGCCTCCGGACACCGCCACGTAGGCGGCGGGCGGGGCGGCGGGGTCGCGGCTGATGATCGAGAGCTGCTCGAGCGCTCCGATCTCGCCGGCCGCGACCCGGGCGCGCGCCTCGGCGAACGCGGGGTCGAAGCGGCGGTTGAAGCCGAGCGCGATCGGCACCCCCGACGACTGCACCCGGGGCAGGAGCGCGTCGACGCGGGCGATGTCGAGGTCGATCGGCTTCTCGCACAGGGCGGGGACGCCGGCGTCGATCGCCGCCTCGAGGAGGTCGACGTGCGTCGCGGTGGGCGAGGCGATGAGCACCGCGTCGATCTCACCGGAGGCGAACATCTCGGCCGCGTCGGTCGTCACCGTCCCGCCGTAGAGGGCCGAGACGGCGTTCGCACCGTCGATGAAGGGGTCGCACACCCAGGCGAGGGCGGCCTCGGGGTCGGCCGCGATGTTGGCGGCGTGCACCTGGCCGATGCGGCCGGTGCCGATGAGTCCGAAGCGGAGCGGCTTGTGAGTCACGTCGTTGTCCTAGCTGCCCAGGGGGCGGTCGAGAGGGTGGGGAGAGTGAGGGGGGCGGGGCGGGCTCACACCCAGGAGCGGAGCGCCTCGCGGTTGATCCTCTGGTCTTCGCCGCGCTCGGCGCGGAAGTCGTCGATGACGGCGTCGGGCGCGTTGAGCACATCCTGCTCCACCACCACCCAGCCGTCGTAGCCGCTCGAGTCGATCGCGGTCATCACCGCGTCGAGGTCGATGTCGCCCCGGCCGAAGGCGACGAAGGACGACGAGGACCAGACCTCGCGCATGCCGCCGCCGGCGGAGAGCACGCGGTGGAGCTCGGCGACGTCGACGTCCTTGAGGTGCAGGTGGTTGATGTGCGGACCCCACCGGTCGATCGCGGCGACGGGATCGCCTCCGCCGATCAGCAGGTGACCGGTGTCGAGGGTCAGGCCGACGTCGACGGCCCCGACGAACCGGTCGATCTCGCCGGGCGACTCGATGTAGGTGCCCGCGTGGTGGTGGAAGGTCGGCTCGAAGCCGGCGGCCCGGACGATCGTCGCGGCGCGGTCGACATTGGCGACGAGACGCGACCAGCGCTCCTCGTCGAGGGGATCGGCGGCCTCGCCGCGACCGGGGGAGGAGCGCCGGGCGGTCGAGCCGTCGTCGGCGAGGGTGGGCAGGGGGAGCCGCGACGGTCCGCTCTCGGACGCCTCGGAGAAGAGCCGCAGGGTCTCGTGCAGCTGCGGGAGCGCGGCGGCGAAGGCCTCGTCGTCGGTGAAGGGCAGCTGGATCCAGCCGCCTGCGAGCTCGAGTCCGGACCGCTCGAGCCGCCCGCGCAGCTCGGCGCCCCGGCCGAGGTAGCCGACCGGGCCGAGGTCGACGCCGGTGTAGCCGGCCTGGGCCAGGATGTCGACGAGATCGTCGGGCGAGACGACCTCCGACCCCTCGGGAGTCAGCTCGAAGACGCCGAAGCTGACGGGAGCGCCGGCGAGGGAGGCCTTCACCGGGGGTCTCCGGCGGTGGGGGCGGAGGCGCGGACGAGTGTCTGGATCATACGGCGGTGTACAACTCCCTGGTAGCGGTCTGGCTAATGTTCTTACAATAGCACATTGACCATAAGTGAGGTATGCTCGACCGGGAAGGCAGCGTCGACGTCGTCGCACCCCGGCTCCGGAGAGTCACGACGACGTCGACCACGGCACGGCCAGGGGGCCTCACCACCGGACGAAGGAGTCTCCGTGACTGCACCAGCCCACCCCTCCCGCTCGCTACCGCCCCTCACCGCGGGTCCGCACAGCCGCCGCCTCGGCGTCGTCGCCCTCATCGCGACCCTCGGCGGCCTGCTCTTCGGCTACGACACCGGCGTCATCAACGGGGCGCTCGCCCCGATGGCCGAGGAGCTCGGACTCACGACCCTCACCGAGGGCGTCGTCACCAGCTCCCTCCTGGTCGGCGCCGCGATCGGCGCCCTGCTCGGCGGCCGCCTCTCCGACTCCTGGGGCCGGCGACGGACGATCATCCTCCTCGCGATCCTGTTCATCGCGGGCGCGCTCACCTGCGTCTTCGCGCCGAACCTCGAGGTGATGGTGGTGGGCCGCTCCGTCCTCGGTCTCGCGGTCGGCGGCGCCTCCGTCGTCGTGCCGGTCTTCCTGTCGGAGCTGGCGCCCTACGAGATCCGCGGCTCCATCGCCGGCCGGAACGAGCTCATGATCGTCGTCGGACAGCTGTCGGCCTTCGTCGTCAACGCGATCATCGGCACCGTCTGGGCCGACCACGGCAGCGTCTGGCGCTACATGCTGGCGGTCAGCGCGCTCCCCGCCGCCGCTCTGCTGATCGGCATGGCGGGCGTCCCGGAGTCGCCGCGCTGGCTGATCTCGAAGGGCCGGATGGACGACGCGCTCGCGGTGCTGACCACCGTCCGCAGCCGCGAGCGGGCCCAGGCCGAGCTCGACGAGATCGAGAGCACCGCGCGTGCGGAGTCGGCCCGTCCGCAGGGCGGTTGGCGATCTCTGAAGGACAAGTGGATCCTCCGGATCGTGCTGGTCGGCATCGGCATCAGCGTGGGCCAGCAGCTCACCGGGATCAACTCGATCATGTACTACGGCCAGTCGGTGCTGACCGAGGCCGGGTTCGACGAGGGGTCGGCCCTCATCGCGAACATCGCGCCCGGTGTCATCTCGGTCATCGGAGGCGTCATCGGCCTCTCGCTGATGCAGCGGATCAACCGGCGCACGACCCTCCTGCTCGGCTTCTCGCTGACCACGGCCATGCACTTCCTGATCGGCGTCGCGTCGATCGCGCTGCCGGTCGGCAACGCCGCGCGTCCCTTCGTGATCCTGCTGCTCGTCGTCCTCTTCGTCGGCTCGATGCAGACCTTCCTCAACATCGCCATCTGGGTGATGCTCGCCGAGATCTTCCCGCTCTTCATCCGCGGCTTCGCCATCGGCCTCGCGGTGTTCTTCGGCTGGATCGCGAACGCGGTGCTCGGCCTGTGGTTCCCGACGGTGGTCGAGGCGATCGGCATCTCGGGCACGTTCTTCGTCTTCGCGGGCATCGGCGTGGTCGCGCTGGTCTTCATCGCGACGCAGGTTCCCGAGACCCGCGGCCGGACCCTCGAGGCGATCGAGGAGGACGTCACGACCGGCGCGATCTACACGGTCCGCACCGGGAAGTGAGGTCGGCGGGACGCCCCCTGCCCGTGCTCGGGTTCAGGGGGCGCCCCGCACGTGTCAGCCGTGCGCCGGCAGCCGATCGCGTTCGTAGGTGATGCCGGTGTAGCCGTGCGGAGTCGGCCGGCCCTGGTCGTCGAGGCCGACGAAGACGATGCGGTCGATCGCGAGGATGCGGTGGCGGGTGATCATGTTGCGCACCTCGGCCCGCATCGTCAGCGACGTGCGGCCGAACGCGGTGGCGCGCAGTCCCATCTCGATGAGATCGCCCTGCACCGCGGAGGAGACGAACTCGATCTCGGAGATGAACTTCGTGACCGCGCGCGGGTTCCCGAGCTGCAGGATCGCGTAGATCGCCGCCTCCTCGTCGATCCAGCGCAGGAGGCTGCCGCCGAAGAGGCTCCCGTGGGCGTTCAGGTCCTCGGGGCGCACCCAGCGGCGGGAGCGGAAGGTGATGTCGTCGGTGCCGCCCCCGCTCTCCCCGCCCACCGGATCAGATCACCGGGAGGAGGATGTCGCGGACCAGGGCGTCGAGGCGGGCGTCCGCGTCGAGGAACTGCCGCAGCGTGCGCCGGGTCGCGCCGAACGAGTCGAACTCGTCGATGCTCATGCCGTCCTCGAGGTAGGCGCGGCGGAACTCCGGCAGCTCGAGCAGCGCCTCGAGGATCTCGGGGGCGACGGGGGAGTCGATCCGATCGAAGTCGACCGCGATCCGGTTCTCGTCGATCAGCAGCTGCCACTCGAACGGCGGGGAGACGACGAGGTCGCCGCCGACGAGCTCGGACCACTGCAGGTGGTTCCGGAAGGCGGCCGAGAGGATGCGGGAGCGGTAGCCGCGCTCGCGGAAGATCGAGTAGGCCTTCTTGAGGGCGGCGACTCCGGCCCACTCGAGGTACCCCGGCTCGACGAGGCGTCGATCGGCGGCGGCGGAGGCCTTGATCCAGTCGTCGAGTCGCCCGCCCATGATGGTCACGACCGAGCCGAACTCGTGCTCGGGCAGCCCCTCCGCCGTGCGACGGTCGAGACCGCGCTCGATCGCCTCGGCGACGGCGACGGCCTGCGCGACGGTGAAGGAGACCGTGGCGTTGATGCTCACTCCGCGGTACGTCGCCTCCTCGATCGCGCGGATGCCGACCGCGGTCGCGGGGATCTTCACGATGATGTTCTCGGCCAGCTCAGAGAAGTGCACGGCCTGGGCGACGAGGGCGTCGGCGTCGCGGTGGAGGCGCGGATCGGTCTGCACCGAGAGCCGGCCGTCGCGGCCGCCGCTCGCCCGGAACGCGGGGACGAGGAGGGCGGCCGCCTCGATCGACATGGCCTCGATGGCGAGCCAGCCGAGCTCGCTCTCGCCCGCGGTGGGGTTCTCGAGCGCCAGCTGCGCGATCCGGGGGGCCCAGACGTCGAGGTTCTTCTCGATGGTGGTCAGCGCGATCACGGGGTTGCAGGTCGCGCCCACGGCGCCGAACGAGATGGAGCGCTCGAGCTCGCGCAGATCGGCGGAGTCGTTCCACAGGCTGGTCGGCGTGCTCTCGGCCGCGGCGCGCAGGGGGAGGACCGGCGCCGCGGCGGTCGAGGTCTCGTCTGCGGTCAGCGTGTCGCTCATGTCTTCTCCAGGGCTGGTCCGGCCGACGGGATCACCGTCGAGTGATGGGAATCAGCCTAGTGGCGCCAGGAGCAATTGTCCTAACAATAAGACGTAAGGAGCGCGAGGTGACATGGAGGGCATAATGTAAGCCCATACGCACGGCGTGACGACGGGGGAGACACATGGCACTTCAGGAGGAGCAGACCCTGCCCATGGATCTCTTCATGGACCTCGATCGCTCGGGCCCGATCCCGCTCTACCACCAGATCGCAACCCGCCTCGAGAAGGCCATCCTCGACGAGACGCTGCCGGCCGGCTCGCGTCTCGAGAACGAGGTGGCGCTGGGCAACCGCCTCGGGATGTCGCGTCCGACGATCCGGCGCGCCATCCAGGACCTCGTCGACAAGGGGCTCCTCGTGCGTCGTCGAGGGATCGGCACGCAGGTGGTGCACGGGCGGGTGACCCGCAACGTCGAGCTCACGAGCCTCTACGAGGACCTCCAGCGGTCCGGGCAGACGCCCGAGACGCGGACCCTGCACTCCTCGGTCGGAGTGGCCGACGAGACGGCGGCGGGGGCGCTCGGCGTCGAGCTCGGGTCGCCGGTCGTGCACATCGTGCGCGTCCGCTCGGCGGACGGCGTGCCGCTGGCCGTGCTCGACAACATCCTCCCGGCCGAGTTCGTCGACCTCGACCTCACCGCCCTCGAGACGCACGGTCTCTACCAGCTGCTGCGGGCCAGGGGCGTCGCGATGCGCGTCGCCAAGCAGCGGATCGGTGCGCGCGCGGCCACGGCCCGCGAGGCCGAGCTGCTCGACCTGCGCAAGGGCGCGGCCGTGCTGACCATGACGCGGACCGCCTTCGACAACTCCGGTCGCGCGGTCGAGTACGGCCAGCACTGCTACCGCCCCGACCTCTACTCGTTCGAGATCACGCTCGTCGATCGGTGATGAGGACGTCGGAAAGGCGGTGATCGAGCCCACGGCCCGCATCGCAGAAGAAGGAAGAGGTCTCACGTCTGCAGGGAGGTGGGTCTCGATACGCCGCCTGCGGCGGCTGCTCGACCAGCGAGCTTCCGAGGGTCTCTTCCTCGGTGAGCCTCCCAGCGGACGTGTTCTTCTCCGCGCGTTCCCTCCCTCGCTGATCGAGTAGCCCGCGCAGCGGGCGTATCGAGATCCACGTCCGTCAGAAGGGTGGAGCAGAAGTCTCCTCTGCTGACGGACGTGGGTCTCGATACGCCCCTGCGGGGCTACTCGACCAGCATGCTGGCGGCGCTCAGCCGAGCAGCGGGCGCTGCCGCTCGCGCTTCTCGAGGTAGGTCCGGCGAGCGGTCTCCGTCGACTCGAGCGTCGACGTCTCGGCGACGGGCACGTCCCACCAGCCCTCGCCGTCGGGCGAGTAGGACAGCGGGTCGCTGTTCACGTGGATGAGGGTCGTCGTGTCGGAGGCCTTCGCGGCGGCGATCGCCGCCTTCAGGTCGTCGATCGCGCGGGGGCTCGGCTCGATCTCGATCGTGTCGACTCCGTAGCTGCGGGCGTTCGCCGCGAGGTCGATGGGGAGCGTCCGCGTCCCCTGGAAGCCGCCCGTCTCGTCCTGGAACCGGTACTTCGTGCCGAAGCGCTCGGAGCCGACGGTCTCGGAGAGGTGGCCGATCGAGGCGTAGCCGTGGTTCTGCAGCAGGATCACGATGAGCTTGATCCCCTCGGCCACCGCGGTGACCAGCTCGGTGTGCAGCATCAGGTACGACCCGTCGCCGACCATGACGATCGCGTCGCGGTCCGGAGCGGCACGGCGCACCCCGAGGCCACCGGCGATCTCGTAGCCCATGCACGAGAACGCGTACTCGACGTGGTAGCCGAGGCTGTCGCGCACCCGCCACAGCTTGTGCAGATCGCCCGGCAGCGAGCCGGCGGCCTGGATGACGACGTCCCGCGGCTCGGAGGCGGACTGGACCGCTCCGATGATCTCGGCCTGCCCGGGCAGGGAGCTGCCCGTGGGCTCGAAGGCCGCGTCGACGGTCGCGTCCCAGGCGGACTTCTCGTCGGCGGCCTGCCGGGCCCACTCGGCGGGAACGGTGTGGTCGCCGAGCGCGGCGAGCAGTGCGGTGAGCGCCTCCCTCGCGTCGGCGATCACCGGCAGCTGCGAGCCGTGCTTGTAGGCGTCGAACGAGGCGACGTTGACGTTCACGAAGGTCACGTCGGGGGCCTGGAACGCGGTGCGGCTGGCGGTGGTGAAGTCGGAGTACCGGGTGCCGATGCCGATGACGACGTCGGCCTGCGCGGCGAGGCGGTTCGCCGCGGTCGTGCCCGTCGCGCCGATGCCGCCGAGGTACTGCGGGTGGTCCCAGTCCAGCGATCCGCCGCCCGCCTGGGTGGTGCCGGCCGGGATGCCGGTCGCCTCGACGAGGGCCTTCAGCGCGTCCTCGGCGCCGCTGTAGATCACGCCGCCGCCGGCGACGATGATCGGGTTCTCCGCGTTGCGGATCGCGGCGACCGCGCGGGCGAGCGGGCCCGCCTCCGGCAGCGGACGGCGCAGGTGCCACTCGCGCGGGGCGAGGAACTCGAGCGGGACGTCGAGGCTCTCGGCCTGGACGTCCTCGGGCAGCGCGATCGTGACCGCCCCCGTCTCGGCCGGGTCGGTCAGGACGCGCATCGCGGCGAGGGCGATGGAGAAGAGCTTCTCGGGGCGGTCGACGCGGTCGAAGAAGCGCGAGAGCGGCCGGAAGGCATCGGTCACCTGCACCGACGTGTCGTGCGGCAGCTCGATCTGCTGCAGCACCGGGTCGGCCACGCGGGTCGCGAAGGTGTCGCTGGGCAGCAGCAGCGCGGGGAGCCGGTTGGTGGTCGCGAGGGCCGCGCCGGTCAGCATGTTCGCGGCTCCCGGGCCCACGGAGGCGGCGCTCGCGTAGGTCGCGCGGCGTCGCCGCATCCGGGCGTACCCCACCGACTGGTGCACCATCGCCTGCTCGTTGCGGGCCTGGTGGTAGGGCATCAGGCCGGGCTGCTCGGCCTCGATCTGCTTCAGGGCCTGGCCGATCCCGGCGACGTTACCGTGACCGAAGATCCCGAAGGTCCCGGCGATGGTGCGCTCGCGGACGTCGCCGTCGACGGTCCACTGGTTCGCGAGGAACTCGATCAGCGCCTGGCTGACGGTCATCCGCTTCGTCGTGCTCATGCGTGCGTGCTTCCTTCGGTCGTGGTGTACGGGAGTCGCGGGTCGATCTCCTGGCCGTCCCAGGTGCCGCGGATCCAGCCGTGCGCGGGATGGTCGCTGATCAGCCAGGCGCGCTCGGATCCCGGGCCCGCCATGACGTTGAGGTAGTAGAGGTCGTAGCCGGGCGCCGCGACCGCGGGGCCGTGGTAGCCGAACGGGACGAGGGCGATGTCTCCGCTGCGCACGGTGGCGTCGATCGTGATCTCTCCCGCGGGGGAGGACGAGGTGCTGAACATCCCGAACGGCTCGGCGGCCGGAGGGGCCTGCACGCCGCGGCTGACGGCGGACTCGAAGTAGTAGATCTCCTCGAGCCGCGTCTCCTGCCCGGGGATCTCCTCGTCGTGCTTGTGCGCGGGGAAGCTCGACCAGTTCTCGGCCGGAGTGATGACCTCGCAGACGATGAACCGGTCGGCCTCGAGCGCGCCGGGGGTGCCGAAGTTGTGCACCTGGCGGCTCGAGCGGCCGGCGCCCCGCAGCTCGACGGGGATGTCGACGCGCGCGATGTGGCGGCTCGGGTGGACGGAGGCGGCAGGTGCTTCCGCGATCGCGACCCGCCCCACCCCCGACACGGTCGCGGACGACAGCGTCGAGAGGTAGAGCACGTCGCTCGGACCGTCGAAGACCGAGTCCCGACCCTCCAGCAGGGTGGTCGTCGACGGGCCCGAGCTCTGGTGCCGGACGGTGAACGAGCCGGAGAGGGGGACGACGAGCCGCTCGAGCCCGGCGGCGGGCAGGTCCACCTCGTCGCCGTCGCCCAGCTCGGCGACCCGCAGCCCGGTGTGCCGCCACCCGGGGACGCTGTCGTCGACGACGGACTCCCACCCGTCGCGGCTCAGTGCTCCGCGGGGGAACATCCAGTCGTTGCGCCGTTGCATCGTTGCCTTCTTTCTCGCGTGCGTGCTGGAGAACGGTCTTCTGACGCTGGTGGGTCTCGATACGCCGCCTGCGGCGGCTACTCGACCAGCATGCTGGGCGGGTGGGCCTGCAGATCCGAGCTGCTGGCGGACGTGGGTCTCGATACGCCGCCTGCGGCGGCTACTCGACCAGCATGCTGGGCGGGTGGGCCTGCAGATCCGAGCTGCTGACGGACGTGGGTCTCGATACGCCGCTTGCGGCGGCTACTCGACCAGCATGCTGGCGGGCGGAGCCGCGGGCTGCTGCTGCGCCCGTTGCCCGCTGCTGCCCTTGCATGCTGATCGAGCCCGCAGCCCGCGGAGCGGGCGTATCGAGATCCACCAGCGTCAGATGGCGAGCGGTCAATTCTGGGGGAATCCGAGGTTGATGCCGCCGTGGGACGGGTCGAGCCAGCGCGAGGTGATCGCCTTCTGCTGGGTGAAGAAGCGGACGCCCTCCGCGCCGTGCGCCTTGGTGTCGCCGAAGAGGGACGACTTCCAGCCGCCGAACGAGAACGTCGCGACCGGCACTGGGATCGGGACGTTGATGCCGATCATGCCGACCTCGACCTCGTTCTGGAAGCGCCGGGCGGCGCCTCCGTCGTTCGTGAAGATCGCCGTGCCGTTGCCGAACGCCCCGTTGTTGATGAGGTCGACGCCCTGCTCGTAGGAGGCGACGCGGACGATCGAGAGGACCGGGCCGAAGATCTCCTCGGTGTAGGCGCGCGAGGTCGTGGGGACCCTGTCGAGGAGGGTGGGGCCGAGCCAGAAGCCGTCGGCGGCTCCGTCGACCTCGATGCCGCGGCCGTCGACGACGACCTCGGCGCCGTCCTCCTCCGCGATGGCGATGTAGGAGGCGACCTTGTCGCGGTGCTGCTCGGTGACGAGCGGCCCCATGTCGCAGCCGCGACGGCCGTCGCCGATGCGCAGCTTCGACGCGCGCTCCTGGATCTTCGTGATCAGCTCGTCCGCGACGGGCTCGACCGCGACGACGACCGAGATCGCCATGCACCGCTCTCCCGCCGAGCCGAAGCCGGCGTTGATCGCCGAGTCCGCGACGAGGTCGAGATCGGCGTCCGGGAGCACGAGCATGTGGTTCTTGGCGCCGCCGAGGGCCTGCACGCGCTTGCCGTGCTTGGTGCCCGTCTCGTAGACGTACTGCGCGATGGGAGTCGAGCCGACGAACGAGATCGAGCGGACGTCGGGGTGGGTGAGCAGGCCGTCGACGGCCTCCTTGCCGCCGTTGAGGACGGTGAAGACGCCGTCGGGGAGGCCGGCCTCCTTCCACAGCTCGCCCATCCAGATCGCGGCGGACGGGTCCTTCTCGCTGGGCTTGAGGATCACCGTGTTGCCGGCCGCGATGGCGATGGGGAAGAACCACATCGGCACCATGGCCGGGAAGTTGAACGGCGAGATGATGCCGACGACGCCGAGCGGCTGCTTCGTCGAGTAGACGTCGACTCCGGTCGAGACCTGCTCGGAGTACTCGCCCTTGAGGTGGTGCGCGAGGCCGGTCGCGAACTCCACGACCTCCTGGCCGCGGGTGATCTCGCCCAGCGCGTCCGAGAGGACCTTGCCGTGCTCGGAGGTGATGATCTCGGCGAGCTCGCCCTTCTTGGACTCGAGCAGCTCGCGGAAGCGGAACAGGATCGCCTGCCGCTTGGTCAGCGAGAGGTCGCGCCAGGCGGGGAAGGCGGCCTTGGCGGACGCGACGGCGGCCGCGATCTCGTCCTGGTCGGCGAGGGCCACCTCCTTCGTCACGACGCCGAGGGCCGGGTCGTAGACGGGCGCGGTGCGGCCCGAGGTCGAGGGCGACGGTGCGCCGTCGATCCAGTGCGGGACGACGGTGACGGTGGTGAGCGGCGCGATGCCGGTGGTCTCGGACATGATTCCTTCTTCTGTGGAGGGACGCTTCTCAGAGCGGCGCTTCTGTGGAGGGGCGGAGCGGTGCGGGGCTCAGGAGGTGACGCCGTGCACGAGTGCGGCGGCGGTGTCGACGGCGGAGGCGACGTCTCCGTCGGCCGGGTAGATGAGGGTGCGGCCGACGACGAGCCCGCGCACGCCGGGCAGGGCGAGCGCCTCGCGCCACTTGGCGTAGGTGGCCTCCGGGCTGCCCTGCGGGTCGCCGCCGAGGAGGAGGGTCGGCATGGTCGTGGCGGCCATCACCCGCGCCATCTCGTCGACGACGGGCAGCTTCATCCACGTGTAGGCCGAGGTCGAGCCGAGGCCGGAGGCGATGGCGATCGAGGTGATGACGGCGTCGGCGCTGAGGTCGTTGACGACCCCTCCGTCGACCCACTCGCTCATGAACGGCTCGAGCATGATCGGGATCCCGGCCGCCGCGGCGGCGGTGACGGCCCGGGCGTTGGCCTCGATGGTCGCCGCGGAGCCGTGGTCGGCGAGGTTCACCCGCAGCAGGGTCTTGGCGAAGTCGAGGCCGTCGCGGACGATGCCGTCGATGTCGTAGCCCGTGAAGCGGTCGTCCATCTCGAACGACGCGCCCTTGAGCCCGCCGCGGTTCATCGATCCGACCACGACCTTGTCGTCGAGCAGGCCGAGGAGGGCGAGGTCGTCGATGATGTCCGGAGTCCCGAGCACGCCGTCGACTCCGGGGCGGGAGAGGGCCGTCGCGAGTCGGTCGAGCAGGTCGTAGCGGTCGGCCATCGCCATCGCGTCGCTCCTGACGCCGAGGGCGCCGCGGGCGGGGTGGTCGGCGGCCACGATGAAGAGGCGGCCGTTCTCACCGAGGAGCGGGCGGCGGCGGCGGGCGGCGAGCATCCGTGCGACCGCGGTCGGATCCTCGGCGCGGAGCCGGCGCAGCCGGGCGAAGGCCTCGTCGCGGTCGCCGCTCCGGAGCGCGTCAGACGGCGACATCGCTGCGCTCCTCGAGGAAGGCCTCGACCTCGTCCGAGGTCGGCATGGCCGTCGAGCACTCGCGGCGGGAGGCGACGATCGCCCCCGCGACGTTGGCGAAGCGGAGGATGCGCTCGAGGTCCCAGCCCTCGATCAGGCCGTGGGTGAGCGCGCCGCCGAAGCTGTCGCCCGCACCGAGACCGTTCACGACCTCGACGGGGAAGGGGGCGACCTCGACGGTCTCGGAGCGGGTCTTGGCGAGCACGCCCCGGGGGCCCTGCTTGACGATCGCGAGCTCGACACCGCGCTCGAGCAGCGCGTCGGCCGCGCGGTGCGGGTCGGTCTCGCCGACGGCGATCTCGCACTCCTCGCGGTTGCCGACGGCGACGGTGACCCACTCGAGCGCTTTCGCCACCTCCTGCGTCGCCCTCGCCGGGGAGCTCCAGAACATCGGCCGGTAGTCGAGGTCGAGCACGGTCAGCTCCTTGCGGGCGCGCGCCTTCCAGGCGATGAAGTGGGCGGAGCGGCTCGGCTCCTCGGTCAGGCCGGTGACGGTCGACCAGTAGACCTTCGCGCGGAGGATGGCGTCGAGGTCGAGCGACTGCGCCGTGATCGCGAGGTCGGGGGCCTTGGGCTTGCGGTAGAAGTACAGCGGGAAGTCGTCCGGCGGGAAGATCTCGCAGAACGTCACCGGGGTCGCGAGCTCCGCCTCGGTGCCGACGAACTCGTCCGACACCCCGAGCCGGCGCAGCTCCCGCTTCACATAGCGGCCGAAGGGGTCGTCGCCGGCACGGGAGATCAGGGCGGCGGAGCGGCCGTGACGGGCCGCCGCGACCGCGACGTTCGCCGCGCTCCCGCCGAGGTACTTGCCGAAGGTCTCGACGTCCTCGAGACCGAGACCGTCTTGGAGCGGGTAGATGTCGACGCCGACGCGGCCGATGGTCAGCACGTCGTAGGTCGTGGTGGAGGGGGTCATACGGCTCTGTACAACTTTCTGTCGCCGCCTCGCGGGAGGCGAGGGGCGGCGGCGCGGATCAGAAGGGACGTGCCGCCAGGCTACACCCAATGTCCTGACAAAAGAACATGCCGCGACGAGACTTCTCCTCGCGTGGAGCACGGCGAGGCGCGTACCGCGACTCCGCCGCCCGCCGTCAGTCGCGCACCGTCGAGAGCGGCTCCGTGATGCTCTCGAGGCTGCGGCGCTCGGCGTCGACGCCGTAGACGAGCGCCACCACGCCGCCGACGATCATCACCGCCGCGCCGACGTAGTAGCCGACGGTGAGGGGTCCGCGGTCGCTGCCGTCGCCGATCAGCACGCCGTAGAGGGTCGGCGCCACGGCGCCGGCGATCTGGCCGAGGGTGAAGAAGTACGAGATCGCCTGGCTGCGCAGCTCGAGCGGGAAGATCTCGCTCACCGTCAGGTAGGCGCTCGAGGCGCCGGCCGAGGCGAAGAAGAACGAGACGCACCAGAGCACGACCTGGGTCGTCGCGGTCAGCACGTCCATGCTGAAGAGCAGCGCCGAGAGCGCCAGCACGGCGCCCGAGATCCCGTAGGTGAGGAAGATCATTTTGCGCCGGCCCCACACGTCGAACAGGTGGCCGAGCACCAGCGGGCCGAGCAGATTGCCGATCGCGAACGGGAAGAAGAAGTACGAGACGGCGCTCTGCTCCACGCCGTAGAAGTTCTCGAGCACCAGCGCGTAGGTGAAGAAGATCGCGTTGTAGAGGAAGGACTGCGTGATCATCATGGTCGCGCCGACCAGCGTCCGCTTCGGGTACTGCCTGATCAGCACGCGGGCGATGGTGCGGAACGGGATGCTCTCGGTCGCCTTGACCGTGATCGCCAGCGAGTCGTCGACCGGCTCGACGGTGCCGCCCTCGGCCTTCACGCGGCGCTCGATCTCGTCGACGGTGCGCTCCGCCTCCTCCTCCCGGCCGTGCGTCATCAGCCAGCGCGGGCTCTCGGGGATGTGCCGGCGGAGGTAGATGATCGCCAGTCCGAGGATCGGGCCGAGGAAGAAGCCGAGTCGCCAGCCGACGTTCTCGGCGAAGATCTCGTCGTTGAGGAAGAACAGGTTCGCCGCGGAGCCGAGCGCCGCGCCTCCCCAGTACGTGCCGTTGATCGCGATGTCGACGCGGCCGCGGTACTTCGACGGGATCAGCTCGTCGATGGCGGAGTTGATGGCCGCGTACTCGCCGCCGATGCCCATGCCGGCGAAGAAGCGGAACACCGCGAGGAACGCGTAGTTCGGCGCGAGGCCGGCGAGTCCGCTCGCGACCAGGTAGATCACCAGGGTCAGGATGAAGAGCCTGCGCCGCCCGAGCTTGTCGCTGAGCCGCCCGAAGACGAGCGCCCCCACGATCTGGCCGACCAGGTAGACCGAGCCGAGCACGCCGACCTGCGCGGCGTCGAGGCCGAACTCCTTCGCGAATCCGGCGGAGGCGACGATCTGGATCTCGAGTCCGTCGAGGACCCAGGAGAAGCCGAGCCCCACGACGATCGACCAGTGGAACCTCGTCCACGGGAGCCTGTCGATGCGTGCCGGGACGAGACTGCGCACCGGACCCTTCGCGTCACGCGAGTCGGTCGTACCTGTCGACATGAGAAGGCCCTCCTGTCGCCCCGGCTCCGTCTGCTCCTCGGGTGCGGCGAGACGACGATAGACCCTTGTATCGCCGGGCTATTCACCCCTTGTCCGCACGGTGCGCGGAGGTGTAGGAGCGCGTACCGTCGGCTCATGACGATCCGCACCACTCTCCGGCGGCAGCTGCCGGAGGGTGAGGCGGCCGATCTCGAGCAGACCCTCCTCGCCCTGCGGGACGGAGTCGCGGACATCCTCGGAGACGGACTCGTCGGAGTCCACCTCACGGGCTCGTTCGCGCTGGGCTGCGGCGATCGGGCGAGCGACGCGGATGTCGTGATCGTGAGCGCGGAGGCGCTCTCCGCCGACCGGATCGCGGCCGCGAGAGCTCTCCACCGGTCCCTTCCCGACCTTCCGCTGCGCTGGGCCGGACGGCTCGAGGGCAGCTGGGTGACCGCCTCCGCTCTGCGCGACCCCGTCGGAGCGCACGGCCTCTGGCTGTACGTCGACAACGGCAGCCGCGAGCTGGTGGAGTCCTCGCACGACGACTCCTGGAACGCGCGCTGGCTGCTCCGGCATCGTGCGATCGCGCTGGCGGGGGAGTCGGCCGCGACGCTGGTGCCCGAGATCGATCCCCGAGCCCTGCGGGCGGAGGCGCTGCAGCAGGCCGATGCACGCGCGGTCTGGATTCGCGACGACCCGGCGGTGCTGGTGGACGACTGGGCCCAGCCCTACGCCGTGCTCACGGCCGCCCGTCTCCTGTGGACGGCGACGTCCGGCACTGTCGCGGGGAAGGCGGAGTCGGCGGTGTGGCTGGGCCGCACCGAACCCCGATGGCGCGGACTGCTCGAGGCCGCTGTCGACCAGCGACGGCGAGGGGCGACGGCGGATCCCACCCTCGCGGGCCCTGCCGCCGACTTCGTCCGCTGGGTGGCGGCGGAGGCGCGCTCGCTCGTCGAAGGGAGCGCGTCAACCGCCCCCCGGCCTCCCACCGCCCGCGACTACGGTGGGCGGATGATCGACGCGACGCCTGCGGGCACCCCTTCCTACATCCTCAGCGAGGGGCCCGTCTGGGACGCCGGCACCGGTCGCGTGACCTGGGTCGACATCGAGGCGGGTGCCGTGCTCTCGGCTCCGCTCACCGCGGAGGGGATCGGCGCGATCTCGCGCTCGGACGTGGGCGAGCAGGTCGGCTGCGCCCTGCCGCTCGGCGACGGACGCGTGCTGGTCGCGCTCACCCGGTGCCTCGCGATCCTCGAGGTCGACGGGTCGCTGACCCGCGGCTCCGAGCTGCTGCCCGAGGGGCACCGTTTCAACGACGGCTCGATCGACCCGCAGGGACGGCTGGTGGTCGGGTCGCTGACGCTGGGCGAGTCCGTGGGCGACGACGTGCTCCTCCGCCTCGAGCACGACGGCTCGGTCACCGTGCTCGACCACGACCTGCGGCTCTCGAACGGACTCGGCTGGTCGCCCGACGGCTCGGTGATGTACTCGGTCGACACCGAGTCGGGAGTGGTCCACCGGCGCTCGTACCCCGGCGAGTCCGCGCGCGAGACGTTCCTCGAGCCCGAGGAGGGCGTCTTCGTCGACGGGATCACCGTCGACTCCGAGGGGCGGCTCTGGTGCGCGATCTGGGGCGGGAGCGGCGTGCGCGTCTACGACGCCGAGGGCCGCCGCGTCGAGGGGGAGGGCATCGCCGTCGACGCTCCGCACGTGTCGAGCATCGCCTTCGCGGGCGAGGAGCTCGACGTGGCGATCGTGTCGTCCGCCTCGCGCGACCTCTCGGCGGAGGAGCGGGCGGCGCATCCGTTCGCGGGCGGGCTCTGGACCGCGCGGCCCGGGGTGCGCGGGCTGCCGGCGACGCGGTGGGTCGAGGCGCGACTGCCGTGAGGCGCGACTGCCGCGACCCGGCTCAGGAGGCCGGTTCGGACTCCTCCGCGGCGGACGACGCGGGCTGCGGCACGAGCGTGATCCGCGAGATCCGGTAGCGGTCGGTCTCGGCGATGCGGAGCAGGTGGTCGCCGACGACCAGCGAGTCGCCCACCACCGCGACGCGGCCGATGCGGTCGAGGATGTAGCCGCCGACCGTCTCGTACGGGCCCTCGGGAAGTTCGACGTGCAGGAGCTCCTCGAGATCCTCGAGGATCATGCCGCCGTCGATCTCGAGGAGGTTCTCGGCTGCCTTCGCGTCGCCCTCCTGGCGGGCGCCGTCGTACTCGTCGTAGATCTCGCCGACGAGCTCCTCGAGCAGGTCCTCGAGCGTGATGATGCCGTCGGTCCCGCCGTACTCGTCGATGACGACGGCGATCTGGTGGCCGTCCTGGCGCATGGTGCGCAGCGCCGACAGCACCTTCGTGGTGCCGGGGACGGCGAGCATCGGGCGGGTGATGTCGGCGACGGTACGGGGAGACTCCTCCGGGTACGCGGCCATCAGATCGCGGACGTGGACGAATCCGAGGACGTCGTCGAAGCTCTCGCCGACGACCGGGTAGCGCGAGTGCGGGGCCCCGAGGACGGCGCGGTACCCCTCCGCCACGGGCAGCTCGCCGCGGAGGAAGTCGACGTCGTGACGCGGCCGCATCACCTCGGCGACGCGGCGGTCGTCGGCGCGGAAGATGTCGGTGAGGAGGCGTCGGCTGTCCTCGTGGATCTCGGTGTTGCTCGAGATCATGTCGCGCACCTCGTCGGCCGAGACGCTCTCGCCCTTCTCGCGCGGGTCGGCCCCGAGGAGGCGCACCACGGCGTCGGTCGACACCGACAGCAGCCAGATGACCGGGCGCATGAGGCGGGCCAGCCCGTTGAGCGGCGGGGCGAGGATCTTGGTGAAGGCGACCGACTTCTGCATGGCCAGGCGCTTGGGCACGAGCTCGCCGAGCACGAGCGACAGGTAGGCGATGACGAGCGTCATCGCGATGAGCGCGACTGTCGAGGCGGCGCCGGCCGAGAGGCCGAGCGACTGCAGCGGGGGCACGAGGTCGGGCGCGATCGTCGAGGCGCCGTACGCCGACGAGAAGAGGCCGGCGAGGGTGACGCCGATCTGCACCGCCGAGAGGAAGGTGTTGGGGTTGCGGACAAGCTCGGCGATGCGGCGGCCGCGCTCGCTGTCGGCCTCGATCGCACGGACCTGGCTCTCGCGGAGGCTGACGATGGCCATCTCGGTGCCGGCGAAGACGCCTCCGATGAGGACGAACAGCACGACGAGGCCGATGTTGAGGAGGGTGTCTAAGTCCACCGGGACAGAGTAGGGACGTCCGCCGTGAGAACGCCTCGTGCCCTCTCAGGGAACGCCGGGGCTGCTGGCCGGGCGCTGCCCTCGATTCAGCGAAAGTTGCGGTAGTCGGGCGCGACTACCGCAACCTTCGGAGAGTGGGCGGGTGACTCGAGCTCGAGGGCGACTCCGGGGTCTCGGGCGGGCGTCAGACCAGGCGGCGGGACGACTCCGATGCGAGGCGGAACCAGCGGGCGCCGTAGGCGTCGAGCGGCAGGGTGACGGACGCGTCGGGGCCGACGGGCGTCGAGTCGCCGGAGAGGGAGTCGACGAGGCGGGCGCCGGCGGGCGCGTCCGGCAGCCGCAGCGTCGCCGAGCAGGGGCTCGACGCGAGGTTGTGCACCGCCACCGTGGTCCCCGTCGACGCCGACACCTGGTGCGCGAAGACGGCCGGGTCGTCGGCGGGCAGCTGGACGAAGTCGCCCCAGCCGATCTCGGGGGAGCGGCGGTAGAGCCAGGCGAGGCCCTTCACGTGCGCGAGCAGCGAAACGGAGTCGCGCAGCTGGTCCGCCGCGTTCACGTGCTCAGGACCGAAGCCGCCCTCGGTGACGGCGGCGACCAGGTCGTCGGCGTCGGCCCGCGAGAAGCCGCCGTTGGCCGCCGCGCTCCACTGCATCGGACTGCGCACCGCGCCGCGGCCCGGCAGGGACGGGTTCTCGCCCATCCCGATCTCCTCGCCGTAGTAGAGGACGGGCACGCCGGGCAGCGAGAACAGGAGGCTGTAGATCATCCGGATGCGGCGCGGATCGCCGTCGAGCATCGGGGGGAGGCGGCGGACGATGCCCCGCCCGTGGATCCGCTGCGACTCCTCCGGAGCGAAGGCTGCGAAGACCTCGTCGCGCTCCGGCTCCGACAGCTGGTCGAGGGTGAGCTCGTCGTGGTTGCGCACGAAGTTGGCCCACTGGCTGCCGGTCGAGATCGCGGGGCGGCTCGCGAGGGCCTCGACGAGCGGCGCGGCCTCGCCCCGGGCGAGCGCCAGGTAGAGGCGCTGGTTGCCGATGAAGTCGAACTGGATCGACAGCTCGTCGGCGTCGGCGCCGCCGAAGAAGGCGAGCTGCTCGTCGCGGCCGAGGTTGACCTCGCCGAGCATCATCGCCTCGCCCGAGCGGCGCGAGACGAAGCGGCGCAGCAGTCGCAGCCACTCGTGCTCGTCGGGTGCGCCGGGGGTGATCAGGAAGGGGACCGCATCGACGCGGAAGCCGTCGACCCCGAGCTGGAGCCAGAAGCCGACCAGCTTGGCGATCTCGTCGCGTACGGCGGGGTTGTCGGTGTTGAGGTCGGGCTGGTGGCGGTAGAAGTTGTGCAGGTAGTACTGACCGGCCTGCTCGTCGAAGAACCAGACGCCGTCCTCGGCGTCCGGGAACACGTTGGCGGGCTGGTCGGCGGGCGGCTCGTCGCGCCAGAGGTAGTAGTCGCGGTAGGGGCTGTCCGGGGAGGAGCGCGCCGCCTGGAACCACGGGTGCTGGTCGCTGGTGTGGTTGACGACGAGGTCGACGATGACGCGCATCCCGCGGTCGTGCGCGGTGCGGAGGACCTCCACGACGTCTCCGTGGTGGCCGTACCGGCGGTCGACGCCGAAGAAGTCGCTGATGTCGTAGCCGTTGTCGCGGCCGGGCGACGGGTAGAACGGGGCGAGCCAGAGGCAGCTGACGCCGAGCTCGGCGAGGTAGTCGATGCGGTGGGCGAGGCCCTCGAGGTCGCCGACGCCGTCGTCGTTCCAGTCCATGAAGGTCTCGACGTCGAGGTTGTAGAAGACGGCGGAGCGCCACCACAGGTCGCTGGTGTCGGTGACCCTCATGCGGCGGGCTCGCGGCGGGGCTGGGGGCGGGGGGTCTGCTGGGTCACGGGGCGGCTCCGGGGTCGGGGGCGGTCGTCCTCCGGCGAGCGTAGGTGGGCGGTGGATCGGCGTCTGCTCGTTGACTTCTCAGGTTGGGGGCGGCGGCCGGGCGCGGAGAGCGTCGATTCCTCAGAAGTTGCGGTAGTCGAGCGCGACTACCGCAACTTCTGGAGAGTGGAGGGAGGGGTCGGAGCGGGTGTCGGCGGGTGTCCCTACGCTGAGGGCATGCATCCGCTCGACGCCCAGGATCCGCTCGCGCCGTACCCCGAGCTCTTCGTCCGCACGCCCGAGGTGCGCTCGTACCTCGACGGCAACTCGCTCGGGCGGCCGCTGCGGGCGAGCGTCGAGCGGCTCGCCCGGTTCGCCGAGGAGGAGTGGGGCGGGCGGCTCATCCGCGGCTGGGCGGAGTCGTGGCTCGACCGTCCGCTCGAGGTCGGCGACGCGCTCGGTGCGGCGGCGCTCGGTGCGGCCGCGGGGCAGACGGTGGTCGCCGACTCGACCACCGTGCTCCTCTACAAGCTGGCGCGTGCGGCCGTCGCACGGCAGGCGCAGGAGGGTCGCGACGAGATCGTCGTCGACACCGACAACTTCCCGACCGACCGCTACGTGCTCGAGGGCATCGCGGCCGAGACCGGGAGCACCCTCCGCTGGATCACCTCCGACCCGGAGCGCGGGGTGTCGACGGAGGATCTCGCGCCGGCGCTCGGGGAGCGCACCGCCCTCGTGCTGCTGAGCCACGTCGCCTACCGCTCGGGGTTCCTGGCCGACGCCGCGGCGATCACCGCGCAGGCGCACGCCGCGGGCGCGCTCGTGCTGTGGGACGCCTCCCACTCGGTCGGCTCGGTGCCGATGCACCTCGACGCGTGGGAGGCGGACCTCGCGGTCGGCTGCTCCTACAAGTACCTCAACGGCGGGCCGGGGGCGCCGGCCTGGGCGTACGTCGCGTCGCGGCACCAGGGCTCGCTGGCGCAGCCGATCCAGGGCTGGATGGGTGTCGCCGACATGTTCGAGATGGGGCCGGGCTACACGCCCGCCGCCGGCATGCGCCGGTTCCTCAGCGGGACGCCGCCGATCACGGCGATGGTCGCGATGCAGGACATGATCGCGCTGATCGGAGAGGTCGGCATGCCGGCGGTCCGCGCGAAGTCGGAGGCGATGACGGCGTACGCGCTCGAGCTGGCCGACGAGTGGCTGGTGCCGCTCGGGGTGCGGGTGGCGACTCCGCGCGCGCCGGGCGAGCGGGGCTCGCACGTGACGATCGCGCACGAGTCGTTCGCGGCGCTCGTGCCGCGGCTGCAGGCCGAGGGGATCATCCCCGACTTCCGCAGGCCGGACGGCATCCGGATCGGGCTGTCGCCGCTGTCGACGACGTTCGCCGAGCTCGAGCTCGGCATGGCGGCCGTCCGCGACGCGGTGCGGTGAGGGGGAGGCTGCAGCAGCCACAGCATGCTGGTCGAGTAGTCCCGCAGGGGCGTATCGAGACCCACCGGCGTCAGCGGATGAGCCCGTCGATCCGGACTTCTGACGCTGGTGGATCTCGATACGCCCGCTGCGCGGGCTACTCGATCAGCGAGGGGGAGTCCGCGTCGGCTTCCGCGTCCGCGTCGAGTCGGCGTCAGCGGGCCGCGCGGGTGCGCTTCGTGTTCTCGCGCTGGAGGGCGTCGACGAGCTCGGGCTTGGTCATGCGGGAGCGGCCGCGGATGTCGAGGCGCTTGGCGAGGTCGAGCAGGTGCGCCTTGGTGGCGTTCGCGTCGACTCCGCCCGCCGTCTCGCCGTCGCCGTCGGGTCCGCTCCGGGCGGCGCGGTCGTCGGACGGGCCCTTCTCGGCCTTGCGCTCCCAGTGGTCGCCGACCTTCTCGTACTCGTGCTTCAGCGCAGCGAAGGCGGTGCGGTGCGCGCGCTCGCCGTCTCCGTAGCTCTCGACGGCCGAGTCGTGCGCGGCCGACCACAGGGCCTGCGCATGCTCGTCGGAGCGCTCGATGGTGGACGGGATCTGCTCGTTCCGCGGCATGGGGTGCCTCCCTCTCGTCCCCTCGACGCTACGGCGCGGCGATGCGCAGGTCACCCCGTTGACCGCGCGCGTCAGCCCAGGAGGCGCTCCTGGACGAAGTCGCTCGCGAACTTCCCGGCCGGGTCCCACTCGGAGCGCAGCGCGCGCCAGTCGGCGAGGTGCGGGTAGAGCGGCGCGATCTCGGAGGCGCCGGCGAGGAAGTGCTTGCCCCAGTGCGGCCGGGCGCCGAGCGGCAGCAGGGCGCCCTCGACGGCGGGGAGCACGGCGTCGACTCCGGCGCGGTCCTTCGCGAAGGTGAAGTGGATGCCGACGCTGTCGCGACCCGACGCGGGCGAGAGCCACTGGTCGTCGCCCGCCATGGTGCGCAGCTCGGTGATGAGCAGCACCTCGTCGATCCGCTCGTCGATCGCGCGGAGGGCCACGATCGCCTCGCGGATGTTCTCGCGCGGCACCATGTACTCGCTCTGGATCTCGTCGCCCGCGCTCGGCTCGCGATCGAGCCGGAAGTGGGGGAGGCGCTCCGACCACGGCCCGACGGAGCCGCCGAACGGGTTGAGGTTCGAGTCGACGCCCTCCGAGACGGCGAAGAGGCTGGCGGAGGCGGCGACCGCGCCGAGGTGCGTCGCGTCGACATCCGCCACGGAGCCGTTCTCGACCTTGGTCTTGAGCCAGAGCTGCTCGACGGTCGGGCTCGACCAGTGCGTCATGAGGCTGACGCTGTAGGCGGAGGAGGTGATCGCGTCGAAGTCGTCGAGCACGCGGTCCCAGGGCAGGTCGACGAAGGCGTCCTGGCGGACGTCGAAGGTGGGCTGGATGTCGAGGGTGACGCGGGTGACGATGCCGAAGGCGCCGAGCCCGACGACCACGCCCTCGAAGCCGGGCTCGCCGCGCCGGATGGTGCGGAGCGAGCCGTCGGAGGTGACCAGCTCGAGAGCCGAGACGGCGGAGGAGAGGTTCGCGTTGCGGTCGCCGGACCCGTGGGTGCCGGTCGAGATCGCTCCCGCGACCGAGATGTGGGGGAGCGAGCCCATGTTGTGCAGGGCGTAGCCGTTGGCGTGCAGGTGCGAGGCGACGATGCCGTAGCGGGTGGCACCCGGGACGGTGATGGTGCTCGCGTCGGCGTCGATCACCGGCTCGAAGGCGAGGCGGCCCAGGTGCAGCAGGGCGCCCGGGGTGTCGGGGAGCGCGTTGAAGGAGTGGCGGGTGCCGAGCGCGCGGACCCGGTCGTTGTCGCGGACGAGGCGCTGCACCTCCTCGATCGACTCGGGCTCGATGATGTCGGCGGCGCGGTACTCGTAGGTGCCCGCCCAGTTGCTCCGTTGCGTCATCTCACCATTCTGCCGCCTAAGCCTCCGTTTTGTTGCCTCCTGCAACCAATCGAGTCGGGTGTCGACCAGCTCCGTGCATCCTTCGCAGCTCTGAAGGGGTGTACGGCCTAGAACATCTTCCGCTCGCCCCAGGGGATGTAGTCGGGCCGATGTCCATTGATGATGGACGCGGCGAATTCTCGGAGAAGATTGACGTCTGATCGATCGAGTTCGGAACTCGATGCAGGGTCAAGTCTTTCGCAAACGATCAATGGTTGATCTCGCGGTATCTCCCGGAATGATCGGTACTCGTATTGGCTCAGAATGTTGCTGGTATGGTCCGACCCTCTGCCTTGGTATCCGTGACCGCCATAACTCGCAGCGAGGACGCTCGGGCAGGTACCGCCGTCGACGGAGATGGCGATAGTCCGGCGATTGTGGCTCTGCATGTTGGTTATCGCCCAACCGGAAGCTGTCCGCCCCCACACGTCCCGCGTGGAGCCCCATGACTTCTTCCTGCCGATACACGTGAAGATCGGAATCGAACTCAATCCATGTGCGAGAGCAACTCGGGCGAAGCCCGCCGCAGCTTCGGCCACAGAGGACCTGAGGCGCTCCGACTCCGACTGTCGTTGTGCGGCCTCTGCGCGTTGCTGCGCGGCGCGAGCTTCGGCGTCCTCGGAGAATCCCATGTTCTTGTTCTACCGAATCTCCGAGTGCGATGTGAACAGGTGGTCCGGGGTTCCCTCGCGCGCGTCAGTAGTCGATGCGGCCGTGCCGGGAGTGGAACTCGCCGGTCGGGCCGTCGGAGCCGACGAGCGCGAGCGCGACCGTGGCGTCGGTCCCCTCCGTGACGGTCTGGTACCCGCCGTGGCCGTTGAAGTCTGTCGCGGTGTAGCCGGGATCGCTCACGTTGACTCGGAAGCCGGGCAGGTTCTTGGCGTACTGCACCGTCAGGGCGATGACCGCGGCCTTCGACGCGGCGTAGGGCACGGTCTGCACGGGGAACTCGTCGGCACTCGGGGTGGAGAGCGCACGAGGCCAGCCGACCCCGGAGGCGACGTTCACGATCACGGGCGCGTCCGAGCGGCGCAGCAGGGGCAGTGCGGCCTGGGTCACCCGGACGATGCCGGTGACGTTGGTGTCGAGGACGCTCGCCATCGCCTCCGCCGTCAGGTCGTCGACGCCGAAGGAGGTGCCGAGGACGCCGGCGTTGTTGACGAGCACGTCGAGGGAGGGGAGCGAGGCGATCGCGGCGTCGACGCTCGCCGCATCGAGGACGTCGAGCTGGACGACGTGGGCGCCGAGCGCCCGGGCCTCCTCGCCCTTCGCGGTGTCGCGCATCCCGGCGTAGACGGTGTGGCCGGCCTCGAGGAGGCGGCGGGCGGTCTCGAGTCCGAGGCTCTTGTTGGCCCCGGTGATCAGTGTCGTTGTCATGACTCCATGCTGTGCCTGCTGCGGCATCCGCCCCAGGTATCGCCTGACGGGGGGACTGCTGATACCAGGACCGACCGGCGGAGAGGGAGGAGCATGGGCGCATGAGCGAATTCGCGAGCGTGCTGAGGTCGTGGCGCGAGCGCGTCCGCCCCGCAGAGGTCGGGCTTCCCGCGGGGGCCGGGCGGCGCACCTCCGGTCTCCGGCGCGAGGAGCTCGCCGCCCTCGCCGGCGTGAGCGTCGACTACATCGTGCGGCTCGAGCAGGGCCGCGCGGTGAACCCCTCCGGGCAGCTGCTGGGCGCCCTGGCCGTCGCGCTCCGGCTGACGGAGGAGGAGCGCGACCACCTCTTCCGCGTCGCAGGAGTCGCCCCGCCGACCCGCGCGCAGGTGCCGCAGCACATCACGGCCGGGGTGCAGCGCATCGTCGACCGCCTGGGGGACGTGCCGCTCGCCGTGTTCACCGCGGCCCACGACATCCTGCTGTGGAACCCGCTCTGGGCCGCGATCAACGGCGATCCCTCGCGCTTCACCGGGCTCGACCGCAACCTCGTCTGGCGCCACTTCACGCAGGGGCACGAGGGCACCGACTTCGACGATCGGCACGCGGAGGAGTTCGCGGCCGACCTCGTCGCCGACCTGCGCGCCGCTGTGGGCCGCTACCCCGACGACGCCGCGCTCGACCACCTCGTCGTGCGGTTGCGGGCGGCCTCGGCCGACTTCGTCGCGCGCTGGTCGCAGGCGCACGTCGCCGAGCACCGCGCGAGTCGCAAGACGGTCACGGACACGCCCGTCGGGCCGATCACCGTCGACTGCGATGTGCTCTCGGTGACCGGCGGCGATCTGCGGATCGTGGTCTACACGGTGGTGCCGGGGTCGGCCGATGAGGCGCGGCTCGATCTGCTGCGCGTGACCGGGCTGCAGGAGCTGACGCCGACGGTGTGACCGCTGCGCGCTCTTGCGGTGTCGCCCCTTCGGGCGTAACGTGCAATCACATGGTTGTACATAAGCTCTCCGACGCCGACGTCAACCGGATGTTCCGGGCGCTGGCCGACGCGACCCGGCGCGACATCGTCCGGCGGACCCTCCGGGAAGAGGTGTCCGTCTCGCAGCTCGCCGACCGCTACGACATGTCGTTCGCGGCGGTGCAGAAGCACGTCGCCGTGCTCGAGGAGGCGATGCTCGTGACCAAGCGACCGCTCGGCCGCGAGCGCCTCGTGCGCGGCAACCCCGAGCGCCTCCGCGCGGCCCAGCGTCTGCTCGACGGGTTCGAGGAGATCTGGCGCGGGCGCATCGATCGACTCGACGCGATGCTCGCGGAACCCGAGCCCGACGCCGGCTCCTCGAAGAACCCTGTCTGACCGACTCCACCGAAAGGCACCCCATGCCCATCACCTCCGTCGAGAAGGATCTCGACCGGCTGACGCTCACGATCGTCGCCGACTTCGCCGCTCCCGTTCAGCGCGTCTGGGACGCCTACACCGACCCTCGGCAGATCGAGCGCTTCTGGGGTCCGCCGACCTACCCGGCCACCTTCCTCCGCCACGACGCCGAGGTCGGCGGCCGCAGCGTCTACCTGATGACCGGCCCCGACGGCGATCGGCACTACGGCTGCTGGGACTGGACCGCCGTCGAGCCGATGCGCTCGTTCGAGGTGATCGACCGGTTCGCCGATGAGACGGGTGCACCGAGTGCCGACCTGCCCGCCACGCGCGCCGTCTTCGCTTTCGACGAGACGGCAGAGGGCACCCGGCTCACGACGACCTCGACCTTCGACTCTCTCGACCAGCTCGAGCAGCTCGTCGCGATGGGAATGGAGGAGGGCACCCGCGAGGCGATGGCCCAGATCGACGAGGTCCTCGCCGATCTGGCCTCCTTCGCCGCGGACCGAGCCACCTCGGCGCAGATCCTCAACGACACGCAGGTGCGGGTCTCGCGGGTCGTCCGCGGGAGCATCGAGCAGGTCTGGCGTGCGCACAACGATCCCGAACTGATGAAGCGATGGCTGCTCGGCCCCGACGGCTGGTCGATGCCCGTCTGCGAGATCGCGAACGAGGTCGGCGGGAGCTACCGCTACGAGTGGCAGCGCGACGGCGGCGACGAGCGGTTCGGCTTCACGGGCGAGCTCCTCGAGTCGGAGGAGCCGTTCAGGACGGTCACCACCGAGGCGATGATCGGGACGGACTTCCCCGCGACGCTCAACGAGATGACCCTGACGCCGACGGCCGACGGCACGCTGCTGACCCTGGTCATCACCTACGCCGATGCCGCTCAGCGCGACGCGGTCCTCGCGACCGGCATGACCGACGGGATGGAGACGAGCTACGCCCGGCTCGAGGGGCTGCTGCACTCGGCGCCCGTCGCGGCCGGCTGAGCCGCCGCGTCGTCGGAGGGGGGGCGATGCGTCTCAGCATGCTGATAGAGCCCGCAGCCCGCGCAGCGGGCGTATCGAGATCCACCACCGCCGGAAGATCGGGTCGGTTGCTTGATCCACTGAAGTCGGTGGGTCTCGATACGCCACTGCGCGGCTACTCGACCAGCAGGGAAGGCGACGAGCGCCGCCGCCGGCTCCAGCAGAAGCGGTGCACGGATCGTTGAGCTGATAGTCAGGCGAGGCGGTCCGGCATCCACGATGCGTGCAGGGGAAACGCGGGATGCGAGGCTGGAAACCTGACCGCAACACGGTTTGTCCGTGCATCGAGGAGGACGCGGCACCCCGGCGCACAGATCCTCCGTGCGACGAGGCGCCGGGGAGCCCCGCTCTGGTCGACTGGTGGAGCCTCCCCCGGCCCGCCCCACTCCTCCTCGTCCCTCCCTCGCATCGGAGCCCGCATGCCCCAGACCACTCCCGCCCGCCGCCGCCGCGCGCTGCTCGGCGCGCTCGCCGTCGCCCTCGCGACCACCACCGCACTCACCGCCTGCTCGAGCGGATCCGACGCGGCCGCCTCCAGCGAGGACGGTTCGTTCGGCGAGGCCACGATGCAGCTCTCGTGGGTGCCCCACGTCGAGTTCGCGGGCGAGTACCTCGCCGACGCGAACGGCTACTTCGCCGACGCGGGCTTCGACTCCGTCACCCTGACCCCCGGAGGCACCGGCGCGACCGGCGCCGAGACCGCCATCGCGAGCGGATCGGCCTTCGCCGGCGTCTCGTCGCCGCTGATCACCGGCCCCGCGATCTCGGAGGGCGCCGAGATGAAGATCGTCGGCGCGACCTACCAGAAGAACCCCTTCGCGATCGTCTCGCTCACCGACGCCCCGATCGAGACTCCGCAGGACATGGTCGGCAAGACCATCGGAGTCAGCGACAGCAACGACCTGGTCTGGCGCGCGTTCCTCGCCGCGAACGACATCGACGAGTCCGAGATCGACCGCGTGCCGCTCACCGACTCCACGCTGCTCACCACCGGCCAGGTCGACGGCTACATCGGCTACGCGACCTCGGGCGCCAACACGCTCAACCAGCGCGGCTTCTCGGCGCAGCAGTTCCTGCTCGCCGACACCGGCCTGCCGATGGTCGGCGAGACCATCGTCGTGGCGCAGGAGAGCATCGACGACGAGCGCGAGAAGGTCAAGGCGCTGCTGTACGCGGTCGCCCGCGGCTGGAAGGACGCCGTCGCCGACCCCGAGGCCACCGCCGAGACCGTCGTCGCCGACTACGCGGCCGACCAGAACTACAAGGTCGAGGAGCAGGCGCAGGTCATGACGACCCAGACCGGGCTCATCGTCACCCCCGACACCGACGAGAACGGCCTGCTCACGATCACGCCGGAGCTGCAGGAGCAGTCGGTCGAGTCGCTCGCGCTGACCGGCATCGAGCTCGACGCCGACGACCTCTTCGACACGACGCTGATCGACGAGGTCTACGAGGAGCACCCGGAGCTGCTCGAGGGCTGAGCCCCGAGCACGCCCGAGAACCTGACCCGCGCGGAGAGGACGAGCAGTTGAGCACCATCGAGAACGCCACCGAGGGCATCCGCCTGAGCGGGCTGAGCAAGCGCTTCGATCTGGGATCGCGCTCGGTGCAGGCGCTCGCCGAGGTCGACCTCGTCACCCCGCGCGGGTCGTTCCTGTCGCTGCTCGGCCCCTCCGGCTGCGGCAAGTCGACGATCCTGCGGATGCTGGCGGGGCTCGAGAAGCCGACCACCGGCTCCGTCTCGATCCACGGCACCCCGGTCGTCGGCACGAAGCGCTCCGCCGAGCTGGGCATCGCTTTCCAGGACTCGGCTCTGCTGCCCTGGCGCTCGGTGCGCTCGAACGTGCGACTTCCGCTCGAGCTCACCCGCCAGGCGAGCAAGCGCGACAGCATCCCCGATCTGCTCGACCTCGTCGGGCTGAGCGGCTTCGAGGACGCCTACCCGTCGCAGCTCTCGGGAGGCATGCGCCAGCGCGCCTCCATCGCCCGCGCCCTCGTGGTGCAGCCCGACCTGCTGCTGCTCGACGAGCCGTTCGGCGCGCTCGACGACATGACGCGTCAGCGGCTCAACCTCGAGCTGCAGCGGATCTGGACCGCACGACCCGCGACCACGCTGATGGTGACGCACGGGATCGCCGAGGCGATCCTCCTCTCGGACACCGTCGCCGTGATGTCGCCCCGCCCGGGGCGCATCGTCGAGGTGATCGAGATCAACCTGCCGCGGCCCCGCACGGTCGAGATGCTGCGCAGCCCCGAGTTCCACGCGATCGAGGACCGCATCACCGACCTGCTCTTCTCGCAGCACGGTGTCGCGATGGAGGACGACGCGTGACGGTCTGGATCCGCGCGAACTGGCGGGTGCTCGCCGGCCTCGCGGCCTTCGTCGCGGTGTGGTGGATCCTCGCCGACACCGTCTACCGCGAGAGCCGCGCCGTGCCGAGCCCGGGCGCGATCGTCGCCGCGTTCGTCCGCGACGGGCCCTCCTTCTACCTCCGCAACGTCGGCGACACCGTGCTCGCCGCCGGGCAGGGCTACTTCTGGGGCAACCTGGCGGCGCTCGCCCTGGCCACCGTCGCGCTGCTCGTGCCGTGGACCCACCGGGTGATCGAGCAGATCGGCGTGATCAGCCACTGCCTCCCGCTGACCGCCGTCGGACCGGTGATCCTCGTGATCTTCGGCGGCCGCACGACCTCGATCTTCCTCGCGGCGCTGCTCGTCTTCTTCACCACCCTGATCGGCGCGCTGCTCGGCGTGCGCTCGGCGCCCCGCACGGCGCTCGACCTGGTCGCCGCCTACCGCGGCGGACGCTGGGCGCAGATCGTCAAGGTTCAGGCCATCGCGGCCGTGCCCGCGACGATCACGGCCCTGCAGGTCGGCGTGCCGGCGGCGATCCTCGGCGCGGTGCTCGGCGAGTACCTCGGCGGAGTCACCACCGGACTCGGAGTCGCCCTCGCGGTCGCGCAGCGCCAGATGGACGTCGAGCGCGCCTGGGCCTTCGCGGTGACCAGCGGGGTCGTCACGATCCTCGGCTACGCGCTGATCGCGGCGCTCGGCCGCTGGGTGATGCCGCGGGTGACGGGCACGCCGCGGGCGACCCGGCGCGCGGTCCTTCGCCGGACGGGAGGAGTCGTATGAGCGCCGCCGCCGGCCGCCCGGCCACCCGCCCCGCGCGCCGCCCGCGCGACCTCACCGGGCGCCTCGCCCTCCGCATCGTCCGCGCCGAGCTCGTGCCGCTGGCCGTCGCCGTCGTGCTGTCACTCGCGTTCTGGTACGCCTTCCTCGCGATCGCCGACGTGTCTCCGCTGCTCGGCAAGACCCCGACCGACGTCGCCGTCTACCTCTTCACCGAGGCCGACGCCGCCGAGAACCGGGCGATCGTCTTCGGCAACCTCGGCGTGACCGCCCTCGACGCCCTCGTCGGCTACGCCGCGGGCATGCTCGTTGCCCTCGCGATCGCGGTGCTGTTCGTGCTGATCCGCTCGCTCGAGGCGACCGTCATGCCGATCGCGATGCTGCTCAAGTCGATGCCGCTGATCGTGGTGACTCCGCTGATCACCCTGGCGATCGGCAACGGTATCGCGGCGGTCGCCGTGGTCGGAGCCGTCGCGGTGTTCTTCCCCGCGCTGGTGACGGTGGTGTTCGGCCTCCGCTCGCTCTCGCGCGAGTCGTTCGAGCTCGTCACGGTCTACGGCGGCTCGCCGCTGGACGTACTGCTCAAGGTGGCGCTGCCGACGGCGGTGCCCGCGATCTTCGCGGCGGCCAAGGTGGCCGTCCCCTCCGCACTGAGCGGCGCGATGCTGGCCGAGTGGCTGGCGACGGGCAAGGGACTCGGCGGCGCCGTGCAGCGCGCGTCGGCCGGATTCCGCTACGACGAGCTGTGGGCGTCGCTCGCGGTGATCACGGCGCTGGGAGTCGTGGCCTACGCGGTCGTGGCGATCGGCGAGAGACTGGCGGCCGTCCGCTTCGGCGGCCAGAACTGAGGATGGGCATGAGCGACAGCATCACCGGAACGAGCAGCATCACCGGAACCATCTGGGACGGGGAGCGATCCCTCGGCACCGCCACGCTGGCGTGGGACGGCGATCACATCGCCTCAGTCTCGGAGGCGTCGGGGGACTCGCCCTTCTCGATCATCCCCGGCCTGGTCGACACGCACGTGCACCTCGGCGCCTACTCGGGCGAGGGGACGGCCGACTTCGCCTCCTGGCCGCTGGTCACGCCGCGGGAGGAGCGGGTCTTCCACATCGCGAACAACGCGCGCAAGGCCGCCCGCGCGGGTGTCACGACCCTCCGCGACCTCGGGGCCGACGAGCTGCAGATGACCGTGGCGCGGATGTTCGAGCAGGGCATCGCCGACGGGCCCCGGCTCGTGAACCACGGCGCGGTCGGCATGACCGCGGGCCACGGCGACCTCTTCGTGCCGCCGCACTACCCGCACCGCGACCGCGTCGCCGACAGCCCCGACGAGTGCCGGCGCCTGGTGCGCACCTGGGCCCGCGCGGGCGCCGACGGCATCAAGATCTACACGAGCGGAGGCGTGCTCTCGATGGGCGATCGGGTCGGCTGGCGCAACCAGACCGACGCCGAGATCGCCGCGACGATCGACGAGGCGCACGCGCTGGGGATGCCCGTCGCCGCGCACACCCACTCCGTCGCCGGTCTCGACCGGGCGCTCGCGCTCGGCGTCGACTCGATCGAGCACGGCACGGCCATCGGCCCGCAGCACTGGGCGACGCTCGTCGAGCGGAACCTGCCGGTCGCGCCGACCCTCTTCATCAACGACGTGATCGCCGCGGGCCGTGCGCCGTCGTCCCCGGAGGCGTCGCTCAAGGCGCAGGACGTGGTCGCCACCCGCGACGCCGGGTTCCTCGCCGCGGGCGAGGCCGGGGTGCGCTTCGTGCTCGGCACCGACGCGAACGGCGTCTACGTCGACTGGGGCGAGCAGCTCGACGAGGTGCGCCGGATGCGCGACGCGTTCGGCTGGACCTCGGAGCGCGCCCTCGTCGCCGCCACGTCGGACGCCGCGGCGGTCGTCGGCCTCGGCAACCGCGTCGGACGGCTCGCCGAGGGCTTCGGCGCCGACTTCGTGGTGCTGCGCGGACGGCCCTGGGAGAGCATCGACGACCTGCGGGCCGAGAACATCGTCGCGGTCGTCTCGCGCGGTCGCCTCGTATCGGGCGGAATGCCGCCCCGATGACCGTCTCGGAGGTCCGTCGATTCGTGACGGCGGAGGCGCTCGGCGCTCCCCGGGGCGCTTACAGCCACGCGGTCCAGGCGCACGGCGTCGTCTACGGCTCGGCGATCGGGCCGTTCTCGCCGCTCGACGGCACGCTCCCGGAGGGGGTCGGCGCGCAGACGACGGCGGCCCTCGACAACATCGAGCGGTTGCTCGCCGACGAGTTCGCGCTCGGGCTCGGCGACGTGGTGCGCATCACGATGATCCTGAGCGACTTCGGGCGCGACTTCGCCGACGCCTCCGCGGCGTACGCCGAGCGGTTCCCCGTCGATCCCCCCGCCCGCACCGTGCTCGGCGCCGCCCTGCCGGGACCCCTCGTCGCGATGGACTTCATCGCGACCGGCCACTGACACCCCTCCGAAAGGCGCTCCCGTGTCCTCCTTCCTCGTCGGACTGCCCAAGGTCGAACTCCACGTGCACCTCGAGGGGACCCTCGAGCCCGAGCTGCGCGCGTCGCTCGCCGAGCGCAACGGACTCCCCGTGCCGGAGGCGCTCGCCTACGACTTCGACTCGCTCGCCTCGTTCCTCGCGGTGTACTACCCGGCGATGGACGTGCTGCGCGAGGAGGCGGACTTCTACGACCTCGCCACGGCGTACTTCCGGCGCGCGGCGGCCGACGGCGTGGTGCGCGTCGAGGCGTTCTTCGACCCGCAGGCGCACACTTCGCGCGGAGTGCCGCTCGACGCCGTGATCGGCGGCTACCACCGGGCCGCGGTCGATGCGGTGGCGCTCGGCGTGGACGCCTCGCTGATCCTCTGCTTCCTCCGTGACATGTCGGCCGAGAGCGCTCGCGAGACGCTCGAGGCGGCGCTGCCGTACGCCGACCGCCTGATCGGCGTGGGCCTCGACTCGGACGAGCGCGGCAACCCGCCGGCGAAGTTCGCCCCGGTCTTCGCGCGGGCGCGGGAGGCGGGGCTGCGCCTGACGATGCACTGCGACGTCGACCAGCCGAACGGGATCGAGCACATCCGCCAGGTGCTCGAGGAGATCGGCGTGGACCGGATCGACCACGGCACGAACATCGTCGAGGCTCCCGAGCTCGTGCAGGTGCTGGTCGAGCGCGGACTCGCGCTGACCTGCTGCCCGCTGTCCAACTCCTTCGTCTCGAGCGACATGAAGGCCGGCGAGATGCGCGCGCTCCTCGAGCGCGGGGTGCGGGTGACGGTCAACTCCGACGACCCCGCCTACTTCGGCGGCTACATCGCCGACAACTACGCGGCGCTGGAGGCCGCGGGCTTCACGCGCGAGGAGCTGGTGCAGCTGGCGCGCAACTCCGTGCTCGGCTCGTGGGCCGACGCCGACGCCCAGGAGGCGCTGCTCGCGCGGATCGACGCATACGTCGCTGCCGCCGCTCCTCGCTGATCGAGCCCGCAGCCCGCGCAGCGGGCGTATCGGTGATCCATGTCGTCAGCGCGAAAGGCCTGCACAACTAAGGCCGAAATCCGGATTCCTCGGATTCGTCCGCCGGGGACGCGACTCAGCCTTAGTTGTGCGGCTGGCCTCAGAGGTACCGCAGCGCCAGGTGCAGGTCGACGCGGTCGGCCATCGAGGCGAGGTCGCGACCGGTGAGCGCCTCGATCCGCTGCACCCGGTAGCGCAGAGTGCTCGCGTGCAGGTGCAGCCGGTCGGCGGCCTGGCGCCAGGAGCCGTTGCCGTCGAGGAACACCCGGAGCGTCTCGACGAGGTCGGTGCGGTGCTCGTCGTCGTAGTGGACGAGCTCGCCGAGCACCTCGCGCGCGAAGGCCGCCCGGGTGCGCGGAGCCACGAGCTCGAGCAGCGCGTCGCTCGAGACGGGGACGGTGTGCTCGAGCACCGAGACGGCGTCTCCGGTCGCCGCCGCCATCCGCTCGCGCGCTCCGAGCAGCGATCGGCCGAGCTGAGCCGCACTGCGCGACGCGTCCCCGACTCCGATCGCCACGCGCCGCCCGCGCAGCAGCCACGGCGCGGACTCGACGGCCGCCCGCAGCGTCGCGCCCGACGACCGCGACTCGTCGTCGGGGTCGCCGAGCACGAGCACCGCTCCGGCGTCGAGCACGGCTCCGAGGGCCAGCCCGTGCTCGCGCTCGGCGGCGTCGCGCAGCAGTCGCGTCAGCGCCTCAGGAGGCAGCGCCGGGTCGTCGGAGCGCGCCGTCACCACCCGGAGCGGCGCACCGAGGCGGGCGCCGAGCATCCGCAGCCGCACCGCGATCTCGGCTTCGGGCAGCTCGTCGTGCTCGACGGCGCGGAGCAGCTCGAGCAGCGGACCGCCCGCCTCCGCCTCCTGCCGCCGCGCGAGTTCGAGCCGCCCGCCGACCGCGCTCGCGAGCAGCTCGACGGCGTCGGCCGTCTCCTCCGACCAGCCGCGCTGATCACCCGTCACGACCAGCACTCCCAGCCGCTCGCCGGCGGAGGAGAACAGCGCGCGGCGCGAGAGCGACCGGCCCTGCTCCGTGACCTGCCAGCGGTCGTCGGCGGAGGCGAGCGACGCCTCCCAGGCCGCGCCGTAGTCGGCCGCGGTGGGCATGCCGCCGGCGGAGGCGACCAGCGTCGCCGCGTGATCGACGACCCAGCTGCCGTGGGCGAACTCCTCGAAGAAGGCGCGGAGCGCCACGTGCACGCCCTCGCCCGACGCCAGATCCTCGAGCAGCCGCCGCGCGAAGCGGGCGTCGCGGCCGAGGGTGGGCAGGTCGGCCTGCGCGACGACTCCGGCGACCGTCTGCGCGATGGTCTTGAACGACACGTCCGGCGCGACCGTCATCAGCGCGACGCCGTGCCGCCGGCAGACCTCGATCATGCCCACGGGCAGCGAGCCGACCGCGATCAGCCCGACCACGATCGCCACGACGCCCCGGTCGGCGACACCGCCGACGAAGCGCTCGACGCTCTCGCGGCCCGAGGTCCAGAGCGCGCTGGTCAGCACGACGTCGCCGGGCGAGAGGAAGCGCCCTGGATCGGGCAGGTCGATCGTGTACGTGCCCGAGACGGCGCGGGCGAGCTGCACGTCGTCGCCGCTGACGAGGGTGAGCTGCAGCTCGGGGTGGGTGAGGAGCTCGCGGACGTTCACGGCGCCTCCAGGATCGGGAGCCTCCAGGATAGATCGCGACCTCGGCCCCGGCTCCGCTGCACCGAGGGAACCCCGGACCGTCGAGACCGCCACGCACAGCGGGCGGTCTCGGCGGTTCGGGGTTCCCTCGAGCAGGTGAGCCGCGTCAGCGGATACCGCTGCGGGCGAAGCCCTGGACGAAGTAGCGCTGGAAGGCGAGGAACAGCAGCACCATCGGCAGCACCGAGACCAGCGCGAGCGCCATGCTCGACGAGTAGTCCGGAGTCGACTGGCCCTTGAGGTAGAGCAGCCCGATCGGCAGCGTGAACAGCTCGTTGTCCTTCAGGGCGATCAGCGGCCAGGCGAAGTCGTTCCAGCTGCCGAGCAGCGTCAGCAGGATCAGCACCGCGATCAGCGGGCGGCTGAGCGGCAGCACGATCTGCACGAAGACGCGCAGGTGCCCGGCGCCGTCGATGCGCGCGGCCTCGATGAGCTCCTCCGGGATCGACAGGAAGAACTGCCGGGCGAGGAAGATGCCGAACGCGGCCGCCGCTCCGGGCAGGATCACCGACCAGTAGGTGCCGTAGATCTCGAGCCCGGTGACGAGCTTGAACTGGGCGACCATGATCGCCTGCACCGGGATCATCATCGTGGCCAGCGCCAGGAGGAACAGCAGGTTGCGCCCCGGGAAGCGCAGCCGCGCGAAGCCCCAGCCGGCCAGCAGATTGAGCACCACGGTGAAGGCCGTCACGAACAGACCGATGACGACGGAGTTGAGGAACCACTCCTCGACCGGGAAGCGCGCGAACACCGTCGCGAAGTTCTCGAGCGAGATCTCGCTCGGCCAGAAGCGCGGGGGCCCCGGCGAGAAGACCTCGCCGCGGGGCGAGAACGCGATGACGAGCATCCAGTAGAGCGGGAAGAAGACGATCGCGGAGGCGACCACGGCGACGACGATGCGCAGGACGAGCCCGAGACGCGAGCCGTCGCGGCGGCCGCGGTCCCGGCGGGGGGACGCCTGGACGACGGCGGCGGCGATCGCGGGGGAGGGGATGGTGGAGGAGGTCATGGTCGCGGCTCCTATTCGACGAGGTCGCGGGTGCGACTCGTGCGCCACTGCAGGTAGGTGAAGGCGAGGGAGATGAGGAGGATGACGACTCCGAGCGCGGCGCCGTAGCCCTGCTCGCGCACCTGGAAGCCGTTGCGGTAGGCGTAGGTGCCGAGCACGGAGGTCGAGAAGCCGGGCCCGCCTCCGGTCATCACGAAGACGATGTCGAAGACCTGGAACGACGCGATGACGTTCATGATCAGCAGGAAGAACGTCGACGGGCCGACGAGCGGCACCGTCAGGGCGCGGAACTGCTGCCACCGCGTCGCCCCGTCGATCCGCGCCGCCTCGTACAGCTCGGGAGACACGCTCTGCAGGCCGGCGATGTAGATCACCATGTTGAAGCCGATGCGCAGCCAGACCGCGGTGAGCATCACCGACACCATCGCGGCCGTGCCGTCGGACTGCCACGAGACCGGCGAGAGCCCGATCGAGGACAGCACCTTGTTGACGATGCCCGAGGACTCGCTGAAGATCGTGACCGCGATCATCCCGGAGGCGACTCCCGAGATCACCAGCGGCAGCACGATGATCGTGCGGAAGATCCCGCGGGCCGGCAGCACCGAGTTGAGCAGCACGGCGAGGCCGAGCCCGCCGAGGAGCTCGAGCGGCACGGTCACGGCCGTGAAGACCAGCGTGTTGGCGAGGCTCTGCCAGAAGACGGGATCGGCGCCCATCCGCAGGTAGTTCGCGAAGCCGACCCACTCCGGGTCGCCGAAGCCGCGCAACTCCTGGAACGACAGCTGGATCGCCCACAGGATCGGCACGAACAGGAACAGCGCCATCAGCAGCAGGTTGGGCCCGACGAAGCCGAGGCCGGCGAGCGCCTCCCTGGTGCGGGCGGGCCGTCGGCGACGCGGGGCGTTCGTGGCGGCGGCGGCCTGCCGGAGCGGGACGGCCGTCATTCGCCCGTGGCCTGCGTGATGGCGTCGGTCAGGCCGGACAGCGTCTCCTCGGTGCTGCGTCCGTTGACGAACGCCTCCTCGAGCTGGTCCTGCATCCCGACCGCGATCTCGGCGAGGAACGGCGAGGTGAGCTGCTCGACGTCGCTCGGGGTGATGGTGGTCGCCTGCTCGGCGAACACGGGCATCACGTCGGGGCGCACCGCGAAGTCGATCGAGGCGGGGTCGATGTCGGTGCGGGTGGGCAGCTCGTTCGTGGCGGCGCAGAACGCGGCCATGTTGTCCGCCTCCGTCATGAAGGAGAGGAACGCGGTGGCGAGCTCGGGGTTGTCGGTGTCGGCGGTGGCGACGAGGGCGTTGCCGCCGAGGTCGGTCGCGCCGCGCTCATCGACGGGCATCGGGGTGGCGGTCCACTCGAAGTCGGCCAGGTTGTCGACGTCGGGCACGAGGAACGAGCCGACGAACGCCATCGCGGTGGTCTGCTCGGTGAAGAGGGAGTCGGCGTAGGCCGGCGACTTGACGGAGCTGGTCGGCGGGACCCAGCCGTTCTCGAAGAAGCTCTTGGTGAAGTCGACGGCCTTCGCTCCCGCCTCGGAGTCGATCGCGGGAGTCGTGCCGTCCTCCTCCAGCAGCGCACCGTCGGCCTCGAACAGCCAGCTCAGCCAGCGGGTCGTGCCGCCCAGCTGCCAGTTCGCGGCGAACGGGTACTGCTCGGCGGGAAGGGAGGCGCGCAGCTTCGTCGAGACGTCGGCGAACTCCTCCCAGGTCCAGGCGTCGGCGGCCGCGGTCGGGATGTCGGTGACACCGGCGGCCTCGAGCAGCGCGGTGTTGACCAGCAGCGCCGAGACGTCGGTCTGGTGCGGGACGCCGTAGGGCACGCCGTCGTAGGACACGGCCTCCTGGAACGCCGGGGTGAACGAGTCGAACTCGGGGATCTGGTCGGTGACGTCGAGCAGCTGCTCCTGGCTCGAGTAGACGCCGAGGTTGCCGTAGTCGACGCGGAACACGTCGGGCGCCTCGCCCGAGCTCAGCTGCGCGTCGATGTTGCTGAACATCTGGTCGTAGGGGACGACGTTGAGCTCGACGCTCGCGCCGTCGTTCGCGGCCTCGAAGTCGGTGATGAGCGACTCGAACGCGGCCTGCTCCGACTCGCTGGCCCAGGTGGTGAAGGTGATCGAGTCGCCGCCGTCCGCGGAATCGCCGCCGCCGCCGCCGAAGCCGCTGCAGCCGGTGAGGACGAGGGGTGCCGTGAGAAGAGCGGCGAGGGGGAGTAGTCGTCTGCGCATGATGGATCCTCTGCTGTGGTGGGGGAGTGCTGTGATGGGGAGTGCTGTGGTGGTCGTCTGCTGTGGTTCGCGAGTGCCGGTCAGGCGCCCGGCAGTCGTTCGAGTGCGGTCTCGACGAGCGAGACGAGTCCGTGGGGACCGAGCTGGCCGGCGAGATCGTGCGGTCCCGCGGGTGCGAGGAACGCGGCCGTCACGTCCTCGACGGCGCGCACGCAGCCGAAGCGCGCGATCCGCTCGTCGTCGATGAGGGCCTCGCCGTAGCCGGAGCGGAAAGCGCGGCGCTGGGCGTCGGTGATCGGCCGGGAGACGATCACGCCGAGCTCGACCAGGAGGAGGTCGACCTCGCGGGGAGCGACGGTCGACTCGTCGAAGTCGATGAGCCAGGGGCGGCGGGCCTCGTCGATCACGATGTTGCCGGGGTGCGGGTCGCCGTGCACGGGGACGCGGGAGGTGGCGGTGCGGTCGCGCTTGAGGCGGCGCTCGGCGCTCGCGAGGGCGAGGAGGCGCTCGCGGTGCTCGCGCCAGAACGGGGACCGGCCGGCGGGGCGCTCGTCGACCTCGGCGATCAGCTCGGCGGGCGGGCGGTGCTCGCGGCGGATGCCCCTCCGGATCGGTGTGGCGCCCGCGGGAGGCTCGGCGTCGTGGATCGAGCGGAGCACGCCGCCGAACTCCTCCCACGACAGCGCGTCGGCCTCGGCGTCGACCGCGTCCTCGCCGGGGATCCACGGGGCGAGCGAGACGAGCAGGCCGTCGGCCTCGCTCCACGGGCGCCCGTCGACGGCGCGCCGCGGTGCGGCGACCCCGGGGGCGCCCGCGTCGCCGAGCGCGGCGGCGAGCGCGAGCCCGAAGCGCCCGTCGCGCCGGGTGGCCTTGACGCTCCAGACGGCTCCGGAGTCGTCGGTCGCGCACCAGACGCGGGCGCGCGGGTCGAGCCCGCCGGTCACGGGCGCGAGCTCGGAGAGGTCGATGCCGAACCCGTGGCGCACGAGCGTGCGGGTCGAGGCGGCGTCGAGCGTGTCCATGTCGTCATCGTGGCGCGCGGATGCCACCTGGACACGTGCTTGCGGAATCGCCGGTTTGCTGTGCAGGGGCTCACCGGGGGAACCTCTTCCGGCCGAGACACCGCGTGCCGGCCGAGAGCCGGTTCCCTCGCGACGACGGGGCGGAGGGGCGGGTGGCTACGCGCTCCGCTCGGCCCGGCTGCGGAGGATGCAGAACTCGTCGCCCTCGGGATCGGCCAGGACGACCCAGCCCGTGCCGTCGGGGCGGCGGAGGTCATCGACCTGCCGGGCTCCGAGGTGCAGGAGGCGGGCGAGCTCCTCGTCGCGGGTGCTGCCCTCGTCGGGCTCGAGGTCGAGGTGCAGCCGGTTCTTGAGCTGCTTCGTCTCGGGGACCTCGATGAACAGCAGTCGCTGAGTGCTGTCGCTCGAGAAGATCATGCACTCGTCGTCCCCGGGCACGTCGGGATCCTCGGGGTCCTCCGCGAAGCCGAGAACGGCGCTCCAGAAGACGGACTGCGCCAGAGCGTCGCGGCTGTCGATGGTCGTGTGCGAGATGCGGGCTGCCATGCGGCGAGCCTAGGTGGGGGAGACCTCGGCCGAGGGAACCGGTTCTGGCCGAGGCATCCGCTGCGGTGTCTCGGGACTCGGGTGACGGTTCCGCCTCGGACCGGGTGGGGGTGACGCCGCAGGGTGACCCGGCCCGATCGGGACGGGCGATCCGCATCGCCTCGGTGGCGGTACTCAGGTTCTCGACGCTCCTGGGCGTGCGGCGCGCCTGTTCGACGGGTTCTGCCGCTTCTCGTATCCGATGGAGGCGAGAAGTGCCGAATGCCGGGGCCGTCCTCGGATCAGTTCGGCGGTTTCTGCCGCTTCGAGACGGCAGTCCGGGCGAGAACTGTCCAACGCGGACGCGGTCGCGATGTCACCGGTCCTCCTGGCGTTGTCCACGGTCGCCGGGTGGTCGCGTGGGCCGGGCCTTCGTCGCTCGGTCGCGGGCGCGATCAGGCCGCGGGGAGCGTCACGCGGAAGCGCGCGCCGGCCGGGCCCTCGACGCAGACGAGGTCGCCGCCGAGGGCGCGGGCGAGGCCGCGGGCGATCGGCAGGCCCAGCCCCGAGCCTCCGTCGGCGCGGTTGCGCGCGTCGTCGAGGCGGACCAGGCGGTCGAAGACGCGCTCGCGGTCGGCCTCCGCGACTCCGGGGCCGTCGTCGTCGACGGTGAGCACGACAGTGCCGGGAGTCGACGAGAGCGTGACGTCGACGCGCGAGCGGGCGAAGCGGGCAGCGTTCTCGAGCAGGTTGCCGAGGATCTGCCCGAGCCGGTCCGGGTCCGCGAGCGCGAGGGGCGCCTGCGCCGACGGGTGCAGAGCCAGTGCGAGGCCGGACGAGTGCAGCTGCTGCCGCTCGATCGCCGCCTCCGCCACGGGCACCACGTCGAGCGGCCGCGGCTCGACGGCCAGCCCTTCGTCGAGGCGGGCCATCAGCAGCATGTCCTGGATCAGGCGGCCCGCGCGCAGCGACTCCCGCACCACGTGCACCGAGAGCCGCTCGCGGTCGGCCTCCGAGCCGTCGGCCCTGGCCAGCGCGTCGGCCGCGGCCTGGATGCCGGCGACCGGCGTGCGCAGCTCGTGCGCCGCGTCCGAGACGAAGGCGCGCATCCGTCTCTCGGCCGCGACCGCGGTGCGCTCGGCCTGCTCGAGGTCGTCGAGCATCTCGTCGAAGGCGGCGGCGGTCCGCCCGAGCTCGGTGCCGGGGCGCGAGGGGCGGAGGCGGCGCCCGCGATCACCGTGCGCGATCGAGCGGGCGACGGCGGTCATCCGCTCGAGGGGGCGCAGAGTCGCGCGCACGACCACGGTCAGGGCGATCGCGGCGAGCAGGAGGAACGCGGCGGAGGAGACGAGCAGGATCGCGTTGAGCGACGCGAGAGTGGAGCCGACCGAGCTCGCGTCGCTGGTCAGGGTCAGCTCGGTGCCGTCGCTGAGGGTCGACTCGAGCGTGATCAGCTGGTCGTCGCCCGAGACGGAGCTCGACGCGACGGTCACGGTGGCGTCGGCGGCGGCGCGGGGTGCGGGAGTCGGCGCCGCGGCGGGCGGTCCCGCAGGAGGCTCGGCCAGCTGATCGGCCGCCCCTGGGCCGGCGCGCAGCTGCTCCGGGCTCGGGCCGGCGACGACGGCCTCGCCCTCGGGGCTCGTGATCCGCACCGCGACGCCCTGCGCCGACAGCCGCGACGCGAGCTCGTCGTCGTCGATCGTGCCGACGAGAGCGGCGGCGGCGGAGGCGCGGTCCTGCAGCCGCTCCTCGATCTGGGCGCGGAGGCGGTCGCCGAGGACGGCCTGCACCGTCACCGAGAGCGCGAGCAGCAGCACGGCCAGCAGCGCGACGACGGCGACGACCGTCCGGAGGCGCAGCGAGCCGGTGCGCAGCGGCGTCGCGCTCACGCCTCGACCCGGTAGCCGAGACCGCGGACGGTGTGGATCAGGCGCTCGCCGTGCGCCTCCATCTTCTTGCGGAGGGAGCTGAGGTGCACCTCGACGAGGTTGGGGTCGACGTGGTCGTAGCCCCAGACCTGCGTGAGGATCTGCGTCTTGCTGAGCGTGCGCCCGCGGCTGCCGGCGAGGAACGCGAGCAGCCGGAACTCGGTGGCGGTCAGGTCGAGCTGAGCGCCGTCGCGCTGGGCCCGGCCGGAGTCGGGGTCGACGACGAGATCGCCGATCTCGATGATCGACGGGACCCGCCCGCGCCGGCGCAGCACGGCCGTCACCCGCGCGACGAGCTCGGCGAGCACGAACGGCTTGACCACGTAGTCGTCGACTCCTTCGTCGAACCCGCGGAGGCGGTCGTCGACGGCGTCGCGCGCGGTGAGCATGATGACGGCCGCGTCGCTCGCCCGGCGCACGCGCTCGGCCAGCACGATGCCGCTCGGGCCGGGGAGCATCCAGTCGAGGATCACGAGATCGGGGGAGAAGGCGAGGAGCTCGTGGGCGAGGTCCTCGCCGGTCGCGAGTCCGCGCACCGTGAAGCGCTCGCTGCGCAGGGCGGTCTCGACGGAGGTGCGGATGGCGTCGTCGTCCTCGACGAGCAGGATCCGGGCGGGAGGGAGCATGCTCCGACCGTAGGGGCGGCGGATCGACGCGGGCCAGGCATCGGCTGGGGAGGCACTGTTCTTAAGCGCCGCTTCAGATTCGGCTCTGAATCTGAACTGGAACCGGCCGCAACCGCTCCCGAACGGGATCGGCATCGGGCCGGCACGAGGAGAGAACCATGAGCGAGACCACCACGACGAAGGGCTCGGGCTTCGGGCCGCGCCGACCCAGGGTCCGCGCGATCGCTGTCTGCATCGCGGCCGGAGCGCTCGGGCTGACCGGGCTGGGCGCGACGGCGGCGTTCGCCGACGGGACGGGGACGCCGACCCCGTCGACGTCGGCGGGCGCGACGCCGCTGCAGACGCCGGGGGCGACCGAGGGCGCGGGCG
>NZ_WUCC01000008.1 GCF_009807095.1 Rathayibacter sp. VKM Ac-2754 | reverse complement strand
CGCCGACCCCGACTCCGCGGAGGCGGAGTCCGCTCCCGCCGTCCCCGAGGCCGCCCGCGACGGCGCGCCCCGGTCCGGTGCCGGGGCCGCTCCGGCGGACTCCGACGCCCCTCCGCTCGACGAGGAGCCCCCGGAGGAGGACATGCCCCCGGTCGAGCCGCCGATCCCCGACTCGTGGGCGACGGTCGCTCCTCCCGGCGAGCCCGCGGCGGCCCCCGAGCCCGTCCGTGCGCCCGCTCCGGCCCCCGAGCGCCGCGCTCCGGCCGAGCGTCCCGTGACCCGCACGACGCGTGCCGCCACGGCCGACGGGCGGCAGCGCTACGGCGAGGCCGTGGTCCGCGAGATCCTCGGCGCCCAGTTCATCGAGGAGCAGCCGCACGTCCCGCGCGGCCCGCGCGTGACCGGCGCATGACCCGCACCACCGACCCCTCCCGAGAGGAGGCGACCGCATGTACGAAGGCATCGTCCAGGAGCTGATCGACGAGCTCGGCCGGCTCCCCGGCATCGGCCCGAAGTCGGCCCAGCGCATCGCGTTCCACATCCTGCAGACCGAGACGTTCGACGTCACGCGGCTGGCCGAGATCCTCCTCGAGCTGCGCAACCGCGTGCACTTCTGCGACATCTGCGGCAACGTCGCCGAGGAGGCGACCTGCGGCATCTGCCGCGACCCGCGCCGCAGCCGCGCGGTCATCTGCGTGGTCGAGGAGGCGAAGGACGTCCCCGCGATCGAGCGCACCCGCGAGTTCCGCGGCCTCTACCACGTGCTCGGCGGCGCGATCAGCCCGATCGACGGCATCGGCCCCGACCAGCTCCGCATCCGCCAGCTCCTGCAGCGGCTCGCCGACGGCGAGGTCCAGGAGGTCATCATCGCGACCGACCCCAACCTCGAGGGCGAGGCGACCGCCACCTACCTCTCCCGGATGCTCAGCACCCTCGGCATCCGCATCACGCGCCTGGCCTCGGGTCTGCCGGTCGGCGGCGACCTCGAGTACGCCGACGAGATCACCCTCGGCCGTGCCTTCGAGGGCCGCCGCCTCGTCGAGAACTGACCCCCTCCGCCCCGACGACGCTGCATCCTCCGCGCCGCACCTCCGGCTCGTCGAACCACGTCCGGCTCCTCGGAATCGCCGATCCTCGCGAGCCGAACTCGATCCGACGAGCCGAAGGTGATCGCCCGCGACACATTGCCGCTCCCGCATGCGCCCGCCGGTAGACTCGTCCGTCGGGTCGCGACGGCCCCTCAGCCACTGACCCGGGAGTTGCGCGTGAGCCTGATCGTCCAGAAGTTCGGCGGATCCTCCGTCGCCGACGCGGAGAGCATCAAGCGGGTCGCGAAGCGCATCGTCGCCACGAAGCAGGCCGGAAACGACGTCGTGGTCGCCGTCTCGGCGATGGGCGACACGACCGACGACCTCCTTGAGCTGGCCCACCAGGTCACCCCGATGCCCGCGCCGCGCGAGCTCGACATGCTGCTCTCCTCCGGCGAGCGCATCTCGATGGCACTGCTGGCCATGGCGATCAAGAGCATGGGCTTCGAGGCCCGCTCCTTCACCGGCAGCCAGGCCGGCATGATCACCGACGCGCAGCACGGCGCCGCCCGCATCGTCGACATCACGCCGGTCCGCCTCCGCGAGGCGCTCGACGAGAACGCCGTCGTCATCGTCGCCGGGTTCCAGGGCTTCAACCGCGACACGAAGGACATCACCACCCTCGGTCGCGGCGGCTCCGACACCACGGCCGTCGCGCTGGCCGCGGGCCTCGGCGCCGACACCTGCGAGATCTACACCGACGTCGACGGCGTCTTCACCGCCGACCCCCGCGTCGTGAAGCGGGCGCGCAAGCTCGACCGCATCTCGAGCGAGGAGATGCTCGAGCTCGCGGCGGCCGGGGCGAAGGTCCTGCACATCCGCGCCGTCGAGTTCGCGCGCCGCCACGGAGTCACGCTGCACGTGCGCTCCTCGTTCAGCCCCAACGAGGGCACCATCGTCTACAACGCCGCACCCGACGACGCCGCCGCCGGCACCGCCCTGTCGGGCACCGAGAAGAATGGACAGACCGTGGAAGAGCCGATCATCGCCGGAGTCGCGGCCGACCTCAACGAGGCCAAGATCACCGTGGTCGGCGTGCCCGACATCCCGGGGAAGGCCGCGCAGATCTTCACGATCGTCGCCAAGACCGGCTCCAACATCGACATGATCGTGCAGAACGTCTCGGCCGCGGCCACGGGCCGCACCGACATCTCCTTCACCCTGCCCAAGGCCGACGGCCAGACCGTCCTCATGGCGCTCAACGCCGAGAAGGAGGAGGTGGGCTTCGAGTCGCTGCAGTACGACGACCAGATCGCCAAGCTCGCCCTCGTCGGCGCCGGCATGCGCACCAACGCCGGCGTCTCGGCCAAGCTCTTCCGCTCCCTCTTCGAGGCGGGCATCAACATCGAGATGATCTCCACCAGCGAGATCCGGATCTCGGTCGTCACCCGCGCCGACACGGTCGACGAGGCGCTCCGCGTCGTCCACACGGCCTTCGGGCTCGACGGCGAGGACGACGCCGTCGTCTACGCCGGCACCGGTCGCTGAGAGACAGCGTCCCCCGCTTTTCCGCCGGGCATCCCTCCTCTGAAGGGCTGCCAGGTACCTTCTCTGTGAGAGCGGCCGCCGCGCCGCACGGACGAAAGAGCACAGCATGAGCAGCACCCCCCTCCACGTCGGCGTCGTCGGTGCCACCGGTCAGGTCGGCAAGGTGATGCGCCGCCTCCTCGAGGAGCGCGACTTCCCCCTCGCGTCGATCCGCTTCTTCGCCACCTCCCGCTCCGCCGGGACGACCCTGCCGTTCCGCGGCGAGGACGTCGTCGTCGAGGACGTCGAGACCGCCGACCCGACCGGGCTCGACATCGCCCTGTTCTCGGCCGGAGCGACGGGGTCGCGCGCGCAGGCCCCCCGCTTCGCCGCGGCGGGCGTCACCGTCATCGACAACTCGAGCGCGTGGCGGATGGACCCCGAGGTCCCGCTGGTCGTCAGCGAGGTCAACCCGCACGCGATCGACCAGGCCGTGAAGGGGATCATCGCGAACCCCAACTGCACCACGATGGCCGCGATGCCGATCCTCAAGGTCCTCGACCGCGAGGCCGGCCTGACCCGCCTCATCGTCAGCACCTACCAGGCCGTCTCGGGCAGCGGACTCGCCGGCGCGAACGAGCTCGCGCAGCAGGTCGTCGCCGCCGTCGCCGACGAGCACCTGCTCGACCTGGTGCACGACGGCTCGGCCGTGACCTTCCCGGCGCCCGAGAAGTACGTCGCTCCGATCGCCTTCGACGTGATCCCCTTCGCCGGCAGCCTCGTCGAGGACGGCTCGAACGAGACCGACGAGGAGAAGAAGCTCCGCAACGAGAGCCGCAAGATCCTCGAGCTCCCGGGTCTCCTGGTCTCGGGCACCTGCGTGCGCGTTCCCGTCTTCACCGGGCACTCGCTGTCGATCAACGCCGAGTTCTCCTCCGCCCTCAGCCCCGAGCGAGCTCGCGAGCTGCTCGCGGACGCCCCGGGGGTCGTGCTGCGCGAGGTCCCGACCCCGCTCGAGGCCGCCGGCTCCGACCCGAGCTACGTCGGCCGCATCCGCGCCGACGAGGGCGCTCCGGAGGGCCGGGGCCTGGCCCTCTTCGTCAGCAACGACAACCTGCGCAAGGGCGCGGCCCTGAACGCCGTGCAGATCGCGGAGCTCATCGCGGCGCGGCAGCCCGTCTCCTGAGGCGGGGCGGGTCCGGAGGGGCGGACCGGCGACGCGGGAAAAGCCGCGAATTTGATGGGCAGGTCGGTCCCCGACCCGCCTTCGCGGGGCGAGGCGACGGTAAACTCGACTCTCGTGAACTCCTCGGAACCGGTCGACGTCGCCCTCATCGGAGGCGGCATCATGAGCGCCACCCTCGGTGCCCTCCTCACCAAGCTGCAGCCCGACTGGACGATCGCCGCGTACGAGCGCCTCGGTGACGTCGCGCAGGAGTCGTCCAACCCGTGGAACAACGCGGGCACGGGCCACGCCGCCCTCTGCGAGCTGAACTACATGCCCGAGGCGGCCGACGGCTCCGTCGATCCCGCCAAGGCGATCCAGATCAACGAGCAATTCCAGATCTCGCGCCAGTTCTGGTCGAGCCTGGTCGAGGCGGGTGACATCCGCGAGCCCTCGAGCTTCATCAACCCCGCCCCGCACATGACCTTCGTGCACGGCGAGGCCAACGTCGAGTACCTCCGCAAGCGCTACGAGGCGCTGAAGGACCAGCCGCTCTTCGCCGGCATGGAGTTCACCGAGAGCATCAAGACGATCCACGAGTGGGCCCCGCTGCTGATGGAGCAGCGCCCCGCCGGCGGCGGTCCCTACGCCGCCACCCGGATCCCGGCCGGCACCGATGTCGACTTCGGCGCGCTCACCCACCAGCTCTTCGACCACGTCGTCGCTCACGGGGGCACGCTCGACACCGGCCACGAGGTCACGAACATCACCCGCCAGAAGGACGGCACGTGGCGTCTCGACCTCAAGCAGGTCGTCGGCGGCACCCCCAAGCGCGTCACCGCGCGCTTCGTCTTCGTCGGCGCCGGCGGTGGCGCTCTGCACCTGCTGCAGAAGTCGGGCATCCCCGAGATCAAGGGCTTCGGAGGCTTCCCCATCTCGGGGCAGTTCCTCCGCACCGACAATCCCGAGCTCGTGGCGAAGCACCAGGCGAAGGTCTACGGCAAGGCCGCGGTCGGTGCGCCGCCGATGTCGGTGCCGCACCTCGACACGCGCGTGGTCGACGGTCAGGCCTCCCTCCTCTTCGGTCCGTACGCCGGATTCACCCCCAAGTTCCTCAAGCGCGGTTCATGGCTCGACCTGCCGCTCTCGATCCGCCCGCACAACATCGGCCCGATGCTCGCGGTCGCCCGCGACAACCTCGACCTCATGAAGTACCTCCTCGGCGAGGTCCTCGCCGGGCGCTCCAAGAAGCTGAAGGCGCTGCGCGAGTTCCTGCCGACCGCCCGCTCGGAGGACTGGTACCTGATCACCGCCGGCCAGCGCGTCCAGGTGATGAAGAAGGACGAGAAGAAGGGCGGGGTGCTGCAGTTCGGCACCGAGGTCATCACCGGGGGAGACGGCACCATCGCCGGGCTGCTCGGGGCCTCGCCCGGCGCCTCGACGGCCGTGCCGATCATGCTCGACATCGTCAAGCGCTGCTTCCCCGACCGGATGAAGGCCTGGGAGCCGCGCATCCGCTCGCTCGTGCCGAGCTACGGCTCGACACTGAACGACGCTCCCGAGACGGCGGAGCGCACCGTCGCCGCCACGTCGGAGGTGCTCGCGCTCAGCGCCTCCGTCTGAGCGTTCCGCGTCGGGCGTCCCGCGGTGTTCGAACATATGTTCTAATTGCTCCATGAGGTGGAGCGGGCAGTCAGTGGGAGCGCAAGACGACAGCGCGCTCCCCGGGCTCGTCCGGGTGTCCGATCTGGTGCGGACGGTCCGGACGCCCGAGTTCGACGGCATCACCTTCTACGAGATCCTCGCGAAGTCGGCGCTCAACCGGGTGCACACGTCGTCGAAGATGCCGTTCGGCTGGACCATCAATCCGATGCGGGGCTGCACGCACGCCTGCACCTACTGCTTCGCGCGCCCGACCCACGAGTACCTCGAGTTCGACGGCGGCCGCGACTTCGACTCGCAGATCGTCGTCAAGGTCAACGTCGCCGAGGTCCTCACCCGCGAGCTGGCGCGGCCGAGCTGGGAGCGGCATCCGGTCGCCCTCGGCACCAACACCGACCCCTATCAGCGGGCTGAGGGGCGCTACCGGCTCATGCCCGGCATCATCGCCGCTCTCGCCGCCTCGGGGACGCCGCTCTCGATCCTGACCAAGGGCTCGCTCCTCCGGCGCGACCTCCCGCTGCTGCGCGAGGCGGCCGAGCACGTCCCGGTCGACCTCGGGGTCTCGATCGCCGTCTGGGACGAGGATCTGCAGCGCTCCGTCGAGCCCGGTGCTCCGTCGGCCGCCGCGCGGCTGGCGACGGTCACGGCCGCCCGCGAGGCGGGGTTCGAGTGCTCGGTCTTCCTGATGCCGATCCTGCCCTTCCTCACCGACACGAAGGCGCACCTCGACGCGTCGCTGCGGGCCTGCCGAGCGGCGGGGGCGAGCTCGATCATGTACTCGACGCTCTACCTCAAGCCCGGGGTGAAGGAGTGGTTCCTGCAGTGGCTCGCGCACGAGCACCCCGAGCTCCTCGACCGCTACCGCTCCCTCTATCCGGGGCGCGCCGCGTACGCACCGGTCGAGTACCGCCGGTGGCTGTCCGAGCGGATGCGCCCGCTGATGCGAGCCCATCGATTGGAGCGGGGCGAGGAGGATCCGGCGACCGGCTCGATGCGCTCCTCGGCGCTGGGGTCGCTCGGGACGCTGCGGACCCTCGGGGGCGAGCGCCGCTCGCTCCAGCACGACGGGCTCCTCGCCGAGGAGCTCGGGCCGGCGGGTGCCGCGATGCTGCCGGGGGTGGGCCAGCCGACGCTCTTCTGACCCGTGTGCTCCGCGCACCGTCGAGGCTCACGCGACCGCGGTTAGGATCGTCGCATGGTCACCCGCCCCGGTGAGCCCGCGGGCGGCTCCTCCTCCCGGAGCAGCGACGACGATGCGCCCCGACGCGTCCGCCTCGGGATCCTCGACGATCACGAGCTCCTCCGCGACAGCATGAGCAGCTGGATCGCGGCGCACGCCGCGGACTTCGAGCTCGTCGTCAGCGCGGGCACCTGGCTCGACCTGGTGACGAGCACGGTGTTCCCCACGCAGCTCGTGATCATGGACTTCGAGCTGCGCGAGCCGATCTCGATCGAGGCGCGGATCCGCACGTGCCGTGCGGCGGGGGCGACGGTCGTCGTGCTCTCCGAGCGCGAGGACGACGAGACCCGGGAGCGCTCGCTCCGGGCCGGTGCCGCCGGGCATCTCACCAAGTCGCAGCCGATGCGCGAGGTCATGGAGAGCGCGCGAGCGGCGATGCGGATGCGCTCCGACGCCGGCACGGCGAGTCAGTGGCGCCCCCTCCCGATCGGCATCGCCGCCCTCCAGCGCCCGCGACTGAGCGCCGGCGAGCTCGAGGCGCTGCGCCTCTACGTCGCGGGAGCGAGCACCCCCGAGGTCGCGGCCCGGATGAACGTGCAGTTCGAGACGGCGAAGACCTACCTGCGCCGCGTCCGTCAGAAGTACGTCAAGATCGGACGTCCGGCGAGTCGGCGGGCCGAGCTGATCCGTCGTGCCGCCGAGGACGGATTCCTCGAGTGATCATCCGGATGCGGCTCCGGCCGGCGCGAGAGATCTGAGGGGTCCGATGGCCAAGCTGTACTTCCGGTACGGGGCGATGAACAGCGGCAAGAGCACCTCCCTGCTCCAGGCCGCCTTCAACTACGAGGAGCGCGGGCACCGCGTGCTGCTGGCGAAGCCGGCCGTCGACACCAAGGGCGACGAGCTCATCGTGTCGCGACTCGGCGTCACCCGTCCGGTGGACATCCTCTTCCACCCCGGCGAGGATCCCGTCGCCGTCTTCAGCGCGGCGCGCGCCCGGGTCCTCGCGGAATCGGCGCGCGACGTCAGCGCGCTGCTCGTCGACGAGGCGCAGTTCCTCGCCGAGGAGCACGTCGACGATCTGCTGCGGATCGCGATCCTCGAGAACGTGCCGGTCCTCGCGTACGGGATCCGGACCGACTTCAGAACCGCCGCTTTCCCCGGAAGCAGGCGGCTCCTCGAGATCGCGCACAGCCTCGAAGAGCTCAAGACGATCTGCCGGTGCGGTCGCAAGGCCATCTTCAACGGCCGTGTCGTCGACGGCCGGTTCGTCTTCGACGGCGACCAGGTGGCGATCGACGGGGTCGAGGTCGGCTACGAGGCGCTCTGCGGCTCGTGCTATCTGCAGGAGAGTCGCGGCCGACTCCGAGGGTAGAGTGTCGAGGATCCGTCGCGTCTGCGATACCCACCGGAAACGAGGATGTGGGTAGCCTTGCGGGCGTGACATCACCGGAAACGGAAGAACGCCTTTCGAAGCAGCAGGAGAGGTCGACGCAGCACGAGAGGTCAGGGGGATCGATGACGGCGCAGGGGATCACGCCGAAGCGCCGTCCGTCGTGGGAGCAGGACTACCGGCGCCGGCTCCTCCTCACCGATGTCATCGCCATCGTCGTCTCGGTCTTCGGCACGCAGCTCGTCTGGTTCGACCTCGACCTCAACTCCGACGTCGGCTTCAACAACCCGGTCGACATCGCGATCAACTACACGTGGGTCTCGGTCGTCCTGTCGGTCGCCTGGCTGCTCGCCCTGCAGGTCTTCGACACCCGCGACCGCCGCATCGTCGGCACCGGGTACGTCGAGTACCGCCGCATCGTGGACGCCTCCATCTGGCTCTTCGGCATCGTCGCGATCATCGCCTACCTCCTGCAGATCCTGCTGGCGCGCGGCTACATCATCACCGCCTTCCCCTTCGGCATCCTCCTCATCTGCGTGGGCCGGCTGGGCTGGCGCTCCTGGCTCACCCGGCAGCGCCGCGACGGCCGCTTCGCGAACCAGGTCGTGCTGCTCGGCTCCCGCGCGAGCGTGCTGCACACCGCACGCGAACTCCGCCGCGGGACCGAGGCCGGCTACAAGCTCGTCGGCGCGGTGTCGACGTCGCCGGGCGGCGCCGACGCGCTCCGCACCGAGGACGAGCTGTCGGGGCTCGCGCTGCACGGCTTCACCGGCATCGACGGCGTCCGCGCCGTCATGGACGCCACGGGGGCCGACACGGTCGTGGTCACGAGCTCCGACGAACTGGCGCCGCAGCGCATCCGCGAGCTGAGCTGGACGCTCGAGCCCGGTCGCGAGCACCTGGTCGTGGCGCCGAGCCTCACCGACATCGGCGGCCCGCGCATCCACACCCGTCCGGTGGCGGGCCTGCCGCTGATCCACGTCGAGACCCCGAGGTTCGACGGCCGCCAGCGCTTCGCGAAGCGCCTCTTCGACATCGCCGCGTCCACGATGCTCATCATCCTCAGCGCGCCCGTCCTCGTCGTCGTGGCGATCCTGGTCAAGGCGACGAGCCCCGGGCCGATCCTGTTCCGGCAGGAGCGCATCGGCCTGAACGGCGCGACGTTCGAGATGCTCAAGTTCCGCTCGATGGTCGTCGACGCCGAGGCCCGCCTCGCCGAGCTCGCGGCCCAGCAGCGCGACGAGGGCAACTCGATCCTCTTCAAGATGGCCAAGGACCCGCGCGTCACGAAGGTCGGCACCGTGCTGCGCCGCTTCAGCCTCGACGAGCTGCCGCAGTTCCTCAACGTCTTCCGCGGCGACATGTCCCTGATCGGGCCGCGGCCGCCGCTGGCGCGCGAGGTCGAGCAGTACGAGGAGCACGTGCACCGCCGCTTCCTGATGAAGCCCGGCATCACCGGTCTCTGGCAGGTCAGCGGCCGCTCGAACCTCTCGTGGGAGGACACCGTCCGCCTCGACCTCTACTACGTCGAGAACTGGTCGATGACGGGCGACCTCATCATCCTCTTCAAGACCGCGCGCGCCGTCCTCGCGCGGGACGGAGCATATTGATCGGCACCACCGACCCGGCACCGACCATGCGCAGCATGTCGGTCACGATCCTCGAGGTCCCCTTCCGGGTCGACCTCGGTCCCGGTCTCGACGACGGCGACGTGGAGCGGATCGTCGCGAGCTGGTCCTCCTGCGCCGCCGCTCCCGACCCGTCGGCGCTGATCGTGGACGCCGACGTCGTGTCCGACGGCTCCCCGCGGCCGATGTCGGGGATCCGCGTGCACACCCGGTCGGTCGAGCAGCTGGAGGAGTCCCTGACCTCGACCCTCACGGTCGAGGCGATCGGGGCCCGCCGCCACGACCTGCTGATGCTGCACGCCTGCGGTCTGGCGGCCGACGACGGCCGGGTCCTCGCCCTCGTCGCGGCCTCCGGGACCGGCAAGACCACGATCGCGCGCACGCTCGGCACCCGCTTCGGCTACGTGACGGACGAGACGGTCGGGGTGACTCCCGACGGACGCGTGCTGCCCTATCCGAAGCCGCTCTCGGTCAAGCCGCTGACCGGGTCGGCGCCCAAGGCGCAGCTCGCACCCGACTCCCTCGGTCTCCGGCCGATGCCCGAGGCGCCGCTCGTCCTCGCCGGCGTCGTGCTGCTCGATCGGCGCGACGGCGTCGAGACCCCGTTCCTCGAGGCCGTCGAGCCCCTCGACGCGATCGACCTGCTCGTGCCGCAGACCTCCTACCTGTCCGCGCGACCGCGTGCCCTCTCCGCTCTCGTGCAGACGCTGCGGGAGCTCGGGGGAGTCTCGCGACTCGTCTACTCGGAGGCGACCGCGGCGGTCGACCTGATCACCGCCGCGTTCTCCTCGGAGAGACCGGCCGCCCCCGACTCGTGGAGCGAGATCGTCCCGCTCGATCTCCGCACTCCCGACGGAGGGTCGAGCGGCCTCGTCGTCCGCGCGCCGGCCGACGACGCGCTCGCACTACCGGCCGGCCGGCTCCTCGTCTTCTGCGAGAACCGCCTGGTGCGGCTCGAGGGGATCGGGCCGGCCATCTGGCTCCTCGCGGGTGAGGCGATCCCCGCGGGCGACCTGGTCGATGCCGTGGTCGAGGCGGTCGGTCCGGCTCCGGCCGGGGTCGATCCTCGAGAGGCCGTGGACGCCGCCCTGCTCGAGCTGTCGGCTCTCGGAGTCATCACGACGACCAGCTCTGCGCCCGCCCCTGACGGGGTGCACGCATGACGTGCCTGGAAACAGCCCCGATACACCCCTGTGCAACAATTCGAGAGCTGTTCGTCTCCGACGCCTGCACACCGATCCGAACCAGTGAAGGAACCTGACACTGTGGAACTTAGAGACGTCCTCCGACTTCTCCGCGATCACTGGCTGGCGATCGTCGCAGCGATCCTCCTCGGCACTCTCGTCGCCTTCGGCTGGTCGCTGACCCAGAAGCCGCGCTACGTCGCCGAGTCGACGGGGACCGTGTCGGTCGCCGTCTCCGGGGGAGACCCGAGTCAGGCCGTCTACCTGCAGCAGATCGCCCTGACCGTCGCGAACTCGAGCCTCAAGGGCTACCTGCCGATCGCGACCTCCCGCGACGTGGCCGACATCGCGATCCAGAACCTCGGCCTCGACGTGAGCCCGGCGTCCCTGATCTCGGCGATCACCGTCACGTCCGAGACGGATGCGCCCGTGATGACCGTCACGGCCAGCGCCTCCACGGCCGACGGCGCCCAGAAGCTCGCCGACGCCTGGGTGTCGGCCATCGCGACGCGCATCCAGCAGGTCAACGAGGAGACGGGCGTCGGCGACACCGTCACCCTCAACGTCGTCCAGGAGGCGTCGCTCCCCTCGTCGCCGGCGTACCCCAACCTCCGCCTCGTCCTCGCGATCGGCGCCCTCGCGGGCCTCGTGCTCGGGCTGGTCTACGCCTTCGTGCGCAACACGCTCGACCGCCGCATCCGCACCGCCGAGATGGTCGAGCGCCTGTTCGACCTCCCCGTGGTCGGCACCCTGCCCGTCGACAAGCGCCTGAGCGAGACCAACCGCATCGTCCCCGAGGCCGACACGACCGACTACGTGAAGTCCGACGGCAAGCACGCCCTGGCCGAGGCGCTGCGCGAGCTGCGGACGAACCTGCAGTTCATGAACGTCGACAGCCCGCCGCGCATCATCGTCGTGACGAGCCCGCTGCCCTCCGACGGCAAGTCGACCGTGACCGCCAACCTCGCGGTGACCCTCGCGGCGTCCGGCCAGCGCACGGTCGTCGTCGACGGCGACCTCCGCAAGCCCACCGTCGCCAAGTCGTTCGGTCTCGTGCCGGGAGTCGGTCTCACCGATCTGCTGATCGGCAAGGCCGAGCTGCAGGACGTCCTGCAGCCGTGGGGGCCGTCTGGCAACCTGTGGATCCTCGGCGCCGGGTCGATCCCGCCCAACCCGAGCGAGCTGCTCGGCTCCAACGGGATGGACATCCTCCTGCACGAGATCGCCCGCGAGGCGATCGTGCTGGTCGACGCTCCGCCCCTCCTGCCCGTCACCGACGGCGCGATCCTCACCGCCCGGACCGACGGCGCGCTCGTCGTCATCTCGGCGGGCAGGACCACCACCGACGAGCTGGGCCGAGCGATCCAGAACCTCGAGCGGGTCAGCGGTCACACCCTCGGCGTGATCCTCAACCGCGTGCCGCCGCGCGGGCAGGTCGGCCGCGGCTACGGCTACTACTACACGAGCTACTACGGCTCGGAGCGCGCGGGCGCGCGGGTCGAGCCGGCGACCTCCCCCGAGCCGAGCACCGTCTGAGCGGCCGGAGATGACGTTCCCCGGGGACGACGGCTCCCGGCGCGCACGACGCGGTCGGCAGCGGGTGGAGTCGGTCCTCGGGGCCGGCGCGCCCGTGTTCACGATCCTCTCCGTCTGCACCGGGAACATCTGCCGGTCGCCGATGTCGGAGCAGCTGCTGCGTGCGGCGCTGGGTGCGGAGGAGTCGCCCCGGGGTGGACCGCTCTTCGCCTTCCGCAGTGCAGGCCTCGAGACGAGGGACGGCTACGCGATGGACCCGACCTCGGCCCGCTTCTCGGCCGAGTACGGAGGCGACCCGGCCGCGCACTCGAGCGCCCGCCTCGTCGAGGCGCGGGCGACCGAGGCCGACGTCGTGCTCACCATGACGCGCGAGCAGCTGATCGACGCCGCCCGCCGATTCCCGACGACCTTGCTCCGCGGCTTCACGCTGCTCGAATTCGCCCGGGTGCTGCCGTTCGTCGTCGCCGAGGTCCCGCTGCCCGTGATCGACGACCCCGCGGCGCGACTGCGGGCGGTCGTGCGGCTGGCGGCGACGCATCGAGGCCGCGCGCCCGGGGGTGAGCGCGGCGACGACATCGACGATCCCATCGGTCGCAGCGAGACCACCCACGCGAGGGTCGCCGCCGAGATCGCCGCTGCCGTCTCCAGCGTGTCGCGCGATCTGAGAGCATTGGCGCGGTGACGATGCCGAGCACGGCTCGCCGTGACCGTTCCCGCGGGTCGCCGTCGCCCCTCTCGTCGCTGCCGCGACACCCCTCGACCACCGTACGGAGAATCCCCTTGAAGCTTGGAGAAGCACTGTGAAGCTTTCTGTCATCGGCTGCGGCTACCTCGGCGCCGTCCACGCGGCGGCGATGGCCGAGCTCGGCCACGACGTCATCGGCATCGACGTCGACCAGTCCAAGATCGATGCTCTGGCCGCCGGCACCGCCCCCTTCTTCGAGCCCGGGCTGCCCGAGCTGCTGTCCGCCGGCGTCGCCTCGGGCCGCCTGCGCTTCTCGACGAACACGGCCGACGCGGCCGGTGCCGCCGTGCACTTCGTCGCCGTCGGCACGCCCCAGAAGAAGGGCGAGAACGCCGCCGACATGACCTACGTCGACGCGGCCATCGACGGTCTCCTCCCGTACCTGAGCGCCGACTCCCTGGTGGTCGGGAAGTCGACCGTGCCGGTCGGCACCGCGTCCCGCCTCGCCGAGAAGGTCGAGGCGACCGGCGCCACGCTGGCGTGGAACCCCGAGTTCCTGCGCGAGGGCTTCGCCGTCCAGGACACCATCAGCCCCGACCGCCTCGTCTACGGCGTGCCGGCCGGAGACGCGGGAGCGGCCGCCAAGGCGACGCTCGACGAGGTCTACGCCACCGCCCTCGCCGCCGACACCCCGCTCGTCGTGACCGACTACGCGACCGCTGAGCTGGTCAAGGTCTCGGCGAACGCCTTCCTGGCGACCAAGATCTCGTTCATCAACGCGATCGCCGAGATCGCCGAGGTCACGGGAGCGGACGTGACGCAGCTCGCCGACGCGATCGGCTTCGACGCGCGCATCGGCCGCCGCTTCCTCAACGCCGGCATCGGCTTCGGCGGCGGCTGCCTCCCCAAGGACATCCGCGCCTTCGCGGCCCGCGCCGACGAGCTGGGCGTGGGGGAGTCGGTGGCGTTCCTCAAGGAGGTCGACGCCATCAACCTGCGCCGCCGTCAGCGCGTGGTCGACCTCGTCACCGAGGGCCTCGGCGGCTCGGTCTCGGGCAAGCGGATCGCCGTGCTCGGTCTGGCGTTCAAGCCGGAGTCGGACGACATCCGCGACTCGCCGTCACTCGACGTCGCCGCGCGCCTGCACGACCTCGGCGCCACGGTCATCGCCACCGATCCCGAGGCCATCGCCAACGCGCAGCGCAAGTACCCCGACATCTCCTACACGACCGACATCGACGAGGCGCTCAGCGGTGCCGACGCCGTGCTCGTCGTGACGGAGTGGAAGCAGTTCCGGGCGATCGACCCGGTCGCCGCGGGCGAGGCGGTCGCGCAGCGCCTCGTCGTCGACGGTCGCAACTGCCTCGACCCGGCCGCCTGGCGTGCCGCAGGCTGGGAGTACCGCGGCCTCGGCCGCTGAGACCCGGTCACCGACCGCCGAGGGCGGTCACTGATCACCGACGACGCCGGAGGAGCTGCGGAGCGGGATGTGCGCGAAAGCGAGATCCGACTCCGCCGCCCTCCGGCGTTCTCGTGCCGTGAGCCAGGCGCGGAGGACGATCCCGGCGGCGGCGCCGAGCGTCGCCCCGAGCGTGTTCATCAGCACGTCCTGCGTGCTCGAGTAGCGGGCCGACAGCAGGAGCAGCTGCGCCGTCTCGATCGCCGTGCTGGTCGCGGCCGCGAGCACGATCGCCAGCCAGGCCCACCGTGCGCGCAGCAGCAGCGCGCCGAGGAGGCCGAACGGCACGAAGAGCAGCACGTTGGCGCCCGACTCGATCACCCCGTAGTCGATCCAGCCGAGGCCGCGCCGGCCGAGCCAGGCGATCAGGCGGGCCAGGACGCCGGTGAAGGAGGCGTCGACCGGGGTCGGCCAGAACACGATCGCCGTGAGCGCGGCCAGGTAGAGCGCGCCGACGACGACGATGAGGCGGGTGAGGGACCGGGGCACGGTGCCTCCTCTCGGCAGCGGGGAGGGCGGTCGGCGGCGACGGGATCACCAGTCTGACGTCTCAGCCCGGGCGCGGGCGGCCCGGGGCCGGCATCGGCGCGCCACGTGACCCGGGACGGCTGTCTCCGGGAACGGCGATGCCGGGGAACGTCGAGACCTGAGACGACGAGGCCCGGAAACGACGGAACCCGGCCGGATCGATGATCCTGGCCGGGTTCCTCACCGGTCGGGGTAGCGGGATTCGAACCCACGACCTCCTCGTCCCGAACGAGGCGCGCTACCAAGCTGCGCCACACCCCGGTGGACTCGAGCGGCAGAACCGCTCACGAGCCTCGACAATGATAGCCGATTTCTCCGGGGTCGCCGCACACCGGGCGACGGCCCCGACCCGGGTCAGCTCACCGGCTCCAGAGTCAGGAGGGTCGCCTCGGGTCGGCAGGCGAAGCGCATCGGCGCGTAGATCGAGGTGCCCAGCCCGGCCGAGACGTTGAGGCGCGCGCTCCGACGGCCGTTGTGCCAGGTGCTGAAGCCCGCCACCTTGTCGCGGGGGATGTCGCAGTTCGTGACGAGGGCGCCGAAGCCGGGGACGCAGAGCTGACCGCCGTGCGTGTGGCCGGCGAGGATGAGATCCGCTCCCCGGGTCACGAAGTCGTCGAGGATGCGCTGGTAGGGAGCGTGGGCGACGCCGATGCTGATCTCGGCAGCCCCGTCCTCGGAGGCGCGCAGCTCGTCCACGGCGCCGGCCACGACGTCGATCCGGTCGAGCCCGATGTGGGGGTCGTCGACGCCGAAGAACTCGACGCGGGTGCCTCGGATCGTCAGGTTCTCGGCCCGGTTGTTCAGGTCGGTCCAGCCGAGCGAGTCGGTGAAGAATCCGGTCAGGGCGTCGGTGTCGAGGTCGGCCTGGTTCGGCTTCGGGTTCTTCGACGGACCGCGGAAGTAGCGCAGGGGGTTCTTCACCCGCGGGCCGAAGTAGTCGTTCGAGCCGTGCACGAAGACGCCGGGGATGCCGGCGAAGGGCTCGAGGGCGCGGCGGACGCCGAGGACGCCGTCGCGGTGGCCGAGGTTGTCACCGGTGTCGACGATCAGGTCGGGGGCGAGCGAGGCGAGCGAGCGGATCCACTCCTGCTTCTTCGACTGCCACGGAGCCATGTGCAGGTCGGAGAGGTGCAGGATGCGCAGCGGCGGTGCGCCGGCGGGCAGGACGGGCGCCGAGACCCGGCGGAGGGTGAACATCGTCCGTTCGATGCCGATGCCCCAGACGGCTGCGGCGCTGCCGACAGCGGCGACGGTCGCGAGTGCGGTGGTCAGGGGACGTCGGCTCATGGGTCCTTCTCTCGACGGGGCGGGGGTCCATTCTGCCGGACGGCGCCGAACGGCCGGCGCCGGGCGAGTCGGCCTCAGCCTCCTGGCGGTGGTGTGGCGGGCCCGGCGCTGATCTGCAGCGTGATCGCGGAGCCCCGCGACACCCTGGACCCGGCGGGCGGGTTGGTCTGCGCGACGGTGCCGGCGGGGCGGTCGGAGGGGACCCGGTTCGGGTCGACCGTGACAGTGAAACCGAGACCCTTCAGGCGCGCGGTCGCCGCGGCCGGGCTCTGGCCGGTCACCTCGGGCACCGCCTCCTGGGGTGCCTCGACCAGCGAGCGCTCGGGGGCGGGGAAGGCGGAGCCTCCGTACCGCGCGTCGGCGACCCGCATGATCCGCGGCCAGATCTGGTGGCGCACCTGGCCGGCGTTCACGCCGTTGAGCCGGAAGCCGCGCATCGAGGTCAGTCCCGAGACGTTGCCGACCCAGGTCGCGGTCGCCACCTCGGTGCTCGCACCGACCATCCAGGTGTGCAGCGCGTCGTCGGTCGTTCCGGTCTTGCCGATGTGGGGGATGCCGGTCTTCGGGTTCGAGGGCGTGCCGGTACCGCCCGTCATCACCTGCTGCAGGGCGAAGCCGGCGGTCGCGGCGACCTGCTCCGACATGCCCTGCGTGCACTCGGAGGCCGGCGGTGCGACATCCGCGCCGGCCCGGTCGACGATCCGGTCGATCGCGATCGGGGAGCACACGGTGCCCTTGTTCGCGAAGCCGGCGAAGGCGGTGGCCATGGTGAGCGGGGCGATCTCGTTGGTGCCGAGGATCGTCGGGGCGAGCTTCTGCAGCTCCGTCCCGTCGGCGCGGTGCACGCCCATCGCCAGTGCGGTGTTGCGGATCCCGCAGAGGTCGAGCTGCTGCGCCATCGCCGCGAAGGAGGTGTTGATCGAGCCGGTCGTCGCCTGGAGCGCGGTGGTGACGCCTCCGTTGCCGCCCTCGTCGTTGCCCGGGTTCCACGATTCGCCGTAGTAGACGCCGTCGGGCTCGCAGCTGTCGCGGAAGGTCGTGTAGGCGCGGCGGGTCCCGTCGACGCTCTCGCCGAGCGAGCGGCCCTCCTGCAGCCACTCGGCGAGGGTGAACACCTTGTAGGTCGAGCCCACCTGGAAGCCGGAGGAGCCGCCGTAGCCGAAGTCGGTGCTGTAGTTGACGCTGGTGTAGTTGGCGCCCGAGACGTCGGGGTCGTTCGAGTAGTCCTTGTTCTGCGTCATCGCGAGGATCCGGCCGGTGCCGACCTCGACCGACACGCTCGCGCTGCCGATGTTGACGGTCGCCATCGACTTCGGGACCCAGGCGTCGGTCGCCGCGACGGCGGCCGCCTGCAGCTCGCTGTCGAGGGTGGTGTAGATCTGGTACCCGCCGCGCTTGAAGGTGGCGTCGCGCTCGTCCTGGCTCGCACCGAACGCGTCGTCGTTCTTGATCACCCAGGTCACGTAGTCGCAGAAGAATGCCGAGATGCCGGCGGTCTGGCATCCGGTGCTCGGCTCGGTGATGACGGGGGAGACGGGAGTGGCGGCGGCCTCGGCGATCTGCTCGGGGGTGACCTTCGACTCGAGCCCCATGCGGCCGAGGATGTAGTTGCGCCGGTCGAGCGTCACGGGGTAGCCCGCCGCGGCGGGGTTCGCCTCGTCGGCCGGGCGGTCGAAGCGGAACTTCTCGGGGTTGTTGACGATGGCGACCAGGGCGGCCGACTGGGCGAGCGACAGGTCGCGGGCGCTGATCCCGAAGTAGTACTTCGAGGCCGCCTCGATGCCGTACACCGTGCCTCCGAAGAGCGCGATGTTGAGGTAGCCCAGCAGGATGTCGTTCTTCGGGTACTCCTTCTCGAGCCCGATGGCGAGCCGCATCTCGGCGACCTTGCGCTCCGGCGTCGTCTCGGTGGCCTCGCGGTACGCGGCGTCGCGCTCGATCGGGTCGGACAGCGCCTCGGCCTTCTGCACGAGCACGTTCTTGACGTACTGCTGGGTGATGGAGGAGCCGCCCTGCACGTTCCCGCCCATGGCGGTCGTCGCGGCGGCGCGCACCGTGCCCAGCAGGTCGATGCCGCCGTGCTCGTAGAAGCGCGGGTCCTCGGAGGCGACCACCGCGTCCTTCACGAACGGCGAGATGTCGTCCCAGCCCACCTCGACGCGGTTCTGCGCGTAGAACGAGGCGAGCAGCACATCGCCGCCGTTCGCGTCCTTCGCGTAGACGTTGCTCTTCTCGGCCAGCGTGCCGATCTCGAGGTACTCGGGGAGGTTGTCGAACATCTCGACGGTGTTGTTCGCGGCCATGCCGCCGAGGGCGATCGCCGGCGTGATCGACGCGGCGACGAGCACCCCCGCGATGACGCTCATGGCGACGATCCCGATGAGTCCGCCGACAGCGCCTCCGACCGACTTGACGACCCTGGTACCGCGCGCCCCCGACATAGAATCAGCGTAGTCGCCGCACTCGGACGCCTCGCCGCGGCCTGTCCGCCGTGCGGGCCCGATCCGCGCACCTTTCACGATCCGCGCACCTTTCACGGTCTGCGCACCGTTCACTCGAGGAGAGCCATGTCCGTCCCCCGCTGGGAGTACGTCACCACGCCGCTGATGATCCACAACACCACGGCGATCCTGAACACCTGGGGATCGGAGGGCTGGGAGCTCGTGCAGGTCGTCACCGGCCCCGAGGGCGGGCTCGTCGCCTACCTCAAGCGCCCGATCGCCGAGGCCGGCGCGTGATCGCGGAGCGTCTCGCCGAGCTCGGCATCGAGCTCCCCGCCGTCGCGACTCCCGCCGGCGCCTACGTGCCCGCGGTCGTCACCGGCTCGCTCGTCTTCACCGCGGGCCAGGTCCCCTTCGTCGACGGCGCGCTGCCGGCGACGGGCAAGGTCGGCGACGGCGTCTCGCCCGAGGTCGCGAAGGATCTCGCTCGCGTCTGCGCGCTGAACGCGCTCGCCGCGGTGGCCGAGGTGCTCGGCTCGCTCGATCGCGTGACGCAGATCGTCAAGATGACCGGCTTCGTCGCCTCCGCGTCGGGCTTCACCGGGCAGCCCGGCGTGATCAACGGGGCCTCGGAGGTGCTCGGCGAGATCTTCGGCGAGGCGGGCAAGCACGCGCGCTCGGCCGTCGGCGTCGCTGAGCTGCCGCTCGGCGCTCCCGTCGAGGTCGAGCTGATCGTCGCCTTCGCCTGACGACCGTCCGCCCCGTTCGGCAGCTCCCGCCCCCTCCGGTTCGCCGGAGGGGGCGGGGAGCGTCGAACGGATCCAGGACGCGGGCCGTCAGTCGGCCGTGACGGCCGAGGCGATCACCGACATGACCTGCGTGTCGGCGAGCGTCGTGGTGTCGCCGACGGCCCGACCCTCCGCGACGTCGCGCAGCAGCCGGCGCATGATCTTGCCCGAGCGCGTCTTCGGCAGCTCCTGCACGATGAAGATCCGCTTGGGCCTCGCGATCGCGCCGATGTGCTCGGCGACGTGCGCCTTCAGCGTCGCCTCGAGCTCGTCGTGGCCGGCGGCGAGGGCCTCGGCCTGACTGGCTTTCGCGATCACGAAGGCCACCACGGCCTGGCCGGTCGTCTCGTCCGCCGCGCCCACGACCGCCGCCTCGGCGACGACGGGGTGCGAGACGAGCGCCGACTCGATCTCGGCGGTCGAGAGGCGGTGCCCCGAGATGTTCATCACGTCGTCGACGCGGCCGAGCAGCCACAGGTCGCCGTCGCGATCGCGGCGGGCGCCGTCTCCGGCGAAGTACCGGCCGGGGAACTTCGACCAGTAGGTCTCGACGTAGCGCTCCGGGTCGCCCCAGATGCCGCGGAGCATCGACGGCCACGGCTCCGTGATGACGAGGAGTCCGCCCGAGTCGGCGCCGACCGGCCGCCCCTTCTCGTCGACGACGTCGATCGAGATCCCGGGGACGGGCACCTGGGCGGAGCCCGGCTTGAGCGTGGTGACCCCGGGGAGCGGCGAGACCATGATCGCGCCGGTCTCGGTCTGCCACCAGGTGTCGACGATGGGGGTGCGGCCGCCGCCGATGACGTCGCGGTACCAGACCCACGCCTCCGGGTTGATGGGCTCGCCGACCGAGCCGAGCAGCCGGAGGCTCGAGAGGTCGAAGCGCTGCGGGATCTGCCGGCCGAGCTTCATGAAGGAGCGGATCGCGGTGGGGGCGGCGTAGAGGATGCTGACGCCGTGCTTCTCGATGATCTCCCACCAGCGCCCGGTGTGCGGGGTGTCGGGGGTGCCCTCGTACATGACCTGGGTGGCGCCGTTGCTGAGCGGGCCGTAGACGACGTAGCTGTGCCCGGTGATCCAGCCGACGTCGGCGGTGGACCAGTAGACGTCGCTCTCGGGCCGCAGGTCGAAGACCGCGCGGTGCGTGTACGCGACCTGGGTGAGGTAGCCGCCGCTCGTGTGCAGGATCCCCTTCGGCTTCCCCGTGGTCCCGCTCGTGTAGAGGATGAAGAGGGGCTGCTCGGCCGGGAACGCGCGTGCCACGTGGTCGGCGTCGACGGTCGGCATCTCCTCGTGCCACCAGAGGTCGCGGCCCTCGCTCCACGCGACGGAGTTGCCGCCGCGGCGGACGACGAGGACGTGCTCGACACTCGATCCGCCGCCCTCCAGGGCGAGGGCGGCGTCGACGGCGGGCTTGAGCGGGAAGACCGAGCCCTTGCGCCAGCCGCCGTCGGCGGTGATGACGAGCTTCGCCTCCGCGTCGTCGATGCGGGCGCGCAGGCTCTCGGCGCTGAAGCCGCCGAAGACGACGGAGTGGATCGCACCCAGTCGGGCCACGGCGAGCATCGCGATGACCGCCTCCGGGATCATCGGGAGGTAGATCGCGACCCGATCGCCGGCGCGGACGCCGAGGCTGGTGAGGAGATTGGCGGCGCGCTTCACCTCGGCGGTGAGCTCGGAGTAGGTGAGCGAGCGGCTGTCGCCGGGCTCGCCCTCCCAGTGGATCGCGACGCGGTCGCCGTGGCCGGCGAGGACGTGGCGGTCGAGGCAGTTGTAGGCGACGTTCAGCTCGCCGTCGTCGAACCACTTCGCGAACGGAGGGTCGCTCCAGTCGAGGGTGCGGGTGAAGGGGCGGTGCCAGTGCAGCAGCTCGCGGCTCTGCTCGGCCCAGAAGCCGAGCCGATCGGCTGCGGCCCGCTCGTACAGCGCCTCGGTGGCGACGGCGTCGGCGGCGAACCCGGCGGGCGGCGGGAAGCGGCGCGCCTCGTGCAGGAGGTTGTCGATGGCCTGCGATGCGGCGGCTCCGACGTCGTCGAGGCCCTCCGCGTCGTCGGGGCCCCGAGTGTCGTCGAGTGGAGAGGACATCTGCGATTCGCTCCTTCGCGAGTGCACCGTTCGCCGACCGCGCGGTCGACCTCGACCACCGTAGCGCCAGGGTCCGACGCCGCGAGCGCGGCCCCCGAACCTGGCAGTGGGGCCGGTTTCGGATAAGAGTTCGCCGGGAACGCCGATCGGGCTTGGCGAAACGGGCGGGGTCACGTACTCTTTCATACGGCCGAATGAAAGTTCGGTCTCAGCGGCGCAAGTGATTCCCCCCAATCCCGCGCCGCCGAGGCGGCACCTGTTCCCCCCAATGGGTGCCGCCCCCTTCTTCCTCCGACGGACTGTCGCTCGAGCACCGGCGCTCGCGGCACGAGCCGGACGCCTCCACAGGGCGTCCTCGTCGCGTCCGTCCACCGATCGACGGGGGAGCGTGCCGCGGCTTCCCGTGCGCCCCTAGCGTTCCGGCATGACCGCTGACTTCGTGCCCCGTGTGCCCGCCGCCTACCGCCGGGACGACCCGTCTCCGGGCGGTGGGAGCGATGCGTTCCAGCGGCCGGTCCGGCCGGGAGCCGCGGCGCTCGGCCTCCTCGCACCGTACGCGGCCGATCCGGCCGTCACCGATCTGTTCGTCAACGGCGGCTCCGGGCTCTGGATCGATCGGGGGAGGGGTGCGGTCCGCGATCCGGCCTGGACTCTCGACGCCGCAGGGACGCGGCGCCTGGCTGTCTCGCTGGTCGCGGCGGGCGGGCGGCACGTCGACGAGGCGAGTCCCTGCGTCGATGTCCGCCTCCGGCACGGCGTCCGCGTGCACGTCGTGCTCCCGCCGATCGCCACCGGCGGGACCCTCATCTCGGTCCGGGTGCCCCGCGCCGACGCCTGGACCCTCGACGAGCTGCACGCCTCGGGGATGCTCGACGAGCCGGGCAGGCAGCTCCTCCGCGGCGCGGTCGACGCGCGCTGGAACCTGTTGATCTCGGGGGCGGGCGGGTCGGGCAAGACCACCCTCCTCGGCGCGCTCCTCGGCTTCGCGCCGCCGCACGAGCGCATCATCGCGATCGAGGACGTCGGCGAGCTGCGTCCCGCGCACCCGCACTTCGTCGCCCTCGAGTCGAGGCAGCCGAACCTGGAGGGAGCCGGCGCGATCGGTCTCGACCGCCTCGTCCGCGAGGCGCTGCGGATGCGTCCCGATCGTCTCGTCCTCGGCGAGTGCCGCGGGGTCGAGCTGCGGGAGCTGCTCTCGGCGCTGAACACCGGGCACGACGGCGGGGCGGGCACGCTCCATGCGAACTCCCTCGCCGACGTGCCCGCCCGGCTCGAGGCGCTCGGCGCCCTCGCGGGGATGGGGCAGGAGGCGATCGCCCGCCAGACGGTGAGTGCGATCGATCTTGTGCTGCACCTCGAGCGGAGCGACGGGAGGCGGCGCCTGGCGTCGTGGGGCCGGTTCGCTCTCGACCCGGGCGGCCGGCTGCGGATCGAGGAGGGCGCTCTGCCGCGCCGCTCGAGGTCGGCGGCGTGAGGCGGCAGGACGGGCTCGACGAGGTCGCCGCCGTCGTCCACCGCCTCGCCGTCCTGCTCTCGTCGGGAGTGGCGCCCGGGTCGGCGTTCGAGCATCTGGCGTCGTCGGCGATGTCGACCGCGCCCGGAGCCGCGGGGCGACGCCGACTCCTGCGTGCCGTCGCGCTCGATGCGGCGCGCGGGGAGGACGTGACCGCGGCGATCCTCCGCGGCCCGCCGGCCTCGCGAGGGCGCCGCCAGCGACGTCGGAGGCGGGACGGGGAAGAGGAGGCGGGGTGGGCGGCGCTCGCCGCGGCCTGGCGCGTGGCGACCGATTCGGGAGCGCCGATCGCCGCGGCCCTCGGCGAGCTGGCGGAGTCGCTGCGCGAGCTCGCCAGGGCGCGGCGCGACATCGACGTCGCGCTCGCCGGGCCCGCCGCGACCGGACGCGTCGTGAGCGCCCTGCCTCTGGTGGCCCTCGGCTTCGGCAGCCTGCTCGGCTTCGACGTCGCAGGAGTGCTGGTCGGCACGGCCCCGGGTCTCGTCTGCCTCGGTGGCGGCGGCGTGCTGATGCTCGCCGCTCAGCTGTGGACCAGGCGCCTCGTCCGGGGTGCGGATCCCGGCGACCCGGCGCCCGGGCTGGCACTCGATCTGCTCGCGGTCGCTCTGGCGGGCGGCGGAGCGGTCGACCGCGCCCGCGAGCACGTCGTGTCGGCGCTCGCCGAGTGCGGGCTCGGTGCCGGTCCGCGGGCGCTCGAGGGCGCCGATCCGGTGCTGGCCCTGTCGTCGGCCGCGGGAGTGCCCGCCGGTCGTCTGCTGCGGAGCGAGGCGGCACTGACGCGGGTGCGCGCGGCGGGGCGGGCGAGGGAGCGCGCGGCGAGACTCGGCGTGACCCTGATGCTCCCGCTCGGGGTGTGCGTGCTGCCGGCGTTCCTCCTGCTCGGGGTGGCGCCGCTCGTGATCTCGGTGCTGCTGTCGACGTTCGCGGTCGAGGCGTGAGGGTGGCGTCGCCGCCCTCCACAGGAACCTCGCGTCGAGGTTCTGCACCGTTCCGCTGTCCTCCGACCCGGGGGTGCGCGGACTCGGCGATCCTCGAGGGACGGGGCGAACGGGGCGGAGATGGAGCGGACTCTGATGGACGGAACTCGGGTGGAGCAGGTCGGAAGGAACGGGGCGGGTAGAGAGGGAGGCGGCGATCGGGCGGGCAGTGCGGTCGCACGACGGTGGCAGGGCCCGTGTACGCCGTCGGGCGGACGAGGAAGCGGTGGGCTCCTCGCCCACCTCGCCGACGAGGAGGGGTCGGCCACCGCCGAGTACGCGATCGCGACCATGGCCGCGGTGGGATTCGCCGGTCTCCTCGTGGTGATCCTCAAGGGCGACGAGGTGCGCGGGATCCTCACCGACCTGGTGACGCGGGCGCTCACCTCGGGCGGATGAGAGCCGCGCGCGGTGTCCTGCGTCGCCTGGCCGCGGCGGAGGGATCGGCGACCGCGGAGTTCGCGGTCGTCCTCCCCGCCGTGGTGGTCGTGCTCGCGCTGTGCCTGGGGTCGGTGGCGGCGTCGGCCCAGTACGTCCGGCTGGTCGACGCCGCGGCGGACGGCGCGCGATCGGCCGCGCGGGGCGACGACGCCGCCGTCCCCGTGGGGCGCATCGACGCCGGAGCGTCCGTCGCGGTCGCGGAGGAGGGCGGGCTCGTCTGCGTGAGCGTGGCGGCGAGTCTCCGGCCGCTGCCCGCGGTCACCGTGCCGGTCGCGGTCCGCTCGTGCGCCCTCGGGGGCGGACAGTGACGGCCGTCGTCGCCGGGCCGGGAGAGGAGGGGTCCGCTGCGGTCGTCGCGATCTCGGTGGTGGCGGCGACGGTGCTCGTCACGGCGGCCGTCCTGGGCGGCTGCGGTGCGGTGGTCGCGCACCAGCGCGCCGTGGCCGCGGCCGACGGGGCGGCGCTCGCGGCGGCCGACACCGCCTCCGGCCTGGTCGCGGGGGAGCCGTGCGCCGCGGCCGCACTGGTCGCGGCAGCGGGTGGTGCCGAGGTCACGGGGTGCGCGCTCGACGCAGGCGTGGCGACCGTCGAGGTCGCGATCACCGTAGGGCCACTGACGCTCCCGGCGCGGTCGCGTGCGGGACCACCGCCGTGACCCGCGGGGATCAGTCGGAGCTGAGCCGCTGGTACCGGTAGGCGGCGGCGGTCGGGAGGGAGCCCGACCCCTCGTCGTGCTCCAGCGCACCGGAGTAGAGGTACACGTAGTGGGATCCGGCTCGGGGCCCCGGGATCGCGAGTCTCGCGGCGGGGGTCGACGCGCCGTCGTAGCTGCGCCGGAGGGTCTTGCCCTCGAGCGGTCCGTCGACGAGCTTCGCGGTGTAGGCGGCGGTGGAAGGGGACGAGGTCGTGTGCGTCATTGCCATGCCCCTCATCATGCGCCGATCGGTGCTCGCCGTCACCAGCGGCGTGCATCCGGCACGGTCGACGTTCACGCTGCTCGATGCCCGCTCCCAGCCTCCGGGCAGACGCCGGCGGGGAGTGACGCCCGGAGTCAGTGTGTATGGTGTGGCTGTCGGGCGCCCGAAGCCGACAGTGAACCCGGAGTCGGCACCGTCCCAGCGGACGGCGACCGGCTGCACGGTCGTCTCAGCGGTCGCCGCGCACCGCCTCCCCGAAGCAGGGGACCCGTCGGACTCACCTGTCAGTCCGACCGACAGCATCAATCGAGGAGAACTGTGTCCGGCACGAAGAAGCTGGTGATCGTCGAGTCTCCGGCGAAGGCCAAGACCATCGCCCAGTACCTGGGCGACGGGTACGAGGTGCTCGCCTCAGTCGGCCACATCCGCGACCTCATCGAGCCCAAGAACCTGCCGCCGGAGCTCAAGAAGGGCCCGCTGGGCAAGTTCTCGGTCGACGTCGACAACGGCTTCGAGCCCTACTACGTCGTCTCGGACCAGAAGAAGAAGACGGTCGCCGACCTCAAGCGCGCGCTCAAGAACGCCGACGAGCTCTACCTCGCCACAGATGAGGACCGCGAGGGCGAGGCCATCGCGTGGCACCTCCTCGACGAGCTCAAGCCCAAGGTCCCCGTGCACCGCATGGTCTTCCACGAGATCACCAAGGACGCCATCCAGAAGGCGCGCGAGAACACCCGCGACATCGACACCTCCCTCGTCGACGCCCAGGAGACCCGCCGGATCCTCGACCGCCTCTACGGGTACGAGATCTCGCCGGTGCTGTGGCGCAAGGTGGGCCCGGGCCTCTCGGCCGGCCGCGTGCAGTCCGCTGCGACCCGGCTCGTCGTCGACCGCGAGCGCGAGCGCCTCGCCTTCGTGTCGGCGAGCTACTGGGATCTGGCCACCGTGCTCGCCCCCGAGTCCGACGCCTCGGCGGCGTTCGACGCCCGCCTGGCGCGCCTGGACGGCAAGCGCGTCGGAAGCGGCCGCGACTTCGACGACCGCGGACAGCTCAAGGGCGACGTGACCGTCCTCGACGAGGCGTCCGCCGCCTCCCTCGCCGACGCACTGCGCGACTCCGCCACCACGGTGCGCGTCTCGAACCTCGAGTCCAAGCCCTACTCCCGTCGTCCCGCGGCCCCGTTCACCACGTCGACGCTCCAGCAGGAGGCGGCGCGCAAGCTCCGCTTCTCGGCCCGGCAGACGATGAGCGTCGCGCAGTCGCTCTACGAGAACGGCTTCATCACCTACATGAGGACGGACTCGCCGAACCTCTCGCAGCAGGCGCTCAACGCCGCCCGCTCGCAGGCGACCGCGCTCTACGGCGCCGAGACGGTGCCCGACAAGCCGCGGATGTACTCGGGCAAGAACAAGAGCGCCCAGGAGGCGCACGAGGCTATCCGCCCCGCCGGCGAGACGTTCCGCACGCCCGACCAGCTGTCGGGAACGCTGCGCGGCAACGACCTGCGCCTCTACGAGCTCATCTGGAAGCGCACCGTCGCCTCGCAGATGGCCGATGCCAAGGGCTCCACCGCGACGGTGACCCTCGAGGCGCACCCGGCCGGGGACACCGCCACCGTCGCCGAGTTCACCGCCTCCGGAACGGTCATCACCTTCCGCGGTTTCCTCCTCGCCTACGAGGAGGGTCGCGACGAGGAGCGCCACGGCGCCCGCGACGACAAGGACGCGAAGCTCCCCGTGCTCGAGGTCGGCCAGAGCCTGGTCGTCACCGACGTCGAGGCGAAGGGCCACGAGACCTCGCCGCCCCCGCGCTACACCGAGGCGAGCCTCGTCAAGTCGCTCGAAGAGCTGGGGATCGGGCGCCCCTCGACCTACGCATCGATCATCTCGACCATCGTCGACCGCGGCTACGTCACCCCGCGCGGGACCGCGCTCGTCCCGAACTGGATCGCCTTCTCGGTGGTCCGCCTGCTCGAGGACTTCTTCTCGGACCTCGTCGAGTACGACTTCACCGCCGAGATGGAGGGCGACCTCGACAAGATCGCCGGCGGCGAGGAGGACCGGGTCGGCTGGCTCAACCGCTTCTACTTCGGCGGCGGCACGCACCCCGGCCTCCGCCACGTCGTCGACAACCTGGGCGAGATCGATGCGAAGAGCATCAACTCCATCAGGATCACCGACGACATCACCCTGCGGATCGGCAAGTACGGCCCCTACCTCGAGGTCGCCGAGGAGGAGGGGCAGGAGACGCCCCGCCGCGTGAACCTCCCGCTCGAGCTCGCCCCCGACGAGCTCACTCCCGCCAAGGCGCAGGAGCTGATCGACGCGCCGGTCCAGACCGACCGCGTCCTCGGCAGCAACCCCGACACCGGCAAGACCGTCGTGGTGAAGGACGGCCGCTTCGGTCCGTACGTGACCGAGACCGACCCCGAGCCCGACACGGCCGCCGATCCCGCGACGGGCGAGGTCGTCGAGCCCGCCCCCGCGAAGCGCGGCGCGAAGAAGCCGGCGGTCGTCAAGCCGCGCACCTCCTCCCTGTTCAAGTCGATGGACGTCGCGTCGATCGACCTCGCGACGGCTCTCCGCCTGCTCGACCTGCCCCGCACGGTCGGTGAGGACCCGGAGTCGGGCGAGCCGATCACGGCGCAGAACGGGCGCTACGGTCCCTACCTCAAGAAGGGGACCGACAGCCGGTCGCTCACCAGCGAGGACCAGATCTTCGAGGTCGACCTCGCGACCGCCCTCGAGGTGTTCGCGGAGCCCAAGTACGGCGCCCGCAAGGCGTCGAGCGCGCTCAAGGAGTTCGACGCGGATCCGGTCAGCGGCAAGCCGATCCGTATCCGCGACGGCCGGTTCGGCGCCTACGTGACCGACGGCGAGACGAACGTCACGATCCCCAAGACGCAGACGATCGAGGAGATCGACTTCGAGCAGGCGGTCCAGATGCTCGCCGACAAGCGCGCGAAGGGACCGGCGAAGAAGGCCCCGGTCAAGCGGGCTCCCGCGAAGAAGCCCGCCGCGAAGACCACCGCGGCGAAGGCTCCTGCCGCGAAGACGACTGCGGCCAAGACGACGGCGGCCAAGACGACAGCGGCGAAGACCACCGCGGCCAAGACGACGGCGGCCAAGACCACCGCGGCGAAGACCACAACCGCCAAGGCCCCCGCCGCGCGCACGACCGCCAGGAAGCCGGCAGCGAAGAAGCCGGCGGAGACGACGGGCGCGACGGAGTCGTGACCGGGCTGTTCGTCACCCTCGAGGGCGGGGACGGAGCGGGCAAGACCACGCAGGCCCGGCTGCTCGAGGAGTGGCTGGGCTCGCGGGGTCGCGCCGTCGTGCGCACCCGGGAGCCCGGCGGCACCGAGGTGGGCGTGCAGATCCGCGAGATCGTCCTGCACCACCGCGGCGAGATCGATCCGCGCGCCGAGGCCCTGCTCTACGCCGCCGACCGCGCACAGCACATCGGAACCCTGGTCCGCCCGGCACTCGAGCGCGGCGACGTGGTGATCCAGGACCGCTACATCGACTCCTCCGTCGCCTACCAGGGCGCCGGACGCGTGCTCGACGCGGGCGAGGTCCGCACGCTGTCGGAGTGGGCGACCCACGATCTGCGTCCCGATCTGACGGTGCTCCTCGACCTCGACCCCGCGGCGGCCCGGACGAGGCTCGACGCCGCCCGCACCCGCTTCGATCGGCTCGAGGCCGAGAAGGAGGAGTTCCACGAGCGGGTGCGCCGCGCCTTCCTCGCGATCGCCGAAGCCGATCCCGCGCGGTTCCTGGTCGTCGACGCGAGTCTGGCGATCGAGCAGATCGCCGAGTCGGTCCGCGAGCGCGTCGCCGGGCTGCTCGACGATCGGCCCGCTGTCAGTGCTCGCGGCTAGCCTGATCCCGTGACCGTCTGGAGCCAGCTCGTCGGGCAGGAGCACGCCATCGGCGCCCTGCAGGACGCCTCGACCCCCCGCGACGAGCGCGGTCGCGAGTCGTCCGCGATGACGCACTCGTGGCTGATCACCGGCCCGCCCGGATCAGGGCGCTCCAACCTCGCCTACGCCTTCGCCTCCGCTCTGCTGTGCCGTCGCGGCGGCTGCGGCGAGTGCCCCGACTGCCGGCAGGTGGCGGCGCGGTCGCACCCCGACCTCTCCGACCTCAGCACCGAGCGCGTGATCATCTCGATCGACGAGGTGCGGCGCCTGGTCGCGAGCTCGCAGTACTCGCCCTCGGTGTCGCGCTACCGCGTGATGGTCATCGAGGACGCCGACCGCATGGCCGAGCGCACCTCCAACGTCCTCCTGAAGGCGCTCGAGGAGCCGCCGGAGCGCACCGTCTGGATCCTCTGCGCCCCGAGCGAGGCCGATCTGCTGCCGACGATCCGCTCGCGGGTGCGCTCCGTGCGCCTCCGGGTCCCGAGCGTCGACGATGTCGCCGGGCTGCTCGAGCGCCGCGACGGAGTCGATGCCGCGACCGCCGAGCGCGCCGCCCGCCAGGCGCAGAGCCACATCGGCATGGCGCACCGCCTCGCCACGAACGCCAATGCACAGGAGCGACGCGACGAGACCCTCCGGATCGCCCTCGGTCTGCGCGGAGTGTCGGACGCCGTCCTCGGCGCCGCCCGGCTCATCGAGGTCGCCACCGACGACGCGAAGGCGATCACGCTCGAGCGTGACGAGGTCGAGCGGCAGCAGGCGCTGCGCTCCCTCGGCGTCGAGGCGGGCGGCACGGTCCCCGCCCAGCTGCGGTCGCAGCTCCGGGCGCTCGAGGAGGACCAGAAGCGGCGCGCGACGCGCAGCCTCCGCGACGGTCTCGACCGCATCCTCGTCGATCTGCTGTCGCTCTACCGCGACATCGTCCGCCTCCAGCTCGGTGCGCCGGGCGGGGTCATCAACGAGGAGGTCCGCGCCGAGATGACCGCGATCGCCGAGTCGACCTCTCCCGAGCGCACGCTCGCGGTGCTCGACGCCGTCCAGGAGGCGCGCGAGCGCATCGACGCCAACGTCTCGCCGGTGCTCGCCCTCGAGGCGATGCTCGTCGTGGCCGCCCGCCGCCCGGTGGCCGCGTGAGGCGCGCCCGGCGGGGTGCGGCGGTCGCCGTGGTCGTCGCGGTCTCGGCTCTGCTCACCGCCTGCTTCGCGCCCGGAGGACCCTCGGCCGAGCGCACGTCGACACCCGCCCCGCAGGCCGTCGCCGCCGATCTCGAGCCCTACTACGGCCAGGTCCTCGTGTGGGACGACTGCGGCGAGGGCGCCCAGTGCACCGACGCGACCGTACCGCTCGACTGGAGCGACCCCGCCGGCGAGACCGCGACGATCGCCCTGGTGCGCCGGCCGGCGACCAGCGGCACCGCCCTCGGCTCCCTCCTCGTCAACCCGGGCGGACCGGGCGGCTCGGGGGTCGACTTCATCCGCGACAGCGCCGACTACGCGGTCGACGAGGAGCTCGCGGCCGACTACGACATCGTCGGCTTCGACCCGCGCGGAGTCGGCGCCTCGAGCGCCGTGTCGTGCCTCGACGACGCCGGGCTCGACTCCTACCTCTACGACATCGTGCCGGGCGAGCGCGGCGGAGACGAGTGGATCGCCGCCCAGCGTGCCGGCTCCGCGGAGTTCGCCGCCGCCTGCCAGGAGCGCACCGGCGCTCTGCTCGGCGAGGTGGGCACGCCGAACGCGGCGCGCGATCTCGACGTGCTCCGCGCCGCGCTCGGCGACGAGACGCTGAACTACCTCGGCTACTCCTACGGCACCTTCCTCGGCGCGACCTACGCGGGGCTCTTCCCCGACCGCGTCGGCCGCCTCGTGCTCGACGGCGCGATCGACCCGGCCGCCTCCTCGCTCGACGTGGTCCGCGAGCAGGCGAAGGGGTTCGAGAGCGCCCTGCGCGCCTACGTCACCGACTGCCTCGGCTCGGACGACTGCCCCTTCACCGGATCGGTCGACGACGGCCTGGCCGAGGTGCGCGAGCTGCTCGACACCGTCGACGCCTCGCCGATCCGCGCGGCCGATGGGCGGCAGCTCGGATCGAGCACGCTGCTGACCGCGATCGTCTACCCGCTCTACGACGCCGCGGGCTGGAGTGCGCTCAGCGAGATGCTGACCGACGTCGAGCAGGGCGGGGCCGAGATCGCCTTCCAGTACGCCGATGCGTACAACGGCCGAGGCGCCGACGGGCGCTACACCGACAACGCGACCGAGGCGTTCCTCGCGATCAACTGCGTCGACTACGCGTACGACGGAGACACCGCGGCGATGCGCGCCGACGCGGCCGCCCTCGAGGAGGCGGCGCCCACGATCGGACGCTACATGGCCTACGGCGACATCCTCTGCAGCGAGTGGCCGGTGGCCTTCGAGGGCTCGCGCGAGCCCATCGCGGCCGACGGTGCCGCGCCGATCCTGGTCGTCGGCACGACCAACGACCCCGCGACCCCCTACGTCTGGGCGCAGGCCCTCGCCGGCCAGCTCGCCGACGGCCACCTCGTCACCTACACGGGCGAGGGCCACACCGCCTACAACAAGTCGAACTCGTGCGTGAACGACGCGGTCGACGCGTATCTGCTCGAGGGCGTCGTTCCCGAGGAGGATCCCCGATGCTGAGCGAACAGGGCCGTCGAGCCGCGCGGACCCCGATAGAGAGCGCGGCGCGCGAGCAGCCGGGGCTCCGGGAGCGCAAGCGGATCGCCACGCGTCGCAGCATCGAGATCGCGGTGCTCCGGCTTGCGAGCGAGCGCGGCCCCGACCGGGTCACCATCGAGGACGTCTCCCGGCTCGCCGACGTCTCGACCCGCACCTTCTTCAACTACTTCACCTCGAAGGAGGACGCCCTGGTGGGCGGGCTCCCGGCGATCACCGACGAGACGGCGGCGACGTTCCTCGAGGGCACCGGGCCGATCCTCGACGACCTCCAGCCGGTGTTCGTCGCCGCGATGGAGGAGCCGCTGGAGGAGGACCGCGAGCTGCACCTGCTCCGCCGCGCGCTCTTCCGCGACCACCCGCACCTCGTCGGCCTCAAGATCGCCGGGATGCGCGAGTTCGAGGTCGCGGTCGAAGGGCTGGTCGCCGAGCGGATCCGGCGGGACGAGTCGGACCCGGAGCGTGTCGTGAACCGCGCGCGGATGCTGACCCTCCTGGGTCTGGCCGCCATGCGGCACGCCTGGGCGGGCTGGGTCGACCACGACGGTCGCGACGCCCTCCCGGGGCTCGCGGCCCGCTCCTTCGACGAGCTGCGCGCCGCTCTGTCCTGAGGCCTTCGTCACGGCGCCGCCACCGGTGCGCACGTCCGTCCGCGAGCAGGCTATGCTGTGTAATCGTGTCCGGGGCCTGCCTCGCGTGCACGCCGCCTTAGCTCAGTCGGTAGAGCGTCTCACTCGTAATGAGAAGGTCGTCGGTTCGATTCCGACAGGCGGCTCCGTCTCCCCTCCTCGCAGCAGTTCCCCTCCTTGCAGCGGGGCCTCCTCCGCGGTCGATCCTCCACAGCCCTGATCGCGGGCCCGTCCTCCCCGCGCCGCGGTGAGGCCCAGGGCTCGCCCGGGAGGCGCGGCTACCCTGGGACGGATGACCGACACGCCTCCCCGACGCAGGCCGTGGCTCCTCGTGGCCGCGGCGGTGCTGGCTCTCGCCCTCCTGGCTGCGGGTGCTTTCGGCGCGGGGACGGCGCTCGGGCGGAACGCCTCGTCGACGATCGCGCCGACCGCCTCGGCCCCGACGATCTCGAGCACGCCCACTCCCACTCCGACCCCGACGGCGCGACCGACCGGAGCCGCGACGGCCGAGGCGCTGCGCACCTGCTCCGTCGTGGAGTCGGCCGCCGATCCGCGCCTGGGGTCGATGCAGGCCCGCGTGGTCGATGCGGCGACGGGCGAGGTGCTCTTCGATCGCGGGGGTGGGACGGCCTCGCGGACGGCCTCGGCGCTCAAGATCCTGACCGCGGCCTCGGCGCTCGCGGTGCTCGGCCCCGACACCCGGATCGCCACGACCGTCGTCCGCGGCGCCGAACCGGGGAGCATCGTGCTCGTCGGCGGGGGAGACCTGACGCTCAGCCGCCTGCCGAGCGGGCAGGAGTCGTTCTACACCGGAGCCGCGCACCTCGACGATCTCGCCGCGCAGGTCGAGCGCGCGTGGGACGCCGACCCGTCGACGGCCGGCACGTCGATCACGTCGGTCGTCCTCGACGCCTCCCTCTACTCGGGCGACACCTGGCAGCCGAGCTGGAACCGCAAGGAGCAGACCGACGGCTACATGCCCGAGATCACGGCGCTGCAGGTCGACGGCGACCGCGCGGATCCGACGGCCTCGACCTCGACGCGCGGCACCGATCCCGTCGGGCGCGCCGGCACGGCGTTCGCCGCCGAGCTCTCGGGCGATCCCGCGATCTCGACCGGAACGGCCCCGGCGGGTGCGGCGGTGCTCGGCACGGTCGAGTCGGCACCGGTGCGCGACCTCGTGCAGCAGATGCTGCTCGTGTCGGACAACGCGATCGCCGAGATGCTCGCGCGACTCGTCGCGATCCGCACCGGGGCCGGCAACGACTTCGGCGCCGAGCAGGCCGGCGTCCTGCAGGGTCTGGCCGGCTACGGAGTGGACACGGCCGGCATCACGATCGCCGACGGCTCGGGCCTGAGCGACGACAACGCGGTCGCCCCCGCCTACTTCACCTCGCTGCTGCGCAAGGTCAAGGCCAGGGAGGGCGAGCTCGGCATCGTCCTCGACGGACTCCCGGTCTCGGGGCGCACCGGCTCGCTCGCGTACGCCGACCGCTTCGCAGGCGACAACGCCGTCGCCGACGGTGCGGTGCTGGCCAAGACCGGCTGGATCGACACCGGCTACACCCTCGCCGGCGTCGTCACCGCGCAGGACGGCACCGTGCTGACCTTCGCCGTCTATGCGCTCGGCGAGGTCTCCGACTCGGCGAAGACCGCGATCGACACGCTGGTCACCGGGTTCTACCGCTGCGGCGGCTCGCTCTCCGACTCCTGACCCCCCGACTTCGAACGAGAGGACCCCGATGACCACGGCACTGCTGATCGTCGACGTGCAGAACGACTTCACCGAGGAGGGCGCGCTCGCTGTCGCCGGCGGCACCCGCGTGGCGTCCGGGGTGAGTGCGCACCTCATCGCCCACGGCGACCGCTACGACACCGTGCTCGCCTCGCGCGACTGGCACGACGGCGGCTCGGACAACGGCGGGCACTTCGCCGAGACTCCCGACTTCGTCGACACCTGGCCGGTGCACTGCGTCGCGGGCACCCCCGGCGCCGAGTACCACCCGAGCCTCGACCTCGACCTGATCGACGTGCACATCCGCAAGGGTCAGGGCCGCCCGTCGTACTCGGCTTTCGAGGGGACGACGACCGACGGAGAGGCCGTACCGGACCTGCTCGGCCGTCTCGGCGTGACTCGGCTCGATGTGGTGGGTCTCGCCACCGACTACTGCGTGCGCGCCTCGGCTCTCGACGCCCGGAGCGCGGGGCTCGAGGTGCACGTGCTCGACGACCTGGTCGAGGGGGTCTCGTCGGAGGCGAGCGCCGCCGCCCTGCGCGAGCTCGCCGACGCGGGGGTCGTCGTCGAGCCGTCGGCCTGACGGCCACCGCCGTAGACTGGGCTCCCCTCCTGCGCGGTCCGCGCATCCCGTCTCCCGAGCCCCTGTTCAGAGAGAGAGCCGTGCCGTGTCCGCTTCCGTCGAGGCCTCAGAGGCCGCCCTCCTCGCCCGCGTCCCCGCGCAGCTGTTCATCGGCGGAGCCTGGGTCGATGCGAGCGGCGGCCGGACGATCGACGTCGAGGACCCGGCGACCGGGGCGACGATCCGCACCATCGCCGACGCGACTCCCGAGGACGGCCTGCGCGCTCTCGACGCCGCGGTGGCCGCGGGGGAGTCGTGGGCGGCGACGGCGCCCCGCAGGCGCGGTGAGATCCTCCGCCGCGCCTTCGACCTGCTGCAGGAGCGCAAGGACGAGTTCGCGCTGCTGATGACCCTCGAGATGGGCAAGCCGTTCGCGGAGGCGCTCGGCGAGGTGGCCTACGGAGGCGAGTTCCTCCGCTGGTTCAGCGAGGAGGCCGTGCGGATCTCGGGACGCTACGGCGTCAGCCCAGAGGGCACCGGGCGGATGATCGTCTCGCAGCACCCCGTCGGACCCTGCTACCTCATCACGCCGTGGAACTTCCCGCTCGCCATGGCCACCCGCAAGATCGCCCCGGCGCTCGCCGCCGGCTGCACGGTCGTCGTCAAGCCGGCCGAGCTCACCCCGCTCACCACCCTCGCCCTGGCGGCGCTGCTCGCCGAGGCCGGCGTTCCCGACGGAGTCGTCAACGTCGTGACCACCTCGTCGGCAGCCGCGCTGTCGGAGCCGATCATGAGCGATCCGCGGCTGCGGAAGGTCTCGTTCACGGGGTCGACCCCGGTCGGGCAGACGCTGCTGAAGCAGGCCTCCGCGAACGTCCTGCGGACCTCGATGGAGCTCGGCGGCAACGCGCCGTTCGTCGTCTTCGAGGACGCCGACCTCGGCAAGGCCGTCGACGGGGCGATGCTCGCCAAGTTCCGCAACATCGGCCAGGCCTGCACAGCGGCGAACCGCTTCTTCGTGCACGAGTCGATCGCCGAGGAGTTCGCCGCGCGCCTGACGGAGCGGGTCGCCGCTCTGCGCGTGGGCCGCGGCACCGAGGACGGAGTCACCATCGGCCCGCTCATCGACGACCGCGCGGTCGCGAAGGCGGAGTCCCTCGTGGAGGACGCGGTCGGCCGGGGCGCCCGGGTCAGGATCGGCGGGCACGGCATCGAGCGCAGCGGTCACTTCTACGAGCCCACGGTGCTGTCGGACGTCGACGGCGGCAGCGAGATCCTGCGCACCGAGATCTTCGGCCCGGTCGTGGCGATCGTGCCGTTCCGCGACGAGGACCACGCGGTCGCCCTCGCCAACGACACCGAGTTCGGCCTCGTCTCGTACGTCTTCACCAGGGACCTGGCGCGCGGCCAGCGGATGATCGAGCGCCTCGCCACCGGCATGATGGGCCTGAACATCGGCGTCGTCTCGAACGCCGCCGCGCCCTTCGGCGGCGTGAAGCAGTCGGGTCTCGGCCGCGAGGGCGGACTCGAGGGCATCCACGAGTACCTCAGCACGAAGTACACGCTCACCCCCGACCCGTTCGCCTGATCCCGCGATGCCGCCGACGGAGGTCCGCTCGCTCGACGACCCGCGACTGCGCGACTACGCTCACGCGACCGACGTCGCGCTGAAGAACGCGCGCGGTCCGCACGGGATCTACATCGCGGAGTCGGCGCTCGTGCTCGAGCGCGCCCTCGCGGCCGGCCACCGGCCCCGCTCGGTCCTCGCGCTCGGCGGATCGGCGGACGAGGCCGCTCGCCTCGTCGAGGGGTCCGACGCCCCCGTGTTCACCGGCCCCGCCCAGCTGCTCGCGGAGCTGACCGGCTACACCCTGCACCGCGGGCTGGTCGCGGCGATGGAGCGGCCGCCGCTCCCCGATCCTGCGGCGCTGGTGGCGGGGGCGCGCCGAGTGGTGGTGCTCGAGGACGTCGTCGATCCGACCAATGTCGGCGCGATCTTCCGGTCGGTCGGCGCAATCGGCGCCGACGCCGTCCTCGTCACGCCGCGCTGCTCCGACCCGTTCTACCGTCGCGCCATCCGCGTCAGCATGGGCACGGTGCTGCAGGTCCCGTGGACGCGGGTCGGCGGCTGGGACGAGACGGCGGCGCTCCTGCACTCCGCCGGCTTCACGATCGCGGCCATGGCGCTCACCCCGGAGGCGGTGCCATTGCGCGACTTCGCGGCGACGGCTCCCGAGCGGGTCGCCCTGGTCCTCGGCACGGAGGGAGCCGGACTCACCGCCGAGGCGCTCGCCGCGGCCGACGTCGCCGTGCAGATCCCGATGCGGCACGGCATCGACTCGCTCAACGTCGCGGCGGCCAGCGCCGTGGCGATGTGGGCGCTGGCGGCACCCTCCTAGGAGGGTGACCGGATCGCGCCGCGGCACCTCGCCGGAGGGAGCGCTGCGCTACGCTCGCAGCCATCCTGTCGGCGCCGAATCGAGCGAGGTCCCCCATGCCCGATCGAAGCGCGCGCGAGCGCACCGAGGCCCGTCGCTCGGCCAGGCGCCGCGCGAGTCGCGCGCTGCCGCCCCTCGTCGCGGTGCTCCTCGCGCTCACGGCCTGCACCGCGCCTCCCGCCGAGGTGCCCGACGACGCGGTGATGAGCCCCGGCACCTCCGCGCCGGCGGTCACGATCGCACCGACCGGCGGACTCGGGGCCGGCGGCGACGAGCTGACGCAGCGGATCACGCTCTGCCTCGCCCGGTACGGACTCGGCGAGCGGCCGTCCCCGCCGGACGAGTCGGCGAGCTCGGAGGAGCAGATGGCGGTGCAGCAGCAGATCGACACGTACGACGCGACCCTCACCGACTGCTCGGCCGAGGCGCTCGGGACGAACCGTCCGAGCGCGACCCCCTCCTCCTGATCATGCGGCCGGAGGGGATGTCCGCGCTGGTCGCCGGCGGCGCCTCCGGCCTGGGTGCCGCCACTGCGACGGCCCTGCTCGACGCCGGGGCCCGGGTGAGCGTCCTCGACCTCCCCGACGCCGTCGCGGCGGCCCGGCTCCCCGACTCCGTGACGCTGATCGCCGGAGACGTGCTCGACTCCGACGCCGTCGCGCGGGCGATCGAGGCGTCGGGGGAGCTGCGGATCGCGGTGGTCTGCGCGGGGATCGCGACGCCGGGCCGGCTCCTCGGCCGCGACGGCCCGCTCGCCCTCGAGGCGTTCGAGCGCGTGCTCCGGGTCAACACGGTGGGCACGCTGAACGTGCTGCGGCTCGCGGCGGCGGCGATCGCCGAGCGGGAGCCGATCGACGGCGAGCGAGGGGTGCTCGTCACCACCTCGTCGATCGCGGCCTTCGAGGGGCAGATCGGCCAGGCGGCCTACGCGGCGTCGAAGGGGGCTGTCGCCGCGCTCACGCTGCCGCTCGCGCGGGAGCTGGCCGAGACGCTCATCCGCGTCGTCTCGATCGCGCCGGGCACCTTCGACACCCCCCTGCTCGCAGGCCTGCCGGAGCGGGCGCGCACCGCCCTCGGATCCGCGACGCCGCATCCCGCCCGCCTCGGTCGCCCCGCGGAGTTCGCCGCGCTCGTGCGCCACGTGATCGAGAACCCGATGCTCAACGGCGAGGTCGTGCGCCTCGACGGAGCGCTGAGGCTGCCGCCGCGCTGAGCCCGATCAGACCAGCAGCTGGTGCTTCGCCAGGTCGCGGTAGAGCGGAGTCGACTCGACGAGCTCGGAGTGGGTGCCGACTCCGACGACCTCGCCCTTGTTCAGCACGACGATCCGATCGGAGTCGACGACGGTCGAGAGCCGGTGGGCGATGACGAGCAGGGTCCGGTTCTCGGCGACCGCGTCGATCGCGAGGCGGAGGCGCTGCTCGTTCAGCCCGTCGAGGCTCGAGGTCGACTCGTCGAGCAGCAGGATCGGCGGCGCGGCCAGGAGCGCGCGGCCGATCGCGAGGCGCTGGCGCTCGCCTCCGGAGAGCATCACGCCGCTCTCGCCGACGGGAGCGCCGAGACCGAGCGGGTTGCGTTCGAGCACGTCGGTGAGGTTGACGGCCTCGAGCACGCGCAGGCAGTCGGCGTCGTCGGCGTCGGGGCGGCCGAGGACGAGGTTCTCGCGGATGGTGCCGGCGAGCACGGGCGCGTCCTGCTCGACGTAGCCGATCTGCGCGCGGAGGGCGTCGCGGTCGATCGCGGTGATGTCGACTCCGCCCAGGCGCACGACGCCCGCCTCCGGGTCGTAGAAGCGCTCGATGAGCGCCAGGATCGTGCTCTTGCCGGCGCCCGAGGGGCCGACGAGGGCCGTGCGCTTGCCGCGCGGGACGGTGAAGGAGACGCCGCGCAGCACCGTGCGGTCGCCGTCGTCGGCCGCCTCGTCCGTCAGCGCGCGGGGATCGTACGAGAAGACCACGTCGTCGAAGGAAAGGGCGTCGGCGGACACTCCGGCGCCGAGTCCGCCGGCCGAGGTGTCGCCGTCGCCCTCGATCGGGAGGTCGATGATCTCCTGGATGCGCCCGAGCGCACCGAGGGCGGAGTTGACCGAGGTGATCGCGCCGATGAAGTTGCCCAGCGGCATCACCATCATGAAGAGGAAGAGGATGAACGAGACCAGCTGGGCGATGTCGATCGCGCCGGACGCGACGCGGTAGCCGCCGACTCCGAGGACCGCGAGGAACGCGACCTGCAGGGCGATCCCGGCGACCGGGACGACGAGGGCGGAGACGTGCGCGACGCGCAGGCCGAGTCGGTACGCCTCCGTCGCGTGCGAGTCGACCACGGCGATCTCGCGATCGGTGGCGCCGGCCGCGCGGATCGTGCGCACCGCGCTGATGGCGCGCTCGACGGAGGCGGCGAGGTCGCCGACCTTCTCCTGGGCCTTGCGGCTCGCCGTGCGGATGCCCCGGCCGAGCGTGAGCGCGAGGGTGAGGGCCGCGGCGACCACCGCGACGATGATGAGCAGCAGGACCCAGTCGATGATCGCCATGGCGATGATGGCGCCGACGAAGACGAGCGAGCCCGCGATGGAGTCGACGAGCCCCTGGGTCAGCACGGCGCGCAGCAGGGTGGAGTCGGAGCCGACCCGCGAGACGAGGTCTCCGGTGCGGCGGGCGTCGAACTCGCGGATGGGCAGGCGCAGCAGCCGCGCCACGATGCGCCGGCGGCTCGAGAGCACGATGCCCTCGCCGGTGCGCTGGAGGAGGTAGTGCGCGAAGCCCGAGATGAGGCCCGAGACGATCACCAGACCGGCGAGCCCCCAGACGAGCGGGCCGAGGTCGAGGCCGTCCTGGACACGGGTGATGACCTGGCCGACGAGGAGCGGCTGCGCGAGGCTCGCCGCGGCGCCGATCAGGCTGAGGACGACGACGACCGACAGGATGCCGCGGTGCTCGAGCAGGTAGGGGACGAGCTGCGAGAAGGAGGCGCGCGGTCCGTCGTCCTTCTTCGCGCGGCCGGGCCGCCGGGGGGTGGTGCTGCTCATCGCTCGTCCGTCCTCGCTCATCGTGCCGTCGTCCATTCTGCCTGCTGGTCGCTGCGAGACGGCGGGGTGGGGTCGTCCTGGGGCTCGGACTCGCGAGCCCCCGGAGACGCGTCCGGCCCGCCGGGTGCACCGACGGGCCGGACGAACGGGAGCAGCCTCCTACGACACGTTGTCGTGGTAGGCCATGTGCTGCGTCTCCTTCGAGAGCAGCAGCGCGATCAGCGTCAGCACGCCGGCGCCGCTGAGGTAGAGGCCGACCAGGACGGGGCTGCCGCCGGCCGACTGCCAGAGCGCGACCGCGATGATCGGGGCGAGTGCCGCTCCGAGGATCGACGCCAGGTTGTAGGCCATCGCCGAGCCGGTGTAGCGGACGTTGGTCGGGAACAGCTCGGGCAGCACGGCGCCCATCGGTCCGAAGGTCAGGCCCATCAGGGTGAAGCCGAGGATCAGCACGGCCATCACGCCGACGAAGCCGCCGCCGAAGAGCGGGACGAACAGGAGGCCGAAGACGATGATCGCGGCGGTGACCGTGAGGAGCGTCCTGCGGCGGCCGTACTTCTCGGCGAGCGGACCCGAGACCAGCGTGAAGACGCCGAAGAACACGACTCCGACGATCAGCATGATCAGGAAGTCGTTGCGGGTGTAGCCCAGGCCCGGGGTGGGGCCGTCCGTCGGAGTCGTGCCGTAGGTCAGCGTGAACGTGGTCATCAGGTAGAAGAGCACGTAGGTCGCGAGCATGATGAACGTGCCCAGGATGAGCGGGCGCCAGCTGGTCTTGAAGACGCGCGCGAGGGGCAGCTTGGCCACCTCTCCGCTGTCGACGACCTTCTGGAACGCGGGGGTCTCGACGAGCTTGAAGCGCACGTAGAGGCCGATGATCACGAGCACGGCGCTCGCGAGGAACGGCACGCGCCAGCCCCACGCCATGAACGTCTCGTCGCTCATCGTGCTGGCGAGCACGAGGAAGAGCACGTTGGCGACGATGAAGCCGATCGGGGCGCCGAGCTGCGGGAAGGTGCCGTAGATCGCGCGCTTCCCGGCAGGCGCGTTCTCGGTCGCGAGCAGCGCTGCCCCCGACCACTCGCCGCCGAGCCCGAGGCCCTGGCAGAAGCGCATGACGACGAGCAGGAGCGGGGCGAGGAACTCCCAGCCGGGCGTGAGCGCGGTCGGCAGGCAGCCGATCAGGAAGGTCGCGACGCCCATGGTGAGCAGGGAGGCGACGAGCGTGCCCTTGCGGCCGACCCGGTCGCCGAAGTGGCCGAAGATGATCGACCCGATCGGGCGCGCGATGAACGCGACTCCGAAGACCGCGAAGGAGGCGAGGAGGGCGACGGCCGGGTCCTCGTTGACGAAGAAGAGGGTCGGGAAGACCAGGACCGCGGCGGTCGCGTAGGCGTAGAAGTCGTAGAACTCGATCGACGTGCCGATGAGGCTCGCGAGGATCACGCGCCCGCGGGAGTTCTGCGGGGCGGAGGGAGCGTCGGCGGTGGCAGGGGAAGAGGACATGGAAGGCAGGGAGCTCCGATAGACGAGGATCCCGGAGCGGCGGGCGGGCGTCGATCAGGCGCCGCGGGCCGCGAGGGGAGGAAGAGTAGAGCCGCTCGTGACGACCCGACCACATTACTCCGTGTTCTCCCAGCTTGGGGCGTCGGCGGCCCTACGAAGGGGGCCGCCGACGCCGCCGATCAGCCGCGCAGCGAGCGGAGGAGGATCGCGGTGGCGACCGCCGCCTCCGCCGCCTCGCGGCCCTTGTCCTCCTTCGAGCCGGGGAGGCCCGCCCGGTCGAGGCCCTGCTGCTCGGTGTCGAGGGTCAGCACGCCGAAGCCGACGGGCTTGCCGGTCTGGATCGAGACGTTCGTCAGGCCCGAGGTCGCCGCGTCGGAGACGTACTCGAAGTGCGGGGTGCCGCCGCGGATGATGACGCCGAGGGCGACCACCGCGTCGGCGCCCGCCTCGAGCGCGACCTTCGAGGCGACCGGAAGCTCGAACGAGCCGGGCACGCGCACGAGCGACCAGGAGGCGCCCGTCTCGTCGAGCGCGCGGCTCGCGCCCGCGATCAGGCCGTCGCTGATCTGCTCGTGCCAGGTTCCGGCGATGACGACGATGCGCAGGCCTGAGCCGTCGATCGCGGAGGTGGTGGGTGCGCCGCTACCGGCCATGGTGCTACTCCTTCGTACGGGCGGCGCCGGCGATCCCGGCGTCGAGGTGGTCGAGGTGGTCGAGGGTGAAGTCGTGGCCCATCCGGTCGCGCTTGGTCGCGAGGTAGCCCTCGTTGAACGCGCCGACGCCGACCACGAGCGGGACGCGCTCGGAGACGGTGATGCCGCGGTCGGTGAGCTGGCGCACCTTCTCGGGGTTGTTGGTGAGCAGGCGGACGTCCGAGATCCCGAGGTCCTCGAGGATCCCGGCGGCGGCTCCGTAGTCGCGCGCGTCGGCGGGGAGGCCGAGCGCCAGGTTCGCGTCGAGCGTGTCGAGGCCGTCGTCCTGCAGGCGGTAGGCGCGCAGCTTGTTGATCAGCCCGATGCCCCGGCCCTCGTGCCCGCGGAGGTACACGACGACTCCGCCGTCGCGCTGCACCGTGTCGAGAGCCGCGTCGAGCTGCGGGCCGCACTCGCACCTGAGCGAGCCGAACGCCTCGCCGGTGAGGCACTCGGAGTGGACCCGCACCAGCGTGGGACGCCCGGCGCCCACGGTCCCCGCGACGATCGCGACGTGGTCGGCGCCCGTCTGGCGGTCGCGGTAGGCGCGCATCCGGAACGGCCCGTGGGTGGTCGGCACGACCGTCTCGACCTCGAAGCTCACCCGGGCGCTCTCGGGCACCGGCACGGCGAGGGGGACCTCGGCGTCGCAGTGGAACTCCTGCAGGTACGCGATCAGCGCGGCGACGGTGGTCACGGGGACGTCCTCGCGCTCGCCGAGGGCGATCAGACCCGGGAGGCGCATCATCTCGCCGTCCTCGGCCACGATCTCGGAGATGGCGGCGACGGGGTAGAGGCCGGCGAGCTTCATCAGGTCGACGGCGGCCTCGGTGTGGCCGTCGCGCTCGCGGACCCCGCCCTCGACGGCGCGCAGCGGCAGGATGTGGCCGGGGCGGTGCAGTCGCGAGGGTGTCGCCTCCGGATCGGCGAGGACCCGGAGGGTGTGCGCGCGGTCGGAGGCGCTGATGCCGGTCGAGAGGCGGTCGGCGGCGTCGACCGAGAGCGTGTAGGCGGTGCCGCGCGGATCCTCGTTGTCCACGACCATCAGCGGCAGCTCGAGGCGGTCGGCGATCTCGTTCGTCATCGGGGCGCAGATGAATCCGGAGGAGTTGCGCACCATCCAGGCGATCGTCTCCTGGCTGGCGAGCTGCGCCGAGACGATGACGTCGCCCTCGTTCTCGCGACCCTCGTCGTCGGCGACGATGATCGGCCGGCCGGCGCGCAGCGCCTCGACGGCCTCGGGGATGCTGGAGAGAGTCATTTCCCACCTCCGGGAAGGGTGACGGCGTGCAGCGCGAGCATCCGCTCGACGTGGCGCGCCAGGATGTCGGTCTCGATGTTGACCCGCTCGCCGATCGCGCGCGCGCCGAGGGTGGTGGCCGCGAGGGTCTCGGGGATGAGCGAGACCTCGAACCACTGGTCGGCCTCGGTCGCCGGGCTGATCGCCGAGACGGTCAGCGAGACTCCGTCGACCGCGATCGAGCCCTTGTCGGTGACGAGCGGAGCGGCCTCGGGAGGGAGCGAGAAGCGGAGGACCCGCCACGCGTCTCCGGGAGTGATCGACAGCAGCGTCGCCGTGCCGTCGATGTGGCCCTGCACGATGTGGCCGCCGAGGCGGTCGCCGACGAGGGCCGCCCGCTCGAGGTTCACGGAGTCGCCCACGGCCACGCCGTCGAGGGTCGACATCCGGAGGGTCTGCGCCATCACGTCGGCGGTGAAGCCGTCGGCCGACTGGTCGACGACGGTGAGGCAGACGCCCGAGACCGCGATGGAGTCGCCGTGGCGCGCCCCCTCGACCGCGAGCGGGCCGCGCACCGTCAGCCGGATCGCTTCGGCTCCCGCATCGATCGCCGTGACGACGCCGATCTCCTCGATGATTCCGGTGAACATCAGGTCTCCTTCTGCAGGACGGGTGAGGGGCGGGCGGCGACCAGGAGGTCGTCTCCGAGGATCTCGACGGAGCGGAGCTCGAGGCGGTGGGCCCCGGTGATGCTGTGGACACCCAGGTCGTCGAGGGCGAGGCGGGGGCCGCCCAGCAGCGCCGGAGCGAGGTAGACGAGGAACTCGTCGACGAGGCCGTCGGTCACGAGCGCGGAGGCGAGGGTCGGCCCGCCCTCGACGTAGACGTGGCGCACCTCGGCCTCGTAGAGGCGGTCGAGCACGGCGGCGAGGTCGTGGGTGCGCTCGAGGATCGGCGGGTGCGGATGGGCGAGCACGCGGGCGTCGGCGGGGACGGCGCGTCGGCCGACGACCACCGGGACCGGCTGGTCGGGCAGCAGCTCGCCCGCGTCGCCCCGCGCGGTGAGGCTCGGATCGTCGGCGAGCACGGTGCCGGTGCCGACGAGGATCGCGTCGGCCGCCCCGCGCTGCTCGTGCACCCGCTGCCGGGCCGCGGTGCCCGTGATCCAGCGGCTGCTGCCGTCGGCGGCGGCGGTGCGACCGTCGAGCGTCGACGCCCACTTGAGGGTGACCCAGGGGCGGCGGCGGCGGGTCGCGGTGAGCCAGACGTGCAGGAACTCCTCCGCCTCGTCGGCGAGGACGCCCTCGACCACCTCGACGCCCGCCGCGCGCAGGGTCTCGGCACCGCCGGAGGAGCGGTCGCCGGGATCGCCGACGGCGTAGACCACCCGGGTGACGCCGGCATCGATCAGCGCGCGGCTGCAGGGACCGGTGCGGCCGGTGTGATTGCAGGGCTCGAGCGACACGACGGCGGTGGCTCCGGCGGCGGCGCCGGGAGCGAGGCCCGAGAGGGCGTCGACCTCGGCGTGGGCGGTGCCGGCGCCGTGGTGCCAGCCCTCGGCCAGCACGGTGCCGTCGGGCGCGAGGATGACGCAGCCGACGCGCGGGTTCACCCCGCGGGCGGGCCCGTGCTCGGCGAGTGCGAGCGCCCTGCGCATCGCGTGCTCGAAGTCGATCGTCATTCCCGGTCTTCCGTTCGTCGCCGAACTCCGGGGTGCGATCGGCGGCGCGCGGGCACCGTCGACAGGCGCCGCGCTCGCGCGCGACGCTCGTGCTGCCTCCCATCCGGACTTTCACCGTCGGTCCCGGAGTTCCACCAGGTCAACCGCCTCTCACCGAAGTGGTCAGCGGCTCGCGGACTGTCACCGCCGGTTCGGACTCTCACCGACCCCGGAGCACGTTCTATCTCTCTCACCCTAGTCAACGCGGCTGGGAGTGCCGTATTCCGTCGTCATGAGGAGGCCGGGGGAGCGGCGGAGAGGCGATGCTGACGTCGGTGGACCTCAGAGACGAAGACCTTTTGCGTGCTGCCCCCCCTCGCTGATCGAGTAGCCCGCGCAGCGGGCGTATCGAGATCCATGTCCGTCAGAAGGCCGGGGCAGAAGGCGCATCTGCTGACGCAGGTGGGTCTCGATACGCCCCTCCGGGGCTACTCGACCAGCATGGGGAGGCACCGGGGCGGGGCGGGTCGCCCGCGCGTCCGAGTGAGCCCGCGCACACCCCCGGGCTACCCTCGGCCAGGTGGATGACGACAGGTACGGGCGTGACGTGCTCGCGGGCGACTGGCGGGCGAAGAACAAGGTCGAGGTCGCGGTGGTCGAGGCCGTGCGCGATCTCGTGGTCGAGGAGGTCGCCTCCGGATTCGTGGGCGCCGTCGTCGGCGTGGAGCTGCGGATGGTGAAGCTCGAGGACCGCTTCGGCAAGGTCCGCGTGTTCCCGATCGGCCCGGGATTCCTGATCGACGGCAAGCCGGTGTCGCTCAAGGCGCCGGGGCTCAAGCGCGACGCGAACCTCGGGCGGGCGCGCTCCGCCTCCGGGTCGTTCCACGTCGCCGAGGCGAAGGCGCGCGTGGCGCTGCCGAGCCGCATCTACGTCGAGGGCCGGCACGACGCCGAGCTCGTCGAGAAGGTCTGGGGACACGATCTGCGGATCGAGGGCGTCGTGGTCGAGTACATCGAGGGCGTCGACAACCTCGACGAGCTCGTGCGCGCGTTCCGGCCGGGCCCGGGCCGCCGCATCGGCGTGCTCGTCGACCACCTCGTCCGCGGCTCGAAGGAGTCGCGCATCGCCGACGCGGTCGCGGCGGGCCCGCACGGCGCGCACGTCCTCGTCGTCGGGCACCCCTACGTCGACGTCTGGCAGGCGGTGAAGCCCGCGCGGGTCGGGCTCGAGCGCTGGCCCGAGATCCCGCGCTCGGTCGAGTGGAAGCACGGCATCTGCGCGGCGCTCGGCTGGCCGCACGAGGAGCAGGCCGACATCGCTCGCGCGTGGCAGCGGATCCTCGGGCAGGTGCGGACCTTCCAGGACCTCGAGCCGGCCCTGCTCGGCCGGGTGGAGCAGCTGATCGATTTCGTGACGGAGCCGGCGTGAGCCGCCGCGCGTGGCTCGGCCTCGGGATCGACGTCGCGCTCGTCGTCGTCTTCGTCCTGATCGGGCGGCGCAGTCACGACGAGGGGTCGGAGGCCGCCGGGTTCGTGGTGACCCTCTGGCCGTTCCTCGTCGGGCTCCTGGCCGGCTGGCTCCTCTCCCGCTCGTGGCGGGCGCCCGACCGGATCGTGCCCGCGGGCCTCGTGGTCTGGGCGACGACGGTGATCGGCGGCATGCTGCTGCGGATCGCCTCCGGGCAGGGGGTGCAGTGGAGCTTCGTGATCGTCACGACGCTCGTGCTCGCCGCGTTCCTGCTCGGGCGCCGCGTGCTGACGCGGCGGGTGGGTCGGCGCTGAGGCTCAGCCCAGCACGCGGACCCCGAAGTGCTGCGCGAACAGCGGCAGCATCAGGCCGAGCTGAAGCTCGGTGAGGGCGGCTCCCCGGAGGCCGTCGAGCCCGCCCAGCACGTGCAGCTCGGCTCCGCGCAGGTCGAGGTCGTCGATCCGCGCATTCGGCAGCTCGAGCGAGCGGACGTCGCAGTCGACGAACGCCACCCGCGAGCCGCTCGCGCCGCCGAGGTCGAGCTCGTCGATCGTGCAGCGCTCGAAGACCACGTCGCGCAGGGCCGCGCCGCGCAGGTTGACGTAGCCGAGCTTGCAGTCGGCGACGCGCACCTGCTCGAAGGTGCTCTCGTAGAGCTCGGCCGAGCCGAGGCGGGAGGCGAGCAGCTCGACCGAGCGCCAGCGACTCCGCGGTGCCGAGAGCCCCGGCACGTCGAGCCGCTCGAGGCGCGACTCGACGACGGAGGCGGCGCGCAGCTGCGCCCGGTCGAGCAGCGCGCCGTCGAGCACGCACTCGCTGAAGGAGGAGGCGGTCAGGTCGACCGCCGAGAGGTCGACGTCGGTGAAGCGCAGCCCCTCCGCGTGCTCGCGGGCGCCGAGGTCGCCGGCGTACCCCTCGGCGAGGTCGTCGAGGACGAGCGGATCGAGTCGGGGAGCGGGGATCGCGGCGCGCATCCGGGGAGCCTACGCGCCCTGGGGGGCCGGGCGGTGGCACGATGTGGGGATGCCCCGACTCCTCGCCGTGTGCCGTGTCGACCGCCTGCTGCCCGACTCCGGGAGCGTGGGGGTGACCGCGATCGACAAGCGCCCCGTCGAGGGTCCCGTCGTCGTCCGCGATCTCGGTCTCTACGCGGATGTGCAGGCCGACCGCGCTCACCACGGCGGTGAGGCGAAGGCGCTCTACGCCTACTCGGAGCAGGACGCCCAGTGGTGGGGCGAGCGGCTCGGCCGGGCGACGCCTCCGGGGTTCTTCGGCGAGAACCTGCGCACCGAGGGACTCGACCTCTCGGACGCCGTGATCGGCGAGCGCTGGCGGATCGGCGAGCGCGTCGAGGTCGAGGTGACGATGCCGCGTACTCCGTGCGCCACCTTCCAGCGGCACCTCGACGAGCCGCAGTGGGTGAAGCGCTTCGCCGAGGAGGGTCGTACGGGCGCCTACCTGCGGGTGCTGCACCGCGGCTCCGTCGAGGCGGGCGACCCCATCGAGGTGCTGTCGCGCCCCGGCCGCGGCGTGCCGCTGCGCCGCTGGTTCGTCGAGCGCCGCGCCGACGACGCGCAGACGCTCCTCGACGCCGACGCGGCGGGTGAGCTGCAGCTCGCCGAGGCCCTCCGCCCGTACCTCCAGCGCGCCCTGGCCTGACGCGACCTCACCGGTTCGTCGCGCCCGTCGCCAGGGGACCCCGAACCGTCGAGGCCGCCCGGGACGGCGGGCTCCCTCGACGGTCCGCGGCTCCCTCGGCGTGCGCTCCCGCCCAGCCTTCGCTGATCGAGTAGCCGCGGAACGCGGCGTATCGAGATCCACGTCCGTCAGAAGGGCAGGGCAGAAGCCTGATCTGCTGACGCTGTGGGTCCCGATACGCCCCTCCGGGGCTACTCGACCAGCATGGGTGGCGACGTGCGCCGACTTCCCCGCTCGAGAAGCAGGTTCAGGGCCTCGGGCGTCAATGACCTCCCCCCGCGAGCGATTCGTCGAATCGCGTGCCAAGCGATTCGACGCAGCGAACGCAACCCGCTCTTGGGGACCCGGCCGCTCCGAGAAGCCGACTGCGGGAGGGGCGGCGGGGACGCCCCTCCGGGGAAAGCGCGCGAGGATGGGGGGATGACCCCGACGCTGCTCGAACGCATGCCGACGCCCGATGCCGACGGGCGCGTCGACGACGACGCGGTGTACCTGGCGTTCACGGAGTGGGCCGAGGCGCGCGGGCTGCCGCTGTATCCGGCGCAGGACGAGTCGATGATCGAGATCGCGTCGGGGGCGAACCTGATCCTGTCGACGCCGACCGGCACCGGCAAGTCGCTCGTGGCGATCGGGGCGCACGCGGCGGCGCTCGCGAACGGCCGGCGCAGCTACTACACGGCGCCGATCAAGGCGCTGGTCTCCGAGAAGTTCTTCGCGCTGGTCGACGTGTTCGGGGCGTCCAACGTCGGGATGGTGACGGGCGACTCCTCCGTGAACCCCGATGCGCCGATCATCTGCTGCACGGCCGAGATCCTGGCGAACCTCGCGCTGCGGCACGGCGCCGAGACCGATGTCGACCAGGTCGTGATGGACGAGTTCCACTTCTACGCCGACCCGTCACGCGGCTGGGCGTGGCAGGTACCGCTGCTGACCCTCCCGCACGTGCAGTTCGTGCTGATGTCGGCGACCCTGGGCGACGTGACGGCGCTCGCCGCCGACCTCACCCGGCGCACCGGGCGCGAGACGGCCCGCGTGACCGGTGTCGAGCGACCCGTGCCGCTGCACTACTTCTACGAGATCGCGCCGATCCACGACTCGATCGAGGAGCTGCTGTCGACGAACCAGTCGCCGGTGTACGTCGTGCACTTCTCGCAGGCGGCGGCGCTCGAGCGCGCCCAGGCGCTGACGAGCGCGAACATCGCCAGCCGCGAGCACCGCGACCGCATCGCGGAGGTGATCGGAGGCTTCCGCTTCACGACCGCGTTCGGCAAGACGCTCTCGCGGCTGCTGCGGCTGGGCATCGGCGTGCACCACGCCGGCATGCTGCCCAAGTACCGCCGCCTGGTCGAGCAGCTCGCGCAGCAGGGCATGCTGCGGGTCATCTGCGGCACCGACACCCTGGGCGTCGGCATCAACGTGCCCATCCGCACCGTGCTGCTCACCGCGCTGACGAAGTACGACGGCACCCGGATGCGCCAGCTCTCGGCCCGCGAGTTCCACCAGATCGCGGGGCGCGCCGGCCGCGCGGGCTACGACACCGCGGGCACCGTGGTGGTGCAGGCGCCCGAGCACGAGTCCGAGAACCGGAAGGCTCTCGACAAGATGGGCGACGACCCCAAGAAGCGGCGCAAGTGGGTCGCGAAGCGCGCGCCGCAGGGCTTCATCAGCTGGGGCGAGCCGAGCTTCCGCAAGCTGGTCGACGCCGAGCCCGAGACCCTCACCTCGCACATGACGATCACCTCGGCGATGCTGCTGAACGTGATCGCGCGCGGCGGCGACGCCTACGCGAACGTGCACTCCCTGATCTTCGACAACCACGAGCCGTGGCGGAGGCAGCTCACGCTCGCGCGCCGCGCGCTCGGCATCTACCGCACCCTCCGCGAGGCGGGAGTGGTCGAGCAGAGCGTCGGCGAGGACGGCGTGGTGCGGATCCGCCTCACCGTCGATCTGCAGCCCAACTTCGCGCTCAACCAGCCCCTGTCGCCGTTCGCGCTCGCCGTCTTCGACGTGCTCGACCCCGAGTCGCCGAGCTTCGCGCTCGACGTGATCTCGGTGCTCGAGGCGACCCTGGACGACCCGCGGCCGATCCTCGGCGCCCAGCAGTTCCAGGCGCGCGGCGAGGCGGTCGCGGCGATGAAGGCCGAGGGGATCGAGTACGAGGAGCGGATGGAGCTGCTCGAGGGCGTCACGCATCCCAAGCCCCTCGACGAGCTGCTCGAGGCGATGTTCGCCACCTACACGTCCGTGCAGCCGTGGGTGCGCGACTTCGAGCTCTCGCCCAAGTCGGTCGTCCGCGACATGTACGAGCGGGCGATGTCGTTCGGCGAGTACACCGCCTTCTACAAGCTCTCCCGCTCGGAGGGCCTCGTCCTGCGCTACCTGTCGGACGCCTTCCGCGCGGCCCGGCAGACGATCCCCGACGAGCTCAAGAACGAGGAGCTGCACGACCTGATCGAGTGGCTCGGCGAGCTGGTGCGCCAGGTCGACTCGTCGCTGGTCGACGAGTGGGAGGAGCTGATCAACCCGACCCTGCACGCGGCCGACCAGTCGATCGTGCCGCCGGCTCCGCGCCGCCTCACGGCCAACCACCGCGCGTTCCGGGTGCTGGTGCGCAACGAGCTGTTCCGCCGCGTGACGCTCGCGGCCCTCGACGACCATGAGGCGCTGGGCGAGCTCGACGCAGGCTTCGGAGCCGACGCCTGGGGTGCGGCTCTCGACGACTACTACGACGAGCACGACAGCATCGGCACCGGCTCCGACGCGCGCGGTCCGTCGATGCTGCTGGTGACGGAGGAGGCGACGCAGTGGCGCGTCCGCCAGATCCTCGACGACCCGGCGGGCGACCACGACTGGGGCATCTCGGCCGTCGTCGACCTCGCCGAGTCGGACGAGGCCGGTGCGGCCGTCGTCCGCATCACCTCGGTCGGGCGTCTGGACGGCACGGTCTGAGCGGCGTCGAGCCCCGCCGAGCAGGATCCGCTCGCGACGGCGGAGCCCGCATACTGGGGACCGTGGTCGGGGGAGCAGGGCAGGGCGGTGCAGTGCGCGAGCGGCTCGCCTGGGTCGACACCACCCGGGGCCTCGGCGTCCTCGCGGTCGTCGTCTTCCACGTCCTCATCTGGAACTACTCCGGCCTCGTCGACGGCACCTCGGCCGTCGCGGCGGCGTGGGAGCAGGTCGGCAGCTCGCTCGGCCGCATCCGGATGCCGATCCTGTTCGCCCTCTCGGGGCTGCTCGCCCATCGCGGGCTCCTCCTCGGCTGGCGGGTCGGGACGGCCCGGCTGCGACTGGTGTCGAACGCCTACCTCTACGTGGTCTGGGTCGTCGTCTACGGCGGCGTCTTCGCACTGCTCGCGCGGCCCGACTTCCCGCACTCGATCGACACCCTCGCGCAGTTCGCGCTGCAATTCGTCTTCCCCACGACGACGCTGTGGTTCATCTTCGCGCTGGGGCTGTACCCGCTCGTCCTGGTCGGGCTCCGCGCGCTGCGGGTGCCGTGGTGGGGAGTCCTGCTGCTCGGAGCCGCCGCCTGGTTCGTGGGTGCGAACCTCCGCGTGATCCTCTTCGGCGACGCGCTGCTGCAGAACTTCGTCTTCTTCGCCCTCGGCGTGCTCGGGGCGGAGCAGCTGCGCCGCTTCTCGCGGCCGGGCCTCGTGACGTTCGCTGCTCCGCTCGGCGTCTTCCTCCTCGCGGTCCTCGGCGGGCACCTGGTCGACGGCCCCGCCGCCGAGGTGCTCGGCTTCGTCGCGAGCGCCGCAGCGATCCCGCTCGCCGTCGTCTCGGCCGCGCTGCTGTGCCTCTGGGGGCCGGCCGCTCGACTGGGGTCGGCGATCGGACGGCGCACGCTGCCGATCTACCTCCTGCAGGTGCCGCTGCTCGGCCTGTGGTCGCTGGTGGCGAACCCCGAAGCGGAGTGGCTCGTCGCGCTGCTGAGGAACCCGCTCGCCGAGCTGGCCTACCCGCCGCTCGTCACCGCGGGGATCATCGCCCTGTCGCTCGGGATCCGCGGCCTGCTCGCACGCGTCCCCGGCGATCCGCTGTTCACGGTGCCGCCGGTGCTCGTCGCCCTCGCCCGGCCGACCCGCCGCGGGCGGCACGCCTAGGGATCGCTCAGGCCCAGATGGTCGCCAGGTACTCGTCGGTGACCTGCGGGCTGCGCTCGTGCACATCGTCGGCGCTCCACTCGAGGATCGACGGGTCGATCGTCCACTCGCCCTCCTGGGGCGCTGCTCCGCTGGTCTCGTAGCCGGCGACGGAGTCGATGACCGACGCCCAGGTCGCGGCGCCCATCGGCCCGACGAAGACGCTGTCGACCGCCGTGCAGCCGAAGTCGGAGCCCGGGCCGTTCGAGGCGCCGAAGCCGCCCCCGGTGTCGGCCCCGTCGGGCAGCGGGAAGACCCGCTTCACGACGTCGCCGCCGACGACCAGGCAGTGCTGGTAGCCGACGTTGGCGGCCGAGCCGATCTGGAACGCGGTGTTCGACGAGGCGAAGTCGATGCAGTCGATGCTCGTGATGTCGCCGTAGTAGTTGCCGCCCTGACCCGAGAACTGGACGGTGTCCGTGTGCGCGTCGGAGCCCTTCTCCTTGTAGGCGGGAGCGGTGTAGCAGCCGATCCGGTAGATGTAGCGCAGCCCGCCCGCGCCGTCGGTCGGCGTGCGCATGCTCGAGACGTCCTCGTTGCGCAGCTGCGCGTCGGGGACGACGACCTCGACGAGTTCGAAGTTCTCGGTGAAGTCGGTGTTGTCGACGCCGTAGACGTTGTAAGCGTTCGTCCTGATCCGGGCGACGGCCGAGCCGCTGCAGCCGCTGGCGAGGAACGCGCCGTTCGTGACGATGCCGGCGAGCGTGACTCCGTAGACGCGGAGGATGCGCCACGAGTTCGCGGTGGTCACGGTGCCGTAGCCGTCGCGGGGGTAGACGAGGACGCGGTTCTCGCGGTCGAGCGACCCGACGTCCTGCATCATCGGCGACGAGCTCGAGCCCGCGCCGCCGCCCGGGAGCTCGCCCGGGGCCACCAGGATCCGGATGGTGTCGGAGGGTCCCGCCTCCGCGATCGCCGTGGTGATCGCCTCGCTGATCGCCGACCACGAGCAGTCGACCTCGACCTCGACGTCGACGTCGCCCGTCACCCACGGGGTGATCGAGGGCCAGTGCGTGCCGTTGGGTCCGAAGGACGCCTGCGTGTCGGGGACACCGGCCAGCTTGTCGAGCTCGGGCGCCAGCGCATCGGGGTCCCCGGGGACTCCGGGGGACTCCTCGGGACCGAAGACGCGGTACGCGGCGTAGCCGGCGCCGCCGACGGCCGCGATGCCGAGACCGGCGCCGACCGCTCCGAGGAGCACGGCGCGACGACTGGGCCGCTTCGGCGGCGGCGCTTCGTCGAAGTCGAAGGGGGGCTGGGTGGAGTCGGCCAAGGGTGTCCAAACCGTCAGAGGGCGGTGCCGGAGGCGGCACGCCCCGGATCCGGCGCGCCACGCTGTGCCGTGAGCGCCGCCGTCGGGTCGCCGGAGCGCTCCTGGCGAGACTAGCAGCCGCCTCGGGACAGGCTCTGGGGAGACTGCCGGGAAGGGGAGTGCAGCGCTAGCGCCCGCGCTCCTCGCGGCGGCGCATCTGCGCGGCGATGTCGGCCTCGGTGATGTCCTTCTTCGCGGGGCCCCAGATCGAGGCCGCCTGGCCGACGACTCCGATGCCGAAGCCGATCATCGGCCAGATCGGCCAGAAGTAGCCGTCGGCCCCGGTGGCGAACCAGACCGCGGTCGTGATCGCCGAGACGCTCAGCCAGCCGCCCACCGAGCCGGCGAAGTCGCGTCGGTGCTTGAGGTCCTTGACGGCCTGGGCGCGCTCGATGTCCTCCAGGCGCTCTGCCGCGGCCGGAGTCGACGCCGCACCGGCGGCCCGTTCGACCTCCGCCGCCGGCTGCTGGTCTCGTCGCGCCGCGGGATCCGGGGATCCCCACTCGTTCTCCGGCATCGTGCCCCTCCACTCGTCGTGGCGCCCAGACTACGCAGGCTCCCCGGCGTCGCGCGGCTCGGGCTGGCAGTGCGGGCACCACCAGGTGCGCCGGCGCTCCGGGTCGTCCGGGACCTCGGCCCGCACGAGCACGGTCGTGCCGCACCGGCGGCAGGGACGGCCCGCGCGGCCGACCACCCAGTGGCGCTCGCCCTGGCGGGTGTCGCCCGTCGTGGTCTGGAACATCCCCGGCACGGTGACGGAGGCGCGGAGGGCGCGGGAGGCGGTGGCGACGAGCGCGCGGACGTCGAGCGAGCCGATCGGCCGCCAGGGCCAGGCGCCGCGGAGGAAGCACACCTCGTTGGCCCAGAGGTTGCCGAGCCCCGCGAGCGGACGCTGATCGAGCAGCGCGGCGATCACCGGCCGGTCGGGCGAGAGGGAGAGGCGGCGGATCGCCTCCTCGGCGTCCCAGTCGGCCCGGAGCGGGTCGGGGCCGAGGTGGCCGATCGCGCGATGCTCGTCGCGGGTCGGCAGCAGCTCGACCACGGGCAGGTCCAGCCCCCACACGGTCGAGCCGTCGTCGAGGCGGAGGCGCACCCGCACGTCCTTCTGCACGTGGCGGGGGACCGCGCGCCCGGGGGCGGTCACGGTCCAGGAGCCCTGCATCCGCAGGTGGGTGTGCAGGGTCGCGCCGGTGTCGAGGCGGGTGAGGAGGTGCTTGCCGTGGGTGTCGTGCTCGAGCACGCGCACCCCGGCGAGGTCGGTCCCCGCGGCGTCACCGGAGCGGAGCTCTCCCGAGACGATCGTCCGCCCGTCCGCCGCCCGCCTGAGGCGGGCGGCGAGACGGTGGACGCTGTCTCCCTCGGGCATGTCCGAACCCTAGGTGCGGCGACGGGGACCGACCAGGGGTCGCGCGGAGGCTACCGGGCCCGGTACGCCTGCTCGTAGGTCCGCTCGGTGCCGTCCTTCGCGGTGACCTCGATCGTCGCGACTCCGGCCTTGATCGGGCGCAGCAGCGTGACGAACGTGGTGGTGAACTTCTGACCCGGCTTCACCGCGCTCTTGGTGCGGGTGCCGTACGGGGTCGAGATCTCGACGGCGACCGTCTCGGGCCCGTTGTTGACCGCGGTGACGGTGAGCGAGCGGAGCGGCCCCAGGCGCTTGGTCTGCGCGCTCGTGGCGACGTCGATGGTCGAGACCACCGTCTCCGGCAGGTCGAGGCCGACGACGACCGGGTCGTGGTCACTGGAGCGGAAGGCGGACGTGTCGTAGAAGATCGTCGCGTTGTAGTCGTAGCGGCTGTACTCCAGCGCCACGGACTCGCCGCTGTTGATGTTCCAGGTGTCGACTCCGGTGACCGTCGCGTCGGCGGCCGGGGAGGCGAAGACGTGGTCGAGCGAGCCGACTGCGCCATCGAAGGAGTAGGAGTACTTCCCGTCCTTCGAGCCCTGGTCGATGTAGCCGGCGTCGGTGATGACCTTCACCGGGTCCTCCTTCGAGTAGGCGTTGAAGTCGCCGAGCAGGTAGACGAGATCGGTCGCCTTCTCGGTCTCGAGCCGGTCGGCGAAGGCGACGAGCGCGGTCGCCTGAGCCACGCGCGAGGCGTTCGATGCGCCCTGGCCGTCGCCCTGGTCGGCATCGGCGCCCTCTCCGGAGCCCTTGGACTTGAAGTGGTTGACGATCGCGACGAACTCGCTCTCGGCATCATCGATCAGGCGGAACTCCTGGGCGAGGGGCTTCCGCGCGTTCGAGAAGGCGGTGGAGTCGAGCAGGATCTCGGACTCGCCGACCGGCTCGATCCCGGCCTTCCTGTAGATGAACCCGGTGCGGATGACGTCCTCCTCGGCGAGGGCCGGGAGGGCGGCTGGCGAGGGCACGTAGGCCCAGACCTCCGAGCCCGCGGCCGTGTTGAGAGCGGCGGTCAGCGTGGCGAGGGCCTCGTCGCGCGGCTTGCCGAACTTGGCCGAGTTCTCGATCTCCTCGAGCGAGACGACGCCGGCGCCCAGGGTGTTGATCGCGGTGACGATCTTGGCCTGCTGGCGCTCGAGGTCGTCCGCGTTCGCGGCTCCGCGGGCGTCGCAGCCGGAGTTCACCGTGACGGGGTCGCCGTCGCGGTCGGTGTAGAAGGTGCAGCCGGTGATCGAGTCACCGGTCGTGGGGAAGTAGTTGAGGACGTTGAAGGAGGCGATCGAGAGATCGCCGCCGACGGCCTCGGGCTGCGCCTCGCGGGTGTTCGCGAACGTCGCAGGCTGCACCGTGTCGGCGTTGTCGACGCTCAGCTGCGTCGTCGGCTGGAAGGCCCAGGCGCTGTTGCGGAAGTCGAGGACGACCGGCTGGGTGAAGGTCGTGGGAGCCCCCACGCGGATCGGCTCGGTCGGGGTGAGGTAGGGCAGCGGGATCGCCTTATTGGCGGCGGAGCCGAGGAAGTTGATCGAGGCTCCGTCGTCGAGCGTGATCGCGCGGGCGGCGTTGTCGGCGACGACGGCGGCGAGCTCCGGGGTCCCGGGGCGGGCGACCTCGGTCGGCGTCAGCAGCGGGGAGTCGCCGGCGGCGAGGCCGATCGAGCCGTAGCTGTTGAGGTCGTAGGTATCGGTGACCGTGAAGGCGCCCTGCGGGGCGATCAGCATGCTCTCGAGCGTCTCGCGCTCCTCGGTCGTGCGGGGGAGTCCGACGGCGGCGGGAACCGGAGCGGCGGCGGGGGTGTCGAGCTCGACGACGGTCGCGGCGGAGGTCGGCGTGAGCTCGGTGAGTCCGTTGAACTCGCTGACGGCGCCGGTGATCTCGAGGTGGTCGCCGATCGCGACCGAGCCGACGGAGGCCGAGGAGTAGACGAAGACCGCGTCGGAGGCGGTGCGCCCGCCGGTCTGCGCGCCCGTGCCCGGGGTCTGGATCACGTAGCCGTTGTAGCCGCCGGAGGGGTAGCGGGCGGTGACCACGCCGGTCGTGGTGACGGTGCTGCCGACGAGCGGGGAGGCGGCTCCGCTGCCCTGGATCTCGGCGATCGTGACGACGGGTGCGGGCTCGGGGGAGCCGGTCGGGACCGGCGTCGGGGTGGGCGTGGGCGTCGCGGTCGGCGCCGGCGTGCTCGTGCCCCCGCTCGCCTCGGGCGTCATGGCGCCGAGCGCGAAGTCGGCCGAGTTGACGTCGGTGTCGCCGGTGGTCGTCTCGGCGCGGGCGATCGACTCCGTGAGGGTCGGCGCCGTCGCCGGGGTCGTCTCGAAGGTGTTGGAGGTGCCGTAGCCGAGGAGGTCGACGACCGCGTCGGGCTGCGCCGCCGTGCCGGTCGGCGGGGCGACCAGGGTGGTGGTGCCCTCGACGAGGAAGAGGGTGCCGCCAGCCGCGGCGATGTTGAGGTTGCCGGCGGTCTGATCGGCCGCGGGGAGGGGTGCGCCGTTCGCTCCGTTGCTCGCGCCGGCGACGAGGAAGTGCCCCTCGGCGGGGACGGTGCCGGTGAGGGCGACGGTCGTGGTCGGGTTCGCGGTGCCCGTCGCCGAGCGGTACTGCAGCGTCAGCCCCGAGAGCGCGATGTCGGACCCGGTCGGGTTGAACAGCTCGACGAAGCGGTTGGCGTAGGTCGCGCCGGCCGAGCCGCCGCGGGCGAAGATCTCGCTGATCACCAGCTCGTCGCCGCTCGGCGCCGCGGAGGCCGGTGCCGCGACGAGCGGGGCGGCGGCGAGGGACAGGCCGGCGAGGAGCGCCAGGCCGAGACCGCGCCTCCGGTGGCGCTCGGTCGTTGCGGGGACGTCTGGCATGGGTGGTCCTCTCGATCGCCGCTCCGGGGAGCGGGCGCTGGTGCTCTGCCGCAGTGGTCCGCAGCTCCTCCGCACCTCGAAGGAGGCACAGAATAGCCACGCTAAGCACCGCGGGTGCCCGGCTCGTGAACCGGGCGTTTCATGAACGTAAACTCACCCACCGACATCCGGCGCGATCCGGACCGCGAACGGTCGCGGCGGGGAGGAGTGCCCCCGGCTCGCGGCCGACACCCGGGAAGGCGCGCCAGACTCTCGGGATGATCTCCTCCGAGCTGGCCAGGGCCCTGCGGACCGCGGGCGTGCGCTGGGCGCCCGTCACCGGCGACCGCTTCCGCATCGAGCGCGAGGGCTTCGACGGCGACGTCTTCACCGTCAGCGACATGACCATCGAGGCGCACGAGTACCCCGGCGGCACGGTCCTGGGCTTCAACGGCACGACGGAGTGGGCGCTCGACTCCGTCTCGGTCGACGACTCGCTGTGGCTGCCGCGGGAGGACCAGCTCCGCGAGCTGCTCCGGGGCACGTTCCGCTCGCTCCGGCGCACCGCCGCATCGCGGTACGCGGTCGAGATCGAGCTCGGCGGGCAGCCGCGCGTCTTCGAGGACGAGGCCGCCGAGAACGCCTATGCGGAGGCGCTGCTCGCGCTGGTCAGCTCGGTCGCGGTCGACCTCGACGACCTCGACTGAGGCTCAGGACGCGGCCTTCTTCTCGTCCGCGGCGTCCGACTCCGCGGTGGGCTTCTTCGCGGCCTTCTTCGCCGTCGGCTTCTTCGGCGCCTTCTTCTCGGATGCGGCCTTCTTCGGCGCAGCAGCCTTCTTCTCCGGAGCCGCCCCCGCCTCCGCCTTCGCCCCGCGGCTGCGCTCCACCGATCGCTTGAGCGCCTCCATCAGGTCGAGCACCTCGCCGCCGCCCTCCTCCTCGGGCGCCGAGCCGAAGGTGGCCGACGTGTCGAGCGCGTCGCCCTGCTCGATCTTCGCGTCGATGAGGGTGCGCAGCTGCACCTGGTAGGCGTCGGTGAACTTCGTCGCGTCGAAGTCCTCCGAGTAGGAGTCGACGAGGTGCGACGACATCTCGAGCTCGCGCGCCGCGATCCGCGTCGTACCCTCGAGTGAGGGGAACTCGACCTCGCGGACCTCGTCGGCCCAGAGCAGCGTCTGCAGCATCAGCAGCTTGCCGCGCACCCGCAGCGCCGCGAGCCGCGTCTTCTGCCGCAGCGCGAACTCGACGATCGCGGTGCGATCCGTCGCTTCGAGGGTGCGCCGCAGCAGCACGTAGGCCTTGGGCGAGGAGGAGTCGGGCTCGAGGATGTACGCGCGGTCGAACATGATCGGGTCGACCTGGTCGCTCGGCACGAACTGCACGACGTCGATCTCGCGGTCGCGCTCCTCCGGCAGCGCCTTGAGCTCGTCCTTCGAGAGCACGACGGTGCGCTCCCCGTCGTCGTAGGCCTTGTCGATGTGGTCGAAGCTGACGACCTCGCCGCAGATCTCGCACTTGCGCTGGTACCGGATCCGTCCGCCGTCGGCGTCGTGCACCTGGTGCAGGGCGATGTCGTGGTCCTCGGTCGCGCTGTAGATCTTCACCGGCACGTTGACCAGGCCGAAGGTGATCGCGCCCTTCCAGATGGCTCGCATGCGCCCAGTGAACACCGTGCGCCGTGGCCGCGGGAACCCCTCCCGCCCGCACTCGACGTCCTCCCGGCGGGAGGGTGTCGAATAGGAGGCATATGAGCGACGAGACCCGACCTGCCGACAGGCTCCGCGCGGCCCTTCGCGCGCCCGACGCGTCCTCCAGGCTCCAGGCCGCGATGACAGCCGGCACCCGGCCCGCCGACGAGTACGCCGCGGTGCTCGTCGCGCAGTGCGCCGTCGAGACCGACTTCGGGGTCCGCGAGATGCTCACCTGGGCGCTGACCCGGCACGATCCCGCTGTCACCGTCGACCTCCTCCTGCCCGAGCTGGTGTCGGAGTCGCCGCAGGCCCGCAGCCAGTCGCTGCACACGCTGTCGAAGGTGGGGGATCCGCGCGCGTGGCCCGCGATCACGCCCGCGCTGCTGCACGACGAGCATCCCGAGGTCGCCCGGGCGGCCTGGCGGACGGCCGCGCGACTCGCGCCCGAGAGCGAGCGCCCCGCCCTCGCCCGGCAGCTCGCCGAGCACCTCGGCGAGGGCGACCGACCGGAGCAGCGGAGCCTCACCCGCGCGCTGCTCATACTCGGCGACGTCGCCGCCGACGTCCTCGAGACCGCTGCCCGGTCGGGCGAGCAGGCCCGGCGGATCCACGCCCTCGCGACCCTCCGCCTCCTCGCCGACCCCGAGGAGGACGTCGAGGAGGCCTTCGCCCGCGCCCGCCGGTGAGGTGCCCGGCACGGCGATCTGCGGCGTTGTCGTCGGGCGCGATACCGCCGGTATCGCTTCCTCCTCCGCCTTGCAGCTCACCGCACCGGGCACCTCACCGCACCCGTCGCACATGCTTGCACGAGGGAACCCCGGCCCGTCGAGGCGGCCAGCGGGTGCCGGCTGCCTCGACGGACCGGGGTTCCCCGGGTGGTGCGACCGGTCAGAGCGTCGCGCCGGTGAGCAGGCCCCGGTCGGCCAGGTACTCGCGGACGAGACGCTCGGCCTCGGCCCGGTCGGAGATGCCCAGCTGGTCCAGGACAGCATCGACGTACTGCGAGGCGTTGCCCTGCGTGATGCCGAGCTCAGCGGCGATCTCGCGCGGCGACAGACCGGCGGCGATCAGCTCGAGCACCTGCTCCCGAGTGGGGAGCGTGATGGGAGGAGCGGGCGTGGGGGTCGGCGTCGGCGTCGTCGGGTCCTTCTCGGCGTCGATGGCCGAGGTGTCCTCCGCGAACGAGGCGGTCACGTAGGCGATCGCCTTCGAGGTGATGCCGAGCGCCTCCTGGTTGATGTTCGCCAGGTCGTCACCGGCCGAGTGGTAGTTCGGGTCGTGGGGGATGCCGACGGTACCGCCGAACAGAGCCGCCTCCTCCTCGGTCTTGATGTCGTCAGCGCCGGTGAACACGCCGGAGGACGGGATGCCGACCGAGATGAAGCCGTCGTAGTCGCTGCGTCCGTCGAACGCGGTGTCGATCCACGGCTGGTCGATCGAGTCGAAGTAGTCGGTGAACGCCTTCTCGGTGGCGATCGAGCCCGCGGGGACCTCGACCGGCGCCTCGTAGGTGGACTCGTTCGCGTCGTAGACCGAGATCACGTAGTTCGGCGAGGCGACCATGTCGAAGTTCATGTAGGTCGCGATCTTGTCCGCGTCCTCCTGCGTCAGCGAGTCGACGTAGTTGTAGGAGCCGACGAGGCCGACCTCTTCAGCGCCCCACCAGGCGAAGCGCACCGCGTTGGTGGTCTCGCCCGCCTCGGCGAGCTGGACGGCGGTCTCGAGCAGCGTCGCCGATCCGGAGCCGTTGTCGTTGATGCCGGGGCCCTCGGGCACGCCGTCGAGGTGCGCGCCGAGCATCACGACGTTGTCGTGGTCGCCGCCCGCGGTCTCGGTGATGATGTTGAAGGTGTCCACGACGGTGGTGGTCTGCTGGATCGACAGCGTCGCCGTCGAGGGCAGCGCGGCGAGGAGCGACTCGCCCTCGGCCTGGGTCAGGCCGGCGCCGGGGATCGCGGCCTCGTCCTGGGCACCGTAGGTGCCGTTCAGAGCGTCGCTCGGCGCGTTGTCGTAGATCAGGATCGCCGAGGCGCCCGCTGCGCCGGCGGCGATCGACTTCTCGAGGAAGGCGCACGTGCCGCGGCTGACCAGCGCGATCTTGCCGGTCGCGTCGAGGCCCGTCCAGGCGTCGGCGGTGCAGCCCAGCGGGTCGACCGGAGTGATGAGCTCGCCGGTCACTCCGCCCTCGGGCGTCGACGGGGTGAACTCCATCGGGGTGCCGACGACGGCGGGCGTCGTCGTGAGCGAGAACGCGTCGATGACCTGGGTGGCGGTCGAGAAGTCCTGGCGCTCGGTCGTGTAGCCGGCCTCGGCCAGCACGGCCTCGACGTACTGGCCGCTGAGCTCGTAGCCCTCCGTGCCGATCGCGCGGTTGCCGTCATTGGCGTCCGCGATCGCCTGGAACGCCTCCAGGTGGTTCATGATGCCGTCGACCGTGACGGTCTCAGCGAAGTCGACCGGCTCGACGGCGCTCGCCGCAGGGGCGAAGGCGAAGCCGGCGACGACGGCGCCGACCCCGATCATCGCGCTCGTGCCGAGGAGCGAGCGTCGGCGCCGTGCGCCTTGCGCTCCGTGGATGGTGTTCACCATGGTGGTCCCTTTCGTCGATGACAGGGGGTCGTCCGGGGACGACCGGCGCGGTGGCTGTCCCCCTTCTGGGAGCAGCCGGCGCCTTTCACGAGGCTATTCACAGGCGACGCCGAGCGCACCCCCTCTTCTCAGAGTTCACGGGCACGAAACACCGGCGGCCTTGCGCATCAGGCCGTGGCGTCGCTCTCCGCCCACTCCCGCAGCATGGCCGTGGTCTCGGCGGGGCGGTCGCGATGGGGGCTGTGACCGGCTCCGGACACCACCGCGTAGCGCACGCGCGGGTTCTCCCGCAGCACCTCGGCGGCGAGGCGCGGCGGGAAGAATGTGAAGATCTCAGGATCGCCGGCCAGCACGAGCACGGGAGCCCGCAGCGCGGCGACGTCGGCGACCACGTCCCACGGGTCGTTCTCGTCGATCGTCGCCGTGACGGCCGACGGGTCCGCAGCGCGGGCGGCGGCGAGCTTCTCGGCGCGGTCGCGCTCGTCCCAGTGCGGGTGGCTCGTCGCGAGCTGCTCGGCAGTGACGTCGAGGTCGGCGAGCTCGCCCTCGCGCACCTCCGCTCGCACCGTCTGCTCGAGGCGGAGGACGGGGTCGAGCAGCACGAGGCGCTCGGCCCAGCGGGAGTCGCGGGCCGCCGCCCGCACGGCGACCGCGCCGCCGAGGGAGTGCCCGACGACGAGGCCCCACGCCCCCTGGGCCGGCCGCTCGGCGAGCGCGTCGTCGGCGTAGGCGTCGTGGCCGGAGGAGCCGCCGCGCGGCCCGGCGCCGTGACCGCGCAGATCCGGGGTGCTCACGGTCCATCCCGCGGCGCGCAGGTCGGCGGCGAGCCGCCACCAGGTTCCGGAGGCGCCACCGAGGCCGTGCAGGAGGAGAGCGTCGCGGTTCGTCATCCCGCCACGCTAGGCCGCCTCGGCCGAACCGCGGGCCGCGGCCCGGTCTCGAGGGCGCGGATTCCTGCCAGTTCGTCGCCGGTCCTGAGCGTGCGTGTTCGCAGGGAGGCGGGTCTCGGTACGCCGCCTGCGGCGGCTGCTCGACCAGCGGGCTTTCGGGGTTCGTGGCGAGAAGTGAGGTCGTGTGCGCGGCCCCGTCTCTCGCTGATCGAGTAGCCCGCGCAGCGGGCGTATCGAGATCCACGTCCGTCAGAAGTCCGGCGCATAAGCCTCATCTGCTGACGCTGGTGGGTCTCGATACGCCGCCTATGGCGGCTACTCGACCAGCGGGCTTGCGGGGGTCTCTGAGTAGAGTGACTTCCTACGTGAGGTCCCACTTCTGCTGATCGAGTAGCCCGCGCAGCGGGCGTATCGAGATCCACGTCCGTCAGAAGTCCGGCGCAGAAGCCTCATCTGCTGACGCTGGTGGGTCTCGATACGCCCCTGCGGGGCTACTCGACCAGCATGGATCCGAGACGCATCGCGGGGCCGGCTCAGTCGAACCGCGGGTCGCGGCCCGTGCGCTCGCCGGTCTCGAGGGCGCGGATCGTCGCGAGGTCGTCGTCGTCGAGGGCGAAGCCGAGCACGTCGAGGTTCTCGACGATCCGCGCGGGCGTCACCGACTTGGGGATCACGACGACACCGAGCTGCAGATGCCAGCGCAGGACGACCTGCGCGGGTGAGACGCCGTGCTTCGCCGCGATCCTGTCGAGCACCGGCTCGTCGAGGAGCCGGCCGCGGGCGAGCGGCGACCACGCCTCGGTGACGATGCCGTGCGCGGCGTCGAAGGCTCGCAGCTCCTCCTGCGGCAGTCGCGGGTGCAGCTCGACCTGGTTGATCGCGGGCACGACCTCGGTCTCGCCGAGGAGGCGCTCGAGGTGCTCGACGGCGAAGTTCGACACTCCGATCGAGCGCGCCCGCCCCTCCTGCCGGATGCGCTCGAGGGCGCGGTAGGTGTCGACGTAGCGGTCGCGCGAGGGGATCGGCCAGTGCACGAGGTAGAGGTCGACGTAGTCGGTGCCGAGCAGCTCGAGGCTGCGGTCGAAGGCCGCGAGGGTCTCGTCGAAGCCGTGGTCGTCGTTCCAGACCTTCGTGGTCACGAAGACCTGCTCGCGCGGGACGCCGCTCGCGCGGATGCCCTCGCCGACGCCGCGCTCGTTGCCGTAGAGGGTGGCCGTGTCGACGTGGCGGTAGCCCGCCTCGAGGGCCGTCGCGACCGCGCGGGCGGCCTCGTCGTCGCCGATCTTGTAGACGCCGAGCCCGATCTGCGGGATCGCGCCGCCGTCGTTGAGGGGGATCAGCGGGAGGCTCATGCCTCCATGCTGACACGCACCACCGACGTCAGAGAGTCCAGTCGAGCTCGCCGTGCGGGCCGACGCCCACCGAGTCCTCGATCAGGGCGGCGAGCCCGGCGACTCCGAACAGGAGGCGGCGCTCGGCGCGAGATGCGGCGTCGCGCTCCGTGAGGTTCTGCACCGCGAAGTAGGAGTCGTGCCCCGGCTGCAGTCCCTCGACCGGTCCGTGGTCGCCGAGACCGAGGAGCCCGCGTCCGGGTCGACGACCCGGCCCCGCGCCGAACCAGAGCGATCCCGTCTCGAGCACGACCACGGTGGTCGCCGTCGAGCCGCCTCCGGCTGTCTCGCGGTTCGCCGTGAGCTGCCAGCCGAAGCCGAGGTGGTGGAGCCGGACCTGGTGCGGACCGCGCCACGCGTGCGACTGGTCCTCCGCCCGGTAGTACACGGGGCTGGGCCGGAAGGAACCCTCCCAGAGGGCCGCGGCGAGCTCCGCGCACCACTCGGGCGTCTCCGGGTCGGCCCAGGGCTCGAGCACCTGGGCGTCCGCCGCCGCGCGCTGGTGCTTCCGCACGAGATCCTCCGCCTCGGCGCGCAGTACCGTCATGCGCACCTCCGGATCCCCCGTCATGGGGCCAACCCTAGGACGGCACCCCGGGCCGGGCAACGGGGCGGCCGATCAGGTGGGCAGGTTCACGGGTTCGGTGTCGGGGAGGGGGCTCGCGTCGCGCCCGCGCAGGTCGGGGTGGTAGCGGCGGCCGAGCGCGGGGACCACGAAGCCGACGAACGCGAAGACCGCCGCGACGGCGATCGCGGCCGTCGGGCCGGCCTGGTCGATCTGCACGCCGGCGATGGCCGAGCCGAGCGCGGCGCCGATGAGCTGGCCGGTGCCGACCCAGCCGTACGCCTCCGCCGTGTCCGAGAAGCGCACGCTCGCGGCCGTGATCGTGAACAGGGCGGCGAGAGCCGGAGCGATGCCGACGCCCGCGAGGAACAGGGTCGCCGACAGCCACCAGAAGTCGGTCGAGAAGGCGGCGAGCCCCATGCCGACGGTCACGATCAGCATGCGCCGCGCGGTCGCCCAGCGGCTGATCGGGATGTGCCCGAGCGTCAGACCGCCGACCAGGGATCCGGCCGCGAAGATCGCGAGGACCACACCCGACTCGACACCGCCCTCGCCGAACACGGCGACGACCCCCGCCTCGACCGCGGCGCACGCGCCGACCAGCAGGAAGCCCACGACGGTCGCCAGCAGCACCGGCGGCTTCGAGAGCACGACGCCGAGCTTGCGCTTGGAGCGCGGGATGCGCACGCGGCCGACCTCGGGCGACGCGATGAACCAGATGCCGCCTCCGATCAGGAACGCCGCCGCCGTGAGGATGCCCGCGACCGTCGAGATCTGGATCGACACGAAGGTGGTCAGCACCGGGCCGAGCACCCAGATGATCTCCTGCGCCGAGGCGTCGAGCGAGAACAGCGGAGTGAGCTGCGAGCTGGTGACCATCTTGGGGTAGATGGTGCGCACGGCCGGCTGCACGGGAGGCATGCTCAGCCCGGCGATCATCGCGATCACCACGAACTGCCAGATCTCGAGCTCGAGCAGCGCCATCGCGATGATGGCGGCGGCGCAGACGATCAGGGTCAGCGTGAGCACCCGGCGCATGCCGAGGCGGCCCATCAGGCGGCTCGTCAGCGGGCCCGCGATCGCCTGGCCGATCGACATCGAGCCGAGCACCAGACCGGCGGCGGCGTAGGAGTCGTGCACGCGCTCGACGTGCAGGAGGAAGGCCAGCGAGAGCATCCCGAACGGGAACCGCGCAGTGAGCTGCGCCGCGATGATCCGACCCACGCCAGGGGTCTTCAGGAGTTCGGTGTAGCTGCCCACCGGACGACACTAGCGGCCCGCGGAGGCGACTCGGCGATCAGCCGGCGAGCACCTTCCGGATGCGCTGCAGTGAGACGCTCTCGGCCGTGCCGAGGCCCTGCGCGAAGAAGCTCACCCGCAGCTCCTCGATCATCCAGCGAGCGCGCGCGAGGTTCTCGGGGGCGTGCGGCGGGAGGGGCCGCACCCCTCCTGCCGTGCGGTACAGCTCCTGCGCCGCCTGAACCTCGTTCAGCCACACGCGGTCGCGACCGACGTTCTCGCCGATCTTGCCGAAGCGCTCGGTGATCGCCGCGAGGTAGCGGGGCAGGTGGCGCAGGCGCTCCACTCCGGTCGCCGAGACGAATCCCGGGTAGACGAGACCCGAGAGCTGCTCGCGCGCATCGGTCAGCGCCGGCAGCAGGGCCATGCTCGAGGACGTCTTCAGCGCCTTCTCGACACCGCGGGCCGTGGTCAGGATCGTGGTCACCGTCTTCACGGTCTCGAACATCGAGTCCATGACGCTCGCCGAGACCCGGTCGCGCACGGCGTCGAACTCGGCGCGGAGGAACAGCATCCCGTCGGGCTTCATCCGCCAGAGCACCGCATCGACGCAGGCGAGCAGGCAGTCGGTGAACAGCGCGGTCGTGTTCTGGTACGGGCTCTGCGCGAGCACGAGCTTCTCGTGCGAGGTGAGGTGCTGCTGCACGTAGGCGACCGGGCTGGGGGTCGCGAGCAGCAGGAGGCGCCGCACTCCGCGCGGGTGCTCGCGGGCCTGGTCCTCCGGCGTCGCGAGCAGGCGGATCGACACGGAGTCGCCGTCGTCGATGAGAGCCGGGTAGGCGCGGATGGTGTTGCCGCCCTGCCGGGTGTCGGTCACCCGGGGGAGCTCGGGCATGTCCCAGGTCTTCAGGCCCCGGCGCTCGAGCGCGTCGGGCACGCGCGCTTCGACGACGCGGGCGACCTCGTCGCGGACCCGGCCGCGCAGCCGCTCGGACAGAGGCGCGAGCTCCTTGCCGGCGGCGATCGTGCGGCCGCGCTCATCCGCGATCGCGAAGGTCACCCGCAGATGCGTGGGGATCCGCTCCAGCTCGAAGTCGGAGGCCTTCACCACGACGCCCGCCTCGTGCTGGATGGCGCTCGCGAGGGTCGCGGCGAACGACTCCGTCGGCGGGTTCGGCACGTCGTGGGGGAGCGCGGACGTGAGCCGGCGGGCCCAGTCGTTCGCCGGGACGACGTTGCGCCGCAGGTGCTTGGGCAGCGCCTTGATCATCGCGGCGACGAGCTCGTCGCGGAGCCCAGGGACCAGCCAGTCGAAGCCGAGCGGCGAGACGCGCGGCAGGAGTGCCAGGGGCACGTGGACGGTCACGCCGTCCTCCTCCGTGCCGGGCTCGAACCGGTACGAGAGGCGGAAGCGCTGGTCGGCCTGGCGCCACTGGGTCGGGAACGCGGTCTCGTCGATCTCCTCCGCGTCCTCGGGCAGCAGGGTCTGCTGCGTCATCGTCAGCAGGTCGGGCTCGTCGTGCTGCGCCGTGCGCCACCAGGAGTCGAACGAGCGGACCGAGTGGATGTCGCGGGGGAGACGGCGGTCGTAGAAGTCGAAGACCGCCTCGTCGTCCACGAGCAGGTCGCGGCGCCGAGTGCGCTCCTCGAGCCGCTCGAGTTCGGCGCGCAGGGCGCGGTTCTTGCGGTCGAACGCGTGCCGCGACTCCCACTCGCCCTCGACCAGGGCGTGCCGGATGAACAGCTCGCGGGCGTAGGAGGCGTCGATGCGCGAGAACTGCACTCGGCGCCGGGCGATGATCGGCACGCCGTAGAGCGTGACCTTCTCGTACGCGACGGCGGCGCCCTGCGCCTTCTCCCAGTGCGGCTCGCTGTACTGGCGCTTCACGAGGTCGCCGGCGATCGCCTCCGCCCAGGCCGGATCGATCGCGGCGTTCGAGCGCGCGAAGAGCCGGCTCGTCTCGACGAGCTCGGCGCTCATCACGGCGTCGGGGAGCTTCTTGGCGAGCGCGCTGCCCGGGAAGATCGAGAACTTGGCGTTGCGGGCGCCGACGTACTGCACGCTCTGGCGCTCGCGGCTCTTGGCCGCGCGCTGAGCCTGCTGCGAGGTGGTGTCCTTGATGCCGAGGTGCGAGAGCAGGCCCGCGAGCAGCGAGCGGTGGATGCCGTCGGGGTCGACCTTGGGGTCGCCGATCTCGAGCTTCAGCGGGCGGGCGAGCTGGCGCAGCTGCCGGAACACGTCCTGCCATTCGCGCACCCGCAGGTAGTTGAGGTACTCGGCCTTGCACAGCCGGCGGAACGCGCTCGACGAGAGCTCCGCCTGCTTCTCCTCGAGGTAGTTCCAGAGGTTGAGCAGGGTGAGGAAGTCGCTGGTCGGGTCGACGAAGCGGGCGTGCTGCTGGTCGGCCTGCGCGCGGCGCTCGAGGGGCCGCTCGCGGACGTCCTGGATGGTGAGTCCGGCGACGATCGCCATCACCTCGCGGCTCACGCCGTGCGTGCGCGACTCGATCACCATCCGCCCGAAGCGCGGGTCGATCGGGAGGCGCGCGAGGTCTCGGCCGATGCGCGTCAGCTGCGGCGCGGCCGGCGTGGCGCGTGTGCTCGACTCGCCCTGGGCGCGGATCGCGCCGAGCTCGGTGAGCAGGTCGAGACCGTCCTTGATGCCGCGCGAGTCCGGAGGCGTCAGGAACGGGAAGGAGGCGATGTCGCCGAGGCCGAGCGAGATCATCTGCAGGATGACCGCCGCGAGCCCCGTGCGCAGGATCTCGGGGTCGGTGTACTCGGGGCGGCGGAGGTAGTCCTCCTCCGAGTACAGCCGGATCGCGATGCCCGCGCTGGTGCGGCCCGAGCGCCCGGAGCGCTGGTTCGCCGAGGCCTGCGAGACCGCCTCGATGGGCAGGCGCTGGACCTTCGAGCGCGCGCTGTAGCGCGAGATGCGCGCCGTTCCTCCGTCGATCACGTAGCGGATGCCGGGCACGGTGAGGCTCGTCTCGGCGACGTTGGTGGCGAGGATCACGCGCCGGCGCACGCCCGGGGTGCGGGAGCGCTCGAAGACGCGGTGCTGGTCGGCGGCCGACAGACGGCCGTAGAGGGGGAGGACCTCGGTGCCCGGCAGGTTCCGCCCGCGGATCGCGTCCTCCGCGTCGCGGATCTCGTTCTCGCCCGAGAGGAAGACCAGCACGTCGCCCGGATCCTCGCGGGCGAGCTCGGCGAGCGCGTCGGCGATGCCTGTCATCAGGTCGCGGCTGCCCGCGGTCGCGTCGGGGGTGTCGGTGTCGTCGTCCTCCTCCGGCTCCTCGGCCACCAGCGGGCGGTAGCGGATCTCGACGGGAAAGGTGCGGCCCGACACCTCGATCACCGGCGCGGGCTTCCCCTCGGCGTCGGAGAAGTGCTTCGCGAAGCTGGCGGGGTCGATCGTCGCGGAGGTGATGACGAGCTTCAGCTCCGGTCGCTGCGGCAGCAGGCGGTGCAGGTAGCCGAGCAGGAAGTCGATGTTGAGGCTGCGCTCGTGGGCCTCGTCGATGATGATCGCGTCGTACCGGCTGAGCATCCGGTCGTGGTTCATCTCGTTCAGCAGGATGCCGTCGGTCATCAGCTTGATCCGCGTCGAGGCGCTCGCCTTGTCGGTGAAGCGGACCTGGTAGCCGACGATCCCGCCGACCTCGTCGTCGAGCTCCTCCGCGATGCGCTCGGCGATCGTGCGCGCGGCGATGCGGCGGGGCTGCGTGTGCGCGATGCTCCCGAGCCCCAGCTCGAGCAGGATCTTCGGCAGCTGCGTCGTCTTGCCGGATCCCGTCGCCCCCGCGACGATCACGACCTGGTTGTCGCGGATCGCTGCCGCGATGTCGTCGCGACGCGCCGACACGGGCAGTTCGGGCGGGTAGCGGATGCTGAGGGCGTCTGACATGAGCCCTCCATCCTACGGCCGCGTGCGAGAATGCCCTGTCCCCTCGAGAAATCCGACGGGCTCGTCGAGCAGAGAGGGCCCGAGTGAATCCGCAGTCGCTGCTCGTCGTGCTCAACATCGTCCTGCTGCTCTTCGCGATCCAGGGCGTGCTCTCGAACCACCGCCTCTCGAAGGTCGCGAAGGTCGGCTGGGTCGCCTTCATCGTCATCGCGCCGTTCCTCGGCAGCATCGCCTACCTCGTGCTCGGCAGGCGCGGTCGCGGCTCCGGCGGCACCGACGTCGCGCGCCCCGAGCGCCCGAGCGGCTGGTTCTTCGAGCGCTGACCGGCGCTAGGGTTCCGGAGTCCCCGCTCCTGAGCGCTCCCCGAGGAGGATCGTGTCCCGCACTCCACGCCCGTGGCTGATGCTCGCGCTCGGCGTCGCGGCGCAGGCCGCCACGACCGTCTTCGTGTCGGTGCCGCCGTTCCTGATCCCGCTGCTGCACACCGAGTACGGCTACTCGCTCGCCGAGGCCGGCCTGCTCGCCTCCGCCCCCAACGTCGGACTCGTGCTGACCCTCGTCGCGTGGGGCGCTCTCGCCGACCGCTACGGCGAGCGGATCGTGATCGCGATCGGAGTCGGCGCGACGGCCCTCAGCGCGGTCGCGGCGATGCTCACGGGCGGCGACCTGATCGCGCTCGCCGTCTTCCTCCTCCTCGGCGGGATGGCCTCGGGGAGCGTCAACGCCGCGAGCGGACGCGTGGTGATCGGCTGGTTCCCGCGCCACCGCCGGGGTCTGGCGATGGGCGTCCGGCAGATGAGCCAGCCGCTCGGAGTCGCCGCCGCGTCGCTGAGCATCCCGCCGCTCGCCGCCGCGGCCGGCATCCCGGCCGCCCTCGCCGTGCCGGCCGTGCTGCTCGCGGTGCTGGCGGTCGCCTGCGCGATCGGCATCATCGATCCGCCCCGGGCGCCCCGGAGCGCGGCGGCTCCCGCCCGCAATCCCTACCGCGAGAACGCCGCGCTCTGGCGCATCCACGGCGTCTCGGCGCTGCTGGTCGTGCCGCAGTTCACCCTCTCGACCTTCGGCCTCGTCTGGCTGATCGTCGATCAGAGCTGGGATCCGGCCGCGGCGGGCGTCCTCATCGCCGTCGCCCAGTTCGCGGGCGCGTTCGGTCGCATCGCGGTGGGCGTGCTCAGCGACCGGGTCGGCTCGCGCCTGGCTCCGCTGCGCTGGGTGGCCGTCGCCGGAGTCGTCGCCCTGCTCCTGCTCGCCGGCACGAGCGCGCTGCACGCCGGAGTCGCGGTGGCCGCCGTCCTCTTCGTCGCTGCCACCACGATCTCGGTCGCCGACAACGGGCTCGCCTTCACCTCCGTCGCCGAGATCGCGGGCCCCTCGTGGTCGGGCCGGGCGCTCGGCGCGCAGAACACCGGGCAGTTCGCGACGGCGGCCGTGGCTGCTCCGGCGATCGGGGCGCTGATCGGGCTGGTGGGATATCCGCTCGCCTTCGCGGTGGTCGCCCTCGCGCCCGTGGTCGCGCTGCCGCTCGTTCCCTCGCCCCGGCACGAGGAGTCGCTGCAGAACGTCGGCTGAGAGTGCTCGTCGCGCGCCATCGTGCGCGAGAGGCGCTCTCCGCCGACGTTGTGCGCGCCCGACAACCCCCTGACGGCCCGGCCACCCCGGGCTAGCGTGGAGGGATGGCCGAACGACTGCGCTCGAGTGTCAGCCCCTACCTCCGCTCGCACGCGGACAATGCCGTCGACTGGTTCCCCTGGGGCGAGGAGGCGTTCGCCGAGGCCGCGCGCCGCGACGTGCCCGTGCTCGTCTCCATCGGCTACGCGACCTGCCACTGGTGCCACGTCATGGCCCGGGAGTCGTTCTCGGATCCGGTGCTCGCCGCGCGCCTCGACGACGGCTTCGTCGCCGTGAAGGTCGACCGCGAGGAGCACCCCGACGTCGACACCGCCTACCTCACCGCCGCCAGCGCCTTCACGCGGAACCTCGGCTGGCCGCTCACCGTCTTCACCACCCCGGGCGGCGAGGCGTTCTACGCCGGCACCTACTTCCCGCCCCGCGCGGTCGGCGGCACGCCCGCCTTCTCGGACGTGCTCGACGCCGTGTCGGAGGCGTGGCGCCTGCGCCGCGACGAGGTGCACGCCACCGCCGGCTCGCTCGCGACGGCGCTCCGCGAGGCGACCGCCGAACGCCCGACGTCGACCGGCCTGCCGGATGACGCGGCCCTCGACGGCGCCGTCCGGTGGCTGGCCGAGGAGGAGGACCGCGAGCACGGCGGCTTCGGCGGCGCCCCGAAGTTCCCGGTCGCGCCGGTGCTGGGCTTCCTCGCGTCCCGGGCGTCGGGCGCCGAGCTGGCCGAGCGCACGCTCCTCACCCTCGCCCGCTCGCCGCTGCGCGACCGCGACGGCGGCTTCTTCCGCTACGCCACCCGCGCCGACTGGAGCGACCCGCACTACGAGCGGATGCTCTACGACAACGCGCTGCTCCTCGACGTCGCCGCCGTCCTGCTCGGCCGCGACGGCACCGACACCGCGGCGCTGACCGCGGTCGCCGAGGGGATCGCCTCCTTCCTGCTCGGCACGCTCCAGCGTCCGAGCGGCGGGTTCGCCAGCGCGCAGGACTCGGAGAGCATCGTCGACGGTCGGCGGTCCGAGGGCGGCTACTACCTCGCGGAGGACCGCGGCGGCCTCGAGCCCCCGGCGCTCGACGAGAAGGTGGTCACCGGCTGGAACGGCCTGGCGATCCAGGCCCTCGCCCGGGCCGGCCGGGCGCTCGGCCGCGAGGACTGGATCGACGCGGCCCGACGCGCCGCCGACCTGCTGATCGACCGGCACCTGGTCGACGGCGTGCTCGTGGTCCGGGCCTCCCTGGGCGACGCGGTCTCGGCCGCGCGCCCCGCGCTCGAAGACCTCGGGATGCTCGCCGGTGGACTCCTGCGCCTCGCCGTCGCCGAGGGCTCGCCCCGCTACGCGCGCGTCGCGCGGGCGCTGATCGACGGGGCGCTCGACGCGGCGGAGGCGTGGCCGCCGTTCGCGCTGCCGGGCGGCGGAGACCCGGCGCTCGCCGCGCGAGGGCTGCTCCTCGCCGCGGACCCCTCGGAGGGCGCCTACCCGTCGGGCCTGTCGGCGACGGCCGATGCGGCGCACGAGCTCTACCTCCTGACGGGCGAGCTGCGCTACCGCGAGGCGGCGGAGGCGGTAGTCGCCGCGGTCGCTCCCGGTGCGGTGTCGCAGCCGATGGGCTTCGGTGCGGTGCTCGCCCTGGCGACGAGGCTGGCGCGGCCCGTCACCCAGCTGGTGCTCGTCGCTCCCGACAGCGCCGTCGCGCTGCTCGAGGGCGCGCGGACGACCGATCTGGGGATCGCCGTCGCTGTGTCGGACGACGCCGCTCGCGACTGGACGGAGGCCGGCTTCGAGCTGTTCGAGGGTCGAGTCTCGCGCGACGGACGGCCGACCGCGTACTCCTGCGAGGCGTTCGTCTGCGCCCTGCCGACGACGACCCTGCCGTCGATCGTCGTCAGGCGGCCGTGACCACGAGCGGCGCCTCGGGGTCGGCCGCCCACTCGTTCAGCGAGCCGTCGTAGATCACGACGTCGTCCCTCCCGAGCAGTGTCAGCGCCAGCGCGTCGGCGGCGGCAGCGATGCCGCCTCCGCAGTACAGCACGAGGCGTTCGGCACCGAGGACGTCGGCGAACAGCTCGCGCAGGCGCGCCTGCGGCAGGAGCACGTGGGTCTCGCGGTCGACGAGGCGCGCGGCCGGGACGCTCACCGAGCCGGGCAGGTGCCCGCGTCGGGGACGCTGGCCCGCCTCGCCGGTGAACTCCTTCGGCGGCGCCGCGCAGACGAGCGTGCCGGGAGCCTCGCCCCGGAGGATGCTCTCGACCCCCGCCTTGTCGATCCAGAGCGGGCGCTCGGCGCGGACGGTGATGCCCGCCCCGGACACCGGAGCGACGTGCCCGGTCTCGAGCGGGCGCGACTCCTGCCGCCAGGCGGTGAGCCCGCCGTCGAGGACGGCGACGGCGGCGTGACCCGCCGCGCGCAGCAGCCACCAGAGACGGGAGGCCCACTGCCCCACCGCGGAGTCGTAGACCACGACGACCGAGTCGTCGCCGATGCCCAGGGCGCCGACCGCGGCGGCGAAGCGCTCGGGATCGAGCCGGCCGAACGGATATGCGCCCTCGGCGTCGGAGAGGTGCTCGATCAGGTCGGCGAAGACGGCTCCGGGCACGTGGCCCTCGACGAGGTACTGGTCCTCTCCGCTGAGGTAGCGGTAGCGGCCGTCGAATCCGGGCACGAAGAGCACGCTCGCGTCGATCACGACCAGGTTCTCGCGACCGAGGTGGTCGGCGAGCCACTGCGTCGAGACGATCGGCCGGGTGAGGTAGGGCGAGCTGGTCATGACGTCACGCTAGGCCGCACCCCCGACACCCGCACCTGGGCGCGTAACTCTGCTTCACGCGGCCGCCTCCCTGCTGGTCGAGTAGCCCCGCAGGGGCGTATCGAGACCCACGTCCGTCAGCAGATCAGGCTTCTGCCCTCGCCTTCTGACGCTGGTGGATCTCGATACGCCCGCTGCGCGGGCTGATCGATCAGCGAGGAGGGGACCATGCGGAGGAGGTCGTCTCGGGCTCGACGCGATGTGCGGGTCCAACGGGACGTGCGGCTTCGACGAGATCTGCCGCTCTGCGTCGCCGGTGTGGGCGAGAAGCGCCGAACCGAGGCTCACCAGTCGCGGCGATCCACCTTCAGCACTCGATGACGTTGACCGCGAGGCCGCCCTCGCTGGTCTCCTTGTACTTCGAGGACATGTCGATGCCGGTCTGCCGCATCGTCTCGATGACCGTGTCGAGCGAGACCCGGTGGACGCCGTCTCCGTGCAGCGCGAGACGGGCGGCGCTGACGGCCGTCGAGGCCGCGATGGCGTTGCGCTCGATGCACGGGATCTGCACCAGCCCGCCGACCGGGTCGCAGGTGAGGCCGAGATGGTGCTCCATCGCGATCTCGGCGGCGTTCTCGACCTGCCGAGGGGTGCCTCCGAGGACGGCGCAGAGCGCTCCTGCGGCCATCGCGCACGCCGAGCCGACCTCGCCCTGGCAGCCCGCCTCCGCGCCCGAGATCGACGCGTTCGTCTTGCAGAGCGAGCCGATCGCCGTCGCCGTGAGGAGGAACCGCCGGATCCCTGCGCGGTCGGCGCCCGGCACGAAGCGGAGGTAGTAGTGCGCGACGGCCGGGATGATCCCCGCCGCGCCGTTCGTCGGAGCGGTCACGACGCGCCCGCCCGCGGCGTTCTCCTCGTTCACGGCGAGGGCGAAGGCGTGCAGCCACTCGACCGAGGTGGCGCGGGCGCGGTCGAGCGGATCGACCTCGAAGGCCTCGAGCCGCTCGCGCATCAGGGAGGCGCGCCGGCGCACCTCGAGGCCGCCGGGGAGGACTCCCTCGGTCTCGAGGCCGTGCTCGACGCAGGCCGCCATCGCGTCCCAGATCCCGTCGAGGCGCGCGTCGACATCCTGGTCGGGGTGCAGCGCGCGCTCGTTCGCCGCCGCGATCTCGTCGATGCTCGAGCGGGTCCGGTCGCAGGTCGCGAGCAGGTCGAGCGCCGAGACGAAGGGGTAGGGATGCGGCGCCAGCGCCGCGAGATCGGCACGCTCGCCGGCCCGGCGGATGAACCCGCCTCCGATGGAGTAGTACGTCTCCTCGCGCTCCGGCAGGGCGTCGTCGCCGATCCAGACGCTGAAGGTCAGGGCGTTGGGGTGCTCGGGCAGCCGCGTCCGCGGCTCGAAGGCGACGTCGTCGCGCGTCATCGGGAGGCGCTGCTCGCCCGCGAGCAGGATCTCGCCGAGCTCGTCGAGCCGCCGCCAGGCTCCGCGCACCGCGTCGGGATCGCAGGTCTCGGGGGCGAGCCCCGAGAGCCCGGCGACCACCGCGTCGGGGGTTCCGTGTCCGATGCCGGTCGAGCCGAGCGATCCGTAGAGGGTGCAGCCGATCCGGCTCACGCGGCCGAGCAGACCCGCCGAGCGGAGGCGTTCCGCGAGCGCCAGCGCGGCCCGCATCGGACCGACGGTGTGCGAGCTCGACGGCCCGATCCCGACGCTGAACAGGTCGAGGACGGAGACGTAGGCGCTCATGACCCGAGACTACGCCGCCCACGACGACGGGGGCGGGCGCCCTGTCCAGGCGCCCGCCCCCGTCGTCGTCACGGGATCAGAACTCGCAGTGCACGTGGTCCGAGTGGCCCGCGTCGCCGGGGCCGAGGGTGAGCGTCGCACCCATCTCGTCGCAGGCGTTCTGGATAGCCTGGTGATCGGCGCCCTCGTAGACCCGCACGCCGTCGATGAGGTCGATATCGACCGCGTCGCCGGTGTAGTGGCCCGACGTCGACGAGTGGTCCTCGCCGGCGATGGAGGTCACCCGCAGGGTGTGCCCGTACTGCGTGTTGAGCTTGAGCAGGGCGTCGAGCATGGCGGGGTTCAGCGCGACCGACGTGACACCGACATCGCTCTCCGGGCTCGTCTTCGCCGGCTGCCCGGCAGCGGTGTCGCGGATGTTCGCGAGCGACGTCGAGGCGGCGTCCGGGCTCAGCTCGTACAGCTCGATGCCGGGGTTGTCGAGGATCGCCTGCGCCGTCGCCGCGGCGTCACCGCTCGGGGGAGGCGTGGTGCCGCCTCCGGTGCCCGCGATGAGCGCCTTCCAGGTGGCGGGTCCGACGATGCCGTCGGCGGTCAGGCCGGCCGAGCTCTGGAAGCTCTGCACGGCAGCGGTCGTCGCGGCCCCGAAGGCGCCGTCGACCGCGACCGAGGCTCCGTTCGCGTTCAGCTGCGTCTGCGCTGCGCTCACCGCGTCACCCGAGCTGCCGCTCTGCACGGTCACGGTCAGCGCACTCCAGGTCGCCGCGCCGATCACGCCGTCCGCCGCGAGGCCCTTGCCGGACTGGAACGAGGTGGTGGCCGACTGCGTGCCCGGTCCGAAGGCGCCGTCGACATCGAGCGACTGGCCGGAGGCGCGCAGCAGGTACTGCGCGGTGGTCACGTCCTCGCCGCTCGAGCCGGAGGAGAGAACGGGCCAGTCGGCGGCCTGCGCGCTCGTCGCACCGCCGACGACGACGCCGAGGGCGAGCAGCACCGCCGTGACGACGGCGAGAACGCGCGATCGGAGGCTCCGCGCCGGCGTTGCGGCGACGGGTGCGGTGGTGGTGGTGGTGTGATCCAGAGTGGTCATGGTCATGGTCCTCATCCCTCGCTCGCGACGGCCTCGCGCGCCAGCGTCTCCCACTGGGCGTAGGCGTCCGGGTACGCCGAGACCTGCACGGCCTGCGCCGCCTCGGTCACCGACATCGACTCCCACCCGGCCACGTCCGTGAGGCCCGTGTTCGAGGTGGGGCTGTTCGCCGCTCCGTAGAACGCCCGCGAGGCGTACACCGGGTCGACGAGGGCGGCGGGGTCTCCCCAGCCGGCCGACGGGCGCTGCTGGAACAGCCCGACCGAGTCGCGGTCGCCGCCCGAGAGGTTGCGCAGTCGCGACTCCTGCATCGCCGTGGCGATCGCGACCACCCAGCCGTACTCGGGGACGCCCGCGGTCTTCCCTTCGGCGATGATGACGCGCACGTTCGTGAGCTGCTCCTCGCTCAGGGTGGCGAAGGTCTCGCCGGGCTGACCGGGCTCGGGCGTGGTCCCCGATCCGGAGCCGACGAGGGACTGCCAGGTCTGCGGGCCGACGACGCCGTCGACCGTGAGCCCGGCCGCCGACTGGAAGCTCTGCACCGCCGAGAGGGTGGCGGGTCCGAAGGAGCCGTCGACGGTGATCCCCGCGCCGGTCTTGTCGAGCTGCACCTGGAGCCCGGAGACGGCCTCGCCGGTGTCGCCGGAGGAGAGCGTCGTGATGAGGGCCGACCAGGTCTGCTCGCCGACGATGCCGTCGGCCGAGAGACCGCGGTCGGTCTGGAACGACGTGACCGCGGCGGCGGTGGCGGGGCCGAAGACGCCGTCGGCGTCGACGGGGTACCCGGCGGCGTTCAGCAGGTGCTGCACCGTCTGCGCGTTGGCGCTGTTCTCGCCCTCGGCCACGACGGTCCAGGCGGCCGCGGAGGTCGCCTGCACAGCGACCGGAGGGTCGGCCGCGAAGGCCGCCGGCGCCGCGGCGAACGACCCGAAGGCCAGGGCACCGCACGTGGCCCCGGCTATCAGCAGTCGCCGGACGGGCCGTCGAGCGGTCGTCGTGGGCGGAGTGGAAGTGAAGGTTCTCATCGTTGCGTACACCTCTTCGCGGCCGTCGAGACGGCCTGATTCGTTGTCACGATCGGCGGAGTCGCCGTTGTCCCTTGCCCGTCCTGCCTACTCCTGCGACGGGCGACGCCTCCGCATACGGAGGGGTCGCCCAGACACCGTGCACGGGATGCGGAGGACTCTGCGACTCGAGGGGGAGGTGCTCGCCGTCGAGGCGGAGGACGCTTCTCCGCTGAGGAACTGCGGTCCGACACGCCCGGGTTGCACGCGACACGCCCGGGCTGCTAGTTTCGCCCGGGCGCGCCGCCGGAGCGCGCCACCCCGACGCCCGGAAGGAGCAGCCCGTGACCGCGAATCGATCGACCCGCCCCGCGCTGCTCGACGCCGACCGCCTCCGCGCTCTCTCCGGCGCGGTCGAGCTCGAATGCTCGAAGCGCGCTCAGGCGCACCTCCAGCCCGGAGTCGTCCGGCACCCGTAGGCATCCGCCGACGGCCCCGGACGACATCGGTTTCGGCGCCATCGGTTCCAGGGCCCTCCCCGTCGTCCTCCTCTGCAGGGGAGTCGACGCGTGACCGGCTCGCGGCATCCCGCCGCCCCGAACGCGTCTCCCCCCTATCCCGGCGTCCGCCGGGCCTTCACGAGAGGAAGGACCATGCAGAGAATCACGAAGCGGCTCGTGTCCTGGGCCAGCATCCTGGACGACAGCGCGCGGCAGCAGGCCCTCACGGCCTCCGAGATGCCGTTCATCTTCCCCCACCTGGCGCTGATGCCCGACGCGCACCTCGGGCGCGGGGCGACCGTCGGCTCGGTCATCCCGACGCTCGGCGCCATCATCCCGGCGGCGGTCGGAGTCGACATCGGCTGCGGCATGATCGCCGTCCGCACGCAGTTCACGCGCGACGACCTGGCCGGCCTCGACCTCGGCGAGCTGCGTCGCCAGATCGAGCGGGCGGTCCCGCTGTCGGCGGGAGCGTCGAACCGGAAGATCGTCGCCACCGCGGCGCCGCGCATCGCCGAGCTGGAGGCGCTCGCCGCCGAGGCGGGCTTCGATCCAGCCCGCTACTCGAAGCAGTGGGCGCTGCAGCTCGGAACTCTCGGCAGCGGCAACCACTTCATCGAGGTCAGCGCCGACGAGACGGGCGCGGTGTGGCTGTTCCTGCACTCCGGATCGCGGGGCGTGGGCAACCGGATCGCGAGTGCGCACATCGAGGTCGCGCGGGAGTACTGCGCGCGGCACTGGATCGGCCTCCCCGACCCCGATCTCGCCTACCTGGTCGAGGGGACGGCCGAGTTCGACCGCTACATCGCCGAGCTCCGCTGGGCTCAGCGGTTCGCCCTGCTCAACCGCGAGGAGATGATGGACCGCGTCGTGCGCCAGCTCGCGGAGTGGACCGGGTCGCCGGTGGTGGAGGCCGAGCGGATCAACTGCCACCACAACTTCACCGAGAAGGAGCGCCACTGGGGCCGGGAGGTCTGGGTGAGCCGCAAGGGCGCGATCCAGGCCGATGCGGGGCGACCCGGGCTCATCCCGGGGTCGATGGGCACCGCCTCCTACGTGGTGGTCGGGCGCGGTGACGCGGTGTCGCTGAACTCGTCGCCGCACGGGGCGGGACGCGAGTACTCGCGGTCGGCGGCGCGGCGCACCTTCACGCACGAGCAGCTGCGAGAGGCGATGGCGGGCATCGAGTACCGCGACACCGACGCCTTCGTCGACGAGATCCCGGCGGCCTACAAGCCGATCGACCGGGTGATGGCCGACGCGGCGGATCTCGTCGAGGTGCGCCGCACGCTCCGGCAGCTGGTCAACGTGAAGGGCGACTGACGCGCCTCCTCGCGCGGCGGTCGGAGGCGCCTCCGGCTCGTGAGACGACGTTCGGCTCGCGGGAATCGAGGATTCCCGCGAGCCGAACGCGATTCTGCGAGCCGGAGGTGCCGGCGGCGGCCCGGCCGGGTCAGCGGATCGTCTTGCGCGCCGTGATCTGGCCGGTGTCGAAGCCCAGGAGGTGCAGCCCGCCGTGGAAGCGCGCGTGCTCGACCTTGATGCAGCGGTCCATCACGACCGTCAGGCCCTTCGACTCGCCGTACTCGGCCGCCTCCTGGTTCCAGATGCCGAGCTGTACCCAGACCGTCGGCGCGCCGATCGCGACCACGTCGTCGATCACCGAGGGGATGTCGCTCGCCTTGCGGAACACGTCGACGATGTCGGGCACGACGGGCAGATCGGCGAGGCTCCTGTAGACCGGCTGCCCGAGGATCTCGGTCGCGTTCGGGTTCACGAAGAACAGCTCGTAGTCGCTCGACTGCTGCAGGTAGGTCGACACGAAGTACGACGAGCGCGCGGGGTTCGGCGACGCTCCGACGATCGCGACGGTCTTCGCGCGGCGGAGGATGTCGAGCCGCTGCTTCGCGTCGGGCCCGACCCAGGTGCGCTGCGACTTCAGCAGCTTCGCGAGCGGCGAGTTCGCCGGCACGGAGCAGCTCAGCCCGTTGGTCAGCTGCGCGACGACGGTGTCATCGGTCGTGGTCATGGCTCAGACCTCCACGGTCGGGGAGTCGACGGTGACCGAGACGTCGTCGGGGAGCTCGGTCGGAGCATCGGGGGTGCCGTGCTTCTCGACCGCCCGGGTCAGCGCCTGGTCGAGGTCGTAGATGATGTCGTCCGCGTCCTCGATGCCGACCGAGAGGCGCACGAGACCGGGCAGGACGCCGGCGTGCAGCAGCTGCTGCTCGGTGAGCTGCGCGTGCGTGGTCGAGGCGGGGTGGATGATCAGCGTCTTGGCGTCGCCGATGTTCGCCAGGTGGCTGGCGAGGTCGACCGACTCGATGAAGGTCTGGCCGACGTCGCGGCCGCCCTTGACGACGAAGCTGAAGACCGAGCCCGGCCCCTTGGGCAGGTACTTCTGGGCGCGGGCGTGGTGCGGGTGCTCGGGGAGGCCCGCCCAGTAGACCGCCTCGATCCGCTCGTCGGCGTCGAGCCACTCCGCGACGCGGCGGGCGTTGTCGACATGCGCCTGGATCCGGTAGGGCAGCGTCTCGACGCCCTGCGCGAGCAGGAAGGCCGAGTGCGGCGCGAGGACCGGTCCGATGTCGCGCAGCTGCTCGGCGCGCAGCCGGGTGAGGAACCCGTACTCGCCGAAGTTGCCGTCCCACGAGAGCCCGCCGTAGGAGGCGACGGCGTCGTGCAGCAGCGGGAACTTCTCGTGCGAGTAGTGGAAGCGGCCCGACTCGACGACGACGCCGCCGAGGGTCGTGCCGTGCCCGCCGAGGAACTTGGTCGCCGAGTGGATGACGATGTCGGCGCCCCACTCGATCGGCCTCACCAGGTAGGGCGTCGCGACGGTCGAGTCGATGATGAGCGGGATGCCCGCGGCGTGCGCGACCGCGGCGAGGCCCTCGATGTCGGCGATCTCGCCGGAGGGGTTCGCGATGGTCTCGGCGTAGAGCACCTTGGTCTTGTCCGTGATCGCCGCGGCGTAGTCGGCCGGGTCGCTCGACTGCACGAACGTGGTGTCGACTCCGAAGCGCCGCAGCGTCACGTCGAGCTGCGTGATCGACCCGCCGTAGAGGTTCGCGGAGGAGACGACGTGATCGCCCGCTCCGACGAGCGCCGCGAAGGTGACGAACTGCGCCGACAGGCCGGAGGCGGTCGCGACGGCTCCGAGGCCGCCCTCGAGGCTCGCGACCCGCTCCTCGAACGCGGCGACGGTCGGGTTCGACAGGCGGGAGTAGATGTTGCCGTACTTCTGCAGGGCGAAGCGCGCCGCCGCGTCGGAGGTGTCGTCGAAGACGAACGCGCTCGTCTGGTAGATCGGCAGCGCGCGCGCTCCGGTCACCGGGTCGGGGATGTTGCCCGCGTGGATCGCACGCGTCTTGAAGCCGTACTCGCGATCTGCCATGGGATCGACGTTAGCCGCCGCTACCGACACCTCCGGGCCGGGAGCGTCGCATCCCGTAACAGAACGCGCCGCCCCCACTCGAGGACGCCGGATCAGCCCGCCGCCTGCACCGCCGCCAGCGCCATTGCCGCGATGGCCGTCCACGACGCGAACGCCACGACCAGCGCGCGCCATCCGGTCGTCACCAGCGACCGGAGCCGCACGGCGCTCCCGAGCGCGAACAGCGCGGCGGCGAGCAGCCAGGTCTGCGCGACATCGGCGGCGGCGAGGATCTCGGGTGCCACCGGGAGGAACGAGCGCACCAGCACGGCGGCGAGGAACCCGACGACGAACAGCGGCACGATCGCCGGTCGCGCCCCGGTGCCGCCGTCGCCCGCGCGCCGGGAGAGCGCCGCCGCGACCGCGACCATCGGCGCGAGCATCACGACCCGCGTCAGCTTGACGACGACGGCGATCGCGAGCGCCGAGGCGCCGGCGACCTGAGCCGTCGCGACCACCTGCCCCACGTCGTGCACCGAGGCACCGACCCAGTGCCCGTACGCGACGTCCGAGAGGCCGAGCGGCTGCTGCAGCGCCGGCAGGACGGCGATCGCGAGGGTCCCGCAGAGCGTCACCAGCGCGATCGGAGTGGCCTGCTCCTCCTCCTTCGCCCGCGTCGCTCCCGCCATCGCGCCGATCGCGGACGCGCCGCAGATCGAGAACCCCGCGGCCAGCAGCAGCGGCTCCTTGCCGGGCAGCCGCAGCGCCCGCCCGAGGGCGTAGGTGAACGCGAAGGTGGCGAGCACGATCCCGACGACCACGAGGATCGCCCCCGCGCCGAGCCCGGCGATGTCGACGAGGGAGAGCTTGAGCCCCAGCAGCACGATCCCCGTGCGCATCAGGGTGCGCGACGAGAACTTCAGCCCCGGGGCGAGGCGGCCGAGCGCCGCCCGGGCGGCGGGGAGCTGCCCCACGAGGATCCCGAGCGCCACCGCCGCCGTCAGCATCGGCACCGCGGGGAACGCCGCGTGCACCGCGGACGCGATCAGCGCCGCGAGCGCGCAGACCGCGACTCCCGGTCCGAGGCGACGGAGCGCCGTGCTCAGACCCACGACGGCAGCCACATGTGCGCCTGCCAGAACGCGAACGAGGTCTGCTGACCCGTCCAGAGCGGATAGAAGTAGGCCGTCAGCGCCGCTGCGAGCACGACGAAGACTCCGACGACCACGATCCCCGTGGTGCGCCTGCGTCTCTCGTCGCCGGGGGAGCCGAGCACGATCCCAGCCGTCAGGGCGAGCGCGAGCATCATGTAGGGCTCGAAGACCACGCAGTAGAACTGGAAGACGGTGCGGTCGAGGTAGAGCATCCACGGCAGGTAGCCGGCGACGATCCCCATCAGCACGAAGCCGGCGCGCCACTCGCGGTAGCGGGCGAAGCGGTAGAGCAGGTAGCCGAGGGCGATCACTCCGGCGTACCAGATCAGCGGATTCGCCACCGAGGTGATCGCCTCGTCGCAGCGCGCCGCCGCGCAGCCGTCGACCCCGGTCGCCTGGTCGACGAAGTACATGCTCGTCGGGCGCTGCATCAGCAGCCACGTCAGCGGGCTCGCCTGGTAGGGGTGCGTGGCCCGCAGGTTGATCGAGTAGTCGTACATCTGCACGTGGTAGTGCCAGAGGCTCTGAGCCCAGTCGGGCACCCACGCGAGGGCGCCCGTCCAGGCGTTGCCCGGGGCCTCCGTCGCCCACTGCCGCGCCCAGCCGCCGGAGGTGCGCAGCCAGCCGAGCCAGGTCGCGAGGTAGGCCACGAGCGCGATCGGCACCACCAGGAGGAAGGTGACCGGCCCCTGCTTGAGGACCGCGCCGCTGCCCCAGAACGGCACGCCCGCCCGGCGGCGCATCATCGCGTCGACCAGGACCGAGTAGAGGCCGTAGGCGGCGAGGAAGTAGATCCCGGTCCACTTCACCCCGGCGGCGAGGCCGAAGAAGACACCGGCGGTGAGCAGCCACGGCCGCCACCAGAGCACGGGCCCCCAGGTCGGCAGGGCGCCGGCCGCCACCTTCTCGGCCAGCCGCAGCTCGGCCCAGCGCCGGTCGAGGAGGACGGCCGCGACTCCGCACAGGGCCACGAACATCAGGATGCCGTCGAGCAGCGACACCCGCGACATCACGATCGCGTGGCCGTCGAGCCCGAGGAAGAGGCCGGCGAGAGAGGCGATCAGCGTCGAGCGGAAGAGCAGCTTCGCGATGACGATGACCAGGGCGACCGCGAGGATCCCGACGAACGCCGTCGAGATCCGCCAGCCGACACTGTCGTCGGCACCGAGCACGCCCATGCCGAGCCCGATGATCCACTTGCCCAGCGGCGGGTGCACCACGAACGAGGGAGCGCCGGTGAAGACGTCGACGGTGCCGGTCGCGAAGCCGGGGTCGGAGTTCTCGGGCCAGGCGCCCTCGAAGCCGAGGTTCCAGAGCGTCCAGGCGTCCTTCACGTAGAAGGTCTCGTCGAAGACGAGCGTGCGGGGGTGGCCGAGGTTCCAGAGCCGCAGGACCGCGGCGACCACGACGACCAGCAGCGGGAGCCCCAGGTCGTAGAGCCGGCGTCGTCCGGGGGTGGTGACGAGGCGCCCGAAGACGTCGTCGAACCACGAGCCGCGCGGCACGTCGGGGCGCACCCGCGGGGTCGACGCCGCGGTCTCGGCGGGATCGAGCGGTACCGATCGCGTCGATCCGGCGGAGTCGAGGAGCAGGTCGTCGAAGTCGCGCTGCGGTCGGTCCGTCACTCGGCCATGCTAACCGGGCGGCGACACCCGCCCTCCGCGAGATCGCGCGGATCGGCCGGATCCGTCGACATCCGGCCGAGCGGGCCGCGGCGGCGACTCGGCCCAGGGCCCCCGCGAGACTCCCGGCTGGGAGGATGGCCGCATGATCATCCTCGCCGGCACGCCCATCGGAAACCTCGGCGACGCCTCGAGGCGGCTGGTGGAGGCGCTCTCGACCACGAAGCACATCGCGGCCGAGGACACCCGCGTCACGATCCAGCTCCTGCGCGCCCTCGGCATCGAGAACCGGCCGACCCTCTACGCCCTGCACGACCACAACGAGCGCGAGCGCTCGGCCGAGCTGGTCGAGCTCGCCCGCGAGGAGGACCTCCTCGTGCTCAGCGACGCGGGCATGCCCACGGTGTCCGACCCGGGCTACCACCTCGTCGAGACCGCGGTCGCCGCGGGTGTCGCCGTGACCGCGCTGCCAGGGCCCTCGGCGGTTCTGATGGCGCTCGCCGTCTCGGGCCTGCCGACCGACCGCTTCAGCTTCGAGGGCTTCCTGCCCCGCAAGCACGGGGAGCGGATCTCGACCTTCCGCGCCCTGGTCGACGAGCGCCGCACCATGGTCTTCTTCGAGTCGCCGCACCGCATCGGCGACGCGCTCGCGGATCTCGTCGAGGTGATGGGCCCCGAGCGCCGGGTCGTCGTCTGCCGCGAGCTGACGAAGATGTTCGAGGAGGTGCGCCGCGGCCCGGCCGCCGAGCTGGCCGAGTGGGCCGCCGGCGGGCTGCGCGGCGAGATCTGCCTCGTGGTCGAGGGCGCCCCTGTGCGGGAGGCGTCGCTCGAGGACGCCCTGCTCGCCGTCCTCGAGCGGGTCGCGGCGGGAGACCGCCTCAAGGAGGCGTCGGCCGAGGTCGCCGAGCACACCGGCCTCTCGCGCCGCGCCCTCTACGAGGCGGCGCTCGCCTCCCGCCGCGCCTGAGCGCTGCGCGGCCCCGGCGTCACATACCGGGAGGCGTCCCGCGCGAAGAATAGGATGGTCGCCATGTCCGACGGCGCCTCCTTCTATCTCACGACCCCGATCTTCTACGTGAACGACGTCCCGCACATCGGGCACGCGTACACCGAGGTCGCCGCCGATGTGCTGACGCGCTGGCACCGCCAGGCGGGTGACGACACCTGGCTGCTCACCGGCACCGACGAGCACGGCCAGAAGATCCTGCGCACGGCGACCGCGAACGGCACGACGCCGAAGGAGTGGGCCGACCGCCTCGTGCAGACCGCCTGGCAGCCGCTGCTCGAGACCATCGACATCGCCAACGACGACTTCATCCGCACCACCGATGAGCGCCACGAGGTCAACGTGCAGCGCTTCCTGCAGAAGCTCTACGACGAGGACGCCGTCTACACCGGCGAGTACGAGGGCTACTACTGCGTCGGCTGCGAGGAGTACAAGCAGCTCTCGGACCTCGAGGAGGGCACCGGCGACTACATCGGGCAGTACGTCTGCAAGATCCACTCGAAGCCTGTCGAGCTGCTCAAGGAGAAGAACTACTTCTTCAAGATGAGCCAGTACACCGAGCGCCTGCTCGCGCTCTACGAGGAGCGCCCCGACTTCATCCAGCCGGAGTCGGCGCGCAACGAGGTCGTCAGCTTCGTGCGCGCGGGTCTCGCCGATCTGTCGATCTCGCGCTCGAGCTTCGACTGGGGCGTCAAGGTGCCGTGGGACGACTCGCACGTCGTCTACGTCTGGTTCGACGCGCTGCTCAACTACATCACCGCCGTCGGCTACGGCCAGGACGAGGCCGAGTTCGAGCGCCGCTGGCCCGCCACCCACATCGTCGGCAAGGACATCCTCCGCTTCCACGCGGTGATCTGGCCCGCGATGCTGATGGCCGCCGGGCTCGAGGTGCCCAAGCAGGTCTTCGGCCACGGCTGGCTGCTCGTCGGCGGCGAGAAGATGTCGAAGTCGAAGCTCACCGGCATCGCGCCCGAGCAGATCACCGACACCTTCGGCTCCGACGCGTTCCGCTACTACTTCATGCGCGCGATCACCTTCGGGCAGGACGGCTCGTTCTCGTGGGAGGACCTGTCGGCCCGCTACCAGGCCGAGCTCGCGAACGGCTTCGGCAACCTCGCCTCCCGGGTGATCGCGATGCTGCACCGCTACTACGACGGCGTCGTCCCCGAGTCGGGCGCGCCGACCGAGGCGGAGGAGCGCGTCCGGCGCACCGTCGCGGAGGCGGCGACCACGGCCGACCGCGCGATCGACGCACTCGCGATCCACGACGCCATCACGGCGGTGTGGACCATCGTCGACGAGCTCAACGGCTACATCACCGAGCAGGAGCCGTGGGCACTGGCGAAGGCGGGCGACCGCGAGCGCCTCGGCACCGTGCTCTACACGGCGTCGGAGGGGCTGCGCGCCCTCGCCGTGCTGCTCTCGCCGGTCGTGCCCCGCGCGACGACCCTGCTCTGGGAGGCGCTCGGCGTCGAGGAGTCCCTCGGCGCGCTCACCGCGCAGCGCCTCCGCGAGGCGGGGGAGTGGGGCCAGCTGCCCGTCGGCACGACGGTCGGGGCCCTCGCCCCCCTCTTCCCGCGCATCGAGGTGCCGGCCGTCTGACCCCGGCGGTGCCGTCGGATCGGCATCGAGGGAACCCCGGACCGTCGAGGGAGCCGGCACCACCGGGCGGCCTCGACGGTCCGGGGTTCCCTCGCGAACCGTCAGGAGCACCCCGCTAGCCTGGAGCGCATGACCGACAGCCAGCACGTCCGCGCCCGCGAGAACACCTCGGGCCGCGACCTGACGTACCCGCCGCTGCCCGAAGCGCTCGTGGTCCCCGTCTACGACAACCACACGCACCTCGAGATCGCGGACGGCCTCGAGCCCCTCGACTACCGCGAGCAGCTCGACCGCGCCTCCACCGTCGGCGTCCGCGGAGTCGTCCAGGTCGGCACGGACGTCGAGACCAGCCGCTGGTCGGCCGAGATGGCCGCCTCCGAGCCGCGGATGCTCGCCGCCGTCGCGATCCACCCCAACGAGGCGCCCGAGCTCGACGCGCGCGGCGAGCTCGACGACGCGCTCGCCGTCATCGCCGAGCTCGCGACCCAGCCGCGCGTCCGCGCCGTCGGCGAGACCGGGCTCGACTTCTTCCGCACCGGAGAGAGCGGTCGTCCGGCCCAGTACCGCTCGTTCGAGGAGCACATCCGCATCGCGAAGGAGACCGGGGTCGCGCTCCAGATCCACGACCGCGACGCGCACCGCGAGGTGATGGACACCCTCCGCCGCGTCGGCGCCCCCGAGCGCACCGTCTTCCACTGCTTCTCCGGCGACGCCGAGATGGCGCGGATGTGCGCGGAGGAGGGCTGGTACCTCTCCTTCGCCGGCAACGTGACCTTCAAGAACGCGGATGCGCTGCGCGAGGCGCTCGCGGTCACTCCGCGGCACCTGATCCTGGTCGAGACGGACGCGCCGTTCCTCACGCCGAGTCCGTTCCGCGGCCGCCCCAATGCGCCGTATCTCATGCCGCACACGGTGCGCGCGATGGCCGAGTACCTCGAGACCGACGTCGGACACCTCGCCGCGACGATCGCCTCCAACACCGAGCAGGTCTACGGCGAGTGGGGCGGAGAGGTCGGCTCCGAGCCGACGGAGCCCGTCGGACCGCTCGCATGAGCGGACGCCACGCCGCCGAGCCGTCGATCGCGAGCGTTCCGCGACTGCTCGGCCCGGCCGAGATCCGCGACCTCGCGCAGATCCTCGACGTCACGCCGACCAAGAAGCTCGGCCAGAACTTCGTGCACGACGCCAACACGGTGCGCCGCATCGTGAAGCTGGCGCGGGTGCAGGCCGGCGAGACCGTGGTCGAGATCGGCCCGGGCCTCGGCTCGCTGACCCTGGGCCTGCTCGAGGCGGGCGCCGGAGTCGTCGCGGTCGAGATCGACGGCCGCCTCGCCGAGCAGCTGCCCCGCACGGTCGAGCTGATGGCTCCCGGCGCCGAGCTCGAGGTGGTGCACGCCGACGCGATGCGCGTGCTCGACCTGCCGGGCGAGCCGGCGCGGCTCGTCGCGAATCTCCCGTACAACATCTCGGTGCCGGTCCTCCTGCACTTCCTCGAGCACTTCGCGAGCATCCGCTCGGGTGTCGTGATGGTGCAGGCCGAGGTCGGGCACCGCCTGGCCGCCGCACCCGGCTCCAAGGTCTACGGCGGTCCGAGCGTCAAGGCGGCCTGGTTCGGCTCGTTCACGACCGGAGGCACCGTCTCGCGCCAGGTCTTCTGGCCGGTCCCCAACGTCGACAGCGTGCTGGTCGGCTTCGAGCGCGGCGAGGAGCCGGGCGACGAGACCCTGCGCCGGGCCGTGTTCGCGGTGGTCGACGCCGCCTTCGCCCAGCGGAGGAAGATGCTCCGCCAGTCGCTCTCGTCGCTCTTCGGCGACAGCGCCGCCGCCATCGCCGCGCTCGAGGCCGCGGGCGTGCCGCAGACGGCGCGCGGCGAGGAGCTCGGCGTCGACGAGTTCGTCGCTCTCGGACGCTCGCTCGACCCGGCGCGCGTGCCGATCAGGGGCGGCTCGGTGCCGCCCGCGACCGACGACGACCTGGACGACGAGACCGACGACGAGGCGCCCTCCGACCGGGACGAGACCCGCTCCGCCACCCTGTAGCGTGGAGGCCATGGCCCCTCGCGCGACGTCGACCCGGGTCCACGCGCGGGCGCCAGGCAAGATCAACGTCTACCTCAAGGTGGGCGCGGTCCGCGACGACGGGTACCACGAGCTCGCGACCGCGTTCCAGTCGCTGTCGCTCTACGAGGACGTCTACGCGAGCGACGCCCCCGACTTCTCGGTCGAGTTCTCGGGCTCGATCGACACCGACGATCTCGCGACCGACGGATCGAACCTCGCGATCAAGGCGGCCCGTGCGCTCGCCAGGGCGACCGGGTACCGCGGAGGCGTGCACCTCGCGATCGAGAAGAACGTCCCGATCGCCGGGGGCATGGGAGGCGGCTCGGCCGACGCCGCCGCCACCCTCCTCGCCTGCGACGCGCTCTGGGGCACCGCGTGCACCCGTGAGCAGCTGCTCGGCATCGCCTCGAGCCTCGGCGCCGACGTGCCGTTCTCGTTCACCGGAGGCACCGCGATCGGCGTCGGTCGCGGCGACGAGCTGAGCCCCGCGCTGGCGAAGGGCCGCTTCGAGTGGGTCCTCGTGCTGTCGGAGCAGGGCCTGTCGACCCCCGAGGTGTACAGCGAGCTCGACCGCCATCGCGAGCGGCACCTGCGCGACTTCCGCCCGATCGCGGCGACCCCGAGCATCGACCCGAACGTGCTGCAGGCCCTGCGCGCGGGAGACGCGGCGATGCTCGCGGACGCGATGCACAACGACCTGCAGGCCCCGGCGCTGCACCTGCAGCCGGGTCTCGCGCGGATCCTCGAGCTGGGGGAGGGGCGCGGAGCCCTCGGCGGCCTCGTGTCCGGCTCCGGGCCGACCGTGGCCTTCCTGGCGCCGGACGCCGACGCCGCCGAGGATCTGCACCGCGAGCTGACCGGCGCGCGCCTGCGGGCCGTCCGCGTGACCGGTCCGGTGCACGGCGCGCGCATCGTCTCCGGCTAGTCGCGGTCCGCGCTCGCAGCCCCGACCCGCAGTCAAGGCCCGGACTCGTGGCCTAGAGTGCCGCTCATGTCCCCCAGACGAGCCGCACTCCTCGCGATCCTCTCGGGGATCGTCGCCGCCGCAGTCGCCCTTGCGAGCGCCGAGCTCGTGGCCGTGTTCACCGGCGCGGGAGGCAGCCCGCTCGTCGCCGTCGGCGGCTTCGTCATCGACATCGTGCCGCCCGGCGTCAAGGACACCGTCATCGCGCTGTTCGGCACGGGCGACAAGGTCGTCCTGCTGGTGTCGGTGGGCGTCGCCGTCGCGCTCCTCGCGGTCGCGGCCGGACTGCTCGAGTACCGCAGGCCTCCGCTAGGCGTGCTCGTGCTCGCCGCCGTCGCGGGCCTGGGCGCCCTGGCCGCCGTCACCCGCGAGGGCGCGTCGGGTCTCGCCGCCGCCCCCAGCGTCGCCGGCATGGTCGTGGGCGCCGCGTTCCTGCGGGCCGCCGCCGCCCGCCTCCGCGGCTGGGAGGAGGAGCCCGCGCGCGGCGGCACCGACCGCCGCTCCTTCCTCCGCCTGGTCGGCATCGCCGGCGCCGCCGCCGTCGTGGTGGGCGTCGGTGCCCGGATGGTGACCGCCGCCTCCGCCGCCGTGACCGCCGTGCGGGAGGCCGTGAAGCTGCCCGCCCCCGCGAGCACCGCGCCCGCCGTCCCAGCCGCGGCGATGCTCGACGACATCGAGGGGATCACGCCCTACCTGACGTCGAACGCCGACTTCTACCGGATCGACACCGCGCTCTCGGTGCCGTCCGTCGACCCGGCCGACTGGTCGCTCCGCATCACGGGCATGGTCGAGGAGGAGGTGACGATCACCTGGGACGAGCTGCTCGCCCTCCCGCTCGAGGAGCACCTGGTCACCCTCTCGTGCGTCTCGAACGAGGTCGGCGGCGACCTGATCGGCACCGCTCTCTGGCTCGGCTACCCGATCCGCGACCTCCTCGCCCGCGCCCGGCCGCTCGCGGGCGCCGACATGGTCCTCTCGCGCAGTGTCGACGGATTCACGGCCTCCAGCCCGCTCGAGGTCCTGCAGGACGAGGGCCGGCCGAGCATCGTGGCGGTCGGGATGAACGGCGAGCCGCTCCCGGTCGAGCACGGCTTCCCGGCGCGCCTGGTCGTGCCCGGGCTCTACGGCTACGTCTCGGCGACGAAGTGGGTCACCGAGCTCAAGGTCACGACCTTCGCCGACGACGTCGCCTACTGGTCGACTCGCGGCTGGACCGAGCGCGGCCCGATCAAGATCGAGTCCCGGATCGACGTGCCACGGCAGGGCCAGGCGGTCGCCGCCGGCACCGTCGCGGTCGCCGGAGTCGCCTGGGCGCCGCACACCGGCATCGCAGGCGTGGAGGTGCAGGTCGACGGCGGCGTGTGGCAGCCCGCGCGCCTCGCCGAGGCCGTCACCGCCGACACCTGGATCCAGTGGGTCTACGAGTGGGAGGCGATCGCCGGCGACCACGTCCTCCTGGTCCGCGCGACCGACTCCGAGGGCCTGGTGCAGACCTCGGAGGAGGCGCCCCCCGCCCCCGACGGAGCCTCCGGCTGGCACATGCGCACGATCACCGTGGCCTGAGCGGGCCTCCGCAGGGCGGTCTGCGGCGTTGTCGTCGGTCGCGATGCCGCCGGTATCGCTCCCTCCTCCGCCTTGCATCCCACCGCGCGGAGGCCCGCTCAGTGATGCCGGCCCTGCTGGAGCGCCTAGGCTGGATCCCTATGGCACATCTGCTGGGCGCCGAGGCGCTCCGACTCGAGTACCCCACGCGGGTCATCTTCGACGACGTCTCCCTGGGCATCGAGGAGGGCGACCGGATCGGGATCGTCGGACGCAACGGCGACGGCAAGTCGACGCTCCTCCGCCTCCTCGCGCAGCGCATCGAGCCCGACAGCGGTCGCGTCACGCACCGCCGCGGCGTCACCCTGGGCATGCTCGACCAGGCCGACACCGTCGACGAGGACCTCACCGTCGCCCAGGCCGTCGTCGGCGGCCTCGACGAGCACGAGTGGGCCGGTGATGCACGCACCCGCGACGTGATCGCCGGGCTGCTGCGCGACGTGCCGTGGGACGGCATCGTCGGATCCCTCTCCGGAGGCCAGCGCCGTCGGGTCGCGCTCGCGAAGCTGCTCGTCGGCGACTGGGACGTCGTGTTCCTCGACGAGCCCACCAACCACCTCGACGTCGAGGGCATCGCCTGGCTCGCCGAGCACCTCAAGCGCCGCTGGGCCGTCTCCTCCGGCGGGCTCGCGGTCGTGACCCACGATCGCTGGTTCCTCGACGAGATCTGCACCGCGACCTGGGAGGTGCACGACCGCATCGTCGAGCCCTTCGAGGGCGGCTACGCGGCCTACATCCTGCAGCGCGTCGAGCGCGACCGGATGGCGTCCACGATGGAGGCCAAGCGCCAGAACCTGATGAAGAAGGAGCTCGCCTGGCTCCGCCGCGGCGCGCCCGCCCGCACGGCGAAGCCCAAGTTCCGCATCGACGCGGCCAATCAGCTGATCGAGGACGAGCCTCCGGTGCGCGACTCGGTGTCGCTCTCGCAGCTCGCCGTCTCGCGCCTGGGGAAGGACGTCGTCGACCTGCTCGACGTCACCGTCCGCTACGGCGAGCGCACCGTGCTGAACCGCATCGAGTGGCGGATCGCTCCGGGCGAGCGCACCGGCATCCTCGGCGTGAACGGGGCCGGCAAGTCCACGCTCCTCGGGCTGGTGGCCGGAAGCGTCCAGCCCACCAGCGGCAGGGTCAAGCGCGGCACGACGGTCCGCGTCGCGATCCTCGACCAGCAGCTGCGCGAGCTGACGGAGGTGCAGCACCAGCCGGTCCGGGAGATCATCGCGGAGCAGCGCACCAGCTACTCCATCGGCGGCAAGGACATGACGCCGGGCCAGCTGCTCGAGCGCCTCGGCTTCTCGAGCGCCCAGCTCTCGACGCCGGTCAAGGACCTCTCGGGTGGCCAGCGCCGCCGCCTCCAGCTGCTGCTCATCCTGCTCAGCGAGCCGAACGTGCTCATCCTCGACGAGCCCACCAACGATCTCGACACCGACATGCTGGCCGCGATCGAGGACCTCCTCGACTCCTGGCCCGGCACCCTGCTCGTCGTCTCGCACGACCGGTACCTGCTCGAGCGCGTCACCGACCAGCAGTACGCGGTGATGGACGGCGCGTTCCGGCACCTGCCGGGCGGAGTCGAGCAGTACCTCGAGCTGCGCCGCGCCCTCGAGAAGGGGGCGCCGGCAGCCGCGTCGGGAGGCGCGTCCGCCGCCGCTCCCGGTCTCGCGGGTGCCGAGCGCCGCACCGCGACGAAGGAGGTGTCGGCGATCGACAGGCGTCTCTCGAAGCTGGGGCAGCTCACAGCCGCGGTGCACGAGAAGATGGCGACCCACGACCCGGACGACTACGACGGCATCCTCGAGCTGAACGCGAAGCTCCGGACCTACGCGGACGAGACCGCCGAGCTCGAGCTGCGCTGGCTGGAGCTCTCGGAGCTGCTCGAGGCCTGAGGCCCGCGCACCATCGGCTCAGAGTTCCGCTCGCGCGCCATGGTGCGCGAGCGGAACTCCTGGCTGACGTCGCGCTCAGCCGAAGTCGAGTGAGAGCTTCCGGAGGAGCTGCGCGAGCCGCTCCTGCTGCGCGTGCGTGAGCGCGCCCAGCAGCTCCTGCTCGGCGTCGACCAGGCGGGTGATCGCGGCGTCGACGCGGGCGAGCCCGGACGGCGTCATCTGCACGAGCACGCCGCGGCCGTCGTTCGGGTCGTCGAGGCGCTCGACCAGGTCGCGCTCGACCAGGCGGTCGATGCGGTTGGTCATGGTGCCGCTGGTGACCATGGTCGCCTGCAGCAGCTGCTTGGGGCTCATCCGGTAGGGAGCGCCGGCGCGGCGGAGCGCCGAGAGGACGTCGAACTCCCACGTCTCGAGCTCGGAGCGGCCGAAGGCGATGCCGCGGGCGCGCTCGAGCTGCTTGGCGAGCCTCCGCATGCGCGAGAAGACCTGCAGGGGAGTGAAGTCGAGGTCGGGCCGCTCGCGCACCCAGGCGTCGACGATCCCGTCGACCTCGTCATTCGCACTCACCCCTCCATTCTGGCGGGTGGACGCCCTCCGTCGTGCCGGCGGCGACCGCTGTTGACATCAACGGCTATAGCCTCTAGCTTGTGGCTATCCGCATTAGCCGACTGGAGGACGACATGACCGAGTTCCTGACCCTGGACGAAGGCACCATCGCGTACGACCTGACGGGAGAGGGACCCCTCGTGGTGCTCGCCCACGGCATGGGCGACAGCCGCCACTCCTACCGCTTCATCGTCCCGGCCCTCGTCGCCGCGGGCTACCGCGTCGCCAACGTCGACCTCCGCGGATGCGGCGAGTCCAGCGTCGACTGGAAGGGCTACAGCCGTACGGACATCGCCGGCGACCTGGTCGCCCTCGTCCGCCACCTCGGCGGCCCGGCCGTCCTCGTCGGCCAGTCGATCAGCGGCGGTGCGGCGACGATCGCCGCCGCCACGGCGCCCGACCTCGTCGTCGGCCTCGCCGAGCTCGCTCCCTTCACGCGCAAGCAGTCGATGGACTTCGGGGGGCTCCTGCGGGTGAAGAAGCACCGCGCCGGCACGATCGAGCTGGCGAAGGTCATGATGACCGGCAGCCTGAAGGGGTGGCTCGCCTACCTCGACTTGGCGATCCCCACGAAGCCCGTCGACTGGGCCCGCGAGCGCGCCCGGATCGAGACGAGCCTGAGCCGCCCCGAGCGGATGCGCGTGCTGAAGGCCATGACCACGACCACTCCGGCCGACGCCGGAGCCCAGCTGGGCAACGTGACGTGCCCGGTGCTCATCGTCGAGGGCGGCGCCGACCCCGACTGGGCCGACCCGCGCGCCGAGGGCGAGCGGATCCTCGCCGACCTGCCCGCCGGCCTCGGCGAGCTCGCCGTCATCGACGGCGCCGGCCACTACCCGCACACCGAGACCCCCGACGAGCTGCTCCGACTGCTCCTGCCCTTCCTCGGCAGGACCCTCGCCGCCACGCGCCGCGCCTAGAGCCGGGCTCGACGCCGCGATCGTCACGGAGGCCGGCGCGGCCCTCGCCGACGAGCGGGGGCTCGGCCGGCTCAGCACGAGCGCCGTCGCCGATCGGCTCGGGGTCGGGAACCCGTCGCTGTACGAGCACGTCGACGGCCTCGCCGCCCTCGAGCACCGCATCGCGGTCCGCGCGGCGACGGAGGTGGGGGACTCGACCCTCCCGCCCGGCGCCGCGGAGTGCGGGTCGAGCGCGGGCGGATGGCAGGATGGACGGCGCGCGCGAGCGCGGTCCGCCATGGTGTAACGGCAGCACGGCAGCCTTTGGAGCTGTCCGGTCCAGGTTCGAATCCTGGTGGCGGAGCAGGGTCCACCCGCGCGGGTCGGCCCCGGAGGAGAACGAGACATGGTCGACAGCACGCTCGCGGTCGTGATCCTGGCCGCCGGTCAGGGCACCCGGATGAAGTCCCGCACCCCGAAGGTCCTGCACCGGCTGGCGGGTCGCCCGCTGCTCGGGCACGTCCTCGACACCGCGGCCTCCCTCGACGCCGCCCACGTCGTCACCGTCGTCCGCCACGAGCGCGCGCGGGTGGCGGAGGCGGTCCTCGAGCACACCCCCGCGGCCCTCGTGGTCGATCAGGACGAGGTGCCCGGCACCGGCCGTGCGGTCGAGCTCGGCCTCGCGGCGCTGCCCGACGACTTCGACGGGACGGTCGTGGTGCTCAGCGCCGACGTCCCCCTCCTCGACGCCACGACCCTCCGCCGCCTCGTCGACGAGCACCTCGCCGCTGCGAACGCGCTGACGATGCTCTCGTGCGTGCTCGAGGAACCGACCGGGTTCGGGCGCATCGTGCGCGCGGGCGACGGCGGATTCGCCTCCATCGTCGAGCAGAAGGACGCGAGCGACGCCGAGCTCGCCCTCACCGAGACCAACGCCGGGGTGTACGCGTTCGACGCCGCCGCCCTCCGCTCGGTGATCGGCGCGATCGGCACCGACAACGCCCAGCGCGAGAAGTACCTGACGGACGCCGCTGCCGCGCTCAAGGCAGCGGGTCGCGCCATCGAGGCCGTCCCCGTGCAGGACCGCTGGCTCGTCGCCGGCATCAACGACCGCGCCCAGCTCGCCGACGCGGCGCTCGAGCTCAATGCCCGCATCGTGCGGCGCTGGCAGCTCGCCGGGGTCACGATCCAGGACCCGGCGACCACCTGGATCGACGTGGACGCCGTCCTCTCACCCGACGTCGAGATCCTCCCCGGCACCCAGATCAAGGGACCGACCGTCATCGCCTCCGGCGCGATCATCGGCCCCGACACCACCCTCGACGCGTGCGAGATCGGCGAGGACGCCGTGGTGAAGCGCTCCGACGCCACCCTCGCCGTGATCGGCGCCCGCGCCCAGGTCGGGCCGTTCTCCTACCTCCGTCCCGGCACCGTCCTCGGCGCCCGCGGCAAGATCGGCACCTACGTCGAGACGAAGAACGCCACCATCGGCGCCGGCTCGAAGGTGCCCCACCTCTCGTACGTCGGCGACGCGACGATCGGCGAGGAGTCGAACATCGGCGCCGGCTCGATCTTCGCCAACTACGACGGAGTGACCAAGGCCGCCTCGATAGTGGGGTCCCATGTGCGGGCCGGGTCGCACAACGTCTTCGTCGCCCCGGTTAGAATCGGCGACGGAGCGTACACGGGCGCCGGCACGGTCATCCGCAAGGACATCCCAGCCGGAGCCCTCGGGATCACCGTCGCTCCGCAGCGCAACATGGCCGGATGGGTGCAGACCCACCGCCCGGGAACCGCGTCGGCCACCGCCGCCGAGGCAGCCCTGGCGTCGGAGCCCACGGGCACCGAGCCGGCCACCGGAGGAAGCGGAGCACAGTGACGGCCATTACCGCCAGCAACAAGAAGAGCCTGGTCCTCGTCTCGGGGAGGGCGCACCCGGCGCTGGCGGAGCAGGTCGCCGCCGAGCTCGGCACCGAGCTCGTGAACACCGAGGGCCGCACCTTCGCCAACGGCGAGCTGTACGTGCGCTACGGCGACAGCGTCCGCGGAGGCGACGTGTTCGTCATGCAGTCGCACACCTCGCCGATCAACGAGTGGCTCATGGAGCAGCTCATCATGGTCGACGCGCTCAAGCGCGCCTCGGCCAAGCGCATCACGGTCGTCGCACCGTTCTACCCCTACGCCCGGCAGGACAAGAAGGGTCGCGGCCGCGAGCCGATCTCGGCCCGCCTCGTCGCCGACCTCTTCAAGGCCGCCGGAGCCGACCGGATCATGTCGGTCGATCTGCACGCCGCGCAGATCCAGGGCTTCTTCGACGGGCCCGTCGACCACCTCTTCGCCATGCCGGTGCTCCTCGAGCACTTCCGCGAGAAGCTCGACCCGTCGACCCTCACCATCGTCTCGCCCGACATGGGCCGCGTCCGCGTCGCCGACATCTGGAGCGACAAGCTCGGCGTGCCGCTCGCGATCATCCACAAGCGCCGCGACCCCAAGGTCGCCAACCAGGTCTCGGTCCACGAGATCGTCGGAGAGGTCGCCGGCCGCGTCTGCCTCCTCGTCGACGACCTCATCGACACCGGCCGCACCATCGCCAAGGCGGCCGAGGCCCTCAAGGCCGCCGGCGCCGTCGGAGTCGTCGTGGCCGCGACCCATGCGGTCTTCTCCGACCCGGCCCGCGAGCTGCTCAGCTCCGAGTTCATCGACTCCGTCGTCGTCACCGACACCCTCCCCCTCCCCGAGGAGAAGCGCTGGGACCGCCTCACGATCCTCCCCATCGCCCCGCTGCTCGCGCGGGCGATCCACGAGGTCTTCGATGACGGCTCCGTCACCTCCATGTTCGACGGCGACGCGTAGCGGGTCTCGGCACGGCCATCTGCGGCGTTGTCCTCGGTCGCGATACCGCCGGTATCGCTTCCTCGTCCGCCTTGCGATCGACCGCCCCGAGGCGCGCTCAGCGGCTTCGGGCGTGGAGTGGCTCCGCCCTGCTGGTCGAGTAGCCCCGCAGGGGCGTATCGAGACCCACTAGCGTCAGCAGATCAGGCTTCGGCCCTTGTCTTCTGACGGATGTGGATCTCGATACGCCCGCTGCGCGGGCTACTCGATCAGCGAGCGGGCGGCGGGAGAAGTCGGCGTCCGTGCCGAGCCTGCTGGTCGAGTAGCCCCGCAGGGGCGTATCGAGACCCACCGGCGTCAGCAGATCAGGCTTCGGCTGCCCTTCTGACGGATGTGGATCTCGATACGCCCGCTGCGCGGGCTACTCGATCAGCGAGCGGGCGGCGGGAGAAGTCGGCGCCGAGCATGCTGGTCGAGTAGCCCTGCAGGGGCGTATCGAGACCCACCGGCGTCAGCAGATCAGGCTTCGGCTGCCCTTCTGACGGACGTGGATCTCGATACGCCCGCTGCGCGGGCTACTCGATCAGCGAGCGGGCGGCGGGAGAAGTCGGCGTCCGTGCCGAGCCTGCTGGTCGAGTAGCCCCGCAGGGGCGTATCGAGACCCACCGGCGTCAGCAGATCGGGCTTGAGTCCCGGCCTTCTGACGGATGTGGATCTCGATACGCCCGCTGCGCGGGCTACTCGATCAGCGCGGAGGGCGGCAGGAGAAGCCGGCGCCGAGCATGCTGGTCGAGTAGCCCCGCAGGGGCGTATCGAGACCCACCGGCGTCAGCAGACCAGGCTTCAGCCCTGCCCTTCTGACGGATGTGGATCTCGATACGCCCGCTGCGCGGGCTACTCGATCAGCGAGGAGAGGGTGGGCTCCATCGACGAGGTGGGCCGATCGGCGAGGAGGGGACCTTCGCTCCGCTCTCGCCTCCCGGCCACGGCGGGACCGACGAGGTGGGCGATCGCTAGGGTGAGCGAGTGGCTGTGCGATCGGATCAGACCCGGACGGGGGGTCCGAAGCGTGCGCCGCGAGAGCCGGTGTGGGTGGTGGGGCTCGCGGGGCTGTTCCTCGTCTGGTCGCCCGCGGCGCTCGAGGCCGGCTGGTGGCTGCTCCTCGGGCTCGCGATCGCGACGGTCGCGGCGATCCTCGGCGTCCTCGCGGACGCAGGCCGGGCCGCGGAAGACGGGCCGACGGGGGAGTGGCTGGGGCTCGCGGGCCGGGCGCTCGGCTCCGCCGCCCTCGCGCTCACGGCCGCCGAGTCGGTGGTCGGCGCGAGCGCTCGCCCGGTCGCGATCCTCCTCCTGGTCGCGGTCACGCTCTTCGTCGTGCGCGGGGGAGTGCTCCGCCAGCGCCTGGCGGTGACCCTCGGTGCGCTCGTCGGACTCCTCCTCCTCGCCGCGGTCGTGATCGTGCTGGTCACCCCTCCGAGCGCGGCGTCGTCCGATCTGATCCTCGGCGGTCCCGAGGGGGCGGTCTCGGCGGCCGCCTTCCTGCTCCTCCTCTTCCCGACGGCGGCGCCCGGATCGAGGACCGGCGGCTCGCTGATCCGCATCGCCGTCACCGCCGTGCTCGCCGCGCTGATCGGCACCGGGCTCCTGCTCCTCGTGGGGCCCGGGACGCTCGCGGCGGCCGCGGCCCCGTTGCGCGCCTCCGTGGCGGGGACGGCGGCGGAGGTGCCGGTCGCGATCGCGGCGGTGGTCGCCTCCCTCCTCGCGCTCGTCGTGCTGGCGAGACGGGACGCCTCGGCGCTGGTGCGCCTCGCCGACGAGGGCGAGATCCCCCGGCCGTTCGCCGCCCGCAACCGCCGGACCGGCGTGCCGTCGGCGGTCCAGCTCGTGGTGTGCCTCGTCTCGGTGCTCGCCGTGGTGATCCTCGACGCGGATGCGCTGCTCGCCTTCGCGATCGGCGCGGCCTTGGTCGCGTCGACCCTCCGCCGCCTCGACCGGGGCGCGAGGGGAGTGTCCTGGGCCGCGGTCGTCTGGGCCGCGATGGCGCTGCTGCTCCTGCTGGCCCTGCCCTCGGCGACGGCCGCCGCGGTGGCCATCGTGCTCGCGGGGCTCCTGATCGTCCGCGCGTTCCGGCGCTGACCGCTCAGCGTCCGGCGCCCGACACCTCGTCGAGGGCGCGGCCCGGGAGTCGCAGCGACAGCGGATCCGCTCGCACCCGGTCGAGACCGGAGCGCACAGCGCCGAGCGCGACGGCCTGGTCGCCGAGTGTGGAGGCCAGGATCCGCGGCGCCGGGGCGTGCACTCGGCCGACCAGCCGCCGTGCCACGTCGGCGAGCAGCGGCTGAGCGGAGGCGGCGAGTGCGCCGCCCACGACGATGAGCGAGACGTCGAGCAGGTTCGCCAGGGTCGCGGCCACGTTCGTCAGGCGCTCGGCGAGCCGGTCGACGACCTCCTGAGCGAGCGGGTCGCCCGCCTCCGCGGCGGCGAAGACCTGCTCCGCTCCAGGAGCGTCCCTCCGATCGAGGAGCGATGCGGGATGCCCGGGGACGGCCAGCGCCTCGTGCGCCCAGTGCCGGGCGAGCGCCGCGATGCCCTCGGCCGAGCCGACGCCCTCGACCAGGTCGAGGTAGCGCATCTCGCCGGTGAGTCCGCGGGCACCGCGCAGCAGGCGTCCGCCCAGGACGACGCCTCCGCCGAGCCGTTCGCCGGAGAGCAGGGCGAGGTAGTCGTCGGCATCGACGGCCGCTCCGCGCCACCCCTCGGCGAGGGCGGCGAGGTTGGCGTCGTTGTCGACCACCGCCTCCCAGCCGCGGTCGGCGAACCGGTCGGCGAGCCCGGGGTTCATCACGCCCCAGAAGTCGTTGTCGCCCTCGGGCGAGCGACCGCGGGCGTCGACCGGTGCGGGGACGCCGAACGTGATCGCGAGGACACCGGAGTCGCTGATCCCCGCCTCGGCGAGGGTGCGGTCGAGGACCCGCTCGATGTCGGCGATGCGGTGCTCGCGGGGGATGTCCTCGACGTGCTCGTGCGCGACCGGCTCGGTGCGCCGGGCGACGGTCTCGCCGAGCAGGTCGGCGACGAAGACCCCGACGCTGTGCTGACCGGCGTCGACGCCGACGACCACCCCTGCGTCGCGCCGGAGTGAGTACCGGCGGGCCGGTCGCCCCTTGACGTAGTCGCCGGCGGCGCGCTGGTTCTCGAGCTCCTGGAGCCAGCCGAGCTCGATGAGGTCGTCGCAGACGGCGATCACGGTCGAGCGGGTCAGTCCGGTGCGCTCGATGAGATCGGAGGCGGTGAGGGGCGCTCCGCTCCAGGCCTGCCCGAGGACCTCGAGGGCGTTGCGGCGCCGCTGGAACGAGAACGTGGTGACCTCGGACATCCGCTGCACCTCCCTCTTGACCCCGGGCGGATCGGCTGCAACAGTACATCGCGTACTAGATTTTCTCATTAGATTTAGTCGACACAGCAACTTATCCACGATCCACGGGAGACGACGACGTGCCCCTTTCACCCTCCACCGCCGGCGGACTCAGCCGGCGCGCCCTCCTCGCGGCCGCGGGAGCCGGCGCCGCGGCGCTCGGCCTGTCGGCCTGCGCCTCGCCCGGCTCCTCGGGCGGCGTGACCGAGATCACCTTCTTCCAGTCCAAGCCCGAGGTCATCGGCTACTTCGGCGACGTGATCGACCGCTTCCACGCGTCGCAGTCGCGGATCCGCGTCGTCCACGACTTCTCCTCGAACCTCTCGGCCGGCTTCGTGCGGAGCAACCCGCCCGACCTCGGCTGCCTCAACTACAACTTCGAGGTGGCGCGCTTCGTCGAGCGGGGCGCCCTCAGCGATCTGTCCGACATGCCGGAGGCGAAGCGGATCAATCCCGCGATCCAGCCGCTGATCGAGCAGACCGCGGCCTACCCGGATCGCACGAGCGTCCTGCCGTACTCGCTGATGATGGCCGCGGTGCTCTACAACCGCGAGATCTTCGCGGCGCAGGGGCTCGAGGTGCCGACGACGTGGACCGAGTTCCTCGCGGTCTGCGAGGCGCTCACCGCCGCGGGCATCACCCCGATCTACGGCACCTACAAGGATCCGTGGACGGTCGCGCAGGGCCTGTTCGACTACTCCGTCGGCGGCACCGTCGACCTCGAGGCCTTCTTCTCGCAGCTGAAGGAGCAGGGCGCCGACGTCGGAGCCGGCTCCCCGGTGTCGTTCGAGAAGGACTTCGCCGCCCCGGTCGACCAGATGCTGCAGGTCGCCGCGTACTCGAACCCCAACGCGGCGAGCCGCGCCTACGGAGACGGCAACCTCGCGTTCTCGAACGGCGAGGCCGCGATGCTGTTCCAGGGTCCGTGGGCGCTGAGCGAGATCGCCAAGACGGCGCCCGACCTCTCGATCGGCGCGTTCCCGCTGCCGATGACCGACGATCCCGACGACCGCCGGGTGCGGGTCAACGTCGACCTCGCCCTCTGGATCCCCGAGGCCTCCGAGAAGAAGGAGGCGGCGCGCGAGTTCCTGGCCTTCCTGATGCAGCCCGAGATCATCGACGCGTACAACGCCGACAACAACGCGTTCGGCGTCACGACCGACGCGCCCCCGGTGACGCAGCCGACCCTCGTCGAGCTGCAGGAGTTCTACGACCGCGCCGCGTTCAGCCTCGGGGCCTCGCAGCTCGTGCCGCAGAACATCCCGCTGCAGAACTACCTCCAGGGCATCGTGCTCGGCTCCGACCCCGCGTCGACGCTGCGCACCGTCGACGCCGACTGGGCGCGCATCGCGTTCCGCTCCTGACCCCCCGCTTCCCACCACCTCTCAGAGACGAGACACCCATGGCACTCCAGGCCCCCACCCGAGCGGAGGCGCGCCCGACCGAGGCGCCCCGCCCGGCCGCCCCGCAACGGCGCCGGCAGCGCACCGACAGGACCTTCCTCCTGTATCTGCTGCCCGCGCTCGTGCTCTTCACGCTCGCGATCACCCTGCCCGCGGCGATGGGCGTCTTCTTCAGCTTCACCGACTCGATCGGCTTCGGCGAGTGGTCCTTCATCGGACTGACGAACTACGTCGCACTGTTCTCGGACCCGGCGATCGCCGCCTCCTACGGCTTCACGGTCCTGCTCGCCCTGGTCACCGTCGTGGCGGTGAACGTCGTCGCGTTCCTGCTCGCGATCGCTCTCACGTCGCAGATCCGCGGCAAGGTCGCCCTCCGCGCCGTGTTCGTGCTGCCGATGGTCGTCTCGGGCATCATCATCGCGTTCGTCTTCAACTTCCTGTTCTCGAACTCGCTGCCCGCCTTCGCCGAGTCGATCGCCTTCACGCCGCTCGCCAGCAGCATGCTGGCCGACCCGAACCTCGCGTGGCTCGCGATCGTGATCGTGACCGCCTGGCAGGCGGTCCCCTCCGCCCTGCTGATCTACATCGCCGGGGTGCTCTCCATCCCCGGAGACGTCTACGAGGCCGCATCGCTCGACGGCGCCTCCGCCTGGGGTCAGCTGCGCTCGATCACCCTCCCGCTCGTCGCGGGCTACGTCGTGATCAACCTCGTGATCGGCTTCAAGAACTTCCTCAACTCGTACGACATCATCGTCGGCCTCACCGACGGCGGCCCCGGAACCTCGACCCGCAGCGTCGCGATGACGATCTTCTCGGGCTTCACCAGCGGCGACTACGCCTACCAGATGGCCAACGCCACGATCTTCTTCCTCATCGCGCTCGTGATCGCGCTCGTGCAACTGCGCGTCTCGCGCGGAAAGGCGGCCTTCTGATGACCAGCCAGGTCCCCCTCGCCCCGTCCCTCCCCGGAACCCGGCCGGCGGTGAACGCCGACGCCCGCCGCGGCGCCCGGCGGAAGCGCTCCAGCCTCCTCCTCACGATCGTGCTCGCGATCTGCGCCCTCTCGGTGATCGGCCCGCTCTGGGTCACGCTCACGATGGCCTTCAAGACCACGGCGCAGGCGGTCGACGGCAACGCCTTCTCGATCCCGCTGCCGTTCTCGGTCGACGGCTTCGTGCAGGCGTGGAACCTCACCGACTTCCCGCGCGGCTTCGCGATCTCGGTGCTCGTGTCGGCGATCACGGTCGGCGGCACCATCGTCCTCAGCGCGCTGGCCGCGTTCGCCATCTCGCGCAACTGGGACAAGCGCTTCTACCGCTGGTCGTTCTTCTACCTGCTGGCCGCGATGTTCCTGCCGTTCCCGGTGCTCGCGCTCTCGCAGGTGTCGCTCACCGGGCTCGTCGGCCTCGACAACCCGATCGGCGTCGCGATCCTGCACGTGATGTTCCAGCTCTCGTTCAGCGTGATGCTGTTCACCGCGTTCCTCCGCTCGCTGCCGGAGGAGCTCGAGGAGAGCGCCCGCCTCGACGGGGCGTCGACGAACCAGGTGTTCTGGCGGCTGGTGTTCCCGCTGCTCGCCCCGATGAGCGCGACGGTCGGCATCTTCGCCTTCCTCGCCTCCTGGAACGACTTCATGATGCCGTCGCTGATCACCTCCGACCCGTCGCTGCAGACGCTGCCGGTGCTGCAGAAGATCTTCCAGACCCAGTTCAGCAACGACTACAACGTCGCCTTCGCCTCCTACCTGATGGCGATGGCGCCGGCGATCATCGTCTACCTCTTCACCCAGCGCTGGGTCATGTCCGGCGTTACTCAGGGCGCCATCAAGTAGGGCACGCGGGCCTCGGGGCGGCCATCTGCGGCGTTGTCGTCGGTTGCGATACCGCCGGTATCGCGCCCTCCTCCGCCTTGCAGCTGACCACCCCGAGACCCGCGGGCTCAGCTCCGGGGGACGCGGTAGGCGGTGGGCCGCGCTGCGCGCGAGCCAGGGAAAGCCGCGCTGTGCGCGAGCAGGGGAAGGCCGCGCTGCGCGTGAGCCGCAGGGGCAGCCTCTGCTGATCGAGTAGGCCGCGCAGCGGGCGTAACGAGGTCCACGTCCTCAGCGGGGTGGCGTGAACGAAACAGACCAATCAAGGGAAGGAAACACGTGACAGACACGGTGCTCACGAGGAGCGGGACGAAGGACGACGCGCTGTGGTGGCGGCAGGCGGCGGTGTACCAGATCTACCCGCGGAGCTTCGCGGATGCGAACGGGGACGGGATCGGGGATCTCGCGGGGATCATCCAGCGCATCCCGTACCTGAGGGAGCTCGGGGTGGACGCGGTCTGGCTCAGCCCGTTCTACCCGTCGGCGCTCGCCGACGGCGGCTACGACGTGGCCGACTACCGCGACGTCGACCCGCGGATCGGGACGCTCGCCGAGTTCGACGAGATGACGGCGCTGCTGCACGAGGCGGGCCTCCGTGTGATCGTCGACATCGTGCCGAACCACTCCTCCGACCTGCACCCGTGGTTCCAGGAGGCGCTCGCCGCCCCGAAGGGATCGCCCGAGCGGGAGCGCTACGTGTTCCGCGACGGCCGCGGCACCGACGGAGCCCTGCCGCCGAGCGACTGGGAGTCGGTCTTCGGGGGCCCGGCCTGGGAGCCGGTCGGTGACGGACAGTGGTACCTGCACCTGTTCGCGAGGGAGCAGCCCGACTGGAACTGGGCGAACCGCGAGATCCGCGACGACTTCCTCCGGACTCTCCGCTTCTGGTCCGACCGCGGGGTCGACGGCTTCCGGATCGACGTCGCGCACTCGCTGGTGAAGGATCTGACCGAGCCGCTCGCCGCCTCCGCCGAGCTCGTCGAGCAGCGCCTCGACGGCAGCCACCCCTTCTGGGACCGCGACGAGGTGCACGAGGTGTACGCCGAGTGGCGGGCGCTCTTCGACTCCTACGATCCGCCGCGCACCGCGGTGGCGGAGGCGTGGGTCGACGCGTCGAGGCGGGCCCGCTACGCGAGCCCCGAAGGACTCGGCCAGGCCTTCAACTTCGACCTGCTCGAGGCCGACTTCGACGCCGACACCGTGCGCCGCCTGATCTCGTTCAACCTCGAGCTGGCCGCGGAGTCGGGCTCCTCGACCACGTGGGTGCTCTCGAACCACGACGTGGTGCGGCACGCGACCCGCTACGGCCTGCCCGCGCAGGGCGAGGCTCCGGTCGCCCCCGCGAAGCAGTGGCTGCTGAGCGGAGGGGAGGAGCCGGCCCTCGACCGCGAGAAGGGGCTCCGCCGCGCCCGTGCCGCGACCCTCCTCCTGCTGGCCCTGCCGGGATCGGCCTACCTCTACCAGGGCGAGGAGCTGGGCCTGCACGAGGTCGCCGGCATCCCCGACGCCGAGCGCCAGGACCCGACCTTCTTCCGCAGCGGCGGGACCGACGTCGGTCGCGACGGCTGCCGGGTGCCGCTGCCGTGGGAGTCGACGGGCACCTCCTTCGGCTTCGGTCCGGGCGGCGCGCACCTGCCGCAGCCCACCTGGTTCGCCGACGCCTCCGTCGAGGCCGAGGAGCTGCGGGAGGAGTCGACCCTGTCGCTCTACCGCCGCGCCCTCGCGCTCCGGCACGCGCTGCAGACCGACGAGCAGCTGGAGTGGCGGGACGGCCAGGAGGGCGTCCTGCACTTCGCGCGCCCCAACGGCTGGCGCTCGGTGACGAACTTCGGCGACACCGCTGCCGCGCTGCCCGAGGGCGAGGTGCTCCTGGCGAGCGGACCGCTCGACGGCGTGCTGCCTCCGGACACCACCGTCTGGCTGCGCTGACCGGACTGCGCTGACCGCGACGACGAAGGCGCCCCTGCACCTCGGTGCGGGAGCGCCTTCGCCGTGTCGCCGACTAGTGGGTCGAGGGGTCCTGCTCGACCTCGGTGCGGTCGCCGGACCACAGCGTGTGGAAGGTGCCCTCCTTGTCGACGCGCTGGTAGGTGTGCGCGCCGAAGAAGTCGCGCTGGCCCTGCACGAGCGCTGCGGGGAGGCGCACCGACGAGAGCGAGTCGTAGTACGACAGCGCCGCGCCGAAGCCGGGGATCGGGACGCCCGAGAGCGCGGCGGTCGAGACGATGCGGCGCCAGGCGGCCTCGCCGTTGGCGACGGCCTCGGCGAAGTACGGGTCCTCGAGGAGCGTGGTGATGCTCGCGTCCTCGGCGTACGCGTCGACGATGCGGTTGAGGAACTGGGCGCGGATGATGCAGCCCGCGCGCCAGATCTTCGCGACGGCGCCCTTGTCGATCTCCCAGCCGTACTTCTCGGCACCGGCGATGATCGCGTCGAAGCCCTGCGAGTAGGCGACGACCTTCGAGGCGTAGAGGGCGGCGCGGACGTCGTCCTCGAAGCCGTCGTAGAGGGCGACGGGGGTCGGGCGCGAGGTGACGCGCTTCTGCACGGCGGCGCGCTGCTCGGGCTTCGAGGAGACGGCGCGGGCGAAGACGGCCTCGGCGATGCCGCCGACGGGCACGCCCAGGTCGAGCGCGTTCTGCACGGTCCAGACTCCGGTGCCCTTCGAGCCGGCCTGGTCGAGCACGACGTCGATGAAGGGCTTGCCGGTGTCGGCGTTGACCTGGCGGAGGACCTCGGCGGTGATCTCGATCAGGTACGACTCGAGGTCGCCCTTGTTCCACGCGTCGAAGACCTCGGCGATCGCGGCGGGCTCGTGGCCGCCGACGGTGCGGAGCAGGTCGTACGCCTCGGCGATGAGCTGCATGTCGGCGTACTCGATGCCGTTGTGGATCATCTTGACGAAGTGGCCGGCGCCGTCGGTGCCGATGTGCGTGACGCAGGGCTCGCCCTCGGCGACCGCGGCGATCGAGGAGAGGATCGGGCCGAGCGTCTTGTACGACTCGACCGAGCCGCCTGGCATGATCGACGGGCCCTTCAGCGCGCCCTCCTCGCCGCCCGAGATGCCGGTGCCGACGAAGTGGATGCCGGTCTCGCGGACCGTCTTCTCGCGGCGGATGGTGTCGGTGAAGAGGGCGTTGCCTCCGTCGACGATGATGTCGCCGGGCTCGAACACCTTCGTCAGCTGCTCGATCACGGCGTCGGTGCCGCGGCCCGCCTGGACCATGATGATCGCGGTGCGCGGGGTGCTGAGCGAGGCGGCGAAGTCCTCGATCGTCTCCGAGGCGACGAAGCCGGCCTCGGGGTGCTCGGTGATCAGCGTCTCGGTGCGCCCGTAGGAGCGGTTGAAGACGGCGACGGTGTTGCCCTCGCGGCTGGCGAGGTTGCGGGCGAGGTTCGAGCCCATCACCGCCAGACCGACGACTCCGATGTTGGCGGTGGCGGTGGGCTTGTCAGACACGGTTCTCCTCGACGTACGCGTTCAGGATCTCCAGGCTATCGCCGCGCCCCTCCGCGGTGCCCGGGTCGCGGCGCACGTCCGTCGCGATCGCGGCGCACGGCTGTGCGGCGAGGGGACCCCGGACCGTCGAGGCCGCCCTCGAGGGCAGGCTGTCTCGACGGTCCGGGGTCCCCTCGGCGTCAGGCTCCGTGTCCGGCGGGCACGCGCTCCGACTCGATCGGGGGCGGGGGAGGAGTGCCGTCGCCGAACGGGCGGCCGCCGAGCTCCTCGCGGCCTGACGGCACGAGCCAGCCCGACAGATCTGGGCCCTTGGGCACCACTCCGGTCGGGTTGATGTCGCGCTGGACCTCGTAGTAGTGCGACTTGATGTGGCTGAAGTCGATCGTGTCGCCGAATCCCGGAGTCGCGAACAGGTCGCGCGCGTAGCCCCAGAGCGCCGGCATCGCCGAGAGCAGGTTCCGGTTGGCCTTGAAGTGGCTGTAGTAGACGGCGTCGAAGCGCGCGAGCGTCGTGAAGAGGCGCACATCCGCCTCGGTGATCGTGTCGCCGACGAGGTAGCGCTGCGTCGACAGGCGCTCCTCGAGCCAGTCGAGGCGGGCCCAGAGCCGGTCGTAGGCGCGCTCGTACGACTTCTGCGAGCCGGCGAAGCCGCACTTGTAGACGCCGTTGTTCACGTCGTGGAAGACGAGCTCGGCGACCTCGTCGATCTCGTCGCGGTGCTTCTCGGGGTAGAGGTCCGGAGCGCCCTCGCGGTGGAACGCGGTCCACTCCGTCGAGAAGTCGAGCGTCATCACCGGGTAGTCGTTGGTGACGACCTCGCCGGTCGGGATGTCGACGATCGCCGGCACGGTGATGCCGCGCGGGTAGTCGGGGAAGCGCTTGAGGAACGCGTCCTGCAGGCGGGGGATGCCGAGCACCGGATCCACGCCGCCGGGATCGAGGTCGAAGGTCCAGCTGCGCTTGTCGTGCGTCGGGCCGCAGATCCCCATGGAGAGCGCGTCCTCGAGGCCGAGCAGGCGGCGCACGATCACGGCGCGGTTCGCCCACGGACACGCGCGCGCGACCACGAGTCGGTATCGGCCGGCCTCGACCGGGAAGCCGTCGCGGCCGTCGGCCGTGATGCGCGTCGGGATGTAGTTGGTGTCGCGGTGGAAGCCGTTCTTCTCCACGTACGAGCCGAAGTCGTCAGTCGTCATGCCCGCACGCTAGCGACCGCGGCTGGGTGCTCGGCGGAGCGGTGGCGGGAGCGCACGTCGACCGGTAGTGTGAGCAGCTGAACTTCGGCGAGGGATGCGCGAGTGCATCCGTGATCGACGCGGTGGAAGCAGGCGAAGCGCCCCGAGAGGGTCGCCCCGGACTTTTCCTCACGCTGACATGCGTTCGAGTCGAAACCCCGTCCGTGGCCGCAGGCCACGACCCGATCAGGTGGCGCACTGCGCTGCCGAGGAGAACATCATGGCTGAACTGACCAACAAGGTCGTCGTCGAGGTCCGCACCTCGTTCGGCAAGGGAGCGGCCCGCAAGATCCGCGCCCAGAACAAGATCCCCGCCGTGCTCTACGGCCACGGCACCGAGCCGCAGCACGTCACGCTGCCCGGCCACCAGATCCTCCTGCTGACCCGCAAGGCGAACGCGATCCTCGAGCTCGACATCGACGGCGTCGCGCAGACCTCGCTGGTCAAGGACATCCAGCGCGACCCGGTGCGCCAGATCATCGAGCACATCGACCTCGTGGTCATCAAGCTCGGCGAGAAGGTCGTCGTCGACATCCCCGTGCACGTCGAGGGCGAGGCCGCTCCCGGCACGCTCGTCTCGCTCGAGGCCAACACGCTCTCGCTCGAGGTCGACGCCACCAAGATCCCGCAGAACATCGTGGTGTCGGTCGAGGGCCTCGAGGAGGGGACCCAGATCCTCGCGAAGGACATCGAGCTCCTCGACAACGCGACGCTGCTCACCGACCCCGAGGCGCTCGTGGTCAACGTGACCGCCGAGGTCGAGCAGGACCTGGGCGAGGGCGAGGACGAGGCGCCCGCCACCGGCGACGTCGTCGCCGAGTCCGCCGAGTAGTCGGCGACACCACCCGCTCGAACGGGCCCGCCGCGATCGCGTGCGGGCCCGTTCCGCGTCCGGGCTCCGGGCGCCACTAAGAGAGCTCTGTCCACGAGAGGGAACGACATGGGTGACACCTGGCTGGTCGTCGGTCTGGGAAATCCGGGCGCGCAGTACGCCCGCAACCGGCACAACGTCGGCCAGATGGTGCTCGACGAGCTCGCGACGCGGATCGGCGGATCGTTCCGCCGCCACAACCGCGCGAACGCGGTCGTCGCCGAGGGCTTCCTCCGCCCCGGCGGGCCGAAGCTGGTGCTCGGCAAGCCGAACAGCTTCATGAACCTCTCGGGCGGCCCGACGGCGCAGCTGCTCGACTTCTACTCCCTCGAGCCTGCTCGCCTGATCGTGGTGCACGACGAGCTCGACATCCCGTTCGACACCCTCCGCCTCAAGCAGGGCGGCGGCCACGGCGGCCACAACGGCATCCGCGACATCCTCGCCTCCACCGGCGGAGCCGACTTCCTCCGCGTGCGCGTCGGCATCGGGCGCCCGCCCGGCCGGCAGAGCGCCGCCGACTTCGTGCTGAAGGACTTCGCCGGCCCCGAGCGCGAGACGCTCCCGATCCTGGTCGCCGATGCGGCCGACGCGGTCGAGCTCATCGCCGAGTCGGGCCTCTCGGCCGCGCAGCTGAAGTTCCACACCAGCGCGTAGCCGCCGGCGTTCGAAGGCCCGACCCGTCTGGCCGACTCCACCCGCCTGATCGCGCCTCCGAATCGTCGCGAATGGTCGCCTCAGCTCCCTCGACCCGACCCTTCGCGGCGAAGGGAACGCTCCACTCCCCAGGAAGCGAGCGAGGGGCCTGCACCACGCGCGCCAACCGGACGGCCGCACTCGTGAGGCAGCGGCGCGACTCCGAATCGCGTGCCAAGCGATTCGGAGCAGCCGACGCACCCCGCTCTGCGGAACGCACCACGTGAGCGAGCCGACTGCGCTGCGCCGGGCGGGGACCGGCGCAGACGGAGGACCTCCGACAGCGGCCCACAGGGCCGATGTCAGAGGTCCGCAGTACCATCGCACAGTGCCCCTCAACGAGATCATCTCGGCGCTTTCGCGCGCCTCCACGTTCGACGACGCTCTCGGGTACTCGGTGCGCGATGCCGACTTCTCCGTGGCCGACGGGCTCCGCGTCCCCCTGCTCGCCGGGCTCCTCGAGCGCCGGGCCGAGGCCGGACGCCCGCAGGCTGCGTTGGTCGTCACCGCGACGGGCCGCGACTCCGAGAACGTCCGCGCCTCCCTCAGCTGCGTGCTGCCCGAGGCCGAGGTGGTCGAGTTCCCCGCGTGGGAGACGCTGCCGCACGAGCGGTTGAGCCCGAGCGCCGAGATCGTGGGGCGCCGCCTCGACGCGCTCCGCCGGATGAAGCAGTGGACGGGGGAGCGCCCGCTGGTCGTCGTCGCCTCCGTGCGCGCCGCCCTGCAGCCCGTCGCCGACAATCTCGCCGACATCGAGCCGATCCGCCTGGTGAAGGGCACCCGCGGGTACGACCTCGGCCGCATCTCCGCCGAACTCGTCGACCTCGCCTACGCGCGCGTCGACATGGTCACCCGCCGCGGCGAGTTCGCGGTCCGCGGCGGCATCCTCGACGTCTTCCCCGCGGTCGCCGAGCACCCGAGCCGCGTCGACTTCTTCGGCGACGAGGTCGACTCGATCCGCGGCTTCTCGGTCGCCGATCAGCGCTCGCTGCCGGGCGAGGCCGATTCGGTCGTCCTGCCGCCGAGCCGCGAGCTGCTCCTGGTGCCGGCGGTGCGTCAGCGCGCCCGCGAGATGCTGCACGAGTTCCCCAGCCTCTCGGGCCTGCTCGCCAAGATCGCCGAGGGCATCCCGGTCGAGGGCATGGAGTCGCTCGCCCCGGCGCTGCTCGAGCGGCTCGTGCCGATCTCGCACTACCTGCCCGCCGGCGCGGCCGTCGCCGTGCTCGCCCCCGAGCGCGTCGCGACCCGCGCCATCAGCCTCGCCGAGACGAACCGCGAGTTCCTCCAGGCCGCGTGGAGCGCCGCGACCGCCGGTGCCGAGGCTCCGATCGACCTCGCCTCGGGCGAGTTCATCTCGCTCGGCGCCCTGCGCGACGCCGTCAAGTTCAGCGCCCCTGGGGCCGACGCCCCCGACCACCCCTGGTGGACCATGAGCACCTTCCGGCAGGGCCCCGCGGCGGGCGAGGCCGAGGTCCTCCCCGAAGACCTGGGGATCGACGAGATCCTCGCCGTGCGCGTCGAGGGCGAGCCCGTGCCCGGCTTCGGCGGCAGCGTCGAGGGCGCGCTCGCGCACGTCCGCGCGCGCCTCGCCGACGGCTGGACCGTCGTCCTCACCGCGCCGGGCCCCGGCACCGTCGAGCGGACCGACCAGGTGCTCGCCGAGCACGAGGTCGCCGCCCGCATCGTCCCCGACCTGCCCGGCTCCCTCGATGCCGGTCTCGCGTACGTGCTGCAGGCGTCCGTCGACCACGGCTTCGAGGTGGCGGAGGCGAAGCTCGCCCTGCTCACCGACACCGAGTTCTACGGGCGCGCGGCCGGCTACGACTCGCGCGCCGTCAAGAAGCTCGCCTCGCGGCGCAAGAACGTCGTCGATCCGCTGCAGCTCTCGCCGGGCGACCACGTCGTGCACGCCACGCACGGCATCGGCAGGTTCGTCGAGCTCTCGCAGCGCGAGGTCTCGAGCGGCGGGCGCAACGCCGTCAAGACCCGCCGCGAGTACCTCGTGCTCGAGTACGCGCCCAGCAAGCGCGGCTTCCCGGGCGACAAGCTCCTCGTCCCGACCGACCAGCTCGACCTCCTCTCCCGCTATGTCGGAGGCGAGGCCCCGGCGCTCAGCAAGATGGGCGGCAGCGACTGGGCGCAGGCCAAGAGCAAGGCGCGCCGAGCCGTCCGCGACATCGCGGTCGAACTCGTCAAGCTCTACTCGGCGCGGATGGCGTCGCGCGGGCACGCGTTCCCGCCCGACACCCCGTGGCAGCGCGAGCTCGAAGAGGCGTTCCCCTTCGCCGAGACCCCCGATCAGCTCACCGTGATCGACGAGGTGAAGGCCGACATGGAGCGGCCGATCCCGATGGACCGCCTCCTCTCGGGCGACGTCGGCTTCGGCAAGACCGAGGTCGCCGTGCGCGCCGCCTTCAAGGCGATCCAGGACGGCAAGCAGGTCGCGATGCTCGTCCCGACGACCCTGCTCGTGCGCCAGCACCTCGAGACGTTCCAGGAGCGCTTCGCCGGATTCCCGGTGCACCTCCGCGCGCTCAGCCGCTTCCAGACGCCCAAGGAGTCGAAGGAGACGATCGACGGCCTGGCCGACGGCACGGTCGACATGGTCATCGCGACCCACCGCCTCCTCTCCGACAACATCGCCTTCAAGGACCTGGGCCTGCTCGTGATCGACGAGGAGCAGCGCTTCGGAGTCGAGCACAAGGAGAAGCTCAAGGCGCTGAAGAAGGACGTCGACATCCTCTCGATGAGCGCCACGCCGATCCCGCGCACGCTCGAGATGGCGGTGACGGGCATCCGCGAGATGTCGACGCTCGCCACCCCGCCCGAGGAGCGGCACCCGATCCTGACCTTCGTCGGCCCGTACTCCGAGAAGCAGATCTCGGCCGCGATCCGTCGCGAGCTGCTGCGCGAGGGGCAGGTCTTCTTCGTGCACAACCGCGTCTCGACCATCAACCGGGTCGCCTCGCAGCTGGCCGAGCTCGTTCCGGAGGCGCGCATCGCGGTCGCGCACGGCAAGCTCAGCGAGACGCAGCTCGAGCGGATCATCGTCGACTTCTGGGAGCGCAAGTTCGACGTCCTGGTCTCGACCACCATCGTCGAGACCGGCCTCGACATTCCGAACGCGAACACGCTCATCGTCGACCGCGCCGACAAGTACGGTCTCTCGCAGCTCCACCAGCTGCGCGGTCGCGTGGGCCGAGGCCGCGAGCGCGCCTACGCCTACCTGCTCTACGACGAGATGAAGCCGCTCAGCGAGACCGCGCACGACCGGCTGCAGACCCTCGCCGCCAACTCCGATCTCGGCGGCGGCATGCAGATCGCGCTGAAGGACCTCGAGATCCGGGGCGCCGGCAACCTGCTGGGCGGCGAGCAGTCCGGGCACATCCAGGGCGTCGGCTTCGACCTCTACCTGCGGATGATCGGCGAGGCCGTCGACACCTTCCGCGGCGACGTGGCCGAGGGGCAGCCCGAGCTGCGGCTCGAGCTGCCGGTCGACGCGCGGATCCCCGAGGAGTACGTCGACAGCGAGCGGCTGCGCCTCGAGGCGTACCAGAAGCTCTCGGCCGCCTCGTCGCCGAACGCGAAGGAGGGCAGCATCGATCTGGTTGTCGAGGAGCTCACCGACCGCTACGGCGATCTCCCGGAGGCGGTGGAGAACCTGATCCTCGTGTCGCGCCTGCGCATGCGCGCCCAGGCCGCCGGCCTCAGCGACGTCGTGGCCATGGGCTCGAACGTGCGCGTGGCGCCGGCGCACCTCGCCGACTCCATCCAGGTGCGACTGCGCCGGATGTACCCGGCGGCCAAGTACCTCCAGCAGGCGAACGCGGTCGTCGTGCCGATGCCGGTCCTCGACGGGGTGCCGCTCGGCGACCGGGCCCTGATCGAGTGGGTGCGCACCCTCCTCGACGCCCTCTTCCCCGAGCCGGCGACCGTCGCGAGCTGACCCCCTCCGCGAGTCTCCGCTCGGGCGCACGGCACCCGACCGTCCCGAGCCGGGGCGGAGCTCGCCCGGGGGCGGCGCAGGCCTACGCTGAGCGGACCGCCGACCGAAGGACCAGCATGTCGACTCCCGACGAGACCCCCGCCCCGCACGTCCCCGCGCCCGACGAGCCGAGCATCCCCGAGCTCGAGGCCGACGAGACGATCGCACCGCGCCCCGAGGAGGAGGTCGCCGACATCGCCCGCGCCGAGCCCGACCTCGAGGACCACACCGACTGATCCGACCCGCGGGTCTCCGCTCGGGCGCACGCAACCCCGAGGGAGACTCGCGGCGGGCCTCAGTGGCCGAAGTGCGCCCGGACCTCGGCCTTCCAGCGGTCGCGGTCGGCGTCCGAGATGAAGGCCGCGTCGAAGGAGTTCAGCGCGAGCGTCTCGAGCTGCGCGTCGGTCATCCCGAGCTCCTCGACCAGCGCGCGGTAGTTCGCGTCGACGTAGCCGCCGAAGTAGGGCGGGTCGTCGCTCGACACGGTCGCGATCATCCCGGCCTCGAGCATCGCGGGCAGCGGGTGCTCCTTCATCGTGTCGACCGCGCGCAGCGCGACGTTCGAGAGCGGGCAGACCGTCACCGGGATGCCCTCGACGCGCAGCATCGCGACGACCGCCGGATCCTCCATCGCCCGGATCCCGTGGTCGATCCGCTCGACCTTCAGCAGCTCGAGCGTCTGGGCGACCGTCTCGGGTCCGCCCTCCTCGCCCGCGTGCGCGACGAGGTGCAGTCCCTCCGCGGCGGCGCGCGCGTAGACGTCGACGAACAGCTCCGGACCGAAGCCGACCTCGTTCGAGTCGAGCCCCACGCCGATGATGTGCTCGCGCCAGGGGAGGATCGCGGTCAGCATCTCGTCGGCCGCCTCGGCGCCGAGGTCGCGGAGGAAGCACATGATGAGGTCGGTCGAGATCCCGTGAGTCTCCTCGCTCGCGCCGAGCGCGCGGGTGAGCCCGCCCATGATCACCTCGAGCGGGGTCCCGTTGCCCAGGTGCGTCTGCGGGTCGAAGAAGATCTCGGCCCGGCGGACGTTGGCGACCTTCGCGCGGTCGAGGTAGCCGGTCGCGAGCTCGAAGAAGTCGCGCTCGGTCTTGAGCACGGTGAGGTTCGAGTAGTGCAGATCGAGGAACGAGCCGAGGTCGGTGAAGGAGTAGCGCGCCCGCAGGGCGTCGAGATCCTCCGTCGGCAGCGCGACGCCGTTGCGGCGCGCCATCTCGACGATGTGCTCGGGCTCGATGGTCCCCTCGATGTGGATGTGCAGCTCAGCACTCGGGGGTGCGCCCCGCTCGGGAGAAATGGTGTCGGGCACGATGATCCTGTTCCTGGGTGCACGGCGCACCCGCCGACACGGTAGCGCTGCCGTGTTTCGCGCCGATGACCGCGAGGTGTCGTCGGCGGCGCGGGCGCTCTCGCACCCCCGAGGATGGTGGACATGCCTCCGCTCCTCGCCGCCCGCCGTCCGGCCCCGGTCCCGCCCGTCGCCGGGCCGCTCATCGACCTGCGGGAGGTGTCGGTGCAGACCGCCGAGGGCACGCTGCTGGCCCCGGTGTCGCTGCAGGTCGAGCCGGGCGAGGTCGTCGCGGTCACCGGACCCAACGGCAGCGGCAAGACCACGCTGCTCCGGGTGATCGCGGGGCTCCTCCCGCCGACCTCGGGCGTCGCGCAGGTCGCCGGCCGTCCCGCCGACGAGCGCACGGCCTCGCACCGCCGCGCGGTGGCAGCCCTCGTCCAGACACCGCCGCTCGAGCGCGACCTCACCCTCGAGGAGCACCTCGCGATGGTGGCGGTGTCCTGGGGAGCGAGAGCCCCGGAGGCGCGGGAACAGGCCGCGCGCGGGCTCGCCTCCCTCGCCCTCGCACCGCTCGCCCGCCGCTTCCCGCACGAGCTCTCCTCCGGACAGCGCCAGTCGTTCTCGCTCGCGCTCGTCCTCGCCCGTCCGTCCGATGTGCTGCTGCTCGACGAGCCCGAGCAGCGACTCGACGCCGACCGGGTGCCCCTCGTGGTCGACGTGCTCGGGGAGGCGGCGCCCGGCCGGGCCGTCGTCATCGCGACCCACAGCTCCGTCATCACGGGCGGAGTCGCGACCCGCGTGCTCGAGCTGGGCCGATCGTGACGATCGCCGCCGTCCACTCGGCGTACCGCTCCCGAGCGGGACGCCGGAGTGCGGGCGCCTACTCGGGCTACCTCGCGGCGATGCTGCTGCTCGTCGTCGTCCTGCCGACGGCGCGGGCGATCGCCCTCGCGCTCGTCGACCCGGCGGTCGGCCGGGCGCTCGCCGAGGCCGACCTCGTCGCTCTGGTCTCGCTGGTCGCGGGAGCCGCGCTGCCGGCCGCGGTCGTGCTCGGGCGTGCGCGGGGTCCGGCCGTCGACGAGCCCCATCCCATCGCGCTGCTCCTCGAGACGGAGGCGCGTCGCTGGCTGGTCCTGCGGCGTGCGGTGGCCGTGTCCGGCACGGTGGCCCTCACCGGCGTCGCGCTCGCCGCCGTCGCGGTGGCGCTGGCCTCCGGCTCGCCCCTGCTCCCGGCGGCGCTCGCCGGTGCCGCGTTCGGCGTGGCCGTCACGGTGGCGGCCCTCGCGGGCCAGTGCCTCGCCCCGTCGCGCTCCGCGGCGCTCGCCGCCGGGCTCGCGCTGTCCGCTCTCGTCGCCCTCCTGCTTCCGGGAGCGGCCCGAATCACCCCCGGTGGGCTGGTCGCGCTCGCCGTCGCGGGACCGCCGACCGCGGCGCTCGGTGCGGCTCTGGCGGTCGTCGCCCTGGCGGTCCTCGTCCTGCCCGTCGCGCCGCGGCTGCTCGACTCCGCCTCGGGACCGACGCTCCTCGCGCAGTCGCGACGCTGGCGTGCGGCCGTGACCGGCGCCGCCACGGGAGACATCGCCGACTCTCTCTCCGGCTACCGCTCGCTCCCTCGCCGCAACCGGGGCGTCCACGCCGTCCGGGTCGGCCCCTTCGCCCTCACGGTCGTGGTGCGCGACGCGATCGGCGCCCTGCGCACTCCGGGCCGCTCCGCCGCGGCCGGCCTCGCCCTCCTCGCCGCCGGAGTCGCGGTGGCGGTGGCGGCCGTCGCCCCGCCGTCGCTGCTCGCGGTCCCCGCGGCTGCGGCAGGTGTCCTCGCCTATCTCGGAGCGGGAGTGTGGAGCGACGGCTTCCGGCACGCCGCCGAGACCGCCGGCCAGACCGCGTTCGTCGCGCCGCCTCCGCTCGAGCTGCTCCTGCTGCACGGGATGCTGCCCCTCGTGCTGGCGGTCGCGCTGGCCGTGCTCGGTGCGGCCCTCGTCCCGGGTGCCGCGCTCGCCCCTGCGGTCGCCGTGGCCCTGGTCGCCGTCGCCGCCCGCGCGATGGACGCCACTCGCGGCGCCCTCCCGCCGGCGCTGCTCTCGCCCGTCCCGCTGCCGATCGGCGACGGCGCGGGAGCGGTGGTGCTGCTCTGGAACCTCGCCGCGCCGATGGTGAGCGCGGGAGCCGCCGTCGCGGTCGTCGCCGCTGCTCCGCTGGTCGCGCTCGCCCCGATCGTCGCCGCCGGCTGCCTCCTCGTGGCCCGCCGCCGACTGGCGAGCGCGTGATCGGCGCGCCGGGGAGCGGATGCGAGGATGTCCCGATGACCGCCCATCCCCGGCTCGACGAGCTCATCCGCACCGTCCACGTCCTCCGCGCCCCGGGCGGCTGCCCCTGGGACGCCGAGCAGACCCACCAGTCGCTCGTGCGCTACCTGATCGAGGAGTCGCACGAGCTGGTCGACGCGATCGAGGCAGGCGACCGCGACGACCTCGTCGAGGAGCTCGGTGACGTGCTATACCAGGTCCTGTTCCACGCCGATCTCGCCGCCGACGGCCCGGAGCCGTTCACGATCGAGGACGTCGCCGCGCACATGAACGCCAAGATGATCGGCCGCCATCCGCACGTCTTCGGTGACGCGACCGCCGAGACCGCCGACGACGTCATCGCCGTCTGGGACGAGCTGAAGAGGGTCGAGAAGCCGCACCGCACGAGCGTGCTCGACGGCATCCCGCAGGGCATGCCCGCCCTCGCGCTCGCCGACAAGGTCATCGGCAAGGCGACCACCCTCGGCATCGTCGACGCGGGGGAGGGACCGCTGCCGATCGACTCCGAGGACGACCTCGGCCCGCTGCTGCTGGCGATCGTCGCCTCCTCCCGCGCCCGCGGACTCGACGCCGAGCGCGCCCTCCGCACTGCCGTCCGCGACCTGCAGGACGAGATCCGCGCCGTCGAGCAGGACCGCCGCGAGGAGTAGCCGCTCACCACCGGACGGCAGGAGTCCTCCGATCGACCTCCGGCTCGTGGACTCACGCTCGGCTCGCAGGAATCCACTCGAACGACGAGCCGAACCTCGTCCGACGAGCCGAACCGGCACCCCTCCTCAGGCCACCCGCCGCCCGCGCGGCAGCCGGGCCGCGGGCGTCGCCGTGCGCCTGATCGCCCCGAGGATCAGCCCCACGCCCAGCACGAGCTGCAGGGCGAGCCCGACGAACCACGACGGCACGGTCTCGTCGAACACCTCCTCCGGTGTCCGCGCGGCTGAGGAGGAGTAGTCGCGGCACTCGATCTCGACGACCTCCTCCGGTGCGATCTGGGCCTGGCGCACGAGGAGCGAGATCGACCCGAACAGATCCTCCGGCTGGCCGTACTGACCGAGCTCGGGCGGCACCGCGTCGGCGAGGACGACGAACGGATTCACGGCGAGCAGCCCCCAGTAGAGATCCGCCCGGGCGACCGGCGTCTCGTAGCTCTGACCGCAGTAGTTCTCGCTGCCCGGAGTCGAGCCGATGAACACCGTCCGCTGCGTGGTCTGGGTCACCGCGGTGAGCAGCCCGAACGCGATCAGCGATCCGACGCTCAGCGCGGCCACCAGCAGGTAGGTCGTCACGACCGACATCAACGGCCGGTCGAGGATCCCGCTCAGCCCCACTCCGATCGCCGCGACCACGCCGAGCTGCACCGAGAGCACGAGCACCGACACGACGGCCGACGCGGGCGCCACTCCGCCGACGAGCACCGCGATCAGGAGGAACGGCACCGTGCTCGCGAGGAAGGCGAGCGCCACGAGCCAGGCCGAGACGAACTTGCCGATCACCAGCTGGGTCGTGGTGACGAGGGTCACCTGCGTGGTCGCGAGCGTCCCGGCGTCGCGGTCGCCGTTCACGGCGGTGCCCGACAGCGCCGGAGTCACGAGGCTGCCGAGCAGCAGCACGAAGTACATCAGGATCGAGTAGATCCAGCCGCCGACGCTCGCTCCGCTCCCCGAGAGGACGCCGGTCGCCACGATGAGCAGCGCGGTGACGGCGCCGACCAGCACGAAGAAGAGCCCGAGCAGCACGAACGACGAGGCTCCGCGGACCCGCTGCGCGAGCTCGAGCCCCAGCACGATCCGCACGCCCCGGAGGAACGGCAGCGGGCGGGCATCGACGGCCGTCATCGTGCCTCCTCCGAGTTCGCGCGCGTGAGATCCGAGAAGGTGTGCTCGAGCTCGCCGACGGCCGGGGCGAACCGGCTCACCGCGACTCCGGAGGCGACCAGCCGGCCGAGCAGGAGGGCCGCGGACGCGTCGTCGGCCACCGGCACGAGCACCGCGTCGCGCTCGACCTGCACCCGCACCCCCGTGAGCTTCTCGACGGAGGCTGCCAGGTCGGCCCCTCGCGGCGAGACCGCATCGATCCGCCAGGCGCGGAGCGACCGGGCCGCCCGGGCGACCGCCTCGCTCGAGGCCGTCGCGCCGGCGTCGAGGTACACCGCCGCCGTCGCCATCTCGTCGAGCTCGGCGAGCACGTGGCTCGACACCAGCACGGTGCGCCCCTCGCCGGCGAGCCGGAGGACGAGGTCGCGCAGCGCGATCCGCGCGCCCGGATCGAGCCCGGAGGCGGGTTCGTCGAGCACGAGCACCGACGGGTCGTGCACGAGGGCCCGGGCGAGGCTGAGCCGCTGCTTCTGCCCGCGCGAGAGCACCCGCGTCGGCCGGTCGGCGAACTCCAGGAGGTCGACGTCGGCGAGCAGCTGCAGCGCCCGCTCCTCGGCCGCGTCGCGGGAGAGCCCGTAGAGCAGCCCCGTGGTGCGGAGGGTTGCCCGGGACGTCAGCGACGCCCACGATCCGAGCACGTCCGGCATCCAGCCGAGGGCCGCCCGGACGGCGGCCGGATCCTCGACGGGATCGCGCCCCGCGACCCGGAGGACGCCCGCATCGGGCCGCAGCAGCGTGGCCAGCAGGAGCATCAGCGTCGTCTTGCCCGCCCCGTTCGGGCCGATCAGCGCCGTCACCTCGCCGGGTCGCGCCTCGAAGCTCGCGTCCCGCACCGCGTGGACGGAGCCGAACGCGCGCGAGACCCCCTCGGCGACGATGCCCTCGTGTCTCTCCTGCACAGCCATCGGACCCTCCCCGTCCGCCCGCGCGGACCCCTGATCCCGCGGGCGCCGCGAGCCTAGCCGACCCCTCCGACACGGAAGTCGCGCGCGCCGGTCTGGAAGAATCGCCCTCATGGCCTCCCCGATCACCCCGCCCCGCGGCATGCGCGACTTCCTCCCCGCCGACAAGGCGAAGCGCGAGCACGCGCTCGGAGTCATCCGCCGCGTCTACTCCTCGCACGGCTTCGACGAGATCGAGACCCCGGTCGTCGAGGACTTCGAGCGCCTGCACTCCGGCCTCGGCGGCGACAACGAGAAGCTCGCCTTCAGCGTCCTGCGCCGCGGGATCTCGCACGACGACCTCGCCGCGGCGGCCGACGCCGACGACGCGTCCGCGCTCGCCGACCTGGGACTCCGCTTCGACCTCACGGTGCCGCTCGCCCGCTTCTACGCGACGCACCGCGCCGAGCTGCCGGCTGTGTTCCGCTCCGTGCAGATCGCCCCCGTCTGGCGCGCCGAGCGCCCGCAGAAGGGCCGCTATCGCCAGTTCGTGCAGTGCGACATCGACATCATCGGCGAGCCAGGTCAGCTGGCCGAGGTCGAGCTGATCACCGCGACCGCCGCCGCGCTCGACACCCTGGGCCTGCGCGACTGCACGATCCGCATCAACGACCGGCGGATCCTGACCGGGATCCTCGAGTACTGCGGCTTCGCGCCCGAGCGCGTCGGACCCGCCCTCATCTCGATCGACAAGCTCGACAAGATCGGCGCCTCGGGGGTCGTCGCCGAGCTCGAGGCCGACGGCGCCGACTCGGCCGCGGTCCTCGGCGGCTACCTCGCGCGCATCGAGCAGTCCGTCGCCGCCGGGGGAGTCCTGCTCGAGGAGCAGGCGATCCTCGACGTCCTGCCCGACGGCATCGATCAGGAGGCGGTGCTCGCGCTCGTGACGCTCGCCCGGTCGCTGCGCTCGCTGCCCGCGGGCGTCTCGCTCCGCTTCGACCCCACCCTCGTCCGCGGCATGGGCTACTACACCGGGACGATCTTCGAGATCGCGCACCCCTCCAGCGGCTCGTCCGTCGGCGGGGGAGGACGCTACGACGGGATGATTGGCCGGTTCCTCGGCCAGGACGTCCCGGCCTGCGGCTTCTCGATCGGCTTCGAGCGCATCGTCGAACTGATCGAGGTGCCCACTCGCGAGCGTCAGGACGCGGTCGTCCTCGTCCACGAGCGCGACGCCGCCCCCGAGACGCTGCTGGTGCTGAAGCAGGAGCTGATCGGCCAGGGCTCCCGCGTGCGCCTCGAGCGCCGGTCGAAGAACCTGACCCCGCTGCTCGACCGCGCCGCGGCCGCGGGCTTCACGCGCTTCGCCCTCGTGCCGCGCGACGCCTCGGCGATCGAGGCGCTCACCTTCAAGACCCTCGGCTGAGCTCTCCCGCCAGCTGAGAGGCGTCTCACCCGATCCGCCGGGACGAGACGGCGGATCGGTCCGAGAGTTGTCCGATCCGTGAGAGCCTTAATCCCCGCGAAATCTGCGGACACACCTGAGAAATCTCCCGAGGATAGCGTCGAGGCACCCGATCGGCGCGGCTTGGCGCGCCCGGGCGGGCGTCACGTCGCGACCCGCGCACCCCAGCACCCGCATCACAGCAGCATCACCGCTTCAGCGCTGACGCACCTACCCGAGGAGTCCTCTTGACCCTGTCGCCCTTCCGCACGCCGAACTTCGACCGCCGCAGCCTTCTCCGCATGGCCGGCGTGGCGGGTCTCGCCATCGGCGGCGCCTCCGTGCTCGCCTCCTGCTCCTCCGACGCCGCTGCCGGCGGCTCCACCGACGGCGCCGACCTCGGCACCCTCAAGGTCCAGCTCTCGTGGATCAAGAACGAGGAGTTCTCGGGCGAGTTCTTCGCCGACTCCGAGGGCTACTACACCGACGCCGGCTTCTCGAGCGTCACGCTCACCGCCGGCCCGTCGACCGGCACCGCCGAGCTGCTCTCCGGCTCCGCCGACGTCGCGCTGAGCGACGCGGTCTCGGTCGGCACCGTGATCGCCGAGCAGGAGGCACCGCTGAAGATCATCGGCGCCACCTACCAGAAGAACCCCTTCACGGTCCTCTCCATCGCGACCGCGGGCAACATCGCCACCGCCGCCGACCTCAAGGGCAAGAAGATCGGCGTCCAGGCGTCGAACACCTCGCTCTTCCAGGCGCTGCTCGCCGCCAACGACCTCTCCGAGTCCGACCTCACGGTCGTCCCGGTCGAGTACGACCCGTCGGTGCTCATCAACGGCACGGTCGACGGCTTCATCGCCTACCTGACCAACGAGTCGATCGTCGTGGCGAACGAGGGCTACGAGGTCGTCAACCTGCCGTTCGCCGACAACGGCCTCCCGTTCGTCGCCGAGACCTTCACGGTCACCGACCAGACCATCGCCGAGAAGCGCGACGCCGTCAAGGCGTTCCTCGTCGCCGAGATCAAGGGCTGGACCGACGCGGTCAAGGACCCGGAGGCGGGCGCCATGCTCGCCGTCGAGACCTACGGCAAGGACCTCGGTCTCGACGAGGCCGCCTCCAAGCAGGGCGCGACCATCCAGGCCGAGGAGCTCGTCGTCTCGGACGAGACCGCGGCCAACGGCCTCTTCACCATCTCGGAGGAGCTGCAGTCCGAGACCATCTCCTCCCTCGCGGGCGCCGGCATCGACATCGAGGCCTCCGATCTCTTCGACATGTCCCTCCTCGCCGAGGTCTACGAGGAGAACCCCGAGCTCGTCGACTACTCGGCCTGAGGCCGCCTGACCCCGGCGGCGCCGGACCCGACGCCACCGGGAACCTGATCCACCTCCACGAAGGGCACCACTCGTGACCGATACGACCGACGCCGGCACCCTGAGCGATCAGGGTGCCGGCGGCACCGGCATCCAGATCCACGGCCTGTCGAAGACGTTCCGGATGGGAGCCCGCAGCGTGACGGCGCTGCAGGACACCGACCTGCACACCGATCAGGGCAGCTTCCTCGCGCTCCTCGGCCCCTCGGGCTGCGGCAAGTCGACGATCCTCCGCATCCTCGCGGGGCTGGAGGAGCCCACCTCGGGCTCCATCCGGGTCGACGGCCGCACCCCGAAGGAGCTGCGGCGCGACAACAAGCTCGGCATCGCCTTCCAGGACCACGCCCTGCTGCCCTGGCGCAGCGTGATGTCCAACATCCGCCTCCCGTTCGAGATCGCGGGCAAGTCCGTCGACCAGTCCTACATCGACGAGCTGATCGACCTCGTCGGCCTCCGCGGGTTCGAGAAGGCGAAGCCGGCGCAGCTCTCCGGAGGCATGCGCCAGCGCGTCTCGATCGCGCGCTGCCTGATCCTCAAGCCCGAGGTCCTGCTGCTCGACGAGCCGTTCGGCGCGCTCGACGACATGACCCGGCAGAAGCTCAACCTCGAGCTGCTGCGCATCTGGACCGAGAAGCCGGCCACGACCCTCCTGGTCACGCACGGCATCTCCGAGGCGATCTTCCTCTCCGACCGCGTCGCCGTGATGAGCCCGCGTCCCGGCCGGGTGAAGGAGATCATCGAGATCGACCTGCCCAGGCCGCGCACCCCCGAGATGCAGCGCACCCCCGAGTTCCACGCCTACGTCGACCAGGCGTCCGAGCTGCTCTTCGGCTCGGACGGCGCGGCGGCGGACGAGCACTGATGGCGCTCACGACCAGCGCCCCGCCCGCCGCGCGGCGCGTCTTCTCCCTCCCGCCCTGGGCCTCCGGGCTGATCGGCGTCGTCGGCATCGTCGCCGTCTGGTGGGTCATCGCCCTGATCACCGCTCCGGCGGCCGGCACCACCTACGCGGCCGTGCCGACCCCTCCGCAGGTCGTCCAGGTCGCGATCGACGACGGCTTCGGCTTCTACTGGCGCAACTTCTCGGTGACCATCGGCGAGGCGGCGGTCGGCTACTTCTGGGGCAACCTCATCGCCCTGGTGCTCTCTGCCCTCGTGCTCGTCCTGCCGTGGCTCGAGGGCGTCGTCTCCCAGCTCGCGGTCGTCACCTACTGCGTGCCGATCGTCGCCATCGGCACGCTCGTCCTTCTGATCCTCGGCGGCGCCGACGCCCCCGGTCAGCCGAGCGCGACCGCGATCTTCCTGGCCGGCCTCTCGGTCTTCTTCACCACGGTGGTCGGCAGCCTGCTCGGCCTCAAGGCCGCCGACAAGGCCTCTCTCGATGTCGTCACGGTCTACGGAGGCACGCGCCTCACGCAGCTGCGCAAGGTCCGCCTGATCGCGGCCCTGCCGAACATCCTGTCGGCCCTGCAGATCGCCGTGCCGGCCGCCTTCCTCGGCGCGATCCTGGGGGAGTACTTCGGCAAGATCGAGACCGGAGTCGGCCCGATCCTCGTCGCCGCCCAGGTCTCGCTGAACTCGCCCCGCGTGTGGGCGCTCTTCCTCCTCTGCGCGGGTGTCGCGCTGCTCGGCTATGCGATCGTGGGACTGATCGGGCGCTTCGTCGCCCCCTGGTCCTCCGGCAAGGGAGCCTGACCATGACGACGACCACCGATCGGACCGTCCAGTCCACCGAGACCTCGATCCTCGCGGTCGACGAGCTGCGCCGTCAGCTGCGCAACGCGGCGCTCGGCGCCACCCTCAAGAGCCTGCGCAAGAGCGCGCTGATCGCGCTGTCGACCGTGCTCATCGTCCTGGCGATCTGGATCGGCGTCATCCTGTTCAGCGGCGTCTCGCCGTACGTGATCAAGGGCCCGTGGGACGTCTGGGCGCACCTGTTCACGGACGAGAGCGCGGCCGAGCACCGGGCGGAGCTCGGCGGGCTCTTCGCCGTCACGATGGGCGACTCCTTCATCGGATTCGCGGCGGGGCTCGCCACGGCGATCGTCGTCGCGATCCTCTTCCGCCTCTCGAAGGGCATCGAGCACGCTCTGATGCCGTTCGCGCTCCTGCTGCGCTCGGTCCCGCTGATCGCGATGACTCCGCTGATCATCCTGGTCTTCGGTCAGGGCACGGTCGCCTCGGTGGCGGTGGTGGGAGGCATCGTGGTGCTCTTCCCGGCGCTCGTCACCATCGCCTTCGGCCTCAACAACGCCTCGCCGCAGATGCTCGACGTGGTCTCGGTCTACGGAGGCTCGACGTTCACCGCGATCCGCAAGGTCGCCATCCCGGGCGCCCTTCCCTCGCTGTTCGCCGCGATCCGCGTCTCGGTGCCCGGGGCGATCACGGGAGCGCTCCTGGCCGAGTGGCTCTCGACCGGCAACGGCCTCGGCGGCGGCATCGCCGGCTGGACGGCGCAGGCCCGGTTCGACGACATCTGGTCGGCCGTCGTGATCGTGACCGGCGTCTCGCTGATCCTCTACATGGTCGTCCAGGTCATCGAGACCCTCGTCCTGTCGCGGATGTCGCTCTCGCTGTCCTGAGCCCCGCCCCGCTCGTCCTGCTCCGCGAGATGCCACTCGGGAACACGGCCATCGGCGTGTCGCCCACCCGATCGGCATCTCGCAGAGCGGATCCCCACGGGTGGCCCCGCGTCAGACGGTGACGATCGCGTCGATGCGGCGGCCCGCCAGCAGCTCGCGACCGCCGAGGCCGTCGAGCTCCATGACGACCGCGATGCCCTCGAGGCTCCAGCCGGCGCGCTCGATCAGACGGCAGCTCGCGTCGAGCGTGCCGCCGGTGGCGAGGATGTCGTCGACGAGCAGGAGTCGCGAGCCGGCGGGCATCGCGTCCTCGTGCACCTCGAGCGTCGTGGTCGCGTACTCCAGGGTCGCGTCCTCGCGCAGCACCGCGCGGGGCAGCTTGCCGGGCTTCCTGATCGTGACGACGCCGAGCCCCGCGGAGTAGGCGGCGGCCGCGGCGAGCAGGAATCCGCGCGCCTCCACCCCCGCGATCGCATCGATCCGGCCGAGGTACGGCTCGATCAGAGCGTCGGCCACCGCCCGCAGCGCCGGTCCGTCACCGAAGACGGGGGTGAGATCGCGGAACAGGATCCCGGGCTTCGGGAAGTCGGGGACGACCTCGGTGAGGCTCTCGACGAGGGCGGCGGCGGTCGTGGTCACGGGGATCCTCCGGTCGGCTGGCGCGGGACGGCCCTGGGAGTCTACGGGCGCTCCTGTTCGACCCCCACTGTTCCTCCCGCGGTCCGGGGCGGTCAGTAGACTCCTTCCCGACCGCTCCCGCCCTCCTGGGAGCCCACCCGTCAAGAGGAGATAGTTGTGGCCCTTATCGAGGCAGTCGTCGCCCGAGAAATTCTGGACTCCCGTGGCAACCCCACGGTCGAGGTCGAGGTGCTGCTCGAGGACGGCGCGTCCTCGCGAGCGGCCGTCCCCTCCGGCGCCTCGACCGGTGCCTTCGAGGCCTACGAGCTGCGCGACGGCGACGCCGGCCGCTACCTCGGCAAGGGCGTGCAGAAGGCCGTCGACGCCGTCATCGACGAGATCGGCCCGGCGATCGAGGGCTTCGACGCGACCGACCAGCGCCTCGTCGACGCCGAGCTCATCGAGCTCGACGGCACCGAGAACAAGTCGCGCCTGGGCGCGAACGCCATCCTCGGCGTGAGCCTCGCGGTCGCCAAGGCCGCCGCGCAGTCGGCCGACCTCGACCTCTTCCGCTACGTCGGCGGCCCGAACGCGCACACCCTGCCCGTCCCGCTGATGAACATCATCAACGGAGGCGCGCACGCCGACACCGGCGTCGACATCCAGGAGTTCATGGCGGTCCCGCTGGGCGCCGAGTCCTTCTCCGAGGGCCTGCGCTGGGGCGTCGAGATCTACCACGCCCTCAAGTCGCAGCTCAAGAAGGCCGGCTTCGCCACCGGCCTCGGCGACGAGGGCGGCTTCGCCCCCGATCTGCCCACCAACCGCGAGGCGCTCGACTTCATCCTCAAGGCCGTCGAGTCGGCCGGATTCACCCCCGGCACCGACATCGGCCTCGCGCTCGACGTCGCCTCGTCCGAGTTCTTCGAGGACGGCGCCTACACGTTCGAGGGCAAGAAGCTCTCGGCCGAGGAGCTCTCGGCGTACTACGCCGACCTCGTCGCGAACTACCCGCTCGTCTCGATCGAGGACCCGCTGGACGAGGACGACTGGGCGGGCTGGACCCACCTCACCGCCGAGATCGGCGACAAGGTGCAGCTCGTCGGAGACGACCTCTACGTCACCAACCCCGTGCGCCTCGCCCGCGGCATCGCCGAGAAGGCGGGCAACTCGATCCTCGTCAAGGTCAACCAGATCGGCACGCTCACCGAGACGCTCGACGCGGTCGCGCTCGCCCAGCGCAACGGCATGACCGCGATCCTCTCGCACCGCTCCGGTGAGACCGAGGACACGACCATCGCCGACCTCGCGGTCGCGGTGGACGGCGGCCAGATCAAGACGGGCGCCCCCGCGCGCTCCGACCGGGTCGCGAAGTACAACCAGCTGCTGCGCATCGAGGAGATCCTGGGAGGCGCCGCGACCTACGCGGGTCGCTCCGCGTTCCCGCGCTTCACCGCGTAGTCTCTCCCCGCCGGAGCGGCCCCGGAGCCCCAGCACTGCGCTGCGGGCACCGGGGCCGCTCCCGTTCCCGCCCCAGCCGCTGCCCGCCAGAGGAGGCACCATGGCCCGTCCGCCCCGCCGCCCCGCCGCCCCGGGCAGCGCCCCCAGGCAGAGCTCCCCGAAGACGGAGCCGACGGCGTCGAAGCCGTCGAAGCCGAAGCCCACGACGTCGACCCCCGGACGCTCACCGAGGACCGGCTCCCGTCCGTCGTCCTCGCGCCCCGCCTCCGCGCGCGGTCCGCGCCCCCGCCAGCCCCCCGCCGCTCCCTCCTCCGCCTGGCTCGCCGGCGTGCGCGGCTCCGGCTTCACGCTCCTCGTGATGGGGATCATGATCATGGCCGTCGTCGTCCTCGCCCCGAGCATCAAGAACTTCGTCGAGCAGCGCGCCGAGATCTCGGAGCTGCAGCGCTCGGTCGACGCGGCCAAGACCCAGTCGCAGAACCTCGACGAGGAGCGCAGTCGCTGGTCCGACCCCGCCTACATCCGTGCGCAGGCGCGCGAGCGGCTCTACTTCGTGATGCCGGGAGAGGTCAGCTACCTGGTGCTCGACGACATCGCCGTCGCTCAGCAGGCCGAGCAGCCCGCGAGCGACTCCGTGCAGGAGACGGCGACCGACTGGGCGGGGTCGCTGCTGTCCTCGATCGCGGTCGCCGGCCTCGGCGACCCGAGCACCGCGGAGCTCGATCCGGCCCCCTGAGCGGCCCCGGCGTAAACTGGAGCGTTCTTCCCGCAGATCCTCTGGAGCCCGCCGTGACCACGCCCCCCTTCGATCCGCCCACCGAGCGCGACATCGCCGTGGTCTCGGCCCAGCTCGGCCGCCCCGCCCGCGACGTCGTCGGGATCAGCGCCCGCTGCGTCTGCGGCAACCCGACCGTGGTCTCCACCAGCCCGCGCCTGAGCGACGGCACGCCGTTCCCCACCTTCTACTACCTGACCCACCCGGCGGCGACGGTCGCGATCTCGCAGCTCGAGGCGACCCAGGTCATGGTCGAGTACAACGACCTGCTGGCCGCCGACGAGGCGCTGCGCGACGCCTACGCCGCCGCGCACCGGGCGTTCCTCGCCGACCGCGAGAGCATCGGCTCCGTTCCCGAGATCGCGGGGATCTCCTCCGGGGGGATGCCGACCCGGGTCAAGTGCCTGCACGCGCTCGCCGGTCACTCCCTCGCCGCCGGGCCCGGAGTGAATCCGATCGGCGATCTCGCCCTCGCCCGCGCCGACTGGTCGCCCGAGCGCTGCGAGTGCCGGCCGTTCGAGGGAGCGCTCGTCGAGGGCTGAGGCCGAGCGCCTACTCGACCTGCCGATCGGCGCGCTCTTCGCTAAGCTGATTCCCAGTCGGGGTCAGTGCTGCCACCCGCGTCGAGAGCGGGCACTTCGCGTTGCGCAGGGTGATCCGCATGGTCCATTCCTCTGGAGAGTACTTTGCCCAAAATCCTGATCGTCGGAGGCGGCTACGCCGGTTTCTACACCGCGTGGAAGCTCGAGAAGTACCTGCGCCCCAACGAGGCCGAGGTCACGATCGTCGACCCGCTGCCCTACATGGCGTACCTGCCGTTCCTGCCCGAGGTCGCGGCCGGCTCGATCGAGCCGCGTCACGCGATCGTCTCGCTCCGCCGCCACCTCAAGAAGACCGCGATCCTCGCCGCGAAGGTCACCAAGATCGACCACGCGAGCAAGACCGCGACGATCACCCCGACGGTCGGCGAGCCCTACGACTTCGAGTACGACCAGATCGTCGTCACCGCCGGTTCGGTCTCGCGCACGTTCCCGATCCCGGGCGTCGCCGACAACGCGATCGGCCTCAAGACGATCGAGGAGGCGACCGCGATCCGCGACCGCATCCTCACCAACTTCGACAAGGCGGCGACCCTGCCCGCAGGCCCCGAGCGATCGCGCCTGCTGACCGTCACGGTCGTCGGCGGCGGCTTCGCCGGCATCGAGGTGTTCGCCGAGCTGCGCTCCTTCGCGAGCGCGCTGCTCAAGCGCTACCCCGAGATCGACTTCGAGGAGACCCAGTTCCACCTCGTCGAGGCGATGGGGCGGATCATGCCCGAGGTCGCTCTCGAGACGAGCCACTGGGTGCTCAAGAACCTCGACCAGCGCGGCGCGACCGTGCACCTCGACACCCAGCTGAAGTCGGCCGAGGGCGGCGTCATCGAGCTGTCGACCGGTCAGACGTTCGAGTCCGACCTGATCATCTGGACCGCCGGCGTCATGGCGAACCCGTCGATCAAGAACTCCGACTTCCCGATCGAGGAGCGGGGCCGCCTCCGGGTGCGCGCCGACCTCCGCGTCGGCCACGACGACGTCCTCGTCGAGGGCGCCTGGGGTGCCGGCGACGCGACGGCCGTCCCCGACCTCACCGGCGGCGGAGTGGGCGGCTACTGCGTCCCCAACGCCCAGCACGCGGTTCGCCAGGGCAAGCTGATGGCGAAGAACATCGTCGCCGTCCTCCGTGGCGAGACCCCGAAGGACTACTTCCACAAGAACCAGGGAGCGGTCGCCGGTCTCGGCATCGGAGTCGGCGTCTTCCAGTCCGGCAAGATCGCGATCAAGGGCTTCCCGGCCTGGGTCATGCACCGCGGCTACCACGGTCTCGCCATGCCCTCGTGGGAGCGCAAGCTCCGCGTGGTCGGCGGCTGGGCCGCCAACCTCGTGCTCGACCGCGACATCGCCTCGATCGAGGCCCGCGAGAACCCGCGCGGCTCCTTCGAGACCTACGCCTCGCGCCCGCGTCCGGCTGCTCCCGCCGCAGCCGCTCCGGCCGAGACGCCCGGCCCGGCCGGCGCTCCGGTCCCGGTGGGCGGCGAGCCCGCCAAGTCCTGACGTCACCGGTGGGAGGAGCGATCGCTCGCGTCTCCCACCGGCCGCCCCCATAGCCCAACGGCAGAGGCAGACGACTTAAAATCGTTTCAGTCTGGGTTCGAGTCCCAGTGGGGGCACTCTCTGCGATGCTGTTGCGCCGACCAGGAGTCCTCATCCAGGTGTATCCTGGAGGCACAACGGGTCGGATGACGGAACGTTGCCAGCCTAAGGCCCCGCTCAGCGGGGCCTTAGTCGTTGAGCGGCTGGATCCTCAAGGAGTCCAGACCCGGTCGTGAGACGTCGAGTCGTCCAGCACCCCGCCCAGTCGAGTCATCGTCTTCGCAGACTTAGGGTGGATCTCCATCACTGTCTTCCTCCGTCGATGCAGGTACACGGCGAGATCGGCAGTCTGCAACCCTCCGGTGTCCTTCGACGATGCGAAGTGGATCGGGGCCGAAATCAGATCGAGCTTGCTCGATCGATAACCTGGGGTTCCGAGCAATTGGTAACTCTCGAACTGCCGCCGGTGATCTTCCTGGGTCGCGATCTCATCTGCCACGACGACGACCTTCCCGTGGTCCGAGGAGAAGCAGTCGCGGCGATAGTCGTTGATCCGCTCGAGAAGGTGTTGAAGAACGATCCCGTGCGGCTTCCTCCGGAGCTGGTATCGGGTGTTCAAGCGCTGCACGTCCACACCGCGGAAGAGGTAGTGCACGCCAGCGGACCGCGCGATGGCGAGAGCAGCCGCATAGATGTCCGCCGCCTCTCGATGCTTGCCGCGCAACGGCTTCCAGTCGCCCGAGCCGCCCATCAGCTCGTGCCCGTGGAACTCCACGTCTAGTCGAACGCCGGGCTCTGCGGTCACTCGCTGCCGCAGGTGTTGATACTCCCGCTCCAGTTCGTCCCACTTCTCCTTCGTCGTCACGGCGGCACCGATGAAGTAGTAATCCTGGTTGTAGGACTCATCCACGTAGGCGATCAGCACAGAATCGCCTCGGATATCTTGTTCGGCTCTCCGACCAGACGCGTGGCTCTCCAACTGCTCTCCACTATCCGGACGGCAGAGGCCGAATCATGTCCCGGGCCCTTCTCCAGGAGGCCGCACGGGAACCTTCGCGCGCCTCCACGGTCCGCTTCGTCCCGTCAGGCGTCCGAATCCGCCGGGATCAGCGCACAATGGATCTCCGAGATCCTCTGACGATCGGGATCACGGCGGCGACCAGGGCTGCGAGGCCTGTCAGACTCGTGATGACCTCATTCATTGTGCTCGTGATATCCGCGGTGATCGGAGCGGCGATGAGATCACGGACTTCAGCTCCGATGTCTTCGGCGAATGTGGCACTGAGAAGCATGAGCACGTTCGTGTAGAGAACGACGATCACCCAGGGAGCCTGGAGGGCGGTATCCTGCTTGAGCTTGGGCAGGGGCTTCGGAAGCTGTCCCTCGCCGAAGGAGGCGCCCCGGTGACGGCTCTTCTTCCGGGGTGGAAGAACCAGCTCGATGCACCTCTCGAACCATTGCTGTGAGTCCTCGACGGCGGTGGCAGGGTCCTCGAGAAGGGGCCGCTGCGCGATGACGGCAAGAGAGGCCGACTGCCAACGCCGGGCCCGCGCAGATTGTGACGGCAGGTCGAGCGGAGTGCGAGCGAATCTCTCGATGAGGTGTCTCTCGACCAGGTCGAGGGCATCAGTACGTCGCGCATCTGCAGCGAGCGGGCAGTCCTTCGAAGCGTTCTGAACCCAGAGCATCTGCTCGAAGAAGCTCCATTCGAATGGCTGGCGGTTGCGCCAACGGCGATTCCGCAGAGACATCGTGACGAAGAACGGGGCACAACCGAAAACGGCGAGCGCGAAAGAGATCGGGAACCAGATCGTCGAATAGGGAATGAGGCACACGAGCGTCAGCGCCAGCTGCGCGAGAGCGGCCGCGACCGACACCTCCGCGAGAAGGACCGGGATCGCGAAGCGGGCGCGATGAGTGCGTTCGGCCGTTCGGAAGGTCGTCTCGTATTGGGCGCAATACCTCTTTCACGCGGCGCCTCTCCCATACGCCTTCGGCCTCGCCGGGCCACTGATGACGCTCGCCCAACCGAGGATGCGAAGCCAGCGCCTTTCGCTGGACGTGACGTGATCGGGGGTACTGAGGATGACGGAGGCAGGCAGAACAGCCAGCATCCAGAGGCCTCAGAGGACGCTGGCCACCAGGCTCAGCCACTCGACACGCAGCCACCAGGTCTGCCAGAACTCGACCACGCTTCTCTCCCGCATCTCACTCGAAGATACGAGGATAGCTCGCGTCCCCCCTCGCGCCGGCGCACGCGCTCGACGAGGCCCGACTCCTTCGTGCGGCTACATCGTCGAGCGAGCCCCGGTGAACGAGACAGCGCGTCAGGGGGTCGGCGCCGCCAATAGGAAGCCGGATCCGGTCGTCCAGGACGAACGGATCCACCACTGAATCGACCTGCGGACGAGCACCACGCCGTTGTCCGACGTGGAGTCGCCGGTGCTGGTACGCGCTCGTACCGCGACGAAGAGCGCTCGCTCCGATCAGTGCTCAGTCACGCGGCACGCGCGTGGGCGCTCTTCTCGAGGACGGGCGCGCTCAGCAGCGCCGCCTCGAGCGCTCCCGTGATCTCGCCGGGCGCGCACTCGGCGCACAGCACGACGAGGTCGTCGAGGTCGCTCGCTCCGGAGCGGTCGAGGACGAGGGAGTCGGTTCCGCAGCTTCCGCATTCGATCATGCGGGTACCGTACGTCCGACCTCCGACATCGCCGGGAGCGGCTCCGGCGGGTCGCTCGGCGGCTACCGTTCGGTCTCGATACCGTCAATCCCCAGCCCGGCGAGCCCGCCTCCCCTAGAGTCGAGCGAAGGCGGTCCTCGCGCCCGTTCGGAGCGCCCGCGCTGCCGGAGCGGGAGCGCGGGACGGCCGGATCACCGGGGGACGCGCTCGACGAGTGCGACCCTCCTCTCGTGCCCGCGGGCACCGTCACGCACCGCCCGGCGACGGGCGGCAGGAGGCCTCCATGGGGAAGCTGCTCTACGGCGCCTCGGGCGTCGAGATCGAGTTCGACGACCGAACGCTCACGCACGTCCAGATCGTGATCGCCAACAAGCTGCGGCGGCGCGAGAGCTTCTTCTTCTCGTGGCGCGACGATCCAGCCGTGGGCGACGGCCGGTCGAGCATCTGGCTCGACCCGACGGTACCGCTCTACTTCAAGTACTTCGGCGGGCGCGTGCCCTCGATCAACCGCACGTGGATCGACCTGCTCACGGTGTCGGCGAACTCGTCCGGCGGGCTCCAGCTCGTCCAGGAGCCCGACGCCGCGCCCACGCCGCCGCCGAAGGGCGAGCAGGGCGCCTGACGCGCCCGGGCCAGCCCGACCTGCACCGCCCATCCCCTTCACTCCAGGAAGAGCGATCATGAAGCGCGACGTCTCGGCCCACCTCACCCTCGACGTCGCGCAGCCCGCGATGCTCGTCTTCTCGATCACCGTCGCATCGGCGTACGGCGCCCCCGAGACGCTGTCGATGTCCCTGGACGGGCGTCCCGTGACTCCGCGCGAGGTCCTCGACCAGCACGGCACCCGGCTGCACGTCCTCGAGGCGGAGCGCGGGAGCCTGGTCGTCGACTACAGCGCGAGCATCGACGGGCGCCTCGGCCCGCTCGACGGCGAGGAGGTCGACCGGCTGCGCTACCTGCGCCCGAGCCGCTACGCCGAGTCCGACATCCTCGCGGCGACCGCCCACGCCGAGTTCTCGGGGCTCTCGGGCCAGGACCTGCTCGCCGCCGTCAGCTCGTGGGTCGGCACCCGTCTGGCGTACGTGCCCGGCTCGAGCCTGCCGACCGACGGCGCGGAGCGCACCTTCCTCGCCCGCCGCGGCGTCTGCCGCGACTTCGCGCACCTCGTGATCGCCCTCCTGCGGGCGCTCGACGTCCCGGCGCGGCTCGTCGCCGTCTACGCGCCCGGCCTCGCGCCGATGGACTTCCACGCGGTCGCCGAGGCGTGGGTCGACGGGGAGTGGCACGTGGTCGACGCGACCACCCTCGCTCCGCGCCCCAGCCTCGTCCGGATCGCCACCGGGCGGGATGCGGCCGACACCGCGTTCCTCAGCGTCTACGACGGCATCGCGACGCTCGGGGAGTTCGTCGTCGGCGCCGTGGCCGACGTCCTCCCGGACGACGACGTGCGCGAGCTCGCCACGATCGGCTGAGGCGGCCGCTACTCCGGATCGACGAAGCGGCGCCACGCCCAGATCGACGTGCACACCGCGCTGAAGGCGACGACTGCGAGCACCGCCGGTGCCGCGCCTCCGTCGCTCGACCACGCCCTGATGGTCGGGGTGAGCAGGAGGAAGAGCACGGTCGTCGACAGCAGGGTCAGCCCGAGCCAGAGGGCCGGCGACCAGCGCAGGATGCTCTGACCCGCCGGGCGGCCGACCGGGAAGAGCAGGACGACGCTCGAGCCCACGGCGAGCAGCGTGGTCGCGCTGAGCACCTCGGCGGCGAGCACCGCGGTGAACGAGCCGTCGGCCGGCACGAGGTCGGAGGCGCCCCAGGCGAGTCCGCCGAGAGCGAGCAGCGCGACGACGCGCGCGGTCGCCAGCTTCGCCCTGTCGACGGCCGTCGTCGCGTCGGGCAGGAGGAGCCCGATCACGACGCCGAAGAGGAACGCGGGGTCGAGACCGGCGAAGCGCGAGAGCAGCGCGGCGCCGGCGACGAGCACCAGAGCGCGGGGCGCGCCGACGATGCGGATGCCGGGGAGGCCGAGGCGTCGGCCGAGGAGCGCCGGCACCGCGGCCGCCACGGCGTTCACGAGTGCGACCGCGACGATCACCGCGATCAGGAGCCTCAGGTAGGCGGGCTGTCCGTCGACGCGTCCGGAGAGCAGGACGAGCCCCGCGGCGCTGCCGATCATCCCGATCACCATGGCGCGCGGCGAGGGGGCGGGACGCTCCGGCCGGTCGTCGAACTCGACTCGGGCGCGGTTGCGGCCCGTGAGCTGCCAGGTGCGCGGCACCCGAGGGGCTCGGCCCGCGACCGCCAGGCGGGCCGGGACGATCACGAGGGCGAGCGAGGCGAGCGCCAGAGCGAGGGAGCGCACCCAGTCGGCCATCGTCACGAGCGGGGCGCCGGAGGAGAGCGCGGTGGTCATGCCGGTCGCGGCGCTCCAGCCGCCGGGGGCCGATCCGCCGTCCGCCGGCGCGGGCGCGGGCGCGGCGGGGGGTGCGTCGGTGGGCGCTGCGCCGGGTGCCGGAGCAGCGGTCGCGCCCGGCGCCTGCGTGCTCTGCGGTGCGGGGGAGCTCTGGCCGGGTCGCGTCGGGGTCGAGGTGGCCGTGGGGCGGGGCGTGGTCGACCTCGGGGTCGGCGACGTCGATCCGGGAACGGTCGACGGGTTCGCGGTCCCCGGCGCGGTCGCGGTCGCACTCGGGGTCGGCGCGGTCGCCGAGGGAGTGGGGGTCGCCGCCGCGGCGAAGGTGACGTCGAGCCACGGGCTCGGCGAGCTGTAGTTGCCGGCCGCGTCACCCGCGATGGCGGAGACGCGGTGCGCACCGGCGGTGACGGTGCCGCCCGTGCAGGTCCAGACTCCGCCGGTCACCGGGGCGTCGCAGGTGTTGACGCGGTCGACGTAGACGAAGGCGCGCGTGCCGTCGACGCCGGTGCCCGTGTACACGGCTCCGACGAGTGGCAGCGCGGCGCCCGCGCCGGGAGACGTGACGGTGGGCGCCTCCGGTTCGACGGTGTCGACGACCAGTGTCACGGCCGCGCTCGGGGGCGACACGGCGCCGCCCGCGAAGGAGGCGGTCTGCGTCGCCGTGACGCGGTGGCTCCCGGCGGCCGGTGCCGGGGCGAGCTGGCAGAACCAGCGTCCGGCGGAGTCGGCGGTGGCCAGGCACGAGGCGCCGCCGTCGGAGGTCGCGGCGACGCTCGCACCGGGGTAGGCGGTCCCGCTGACCGACCCGGCCGAGGTCGCCGAGCCGTCGACCGACTCGATCACGGGCGGGCCCAGGACGGCGACACCGACGCTCGCCGAGGTCGTCCCGCCGGTGGCGAGCAGCTCGACGGCCGTCAGCGCGAAGCGGCCGTCGTCGAGCTCGAACGAGCAGGACCAGGTCTCATCCGTCGCAACGGTGGTGATGCAGACCGGGTCTCCGCCGTTCTGCGTGCTGATCTGGATCTGATCGCCGGCCGTCCCGGTGCCGGTCGCGGTCACCGAGCGGCTGGGGAGGACGGTGCCCGAGGCGGGGGCGGTGATCGTGAGGGCCGCCGCCTGCGCGGACGGGGCGAGCAGGACCGCGGCGGCTCCGAGAGTCGCCAGGACAACGGCGAGGAACGCCCCGCGTCGACGGGCGCCGCTCCTGCGGGATCGGCGGAGCCGACCCATCGGGACGCCCGATGAACCCCCCGGCCTTGCCACGTCGACGCTCGCTATCACAGTTGCGTCCATTGCACGGGGGTGCGCGGGCAGTGTCAAGCGCGCCGCACCGTCGTTGCGAGATGTACACCGAGGGAGGGAGGCGGGTCCGCCGGGCGGGGGAGCCGTGGTCCGGGGCGGGAGAGCGCTTCCGCGACAATATACCCATCCCACTACGGCTCGGAGGCACGGATGAGCGAGGACGAGGCACGCGGGCGCGATCGGCGGCGGGTGCGCGCCGAGGCGGTGCGCTTCGACGATCCACGCGAGCTCGGCCGGCTCCTCCCGCCGGGGCTCCGCGTCGGGCTCGCGCAGAGCGCCTTCCAGACCGAGGGCTCGCTCGAGACCGGCGGCCGCGGGCGGTCGGTGTGGGACGACTTCGCCCTCCGCCGCGGGACGATCGCCGAGGAGGCGACTCCCGAGATCGCGACCGACTTCCTCCTCCGCTGGCGCGACGACCTCGCCCTGCTGGTCGATCTGGGCATCGACGAGCTGCGCCTCTCGATCGCGTGGACGCGCCTCCAGCCCGAGGGCCGCGGGCCGATCGACCACGGCGGTCTCGGCTTCTACGACCGGGTGCTCGACGCGCTCGCAGAGGCGGGGATCCGGGTCGCGCTCACCCTCCACCACCGCGACACGCCCTCCGCCCTCAGCGGCGGCTGGATGAACCGCGACACGGCGCTCCGCTTCGGCGACCTCGCCTTCGAGGTCGGCTCGCGCCTCGGCGACCGAGTGGCCGACTGGATCACTCTCGACCAGCCGTCGACGGTGATGCTCGAGGGCTACGCGCTCACGCGGCAGGCTCCCGCAGCGGGGCGGCTCTTCAACGCCCTGCCCGCGCTGCACCACCAGCTCCTCGGCCACGGTGTCGCCGTCGAGGCGCTCCGGGCCGCCGAGGTCTCGGGGCGCATCGGACTCGTCGACGCTCTGGCGCCGGTCGAACCGGCCACCGAGTCGGAGGAGGACGGCGCCTGGGCCGCACTGGCCGACGTCCTGCGCAACAGGCTGGTCGCCGACGCGGTCCTCACCGGCGCCTACCCGGCAGGGCCGGGGGAGCTGCCGCCGTTCCTCGAGAAGCTGGAGCGGGTCGATCCGCGCGACCTCGAGCGGATCAGCGCACCGCTCGACTTCTACGCCGTCGCGCCCCTCGCTCCGCAGCGCATCGCCGCGGGGCGCGACCCGGCCGCGCCCGTCGGAGTGGGCGCCCCGCCGACCCTGCCCTTCCACGAGCGGCCGTGGCCCGAGCTCGACCGGACCGGCGACGGCTCGCCGTCCGCCCCGTGGGCGCCGGTGGCCGTCCTCAGGAGGCTCGTCGAGCGCTACGGCGACACCCTCCCTCCGCTGGTCGTCACGGCACTCGGAGCGAGCTACCCCGACAGCATCGACCGGAACGGGGCGATCGTCGACACCGAGCGCATCCGCTGGATCGGCGCGCACCTCGGCGCGCTCGCCCAGGCCGTCCACGAGGGGCTGCCGCTCGAGTCGGTGCAGCTGTGGACGCTGGTCGACGCGTTCGAGTGGCAGCACGGCTACACCCGGCCGCACGGACTCGTCGCGCTCGACACCCGTGGCGCCGATCGGGTGCCCAAGGCCTCGTTCGACTGGCTCCGGCGGGTGCTCGACGCCCGCTCCTGACGCCTCGGCGTGCGAGACTGCGGCGATGCAGAGCCTCCTCGCCCTCGCCTCGATCCTCCACGCCGAGCCGGCGCTCGTGCTCGGAGCCCTCGCCGACCTCCTCGAGGCCGAGGACGGCGGCGGCTACACGCGAGACGACGACGGGCTGCAGCGCCGGCTCCCCGTGCTCGGCGCCGAGCAGTGGCGCGTGCTGCCGGATGAGGAAGGGACGCGCGTCGAGTTCGAGGTCGTCGCGTCGACCGCCTCGTCGGCACTCGCCGGCGTCCTGGCGCGCCGGCGGCTCCGCGCTGCCCCCGAGCGCTTCCGCGCCATCGTGACGGCGCTGGCCGATCGCGTCGAGGAGCGCTGAGCGGCCCCCGTCCCCTTTTGTGGAGGATTGCTCATGTTGTGGGTGGTGGCGGAATCTGAAGAACACCGCGACCTGACAACTGGAGGCAACGATGATCCTGTCCATGAAGATGCGTGTGATCGGTGCGGCTCTCGCCGCGCTCTCGCTCACGAGTCTGGCGATAGCGCCTCCGGCGGAGGCTGCCTCCGGGCCCGGGGGCCGCGTCATCACCTGCACTTTGAAAGTCCACTATCCGCACAACTCCTCTCATGTTGGCGGGACGATCAATGTCACTTCGGATATCAAGTGCACGTCCGGAGTCGACTCGATCTACTCATCGACCGGTCTTCGGGGCACTCAGTCCGCGAACGGCTGGAAGCAGAAGTACAACGACTTCTACGTCGCGTCGAATGCGGCCGAGCCCTGCAAGAACGCGAGGTACTGGGGAGTCGGGTCGGGAACGGTGACCTTCCCCGCCGGCTTCTCCCCGCGGGTACAGAACCTCGAGGGCGGCGGTGCGGCAAGGACGGTCGACTGCTCGAGGAGCTCGTCCGTCGACAGCGTCGATTCGACAGCCGGCGACGGGGCGGTGTACTACCGGATCAGCGCCACTGCCGAGGAAGGACACTGAATGCTTGAAGCCTGGTCCGACGCCGATGCCGCACAATGGGTGAGCCGAGGGTCGACGAGTGGCGGTCTCACCGTCCGTCAGCTGGTTCCTGCGACGTACCCCGCGTTCGCGAGGGTGCTGCACTCCGTCGCCCCCGAGACGTGGTCGTCTCTCGCTGCTCGTGCGGGCGTCCCGATGTCGCCGACAGTTCAATGGGAGCACATCGACCTCTCCCTGGAGGGCGAGCCCTCGGGGCTGGCGCCACGAGTCGGCTTCCTCCTGCTCGACGACGCGCGACGCCTCTCCGCCGTTCTGAAGGAGCAGACGACGACCCCTCATTCCTGCTGGTTCGGACTCTGGGAGGGTTGGGCCGACTCGGTCCCGCCCCGCGAGGCCGCGAGGTTCACATGGTCTCTGCGCGGTCTCGCGCTGTTCCACGGCGCCGTCGAGGATGTGGTGGGATTCGCCGGTGAGCGCACTCCGGCTGTCTGGTGGCCGGAGGACCGCTCCTGGTTCGTGGTGACCGAGGTCGACTACGACAGCACGGTCGTCGGCGGCACGCAGGAGTGCATCGATGCGGTCATCGGATCCGGCCTCGAGGCCCTTCCTCTCGGTCCTGACGACGATCTCGTACTCCGTTGACCGGCGCGGCTGCGGCCCTCGTCGGGGGAATGCCTGAGCAGTTCTCGCTGTTGTCTACCGATGACGGGACGGGGCTTCGGAGCACCGCCCCCAGGGACGCTCGGAGGAGCACGAGGCATATGGCAGGAACAGGTACCAGCAAGGCACGCGGAACCCGCGGCGGCGACGACGAGATCGTCTACCGCCGTCACGCGAACGGTCGCGGCATGGTCGCACCGGGGTCGCGAGTGGCAGCGACGGCGTTCGTCGAGACGGGTGCGTACGTCGAGCCCGGGGCGAACGTCGGCGAGCGCGCCTGGATCGGCGCCGGCAGCTGGATCGACCGCGACGCCATGATCGGGCACAGCGCCTTCATCGGCGCGAACGTGCACGTCGGGCCCGAGGCGATCGTGGGCCCCGGCGCGCGGATCGGGAGCTACTCGCGGATCGGCGACTCCGCCGTCATCGCGACCGGCGCGCGGGTCGACCGCGACACGTTCGTGGCACCCGGGAGTCGATTCGGCCTCGACGAGAGCGCCCGCGAGTCCGGCAGCCGCGCCGCGTAGACCGACCGACGACCCTGTTCCGCAGGCTTCCAGGAGCCGCGGAATAGGGTCGTCCCATGTTCGAACTCCACCACCTCAGCGCGCAGGAGCAGTGGGACTGGCTGCAGCGCGGCGAGGTCACGCCGCTCGAGCTGACCGAGCACTACCTCGCCCGCATCGAGCGGCTGAACGGCGAGCTCGGTGCGTTCACGACCGTGACGGCGGAGGCGGCGCGCGCGCGAGCCGCGTCCCTCGCCTCCGGATCGCTGCCGCGCACTGCGGCTCTCTGGGGGCTGCCGAGCGGCGACAAGGACCTCTGGCGCCGCGCCGGGGTGCGCACCACCTTCGGATCGCGGCTGCGCGCGGACTTCGTACCTGACGCCTCCGACGAGATCGTCGACGTGCTCGACGCCGCCGGGGCGGTCAGCCTCGGCAAGACGGCCGCGCCCGAGTTCGGCATGCCGTCGTACACCGAGAGCCGGGTGGGGCCTCCGGCCGTCACGCCCTACGACACCCGGCTCGGAGCCGGCGGGTCGAGCGGGGGAGCGGCGGTCGCGGTGGCGGCCGGTCTGCTGCCGTTCGCGCCCGCCTCCGACGGGGGCGGCTCGATCCGCATCCCGGCCGCGGCGTGCGGGCTCGTCGGTCTGAAGCCCTCTCGCGGGCGCGTTCCCGCGCTGTCCGGGATCGGCGGCGTCGGCGGACTCACCGTCGCGGGCCCGATCACCCGCTCGGTCGCCGACGCCGGGCTCCTGCTCGAGGGGCTGCTCGAGCGCCGCAACGGAGCGATCCCCGAGCGGTACGCGCTCACGGCACCGGGCGACAGGGAGCGGTCGTTCCTCGGCGCTGCCGTGCGCGGAGAGGGACGCTTCCAGATCGGCGTCCTCACGCAGTCGCCCTGGGACGAGGCCTACGAGATCGGGCTCGCTCCCGAGGCGCGCACAGCCCTCGACGAGGGCATCGCGGCGCTCGACGCGCTCGGACACGGTCTCGAGGAGGCGGCACTGCCTCCGAGCACCGCGTACCCGGCCGCCTTCCGGGCGCTCTGGCAGAGCGGTGCGGCCACCCTGCCGATCGAGGGTGCGGATCTCGACCTGCTCGAGCCGCTCACCCGCTGGCTCGTCACCGAGGGGCGCCGTCGCTCCGCCCGGGGGATCATGGAGGCGGCATCGGTGCTCTCGGCCTACGAGCGCGCCGTGATCGCGGCCTTCTCGGGGTACGACGCCGTGCTGACGCCCTCGCTCACGATGCCACCCCGCCCGGTCGGCTGGTACTCCGCCGACGATCCGGAGCGGAACTTCGAGCAGCAGGTGCAGTACACCCCCTACACGTCGTTCGTGAACGTGAGCGGGCTGCCCGCGATCACCCTGCCGCTGAGCACGACCGCCGAGGGGCTGCCGATGGGGATCCAGCTGATCGGGCGACCCGGCGGGGAGGCGGTGCTGCTCTCGATCGGCGCGCAGCTCGAGCGGCGGGCGCGCTGGCAGAGGCGCCATCCGCCGCAGTGGTGATGCCCGGCCGATCATCAGGCTCCGGCCGTTGTCGCTTAGGTTAGGCATGCCTATACTTGCTCTCGATGTGCATGTACGAGGGACGCGAGACGGACGCCGTGGAGGCGCTGCCGGTCGACGCCAAGCAGTTCCTGATCGCCGGTGACGAGACCGTCGTCCCGTGGATCCAGAGCCTGCTCGACGAGCTCCCGGCGAACGCGCGCGGACAGGTCTTCATCGAGGTCGACGACGCCCGCGGGCTCCCGCCGCTCGCCGCACCCGGCCGCGTCTGCGTGACCTGGCTCGGCCGGTCGACGCGCTCGGGCGCTCCCGGCACCGGCGCACTCTGCGGCCGCGGCGAGGCCCTCGACCGCGCGGTGCGCGCGTGGGTCGGCGAGATGTCGGTGATCGACCGCGACTACCCGTGGGCCGACGACCGCCACGACTTCTGCGCCTGGATCGGTGGAGCCGGGCCGCTCGTCGCCGAGCTCGCCGCCGACGTCGAGGCGCGCCTGCGCACCTCGGCCGAGCACGTCACCCGCTCGATCTGACGATGCAGGGTTAGGTGAGCCTAACCTTCCGTGCGATACTGGATCGATGCCTCCGACGACCGACGCCCCCGCCCGCCCGGCCTACCGGCCGTTCCTCGCGACCGTCGCCCGCGCGACCCGGATCGCCCCCCACTTCATCCGCGTCACCCTGACCGGCGACGAGCTCGCCGCCGTGGGCTGCACCGGCCCCGACCAGCGGATCAAGCTCGTGGTGCCGACGGCGACCTCGAGCGCGGACGACTTCATGGGCTCGGTGGCCGACGCCGGCGGCCCCGACGGCCTCGCGCCCGACTGGTACCTCCGTTGGCGCGAGCTGCCCGACGAGCAGCGCAACCCGCTCCGCACCTACACGATCCGGGCGACCCGGCCCGAGCTCGCCGAGGTCGACGTCGACTTCGTCGCGCACGGCGACACCGGTCCCGCCTCGGCGTGGGTCGAGTCGGCGGCGCCCGGCGCCCGCGTGGTCATCGTCGCCCCCGACTCCCGCTCCGAGATCGCCGGCGGAGGCGTCGAGTGGCACCCGGGAGCAGCGACCACGCTGCTCCTCGCCGGCGACGAGACCGCGGTTCCGGCCATCAGCGCCATCCTCGAGAGCCTCGCCGACGACGCGTCCGGGGCGGCGTTCCTCGAGGTGCCCACCGCGGAGGACCGGCTCGTGCTGCGTCACCCCGCGGGAGTGAGCGTCACCTGGCTGGTCCGGGCGCCCGGCACGGCTCCCGGCGCCCTCCTGGGCACCTCCGTTCGCGCCTGGGCGACCCGCTTCCTGACGGCGCACCATCGCGGAGTCGAGGTGTCCGACGTCGACGTCGACAGCGAGATCCTGTGGGAGGTGCCCGAGGAGAGCACGGACCCCGGCCTCTACGCGTGGATCGCGGGCGAGGCGGGCGCCGTCAAGCTCATCCGCCGCTGCCTCGTCACCGAGCTCGGCCTCGACCGCAAGCGCGTGGCGTTCATGGGGTACTGGCGCACCGGCCGCTCCGAAGCGAACTAGATCAGGACGGCGCAGCAATCCCGCTGATCGAGTAGCCCGGGCTCATCGAGATCCGCGTCCGTCACAAGGCCAGGGCTGAACCCTGACCTGTTGACGCTGGTCGGTCTCGATACGCCCCTGCGGGGCTGCTCGACCAGCATGCAGTGCGACCCTGCGGCGCTGCTCGACCAGCATGCAGTGCGACCCTGCGGCGCTGCTCGACCAGCATGCAGTACGCCCCTGCGGGGCTGTGGGCTCGACCCGCATGCAGCGTGGCGGCACCATGAGCCCGCTGATCGAGTAGCCCGCGGAGCGGGCGTATCGAGATCCACGTCCGTCAGAAGGTCAGGGCAGAGGCCCGACCTGTTGACGCTGGTGGGTCTCGTTACGCCCCTGCAGGGCTGCTCGACCAGCATGGGCGGGTGACCGGCGCCGACTCGGCCGGAGTGCCGGCCGCCGGTGGTCAGAGGGTGGGCGGGACGCCCACCAGGCGCGACGAGAGGGTCCAGAGGTCGCGGCCGAGCTGGCGGTCGCGGGCCTGGGCGGCGAGGGCGCCTCCGGGCTTGAGGCCGTCGAAGTAGGTGCCGCTCGCGGCCCCGACGTCGGGTTCCGAGACGAGGGTGATGAGCGGCACGGCACCGGCCTCGGCGGTGATGCCGTAGGAGCCGTGGGTGAGGGACGACATCACGTTCATCAAGCGCGAGTCCGAGCCGAACCCGGTGGCGACGAAGCCGGGGTGGAACGAGTAGGCGTCCACGGCGGTGGGGAGCAGCCGCTCGGCGAGCTCGCGGATGAACAGGATCGTCGCGAGCTTCGACGTGCCGTAGGCGCGCCAGCCGCCGAGCCACGGACCCTTCCGGCGATCGAGATCCTGCAGCGAGAGGTGCCCGAAGCGGTTGGCGAGGCTCGCCGTCGACACGACGCGCGCCCCGGGCCGCTCGCGACCGGTCTCGATCAGGCGGGGGAGCAGCAGCCGCGTCAGCAGGAACGGAGCGAGGTGGTTGCTCTGGATGGTGCGCTCGTGGCCGTCGGCTGTCTCGCCGCGCTCGGAGAGGAGCCCGCCGGCGTTGTTGGCGAGCACGTCGATGCCGTCGTAGCGGGCGAGCAGCGCATCGGCGAGCGAGCGCACGTCGTCGAGCCGGTCGAAGTCGGCGAGGAACGGCTCGCCCCCCACCGAGGCGGCGACCGCGCGGGTGCGCTCGGCGTTCCGGCCGACCACGGCGACGGTGGCGCCCGCCGAGGCGAGCTCCGCCGCAGCGACCTTGCCGATGCCGGAGCTCGCTCCGGTGAGCACGACGACGCGCCCCTTCATGTCAGCGACCACGGAGGTATCCGCCCTTCTCGAGACCGGCTTCGATCTCGAATCGATTGCGCAGCGGATCGCGACCCGCCAGGAGGTAGGCGAACGGGAACCACATGCCCCATCGCTGCCACTGCTGCTTGTGAACGGCCTCGTGCTCGAGGACGCGGTCCGACGCGTTCGTGTCGGTGTAGTAGCTCGTGCCCACGCAGGAGCCGCCGCGGCCGAAGGACCACGAGGGCATGCCCGTGAAGACGACCAGTCCGTTGCGGCGCTCGATGCGGCCGGTGCTCCAGAGTGCGCCCCAGGTGAGCCCGACGGCGCAGGCGAAGAGGTAGCCGGGCCGGGTGATCGCGGGGTCGAGGGCGACCTCGGCGACCGCGCGTCTCAGCGAGGCCGACTGCAGGAGGCTCACGCGCTGTCGCGTCCGTAGGTCTCGAGCAGCCGGAGCCAGACCTCGCTGATCGTCGGGTAGGAGGGCACCGCGTGCCAGAGTCGCGACAGCGGGACCTCGCCGACGACCGCGATCGTGGCCGAGTGCACGAGCTCGCCCACCTCCTTGCCGACGAACGTCACCCCGAGGACGACGGAGCGCTCCTCGTCGACGACCATCCGGGCGGTGCCCGTGTAGCCGACAGCGGTGAGCGAGGCGCCGGCGACGGAGCCGATCTCGTAGTCGACGACGCGGGTGCGGTAGCCGGCCTTCTCGGCGGCGGCCGCGGTGAGGCCGACGGAGGCGACCTCGGGGTCGGTGAAGACGACCTGCGGCACGGCCTCGTGGTCGGCGGTCGCGACGTGCGCGCCCCACGGTGCGTCGTGCACGGCGGAACCGGTGCTCCGCGCGACGATGACGTCACCGGCCGCACGGGCCTGGTACTTGCCCTGGTGGGTGAGTAGAGCGCGGTGGTTGACGTCGCCGACTCCGTAGAGCCAGGGCGATCCTCCGCCCACGGGCGTGCCGTCGGCGCCGAGGACGAGCATCGTGTCGTCGACGCTCAGCGAGGAGCCGGGCTCGAGCCCGACGGTCTCGAGCCCCACGTCGCGGGTGTGCGGAGCGCGCCCGGTGGCGGCGAGGATCTCGTCGGCCTCGACGACGTCGCCGCCGTCGAGGGTCACGGCGACGGTGCCGTCGTCGCGGCGCTCGACCGACGCGGGGGAGGCGCCGATCCGCACGTCGACCCCGAGCTCGCGGAGGGCGTCGCCGACGAGCTCGCCCGCGAACGGCTCGAACGCGGCGAGCAGCCCGCTGCGGGCCAGCAGGGTCACGGAGGAGCCGAGGCCCGCGTAGGCCGTGGCCATCTCGCAGGCGACGACTCCGCCGCCGACGACGACGAGGCGTGCGGGCACCGACTCGGCGCTGGTCGCCTCGCGGCTCGTCCACGGGGCGGCGTCGCGCAGGCCCGGCACGTCGGGGACGACCGCGGTGGTGCCGGTCGCGACGGCGACCGCCGAGCGGGCGCGCAGCACCCGGACCGACCCGTCGGGTGCGGTCACGCTGACCTCGCGCTCGCCGCTCAGGCGCCCGTGTCCTCGGACGAGCGTGATGCCCGCTCCCTCGAGCCACTGCACCTGACCGTGGTCGTCCCAGCCGCTCGTGACGGAGTCGCGGTGCGCGAGCACGGCCGCCACGTCGACTCCGCCGGTCACGGCCTGCGCGGCTCCCGGCAGGTCTCGAGCGGCGCGGAGCGCCATCGGCGCGCGCAGCAGCGCCTTCGAGGGCATGCAGGCCCAGTACGAGCACTCGCCGCCGACGAGCTCGCTCTCGACGATCGCGGCGGTGAGGCCGCCCTGGACGGCGCGGTCGGCGATGTTCTCGCCGACCGGGCCCGCTCCGATGACGATCAGGTCGAAGTCGTCGGTGGTGGTGGTGGTTCGGTCGGTGCTCATGATCTCTCCCGCTTCGTCGCGGGCGCGTCGGGCGCCCCGCTGGATGTCTGCCGCTCGCGCATCAGTGCGCGGGGACGATCTCGGCCCGCCAGCCGTCGTAGCGCCCGCCCTCGCGCTCGACCGCGTCGACGACCTGGCGGAGGAAGGCGGTGGTCGCCTCCTCGTCGACGGCGGCGTGGTGGCTCGCCACCAGGACGTGCCGGAGCCTCAGCCGCGAGATCGCGATCTCGTACCCGGAGGCGACGAGCGTGCGCGCGGCCCTGCGTGCCCGGCTCCGGCGGGAGAAGACGGCGAAGTGGTCGACCTCGCGCAGCTCCCAGACCTGGTCGCCGTAGCGCAGGCGGATCTCGAGCTGCTGCGCCGCGCGCTCGCGCTGCGCCTCGAGAGCGGAGTGGCCGCCGGTGCCCGCGGGTGCGCTGATCAGGGTCTCGTCGCTCATCGGCCGGTGAACTCCGCGGTCGTGCGGGCCAGGAAGGCCTCCATGCCGATACGGGCGTCGTCGGACGCCGCGAGGCGGGCCAGCTCGGCCGGCAGCGCGGCGGCGGCCTGCGCGTCGCCGTCGGAGACGGCGAGACGGGCGTTCGCGAGGGCCGCCTGCACGGCGAGCGGTGCCTGGGCGGCGATCCGCTCGGCGAGGGTGTGAGCGGCCTCGCCGACCGTCCCGTCGGGGACGACCTCCTGCACGAGCCCGATGCGGCGGGCCTCCGCGGCGTCGAAGGTGTCGCCCGTGAGGATCCAGCGGAGGGCGTCGCCCCAGCCGGCGGCGCGCGGGAAGCGCAGGGTGGCGCCGCCGAAGGGCAGGATGCCGCGGGACACCTCGACCTGGCCGAAGCGGGTCGACTCCTCGGCCACGACCACGTCGCTCGCGAGCGCGAGCTCGATGCCGAGAGTGAGGCAGGTGCCCTGCAGGCCGATGACGACCGGCTTGGAGACCGGACGGGTGCGCAGCCCCCACGGGTCGAGGCCGCCCTCGGGAACGAAGTCGAGGCCGCCCGAGCCCAGTCGGGGTCCGATGTCGGCGAGGTCGAGGCCGGCGGTGAAGTGCTCGCCCTCGGCGAGCACCACGCCGACCCGGAGCTCCGGCTCGCGGTCGAGCTCTCCGTAGGCGGCGGCGAGGGCGCTCAGCATCGCGAAGTCGGCGGCGTTGCGCTTCTCGGGGCGGTCGAGCACGATCTCGAGGGCGTGACCGCGGCGCTCGGTGCGCACGCGCTCGCGCGGGGGGATCGCAGTCATCGTTCCGCCTCTCGGGTCGCGTCCCTCCATCTTGCCGGGTGCCACCGACACTGGGGCGGCTGCCGACGGGGATTGACGGGGGTCCCTCAGGCCCCGCGGATCGCTCGGGCCCGGTAGGCCGTTCAGACCCCGCGGGTCAGCGCGCCGACGATCCGGAGGATCGTGGACAGGTCGTCGACGGCCGCCGCGGGAGAGGCTGGCGCGAAGGAGGTGACGGCCCCGCCCGCGAGCGGGAATCGCGCGCGCAGCGCCTCGAGGCAGGCGATCAGGCGCGTGGCGGGGACGCCGAAGGGCACCGGGTCGAAGAGACCCGCGAGGTCGGCCGGGTCGAGGACGTCGAGGTCGATGTGCACGTACACCGCGCCGGCGCCGGTCGCCTCGACGGCGGCGACGAGCGACTCCGGATCGAGCGCGTCGACGGGGAGGTGCCGGACGCCGCTCTCGAGCAGGCCCTCGAGCTCGCCGGGGTCGCTCGAGCGGACACCGGCCAGCACGACGCGCTCGGCCGGGACCCGCTCGTCGGCGGCGGCGCTGAGCAGGCCGACGCCGTGCCCGAGCGCGGCCGAGAGGACCATGCCCGAGAAGGCGCCGCTCGGCGAGGTCGCGGGGGTGTTCGCGTCGGGGTGCGCGTCGAACCAGACCACGGCGACCGGCTGTGCCGAGACGCGGACGGCGTGGCCGAGGGCGGCGAAGGAGACGCCGCAGTCGCCCCCGATGGTGACGATCGGGCCGGTGCGGCCGAGGAGCGCCTCGCGCATCCGCTCGGTGGTGGTCGCGACCGAGGCGTAGCGGCGGACGCCCGTGTCCTGGGCGTCGCCCGCCTCGGGCGGCACGTCGACGACGATCGTCGCGGAGGAGGGCAGATCGCCGCGGATCGCCTCGGCTCCGTCGACCAGGCGCATGGCCCGCGTCGACGCGGAGCCCTGCCACTGCGGGACAACGAGGAAGGACGCCATGGGATTCACTATGGCACGCACGATCGCCGGGTCGAGGCGTGCGCCGGGCCCCCGTCCGGCCGGCCGCGCTCAGCGCGGGGCGTCGAGATCGACGAGAGCCTCGTCGAGCGCCGAGCGCCCCCGGTCGACGGCGCCGCGCGCCAGCTCGAGGGCGGCGGCGGGGTCGGTGGCGGCGAGTCGCGCCGCCTTCGCGAGCCGGTCGGTCGTCTCCTCCGCGAGGATCCGGGGTGCTGCGGTGACGCGATCGCCGTGCACGAGGCCGAGGAGCGACGCCGCGTCGGCCCCGAGGCGGGCGGCGGTCCGCGCGGCCTCGAAGAGCAGGAGCTGCCGCTCGGCTCGCGTCCGCGGCTCGCGGTAGCCGGCGACGACGGTGTCCAGCACGGCGTCCGCCTCGATCAGCAGGGCGAGGACGGCGGCCGGGTCGTGCAGTGAGCCGGCTGCTCGGGCCTCGTCGGCGTCGAGCAGCAGCGCGCTGGCGGCGGCGCACGCCGTCGCGACGTCGGCGGCCGATCCGAGCTGCGCCGCGGTGCGCACATCGGAGAGCGTCGCCGCCCGGTCGAGGTCGTCCCTGACCGAGCGCTCGAGACCGCTGAGCTGCGCCTCCGCCGTGGCGAGCAGAGCGGTCAGCCCCTCGACGGCGTCGAGCAGGGCGGAGGACGCGCCGTCGGCGACCGCGTCGAGTGCCTCGCGCAGCGGCCGCACCTGGCGCTCGGAGGAGGTGGTCGCGAGGACGGAGACGTCGGACCGGAGGCGCTGCAGCCGCTCCGGCAGGGTCGGGAGCGGCGGGGTCACTCCGCGATCGTACGGGCCCCGTGTTACAGACCGTGTCGCCGCGGGTCGACCGCGCCGCACGGGCGCCCCAGGATGGGACGCATGCCAGGAACGCTCGCCATCGTGGAGGTCACCCGTGCGCGACCCGGTCGCGACGAGTACCACGCCTACGTGCAGGTCCTGAACGGCCGCCTCCTCGCCGTCGCCCGCGAGCTCGGCTGGGAGGCGCGGCGCTTCGCCGCCGAGGACCTCGGCTCGGCGGCGCTGCTCGAGCAGACCGCCGGTGCGGACGCGATCGTGCTGGCCGGCGGCGAGGACATCGCGCCCGAGCGCTACGGAGTGGCGCGCGGCTACCCGGGCGAGGGACCGCACGCCGAGCGGGCCGACGCCGCGCAGATCGCTCTCGTGCACCGCGCGATCGCCCGCCGCACCCCGCTGCTCGGGATCTGCCGCGGACTCCAGATCGTCAACGTCGCCCTCGGCGGCACCCTCGTCCCCGACCTCGGACCCGACGCCGCGCACGTGAACGCCGCGGCCCCCGCGCACGAGCGGATGCACCGCCATGCGGTCGCCCTCGCGCCCATGACCTCGCTCGGCGACCTCTTCGGTGCCGACGAGCTCGCCGTGCAGAGCGCGCACCACCAGGCGGTCGATGTGCTGGCCCCCGGGCTGCAGGTGGCGGCGGTCGCCGACGACGGGGTCGTCGAGGCCATCGAGCACCGCTCGGCGCCGGTGCTGGCGGTGCAGTGGCACCCGGAGGATCCCGCCGCGCCGAGCGGCCAGCTCGCGACCCTGCTCGAGGGCCTCGCGCTCGCCGCGGCCGAGGGCTCGTTCGTCCGCCGAGCCCTCGCCGCCTGACGCGGTCAGCGCGCGAGTCGCGCCATCCACTCCTCGATGTCGTCGGCCGAGCGGGGGATGCCGACCGAGAGGTTCTCGGCGCCGTCGGACGTCACCAGCACGTCGTCCTCGATCCGCACGCCGATGCCGCGCAGCTCCTCGGGAACGGTGAGGTCATCGGGCTGGAAGTAGAGGCCCGGTTCGATCGTGAAGACCATGCCCTCCTCGACGACGCCGTCGAGGTACATCTCGCGCCGGGCCTTCGCGCAGTCGTGCACGTCGAGCCCGAGGTGGTGGCTGGTGCCGTGCACCATGTAGCGGCGGTGCTGCTGGTTGTCGGCCTCGAGAGCCTCCTCGGCGCTGACGGGGAGCAGGCCCCACTCGGCGGTGCGGCGGGCGATCACGGCCATCGCGGCGGCGTGCACCTCGCGGAAGCGGATGCCCGGCCGGACGATCGCGAAGGCCGCGTCGGCCGCCTCGCGCACCGTCTCGTGCACCCGGCGCTGCGCCTCGGTGTATCGCCCGTCGACGGGGAACGTGCGCGTGATGTCGGCGGTGTAGTAGCTCTCCTGCTCGACACCGGCGTCGAGCAGGACCAGGTCGCCGGGGCGCACGGGTCCGTCGTTCCGGGTCCAGTGCAGGATGCAGGCGTGCGCTCCCGCGGCCGCGATCGTGTCGTAGCCGACCGTGTTGCCGTCGGCGCGGGCGCGGCCGTTGAAGACGCCCTCGATCAGGCGCTCGCCCCGCTCGTGCGCGACGATCCGCGGCAGGTCGGAGAGCACGTCCTCGAAGCCGCGGGCGGTCGCGGCGACGGCGGCGCGGAGCTCGGCGATCTCGTAGGCGTCCTTGACCAGGCGCAGCTCGGAGAGGTCGCGCTCGAGGGCGTCGTCGCGCTCGGAACCGCCGTCGCGCTGCAGGCGGGCGGTCACCAGCGGGTCGGCCTCGCTCAGGAGGGCGACGGGGACGTCGTCGCGGGCGTCCAGAACGGCATCGAGCTCGTCGATGCCGCGGGCCTCGAGGCCCAGGTCGCTCGACACCTGCGCCAGCGAGGGGCGCGGGCCGATCCAGAACTCGCCGATCTCGGAGTTGGCGTAGAACTCGTCGGAGTCGCGGCCGGCGCGCTCGCGGAAGTGGAGCGTCGCGGTGTGACCGCCCTCGCCCGGCTCGAGCACGAGCACGGCGCCCGGCTCGGAGTCGGCGCCCCAGCCGGTGAGCCAGGTGAATGCGGAGTGCGCGCGGAAGGGGTAGTCGGTGTCGTTCGCGCGCTGCTTCAGCCGGCCGGCGGGGACGACGATGCGCTCGCCGGTGTGCAGGGCCGAGAGGCGCTCCCGGCGTCGCGCGGCGAACGCGGCCTGCTCGCGCGGCTCGGGGAGCGGCTCGGCGCGCTCGGCCCAGCCCGAGGCGATGAAGTCGCGGAAGCGGTCGGAGGCCGGAGTCGTCGACCGGTTCGTCGTCGCACGCGGCGTGGGTGCGGCGGCGGGGTCGGGAGTCGAGCGGGCTTCGGTCGTCTGGTCCGTGTCGGTCATGGAGTCCATTGTCCTCCTCCGCGAACGACCAGGCCCTAGGACGAGTCCTTGACCATCCCGCGCACCGAGAGCTGGACGAGGACCGGACGGTGATCGCTTCCGTCCTCGTCGTGATCGTCGAGGACGGAGTAGCCCGATACGTCCCAGCGGCCCGAGTAGAGGACGTGATCGATCGGCGCCCCGAGCAGCGCCGGCAGCGACGTCGGCCAGGTGCTGACGGCCGCCGAGTTCGCGAGCGCTCCGGAGTCGGAGCAGGCGCCCAGATCGGAGGTACCGGGGATCCCGCTCCAGTGGTCGAGTGTCGAGTTCAGGTCGCCGAGCACGACGACGTCGTCCTCGGTGCTGCAGAGGGCGGCGATGCGGCTGAGGTCGCTGCTCCAGTCGTCCATCAGCGCGGGGATCGGCGGCGCCGCGTGCACCGCGGCGATGACCGGCCGATCGGGGGTGTCGGGGCGGGCGACGAGGGAGGCGAGGGTCCCGGTGGGCACGCTCTCGGCATCGACCGTGTAGTTGCCGAGGGAGGCGGCGAGCAGGAGCGCGGTCCCCGCGACCCCCTCGTCGCCGGCGGCGTAGTGCAGGGTCATCGGCAGACCCGCCGCGCCGAGGGCGTCGACGACCCCCTGCGCCGACTCCTGCGAGACCTCGACCAGTGCCAGCGCGTCGACGGCGCTCTCGGTCGCGACGGCGGCGATCGTCTCGACCGGTACCGCGTCGAGCACGTTCCAGCTGAGCACGCGCAGATCGGCGAGGCGGTGGGCGCGCGGAGGCGTGGAGTCGCCGCCGCGGAAGGCCTGGAGACCCGAGAGGACCAGTGCGAAGGCGAGCCCGAGCGCCCCGAGGGCGAGCGCGAGGCGGCGGACGGGCCGCACGAGAACGGCGATCACGACGAGGACGACGACCACTCCGACGGCGCCGAGGGCCGTGGCCAGCCGGAACGACACGAGCTGCGCGAAGGGCGCCTCCCGGACGATCCCGAAGAAGCCGGGGGCGGCCACCACGATCAGCACGATCGCCACCGCGGCTGCCACCGCGAACTTCACCAGTCTCGTCCCCATCCCGGCTCAGGTTAGGGCATCCAGGCCCGAGGGGCCCGCCGACCCGCGTCTACGATGGTCCGCATGCATGTCGCGGGAGGCCGGTTCGACCTCCACACCCACTCCCTCGTCTCCGACGGCACGGAGCCGCCCGAGGTCCTCGTGCGGGCGGCGGCGTCGGCCGGGCTCGCCGGAGTGGCGCTGACCGATCACGACTCGACCGCCGGCTGGCCCGCCGCGATCGCCGCGGCCGAGGAGGCCGGGATCGAGCTCGTCCCCGGGATGGAGCTCTCGTCGCGGGCCGGCTGGGCGAGCGTGCACGTGCTGGCCTACCTCGTCGATCCGGACGACCCGGATCTGCTCGCCGAGACGACCCGGATCCGCTCCGAGCGCGTCCACCGAGCCGAGGCCATCGTCACCGCCATCGGCGCCGACTACGACCTGACCTGGGACGACGTCCTCGCGCAGACCAGCCCCGGCGCGACGATCGGCCGTCCGCACATCGCCGACGCCCTGGTCGCGCGCGGACTCGCCACCGACCGCTCCGCCGCGTTCGCGGGGATCCTCGACTGGCGCGGCGGCTACTTCCAGCCGCACTACGCACCCGACCCGGTCGACGCCGTCCGCCTCGTGCGCGCCGCGGGCGGGGTGCCGGTGATCGCGCACCCCGCGGCGAGCGCACGCGGGATCGCCGTCGAGCGGATGCTCCCGGAGCTGGTCGAGGCCGGGCTCTTCGGGCTCGAGGTCGAGCACCGCGAGAACACTCCCGACGGGAAGCGGAGGCTGCGCGAGCTGGCCGAGCGCTACTCGCTGGTCACGACGGGATCGAGCGACTACCACGGTACGGGCAAGCCGAACCGGCTCGGCGAGAACACGACCGACCGCGCGACGGTCGACGCGATCCGCGCCGCGGCCGGCCGCTGACGACGAACCGCCCCACGAGTTCTCGCGGGGCGGTTCGGTGAGTCGGACCTGAGGGGTGCCGGTCAGACCTGGGGAGAGTCGGGTCGCGGAGCGCGGTTGCGGGAGCGGGTGCGACGGCGCGGGGCGCTGTTGCCGTCGTGGTGCTCCTTGCTCTCGCTCGAGGGCGCCGGGCCGGTCTGCGGGGCAGCGACGTCGGCGCTGCGGCGACGGGGCTCGCGCGACTCGCGCTGGCGCGTCGAGCGCTCGGGGCGGGCGTCGGCCTTGGCCTCGGCGGGGATCGGGGTGGGCTTCAGGCGGCCCTTCGTCCCGACGGGGATGTCGAGGTCGGTGTAGAGGTGCGGCGACGACGAGTAGGTCTCGACCGGGTCGGGCTGGCCGAACTCGAGGGCGCGGTTGATGAGGGCCCACTTGTGCAGGTCCTCCCAGTCGACGAAGGTCACGGCGATGCCGGTCTTGCCCGCGCGGCCGGTGCGCCCGACGCGGTGCAGGTAGGTCTGGTCGTCGTCGGGGATCGTGTGGTTGATCACGTGGGTGACGTCGTTCACGTCGATGCCGCGCGCCGCGACGTCGGTCGCGATGAGGATGTCCTTCTTGCCGGCCTTGAACGCCGCCATCGCCCTCTCGCGCTGCTCCTGGTTGAGGTCGCCGTGCACGGCCGCGGCGTTGAAGCCCCGGTCGTTCAGCTCCTCGACGATGCGGGCGGCCGCGCGCTTGGTGCGGGTGAAGATGACGGTCTTGCCGCGACCCTCCGACTGCAGGATGCGCGCGATGACCTCGTCCTTGTCGAGCGAGTGCGCCCGGTAGACGATGTGCTTGATGTTGGCCTGCGTGATGCCCTCGTCGGGGTCGGTCGCGCGGATGTGGATCGGCCGGTTCATGAAGCGGCGGGCCAGAGCCACGATCGCGCCCGGCATCGTCGCCGAGAACAGCATGGTGTGGCGGGTGGCGGGGGTCTGCGCGAACAGCTTCTCGATGTCGCTGAGGAAGCCGAGGTCGAGCATCTTGTCGGCCTCGTCGAGCACCATCACCTGGACGCTCGCGAGCGACAGCAGGCGCTGACCGGCGAGGTCGAGGAGGCGCCCCGGCGTGCCGACGACGATCTGGGCGCCGGCCTTGAGCTGCTCGATCTGGCCCTCGTACGCCTTGCCGCCGTAGATCGAGACGATCTTGGTCGGCCGGTTCGAGGCGGCGAGCTCGATGTCCTCGGTCACCTGGACGGCGAGCTCGCGCGTGGGGACGACGATGAGCGCCTTGACGCCGGGCTCGGGGTCGGTGCCGAGCGCCTGGATCAGCGGCAGGCCGAATCCGAACGTCTTGCCGGTGCCGGTCTTGGCCTGCCCGATGATGTCCTGCTTCTGCAGGGCCAGGGGGATCGTCTGCTCCTGGATGGGGAACGGCTCGAGGATGCCCTTCGAGGCGAGGGCGGCGACGATGTCGTCGTCGATGTTCAGATCGGAGAATGTCACGGAGCGAAGCGCCTTACGTCTTGTACGGTCCACGCCCTGTACGACTCCGGGCGCTTAGGTCACCGATCCAGCGCCGGTGACGTCCCGGCGAGTCTACCGGCACCCGCCTCCGGGGGCCCGGAAGGCGTCGCCGACGCGCTCTACACTGATCGGATGGCAGCCTGGTTCCGACGTCGACGTCCCGCCGGCGACCTCCCTCGCCTCACTCCGCGCGGGGAGTCCTCGACCCGGCGCGACCGCGTCGACCTCGCCGATCTGACCCCCGAGGTCGTGCCCTACCTCGGGCAGGTGGCGTACCTCCAGCTCGCCATCTTCGAGGCTCTGGCCCGCGCCGTCGCCTCGACGGAGGACCTCGCCGACAAGGAGGCCATCTCGGCCGCCGCCGGCACCGCGCTCGCGAAGCACCACGCCGTGGTCGCCGAGCTGCGCCGCCGCGAGGTCGAGCCGGGGGAGGCGATGGCCCCGTTCCGTCCCGCCATCGACACGTTCGAGCGCCTGACGCGCGGCGCCGACCTGCACGAGACGCTGCTGTCGGCGTACATCACCGCGGGGCTGCTGGACGACTTCTTCATCCGCCTCACCGGCGGTCTGCCGAACGACGTGGGCCCGAGGATCGCCCAGACCCTCGGAGCCGAGACCGGCATCGACGGGCTGATCGCGATCCTCCGCCGTGAGATCGCCGCAGACGACCGGCTCGGTTCGCGGCTGGCCGTGTGGGGGCGGCGCCTCGTGGGCGACACCCTGCTGGTGGCGCGCTCGGCCCTGATGGGATCGGGCAACCACGACTCGGACGAGTCGCGCATCGAGCCGGTGTTCACCGAGCTCATCGCCTCGCACACGCGACGGATGGATGCGCTCGGCCTGACCGCCTGACGCAGAAGAGGGACGGGCCGTCGAGGATCTCGACGGCCCGTCCCTCTTCTGCGGCGGCTCCGCCCTAGGGCGCGACCCTGCCCGCGAGCATCGCCTCGAGCGCGGCTTCGTCGTGGCGCTCGCGGGCTCGCCCGAGGCGCACATCGACGAGCACGACGGCGAGGGCGGCCGCCACCAGGGTGATCACCCAGATGAGCCCGCCGTCCCATGCGAGCCCCGCCCAGGTCAGCGCGACCCAGACGACCGCCGCGACGATCCCGCCGACCGCCGGGACCACGACGGAGCCGTGCAGGTGGCGGTGGGGGAGCGCGTAGCGCGCGGCGAGTCCGAGGAGGACGCCGCCCAGGGTGACGAAGAGGAGTTCCATGGCTCGCCGCGGTGCGCGGGGCTAGGCGACGAAGCCGACGCGGCGGGACTCCTCGGAGCCGACCTCGACGAAGGCGATGGTCTCGGTCGGGATGATGTAGATCTTGCCCTTCTCGTCGCGCAGGCGGAGGACCTTGGTGCCGGCCTCGAGGGCGGTGGTCACCGTCTTCTCGACCTCGGTCACGGACATCGAGGACTCGAAGTTGAGCTCGCGCGGGGTGTTGACGATTCCGATACGGATTTCCACCAGCAGTGCCTTTCGGGAGGGGACGTGCTGTCACGATACGGCACCGCGCGAGGGCGCCGACGCGGGTTTCGCGCTGAGCGGATCGGTGTCGCGCAGGCGGCCGCGGGACGAGTCGGGCGCGGAGCGGATCAGCCGCCCCGCGGGCTCGGCGCCGGTGTCGGAGGTGTTCGTTAGCGTGGTCGCGTGACTGCTCCCGGATCTCCGATCGCCCCCTCCGCGCCGCCCCTCGCGGGCACCGCGCCGGGGCCGCTCGACGCGTCGCAGCGTGCGGTGCTCGAGCTGCCGGAGGGGCGCAGCGCCGCGGTCCTCGGGGCGCCGGGGTCCGGCAAGACGACGACGATCGTCGAGCTCGTGGCCGAGAGGGTGCTCGAGCGCGGGTACGCGCCCGAGGCTGTCGTGGTGCTGGCCGCCAGCCGGACGGCGGCCACGGCGCTCCGGGATGTCCTGGCGCTGCGCCTCGACGTGCCGACCAGGGGCCCCCTGGCGCGGACGGCGACGTCGCTGGCGTTCGAGGCGGTGACCGCCTCCGCGAAGGAGCGGGGGGTCGAGCGGCCGACGCTCCTGACGGGCGGAGAGCAGGACGCCCTGCTCTCCGAGCTGCTCGAGGGGCACCTCGTCGACGGGACGGGCCCGCGATGGCCCGACGAGTTCAGTCCCGAGGTGCTGCGCCTCCGCACCTTCCGCACCGAGCTGCGCGAGTTCGGCATGCGGGCGACCGAGCACGGTCTCGACTCGGCCGCCGTCCGCCGGTTGGCGGTGGACGCCGACCGCGGCGAGTGGACTGCGGCGGCGGCGGTCCTCGACGAGCTCCGCGACGTCGTCGACTGGATGGCGCCCGAGGCCGGCACCCGCCTCGACGCGGCCGAGTTCGCGGCGTTCGCGGCCGAGGCGATCCGCGACGGCGGCGGGGGCGAGCGGATCAGCGCGCTCCGTCTCGTGGTGGTCGACGACATGCAGGAGGCGAGCGAGTCGACGGTCGTCCTGCTCCGGGCGCTCGCCGAGCGAGGGGTGACGGTGATCGCGTTCGGCGACCCCGACGTGGCCACGAGCGCCTACCGCGGCGCCGCCTCCGACACGCTCGGCCGCTTCGCGAGCACCCTCGGCGTGCGCGACGCCGAGACGCTCGTCCTCGACCGCGTGCACCGCCACTCGGCGGCGCTGCGCTCCCTCGTGACCGCGGCGACCGAGCGGATCGGCACCGCCGCCGCCGGGCGGCAGCGGGCAGCGGTGGCCGAACCCGATCCCGACGGCGCCCCGCAGCCGGTCCTCGTCCTGCACGCGCCGACGCCCGCGCGCGAGGCGGCCACGATCGCGCGGCTCCTGCGCGAGCGGCGGCTGCGAGACGCGGTGCCGTGGCGGCGGATGGCCGTCGTCGTCCGCTCCGGAGCGGCGGTGCAGCCGCTCGTGAAGGCGCTCGCGGTCGCCGAGGTGCCGACCCGCTCGGTGCTGGCCGGCCGGGCGCTCCGCGACGACCACGCTGCACGCTCGCTGCTCGTGCTCGTCGGCGTGGCGATCGGCGAGCGTCCGCTCGACGCCGAGCTCGCCGCGGAGCTGCTGCTCGGGCCCTTCGGCGGCGTCGACCGCCTCGGGCTGCGGCGCCTCCGGCTCGCACTGCGTGCCGAGGAGCTCGCGGGCGACGGGATCCGCGCGAGCGATCCGCTCCTCGTCGAGGCGCTGTCGGCCCCCGGTCGCTTCGCCACCATCGACTCCGCGCCCGCCCGGCAGGCCGAGCGCCTGGCCGTCTCGATCGACAGGGTGCGCCGCCTCCACGACGAGGGCGGATCGATCGAGGAGCTGCTGTGGTCGGCCTGGGAGTCGAGCCGAGTCGCGTCGTCCTGGCGCGAGCTCTCGCTCGGCACGGGGCTCACCGCTGCCGAGGCGAACCGCAACCTCGACGGGGTCGTCGCTCTGTTCAGCGCCGCGCGCCGCTTCGTCGAGCGCGCGGCGGGCGACTCCGCGGCCGGATTCGTCACCGAGATCCTCGAGGCAGAGGTGCCGGAGGACTCGCTCGCCCCCCGCTCGCTCGAGGACGCCGTGCTCATCGGCACGCCCTCCTCGGTCGTCGGCCTCGAGTTCGACGTGATCGTGATCGCGCGGCTCCAGGACGGCGTGTGGCCGAACCTCCGGCAGCGCGGCTCGCTCCTCGACCCCGACGGCCTCGTCCGCGCCTCGCGGGGCGAGGGCGCCCTGCCGCTCGACGCCCGCAAGGCGACGCTCGACGACGAGCTGCGGATGTTCGTCCTCGCCGCCTCCCGCGCCCGGCGCCAGCTCGTGCTGAGCGCGGTCGCGGGCGAGGACGAGACTCCGTCCCTCTTCTTCCGGCTCACCCCTCCCGACGCGCCGCGCCTGGATGCCGCGTCCGCCGTGCCGCTGACGCTGCGGGGGGCCGTCGCGGGGCTCCGCCGGACGGCGACCACCCCGAACTCCGCCGAGGCGCCCTCGGCGATCCGCGGGCTGCGCGCCCTCGCGCTCGCTGAGGTCGCGGGGGCCGACCCCTCCTCCTGGTACGGCGTGCTCGAGCCCTCGACGAGCGAGCCGCTGTTCGACCTCGACGATCCCGAGCGTCCCGTCTCGGTGTCGCCCAGCCGCCTCGAGGCCTTCGAGAAGTCGCCGCTCGACTGGTTCGTCGATGCCGTCTCCGGCTCGACGACGAGCACCGCGATGGGCGTCGGCACGCTCGTGCACTGGGTGCTCGAGAACGCCGAGGAGCCCGACACCGAGGCGCTGTGGTCGGCCCTCGAGGCGCGCTGGCCCGAGCTCGTGTTCGAGTCGCCGTGGCTGGGGGAGCGGCAGAAGCGCCTCACCCGGCGACTGGTCGAGGGGCTCGCCGACTACCTCGCCGACTTCGAGCGCGCCGGTGGCGAGGTGCTCGGCCGCGAGCAGCAGTTCGAGATCGAAGTGCCGCCGGCGCGGGTGCGCGGCTCGATCGACCGGGTCGAGCGCGATCGCGACGGCGCGGTGACGATCGTCGACCTCAAGACCGGGCGCAGCACGCCCCGGCAGGCCGACATCGCCGATCACGCTCAGCTCGGCAGCTACCAGCTCGCGGTCGCGAGCGGAGCGATCGAGGCGGCGGGCTCGGCGGCCGAGGGCGGTGCCAAGCTGCTCTTCGTCGCCAAGGGGGTCCGCGGGAAGACCTACCGCGAGGTCGAGCAGCCGCGCTTCGGCGAGGAGGAGCTCGCCCGCCTGCGCGAGCGCGTCGTGGCCGCGGCGGTCGGCATGGCGGCGGCCGAGTTCTCGGGCCTGCTCGACGCCGTGCCCTTCTCACCCGGCGATGCGCTGCGCTACCGGATCCACGCGGTGCCGGAGGTGTCGGGAGACAAGCTCCTCCGCGTCGACCGGGACGACGACCAGCCCGACGACGACGAGCCCCACGACGACGAGCCCCACGACGAGGAGGAGGAGCAGCCGTGATCGACGCCCTGACCATCGCCGAGCGCCTCGACCTGCGCCCGCCCACCGCCGAGCAGCGCGCCGTCATCGAGGCGCCGCTCGCGCCGGCCCTCGTGGTCGCCGGAGCGGGCAGCGGCAAGACCGAGACGATGGCGAACCGCGTGCTGTGGCTGCTGGCCAACGGGCTGGCGGCGCCGTCCGACGTCCTCGGGCTGACCTTCACCCGCAAGGCCGCCGCCGAGCTCGGCGAGCGGATCGGCCGTCGCATCGACCAGCTCGGCGCGGCGGGCCTATTGCCGCTCGCCCCAGGGCAGACCGCGCCCGATCCGTTCGAGGCGGCGACGGTCTCGACCTACAACGCCTTCGCCAACACGATCTTCCGAGACAACGCCGCGCTGATCGGCCGCGAGGGCGACGCGACGGTCCTGTCCGAGGCGTCGGCCTGGCACCTCGCCCGCGGCGTCGTCGCCGACACGGTCGACCCGCGGATCCTCGAGGTCGAGGCGAGCCTCGACCGGCTGACCGATCTCGTGGTCTCGCTCGCCCACGACCTCGCCGACAACCTCGCCGACCCCGGCGAGGTCGCCGCCTTCGCCGAGGACTTCCTCCGGCTCGGAGAGCTGCCCCGCGGCTCGAGCGGCAGCGGGATGTACCGCGAGCTCGAGCGCGCCCTGCAAGCGGTCGGGGCGCTGCCCGTGCTGACGGCACTCGCCGAGCGCTTCCAGGAGGCGAAGGCCGACCGGGGCTTCGTCGAGTTCTCGGACCAGGTCGCCCTCGCCCTGCGCATCACCGAGCGCGTCCCCCGGATCATCGACGAGCACCGCGCCCGCTACCGCGTCGTGCTCCTCGACGAGTACCAGGACACCTCCGTGCTGCAGACCCGCCTGCTCGCCCGGCTGTTCGCCGAGCAGAGTGTGATGGCCGTCGGCGATCCGCACCAGTCGATCTACGGCTGGCGGGGGGCCAGCGCGGAGGGCCTCGGGCGCTTCGCCGCCGACTTCGGCTCGGCGCACCGCTTCTCCCTCTCGACCAGCTGGCGGAACGGCCACGGAGTGCTCGCCGCCGCGAACGCGATCGTCGCGCCCCTCGCCGCCGGGAGCGCGGTGCCCGTCGACCGGCTGGCCGCGGGCCCCGGCGCGAGCGGTCACCCGGTCGAGCTGACGTTCCCCGAGACGATCGACGAGGAGGCCGACGACGTCGCGCGGTGGTTCGCCGGACGCCTGGCCGAGACTCCCGAGCCACCGTCGGCGGCGGCGCTGTTCCGGGTGCGCGCCCACATGGACCGCTTCGCCGCGGCACTCTCGCGGCACGGCGTCCGCTACCACATCCTCGGCATCGGCGGCCTGCTGCGGCAGCCCGAGATCGCCGACCTCGTCGCCGCGCTGACGGTCGTCGACGATCCGGCGGCCGGCAGCGAGCTCGTGCGCCTGCTCGCCGGGGCCCGCTGGCGCCTCGGCGTCCGCGACCTGAAGGCGCTGCGCGACCTCGCCTCCTGGCTCGCCTCCCGCGACCACGCGCACCGCCTGCTGCCCGAGGAGGTCCGCGAGCGGATGCGCGCCTCCGTCACCGAGGGCGAGGGCGGCTCGATCGTCGAGGCGCTCGACTTCATCGCCGCGCGGCGCCCGGGAGAGGACGGCCGGCTCGACCACTCCGCCCTGAGCGCCTTCAGCGAGGAGGGGCTCCGGCGCCTGCACGACGCGGGGAGCCTCTTCGCCCGCCTCCGCGCCCGCGCCGGGCTCGACCTGCTCGACTTCGTGACCCTGGTCGAGCAGGAGCTCGGTCTCGACATCGAGGTCGAGGCGAACGAGACCCGCGGCGACGGCCGCGCCAACCTCGAGGCGTTCCGCGAGGCGGCGGCGGGCTACCTGCAGACCGACGACCGCGGCGCCGGCACCGGATCCTCGCTGCGCGGCTTCCTCCGCTGGCTGGTCCTCGCCGACAAGCGCGACGGCCTGGCCCCGCGCCCCGAGGATCCGGAGCCCGGCACCGTGCAGCTGCTCACGATCCACGGGTCGAAGGGCCTCGAGTGGGATCTCGTTGCGGTGCCCCGACTCGTCGACGGCGAGCTCCCGGGTACGCCGATCGAGGGCTTCCGCGGCTGGGTGCGGCTCGGAGCGATGCCCTACGCCTTCCGGGGCGACGCCGCCGAGCTGCCCGATCTCGCCTGGCGCGGCTGCGCGACGCAGAAGGAGGTGGTCGACGCGATGACCGCGTTCGGCGACACCCTGCGCGAGCGCAACGAGTCGGAGGAGCGCCGCCTCGCCTACGTCGCCGTCACCCGCGCACGGCACCGCCTGCTGCTCAGCGGGTCGTGGTGGGCCGGCCAGTCGAAGCCCCGCGGTCCCGGGGTGTTCCTCCGCGACCTCGCGGACGCCGACACGATCCCCGAGCTCCCGCCCGAGCCGCAGAACCTCGAGAACCCGCTCGAGCAGGCGCCGCGCACCTTCCGCTGGCCCCACGACCCGCTCGGAGCCCGCGGCGACCGCGTCCGCGCCGCCGCCGAGCGCGTCCGCCTCGCCGAGCCCGCTCTCGTCGGCGCGCGCGGGAACGACATCCGCCTCCTCCTCGCCGAGCGGGCGGTGCGCCTGAGCGGCGGCGAGCGCGTCGCCCTCCCCACCCGCATCCCCGCGTCGCGCTTCAAGGACATCGTGAGCACCCCCGCCGAGGTCACCGCGCAGCTGCGCCGGCCCATGCCCGAGCGGCCCTACCGGCAGACGCGCCTCGGCACGACCTTCCACTCCTGGGTCGAGAATCGCTTCGGGGTCCAGGGCGGCGCGGAGGCGGTCGACACCTTCCCCGACGAGCTCGACGGCACCGGCGGCACGAGCATCGAGCACGAGCAGCTCGCCGCGCTCATCGAGACCTTCGAGCGCTCGGAGTGGGCCGACCGGCGACCGGAGGCCGTCGAGATCGAGATCCACCTGCAGCTCGCGGGTCACGTCGTCGTCTGCAAGCTCGACGCGGTGTACCCGACGGCGGACGGCCACCAGATCGTCGACTGGAAGACCGGACGCGCCCCGAAGGACGCCGCCGATCTCGAGCTCAAGCAGTTCCAGCTGGCGCTCTACCGCCTGGCCTTCGCGCGGTGGCGCGGCGTCCCGCTCGAGAGCGTCGACGCCGTGTTCTACTTCATCGCCGACGACCTCGTGCTGCGCCCCGAGCGGTTCTACTCGGAGCGGGAGCTCGCGGAGTCGCTCTCCTCGGCCACGGGGGCCAGCCCGCGGCCGTGAGCGGAGGAGTCGGTGCGGGCGCCCGGCGTGCGGTTCAGCAGCTCCTCCACCTCCGACACCTCGAGCACCGGGCCGGTGTCGGTCGAGAGCGGAGCCGACAGGTCGCCGAGCACGCTGTCGACGAGCGTGTCGAGCATGCCGACCGCGTCGTCGACGATCGTGGCGTCGCCGGTCTCGGTGCCGTGCAGCAGCCAGCGCGCGAGCTCGAGCTCGGCGTAGAGCTGAGCGCGCTGACGGACCGCGCGGTCGACGGCGCCGGCCCGCATCCGGGCGTACGCCGACAGGGCCGTGCCCGAGTCGGGCGCGCTGAGGAGCCAGTGCAGATCGCGCGCGGGATCGCCCACCCGCAGCGCCGCCCAGCCGAGCACGCCTGTGACGACCTCGCCGGAGCGGAGGAAGGAGTCGGAGGTCATCGAGCCGTTCACGACCGTCGGATCGAACTGCCACAGGGAGTCGTCCGACGAGGCGGACTCCCAACGGGCGACCAGAGCGGCGGGCACGTGGCCGGTGTCGGCCGCGCGCTCGATGACGGCGACCGTCTCGTTCACGCTGTCTCGGGCGGACGAGACGGGCAGTCCCGCCTCCTGAACGAACGAGGCCGGCAGCGAGTGGATCGCTCCGATCGCCCGGCCCACGGAGTCGGCGAGCCCGCTCGAGGGGGCGACGTCGTCGATCAGGACGCGGTCGCCGTCGAGGTACTCGTAGACGACGGCGCGAGTGCCGTCGAACGTGGTCTGGCCGACGCTCGCCTGCAGATCGAAAGGCAGCCGGCTGCGGATGCCGGCGGTGAGCGCGCGCAGGGCGACGAGGTCGCCGAGCTGCTCCTGCTCGGCCAGAGCGGAGGTGGGGACCCGCACGACCAGCCGGGCGCCGTCGCGTGTGGTCAGGAGGGCGGAGTCGAAGTCGCCGTGCGTCGAGTGGGTGAACGGGCGCGCGGTGCGGACGTCGAGGCCCTCGACGGCCGAAGTGGCCAGCGCGGCTAGAGTGAGGTGGGATCTGGCCATGGGTTCTAGGTTAGGTCGCTCGACGCCCGACCACCCCGATCGCCACGCGCACTCCCGCCGATGCCGGCGGTCGCGGAGGCGGTGGCCGGAGCCCCGGACTGCGCCGTCGCACCCCTGACGTCATCCCCTGGAAAAGAGCCACGCATGCCGCTGTCCTTCGCCGATCGCCTCCCGCTCTCGCGCCAGGCCGCCGATCGCGACTACCTGACCCGGGCGCGTCCCGCGCTCTACGACGAGCTCCTCGGGGACGAGACGACGCGGGTGCTGCCGCTCTGGAAGGACAGGGCCCTGGTCGACGGCGACCGGCTCGTGCTCCGCAGCGTCCAGGACGTCACGGCGGGCACGCTCCGCGTCTACCTCGGCCGCACCACCGTCGACGCCGAGGGGGAGCCCGCCGGCACTCCCGTCATCGCGACGGTGCTCACCGACGCGGCGGCCGCCGAGCTCGAGCCCGACGAGGAGCGCTGGAGCGGGCTGCGCCCGATCGCCGAGAAGCTCAGCGACCGCGATGCGGGTCTCTTCACCGAGGCGCTCGCGATCGTCAACTGGCACGCCTCCCACGGCTACTCGCCCCGCAACGGCGACCCCACCGTCGTCGAGCAGGGCGGCTGGGTGCGCCGCTCGCCCACCGATGGCAGCCAGGTCTTCCCGCGGACCGACCCCGCGATCATCGTCTGCGTCCTCGACGACGACGACCGCCTCCTGCTGGGCTCGAACGCGATGTGGGGCGCCGACCGGTTCTCGCTCCTCGCCGGCTTCGTCGAGCCGGGCGAGTCGCTCGAGGCGGCCGTCGTCCGCGAGATCTTCGAGGAGTCGGGGATGCGCGTGGTCGACCCGCAGTACCTCGGCTCGCAGCCCTGGCCGTTCCCTGCCTCGCTGATGATCGGCTTCACCGCCAGACTCGCGCCCGACCAGGCGCCCGCCGCGTTGAAGCCCGACGGCGAGGAGATCGTCGATCTGCGCTGGTTCACCCGCCAGCAGCTGCACGACTCGCTCGAGTCGGTGCTGCTGCCCGGCCGCTCCTCCATCGCCCGCGCGATGATCGAGGACTGGTACGGGGGCGAGCTGGAGAACGGTCCGATCCTCGCGTGAGCCTCCTCGACGGGCTCGACGAGGGGCAGCGCGAGGCGGCGGAGGCGCTGCTCGGCCCGGTCTGCGTCCTCGCGGGCGCGGGCACGGGCAAGACCCGCACCATCACGCACCGGATCGCGCACGGCGTCGCGACCGGCGTCTACACGCCCGGCCGGGTGATGGCGCTGACCTTCACCAGCCGCTCGGCCGCCGAGCTGCGCACCCGACTCCGGGTGCTCGGCGCCGGAGGCGTCCAGGCCCGCACGTTCCACGCGGCCGCGCTCTCGCAGCTGAGCTACTTCTGGCCGCAGTTCGTCGGCGGCACGATGCCGCAGCTGCTCGACAACAAGGCCCGGATGCTGGGGCACGCGGCCGAGCGGCTCCGCCTCAAGCTCGACACCGCGACCCTCCGCGACCTCTCGGCCGAGATCGAGTGGCGCAAGGTCTCGGCGCTCTCGCTCGAGCAGTACGCGGTCGCCGCGCGCACCCGCGCGCAGCCCGGGCGGCTGACCCTCGACCAGACGATCGCGCTGGTCGAGGAGTACGAGGGACTCAAGGACCAGCGCCGCCAGATCGACTTCGAGGACGTCCTCCTCGTCACGGCGGGGATGCTCGAGTCGGAGCCGGCGATGGCGATGCAGGTCCGCGAGCAGTACCGCTTCTTCGTCGTCGACGAGTACCAGGACGTCTCGCCGCTGCAGCAGCGGCTGCTCGAGCTCTGGCTCGGCGATCGGAGCGATCTGTGCGTCGTCGGCGATGCCAGCCAGACGATCTACTCGTTCGCGGGCGCGAAGGCCGACTACCTCCTCGACTTCGCGTCGCGCTGGCCCGCGGCCACCGTGGTGCGGCTCGAGGAGAACTACCGCTCGGCGCCTCCGATCGTGCAGACCGCGAACCGGCTGATGCGCGGGCGCCCGGGCGCGCTCGTCCTGCACTCCGTCCAGCCCGCCGAGGCGCCGGAGCCGAGCGTCGACGCGTACCCCGACGACATCGCGGAGGCTCGGGGCATCGCCGCGCGCGTGGCCGCGGACATCGAGGCGGGCATCCGCCCCTCCGACATCGCCGTCCTCTTCCGCACCAACTCGCAGTCGGCGGTGATCGAGCACGCCCTCGGCGAGCGGGGAGTCAGCGCCCACATGCGCGGGGGCAAGCGCTTCTTCGACCTGCCCGAGGTGAAGCAGGCCGTCATGCAGCTGCGCGCCGCCTCGGTGTCGATCGCGGGGGAGCCGCTGTTCAAGTCGGTGAGCGACGTGCTGCGCTCGCTCGGCTGGAGCGCGGAGCCTCCGAGCGCCCCCGGGGCGGTCCGCGATCGCTGGGAGTCGCTCGACACCCTCGCCCGTCTCGTCGACGAGGCCCCGGCCGAGTGGACCTTCAAGCAGTTCACCGACGACCTGCTCGCCCGGCAGCAGGGGCACCACGAGCCCGATCGCGCGGCGGTGACGCTTGCGACCTTCCACTCGGCCAAGGGCCTCGAGTGGGACTCCGTGCATCTGATGGGGCTCGCGGAGGGGCTCGTCCCCATCTCGTACGCGAACGGCCTCGAGGCGATCGACGAGGAGCGCCGCCTCCTCTACGTCGGCATCACCCGCGCCCGGCGCCGGCTGCGGCTCTCGTGGTCGGCCTCGACGGTCGGGCGGGTCACGCGGAGGGAGCCGTCGCGGTTCCTCGCCGAGATCGGCCCCCGACCGGCGATCTCTCGCGAGGCGGGCCCCCGAGACTCCGGCACGCGCAGTCGCGGTGCGGCTCCAGCGGGCGCTCGCTGAACGCCCCCGACGCGTCGGAGTAGGTCCTGACCGAGCGGCTCAGCCCGGTCCAGCCGGCGAGCACTCGGCGCAGCGCGGCGTCGGCCGCTGCGACCGCCAGTGCGGCACTCGCCAGCGGAGTCCGCGTCGGGGCCGTCCTCCCGAGCACCTGGATGATCAGCCTCGGCCAGTCCGGGTCGAGGTCGATGCGATCGCGGTCGGCGCAGTGCAGGCACGGGCCTCGCCCCGGCTCGACCAGGGGGCCTAGTCGCACCGACTCGTCGCCGAAGACCAGCGGGAGGTGCGGCACGTCGGCCGCGAGCCAGTGCGCCGCTCGCGCTGGAGCCACGGCGAAGTCGGCGACGAGCACGGCCAGGTCCGGCACCGCGTCCTCGGGCACCAGATCGCAGCCCTCGCCGCGCAGGAGGGTCCGGAGCGCGTCGGCCGCGGCTCCGACTCCCTCGACGACGATCCGCGGCGACACCGGCGGTTCCGGGTCGATGCTCCGCAGCAGCACCGGGCGCAGCGCTGCGAGCACGTGCTCGATCCGGGCCTCGGAGGCGCCGGCCCGCCGCGCGATCAGCCGCGCCGTCCCCGCGCTGGTCCCGAGACGCAGGGCGTGCAGCAGCAGCTCCTCGGCGTAGCCGATCCCCTCGAGGACGACGTGCGGATGGTCGAGTCCGACCTGCATCGCGGTCGCCGAGCGCCAGAGGAGCGGGTAGCGGGGATCGAGCCGGAGGACCATCGGGCGATCATGGCCCAGGCGCGCGATCCTCCGCTCGAGTTGTCCACAGGCCCGCGGAGTCGACCGGCCCGAGCGGAAGAGCTCAGGCCGAGCGGACCGGCTCAGACCGGGCGGTCGCCCGTCGGCCCCTGCTCGTCGCCGTCGGCCGGGGGAGTCGTGCCGTTCAGCAGCTCCTCGAGGGCGATGTCCATCTCGTCGGGCTCCGGAGTCTCGCCGCGAGCCTCGGCGGTCAGCCGCGCGACGAGCGCGGCCGGGTCGTCGAGGTCGTCCGATCCCGGCAGCAGGTCGGGGTGCGACCACAGGGCGTCGCGCGCCTCCGGTCCGACCGCGTCGGTCACGGCCTGCCACATCGCGGCGGCCTCGCGGAGGCGCCGCGGGCGCAGCTCCAGACCGACGAGCGTCGCGAACGCCGACTCGGCGGGGCCGCCGGCGGCGCGGCGGCGGCGCACCGTCTCGGCGATCGCACCCGCGCTCGGCAGCCGCGTGGTCGCGGCGGCGGTCACGACGTCGACCCAGCCCTCGATCAGCGCGAGCACGGTCTCGAGCCGTCCGTGCGCAGCGAGCTGCTCCTCGGTCTTCGGCGGGATGAGCGCGCCGCTGGTCATCGCGTCGCGCAGCTCCTCGGGGTTCGAGGGGTCGAAGTTCTCGGCGAGCTCCTCGAGGCGGGTGGTGTCGATGCTGATCCCGCGGGCGAAGTCGGTGATCTGCGAGATGAGCGCGAGCCGGAGCCACTTGCCGTGCCGGAAGAGGCGGGCGTGAGCGAGCTCGCGGACCGCGAGGTAGATCTGCACCTGGTCGACCGGGATGTCGAGTCCCTCGCCGAAGGCCGCGACGTTCTGCGGGAGGATCGCGGCGTCGTTCTCCTCGAGCAGCGGGATGCCGATGTCGCCGCCCGAGACGACCTCGGCCGCGAGCTGTCCGACGACCTGGCCGAGCTGGAGCGCGAAGAGCGTGCCGCCGATGCCCCGCATCATGTTCTCGGCGCCCGCGATCATCTCCCGCATCTCCTCCGGGGCCTGGTCGCGCATCACGCCGGTGAGGGCGTCCGAGATGCTCAGGGCGACCGGCTCGGCGAGCTGCGTCCAGACGGGCATGGTCAGGGCGATCCACTCGAGCCGGCTGAGCGAGCGCGGCGGACGGGTCAGCTCCGAGACGTAGGCGACCTCGTCGAGCCACAGGGCCGCGACTCCGAAGGCCCCGTCGATCGGCCCGCGGACGCTGTCGGAGACGGGGGTCGAGTCGGCCCGGGCGATCTGCTTCGCCTGCTCGAGAGCGAGCGACCAGTTGATGCCGCCGTCGCCGCTCTGCTGCATCGCGCTCTGCAGCTGCGAGAGCAGGTTCTGCAGGGCGACCGGGTCGTTCGGGAGTCCCGCCGCCCCGGCGAGCTGCGAGGGGTCGATCGGGCCGTTGCCCGAGAGGAACTGCCGGAGCATCTCGCGGAACTCGTCCTCGGAGCCGCCGCCCATCCGGTCTGCGCTGTCGCCTTCGGCCATGGGGATCAGCCCTTCCGTCGTTCGGATCGAACGGCCCGTCACGGGCCTGGACGGAGGGTCGTGCCTCGATGGTGACGCGACTCCCAGTCGTGCAGGCTACGTTAGCCCGAGCGTCCTGGGCGACGGCGTGAAGACGACCGTCCCCGCCCGAACCGCTTCCGCCCGCCGCGAACATCCCGGCGGAGCCGCTCAGCAATCGCCGTCAGGAAGGCCCCCGTGTCGCTCTTCTCCGACGACCCGCGCTCCTCCGCCCCGCGCGGTCGACGCGCCTGGGTCGGACCGGCCGTCCTCTTCTCGGGAGTCGCCCTGGTCGTCGCCCTCGGCGTCGCTCCGGCGCCCTACGTGATCGAGCAGCCGGGCCCCGTCTTCGACACCCTCGGCACGAGCGGCGACGACGTGCCCCTCATCTCCATCCCCGACGAGACCACCTACCCCACGACGGGCACGCTCGACATGCTCACCGTCTCGGTCGTCGGCAACCCCGAGAGCCTGCCCAACTGGGTCGAGGTCGCGAGCGCCTGGTTCGACCGCACCAAGGCCGTCGTGCCCGTGGAGCAGATCTTCCCCGCGGCGACGACAGTCGAGGAGCGCGACGAGGCCAACCAGGCCGAGATGACCGACTCGCAGCAGGAGGCGATCGCGGCGGCGCTCACCGATCTCGGCTATCCCGTGGGGCAGAGGGTCTCGGTCGCCCAGCTGCCCGACGGCTCGCCCTCGACAGGCGTGCTCGAGCCCGGCGACGAGGTCGTCGCGGTGGACGGTGCGGCCGTCGCCGACGTCGCCGCGCTGCGGGATGCGGTCCAGAAGTCGGGCACCACCGCCCCCGTCACCCTGACGATCGAGCGCGACGGGGCCCAGCAGGACGTGCAGGTCACCCCCGTCGACAACGAGGGGACCGCGGTGATCGGCATCGTCGCCGGCGCGACCTTCGACTTCCCCTTCGACGTCGACATCCAGCTCGACGACGTCGGCGGACCGAGCGCCGGGATGATGTTCGCGCTCGGGATCATCGACAAGCTCACCGAGGGCTCCCTCAACGGAGGCGAGCAGGTCGCGGGGACGGGGACGATCGACGCGGCGGGCGAGGTCGGGCCGATCGGCGGCATCCGCCAGAAGATGTTCGGGGCGGTCGACGCCGGCGCCTCCTACTTCCTGGCGCCGAGCCAGAACTGCGGCGAGGTCGTCGGGCACGTGCCCGACGGGCTCGACGTGCTGAGCGTGTCGACCCTCGACGAGGCGCTGACGGCGCTGGAGGGCATCGCCGCCGGGGACGTCTCCGGCCTCCCGACCTGCGACGGCGCGACTCCGATCGACTGACCGGGGCGGATGCGGTCCGCGGTGAGCGAACGGCGATCGGGGTCGACGCTCAGGTCGCGCCGTCGAGCGTCGCCTAGCATGGGAGGCCCCCCTCACAACTCGACAGCAGAGGCGCATCCGTGAGTTCCACAGCAACCGAAACCCCGCCGCGGAAGAGACGGAGCGTTCTCGCCGTCACAGTCGTGGTGGTGGCCGTTCTGGTGGTGGCGTTCTTCGTCTTCGCCGGTCTCTACACCGACATCCTCTGGTACGACCAGCTGGGCTTCCTGTCGGTGCTGACCACCCAGTGGGCGGCGGCCGGCGGGCTGTTCGCCATCGGGTTCGTCGCGATGGCGGTGCCGGTCTTCATCAGCCTGATGCTCGCGTACCGCCTGCGCCCCGTCTACGCCAAGCTGAACTCGCAGATCGACCGCTACCAGCAGGTCGTCGAGCCGCTGCGCCGCCTGGCCACCTTCGGGATCCCCGCGGTGCTCGGCCTCTTCGCCGGCGTCTCCTCGGCCACCCGCTGGCAGACCAGCCTGACCTTCTGGAACCGCACGCCCTCCGGCGTCACCGACCCTCAGTTCGGGCTGGACACGTCCTTCTACCTCTTCGAGCTGCCCTTCTACCAGAGCCTCGTCGGCTTCGCCTCGGCCGTCCTGCTCATCTCGGGTCTCGCCGCTCTGGCCACCGGGTACCTCTACGGTGCGATCCGCGTGAACGGCCGCGAGGTGCGGATCTCGAAGTCCTCGCGCATCCAGCTCGCGGTCATCGCGGCCCTCTACCTGCTCGTGCAGGCCGTCAGCCTGTGGCTCGACCAGTACGCGACGCTCACCGACCAGGGCGCGCGCATCACCGGAGCGACCTACTCGACCGTCAACGCGGTCATCCCCGGTCTGCAGATCCTCGCGGGAGTCGCGGCCCTGGTCGCCGTGCTCTTCGTCGTCACCGCCTTCATCGGCCGCTGGCGCCTCCCTGTCATCGGCACCGCGCTCCTCATCGTCTCGAGCCTGCTCGTCGGCTCCCTCTACCCCTGGGTCGTCCAGACGTTCCAGGTCGTGCCGAACGAGCGCACGCTCGAAGAGGACTACATCCAGCGCAACATCGACATGACCCGTCAGGCCTACGGAGTCGACGACGTGCAGGTCATCCCGTACGACGCGACGACCGACGCCGAGCCGGGCGCCCTGCGCTCCGACGCCGAGACGACGGCCAACATCCGCATCCTCGACCCCGCCGTCGTGACCGACGCGTTCTCGCAGCTGCAGCAGTTCCGCCAGTACTACTCGTTCGGCGACCAGCAGAACGCGCTCGACGTAGACCGCTACTCGATCGACGGAGCGACGCAGGACGCCGTGGTCGGCGTCCGCGAGCTGAACCTCGCGGGCCTCGGCACGAACCAGACCTGGTACAACCAGACCCTCGTCTACACCCACGGCTACGGCCTGGTCGCCGCCTACGGCAACCAGCGCTCGGCCGACGGCGAGCCGGTCTTCATCGAGTCGCAGGTCCCCACGGTCGGCGAGCTCGGCGACTACGAGCCGCGGATCTACTTCGGCGAGAACTCGCCCGCCTACTCCATCGTCGGCGGCGAGGGCGATCGCAACATCGAGCTCGACTACCCGTCGGGCACCGAGGGCGAGCAGCAGACCTACACGACCTTCGACGGCGAGGGCGGCCCTTCGCTCGACAACGTCTTCAAGAAGCTCGTCTACGCGATCAAGTTCCAGTCCGAGCAGATCTTCCTGTCCGACGGAGTGAACGACCAGTCGCAGATCCTCTACGACCGCAACCCCGTCGACCGCGTCCAGAAGGTCGCGCCCTACCTCACGCTCGACTCCGACGCCTACCCGAGCGTCGTCGACGGCCGTGTCGTCTGGATCGTCGACGGCTACACGACCTCGTCCGAGTACCCGTACTCGGAGGTGCAGAGCCTCTCGCAGGCGATCGCCGACACGAGCACGCAGCAGCAGTTCCCGACCGACGACGTCAACTACATCCGCAACAGCGTCAAGGCCACGGTCGACGCCTACGACGGCAAGGTGACGCTCTACGCGTGGGACACCGAGGACCCGGTGCTGCAGACCTGGCAGAAGATCTTCCCGAGCACCGTCGAGCCGATCAGCGACATGTCGGCCGACCTGCTCAGCCACGTCCGCTACCCCGAGGACCTCTTCAAGGTGCAGCGTGCCGTGCTCGGCACGTACCACGTGACCGACGCCGGATCGTTCTACTCCCGCGAGGCGGCCTGGTCGACTCCGGACGACCCGACCAGCGGCAACTCGACGACGACGGCGGCCGGCGTGGGCGGCGACGCCCTGCAGCCGCCCTACTACCTGACGCTGCAGACGCCCGACGTCGAGACGCCCTCGTACTCGCTCTACTCGACGTACATCCCCGCCAGCGTCCCGGGCAGTGCGGCCAGCCGCAACGTCCTGACGGGCTACCTCGTCGCCGACTCCGATGCGGGCTCCGACGCGGGCGCGATCGCGGACGGCTACGGCACGCTCCGGCTGCTCGAGCTGCCGAGCGACGACACGGTCCCCGGCCCCGGCCAGGTGCAGAACGCGTTCAACACCGACCCGACGGTCGCCAACCAGCTGGCGCTGCTCCAGCGCGGTGACACGACGGTGACGCGAGGGAACCTGCTCACCCTGCCGGTCGGCGGCGGTCTGCTGTACGTCCAGCCGATCTACGTCAGCTCCAACGGCAACACGAGCTTCCCGCTGCTGCAGAAGGTGCTCGTCGCATTCGGTGACGACATCGCCTTCGAGGACACGCTCGACGCGGCGCTCGACAGCCTCTTCGGCGGCGACTCCGGTGCCGACGCGGGAGACACCGGCACGCCGGTCGACACGAGCACCGCCCCGCCCGTCGATCCCGGCACGGACACCGGCACCGAGACCGATCCGGCCGACACGGGAACGGGTACGACCGACCAGACGGAGCTGCAGGCGGCACTGAGCGATGCCAGCGCCGCTCTGGCCGAGCGCCAGGCCGCTCTCACCGCCGGTGACCTGACGGCCTTCGCGGCCGCCGACGAGAAGCTCACCGAGGCGCTGCAGCGCGCACTCGCCGCCGAGGAAGCGCAGTAGCACCGTGGTTCAGGTCGACCGCGGCGAGCACCTGAGCTCGGGGGAGTGGCTCAACCTGAACCGCGCGCACTGGGAGTCCAGGGAGCCGGGCTCGCCCGATCCGCTCCTGGCTGCGACGCCCGCCTCCGACGAGGAGGCGGGCGTCCGCGTCCTGCACCTCCAGAGCGGTGACGGCTCCCGGAGCCTCGTCCACGCGCGGCGCGGCGCGGAGGTCATCGGCGTCGACTTCTCGATGCCGGTGGTCCGACGCGCCCGCGCCCTCGCGGAGGATCTCGGGCTGTCCGATCGCTCGCGCTTCCTCTGCGCGAACGTCTACGAGCTGCGGCACATGCTGCCGGAGCCCGACTCCTTCGGCCTCGTCGTGACGAGCCGGAGCGCCGTCTCATGGCTGCCCGACCTCGACGAGTGGGCCCGGATCATCGAGTGGTTCGTCGAGCCGGGCGGCTCGTTCGTCCTCGATCCCGACGCGGGCGAGGGCGTCGTCGACGCCGACGTCCGTCGAGTCGACCACTCCCTGCGCAGCCTCGCCGAGGCCCTCGAGCGCGCGGGCCTCGAGGTCGGCCCGCCCGCCGACGACGAGTCGATCGTCGCGACCAAGCGCGTCTGAGTCCCCACCTTGACGCACCCCGCCCCGGTCGGCTCCGTCCTCGATTTGCACTTCTCGGAAAGCGCCTGTAGTGTTTTCTCTTGTGCCGCGGGGTGGAGCAGTTCGGTAGCTCGCTGGGCTCATAACCCAGAGGTCGTAGGTTCAAATCCTGCCCCCGCAACAAGAAGACGGAAGCCGGTCCTGAGAAGGGCCGGCTTTCGTCGTTAACGCCGGGCCCTGCAGGGCGTAGCGGCACCGGCGACGGGTCCGGGACCGCCGAGCTCGACGGGTGTCGCGGAGGCTCCCGTCAGTCCGCGGCGATCACGCTGAGCACGTTGCCCGCAGGGTCGCGGAACCACGCGATCGTCGGGCCGTGGCCGCGCATCACTCCGGTCGCGTCGGTCGGAGTCTCGGCGTCGTCGTAGATCTTCGTGGCGACATTCGCGCGATTCAGCTCGGCGACAGCGGCGTCGACGTCGGCGACCTCGAGATTCAGGATCGTGAACGTCGCCGGCACATGCGTCGGCTTGGGGTAGGCGATCGCGTGACCGCCGCCCGGCAGGGTGATGTCGAGGATCCCCATCCCGTTCACGGAGACGTCGAAGCCGAGCGTCCCGCCGTAGAAGCGCTCCGCCTCCTCGACACTGTCGACGCTGAACCCGCTGAAGACCCGCTCGCTCGTGACCACGGCCGCACCTCTCTCCGCGCGGCTCCGTCGCCTGCGCCTCGCCCCGGACGCTACTCTGGTCGGCTGCCCGCGTCACGGGTGCGGAGGGAGCTAGGCATGGCCAGGGCTCTCCCGCGCGCGCTGCGCCCGTTCGAGACCCGCGCCTACCGCTTCCTCGCCCTCTCGCTCGCCGCGTCGCTGCTGGCGAGCGGAGTCTGGCTCGTCGCCCTCGTCTGGCAGGTGATCGCCCTCGGCGGCGGCCCGAGCGACGTCTCGGTCGTGGCCGCGGCGTCGGCGCTCGGCCTCGTCCTCGCCGTCCTGCTCGGCGGAGTCGCGGCCGACCGCGTCCCGCAGCGCCGGCTCCTCCTCGGTGTCGAGGCGGTGCGCATCGTCGCCGTCCTCGCGGCCGTCGCGCTCGACGCCTCCGGAGTGCTGGCCCTCTGGCAGCTCACCGTGCTGGCGTTCGTGCTCGGCGTCGGCGAGGCCTTCTTCTTCCCCGCCTACTCGGTGATCCTCCCGAGGCTGCTGCCCGAGGCGCAGCTCCTCGCGGCCAACGGAGTGGAGGGGGCGCTGCGCCCCGTCGCGCAGAGTGCGGCCGGCCCCGCCCTCGCCGGGCTGGTCATCGCGGTCGCCGCGCCGTCGGCGGCCTTCGCCGTGACGGCCGGGGGCTACGCGCTCGCCCTCATCGCGCTGGTGCTGATGGGTCCCGTGCCCTTCCAGCGCACGACGGAGGAGGGGACCGGCCCGATCCGCTCGGCCCTCCGCGACCTGCGCGAGGGCTTCGGCTACATGCTGCGCACCCGGTGGCTCCTCGCGACGCTCCTGTTCGCCGTCGTCCTCGTCTTCCTCGTGGTCGGGCCGATCGAGGTGCTCGTGCCCTTCGCCGTGCGCGACCAGACCGGAGCCGGCGCCTCCGGCTACGCGCTCGCTCTCACGGCGTACGGCTGCGGAGGCGTGATCGGCTCGCTGGTGATCTCGTCGCGGCCGATCCCGCGGCGCTACCTCACGACGATGGTCCTGCTGTGGGGATTCGGCGTGCTGCCGTTCGTGTTCCTCGGCGTCGTCGACCAGCTGTGGCTGATCGCCGCGATCCTCTTCGTCGACGGGGTCACCGGAGCCGCGGCACAGGTGCTCTGGGGCACGCTCCTGCAGCAGCGGGTGCCGCCCGCCCTGCTCGGTCGCGTGTCGAGCCTCGACTTCTTCGTCTCGCTCGCCCTGATGCCCGTCTCGATGGCCGTCGCAGGCCCGGTGGGGGAGGCGTTCGGCATCGCGCCGACTTTCGCGGTCGTCGGAGCCCTCGCCGCGGCGGCCGCGGTGCTGACGCTCGTCCTCGCACGACTCGGCCCGGACGAGCTCGCGCACCCCCTCCGCGCGTCATGACGCGCCTCGGCCTGGTGTGTCGCGGCGAGCCGCACGGTATCCTCGTCGGGATGCGAAGGGTTCAGGCGTGACGGACGAACAGGTGGACGACAGCTCGGTACCGACCCCCGGAGGATCGGACGGGTCGACCGTCCACCCCTCCCGGCGCAGCCGCCGGGACGCGGAGTCCGCCACCCGCCCGGTCCCCGTCGTCCGGCCCGCACCCGCACCCGTGAAGGCGCCCGTCCTGGCCGCCGTCGCCCCCGTGCGGCGCCGCTCCCGCCGGGGCCTCCGCGCCGCGCTGAGCACCGTCGCCGTCGCCGCGATCGCCGGGATGGTCGCGGTGATGGCCCTCCCCGCCTACTCGTTCGACCCGGCACCCGACTCGCAGGCCGCCATCGAGGCGGCCGCCCGCGTGCAGGCGCTCGGCAACCAGAAGCTCACCGTGTCGGGCGCCGCCGTGCAGGAGCAGGTGATCCGCGACTCCTTCACCGCGCCCACCCAGGCCCAGCTCGACGAGGCCGCGGCACAGGCCCGCGCGCTCGCCGCCGCGGCCGAGAAGGCGGCGCGCGAGGCCGAGGAGGCCGCTGCCGCCGCCGAGGAGGCCAGGACGACCGGCGGGGCGACGAGCTCCGCCACGGGCTCCAGCGGCTCGAGCACCTCGGTCACCCCGCGCGAAGAGGGCGACGACTATCCGTGGCGCGACGCGCTGACCGACGACCAGGGCGGCGGCCTCTCGCCGCTGCGCTACTACTACCGCGAGTGCGTCGACTTCGTCGCGTGGCGCCTCAACCGCGATCAGGGCTCCACCGGCGCCCCCTTCAAGTGGACCTGGGGCAACCTGACGCCCGGCGGCGGCAGCGCCTACGCCTGGGCGGGTCAGTGGGCGTCGCACGGCTGGGTGACCAGCACCACGCCCGTCCCCGGCAGCGTCGCGTGGTTCAACGGCAACCACGTCGCGTACGTGCAGTCGGTCAACTCCGACGGCAGCGTCTCGCTCGAGGAGTACAACTGGGGCAACGACCACGCGTACCACACGCGGACGATCCCCGCCTCGAGCGTCCCGCTCTTCCTCTACCCGCCGAGCTGATGGCGGCCGACGCCCGGGCCGTCGGCGTCGCGGTCGCTCAGTTCGCGCCGACCGCCGACCGCGCCGCCAACCTCGCCACGATCCGCCGTCTCGCGACGGTGGCGGCGGGTCGCGGCGCGAGCCTCGTCGTCCTCCCCGAGTACAGCTCGTTCTTCGTCGACCCGCTCGGCCCCGAGCTCGTCGCCGCCGGCGAGGCGCTCGACGGCCCGTTCGCCTCCGGCCTCGGTGAGATCGCCCGCGATCTGGGCGTCCACCTCGTAGCCGGCATGGTCGAGGCCGTCGACGGCGAGCGGCGCATCGCGAACACCCTGATCGCGCTCGATCAGCAGGGTGCCCTCGTCGCGCGGTACCGCAAGCTCCACCTCTACGACGCCTTCGGTCAGACCGAGTCCGAGTGGGTCGCCGCGGGCGGCATCGAGGCGCCGCAGACCTTCGAGGTCGGCGGCCTCGTCGTCGGCCTGCAGACCTGCTACGACCTGCGCTTCCCCGAGGTGACGCGCTGGCTCGTCGACGCGGGCGCCGAGGTCGTCGCAGCCCCGGCCGAGTGGGTGCGCGGCCCGCTGAAGGAGGCGCACTGGCGCGTCCTCGTCACTGCTCGCGCTCTCGAGAACACGATCTACCTCCTGGCGGCCGACCAGACGCCTCCGATCGGCGTGGGCACGAGCATGATCGTCGACCCGATGGGCGTCGAGATCGCGACCCTCGGCGAGGCCGAGGACGTCGCGGTCGCCTGGATCTCGCGCGAGCGGATCGACGCCGCCCGCACGAAGAACCCGGCGCTGGCGCTGCGGCGCTTCCGCGTCGAGCCGATCTGAGTCCGATCGGCCCCGAGCCCGGTCAGCCCCTCGGCCGCATCGCGGCGAGCCGCTCCGCCGCGCTGTCGAGCACCTCGAAGCGCTTGCAGAAGGCGAAGCGCACCAGCGAGCGGTAGGGTGCCGCGTCCTCGGCCCGGCAGAAGGCCGAGACCGGCACCGCCACGACGCCGGCCAGCTCGGGCAGCGCGCCGCAGAAGGCGACGGAGTCCTCGAACCCGAGCGGTGCCGCGTCGGCCACCACGAAGTAGCTGCCCGCCGACGGCGACACCGAGAATCCGGCCGCCGAGAGGCCGGCCGAGAGGATGTCCCGCTTGCGCTCCAGGGTCGCGGCGATCCCCGTGAAGAAGACGTCGTCGAGCCCGAGCCCCCGCGCCACCGCGCCCTGGAACGGCGACCCGCTGACGTAGGTGAGGAACTGCTTGACCGCGAGCACGGCGGTGACGAGCTCGCGCGGCCCGGTGATCCAGCCGATCTTCCAGCCCGTGGTGCTGAACGTCTTGCCGGCGGACGAGATCGTGAGCGTGCGCTCGAACGCACCGGGCAGCGTCGCGATCGGCACGTGCGCGCCGTCGAAGCGGAGGTGCTCGTAGACCTCGTCGGTCACGATCAGCGCGTCGTGCCGCTCGGCGAGCCGGACGATCAGCTCGCGTGTGTCGGCGGGGAGGACGGAGCCCGTCGGGTTGTGCGGGTCGTTGACGAGGATCACGCGCGTGCGGTCGGTGACGGCGCGCTCCAGCTCGTCGTGGTCGACGGTGAAGGTGGGACCGCGCAGGGCGACCGTGCGGTGCACGCCTCCGGCCAGCGCGATGAGGGCTCCGTAGGCGTCGTAGTGCGGGGTGAAGGTCACCACCTCGTCGCCGGGCTCGAGGAGGGCGAGCATGGTGGCCGCGAGGGCCTCCGTCGCGCCGGTGGTCACCAGGACCTCGCCGTCGGGATCGACCTCGAGGCCGTAGAAGCGGCGCTGGTGCGCCGAGATCGCGGTGCGCAGCACGGGGAAGCCGGGGCCGGGCGGGTACTGGTTCAGTCCGGAGGCGATCGCCTCCCGCGCCGTCTCGAGCACCTCGCGCGGTCCGTCCTCGTCGGGGAAGCCCTGGCCGAGGTTGATCGCCCCGGTGCGGGCCGCGAGGGCGCTCATCTCGCTGAAGACGGTGGCGGCGACCTCGCCGCCGGGGCCGAGAAGTCCGGCGCCGGCCGCGGCGCGGGTCCAGGATCCATGGATGCTCACCCTCTCAGTGTGCACCTCCCGCATTGATGTCCTGCTTGCAGGCCCGTCATAAGAAACGCCCAGGTTCGATGGCCAAGCTATCCCCGCTTGGAAGGAGCAGCACCCATGACCGAGAGTCACGAGGGTCCTCGTCAGCCGGAGGAACCCACCACGCCGTCAGAGTCCGGCGACCGCGGGGGAGCGTCCTCGTCGACGACCGGGCCCACCGAGCCGATCCGCGAGGCGACCACTCCGCAGCCGCCCTACACGCCGAACTCCGACGCCGGCAACCAGGCGCGACCCGAGCAGCCCTCGCCCCGGTACGGCCAGTACGCCCCGGCGGCCGCCCAGTACGCGCCGCCCGCCCCGCACACCGTGCACAGCTCCGAGGAGCCGCCGAGCTCGAGCGCCTTCGGCCCCGCCGGTGAGCCGCCGGCCGCGCAGACCCCGTCGGCGCCCCGCCGCCGCGCGGGTGTCAGCGTCGTCGCGGCCCTCGCCATCGGCGCCGTCGTCGGCGGAGTGGCGGGCGCCGGTGTGTTCGGTCTCTGGTCGGCCTCCAACGGCTCGGCCACCCGCGTCGTCTCCTCCGGCGGCTCGCAGACCATCACCGTCAACAACGCCGAGGACGCCACGACGGCGACCGCGGTCGCGGCCAAGGCCACTCCGAGCGTCGTGACCATCTCGGTGAGCGGCGGTTCCTCAGCGGGAACGGGCTCCGGCATCGTCCTCTCGGACGACGGCTACGTCCTGACCAACACGCACGTCGTGACCCTCGACGGTGCGGCCGCGGACGCCGCCGTCACCGTCACGACCAGCGACGGCTGGATCTTCGACGCGACGATCGTGGGCACCGACCCGACTCTCGACCTCGCCGTGATCAAGCTCACGGACGCGAGCGATCTCACTCCGATCACCTTCGCCGACTCGTCGGAGATCAACGTCGGCGACACCGCCGTCGCGATCGGAGCGCCGCTCGGCCTCTCGGGCACCGTCACCGACGGCATCGTGAGCGCGCTGAACCGCAGCATCCAGGTCGCGTCCTCCGCCGCTCCCGACGACTCCGGCGACAGCTCGAGCGGCAGCACCGACAGCCCGTTCAACTTCGACATCCCGGGCCAGAACGAGCAGACCCAGGCCACGAGCACGATCTCGCTGCCGGTCATCCAGACCGACGCGGCGATCAACCCCGGCAACTCCGGCGGAGCGCTGCTGGACAGCGACGGCGAGCTCATCGGCGTCAACGTCGCGATCGCCAGCGCCGGTCAGTCGTCGGGCTCGAGCGAGCAGTCGGGCAACATCGGAGTCGGCTTCGCGATCCCGAGCGCGATCGCCGAGCGCGTCGCGAAGGAGATCATCGCGAACGGCTCCGCCACGCACGGACTCCTCGGCGCGAGCGTCACCGACTCGACGGCCGACGTGCTCGGCGCGTCGATCCAGGAGGTCACCAGCGGGGGAGCGGCGCAGGCCGCCGGACTCGCCGCCGGGGACATCGTGACGGAGGTGTCGGGAACGCCCATCACGAGCGCCTCCGACCTCACCGCCCAGGTGCGCGCGCAGGCCGCCGGCGCCGACGTCCAGCTGACCTACGTCCGGGGTGGGCAGAGCTACGAGGTCGACGTGACGCTGGGCGAGATGGCCACCAGCTGACCCCTTCCGAGCGCCACCGCAGCCCCCGAGGACGTGTCCTCGGGGGCTGCTAGGGTTGGGCTCCCGCCTCACGAACTGGACCCATGCAGCCCGAGACACCGACGGACGACCTCTCCCATCTGCCCGGCGTCTCGTACGTCATGCCGGTGCTGAACGAGGTCACCCACGTCAGGGCGGCGGTCGACTCCCTGCTGGCCCAGGACTACTCCGGGCCGTTCGACATCGTCCTCGCTGTCGCTCCGAGCATCGACGGCACCGAGGAGCTGGTGGCCCAGCTGAGCGCGGCCGACCCGCGGATCCACGTGGTGCCGAACGCCGTCGGGTCCACGCCCGCCGGGCTGAACGCCGCCATCCGCGCCTCGCGGCACCCGGTCGTGGTGCGCGTCGACGCGCACTCGGTGCTGCCGGCCGACTACGCGCGCGAGGCCGTCGCGGCGCTGCAGCGCTCCGGGGCCGACAACGTCGGCGGCGTCATGGCGGCGGAGGGCCTCACCCCGTTCCAGCGCGCGGTCGCCCGGGCCTACGGCTCGCGCATCGGCCTCGGCGGCACCCCCCACCACGTCGGCGGCCAGGAGGGCCCGGCCGAGACCGTCTACCTGGGCGTCTTCCGCCGCAGCGCGCTCGAGCGGGCGGGGCTCTTCGACGAACGCTTCAAGCGCGGCCAGGACTGGGAGCTGAACCGCCGCATCCGCGAGGGCGGCGGTGTCGTCTGGTTCACTCCGCGCCTGACGGTCACCTACCGCCCCCGCCCGTCGATGCGGGCGCTGCTGCGGCAGTTCCTCTCGACCGGGATGTGGCGCGGCGAGCTGACCCGCCTGTTCCCCGCCTCCCGCTCCCTGCGCTACTTCGCCCCGCCCGTCCTGGTCGCCCTCCTCGCGCTCGGCCTGCTCTCGGGCCTCGGCGGAGTCGTCCAGGCCCTGGTCGGCGCCGCACCGTGGCTGCTGGTCGGTCTCGCGGTGCCCGTCGGCTACCTCCTCCTGGTCGCCGCCGCGACAATCGTCGTCGCGCGCCCCGATGGGATCCGCGCGATGCTGTGGTTCGCCGTCGTGATCCCGTCGATCCATGTCGCCTGGGGCACGGGGTTCGTCCTCGGGTTCGCCGGGCTGACCAGCAACATCGCCGCCCACCGCCACCAGCCCCGGGCCGACCCAGGGAGGGGCGCATGACCGCGACCACCAGACCCCGATCGATCGCGGAGCTCCGGGAGGTGGCCCAGCCGCCCGAGGTGCGCGGGCGCCGGAACGCCGAGCACTGGACCGCCTCGCTCTACCTGCGGCGGTTCTCTCCCTACCTGACCTGGGTCCTGCTCCGCACGTCGATCTCGGCGAACGGCGTGACCGGTCTGATGATCCTGGTCGGCTGGAGCGCCGCCGCGGCCCTGCTGATCCCCGGCATCGCCGGTGCCGCCCTGGCCCTCCTCCTCGGTCAGCTGCAGATGCTCGTCGACTGCTGCGACGGCGAGGTCGCGCGCTGGCGCCGGACCTCGTCGCCCGCCGGGGTCTTCCTCGACAAGGTCGGGCACTACACGACCGAGGCGCTCATCCCGATCGCGCTGGGCCTCCGCGCGGCCGGGCTGCCGTTCGACGCCCCGGCCGACTACCTGTGGACCACCATCGGGCTGGCGCTCGCCCTCGTCATCGTGCTGAACAAGGCGCTCAACGACATGGTGCACGTGGCCCGCGCGAACGCCGGGCTCACGAAGCTGGCCGACACGAAGGGCGAGGCGGTGCCGTCCTCGTCGGGGCTCGCCCGCCTCCGCCGCACCGCGCGGTTCGTGCCGTTCCACCGTCTGTACCACTCGGTCGAGCTGACGATGCTCGCCTTCGCAGCCTCGCTCGTCGGGCTGGTCGTCGGCGCCTCCGAGGCCGACCGCTTCCTGGTCTCGGCGCTGCTGCCGCTCGCGTTCCTCGCCCTGATCGGGCACTTCGTCGCGATCATGGCCTCCAAGCGTGTCCGCTCCTGAGCCCCGCGTCGGAGTCGTCGTCCTGACCCAGGGCACCCGGCCCGACGATCTCGCCGCCGGCCTCGCGAGCGTGCTCGCGCAGGAGGGCGTCGTGCTCGACGTCGTCTGCGTCGGCAACGGCTGGGAGCCGACCGGTCTGCCCGACGGCGTCCGCGGCGTCGCCCTGCCCGAGAACCTCGGGATCCCGGCGGGCCGGAACGCCGGCGTCCCGAGGGTGTCGGGGGAGTACCTCTTCTTCCTCGACGACGACGCGCGCATCCCGTCGCCGGCCTTCCTCGCCGACGCCGTCGCGCTCCTGCGCTCACCCCGGCGGATCGGCCTGGTCCAGCCCCGTGTCGACAGCACCGACGGGACTCCGGCCCCGACGCGCTGGATCCCGCGGATCCTCAAGGGCGACCCGCGCCGCTCCGGCCCCGTGTTCTCGGTGTGGGAGGGGGCGGTCGTGCTGCGCCGCGACGTCTTCGAGCAGACCGGCGGCTGGGCCGAGCCCTTCTTCTACGCGCACGAGGGGATCGAGCTCGCCTGGCGGGTGTGGGACACCGGGCGCACCACCTGGTACGCCGGCGAGCTGGTCGCCGAGCACCCGGTGATCCAGCCGACGCGGCACGCCGACTACTACCGGCTGAACGCGCGCAACCGCGTCTGGCTCGCGCGGCGGAACCTTCCTGCGCCGCTCGCCGTCGCCTACGTCGGCTCCTGGACCGCGATCCAGTGCCTCCGCTGGGCCCGCGACCGCGCCGCGCTCGGCGCGTGGTTCGCCGGCTGGCGGGAGGGCTGGCGAGCGGACCCGGGAGAGCGGCGCGTCCTGTCGTGGCGGACGGTGCTCCGCATGGCGTTCGCCGGGCGTCCCCCGATCGTCTAGCATCGGGGCAACCGCCCCCCGGCCGGGCGGGAGGCTCCCGAAAGGACGACGGTGTTCGATTCGACGCAGCTGCTCTCCGGCGCGCTCACACCCCAGGAACTCCTGCGGACGGTGCGGGGCCGGATCGACGACTCCCCGGGCGCGGCTGGGGACCCCGAGTTCCAGGCCCGCCTCGACGCCCACCTCCCGCGGCTCGTCGAGCTCTTGTCGGAGGTCTACGCCGGCCGCGACGACCTCGCCGACCAGCTGGTCGCCCTGGTCGAGCTCGCCGCCTCGTCGTGGGAGGAGCGCCCCGCCGACCTGCGCGCCCTCGACGCCGTGCGGCAGCAGCATCCGGACTGGTACCTCTCGAACAAGGCGCTCGGCGGCGTCTGCTACGTCGACCGCTTCGCCGGCGACCTCGACGGACTTCGTGCCGAGATCCCGTACTTCCGCGAGATCGGGCTGAACTACCTGCACCTGATGCCGATCTTCGACGCGCCGGAGGGCGAGTCGGACGGCGGTTACGCGGTGTCGAGCTACCGGCGCGTCCGGCCGGACCTCGGCGACATGGAGGGGCTGCGCCGCCTCGCCTCCGAGCTGCGCGAGCACGGGATCGCGCTCGTCGTCGACTTCGTCTTCAACCACACCTCGAACGAGCACGAGTGGGCCCGCCGGGCACTCGCGGGCGAGCAGCGCTTCGAGGACTACTACTGGATCTTCCCCGACCGCGAGCAGCCCGACGCCTTCGAGCGCACCACGCGCGAGATCTTCCCCGACGACCACCCCGGCTCGTTCGTGCAGCTCGAGGACGGCCGGTGGGTGTGGGCCACCTTCCACCGCTACCAGTGGGACCTCAACTACTCCAACCCCGAGGTGTTCCGCGCGATGGCGGGCGAGATGCTCTTCCTGGCGAACCAGGGGGTCGACGCGCTGCGGATGGACGCCGTCGCCTTCATCGCGAAGAAGCTCGGCACCACGAGCGAGTCGCAGCCCGAGGCGCACCTGCTGCTGCGCGCGTTCAACGAGGTCTGCCGCCTCGCCGCCCCGTCGCTGCTGTTCAAGTCGGAGGCGATCGTGCACCCGGACGAGGTCGTCGAGTACATCGACCTCGAGGAGTGCCAGCTCTCGTACAACCCGCTGCAGATGGCGCTGACCTGGGAGGCTCTCGCGACGCGCGACGTCCGCCTCCTCTCGCAGGCGCTCGAGCGCCGCCACGCCCTCCCGGAGGGGACGGCGTGGGTCAACTACGTGCGCGGGCACGACGACATCGGCTGGACCTTCGCCGATGAGGACGCGGCCGAGCTCGGCATCGACGCCGCGGGGCACCGGCGGTTCCTCAACGATTTCTACACCGACCGCTTCGAGGGCACCTTCGCCCGCGGCGTGCCGTTCCAGGAGAACCCCCGCACCGGCGACCGCCGGGTGTCGGGGACGACGGCGTCCCTCGCCGGAGTGGAGGCGGGCGACGCCTACGGGATCGACCGGGTGCTCCTGGCCCACTCGATCGCCCTCAGCACCGGCGGGCTGCCGCTGCTCTACCTCGGCGACGAGGTCGGGCAGCTGAACGACTACGGCTACGTCGACGACCCGACGACCGCGGGCGACTCGCGCTGGGTGAACCGGCCGCGTCGGCCCACCGAGCGCTACGCCGAGCGCGAGACGCCCGGCACCGACGCGGGCGAGATCTTCGGCGGACTCCTGCACCTGATCGCCGTCCGCAAGGCCGTGCCGCTCTTCGCCGGCACCGCGCTCACGGTGTTCGACCCGGTCAACCGCCACGTGCTGGGCTACCAGCGGCCCGGAGACGGCGAGTCGGTCCTCGTGCTCGCGAACGTGTCGGACGACGTCCAGGAGATCGATCCGGAGCGCTTCGGCGGCTTCGACGCCTGGGCCCTCGACCTCGTCACCGAGATCACGGTCGACCTCCGCGAGGGGTTCCGGCTCGCTCCGCTCCAGTTCGTCTGGCTCCGGGTGACGCCCGCCTGATCCGCGCCCCGGGTAGCCTGTTCCGATGCCGGCTCTCCGCGACGTCCTCGACCGCCTCCGGACGGACGCGGGTCTCGCGCGCGGGATCCTGCGCGATCTCCTCGCCGCTCGGCGCGCCCGGCACGCCGTCGCGGGCCTGCTCGCGACCCGGGGACCGCTGCCGGCCGACCGCTTCGAGATCGGCGTGTACTTCGCCGACGCCGACATCAACCTCTACCAGGTGCGGCAGTGGTACCGGCCGCTCCAGGAGCTGGCCCGGACGCATCCGGTCGTCCTGCTCTCGCGCAACGCGAGCGCCGCCGAGGTGCTGCTGCGCGAGAGCCCCGTGCCCGTCGCCTACGTGCGCTCCGTCGCAGATCTCGAGAGCACCATCGCCTCGCAGCCGCTGCGGATCGTGCTCTACGTCAACCAGAACTCCCGCAACTTCCAGATGATGCGGTACGGCCGCCGGTGGCACGTCTTCGTCAACCACGGCGAGAGCGACAAGATGTACATGACGACCAATCAGTACAAGGCGTACGACTACAGCCTCATCGCGGGGGACGCGGCCCTGGCCCGGCTGCACCGGGTGCTCTGGGACTTCGACTTCGACAAGCGCACCCTCGCGATCGGCCGCCCGCAGGCCGACCATTTCGCCGGGCGCACGCCCTTCGCGCCCGACGAGCGCCAGGTCGTGCTGTACGCGCCGACCTGGGAGGGCGACCGGCCCGCGGCCGGCTACGGCTCGATCCGGAGTCACGGGGTGGCGCTCGCCGAGGCCCTGCTCGCCGACCGGCGGTTCCGGCTGATCTACCGGCCGCACCCCCGCAGCGGTGCCGTCGATCCGCAGTACGGCGCTGCCGACCGCCGCATCGTGGCTCTCCTGGCGGCCGCCAACGCCGCGGATCCGTCGGCGCACCACGTGCACGACACCGGGGCCGAGCTCGGCTGGCAGCTGGCCGCGGCCGACGTCGCGATCCTCGACGTCTCGGCAATGGTCTACGACCGACTCGCGACGGGGCGACCGCTGATGGTCACCCGGCCGACGAGTCCCGATGCCGAGGTCGACGAGACCGGGTACCTGGGCGGCGCGGAGTGGCTGCGCGCCGAGGACGCCTCCGCCATCGCCGACCGGATCGGCGCCGTCGAGCACGACGAGTCGTCGGCCGCGCGGCTCGATCGCTGGGTGACCCACTACTTCGGCGACACGACACCCGGGGCGGCGACGGCCCGCTTCCACGCCGCGATCGAGACGCTGCTCGCCGAGTGGGAGCACCACGCGGCGCTGCACCGCGACGATCCCGCGGTCGACGACAGGGATCCTGAGGCCTGAGCCGGGACGTCGTCAAGGCCCGGGCGGCGCCGCAGAGCCCTCCTCCGCGTCCCGCTACGCTCGACGCATGATGACCCCGCGCGCCTTCGCCCGCTCCCGCCGGCGCAGGACGGCGGCCGGCCCGCCTCCTGTCGAGCCCGACATCGTGGTGTCGACCGACCCGGACAAGCCGGTCTTCACGATCCGCTCGTTCCGCATCGGTCTGTTCGGCGGCCTCGGGGTGCTCGTGGCGCTCGTGCTCGGCGGTCTCGTCGTCGAGCTCGGCACGGTGCTCACCTACATCTTCGTCGCGATGTTCTTCGCGCTCGGCCTCGACCCCCTCGTCTCGTGGCTCGAGCGGAAGATCCCGCGGCCCCTCGCGATCACCCTGGTCTTCGCTGCGGTGGTGCTGCTGTTCGCCGGGCTCCTGCTCTACATCATCCCGATCCTGATCGAGCAGCTGACCCTGTTCGTGACCAGCGCGCCCAGGATCGTGACCGACATCGCCTCACAGCAGTGGGTGCTCGATCTCGAGGAGCAGCTGCGGGGCGTCGTCGAGGTCGATCAGCTGATCAGCAGCGTGCAGAGCTTCATCGGCGACCCCAACAACCTGCTCTCGCTCGGAGGCGGGCTGCTCGCGGTCGGCACCGGCATCGCGAGCGGTGTCACCGGGTCGATCATCGTGCTCATCCTGACCCTGTACTTCCTCGCGTCGCTGCGCTCGATGAAGTCGGTCGCGTACCGCTTCGCGCCGGCGTCGCACCGCGCGAAGGCGCACGAGGTCGGCGACGAGATCACCGGAGCCGTCGGGCGCTACGTCGTCGGGCAGGTGTCGCTCGCGGGCGTCAACGGCATCCTGACCTTCATCCTGCTGCTGAGCATCGGCGGGCCGGTCCCCGCGCTGCTGGCGTGCGTCGCGTTCCTCGGGTCGCTGATCCCGCTGGTCGGCACCATCTCGGGCGCCGTGATCATCTCGCTCGCCTGCCTGCTGGCCTCGCCGCTCACCGCGCTGGTCGCCGCGATCTACTACCTCGTCTACATGCAGGTCGAGGCCTACCTCCTGAGCCCGCGGATCATGAACCGCGCGGTCTCGGTGCCCGGCGCGGTCGTCGTCATCGCGGCCGTCGCGGGCGGCACGATCGCGGGCGTCCTCGGGGCGCTCGTCGCGATCCCGGTCGCCGCCTCCGTCATCATCGTCGTGCAGAAGGTGGTCTTCCCGCGTCAGGACGCGAAGTAGCGGCTCACCGGAAAGCGGGAGCGGCGGAGTCGACGGCGTCGACGAAGGCCGTCACCGACGCGGGGACCCGGGCGTCGGAGCCGGGCGCCGCGACCGGCGGCAGCGTGCGGGTGACCACGGGGACGACCCCGGCCCAGACCCCGTCGGTCTGGGCGTCGTCGTCGGACGGACCCGCCGCGCGCACCTTGACGCTCGCCTCGCCCAGCGGCATCCGCAGCACGAGGGTCGCTGCGATCTCGCGGGCCGTGCTGGGGCGGACCTCCTCGTTCCTACCCGGGAGCAGGCGGGCCGAGAGCAGCTCGAGCGCCCGCGCCTTCTCGTCGCCCTCGAGGGTCTCGGCCGTGCCCAGGATCATCGCGGAGCGGTAGTTCATCGAGCTGTCGAAGGTCGACCGGGCGACGACCAGCCCGTCGACCAGCGTCACCGAGACGGTCAGCTGAGCGCCGCGCGCGGCGGCCCGCAGGAGGCCGCCGCCGCTCGAGCCGTGCAGGAGGAGCCGGTCGCCGTCGCGGGCGAAGAGGATCGGCAGGACGATCGCGGCCCCGTCGCGCACGACGGCGACGTGGGCGACGAGCGCCTCGTCGAGGATCGCGTCGAGAGCTGCGCGGTCGGTGCTCTGGCGGTCGCGGAGGCGGGTGACGCGGGTGCGGTCGGTGAGGGGGAGGGTGTCCATGGTGCGGGGCGCTCTGGATCTGTCAGAATGCCAGCGGAGGACTATTCGAGTGGTCCAGATCGGGGGAGTTGGTGGCGTCGGGAGATCTCGAGAGTCCGCTGCTGCACGGGCCGGCCGCGCGAGGCAGGGTCCGGGCGACGCTCGCGGAGGCGCTGCGGGCCGCGGTCCTCGACGGGCGCTACCGGGCCGGCGATCCGATCCCGTCGAGCCGTGTGCTCGCCGAGCAGCTCGGCGTCTCGCGCGGCTCCGTCGTCGCCGCGGTCGATCAGCTGGTGGGGGAGGGGTACCTCGTCGCCCGGCCCCGCGCCGCGGTCTCGGTGGCGACCGACGGCGTCGTCGTCCCGCCGGCCGCGCGGCGAGC
>NZ_WUCC01000007.1 GCF_009807095.1 Rathayibacter sp. VKM Ac-2754 | reverse complement strand
TCGCCTCCGTCGCCGCCGAGTGCTGGCCGGCGGTCGTCGACTCGCGCGAGTGGCGCCGCTTCGTGCGCCGCGGCGAGGGCGAGCAGACCCCCTCGCGGCGCCGGCTCGAGCTCGGCGCCGACCGGGTCCGCGCGGTGCTGAGGAGGTCGGACCCGTGACCGCGACGCTGACCGGCGTCGGTCGACGCAGGATCGTCTCGGCCCTGGGCTGGAGCGCGCTCAGCACGATCGCGCTCCGGCTCGGCAGCCTGGGTCTCGGGATCGTGCTCGCCCGGATCCTCGCGCCGGAGGCCTTCGGCGTCTACGCCCTGGCACTCACCGTGCAGTCGGTGCTGATGGCGCTCTCGGACTTCGGACTCAGCACCGACCTGATCCGCTCGGCCGACCCCGAGCGCCGCGCCCCCACGGTGTCGGTGCTCGGGCTCGTGCTCGGCGGGACGCTCGGAGCGGCGATGGCCGCGGCGTCGCCGTCGATCGCGGCGATGACGGGATCCCCGGAGTCGGCGGGGGTGACGGCGGTCCTCGCGATCACCCTCCCGCTCGCGGGCGCCGGAGTCGCGCCGTACGCCGCCCTCCAGCGCCGGTTCGCGCAGCGCCCGCTGTTCCTCATCGCGGCCGTCGACTTCGCGGTGTCGACCACGATCACGCTCTCGCTGCTCGCGGCGGGCACCGGAGTGCTCTCCCTCGCGATCGCGCGGGTCGCGGCGCAGAGCTGCACCCTCGTGCTCCTCTTCCTCGCCGCCCGCGAGCGGCCGCGCTTCGGCTGGGACCGCTCCGTCGCCCCCTCCGCCCTGCGCTTCGGTCTGCCGGTGGCGATCGCCAACCTGATCTCGTGGGGCGTGCTCGGCACCGACAAGGTCGTGATAGCCGGGCTGATCGATCCGGTCGCCCTCGGCTACTACGTGCTCGCCTTCAACATCTCGACCTGGCCGATGACCGCGGTCGGCCAGGTGGTGCGCTCGGTCGCCCTCCCCGCGTTCTCGCGCGCACACGAGGAGGGACGGCCGGCCCCCCTGGCGGCCGCCGCCGGTCTCACCTGGGCGCTCGCCGCTCCGCTCGGCGCGCTGCTCGCGGTGCTCGCCGGCCCCCTGGTCGGCGTCGTCTACGGCGAGACATGGGCTCCCGCCGCGGGTGCGCTCGCGCTGCTCGGCTTCGTCGGCGCCCTGCGGGTGGTCTACGACCTCTTCAGCTCGGCCGCCCTGGCCCAGGGCGGGTCGGGCCGGGTCGCCGTCGTCCAGGGGGTGTGGCTCGCCTCGCTCACTCTCGCGCTCGTCCCCGCGGTGCTCCTCGGCGGCTTCGTCGGAGCGGCATGGGCGCAGATCGCCGTCGCGGCGCTCGTCGTCGGGCCGGCCTTCGTCTGGCTGCTGCGCACCATCGGCGCCGACCTCCCGGCCATCGGCCGCTCCCTCCTGCCTCCCGCGCTGGCCTCGGCGCTCGCCGCGGGTGCCGCCGCGCTCGTCCCCGTCGCCCTCGGCGCCGTCGGACTCGACGCCGACTGGCTCGCCCTCCTGACCGGGGCCGCGATCGGCGGTCTCGTCTACCTCCTGCTCCTGCGCACCTGGCTGCTCGGCCGCGTGCGCGAACTCTCCGCCTCCGACCGAAGGACCGCATCATGACCTACTCCGAGCCGATCGTCCCGCTCGCCGACCTGCACCTGCAGCACCTCGTCGTCGCGGACGTGGTCCGCGAGGGCTTCGACCGCGTCCTCGCCGAGTCGTCGTTCGTGCGGGGCCCCGATGTGACGCGTTTCGAGGAGGAGTTCGCCGCCTACTGCGGAGTCCGGCACACCGTCGGCGTCGGCAACGGCACCGACGCGCTCGAGCTGGCCCTGCTCGCCCTCGAGCTGCGCCCGGGCGACGAGGTCCTGGTGCCGGCGAACACCTTCGTCGCGACCGCCGAGGCCGTGATGCGGGCCGGGGCGACTCCGGTGTTCGTCGACTGCGACGACGATTACCTGATCGACGTCGCCTCCGCCGCCGCCGCGGTCACTCCGCGGACCCGGGCCGTGATGGCCGTGCACCTCTACGGACAGTGCGCCCCGGTCGAGCAGCTGGCGGCCGCCCTCGGCCCCGCGGTGACGATCGTCGAGGACGCGGCGCAGGCCCAGGGCGCGCGCCGCTTCGGGGCCCGGGCCGGCTCCCTCGGCGCGATCGCCGGGACGAGCTTCTACCCGGGCAAGAACCTCGGCGCCTACGGCGACGCGGGCGGAGTGATGACCGACGACGACGAGCTCGCCGCGGCCGTCCGCCGCCTCGGCAACCACGGCGGCCTCACCGCCTACCGGCACGAGGTGCTGGGCACGAACTCGCGGCTCGACTCGCTGCAGGCCGTGGTTCTCAGCGCCAAGCTGGCCCACCTCGACGAGTGGAACCGGCAGCGCCGCGAGGCCGCGGCCCGCTACGGCGAGCTGCTCGACGAGGTCGGCGGGCTCGCCCTGCCGCGCACGGCGGCCGGGAACGAGCATGTGCACCACCTGTACGTCGTGCGCACCGCCCAGCGCGACCGGGTGCGGGAGGTGCTCGGCGCGGCCGGCATCGCGACCGGTGTGCACTACCCGCAGCCGGTGCACCTGATGAGCCCCTTCCTCCGCGAGGGCCGGCCCGCCGTCGCCCTGCCGAACGCGGAGGCGTTCGCGGGCGAGCTGCTGACCCTCCCGCTGTTCCCGGGCATCACCGCGGCGCAGCAGGAGTACGTCGCCCAGTCGCTCGTCGGCGCGCTCCGGGTCGGGGCGCTGCGATGAGGACCTCCGCCGTTCCGGAGACAGCAGCGCGGTCGGGCCGGGTCGTCCCGGTGACGGCCGCCGACACGTCGTCCGCGACGGTCTCGGTGCTCATCCCCCTCTACAACTACGGGCGCTACCTCCGCGAGGCCACGGCGAGCGCCCTCGTCCAGGAGGGAGTCGACGTCCAGGTCGTGATCGTCGACGACCGCTCGACCGACGACTCGCTCGCGGTCGCCCGGACGATCGCTGCCGAGGATCCGCGGGTGACCGTGATCGCGAGCCCGCGCAACCGCGGACCGGTCGGGAGCATCCTGGTCGCGCTGTCGGCCGCCACGGGCGAGTTCTCGTGGTATCTCGACGCCGATGACGTGATCACTCCGGGAGCGCTCGCGCGCGCTGTCGCGGTCGCCCGGACCCACCCGTCGGTGGGTCTCGTCTACGGACACCCCCTGCACTTCACCGACGGCGCCGAGCGCCCGACGGCGCGCAGCACCTCCACGGCGTGGATCCTCTGGCGCGGTCAGGACTGGCTGCACGAGCGCTGCCGCACGGGTCTGAACGTGATCACCTCCCCCGAGGTGCTGGTGCGCCGCTCGGTCCTCGACCGCGTCGGCTGGCCGCGGCCGCTGCCGCACACCTACGACCTCGAGCTGTGGCTCCGCCTCTCGGCCGCGGCCGATGTCGCCTACATCCAGGGCGCCGACCAGGCCTGGCACCGCGAGCACGCCGGCAGCCGGTCGGACGTCGTGACGCCGCTCCGGGATCTGCGCGAGCGTCTGCTCGCGTTCGAGACCTTCTTCGCCGCTCCGGGCGGACCCCTCGCCGAGGCGGCCGAGCTGGAGGAGCTCGCCCGCATCGCCCTCGCGCGCTCGGCGCTCGAGCGGGGTGCGCAGCACTTCGACAGCGGAGGGGCGACCAGGGCCGAGCTCGACGAGCACCGGGAGTTCGCCCGGTCGGTCTTCCGCGACGCGGCCTGGCTGCCCGAGTGGGAGCGACTGCAGTCGCGCCTGCTCTCCCCGGAGCCGGGCGCGCGGTTCGCCCCGCGCTTCCTCTCCGAGCGGGTGGTGCGCCGACTGCGCACCGACCGGTCGTGGCGCCGCTGGCACCGCGAGGGGAGCTTCTGATGCGCGCTGTCCGCGTGCCCCGCGAACTCGTCCGCCGGCTCCGCACCACCGGGCGCCGAGACCTGGTGCAGCGCGCCGTGCGCGCCCTCGGCGACCGTGTCGGCGTCGGCGAGCTCGACATGCCGCTGCTCCCGGGCGACATCGCCGACTCGGCGACCCTCCGCCTGCCCGGGGCCCCCGGACCCGTCGAGGGCCCCGCCGCCCTCGGCTGGATCTGCACCCCTCCCGACCGCGGCTCCGGCGGCCACACGACCCTCTTCCGGATGGTCCAGGGGCTCGTGGAGCGCGGTCACCGCTGCACCCTCTTCCTCTACGACCGGCACGGAGCCGAGTTCGAGCAGCGCGCCGCGATCATCCGCGCGTCGTGGCCGTGGCTCGACGTCGACATCCGCAGCGCCGACGACGGCATCGTGGGGGTCGACGCCGCGATCGCGACCTCGTGGGAGACGGCGCACGTCCTCGCCACCCGAGGGACCGCTCCGATGGCGCGCCTGTACTTCGTGCAGGACTTCGAGCCGTTCTTCCACCCGCGGGGCACCCTCGCCGCGCTCGCGGAGGACAGCTACCGGTTCGGCTTCAGGATGATCGCGCTGGGCGAGATGGTGCGCTCGCACCTCGACGGGCTCGGGATCGAGAGCGACCTGGCGCCCTTCGGCTGCGACACCCGCACCTACACGCTGCAGAACGCCGACGGCGAGCGCTCGGGAGTCGTCTTCTACGCGAAGCCGTCCGCCGACCGGCGCGGCTACCTCCTGGGGCGCCGCGCGCTCTCCCTGTTCCACGAGGCGCACCCGACGGTGCCGATCCACGTCTACGGGACCGCCCCCGGCGCCTGGGACGTTCCGGTGATCGAGCACGGCACCCTCGCGCCCGCCGAGCTCGCCGCGCTGTACAACCGCTGCTCCGCCGGGATCGCCCTCTCGTTCACCAACATCTCGCTGGTCGCCGAGGAGCTGCTCGCCTGCGGCGTCGTCGCGGTGGTCAACGACTCGGTCGACGCCCGCGCCGACCTCCCGCAGACCGGCGCCGTCTGGGCCGCTCCGACGCCCGCGGGCATCGCGGCGGCTCTCGGCCGTGCCGTCGACCACCCCCGACCCGGCCGCGTGATCGCCGCCGGGGTCCGCCACGGCTGGGGCCCGGCTCAGGAGGTCGTCGAGCGCGTCGTGCTCGACGAGCTGCGCCGCCCCGCCCTCGCCTCCGCCACCGCACCTCTGGAGAACTGAACCATGACCCCCGATCAGATCCGGCGCGTCGTCCTCGGCGGCGCCCCCGTCGATCTCGCCCAGCACGACGAGGCCGTCCGCACCATCGCGGCGCGCGCGGCGTCGACCGACGACGCCCCGCTGGGCGTGCTCTCGGTCAACGTCGACCACGTCAACCACTTCGGGCACGGCGGCCGCTGGCGGCACGTGCTGGAGCAGCGCACCGACCCGGGCGCCGGCGCTCCCGCCACACTCGTGCTGCTGCCGGACGGGGAGGGGGCCGCGGAGTGGACGGAGGCCGCCTCCGACCGGACCGCCTCCGACACGACCCGGCCCGAGCGTCCCGTCGAGTGGCTCTCCCTCATCGACGGCACCCCGATCGCGACCCAGGCCCGGCGACTCACGGGAACCTCCTGGCCCCGGCTGGCGGGCAGCGACCTCATCGGCCCCCTGCTCGACCGCGCCGCGGTCGACGGCGTCCGCGTCGGCGTGCTGGGCGGCTCGGTCGAGGCGCAGGAGCGGCTGCGCACGCGGCTGGCCGAGGAGCGCCCCGATCTGGTGCTGGCCGGGCTCTGGTCGCCGACCCGCGAGCAGCTCGCCGACCCGGCCGCGAACGCCGGACTCGTCGAGGCGATCCGCGGCGCGGCCGTCGATCTGCTCATCGTCGGCCTGGGCAAGCCCCGCCAGGAGCTCTGGATCGACGAGCACGGCCCGAGGACCGGGGCGCACGTCCTGCTGGCCTTCGGCGCCGCGGTCGACTTCCTCGGCGGCTCCGTGCGGCGGGCGCCGCAGTGGGTCGCCGACCGCGGCGTCGAGTGGCTGTGGCGCCTGGCGCTCGAGCCGCGCCGTCTCGCCCGCCGCTACCTCGTCGAGGGCCCCCTCGCCTACGGCCGCCTGCGGCTGCACAGCACGACCACTGTCGATCGGGAGCCGAACGTGCACGGCGAGCGCCAGCCCGCCCTCCCCGCGGGCAGCGGAACCGAGCAGGGGCGCTTCGTCGGGCCGGGCGAGCCCGCCGACGTCGCCGCGCTCGTGGTGAGCTACCGCTCGGCCGCGAACCTCGACCGCCTGATCGCGAGCCTGCGGGAGGAGGCGCGGGGAGGCGTCCGCCTCCGCGTGGTCGTCGTCGACAACGCCTCCGACGACGGCTCGCTCGCCCGGGCCGCCGCGCACCCCGATGTCGTGGCCATCGACGCCGGTGGCAACGTGGGCTACGCCGCGGCCGTCAACATCGCCCGGAGGCACGCGGGCGACGCCGGCGCCCTGTTCGTGCTCAACCCCGATCTCGTCGTCCTGCCGGGTGCGATCCCCCGTCTCCTGGCCCGGATGGACACCTCGGAGGCCGGAATCGTCGTGCCGCTGCTGCGCGAGGCGAGCGGGGCGCCCGCCCGCTCGCTCCGCCGCGAGCCCACCCGGCTGCGCGCCCTCGGCGACGCCCTTCTCGGCGACAGGCTCCCGGACCGCCCCGCCTTCTCGAGCGAGACCGACAGCGACCCCGAGAGCTACCGGCACGCCCACGCGATCGACTGGGCGACCGGTGCGGCCGTGCTGATCGACTCGCTCGTCGCAGCCCGTCTCGGCGACTGGGACGAGCGCTTCTTCCTCTACTCCGAGGAGACGGACTACTTCCGCCGGGCGCGCGATCTGGGCGCCGCGGTGTGGTTCGAGCCGACGGCCGAGGTGGTCCACGAGCAGGGCGGCTCCGGGCAGTCGAGCGCGCTCGCCGCCCTGCTCGCGGTGAACCGCGTCCGCTACGTCGCGAAGTTCCACGGGGCCCTCTACACGGCCACCTTCCGGCTCGTCGTCCTGGCCGCGGAGACGGCGCGCGCCCTCCTCCCCGGCGAGCGCGGGCGGGCGCACCGCCGGGCCGCCGTCGCCCTCGCCGTCGGCCCGCACCTCGCGGGAGTGCCGAGTGCCGCGCCGAGCCGCTCGCCCGCGCTCCCCCACCCCACGGGCTCCGTGATCGTGCCCGCCCACGACGAGGCCGCCGTCATCGGGCGGACCCTCGCGCCGCTCGCGGCTGCAGCGGCAGCGGGATCGCTCGAGGTGATCGTGGTGTGCAACGCCTGCACCGATCGGACCGCCGACATCGCCCGCTCGTTCCCCGGCGTCTCGGTGGTCGAGCTCGCGGAGGCGTCGAAGACCGCGGCCCTCAACGCGGGCGACGCCGTCGCGACGTCGTGGCCGCGGCTGTACCTCGACGCCGACGTCGACGTCACGGCCGACGCCGTGTGGAACGTCTTCCAGGCGCTCACCCGCGGCGGGCTGCTCGCCGCGCGTCCGTCGGCGGTCCACGACGCGACGGGTGCGGATCCGCTCGTCCGCGCCTACTACCGCGCCCGCTCGCGGGTGCCCTCGCTGCAGACCGCCCTGTGGGGCGCGGGCGGCTACGCGGTGAGCGGCCCCGGGCACGACCGCATCGGCGCGTTCCCCTCGCTCGTCGCCGACGACGAGTACGTCGACGGTCGCTTCGCCCCCGCGGAGCGCGCGGTCGTGGCGTCGGCTCCGGCGGTCGTCCGGGTCCCGCAGACCACGGCGAGCCTGGTCGGGGTGCTGCGCCGCTCCCACCGCGGGACGGTGCAGCTGGCCGAGCAGGCCGCCTCCGGCGAGCGCCGTCGTGGACGGACCGCCCTCGCCCTGCTGCGCTCGGCGCAGGGCCCGCGGCAGCTCGCCGACGCGGCCGTCTACGCCGGCTTCGCCGTGGCGAGCCGGCTGCGCAGCGGGAGCACGACCGGGTGGACACGGGACGACACGACCCGCGTCGCTGCCCCGCAGCAGGACCCCTCGCAGCGCAGGGAGGTCTGAGCCGTGACGACCACCCTCGAGCGCACCGGACCGCCGACCCTCCTGCGCCTCACGGCCTACGCGCTGTTCCTCACCCCCGCTGACGAGGTGCTCGCACCGCTGGGCGCGTCGGGATACCTCGCGATGGTGCTCGCGCTCGTCCTCGCGGTGGCCTGGCTCGCCTCGGCCCTGCTCGGACTGCACGACCCCGTGCCGATGCGGCACCCCGGCCGTCTCGCGCTGACCCTCCTGCTCGGGGCGAGCATCCTCTCGTACGTCCGGTACGCGAGCGGCGACACCATCACCCGGAGCGGCGAGGGGCAGCTGAGCGCCGACCGGTGGCTGCTGATGCTCTTCGCCTCCGCCGGGATCGCCCTGGTGACGACGCAGAGCGTGCGCACCCTCGAGCACGCGCGGATCCTGATCGGGTCGCTCGTGAACGCCGCGACGCTCTGCGCGGTGATCGCGATCATGCAGTTCACGACGCACACCGATCCCGTCGAGCTGATCCGCGGCGCCATGGTCGGCTTCGTCGACAACGGAGGCAGCACGCCGTTCCAGGACCGCGACGGACTCACCCGGGTGGCCGGCACCACCTTCCATCCGATCGAGCTCGCCGTCGTCTCGTCGATGCTGCTGCCGCTCGCCGTGTGGCGGCTGATCTACGACGGGCGCACCGCCCGCTGGCTGCGGATCGCGTCCTGCGTCCTGCTGCTCTCGGCCGTCGCCCTCACCGTGTCGCGATCGGGAGTGCTCTCGCTCGTCGTCGGGATGGGCGTGGCGCTGGTCTTCCTCCCGCGCGCGGCACGCCGGTGGGGCTATCTGCTCGCACCGATCGCCGTCGCCGCGTTCTTCGTGGCCACCCCGGGTCTGCTGGGCACTCTGACCGGTGCGATCGGCGCGGGGACCAGCGACTCCTCGATCACGAACCGGCTCGACAACTACCCGCGCGTCGCCGCGCTCGTCGCTCACCACCCGGTCCTCGGGACGGGGCCGGGCACGTACCTGCCCGACGACGCGACGCTGATCCTCGACAACCAGTACCTCGGCTCGGCGATCACCCTCGGGCTGGTCGGCGCCGCCGCGGTCGTCGCGTACTTCGTCGTGCCGGCCCTCTTCGGTCTCGTCGCCGCGCAGTTCGCGCGCGAGCCCCGCCTGCGGGCGCTGACCGGGAGCGTCGCGGCCTCGGCCACGGTCGCCGCGGTCGCGTCCGCGACCTTCGACTCACTGGGCTTCCCGGTGTTCGCCCTGCTGTTCCCGTTCGTGCTCGGCCTCTCGGGGAGCTGCTGGCTCCTCGTCCGCGCCGAGCTCGGACTCCCCTCCGCCCTGTCGACGGACGCTCGCGTCCGCGTCATCGGCGAGATCGACCACTCCCCAGAAAGGCAGTCCTGATGGACCCCGTCTCCGTACTCCGCACCCTCTGGCGCCACCGCCTCCTCGCCGCCGTCGTCCTGGCGCTCACCGTCGCCGGGATGGCCTACGTGCTCGTCCTGTCGCCGCGCACCTACGCCTCGACCGCGACCTACGCCATCGTCAACCCGCAGCTGCCGACCGACGCCGAGCTCGAGGCCGATCCGGCGCTCGCGGCCCTGAACTCCGACAATCCGTACCTCCGCTCCTCCGACAACTCGCTCGCCGCGCAGGTCCTCGTCACCGTGCTGAACAGCGACGGCACCGCGGAGGCGCTGGCGGCGCAGGGGCTCAGCACGCAGTTCGCCGTCGAGCGCTCGGCGTGGTCGGGTCAGGGGCTCCTGCTGAGCGTGACCGCCGACGCACCGAGCGCCGGTCAGTCGCTCGACACGACAGCGGCACTGGGCGGGATGCTCGTCGACACGCTCCGCAGCATCCAGACGGTCAACGGCGCCGATGACCGCTACCTCTTCACCGCGCTCGAGGTGCAGACCCCGCTGAAGGCGACCGAGCAGATCTCGGACCGGCTCCGCGCGGTGATCATGGTCGGGGCCGGCGGCTTCGTGCTCCTCTTCGCCGCCGTGTCGCTCGCGCGCGCGATCGAGGGCAGGAGGACGGGCCCGATGGCCCCTCCCGCGGCACCGCCGGCTCCGATCCTCCCCCCGGCTCCGCCCGAGCTCGCCCGTCGGCGCCCCCAGCCCGCCCAGCGACGCGGACCCGCCGTGTTCAGCCGTCGCTGAGACGGCCGCCGCCCAGCCGGGGGAAGGGGACGTCGAGAGGAGGTGCGGGATGCTCGTGACGGCATCGCACCGCAGACCTCCGACAGCGGCCCGTCCGGCCTCGCGCCCCGCGCCGGAATGTGGAGAACGGGCGCGCGACATCGCTGGGGAGGAGCCTCCGCCCCCTCCCGGCGGAGATCAGACCGGGGCGAGGACCCCGTCCCGCTCGACGTACGCCTCGCCCGTCTCGGGGCACCGCCAGACCCCGTCGGCCTCCGCCACGAGCCGCGCCCCCGCCCGGCCGACCCAGCCGATCCGCCGGGCCGGCACTCCGACGACGAGAGCGTGGGCCGGCACGTCGGAGGCGACGACGGCACCCGCGGCGACCATCGCCCACGCGCCGATCCGCACCGGGGCGACGCAGACCGCCCGAGCGCCTATCGCCGCCCCCTCCTCGACGACGACCGCGACGGCCTCCCAGTCGTCGGCCGACTTCAGCGCACCGTCGGGAGTCACCGCCCGCGGCCGCAGGTCGTTCGTGAACACGACCGCCGGCCCGACGAACACTCCGTCGGCGAGCACCGCGGGCTCGTAGACCAGCGCGTGGTTCTGGATCTTGCAGCGGTTTCCCACCACGACGCCGGGCCCGAGGTAGGCGCCCCGGCCGATCACGCACTCCCGGCCGACGCGAGCGTCCTCGCGCACCTGCGCGAGATGCCAGATCAGCGTCCCCGCCCCCACCTGCGCCCTCGGATCGACGTCGGCGGACGGGTGGATGCGGGCGGTGTCCTCGGCCATACCGCAGTGTCCCACGCGAGGACCCCCGGGCGGCGGACTCGGTTCAAGCCCCTTGCCCGGAGCCCGCGGACGGCGTGGGCTGGCAGAGCGCGACCGCCGCGCCCCGCGACGAAAGGCACCCCGTGCTCTCCGACCACCCCCTCTGCCCCGTGCTGCTCACCACCGACCCCGCGGCCTCCCGCGCCTTCTACGCCGAGACCCTCGGGCTCACGATCCTCGAGGAGAGCGACGCCGCGATCGCCTATGCCGCCGGAGGCACCCGCTTCACCGTCACCGCGAGCACCGTCGGCTCGCAGGACGAGCAGACGAAGGCGGCCTGGCGCGTGCTGGATCTGCGCGCCGAGCTCGACGACCTCGCCGCGCGCGGTGTCGTGCCGCAGGACTACGACTCCGACGAGCTGCGGACCGAGAACGGCATCGCCGACCGCGGCGACGTCTGGGCGGCCTGGATCCTCGACCCCGACGGCAACGCGCTGGGCATCGAGCAGCCCAAGGGCTGAGGCGCCACTCCGGCGAGCGGCTCCGCCGCCGCGCCCTAGAATCGGCGCATGCCCGACGACTCCCCCTCCGCTCCCGCGCCCGGCTGGTACCCCCACCCGGCCGACATCGGAGCGGAGCTCTACTGGGACGGCGCGGCATGGACCGGCCGCTCCCGTCCCGCAGCGCCGCCCGCCTCGTCCATCCCTCTCTACGGGACGCCGAGTGCCTCCGATCGACAGGCGAGCGCGCCGCAGCCCGGGCTGTACGCCCAGCAGCCGGCGCCCTCCACCGCCGGTCGCAACCCGTTGGCGATCGCGAGCCTCGTCCTGGGCATCGCGAGCATCCTCGTCAACCCGTTCCTGGTCCCCTCGATCCTCGCGATCGTGTTCGGCGTCCGCGGGCGGACGGCCGCCGAGAGCGTCGGCACCGGCCGCGGCCTCGCCACCGCGGGCCTCGTCACGGGCATCGTCGGCATCGGCACGGGCGTCCTCTCCTTCCTCTCGAACCTGTCCGACCTCGCCGGTCTCGCGGGCTGAGCGGGGTGGCCGTCCCCCCCCTGCCGATGCGCCGATGACGCGCCGCCGGAGCGCGCCCTGGCTGTTCGTCGTCGCCGTCGCCCTGGTCGCTCTCGTCCTGCGCGGGCCGATCGTCGCCCTGGCGCCGGTGATCGACGCGATCCGCGACGATCTCTCCCTCTCCTCCGCGCAGGCCGGGGTGCTCACCAGCATCCCGGTGCTCTGCTTCGCACTGGCGACTCCGCTCGCCCTCGTCGTGATCCGCCGCGCGGGGCCAGACACCGCCGTCGTCGTGACGATCCTCGGAGTCGCGCTCGGCACGATCCTCCGCTCCGCCGGTGACGTCGTCACCGTGGTCGCCGGCACGATCGTGATCGGCGTCTTCATCACCATCGGCAACGTCGTGGTGCCCGTCGTCATCCGCCGCGACGTCTCTCCCGAGCGCGTCGACCTGACGACCGGCGTCTACACGGCCGCGCTCAACATCGGCTCGACGATCACCTCCCTCGGCACGGCTCCACTCGCGCTCGCGGTCGGCTGGCGGGGCGCGCTGCTCGTCTGGCTCGCCCTGAACGCGCTCGCCCTGCTCGGCTGGCTGCTCGCCGTCGGTCCGGCGCGGGCTCTGAAGCCTGCGCCGCGCCTCGCCGCCGACCGAGGCCCCGCCGAGCCCGCCCCGCGCATCTGGCGCAGCGCCACCGTCCTGGCCCTCGCGGTCTGCTTCTCGAGTCAGGCGTTCTCGTACTACGGAGTCACGGCGTGGCTGCCCACGCTGCTCGTCGACCGCAACGGCTTCTCGATCGAGACGGCCGGCGCCAGCTCCTCGGTCTTCCAGCTCGCCGCCGTCGTCGGCGCGATCGGCGTCCCCCTGCTCGTCAAGAGGCTGCGGCCGCTCGGCAGCATCGCCCTGGTCGGCGTGCTCTGGTGCACCGTCCCGGCCGGGCTCCTCCTGGCCCCTCAGCTCTGGGCGCTGTGGTGCATCCTCGGCGGCGTCGCGCAGGGCGGCGGGTTCACGGTGGTCTTCGTCCTCGTCGTGCGGCTCTCGCAGTCGGACGCGCACGCCTCCCGCCTGTCCGCGACCGTGCAGGGCCTCGGCTACGCGGTCGCCGCCACCGCCCCGACGGTGCTGGGCTTCGCCCACGATGCGAGCGGAGGCTGGGACGCACCGCTCACGGTCGTCCTCGGCGCCACCGTGTCGTTCCTCCTCTTCGGCGTCTTCGCCGCCGCCCGCCACTCCCGGACGGTCTGATCCGGGCACCACACCTGTCGGACACGGATCGCCGCGCGTCAAGGGCCTTCCGAAGCCGGACCGGGGCCGTAGCGTGTCGGCATGGCCGAGAAGAGCACGACCCGCGAGAAGACCGCGCCCGAGCCCGACGACTCGCGCAAGCCCGACGAGGTCAGCGACATCACCAAGCGCTCCTGGCTGTACGTCCTGAAGAAGACCGCCCGCGAGTTCGGCGCGGACCAGTGCACCGATCTCGCCGCCGCGCTCACCTACTACGCCGTGCTGGCCCTCTTCCCGGCGCTGCTCGCCATCGTCTCGGTCCTCGGCGTCTTCGGCCAGGCGCAGGCCACCACCGACACCGTCCTCGAGCTCGTCCGCAACCTCGGCTCGGCTCAGGTCGTCGATCTGCTGCGCGAACCGATCCAGTCGCTGATCACCTCCCCCGCCGCAGGCATCGCCCTCGTCACCGGAATCGTGGGCGCGATCTGGTCGGCCTCCGGATACGTCGGGGCGTTCGGCCGCGCGATGAACCGCATCTACGAGATCGACGAGGGACGTCCCTTCTGGAAGCTGCGCTCCACGATGCTGGGTGTCACGGTCGTCACCGTGATCCTCATCGTCATCGCGGCGCTCCTGCTCGTGCTGAGCGGCCCGGTCGCCTCGGCCGTCGGCGACGTCGTGGGCCTCGGCCCGGCGGCGCTCACGGTGTGGAACATCGTCAAGTGGCCGGTGCTCCTGGTCATCGCCGTCGTGATCATCGCGGTCCTGTACTACTTCGCGCCGAACATCCGGCAGCCGAAGTTCCGCTGGATCAGCACCGGGGCGCTCCTCGCCCTCGCCATCTGGCTGATCGCCTCCGTCGGGTTCGCGTTCTACGTCGCCAACTTCTCGAACTACAACAAGACCTACGGCTCGCTCGGCGCCGTCATCGTCTTCCTCCTCTGGATCTGGATCACGAACATCGCCCTGCTCTTCGGCGCCGAGTTCGACGCCGAGCTCGAGCGCGGCCGTCAGCTCCAGGCCGGGATCGAGGCCGAGGAGACCCTCCAGCTCCCGCCGCGCGACACCGCGGCCAGCGCGAAGAAGCAGGCCGTGCACGAGCAGGACGTGCGCGACGGGAAGTGGCTGCGCCTCTCGAACGAGAACCGCTCCTCCGACGCCGCCGCCGCCGAGGACGACGAGGCCGCGAAGAGCTGAGCGCTCACGACTCGGCGTCCCACAGAGCGCGGTAGTAGGCGGCCCGCTCCTCGTCCGCGGCGATGCCGTACGCGTCGAGCAGCAGCGGCCCGAAGCCCTCGCCGTAGTTCCAGCGGAGGCTCATCGCGGCGACCGCGAGGTCGGCCCAGCGGTCGCCGACACCCAGGTCGCCGACGTCGACGATCCCGCTCCAGAGTCCGTCGTCGTCGAGCAGGGTGTTCGGCGCGCAGGCGTCGCCGTGCACCACCACGGGGTCGACGAGCAGCGGAGGCGCGCCCAGCCGCGCCACGCGGCGATCGAACCACGAGTCCCCGCTCAGCGACTCCGGCACCTCCGCCACCGGCAGGGCGTGCAGCGCCCGCAGGCCCGCCGCGATCGCCCGCACCGCGGCCCCGGGTCGAGCGATCCAGCGATCGGAGGCGGCGCTGTCGCCCGGCAGCGCTCGCGTCAGCAGCCACTGCCCGCCGTCGCCCCGGCCGTGCTCGAGCAGCGTCGGCGCCGGGATCCTGCCCTCCAGCCAGCGGAGGCGCTCGGCCTCCCGACCGAGGTCGACGCCGGCCGCGTCCGGGCTCCATTTGAGGTAGCCGTCGCTCACGCGGAAGGTGAGCCCGTCGAGCTGGTTGCGCCAGACGAGGGCGGGAGCGGCTCCGCCGTTGCTCGCAACGGCGATCTCCGGGATCGAGACCCCCTCGAGGGAGTACTGCCGCGAGAGATCCGGTCCGGTCATCGCGCCAGGCTACCGCTGGCCCTTGCCTGTGGTCCGACCACACCGTACGCTGTGGTCTGACCACGGAGAGGTGAGGGGCGGATGAGCGATCGAGCCTGGGAGAGCGTGCTCTCGCATGTCGAGGGACTCCTGCTCACCGGCGCCCTCGCCCCGGGCGACCGCCTCCCCGGAGAGCGGGTGCTCGCCCTCGAGCTCGGAGTCGGCCGCTCCTCCGTCCGCGAGGCCGTGCGCGTCCTCGAGGTGATGGGGCTCATCCGCACCCGGACAGGCTCCGGTCCCACCTCGGGCGCCGTCATCGTCGCGCGCCCCACCGGCGGCATGAGCGCCCTCCTGCGCCTCCAGGTCGCGGCGAGCGGTTTCGCCGTCGAGGACGTCGTCCGCACCCGCCTCGTCCTCGAGACCGCGGTCGTCGACGACCTCGCCCGCACGCCCGGCGTCGAGCTCGACGACAGCCGGGAGCTCCTCGACGCGATGGACGCCGAGACCCTCGATCACGACGCCTTCCTCGCCCTCGACCAGCAGTTCCACCTCTCGCTCGCCGAGGCGTCCGGCAACGCGGTCATCGCCGCGATGACCGCGGGCCTGCGCGACGCCGTCGAGAGCTACGTCCTCCGCGCCGCCCGCTCGCTGCCCGACTGGCCGCGGACCCGCGACCGCCTCCGCAGCGAGCACCGCGCCCTCGTCGCGGCCCTCGACGCCGCCGACCCCGAGCTCGCCCGCACGCTCGTCCAGACCCACATCTCGGGCTACTACGCCGAGACCCACCTCACCGCGAAGAAGGACTGACCATGGTCGACCGCCGAATCCCGAAGGTGCGCGATCTCGCGCCCCTGATGCAGTTCAAGAAGCCCGAGCTCGACCTCAAGAAGGCGCGGCTCGACAGGGCGCTGACGATCGAGGACCTGCAGCGCATCGCCCGCCGCCGCACCCCGAAGGCCGCCTTCGACTACACCGAGGGCGCTGCCGAGGCGGAGATCTCGCTCGGCCGAGCCCGCGAGGCCTTCCGGGACATCCAGTTCAACCCCGCGATCCTGCGGGACGTGTCCGAGGTCCGCACGGGCTGGGACGTCCTGGGCGCTCCCGTCTCGCTCCCCTTCGGCATCGCGCCGACCGGCTTCACCCGGATGATGCAGACCGAGGGCGAGATCGCCGGCGCGCGCAACGCCGCCAAGTGGGGCATCCCGTTCTCGCTCTCCACGATGGGCACCACCGCCATCGAGGACGTCAAGGCCGCGAACCCGCACGGCCGCAACTGGTTCCAGCTCTACATGTGGAAGGACCGCGACCGCTCGATGGCGCTCGTCGACCGCGCCGCCGCAGCCGGCTTCGACACCCTGCTGGTGACCGTCGACGTCCCCGTCGCCGGCGCGCGCCTCCGCGACAAGCGCAACGGCTTCTCGATCCCGCCGCAGCTGACCCTCGGCACCGTCGTCAACGCGATGCCGCGCCCCTGGTGGTGGATCGACTTCCTCACCACCGAGCCGCTGTCCTTCGCCTCCCTCGACCGCTGGTCTGGCACCGTCGGCGAGCTGCTCGACACGATGTTCGACCCGACCGTGGGCTTCGACGACCTCGCGTGGATCCGCGACCAGTGGCCCGGCAAGATCGTCGTCAAGGGCATCCAGACGGTCGACGACGCCCGCCGCGTCGCCGAGCTGGGCATCGACGGCATCGTGCTCTCGAACCACGGCGGCCGCCAGCTCGACCGTGCGCCGATCCCGTTCCACCTGCTCCCCGAGGTCGTCCGCGAGGTCGGCTCGTCGGGCATGGAGGTGCACCTCGACACCGGCATCATGTCCGGCGCAGACATCGTCGCGTCGATCGCGCACGGCGCCCGGTTCACGCTCGTCGGCCGCGCCTACCTCTACGGCCTGATGGCCGGCGGCGAGGCGGGCGTCAACCGGATGATCGAGATCCTGTCCGATCAGATCACCCGCACGATGCGCCTCCTGGGCGTCACCTCCCTCGAGGAGCTGACCCCCGAGCACGTCACCCAGCTGCAGCGCCTCGCCCCGCGCGCCCTCTCGCCGCAGCTGTCGCCCGTGAGCTGATCCCGAGCGCGCCCGCTGGTCCCGGGAGGTCAGCGGGCGCGCAGGTAGCGCAGAAGCAGCGTGTCACCGGAGGCGAGCACGTGCGCCAGGCGCTGCTCACGCGCTCCCGGCAGCGATCCCCGGGCGATCCGGCCCGCGTCGCCCGCCTCGAGCGTCGGGCTCAGCGTCAGATCCAGCTCGTCCACCGCGTCGTCGGCGAGCAGCGCGCCCAGCAGCGACGGGCCGCCCTCGCAGTGGATCCGCGCCAGCCCGAGCTCGGCGAGGGCGTCGCGCATCCGCGGAGCGTCCAGCGCGTCCTCGCCGCAGACCAGCACCTCGGCGACCTCCGCGAGCTCGTCGCGTCGCCGCGCCGGGGAGCGCCCCGTCGTCACCACCACCGGCCGCACCGGCGCCTCGGTGAACAGCCGCGACCCCGCGTCGAGATCGAGCGACCCCGAGACGATGGCGAAAACGGGGTGCGGAGGCAGCCCCGCGGCGGTCCGCGCCGTAGCGGCCTCCTCCCCGAGCACCATCGGGCCGTAGCCCTCGGTCCGCACCGTGCCCGCGGCCACCAGCACCACATCGGCGAGACGGCGCAGCAGGTCGAAGACCCGCAGGTCGGCCTCGCCGCCGAGTGCCCCCGACACGCCGTCGTGGGTCACCGCTCCATCGACGCTCGAGACGAAGTTCACCCGGAGCCAGCGCTCTGCACTCCCCTCCGAATACAGGGCGAGCAGTGCGTCATCGTCGAGCGAGGCGAGCGGCGACGGGTGCAGCCGGTCGATGACCGCGCTCACGCGCCCGCCTCCTCGATGTTGTGGCGGAGGTAGGCCGGTGCTCGCCAGCCCAGCACAGCCTCCGTCAGCCGCACCGCGTCGACCGCCTGCCGCACGTCGTGCATCCGCACGATCCGCGCCCCGTTCAGGATGCAGATCACCGCGGCCGCGAGGGACCCCTCCAGCCGCTCGCCCTGCGGTCGGTCGAGCGTCTCGCCGATGAAGTCCTTGTTCGACACCGCCGCCAGCACCGGGTAGCCGAGCGCCGCGACTTCGCCGAGCCGGCGGGTCAGCTCGAGGGTGTGCAGGGTGTTCTTGTTCAGGTCGTGCCCCGGGTCGACGATGATCCGCTCCGGAGGCACTCCCGCGGCCAGCGCGCGCTCGACCCGGTCGCGGAGGTGCGCCACGACCGTCGCCACCACGTCGTCGTACTCCGGCCGCGTCGGCTCGCTCCGCGGCGCGCCCACGCTGTGAGTGACGACGAGCTGGGCCGACGAGGCGGCGAGCACGCCGAGCATCTCCGGGTCGTGCAGCCCGCTGGTGTCGTTGACGACGGAGGCGCCCTCGGCGATGCTCGCGCGAGCCACCTCGGCGCGGGTCGTGTCGACCGAGATCACCACGTCGCTCCGCTCGTGGATCCCCGCGACCACCGGGACGACGCGGTCGAGCTCCTCCTGCAGCGAGACCTCGGGACCGCGGCCGAACGGCACCCCGCCGATGTCGACCCAGTCGGCGCCCTGGTCGGCGGCACGGACGGAGGCGGCGACCGCCGCGTCGAGCGCGAACGTCGATCCCCTGTCGTAGAAGGAGTCGGGAGTGCGGTTCACGACCGCCATCACGGCGACCTGCCGCTCGAAGTCGAACTCGCGTCCGCCGATGATGCGCGTCATCGTCCAGTGGTCCTCTCGGGCTCCCCGCGCCGATCGGTCGTCGGCGCCGCCCACCCTAGACGAGCCGACCCCTCACCGGCCTGGATCCCGGCCCTGGGTCCGCCGGATCCGGCGGCTCCAGCCGTCCGCCGCCCTCGCCCTCGAGGAGGACCTGGAACAGCACGTGGTCCTGCCACTCCCCCGCGATGCGGAGGTAGCGGCGGGCGATCCCGATCCGCTCGAAGCCGTTGTGCTCGAGCACCGCCTGCGATCCGCGGTTGTGCAGCAGCGTGCCGGCCTGCACGCGGTGCAGTCCCAGCTCGGTGCGCGCGAGGCGCAGCATCTCGCCGACGGCCCGGGTCATCAGGCCGCGACCCTGCAGGGAGGCGTCGAGCCAGTACCCGAGATCGGCGCTGTCGAAGGCGCCGTGCACCACGTTCGAGAGCGTGAGCCGGCCGACGATGTCGTCGCCGCGCTCGAGCACCATCGGCAGGACGCTGCCGGCCCGGTGCGCGAAGAGCACGTCGGCGATGGCGTCGGTCTGGCCGCCCGACTCGAAGAAGCGAACGGAGCGCACCGGCTCCCAGGGCGCGAGGTGGCGCCGGTTGCGCCGGTAGGCGCTCGCGAGCGACGGACCGTCCTCCCGGGCGATCAGGCGGAGGCTGGTGGTGTCGTCGAGGGCGATCGGGGCGGGCATCGCCACGAGGGTAGCCCCGGAAGCCGGCCGAGCAGAACCGAGGAGGAGAGCCCGTGCCGCTCGAGACGCCCGGACCCTCGGTCGTGCACGCCGGGGGAACGACGAAACCCCCGGCCGAGGGCCGGGGGTTCGGGTGGTGGGCGATACTGGGATCGAACCAGTGACCTCTTCCGTGTCAGGGAAGCGCGCTACCGCTGCGCCAATCGCCCGCTGCTCCGTGAGGAGCGCCTCGTTCGGGGAACGATCGAGGTGGATACGGGATTCGAACCCGTGTATACGGCTTTGCAGGCCGCTGCCTCGCCTCTCGGCCAATCCACCGTGTACGGGATTCGGTGTCGGCGGCCCGGGGGCCGACCGGGTAGGAGCCACCCGGGGGTGGATCGCTACCAGTAGTGCTGTCTTTCAGAGAAATACCGGCCGCGAGGCCGGTATTCGAGCGGATGACGAGATTCGAACTCGCGACCCTCACCTTGGCAAGGTGATGCGCTACCGCTGCGCCACATCCGCATGGGGTCTTGCCTGTCTTGCATGTTCACTGTGTTGCGTATTCAACTGTGTTGCGTATTCAACTGTGTTGCGTATTCGACTGCGTGTCTTGCATCTCACCCCGGCGCTTTCGCTCCCCGGCTCGACCTAGAAGACTGTATCCGACCGCCGCACGAGAAACCAAATCGAGCGGCCGCCGATCTCGGCCGTCGCAGCGCCTCGCCCGTCTTTCCGCGCGAAACCCGCCCGTCACACCCCGTTCACCCGGGCGTGGCGCTCGTCGGTGGTGCCTCCCGCCCCGCGGGATCCGCTACGATCCTTACTCGGGTCGTCCACAAGACGGCCCTCTGGGCGATTGGCGCAGTTGGTAGCGCGCTTCCTTCACACGGAAGAGGTCATCGGTTCGAGTCCGGTATCGCCCACCCTCACCCCCGGCTTCCCGCCGGGGGTTTTCTCATGCCGCGATCGAGGAGCCGCTCCCGCGATGATGGGCCGCTCCCACGCCGTCTCCGGCGCTCTCGCCTGGGCGATCGCCACCTCCGTGCCCGCCGTCGCCGTGCCGCTGCAGCTCGATGCGCTCCCGCTCGACCTCCGCCTGGTCGGCCTCGGTGTCGCCGCCGGCTGGGCTCTCGCGCCCGACGCCGACCACGCTCGCGCCACGATCTCCCGCTCAGCCCCCGGGGCGTCGCTGCTCACCGCGACGGCCGGCCGGATCAGCGGCGGGCACCGGCACGGGATGCACTCGCTCCTGGCGATCGCGGTGGTCTGGTACCTCGTGCCGCTCCTCACGGAGCTGCGGTTCCCCGTTCCGCTCGTCGGCCCGGTCTCGCTCGCCGCCCTGCTGACCCTGCCCGCCCTCGCCTTCGCGGCGAAGGCGATCCGCGCCGCACCGTCCTGGCCGATCGCGTGGGCGGGGGCGGTCGTTGTCACCGTCCTGCTGATCGCCCTCGCCGACGGCACCTGGGCCTGGCTGCGCGTCGCCGCGACTCTCGGCTACCTCGTGCACGTGGCGGGCGACGCGCTCACGACCGAGGGGATCAACTGGCTCTGGCCCCTGCGCATCCGGTCGCCCCGCTGGGTGCGCCGCACGCCGCTGCGGCACCTCTGGACTTCCGGGGGCTACGCCGCGGTCCCCGTGCTCGGCTCGGCCGGCTCGTGGCGCGAGACGATCCTCTACTGGCTGATGTCGACGGCGGCCATCGTGCTCACGGCCGCCGCGGTCGCCGCCGAGCTCGTCTGACGGCGCTCAGAACACCTTCCCCGGGTTCATGATCCCGAGCGGGTCGAAGACCGCCTTGATGCCGCGCTGCAGCGCGAGCGAGTCCTCGCCCAGCTCCTCCGCGAGCCAGCGCCGCTTCAGCAGGCCGACCCCGTGCTCGCCCGTGAGGGTCCCGCCGAGCGCGACGGCCGTCCGGAACAGCTCGGCGGCCGCCTCCCACACCTCCTCGCCGACCTCGGTCGAGCCGGGCGGCAGCACGAAGTTCGGGTGCAGGTTGCCGTCGCCCGCGTGCGCGACGGTCGGGATGCTCAGCCCCGTCCGCTCCTCGATGCCCCGGATGGCGGCGAACATCGCCGGGAGAGCCGAGCGCGGCACGCAGACGTCCTCGATCAGCACCTCGCCCACGGCCTCGAGGGCGGGGTGGAAGCCGCGCCGGACGGCCAGCAGCGCCTCGCCCTCCTCGGGGTCGTCGGTCGCCTCGGCGAGGCCTCCGGCGGCGGTCACGATCTCGAGGATGCGCTGCGCCTCCTCCGCAGCTCCCCCGCCGTCGGTCTGCACCAGCAGGTAGGAGCGACCGCGGTCCATCGCGACGCCGGTGTGGCGGGAGATCGCCGCGAGGGCCGCCTCGTCCATCAGCTCCATCACCGCCGGCCGCAGCCGGGCCGCCGTGATCGCAGCGGAGGCGGCGGCCGCGTCGACCACGCTCGCGAAGTAGGCGCCGATCGTCACGACCGAACCGGTCGGCAGCGGCCGGAGCTTCACGGTCGCCTCGACGATCACGCCGAGCGTCCCCTCCGACCCTGTGAGGAGCGCCGTGAGGTCGTAGCCCGTCACGCCCTTCACGCTGCGCCGCCCGGTGCGGACGAGCCGGCCGTCGGGCAGGACCACGGCGAGGCCGAGCACCGCCTCACGGGTGACGCCGTACTTCGCGCAGAGCAGCCCGCCCGCGTTCGTCGCGATGTTGCCGCCGATGCTCGAGATCGCCTTGCTCGCGGGGTCGGGCGAGAAGACCAGCCCGTCGGCGGCGACGGCGTTCGAGAGGGCCTGGTTCAGCACGCCGGGCTCGACGACGGCGAGCTCGTCCTCGAGCGAGATCTCGAGGATCCGGTCCATCCGCGCCGTCGAGAGGACGATCGCTCCGGAGGTGGCGACCGCGCCCGCCGCGAGGCCCGTCCCCGCGCCGCGCGGCACGACCGGCACGCGGTGCGCCGTCGCGATCCGCAGCGTCGCCCGGACGTCGTCGACCGATCGCGCCAGGACGAGGGCGAGCGCCCGCCCTTCGCTCGTCCACCCGGACTTGTCGGTGTGCACGGCCTCGAAGTCGGGACCGTCGACCACGAGGCGAGGCCCCAGCTCGTCGCGCAGCAGCGTCAGGACGTCGGTGCTCGCCAGGGTCTGCGTGCTCGCCAGGGTCTGCGTGCTCGCCAGGGTCTGCGTGCTCATGGTCCACTCCGGGTGCTCGCGGTCGGTCTCCCGATCCTTCCACGGCGGCGGTGCAGGATGGAGGGATGATCGGCACGGAGCGATGACGGCGGCGACCAGTGCGGGGATCCTCCTGCACCGACGGGGCCCGGGCGGGGTGGAGGTCTTCCTCGGCCGGATGGGAGGCCCGTTCTGGGCGCGTCGGCCGCGCGCCTGGTCGATCCCGAAGGGCCTGCACACGGCCGAGGAGGCTCCGCTCGACGCCGCTCGACGCGAGTTCGAGGAGGAGATCGGCGCCCCGCCTCCCGACGTCGACTACGCGCTGCTCGGCACGTTCCGCCAGAGCAGCGGCAAGCTCGTCACGGTCTTCCACGGTCCCGGAGACGACGGCGTCGCCTTCGTCGCGAGCAACACCTTCGACCTCGAGTGGCCCCGCGGCTCCGGCACCCTCCGCACCTTCCCCGAGATCGAGACCGCCCGCTGGCTCCCCCTCACCGAGGCCCGCCCCCAGCTCGTCGCCGGCCAGCTCCCGGCCCTCGACGCCCTGGAGGCCCTCCCCGCCGCCCCGTGACCGCGGACTCCCCTCCGCCCGGACCGCACGCCTCCCCCGCTCGCTGATCGAGTAGCCCGCGCAGCGGGCGTATCGAGATCCCCCACCGTCAGAAGCCGAGGCCTGCACACTTCACTTCTGACGCGGGTGGGTCTCGATACGCCACCTGCGGCGGCTACTCGACCAGCAGGCTTGCGCGGTCGCGTCCGATGAATCCGCCAGCGGCGGAAGGCGAGGCCTGCACACCGGACTGCTGACGCGGGTCGGTCTCGATACGCCGCCTGCGGCGGCTGCGGGCGCGACCAGCGGGCTCGCGGGGTCGCCTCGTAGCGACTCCGCCGGCGTCGCAGGACGAGACCTGCACACCGCGCCGCTGACGCTGGGGTACGCAGCCGCCCCTGGACGGTCGGGCGGCGGGCTATCGACCCGCCTCGACCCACCGCACCAGAACGCCGGTGGTAGCTGCCGGCTCGCGAGCGAACCAGGAGGTGCCAGCCCTTTAACGGCTCAGTACAGGTCGAGGTCCGCCGGTACCGTCACGTCGTCGTCCGAGTAGACCGGCGACGGTCCGCTGAGGCGGTTCGTGCGCTCGTGCAGGTCCGCGACCAGCGCGTCGTCCACGATCTCGTCGGCGAGCGTGTGCTCCTCCGAGACGAGCATCTGGCTCGCGGGGCCGAGCAGCAGCCGGACCTGTCCGACCGTGCCCTCGTGGAGCGCGGGCACCTCGACCGTGTCGGCAGTGGACGTCATCGCGAGGACGCGCGCGTACTCGATCACCGCGAGGGCGATCTCGTCGCCCGTGACGACGCTCTCCTCCGCGTAGTGGATACGTCTCACGAGCTGCCCCCTCCGCGGCGGGATCCGAGCCCCGGCCTGCAGTCCAGAGTTGCACGCGGTGCCCCGCCCGGGCCGCGCGCGGCCGACATCCGACGGGGGCTTTACAGCGGCCGTCGCGCGTGCCCGGCTCGTCGTCAGCCGGCCGCCGAGTACACCCGCAGCGCCAGCGGAACGATGCGGACGCTCGTGCGCTCGTAGCCGTCGCGCTCCCCGTCGAACACCTCGGTCTCGCCGTCGTGCGCCCAGCCCGGGTCCTCTCCGCCGGGGCGGCGGGCCTGCACCGTCAGCCGGTCGGTCGAGAACGACTCGACCACCGGCGATCGCCAGCCGGGCACCCGGCCGACGACGGGCGTCGCGGTGCGGCCGAGGACGAGCGAGAGCGCCCCGCGGGTGCGCGGGGTGCGTCCGGCGTGCAGGATCCGCACGTCGAGCTGCCCGTCGTCCAGGCGGCGCCGGGCGAGGGGCGCAGCGGTCCGCGGGTGCTCGCGGTTCACGCCGACGAAGTACGACCAGACCCGCTCGACGCCCTCGTCGCGCTTCAGGTCGAACGGATCCGCGGCGCGCACTACTCGGAGCGCCGCGAGGATGGCGGCCAGCGGCTTCCCGATCACCCGCTCGTGCTTCTCGCGGGCCGCGACGAACTCGGGGTAGATCCCGATCGAGACCGTGTTCAGCACGGTGACCGGCTCCCCGTCGCCGGCGACGACCTCGGCCACGTCCACGTCCCGCCGCTCGCCGAACGCCGCCGCCTCCAGCGCGTCCTCGACGGTGACCAGCCCGAGCGCCTTGGCGAAGTGGTTCATCGTCCCGCCCGGGAGGACGAGGAGGGTCATCCCCGCTTGTCGCGCGAGAGCCGCGCCGACCGCCATCGTGCCGTCGCCGCCGTAGACGCCGAGCACCTGCGGAGGCGCGTCGCCGGCGCGCGCGGCCCGCACCACGTCCGCCAGCTCCTCGCCCTCCTCGAGCCGGTGGACGGTCGCGGCGGGGAAGCGACCGAGGATCAACGGCTCGGGGTCCGGCCGGTGCGAGTCGCGTCCTGCACTCGGGTTCAGCACCACGAGCAGCTCCGCGCCGTCGCCGAGGGGGTGCCGGTCGACGGGAGGCCGCCCCGCCCGCTCCGACACCGGGACGTGCCGCGGCGTCGCCGGCACCAGGAGCCTGCCGAGCCCCGCGACCGCCGCGCCGAGCGCCGCACCGCCGACGACGTCCGACATCCAGTGCACTCCGACGTGCAGCCGTGAGAACGCCACCGTGGCGGCGAGAGGCGCGAGGGCGGCCCCTGCTCGCGGCGACTCCAGGGCGACTCCCACGGCGAAGGCGGCGGCGCTCGCCGCATGACCGGAGGGGAACGACGGCGAGGAGGGCACCTTCGCGAGCCGTCGGCCGACCGGCACGTCCACGATCAGCGGGCGAGCGCCTCCGAAGACGTTCTTCCCGACGACGTTCGCCAGCGCGCTCGCGGCGGCCAGCGACGCCGCGCCGCGCAGTGCCTCCCTCGGGCGCCCCGCGAGCACCAGCAGCGCTCCGAGCCCGAACCACAGGACGCCGTGGTCGGCGACGCGCGACGCGGCCACCAGCGCTCCGTCCACGACCGCGGACGGGCGCCGCGCGTTCACCCGCCGCGCCGCGCGGGCGTCGATCCGCCGGACGAGCCGCGGGAGAGCGCGGACTCTCGTGAGGAGGACGATCGGGGGTCGGGTTCCGCGCAGAGCCATGGCCTCAGACTAGGAGTCGGCACCGTGGAGCGACCCAGTGGAGCGACGCGGAGGCGCTTCCCCGTCGGCCGCTCAGGTCTCGCCGAAGCCCGACTCGATCAGCGCGGCGAGCCGCTCGACCGCCTCCTCGGCCTGCGGCCCGGACGCCGAGAGGACGACATCGTCCCCGCGGTCCAGCCCGAGCGACATCACCCCGAGGAGGCTCGTAGCGTCCTTGCCGTTCGCGTCGATGCGCGCGTCGAAGGTGGTCGCCAGCGTCACGAACTCGGCGGCGGGGCGGGCGTGCAGCCCGTTCGGATTGATCAGCCGCACGCTGCGCCGAGGTCCGCCCGACGGCTGCACGGGAGCGACGGACTCGTGGGCGAACGACCCGCGCGCCGACTCGGCCGCCCGGACCACCTCGTCGAGTGCCGCCCCCGTCGACGCGGCGACGGCCGCGGCCACCGCCCCCTCGACCAGCGGAGCGTCGACGATGCGGACGCGCTCGCGCGCCTCGTCGTCGAGGAACTCCACGGCCGTCTCGGCGGTCATGATCGCCGAGCCGAGATCGCAGAGCACCACAGCGCCGTCCCCCGAGTCGGCTTCGCCGAGCGCCGCCGAGATCCGGTCGAAGCTCGTGCCGATGCCGTCGTCGTCGGTCCCGCCCGCGGCGATCAGCGCGACGGCGGGCGCCATCTGCGCCGCGAGCTCGACCAGCCCCCTGGCGATCAGGGCGCTGTGCGAGACGAGGACCAGCCCGACACTCACGCGGCCGCCTCGGCTGCGGCACGCAGCAGCAGGACCGTCGACACGCTGCCCGGGTCGCGGTGCCCGATGGCCCGCTCGCCGAGGTAGCTCGCGCGGCCCTTGCGGGCGACCAGCGGATCCGTCGACTCCGACCCGCGCTGCGCACCCTCGACCGCGGCGGTCAGCGCGGCGGAGGGAGACCCGCCGCTCGCGACCGCCTCCTGCGCCGCCTCGACGGCGGGCGCCCACGCGTCGATCATCGTCTTGTCGCCCGTCTCCGCCTTGCCGCGGAGGACGATCCCGTCGCGCGCGGCGGTCAGCAGCGCGACCACGTCGGAACCCTCGAGCGTCTCCCTGCCGGCGACCGCGGCGGACGCCTTGAGGAACGCCGTGCCGAACAGCGGACCCGACGCACCGCCGACCGTCGAGATCAGCGTCGTCGCCACGAGCTTCAGCACGTCGGCCGGAGTGGCCGGGGACGCCGTCTCGAGCTTCGCCAGCACCGCCTGGAACCCGCGGTCCATGTTCTCGCCGTGGTCCCCGTCGCCGATCGCGCGATCGAGGGTGATCAGCTCGACGCGGTGCTCCGCGATCGAGTCCGCAGCCCTCCGCATCCAGGCCGTCGCCCACGCCGCATCCAGAGCCCGAGCTCCCTGTCCGTCCTGCATCCTCGCTCCTTCGCTCATCGGTGCGTGCGCACCGGTGTCGTCCGTGCCGTCCTGCCCCTCGGCGCTCATCGTCCCCAGCGCAGCGCCGCGGTCTGCACCGGGGCGTCCCAGAGCTCGGTCAGCGCGTCGTCGAGCTTCAGCACGCTCAGCGAGAAGCCCTGCATCTCGAGCGAGGTGACGAAGTTGCCGACGAGGCTGCGCACGACGCGGATCCCCTTCTCCTCGAGCGCCTCGGCGGCGCGCCGGTAAGCGATGTAGAGCTCGATCTGCGGGGTGCCGCCCATGCCGTTGACGAACAGCAGCACCTGGTCGCCGGAGGAGAAGGGCAGGTCCTCCAGGATCGGCCCGAGGATGCGGTCGACGATCCGGTCCGCCGGCTCGAGCGCGATCTTCTCGCGCCCCGGCTCGCCGTGGATCCCGATCCCGATCTCGATCTCGTTCTCGCCCAGCTCGAAGCTCGGCTCGCCCGCGTGCGGCACGATGCACGGCGTCAGGGCGACGCCCATCGAGCGGACGTTCGCGTTCACCGTCTCGGCGATCGTCGCCACCGCGTCGAGGGAGTCGCCGCGCTCGGCCGCGGCTCCCGCGATCTTCTCGACCAGCACGGTCCCCGCGACGCCGCGACGACCCGCCGTGTAGAGCGAGTCCTTCACCGCCACGTCGTCGTCGATGACGACGGAGCGCACCTCGATGCCCTCGGCCCCGGCGAGGTCGGCCGCCGTCTCGAAGTTGAGGACGTCGCCGGTGTAGTTCTTCACGATGTGCAGGACGCCCGCTCCGCCATCCACGGCCTGCGTGGCGGCCACGATCGGGTCGGGCGTCGGCGAGGTGAACACCGCTCCGGGCACTGCGGCGTCGAGCATGCCGTGGCCGACGAAGCCGGCGTGCAGCGGCTCGTGCCCGCTGCCGCCTCCGCTGACGATCCCGACCTTGCCCGAGCGGGGCGCGCCGCTGCGGACGACGAACAGCGGATCGGTCTCGACCCGCACCAGGTCGGCGTGCGCGAGGCCGAATCCGGCCACCGACTCCGTGACGACATTCTTCGGGTCGTTGATGAGCTTCTTCATCGAGGTCTCCTCCAGGATCGGATCACCGCGGTCGGCGTGCCCTGTCCTCGGGGCGATCCGGCGCGTGGTGGATCGCGGTCCGCACCGTCGCGGACAGCGCTCCCACGTTACGCCCTGCGGCCCATGGGATCAGAGGTCGCGGGTCGGGTCGGAGGGCGTCAGTCGACCCGCCGGGTCTCCTGCACCCACTCCGCGAGCTTCGCCGTCGCCGCGCCGGAGTCGACGGCGGAGGCCGCCCGATCCAGGGCCGAGCGGAAGCGGTCGAGGATCGAGGTCCGGATCAGGGCGGGGTCGCGAGCGAGGTCGTAGGCGATCAGCCCGGCCGCGGCGTTGAGGAGGACGATGTCGCGCACCGCTCCCTCCTCCCCCGCCAGGGTCGCGCGGACGACGCCGGCGTTGTAGGCGGCGTCCCTGCCGCGGAGCTCGTCGATGCTCGCGCGGCGCAGCCCCAGGTCGCGGGGGTCGAGGTCGTGCTCGACGACCGAGCCGCGCGAGACCTCCCAGATGTGGCTGTGGCCGGTCGTCGTCAGCTCGTCGAGGCCGTCGTCGCCGCGGAACACCAGGGCGGTCGCCCCCCGCGTCTGGAACACGCCCGTGAAGAGAGGAACGCGATCGAGGTGGGCGACACCGACCGCCGACGCCTCGGGGCGCGCGGGATTGCACAGCGGACCGAGGAAGTTGAACACCGTCGGCACGCCCAGCTCGGCGCGGACGGCGCCGGCGTGCCGGAAGCCGGGGTGGAACATCGCGGCGAAGACGAAGGCGATCCCGGTGCGGCGGAACGCCTCCGCGACGCGCTCGGGCGACAGCGTCAGGTCGACGCCGAGGGCGGCGAGCACGTCCGACGACCCCGACGACGACGAGGCCGCCCGGTTGCCGTGCTTGATCACCGGAGTCCCCGCCGCCGCCGCGATGATCGCCGCCGTCGACGAGATGTTCACGGTGCCGAAGCGGTCGCCCCCCGTCCCGACGATGTCGAGCGCCATCGGATCCACGTCGAGCGGAACCGCGTGCTCCAGGATCGCGTCGCGGAAGCCGACGATCTCGTCGACCGTCTCGCCCTTCGCCCGCAGTGCCACCAGCAGACCCGCCAGCTGCGCGGGGGTCGCCTCCCCCTGCATGACCTGCTCCATGGCCCAGGTGGCCTCGTGGACGCTGAGATCGGAGGATTCGAGGAGGGAGCTGATGATCCGCGGCCAGGACAGGGTTTCCGACATGGCTCTCAGATTATGCGACTACGAAGGCCCCACGGGAAGTGCGAGTTACCCCTCTTGCCATCGGCCATAATGGTCTGTGTGACGAGCACCTCAATCTCCCCCACGGCCACCGCGCCCGTAGTGAACCGACCCAATCCGGTCGCGGTCGGAACGATCGTCTGGCTGAGCAGCGAGGTCATGTTCTTCGCGGGCCTGTTCGCGATCTACTTCACCCTGCGCAGCACCTCGCCGGAGCTGTGGGCAGCCGAGACCGGCATCCTCAACGTCCCGTACGCGACGGTGAACACGATCATCCTGGTCGCGTCCTCCTTCACGTGCCAGGCGGGAGTGTTCGCCGCAGAGCGCCTCCAGCCGCGCGCGACGGGCATGAGCCCGCTCAAGTGGGGCATGGTCGAGTGGTTCTTCGTCACCTACGCGCTGGGCGCCGTCTTCGTCTCGGGTCAGGTCTTCGAGTACGCCACCCTCGTCTCCGAGGGCGTGAGCCTCTCGAGCAACGCCTACGGCTCCGCGTTCTACATCACCACCGGATTCCACGCGCTGCACGTCACCGGCGGTCTGATCGCCTTCCTCCTCGTCATCGGCCGCGGCTTCGCGGTCAAGAACTTCGGCCACAAGGAGGCGACCAGCGCGATCGTCGTCTCCTACTACTGGCACTTCGTCGACGTCGTCTGGGTCGCCCTGTTCGTCGTCATCTACTTCCTCAAGTGACCCGCGTGGCACCGATGGACTCCACCCCCGAACCCCGCAGGAAGGTTGCCTCGATGGCCTCCCCGAAGACGAAGAGCCGCGCCAAGAAGGGTCGCCGCCACCCTCTCGCCACGCTGGCTCTGATCGCCATCGGCCTCGGCCTGACGGGCGGCACGTACGCGGCCGTCGGCGTGGCGACCTCTGCCTCCGCCGAGACCTCGGCCAACAGTCAGCAGACGATCGACGAGGGCTCCAAGCTCTTCGCGGCCAACTGCGCCACCTGCCACGGCCTCGACGCCGCCGGCACCGACAACGCCCCGTCGCTCATCGGCGTCGGCGCGGCCTCGGTCGACTTCCAGGTCGGCACCGGCCGCATGCCGATGCAGATGCAGGGACCGCAGGCGCTCGAGAAGCCGGTGCAGTTCACCGACGAGCAGGTCGCCGAGCTGGCCGCCTACGTCGCGTCGCTCGCCCCCGGCCCCGCCATCCCCGAGGGCGAGGTCCTCGACGGACAGGGCGACAGCGCCAACGGCGCCGAGCTCTTCCGCATCAACTGCGCGATGTGCCACAACGTCGCCGGAGCCGGCGGCGCGCTGACCGAGGGCAAGTTCGCTCCCCCGCTGGGCGGCGTGACCGAGGCGCACATCTACGAGGCGATGGTCACCGGCCCGCAGAACATGCCGGTCTTCAACGACCTCAACATCTCGCCCGAGGACAAGCGCGACATCATCTCGTACCTCAAGTACATCGAGGCCAACCCGTCTCCCGGCGGATTCGCGCTCGGCTCCCTCGGGCCGGTCGCGGAGGGCCTCTTCCTCTGGATCTTCGGTCTCGGCGCCATCGTCGCGCTCACGGTGTGGATCACCGCCCGATCGAACTAGCGAACACCGGCGCCCCGACGGGCGCTTCCAGTCAAGGGCACCGAGCGGTGCCGAGCAGGCGTGAGACAACACGGCGTGAAAAGGAGAACCATGGCAGAGCACGATGAGGGTGGCGGCACCGACCTCGCCACCTCGTCGGCCACCGGGCACGGGACGGCTCCGGCCGGCACCGCGGTCGTGACGCGGGGACGCGTCCAGGACCCGGGACTCCCGCCGCACCGCCCCCGGATGACCGACCTCGACCCCAAGGTCGAGAAGCGTGCCGAGCGCACGGTGTACACGCTCTTCTACCTGTCCTTCGCGGGCTCCATCTTCGCGGTCGCCGCGTACATGGCGTTCCCGATCACGGAGGATGTGGCGTCGGTCCGGCTGAACACCCTGTTCATCGGCCTCGGCATGTCCCTCGCCCTGCTGGGCATCGGCATCGCCGCCGTCCACTGGGGCAAGCAGCTGATGTCGGACCACGAGGGCATCGACATCCGCCACCCCGTCCGCAGCTCCGAGGACACCCGCGCGCGCGCCCTCGAGATCTTCGACCAGTCCGACAAGGAGTCCGGCTTCGGCCGGCGCTCGCTCGTCCGGAACAGCCTCATCGGCGCCCTGGTCGTCTTCCCCCTGCCCGCCGTGATCCTGTTCCGGGGCCTCGGCCCGCAGGATCAGAACCCCGTCGCCCTCCTCAAGACCACGATGTGGCGCGAGGGCACGAGGCTCACCCTGGACCCCTCGGGTGCCCCGATCCTCGCATCGGACGTCACCCTGGGCTCCGCCTTCCACGTCATCCCCGAGGGACTCGACGAAGTCGAGGGCAAGCTGGAGGAGAAGGCCAAAGCCGCCGTCCTCCTGATGCGCCTGAAGCCGGAAGACCTGATCGTCAGCGAGGGTCGCGAGACCTGGAACTACGACGGGATCGTCGCCTACTCCAAGATCTGCACGCACGTCGGCTGCCCCGTGGCACTGTACGAGCAGCAGACCCACCACCTGCTGTGCCCGTGCCACCAGTCGCAGTTCGACATCACGCGCGAAGCCGCTGTGATCTTCGGACCCGCGAAGCGCCCGCTTCCGCAGCTACCCATCACCATCGACGACGAGGGCTATCTGGTCGCGCAGCGCGACTTCACGGAGCCCGTCGGTCCGTCCTTCTGGGAGCGATGACTCACATGTCCACCACCACCCCCGCACGTCCCGCCGGCCCCCCCGCCGAGCAGGGCGACGGCGTCATCCTGGGCAGCGGCAAGCTGCAGAAGGGATACGTCGGAGCCGCGTCGAACTACATCGACGAGCGCACGAGCATCTCGGCGGTCGTCAAGGAGTTCGGCCGCAAGATCTTCCCCGACCACTGGTCGTTCCTCCTGGGCGAGGTGGCGCTGTACAGCTTCGTCATCATCCTGCTCTCGGGCACGTTCCTCACCTTCTTCTTCCAGGCCTCCATGGTCGAGACGCACTACGAGGGCAGCTACCTGCCCCTGAAGGGCATCGAGATGTCCGCGGCGATGTCCTCGTCGCTCGACATCTCGTTCGACATCCGCGGCGGCCTCCTGATGCGCCAGATCCACCACTGGGCGGCCCTGCTGTTCGTGGCCTCGATCGGCCTGCACATGCTGCGCATCTTCTTCACCGGTGCGTTCCGCAAGCCGCGCGAGCTCAACTGGGTCATCGGCTTCGTCCTCTTCATCCTCGCGATGGCCGAGGGCTTCACCGGCTACTCCCTCCCCGACGACCTGCTCTCGGGCAACGGCCTCCGCATCATCGACGGCATGGTCAAGGGCATCCCGATCGTGGGCACCTGGATCTCGTTCCTCCTCTTCGGCGGCGAGTTCCCGGGCACCGACATCGTCGGCCGTCTCTACACCCTGCACATCCTGCTGCTGCCCGCCCTGGTGCTCGCGTTCATCGCGCTCCACCTCGTGTTCGTGGTCGTCCACAAGCACACCCAGTTTCCGGGTGCCGGCAAGACCGAGCAGAACGTCGTCGGCTACCCGGTGCTGCCGGTCTACGCCGCCAAGGCCGGTGGGTTCTTCTTCATCGTCTTCGGTGTCGTCGTCCTCATCGCCTCGCTGTTCACGATCAACCCGATCTGGAACTACGGACCGTACGACCCCTCGCCGGTGTCGGCCGGAACCCAGCCCGACTGGTACATCGGCTTCGCCGACGGTGCCCTGCGTCTGATCCCGCCGGGACTCGAGTGGGCCATCCCGGGCATCGGCACCCTGTCGTTCAACATCCTGATCCCGCTCGGCGGCCTGGGGCTGTTCATCGTCCTGGTGATGCTCTACCCGTTCATCGAGGCCTGGATCACCGGTGACAAGCGCGAGCACCACCTGCTGGACCGCCCGCGCAACGCCGCGACCCGTACGGCCATCGGTGCCGCCGGTGTCACGTTCTACGCCGGTCTCTGGGCCGCCGCGTCGTCGGACATCATCGCGACCCACTTCCACCTCACGATGGAAGGCGTCATCCACTCGCTGCAGTTCGCGGTCATCGTCGGCCCGTTCATCGCCTACTTCATCACCAAGCGCATCTGCCTCGCGCTGCAGAAGAAGGACCGCGAGATCGCCCTGCACGGCTTCGAGTCCGGCCGCATCGTCCGCCTCCCCGGCGGCGAGTTCATCGAGGTGCACCAGCAGCTCGACGAGTACGAGCGCTGGAAGCTCGTCAGCCAGGACGAGTACCAGCCCCTGATGATCCGTCCTGACTCCCGCGGCCGCATCAGCGCCCCGCAGCGTGTGCGGGCCGGGCTCTCCCGCTGGTTCTTCGAGGACCGCATCACTCCCGTCACCCAGAAGGAGCTCGAGAGCTCGCACAGCGAGCACTAGGCCCCCTCCCCCGAAGGGCCCGGACGATCCGTCGTCCGGGCCCTTCGTCGTGCTTGGCGGACGGTGTGCCTGATCGATGATGCCGACGCGTCAGCCCGAGTGCCCGAGCAGCCAGCGCACTCCGAACCGGTCCGTCACCTGGCCGTCGTGGTCGCCCCACGGCCTCTCCTGCAGCGGATCCGCGACGGTGCCATGCTCTGCGAGCCGTTCGAACCAGGCGGCCGTCGTGACGGCGTCAGCGGCGCCCAGGAGCGCGAGGACGAGCCCGTCCATCCGCAGCTCCGCGCCGTGCTCATCGGCCGCGAAGATCGCCACAGGGCCGCTGAGCGCGCCATGCGCGATCGCCTCCGGGCTGCCGTCGGTGCGCCCGAACTCCTCGAGGGCGTGCAGCTCGAGCTCGCCCCCGAAGACCTCGCGATAGAACGTCAGAGCCTCTCGGGCGCGACCGTCGAAGAACAGGTACGGAACAGGACTCATGCGCCCATCCTCCCCCGCCCGCGTCGACAGTCAAGGAACCCCCGCACGTCGATCGAGGCCGCCCCGAAGTGCAGGCTCCCTCGACGGTTCGTGGATCCCTCGGCGCCGGGAGCGACGGGCCCTAGGAGCCGTTGCCGATCAGCTGCAGCTGCGAGCCGTCGATGTCGACGAGGAATCCCGCGCGCAGTCCCCAGGGCTGCCTCCGGACGGGCACGAGCCGAGGATGGCCGCTGCTCCGCTCCGGCACCCCGGAGCCCTTGATCCGCGCGTACAGCGCGTCGACGTCATCGACCCGGATGCTGCACATCGCGTCGCTCTCGGCGGGGACGAGGTCGGCGAAGGGGAAGAACTCGAGCTCGAGCCCTCCTGAGCGCAGGATCAGCCAGCTGTCACCCCGATAGCCCGGGCTGAATCCGAAGCGGCCGTAGAAGGCGATCGTGGCGTCGAGGTCGCGGGAGGGCAGGTTCGGCACCGCACGGTCGGTCATCGCGCGAGCCTACTCCGACCGACGGACGCAGCGCCCGATCGCAGTCCGGGGCCGGACGGACGAGAGGGCCGGGTGCCGGAGGACGAATCCTCCTGCACCCGGCCCTCTCACCGGAGACACCGCCTAGCGGGCGAAGTACCCGCGGTAGTACTCGTAGACCCAGCCGGCGATCGCGACGAGGAAGAGACCGACCGCGATGTAGACGATCCAGAAACCGACGGCGAGACCGAGGAAGGCCAGCGCCGCCGATGCGCCGAGGATCAGCGGCCACCAGCTCCACGGGCTGAAGAAGCCCAGCTCCGGGTCACCGTCGTCGATGTCCGCGTCGAGACGGTCCTCGGGCAGCTCGGCGCCCTGAGCCTTGTGGACACGGCCGACGTAGAACGCGATGAACGCGCCCAGCACCGACGAGAGGGCGATGCCGACGGTGCCGACCCACTCGATCTGGCCCGTGTCGATGAGCGACCAGACGATGTAGGTGACATCGGCGAGGAGGAAGAAGCCGGCCAGCAGCCAGAACAGATTGACGTTCGCGCGCATGGCCCTACTTCACCGTGCCTTCGGACTTGTCGTACGTGGGGGCGTCCGGAGCATCCTTCGCCGGACCGATGCCGACGGGGATGCCGGCCTCGGGGTGGTTGAGGTCGAAGGCCGGAGCCTCGCTGCGGATGCGCGGGATCGAGGTGAAGTTGTGACGGGGCGGCGGGCACGAGGTCGCCCACTCGAGCGACCGCGAGAAGCCCCAGGGGTCGTTGACGGTGACCTTCGGAGCCTTCCGCGCCGTGATGTACACGTTGAGGAAGAACGGGATGAGCGACACCGCGAGGATCATCGCGCCCACGGTCGACACCTGGTTCATCCACGTGAAGCCGTCCTCGGGCAGGTAGCTCGCGTAGCGACGGGGCATGCCCACGACGCCGAGCCAGTGCTGGATGAGGAACGTGGTGTGGAAGCCGATGAACAGCAGCCAGAAGTGCCACTTGCCCAGCGTCTCGTTGAGCATCTTGCCGGTCCACTTGGGCCACCAGAAGTAGAAGCCCGAGAACATCGCGAAGACGACCGTGCCGAAGACGACGTAGTGGAAGTGCGCCACGACGAAGTAGGAGTCGGAGACGTGGAAGTCGAGCGGCGGTGAGGCGAGGATGACGCCCGTGAGCCCACCGAAGGTGAAGGTGATCAGGAAGCCGATCGCCCAGATCATGGGGGTCTCGAACGTCACCGAGCCTCGCCACATCGTGCCGATCCAGTTGAAGATCTTCACGCCCGTCGGCACTGCGATGAGCATCGTCATCAGCGAGAAGAACGGCAGGAGGACGGAGCCGGTCACGTACATGTGGTGCGCCCAGACGGTGACCGAGAGGGCCGCGATCGCGATGGTCGCGTAGATCAGCGTCTTGTAGCCGAAGATCGGCTTGCGGCTGAACACCGGGAAGACCTCGGAGACGATGCCGAAGAACGGCAGCGCGATGATGTACACCTCGGGGTGGCCGAAGAACCAGAAGAGGTGCTGCCAGAGCAGGACGCCGCCGTTGGCCGCGTCGTAGATGTGCGCGTCGAAGACGCGGTCGGCTCCGAGCCCGAACATCGCCGCGGCGAGGACGGGGAACGCGAGCAGCACGAGGATCGAGGTCACGAGGATGTTCCACGTGAAGATCGGCATGCGGAACATCGTCATGCCGGGAGCGCGCATCGTGATGATCGTCGTGATGAAGTTCACCGCGCCGAGGATCGTGCCGAATCCGGACAGGGCGAGGCCGAAGACCCAGAGATTGCCGCCCAGCCCTGGCGAGAACGTCGTGCTCGAGAGTGGCGCGTAGGCGAACCAGCCGAAGGACGCCGCTCCCTGCGGGGTGACGAAGCCGGCGACGGCGATGAGCGAGCCGAAGCTGTAGAACCAGTAGGCCAGCGCGTTCAGTCGCGGGAAGGCGACGTCGGGGGCGCCGATCTGCAGCGGCATCAGCACGTTGGCGAAGCCGGCGAACAGCGGCGTCGCGAACATCAGCAGCATGATCGTGCCGTGCATCGTGAAGAGCTGGTTGTACTGCTCGCGGGTCTCGACCACGGCGAGGCCGGGCTCGAAGAGCTGGGCGCGGATGACCAGCGCCATCACTCCCGCGATGCAGAAGTAGATGAAGGAGGTGATCAGGTACATGTACCCGATGACCTTGTGGTCGGTGGACGTCATCCAGCGAACGAGGACGTTCGCCTTGCGCTCGACCGGCGGGGTGCCGAATGCGCGGGACGACGGGGCGGGTGCGGTGGCGGTGCTCATGCTCCCTTACTCCTCGTTCTCGGTGCGGACCGGCGCGTCGGTGCCGGGCAGGTTGCTGTTGCGGTCGTACTCCGCGCCGAGCTGGCCGGTCTGGCCCGCGTCGCGCAGCGACTGGATGTAGTCCTCGTACTCGGCCTCGGAGACGACCTTGACGTTGAAGAGCATCGCCGAGTGGTACTCGCCGCAGAGCTCGGCGCACTTGCCGGCGTAGGTCCCCTCCTTGAGCGGAGTGACGTACATGAAGTTCGTCTTGCCGGGGATCATGTCCTTCTTGTAGAGGAAGTCCACGACCCAGAAGGAGTGGATCACGTCGCGAGCGTCGAGCTGGATCGTGATCTTCTTGCCGACGGGCAGGTAGAGGGTGGGCACCTCGGACTCGACGAGCGAGCCGGCGGCGTCGCCGGTGCCTCCCTCGTACTGGCCCTGGATGCCGGCCGAGTAGACGTCCTCGTCGACGTAGTTGAAGTCCCACGCCCACTGCTTGCCGTAGACCTGGATGGTCTCGTCGGGGTCGTCGTAGGGCTGCTCGATCGCGGCCTGGTCGCGCGCGGTGAAGGCGAAGAACCCGATCACGAGGATGAGCGGCACGATCGTGTAGAAGATCTCGATCGGCATGTTGTACCGCAGCTGCACGGGGAGGCCGGTCTGGCCCTTCCGGCGGCGGTAGACGACGACCGCCCAGATGGTGAGACCCCACGTGATCACACCGACCGCGAGCAGGACGATCCAGGAGGTGACCCACAGGCCGATGACCCGGTCGACGTTGTTCGTCGTCCCGGGTTCGGTGGGGAGCCAGCCCTGGAGCTGCTCCTGCGAGCAGCCCGCGAGAACGAGGGCGAGGGCTCCTGCGACGGGGGCGGCTACCCACCTGCGGAGACGGCGATTCAAACGCACCGGTGACCTTTCGGAAGACTGGGGACCAGTTCACACGAAACTGTATTAGACCGTCGCTAGCCTACCTCGCCGTGTCCGGACCCCGATGCAACGACCCCGCTCTTGACGCCCGGGCCGCTCGGTGCCAAGGACGACGAACGGCGCCCGACGGCCCCTCGGGAGGGACTGTCGGGCGCCGGATCGGTGCGGTGCGCTGCTCCTAGTGGAAGCTGTCTCCGCAGGCGCAGCTGCCCTGCGCGTTGGGGTTGTCGATCGTGAAGCCCTGCTTCTGGATGGTGTCCTCGAAGTCGATCGAGGCGCCGTCGAGGTAGGGGACGCTCATCTTGTCGACCACGAGGCCGACGCCCTCGAACTCGACCACCGCGTCGGCGTCGAGCGTGCGCTCGTCGAAGTAGAGCTGGTAGATCAGGCCCGAGCAGCCGCCGGGCTGGACGGCGACGCGCAGACGCAGGTCGTCGCGGCCCTCCTGCTGCAGGAGGCTCTTGACCTTGGCGGCGGCCGTCGGGGTCATCGAGACGCCGTGCGCGCTGGTCGCGGTGGTCGTGTCGGCTGCGGCGGTCAGTGTCGTGTCGGACATGTCACTCCTCGGGGAACGGGCGGGATCGGACGCCGTGAGACTCCGATTCTACGAGAGCAACCTGGAGGCGGAGCAGGGTATTCCGGATCCGGCCCCGTCGGTCGCGAGAGGCGACCGCTCAGTCGCGGTGCGCGGCCGCCCGGAGCAGGAAGAGCGCCTCCGTCTGAGCCGCACGCTTGAAGACGCCGAGGTGCAGCGACTCGTTCGGGCTGTGCGCCCGGGAGTCGGGGTCCTCGACTCCCGTCACCAGGATCTGCGCGGCCGGGAACTCGCGGACGAGATCGGCGATGAACGGGATGCTGCCTCCCGCGCTGGTCTCGAGCGCGGCGCGGCCCCAGGCATCGGCCATGGCGTCCTTCACCAGGCCGACGGCCCAGCCGGAGGTGTCGACGAGGAACGGCTCCCCCGTGTCGACGTCGTCGATCTCGAGGTGCGCGCCGAACGGGGCGTGGGCGCGCAGGTGCCGCTCCACCGCCTCGAAGCCCTCGCGGGCGGCCTGACCGGGAGCGATCCGCGCGCTGATCTTGACCGTGATCGCGGGGCTGAGCGTGTTCGAGGCGTCGACGACGCTCGGGGCGTCGATGCCTGTCACCGTGATCGACGGCTTCGACCAGACCCGCGAGAGGATCGGCCCCTCCCCGATCAGGGAGACGCCGTCGAGAACGCCTGCGTCCCGGCGGAACTCGGCCTCGGCGACCTCTGGCACGACCCCGTAGTGCTCCTCGAGGCCGTCGACCGCGACGGCGCCGGACTCGGTCCAGAGCGTCGACAGCAGGCGGAGCGTGGCGAGCATCGCGTCGGGGACGGCGCCGCCGAGCATCCCGGAGTGCGACGCGTGGTCGAGGGTGCGGACGGTGAGCGTGAATGTGACGTTGCCGCGCAGGCCCACGGTGAGAGAGGGAGTGTCGATGTCCCAGTTGTCGCTGTCGGCGACGACGATCACATCGGCGCGCAGCGCGTCGTGGTGCTCGCGGAGGAACGTGGGGAACGACCGCGAGCCGAACTCCTCCTCCCCCTCGATGAAGAGGACGAGGCCCAGATCGTGGTCGTCGCCCGCGACCTCGCGGAGTGCCCTGACCGCGGCGAGGTGCGAGACGACTCCCGCCTTGTCGTCGGCGGCGCCCCGGCCGTAGAGACGGTCCCCGCGCACGGTCGGCTCGAACGGAGGCGTGTCCCACGAGGACTCGGCGCCCTGCGGCTGCACGTCGTGGTGCGCGTAGAGCAGGACAGTGGGCGCGCCGTTCCGCGCGGCCCGCGTCGCGAGCACCGCCGGCTGACCGAGGACTCCGGAGTCGCCGATGGTCGACCGGCGGATCGAGACCTCCTCGAACGCCCCGGTCTCCCGCGCCAGCTCCGAGATGGCATCGGCGCTGGCGGCCACCCGGGTCGCGTCGAAGCCGTCCCACGAGACCGACGGGATGCGCACGAGCCGACCGAGCTCGCCGAGGGAGCGGGGCAGGTCGTCGCGGACGGCGGCGAGCACCGCCTCCTCATCGGCAGAGAGAGTGGACGGCGGAGTCGGAGCGTCGAGAGGCATGGAGGTAATCTTAGGAAACTCCCTCGATTCCAAGGACGTTCCCCGTGGCCAAGCCCCCGATCGCAACCGACACCCCCGACGACGCCACCCCCTCGGCGTCCGGCAAGGGGCGGCCGACGCCCACGCGGCGCGAGCAGGAGCTGGCCCGCAAGCGCCCCCTCGTCGTCACCGACCGCAAGCAGGCCGCCCGCGACGCGCGCGAGAAGGCTGCGCTCCAGCGCGAGCAGGCCCGGGTCGGCATGGCCGCCGGCGATCAGCGCTACCTGCCGCTGCGCGACAAGGGCCCGCAGCGCAAGTTCGTGCGCGACTGGGTCGACGCGCGCTTCAGCCTCGGCGAGTTCCTCATCCCGGTGATGGTCGTCGTGCTGCTGCTGAGCTTCTTCCCGCAGCCCGAGCTGCAGTACGCGACGCTCATCATCCTCTGGCTGTTCTTCCTCCTCGCCGTCATCGACTGCATCCTGCTCGGCCTCCGCCTGCGCAGGAAGCTGGCCGAGCGCTACGGAGCCGACAAGGTCGAGAAGGGCATCCGCTGGTACGCCGCGATGCGCGCCCTCCAGCTCCGCGTGATGCGCCTCCCCAAGCCCCAGGTCAAGCGCCGCGCGTACCCGAGCTGAGCGCGAAGCGCTCAGCCTGAGCCCGTCCTCGCCGGGCTCAGTGGACAGCTCCGCGGGCTCAGTGCGAGCGGAGCTCGCGGAGCCCCCGGTTGATGGATCTGGCCCAGAGGGGGCCGAGGTAGATGAACGCGGTGTAGCCCTGGACGAGGGTGGCGCCGGCGTCGAGGCGGGCGCGGACGTCGTCCGCGGTCTCGACTCCGCCGACCGAGATCACGCAGAACGAGGCGGGGACGACGGCGCGGATGAGGCGCAGGACCTCCAGGGACCGGGCGGCGAGCGGAGCGCCCGAGAGTCCGCCGGCTCCGGCACCCTCGACGACGGCGCGGTCCGTCTGCAGGCCCTCCCGGGAGAGCGTCGTGTTGGTGGCGATGATGCCGTCGAGGCCGAGGCGCACGGCGAGCTCGGCGACCCGGGCGACCTCGTCGTCGGAGAGGTCGGGGGCGATCTTCACGAGCAGCGGAGTCGCGTCGGCCGCGTCCTTCACCGCCGCGAGCAGGGGCTCGAGCCGGTCGATCTCCTGCAAGCCCCGGAGCCCCGGGGTGTTGGGCGAGCTCACGTTGACGACGAGGTAGTCGGCGAGGGGGGCGAGCATCCGCGCGCTGACGAGGTAGTCCTCGACGGCGTCGTCGACGGAGACCACCCGGCTCTTGCCGATGTTCACGCCGATCACCGGACGACGGCGTGCAGTGCGGAGGCGCGCGAGGCGCCCCGCGGCCGCACGCGCCCCGTGGTTGTTGAATCCCATCCGGTTGACGACGGCGCGGTCGGCGATCAGGCGGAAGAGCCGGGGCCGGTCGTTGCCGGGCTGCGGCTGAGCGGTGAGGGTGCCGACCTCGACGTGCCCGAAGCCGAGGGCGCCGAGACCGAGAACGGCGGTCGCGTCCTTGTCGAAGCCCGCCGCGACTCCGAACGGCGTCTCGAAGCGCAGCCCGAGCGCCTCGACCGACAGATCGGCACGGGGAACCGTGAAGCGGCGCACGAGCGGAGCGACGACGCCGAGCGCGCGGATCACCGGCAACGCGAGATGGTGAGCGCGCTCGGGATCGATCCTGCGCAGGAGAGTCGAGAACAGCAGCGGGTACACGGCGCTCAGACCTCGTCGGCGCTCTGCGCGGCGCCCGCGCGCTCGGCGCGCAGCAGCAGGATGGCCGACTCGAAGTCGTCCAGCGAGTCGAACGCCTGGTAGACGCTCGCGAAGCGGAGGTAGGCGACCTCGTCGAGCTCGCGCAGCGGAGCGAGGATCGCGAGCCCGATGTCGTTCGCATCGATCTGCGAGGCGCCCGTCGAGCGGATGTTCTCCTCGACGCGCTGGGCGAGCACCGCGAGATCCGAGTCGGTGACGGGGCGTCCCTGGCAGGCCTTGCGCACGCCGCTCACGATCTTCTCGCGGCTGAACGGCTCGACGACTCCGCTGCGCTTGATCACGACGAGGCTCGCGGTCTCGGTCGTCGAGAAGCGCCGCCCGCAGGCGGGGCACTGCCGACGCCTCCGGATCGAGAGGCCGTCGTCGCTGGTGCGCGAGTCGATGACGCGCGAGTCGGGGTGGCGGCAGAAGGGGCAGAACATCGGATGCCTCCCGAGATCAGGCGAAGCGGGCGTCGACCGCGTCGCCGTGCGCGGGCAGCGCCTCGGCGTCGCTGAGCGCGCGGATGTGCGGGGCGACCCGCTCGAGGGCGGACCGGTCGTAGGAGATCAGCTGCTGCGGGCGCAGGAAGGTGTACGCGCCGAGCCCGGAGGAGAAGCGCGCCTGACCGAGGGTCGGCAGCACGTGGTTCGAGCCGGCGAGGTAGTCGCCGAGGCTGACGGGTGAGGTCGGGCCGAGGAAGATCGCCCCGGCGTCGTGGATCCGCTCGGCGGTCGCCTCCGGGTCGACGGTGTGCAGCTCGAGGTGCTCGGGGCCGTATGCGTCGCTGAAGGCGCACGCGATCTCGAGGTCGTCGACGATCACGAGCGCCGACTGGGGGCCGCCGAGGGCGATCGCGACGCGCTCGGAGTGGTGGGTCAGGGGCGCCATCGCCGCGAGCTCGCGCTCGACCGCACGGACGAGGCCGATGTCGTCGGTGACGAGGACCGCCGAGGCCGACTCGTCGTGCTCGGCCTGGCTGATCAGATCGGCGGCGACCAGTCGCGCGTCGGCGCTCGAGTCGGCGATCACGAGGATCTCGGTGGGTCCGGCTTCGGAGTCGATGCCGACCTGTCCGAGGACCTGGCGCTTGGCGGTGGTCACCCAGATGTTGCCGGGGCCGGTGACGATGCTGACCGGCTCGAGGCCGATCGAGTCGACGCCGTAGGCGAGGGCGGCGACGGCGCCCGCTCCCCCGGCGGCGTAGACCTCGTCGATGCCGAGGAGCCCTGCGGCCGCGAGGATCGTGGGGTGCACGGCTCCGCCGAAGGCCTTCTGCGGAGGCGAGGTGATCGCGATGGAGGCGACTCCGGCCGCCTGCGCGGGGACGGCGTTCATGACGACGCTCGAGGGGTAGACGGCCTTGCCGCCGGGCACGTACAGCCCGGCGCGTGAGACCGGCTGCCAGCGCTGGGTGACGGTCGCTCCGTCGTCGAGGCGGGTGGTGCGGGCGGGCGGGATCTGCGCGGCGCTCGCCCGGCGGACCCGGTCGATCGCCTCCTCGAGGGCACGGCGGACGGCCGGATCGAGCTCGCGGACCGCGTCGGCGATCTGCACGGCCGGCACCCGCAGGTGGGGAGGGCGCACCCCGTCGAGCCGTTCGGCCTGCTCGAGCAGCGCCTCGGCGCCGCGGGCCCGGACGTCGGCGATCAGCTCGGCGACCACCGGCCCCACGTTCGCGCTGGTGCCCGGATTGCGGGGCACGAGCGCGAGCAGTTCGGTCGCGGACGGACGACGGCCCCGGAGGTCGAGAGTCTGGATCATGGCCGCCCCAGTCTACCGGCCCGCCCCCACCCCCTCCGGCCCTGCGCCGGCCCTGGCGGAGGCGGGCTCCGATCCGCCCCCGCTGGCCCGTCCAGAAGGTTCGCTGCGAGCACCCATCCTGCTGAAGCTGGTGGGTCTCGATACGCCCCTGCGGGGCTACTCGACCAGCATGCCGCGGACGCCCGACCCCCGTCTCGGCGCAGCCGGCCCTCCCCCGTCTCGGCGCAGCCGGACGCCCCCCACCAGCAGCCGACGGCGACCACCTGCGAGGCGAACGGCTGATTCGCGTCCCAGCGAATCGGCCCAGCCGTTCGCCCCCCGCTCCACCCGCGCGACCACCTCGAAGAGCCGACCGCGCGAAGCCGGGCAGGGACCGGCTTCGAATCCAACTCAGTACAGGCAGTTCGGCCCGAGGAGGGACTTGAGCTCGCCGAACAGGTCCGGGGTGATCCGCACCGGGAAGGGCACCTCGAAGACGCGTGCGGTGTCGCCCTTGATGAGCTTGAGGCGCACCTCGGTGCGGCCGGAGTGCCGGATGAGCACGTCGCTGAGCTGCGAGACCGTGTCGGTCGTCGCGCGCGACTCGGGCATCGAGACGGTGAGGGGGCCCGAGTCGCCGTCCTGGTTGAGCTCGGGGGCGAAGAGGCTGAACGCGTGCAGGTTCATCCCGTCGTCGCGCATGCTCACGCGGCCCCTGACCACCACGATCGAGTCGTTCGTGAGGGCGGGGGCGAACTCCTGGTACGCCTTGCCCATGAACATGCAGGTGATCTCGCCGCCGAAGTCCTCGACCTGGATCATGCCGTACTGATTGCCCGAGGTCTTCGCCATCCGGTGCTGGACGCTGGTGACCAGCCCCGCGACGACCACGGTCTCGCCGTCGGCGATCGTGTCCGATCCGAGCAGGTCGACGATGGTCGTGCTGTAGTGCTTCGCCAGCTCGGTCTCGAGCCCCGCGAGCGGGTGGTCCGAGACGTAGAGGCCGAGCATGTCGCGCTCGAAGGCGAGCTTGTCGCGCTTGGCCCACTCGGGCCGCTCCGGCACCTGGATCGCCGCCTGCGGTTCGTCCCAGAGGCTGTCGAAGTCGAAGCCGACCTGCCCGTTCGCCTCGTTGCGCTTGTCGCCGACGGCGGCCTCGACGGCGGCCTCGTGCACCTCGACGAGGGCGCGGCGGGTCGATCCGAGCGAGTCGAACGCGCCGGCCTTGATCAGCGACTCGATCGTGCGCTTGTTCGCCACCGGCAGCGGAGCCTTGCGGAGGAAGTCGTGGAAGCTCTCGAAGCGCCCCTTCTCCTCGCGGGCCGCGCGGATCCCCTCGACCACGTTGGTGCCGACGTTCCGCACGGCGCCGAGGCCGAAGCGGATGTCGGTGCCGACGGCGGTGAAGAAGCCGATCGACTCGTTCACGTCCGGCGGGAGCACCTTGATGCCCATCCGCCGGCACTCGTTGAGGTAGGCGGCCATCTTGTCCTTGGAGTCGCCGACGCTGGTCAGCAGGGCCGCCATGTACTCGGCGGGGTAGTGCGCCTTGAGGTACGCGGTCCAGTACGAGATCACTCCGTAGGCCGCCGAGTGCGCTTTGTTGAAGGCGTAGTCGGAGAAGGGCAGCAGGATGTCCCAGAGCGTCTTCACCGCGGCCATCGAGTAGCCGTTGTCGGCCATGCCCCCCGAGAAGCCCTCGAACTGCTTGTCGAGCTCGGACTTCTTCTTCTTGCCCATCGCGCGGCGCAGCAGGTCGGCCTGCGCGAGTGTGAAGCCGGCGAGCTTCTGCGCGATCGACATCACCTGCTCCTGGTACACGATGAGGCCGTAGGTGCCGCCGAGCACCTCCGCCAGCGGCTCCTCGAGCTCCGGGTGGATCGGGGTGATCTGCTGGATGCCGTTCTTGCGCAGGGCGTAGTTGGTGTGGGAGTCGGCGCCCATCGGCCCCGGCCGGTACAGCGCGAGGACGGCCGAGATGTCCTCGAAGTTGTCGGGCTTCATCAGCCGCAGGAGGCCGCGCATCGGCCCGCCGTCGAGCTGGAACACGCCGAGCGTGTCGCCGCGGGCGAGCAGCTCGTAGGCGGCGGGGTCGTCGAGCTCGAGATCCTCGAGGACGAGGTCCTCGCCGCGGTTCGCGCGGATGTTGTCGAGCGCGTCGTCGATGATCGTGAGGTTGCGCAGCCCCAGGAAGTCCATCTTGATCAGGCCGAGCGACTCGCACGCGGGGTAGTCGAACTGCGTGACGATCTGGCCGTCCTGCTCCCGCTTCATGATCGGGATGATGTCCTTGAGCGGATCGCTCGACATGATGACGCCCGCGGCGTGCACGCCCCACTGGCGCTTGAGGTTCTCGAGCCCGAGCGCCGTGTCGAAGACGAGCTTCGCCTGCGGATCCTCGGCGATCACGTTCCGGACGTCGAGCGCCTCCTTGTAGCGGGGGTGCTCGGGGTCGTTGATCCCGGTCAGCGGGATGTCCTTGCCCATGATCGCCGGGGGCATGGCCTTGGTGAGCTTCTCGCCCATCCCGAAGGGGAAGCCGAGCACGCGCGAGGCGTCCTTGAGCGCCTGCTTCGCCTTGATCGTGCCGTAGGTGACGATCTGCGCGACGCGCTCGTCGCCGTACTTGTCGGTGACGTAGCGGATGACCTCGCCGCGGCGACGATCGTCGAAGTCGACGTCGAAGTCGGGCATCGAGACGCGGTCGGGGTTCAGGAACCGCTCGAAGATCAGGCCGTGGCGCAGCGGGTCGAGGTCGGTGATCTTCATCGCGTAGGCGGCCATCGAGCCGGCGCCCGAGCCGCGGCCCGGGCCCACCCGGATGCCGTTGCGCTTGGACCAGTTGATGAAGTCGGCGACGACGAGGAAGTAGCCGGGGAAGCCCATCTGCAGGATGACGCGGGTCTCGTAGTCGGCGCGGTCGCGCACCTCCTGCGAGATGCCGTCCGGGTAGCGCTCGTTCAGCCCCGCCTCGACCTCCTTGACGAACCAGGTGTCCTCGGTCTCGCCCTCGGGCACCGGGAATCGCGGCATGTAGTTGGCGGAGGTGTCGAACTGCACGTCGCAGCGCTCGGCGATCAGCAGGGTGTTGTCGCACGCCTCCGGGTAGTCGCGGAACACCTGGCGCATCTCGCGCGGCGACTTGAGGTAGAACTCGTCCGCGTCGAACTTGAAGCGCTTCGGGTCGTCCAGCGTCGTACCCGACTGCACGCACAGCAGCGCGGCGTGCGAGGTGGCGTCGTGGGCGTGCGTGTAGTGGAGGTCGTTGGTGGCGACCAGCGGCAGGTCGAGGTCCTTCGCCAGGCGGATCACGTCGCCGATGACGCGACGCTCGATGTCGAGGCCGTGGTCCATGATCTCGGCGAAGAAGTTCTCCTTGCCGAAGATGTCGCGGTAGTCGGCGGCCGCCTGACGCGCCTCCTTGTACTGGCCCAGTCGGAGGCGCGTCTGCACCTCGCCGCTCGGGCAGCCGGTGGTCGCGATCAGGCCCTCGGAGTGCTCCGCGAGGATCTCGCGGTCCATGCGGGGCTTGAAGTAGTAGCCCTCGATCGACGCCCGCGACGAGAGCCGGAACAGGTTGTGCATCCCCGTCGTCGTCGAGCTGAGCAGCGTCATGTGGGTGTAGGCGCCCGAGCCCGAGACGTCGTCCTGGCCGCCGTCTCCCCAGCGGATGCGCGTCTTGTCCGACCGGTGCGTGCCGGGCGTCAGGTAGGCCTCGGTGCCGATGATCGGCTTGATCCCCGCGGCGGTCGCTGTGCGCCAGAAGTCGAAGGCGCCGAAGACGTTGCCGTGGTCGGTGACGGCGATCGCCGGCATGCCCTCCTCCACCGCCGCGTCGATGAGCGGCTTCACGCGGGCGGCACCGTCGAGCATCGAGTACTCGCTGTGCACGTGCAGGTGGACGAAGGAATCGTTACTCGGCAAGGATGCGCCTCCGACGGACTGCGGGCGGGGGGACCGGGGACCTGGGGAGGGTCGCGACCGGGGCGGCAGAAAGTCTAACCGCGCCGGCGGAGGCATCGGCCGGGTGCGCGGGATTCACTCCGCTCGCCCGATCGACGGGCGCGTCACTCGCCGCGCAGGACCTCGAGAGCGTGGACGAGGTCGTCGGGGTAGGACGCCTCGAACTGCACCCACTCCCCCGATCCGGGGTGCGTGAAGCCGAGCCGGACGGCGTCGAGCCACTGCCGCGTGAGGCCGAGGCGCTTCGAGAGCGTCGGGTCGGCGCCGTACATCGCGTCGCCGACGCACGGGTGGCGCTGCGCCGCCATGTGCACGCGGATCTGGTGGGTGCGCCCGGTCTCGAGGTGGATCTCGAGCAGGGAGGCGAAGGGGAACGCCTCGATCGTCTCGTAGTGGGTCACCGAGGGCTTTCCGTCGGCGCGCACCGCGAACTTCCAGTCGGAGGAGGGGTGCCGGCCGAGCGGGGCGTCGATGGTCCCCGCGAGCGGATCGGGGTGCCCCTGCACGACCGCGTGGTAGACCTTCTCGACCGTCCGGTCGTGGAAGGCGCGCTTCAGGTGCGTGTAGGCCCGCTCCGACTTGGCGACGACCATCAGCCCGCTCGTCCCGGCGTCGAGGCGGTGCACGATGCCCGCGCGCTCGGCGGCGCCGGACGTGGCGATCGTGAAGCCGGCCGCGGCGAGGGCGCCGAGGACGGTCGGGCCCTCCCAGCCGACGGCGGGGTGCGCCGCGACTCCGACCGGCTTGTCGATGACGACGATGTCGTCGTCGTCGTGCACGACCGTCAGATCGGGCACCGCGATCGGGATGATCCGCGGCTCCTCCCGCGGAGACCACTCGACGTTCAGCCACGAGCCGGCCGAGACGCGGTCGCTCTTGTCGAGGACGCGCCCGTCGGCGGTGACTCCCCCGGCCTCGGCGACCTCGGCGGCGAAGGTCCGCGAGAAGCCGAGCAGCTTGGCGACGGCGGCGTCCGCGCGCAGGCCCTCGAGCCCGTCGGGGACGGGCAGCGAGCGGGACTGGACCATCAGGCGCTGCCGCGGGGATCGGACTCGCGGGCGGGGTCCTCCTGCCCGGTCGGCTCTGCGGGGTCGTCATCGGGAGCGGAGGCCACGGCGTCGCGGGTCGCCCGCGTGCCGTCGAGGCCGATGCCGCGCAGGCTCAGGACGACGAAGATCGCCATCGCCGAGCAGATCGCGATGTCGGCGACGTTGTAGATCGCGGGGAGGAGCCACGGCGTGTAGACGAAGTCGACGACGTGCCCGAGGCCGAACGAGGGCTCGCGGAAGAGCCGGTCGAAGAGGTTGCCGAGCGTGCCGCCGAGCAGCAGCCCGAAGAAGACCGCCCAGGCGGTCGAGCGGATGCGCCGCGCGAACCAGACGAGGGCCACGACCACGCACGCGGCGATGATCGAGAAGATCCAGGTCGAGCCGCTGGCGAGCGAGAACGCGGCCCCGGGGTTCTTCACGTACTGGAAGATCAGGACGTCGCCCAGGATGTGGACGTCCTCGCCGAGGGCGAGGGTGGTCGTGACCAGGTGCTTCGCGGTCTGGTCGATCGCGAAGACCGCGAGCGCAACGAGGCCGAGGGTGACCAGCACCCTCGGCCTGACGTTCGCTGCGGTGGTGCTACGCCCCAAAACCGGGGAAGGAGGACGCCTCGGCCGACACCGGCTGGGTGTCGAGGTCGCGGAGCTGGCCCTCGATGTAGCTCTTCAGCTTCTGGCGGTACTCGCGCTCGAAGGTGCGGAGACCGTCGATGCGCTCCTCGACCGCGGCGCGCTCCTCGTCGAGCTTCGCGATCTGGGCGCGCTGCTTGGCCTCGGCCTCGGCGACGAGGCGGGCCGCCGTGGCGCGCCCCTCGGCGACCAGGGCGTCGCGCTTCTCGGCGCCCTCGCGGACGTGCTCCTCGTGGAGACGACGCGCGAGCTGAAGCAGTCCGCTGGAGCTCTCGGCCTCGTCGACCGGCGCCGCCTGCGAGGCGACGGGGGCGACGACCGGGGCGGGAGCCGGCTCGGGCTCGGGCTCCGGCTCGGGCTCCGGTGCGGGAGCCTCGTCGACGACCGGGGCCGGCGCTGCGGCTGCTCCGCCGTCGCGCTGGAGGTCGGAGAGGCGGGAGTCGCCGGCGGAGAGGCGCTGGCGCAGCTCCTCGTTCTCCTGGTTCAGGCGACGCAGCTCGACGACGACCTCGTCGAGGAAGTCGTCGACCTCGTCCTGGTCGTATCCCTCGCGGAACTTGGTCGGCTGGAACCGCTTATTGACAACATCTTCGGGAGTGAGCGCCATGGCTTTCCACCTTCGATTTCAAGTAGGTACACGTTGACAAACGTTCGACTAAAGCTAGCAACTTCGAGCGCGCGGCGCAGTGCGAGCCCCGCGGCAACGTCTGGTCGTCGCCGACGTTTCCGCGCCGACGGTGCAGGGGTGCCCTGCACGACGATCGATCCTACCGGGGCGAGCGCACCAGGGGCGACACCGCCGCGGACGGCGAGGCGGAGGCGCTCCCCCGCCGGAGTGTCAGGCCGCCTGGAGCCAGGTGGCGATGTACATGCCCACGATGACGCAGAGCATGGTGAGGCTCCAGCCGAAGTCGAGCGCCACCGGTCCGATCGACACCGGCTTGATCAGGCGGCGGAAGAACGAGATCGGAGGATCGGTGACCGTGTACACGGTCTCCGCGGCCACGAGTCCGACACCGCGGGGGCGCCAGTCGCGTCGGATCACGCGGACGAGGTCGAGGACGAACCGGGCCCACATCGCGAAGAAGTACAGCAGCAGGGCGAAGTAGAGGACGCTCCCGAGGAGCGAGACGACGGAGTTCACCGCTGAACAGTGCTCCCCGGGGTCAGGACTTCGCGAAGAACGACGCGTCGGCGTCGCTCTCGGCGGAGGCCGAATCGCCGGCGACCGTGATGTGCGACGGCGAGAGCAGGAAGACCTTGCTCGTCACGCGCTCGATCCGGCCGTAGAGGCCCTGCGACAGGCCGCTCGCGAAGTCGATGAGGCGGCGGGCGTCCGCGTCGCTCATCTGCGAGAGGTTGATGATCACCGGGATGCCGTCGCGGAAGTTCTCGGCGATGACCTGGGCGTCGCGGTACTGCTTGGGGTGGACGGTGAGGATCTCGTTCATCTCGGCGTGTGCCGTCGCCTTCGGAGTCTGGGGGGTGGGCTTGCGGAGCGGGGTGACCGTCGCGCGGGGCTGGGGGGCCTGCTCGACCGGGGGGACGGGCTGGACCGGGGAGACCGGTGCGCGGTGAGCAGTGGCGGGTGCGGGGGCGGCCTCGACGGTGTCGGCGCGCTCGTACTCGATCTCCTCGTCGGCGAGTCCGAGGTAGACCATCGTCTTCTTGAGCGGGTTGGCCATGAGTGTCCTCCGTGTCGTCGTCACTCCCACGGGTGGATCGTGCACTGATCGTCCGTGCACAGGTGGGTCGTGACGAGATTACGTGCGAGCGGGGCGATTGCCGGTGATTGCGGAACCGATTCGCAGGTGTGTCGCGCCCTCGGCGATCGCCTCGGCGTAGTCGTTCGACATGCCGGCCGAGATGGCGGAGGCCGCCGGGTCGATGGCGCGGACGCGCTCCGAGAGGGCGCGCAGGCGCGCGAAGGCCGGTCGCGGCTCCTCGCCGAGCGGAGCGACGGCCATCACGCCGCGGAGGACCAGGCCGGGAGCCGCGACGATCGCCTCGGCCAGCGCGTCGACGTCCTCGGGAGCCGCTCCGCCCCGCCCCGGCTCACCGCTGAGGTCGACCTGCAGGAAGACGTCGAGAGGGTCGCCCTCGGCGTCGAGCAGCGGGACGAGCGCGGGACGGTCGACCGAGTGCACCGCGTCCGCGTAGCTCCTGACCTGGCGCGCCTTCTTGCTCTGCAGCTGACCGATGAAGTGCCAGCGCGCGGGAGTGTCCTCGAGGATCGCGGCCTTCTCCTGCGCCTCCTGGTGCCGGTTCTCGCCGAAGTCGACTGCACCCAGCTCGAGCAGGTCGCGCAGCAGCTCGACGGGGTGGAACTTCGTGACCACGATCGTGGTGAGCTCGGCGGGATCGCGCCCCGCCGAGCGGGCCGCATCGGCGACCCGCTCGGAGACGGCGCTCCAGCGCTCCGACAGAGCCTGGTCGACCACGGCGACTACTTGAGGAAGTCGGGGATGTCCAGGTCGCTCTCGTCGTCGTCGAACGACGGGTCGGCGACCGGGGCGGGGGCGGCGACCGGCGTGCTCGACCAGATCGAGCCGGCGGCCGGGGCGACGACCGGCGCCGGGGTGGGCTCCGCCGCGCTCTCGGCCGGCGCGCTGGCCTGCGCACGCGGTTGCGCGGTCAACGCCGGCGCCTGGGCGCCGGGCTCGCCGCCGTCGAAGCCCGCGGCGATCACCGTGACGCGCACCTCGTCGCCGAGGGTGTCGTCGATGACCGCGCCGAAGATGATGTTCGCCTCGGGGTGCACCGCCTCCTGGACCAGCCGAGCGGCGTCGTTGATCTCGAAGATGCCGAGGTTCGATCCGCCCTGGATCGAGAGGAGCACGCCGTGCGCTCCGTCGATGCTGGCCTCGAGCAGCGGTGACGCCACCGCGAGCTCGGCGGCCTTGATGGCGCGGTCGGCGCCGCGCGAGGAGCCGATGCCCATCAGCGCGGAGCCCGCGCCCTGCATGACCGACTTGACGTCGGCGAAGTCGAGGTTGATGAGGCCCGGCGTGGTGATCAGGTCGGTGATGCCCTGGACACCCGCGAGGAGGACCTGGTCGGCCGTCGCGAACGCCTCGAGCATCGAGATGCCGCGATCGCTGATCTCGAGGAGCCGGTCGTTCGGGACGACGATGAGCGTGTCGACCTCGTTCTTGAGCGTCGCGACCCCCGCCTCGGCCTGGGTCTGGCGACGGCGGCCCTCGAAGCCGAACGGCTTCGTGACCACACCGATCGTGAGGGCTCCGATCGACTTCGCGATGCGCGCGACGACCGGGGCACCGCCGGTGCCGGTTCCGCCGCCCTCGCCCGCGGTGACGAAGACCATGTCGGCGCCGGCGAGCACCTCCTCGATCTCCTCCGCGTGGTCCTCTGCGGCGCGACGGCCGACCTCGGGGTCGGCTCCCGCACCGAGGCCGCGGGTGAGCTCGCGTCCGACGTCGAGCTTCACATCGGCGTCGCTGAGCAGGAGCGCCTGGGCGTCGGTGTTGATGGCGATGAATTCGACGCCGCGCAGGCCGAGCTCGATCATGCGGTTCACGGCGTTGACGCCGCCACCGCCGATGCCGACGACCTTGATCACGGCGAGATAGTTCTGGTTTGACGTCACGTCTCCGGCCTCCGGGCTGAACCTTAAACCTGTAGTCGAGGCTTAAAGTTATACTGAGTATGCATGTGGGGTTCGACTGACGGTAGGCGGAGTCCGGCGCAGCTCCCAGCAGACACGCCCGCATTCGGCAAAGAGCCGAGCGGATCCGCCCTCATCGGGGTGCGACGACCGCGGCCTGGGGCGACGAGACGTCGTACGTCGCGACGGCCGCCGGGTCGGTGGCCGCCATCAGCTTCTCGAGCACGACGGCCTTGAGGGCCGAGTCGTCCGACCCGCCCCACATCACGACCGAGCCGTTCGCGAGCGTCAGCGAGACGTCGTCGCCGGTCGTCGCGGAGGCCGCGGTGACCTGACCGGCGAGATTCGCGGGCACGGTGCGCAGCACCTGCGTGATCACGCGGAAGGCCGCGCCGGAGGCCCCTCCGGTCGGCGTGGTGACGATCGGGTACCCGGGCTGCGCGGCGTCGGCCGTCTCGATCACGACTCCGGCGGCGTCGACCAGGTCGAAGCGCCCGCCGTTCGCGAGGACGGCGAGCGGGGTCCGCTCGACGATCGTCACGACCAGTGTGCTCGGCGGCCGCGTCTGCACCGAGTAGCTCTGCACGAGCGGATACGCGCCGAGGACGGCGCCCACCTCCGACCGGTCGACGAGGGTGAGCGGCACGCCGAGCTGATCGTCGAGCGACGACTGGATCGCCTGGGCGCTCACGCGCTGCGTGCCGGCGATCTCGATCGTGCGGACCGCCATCAGCGGCGAGTAGGCCGCGATCGCGACCACGACGGCGAGCAGGACGAGCGATCCGGCCGTGACCAGCGCGATCGACCGACGTCGACGCGCTCGCCGGGTGAAGCGGCGCACCTCGCCTCGCTCGAACCGGCGGCGCTCCTTCGCGGCCCGGGCGACCGTCCGGCGGTCGGCGCCCGGCAGGCGGACCCGTCCGAGCCGCTCCTTCGCCCGGTCGACGAGCCCGATCGACTCCGGCCCGCTGCGGGAGGGCGCCGGCTTCGAGGCCGACGGCGCCACGATGCTGATCGGCTCCGTCGGCTCGCCGCTCGACGCGGTCGGCGGCTTGACCGGGGCACTGCGACCGGGCGGTCGTGCCGTCCGGGCGCCCTCGGGGCGCTTCACGCGCGACCGCCGAGCGCCCCGCCGAGAAGCACCGCCGTCATCGAGCGACCGCGGAGGCCTCGCTCGCGCCGAGGGACTCGAGCAGCTGCGGGATGATCCGGTAGACGTCGCCGCAGCCCAGGGTGATCACGAAGTCGCCCTCGCGCGCGATCTCGGCGGTGCGGCGTGCCGCCTCCTCCCAGTCGGCGATGAAGGACACGTGAGACGGGTCGGCGAACCTGCCGCTGACGAGCGCGCCCGTGACACCCGGCTCCGGATCCTCGCGCGCACCGTAGACGTCGAGCACGACGGTCTCGTCGGCGTAGCGCTCGAGCGTCTCGGCGAACTCGCGCGCGAAGAGGCGGGTGCGGCTGTAGAGGTGCGGCTGGTGGACCGCGATGATGCGCCCCTCCCCCACCACGGTGCGGGCGGCGGACAGCGCCGCCGCGACCTCGGTCGGGTGGTGCGCGTAGTCGTCGTAGACGCTCACACCGCGCACCGAGCCGTGCAGCTCGAACCGGCGCTCCGTGCCTCCGAACGCCGCGACGGCCTCGAGCGAGGCGGCGGGCTCGAAGCCCAGCCCGACCAGCACCGCGAAGGCGCCGGCCGCGTTGACCGCGTTGTGGCGCCCCGGGATGCGCAGTCGCGCCGAGTAGCGGCGGCCCTCGTACTCGACCGAGAAGCCGACCGGGCCGACGAGCTCGAGGTCCACGACCCGGACGTCGGCTCCCTCCGCCTCGCCGAAGGTGAGGACGCGCTTGCCCGAGAGCCTCTCGGTGACGCGGACCGCACCGGGATCGTCGGACGAGACGACCACCAGTTCGCCCGCGTTCGACGCGAAGGTGACGAACGCCTCCTCGAACGCCTCGAGCGAGCCGTAGTGGTCGAGGTGGTCGGGGTCGACGTTGGTGATCAGCGTGACCGCCGCGTCGTAGAGCAGGAAGCTGCCGTCGGACTCGTCCGCCTCGACCACGAAGACCTCGCCGGAGCCGGCGGCGGAGGACGTGCCGAGGCTCTCGATGATGCCGCCGTTCACGAAGCTGGGGTCGGCGTCGACCCCGAGCAGCCCGGTCACGATCATGCCGGTGGAGGTGGTCTTGCCGTGCGCTCCGGCGACCGCGACGAGGCGGTGCCCGCGGACGAGCCAGGCGAGCGCCTGCGAGCGGTGCAGCACGGGCAGGCCGCGCTCCTTCGCGAGCACGTACTCGGGATTGTCCTGCCAGAGCGCCGAGGTGACCACGACCGCCTCCGCGTCGCCGAGGTGGGCGGCGTCGTGACCGATGGCGACCGGGATCCCGAGCTCGCGCAGCTGCTCGATGGGGTGCGACTCGCGCACGTCGGAGCCCGTGACGCGGTGGCCGGCGTGGTGGAAGAGGCGCGCGATCCCGCTCATCCCCGACCCGCCGATGCCGATGAAGTGGACCGAGCCGAGCTCGTCGGGGACGGTGATGCCGAGGTCGGGCTTGATCACGGGGCTCTCGCTTTCGGGTGGTCGACGGGGCGTGCGAGGTGCCGCGCGCCGGGCGCCGGATCAGTGTAGACGGTGGCCCGCGGTGAGTCCCCGAGCCGCGCGGAGGGACCTCAACGGCGCTGCTGCAGCGCGAGCCCGATGAGGTCGACGAGCCGCTCGGAGCCGTCGCGGACGCCGACCGTGGCCGCCCGGCGCCCCATCTCGTCGCGGCGGGAGGCGTCCTCCAGCAGCGGGAGGAGGGAGGCCTCGACCCAGGTCGGCAGGAACGCGGCATCCTCGACGAGCACGGCTCCCCCGGCGTCGACGACGCCGCGCGCGTTGAAGCGCTGCTCGCCGTTGCCGACGGGGTAGGGGATGTAGACGGCCGGGACACCCAGCGCGCTCAGCTCGCTGACGGTCGCCGCGCCGGCGCGCGAGACGGCGAGGTCGGCCGCCGAGAGGGCGAGGTCCATCCGGTCGCAGTACGGGAGGAGGTGGTAGCCCGCGATACCGGGATCGGAGATCTCGGCCTTCGACCCCGTGATGTGCAGGATCTGGAAGCCGGTCTCGACCACGGCGGCGGCCGCGGCGTGCACCGTGGCGTTGATCCGCCGAGCGCCGAGGGAGCCCCCCGTGACGAGCAGGGTAGGGCGGGCGGGATCGAGGCCGAACTCGCGCATCGCGTCGCCGCGTCGCGCCGCGCGGTCGAGATCGGCGATCTCGCGCCTGAGCGGCATGCCGACCGTCCGCGCGTGCGGGAGCGGCGTGCCGTCGAACGCGACGCCGACCCAGGGCGTGACGCGCGCGCCGAGCCGGTTGGCGAGCCCCGGTCGGGCGTTCGCCTCGTGGACCACGAAGGGGACGCGGGCACGGCGGGCCGCGAGGTACGCGGGCGCTGCCGCGTAGCCTCCGAAGCCGACCACCGCGTCGATCCGCCGCTCGCGGATCGTGCGGACGATGCCGTCGATCGTGGAGCGGAACGCGGACGGGAAGCGCAGGGCGGCGCCGTTCGGGCGGCGCGGGAAGGGCAGGCGCGGGATGACCGAGAGCTCGTAGCCCCGCAGTGGCACGAGGCGGGACTCGAGCCCCTCCGCGGTGCCGAGCACGAGGACCTCGTCGTCGGCACGACGGGCGCGGATCTCGTCGGCGGTCGCGAGCAGCGGGTTCACGTGGCCGGCGGTGCCTCCGCCGGCGAGCAGGAAGCGGGTCACTCCGCGACCGCCTCGTGGCTGCCGCGACCGGCGCCGAGCACGGGGAGGGGCGCCGTCTGCGTGCGCGCGAACGAGAGGACGACGCCGATGGCGATGAGCGAGCTGACCAGGGCGGTGCCTCCGGAGGAGATCAGCGGCAGGGGCACCCCGAGCACCGGGAGCACCCCCAGGACGACGCCGATGTTGACGAACGCCTGGCCGATCAGCCAGACCATCACCGCGCCGGTGGCGATCCGGACGAAGGGATCGGTCGACGAGTGGATCACGCGGAAGAAGGCGACGGCCAGGACGACGAAGAGGGCGAGCACCACGATCGCGCCGATCAGGCCGAGCTCCTCGCCGATGATGGCGAAGATGTAGTCGTTGTCGGCCGCGGGCAGCCACGACCACTTCGCCTTGGAGTTGCCGAGCCCGACGCCGAAGATGCCGCCGGACGCCATGGCCCAGGTGCCGTGCACGGGCTGCCAGCAGGAGTTCTGGTAGTCCTCGGTGTTCGAGCAGTCGCCGAGGAACGACATGATGCGGGTCAGCCGGTTCTCGCTCGAGATCGCGAACAGCACGGCGCCGACGGAGCCGACGACCACGATCGGGATGATCACCCGCATCCGCATGTTCGCGTAGAAGAGCGCCGCGAGCACGATGCCGGCCATGATGACCACGGTGCCGAGGTCACCGCCGAGCAGGACGAGGCCGATCGAGCCGCCGCCGACGATGCCCACCGGGATCAGCGCGTGCTTCCAGTCCTTCGGCCCTTTGTAGCGGCGCGCGAGGAGCAGGCCGAGCCAGAGCGCGAGACCGAGCTTGATGATCTCGGAGGGCTGCATCGTGAAGCCGCCGAGGCGGATCCAGTTGGTGTTGCCGCCGACCGACCAGCCCAGGGGCGTGAAGACCACCAGCACCTGGAAGAAGCAGCCGACACCGAGGATCATCGGCGTCGCCTTCTTCCAGAACGCGAGCGGCAGCCGCGAGACGACGAGCATCAGCGGCACGCCGAGCAGGGCGAACCCGCCCTGGCGGTAGAAGCCGCCGAACGAGTCGTCGCTGCTGACGTACGACGTGACCGACGACGACGACAGCACCATCGTGAGCCCGAAGAGGACGAGGAAGAGCGTCGTGCCGAAGAGCAGGTAGAAGTTGGGCGACTCGGAGGCGAAGACCCGCGAGAGGACGATCCGCGCGGTCCGCACGCGGTGGCGGTCACCCGTCTTCCGGGAGCCCTTCTCGGTGCCGGTCCTCGCGGCGTCAGTCCGGGAGCGACCCGGGAGCCTGCTCGTCGTCGGAGCGGTCATCGGCCCCTCCTCCCAGATACGTCGTCACCGCGGCCGCGAACGAACGGCCCCGTGCTGCGTAGTCGCGGAACTGGTCCATCGACGCCGCAGCGGGCGCGAGCAGCACGACATCGCCCGGCTGGGCGAGCGCCGCCGCAGCCTCGACGGCCGCCTGCATCACGGCCCCAGTCTCATCCGCGACCACCTCGGTCACGGGGAGTTCGGGCGCGTGTCGTCGGAATGCCTCGAGGACCGCGGCCCGGTCGACTCCGATGACCACGGCGCCCCGCAGACGGCCGACGTGACCGGCCACCAGGGAGCCCACGTCGACGCCCTTCAGCAGTCCGCCGACGAGCCAGACCACCGACGGGTAGGCGCGGAGGGAGGCATCGGCCGCGTGCGGATTGGTCGCCTTGGAGTCGTCGACCCAGGTCACTCCCGCCCGCTCGGCGACGACCTGGATGCGGTGGTCGTCGAGCTCGAAGCCGGCGAGGGCGCGGCGGATCGCGCCGGGCTCGATGCCGCACGCCCGCGAGAGCGCGGCGGCGGCGAGCACGTTCTGCACGATGTGCGGGGCCGCGAGGTGGCGGGCGGCCAGCTCGTCGACCGTGGTGATCTCGAGGGCGCTCGTCCGGCGGTCGTCGAGGAACGCGCGGTCGCAGAGGATGCCGTCGACGATGCCGAAGTCGCTGGGGCCGGGCACGCCGAGCCCGAAGCCGATGGCGCGCGCGCCCTCGATCACCTCGGCGTCGAGCACCATCTGCTCGGTCGCGGCGTCGGAGCGGTTGTAGACGCAGGCGACCCGGGTGTTCGCGTAGACCTTCGCCTTCGCCGCGCGGTACTCCTCGAACGAGCCGTGCCAGTCGAGGTGGTCCTCGGCGATGTTGAGGCAGGCGCTCGCGATCGGCTCGATCGCGCCCAGGTAGTGCAGCTGGTAGCTCGAGAGCTCGACGACCAGCACGTCGAAGCCCTGCGGGTCGCGGACCGCGTCGAGCACGGGCACTCCGATGTTGCCGCACGGCGCCGCACGCAGCCCGCCGGCGACCAGCATGCTCGCGGTGAGCCGGACGGTCGTGGTCTTGCCGTTCGTGCCCGTGACCGCCACCCACTCCGCGGGCGAGCCATCGGCACGGGTCACCTTGTCGCGCACGCGCCACGCCAGCTCGACGTCGCCCCACAGGGCGGTCCCCGACGCCACCGCCCACTCGACGATCGGATGCGTCGGCCGGAAGCCCGGCGACACGATCACCAGCTCGGGGTCGAACGCGGTCAGCTCCGCGGGGACGGAGTCGAGGTGCTCCGCGCGGTGCAGACGGGCGCCGATCACCTCGAGGAGGCGCTCGCGCTCCTCGTCGGCGCGGTCGGCGAGGACGAGCACGTCCGAGCCCAGCTCGGTCAGCGTGTCGGCGACCGAGAACCCGGTCACCCCGAGGCCGAGCACGGCGACGCGCAGACCGCGCCAGTCGGAGTGCCAGCTGCGGAGAGCATCGAGACGGGCGACGAGAGCGGGATCGGTCATGCCAGGGAGAGCCATTCGAGGTAGAAGAGCCCGACGCCTGCGGCGACGAGGATCCCGGCGATGATCCAGAAGCGGACCACCACCGTCACCTCGGCCCAGCCCTTGAGCTCGAAGTGGTGGTGGAGCGGACTCATCAGGAAGATCCGCTTGCCCCGGGTGATCTTGAAGTAGATCCGCTGCAGGATGACCGACCCGGTGACGATCACGAAGAGACCGCCGATCAGGATGACCAGCAGCTCGGTGCGGGTCAGGATCGCGAGGGCCGCGAGTGCGCCGCCCAGACCGAGCGAGCCGGTGTCGCCCATGAAGATCTGCGCCGGCGAGGTGTTCCACCAGAGGAAGCCGACGAGGGCCCCGGAGATCGCCGCGGCGATGATCGCGAGGTCGAAGGGATCGCTCACCTGGTAGCACTTGTCGGCCACCTCGGGGTTCAGCTGGAGGTCGTAGCACCACTGGTTGGACTGCCAGAAGCCGATGATCACGTACGAGCCGATCGCGAGGATCGACGAACCGGTCGCGAGGCCGTCGAGGCCGTCGGCGACGTTCACGCCGTTCGACGTGCTCGTGACGATCACGCAGATCCACAGCACGAAGAGCCCGATGCCGATCCAGCCGAGCGACGCGAAGTCGAGCGGGAGATCGCGGATGAACGAGATCGACGTGGACGCCGGTGTGAGGCCGTTGGAGTCGCGCACCATGATCGCGATGACGGCGAAGGCCGCCGCGACGATCACCTGGCCGGCGATCTTCGCCCAGCCGCCCAGGCCGAGACTGCGCTGGTTGCGGGTCTTGAGGAAGTCGTCGAGGAAGCCGACGAGGCCGAGCCCGACCATCATGAACAGCACGAGCAGCGCCGAGGGCGCGATCGCCCGGTTGCCGAAGAGCATCGCGAGGAAGTAGCCCGCGACCGTGGCGACGATGATGACGATGCCGCCCATCGTCGCCGTGCCGTGCTTGACGTGGTGCGACTGCGGTCCGTCCTCGCGGATGAACTGGCCCCACTTGAGGCGGTGGAAGAGCCGGATGAACAGCGGCGTCAGCAGCAGGGTGAAGGCGCCGGAGAAGGTTCCGGCCAGCAGGAGTGCTCTCATCGGTGGCGCTCCCCCAGTCGGTCGCCGAGGAATCGCAGGCCGGCGGAGTTGGACGACTTCACCAGCACGGTGTCTCCGCTCCGGAGGTAGTCCTCGAGGAGCGCGTAGGCGTCGTCGGCGGTCTCGACGAAGACGGACTCGCCGCTCCACGACCCCTCGCGCTCCGCCGCGACGTGGATGCGCCGGGCTCCGGCGCCGACCACGACGATCTGCGAGATGTTCAGGCGGACGGCCAGCAGACCCACCCGGTCGTGCTCCTCGTCGGCCCACTCCCCCAGCTCGCTCATCTCGCCGAGGACGGCGACGGTGCGTCCGCCCGGCTCGGCGATCTGGGCGAGGGTGCGCAGCGCCGCGGCCGTGGAGTCGGGGGACGCGTTGTACGCGTCGTTGATGACCTTGACGTCAGCGCCGCCGAGCACCTGCATCCGCCAGCGCTCGGCGAGCGTGACCGTGGACAGCGCCTCGACGATGCTCGCGAGCGGCACGCCCACCGAGAGCGCGGCCGCCGTCGCGGCGAGAGCGTTCATGACGTGGTGCTCTCCGAGGACGCGCAGGAGCATCTCGGCACGGGCGGCCTCGCGGCCCTCGCCCGCCGAGACCTCGATGGTGAAGCGCGTGCCGTCGGCGGGCGTCTCGACGTCGACCGCGCGGACGTCGGCGCTCTCGCCTCGGCCGAACCAGAGCACGCGAGCGGCGGTGCGGCCCGCCATCGAGGCGACGCGGCCGTCGTCGACGTTGAGCACGGCGACGTCGTCGGACGTGAGGTCGGCGACCATCTCGGTCTTCGCCTCGAGGGTGCGCTCGATCCCGCCGAACTCGCCGGCGTGGGCCAGGCCCACCGCCAGGACGACGCCGACGTCGGGCTTGGCCATCCGCACGAGGCGGCGGATCTCGCCCACGGCGCTGGCGCCCATCTCGGCGACGAGGAACCTCGTCGACTCCGACACCTGGAGCATCGTGATCGGCGCCCCGACCTCGTTGTTGAACGAGCCGCGCGGAGCGACGGTCTCGCCGACCCGCTCCAGCACGGTGCGCAGCAGGTTCTTGGTCGTCGTCTTGCCGTTCGATCCGGTCACGCCGATGACGGTGAGACCGCCGAGCGCGCGCACCCGGCGGACGACCTCGGTCGCCAGGGCGCCCAGCGCCTGGACGGAGTCGTCGACGATCACCTGGGGGACGTCGAGGTCGAGCGGCCGCTCGACGATCAGCAGGGCCGCGCCGCGCTCGACCGCGACCGGCGCGAAGAGGTGGCCGTCGGTGTGCTCGCCGCGCTTGGCGACGAAGATCCCGCCGGGCGCGATCTCGCGCGAGTCGGTCTCTGTCGCGCCGTCGACGACGGTCGCGGCGTTCGAGGAGGCACCGGCGAGGTGGAGCCGGCCGGAGACGGCGGCGGCGATCTCGGTGAGGGTCATGGCGATCATCTAGAGCCAGCCCGCCTCACGCAGGGCCTGACGGACATCGTCTCGGGCCGAATACGGCATGTGCACTCCTGCGATCTCCTGGTAGTCCTCGTGGCCCGGTCCGGCGTAGAGGATCGAATCGCCCTCGCGCGCGAGCGCGACGGCGGCGCGCACGGCGGCGCGCGGATCGGGGATCTCGTGGATCTCCCGCTCCGGGACGGCTGACGCCGCCGACTGGACGAGGACCGCGCGGATGGCGGCGGGGTCCTCCCAGCGCGGATGGAAGTCGGTCACGACGACGATGTCGGAGAGACGAGCGGCGATGGCGCCCATGTCGGCGCGCTTGGTGGCGTCGCGGTCGCCGTCGGCGCCGAACACCATGATCAGTCGGCCCGGGGTGAGGTCTCGGAGGGCCTCGAGCGCGTTCGTGAAGGCGTCGGGCGTGTGCCCGTAGTCGACGTAGACGCTCGGCCCGCGCTCTCCCGAGACCCGTTCGGCGCGCCCCGGGATGTAGACGTCGAGCCGGCTCTCCGCGAGGACGTGCGCGATCGCCTCGAGGTCGAAGCCCGACTCGACGAGCATCACGATCGCCAGCGCGGCGTTCGCGGCCATGTACCAGCCGATCAGCGGGACGCTCACCTCGACCGAGCGGTTCTCGGGCCCCTCGAGGCGGAAGGTCGTGAGCTCGGACGTGCTGCGCAGCACGGTCATCGACCAGTCGGCGTCGTTCTCGGGAGCGACTCCGACGACCGGGGAGCTGGCGAGCGTCGTGACGGGGATGCGGCTGCGCTCGGCGAGCTGCCTCCCCCAGACGCTGTCGACGGTGACGACGCCGCGCCGCGCCCGCTCCGGCTGGAACAGGTCGGCCTTCGCCTCGAAGTAGTGCTCCATGTCGGCGTAGTCGTCGAGGTGGTCGTGGCTGAGGTTGGTGAAGCCGACGACGTCGAAGACCAGGCCGTCGATGCGGTGCCGGCTGAGGGCCTGCGCCGACACCTCGATCGAGACGGCGCGGACGGCCGACTCGCGCATGCGGGCGAGCAGACCGTGGAGCTCGCTGGCCTCGGGGGTGGTGAGGGAGCTGACGACGGCCACGTCACCGATGCGCCGCTCGGCGGTCGAGCTCAGGCCCGAGACGACACCGAGTCGGCGCAGCAGCGCATCGAGGAGGTAGACGACGCTGGTCTTGCCGTTCGTCCCGGTCACGCCGAAGAGGGTGGGCACGTCCTCCCCGGTCCGGTGGATCCACGAGGCGACGTCGCCGAGCGCGGCCCGCGGGTCGGGGGTCACGAGGACGGGGAGGCCGGAGGAGGCGGCAAGCGCAGCCCCCGCGGGATCGGTCAGGACGGCGACGGCCCCGGAGGCCGCGGCGTCGGCGGCGAACGCTGCCCCGTGCGCGGATCGCCCGACGACACCGACGTAGAGGTCGCCCGACTCGACGTGGCGCGAATCGAGCGTGATCCCGCTGACCTCGACGCCCTCGACACCGCGGACCGGACCGAGCGAGAACTCCGTCACCAGCTGCGACAGCGACCGGGGCACCGGGTGCTCGGGGCGGAGGGAGGTCTGCGGGCGAGTGTCGTGCAATGCCCGCTCTCTCTCTCGTTCTGGTGCGTGTGGTGCTTCTGGTGCGTGGCGTCCCGGCGCGGTCACCACGTGGTGGGGTACTCCACCGGCGGCACCGTGGACGGCTCCACCCTGTTCGTCTTCAGCACCTGGGTCATGACCTGCTGGAACACGGGGGCCGTCGCCTGGGACGTGTTCATCTTAACCGGATCGGCGATCGTGACCGTCACGACGTACTCCGGGTCCTCGGCGGGCGCGAGGCCGGCGAGCGACACCGTGTAGCTCGAGGAGTAGCCGCCGTTGCCGTCGGGCTGCTGGGCCGTTCCGGTCTTCGTCGCGATGTTGTAGCCGTCGACGTGGATGTAGTCGGCGAGCCAGCCCTCGTTGTAGTGGGTCTGCAGCATGTCGACGACGTCCTTCGCGGCCGAGGCCGAGACGACCTGCGTCCCCGTGGTGTCGGGCACGTCGACGACCGAGCCGTCGGCCGTCGTGCAGCCCTCGACGAGCTGGGCCGGCAGGCGGACCCCGCCGTTGCCGAGCGTCTGGTAGATCCCCGCCACCTGGACGGCGGTCGCCGAGACGCCCTGGCCGAACATCGTCGTGTAGTTCGTCTGGTTGTCCCAGTCCTGGTAGTCGGCGAGCTGGCCTCCGGTCTCGCCGGGGAAGCCGACTGCGGTCGGGCTGCCGAGCCCGAACCTCGTCATGTAGTCGTAGCGCTTCTCGGCCGAGAGCTGCGAGCCGAGCGTCGCGATGCCGACGTTCGAGGAGTCCTTGAGGATCCCCGTCAGGGTGTAGTTCGTCGGAGTGTGCGCGAAGTCGTCGCTGAACGACGCGCCGTCCTTCTCGAACGTGTCGGGGATCACCGCATGGCTGGTCGGCGAGGCGAGGCCCTGGTCGATCAGCATGGCCGCGGTCATGGGCTTGAACGTGGATCCGGGCTCGAACGGGCTCTGGAACGCCCGCGAGCCGCGATCCTCGGCAGCGCTCGCGGACACGTTGTTCGGGTCGACCGTCGGCGTCTCGGCGACGGTGAGCAGCTTGCCGGTCTTGACCTCCTGCACGACGACGATCCCGTAGCTGCCGCCGACCTCGGCCACGCGGGCCGACAGCACCTGCTGGGCGTAGTACTGCAGGTCCGCGTCGATGGTGAGCTTCAGCTCGCCGCCGTCGACGGCCGGCGTCTCGGAGACGGTGCTGCCGGGGATCCGGACGTAGTCGGCGCTGCGCTCGTAGCTCTCGGAGCCGTTCGCGCCCGCCAGGCAGGTGTTCTCGGCGTACTCCATGCCCTCCTGGGCTGCGCCATCGGCTCCGACGTAGCCGATCAGGTTGCCGCCGACCGCGCCGTTGGGATAGGTGCGACCCTGCTGGGTCTCGAAGTAGGTCCACGGGATGTCGAGCGCGATGAGCTTCTGGTACGCCTCGAGGTCGAGGCCCTCCGACAGGATCAGGTAGTTCGCCTTCGGGTCCTCGGCCAGCGCACCGCTCACGGCCGCCGTGATCTGCTCGACCGACTGGCCGGTGATCGCGCCGATCTCGGACGCCGCCTGCTCCACGCTGACGACGACCTCCTGGCCGTCGGGCATCTCGCGGAGGAACTCGGCGACGTTCTTCGGCGAGGTGGTCAGCCGGTAGCGGGTCGTCGTGTCGGCGAGCACGGTCCCGGAGCGGTCCACGATCGTGCCGCGGGTGCCGTAGGTGACGACGCTGTTCGACTGGTTCTGCGCCGCCTCGTCGGTCAGCTCGTTCGCCCGGACGATCTGGATGTCGACCAGCTTGCCGATGAAGAGCCCGACGATCGCGATGATGATGACGAAGGTGACGGCCGTGCGCCGCCTGCTTGACCGGTGGTGTCTCACTGCGGAGCTGTCCTTCTTCCTCCGGGCGGCTGCGCCGTCCTTCGTCGTGGCCGGATCTGGTCGCGGCGGATCGAGCGGGCGGTGGTCAGTGGGTGATCGGAGCGGGGAGCTCGCCCTGCAACGGTACGGCCGAGGTCGCCGAGGCGGCGGAGGACGCGCTCGCGTCGGCCGACGCGGGCGCGGGCTGGATCAGCGCGTTCGGCACGAGCGTCGACGCGGCCGCGGTGCCGACCTCGCTCGCCGCCGCCGAGGTCGGGTCGCCGAGCACAGCGCCGTCGGACAGCCGGAGGTAGACGGGAGCCGTGTTCGCGACCATCCCGAGGCCCTGCGCCGCCGTCGCGAGGTTCTGCGGCGAGCTGAGGGTGTCGACCGCGTCCTGCTTCTCGGCGTTGCTGCGGGTGAGCGTCTTCTGCTCGGTCTGCAGCGCCGAGATCTGGTAGGCGCCCTGCGAGAGGCCGACGCTCACGAGGAGCTGGACGACGATGATCGCGAAGAGGCCCGCGACGGCGACGATCCCGTAGACGAGCTTCGGGCGCGGGCTCCGCGCGACGGTCGGGACCGCCTCGATGCGCGGGCGCTCGGAGGGAGCACCGGGCCGGGCCGGCCGTGCGACGGTGTGCTCGGTGGCGATGACGGGTTCGATGACTGCGGTGGCGCTCATGCGGTCCTCCTGATCCTCTCGGCCGCGCGCAGGCGCACGGGTGCTGCTCGGGGGTTTCTGGCCAACTCGTCGTCGGAGGCGAGCTCTGCGCCGCGGAGGACGAGTCGGAACTCGGGTCGGTGCTCCGGCAGCTCCATCGGGAGCCCCTCCGGCGCCGTCGAGGAGGAGGCGGCCTGCAGGGCGCGCTTGACGATCCGGTCCTCGAGCGACTGGTAGGCCTCGACCACGATGCGTCCGCCGACGGCCACGCGGTCGAGCGCCGCGGGGATGGCGCGCTCGAGCACCGACAGCTCCTGGTTGACCTCGATGCGCAGCGCCTGGAAGACCCGCTTCGCCGGGTGGCCGTTGCGCTGGATCGCGACCGGGGTCGCGGCCTGGATGATCTCGACGAGCCGGCCGGAGCGCTCGATCGGGGCGGCGGCCCGCGCCTCCACGATCCGCTTCGCGTAGCGCGCGGCGAGGCGCTCCTCGCCGTACTCGTGGAAGATCCGGCGGAGGGAGAGCTCGTCGTAGTCGGCGAGGATGCTCGCCGCCGTGAGCGGGGCGGTCGCGTCCATCCGCATGTCGAGCGGCGCATCCCTGGAGTAGGAGAAGCCGCGCTCGGACTCGTCCAGCTGGAGGGAGGAGACGCCGAGGTCGAAGAGAGCCCCGTCGATCTCGTCGATGCCGAGCTCGTCGAGCACGTCGGGGAGCTCGTCGTAGACGGCGTGCACGAGGTCGATGCGGGAGGCGTGCGCCGCCAGCCGCTCCCCCGCGAGCTCGAGGGCCTCGGGGTCGCGGTCGAGGCCGACGAGGTGGAGCCCCGGGAAGCGCTCGAGCAGGGCGAGCGAGTGGCCGCCCATGCCGAGGGTCGCGTCGACGAGGACGGCGCCGTCGCGCTCGATCGCCGGAGCGAGGAGCTCGATGCAGCGCTCGAGGAGCACCGGGATGTGGCGCTCCTCGGTGGGGCGCACGGTCTTGCGGTCGGAGTCTTCGGTCATGGTGGTCCCGTCGTCCTGTTCCTGCCGCCCGATCCCCATCCAGCTCACGACCGGACACCGGGGAAGGTGCGTCCGGGCGCCGAGTGGCTGGGAGTCGCGCGGCAGGAGCTAGAACAGGCCGGGGATCACCTCCTCCTGGGTGTCGGAGAACACGGACTCCTGCTCCTGCAGGTAGGTCTCCCAGGCGTCCTGGGCCCAGATTTCGGCGCGATTGCCCGCACCGATGACGGTGAGGTCGCGGTCGAGCCCCGCGTAGGCCCGCAGCGGTGCCGGGAGGGTCACGCGGTTCTGCTTGTCGGGAGTCTCGGCGCTGGCGCCGGAGAGGAAGACGCGCAGGAAGTCACGGGCCTGCTTGCTCGTGACGGGCGCCTGCCGGATCTTCTCGTGCATCACCTCGAACTCGCTCTGGCTGAACACGTAGAGGCACCGCTCCTGGCCGCGCGTGACGACGACTCCGGAGGAGAGCTCGTCGCGGAACTTGGCGGGGAGGATCACGCGGCCCTTCTCGTCGAGCTTGGGGGAATAGGTGCCGAGGAACACTGGCTGCCCCCCACTTCTTCCGGCCAAGGATGGTGTGGTCCCCACAGTACTCCACTTCCCCCCACTCACAACCCCGGCGCGGGGTGCGGCGCGCCGAAGACCGCCCCGTCATCCGCGGGATTCCGCGGAACGGCAGCGGTGGAGCGCAGTGGAGGGCGGAGTGCCTCCCGGGGAGGATCCGAGCATGGAAAAGGGGGTTTCTCGGCGAGGATCGACCCTGCTGGTGGTGCGGAGTGGGGACGGCCGCGTCCGGGCATGAAAAAAGGGCCGATCCGTGAGGATCGACCCTGTGGGTGGTGCGGAGTGGGGCTAGCTGCGACCGTCGCCGCGGTTGTCCCATCGCTCGTTCAGACGGTCCATGAACCCGGAGCCCTGGCGGTTGCCCGAGGAGCGGGGCTTCGCGGGGCGTCCGACGGTCGGCAGGCCGGGCTCGTCCGAGCCGCCCGCGGCGGGGCGCATGGCGACGACGACGCCCGCGAGCATCAGGGCGAAGCCGCCGACGCCGACGAGGGGCTGCCGGACGGCGACTCCGGTGACGAGGACGCCCAGGCCGACGATCGCGAGGAGGATGCCGAGCACGAGCGCCCGGTAGTTGGTGCCGCCGCGCCCCTTGCTGACCGCTGCCACGAAGTCGGCGTCGTTCTGATAGAGGTTGCGCTCCATCTCGTCGAGGAGCCGTTGCTCGTGTTCCGAAAGCGGCATCGGGACCCCTTCAGGGTGTGGCGTCGGCGGGTGGTGGTGTCGGCGCGGGCGGGACGGTGCCGCGGGTGACGGCGCTGTGGAGACGACCACGCGGGTAGCGCTTCACTCTAGACCGAGCGGTGCGCGGGCGCTAGGCGCCACCCGTGCGACGTCCGGTCGTGCATAGGCTGGTCGGGTGAACCACAGCACTCGTCTGGTCGATCGCGTCCAGTTCCGAATCGAAGACTTCCTCGCCGGGCGCACGCCAATTCTGCGCTCTCTCGGAGAGGACGTCCGGGCCCTCGGCGACCTTTCGCGGGACTTTCTCAGCGGGGGGAAGCGCTTCAGGGCGCGCTTCTGCGAGGCGGGCTGGACCGCCGTCTCGGCCGTCCCGAGCGAGGAGCACCCGAGCGGCTCCGACCCCGTCGCGCGGGTGGGCGCGAGCCTCGAGCTCTTCCATGCCGCCGCCCTCGTCCACGACGACGTGATCGACAACTCCGACACCCGCCGCGGAGCCCCCTCGGCGCACCGCCGGTTCGCGGCTCTGCACGGCGCCGGCGGCTGGACCGGCTCGGGGGACGAGTTCGGACGCTCCTCCGCGATCCTGCTCGGAGACCTGCTGCTGGTCTGGTCCGACGAGATCTTCGCCGACGCGGAGTGGTCCCTCGAGGACCGCCGGAGCGCCGAGCGGGCCCGTGCCGAGTTCAACCTGATGCGCACGGAGGTGACGCTCGGCCAGTACCTCGACATCCTCGAGGAGAACGCCTGGGTCGGGCATCCCGAGCACGAGCACCTCGCCCGCGCGGAGCGGGTCGTCGTCTACAAGAGCGCGAAGTACAGCATCGAGGCTCCGCTGGCGATCGGCGGCTCCCTCGGCGGAGGCGACGACGCGCAGCTCGACGCCCTGCGCCGCTTCGGCCTGCCGCTCGGCATCGCCTTCCAGCTCCGCGACGACGTGCTGGGCGTCTTCGGCGACCCGGCGGTGACCGGCAAGCCGGCCGGCGACGACCTGCGCGAGGGCAAGCGCACCATGCTGCTGGGGCTCGCGCGAGCGACGTCCTCCCCGGCCGGGAGGGACGAGCTCGACGCCGTCGTCGGCCGCGGCGACGCCTCGCCCGCCGACATCGCCCGCGCCCAGGAGATCGTCTCGACGAGCGGAGCGCTCGACCGGCTCGAGGAGCGGATCCTCCGCGAGGTCGACACCGCGCTCGGCGTGCTGCCCGACGCTCCGCTGCGCGAGGAGGGCGTGTCCGAGCTGCGCGAGCTCGCCGAGCGCGTCAGCGTGCGGGCGGCCTGATCGGAGGTGCGGTCGCGTCAGGGGGCGGTGATCAGGCGAGCGCCTGGGCGACGCGACGGACCTCGGCCTTGCGACCCGCGCGGAGTGCGAGGACGGGACTCGTGCCGAGGCTCTCCTCCGTCGAGAGCAGCCATTGCACGGCCTCGTCGTCGGAGAAGCCCGAGTCGGCGAGGAGGACGGCCGTGCCGCGGATCTCGCTCATCGGCTCGTCGTCGCGGAGGAACAGCGACGGCACCTTGAGGACGCCGTCGCGACGGGTCCCGATCAGGTGGCGCTCCTCGAGCAGCCGGCGGACCCGGCTCACGTTCAGACCGGTCAGCTCGACGAGATCGGGGATCGTCAGCCACTCGGTGTCGGAGACGGGCGAGGAGGAGGCGGGGGCTGACGAGTCGGTCACCCGTCAAGACTGCCATGCTCCCCCGACCGCTCCAAGCGGGCGGAGCCGCTGCGGCGGGCGGTCGCCCGCGTTGCTCACGGGTTCGGCTGACGCTCTTGCCTAGACTCGTCGCGTGACCACCAGCCAGCTCGACCCCCTCCTCGGCCGTCTCGTCGACGGTCGGTACGAGGTGCGCTCGAGGATCGCCCGCGGCGGCATGGCGACGGTCTACCTCGCGAACGACCTGCGCCTCGATCGCCGCGTCGCGATCAAGGTCATGCACGGGCACCTCTCGGACGACCAGGTCTTCAAGAACCGGTTCGTCCAGGAGGCGCGATCGGCCGCACGACTGGCGCACCCGAACGTCGTCAGCGTCTTCGACCAGGGCCAGGACTCCGACATGGCCTACCTGGTCATGGAGTACCTGCCCGGCATCACGCTGCGCGACCTGCTCAAGGAGCGCGGACGGCTGACCGCCCAGCAGGTCGTCGACATCATGCACTCCGTGCTGTCCGGGCTCGCCGCGGCGCACCGCGCCGGGATCCTGCACCGCGACCTCAAGCCCGAGAACGTCCTGCTCGCCGACGACGGTCGCATCAAGATCGGCGACTTCGGCCTCGCCCGCGCGGCCACCGCGAACACCGCCTCCGGCCAGGCGCTGCTCGGCACGATCGCCTACCTCTCCCCCGAGCTGGTCACCCGCGGCACCGCCGACACCCGCAGCGACATCTACGCCATCGGCATCATGATCTACGAGATGCTCACCGGCGAGCAGCCCTTCACGGGCGAGCAGCCGATGCAGATCGCCTACCAGCACGCGAACGACTCGGTGCCCTACCCCAGCGCCAAGGTGCCGTCGGTGCCCACCTCCCTCGACGAGCTCGTGCTCTGGGCGACGGAGCGCGACCCCGACATGCGCCCCCGCGACGCGGGCGTGATGCTCTCGCAGCTGCTCGAGGCCGAGCGGTTGATGGGCATCACTCCGACCGATCGGCGCGGCGACACCCAGGCCGTCACTCCGCTGCCGCCGCCCGCCACGGTCCCGGCGACGGCCGCCCTCTTCGATCCGGCCACCCCCGGGCAGACGACGGTCCTCGAGGGACCGCCCGCGGAGGAGGACGTGGACGACGAAGCCGTCGCCCGGCTCGCCGCCAAGCGACGGGTGCGTCGGCGACGCGGTGTCCTCCTCACGATCGTCATCCTCCTGCTGGCGCTGCTCGGAGGCGGGACCGCCTACTGGTTCGGCGAGGGACCGGGCGCGATCAGGACGATCCCGACCGTCGTCGGACTGAGCCAGGAGGACGCCACGGCGCTCCTCGAGGCCCGCGACCTGCAGGTCGAGCAGCAGCAGGCGCCGGACCTCACCGTGCCCATCGGCACGGTGATGAGCTCGGATCCCCCTCAGGATCAGAGCATCCACAAGGACTCGGTGGTGACCCTCGTGGTCTCGAGCGGACCGCGCCAGATGGAGGTACCGGCGCTCACGGGCCTGACCCAGGAGGAGGCGACCGCCGCCCTCACCGGAGCGTCCCTCGTCGCCGGCGCCACGACGAGCGTGTTCGACGCCGACGTCGAGAGGGGCCGCGTGATCTCGGCGTCGCTCCCCGGCGGAGGAGAGCTGCCCGCAGTCCTCCCCGAGACCAGCGGCATCGACATGGTCGTCAGCCTCGGACCGATCCCGAACGTGGTCGGCCTCTCGCTCGAGGCCGCGACCGACGCGGCGGAGCAGGCCGGGCTCGCCCTCGACAGCAGCGGCGAGGACTGGAGCGACACCGTCCCCGCCGGCATCGTCCTCACCCAGGCCAACCCCGAGGCGCCCGCGACGACCGGCCAGACGATCAGCGTCGTGGTCTCGAAGGGACCGGAGCCCGTCGCCGTCCCGAACGTCGTCGGCATGACCCGCGACCAGGCGAAGGCGGCCCTCGACGCGGTCGACCTCACCTGGAGCTACTCGCTGTCGACGCTCGGACCCCTGATCGATGCAGCCCCCGACGAGCTCACGAAGGTCACCAACCAGTCCAACAAGGCAGGCGACCCCGTCCAGCGCGGCACCACCATCCAGCTGTCGATCACCATCACGACTTGAGCCGTTCTGTGCGGGGAGCACTTCGCGCTCCCTGCACCGCGGTCGGCTCCTCGAGGTGGTCGCGCCACGCAGAGCGTCCTGCGAACGGCGAAGGCGAATCGCTGAATCGCGATTCACCCGTTCGCCTTCACCTTCCGATCCGCTTGCTCGGATGGTCCACCTCGACCGACGGCGCGACGAGGCTCTCGGACGGCACTCGGAACGACCCATCCTCGCGGGATTCGTGCGTGTGGCCACGTCCTCGCTGGACTCCTGCGCGAGGTCCCGTCTTCCGGTACTCGTGCGGGTGGCACCGTCCTCGCTGATCGAGCCCGCAGCGCGCGGAGCGGGCGTATCGAGATCCACGTCCGTCAGAAGGCCGGGGCAGAAGCCTGATCTGTTGACGCTGGTGGGTCTCGATACGCCCCTGCGGGGCTGCGGGCTCGACCAGCATGGCGACGACAGCGGCGGGCGGGCGGCTTCTCGCCCGCGACAGGGATGCACGCTGGGCGGCAGGGCCTGACGCCCAGCGTCGGACGCGGCACGCGCCGGACGCCCCGCCGCCGGACCGGCCGGCCACATCCAAGGCGAACGGGCGAATCGCGTGCCAGCGATTCGTCCTAGCCGTTCCCACGACGCTCTGCGGATCGCGACCATCCCTGGATTCCGACCGCAGCGGAGGGGGCGCTCGCGCCGCCTCCGCGAGAGAGCGCTGCCGAACGGGCGAATCGCGTGCCAGCGATTCGTCCTAGCCGTTCGCGCGACGCTCTGCGGATCGCGACCATCCCTGGATGACGACCGCGGCGGAGGGAGCGCTCGCGCTCCCTCCACCAGACGGCACCCTCATCTCCTCGGAGCTGCGGCTGCGCCGCTCAGCGCTGCCGGAGCTCCTCGGCGACGAGGAAGGCGAGCTCCAGCGACTGCATGTGGTTGAGGCGGGGGTCGCAGACCGACTCGTAGCGGGTGGCGAGGTCGGCCTCGTCGATCTGCTCGGAGCCGCCCAGGCACTCGGTGACGTCGTCGCCGGTGAGCTCGACGTGAATGCCTCCGGGGTGCGTGCCGACGGCGCGGTGCGCCTCGAAGAAGCCCTTGACCTCGTCGACGACGTCGTCGAAGCGACGGGTCTTGTAGCCGGTGGGGGTCGTCAGGCCGTTGCCGTGCATCGGATCGGTGACCCAGAGCGGCAGGGCGTCGCTCCGCTTGACGGCCTCGAGCAGGGGCGGGAGGGCGTCGCGGATCTTCCCCGCGCCCATCCGGGTGATGAAGGTCAGGCGGCCGGGCTCGCGGTTCGGGTCGAGCTTCTCGATGAGCTCGAGCATCGTCTCGGGCGTCGTCGAGGGGCCGAGCTTCACGCCGATCGGGTTGCGGACGCGCGACAGGAAGTCGACGTGCGCGCCGTCGAGGTCGCGGGTGCGCTCGCCGATCCAGATGAAGTGGCTCGAAGTGTTGTACGGCGTGCCGGTGCGCGAGTCGATCCGCGTCATCGGGCGCTCGTAGTCCATCAGCAGACCCTCGTGACCCGTGTAGAACTCGGTGCGCTTCATGCCCTCGAAGTCGGCTCCGCAGGCGACCATGAACTTCACCGCTCGGTCGATCTCGCGCGCGAGCTGCTCGTAGCGCTGGTTCTGCGGGTTCTCGGTGAAGCCCTTGTTCCAGTAGTGCACGAGCCGCAGGTCGGCGAAGCCGCCCTGCGTGAAGGCGCGGATGAGGTTCAGCGTCGAGGCGGCCGTGTGGTACGCCTGCACGATGCGGCGCGGGTCGGCCGCGCGCGACTCCGGAGTGAACTCGTAGCCGTTCACGATGTCGCCGCGGTAGGCGGGCAGCGTCACGTCGCCGCGCGTCTCGAGGTCGCTCGAGCGGGGCTTGGCGAACTGGCCGGCCATCCGCCCCATCTTGATGACGGGCATGCTCGCGCCGTAGGTCAGGACGACCGCCATCTGCAGCACCGTCTTGACGCGGTTGCGGATCTGGTCGGCGGTGGCGCCTGCGAAGGTCTCGGCGCAGTCGCCGCCCTGCAGGAGGAAAGCCTCGCCGCGGGCCGCGTTGCCGAGGCGCTCGCGCAGCTGGTCGACCTCGCCGGCGAAGACCAGCGGAGGCAGGCCGGCGACCTCGGCGGACGCGGCGCTCACCGCGTCGGCGTCGGGCCACTGCGGCTGCTGCTTGATCTCGAGCTCGCGCCAGTAGTCCAGGCCGGCGACCACGGAGGGGGCGGCTTGGACGTACGGTTCGTTCGGATCGATGACCACGAGGGTGTCCTGGTTCTGACGTGCGCGCCGTGCGCGCGAGCGGGCCACCGTCCGGACGGACGGCAGCGGTTGACGAGCCTATCGCCTCGGGAGGCCCTCCCCCGGGCCGGGGGCGGAGCGCTCGGCGCGCACTCAGCGGGTGAGCGCCGCGCGCTTCTCCTTGACCGAGGTGGCGTAGACGTCGAGGTACTCCTGGCCGCTCAGGGCCAGCAGCTCGTACATGATCTCGTCGGTGATCGAGCGGAGGATGAACCGGTCGCCCTCCATGCCCTCGAAGCGGCTGAAGTCGAGCGGCTCGCCGAAGACGATGCCGATGCGACCGAGCCTGGGGAGGCGGCTGCCGATGGGCATGATCCGCGCGGTGTCGATCATCGCGACGGGGATGACGGGCACGCGCGCCTCGAGGACCATGCGCGCCACTCCGGTGCGGCCGCGGTACATGCGCCCGTCGGGGCTGCGGGTGCCCTCGGGATAGATGCCGAGGGCCTCGCCGCTGGCGAGGACCCGCAGGCCGGTGTTGAGCGACGCCTCCGACGCCTTGCCGCCCGACCGGTCGATCGGCAGCATGCCGGTCGCCGTGAAGAACAGCTTGGTCGCCCAGCCCTTCAGACCCTTGCCCGTGAAGTAGTCGCTCTTGGCGAGGAAGACCATGTTCCGCTCGATGACCAGCGGCAGGAAGACGGAGTCGATGAACGAGAGGTGGTTGCTGGCGAGGATCACGCCGCCCGTCGCCGGGACGCGGTCGGCCCCGACCACCCACGGGCGGAAGATCGTCTTGAGCAGCGGACCCGCGACGATGTGCTTCATGAACCAGTAGAACAACGGTCGACTCCTCGGCGAATCAGTGCAGGTCGGTGGATGAGCGTGGCAGCGTCTCGAGCGGCGCTCAGAGGGTGCTGGCGTGCAGGCGGGCCAGGTCGGCCGCCCCCACGACTCCCGCGTCGTTCACCAGCTCCGCGATGCGGAACTCCGGCTCGGGGTGGTACCCCCGGGCCGGCAGGTTGTCGAGATAGGCCTGGCGGATCGGGTCGAGCAGCAGATCCCCGGCCTGGGCGACCCCGCCGCCGATCACGAACATCTGGGGGTCGAGCACGGCGCTCAGGCTGGCCGCGGCCTCGCCGAGCCAGTGGCCGAGCTGGCGCAGGGCCGCAAGGGCACCGAGGTCGCCGCTGGTGATCAGCTCCGAGATGATGCGCCCGTCGAGCGATCCGCCGTTGCGGGCGCGCGCGTCGGCGATGCCCTGGCCGATTCCGCCGGCGTCGGCGAGCTCGTTCGCGAAGCGCTGCAGGGCCCGGCCCGAGCCGTACTGCTCGATGCAGCCCCTGGCCCCGCAGCCGCACGGGAGGCCGCCCGGCACGACGCGCATGTGGCCGATCTCGGCGGCGGCTCCGAAGCCCCCGCGAAGGAGCCGGTCGTTGATCACGATGGCGCCGCCCACTCCGGTGCCGATGGTCAGCATCAGCATGTCGCTGACGAGACGACCGGAGCCGTAGCGGAACTCGGCCCAGCCCGCGGCGTTCGCGTCGTTCTCGATGATGATGGGCAGGTCGATCCGGGCCGAGAGCTTCTCGCGGAACGGCTCGTTGCGCCAGTTGATGTTGGGGGCGTAGTAGACGATCGACTGCGACGCGTCGATGAACCCTGCTGCGGCGACTCCGACCGCGGCGACGTCTCCCGCGGGCAGACCCTCGCGGAGGCGGGCGACCATCTCGACGACCACGTCGACGATGAGCTCGGGGTGACCGGCGGGAGTCGGCTGACGGTCCTCGCGGAGGATCCCGCCGAACTCGTCGACGAGCGCTCCCGCGATCTTCGTGCCGCCGATGTCGATACCGATCGCGTGCACGCGAACCGCCCTTCCCTCGCCGTCGGCGCCGGAGCGCCGTCGATCCGCCCTGTTCGGCGGCCACAACGAGTGTAGTGACCGGGTGGGCCTGCGAAGGGGTCGGGCGTCCGTGTCGGAGGAGCCTCCACGTCGGTCGCCGACCCGAGCGGACGGACCTTCCGAGTGGATCTACAGTCTGAGTGGATCTACAGCTTCGGCTCCTTCGGTAGGCTGGAGCCGACGTTCGTTCAGGTTACGAAGGAGTTGCCGTGGAACAGTTCGATTCGCCCCTCGTGGTGGCCGCAGACCCGCAAGCGAACACGACGGCACTGCTGCTCGACCGCGTGCGCGAGACTCCCGACCGCCCCCTCTTCGCCCTGCCGGACGGCGACGGCTGGCGCGACGTCACGGCGAAGGAGTTCCTCGACCAGGTGGTCGCGCTCGCCAAGGGACTGGTCGCCTCGGGCATCGAGCCCGGCGAGAAGGTCGGCCTGATCTGCAAGACGCGCTACGAGTGGACGCTGATCGACTTCGCCGTCTGGTTCGCGGGCGGCGTCCTCGTGCCGGTGTACGAGACCTCCTCCCCCGCCCAGGTGCAGTGGAACCTCGCCGACTCCGGTGCGCACGCGGTCATCGTCGAGACGGCGGACCATTTCGCCCGCTTCGACGAGATCCGCGCCGATCTGCCCGACGTGCGCTCGGCCTGGCAGATCGGGCTCGGCGACCTCGAGAAGCTCGCCGCGCGAGGCGTCGACGTGCCGGACAGCGAGATCGAGCGCCGCCGCTCGCTCGCGACCGGCGCCGACATCGCGACGATCATCTACACGTCCGGATCGACCGGCCGCCCCAAGGGCTGCATCATCCGCCACTCGAACTTCGTCGAGCTGAGCCGCAACTCGGCCGTCGCGCTGACCGAGCTGATCCACCAGCCCGGCGCCTCGACGCTCCTCTTCATCACGACCGCCCACGTCTTCGCCCGCTTCATCGCGATCCTCTGCGTGCACGGCGGAGTGAAGGTCGGGCACCAGGCCGACACGAAGCAGCTGCTCCCCTCGCTCGGATCCTTCAAGCCGACGTTCCTCCTCGCGGTCCCCCGGGTCTTCGAGAAGGTCTACAACTCGGCCGAGCAGAAGGCCGAGGCCGGCGGCAAGGGCAAGATCTTCCGCAGGGCGGCCGACGTCGCCGTCGCCCACTCGATCGCCGTGGAGGCGGGATCGGTCCCGCTCGCGCTCAAGCTGCAGTTCCTGCTCTTCGACCGCCTCGTCTACTCGAAGCTGCGCACCGCCATGGGCGGCAACGTGCGCTTCGCGGTGTCCGGATCAGCTCCGCTGGGCGACAGGCTGGGGCACTTCTTCCACAGCCTCGGCATCAAGATCCTCGAGGGCTACGGGCTGACCGAGACCACCGCACCCGCGACCGTCAACCGCACCGAGCGCTTCAAGATCGGCACCGTCGGCCCTGCGATGCCCGGAGTCTCGGTCCGGATCGCGGACGACGGCGAGATCCAGGTGCGCGGGATCGACGTGTTCGGCGGCTACTGGAACAACGAGACGGCGACCGCCGAGGCGTTCGACGGCGAGTGGTTCCGCACCGGCGACCTGGGCACGCTGGACGAGGAGGGCTACCTGCGCGTCACCGGCCGCAAGAAGGAGATCATCGTCACCGCGGGCGGCAAGAACGTCGCCCCGGCCGCGCTCGAGGACCCGATCCGTGCGAACCCGCTCGTCGGCCAGGTCGTGGTCGTCGGCGACCAGCGTCCGTTCATCGCCGCACTCGTCACGCTCGACCCCGAGATGCTGCCGACCTGGCTGAAGAACAACGGCCAGAGCGCGAGCCTCTCGCTCGAGGACGCGGCGGTGAATCCGGCGGTCCTCGCCGAGGTGCAGCGAGCCGTCGACGCCGCCAATGCCACCGTGTCCCGCGCGGAGTCGATCCGCAAGTTCGTGATCCTGCCCACCGAGTTCACCGAGGCCAGCGGCCACCTCACCCCCAAGATGAGCATCAAGCGCAACGTGATCCTGGCGGACTACGCGGACACCATCGGGGCTGTGTATACAGCGGCGCCGGCTACTGAGGGCATCAGCCTGAGGTGAGCTGCGTGTCCGGCTGCTTCTGTCCGGGGTCAGCGCCGCTCTGAGCCGGTCCCTGCCCGGCTCAGCGCAGTCGGCTGCCGCGGGTGGGTGGGTGGGTGGGGAGGAGCGTCGAGCGTTCGCCGACGGGAAAGCGCTCGACGCGCTTTCCCGGATACGGCTCGAAGGGGTCGGCCGATCTGCAGGTGCAGGTGCGTAAGGAGTGAGAGGGCACTGCCGTCCGGAGGTGGTGGATCTCGATACGCCCGCTGCGCGGGCTACTCGATCGGCGAGGCCGGCCTCAGCACCAGCACGAGGAGGCGACTCTCCCCCGCCTGCTGGTCGAGTAGCCCCGCAGGGGCGTATCGAGACCCACCACCGTCAACAGATGGCGCCATCGATCCCGCCTTTTGAAGCTGGTGGATCTCGATACGCCCGCTCCGCGGGCTACTCGATCAGCGAGGCCGGCCTCAGCACCAGCACGAGGAGGCGACTCTCCCCCGCCTGCTGGTCGAGTAGCCCCGCAGGGGCGTATCGAGACCCACCACCGTCAACAGATGGCGCCATCGATCCCGCCTTCTGGAGCTGGTGGATCTCGATACGCCCGCTCCGCGGGCTACTCGATCAGCAGGCTGCGAACCCCGCTCCTGCGACGGTCAGCCTGCAGATTCCCGGCGTCCTCGAGCCGTAGCCGGGAAAGCGCGTGTCAGCGCTTTCCCGTCGGCGAACGCCGGACGCTTTCTGGGACGCAACCATCCTCGGAAGCCGACTGCGCTGAGCCGGCCTCCGGCTCAGAAGGAGGAACCGCGTAGCCGGGAAAGCGCGTGTCAGCGCTTTCCCGTCGGCGAACGCCGGACGCTCTCTGGGACGCAACCATCCTCGGAAGCCGACTGCGCTGAGCCGCGCGGGGAGCGGCTCAGAGGTGGTTCAGAACCACGGTTGCTCTCGTACGGACTTCATCGCGCTCCGGCGGTCGTCCTTCGAGAGGCGGTCGAGGTAGAGGCGGCCGTCGAGGTGGTCGCACTCGTGCTGGAGGGCCTGGGCCATCAGCCCGTCGCCCTCGAGGACGACCTCGTTGCCGTCGAGGTCGGTGCCGCGCACCTTCGCGTGGGGGTAGCGGACCGCGGGGTACCAGAGGTTGGGGACCGAGAGGCAGCCCTCGTCGACGGGCTGGGGCTCGCCGCTGAGCTCGACGATCTCGGGGTTGAGGATGTAGCCGATGACGCCGTCCACGTTGTAGCTGAACGCACGGAGGTTCACGCCGATCTGGGGAGCTGCGACGCCGGCGCGGCCGTCGGGCCGGACGCTGTCGACGAGGTCCTCGACGAGACCGCGGATGCCGTCGTCGATCTCGCCGATCGGGTCGGACACGGTCTTCAGCACCGGGTCCCCGAAGAGTCGGATCTGGCGTTCGGTCATGTGGTGCGCTCCCTCAGGGCCTCCTCCGCCGACAGGAGGGCGTTCTCGATGACTTCGCTCGCCGCGGGGTGCGGCCAGTACTGGCTGCGGGCGAGTCCGCGGATGCCGGCTCCGGCGCTGGCGGCCTGGACGAGCGGCTGAATGAGGATACTCGCCTGCGGACCCATCAGGTGGGCGCCGAGCAGCTCGCCGTCGAGTCCGACGACCAGGGTGCACACGCTCGAGTCGTCCTCGAGAGCCCAGCCGTACGCGGTCGAGCCGTACTCCTGCGTGACCGTCACGAACTCGACGCCCGTGTCCGACGCCTCCGCCGCCGTCATGCCGAAGTAGGCCAGCTGCGGATGCGCGAAGATCGCTGACGGCACCGGCGAGAGCGTGTTCGAAAGCAGCTCGGCCGGGTGCAGCAGGTTGTGCGCGACGATCCGCGCCTCGTGGTTCGCGACGTGCTTCAACTGCCATTCGGACGAGATGTCGCCGAGCGCGAAGAGACCGGGCACCGGGCGACCGCCCGAGAGGACCCTCTGCTCGGTGTCGACCGCGACGCGGCCGTCGTCGTGCAGGTCGATCCCGACGGAGGCGGCCGCGATGGTGTCGCTGTTGGGCTCGCGCCCGAGGGCGACCAGCACGACGTCGGTCTCGACCTTCGAGTCGTCGTCGAAGGTCACGGTGAGGGAGTCGCCGGTCGCGTCGATGCCAGAGGTCGAGACCCCGGTCCGGACGTCCCAGCGCTCGCGCGCGAGGTCGGTGAAGCGCTGCGAGATCCCCTCGTCGAGTGCGCGGAGGAGGCGGTCGCTCCGAACGGCGACGGTCACCGCGGTGCCGAACGCCGAGAAGACGTGGGCGAACTCGACGGCGACGGCGCCGCCTCCGAGGATCACCATGCGCCGGGGCAGCTCGTCGATGCGCATGATCGACGACGAGTCGTGGATCCGCGGGTCGGGCTCGTACGCGGCCAGCAGCGGCCGCGGCCGGGACCCCGCGGCGATGACGACGGTCGGCGCGCTGATGCGCGTGCCGCTCGCGCTCGCCAGGACGTGGGGGCGGTCGCCGTCGCCGAGGGACTCGAAGCCGAAGCTCTCGCGGAAAAGGGTGACGTTCTCGGAGCGGTGCGCCCGGTAGTCGAGGCCGCCCTCGCTGATCGCGTCGGTCCGCCCGAAGACGCGGTCGCGCACCTCTGGCCAGCTCGGGCGAGCGACGGAGGAGTGCAGTCCGATCGGCGCGGCCTGGTCGACGTCGGTGACCACGTCGGCGACGTGCACGAACATCTTCGTCGGGATGCAGCCCGCGTTGAGGCACGTCCCGCCGAACCACTCGCCGTCGTCGAGCAGGGCGACGCGGGATCCGGCGAACTCGGGCCCGACGATGGAGTTGCCCGAACCTGCGCCGATGACGATCAGGTCGAACGCCTCAGGAGCGTCGATCACCTCGGCGTCGATCGGCTCTGCGACGACGGCCTCAGGCACGTCGAACCGGCATGCCCTCGACGACCAGCGCGGCGAGCCGGCGAGCGGCCTCCTTCGTCGCGGGGCGCAGCTGCTGCCACTTCACCACGGAACCTGCGGCGAGCACCGGGTCGTAGGGGATGCGGACGATGTCGCGCACCCGCGACCGGAAGTGCGACTCGATCTCCTCGAGCTTCACCAGGCTGGCGCTGTCGGTCGCCGTGTTGAGCGCGACGACCGCGTTCTTGACCAGGTCGCCGTGGCCGTTGGCGTCGAGCCAGGTCAGCGTCTCGGAGGCGAGACGGGCCTCGTCGATGCTGCCGCCGGAGACGATCACGACGGTGTCGGCGCGCTGCAGGGTGGGGCGCATGACCGAGTGCACGATGCCCGTGCCGCAGTCGGTGAGCATGATCGAGTAGAAGCGCTCGACGAGATCGGCGACGATGTTGTAGTCGTCCTCGTCGAAGGCCTCGGACAGCTGCGGGTCGGTGTCGGAGGCGAGCACGTCGAGACGCGTCTCGTCACGCGACACCATCGTCGAGAAGTCGGTGAACCCGGTGACTCCGGAGGCGCGGTTGACGACGTCGCGGACGGTGGAGCGCGTCTGCTTCGGGACGCGCTCGGCGAGCGTGCCGCGGTCGGGGTTGGCGTCGACCGCGATGATGCGGTCCTCCCGCGCGTCGGCGAGGGCCATGCCGAGGAGGGTCGTCACGGTGGTCTTGCCGACGCCGCCCTTGCGGGTCATCACAGGGACGAAGCGCGTGCCGCCCTCGAACTGGCGGCCGATCCGCTCGTCCATCGCCTTCCAGGCCTGCACCTTGGCGGAGTCGCCGAGGTTGACCGCGTGGAACGTGAGCCCGTAGACGAAGCGGTTCCAGCCCCCGGTCGGTGCGGGGCGCGTCTTGCGGTTGACCTCGAGCAGGCGGTCGGGGGTGAGCATCGACGATGACTCGGGAGCGCCTGTCCCCGGGCCGCCGTGCTCGGCGCGGAGGCGGTCGCGGCGGGTCTCGCCCCGGGCTGTCTCCGCCTCGGAGGGCTCGGGCTCGCGACTCTCGCCGCGGCCGCGCGGACGCTCGCCCGTGTCCTCGGGGAGGACCGAGACGTCGTCGCGCGACGGGTACCCGGCCGAGACGGGCCGGATCGCTCCCGGCACGTCCGCCGGAGCCGGCGCATCGACCGGAGCCGGGACGACGTCGACCGAGCGAGTCGTCGGGATGCCCAGCGTGCCGACGTCGATCGACTCGTCCTCGACGGGCGGGGGCGCACTCGAGCGGCGCATCGGCGGCGGATCGAGGCGGATACCGTCCGGGATGCGCGTCGGAGCCGTGTCGCTCGCCCGCGGCACGTACTGCGCCGACTCCCGAGCCGCGTCGAGCGCGGTGCGGGGCGTGGGGCCGGTGTCGGGCTGTTCGTCGTTGCGCTCATCCATGCGAACGAGCCTCCTTCCGCTTGCGGTCAGTCTACCGAGGGCCTCGTGGCGGCCCCCTGGGCTGGAGCCCGGTCGAGAAGTCCTGCTAGGACGGGTCCACGACGACGAGCAGGTCGCCCGCGTCGACCTGCTGCGTGGCGGGGACGGCCAGGCGCCGCACGACTCCGCCGACGGAGGAGGTGATCGCCGCCTCCATCTTCATCGCCTCGATCGTGGCGACCGCCGAGCCCGCCTCGATCCGGTCGCCCACCGCGACCTTGAGGGTCACGACTCCGGCGAACGGCGCCGCGACCTGCCCCGGATCGGAGCGGTCGGCCCGCTCGGCGCTGACGGTGTCGACGGTGATCGTCGCGTCCCGCACGAAGACGGGGCGGAGCTGACCGTTCAGCGTGGTCATCACGGTCCGCATGCCCCGGTCGTCGGCATCGCCGATCGCCTCCAGGCCCACGAACAGCCGCACGCCCCTGGCGATCTCGACGACGTGCTCCTCGCCCTGGCGGAGCCCGTAGAGGTAGTCGGCGGTGTCGAGCGCCGACACGTCGCCGTAGGTCTCGCGCACCTGCTCGAACTGCTTCGCCGGGCCGGGGAAGAGCAGCCGGTTGAGCGTCGCGCGACGGGCGGCGGAGTCGTCTCCGGCGAGCACGGCGGCGTCCTCGGCCGACACCTCTGTCACGCCGATCCGGATGTCGCGACCCTCGAGCACGCGCGAGCGGAACGGCTCGGGCCAGCCGCCGGGCAGCTCGCCCAGCTCGCCCGCCATGAAGCCGACGACGGAGTCGGGGATGTCGTAGTTCTGCGGGTTCTCGGCGAAGTCGGCCGGGTCGGCGTCGACCGCCGCGAGGTGCAGCGCCAGGTCGCCGACGACCTTCGACGACGGAGTGACCTTCGGCACACGACCCAGGATGCGGTCGGCCGCCGCGTAGAGGTCCTCGACGACCTCGAAGCGGTCGGCGAGCCCCAGCGCGATGGCCTGCTGGCGCAGGTTCGAGAGCTGGCCGCCGGGGATCTCGTGCCGGTACACGCGGCCGGTCGGCCCGGGCAGCCCGGACTCGAACGGCCGGTACAGCGCCCGGACGGCCTCCCAGTAGGGCTCGAGGTCGGAGACGGCGGCGAGGCTCAGCCCGGTGTCGCGCGGGGTGTGCGCGAGGGCGGCGACGAGGGCCGACAGCGACGGCTGGCTGGTGGTGCCCGCCATCGGAGCGGAGGCGGCGTCGACCGCGTCGGCGCCGGCCTCGGCCGCGGCGAGGAGCGTCGCCAGCTGACCGCCGGGGGTGTCGTGCGTGTGCACGTGCACCGGGAGGTCGAAGCGCTCGCGCAGCGCCGAGACCAGCCTCGACGCGGCGTACGGCCGCAGCAGCCCCGCCATGTCCTTGACGGCGAGGACGTGCGCTCCCGCCTCGACGATCTGCTCGGCGAGCCGCAGGTAGTAGTCGAGGGTGTACAGGTCCTCGGCGGGATCGAGAAGGTCGCCCGTGTAGCAGACGGCGACCTCGGCGACGGTGCTGCCGGTCGCCAGGACGGCGTCGATGGCCGGCCGCATCTGCGACACGTCGTTGAGCGCGTCGAAGATCCGGAAGACGTCGACACCGGTCGCGTCGGCCTCGCGGACGAAGGCGTCGGTCACCTCCGTCGGGTACGGCGTGTACCCGACCGTGTTGCGGCCGCGCAGCAGCATCTGGATCGCGACGTTCGGCAGCGCCTCGCGCAGGGAGGCCAGCCGCGCCCACGGGTCCTCGCCGAGGAAGCGCAGGGCGACGTCGTAGGTCGCGCCGCCCCAGGCTTCGACCGAGAGCAGCTCCGGAGTCAGGCGCGCGACCGCGGGCGCCACGGCGAGCAGGTCGCGCGAGCGCACCCGCGTCGCGAGCAGCGACTGGTGCGCGTCGCGGAACGTGGTGTCGGTCACCGCCAGAGCGGTCTGGGCGCGCAGCGCCGCGGCGAACCCGACCGGGCCGAGCTCGAGGAGGCGCTGGCGCGACCCCTCCGGAGCCGGCGCCGCCGTGTCGACGCGCGGCAGCTTCTCGACCGGCGGGAGACCGTCTGGCCTCGGGCCGTTCGGCTGGTTGACCGTCACCTCGGCGAGCCAGGTGAGCAGCTTCGTCCCGCGGTCGCGCGACTCCCTGCCCGCGAGGAGCTGGGGGCGCTCGTCGATGAACGAGGTGCTCAGGTCGCCGACGGCGAACGCGGGATCATCGAGCACGGCCTGCAGGAACGGGATGTTGGTCGAGACGCCGCGGATCCGGAACTCGGCCAGTGCGCGCTTGGCACGGCCGACGGCGGCCGGGAAGTCGCGTCCGCGGCAGGTCAGCTTGGCCAGCATCGAGTCGAAGTGCGGGCTGATCTGCGCGCCCGGATTGATCGTGCCGCCGTCGAGGCGGATGCCGCCGCCGCCGGGCGAGCGGTAGGTGGTGATCTTGCCGGTGTCGGGCCGGAAGCCCGCCGACGGGTCCTCGGTGGTGATGCGGCACTGCAGCGCCGCCCCGTGCAGACGCAGCTCGCCCTGCGTCAGCCCGAGCTCGACGAGGGTCTGACCCGAGGCGATGCGCATCTGGCTCGCGACGAGATCGACGTCGGTGACCTCCTCCGTCACGGTGTGCTCGACCTGGATGCGCGGGTTCATCTCGATGAAGACGTGCTCGCCCGCCCGCTCCCCCGCGGTGTCCAGGAGGAACTCCACCGTCCCCGCGTTCTCGTAGCCGATCGAGCGGGCGAAGGCGATGGCGTCGCGGTGCATCGCCTGGCGCGTGGCCTCGTCGAGGTTCGGCGCCGGAGCGATCTCGACCACCTTCTGGTGCCGCCGCTGCACCGAGCAGTCGCGCTCGAAGAGGTGCACGGTCTCGCCGGTCGCATCGGCGAGGATCTGCACCTCGATGTGGCGGGGCCGGACCACGGCCTGCTCGAGGAACATCGTCGGGTCGCCGAAGGCGCTGTCGGCCTCGCGCATGGCCGCCTCGAGCGCGGGACGCAGCTCCTCGGCCGTCGCGACCCTCCGCATGCCGCGACCGCCGCCGCCCGCGACCGCCTTGGCGAAGATCGGGAAGCCGATCGCCTCGGCGCCGGCGATCAGCTCGTCGACGTCGCGCGAGGCGGGGGTGGAGCGGAGGACGGGGACGCCGGCCGCGGTCGCATGCTCCTTCGCGGTGACCTTGTTGCCCGCCATCTCGAGCACCCGAGCGGGCGGACCGATGAAGGCGATGCCGGCCTCGGCGGCGGCGCGCGCGAGCTCGGGGTTCTCGGAGAGGAAGCCGTAGCCCGGGTAGATCGCGTCGGCGCCGCTCTCGCGGGCGACCCGGACGATCTCGGCCACATCGAGGTAGGCGCGCACCGGGTGGCCCCGCTCGCCGATCTGGTACGCCTCGTCGGCCTTCAGCCGGTGCATCGAGTTGCGGTCCTCGTAGGGGTACACCGCCACCGTGCGGGCGCCGAGCTCGTACGCCGCGCGGAACGCCCGGATCGCGATCTCGCCGCGGTTGGCCACAAGGATCTTCGAGAACATGGCAGTCCTTCGGGTGGGTCCTCCGCGAGCGACGAGGGAGCCGGAGTCGCGACCGTGCGATTCCCGCCTCCGCATCCCGGGCCGGGCAGGCGCGCAGGGAACGGTTAGGTTCTCCACCCTAGTGAACGTAAAGTAGTCAGCCATGCATGTACTCAGCGTGAGCTCCCTCAAGGGCGGCGTCGGCAAGACGACGGTGACCCTCGGCCTCGCCTCCGCGGCGTTCTCGAAGGGTCTGCGAACGCTGGTCGTCGACCTCGATCCGCAGTCCGACGTCTCGACCGGCATGGACATCAACGTCGCCGGTCATCTGAACATCGCGGACGTCCTGACGTCGCCCAAGGAGAAGATCGTCCGCTCGGCGATCGCCCCCTCCGGCTGGACGAAGGAGCACCACGGCACGATCGACGTCCTGATCGGCAGCCCCTCGGCGATCAACTTCGACGGCCCGCACCCCAGCATCCGCGACATCTGGAAGCTCGAGGAGGCGCTGGCGAGCGTCGAGGCCGACTACGACCTGGTGCTCATCGACTGCGCCCCGTCGCTCAACGCGCTCACCCGCACGGCCTGGGCCGCCAGCGACCGCGTCGCCGTCGTCACCGAGCCGGGACTCTTCTCGGTCGCCGCCGCCGACCGCGCGCTCCGCGCGATCGAGGAGATCCGCCGCGGACTCAGCCCGCGCCTCCAGCCGCTCGGCATCATCGTCAACCGCGCTCGCGTGCAGTCGCTCGAGCACCAGTTCCGGATCAAGGAGCTGCGCGACATGTTCGGGCCGCTCGTGCTGAGCCCGCAGCTGCCGGAGCGCACCTCGCTGCAGCAGGCGCAGGGCGCTGCGAAGCCGGTGCACGTGTGGCCGGGTGAGAGCGCGCAGGAGATGGCGCACAACTTCGACCTCCTGCTCGACCGCGTCATCCGCACCGGCCGCATCGGCGAGCAGGTCCCGGCGGCGAAGTAGCCGCGGGACGGACCGAGGGAACCGCGGACCGTCGAGGCCGCCCGCAAGGGCTGGATCCCTCGACGGGCCGGGGTTCCCTCGTTGCCCATGAGGGGCTTGTGGGTGCCCGGAGTTCGTAGGGAGACGGGTCTCGATACGCCGCCTGCGGCGGCTACTCGACCAGCATGCTCGGCACGCTCGGGCCCCGCTGCAGAGGGGCTGGAGCATGCTCGGCATGCTCGAGTCCGCTGCAGAGGGGCAGGAGCATGCTCGGGCGCCGCTGCAGAGGGGCGGACGGTGCAGGCCGGACGGGCGGGTCAGCCGACCTTGCGGGAGGCGCGGCGCTGGGCCAGCTCGTCCAGGGGGTCGAGGGTCTGGGGGTCGAGGTCGACGAGGCTGGACTCGACCTCGCGGAGGACCTTGCCGACGGCGATGCCGAAGACGCCCTGGCCGCGGCTGAGGAGGTCGATGACCTCGTCGTTGGAGGTGCAGAGGTAGACGCTCGCTCCGTCGCTCATCAGCGTGGTCTGGGCGAGATCGTCGACGCCGGACTCGCGGAGCTGGTTGACCGCCGTGCGGATCTGCTGGAGCGAGATGCCGGTGTCGAGCAGGCGCTTGACCAGCTTGAGCACGAGGATGTCGCGGAAGCCGTAGAGGCGCTGCGTCCCCGAGCCCGAGGCACCGCGCACGGTCGGAGCGACGAGCTCGGTGCGGGCCCAGTAGTCGAGCTGGCGGTAGGTGATCCCGGCGGCCCGGGCGGCGACGGCGCCGCGGTAGCCGGCGTGCGCATCGAGATCGGGCAGCCCGTCGGTGAACAGGACGAGGTCGCGCTGGCCGCGTGAGTCGCGGCTGACTTCTCTCATTCTGTCGCCTCTCGGTTCCGATCGCCGGATCCTCCGAACGCGCTCCCTACGGTACCGACCGGGGGCTGCCGAGTAAACGACATCCGGCCGAGGGCGCAGGCGTGTCGCGTCCTTCGCGCGCATTCGCCGCTGGGCGACGGCCCGGCGCACGTCACGAGCGCGAGAGTCGACCGAGGGCGCTGCGCACCATGGCGCCGCGGATCGTGCCGAGCTGCGAGGCGAGCGCCATCGCGTTCTCGGCGGCACCGACCGCTCCCGACGCGTCCTGGCGTCGAGCGCTCGAGGCCACGACGCTCTCGATGAGGGACATCTCGCGCTCCACCGCGACACGCAGGGGTCGGAGGTGCCGCGGCTCGATCCCCGAGCGGCCGAGCTCGACGAGCGCCTTGAGCGTCGTCACCGCCTCGTCGCCGAAGAACTCGCCGCCGCGCACGAGACCGACCGCGATCGCCTCCTGCACGAGGGCGCCGCTCGCACCCGACTCGGCCGCCAGCCGGTCGCGGGTGAGACGGGTGGCAGGGGCGAGCAGCGACGCGGGACCACCGCCGACACCGGCGGGCAGAGACGGCTCGCGACCGGCGTCGACGTCGTCGAGATAGCCGCGGATCACCTTGAGCGGCAGGTAGTGGTCGCGCTGCAGCGCGAGGATCATCCGCAGACGCTCGACGTCGGCCGAGGAGAACTTGCGGTAGCCGGAGTCGGTGCGCGCCGGGGAGACGAGGCCCTGCTCCTCGAGGAAGCGGAGCTTGGACGGCGTGACGTCGGGGAACTCGGACGTCAGCCGGGCCAGGACCTGACCGATGCCCAGCAGGGCGGTCGAGCCCGGCGGGACGGCCCGCGCGGTGGAACGACCCACGGTCTACGCGTCCGGAGCGGCGACGAGGTCGGCGCGGGACGCGTAGAAGGTGAGGCGGAACTTGCCGACCTGGACCTCGGAGCCGTCGGTGAGGAGTGCGGACTCGATCCGCACTCCGTCGAAGTAGGTCCCGTTGAGCGAGCCGAGATCGCGGACCTCGAAGGACGTGCCGCGGCGGACGAACTCCGCGTGGCGGCGGGAGACGGTGACGTCGTCGAGGAAGATGCCCGCATCGGGGTGGCGGCCGACGGTCGTGGAGTCGGTGTCGAGAAGGAACCGCGCACCCGTGTTGGGACCGCGGCGGACGACCAGGAGCGCCGATCCCGAGGGCAGGGCGCCCACCGCCTCGGCCTCCTCGCGGGACGCGCGGTTGTCGAGCGCAGCGAGCTGCGCGCCGATGTCGTCGGTGAACGTGAGCGTCGTGTCGGTCGAGAGCTCGACGGACTCGGACTTCAGCGGTTCTGCGGATGACTCTCCGCGCACGGGCTCGACCAAGACGTACCTCCTACCTGTCCAGCGTATCCGAATCGGAGGGGGCGCCGGACGCCGGAATCGCTCGTCCCGCGCCGCGGACCAGATCCCGCGTCTGCACCGCGTAGACGATTCCCGCCCACCAGTAGAGGAACGCTCCCCACAGCGCGAACGCCCAGGCGATCGGCGCCGACGCGGACGCGATGGCGGGGAACGCCTGGCCGAGCATGATCAGCGGGAGGGCGTAGAAGAGGCAGAAGGTCGCGAACTTGCCCAGGTGGTGCACCGGCAGCGGTCCGTAGCCGTGGTTCGCGAGGATCACGGCGAGCACGACGAGCAGGAGGTCGCGCGCCACGAGGACCGCGACGAGCCACCAGGGCACGAGCTCGCGGAACGCCAGGCCGATGACGGTGGCGAAGATGTAGAGCCGATCGGCGGCGGGGTCGAGGATGCGGCCGAGGCGCGTCATCTGGTCGAAGCGGCGCGCGATCCAGCCGTCGAGGTAGTCGGTGAGGCTCGAGACGACGAGCGTCACCAGCGCCAGGGCGTCCTCGCCCTGCACGACGAGCACGAGGAACACCGGCACCAGTGCGAGACGCACCATGCTGAGGATGTTCGGGACCGTCCAGATGCGGTCCTCGCCCGTGCGCACCACGCCGCCTGCCCCGATCAGCGCTTGTCGCGCCAGACTCGCTCGAACGGGAGTCGCCAGGCGTGCGGGGCGATCAGCTGGTGGATGGCGTTCGGGCCCCAGGATCCGGGGGCGTAGAGGCGGACGGGCGGCGGATCCTGCAGCAGCGGCGCCGACACCTCCCAGAGGCGCTCGATGCCCTCGGCGGTGGTGAACAGCGTGTGGTCGCCGCGCATCGCATCGAGGATGAGACGCTCGTACGCCTCGAGCGCGTCGCCGGCCCGATCCGTCTCCTGCAGCGCGAACTGCATGCTCAGCTTGTCGAGGCGCATACCCGGGCCCGGGCGCTTGCCGTAGAACGAGAGCGAGACCTTCGAGGCGTCGGCCAGGTCGAACGTGAGATGGTCGGGGCCGTGGGCGCCGACTCCGGAGCCCTGCGGGAACATGCTCTTCGGCGGCTCGCGGAACGCGATCGAGATGATGCGCTGCCCCTCCGCCATGCGCTTGCCCGTGCGGAGGTAGAACGGCACGCCGGCCCAGCGCCAGTTGTCGATCTCGCACTTGAGCGCGACGAAGGTGTCGGTCTCGGAGTCGGGGGCGACCCCCGGCTCCTCGCGGTAGCCGATGTACTGCCCGCGCACCACGTTCTCGGGGTTGAGCAGCCGCATCGAGCGGAAGACCTTGTTCTTCTCCTCGCTGATCGCCTTGGGCTCGAGGGCCGTCGGCGGCTCCATCGCCATGAAGGCGAGCACCTGGAAGAGGTGGGTGACGACCATGTCCTTGTAGGCGCCGGTCGACTCGTAGAACTCGGCACGGCGGTCGAGGGTGAGCTTCTCGGGGATGTCGATCTGCACGTGGTCGATGAAGTTGCGGTTCCAGATCGGCTCGAAGAGGCCGTTGGCGAAGCGGAAGGCGAGGATGTTCTGCGCCGGCTCCTTGCCGAGGAAGTGGTCGATCCGGAAGATCTGCTGCTCGTCGAAGGTCTCGTGCAGCTCGGCGTTGAGGATCACCGCGCTCTCGAGGTCGACGCCGAAGGGCTTCTCCATGATGATCCGAGAGCGCTCGACCAGGCCGGCCTCGGCGAGCATCCGCACCACGGAGAGCGCGGCCTTGGGCGGGACGCTGAGGTAGTGCAGCCGGCTGACGTCCGGGCCGAGCACCTTCTCGGCCTCGGTGACCGCCTCGGCCAGCGCCGCGGGGCCGGCCGACTGGGGCACGTAGCGCAGCTTCGAGGCGAACTCGTCCCACTGGGCCGGGGTCAGCGAGCGGCTGCCGAACTCGTCGTAGGCGAGCTTGGCGAACGCCCGGAACGACTCGTCGTCGTGCTCCTCGAGCGAGGTGCCGACGATCTGGAGGTCGGGCGCCAGGGACGAGAGCGCCAGATGCGCCATCCCCGGGATGAGCTTGCGCCGGGACAGATCGCCGACCGCGCCGAACAGGACGACCACGTGGGGGGCGGCCTGCTCGGTCTGGACGGTGGGTGCGGGAGGTGCAGGAGTCGCGGTCACCCCTCGATCATTCCAGGTCCGGTCTCGCGGGTGGGCGCTTCGCGGGACGGGGCTGATCATGACGCCCCCGTCATCCGCCCGATACACGGGATCGCTAAAGTCTGTCGGGTGCCTCCGATCTCCGACGCGCCAGACGCGACCGCAGCACCCGCCCCCTCCGCCGACGGAACCGTCGCGCCTGCGATGGACGACCGCATCCGCGGCGACGTCCACCTGCTGGGCGAGCTGCTCGGCCAGGTCCTCCGCGAGTCGGGTGACGCGACGCTCTACGACGACGTCGAGCACCTGCGCGCCCTGACGATCGGCGCGTACGACAGCGCGGCGCCCGAGGACATGGCGACGGCCGAGGAGTTCGTCGCCTCGCTCTCGCTCGAGCGCGCCGAGGAGGTGGCCCGCGCCTTCACCTGCTACTTCCACCTCGTGAACGTGGCCGAGGAGTTCCACCGCGTGCGGGTCCTCCGCCGCCGCGAGGCCGATGCGGGCGCCCAGTCGCCCGAGGACTCGATCACCGCCTCGATGGCGCGGCTCACCGAGGAGCTCGGCGAGGAGGAGGCGTTCGAGCGCCTCTCGCGCCTCGAGTTCCGCCCCGTCCTCACCGCGCACCCCACCGAGGCCCGCCGCCGCGCGGTCGCCTCGACGATCCGGCGCATCAGCGCCCTGCTCGAGCAGCGCGACGACCCGCGGACGGGAGGCGTGGTGCTCGTCGAGAACCGCCGCCGGCTCCTCGCCGAGGTCGACACGCTCTGGCGCACCGCGCCGCTGCGCGAGTCGAAGCCGTCGCCGCTGGACGAGGTGCGCACGGCGATGAGCGTGTTCGACGAGTCGCTCTTCTCGGTGCTGCCGCGGGTCTACCGCCGGCTCGACGACGCCCTGCTGGGCGACGCCTCCGGGACGCGCACGCCGATCGCCCCGGCGTTCGTGCGGCTGGGCACCTGGATCGGCGGCGACCGCGACGGCAACCCCTTCGTGACCGCCGCGACCACGCTCGAGGCCGTCGACATCGCCTCCGAGCACGTGCTGATCGGCCTCGAGCGCGTCGCCCGCCGAGTGGGCCGCGCGCTGACGCTGGACGCCTCGACCACTCCCCCCTCCGCCGACGCCCTGGCGCTGTGGGACGCGTGCACCGCGCTCGACGCCCGGCTCGCCTCCGTCATCGCGGAGCGCTCGCCGAGCGAGACCCACCGGCGCGTGCTGCTCTTCGCCGCCGACCGCCTCGCGGCGACCCGCTCGGGCGGCCCGCTCGCCTACGGATCGGCCGCCGAGCTGCTGGCCGATCTGCGCACGCTGCAGGAGTCGCTGGTCGCGGCGGGCGACGCGCGATCGGCGTTCGGCGATCTGCAGAACTTCATCTGGCAGGTCGAGACCTTCGGCTTCCACCTCGCCGAGATCGAGGTGCGCCAGCACTCGCAGGTGCACCGCGAGACGATCGCGGCCGTGCGAGCCGGGGGCGAGCTCGACGAGCGCAGCATCGAGGTGCTCTCGGTGTACCGCGCGATCGCGACGGTGCAGGAGCGCTTCGGCACGGACGCGGCACGGCGCTACATCGTCTCGTTCACGCAGTCGGCCGACGATCTGCGCACGGTGTTCGAGCTGGCGGAGGCGGCCACGGACGGTCACCCGCCGATCATCGACGCGATCCCGCTCTTCGAGACGTTCGCCGACCTCGACGCCTCGGTCGACATCCTCTCCGAGATGATCCGCCTCCCCCAGGTGCGGGCGCGGCTGGAGGCGACCGGCAACCGCCTCGAGGTGATGCTCGGCTACTCCGACTCGTCGAAGGACGTCGGCCCGGTGTCGGCGACGCTGGCCCTCTACGACGCGCAGGCGCGCATCGCGAAGTGGGCCGATGACGAGGGCATCGTGCTGACGCTCTTCCACGGACGCGGCGGCGCGCTCGGCCGCGGCGGCGGACCGGCGAACCGCGCCGTGCTCGCTCAGCCGCCCGGATCGGTCGACGGCCGCTTCAAGCTCACCGAGCAGGGCGAGGTCATCTTCGCCCGCTACGGCAACCCCGACATCGCGACACGGCACATCGAGCAGGTCGCGGGGGCCACCCTGCTGGCGTCCTCGCCGTCGGTGGGCGAGCGGAACGCCTCGGCCGCCGACCGCTTCAGCGAGGTCGCGGTCACGATGGACCGGGAGTCGCGCCGCCGCTTCTTCGAGCTCGTCAAGGCGCCCGGCTTCGCACCGTGGTTCGCCCGCGTGACGCCGCAGGAGGAGGTGGGCCTGCTCGCGCTGGGCTCCCGTCCCGCCCGCCGCGGCCTCTCGGTCGAGTCGCTCGAGGATCTCCGGGCGATCCCGTGGGTCTTCGCGTGGACGCAGGCCCGGGTCAACCTGACGGGCTGGTTCGGTCTCGGCAGTGCGCTGGACGCCGTCGGCGACCTGGAGGTGCTGCGCGACGCGTACGCCTCGTGGCCGCTGTTCACGACGATGATCGACAACGTCGAGATGTCGCTCGCGAAGACCGACGAGGGCATCGCGCGCCGCTACCTCGCCCTCGACGAGCGTCGCGATCTCGCCGATCTCGTGCTGCAGGAGATGGAGCTCACCCGCCGCTGGGTGCTCTCGATCACCGGCGAGGAGAGCCTGCTGACCGGGCACCGCGTGCTCGGCCGGGCCGTGCGCCTCCGGACTCCGTACGTCAACGCGCTCTCGCTGCTGCAGCTGCGCGCCCTCCGCGCGCTGCGCACCGACCCGGGCGGATCGGGCACCGAGCAGAACCAGCGGCTGCTGCTGCTCGCCGTCAACGGCGTCGCGGCGGGGCTGCAGAACACGGGCTGATCGACGCCCCTCGAACGACGGAACCCCCGGCGGCCACTGCGGCTGCCGGGGGTTCGCTCGTTCGCGGGGCGGTGCGTCAGATCTGGGCGCCGTGGTCGAACGTCTGGGGCTCGCCCGCCTCCTGGGCGGCCTTCGCCTCGTCGTACTGCTTGCGGACCTCGACCATGTCGAGGCCGCGGACCTGCTCGATGAGGCTGTCGAGGGCCGGAGCGGGGAGCGCGCCGGGCTGCGCCATCAGCGGGATGCCGTCGCGGTAGACCACGAGGGTCGGGATCGACGAGATGCCGTAGCTCGCGGCGAGCTGCTGCTGATCCTCCGTGTCGACCTTGGCGAAGGTGACGTCGGCGTTCTTGTCGCTCGACGCCTCGAAGACGGGGGCGAACTGACGACACGGACCGCACCAGGCGGCCCAGAAGTCGATCAGGACGATGCCGTCGGAGACGGTCTGGTCGTGGGTGTCGAGAGTCATCGTGGTCGTGGCCATGGAGGATGCAACCGAGCCGCGACGCGGGCTATTCCCCGCGGTCGAGCAGGTCGAGCAGGGTGCGGGGGCCGATCGCCGAGGCGCCGAGCGCCTCGATCCGCGCGATGAGGCCGCGGTCGGCGGTGACCACCCGGCAGACGGAGCCGAGAGCGGCGACCGCGGCGACGATCGCGTCGTCGCCCGATCCCTCCGCCTGCTCTACGACGAGTCGGGATCGCGGTGCGGACGCCAGCGCCCGGCCGGCGTCGGCCGCGCGGGCCTCGCCCTCGAGGACCACGACGATGCGGGGCCAGGCGGTGTCGGCGCCGAGGCCCACCGCGTCGCCGGGGAGACCCAGGGCGGCGAGGCGGCCGAGGCTCTCGAGGAGGCGCTGCGCGGCTCCGGCACGATCGCGCCACCAGCCGTCGGGCCGGGAGCCGACGACGTTCGCCGCGTCGACGACGAGCACCGGCATCTCGGAGTCGAGGTCGCGGAGCCCGGACCAGGAGGCGCCGAAGCCCGGGTGCAGCGGCAGGGAGTCGACCTCGTCGGGCGCGACCCAGCGCAGCTCGTTGCTCTCGAGGTCCATGATCCGCGGCTCGAAGTGCTCGACGGCCGAGGCGACGACGGTGGTGTAGCTCCACGGGCCGACGGTGACGACGCTGGCCAGGACGGGCAGGACCAGTTCGGGTGGGACGCCGGCCTCCTCCGCCGACTCGCGCAGGGCGGCCTCGAAGGCGGTCTCGTCGGGGTGCCTGGCGCCGCCCGGGAGACCCCAGGTATCGCCGAAGTGGCTCCAGCTGACACGGTGCTGGAGGAGGATCCGGCCGTCGGGATCGCGCAGCAGCAGTCCCGCCGCGCCGAAGCGGCCCCAGAAGCGCCGCCCGTCGCCGATCTCGACCCAGCCGTCGCCGAGGGCGGGGTCGAAGTGCGGGCGCGGAGGCACGGCGTCGCCGCCGATGTCGTCGCCCGTCATGCCCTCCAGCCTCCCACACCGGGCGGCGCGCGCCCGACGGGAGAGGACCGTCCGGATGGCACAATCGGACGATGCGCCGCTCGAGAGTCCTCCCCCTCGCGACGCTCGCCTGGCTCGGCGTCATCGCGCTGATCACGCTGACTCCGAACCCGCGGCCGCCGGGCGAGTCCTCCGATCTGGTCCGCGCGATCATCGCGTTCCTCGGGTCCACTCCGCTGACGGCGTGGTTCGACTACGACGTCGCCGAATTCACGGCGAACGTGCTGATGTTCGTGCCGCTCGGAGCCCTGCTCGCCGCGCAGCTGCCTCCGCGCCGCCGCCTCCTCGCCGCGCTGATCGGCCTCGCCGTCTCGGTGCTGGTCGAGACGGCCCAGCTGCTGTGGCTGCCCTCGCGGGTCGCCGACGTCCGCGACCTCGTCTCGAACGGCACCGGATCGCTCCTCGGGTCACTGCTGATCGTGGTCCTGCTCCCCCGCCGCCCCCTCCGGAAGGACCGCACCGCCCATGCCCGCTGAGACCCTCGTCCGCCTCGCTCGTCCCTCCCTCGAGACCGGCGACGCACGCACCGGTGCCACCCTCGACCCGAGTGGGACCGGTGGCATCGACGCGACCGACCTCGGCTTCACCCGCGGCGACGGGGTCTTCGAGACGATCAACCTCGTCGACGGCCGCCTGCAGGCGCTCGATGCGCACCTCGACCGGTTCGCGCGATCGGCGCGGATGCTGGACCTGCCGACTCCGGACCGCGACGCCTGGCTCGAGGCGATCGCGCTCGCGGTGGCCGAGCACCCGCGGGTCCCGGAGGCGATGGTCAAGACGATCCTCACCCACGGGATCGAGGGCGAGGGGCGGCCGACAGGCCTGGTCTTCGTGCAGACGAGTCCCGACTTCGGGCCTGCTCGCCGCGACGGAGTGCGAGTCGTGCTGCTCGACCGGGGGCTGCGCTCGGACGTGCAGGAGACGTCGCCGTGGCTGCTCGCGGGAGCGAAGACGCTCTCGTACGCGGTCAACCGGGCGGCCTCGCGGGAGGCGGTGCGGCGCAGGGCGGACGACGCGCTCTTCGTCTCGAGCGACGGGCTCCTTCTCGAGGGGCCGACCTCGAACCTGGTGGTTCTGACTGCGGGGACACTGGTGACGCCCCCGCCGACCCTCGGACTGCTGCCCGGCACGACGCAGGCCGACCTGTTCGGCCTCGCCGGCGGCCTCGGGCTCGAGACGGCCTACCGGGCCCTCCGGGCCGAGGACCTCGAGGGCGCCGACGCCGCCTGGCTGGTCTCGAGCGCGCGCAACGCCGCTCCGATCCGTGCCGTCGACGGGAGGGAGCTCCGCATCGACGCGGAGCTCTCCTCCCGGATCAACGCCGCGCTGCTCGCCCGCTGAGAGCGCTGCCGGTCAGGAGAGGCCGTCGACGTCGGCCGGGCCGCGACCGATCAGACCGCCGCGGACGTGCTCGACGGTGGGGTCGAGCTGCACGGGATCGCGCTGATCTGCGGCCTCGTCGTTGATGACGGCCGCGACGATTCCCCGCCAGTCCGTCCCCTCGGCGACGGCGTCGTCGGAGCCGACGCGACGGGTGACGAACACCGCCTCCGACTCCTCGCCCGCGTGCGAGATGACGGCGAGGAGCCCGACGGTGCGTCCGTCGGGGTGCCGGATCTGCCACTCCTCGTGCCCGGACGGCACGAGCGCGTACTCGCGGCCCGAGTGCTCGAAGGCGGTGTCGTGCATCTCGGCCGGGATGCCGCTGTGGGCGGGGGCACCGCGAGTGGGGACTCCGGGGGTGCCGTCGTCGCTCGTGCCGCTGGCGACGCTCATGCCGACGTCACCGCGGGTGCCGCCCGCGGTGCTGCCGGTGCCGTTCGCCGCGAGCATGCGGTCGTCGTCGTCGGCGCCCGTGTAGGAGCTGCCGCTGGTGATGTGGTCGTCGTTCATGGTGGACCTCCGTGCTGGGCGGCCCGGGTCGGACCGCGTGGTGGGCTTCTCGGGACCATGTCGGCGCCGGGAAGGGATTCGTAGACTGAGCGGATGCAGATTCCGGTGACCGGCTCCGTGCGAGTGGACGCGTGGCTGTGGGCGATCCGGATCTACAAGACCCGGTCGGCGGCGACCGCGGCCGCCCGGGCCGGTCACATCCGCGTGAACGGGGAGCGGGCGAAGGCCGCGCAGACCGTCCGGGTCGGTGACGAGGTGCGAGCCCGCATCGGCGGCTTCGACCGCGAGCTGGTGGTCCGCGGACTGGTCGTGAAGCGGGTCGGCGCCCCGGTGGCCGTGGAGTGCTTCGAGGACCGCACACCGCCGCCCCCGCCGCGCGAGGCCGCCCCCGCGGTCATCGTGCGCGACCGCGGGGCCGGCCGGCCGACCAAGCGCGACCGGCGCGACATCGAGCGGCTGCGCGGGTTCTGAGGCCAGGTCAGGGAGCGAGCGCGCGGACCCGCGAGAGCAGATCCTCCGCCACCTCGTCGAGGAAGCGCTGCTGGAGCGCGTCGCCGACCTGCACCAGGGCGATGTCGGTGAACCCCGCCTCGACGAAGGGCAGGACGCTCTCGGCGAGCTCGTCGAGATCGGGGCCGCACGCGATCGAGTCGGCGACGTCCTCCGGCCGGACGAACTGGCTGGCGCCGGCGAACCCGGCGGTGGTCGGGAGATCGGCGTTGACCGACCAGCCGCCGGCGAACCAGCGGAACTGCTCGTGCGCGAGGGCGACGGCCTGCTCCTTGTCGGGAGCCCAGCAGATCGGGATCTGGCCGATCGAGCGCGAGGGGGCGGCACCGGGGCCGCGTGCGTCACTCCACTGCGTGATCAGCTCGGCCTCGGGCTCGGTGGTGATCAGGTGGTCGCCCAGGGGTGCGAAACGCTCGACGGACTTCGCGCCCGAGACGGCGAGGCCGATCTCGAGCGGCTTCCCGGGGAGATCCCAGAGGCGGGCGGAGTCGACGCGGAAGTACGCGCCCTCCCAGGTGACCAGCTCACCGGTGTGCAGTGCGCGGATGATGTGCACCGCCTCCTCGAGCATGTCCTGCCGCACCGAGACGGCCGGCCAGCCCTCGCCGACGGTGTGCTCGTTGAGGTTCTCGCCCGAGCCGAGGCCGAGGACGAAGCGGTCGTCGGACAGGATCGCCAGCGTCGCCGCCTTCTGCGCCACGACGGCGGGGTGATAGCGGATGGTCGGTGCCGTCACGTAGGTCATCAGGTCGATGGTCGAGGTGGCCTGCGCGACCGCTCCGAGCAGCGTCCAGGCGTAGGAGGCGTGACCCTGCTCGGTCAGCCAGGGCGAGTAGTGATCGCTCGAGACGGCGAAGTCGAAGCCGAGCCTCTCGGCGTCGACCGCGTAGCCCACCAGCTGCTTGGGTCCGCTCTGCTCGGTCATCAGGGTGTAGCCGAATCGCACCATGGTCCGTCCTCTGTTCCGCTCGTCGTTGGGGTACGTGCTCCATCGTGAGCTGAGTCCCGGCGGGCGGGTAGCCCCTTGCTCGGTGTGCGGGGGCGGGGTAACGCGGACGTTCCGGGGTCCGAGGCAGGGCGGGAGAGGGCCCGCAGACGTTCGAAATGAGATGGGTCTCTCAGGAGAAGTGACTTCCTGCGTGCGGTCCCCTCCTCGCTGATCGAGCCCGCAGCCCGCGCAGCGGGCGTATCGAGCGGAGGGGCGCCTTCGGCACCAGCGCAGGACGTGGAGGAGACCGCCGTTCGTAGGGAGATGGGTCTCGATACGCCCCTGCGGGGCTACTCGACCAGCATGCTTGCGGATGTCTCTTCCCACTAGATTCACCAGCATCAGAAGTACAGGTCAGAAGCACGATCTGCTGACGCTGGCGGGTCTCGATACGCCCCTGCGGGGCTACTCGACCAGCATGGAGGGGCCGGACGCCGATTTCTCCCTCCCCAGCGAGACGCGAAGCGGCGTCGCCGCTCCCCTCCTCGCTGATCGAGTAGACCGCGCAGCGGGCGTATCGAGATCCACCAGCGTCAGAGTGCACATCAGAAGCCCGACCTGCTGACGCCGGCGGGTCTCGATACGCCCCTCCGGGGCTACTCGACCAGCATGCCGGGGCGACGGGCGCCCTCTTTCCCCCACCACGGAGACGCGAAGCGGCGTCGCCGTCCATCCGCCGCCTGCGGGCTCGACCAGCAGGCCTTGGGGCGGCTGCGCGCCGTGGGTCAGACGAAGCGGACGCGGTTCTGGACGCGGGTGCGGACCTCGAAGGACTCGCCGTAGCCGCCGAGGCGGGGGTCGTCGGTGCCGGAGCGCAGCAGCTGCGGCAGGAGGGAGCGCCGGATGACGACCGCACCCTGGTGGCGGCCCCGCTCGACCTGCTCGAAGGGCTGCTCCAGGGCGTCGTCGGGCACCACGACGACGCTCGCCGAGAAGCGGACGCCGAGCTCGCGGCCGAGACGGCGGGCCGCCTTGGTGAGCGAGGCGAAGGGCTTCTCGTCCTCGGCGATGCCGGCGCCCTCGAGCTCACCCTTGCGCAGGCGGACCGGGTCGCCCCAGTCGGCCGAGGTCAGCGCGAGCAGGCCGGAGGGGCCGAGGACGAGGTGGTCGACCTTAAGCCCGCCGTCGCCCACGGCGACGTCGTTCCAGATCGTGTAGGCGATGCCGAGGGCTCCGACGAGAGAGGCGGTGGCCTCCTCGGCCTGCGCCTTCGCCAGCCACGAGCGCACCTCGCGGGGGGCCGAGCGCACGAGCGCGGGGTCGAACGGGTCGTCGATCTCGACGCCGCGACCCACCCACTCGCGGACGAGCCGCAGGTAGTGCTCGCGGGCGGCGCCTCCGGGGTGCCCGTACGACCTCGCGCGGACGGCGGAGGCGCTCTGCGGGCGCGGCGAGCCGGTGTAGGGCTGCTGGGGCGACGCGTGACCCGTCGCGGGCGCGCCCCGGTCGTAGTCGCTGCGCGCGGAGGCGCTCCCGATGCGCTCCCACGCGAGCTGGACGGCGTGGAACGAGGAGGCGTCGCCTCCGGTGTCGGGATGCGTCTCGCGCAGGAGTCGCCGGTAGGCCCGGCGGAGCTCGTCGTCGGAGGCGGAGGGGGCGACGCCCAGCACCTCGTAGGGGGTGCGGGCGGCGTGGCTGTCGGGCATGGTCTCTCGGAGTGTCGGGGGCGGTGCGGACACCGGGTCCTCGAGCATATCGGCGCCCGCCGAGCGCCCGGTGGGAGCGCGCACGACGAACACTCGGAACGAGCAGGGAGCCGCGACCCGCAGGCCGCGACTCCCGAGCGGCTCAGCGAGCGGCGAGCAGCTCCCGCACGCGCGGGACGACCTGCGTGCCGTACAGCTCGAGGTTGTGCATGATCGCGGAGTGCGGCAGGGTTCCGGCGCTGTACTTCAGGTCGATGCGCTCGAGGCCGAGAGCGTCGACGGTCTTCGCGATCTTCTGCGCGACCGTCTCGGGAGAGCCGAGGTGCAGCGCGCCGTCGGGCGCCACCTCCTCCTCGAAGCGGTCCCGCGTCATCGGCGACCAGCCGCGCTCGCGGCCGATCGCGTCCATCATCGCCTTGTGGTGCGGGAAGAAGAGATCGCGAGCCTCCTCGTCGGTGTCGGCGATGAAGCCCGGCACGTGCACGGCGACGGGCAGGCGGGGCTGCTCGAGCTGGTCGAGGGCGCGGCCGAAGAGATCGACGTAGGGGCGGAAGCGCGAGGGCGAGCCCCCGAGGATCGCCAGGACCAGGGGGAAGCCGAAGCGGGCGGCGCGGACGACGGACTCGGGGCTGCCTCCGACTCCGATCCAGGTGCGCAGCGGGCCGTTCTCGACCGTGGGGAAGACGCTCTGCTGGTTCAGGGCCGGGCGGGTCTTGCCCTGCCATGTCACCGGACCGCCCTGGACGAGGGCGTGGAAGAGCTCGAGCTTCTCCTCGAACAGCAGCTCGTACTGCGTGAGGTCGTAGCCGAAGAGGGGGAACGACTCCGTGAAGGAGCCGCGGCCGAGGATGACCTCGGCGCGACCGCCCGAGATGCCGTCGAGAGTGGCGAAGCGCTGGTAGACGCGCACCGGGTCGTCGGAGGAGAGGACGGTCACGGCAGAGCCGACATGGATGCGCTCGGTGCGCGCGGCGATGGCGGCCAGCACGACGTCGGGGGCGCTCACGGCGAAGTCGGCGCGGTGGTGCTCGCCGACGCCGAAGAAGTCGAGGCCGACCTGGTCGGCGAAGACCCCCTCCTCGACCACGTCGCGCAGGACCTGGCCGTGGGAGAGCGGAGTGCCGTCGGGCCCCGCCGTCACATCTCCGAAGGTGTCGACACCGAACTTGACTTCATGCGTACTCATGGAATTCTGCAACCTCTCGCCTGCGCGGACTATTCCTGGGGCACGAGTCCGGCGGCGACGGCCGGCTCGCGGTAGGCCCGACCGAGCGACTCCACGGTGTCGTGGGCGTTGAGTCCGCTGGGGTTGGGGAGCACCCAGAGCGGGACGCCGGCGATCAGCTCCTCCTGGCGCCCCTGCCTGGCCTTGGCCCGGCCGAAGGCGGCGCGGTAGGCGGTGATGCCGACCATCGCGACGGCGCGGGGGTGGACGCGCTCGACGGTGCGGACCAGGCGGTCGGCACCCGCCCGCAACTCCTCCGGCGTCAGCTCGTCGGCTCGCGCGGTCGCCCGAGCGGCCAGGTTGGTGATGCCGACGCCGCGGTCGACCAGGGTGCGGCGGTCGTCGTCGCTCATCCCCTCGGAGACGCGCATCGGGTGCTCGAGGATGCCCGCGGCGAGGAGGGCCGGGTAGAAGCGGTTGCCCGGGTGCGCGAAGTGCGCGCCGGTCGCCGCCGTCCACAGGCCGGGGTTGATGCCCACGAAGAGGAGGCGGACGTCGTCGCCCAGGAGGTCCTCGACGGTGCGGTCGCGGTACGAGGCGAGCTCGGCGCGGGTGAACGGCATGGCTCCATCCTGCCCGCAAGGTCTCTCGGGCGTGCGGCGCGGGTGTCAGCATGGAGTCATGACGAACGCATCCCAGGACCACCCGATCCAGCACGGCAGCGACGACGCGGTGCTCGACGAGAAGCTGCGCGGCGTGCTGCTGCAGGTCGCCGGCGACTCGCAGCTGCGTCCGGAGGAGGACGTCGAGGCGCTGCTGCGGCAGCGGCTGCGCGACACGCGGATCGAGATCCCGGAGGCGAGCATCCCGGGTCTCGCGAAGCGGATCCCCGGACTGACGCAGCGCGGCGGCGGGGATCTGAGCCCCGGAGCGCACTGAGCCGGGGCGCCGCGGGCGGAGCGACCCGAGGAGGGACCTTCGCCTCTGTCCGGTCGAGGAGGGGTGCCGGAGTCTGGCCCTGAGGCCGCACTCCGTGGTCTCGAACCGAGAGGCTCTCCGATGACCGCACCCACCGACCTCGATCAGCGCCCGAGCACTCTGCGCGGCTCAGAACCACTCGCCACCGGCACCCCGGTCTCCAGCAGCCTCGGGCGACGCGTCCTCGCCGTGCTCCGCCTGGCGACCGGCTTCATCTTCCTCTGGGCTTTCCTCGACAAGACGTTCGGCCTCGGCTTCTCGACGCCCGCCGAGCGCGCGTGGGTCGCCGGCGGCACGCCGAGTCAGGGCTTCCTCCTCGGCGACGGCGTCGTCGGGCCGCTGAAGCCGTTCTTCACGGCGATCGCGAGCCCCGCGACCGACGTGCTCTTCCAGCTGGGCATGCTCGGCGTCGGAGTCGCGGTGATGCTCGGCATCGGCCTGCGCGTCAGCGCCGTGGTCGGAAGCTACATGATGATGCTGATGTACCTCGCGGAGTGGCCGTTCGGCGCGAACGCCGCGTCGACGAATCCGCTGGTCGACTACCACATCGTCTACGCGCTGGCCCTGATCGCGGTCGCTGTGCTCTCGGCCGGCGACACCTGGGGCCTCGGGGACCGCTGGAAGAAGCTGCCCCTCGTCCAGCGCCTCCCCTGGCTCGTCTGATGGCCTCGCTCTCGCTCGCACCCCCTGCCTGGGAGACCGCGGCCCACGCCCGGACCGCCGAGGAGGTGCTGACCGAGCTGGGTGCGAGCGAGGGCGGCCTGAGTGCGACCGACGCCGCGCAGCGGCTGACCGAGCACGGCCCGAACGCGCTGCCCGCCCAGCGCCGCCCGAACGCGGTCCTGACGTTCCTGCGGCAGTTCCACGACATCCTGATCTACGTCCTGCTCGCCTCGGCGATCGTCACCTTCGTCGTCGGCGACGGGATCGACGCGATCGTGATCCTCTCGGTGACGGTGATCAACGCGATCGTCGGAGTCGTTCAGGACGGGCGCACGCAACGGGCGCTCGACGGGATCCGGGCGATGCTCTCGCTCTCGGCGAAGGCGAAACGCCAGGGTGCGTGGGTCAACATCGACGCGGCCGACCTCGTCACCGGTGATGTCGTCCGGGTCGAACCGGGCGACAGGATCCCCGCCGACGCCCGACTGCTGGGTGCGAGCACCCTCCGCGTCGACGAGTCCGCCCTCACCGGGGAATCGCTGCCGACCGAGAAGAGCACCGCGCCCGTCCCAGCGGCCAGCGGGATCGGCGACCGCACCGACATGGTCTTCTCGGGCACCCACGTCACGGCGGGCGACGGCACCGCCGTCATCACCGCCACAGGTCTGGACACCGAGATCGGGCGCATCCACGCCCTCGTCACCGGCACGAAGAGCACCACCACCCCCCTGACCCGCCAGCTCGACTCCTTCAGCAGGCGGATCTCGCTGCTGATCATCGCCGTCGCCGGCGTGATGCTGCTCGTCGGCCGGCTCCTGCACGACCGCGAACTCGCCGAGCTTGTCCCGGCGACCATCGGCTTCGCCGTCGCCGCGATCCCCGAGGGGCTCCCCGCGCTCATCACGATCACCCTCGCGCTGGGCGTGCGGCAGATGGCCTCGCACCACGCGATAGTCCGCAAGCTGACGGCCGTGGAGACCCTCGGCTCCGTGACCACGATCTGCACCGACAAGACCGGCACCCTGACCCGCAACGAGATGACGGTACGCACGGTCGTCACCGGCTCCGGCAGCCACCACGTCGCCGGCACGGGCTACGCGCCCGAGGGCGCGATCACGCCCGCGGGCGAGAGCGAGCTGGACGCCCTGATCGAGGCGTTCGCCCTCTGCAACGACGCGCACCTCGTCGACGGCGAGGGCGGCTGGCAGATCGTCGGCGACCCGACCGAGGGGGCGCTGCGCACCCTCGCCCGCAAGGGCGGATTCGACGACGACGGCGCCGAGCGCCTCGCCGTCGTCCCGTTCGCGGCCGAGACGAAGTACATGGCCACCCGGACACGGGTCGCGGAGGGGACGACCCGCATCCTCCTCAAGGGCGCTCCCGGAGTCGTCCTCGAGCACTGCAGTCACGAGCTGCGGGCCGACGGCGGCACCGCACCGCTCGACCGGGCCCGCTGGGCGCGGATCGTCGACGAGCTCGGCGCCCGGGGCCTGCGCGTCCTCGCCGCCGCCCGCTCGCACGCGACCGCCGAGCCGACCACGCTCGGCGAGTCGGAGTTCGACTCCGGCCTGGTGTTCCTCGGGGTCGCCGGGATCCTCGACCCGCCGCGCCCCGAGGCCGTCGCAGCGATCGCACGCATGCACGCCGCGGGCATCCGCGTGAAGATGATCACCGGCGACCACGCCGGCACCGCGCTCGCCATCGCGCGCGAGATGGGGATCGCCGAGGCCGACTCCGCCGTGCTCACCGGGGACGCCGTCGAGGCGATGACCGACGAGCAGCTCGCCGAGGCGGCACCGATCGTCGACGTGTACGCCCGCACGAGCCCCGAGCACAAGCTGCGCATCGTCGCCGCGCTGCAGTCGCGCGGCGAGGTCGTGGCGATGACCGGCGACGGGGTCAACGACGCACCCGCCCTCCGCCGGGCCGACATCGGCGTCGCGATGGGGATCAAGGGGACCGAGACGACGAAGGAGGCGGCCGACATCGTCCTCGCGGACGACGACTTCGCGACCATCGGGCACGCGGTGAAGGAGGGGCGCCGCATCCGCGACAACCTGCAGAAGTCGATCCTCTTCCTGCTGCCGACGACCTCCGCGCAGGCGCTCGTCCTGCTGCTCGCGGTCCTGATCGGGTTCACCCTGCCGCTCCAGGCGACGCAGATCCTCTGGGTCAACCTGATCACCGCGATCACCCTGTCGCTGGCCCTCGCGACCGAGCCGGCCGAGCCCGGGATCATGCGGCGGCCGCCCACGCGACCCGGTCGCGGGATCCTCGACCGCAGCTACGTCGGACGGATCGTCTGGGTGACCGCGCTGATCACCGCGGCGACCATCGGCGTCTTCTTCTTCGAGATCGGCGCCGGGGCGAGCAGCGCCCAGGCGCAGACCACGGCCGTCACGATGCTCACCCTCGGCCAGCTCGCGTTCCTGTTCAGCTGCCGGTTCCTGCGGGCGTCGAGCCTCCGGCTCGCGGTGCTGCGCGGCAACCGGGCGGTCTGGATCTCGGGTGCGACCCTCCTGCTGCTGCAGCTGGTGTTCGTGTACGCGCCGTTCATGCACCCGTGGTTCCATTCGGCGCCGCTGGGCGTGCGCGAGTGGGCGTACACCGCGGTGATCGCCGCGGCGATCCTCCTCTTGACCGAGGCGGGGAAGGCTGTCGAGCGCGGGCTGCTGGCGCGGCGAGCGGTCGGCCCCGCCTGACGGGAGCCGGCCGTTCGGCGTGCAGAACCGAGGGTGAGAGCGAGGATCCCTGCCTCACGGCGGGGATCGGTCGTCTCACCCTCGGTTGCGAACGACTCGTGTCGCTACTCCGCGGTGCGCAGGCTGGTCGGGCTCGGGCGGCGGGCGCGCATGGTGCGCAGGGCCCGGCGTAGCCGGTACACGGGCCAGCGGTAGAACGACCGGCCGGTGATGGACTCGACGTCGATGCGGACGAAGTTGTTCTTGTCGTCGTCGTGGAACGCCTCGAGCTGCTGGATGCCGGCGTTCTCGATGTCGATGTCGGAGTGCAGACGGTGGGCGTCGCCGTGGACGATGACGCTCCAGTGACGGCGGCCCCGGTGCCCGTCGAACTCGAACGCGACCCTCGGGTGCTGGGTGAGATCGATCATCTTGCTGCCCGACCCGCTGCGGAAGAAGAGCGCTCCGTCGTGCACGAGGAAGTTGACGGGCACGATCGCGGCGCTCGGGCCACGCGTGGAGGGGCGGTGATCGATGACGGCGAGGCGGCCGATGTCGGTGGTGCGCGCCAGCCGCCAGCACTCCTCGGTGGTGATCTCGCGGAGGGTCGTGTTGCCAGCGGTGGGCATGAGGTCCTTCTGACGTGATCGGGTGGGGGCCATCAGGCGGCGGCGGGGACGGGGACGACGATCACGGGGCGGAGGCGCCGCGGAGGGTGTCGGGGGCGACGGAGCCGAGGAGCAGTGTGGGCGGTGCTGATGCTGGTGATCATGAGGTCTCCTGACCGTCCGACGTCGCTCGTATCTCGACCGCCGCGACAGCTACGCTGCCCGACCTGGTGATCCGAATCGAGTGCCGAAGGTCCCGACTACCCGCCTCCGTGCGGAAGCGTCCCCTCCGCTGCCGAACGAATCGATGCCCGCGCAGACGAGTGCGACTGCGATGAAGCCGATGACGGACCGCCGGCTTCCCGTCGAGTTGCGGAGGACGTCGGCAGCGCGTTCTCCGGGTGTGGCTCCGTCGGCCTGCGGGGCGAGCGATGGTCGTCGTCAGAAGAGGTCGAACCCGCTGTCGAAGACGCGCGCGTTCTCCGCGTCCAGCCTCGACTCCTCCGCCGTGGCGGCGAGCACGTTCGGGGGTGAGTTCCGGGCGTCTGTCCGGTGATCGAGGTCCTGCCCGGTCTCGCCGTGCTCGGAGCTGTCGGCGGTGCGTCGGGCGGTCCGGACCGACAGCGGGACCCCAGAGCCCACGACGAGGATCACCTGAGACCTGGGCGCAGGGGTCGCCGCGTCATCGAGCGTGACGGTTCCCATCTCGTGGTGCTGCGCCAGAGTCATCGAGTACCGCACCACGGCGGAAGCGGTCGCGTCCTCGAGCTGGAGCGAGCCGCCGGTGTAAGACAGGGTCATCATGAAGTCGTCCTTCGGTCAGGGCCCCACGAACGTCGTTCAGGGCACCGGGGACCGGAATGCGATCCGTCGACCCTACGTCGCGCTCCTGCACGACCTGCCAGCCGAACGGGATACCACCCGGGCTGAGCAGTCGTCCGTGACGGGCGCCCCTCGTCGAGTGCTCCGAGAGGGGATCTTCCGACCCGCGAGCGAACGAGTCGTACGACGGAGGTGACGCTGCCCTCTGCGCGCCGTTCCCAGCACTCAGAGGACTGCCGGGGGGAAGAGCCGCGGACGGAGCAGGTCGAACCCGTCCGCTCGCGGGAGCATCCACGTGGGCAGGCGTCGGCGCCTGGCGTCAGCGACCGCTGCCTCCGCCGAGCGGAGAAGCTCCGCAGACTCCGCGACGACGTGCGCAGCATGGCCGGGATGGACGTCACCCGGTGGCGAGAGAGCGGCGATCAGATCGCGAAGCACTCGGATGACGTCCTGCTGACTCTGATCCTGGGGGGACATGACGGCTCGACTCGATAGGAGGAGGCCCTCTCGGCCAGCGGTGACAGTCGATCTTGAACGAGAAGGTTCGTGCACCTCCGCGAAGCGGCCGGCGGCAGCCACGGTACGCGCACGCCTCACCTCATGGGGATTCAGCAGCGAACTCCATCCGGACCAGGGAATCAGCGTGTGGTCGCTGCGCTCTCCCCCTGCTGCCCGTCGGACCTTCACGATGCCCGAGACGGCACGACGTCGTCGGAGCAGAGGCTAGTCTCAGAGCCCCATCCGAACCCTTCGCGTGGCGAACAGCACCCTTCTCGGGTGCAGGCATCGGCGGGACGCCCCATGGGCAAGCTGCACTACAACTCCGGCACCAGCGCTGAGTTCAACGACCGTCTGCTCGCGCACCTTCAGCTGGTGATCGGCACCAAGCTCAGCAAGGGCGAGTCCTTCTACCTCTCGTGGAAGAACGGGATCGAGGGAGGAAGCGGACGATGCGCCATATGGCTGCACCCCGCGATTCCCCTGGAGTTCCCCTTCGCGGGCAACCGGTCGCCCAGCATCAACCCCGCATGGATCCATCAGCTCGTGCAGGACTCCTACACCGTCAACGGGCTCCGTGTCAGCCCGGAACCCGAGAACCGCACCGCCGGGCTCGCGACCGCACCGGCACCGACGACACCCCTCCGCTAGCCGCGCCCACCCTGACGACCGCTGCGGGACCGCAGCACCTCTTCGGCGGGTCGGATCAGCCGGCGATCGGAAGCAGGGGAAGAAGTTCCCTGCGAACGCGCCGCGCGTGCGTCGGTCAGACGGCGCCGGAGGTCCCCACCAACGATCCGATGGCGAACGTCGCCGCGAGAGCGAGCGCGCCCCCGACGACCACCCGCACCGTGGGACGCAGCGGCGGGCTGCCGCCGATGCGGGCACTGACGTACCCCGTGAGCGCGAGGGCGAGAAGCACGACGGCGAAGGTGGCGGGGACCCGCCACTCTGCAGGCGGCAGCAGGATCGCGAGGAGCGGGAGCAGTGCGCCGATCGTGAAGGCGAGTGCTGACGCGCCGGCTGCTTGGAGCGGGCTCGCGACGGTCTCCTCGGAGAGCCCGAGCTCGGTCTCGAGATGCGCAGCAAGACCATCGTGCTCGGTCAGCTCCGACGCGACCTGTCGTGCCGTCGTCGCGCTGAGACCCTCGGCTTCGTAGAGCCCGGCGAGTTCCACCAGTTCTGCGACAGGATCCTCCGCGAGCTCGCGGCGCTCCTTCGCGATCAGGGCGCGCTGGCTGTCGCGCTGACTGCTCACGGAGACGTACTCTCCTAGGCCCATGGAGATCGCGCCACCGACGACTCCGGCGACTCTGGCCGTCAGAAGAACAGAGGTCTGCGTGGTCGCTCCGGCGACTCCGACGACGAGCGATGCGACAGACACGATGCCGTCGTTCGCGCCGAGAACGCCGGCGCGCAGCCGGTTCAGCCGCGCCTGGATCGCCCCGCCGTGAGGTTCGTCGCGATGCGCGCCGGGAGTCGGATCCGTGGTGGAGGTCATCCTGGATCCTCTCGACGATTTCAGACCGCTGACGAGACGGCGGGGTCGGGGACGACGATCACGGGACGGGAGGCGCCGCGGAGGATGTCGTGGGCGACGGAGCCGAGGAGCAGGCGCTGGAGGCCGTGACGCGAGGTGGCGCCGACGACGATCTCGAGGGCGTCCTTCCCGAGGCGGGTGAGGACGGTCGCGGGGTCGCCTGTCTCGGAGGTGCTGCGCACCGTGAGCTCGGGGAACTGCTCGCGAGCGGCCGCGACTTCGAGAGCGAGCATGTCGAGGCTGGCGGTGCGGAGCAGGTCGTAGAAGCCCTGGTCCGGCACGAAGCCGGGGACCCACGCCTGCAGCGGTGTCCAGACGTTCACCACAGTGAGCGGCTCGTCGAGCTCCGCTGCGTCGCGGGCGGCGAAGAGGACAGCGGCGTGCGCGGCCGGCGACCCGTCGATGCCGACGAGGACGCCGCCGTGATGACCGGACTCGGGGAGCGGGACGACTGCGACAGGGGCAGTGGAGCGGGCGGCGAGATCCACGGCGGGCGAGTGCCGGGTGCTCGTCTCGGATCCGTCGCGGTGGTCGTGGGTGCCGACGACGATCATCCGGGCACCGCGGGCGTCCTCGGTCAGCACGTCGACCGGGCGGCCGCGTCGGAGGGCGGTGGTGACGGCGATGTCGGGCGCCTTCGACGCGGAGCCGAACGCGTCGCGGGCGAGGACGACCTCGCCGTGCGCGGCCTGGATCGTGGCCGCGCCGGGGTGGCCGGCGGCGGCGTCCGTGTCGGACACGAACACGGCGAGGACGGGGGTGCCGGAGAGCTTCGCGCGGTGCAGCGCCCAGTCGAGGGCGGCGCGGCTGTGGGAGGAGTCGGAGAGCCCGACGACGATGGGCGCGTTCATGACGCTCGATTCCGCCCCGGTGCCGCGCGGTGCGGCGATGGAGCTCCGCGACCGAGTCTGCGCGGGCGGTGGTGCCGGAGGTAGAGGCGAACGTCCCGGGACCTTCGGCCCTGGGACCGCTCCGGCGGGATGCCTAGCGTCGGAGGCAGGAGCGGCGGCACGAGCGCATCGCACGATCGTGAGCCGTCTCCGCGATGCCCGATCGCGGGCGGAGAAGAACCCGACCGCCATGACTTCCGAAGCCCCCGCACGCACCGACCAGATGATCCAGATCGCCGTCCAGGATGAGCTGAACTGGACCTCCGGTGTCCACGCCGCGCAGATCGGCGTCGCCGTGGAGCACGGAGCCGTGACTCTCTCCGGCGAGGTCAGGACCTACGTCGAACGGCTCTCCGCCTGCCGCGCCGCGTTGCGCGTGCACGGCGTCCGCACCCTGGTGGACGAGCTGGCGGTGCGCTCCGAGCGGTCCCTCACGATCAACGAGACCGACTTCGCCGAGAGCGTCCAGGGCGCTCTGACGAGTGAGGTGTTCGTCCCCGAGACGGTGAAGGCCGAGATCCACGGCCGCTCCGTGGTCCTGATGGGTGAGGTGCACTGGGACTACGAACGCGAGAGCGCACGCAAGGCCGTCGCCCGGGTGAACGGCGTCGAGGACGTCACCTCGGTGATCACGCTGCGCGCACGGCCGTCCGCGACCGACGCCCTGCAGCGCATCAGCGAGGCTCTCGTGCGCGACGCGACGGTCGACGCCGGGCGGATCGAAGCCCGTCTCGACGGCACCCGCCTCACCCTCAGCGGGACCGTGAGCAGCTGGCCCGAGCGCCGCGCCGCCGAGCGCGCGGCCTGGTCCTCCCCCAGCATCACCCACCTCCAGAACGACCTCGTCGTCACCTCCTACTGAGCCCGCCTCCACCCCCACGAACCGAATCGAGAACCCCATGAGAGCCGCACGCTTCCACGGCCCGCACGACATCCGCATCGACGACATCGCCGAGCCCGCTCTGCGCCCCGGAGCGGTCGCCATCGACGTCGCCTGGTGCGGCATCTGCGGCACCGACCTGCACGAGTACCTCGAGGGCCCGATCTTCATCCCGCCCGCCGGACACCCCCACCCGCTGACGCACGAGCAGGTGCCTGTTGTGATGGGACACGAGTTCAGCGGCACGATCACCGCGCTCGGCGAGGGCGTCACCGATCTCGAGGTGGGCGCGAACGTCGTGGTCGAGCCGTACTTCGTCTGCGGGCACTGCGCGCCGTGCCTGGCCGGGCACTACAACCTCTGCACGAACATGGGCTTCATCGGGCTCGCAGGAGGCGGCGGCGGACTCAGCGAGAAGGTCGTCGTCGACCGGCGCTGGGTGCACCCGATCGGCGACATCCCCCTCGACCAGGCCGCACTGATCGAGCCGCTCGCCGTCGGGCACCACGCGTTCACCCGCAGCGGCGCCCAGCGCGGCGACACGGCTCTCATCGGAGGAGCGGGGCCGATCGGGCTCCTGCTCGCCGCGGTGCTCACGGCCGAAGGTGTCCGGGTGATCATGTCCGAGCCCGGCGCCGCCCGCCAGGCGAAAGCGCGCGAGACCGGAGTCGCCGACGTCGTCATCGACCCGATGACCGAGGACCTCCTCGCCCGGGTGCACGAGCTGACCGACGGCAACGGCGTCGACGTCGCCTTCGAGTGCTCGAGCATCAACGCCGTCCTCGACCAGCTCATCGACGCCGTCAAGCCGGCGGGCGTGATCGTCAACGTGTCGATCTGGGGCACCAGGGCGAGCATCGACATGCAGAAGCTGGTGCTCAAGGAGATCGACCTGCGGGGCACGATCGCCTACGTGGACGACCACCCCGCGACGATCGCCCTCGTGCAGTCCGGGAAAGTCGACCTCGAGCCCTCCATCACCGCGCGCATCCCGCTCGACCGACTCATCGCCGGAGGCTTCGACACCCTGATCAAGCACAAGGAGACCGCGGTGAAGATCCTCGTGCGGCCGCAGATCGGCGACGCGTCCTGACGGCGGCGTCACTCTCCCGTGGGACGAGACCGATCCGTCACCAACGGTCGATGCATCCGCTTCAGGACGAACTGTTCGTGGCGGATCGATCGCGGCGGGGACGCTCGGACGAGCCGGACGAGGGAGGCCGCAGCTCCGTCTGCAGCACCGCCGCCTGGGTGCGCCGCTCGAGGCCGAGCTTGCTCAGGACGCTCGAGACGTAGTTCTTGATGGTCTTCTCGGCGAGGGAGAGCTCGACTCCGATCTGCCGGTTGGTCAGGCCGTCGGCGATCAGCGCGAGGATCTGCCGCTCGCGCTCGCTGAGGCCCGCGAGGCGCGGGTCGACGGCGTGCTCTCCGCGCAGGCGTGCCGTGACGGCGGCGACGACCGCCGGTTCGAGGAGGATGTCGCCTACGGCGGCGGAACGGACGGCGTCGATGAGCCCCTTGCCGCGGATGTCCTTGAGCACGTAGCCGGAGGCGCCGGCGATGACGGCGGCGTAGAGCGCCTTGTCGTCGTCGTACGCGGTGAGGATCAGGCAGCGGATGCGCGGGTCGCGCGAGCGCACGTCGCGGCACACGTCGATCCCGCTGCCGTCGGGCAGCCGGACGTCGAGCACGGCGACATCGGGCCGCAGCGCGAGGATCTCGCGGAGCCCCGAGGCAGCGGTACCGGTCTGGCCGACGATCTCGAGGTCGGGCTCGGAGCCGAGGAGCTCCGCCAGACCTCGGCGCACGATCTCGTGGTCGTCGAGGAGGAAGACGCGGGTCATGGGGTCTCCGATGAGGGTGTCGGGGGGAAGGGGACGCTCCAGCGCACGCGGGTGTCGCCGGGGACGCTGGTGATCGTGAAGGTGCCTCCGCGCGCCTCCGCTCGCTGCTGGAGGTTGGCGAGGCCACTGCGCCGACCGGTGCCGCCGGTGAACCCGCGACCGTCGTCGCTGATCTCGAGGACGATCACGCCGTCGGCGGCGGTGAGGTGCAGCGTGACGATGTTGGCCTCGGCGTGCCGCGCGATGTTGGTGAGCGCCTCGCGGCCGACGGCGACCACGTCGTCCGCGAGCTCGTCCACGACGAGCAGGTCGACCGCGCCCGCGAAGCTGATGTTCGGGGTGCGCACGAGGACGGAGGAGAGCTCGTTGGCCAGGTCGAGGATCCGGTGCCGGACCGTCGAGGTGTCGTCGCTGCTCGCGTTCAGGGCGAAGATGACCGTGCGGATGTGGGAGATGCTCTCGTCGAGGCTCTCGACGGCGCGCTCGATCCTCGACGCCGCGCGTCCCGGCGGCAGCGCTCCGGCGGCCTGGTGGAGATCGAGGCCGGTGGCGAAGAGCTCCTGGATGACGTGATCGTGCAGGTCGCGGGCGATGCGGCCGCGGTCCTCGAGGAGCGCCATCCGCTGCTGATCGGCGCGCGCCGACGAGAGCTCCATCGCGACGCTGATGTAGGAGGCGAAGTCGGACACCATCTCGAGATCGGCCGTCGTGAAGACGGGACGGCCCGTGCGCCGGGTGACGACGAGCACGCCGAGCGATCGGGAGGCGGCGATCAGGGGCACGGCGAGCACAGGACCGCCGGAGGTCGGCATCCCTCCGCTCGTGGACGTCGACAGGTGGTCGAGCACGCGCGGCTGTCCGCCCGTGAAGACGCTGCCCGAGACGGAGGAGCGTGCCGGGATCAGCCGGCCCTGGAACGCCTCGGCCCCGTCGCCGCGGGCGACGCCGACGCGCAGCTGCTCGGGATCCTCGGTCGGGAAGACGACGCCGACGAGATCGGCGTCGGCGAGGTCGAGGATGCGGGCGGCGACCAGGCCGATGACGTCGTCACCGTCCGAGGCGAGGACCGCCGCGGTCATCTCGGCGGCGGCCTGCGCCCAGCGCTGCCGCATCCGGGTCTCGGCGAAGAGGCGGGCGTTGTCGATCGCGACTCCGGCCGTCGCGGCGAGCGCGATGACGAGGTGCTCGTCGTTCGAGGTGAATGCGCCGGCGCGGGCGTCGGTGAGGTAGAGGTTGCCGAACACCTGGTCACGCACGCGGATCGGCACCCCGAGGAAGGACCGCATCGGGGGGTGCGCCGCCGGGAATCCGTGAGCGCGGGCGTCGGCGCCGAGATCGGCGACCCGGATCGGGTGCGGATCGCTGATGACCGCGCCGAGGAGGCCGTGGCCCTCGGGCAGATGCCCGATCGCCTCCACCCGCTCGGGATCCATGCCGACGTGGATGAACTCGTCCAGGGATCCGTCACTCCCGATGACGCCGATCGCTCCGTAGCGGGCGTCGACGAGCTCGACGGCGGCGTCGACGATGCGGCGCAGGACCGCGGGGAGATCGATGTCCTCGACGACAGCGCGGTTGGCGCGGAGGAGGGCGCGGAGTCGGCCGGAGGTCCCGTCGGCCCACGGGATCCCGTCCTGTCCGGGGAGGGACGAGGGGTCGAGATGGGGCATGACTGCTCCGCTCCGCCTTCGGTCGGCTGACCTGACTCCTCCCCACCCTCCTCGCATCAGGCGCGATCCACTAATGGAAGTGGCACATCGACGGCTGACCGACATCTGGGCGGGACGTTCGGCACTGGGCAGAGCCGCGCGCTCCGTCCAGGCTCGAGGCAGGAGGTGACGCGATGTCACAGACGGTTCTCGTCGGGGTCGACGGGTCTGGGCCGAGCGATGCGGCGACGCACTGGGCGATCGAGCGCGCCGCGCGTCTCGGCCTGCGGATGGAGCTCCTGCACGTGTCGAAGAGTGGCGATGCGTCCCGCGGCGCCTTCCTCCTCGACCGTGCGGTGATGACCGCCCGATCCCACCCCGGCGTCGCGGCGGTGCGCGGGCTCGGGGTCGACGGTGACGCGATGGAGGAGCTGATCACCGCCTCCGCCGGCGCCGCGATCGTCGTCGTCGGCAGCCACAAGACCGGATTCCTCCGCGGGCGCGTGTTCGGGTCGCAGAGCCTGTGCCTCGTCGCCGGTGCGCTCTGCCCGGTCGCCATCATCCCGGAGTCGTCGGGCCGGGCGCGGCACGGCGTGACGGTCGGGGTCGGCGCAGCGCCCTCGAGCGACCGGGCGGTCCGGTTCGCCGCGGCGGAGGCCGAGGCGCTCGATGAGGAGTTGATCCTCGTGCACGGGGACGAGAGCGCGGCGGTGTCCGGCCTCGATGTCGACGCGGCGAATCGCTCGGACCTCCTCCTCTCCGCCGCTCGGGATCTCGCGATCGCGACGGCACCGGGCCTGAGCGTCCGCCTGCGCTCGGTGCGGCTGCCGGCCGCCGTAGCGCTCGCCGACGCCTCCCCCACGAGTGCTCTCGTGGTCCTCGCCGCGTCGAGCGGGCAGGGCGCCGACGGGGCGGTCGGACGGACGACGCACGACGTTCTGATGAACCTCGCCGGGCCGACTGTCGTCGTCCCCGCCTAGGGCCGCGACGGTCGGCGGTCGGGACCTCGTTCCGGGTGCGGGCGCCCGGGCATCACCGGCGATCAGTCACGGGGCCCCGAGGCTCCTCCACAGGCGCTGATCGCGGGCGGGTCGTCCGGTTCCGGCCGTGAGGGCGGTTCCGTGTCGGAGGTCCCTGGTTCAATACTCGTATGAATGACGAAGACAAGAGCTCGCCGGAGGTGGCGGAGCGGCTCGGTGCGATCGAGTCGCTCACCGAGCTCGCAGCACGTGCGGGGTTCACGTCCGCGCAGATGCTGTACGCGCGGGCGGCGGCGCTGCACCTCGCCTACGGTGTGGCGTCGGAGATCCCGGAGGCGTTCGCCCGGGGCGGCTGCCTGTCGCGCAACGAGTCGCACGAGCTGTTCGAGCGGTCGATCCGCGCCGAGCTAGCGGTCGGCCAGGGGATGACGGAGCGCGCCGTGACGCGCACCCTCGAGCTCGCGCAGCTGCTGTTCGAGGACCTGCCCCGCACGCGGGCGGCGCTCGCCGAGGGCCGGCTGCTGTGGGAGGCGGTCGAGGTGATCTGCGACGCCGCGGCCTCTCTTCCGGCCGCATCCCGCGGCGCGCTGGACGAGCGTGCGGTCGAGATGGCGCTCACGAGGACTCCGACCCAGCTGCGCCGCGCGGTGGCGCGGATGAGGGACGCCCTTCACGACGAGCCTCTCGCCGTGCGGCACGTCCGCGCCCGGCAGGATCGAGCGGTGTGGGTAAGCCCGGAGATCGACGGGATGGCGACGCTCTGCGCACTGCTGCCCGCGCCTGAAGCGATGGGCGCGTACAACCGCCTCGACCGGATCGCCCGGTCGCTCCGCGACGGCGAGAGCTCGGGCGATGACCGCACGCTCGCCCAGCTGCGCGCCGACGCGCTCGCCGACCTGCTCTGCGACGGCGACATCGCCGGCACCACCCCGAACGCCGACGGGCCGACGGCCTCGCCGACGTTCGTACCGGGCGTGCGGGCCGAGGTGCGGCTCACGCTCGCCGCGAGCACCGCCTCCGGAGCCGATGACGCCCCGGCCGACCTCGACGGGTACGGCCTCGTTCCCGCAGGCATCGCCCGAGAGCTGGTCGGCGTCGGCGCCTCCTTCACCCGGATCCTGACCGACCCGGACACCGGCACCGTGGCCTCCGTGGGACGGACGCACCGCGTCCCACCGCCGCGGATGCGCCTCCACCTGCAGCTGCGGGACCGGACCTGCCGGTTCCCCGGCTGCACTCGGCCCGCCTCCACCAGCGAGGCCGACCCCACGGTCGAGTGGCGGAACGGGGGCGAGACAGCCCTCGACAACCTGGCTTCCCTCTGCATGGCCCACCATCACGTCCGCCACGGCGACCGCTGGACCTACCGCCTCCATCCCGACGGCACCGCGGAGTGGACCACGCCGACGGGCCGCCGGGTCACCACTCGACCCGCCGTCGTCCTCCCGGGCCCACCGGATCCTCCCCCGCGACCCCGCTTCGTCGACGCACCGCCACCGTTCTGACACTCGAGCGCGCCTTCAGCGAGCCGTACCGCCGACTCCCCGAGCCGCACCCGAGCGAGGAGTCTCGCCGCACCGGATCACTGCAGTTGTGCCGCGCGCTCCGCCGCCTCGTGCTCGTGCGGGAGCACGTCGGCGCGATGGTACGTCGCGCCCTGCGGTCCGCTCCCCGTCCAGCTCCACTGGGCGACGGAGGGGATGTCCTCGCCGTGCGCGCGGGTGTAGGCGCGGGCCTCGAGGCGCGCGTCCTGCATCCGCTGGCGGAACACGGCCTCGCGCGCGGCGAGACCGGGGACGCGGTCGAGCACATCGAGGACGAGTCGATAGCGGTCGAGGTCGTTCAGCATCACCATGTCGAACGGCGTGGTCGTGGTGCCCTCCTCGATGAAGCCGCGCACGTGCAGGTTCGCGTGCCCGTGGCGGCGGTAGGTGAGCCGGTGGATCAGCCACGGATAGCCGTGGTACGCGAAGACCACCGGCTTGTCGGTCGTGAACACGGCGTCGTAGTCGGCGTCGCTCAGCCCGTGCGGGTGCTCGCCCTCGCTCTGCAGGCGCATCAGGTCGACGACGTTCACGACCCGCACCTTCAGCGTCGGCACCTCGGCGCGCAGCAGGGCCACCGCGGCGAGCACCTCGAGGGTCGGGACGTCGCCGGCACAGGCGAGAACCACATCCGGCTCCTCCCCCGCGACCTCGGAGCCGGCCCAGGCGAAGATGCCCAGGCCCCGCGTGCAGTGCTCGATCGCCTCGGGCATCGACAGCCAATTCGCCTCCTGCTGCTTCCCGGCGACGACCACGTTGATGTAGTCGACCGAGCGGAGGCAGTGGTCGTAGGTCGAGAGCAGCGTGTTCGCGTCGAACGGCAGGTAGACCCGCACGATGCCGGACTTCTTGTTCATCACGTGGTCGATGAAGCCCGGGTCCTGGTGCGAGGTGCCGTTGTGATCCTGCCGCCAGACGTGCGAGCTGAGCAGGTAGTTCAGCGACGAGGCGGGCCGCCGCCACGCGATCTCGCGCGAGGACTTCAGCCACTTCGCGTGCTGGTTGACCATCGAGTCGACGATGTGCACGAACGCCTCGTAGGAGTTGATCAGCCCGTGGCGGCCGGTGAGCAGGTAGCCCTCGAGCCAGCCCTGGCACTGGTGCTCGCTCAGCATCTCGACGACCCGGCCGGAGCGGGCGAGGTGGTTGTCGAAGTCGGCGACCCGCACCTCGGCGTCCCACTGCTTGTCGGTGACCTCGAAGACGGCCTGCAGCCGGTTCGACGCGGTCTCGTCCGGTCCGAAGATGCGGAAGTCGTGCGGGTTGGCGACGATGACGTCGCGCAGCCACGTCCCGAGCACGGTGGTCGCCGAGCTGGTCGTCGCTCCGGGCGAGGGCACGTCGACGGCGTAGTCGCGGAAGTCGGGCAGGTGCAGCGGCTTCCGCAGCAGTCCGCCGTTGGCGACGGGGTTCGCGCTCATCCGGCGCTCACCGACCGGCGCGAGGGCGGTGACGAGCGGCATCGGGGCGCCGGCCTCGTCGAAGAGCTCCTCGGGCCGGTAGGAGCGCAGCCACCCCTCGAGAACGGCGATGTGCTCGGGCCGCTCGCGCACGTTCGCCAGCGGCACCTGGTGCGAGCGCCAGCTGTCCTCGGCGGGCAGACCGTCGATCACCGGCGGGCACGTCCAGCCCTTCGGCGTGCGGAGGATGATCATCGGCCACGCGGGCCGACCGTCGAGGCGACCCGACAGGGCATCCGCCTTGATCTCGGCTATCTGGTTGAGCGCCAGGTCCATCGCGGTGGCGAGGCGGCGGTGGACGGCGCGCGGATCCTCGCCGTCGAAGCCTCCGGAGACGAGGTACGGCGTATGGCCGTAACCGCGCATCAGCTGCTCGAGCTCGCGCTCGGGGATGCGGGCGAGGACGGTCGGGTTGGCGATCTTGTACCCGTTGAGGTGCAGGATCGGCAGGACCACGCCGTCGTGCAGCGGGTCGATGAACTTGTTCGAGTGCCAGCTCGTCGCCAGCGGTCCGGTCTCGGCCTCGCCGTCGCCGACGACCGCCGCGACCAGCAGGTCGGGGTTGTCGAACACGGCGCCGTAGGCGTGCGAGAGCGAGTAGCCGAGCTCGCCGCCCTCGTGGATCGAGCCCGGTGTCTCGGGGGCGACGTGGCTGGGGATGCCGCCGGGGAACGAGAACTGCCGGAACAGCTTCCGGACACCGTCGACACTCCGGTCGATGTCGTCGTACACCTCGCTGTAGGTGCCGTCGAGGTAGGTGCTGGCGACCATCCCCGGGCCGCCGTGTCCCGGCCCGGTGACGAAGATCGCGTTCAGATCGCGCTCGCGGATCACCCGGTTGAGGTGCGCGTAGACGAAGGTGAGCCCCGGAGTCGTCCCCCAGTGCCCGAGCAGGCGCGGCTTGATGTGCTCCGCCGCGAGCGGTTCGCGCAGGAGCGGGTTGTCGAGCAGGTAGATCTGCCCGATCGAGAGGTAGTTCGCGGCCCGCCACCACGCGTCCAGCTCATCGAGCGTGCGCTCGGACAGGGGCTCGGGAGTGCGGGACGGCCAGGTGATCGACGGGAGGTCGAGGACGCTCATGCGGACACCGCCCGGTCGCGGACGAGGCTGCTGATCGACCGAGCGGCCTCCGGATGCCGTACCACGATGAGGGGGGCGTCGAGATTCAGGATCAGGTCGCGGCTGACCGATCCGAGCAGGAGGCGGCGCCATCCCGTGAGCCCGCGGGTACCGATCACGATCATCGCCGCTCTGATCTCGGCGAGGGCGTGGGCCGGGTCGCCGCCGACCAGATGGGTCTCGATCCGCACGTCGCTCAGCAGGGCCACCTGCTCCGCCGCGTGCAGGATCGCGCAGTGGTCGGCCTCGAGCGAGCGGATGAACTCGCCGTCGAGGAGGAACGTGCTGTCGTAGAGGGCCGGCTCCGTCCACGCGTGCACCAGGTGCAGGGTCTCGTCGCGGCGCGCGGCCTCGGCGGCCGCCACCACGATCGCCGCGTTCGACGCCGCCGAGCCGTCGACTCCGACCGCGACTCCGCGCAGCGACGAGTCGACCGTGCGCGGGACGATCGCGATCGGTCCTCGGGCGAGAGCGGGCAGGTGCGCGCCGACCGAGAGGCCGAAGCGGAGGCGCGGACCCTCGCGGTCCTCGGTGCCGACGACCAGGAGGGTGTCGGAATCCGTCAGACCGGCGAGGGTGTGCAGCACGGAGCCGCGCACCACGCGGCCGTGCAGGACGACGTCCGTGCTCCCGACCTGCTCGATCAGGCGGTCGACGGCGCGCTCGTCGAGTGCGACGACCTCGGCGGCGGCGGCCGGGTCGGGGACGCCGGCCGACTCGTCTGCGATCATGACCACCTCGACGCTGCCGGAGGCCTGGCGGGCCAGGGCCCACTCGACGGCGGTCCGGGACGGCTCGTCGCCGCCCCACGCGACGATCGTCCTGGTCGGCGCCGTCAGCGGCGCGGGCGCCGCGGCGACGGGCTTCGGCTTCGGAGCGCGGGTCTTCCGCCCGATAATCACGGTGGGAACCGCGAGATTCACGAGGATGTCGTGACCGACGGAGCCGATCAGCATCCGCTCGAGGCGCGAGACTCCTCCGTCGCCGACGACGAGCAGCGCGCGACCGGGAGCGGCCTCGAGGAGCGTGCGGGCGGCGACTCCGTCGACCTCGATGCCCTCGACGACGAGCCCGGGGTGCAGCCTCCGCGCCTCGGCGACCGCGTCGGCGAGGAGCTCGGCGTGCTGCGCCGCCACCTCCTCGACGAGGATCGCGTGCGGGACCCTGTCGTTCCAGAGGAACGGGGTGCGCCAGGCGTGCAGCACGTGCAGCGTCTGCCGGGTGCGCGCGGCCCAGCCGGCCGCGAACTCGAGGGCGGCGCGAGCGTCGTCGGAGTCGTCGATCCCGACGAGGACGCCGGTCCCGTCGCTCGGCGCGTCGTGGGTGATGATCGCGACGGGCCCTGCGGCGCGAGCGGCGAGCCGGGCGCCGACGCTCCAGGCGCCCCGCATCGGGAGCACGGTGCGCCGGCGGTCTCCGACGACGAGGAGGGTGTCCGGTCCGGCGAGACGCGCGAGCTGCTCGACCGGGTCGCCGGTGAGGAGGCGGGTGTCGATCCGCGAGCCGGGATGCGCGCGCTCGGCGTCGGCGGCCGCGGTCTCGAGCGAGACGGCCTCGGCGGCCCGCGGATCAGCGCTGAAGTCGGTGCCGCTGAAGCGATCGAGGCCGTCGACGACCTCGACGAGGAGGAGTCCCCGGGCCTGCGCCTCCTCAGAGGTCTGCGCCAGAGCCCACGCGAGCGCGTGTCGCGCCGAAGCGGAGCCGTCCCATCCGACGACGAGCTGTGCATTCATCAGGCATCCCTTGCTGGCAGCCGGATCCGGCTCACTCCAGCGTCACCCGCGCGGGGTGACGCTGACAGGGCCGAACGTCCCGCGGTCGTGCCGAACCGCGCACCGGAGGCTCGACGCACGTCGGTGCACGGCCCCGGACGGGCTTCGATCTCGGGACCAACGGCCCTGGTCCGGGGGCTGGGACGCGCGCACGGTGGAGTCGACGGCCCTCCCCGCCCCTCCGAGCTCGACCGGGCCCGCGCGCGGGGTGCGCTGCTCGGGCACACTGCGCGCGTCACCGTGGCGATCGACGCGCTCTCCACCGACTGATCCGCCGACCACGAAGGAGACCGCCATGACCACCCTCGTCGCCTGGACCGGCACCGCCGCCGCCCGCACCGCCCTCGACTGGGCCATCATCCGCGAGTACCTGCTCGACCGCCACGTGATCCTCTGCCACGTCGCGGGGCCGTCCGACGAGCGCCCTCTCTCGAAGGCCGCACTCGACGACCTCGCCGCGACGCTCCAGCAGGACCGCTCCGGCATCCGCTTCACCGCCGAGCTGCTGCACGGCGACCCCGTCGAGCAGCTCGAACGACGCGGCCGGGACGGCTCGCTCCTGGTGGTCGGAACCGACACCCGCAACGAGCACCCCGGCCGCTTCGAGCACTCGCTCGGCATGGCGCTGAGCCAGCGCGGCGTCGTCCCGGTCGTCATCGTGCCGATCGACGCTCGTCACGGCGCCCCCGGCTTCGTCATCGGGTTCGACGGGTCGCCCGCGTCGCAGGCCGCGCTCGAGTTCGCCGCCGCCGAGGCCGATCGCCGCTCCGAATCGCTCGTCGTCGCGCGGAGCTGGCGGCTGCACCCGGTCGAGGAGGACGCGGCCGACGCTCCCGCGGGCCGGTTCGACGAGGAGCTCGACGGCAGGCGACTCGAGGCCGCCGGCGTCATCGCGCCCCTCCGAGAGCGGTATCCCGGCCTCGCGGTCACCCTCCGGTTCGCGCACGGTGAGACGGTGCAGGGTCTCCTCGCGACCGCCGGCGGCGCCGGCCTCCTCGTGCTGGGCACGGACGATCTCTCCCGCACCAGCGCCGGTGAGAGCACCGACCACGCGGTGGTGATGCGGATGCACACCGCCGTCGCCATCATCCCGGCGGGCTGTACCGTGCGCGTCGCGGCTCCCGATGCCGTGGTCGGGGCGATCAGGCCGTGAAGCTCGCCTCCGCCGTGATGTTCGTGACCGACCTCGACGCCAGCGTCCACTTCTACGAGCAGCTGCTCACCGCACGGACCTCCGTGCGGACCCCGTCAGCGGCGCTGCTCGTCGGACCGGAGAAGGACCAGCTCTACCTCCGCGCCGTCGGCGATCGCGACCAGCACCCGCTCGGCGCCGTCGGCATCCAGTACCTGATCTGGACCGCATCCGACCCGGCCGAGCTCGATCGCTGCGAGGAGCTGCTGCGCGAGAGGTCGACTCGGGTCTCGCGCCGAGAGCTCGACGGCTTCACCCTGGTCGAGGGCGAAGGACCGGACGGCCTGCCCGTCGTCATCAGCTTCCCGGGGCCGTCTCAGCACCCTCGACCCGAGATCATCTCCCGGATCTACGCCTGGTGACCCGGCCCTACTCCGGGACGGCAGGCCCCTTGCGGTGATGGTCGAACACGATGCTCGTGCGCGTCGAGGCGACCGCCGGGTGCGCCGACAGGTTCGACACGACGAAGTCGCGCACGTCGTTCGAGTCGCGGACGGCCACGTGGATGATGAAGTCCTCGGAGCCGCCCAGGAAGAACAGCTGCACCACCTCGGGGAGGGCCCGGATCTCGTCGGCGAACCGCGTGATCGCCTGTCGCTGACCGACCCGGATGCCGACGCTGATCAGCGCCTGCAGCGTGAGTCCGAGGGCCGCCGGGTCGAGCTCGGCGGTGAAGCCCGTGATGATCCCGCGGTCGACCAGGGAGCGGACGCGCGAGACGCACGTCGACGGGGCGATGCCCGCCTGCTCGGCCAGGCGGCTGTTCGGCGTGCGGGCGTCGGCGCGGAGCAGGCGCACCAGCGCGCGGTCGACCGTGTCGAGGTCGCCGAGGTCGTGCAGATCCTTCGCTCGCACGCGGGTCTCCTGCCTCTGCATCGGCGATCCTGCGGAAGAGGAGACCGAATCGAACGATCCTGCGGAACGTCACCTGCAGGAAACACGATCTTCGCACGATAGGGGCAGTGCCGGCGCAGGATCGGCGCCGACCGCCGACCGGCGGTTCGACTGGACAGGAGTCGTCATGCGCATCGGCATCCCCACCGAGATCAAGAACAACGAGAACCGCGTCGCCGCGACACCGGCCGGCGTGCACGAGCTGGTGCGTCGCGGGCACGAGGTGCTCGTGCAGTCGGGTGCAGGCCTCGGCTCCCGGCTGTCCGACGAGGACTTCGTCGCGGCGGGCGCCCGGATCGCCGCCGACGCCGACGAGGTCTGGAGCGAGGCCGACCTCGTGCTGAAGGTCAAGGAGCCGATCGAGGCCGAGTACCCGCGGATGCGCTCGGGCCAGGTGCTCTTCACCTACCTGCACCTCGCCGCCTCCCGCGCGTGCACGGAGGCGCTGCTCGCCGCCGGCACCACCGCGATCGCCTATGAGACCGTCCAGCTGCCGAACCGCCAGCTCCCCCTCCTCTCGCCGATGAGCGAGGTCGCCGGACGCCTGTCGATCACCGTCGGCGCCTACCACCTCATGCGCGCCGCGGGCGGGCGCGGCACCCTCCTCGGCGGGGTGCCCGGCACGCCCAAGGCGAAGGTCGTCGTCATCGGCGGAGGCGTCGCGGGCGAGCACGCCGCGGCGAACGCGCTCGGGATGGGCGCCGACGTGACGATCGTCGACCTGTCGCTCCCCCGGCTCCGCGAGCTCGAGAACCGCTTCGACGGCCGCATCCAGACCCGCGCCTCCTCGACCTACGAGATCGCCGCGCAGATCAGGGAGGCCGACCTCGTGATCGGCTCCGTCCTCATCCCCGGCGCGAAGGCTCCCAAGCTCGTCACCGACGAGATGGTCGCGACCATGAAGGCCGGCTCGGTGCTGGTCGACATCGCGATCGACCAGGGCGGCTGCTTCGAGGGCTCGCGCCCGACCACGCACGACGACCCGGTCTTCGCCGTGCACGACAGCGTCTACTACTGCGTGGCGAACATGCCCGGCGCGGTGCCGGAGACCTCGACCCGCGCCCTGACCAACGCGACGCTCCCCTACGTCGTCGCGCTCGCGGACCGCGGCTGGAAGGGCGCCCTGGCGGCGGATCCGGCACTGGCGAAGGGGCTCAGCACGCACGACGGACGCGTGGTCAACGAGGCCGTCGCCGCGGCGTTCGACCTGCCGGTCGCCGACCTCGCCGAGCTGCTCGCCTAGGGCCTGTCGAACACGATCCCGCGTGCTCCGCTCGGCCTGATCGCACGATCTGCGGCGTCGCGAATCTCGTCCCATGCCCCGCATGGGCCTTCGATCCGCTCCTTGCATCTCGCACGATCAGACCGTGCTCGCGACGGCGGTCTCGTGTCCAACAGGCCCTAGCGGCGCTCAGCGCAGGCCGAGCGTCTCGACGATCTCGGCGACCTCCTCCTCCGGGGGGCGACCGACGTCGACGGTCAGGTGCCGCTCATCGTCACCGAGCGGCTCGAGGGTGCCGAACTGCGAGTCGAGCAGCGTGCTCGGCATGAAGTGGTCGAGGCGCGAGGCGAGCCGGCCGGCGACGACGTCGCGCGAGCCCGACAGGTGCACGAAGACCAGGTCGGGTCGGCGCAGGACGTCGCGGTACCGCCGGCGCAGCGCCGAGCAGGTGATCACGACAGAGCCGCCCGCCTCGATCCGCTCGTCGACGGTCCGGGCGATCTCGGCGAGCCACGGCGCGCGGTCGTCGTCGGTGAGCGGAGTGCCGGCCGCCATCTTGTCGACGTTGGCCTGGGGGTGCAGGTCGTCGCCCTCGAGGAAGCTCCAGCCGAGCTGCCCCGCGAGGAGCGCGGCGACGGTCGACTTGCCGCTGCCGGAGACGCCCATCACGACGATCGCGCGGACGGTGCCTGCGCTGTCGCGGGCCATCACAGACCCCCCACGAACAGCCCGATGATCAGGACCCCGGCGAGACCGGTCACCGACACGAGGCACTCCATCACGGTCCATGTCTTCAGTGTCTGCCCGATGCTGAGGCCCAGGTACTCCTTGACGAGCCAGAAGCCGGCGTCGTTGACGTGCGAGAGGAACACGGAGCCGGCGCCGATCGCCAGCACCATCAGGGCGACCATCGGGCCGTCCATCGACTCGGTCAGGGGCTGCAGGATGCCCGCGGCGGTCACCGTGGCGACGGTCGCGGAGCCGGTGGCGACGCGGATGACGACCGCGACCAGCCAGGCGAGCAGCAGGGCCGAGGCGCCGCTGCCCTCGGCGAGCTGGGCGACCACGCTGCCGATGCCGGTGTCGACGAGGACCTGCTTGAAGCCTCCGCCCGCACCGACGATCAGCAGGATGCCCGCGATCGGCGGGAGTGCGCTCGAGAGCGAGGTCTGCAGCTCGGCGCGGTCCATCCGCCCGCCGCGGCCGAGCAGGACGAAGCCGGCGAGCAGGGCGATGGCGAGGGCGATGGTCGGGGTGCCGAGGAAGTCGAGGAGCGCCTTCCAGGCGTCGGTCGAGCCGGGCGCCGCGATGTCGGCGACGGCCTTCCCGAGCATCAGCACGACGGGGAGCAGGATGCTCGCGACGGCCGCGACGAAGCCGGGGCGGTGCGCGCGGGCGTCTCCCGCACCCTCGCCGAAGAGCGGAGGAGTCTCGACCGGCGCCCACTTCGCGGCGAGGCGGCCGAAGAGGGGGCCTGCGACGACGACCGTCGGGATCGCGACGAGGACGCCGAACGCGAGCGTCACGCCGAGGTTGGCGCCGAGCGCGTCGATCGCGACCAGCGGGCCCGGGTGCGGCGGCACGAGGCCGTGCATGACCGACAGGCCGGCGAGGGTCGGGATGGCGATCGTCATCAGCGGAAGTCCGCTGCGGCGGGCGACCAGGATGACGACCGGGATGAGGAGGACGAGTCCGACCTCGAAGAACATCGGCAGGCCGATCAGCGCGCCGACGAAGCCCATCATCCAGGGCAGCGCCCGCGTGCTCGCGCGGGCGACCAGGGTGTCGACGATGCGGTCGGCGCCGCCCGAGTCGGCGAGGAGCTTGCCGTACATCGCGCCGAGGCCGATCAGGATGCCGACGCCGCCCATCGTGTTGCCGAAGCCGAGCGCGAAGCTCGCGACGGCGTCGGCGGCCGGCATCGCGGCGACGAGTCCCGTGGTCAGCGCGCCGATCAGCAGGGCGACGAACGGGTGCAGCTTGAGCCAGGTGATCAGCACGACGATCACCGCGATGCCGAGGATCGCGGCGGCGATGAGCTGCCCCTGCGGTGCCGTGGTCGCGGCCTCGGTCTCGCCCGCGGCGCGGAGCAGAGTGGGAAGAGTCGGTGTCATGAGCGTCCTTGGTCGGTCCGACGGTTCGCGGACAATATGTCCGACATAACCAGATTGCTGCTCGATTATGTCGGACGATTAGGCGGATCGCCACCCTCCGTCCGGAATACTGATCGCATGACCGCGCCGTCGCCCTCTCTGCACTCCTCGATCCTCGACGAGCTGGGGTCGCAGATCGTGCGCGGCGAGCTGGCGCCCGGCACCGCGTTCAGCGCCGACGATCGCGCCGAGCGCAGCGGAGTCTCGCGCTCGGTGATGCGCGAGGCGGTCCGCGTCCTCGAGTCGCTCGGGCTGGTCGTCTCGCGGCGGCGGGCCGGGACGTGCGTGCAGCCCCGGGAGTGCTGGAACGCCCTCGACCCGCGGGTGATCGCGTGGAGTCTCGACGGCCCCGACCGGCAGCTGCAGCTGCACCGCCTCAGCGAGCTGCGCCTCGGAGTCGAGCCGCTGGCGGCACGGCTCGCGGCCGTCAACGCCACTCCCGAGCACCGGTCGACGCTGGTCGAGGCGGTCCGCGCGATGGCGGCGGAGGCGCACTCGGCCGACCAGGCCGCCTACCTCGCGGCCGACACGCTCTTCCACCGGACGCTGCTCGGCGCCTCCGGGAACCCGCTGCTCGCGCAGCTCGCCGATCTGGTGTCGGAGGTCCTGGCGGGGCGCACGCGCAATGCGCTCATGCCGCGCGAGGCCGACTCGGAGGCGGTGCGCCTGCACCGCGCGGTCGCGACGGCGGTCGCCGAGGGCGACGCCGCCGCCGCGGAGCGGGCGATGCGGTCGATCGTCGAGGAGGCGGACCGCGCGGTCCAGGAGTCGTGACGGCGGATGCCCCCTCCTCCCGCGCCCCGCACCCCTCGCTGATCGAGCCCGCAGCCGGCTGAGCGGGCGTCTCGAGATCCACGTCCGTCAGAAGACAAGAGCCGAAGCCTGATCTGCTGACGCTGGTGGGTCTCGATACGCCGCCTACGGCGGCTACTCGACCAGCAGGGATGGCGATGGGCGCCCTCTTGTCCCTCCCCACCCTGACGCGAAGCGGCTTCGCCGCTCGATACGCCGCCTGCTCGACCAGCGTGCGGGTTGCTGAACCGGCGACGGAGGCCGACACTGGGTCGATGGCCGAGGGATACTCCTCCGCGCAGGTGCGGGCCGCCGAGGCGCCGCATCTGGCGCGGCGCGAACCGCTGATGCAGAGGGCGGCGGGCGGGCTGGCGCGCGAGCTGCGGGCGGTTCTCGCCGCCCGGCCCGAGAGGCGCGGCGCGGGCAGTGTGCTCGTGCTGGTCGGGCCAGGCAACAACGGCGGGGACGCGCTCTACGCGGCCGCCGAGATCGCCGCCTCCGGGAGCGACGTGACCCTCGTGCTGACCGGCGAGAAGGCCCACCCGCGCGGGTTCGCCATCGCGCTCGACGAGGGCTGCGCCACCGTGAGCGCCGGCGATGCCAACGCGCTCGCCGCCGCGGTCGCCCGGGCCGACGTCATCGTGGACGGGATCCTCGGCATCGGGACGGCCGCTCCGGCCCTCCGCGGTCGGGCTCGCGAGGTCGTCGCCGTCGTCATCGACTACGTCTCCCGGCGCGAGTCACCGCCGACCGTCGTGGCGGTCGACCTGCCGAGCGGGATCGGGCCGGACGACGGGGCGGTGCCCGATCCGACGGTGCTGCGCGCCGACCTGACGGTGACGTTCGGGGCGATCAAGGCGGGCCTGCTGCTGCCGCCCGGCTCGTCCTACGCGGGCCGGATCCACCTTGTCGACATAGGTCTCGGGCCGGACCTCGCCGACGTGGAGCCGATCGTCACGACCTGACGCTCAGGCCGTGGTGCCGCGACTCAGGAGCCCGGACTTCTCGGGGTGCTCGTCGAACCACTGCCCGACGTACCAGCACATCGGCACGACCGAGCGCTCGCCGGAGGACTCGATGTCGTCGACCGCGAAGGCCACGAGCTCGCCCGCCAGCCCGCGCCCGCGGAACGGCGGCGAGGTGAACGAGCGCACCAGCGACACGCTCTCGTCGTTCTCGCGGTAGTCGAGGACGCCCACCAGCGTCCCGTCGAGGTGCAGCTCGTAGCGCGACGCGTCGTCCGCCCTGCGGAACTCCTTGGCCATGACTCCAGGGTAGGACGGTCCTGGCCGCATCACACGCCGTCGAGCAGATCGCCGTCGACGTAGTACCAGCGACCGTCCTCGCGGAGGAAGCGGCTGCGCTCGTGCACGAGACCGGCGCCCTGGGCCGAGCGGTAGGACGCGCGGAACTCGACCAGTCCCTCCTCGTCGTCCTCGCCTCCGAACGACGTGTCGACGATCTGCAGCCGCCGCCAGCGCACGTCGTCGGCGAGGTCGACCCGCGGCGGCCGGGTCGAGGGGTGCCAGCTCGCGAGGAGGTAGGCGGCGCTGCCGAGCACGTTGGCGCTGTAGCGGCTGCGCATCAGGCGCTCCGCGGTCGGCGACGGAGTCTCGCCGAGGTGCGCGGGCCGGCAGCAGTCGGCGTAGTGGCGGCGGCTTCCGCAGGGGCAGGCGTCGGCGGGGTGCATCCGGTCAGTGTGGCAGGCACCGCGGCGCCTTGCAGCGAGGTGTGCATCGCCTCCGCGTCGGGGAAAGCGCCTTGAGATGCGGTCGGGACCTCGGCATCGTGGCTCCCTCATCGATCCCGGACGGAAGGAACGACACGATGCTCACCCTCACCGACAGTGCCAGCTCGATCGTCACGACCATCACCAGCCAGACCGAGGTGCCCGCGGAGGGCGGTCTCCGCATCAGCGGCGACGACCTCGACGCCCGCAACCTCGCCGTCACCGTCGCGGCGGCCCCCGAGACGACCGACGCCGTCGTCGAGCAGGACGGCGCGCGCGTGTTCCTCGACGTCGTCGCCTCGGCCGCGCTCGACGACAAGGTGCTCGACGCCCAGGTCGACGAGTCGGGCTCCGTCAGCTTCGGCGTCGCACCCCAGGCCTGACGCCCGATCGACCACCGAGGCCGCCCTCACCGCCGACGCGGGAGGGCGGCCTCGGTGGTGGAGCCCTCAGGACAGGACGTCGCGCGTCGTGAAGCGCCCGATGGCCAGCGAGCCGAACACCGCGACGTACGCGAGCTGCAGGAGCGCGTTCTCGCCGAGGGAGCCCCAGGCGATCGGGTCGCGCAGCAGATCGGCGAAGTCGAACCAGCGGTCCGTGAACAGGAAGGGGTGCAGCGCGTCGAGCTGCGAGAGCGAGCCGACGATCTGCGCGGCGATCGAGACGACCACGGTGGCCGCCATCGCCCCGACCGGCACATCGGTCAGCGTCGAGATGAAGAGTCCGATCGCGGCGAGGCCGACCAGCGAGAGCGCCGCGTAGACCGCGATGGCGATTGCGCGCCCGATCGCATCGCCGAGCGGGACGGTGCTGCCCGAGAGCAGCGTGACGGGGCCGGCCGGGAACAGGGCGAGGCCGATCACGATGCCCACGACCATGACGGTCAGGGCCGCGGCGAGGCAGAACGCCACCGATGCCGCGAACTTCACCGCGAGCAGTCGGATCCGCCCGACCGGGGTGACGAGCAGATAGCGGAGCGTGCCGAGCGACGCCTCCCCCGCGATCGCGTCGCCGGCGACGACGCCGATGGTCAGCGGGAGGAACAGCGGGACCGCGACGGTGATCGCCGCGAAGCCGACGAAGAGCCCGTTGCCCGCGATCGCGCCGACGAAGGAGGGTCCACCGCCCTCGCTGCCCGACAGGCGCACCGCGACGGCGAGCAGGATGGGGATGGCGGCGAGAGCGGCCAGCAGTGCCCAGGTGCGTCGGCGGCGGAAGAGCAGGGCGAGCTCGGAGACGAGCAGCGAGCCGACGCCACCGCGCCGGCGCGCGACGTCAGCGTTCGACATCGAAGCCCTCCCCCGTCAGCTCGACGAAGCGCTCCTCGAGGGAGGGCCGGCGGACCGCGAAGCCGCGCACGCGGACGTCGGCGGCGACCAGACCGGCGACGAGCGCCTCCGGTGCCGTGCCCGCGGGGAGCCCGGCGACCACGAGCGGCGGATCGGTGGGGTGCGCGGCGGGCGTGACCCGCGGCTGCAGCCCTCGCGCGGCGAGCTCGCCGACAGCGCGCTCGGGGTCGGGAGTGAGCAGCTCGATCGATGCGGCGTCGCCGCGGAGCTCGTCGAGCCCGCCCTGCGCGACGAGGCGACCGGTGCGCATCACGGCGGCGTGCGTGCAGAGCTGCTCGATCTCGGCGAGCAGGTGGCTCGAGACGAGGACCGTGGTGCCGTCCTCGTTCAGTCCGCGCACCAGCGAGCGGACCTCGCGCGTGCCCTGCGGGTCGAGTCCGTTCGTCGGCTCGTCGAGCACGATGAGATCGCGCGGTGACAGCAGGGCGACGGCGATGCCGAGGCGCTGCTTCATGCCGAGCGAGTACGAGCCGACCTTCTTGCGGGCCGCGGCCGAGAGGCCGACGCGGGCGAGCGCCTCCTTCGCGCGGACATCACGGGTGCGCGACGACGTGCCGGGCTCGGCCGCGTCGAAGCGGCGGAGGTTCGCGGCGCCCGAGAGGAACGGGTAGAAGCCCGGGCCCTCGACCAGGGCGCCGACGCGGGGAAGGACGTCGGCCGCGCGTCGCGGCATGGCCGAGCCGAGCACCGTGATGCTCCCCTCCGTCGGCGACGCGAGGGCGAGGAGCATCCGGATCGTCGTGGTCTTGCCCGAGCCGTTCGGGCCGAGGAAGCCGAAGACGGCTCCTCGCGGCACTGCCAGATCGAGACCCGACACCGCCTCCTGTCGCCCGAAGCGCTTGGTGAGACCGCGGGTCTCGACCGCGAGCTCGCCGGTCGTCACCGCCCGGCGGCAGCGTCGAGCAGGGCGTCGGTCGGGACCGCTCCGGCGAGGACGCGGCCGTCGTCGGTGACCAGCACGCTCAGCAGGGCCGAGGAGAGCACCCGGCCGCCGTCGACGGCGGTGGTGACGGAGTCGAGGGCGCCGAGCGACTCGGCGTCGCCGGCGGGGAGCTCGACGACGGTGGCCCAGCCGGTGCCGGTGGTCGTGACATCGGAGTCCGTGGGAGCGCTCGCCTCGGGCGCCGCGGTCTCGGGAGCGGCGGAGGTGTCGTGGCCGGGGGCCGTCTCCTCCGTCACGGTCGCGCCCTCGGGGGCCGAGAAGCTGAACATGGCGGCGTCCGGAGCGTCGAAGTCGATGCTCGAGTACGCGACGCTGAAGGCCGGGGCCGTGCCGCCGACAGCGGTCACCGCGACACCGAGGGGCAGCCCGGTCTCGCCGTCGACCGAGATGGTGACCGAGCCGACCAGGGTGCCGGGCTCGCGCGGGGTGAGCACGAGCTCGTAGGCGTCGCGACCGGCGACGCTGACGTCGGAGCCGACCGCGACGCTCGTCGTCGGGTCGATCGACGCCAGGATCTGCTCAGCGGCACTGGACGGGGTGGGCACCTCGGCGGCGGGCGCCGACTCCTCGGCCGTCGCGTCGCCGGAGGGCAGGATGTGGGTGGCCGTGTTCTCGGCGGAGTCGTAGATCCAGACGCCGTCGCCCTTGGACGCGACGATGTCGCGCTCGGCGAGGCGGTCGAGGATCTGCAGCCGCGCGCCCTGCTCGGCGTCGACGAAGACGCGGGCCTGGTGCGACGCGGTCGCGAGCTCGAGGAGGGAGTCGGTCGGCGATGCGGTGTCGGAACCGGTCGATCCGCCGAGGGCGGAGAGGTCGGGGAGCCCGAGGTCGGAGGTCTGCTCGATCTCGCCCGAGAACGCGGTCACGTCGTTCTCGGCGACGAACGCCAGCAGCTCGGAGGCGGACTTCTCGGGGAGGTCCCCGGCGGCGCTCGCCGACAGGGGAAGGGCGACGGCCGCGGCGACGACGACCAGGGGTACGGCGGCGAACGGGGTCCAGCGCTTCCAGGAGGTGCTCATACCCCCGGAGGGTACGCGCCGAAACGCCGAGACGGCTGCGAGTCGCCGGAACCCGCTCCTCACGGAACGCGCACGGCCGAGACCACCACGTTGTCGACGTAGTGGCCGTAGGAGTCGTCGAAGACGCCTCCGCAGGTGATCAACCGCAGCTGCGCGGTCGGGGTCGGACCGTAGACGTCCTCGGTCGGGAAGTCCTCCTTCGGGACCGTCACCGATCCGGTGACCGAGAAGGTGCGCGTGCTCCCGTCCGAGAGGACGACGTCGACCGTGTCGCCGGGGGCGAGCTCGGACAGGCGCAGGAACACGCCGGGCCCGATCCGCGAGTCGACGTGACCCGCGATGACGGACGGGCCGATGTCGCCCGGCACCACGCCGTCGCGGTACCAGCCGGCCTCGTCGACGAGCTCGGGCGGCTGGATCCAGCCGGTCTCGTCGCGGGTCAGTGATTCGAGGCTCGAGTCGACGCCCAGGGCGGGGATGATCACGCGCTCGGGCACGAGACTCGAGCGCACGGTGGCGGAGCCGGCGACCGGATCCTGCAGACCCCCCGCGTCGGCCGGACCGGGGGTCGCACTCGGAGCGACGGCGGCCGTCGTCTCGCGGGGCTCGGCGGGAGGCGCGGCCGGAGGCGCCGCCGCGCAGCCCGCGAGCAGCAGCATCAGGGCGACGGTCGCGACCGCCGGTGTCCGGCGCATCAGCGTCCGCTCGCTGCGCTCCGCCGCGAGAGGACGACGACGGCGGCGGCGATCAGGGCGAGGACCGCGCCGATGCCGAGGACGCCCGTCATGACCGGGGGCTGGGCGGACGAGACGTGGACGGCCGTGGCGCCGCCTCCGGTCTGGATGCCGCCGGTGGGCAGGTCGCCGACCGCGGCGGAGTCGAGCACCGGCGAGACGACGAGACCGCCGGTGGCGTCGTCGAGGACGAACAGCGAGGCGACCGAGCCGGGCGCGAGGTCGAGATCGGCCTTCGCCGTGGCCGAGGTGGTGCTGAGGTCGAGGCTCCAGGGCCCCGCGGGGACGTTCTTGTACGGCGTCGCCGTGCCCTGCTGCGCATCGCTCGCGAGGATCGCTCCGGTGGTGGTGACGACGTCGACCTGCGAGGCGGTGGTCGAGGCCTGGATGACGCGCACCCGCGCCTGACCGTCGGCCGGCGCGGTCAGGTCGTCGGTGAAGACGGTGGTGCTGAGGACGGCGTTCCGGCCGAGAGCGGCGACGGTGAGCGGGGTGCCGGCCGAGACGTCGACGGACTGCTGGATCACCGGGGCGGACCCGTCGGGAGCGTCGGAGGGGACCATCGACACGACGTAGGTGCCCGGCTGCAGCGTCCAGTAGGGCGAGACCGCGCCGTACGCGACGTTGTCGAGCTCGAAGGCCGCGCCTCCGCCTGCGAGGGCGGTCAGGGTGACGTCGACCGACTTCGTGTCGGGTGACAGATGAGCCACGCGCACCCAGCCCGTGCCCGGCGCCGCCTCCGCCGCGGACGCCGGCGCCGCACCCAGTGCAGCGAGCGCGGCCGCCGCGACCAACCCGACGGCCATCCGCGAGAAGCGGCGGGGCGAGCGGGCGGAGCGGGCGAGCGTGTGCATGGGGTGTCCTTCGGGTGGGGTGGCGCTACGGGGCGTTCGGGAGGAGTCCGGCGGGCTCGCCGACGTCCAGGGTGACGAGCAGTCCCGTTGCACTGGAGTCGACGGAGCGGGGGACGAAGTCGCCGGTCTGGCTGCCGAGCCACGTCGTGGCGTCGGCGGTCGCAGTGGCGTCGGCCGGGATGCCGGCGCCGTTGTAGCCGGAGAGGAGCAGGCGGTGACGGACTCCCTCCGTCTCGTTCGCGCCGGAGGGGAAGTCGGCGACCGAGAGCGGGGAGGCGGCCAGCTGCTGACCGAGGAGCAGGAGCAGCCGGGAGTCGACGCGCCCCTCCTCGAGCAGGGCGCGGGCGGCCGGGGTCGTGGTGAGGGCGGGGTTCGCGGCGAGCTGAGCACCGGCGGACGCCCGCGCCGCGGTCAGGACGGCCGCATCGGCGGCCGCCGCCTCCAGACCCTCGTCGAGGACGCGCCGGACCTCGACGGTGGAGTCTCCGCCGCCGAACTGCGCGACGGGCTCCGAATTCTCGAGGGCGGTCGAGACCTCTCCGGTCGCCGTCGCGGTCAGCGCGGGCGTGGCCAGGACGTAGTCGGCCGCCCGCCACGCCGAGTCGGGCGCCGCGGCGGCGAGGGTGGACTCGGAGACGATCGTGTCGGAGGAGAACCCTCCGTCGCTGACCTGGTCGACGAGGTCGTCCTGGACCAGCAGCACCGCCGACGGGTCGAGCGAGGAGGCGATCCAGTCGACGGCGGCGGCCGTGGTGCCGGGGTCGGCGGCGGGGGCGGGGTCGGCGGAACCGCCCTGCGAGAGCAGCGGAACGGCGACGAGCGCACCTCCGACGACGAGGACCGCGGCTCCGATGCCGATCCCGACCGCGAGCAGACCGCGACGCGAGCGCGGGGCGCGCTCCTCGGCAGCGGGCTCGTCGTTCTGATTGTCCGGAGCGTCGGCGAGGTTCAGCAGATGCTCGGGATACGTCGGCGGCGCGGGAGGTCGGTCGTCGAGGAGGACGGAGTCGAAGGGGTCTTGCGGAGTCTCGGCGAGCGCGGCAGGAGCGGCCGCATCCTTCCGGGACACGAAGGATCGCGAGGGCTCGGAGGGCCGGTGGTGGATGGTCGCCGGCACGAAGGACGCGACGGCCGGGTGGGGGAACTCGATCGCGTCGGGGTCGAGGGCGCAGACCTCGCCGATGGCGGGCGCCACTCCGAACGTCGACACGGCGGCGAGGGAGGGGGCGCTCAGCGGGACGGTCGGGGCGGGGCGCTCGAAGGCGGAGGGGGCGGAGGCGTCGAGTGGCTCGTCGTCTCGGGCGCGCGCGGCTGCGGCGCGCTCGAGCTCGGCTGCGCTCGCGAGGTCGGCGGTGCGCGCGGCCTCGGCGGTGCGCGCGGCCTCGGCGAGACGCGCAGCCTCGGCGGCACGCGCGGCCTCCGCGAGACGCTCGGCCTCGGCGAGACGCGCGGCCTCCGCAAGACGCTCCGCCTCGGCGAGACGCGCGGCCTCCGCAAGACGCTCAGCCTCGGTGACACGCTCGGCCTCGGTGACACGCTCGGCCTCCGCGACACGCTCGGCCTCCGCGGCACGCTCGGCCTCGGCGGCACGCTCGGCCTCCGCGACACGCTCGGCCTCCGCGACACGCTCAGCTTCGGCGAGACGCTCGGCCTCCGCGAGACGCTCAGCCTCGGCGAGACGCTCGGCCTCCGCAAGACGCTCGGCCTCCGCGAGACGCTCGGCCTCCGCGAGACGCTCAGCCTCCGCGAGACGCTCGGCCTCCGCGACACGCTCAGCCTCCGCGGCACGCTCAGCCTCCGCGACACGCTCGGCCTCTGCAGAGCGCTCGGTATCGGCGACGTGCCCTGCCACGGCGAGAGGCTGCGCCTCCCCCGCGCGCTCGGCCTCGGCGGCGCGCTTGGATTCGGCCAGTCGCTCGGCGATGCGCTGCACCACGGCGGCGCGCTCGGCGGCCGCGGCCTCCTCCTGCGCCGACACGGCGGACAGCGCCGACCGGGGCGCGGGCGGCGCTGTGCTCGAGAGCGGCGCGGGCGGCGCGAAGCTCGAGAGCGGTGCGGGAGCGGGCGGCGCCTCCGAGCGAGGAGCGGCATCGGGAGCGGCCACCGGCGCCGCGCCTCCGGACGAGGCATGGCGCGACAGGTCGGGAACGAAGTCGGCGACAGCCGGGTGCGGGAACTCGATGGCGTCGGGGTCGAGCTCGCAGTAGCGGCCGATCGACGGTGCCGACACGTCGAAGGTGAGCAGTCCGGAGGACTGTGCGGACACGGCGCGCGACGGAGGGCGCGGGACGGTCTTCTCCGGGCCGGGCGCCTCGTGGTGCTCGGCGAGGGCGTCGTCCCGGCGGATGCGTCCGAACAGTCGTCGTGCGACGCCGGTGGTCTCGCGCGGCATCAGCGCGAGTCCCGTCCGAGCGCGCGCCGACTGGAGTAGGTCATACCTGCTCTTCGGAGCCCCCCGGCTGTCCGGTCTGGTCCACCCTGCGATCCGGATCGTCGTCCCCACCTGTGCATCGCCCCAGTCTCCCGGGTGTGATGGCGCGAAACGAACCCACTTCACCACTCGATACGGCGTGTCGCCTCCGGCCACGTCGCCCAACAGGGGGGTGCGGGCGTCGCATCCGCCCGCGATGATCGGGAGATGGACCTCCCTCTCGCCCTCCCGATCGCCCCGATGCTGGCGAAGGCGGTGCCCGTGGTCCCCGCCCAGGACAGCGTGCCGGGCGGCTTCTCCTACGAGCCGAAGTGGGACGGGTTCCGGGCGATCGTCTCGCGAGCCGACGGCGGCTGCGAGATCGGCAGCCGCGGCTCGAAGCCGCTGACCCGCTACTTCCCCGAGCTGGTGGCCGCGTTCCTCGACCTCCTGCCCGACGGCTGCGTGCTCGACGGCGAGATCGTGCTCGCGACCGGTGACCGCGGCGCGCAGCGGCTCGACTGGGAGCTGCTCTCGCAGCGCATCCACCCCGCCGCCAGCCGGGTCGCCACCCTCGCGGCAGAGACTCCGGCGATGCTCGTCGCGTTCGACCTGCTCGCCGTCGGCGGCCGGAGCCTGCTCGAGGAGCCCTACTCGGCGCGGCGTGCGGCGCTCGCCGGCCTGCTCGACGGCGTGGCGCCTCCGTTGCACCTCGGACGCACCACCGCCGACGAGGCTCTCGCGCGGGACTGGCTCGACCGCTTCGAGGGGGCGGGGCTCGACGGAGTCGTCGCGAAGGCCCTCGACGCGCCCTACGCCCCCGGCAAGCGGTCGATGCTGAAGGTGAAGCACCACCGCACGGCCGACGTCATCGCGATCGGCTACCGCGAGCACACGTCGAAGCCGGGACTCGGCTCGCTGCTGCTCGGCCTCCACGACGCCGACGGGAACCTCCGGCAGGTGGGCGGCGCCTCCGCCTTCACCGACGCTCGACGGGTGGAGCTGGTGGAGGAGCTCGCGGACGTCGTCGAGCGCGACGAGGCGGGCGATCCGGTGCGCGGCGACGGCGAGCGGAGCCGCTTCTCGGGCAGTCGCGACACGACGTTCGTCAGGCTGCGGCCGACCCGGGTGCTCGAGGTGCGCTACGACCAGATGGAGGGCGAGCGGTTCCGCCACACGGTGCAGTTCGAGCGCTGGCGTCCCGACCGCGAGGCCGCCTCCTGCACCTTCGAGCAGCTCGAGCGGCCGACGGCCTATGACCTCGACGACGTGCTCGGCTGAGCCGACGTTCCGGCGCGTCAGTCGGCCGCGGGCTTCTTCGCGCGGCTCGGCTGGACGCGCGGCGGCTCGCCGGGCATCTTCGGGAAGTCGGGCGGGAAGGGCAGCTCCCCGAAGCCGTTCCCGACATCGCGCTCCCACCATTCGAGCAGTGTCCCGAGCCGGCCGGGAGAGTCGTGCATCCGCGCCCACGGGTCGCCCTGCGACGCGAGGCGCTCGGGGACGGTGCGGACGGTGAACTTCCGCGGGTCGACTCCGTCGAGCTCGTCCCACTCGAGCGGGCAGGACACCGGGGCGTGCGCGAGGGGGCGCGGGCTGTAGGCGCCGGCCATGGTGCGGTCGCGGTTCGCCTGGTTGAAGTCGACGAAGATGCGCTCGCCGCGCTCCTCCTTCCACCACGCCGTGGTGACCTGCTCGGGCATCCGGCGCTCGAGCTCGCGCGCCGCGGCGATGACGGCGTGCCGCACCTCGAGGAACTCGTGCTCGGGCTCGATCGGCGCGAACACGTGCAGGCCGCGGTTGCCCGAGGTCTTGACGAACGGCTCCAGCTCGGCCTCGCGCAGCACCTCGCGGAGGACGTGCGCCGCGCGGACGGCGTCGGCCACATCGGTCCCGGGCTGGGGATCGAGGTCGATGCGGAGCTGATCGGGGTGGTCGGAGTCGCCGGCCTTCGAGGCCCAGGGGTGGAACGTGATCGTGTTCATCTGCGCGGCCCAGACGGCGACGGCCGGCTCGTCGATGACGAGCTGCGGGTGCACGCGGCCGCTCGGGTAGGTGACGGGGACGGAGCGGACGTACTCGGGAGCGCCCTTGGGCGGGTTCTTCGAGAAGAACTGGTCGCCGTCGATCCCGGAGGAGAAGCGCTGCAGCGACACGGGACGATCGCCGTTCGCGGCGAGGAAGGCGTCGCCGACCGCGATCAGGTACTCCGCCACCTCGCGCTTGGTGATGCCGGGCTCGGGGAAGAGGACTCGCCCGAGGCTCGAGAGGCGGACCTCGCGGTCGCCGTGCGGTCCGGGGACGGTGAGGACGACGGCGTCGCTGCTGGGCATCTGCTCACGCTAACCGGCGGAGCCGCCGGGCGACAGGGGCCCGCCGGGGCGGCGGCGGAGGCGGATCGGGCCCTTCGCGCGCGACGGGTCGACGATCTGGCCGCCCTGCACGATGTCGATCTCGCCACGGTCGACGAGCCGGCGGGCGGCGCGGCGGACGGGCTCCATCAGCGGGCGCCAGTCCTCGCCGCCCACCTTGCGCGCGACTTCGGAGGGGCAGGCGGTCGAGGAGGCGGCCCTGGCGAGGAGGAGGTGGCGGATCTCGTCCTCGAGGCGCGCCTCCTCGGGGCCGACGCCGCGGCGACGGCAGGCGTCGGAGCAGTAGCGGACGTTCTCCCAGTCGCGCGCCCACTTCGCGCGCCACTCGATCTCGCGGCCGCAGGAGGCGCAGGTCTTGCTCTCGGGGCGGGCGGAGGACTCGCGGACGCGGTGGGCCATGCCTCGAGTGTGCGCGCGCGGGGTGCGGGGCGCGACGGGTTGCGCTGAGGGCGTGCGTGCGGTGAGACGGAGGTGGTGCGGTCTGCAGGAGAGCGTGCGGTCTGCAGGAGAGCGTGCGGTCTGCAGGAGGTCCGGTCTGAAGTCCGGGCGCGACGCGGCGGAGAGCGCTCTTCGGACCGCGAGTCCTGCAGATCGCACCTCCGCCTCCTGCAGACCGCGCGAACGGCGGCCCGGAGGATCACGGACCACCGGCAGGCTGCGGTGTCATACTCCGCAATGCGGCGAGGGCTCCCCCAGCAGTGCGACAGGCTGGAGGGGCAGTGCTGCGGCGCGAAGGCGAGCCGACCCGCGCCGCATCCCCGATCGATCAGGAGCCTCCGATGAGCCGTGAGAACCTCGCCACCACCGCGGGCGCCGACGAGCCGAGCAAGCGTGCCGCCTTCGCGGGGCTGTCGTCGGACGAGTTCAAGCTCGCGTTCCGCAACCACGCCGCCGGCGTCGCCCTCATCACCGCCGACCCCGGGACCGGTCCCGTCGCGCTGACCGCGACGTCCGTCTTCTCCGTGAGCGCCGAGCCTCCGCTGTTCGTGTTCTCGCTGTCGTCGGCGTCGTCGAGCTCGCCCGCGATCCAGGCGTCCGAGACGCTCGTCGTCCACCTCCTCGGCGCGGGACAGCTGGACCTCGCGCGCCTCGGCTCGACCAGCGGGATCGACCGCTTCGCCGACACCTCGATCTGGTCGCGGCTGCCGACCGGCGAGCCGTACTTCCCGACGGCGGCCGCCTGGATCCGCGGCACCGTCATCAACCGCATGGAGGCGGGATCGTCGACGATCGTGGCCGTGCACGCCCTCGAGGCGCACGTCCCCGAGGACTCGGACACGACCGCTCCCCTCGTCTACCACAACCGCACCTGGCACCACCTCGGCGAGCACTCCCGCCTGGGCTGAGGCGCGCACCTCCTCCGAGCTGCCTCCCTCGCCGGCGCGAGACTCCAGAAGTCGTCGTACTCGAGCGTCGAGTACGACGACTTCTGCGTACTCGAATGCGACGTGAAGGCTGAGGCCGGGCGGGCGGGTCTGAGCGCCCTCGACTCTCCAGAAGTTGCGGTAGTGGCGCGCGACTACCGCAACTTCTGAGGAATGGGCGGGCTGCGGATCGACTCCGCAGGAGTTGTCGTCGTCGAGCGTCGAGTACGACAACTCCTGCGTAATCGATTGCGACGTGGAGGCTGAGGCCGGGCGAGCGGATCCGGGCGCCCCCGACCCTCCAAAAGTTGCGGTAGTGGCGCGCCACTACCGCAACTTCTGAGGAATGAGTGGGCCGTGGATCCACTCCGCAGAAGTTGTCGTACTGGAGCGTCGAGTACGACAATTCCTGCGTACTCGAGCGCGACCCGGAGGCAGAGGCTGGGCGGGCGGATCCGGGAGCCCCCACACTCCAGAAGTTGCGGTAGTCGGACGCGACTACCGCAACTTCTGAGGAATCGGGGGCGTCGCGCCTACGCGGACGGGCCCGTCGCGACCGGGCGGCCGGGGGTGTTCGACCACTGCGACCAGGAGCCGGGGTACAGGCGCGGTGCGAAGCCGGCGAGGGTCAGCGCGACGGCGTCGGCGGCGGCCGTCACTCCGGAGCCGCAGTAGACGCCGACGGGGGCGTCGGACCGCACGCCGATCGCCTCGAAGCGGGCGCGCAGCTCCGACGACGGCAGGAAGCGCCCGTCGGAGTCGACGTTGTCGGTCGCCAGGGCGTTCAGCGCTCCGGGGATGTGCCCGGCTCGCGGGTCGATCGGCTCGACGTCGCCGCGGTAGCGCTCGGGCGCACGGGCGTCGAGCAGCACGCCGTCGGACGGCAGCGCGGCCGCCGCGTCGATGTCGAGCACCGGCAGCGCGCCGTAGGCGAGCTCCGCATCGCCGGGCGCGAGCGGCACCACGGGGCCGGCCTCCAGCGGGCGACCCGAGCCCGTCCACGCCCGCAGCGATCCGTCGAGCAGGCGCACGTCGGCGACTCCGGCGGCGCGCAGCAGCCACCAGGCGCGGGCCGACGAGAGGTTCTTGAGGTCGTCGTAGACCACGACCGCCCGGCCGCGGCGGAGCCCCCAGCGGCGCGCCGCCTCCTGCAGCGCCTCGATCGGAGGCAGCGGGTGCCGCCCGTCGCCGGGCTCGCCGTGCGCCGCGAGCTCGTGGTCGAGGTCGACGTAGACCGCGCCGGGGATGTGACCCTCGAGGTACGCGGGCCGGCCGTCGGGGCGGTCGAGACGCCAGCGCACGTCGAGGACCAGCGGCGGCTCGGGCGACGCGAGGGCCGCCTCCAGCTCGTCGGGCGTCACGAGGACGGCGGTGCGGTCGGGGATGCCGGTGTCGGTCATGGCCGTCCTTTCGAGTGCGCTCACAGCGCGGTTCCGGGATTCAGGATGCCCTGCGGATCGAACAGCCGCCGCACCGCGCGCTGCAGGGCGACGACGTCGGGTCCGAGCTCGCGCCGGGCCCACTCGCGCTTGAGCCCGCCGACGCCGTGCTCGCCGCTCACGGTGCCGCCGAGCTCGAGGGCCAGCGCGAAGACGGCCTCGGCCGCGGCGTCGGCCTGCGCGCGCGCCTCCTCCGACTCGTCGCGCAGGCGGATGATCGGGTGCAGGTTGCCGTCGCCCGCGTGGGCGAAGACGTAGACGTCGGCACCGGTGTCGCCGGCGATCGCGTGGATCCGTCGGATCGCCTCGGCGAGGCGCGAGCGGGGCACCGCGATGTCCTCGATCAGCACCCGGCCGCGCGCCTCGATCGCGGGCAGGGCGTCGCGGCGGGCGGCGGCCAGTGCGAGGCCCTCCTCGGCGTCGAGCGTGGTCTCGACGCCGGTCGCGGTCGGTGCGAGCACGGCGCGCACCGCCTCGATCTCCTCCGCCGCGCCGAAGCCGTCGGTCTGCACGAGGAGGAACGCACCACCGCGCGTGGCGAGAGCGGAGCCGCGCAGCGCGTCGATCGCCTCGAGGGTGCTCGCGTCGACGAGCTCCAGCACGCTCGGTCGGAGGCCCGCGAGGGCGAGGGCGGCGGCCGCCTCGGCTCCGGCGGCGACATCGGTGAAGAACGCGGCGGCGGTCGCGGTCAGCCGTGGGCGCGGCAGGAGGCGGAGGGTCGCGCCGACGACCACGCCGAGACTCCCCTGCGACCCGACCAGCAGGGCGGTCAGGTCGAGGCCGACGACGCCCTTCACCGTGTCGCGGCCGAGGTGCACCAGGGAGCCGTCGGCCAGCACGACGTCGAGGGCGAGGACGGCGTCGCGCGTCACTCCGTACTTGGCACCGCGCAGCCCGCCCGCATTGGTGGCGATGTTGCCGCCGATGGTCGAGATCTCGACGCTGCCCGGATCGGGGGCGTAGAGCAGGCCGTGGCGGGCCGCCGCGCGGTCGAGATCGGCGGTGATCACTCCGGGCTCGACTCGCGCGATGCCGTCGACCGGGTCGATCGAGAGGATGCGGTCGAGGCCGGAGACGTCGAGGACGATCGCGCCCTCCCCCGCGCTCGCGGCGCCCGCGAGTCCGGAGGCGGCGCCACGGGTCACCACGGGGATCCCGTGGGCGGAGGCGTGGGCGAGCGTCGCGCGGACCTCGTCGACGTCGCGGGCGCGGACGACCCCGACGGGATCGCCGGGGGGCGACCAGCCCGAGCGGTCGGCGCGGGCGACGGACGGGTCGAAGACCGGCGCAGCGATGCTCACGCGTCCACCCGCGTGATGATCTCCGCCGTGGCCGCGGAGGCCTTCACCCGCTCGAGGAACAGCACCACGGTCGCGGCGGCGGAGCGGTGGGTCGCGTCGTTCAGCGCATCGTGCCGGCCGCCCGCGAGGAGGTGGACCTCGGCGCGCGGGGCGGTGCGGTACACGGCCACCGCCTCCTCGGCGGGACTGATCGCATCGGCCTCGCCGTGCAGCGCGAGCAGTGGGGCTCGCACGGCGCTCGCCGCGACGGCCAGCAGCTCGGGAGGCAGCACCGCGTCGCGCGCACCGGCGTCGGCCTCGCGCTCGAGCACCCCGGCGTGGTTGGGGCAGGAGGTCCGCTCGGCGATGCCCTCGCCGCCCTCGGCCCGGACCGGCAGACCGGCGACGATCACCGCGTCGACCGCGTCGGGAAGGGTGGCGGCGATCTCGAGGGCGACCGCGGCTCCCGCATCGGAGCCGACGAGCACCACGGGCGAGACCGCCGCGGGGTCGCCCAGGAGGGCGAGCGCCTCCTCGCGGACGCCCGGTGCCGTGGCGTCGCCGAGGGCGCGCACGCGGTAGGCGTCGCGGGCGATCCGTGTGCCGAACCTCTCGTAGACGGCGGGGGTCTCGCCGCGACCGCCGAGGACGATCAGCGTGCCGCGGGCGGCGATCCCCTCCGGCTCGTCGAAGTGCCGGGCGGTGCGCGTGGAGGTGGGGACGGTGAGGGTCATGCGGGGACTCCTTCGGAGAGGGGGACGAGGAGCTCGGCGAGCGGGAGCGGCGCGACGGCCGCCTCCCGCCCGCGGAGCCCGAGGAGGGACTGCAGCCGCTCGCTCACGGGCACGGCGACGCCCGCCCGGCGGGCGAGCAGCACGACTTCGCCGGTCAGGTGGTCGACCTCGCTCCCGGCGCCGCGGGCGAAGCTCTGCCAGGTCGAGAGGCGGCCGGGGGTGTGACCGGGCACGGGGTCGACGCGGAGGCGGGTGCCGTCGTCCTCCGCGATCGCGCGGCCGCTCGCGGTGAGCGCGAGGCGCGCCTCCGCCACGAGGGCCTCGCGGGCGGCGGCGTGCTCGCTGTCGGAGCCGGTGAAGAGGTCGAGGCCGTTCACGGCGTTGGCGAGCAGCTTGCGAGCCTTCCACGCGCCGATGTCGGCCACCGCGCGGGCCGCGAAGCCCGCGTCGCGGAAGGTCGCGGCGAGCGCCTCGGCCCGGACGTCGTCGGCGTCGGGGTGGCGCCCGATCCACAGCACGCCGACGGTCGGGAACGACGGCGACACGACCTCTCCGGGAGTCAGGAAGCTGGCCGCGATGCCGATCGAGACGCCGAGCACGCTGGAGAAGCGGCGGAGCGCCAGGTCCTCGGCGGCGAGCCCGTTCTGGAAGGTGAGCACCGGCAGGGTGCCGCCCGCTCCCCCGCCGATCAGCGGCGTCCACGCCCACTCGGCGAGCGCCGCCTCGGCGTCCTGCGCCTTGACGGTGAGCAGGAGCACATCGCCACGACGAGGTGCCGCCTCCGCCGGCCCACTCGCGACCGGCACGCGCACGGTCTCGTCGCCCGCCGGCCGTCGGAGGCGCAGCCCGCGCTCGCGGACCACGCGGAGGTGCTCACCGCGCGCTATCAGGACGACGTCCTGCCCCGCCAAGTGCAGCTGCGCCGCGACCACCGAGCCGACGGCGCCTCCGCCGATCACGAGGAAGCGCGCGCTCACGAGACCACCGCCGCAGCCCCGGGGATGGCCGCGAGCAGCGTCCTGGTGTACTCCGCCTCGGGCGAGCCGAAGACGCGGGAGGTGCTGCCCGCCTCCTCGACCCGGCCGCGGTTCAGCACCACGATCTCGTGGGAGACCTCGGCGACCACGGCGAGGTCGTGCGAGATGAAGAGGTAGGCGACGCCGAGGTCGCGCTGCAGCTCGACCAGCAGCTCGAGGATCTGCGCCTGCACCGACACGTCGAGCGCCGACACCGGCTCGTCGAGCAGCACGAGGTCGGGGCCGAGCGCGAGGGCCCGGGCGATCGCCACCCGCTGCCGCTGACCGCCCGAGAGCTCGGCGGGCAGGCGGGACAGGAAGGAGTCGGGCAACCCGACCCGGTCGAGCAGCTCGTGCGCGCGGGCGAGGCGGGTGACGCGGTCGCCCACTCCGAAGGACACGAGCGGCTCGATCACCGACTCGAGCACTGTGAAGCGCGGGTCGAGCGCCGCGAACGGATTCTGGTGCACCAGCTGGATGCGGCGCCGGAGCGGCCGCCACTGCTTCTCGCGGGCAGTGGTCAGGTCGGCGCCCTCGACGAGGACCCGACCGCTCGACGCGCGCTCGAGTCCGAGGGCGATCCGCAGCGCCGTCGTCTTGCCCGATCCCGACTCCCCCACCAGAGCGAGCGTCTGCCCGGCGCGCACCGAGAACGACACGTCGTCGAGCGCGCGGAAGCCGCCGCGCCTCCCCGGGAGCGGGAAGTCCTTCACCACGTTCTCGATCCGCAGGATCTCGGGAGCCGGCTCCACCTGCTCGAAGCGCGGCACGATCCTCCCGCCGTGCCCGAGACCGGGAGCGGCGGCGATCAGGGCGCGCGTGTACTCCTCCCGCGGCGCCACGAGGATCTCAGCGGGCGGCCCCTGCTCGATGACCCGGCCTCCGCGCATCACGAGCACGCGGTCGGCCCGATCGGCCGCGACGGCGAGATCGTGCGTGATGATCAGCAGCGCGATGCCCTGCTCGCGGACGAGCGACTGCAGATGGTCGAGGATCCGCTTCTGCACCGTGACGTCGAGGGCGGAGGTGGGCTCGTCGGCGATGATCAGCCGCGGCTTCCCCGCGAGGGCGATCGCGATCAGCGCACGCTGGCGCAGGCCCCCGGAGAGCTCGTGCGGGTACTGCCTCGCCCGCAGCTCGGGATCGTCGATCCCCGCCTGCCCGAGCGCCTCGAGCACCTCGGCATCGACGGATCGGCGGTCGACACCGCGCAGGCGCACGGCCTCGGCGACCTGCGCGCCGATCCGGAGGGTCGGATCGAGCCCGACCATCGGGTCCTGCGGCACGAGCCCCACGACCCGGCCGCGGAGGCGGCGCAGCTCCTTCTCGGAGGCGTGCGTCACGTCGTCCCCCGCGATCTCGATCGAGCCGCCGGTGATCCGGCCGTTCGCCGGCAGCAGCCCGAGCACGGCGTTCGCGGTCGTCGACTTGCCCGACCCCGACTCGCCGACCACGGCCACGATCTCGCCCGGTGCGATCTCGAGCGAGACCTCGTGCACGACGGTCTGCTCGCCGTAGGCGACCGAGAGGCCCTCGAGCCGCACGAGCGCGCTCACGACCGCACCTCCTCGACGGTCTTCGCCACGTGATTCAGCGAGAAGACCAGGAGTCCGACGAACAGTCCCGGGAGCAGCGAGAGCCACGGACTGGTCACGAGGTAGTTGCGGCCGCTCGAGATGAGCGTGCCCCACTCCGCCGCGGGAGGCGCCGCGCCGAAGCCGAGGAAGCTCAGCGCGGCCACCGCGATGATCGCGGTGCCGAGATCGAGCACCGCCAGCACGGCGACCGGACCCCACGAGTTCGGCAGCACGTGCCGCACGAGGATGCGGAGCCGGGTGGCGCCTCCGGTGCGCGCGGCCTCGACGTAGGGCAGCGTCTTCACCCGCAGCACCTCGGCGCGGGTGGTCCGCGCGAATCCCGGGAGGATCCCGATGCCCACGGCGAGCGCCACGGGCAGCGTGCCGAAGCCGATCGCGGTGACGATGGCGAGCGCCAGCAGCAGACCGGGGATGGCGAGCAGCACGTCGACGATCCGCATGATGACGGCGTCGACGACTCCGCCCGCGTAGCCAGAGACGACGCCGAGTGCGAGACCGCCGACCAGGGCGATCGCGATAGCGATCACCGTGGCCTGGATGGTCAGCGCCCCGCCGTGCAGGACCCGCGCGAACAGATCGCGGCCGAGCTCATCGGTGCCGAAGAGGTGCGCGGCGCTCGGCGCCTGCAGCTTGTCGACCGGAGCCGTCGCGTACGGGTCGTAGCCGGTGAAGAGCGCCGGGGCGATCGCCGACGCCAGCACGAAGACGACGAAGGCGAGCGCGATGACGAATCCGGGGCGGCGGAGGAGGAGCCGGAGCGTCCGGAGGCGCCGGGCGCTCCTCCCGTGGGCGGCGCGCTCGCGGGGCTCGGAGGCGACCTGGACGGCGGTCTCGGGTCGGGTCAGTTCGAGCGTCATGGCCGGCTCGCCTTCGCTGTCGTGGTGATGCGCGGATCGAGGAGGGGGTAGAGCAGGTCGACGAGGAGGTTGATCCCGACGAAGACGGCCGCGGCCAGCACCACGATCGCCTGGACCACCGGCACGTCCTGGGTGAGCACCGACTCCTGGGCGAGCGTGCCGATGCCCTGCCGGGCGAAGATCGTCTCGGCGACGATCGCGCCGGTGACGGTGTTGCCGGCCAGGATGCCGAGGATCGTCAGCGTCGGCAGCGAGGCGTTGCGGAACGCGTGCCGCCACTGCACCGCCGCGCGGGAGAGCCCGGTGGCGCGCGCGGTCGTGATGTACGCCTCCCGCTCGACGTCGGCGAAGCTGCGGGTCAGCACCTGGGCGAGCATCGCCGAGGTGGGGATCGCCATCGTCACTGCCGGGAGGATCAGGGACGCCGGAGTCGCGCTGCCCGTGGAGGGCAGCAGGTGCAGGGTGAAGGCGAAGAACTGGATGAGCAGCAGGCCGATCCAGAACCCGGGGAACGCGACTCCGGCGGACGGCAGGCGGCTGAGCACCACCTTGAGCGGCTTCCACTGGACGTAGGCCGCCAGGTAGGCGAGCGCCGTGCCGCCGACCAGCGCGAGCCCGATGGCGAGGGCGCTGAGCTGCAGCGTGCCGGGCAGCTTCTCGCCGATCAGCTGCGTGACCGGGATCCCCTTCGTGATGGAGGTGCCGAAGTCGCCGCGGAGCGCGTCGCCGAGCATGCGCAGGTACTGCTGCCAGACCGGCTGGTCGAGTCCGTAGCGCGCCTGCGCCTCGGCGAGCTGCTGCGGAGTGAGGGAGTCGAGCTCGACGTTGTTGGCCGAGAGGAGCAGCGCCAGCGGGTCGCTCGGCAGCAGCCACAGCACCGCGAAGGTCACGGTGTAGGCGGCCCACAGCACGAGGACCGCCTGGCCGAGCCGGCCTGCGAGGTAGCGGCCGAGGCCCGAGGGGGTCGAGCGGGTGCCCGACCTCCCCGGTGCGGCGGAAGCGATGACGGTGGTCACGGCTGGATCCAGGTCCCGGCGAAGTCGCCGAACGCCTCCGAGGTGAAGCGGAAGCCGTGCACCGCCGACGAGACTCCGGCGAGCTGCACCCGCTCGGCGAAGGGGAACACCAGGGCGTTCTCGAGCAGGTAGTCCTGGAGCTCGGCGTAGACGGCGGCCCGGGCCGCGGTGTCGACGGTCTGCACACCGCGGTCGAGCAGCGCCTGGACCTCGGTCGCCTGCTCTGCGGTGAAGTTGTTCACCGCCTGGGCCTTCGATCCGGCGTAGCGGGAGTCGATGATCCACTGGATCACTCCCGGGTCGGCGCGGGTGTAGTAGGTCGAGATCAGGTCGTAGTCACCGCTGTTCAGCACGTCGGCGCGCTGCGCGTTCGTGATCACGTTCAGCTCGAGATCGATGCCGACCTGCTTGAGCTGGTCCTGGATCAGCTGATCGCCCGCTCCGAACTGCGTCACGATCGGCACCGAGAGGGTGAGCTTCTGCCCGTCCTTGTAGCGGTAGCCGTCGTCGCCGAGAGCCCAGCCGGCCTCGTCGAGGAGCTCGCCCGCGCCGTCGGCGTCGAAGGCCAGCTCCGACGACTCGTCCTGATGGAACGGCGTGGTCGTGTTGTAGACGCTCGTGACGGCCGGATAGTCGGCACCGAAGATCGTCGACGCGTACGTCTCGCGGTCGATCGCCTTCTGCACGGCCTGCCGCACCTTCTCGTCCGAGAGGATCCTCCCCTCCGCGACGTTGGGGTAGTAGTTGCTCGCGGGGCCAGGCAGCGATCGGCTCTCGACGGTGTCGCCGTTGCCGGTGATCACCGCCTGGTCGTTCTCCGAGATCGGGTTCCGCGGCCAGGCGATGTCGATCTCGTCGCTCGTGAGCTGGCCGACGCGCACGCTGTCCTCGGCGACGTAGCTGACGTCGATCCCGTCGAGGTACGCCTCGCCGGTGTTCTCACGGAGCGACGAGCCCCAGGCGTAGCCGGCGCGCTTGTCGAGGGTGATGCCGGTGCCCGGCGTGTAGTCGGAGAGGGTGAAGGGCCCGGAGCCGACCACGGCTCCGAGGCAGCGCTCCTCGGGCGTCCGCTCGTACGACGAGGCGGCGAGGATCGCGAGGTTCGTGGTCGAGGTGCCCTGCAGGAACGCGGCGTTGGGAGTCGCGAAGGCGACCTTCACGGTGTCGGCGTCGACCACCTCCGTGCCCGAGTAGCCGGCGAGGTAGACGCCGCCGTAGGCCCCTGGCAGCTGCGCGAGGGTCGCCGCGTCGCTGTCGAAGGCCGTCTTCACGCTGTCGGCGCTGAACACGGTGCCGTCCGAGAAGGTGACGTCGGTGCGCAGGTCGAAGGTGTACTCCGTGCCGGCGTCGTTCACGCTCCAGCCGGTCGCGAGCCACGGCTCGATCTCGCCCGTCTCCGGGTCCTGGTCGGTGAGGGAGTCGGCGACGTTGCGGATGACGGTGCGGTGCTCGATCCAGTAGGTCTGGAACGGGTCGACGCACGAGAACGCGGCGTTGTCGGGGAAGAACGCGAGCGAGAGGCGGCCCCCGGAGACGGGAGTCGCGTCGTCGGAGGCGGTGCCGGCCTCGGAGGAGCCGGAGCAGGCGGTCAGGGCGAGGGCGGCGGCGAGGGTGAGCGCGGCAGCGCCGGCCCAGCGGGATCGTCGGTGAGTCATGGCTGTGGGGGTCCTAAGGAGAGAGGGTCAGCGCGCCGCGAGGGTGCGCGTGCCGGCGATCAGGAGGGCGGCGTCGTCCTGCGGGGGGTGCACCCGCGAGGCCAGGACGTCGCGGAGGTGGCGCTCGAGCGGGTGGTGCCGCGTGAGCCCCGGGTTGCCGAGGGCGGCGACGGCGGTCTCGACGGCGGTGATCGCCGAGCGGGTGGCGAGCAGCTTCCCGACGACGACGCGGTCGGCGGCCCTCGGATCACCCGCGTCGACGCGGGCGGCGAGGGAGAGCAGCACCTCCTCGGCCTGGACGAGCTGCGCCTCGATCTCGCCGGCGACCGAGCGGATCCGCTCCGTCGTCGCGATCGGGCGACCGAGCGAGGTCGGGACCCGCTCGTTCGCGAACCGGACGAAGAAGCTCTGCGCCGCCCGCCCGATGCCCACGTAGAGCGCGGCGACCGCGAGGCCGAAGCCTCCGCCCGCCCCCGCCTCGGGAGCGAGCTGCGAGCTCGGGGTGCCGCGGAAGTGCTCGAGCGGCAGGCGGACCTGCTCGTACACGACGTCGTGCGTGCTCGAGGCGCGCTGGCCGAGGTGATCCCAGGTCTTCTCGATCCGCACGCCCGGAGCATCGCCGGGCACGATCGCGTGGCCGAGCTCGGGCTCGCCCGAGGCGCCCTGCAGGTCGACCGCCCAGACGAGGTGGTAGGCCAGGCCCTCGGAGCCGGTCGCGAAGCCCTTGCGCCCCTCCAGCACCCACTCGTCGCCGTCGCGGCGGATCGTGGTGGCGGGCAGGCCCCCGCGCGCGGGGGCGCCCCACTCCGGCTCGGCCCGCACGGCGTTCAGCAGCACCGGGCGCTCGGCGGAGTCGGCGAGGACGGAGCGGTAGAGCTCCTCCGGCCAGGCCGCCCCGCGGTCCTGCGCGGCGTGCTGCAGCACGGTCATCGCCGAGATCAGCGCGACCGCCGGATCGCCCTGGCCGAGCGCCCCGAAGATCCGCACGAGATCGACCGTCGAGGGCGGAGTGCCGCCGTAGCGGGAGCCGACCGCGACGGTGAGCAGCCCCGACTCGTGCACGGCGCGGATCCCCTCCCACGGGAACTCTGCGGTGCGGTCGTAGTGCTCGGCGGTCTCGGCGAGACGGGCGGTCACCCGGGCCAGTGCCCGGTCGGACAGATCGGGGACGAGGCGGGCGGGGGCGTCGAGGAGCGTCACGCGATCGCTCCGACCAGCTCGGTGCTCTCGAGCGGAGGCTGCGCGACGATCTCGCCGCGGCGCCCGGTGGCCTCGCGGTGCGCGAGCTCCTCCCGGACGAGCGGGATCACGTAGCGCCCGTAGTCGACCGCGTCGTCGAGGTTGTCGTAGCCGCGGATCGAGATCAGGTCGGCGCCGAGGTCGACGTAGTCGAGGATCGCGGCGGCCACGGTCTCGGGCGTGCCGACGAGAGCGGTGGAGGCGCCCTGCGCGCCGGTCGCGGTCGCGGTCGGCGTCCAGAGGGCTCGGTCGTGCAGATCCTTGCGGCTCGCGATGTCGAGCAGGCGCTGCGAACCGACGTTCGCGGGTCCCTTCGCGTCGGGGGTCTGCACCCACAGGCCCTTCTCGCCCTTGCGCGGGTTCGCGGCCGCGGCGGAGCGTCCCTGCAGGATGCCGAGGATCCGGTGCGCCTTCTCCCACGCCAGCTCCTCGGTCGGCGCGATGATCGGGCGGAAGGTGACCCACGTGCGCGGGGTGTCGGCGCGGCCGGCCGCGAGGGCGGCGTCGGCGATCCGGTCGATCTGCTGCTGCGTGTCGGCGAGCGGCTCTCCCCACAGCCCGAAGATGTCGGCGAGCGCGCCGCCCTGGCGGTAGGCCTCGTCGCTCGAGCCGCCGACCGAGACGGGGATGCTCCCGCGCACCGGCCGGACCCGCGAGACGAAGTCCTCGAAGCGGTAGTAGGTGCCCTCGTGATCGAAGGGCTCCGTGGCCGACCACACCCGGCGCAGGATCCGGATGTACTCCTCCTGGCGGGCGTAGCGCTCGAGCTTGCCGAGGCGGTCGCCCTCCCGCGCCTGCTCGTGGTCGTTCCCTCCGGCGATGAAGTGGACGACGGCGCGGCCGTTCGAGAGCTGGTCGAGCGTGGCGAGAGCCTTCGCGGCGACGGTCGGGTAGACCGTGTTCGGCCGCAGCGCCACGATCGGCTTCAGGTGCTCGGTGTACTGGGTGACCGCGGCGGCGATCGTGAAGGGGTCGTGCCCGGCCGAGCCGTAGGGCACGAGCGTGTAGTCGAAGCCGCCGTCCTCGAGGATGCGCGAGTACCGGCGCAGGTGGGCGACGTCGATGCTCGAGTCGGCGAGGCCGTTGACCTCGTTGGAGCGGTTGACGTTGATGGCGGAGATGAACTCGACGGCCATGAGGGTGGTCCTTTCGAAGGAGGCGCGCGGAGGCGCGGAGAAGTGCTCGCGGGCACGGCGGAGCGGCCCGGAGTGGGAGAGGGTCGACGGCGCTCATCGAGGAGCGCGGGTCGCGTGCGGCGGAGTCCGCCGCGTCAGCGCGGGCGACGCGGAGGCGTCAGCGCCGGGCCGTCAGCGAGAGGCCGGACAGGAACATCCGCGCACCGACGCGAAGGGGTTCCCGCCCACGAGCATTCGGCGCATCCGCACGTCGGCCGTCGCATCGACGCGCGCCACTCGAACCGCGCCGGAGGGCACGATCGAGGCGAGGGCACGCGGGGAGGTCATGTCATCGACGCTACGCGCGGTGCGCTCCCGGCGTCCAACGATGATTCCGGATGCGTTCCGATCGGCGAACCCGATCGTTGGTAAGAAATCGTCATGTTCACGCGGGCACCTCGCGGAGCGGCGTGCGGAGGCGCGACGGGCCGAACAGCTCGGCCAGGCCGGCGAGCGCCGTGTCCTCGACGTCGGGCGCGAGTCCGCGGCGCGAGACCAGGCGGAGGTTGACCGAGCCCAGGGCGGGCAGGTCGCGCCGCGCCTCGAGGCCGTCGGCGACACGGCCCTGGTGCGAGGTCGGCAGCGCCGCGACTCCGATCCCCGCTCTCGCCGCGGCGATCACCCCCTCGAGACTCGCGGACTCGGCGACGACCCGCACCTCGTGCCCGAACGCGCCGAGCTGCTGCAGGGCGCGCTGGCGCATGCCGCACGGCTCGGAGTAGGCGACGAGCGGGATCGGCGCACCCTCCGGCGCCTGCCAGCCGGGCGCCGCGTACCAGTCGAGCGGCAGCGTGGCCACCTGGCGGCCGGGCAGATCGCCGCCGACACCGAGGATGACCGCGAGGTCGACGACTCCGCGGGCCACCGCCTCCGCGAGCTGGGTGGAGCGATCGAGGGTGAAGGTGAGCGGCCGGTCGTCGAAGGCGCGGCGGAGCGTCTCGAGCAGCCGGGGCAGCAGCTGCTCGGCGGCCGGCTCGGTCAGTCCGAGGGCGAGCGGGTTCTCACTGGCGGCGTCGAGGGTCTCGAGGGCGTCGTCGTGCACCGCGAGGATGCGGCGCGCCTGCACGAGGAGGCGCTCGCCGGCCGGAGTGAAGCGGGCCCGGCGCCCCACCTTCTCGATGAAGGTGCGCTCGAGCCGGCGCTCCAGGGTGCGGACGTGCTGCGAGACCGTCGGCTGGCTGATGTGCAGTGCCACGGCCGCGCGCCCGAAGCCGCCGCAGTCGGCGATCGCCACGAGCGTGCGCAGGTGGACGATGTCGAGGGTCTCTGGCATCCCTCGACGGTACGCAGGCGCCCGGGGCGTCTCGACCGCCGCCGCAACACGCCGACATGTCGCGGGAGACGACGGAGCGGACGGGACCCCGGAAGGTCCCGTCCGCTCCCGAGGCCTCAGTGCGCGATCACCGGCTCCGCTCCGTTCGTGGGAGCGACCGCGTCCGACTTCCGGCGGAACAGCAGCACCGACAGCACCGCGCCGAGGGCGAAGAAGCCCGCGCCCCAGCCGTAGGCCACCGCGTAGCTCTGCACGGCCGCCTCCGCCGCCGTGGCCGCCGTGGCAGGTGTGTGCGAGGCGAGGTAGTCGGTCACCGCGGTCGCCGCGAGAGTGTTCAGCAGCGCGGTGCCGATCGATCCGCCGACCTGCTGGCTGGTGTTCACCATCGCCGAGGCGACTCCGGCGAAGCGCATGTCGACTCCGCGGGTCGCCGTCTGCATCGACCCGGGCATGATCGAGCCCATCGCGAAGCCGAGCACCATCAGCGCGGGCAGCACATCCGCCGCGTAGGCGCTGTCGAGGTCGAGGCGGGTGAGCAGCAGCATGCCGATCACGCCGAGCACCATGCCGAACGGCACCATGATCTTCGGACCGAAGCGCGGCAGCAGGAGGTTCGTCGACAGCTGAGCGGCCAGCACCAGCATGCCGATCATCGGGAGGAAGGAGAGACCGGTCTGGATCGGCGAGTAGCCCAGCGACACCTGCAGGAAGTAGGTGACGAACAGGAAGATGCCGAACATCCCCGCTCCCGCGATCAGCACAGACAGGTAGGCGGCGCCCCGGTCGCGGTCGAGCACGATCTGCAGCGGCAGCAGCGGGTGCTCGGTCGTGCGCTGGCGGAGGACGAAGCCGACCAGCAGGACCACGGCCGCGGCGAGCGGCACCCAGGTCATCGGCGAGTCCCAGCCGTCGGTCTCGGCGTTGGCGAAGCCGAACACCAGGCCGAACAGCGCGGCCGAGACGAGGATCGTGCCGGGCACGTCGAGCTGGGGCCGGGGACCGGTGCGGTCGATGGTCGGCACGAAGACGATCGCGCCGATCACGGCGACGACCGCGATGATCACGTTGATGTAGAGGTTCCAGCGCCAGTCGAAGCTCTCGGTGAGCACGCCGCCGAGGAGGAGGCCCACGGCGCCGCCGGCACCGGCGATCGCGCCGAAGACGCCGAACGCGCGCGCCCGCTCCTTCGGGACGGTGAAGGTCGTGGTGAGGACCGCGAGCGCGGTGGGGGCGAGCAGGGCACCGAAGACGCCCTGCAGCGCGCGGGCCGCGATGAGCAGCTCGAAGTTCGGCGCGGCGCCGCCCAGCGCGGAGGCGATGGCGAAGCCGATCAGGCCGATGATGAAGGTGCGCTTGCGGCCGAGGAGGTCGGAGAGGCGGCCGCCGAGCAGCAGGAGGCTGCCGAAGGCGAGGGAGTAGGCGGTGACCACCCACTGGCGGTCGCCGTCCGAGAAGCCGAGATCGGCCTGGGCGGCGGGGAGGGCGATGTTCACGACGGTCGAGTCGAGCACGACCATGAGCTGGGCGAGTCCGACGGCGACGAGCGTCCACCAGCGGCGGTTCGAGGGCACCGGGACCGCGGGGGCGGTGACGACCGGCAGGGAGGAGGTCTGCGACATGGAGGAGACCATATACGAGACTCGAGAGTTTCGGAACTACTCGGTTCAGTAATCATCGTAGAATTCACGTGGCCGTCACACGGGCGGCCTCCGACCGACAGGAGACGCCGCGATGATGCCGCCCCCTCCCCCGACCATCGACTCCGGCGCCCCGGCCCGACCCGGCCGCCGCCGCGATCCGAACCGCGACCTCGAGATCCTCACCGCGGCGCTCGACGTCCTGGCGGAGACGGGCTACGACGGCATGACGATCGACATGGTCGCCGCCCGGGCCCGCGCCGGCAAGGCCACGCTCTACCGCCGCTGGGACTCGAAGGCCGAGCTCGTGGTCGAGGCGCTCGCCTGCATGAAGGGCGCCGATCTGACCGAGGCGGCGCTCCCCGACACGGGGACGCTCCGCGGCGACCTCGTCGCGATGATCAAGCCCCGGACGATGGAGGACGCCGAGCGCAAGCTCCAGATCATGGCCGGAGTCGTCGCCATGATCTCGAAGGCGCCCGACCTCTCCGACGCGGTCCGGGCCGCGATCGTCGAGCCGCGCGCCCGGGCGAACAGCTTCCTCCTGCGCCGAGCGATCGCCCGCGGCGAGATCGCTCCGGACATCGACGTCGAGCTGATCGCGCTCATCTCGCCGTCGATGGTCGCCTACCGGGTGCTCCTGCTGCGCGAGCCGATCGACCGCGACTACCTGGTGTCGCTGATCGACGAGATCGTGATGCCCGCGGTGGGGCTGCGCGGCGGGTCCTGAGAGCCGGTTCGCCGCCCCGGGAGACCGCTGCGTCGAGGCACGCCCGCAGAGTCTCCTAAAATCGGAGCCATGTCGAAAGTGTTGAGCAGTCTGCCCGTGGGCGAGCGTGTCGGAATCGCATTCTCGGGAGGCCTCGACACATCCGTCGCCGTCGCCTGGATGCGCGAGAAGGGTGCCGTCCCGTGCACCTACACGGCCGACATCGGCCAAGCCGATGAGCCCGACATCGAGAGCGTCCCCTCGCGCGCCGCACAGTACGGCGCCGAGATCTCACGCCTCGTCGACGCGAAGAGCGCGCTGGTCGAGGAGGGCCTCGTCGCCCTGCAGTGCGGCGCCTTCCACATCCGCTCGGGCGGCAAGACCTACTTCAACACCACCCCGCTCGGCCGCGCGGTCACCGGCACACTGCTGGTGCGCGCGATGCGCGAGGACGGCGTCGACATCTGGGGCGACGGCTCCACCTACAAGGGCAACGACATCGAGCGGTTCTACCGCTACGGCCTGCTCGCGAACCCGCGCCTGCGCATCTACAAGCCCTGGCTCGACGTGCAGTTCGTCAACGAGCTCGGCGGCCGCACCGAGATGTCCGAGTGGCTCGTCGCCCGAGGCTTCCCCTACCGCGACGCGACCGAGAAGGCCTACTCGACCGACGCCAACATCTGGGGCGCGACCCACGAGGCCAAGCGCCTCGAGGAGCTCTCGAGCGGCATGGAGCTCGTCGAGCCGATCATGGGAGTCGCCGCCTGGCGCGAGGACGTCGAGATCGCCGCCGAGACGGTGTCGGTCCGCTTCGAGGCCGGCCGCCCCGTCGCGATCAACGGCGTCGAGTACTCCGACCCGGTCGCCCTCGTCCTCGAGGCGAACACGATCGGCGGACGCCACGGCCTGGGCAACTCCGACCAGATCGAGAACCGCATCATCGAGGCCAAGAGCCGCGGCATCTACGAGGCGCCGGGCATGGCCCTTCTGCACCTGACCTACGAGCGCCTCCTCAACGCGATCCACAACGAGGACACGATCGCGCAGTACCACTCCGAGGGCCGCCGCCTCGGCCGCCTGATGTACGAGGGCCGCTGGCTCGACCCTCAGTCGCTGATGCTGCGCGAGTCGATCCAGCGCTGGGTCGGCTCGGCCGTCTCGGGCGAGGTCACCGTGCGCCTGCGCCGCGGAGACGACTACACGATCCTCGACACGTCGGGGCCGGCACTGAGCTACCACCCCGACAAGCTCTCGATGGAGCGCGTCGGCGACGCCGCCTTCGGCCCCGAGGACCGCATCGGGCAGCTCACCATGCGCAACCTCGACATCGCCGACTCGCGCTCGCGCCTCGAGCAGTACGCGGCCGCCGGACTCGTCGGCGGCCCGACCGCCGAGCTGGTCGGTCACCTCGAGATCGGCGAGGGCGAGGCGATCACCGAGGGCGGAGGCACTGCCGCGGCCGACGCGCTCGGCCGCGCGACCGACCTCGCGTCGGAGGGCGCGGCGTTCGACGCCGGCACCGACTGACACCCTGCACCACTGGAGCCCCCGTGCACGCCCTTCCTCTGGTCGGGTGTGCACGGGGGCTTCTGTCGTGCGCGCGGGCGTGCTGACGCACCTCCGGCTCGTGAGAACCGGTTCGGCTCGCCGAATCCGCTGATCGCCGCGAGCCGAACCCGTTCTCACGAGCCGAACCTCCGCGCCCGCAGACCTCCGGCTCGCAGAAACCGGTTCGGCTCGCCGAATTCGCCGCCATGAGCGAGCCCAACGAGGTTTGACGAGCCGGACCTCCGCGCCAGCAGACCTCCGGCTCGCAGAAAGCCGTTCGGCTCGCAGGAATCGCCGAATCACGCGAGCCGAACGCGGTTTCACGAGCCGAAGGTGCGTCAGGAGGCGAGCGGCGCCCGAACCAGAGTCAGCGCCGCGTCCACCGTCGCCACCGCTTGCACGGAGTCGACGCGCGCCAGCACCAGCGCCGCGACCAGCAGCGACACCAGAACGTCGGCCTGCTGCGCCAGGCGGTCGGCGGAGGCGCGGGGCCATCGCGCCTCCGCCCCCGCCCGCATCGCGGCCAGCAGCTCGGCGCGGTAGTCGGCGATCACCTCGCGCACGGCCTCGTCGCGCGCGATCGGCGCCCCGGCGGCGTTCAGGAGGAGGCACCCGCTCCGCGCCGAGATCGACGCCGCGTCGGCGAGGGCGCCGCGCAGCCCCGCGAAGTAGGTCTCGAGCGCACCGGAGGCGACGACTCCCGTCACGAGCGGCGCCAGCCGAGGCCGCACCACCTCGTCGAGGTAGCTCTGCACCGCGACGTCGAACAGTCCGCGCTTGCTGCCGAACGCGTGATACAGGCTCGAGCGGCCGACTCCCGTCGCCGACTCGAGCTCGGGGAGCGACGCCTCCTCGAAGCCGCGCTCCCAGAACACGGCGCGCGCGGCGCGGACGACCGCATCGGTCTCGAAGCTCTGCAGCCGGCCCATCGCACCTCCCTGGTTGTGTAACGCTCGATCCAGTATATTGTGGAACAGCCGGTACACAAACAGCAGCCGGTCCACCACCAGGAGGCCCCGTGATCGTCATCGGACTCGTGCTCGCGGCGATCGCCGCCCTGCTGCACGTCTACATCTTCGTGCTCGAGTCGTTGCTCTGGACGACTCCGCGTGCCCGCTCGACCTTCGGCACGACTCCGGGCGAGGCCGAGGCCACTAAGGAGCTCGCGTTCAACCAGGGCTTCTACAACCTGTTCCTCGCGATCGTGACGATCATCGGAGTCTCGGCCCTCGCCTCCGGGGCGACCGCCGTCGGTGCCGCACTGGTCTTCACCGGCACCGGCTCGATGGTCGGGGCCGCGCTGGTCCTCCTGCTCTCCTCCCCTGCGAAGCGCCGGGCCGCGCTGACCCAGATGACCCCGGGTCTGCTCGCGGCGATCGCCCTCGCGATCGGCATCCTCGCCTCCTGACCCGCCACCCACCCCGAAAGGCCCCATGATCACCAGCACTCAGATCCAGCTCGTCCGCCGTCCCGACGGCTGGCCCGTCGCCGACGACTTCCGCACCGCCGAGGTCCACTACGACGAGCCCGCCGACGGCGAGATCCGCGTCGCGAACGAGTTCGTCTCGGTCGACCCCTACATGCGCGGCCGCATGAACGACGTGAAGAGCTACAGCCCGCCCTACGCTCTCGGCGAGACGATGACCGGCGGCGCGATCGGCCGGGTGACCGCCTCGGCCGTCCCCTCGATCCCGGTCGGCAGCGTCGTGCTGCACCAGCTCGGCTGGCGCGACATCGCGCAGGCGCCCGCGTCGCAGTTCCGGGTCGTCGACGAGATCCCGGGCGCTCCGCTGTCGCTCCGGCTCGGCGTCCTCGGCATGACCGGGCTCACCGCCTACGTCGGCCTCACCGCGATCGCGGGGATGAAGGAGGGCGACACCGTCTTCGTCTCGGGCGCCGCGGGAGCGGTCGGCTCGGCCGCCGGGCAGATCGCGCGCCTCCTGGGGGCCTCCCGCGTGATCGGATCCGCGGGCTCCGCGGAGAAGGTCGCGCTGCTCACCGAGAAGTACGGCTACGACTCCGCGTTCGACTACCACGCGGCTCCGGTGCGCGAGCAGCTCGCCGCGGCGGCACCCGACGGCATCGACGTCTACTTCGACAACGTCGGAGGCGACCACCTCGAGGCCGCGCTCGACGCGTTCCGCGACGGTGGGCGCGCGGCGCTCTGCGGCGCCATCGCCGGCTACAACAGCACCGACAGGCCGGCCGGCCCCGACAACATGTCGAACGTCATCACCCGCGGCCTCACCCTCCGCGGCTTCACGCTGGGCGGCTACCTCGACCACGCGCCCGAGTTCGACCGGCTGATGGCCGACTGGTTCGCCGAGGGCCGGATCGCCTACGACGAGACGATCGTGGACGGCATCGAGAACGCGGTCGATGCGCTCCTCTCGATGATGCGCGGCGGCAACACCGGCAAGATGCTCGTCCGCCTCTAGCCGCGATGCGGGGAGCGCCCCGACATGCTGGTCGAGCCCGCAGCCCCGAAGGGGCGCATCGAGACCCACCAGCGTCGGAGAGCGGGTCTGCGGACCCTCTTCCGAAGCATGTGGATCTCGATACGCCCGCTCCGCGGGCTGCGGGCTCGATCAGCAGGGTCAGCTCGCGCGTCTCCACACGAGCCGTCCCGGGATCAGCGCTTGACGGCGTCGATCTTCAGCATCTTCGCGATGACCGAGTCGAGCTCGGAGTCGTCGAAGATCTTCTTCCAGTCGTCCTTGATCAGCGCCTCGCGGCCGTAGCCCATCGCGATGTGGCACGCCTCCGAGAACGGGTTCGACCCGCGCAGGCCGTTGGTCAGCGCGATCCAGGTGTGGCCGTAGAGCATCGCGCGAGCGGCCTCGTAGGGCACGCCGACGCCGTTGACGGTCTCGTCGAGCGCCTCCTTGAGGAACTCGCCCACCATGCAGGCGATGGTCTCGACCAGCGTCGGCTCGAGCACGGCGAGCTGCTTGACGGTGACCCAGTGCACGGCGATGACGGGCGCGTAGATCGTCGAGATGACGCCCTCGGCGATCGCGCGCACGTCGTCGTCCGCCTCCTCGAGGGCCGCGACGACCTCCTGCGGCGCCGCGATGCCGCCGAACGTGTCGGCCCACTCCTCCGGAGTGGTGCGCTCGAGGAACACCGACGGGTGGCACGGGTGCGCCACCGCGTAGTGGATGTCCTCGCGCTTCGCGAGGAGCCCCGCGTAGGCCGCGGCGGGGTCGAGCGTCAGGATGATGGCGCCCGACTTCATCTGCGGGATGACGTCCTCCGAGACCGCGCCGAGCACGACGTCGGGGACGGCGAGGATGACGACGTCGGCGTTCGCGACGGCGTCGGGCGTCGAGGTGATCTCGCGGCCGGCCTCGCGGGTGCGCTCCTGGCCGGCGGGCGAGGCCTCGGAGTAGAGGGCGGTGTAGGCGGACTTCTGCAGGTTGTTCGAGACCCGCATGCCCATCTTGCCGCCGGCGCCGATCACGGCGACGGTCAGGGCGGGGGCGGCGGTGCCCGAAAGGGTGGTGTCGGTCATGGGTTCCTTCTCCTCAGGTGGTCGAGAGTGCGAGTGGTCCACTCGGCTTCGAGCCGGGTGGTGACGAGTGCCTGCTCCGCGGCGGGGACGGTGTCCTGCCAGGGGAGCCAGAACTCGATGATCTGGTGGATGCCGCGGGCGTCGGGGTCGAGCAGCGCGAGCATGCCGTCGTAGTCGAGGCGGCCGTCGCCGAGCGCCGTGCCGGTGTACACGAAACCCACCCAGCCGGGGTTGCGGCTGAAGTCGAAGTCCTTGACGTGCCAGTTGGCGACGTAGGGGGCGCAGAGCTCGGTCACGTCGGCCGGCAGCTCGAGGTTCGCGACGGTGTTCGCGGGGTCGAGGCAGATGCGGATCCGCGGGTCATCGAGCGTCGCGATGACGTCGACCAGGGCGGCCGTGCTCACCTGCTCGTAGGTCTCGAGGGCCAGGGTCACCCCGGCCGCCTCGAGCTCCGGGCCGATCTCGCGGAGGCGGCGCAGCGTCTCCTCGCGGTCAGGCCGGTCCTCCCCCGACGTCCACATGCTGCGCAGCAGCGTCACGTCGAGAGCCGCCGCCAGGCGGAGGTAGCGCCGCAGGTGCTCCGGATCCGTGCCGCGGGTGCCGAGCTCGAGGGCGACGCCCTCGGCGGCGGCGAGCGCGCGCAGCGCTTCGAGGCGCTCGGCGTCGAAGTCCTCGATCACCGGGACGTCGCAGAGCTGCAGCAGCTCGACGCCGAGCGCGGCGGTCTCGCGCACCATGTCCTCGATGCCCAGCGGCTCGGGCACGCGGTCGGAGGAGCGCCAGAAGAACGCGTAGCTGCTCAGCCCGATCATGGCCTGGCCTCCGCGAGCGCGTGCGCCTCGTCGAGGATGCTGCGCACCGCCTCCGGGTCGTGCGCGAAGCGGCCGAGGAAGAGGCCGGGCACGCGCCCCTCGAGCGCGGTCAGCAGGCCGGGCCCGGCGCTGCCGCCGTAGATCACGCGGCTGCCGGCGCGGCCCGGGAGCGCGGTGAGCGCCTCCTCGAGAGCCGTGACCACTCCCGCGATGAACGCCGGCTCGGCGGGCTCGGGAGCGCCGATCGCCCAGACCGGCTCGTAGGCCGCGAGCACCGGGCCGAGGGCTCCCGCCCCGTCGGCCGTCTCGAGCGCGGAGGTGATCTGCGCGAGCACGAGCGCGACCGCGTCCTCGACGCTCCCGCGCTCGGTCTCGCCGACGCAGAGCAGCGGGACGAGGTCGTTGCGGAACGCCGCGGCGACCTTGAGGCGGATCCGCTCCTCGTCGTCGCCGAAGAGGGCGCGGCGCTCGGCGTGGCCGATCTCGACCAGCCGGCAGCCGACCTCGCGCAGCTCGGCTCCGCTGACCTCGCCGGTGAACGCTCCCGCGTCCTCCCAGAACAGGTCCTGGGCGCCGAGGGCGATGCCCGCCTCGTCCGCGAGGGCGCTGACCGGCACGAGCGAGGGGAACGTCGGCACGACGAACAGCTCGACCGTGCCGGAGGTGATCGCCGGATGCGTCCGCGCCAGCTCGGCGACGGTGCGCGCCCAGTCGAGCGTGCGCGCGTGCCCGAAGTACATCTTCAGGCTCACGCCGATCGTGAAGGCGGGCGCCGGTCCCGCCGCCGTGGTCAGCACGACGAGGGCGATGCGGCGGCGGCGTCGACCGGGTGTCCCGCCTCGTACGCCTCGATGACGCGGACCTTCTCGGCGGAGGCGCTCGACGTGTCGAACTCGTAGCCCAGCCACTCCTTCGCGAGGCGGCGGGCGAGCTCGATGCCGACGACGCGCTGGCCCATGCAGAGCACCTGCGCGTCGTTCGAGAGGATCGAGCGCTCGACCGAGAACGAGTCGTGCGCCGTGACGGCGCGGATGCCCGCCACCTTGTTCGCGGCGATCGCGACTCCGAGCCCGGTGCCGCAGATCAGGATCGCACGGTCGGCCTCGCCCCGCGCGACCATCTCGGCCGCCGCGATGGCGACGCTCGGGTAGGGCGTGTGCGACTCCGCGTCGACCCCGACGTCGACGACGCTCGCGACGCGGGAGTCCTTCTCGAGGTCGGACTTGATGATCTGCTTGTAGTCGAAGCCGGCGTCGTCGGAGCCGACGACCAGGCGGAACGGTGCGCTCATGGGTGTTCTCCTCGTGCTGTCAGAAAGGGTTCGGTGTCGACGCTACGCGCCGGTGCGGGAGTCGTTCTCGGCCAGCACCGCGCCGATGGCGGTGACGATCAGCGCGAGCGAGTGGGCTCCGGCGTCCGGTGTCCCGAGGCTCTTCTCGGCGTGGGGGCGCGCGCGGCCCATCTTCGGCAGCAGCTGCGCGGTGGCGGCGGCGGCTCCGGTGCAGGCGAGGGCGGCGTCACGCCAGGCCTCCGCGAGCGGTGCACCGGCATCGACCTGGGCACCGAGCACGTCGGCGAACGGCACGAGCGAGTCGACCATCGTCTTGTCCCCCGGAGTCGCGCCGAAGGCGAGGATCGCCGTGCGCGCCCCCTCGACTCCCGCGAGCACCGACTCCGCGGTGGGCCGCTCGATGTCGCCGAGGGCCGCGCCGACGGCGTCGAGGGCCGCGCCCCAGAGGGCTCCGGAGGTGCCGCCGGCCCGGTCCGACCAGGCGTCGCCCGCGTGGGCGAGCACCGTGCCCGACCCCGCGCCCGCCTCGAGGGCCGAGCGGGCGGCGGCGACGGCCGCACGCACACCGCGCTGCATGCCGATGCCGTGATCGCCGTCTCCGGCGACCGCGTCGATCCGGCCGAGCTCGTCGGCGTTCTCGTCGATCACGCGCTCCGTCGCCTCGAGCGCGGCGAGCACGGTGGCAGCGGCCTCGCGGGAGTCAGCGGACGCCGCGCCGATCGCGACCGGGCCGGCCGACACCTCCGCCGACTCGTCGACCGACGCCGCGGCGCGCACGGCGCCCTTGCGGTAGGCGGGCGTCTCCGCCGGAGCCGCCCAGAGCCGCTCGAGCTCGTCGTCGACCCAGAAGAAGGTGAGCGAGACGCCCGCCATGTCGAAGCTCGTGACGAGCTCGCCGACCTCGGGCTCGAGCACCTCGATGCCGAGGGCGCGCAGGCGGCGCTCGACTCCGGAGTAGACGACGAACAGCTCCTCGTACTTGACCGAGCCGAGCCCGTTGAGGATCACCACGAGCCGGGCGCCCTCGAGCACCTCGATCCCCTCGGGCCGCTCGGCGAGCAGCGACTCGACCAGCAGCTCGGCGAGACCGTCGGCCGAGGGCACGTCGTCCTCGCGGATGCCGGGCTCGCCGTGGATGCCCATGCCGACCGCCATGCGGCCCTCCGGCACCTCGAAGAGCGGCTCGGCGGCGCCGGGCAGCGAGCAGCCCGAGAACGCGACGCCGAACGAGCGGGTGCGCTCGTTGGCGAGGGCGGCGATCCGCTCGACCTCGTCGAGCGACGCGCCCTCCTCGGCCGCGGCGCCGGCGACCTTGAAGACGGTGAGATCGCCCGCGATGCCACGGCGCTTGTGCTTCTCGTGCGGCGCGGCGCTCGAGATGTCGTCGGTCACCGTCACGGTGCGCACGTCGATCCCCTCGTCGCGGAGGCGCCGCTCGGCCGCGTCGAAGTGGAGCACGTCGCCCGCGTAGTTGCCGTAGCTCAGCAGCACACCGCCGCCGTGCTCGGCCGCCTTCGCGACCGAGTGCACCTGCTGGGCCGACGGCGAGGCGAACAGGTTCCCCATCGCCGCACCGTGGGCGAGTCCCTGTCCCACCAGCCCGCCGAAGGCCGGGTAGTGGCCGGAGCCGCCGCCGACCACCAGCGCGACCGAGCCGGGTGCGCTCACGGTCGAGCGCACCACGCCTCCCTGCACGCGCCGCACGAAGCGGCGGTTCGCGGCGACGAAGCCGTCGATCATCTCGTCGGCGAAGTCGGACGGGTCGTTGTAGAGCCGGGTCATGGGTTCAGTCCTGTTCGGTGCGGTGCAGTGTCGGCGGAGGGGACGGCGCTAGTGCGCGATGACCTCGACGGTGGGCGCGTCGAGCGGCGCGTCCTTGTACCGGCGGGCCAGCAGCGCCATCAGCACCGCCGAGAGCAGCAGGAAGAAGCCGACGATGAACATCGGCACCTCGTAGCCGCCGGTCGCGTCCCTCAGGGCACCGGTGATGTACGGGGCCGAGAAGCCGGCGAGGTTGCCGACGGTGTTGATGAGGGCGATGCCCGCGGCTGCCGCGGCGCCGGTGAGGAAGCGCGTCGGGAAGGTCCAGAAGTTGGGCAGCGCCGAGAAGACCGCCATCGCCGTGACGGTGATGACCGCGATGGTCGCGGCGGGCGAGCCGGCGAACAGGGCGAGCGGGATGCTCAGGCCGCCGGCGATCGCCGGGATGACGATGTGCCAGGTGCGGACCCCGCGGCGGGTGGCGTCGCGCGACCAGAGGTAGAGCGCGATGGCGGCGGGCACGTACGGGATCGCCGTGATCAGGCCCTTCTCGAAGATGCCGAAGGTCGTGCCGTACTGCTCCTGGAAGCCCTCGATGATCGTGGGGAGGAAGAAGGCAAGCGCGTAGAGGCCGTAGATGAAGCCGAAGTAGACGAAGCTCAGCATCCAGACGCGGCCGCTCTTGAACGCCGACGACATCTTGGGGTGCGTCGCGACGCCCTTGGTCTTGACGTCCTCCTCGCGCTGCAGCGCGGCCGTGAGCCAGACCTGCTCCTCGCGGGTCAGCCACTTGGCGTCGGAGGGCTTGTCCTTGAGGTAGAACCAGGCGATGAGGCCGACGATGATCGCCGGGATCGAGACGCCGAGGAACATGAAGCGCCAGCCCTCGAGGCCGAAGACCCCGTCCTGCTCGATCAGGATGCCCGCGAGCGGGGCGCCGATGACCGTGGTGAGCGGCTGCGCCAGGTAGAAGAGCGCGAGGATCTTCGAGCGGTGCTTCGCCGGCACCCAGAGGCTGAGGAAGAGGATGGCGCCGGGGAAGAAGCCGGCCTCGGCGACTCCGAGCAGGAAGCGCAGGACGACGAGCTGCTCGAAGTTCTGCACCCAGGTGAACAGGAGCGCGACGATGCCCCAGCTGACCATGATGCGGGCGAGCCAGCGGCGAGCGCCGAAGCGGTGCAGCGCGAGGTTGCTCGGCACCTCCAGCAGGATGTAGCCGATGAAGAAGACGCCCGAGGCGAAGCCGAACTGAGCGGCCGACAGGGCCAGGTCGGCCTCCATGCCGTTCGGCGCGGCGAAGCCGATGGCCGTGCGGTCGAGGTAGTTGATGAAGAACATCAGGGCGACGAACGGCACGAGGCGCACCGAGATCTTCCTGATCGTGCTCTTCTCGACGGCGGCGTCGGCGTTCGGCCGTCCGGTCTGAGGGGGAAGGTCCACGTCGATCTCCTGATCCGTGTCAACGACTGTGTTGGGGTCTCGGCGCGAATTCGGTGGAATTGGCTGACCGGTTGACCAATTAGATGATGCTCCCTCCGCCGATCTCCTGTCAACCGGTTCGTGGCTCGCGTCGCTGCCGTCCGTCCGTGCCCGCGATTGCTAGCGTCGGAGCATGCCGGCGTACCCCGAAGACGATCCGTCCCTCGTGCGCCTCGAGCTGCAGACCCTGCCCCGCGGGACGGCGGTCGCCGAGGTCGCCAAGCAGCTCACCTCGCTCCTGACCCGCGGCGATCTCGTGCCCGGGTCGCGACTGCCTCCCGAGCGCCAGCTCGCCGAGAGCCTCGGAGTCGGCCGGTCGGCCGTGCGGGAGGCGCTCGCCGCGCTCGAGATCCTCGGCATCGTCTCGGTGCGCCCCGGCTCGGGCACCTACCTCCGCGACAGCACCTCCGAGCTCCTGCCCACGACGCTGAGCTGGGGCCTCATGCTCTCGGCCGGCCGGACCGCCGAGCTCATCGAGGTGCGGAGCGGCCTCGAAATCCAGGCCGCCATGCTCGCCGCGATCCGGATCGACGAGGAGGGTCTCGAGAAGCTGCGCGCGCACCTCGCCGCGATGGAGTCGCACCTCGACGACATCAGCGCGTTCGTCGACGCCGACGTGCGCTTCCACCTCCAGATCGCGCTCAGCGCCGGGAACGTCGTGCTGCGCGATCTGCTGCAGACGATCCGCTCGCTGCTGAGGCTGTGGGTCGAGCGTGCGCTGAGCAGCCCGGAGCAGGCCGTCGACGCGTTCACCGAGCACCGCGCGGTGCTCGAGGCGCTGGAGGCGGGCGACCCCGCCGCTGCCGCCCGCGCGATGGAGGCGCACATGAGCACCGCGTCCCGACGCCTGGCCGACACCGGGAGCTGACGCGCGGTGGCAGGATCGGGGCATGAGCACGATCCTGCGCCGCGTCACCGCCGCCGTCGCCGTCGCCGCCGTGACCGCCCTCCTCGTCACGGGCTGCGCGGGGCGGACGGACGTGGCGTCGTCGCGGACGCCGCTGCCGACTCCGACCGTCTCGGCGACGCCCTCCGCGACTCCGCAGTCGACCGTGACTCCGGGGCCGACCGCCGCACCGGAGCCCCCTGTCGCGCCGGAGCCGACGATCGCCCCCGAGCCCACCGTTGCACCGGAGCCGCCCGTCGCACCGGAGCCGCCCGCAGCGCCGGAGGTCGCGCGCTGCGTCGGCAGTGACCTGGTGCTCGAGTACCGCCCCGATCCCGAGGCCTCCGGTGCCGGCAGCAGCGCCTTCGACCTGGTCTTCACGAACGCCACCGCCGCGACCTGCACCCTTGCGGGGATCCCGGGCGTCTACGCGACCGACGCCGACGGCGTCCGCCTCGGAGCGGTCGCGGCCGCCACGGGACCGAACCCGTACGGACTCGTCCCCCTGGTCCCCGGCGGGCAGGCCGACGTCCGCGTGGCGTGGCACTCCCCCGGCGCTCACGGCTGCCCCACCGCGACCTCCGCGTACCTCGTGGCCGAGGTCGTCGACGCGGTGGACGCCGCCGTCCGCGCTCCCGCCTCGATCGAGGTCTGCACCGACGGCACCGTCTTCATGGAGGCGTCGACCTACACTCTGCTGGGCTGAGAGGCCGCGAGCACGATCCTGACCGCGTCTCCCGGCGCCAGGCGGATCGGGCCGGTGTCGTCGCCGGCGCCGCCCGCTCGTCGCCACCGGACGACTCCTGGCGCGGCGACCTCGACCGCCTCGCCCCCGAGGTTGCCGAGCAGGACGACGATCTCGTCCCCGCGGGCCGCGCCCAGTGCGGCGAGGCCCGATGCCTCGACGGCGAGGCGCGCGGCTCCTGTCAGCTCGGCGGCCCACTCGAGGACGCGGCCCGCGGGCGTCGGCCCGTCGTCGCCGGCGATCCCCCGCGGCCCCCACTGCTCGAAGAAGGCGAGGGAGTCGACGCCCTCCTGGGCGAGAGCGTCGAGACTCCCGACCACCCAGGCCGCGAGCGCCGGCGACAGCTGCCGCTCCTCGGTCGCGCCGGGGAGGCGGTGCGGGCCGTAGCCGGCCAGATCGATGTCGGAGTCGCCGGGGTCGAACGGCGAGGTCGAGACGGCGTTCATCCGCGAGCCCAGCGTGACCGGCCCGATGTGCAGGCGACGTCCGCCGGCGATCCGCGTCGCGTCGCGGACCACGGTGCGCTGCTGCTCGAGCGACTCGACGAGCTGGTGACCCGAGCGGTCGTGCATGAACGGGGTGAGGCTGAAGGCGAGCGGAGCGTCGACTCCGGCCAGCGCCACCGCGCCCCGGTTCAGCTCGGTGAAGTGCGAGCGGACACCGCCGATCACCTCGGCACCGCGCTCGTCCGCGGCCCGCCGCGCCCGGTCGAGGAGCTCCGGCTCGCTCCGGTGACCGACGGCCGCGAAGACCCCCAGGCGCGCGACCGCCGCGGCACCGAGCTCGTCGAGGACGGTGTCGACGTCGTCGACCGTCGCGGCCACGATCCGCAGATCGATGGAGCCGGGAGCGTCCTCGATCGCGCGGTGGAGTGCTCGCCGCCAGCCCGCCCACCGCGGGTCGATCTCGACCAGCAGGCCGAGGATGGCGCGGTACGGCGAGCGCTCCGAGGCGGGAGCGCTGGACGCGGCGGTGCGGATCTCGGGGAGCGGGTGCGACTCCCCTCCGGTGCGCAGCGTCACGACCTCGGCGCTCTCGGGGGCCGGCTCGCGCTGGGGGGCGGGCGGCGGGGTGGCGGCGCAGGCGATCCGGATGCTCTGGCGCACGATGTCGCCCGCGCTGACCGGCACGGGGAAGGGCAGATCGAGCGGAGTGGAGTAGGTCTTGAAGGAGGAGTCGGTCCAGTTGCGCTGGTCCTCCATCTCGAACACGTCGCCCTCGAACGAGAGGTCGACCGGCAGGTCGCCCACGCGGAACGCGAGCCCCGCCAGGTCTCGCGCCGGCTGGTGCGGGGCGATCCGCTCGGGGAAGACCAGCGACTCGCGGGCGCCGTCGGGACGGCGGGCCTCGAACGGCGCGCCCGATTCCCGGGGGGAGTGCAGGACGACCAGCCCGAGCCGGTTGCGGAGGAACGAGGAGGCGGCGACCGCCTCAAGGGCGATCGTGAGCGCCGCGCCCTCGACGCCGACCCGCAGGGTCCAGTGCACCCGCGCCGCCCCGTCCGAGCTCTCGCCCTCGATCAGCAGACCGCCGTCCGCCGCGACGGCGGAGGCCCGCGTCGTCGGCAGCGTGCCCCAGTCGCGGTCGCGGACCACGAAGCGGACACCGCGGAGGATCAGCGCCGTGCCGTAGCGGAGGTCGTCGAGTCGTCCGTCCGAGAGGCGGAAGGACCACTCGCCCGCGCGGATCAGCTGCTCGTCGCGCTCGACGGGGAGCAGGAGGTCGACGGGGAGCGCGGGCTCCGTCGGCAGGATCCGGATCGCGACCATCCTCAGAGCGTCGTCATGCCGCCGTCGACGCGGAACAGGGCTCCGGTCGCGTAGCTCGACTCGTCGCTGGCGAGGTAGACCATGATCCCCTCGACGTCCTCCGCCGAGCCCGGGCGGCCGAGCGGGATGCGGGAGGTGATGGCGGCGCGGGCGGCGGCGTCTCCCGAGATCGCGGTGACGAGCGGAGTCTCGGTGTACCCGGGCACGACCGTGTTGACGCGGATCCCCTCGCCGGCGTACGCGGCGGCGACGGTGCGGGCGAGACCGTGGATGCCGGCCTTCGAGCTGCTGTAGGCGGTGAAGTCCTGGCCCTCGCCGTTGAGCCCGGTCGGGCTGCCCGTGAGGATGATCGAGCCGCCGCGTCTCCGGAGGGCGCGCACCGCGTGCTTCACCGTGAGGAAGGTGCCGGTGAGGTTGATGTCGAGGGTGCGGCGCCAGACGTCGAGCTCGAGGTCGGCGATCTTCGCGTCCTGCCCGAACAGCTGGACACCGGCGTTCGCGACGATCACGTCGGGGCTGCGGCCCTCGTCGGCGAGACGGGCGAAGGCCTGCTCGACACTCGACTCGTCCGAGATGTCGAGAGCGACGGCGATCGCCTCGGGGAACGCGGAGGCGGCACTCTCGGCCGCGGCCAGGTCGCGATCGGAGAAGGCGACGCGGGCCCCCTCCCGAGCGAAGCGCTCGGCGACGGCCCTGCCGATCCCGGAGCCGGCTCCGGTGACGAGGGCGTTCTTGCCGATGAGGCGACCGGTCATGCGTTCTCTCCTTCGAGGTGCGTTCTGATCTGATCATAGGAGTCCAACCGGTTGACCGCATCACTAGCGTCGCCTCTGCGAGCGAGCACCACGCGGATCCCGGGCGCGCGACCCCTTGACCGGGGTCGGGCAGGGGGTCACGCTCGATTCGTCCTGCTCGCCCCAGTCTCCGGAGGTCACCATGAAGGTCGGCTCGCTCATTCTCCGTCTCGCCGTCGGCGGTCTCTTCGTCGGCCACGGCCTGCAGAAGCTCCGCGGCTCGTTCGGCGGCCCCGGCCTCGAGGGCACCGAGCAGATGATGGAGAGCCTCGAGATGCACCCGCCCCGGCGCAACGCGCTCGCCGCGGCCGTGACCGAGACGGCCGGCGGTGCCGCCCTCGCTCTCGGAGCAGCCACGCCCCTCGCCGCGGCGGGTCTGATCGCGACCATGGTCACCGCGGTCCGCAAGGTGCACTGGAGCAACGGCCTCTGGAACGCGGGCGGCGGGTGGGAGTTCAACGGCCTGCTGGCCGTTGCGGCGGCCGCGATCGTCGCCGACGGTCCGGGTCCTCTCTCGTTCGACGCGCTCCTCGGCAAGAAGAAGTGGGGCGCGGGCTGGGCGCTCGTCGCCGTGGTCGCCGGAGCGGTCGCCTCGACGGCCGCCATCGAGGCCGGCCGCCGCGCCGCAGTCGGCTCCACGCCCGACTCCGCCGCCTCGTCCGACTCCCCCGCGTCGACGGACTCTCCCACGTCGCCCGACTCGCCGACCTCGGCCGCCGACGGCACCGCCTGATCCCGCGCCGAGCGGCGCGGCCGCTACCGTCGGAGCATGAGCTCCGACTCCACCGCCGCCTGGCAGGACTCCGTCGACCGGCTGTGGCAGCACGATGATCCCGAGCACGTCCTCGCCCGGATGCGCGACCTCGCTACGGAGTTCCCGGGCTCCGACGGCTCCGCCCACTTCGAGCTCGGCGGGGCCCTCGACAGCGCCGGGCACGAGGCGGAGGCGGCCGTGGAGTACGAGCGCGCCCTCGCGGCCGGGCTCGATGACGAGCGTCGCGCGCGGCTGAGCATCCAGTACGCCTCCACCCTGCGGAATCTCGGTCGCGCCGAGGAGGCGGTGGAGCTCCTCAGCGCCTCGCCCTCGCATCCCGCGATCGGCGCGGCCCGGGAGATGTTCCTCGCCCTCGCCCTGCACAGCGCGGGGCGCCCCGACGAGGCGCTGCGGATCGCGCTCGAAGCGCTGGTTCCGGTTCTTCCCCGCTATCAGCGCTCCGTGACCGCCTACGCCGCCGACCTCGCGCCGGAGGCACCCCGACACACTCGATGAGCTGATCACGGATGCTCGGAGGCGGCGACGAGCGACTCCGAGGCCGCGCCGACGACCCAGTCCGGCAGCGAACGGGACGCGAAGACCGTGCGGTAGAGCTGAGCCATCGAGTAGCCCGGATCGATCCGGAGCGCCGACTCCAGATGGATCGCCGCCAGCGACGCCACGCCGAGCGCCCACCAGCACCACGCGAGGACCGTCAGCACCGGAGGGCGCGCCTCCCTCGGCGCCAGTGCGGCGAGGCGGGCGAGCGAGGCGGTCGCCCGCTCCACCCGGTGCCGATCCGGACCGGCGCCGGTCCCCATCATCAGGGCCGCCGACGCGAGGGCGTGCTCGTCGACGTCGCTCGCGGCGGTCTCGCGCTCGACGATCTCGTCCATCGACTCGCCGGTCGTCGCCTGCACGGCCTCGAGACGGTGCTGCAGGCGGCGCGACTGCTCTGCCGCCCCGCGCCCGAGCGCGATCTGGATGGTGATCCGGTCGCGCAGCGCCGGCGACTGCATCACGCGGATGATCCGCGCATCCTGCCCGGCCGTCGGCGGCGAGGCGAGCCAGCGCTCGACCATCGAGATCGCGTCGAGCGCCACTCCCGGCCCCCGGTCGAGGACCGCCGCGACGATCGCGCGGTCGGCCGCGGACACGTCGGGCAGCCCGGCGAGCGCCCGGACGTCGAGCGGATCCGGTGTCGCCGCCCTCGCGAGTATCCCTGCCTCGCTCCCCTCGAGCTCGGACAGCGGCCGCGGGCTCCGGCTCTCGGCCGGAATGGTGTACCGGCCCCAGCCGTCCGCCGCGACGCAGGCCACTCCGACGATCCCGAGATCGGTCCGCTCCAGCCGGCGGAGCACCGCCCGACCGAGATCGAGCAGAGGGATGCCGCGCGACTGCTCGAAGGTGCCGCTCGTGTAGACGACGGCCAGCGCGGCGTCGGCGTCCCGCACCGCCGCCATCAGTCCGGTGCAGCCCCGAGCCAGAGCCTGGATCTCGGATCGGCGCAGTCTGTCGGGCAGCGGGAGCCGGAACCCGCCGCCCGCCCGCCTTCCCAGGAACGGCACGACGACGAGGGAGTCCTCGGCTCTCATCCCGATCATCGAGGGGACGATGGCGAGCAGATCGGCGAACTCACGGGCGCGGAGCAGCTCCGGTTCGCGAGCGGGGGCGGTCGAGGGCGAGCGATCGGTTGCGGTCATGCGGCCACAGTCGTCGTTCCGCGCCGACCGCGGAGGCCGCACAGCCCGATCGGTGGAGAGGGGCCGTCAGGAGCGGCCTGGGGAGGACGGTCACTGACCGTCGCCGGCGGACGCGACCGCCTCCCGCAGCCTCTCGAGCGCCGTCGCGACGACCGAGATCGTCTCGGGACTCCCCTCCAACCGGAACCCGACGTGCGCCGGGATCCAGACGAGTGCCGAGAGCAGGCCCTCGGACGTCTCGGCATCGATCGGCCATCTCGTCAGCCTCTCGCCCTCGGCGACCGCACCGGCCGACCACCTGCCGAGCAGGGCCGTCGCCTCACCGAGGGGCAGCGGCAGCAGGACGTCCAGGCGGAACTCGCCCCGCCCCGCCGTGTCCGCCACGGCGTCCGGGCCGATCCTCGCCTCGAAGCGGACGCGCGTCCCGGTCAGCCGGCGCGTCCTGTCCAGCCGGAAGGTCCGCCATCCCTCCCGGCGCAGGTCCCAGCCGATGAGCACCCAGGTGCGCCGGGTCGAGACCACGGCGTGCGGGTCCACGAGCCGATCCGACTCCGCGCCGTCCGCCGCGGTGTAGTGGAAGCGGATGCGCTCCTGGTCGCGACAGGCGAGCGCCAGCCGACCGAGCAGCTCCTGCGGAACCGCCGCCTCGCGCGGCAGCCGCCACCGCTGCAGGCGACTCACGGCGTTCACCCGCTCGCGCAGCGCCGACGGCAGCACCTGCTCGAACTTCGCCAGCGCGCTCAGCGTGGTCCGGGCGCCGTCCTCGAGCCCCTCGTCCGCCGCCAGGCGCAGCCCGACCGCGACGGTCACCGCCTCGTCGTCGGTGAGGAGGAGGGGCGGCACGCGCGTGCCGGCCTCGAGACGATAGCCGCCGGTGGCACCGCGGGCCGCCACGACCGCGTAGCCGAGCTCGCGGAGGCGCTCGACATCGCGCCGCAGGGTCCGTTCGGTGACCCCCAGGCGCGCCGCGAGCACCGGCCCGCTCCACTGCTGATGGGTCTGCAGCAGGTCGAGCAGCGCGAGAACGCGGGAGGTCGTCTGGGACATGCGGCGATTCTGCTCCCGAATCAGGACAGGAAACGACCTGATCGGGCTCTAGCGTCGATCTCGCGACGGCCCGACCGGCCGCCGCCCCGCGAAGGAGCAGAGGAGAACCCCATGGACATGAAGCTCGAACTGATCCCCGTCCCGGTCACGGACGTCGACCGGGCGAAGGACTTCTACGTGAACACCATCGGCTTCATCGCCGACCACGACCACGTGGTGCACGAGGGCCTGCGCTTCGTGCAGCTCACCCCTCCCGGCTCGGCGTGCTCCATCGTCCTCGGCATCGGCATCACCGAGATGGAGCCGGGCTCGCAGAAGGGGCTGCAGATGGTCGTCGCGAGTGCAAAGGAGGCGCACGCAGAGCTCCGGGCGCGGGGCGCCGAGGTCTCCGAGATCGACTCGCAGCCCTGGGGCGAGTTCGTCTACTTCGCCGATCCCGACGGCAACACCTGGGCGCTCCAGCAGATCGTCCACCCGAGCTGACGATCCGGACGACCTCATCCTGAGACGATCGCCCCCTCCCCGACACTGTCAGAGTGAGGGCGAGAAGAGTGGGGTCGTGATGACGGTGCAGGAGACGGATGCGGAGCTCGTGCGCCGCGCTGCCGCCGGCAGCGAGCTCGCCTTCCGGAGCCTGTACCGGGCCTACATCCGGCCGGTCTACTGGCTCGCGCACGGCGTTCTGCGCGATGCGGGCGAGGCAGAGGACATCGCGCAGGAGACCTTCGTCATCGCGTGGAGCAAGCTCGGCGGGCTCGAGCTCGCGAGCGACTCCCTCCTCCCCTGGCTCGCGACGATCTGCCGATTCCAGGCGGCGAACCGGGTCCGCTCGCGTCGGCGTGATCGCGAGCAGACCGTCGAGGCCGAGGACGACCTCGCGTCGCCGCACGACCTCGAGCAGCAGATGGTGACGGCGGCGCTCACCGAGGCGATCCTGCGCGAGACCGAGGGGCTCGGCGAGCTCGACCGGGCGATCTTCCGGCTCTGCGCCACCGAGGGCCGCGGGTACGACGAGGCCGCCGCGACCCTCGGCGTCTCGCACGCCACCGTCCGCAACCGCCTGTCCCGGGTGCGCCGCCGCCTGCGCCTCGTGGTCGACGACTTCCGAGGAGCGGAGCAGCCGTGACCGACCCCATCACCCTCGCCCCCCTTGCCGACGAGAGGGTCTCCGCCCTCGAGGCCCGGGTCTTCCGCTCCATCGGCGCCTCCCGAACGGCTCGGGCGTCACGCCGTCGCCGAACGGCGACCCTCGGAGGCGCCGCCGCAGGCCTGCTCGTCCTCGCGGTGGTCATCGGTCCCCTGGTCGGCACCATCGGCACGGGCTCTTCCTCGAGCGCCGGATCCTCGGCCGCCGACGAGGCGCCGGCGTTCGCGGGTTCCGGCAACGAGTCGAACCCGCAGACGGCCCCCGACTCCCCGGAGTCGGCCGCAGGCGATGCATCGACGCGCGAGATCGTGTCGAGCGCCTCCGCCACCCTCGAGGTCGACTCCGTCAGCGACGCCCTCGACGCGCTCGGCAGCACCGCGACGGCCCTCGGCGGCTACGTCGAGAGCTCGACCACGTCCGCCCTCGAGGCGACGACCGACGCGATGGCCGTCGATCCGTACGTCTCCGCACCCGTGCCCGAGGGCTCGGGCGTGATCACGATCCGAGTCCCGGCCGACCGACTTGCCGAGGCGCGCGACTCCCTCACCGCCCTCGGCACCGTGACGGAGAGCTCGATCAGCCGCGCCGACGTCACGATGCAGGCCATCGATCTGCGCGCCCGCGTCGACTCGGCGCAGGCCTCCGTCGACCGGCTCACCGAGCTCATCGCCCAGGCCGGCAGCCTTCCCGATCTGCTCGCGGCCGAATCCGCTCTCGCCGATCGCCAGGCCTCGCTCGAGTCCGCCCAGCAGCAGCTCACGGCCCTCGAGAGCCAGGTGTCCCTCGCCTCCCTCACGGTCACCGCTGTTCCGGAGTCGTCTCCCACCTCGGCGCAGCCGACCGGCTTCCTCGACGGCCTCCTCGCCGGCTGGAACGGCCTGATCGTCGCGGCGAACGGCGCTCTGGTCGGCATCGGCTTCCTCCTCCCCTGGCTCGCGGTGGTCGGAGTCGTCGCCCTGATCGTCGTCGCCGTCCGTCGGCGCCGAGGTCCACCCGCGACGCGCCGACCCGATAGCGCCGGAAGCGGGGACGGCGATGGGTGAGGACTCCGCCTCCGCGGCGATCGAGATCGAGGCGAGCCCGCAGGCCGTCTGGCAGGCGCTCGTCGACCGGGCCGCATGGTGGCCCGAGCTCCGGTTCGAGCCCGTCGCAGGGTCACCCTTGCGCGAGACCTGGTCCGACGGCGGGGAGTCGTTCGAAGCGAACGGCCACGTCGTCGAGGCGGCGGCTCCTGAACGGCTCGAGTTCGACTGGAGGGAACCCGGCTGGAAGGGGCCGCTCACCGTCCGGATCCTGCTGTCGCGCAGCGTCCGCGGCACCCGAGTCGAGATCACCGAGGAGGGCTTCACCGGGATCGGCGTCTCCGGCGAGCTGCGGCACGCTCATGAGCGCGGCTGGCGGTACCACCTGGGCCGTCTTCGCGAGGCCTGCACTCCGCCACCGGTCGAGGCGGGGCCGATCGTCGGTCCCTGACCCGCTGACGGATCGTCACGAGGTCCGATCGCCGATCAGCTTCGCAGCACCTTCGCCATCGGCCTGCTCGTGCGCAGTTCGTCGATGAGCTTGTCGAGCCGGCGGATCTTCTGCATCAGCGGATCCTCCACCTCCTCCACGCGCACACCGCAGACCACGCCGGTCACCAAATCGGTGTTCGGGTTCATGGTCGCCCGGGCGAAGAACTCCTCGAAGGTCGTGCCGTTCTCGAGGTGCCCCAGCAGCTCGGCGTCGGAGTAGCCGGTCAGCCACTCGATGACCGCGTCGACGTCGGCCTTCGTCCGCCCTCTGCGCTCGGCCTTCGCGACGTAGTGCGGATACACCGAGGCCACGCTGGTCGTGAAGATCCTGTGCATGCCCGCCAGGGTACGCGCGGGTCCGACGGGAGCACCACAGCCGGCCTGCCCGCGGGGGCACGGACCTGAGCCGTCGCGACGTCTGGCCGGAAAACGCGCCTCCGGGCGGCACCCTCGTACTCTCTCAGCGAAGGGGCGCCCGAGCCGACGTCGCACGCGACTCCGAGTCCGGAGTTCCGTCCCGGACATGACGAAGCCCCGATGAGAACGACGTCTCATCAGGGCTTTCTGTCGGGCTGACAGGATTTGAACCTGCGACCCCTTGACCCCCAGTCAAGTGCGCTACCAAGCTGCGCCACAGCCCGTGGCAGTCCGGACGAGGCCCGGGCAACTCGACTACCCTAGCGGATCGCACCGCGGGAAGTGAAAACGAGAGCGGCACTCGGCGTTGCGTAGACTCGCCGGGGCGCCGAGTTCGACGCCGCGAGACCCCGGGAGGCAGCAGCAGTGGACGCACGGCAGAAGCGGTCGCAGGTGGCCCTGCACAGGGCCATCATCGACCTGGCGACTGCCACGGAGGTCTCGAGTCTGACGGTGTCGGACATCACCGATCTCGCCGGCGTGAACCGCTCGACGTTCTACGCGCACTCCGCCTCCGCCGCCGATCTCCTCTGCGCCGCTCTCCGCGGTGAGCTCGACGTCGTCCGGGACGAGTACCTCGCCGCTCTCCGCGAGGGAGTCGCGACCGATGCGGCCATCCGCCGGGGGACGGCCGGGATCCTGGCGCACCTGGAGGCGCACCGCGATCTCTACCTGCGCGCCTTCGACTCCGCAGGGGGTGACTCGGGACTCCGGGCGATGCTCGCCCGTCACTTCCGCTCGTCGGTCATCGAAACACTCGCGACGGGCACACTCGAGCTGCCCGACGCCGATGGGCTCGGGGGGTTCCTGGCCGAGGGCACGGCGTCGTTCCTGGCCGCGGGATCGACCGGCCTGATGGAGGAGTGGCTCCGCCTTCCGGCGCCGCGCACGCCCGACAGCTACCTCGCCGCGTACCGCCGCCTGCTCCCGTCGTGGTGGCCCTTCGCCACCAGCGACTGAGACGCCTCCCCGGCGCTTCGACGCGCAACGAGCTCCGGCTCGCGGAGACACGTCCGGCTCGCAGAATCCGAGGATTCCTGCGAGCCGAACGCGGAACGACGAGCCGAAGCAGCCTGAGGCAGGACCTCAGCGCGCCCGCTTCTCGCGGACGCGCATGTTGACGTTCACCGGCGACCCCTCGAACCCGTAGATCTCGCGGAGTCGGCGCTGGATGTAGCGGCGGTAGCCCGGGTCGAGGAACCCGGTCGTGAAGAGCACGAATGTCGGCGGACGCGACGACGCCTGCGTGCCGAACAGCACACGCGGCTGCTTGCCGCCGCGCAGCGGGTGCGGGTGCGCCGCCGTGAGCTCGGCGAGGAACGCGTTGAACTTGCCGGTCGGGATGCGGGTGTCCCACGACTCGAGGGCGAGCTCGAGGGCGGGAACCAGCTTCTCGAGGTGGCGGCCGGTCTTGGCCGAGATGTTGACGCGCGGCGCCCACGCCACGTGGTGGAGGTCCTTCTCGATCTCGCGCTCGAGGTAGCGGCGGCGCTCGTCGTCGAGGAGGTCCCACTTGTTGAAGGCGAGGACCAGGGCGCGGCCCGACTCGAGGACGAGGTCGATGATCCGAACGTCCTGCTCCGAGATCGGCTCCGAGACGTCGATCACGACGACCGCGACCTCGGCCTTCTCGAGAGCGGTCGAGGTGCGCAGCGACGCGTAGAAGTCGGCGCCCTGCTGCAGGTGCACGCGGCGGCGGATGCCGGCGGTGTCGACGAAGCGCCACACCTTGCCGGCGATCTCGACCTGCTCGTCGACCGGGTCGCGGGTGGTGCCGGCGAGCTCGTTGACGACGACCCGCTCCTCACCCGCGGCCTTGTTCAGGAGGCTCGACTTGCCGACGTTCGGTCGGCCGAGGATCGCGACCCGGCGGGGCCCGCCGATCTCGCGCTTGGCGACGGCCGACTCGAGGGGCAGCTTCTTCAGCACCGTGTCGAGCAGATCCGCGACGCCGCGACCGTGCACGGCCGAGACGGGGTACGGCTCGCCGAGGCCGAGCGACCACAGTGAGGCGGCGTTCGGCTCCTGGCGCACGTCGTCGACCTTGTTGGCCGCGAGGAACACGGGCTTCTTCGTCTTGCGCAGCAGGCGAACGACGTGCTCGTCGGTCGCGGTCGCACCGACGTTGGCGTCGACCACGAAGATCACGGCGTCGGCCAGGTCGATCGCGATCTCGGCCTGCATCGCGACGGACGCGTCGATGCCGCGGGCGTCGGGCTCCCATCCGCCGGTGTCGACGATGGTGAAGGCGCGGTCGAGCCACTCGGCCTTGTACGAGACGCGGTCGCGCGTGACACCGGGGGTGTCCTCGACGACGGCCTCGCGGCGGCCGAGGATGCGGTTCACGAGCGCGGACTTGCCCACGTTCGGACGGCCGACGATCGCCACGACCGGCAGTGCCGGGAGGTAGATCACCTCGTCGGAGTCGCCGCTCGCGTACTCGAGGAGTGTCAGGTCCTCCTCGTCGAGGTCGTAGTCCTCGAGTCCGCTGCGCAGCGCCTGGGCGCGGGAGGCGGCGAGCTGCTCGTCGAGGTCGCCGAGGCGATCGACGAGATCGTCGTCCGGGAAGTTCAGCTCGTCGTCACCGACGTGAGTGTCCTGTGCCATGATCGGCCCTTGCTCTCGAAGTTCGGACCTCGGCGACGACCGCGTCGACGGTCTGCTCGAAGTCGAGATGAGTGGAGTCGAGAAGAGTGACTCCTTCTGCAGCGTTCATGAAGTCGACCACCTGGGAGTCGGCGCGGTCCCTCGACCGCAGTGCCAGACCCGTCGCCTCAGCGGATTCCGTGGTGACTTCGCGCGAACGCCTCGCCATCCTAGCCTCTTCGCTCGCGGTGAGGAGGATCCGCACGGGAGCGGTCGGCGCCACCACCGTGGTGATGTCGCGTCCCTCGACGATGATGCCCGCCTTGCGGGTCTCGCCGATGATGCGGCGGAAGAGCAGCGTGATCCTCCGTCGCACCTCCGGCACCTTCGCCACGGCCGACACCTGCGCGGTGACGCGCGGCTCGCGGATCGCCGCCGTCACCTCCGTCCGCCCCACCCAGACCGAGTAGGTCTCGGGATCGGTGCCGATCGAGTAGTCGAAGCCGTCGAGCGCGTCGACGATGGCGATCTCGTCCGAGAAGTCCAGCCCGATGTCGAGTCCGTGCCAGGCGAGCGCGCGATAGGCGGCGCCCGTGTCGAGGAACTCGAAGTCGAGCCGGCGCGCGGCCTCGCGCGAGACGCTCGACTTGCCGCTGCCGGCCGGTCCGTCGACGGCGACGACGGTCGCCTCGCCGAAGTCGGCCGACTCGTCGACCGCCGCGCGACGCGACTGCTCGACCGCGTCGCCGCCGTCCTCGGGAATGCTCTGCTGGGCGCGGCGGGCCGGGGTCATCCGGTTCAGTCCGCCGTCCTGCCTGTTCTGCTCGGTGCTCATACGCTCTCGGTGCTCATCTGCTCGGTGCTCATCAACTCGGCGCTCATCTGCTCGGCGCTCATCCACTGGGCGCGCCCGCTCAGCGCCCGCTCCGTCCTCGTCGGCCCGCCGCGCGCCCGCTCGGCGCTCATCCGGCGATCCGCCAGCCGCGCGCCGTCAGCTCGTCGGTCAGCGGGCCGACCGCCTCGGGCACCACCGAGATCTCGGCGAGTCCGACCCGGCGCCCCTCCGCGTGCTCGAGGCGCACGTCCTCGAGGTTCACGCCCGCCTCGCCGATCTCGACCAGGAGGCGCGCGAGGGTGCCGGGCAGATCGTCGATCAGCACGATCAGGGTCGCGAAGCGCTGGGCCTGCCCGTGCTTGCCCGGCAGCCGGGCGACTCCGGCGTTGCCCGCGGCGAGGTGCTCGGCGAGGAGGCGGCGAGTGCCGGGGGCGTCGAGCTCGCGCAGCGCGTCGGCCACCTCGGCCACGTCGTCGCGGAAGCTGTCGAGGACCGCCACGATGTGGTCGCGATTCGCTCCGAGGATCTGCACCCAGAGCTCGGGGGCGGACGCCGCGAGGCGGGTGACGTCGCGGACCCCCTGGCCGGCGAGCCGCAGGGCGTCGTCGGGTGCGTCGAGGAGGCGCTGCCCCAGCAGCGACGAGACGATCTGCGGCACGTGCGAGACGAGGCCGACCGAGAGGTCGTGCTGCTCCGGATCCATCTCGACGATCGTCGCGCCCAGGTCGAGAGCCAGCGCCTCGACCCGCGCGAGGGCGTCCGGAGTCGTCTCGCCGTCGCGGCAGACCACCCACGGCCGCCCGACGAACAGGTCCCCGCGCGCGGCGACGGGGCCTCCGCGCTCGCGGCCGGCCATCGGGTGCGAGCCGATGTAGCGGACCAGGTCGACCCCGCGGGCCCGCAGCTCGCGCAGGGGCTGCATCTTCACGCTGGCGACGTCGGTGACGACAGCGGAGGGATGCGCGGCGAGCTCGCGCTCGACGACGCTCGCGACGACGTCGGGCGGCACGCAGACCACGACCAGCACGGGGTCGTCATCGTCGGAGGCGGCGCGGCCGGCGCCGTAGTCGATGGCGAGCGCGAGGCTCGCGGGCGAGGCGTCGTCGAGCACCACATCGACCCCGCGCGAGGCGAGGCCGAGGCCGATGGACGCGCCGAGGAGTCCCGAGCCGACCACGCGCACCGTCCCCGTCGTCCGCATCGCGGGCGGGGCGGGGTGCAGCAGCTCGTTCACCCCGACAGCCTACCGATCAGCCCGTCGCTGCTTGTCGCGACCGGTGCGGCGGGGGGACGCGTCCGGAGTCCGAGCTCCTGGGGAGGAGCGTCGACCGCGCTCGGCCGGCTCCGGCTTCTCCGCCCCTAGCGTCGAGCGACGAGCGGGCTCGGGCGTCTCACCGCCCTGCCGCGAGATGGTCAGCAGCGCGCCCAGCTCGTCGCGGGTGAGGTCGCGCAGGTCTCCCGAGCGCAGCGTGCCGAGGTGCAGCGGTCCGAACTGGCGTCGCACCAGCTCGATGACCGGGTGCCCCACCTCGGCCATCATGCGCCGGACGACGCGGTTGCGCCCCGAGTGCAGGGTGATCTCGACGAGCGAGGCGTTCGAGCGCCCCTCCGGCCGGCCGAGCAGTCGCGCCTTGTCGGCGACGACCGGCCCGTCGTCCAGCTCGATCCCCGCCGTCAGCGCGGCGATCGTCTGCGGCAGCACCTGGCCGTGCACCTTCGCGATGTAGGTCTTGGTCACTCCGAACGACGGATGCGCGAGCACGTGCGCCAGCTCGCCGTCGTTGGTGAGCACCAGGAGCCCGGAGGTCTCGGCGTCGAGGCGGCCGACGTTGAACAGCCGCTCCTCGAAGTTCTGCGTGTAGGTCCGCAGGTCGGGGCGGCCGTTCTCGTCCGCCAGCGAGCTGACGACTCCGACCGGCTTGTTCAGCATCACGTAGCGGCGCGACGTGTCGAGCTGCACCGCGACTCCGTCGACCTCGATGAGATCGGTCGCGGGGTCGATGCGGCGGCCGAGCTCGTCCGCCACCTCGCCGTTCACGCGGATCCGCCGGGCGACGATCATGTCCTCGACGACGCGGCGGGAGGCGACCCCCGCCGCGGCGAGGACCTTCTGCAGTCGTTCGCCCTCAGTGCTAGGCGTGCTGCCCATCGAATCCGTCCCGTCCGTCGCTCAGAAGTGGTGAGATCTTCGGCAGCTCATCGAGCGACGTGAGGCCGAGGTGCACGAGCAGCTGCTCGGTGGTTCCGTAGAGGATCGCGCCCGTCTCCGGGTCGTTGCCGACCTCGGCGATGAGTCCGCGACCGAGGAGGGTGCGGGCCACGGAGTCGACGTTGACCGCGCGGATCTGTGCGACCTGCCCGCGCGAGATGGGCTGCTTGTAGGCGATCACCGCGAGGGTCTCGAGCGCCGCCTGCGACAGCTTCGTCGGGTTCTGGGTGAGCACGAAGTCCGAGACGACCGAGTCGTACTCGCGGCGGACGTAGACGCGCCAGCCGCCGCCGACCTCGCGCAGCTCGAAGCCGCGCCGGACGCCGCCGCCCTCGCCGTCGAAGTCGGCGGCGAGCCGCTCGATCGACTGGCGCACCACGGCGATCGGCCGCGACAGCGCGGTCGCGAGCGCGACGAGCGACTGCGGTTCGTCGGCGACCATGAGGATCGCCTCGATCGCCCGGTCGATCTCGAACGCCACGGTCCCGACGGAGGCGTCGGTCGGTCCAGCCGCAGAAGTCTCCACGGAGGCGGCGGTCTCAGCCGTCATAGTCGGCCCCCAGGTGGGCGAGGTTGGCATCCGACCACGACTCGGCGACCCACTGCAGCGTGAGCTCGCCGAGCGGCTCGGGCTGCTCGAAGGCGATGGCCGCGTGCCGGTAGAGCTCGAGCACGGCGATGAAGCGCGCCACGATCACGCCCTTCTCCCCCGCGTCCGCGATGAGCTCGCGGAACGTCGCGGTCGTGCGCTCGCGGAGCATCCGGACGAGGTGGGCGGCCTGCTCGCGGATGCTGATCAGCGGCGCGTGCAGGTGGTCGAGCCCGACCGTCGGGATCTCCCGCGGGGCGAGCGCGAAGGCGGCGAGGGCCGCGAAGTCCTCGGCCGAGAGCGTCCAGACCAGCTCCGGCTTCTTCGCGCGGAACTCCTCCTCGAGCGGCACCTGGCGCACGTGCCGGGTCGTCTCGATCTCGATCCGACCGGCGAACCACGCCGAGACCTGCTTGAACGCGCGGTACTGCAGCAGGCGGGCGAAGAGCAGGTCGCGCGCCTCGAGCAGGGCCGCGTCCTCCGCGTCGACGAGCTCGCCCTGCGGCAGCAGTCCGGCGATCTTGAGGTCGAGGAGGGTCGCGGCGACCACCAGGAACTCCGACGCGCGGTCGAGGCCCTCGAGCGTGTCGATGCCGTGCAGGTACGACAGGAACTCGTCGGTCACCGCGCTCAGCGCGATCTCGGTGATGTCGACCTGCTGCTTCGCGATCAGGCTCAGGAGCAGGTCGAAGGGGCCCTCGAAGTTGGTCAGCGCGACCCGGAACCCGCTGGGCGTCTCCGGCGCCTCGAGGACGACCTCAGGCGACCGCGCCACGCGAGATCAGCTCCCTGGCGAGCTTGCGGTACGCCTTGGCGGCGTTGTGCTCCGGCGCGAACTGCGTGATCGGAACACCCGAGACGCTCGCGTCCGGGAACTTGACCGTGCGTCCGATGACGGTCTCGAGGACGCTGTCGCCGAACGCGTGCACGACCCGGTCGAGGACCTCGCGCGAGTGCAGGGTCCGCGAGTCGTACATCGTCGGCAGGATGCCGTCCAGCTCGATCACCGGATTGAGGCGGTCGCGCACCTTGTCGATCGTCTCGACCAGCAGCGCCACCCCGCGCAGGGCGAAGAACTCGCACTCGAGCGGGATGAGCACGCCGTGGCTCGCGGTGAGCGCGTTCACGGTGAGCAGGCCGAGCGACGGCTGGCAGTCGATCAGGATGACGTCGTAGTCGGCGCTGACCTTGCGCAGCACGCGGGCGAGGATCTGCTCGCGCGCGACCTCGTTGACGAGGTGCACCTCGGCCGCCGACAGGTCGATGTTGGCCGGGATGATGTCGAGCCCGGGCACGTTCGTCGACTGGATCGCCTCGGCCGGGTCCTTCACCGTGCCGAGGAGGAGGTCGTAGATCGTGATCGCGTCGTAGGTCGCCACTCCGAGGCCGGCGGACAGCGCGCCCTGGGGGTCGAAGTCGATCGCCAGCACACGGCGGCCGTACTCCGCCAGCGTCGCGCCCAGGTTGATGGTCGTCGTGGTCTTGCCGACGCCGCCCTTCTGGTTGCAGAGCGAGATGATGCGCGCGGGCCCGTGACCGGTGAGCTCGACCGGCAGCGGGAAGTCGCGCAGGGGGCGGCCGGTCGGGCCGAGCGTCGGAGCTTCGAGACCGGTGAGCTCGGTCCTGTCGTCCGTGTTGCGTGTCACCTGCGTCGCCTCGCTTCCGTGTCGGCGTGCGCTCCCGCGCGGCCTGGATCGAGTGTACCGGCGCCCCTGCCGCTCCCCTGCCCGCCCCGCCGAGCCCCGCCCGCGCTGTCCTGCCACTGCCCGCGCCGGCGGCCGCCGCTCTGCATGCTGGTCGAGCAGCCCTCAGCGCCGCGCCCGCGGGTGCGCCGTCGTGTACACGTCGCGCAGGGAGTCCGCCGTCACCAGCGTGTAGATCTGCGTCGTCGCGACGGAGGCGTGCCCCAGCAGCTCCTGCACCACGCGCACATCGGCGCCGCCCGCGAGCAGGTGCGTGGCGAACGAGTGCCGGAAGGTGTGCGGCGAGATCTCGCGGTCGAGCCCGGCCTTCTCGGCGACCGCGCGGATCACGAGCCACGCGCTCTGGCGCGAGAGCCGGCTCCCCCGCACCCCGAGGAAGAGCGCCGGAGTCGCGTGGCCGCGCCGCGACAGCTCGGGTCGCGCGCGCACGAGGTAGTCGTCGACGGCCTCCCGCGCGTACCGGCCGAGCGGCACCATGCGCTGCTTCGAGCCCTTGCCGGTCAGTCGCACCACCTCGGCGTCGAACACATCGTCGACGTTCAGATCGACGGCCTCCGAGATGCGGGCGCCCGTGGCGTAGAGGAGCTCCAGCAGCGCCCGGTCGCGCAGGTCGGCGAGCTCCTCGCCGCGCGCCGCTTCGAGCAGCGTCGCCATCTGCTCGACCGTGATCGCCTTCGGAAGCGTCATCGGGAGCTTGGGCGGCACGACGTCGTGGGCCACGTCGTCGGCGACGAGCCCCTCCTCGAGCGCGAAACGGTGCAGCCCGCGCACGCTCGAGAGGATCCGTGCCCGCGACGATGCCGCGAGCGGCCTGTCGGTCCGCGCGGCGAGCCAGGAGGCGAAGGCGCCGACATCCGCGCGGCGCAGCGTCGCCAGATCCTCGACCCCCTGCTCCCCGAGCCAGCCCAGGTAGAGCTCGAGGTCGCGGCGGTAGGCGGCGATCGTGTGGGCCGACAGCCCGCGCTCGACGCTCGACTGCCGGAGGTAGGCGTCGGCCGTGGCCCGGGGGGTCACCCCCGGCGGGCGTGCGGGTGCCGCGTCCACGGCGAGGAGGCGTCGCCGAGTCCGGCCCAGCCGCGGGCGCGGAAGGCGTGGGCGGCGAGGACGGCGATCGTCAGCGACGGGTTCTGCACCCGGCGCGCGAGCACGGCGTCGACCGCCTCGTCCAGGTCGACCCAGCGCAGCTCCATGTCGGCCTCCTCCGCCTCGCGCTCGAAGACGGAGTCGGTGGCCGAGAGGTCGCGCGCCAGGTAGATGCGGATCGCCTCGTCGCTCCCGCCGGGCGAGGTCGCGAACTCCGCCAGCAGGTCCCAGCGCGAGGCCTGCAGATCCGTCTCCTCGGCCAGCTCGCGCTGCGCGGCGAGGAGGGCGTCCTCCCCCTCGATGTCGAGGAGCCCCGCGGGGATCTCCCACTCGCGCGCCCTGACCGGGTGGCGGTACTGCTTGATCAGCGCGACGCGGTCCTCGTCGTCCAGGGCGAGGACGGCCACCGCGCCGGTGTGATCGAGGAACTCGCGGCGCAGCTCGCCGTCGCCGTAGCGGAACGTCTCGGCGCGGACGCCCCAGACCATCCCGTCGAAGACGCGCTCGCTGGTGAGGATCTCGGGCTCGACGAGCTCGTCGACCAGCGGCTCACTCATCGGCGCCGGCCTCCGACGCCGGGAACAGGCGCGACGACTCCTGGCGCTCGAGCGCCGCCGTGACGAGACCGGTGAAGAGCGGGTGCGCGTTGTTGGGGCGCGAGCGCAGCTCCGGGTGCGCCTGCGTGCCGACGTAGTAGGGGTGCTTGTCGCGCGGCAGCTCGACGTACTCGACGAGGCTCCCGTCGGGCGACGTGCCCGAGAACCAGAGCCCGGCCTCGGCGATGCGGTCGCGGTAGCGGTTGTTGACCTCGTAGCGGTGGCGGTGGCGCTCGGCCGCCTCCGGGGCGCCGTAGACCTCAGCGACGATCGAGCCCTCGGCGAGAGCGGCCGTGTACAGGCCGAGCCGCATCGTGCCGCCCATGTCGCCGGCGGCGAGGATCTCGACCTGCTCCGCCATCGTCGCGATGACGGGGAACTCGGTGCCCGGGTCGAACTCCGACGAGGAGGCGCCCTCGAGGCCCGCCTCGTGGCGCGCGTACTCGATCACCATGCACTGCAGCCCGAGGCACAGACCCAGGGTGGGGACGCCGTTCTCGCGGGCGAACCGCAACGCGCCGAGCTTGCCCTCGATGCCGCGGATGCCGAATCCGCCGGGGACGCAGATGCCGTCGACCTCCGACAGTGCCTTCGCCGCCGTCTCCGGGTCCTCGAGTCCGTCCGAGGCGATCCAGCGGATGGCGACCTTCGTCTGCTGGGCGAAGCCTCCGGCCCGCAGCGCCTCGGTCACCGAGAGGTAGGCGTCGGGCAGGTCGATGTACTTGCCGACCAGGCCGATGGTCACCTCGTGCTTGGGTTCGTGCACGGCCTCGAGCAGCTTCTTCCAGCCGTCCCAGACGACCTCGCCGGCCGGCAGTCCGAGCTGGTCGATGATGTAGGAGTCGAGGCCCTGCTCGTTGAGCATCTCGGGGATCTCGTAGATGGAGGCGACGTCCTTCGCGTTCACGACGGCCTGCTCGTCGACATCGCACATCAGCGCGATCTTGCGCTTGTTCGACTCCGAGACGGGGCGGTCGCTGCGCAGCACGAGGGCGTCGGGCTGGATGCCGATCGAGCGCAGGGCGGCGACCGAGTGCTGCGTCGGCTTGGTCTTCTGCTCGCCGGACGCGCCCATGAACGGCACGAGCGAGACGTGCACGAAGAACACGTTGCGGCGACCGAGCTCGTGGCGCACCTGGCGTGCCGACTCGATGAACGGCTGGCTCTCGATGTCGCCGACGGTGCCGCCGATCTCGGTGATGATCACGTCGGGCTGGGGGTCGTCCTCAGCCTGGAGGCGCATGCGGCGCTTGATCTCGTCGGTGATGTGCGGGATGACCTGCACGGTGTCGCCGAGGTACTCGCCGGCCCGCTCGCGCGCGATGACGCGGGAGTAGATCTGCCCGGTCGTGACGTTCGCCGCCTGGTTGAGGTTGATGTCCAGGAACCGCTCGTAGTGGCCGATGTCGAGGTCGGTCTCGGCGCCGTCGTCGGTCACGAAGACCTCGCCGTGCTGGAACGGGTTCATCGTCCCGGGATCCACATTGAGGTACGGGTCGAGCTTCTGCATGACCACGCGGAGTCCGCGAGCGGTGAGCAGGTTGCCGAGGCTGGCGGCCGTGAGCCCCTTGCCGAGCGACGAGACGACGCCGCCGGTGACGAAGATGTGCTTCGTGACCTTCGCGCCGGGCCCGGAGGAACCGGCTCGAGAGGTCTCGGAGACGTCACGAGAAGAAGAGGAAGGGCCCGAGTTCGAAATGTCCACCACGGGCTTCCACCCTAACAGCGAATCGCGAGCCGGTCGCCGGCCGCCTCCGAATCAGCGCCGCCGGCTCGTCTCGAGCAGCTCCCTGGCGTGGGCGAGGGCGTTCTCGGAGTCGGTCAGCCCCGAGAGCAGCCGGGCCATCTCGGACACCCGCTCCTCGGCCGCCAGCTGCGTCACCGCGCTCGAGGTGACGGAGCCGTCCGAGCCCTTCTCGACCCGGAGGTGATTGGTCGCGAACGCCGCGACCTGGGCGAGGTGGGTGACCACGATGACCTGCGACGTCTCGGCGAGGCGCGCGAGCCGCCGCCCGATCTCGATCGCCGCGGCACCGCCCACTCCGGCGTCGACCTCGTCGAAGACGAACGTCGGCACCGGATCGTTCGCCGCGACGACGACCTCGATGGCGAGCATCACCCGCGAGAGCTCGCCGCCCGAGGCGCCGCGCGCGAGCGGTCGGGGGGTCGCTCCGCTGTGCGGCTGCAGCAGCATCTCGACCACGTCGCGGCCGTGCACGGTGGGCTCGTTCGCGCTGGTCACCTGCACGCGGAGGTGCGCGTCGGCCATCGCGAGCGCGGTCAGCTCGACGCTCACCCGCTCCCCCAGCTCGAGCGCCGCGGCCGTGCGCAGCTCGGTGACCCGATCGGCGAGGCGCTCCACGAGATCCGCGTCGGCGGCGGTGTCCGACTCGAGTGCGGCGATCCGCTCGTCGTCGCCGTCGAGCTCGAGCAGGCGCAGACCGGAGGAGTCGACCAGGGCGAGCACGTCGTCGAGCGTCGGGCCGTACGTGCGCGCCAGCGCCGAGAGCTCGGCCCGCCGGTTCTCGATCAGCTCGAGATCGTGCGCCCCGTCGAGGTCGAGCTCGGCCAGGTAGGACGAGAGGCTGCCCACGGCGTCGACGAGAAGGACGGAGGCCTCGTCGAGCGTCTGGACCACGGGGAGCAGGGCGGCATCGTGCTCGGCGGCGCGCTCGAGCACCCGGCGGGCGGCGTCGAGCAGTCCGACCGCGTCGCGGCCGTCGAGCTCCTCCGACGAGATCGCCTCGCGGGCCTCGCCCGCTGAGCGCCTCAGCTGCTCGATGCTGCCGAGGCGCTCCGACTGGGCGGCGAGCTCCGCGTCCTCGCCGCGCTGCGGGGCGACGACCTCGATCTCGGCCAGGGCGTTCCGGAGGCGCTCCGCCTCCCGGGCGCGCGCCTCGCGCGCCGTCGTCAGCTCGTCCAGCTCCTCGCGGTTGGCGCGCCAGCGCTCGAAGGCGCTCGCGTAGTCGCGGAGCGCCCCCGCCAGCTCCGGGCCGCCGAAGCGGTCGAGAGCGTCGCGCTGAGCAGCCGCCGAGCGGAGCCTGATCTGGTCGGACTGCCCGTGCACCACGACGAGCTGGTCCGCGAGCTCGCTCAGCACGCTGACGGGAGCGCTCCGGCCGCCGACCACGGCCCGGCCGCGGCCCTCCGCCGATACGGATCGCGCCAGCAGCAGCTCCGGTCCGTCGAGGTCGCCTCCGGCGTCGCGCACGCGGTCGGCGACGGCACCGTCCTCGGGTACGAGCCAGCGGCCGGAGACCCAGGCCTGAGCGCTTCCCGCCCGGACGGCCGAGGCGTCCGAGCGTGCGCCGAGCACGAGGCCGAGCGCCGTCACGACCATCGTCTTGCCCGCACCGGTCTCGCCGGTCACGGCCGTGAAGCCGGGACCGAGCGGGAGGGTCGCCTCGGCGATGACGCCGAGATCGCGGATCTGCAGCTCTTCGAGCATGGGCTACTCCGTCTCGGCCGACCCCCGCCATCCGCGGATGGGGAGACCGAACTTGTGGACGAGGCGATCCGTGAACGGCGCGTCGTGCAGGCGGGCGAAGCGCACGGGCTCGAGCGACCGTCGGAAGACGACGCGAGCGCCCGGCGGGAGCTCGTACGTCCGCCGGCCGTCGGCCCAGAGCACGCCGACGCCATCGGTGCGCTCCTTCACCTCGACCGCGAGGCTGGAGTCCGGTCCGACGACGAGCGGACGAGCGAAGAGGGCGTGCGCGCTGAGCGGCACGAGGAGCATCGCCTCGAGCGTGGGCCACACCACGGGGCCGCCGCCGGAGAACGCGTAGGCGGTCGAGCCCGTCGGAGTCGACACGACGATCCCGTCGCAGCCGAAGCTCGAGAGCGGCCGGCCGTCGACGCCGACCATCACCTCGAGCATCCGCTCGCGGCTGCCCTTCTCGACGGTCGCCTCGTTGAGCGCCCAGGTCTCGTAGACGACGACGTCGTCGATCTTCACCCTGACCTGCAGGGCGAGCCGCTCCTCGACCCGGTAGTCGCCGTCGAGCGCCCGGGCGACGGCGTCGTCGAGATCGTCGCGCTCGCTCTCGGCGAGGAATCCGACGTGGCCGAGGTTCACCCCCAGCAGTGGAGCGGTACCGGAGCGGGCGATCTCCGCGGCACGCAGGATCGTCCCGTCACCGCCGAGGACGAAGACGAGCTCGACCGACGCGAGCTGGACGTCGACTCCCAGCACGGCGACGTCCGACAGGTCGGGAGACGCGGCGACGATGTCGTCCTTGTCACCTCCGCAGAGGACCGGATGCGCTCCGGAGTCCCGGAGTCGTCGCACGACGAGCACCGCCGCTTCGAGGGAGTCCGCCCGACCGGTGTGGGCGACGACGAGGATGTGGCGCTCGTCAGGAGGGGACTGCATCGAGAGGGTGTCCTTCGGTACTGGTCGACCGGGAGAGGTCGACGGCGGCGGACACGGTCGCGTCATCCGGTGGTGAGCGCGGTGACCGCGTCCCTCCATTCTGTCGGAATCGTTCCGCGGTCGCGGTGGAGGTGCGCGAGATACTCGTGATTCCCAGCGCTTCCCAGCAGCGGCGACGCGGCCAGCCCGACGACGCCCAGTCCCGTGTCCCAGGCCGACCAGAGCACATCCGACAGCGCTTCGCGTCGCAGCTCGGGATCGCGGACGATGCCCTCCTTGATCCCGGTCCGCCCCACTTCGAACTGCGGCTTGATCAGCACGACGAAGTCGGCGTCCGGGGCGACGGAGGAGACGATCGCCGGCAGGACCATCGTCAGGGAGATGAACGAGACGTCCGAGACCACCAGATCCGGCGGCACGGCCGTTCCGGAGGCGGCGGCGAGGGAGTCGGCCGTCAGATCGCGAGCGTTGAAGCCCTCGACCACATGCACGCGGTCGTCCGAGCGGATCCGCGGAGCGAGCTGCGCGTGACCGACGTCGAGCGCGATGACGGAGGCGGCGCCCCGCTCCAGGAGAACCTGCGAGAACCCACCGGTCGAGGCCCCGACGTCGAGCGCGTTCGCGCCGGCCACCCGGACGGTGGGGAAGCTCTCGAGCGCGCCGAGCAGCTTGTGAGCCGCTCGACTGACGTAGTGGTCGAGCCCGGCGACAGCGACCTCCTGCTCAGCGCGCACCCGGAGGGACGCCTTGAGGGCAGGGGAACCGTCGACCGTGACGAGGCCGTCCGCGATCAGTCGGGCCGCATGCGTCCTCGACCTCGCTATCCCGCGCTCAGCGAGAGCGGTGTCGAGACGCGCGTCATCGAGATCGGTCATCGCCTCGGGTCACTGCCCTCGAGGCGGGCGCGGAGCTGCTCGTGCAGTTCTCCATAGGCAGCAGCGCGTGTGACCAATGGCTGATCCTCGATGAGCTCGAGACGATCGACCATGCCGCCGATCGCCGGTTCCGTGGTCTCGCGCTCGTCGCTCATCGATCCTCATTCCCGAACGCCGCGGTTGCGACGTCTCCAGCCTCTCGTACTCGTCATCGAGCGCGTCGGCCGTCCGTCGATCT
>NZ_WUCC01000006.1 GCF_009807095.1 Rathayibacter sp. VKM Ac-2754 | reverse complement strand
ACCTCGATCGACTCGTCGCCGACGATCGCGGCCCGGCGCTCGAGGAACTCGGCGCGTCGCGTCATGACACCCGGCGGATCCGGGACTCGCGCACGGGGAGCAGCGGACGCGTCGCCGTGACCGGTCGCAGGGCGCGCTCGGCCGGGACGGTCCCGTAGTCGGTGGTCCGCTGCCGCCACGGCCGGCCGATCTCGCGGGCGAGGCGGGCGACGGTGGCCGTGTCGAGGGAGCGGTGCGCCTCGGCGCCCAGCTCGGGGGTCGACCCGTCGAGCAGGAGCCCGCCGAGGTCGTCGGCCCCGCCGCGCAGCAGCACCTGCGACGCGTGCTGCCCGAGCTTGGTCCAGGCGGTCTGCACGTGCGCGATGCGGCCGTGCAGGAGGAGTCGCGCCACCGCGTGCACCGCCCGCGTCTCGCGCAGGGTCGGCCCGCCGCGGGTGAGGGCGACGACCGCGGCCGGCGCCTCGGCCGGCACGAACGGCATCGCGATGAACTCGGTGAAGCCGCCCGTCTCGTCCTGGATCGCGGCGAGGGTGCGCAGGTGCGCGACCTGCTGCTCGGGAGTCTCGACGTGGCCGTAGACCATCGTCGCGGTCGAGCGCAGGCCGGCGCGGTGGGCGGTGGTGACGGACTCGCGCCAGGCGGCGACGCTCGGGTCGGCGCCCTCGCTGAGGATCCGGCGCACGTCGTCGTCGAGGATCCGCGCGGCCGTGCCGGGGACGGAGTCGACGCCGGCCTCGCGCAGGGCCTCGAGCATCGCGGGCAGGCTGCGACCGGTCCGCGCGGCGGCGTCGAGGATCTCGGCGGGGCGGAACGCGTGCAGGTGGAGCGAGGGCTGCCGCGCCTTCAGCGTGCGGGCGATCACGAGCAGGTCGTCGCCCGAGTTCTCGGGCGGCAGTGCGCCCTGGAGGCAGAGCTCGGTCGCACCGAGCGAGACGGCCTCGTCGGCGAGGGCCTCCAGCCGCTCGATGCTCAGAGCCGAGCCCCAGAGCGAGGTGTCGACGTTCCGGTTGGCGACCACGCTGATCGCCTCCCCGACCGCCTCGCGGCGCACGTCGTCCGCGAGCGCCGTGAGCGCCTCCAGATCATCGCCGTCGGCGGCCAGCAGCGCCAGGTAGTCGGAGTCGTCGAGCCCGGCCGGGTCGGCGGCGGCGCGCGCGAGGACCGCCGCGAGCGTCGGAGCCGTCGGGCGTGCGGGAGCGTCGAGCGTCTCGTGATAGATCCGCGGCAGCACCGCGGCCGACTCGTCGGCGAGCCACGACTCACGATCGGCGAGCGCGAGCACGTAGGGCTCGACGCGCGGATCGATCCAGGTCTGCGCCTCGCGGAGGTACTGCGGGTGCGCGGTGAGGCGCTCGTGCAGCGTGTAGCCGGCGACCGCGGTCAGACGGGCGAGGTCGTCGATGTTCGGCCACGGGCGCTCGGGGTTCACGTGGTCGGCGGTCAGCGGGCTGACTCCGCCCCAGTCGTCGATCCCGGCGCGGAGGAGGAGCCCCAGCTCCTGCTCGTCGGTCAGGTTCGGCGGCGCCTGGATGGTCACGTCGGCACCGAGCACCAGGCGGGCGACCGCGACGTTGGCGACGTACTCCTGCAGCTCGAGGTCGACCTCGTTCTGCATCGCCGTGCGCGGCTTCGCGCGGAAGTTCTGCACGATGCACTCCTGCACGTGGCCCCAGCGCTCGTGCGACTCGCGGATCGCGAACAGTGCGTCCGCGCGCTCGGCGTCGTTCTCGCCGATGCCCAGCAGCACCCCGGTGGTGAAGGGGATGCGGCTGCGGCCGGCGTCCTCGAGCACCCGGAGGCGGAGGGCGGGATCCTTGTCGGGCGATCCGTAGTGCACGCCGCCCTTCTCCGACCACAGCCGCTCGGCGGTCGTCTCGAGCATCATGCCCATCGAGGGCGCGACCGGGCGGAGGCGCTGCAGCTCGGCCCACGACATCACGCCGGGGTTCAGGTGCGTGACCATCCCCGTCTCGGTCATCACCAGCACGGCCATGGCGCGCACGTACTCGAGAGTGGACGAGTAGCCGTGCTCGGCGAGCCAGGCGCGGGCGATCGGCCAGCGGTCCTCCGGGCGGTCGCCGAGGGTGAACAGCGCCTCCTTGCAGCCGAGGGCCGCTCCCGCGCGGGCGACCTCGAGGATCTCCTCCGGCTCCATGAACGTCGACTCGCGCTTGGCCGCGAGGCCACCGGGGGTCTCGACGAAGACGCAGTAGTGGCAGCGGTCGCGGCAGAGCTTGGTCAGCGGGACGAAGACCTTGCGCGAGTACGTGACCACTCCCGGTCGGCCGCGGCGGGCGAGGCCCTCGTCACGGAGGCGACCCGCGACCTCGAGGAGCGCGTCGAGATCGGCGCCGCGCGCGCCGAGGAGGATCTCGGCGGTGGCGCGCGTGATCGGCTCGCCCTCGTCGAGGCGGGCGAGGACGGCGGGAGCGGTCATGCGGGTGCGGCTCTTCCGAAGAGGGTCGGCCGACGCGGAGTCGGCGGGCGAGGAGGTCGGGCGGGTCAGAGCGCGCGCAGCCGCGGGGCCAGGTCGCGCTCGAACGCGTCGAAGAAGCGCTGCTGGTCGTCTCCCGGCGCGTGGAACACCAGGTGCGTGAAGCCCGCGTCGACGTACGGCTTGATCTGCGCGACCGTCTCGTCGGGGTCGGAGCCGACGATCCAGCGCTTGGCGACCTGCTCGATCGGCAGCTCGTCGGCGGCCCGCTCCATGTCGACCGGGTCGGTCAGCGAGTGCTTCTGCTCGGGAGTGAGCGACAGCGGCGCCCAGAAGCGCGTGTTCTCGAGGGCGAGCGCGGGGTCGGTGTCGTACGAGAGCTTGATCTCGATCATCCGGTCGATCGCCGCGGAGCCGCGACCACCCGCGGCCAGCCCCTCCTCCACGGCGGGGAGCAGCTTCTCGGTGTAGAGCTCCATGCCCTTGCCCGAGGTGCAGATGAAGCCGTCGCCCGCACGCCCGGCGTACTTCGCGACGACGGGGCCGCCCGCGGCGATGTAGACCGGGACGCCGTCGGCGGGCTTGTCGTAGATCGACGCCTCGTGGGTCGAGTAGTACTCGCCGTCGAAGGTGACGCGGTCGCCGGCCCAGAGGGCGCGCATCAGGCGCACGGCCTCGCGGAGGCGCGCGAAGCGCTCCTTGAAGTCGGGCCAGGTCTGCTCGCCGGCGCCCTGGTAGCCGGTCGCGACCTCGTTGAGCGCCTCGCCCGTACCGACGCCGAGCATGATGCGGTCGGGGTAGAGCACGCCGAGGGTGCCGAACGCCTGCGCGATCACGGCCGGATTGTAGCGGTAGTGCGGCGTCATCACGGAGGTGCCGAGGCGGATGGTCGAGGTCCGCTCGCCGGCCGCGGCGAGCCAGGCGAGCGAGAACGGCGCGTGCCCGCCGGTGTGCCGCCAGGGCTGGAAGTGGTCGGAGACGACGGCGCTCTCGAAGCCGTGGCGCTCGGCGGCGACCGCGAGCTCGACGAGCTCACGTGCCCCGAACTGCTCCGCTGATGCCTTGTACCCGAGCGTGATCGTCATCTGCAGCCTTCGTCAGAGGGGAGGGACCGCGCCCGGAAGCAGCGCGGTCTCTCCATTCTGCGCCTGCTCGGGCGCCGATCGGGACGGGTCAGGCGGACGGGCCGGAGATGTTGACCATCCATCCGACGCCGTATCGGTCGACGAGCATCCCGAAGCGATCCCCCCACGGGGAGTCGGAGAGCGGCATCGTGACGGAGCCGCCGTCGGCGAGGGCGTCGAAGTACCCGCCCGCCTCCTCGGCGTCCTCGCCGAAGATCGCGATCGTGATGCGGGCGCCCTCGACGTACTCCATCGACGAGGGGGTGTCCGATCCCATCAGGATGAGGCCGCTCGGCGTGGTCAGCTGCGAGTGCATGATCAGGTCCTGCTCGGCCGGATCGTCGCTCGCGTGGAAGTCGGCGAAGGTGCTCGACTGGAGCTCGCCTCCGAAGACCGACCGATAGAACTCCATCGCTTCGCGAGCGTTGTCGCGGAAGCCGATGTAGGGGCTGAGACTCGTGGACATGAGGTGCCTTCCTGTCGGGAACGCGCCCAGTATCTGCCCGCGGGGGCGGGTCTGCAACGGCACGGGGACGGGCCGGCGGAGCCCCCGCCTCAGAGCTCCGCGCGCGTCGGCGGGTTCGCGCCCGAGCGCGACGTCGTGATCCCCGCCACACGGGCCGCCCAGTGCCCGATCGCCCGCAGCGCCGGCTCGTCGAGCAGCATCCCGTTCGGCGCTCCCAGCCCCTGCCGGAAGGCCTCGTCGAGGATCGCGCCCATCGCCGAGTCACCCGCTCCGATCGTGTCGGCCACGACGATCCGCGCCGCCGGCACCGTCGCCCGTGCGACAGCGGAGGCGAGCAGCAGCCCGTCACCGCCGCGCGTCACCACGGCGAGCTGCGCTCCGAGCGAGAGCAGCCGCGTGAGCACCTCGTCGAGCTGCATCGTCGGGTAGAGCCACTCGGCGTCCTCGTCGCTCAGCTTCACGATCTCGCAGGCGGCGGCCACGCGCTCGAAGCGCGCGAGGGCGTCGTTGTGCTCGCCGACGAGCGCGGGGCGGATGTTCGCGTCGACGCTCGCGGTGACACCGGCGGGCAGCGCCTCGAGCAGCTCCAGCACCGCGGAGCCGCCGGGCTCGAGGTAGATCGCGATGGAGCCGGTGTGCACGTGGGCGGCTCCGGCCGGGTCCGCGGCGGGCGGGTTCCACGACAGGTCGAAGACGTACTCGGCGGAGCCGTCGCTCTGGAGCACCGCGCGCGCCGTCGACGTGCGCTCGGAGTCACCGCGCAGCACCTCGACACCCGATGCGCCGAGGTGCTCGGCGATGCGGCGGCCGCGCGCGTCGTCGGCGATGTCGGTGACGAGGGTCGCCGTGCGTCCGAGCCGGGCGAGCGTGAGCGCGACGTTGGCGGGAGAGCCGCCGACGTGCTCGCTGCTCGCGCCGTCGCGCTCGACGACGTCGATCAGCGCTTCGCCGACGACCAGGACTCGGGGCGCCGCGCTGTCGCGGTCGTTCTCGGAGGACATCCCGCCATCATGCCGCGTCGCTCGTTCTCAGGGCGAGCGGTCGGGCGCAACCGAGGGCGGGACGCGCGACTCCGGCGATCCGAAGCGCGTCGGCCGTCCTCACCCTCGGTCCTGCACGCCCGCCAGCACCTCGTCGACCGTCGTCAGCGTGATCAGCGGCGCGTACAGCGCCATCGCGTCGAGCGCGCGCCGGTGATCGGTCTCGGAGGCGCCCGCGCAGGCGTCCGCGACCACCCGCACGTGCACCCCCGCGTCCGCCGCGGCGAGCGCCGTCGACAGCACGCAGCAGTCGGTCGAGACGCCGGTGAGCACCAGCTCGCGCGGTCCGCCGTCGAGCAGTGCCTCGAGCTCGGGGCCCCACTTGCCGAACGTCGTCGCGGTCAGGGTCCGGTGCCCCTCGAATCCGGGGACCAGCTCGTAGAGGCGGTCGCTCCCGGGGACGAGGGCGAAGGGCCAGTCGCGGTAGTAGGGGATCCACGCCCCGGCCGGCTCGGCCGGTGCCGCGAAGCGGGTCGTCACGACGCGCTCGCCGAAGACCGGGAGCAGGCGCCGCGTGCCGTCGGCGGCCCGGGCGAACTCGCCCGACGCCCACGGCGACTCCGGGTCGGCGAACACGTGCTGCAGGTCGATCGCGACCAGCAGCGTCATGCGCGCGACTCCTGGCGGCGCACGGCCGAGCGCGAGAGAGCGAGCGTGCCGACGAAGCCGATCACGAGCGCCACGAGCACACCGAGGTTCGCCCCCGCCCAGGCACCGTCTCGGCCGCCGATCGGGCCGAGGAGGTAGCCCTCCCACTCGAAGCCGGGGGAGTAGTTGACGACGAGCCCCCAGCCCACGACGGCGCCGATGACGACGAGCAGCACCGGCGCGATCGAGACGCTGCCGTAGCGGCCGCGGGAGTCGTAGAGCGCCTCCTGGTCGTAGTCGCGACGGCGGAGGATCAGGTCGGCCAGGAACACGCCGAGCCAGCCCGCGATCGGCACGCCGAGCGTGATCAGGAAGCCCTGGAAGGGGCCGAGGAAGTCGCCCGCGATGAACACCACGTAGATCGCGCCGAGGACCATCAGCACGCCGTCGATGCCGGCGGCGACCGGACGGGAGACCTTGAGCCCCGTGCTCAGCAGCGCGAGACCCGAGGAGTAGATGTCCATCACCGCTCCGCCGATCAGGCCCAGGAGCGCCACGACGATGAAGGGGAGCAGGAACCAGGTCGGCAGGATGCTCGCGAGCGCCCCGATCGGGTCGGCGGCGATGGCGTCGGAGAGCTCGGTCGACGAGGCCGCGAGCAGGAGGCCCACGATCACGAGCACGACCGGTGCGACGGCGCCTCCGATCGTGGTCCAGCCGATGACCCCGGCGGTGCCCGCCGTGCGGGGGAGGTAGCGGGAGTAGTCGGCCGCGGCGTTGACCCAGCCGAGTCCGAAGCCGGTCATCATGAACACGAGCCCGCCGATCACGGCCGCCGTCGACCCGGCGGGCAGGCTCGCCACGGCGCCGAGGTCGATGCGGTCGAGCACCAGCACGACGTAGACCACGGTGAGCACCGCGGTGGCGATGGTGATGGCCAGCTGGAGGCGCATGATCAGCCGGAACCCGGCGATCCCCGCGATCACGATCAGCGCGGCGACGACGATCAGCGCGACGACCTTGGTCAGCACGCCGCCGTCCCAGCCGAACTCCTCGAACACCGTGGCCGTCGCGAGCACCGCGAGGGAGGCGAGCACCGTCTCCCAGCCCACCGTGAGCAGCCACGAGACCACGGCGATCAGGCGGTTGCCGTCGACGCCGAACGCCGCCCGGCTGAGCACCATCGTCGGCGCCGATCCGCGCTTGCCCGCCACCGCGACGAAGCCGCAGAAGAGGAACGAGACGACGATGCCGATCACGCCGACCGCGGTCGCCTGCCAGAACGACAGCCCGAAGCCCAGCAGGAACGAGCCGTAGCTCAGCCCGAGGACCGAGACGTTCGCCGCGAACCACGGCCAGAACAGGTCGCGGGGCCGGCCGTGCCGCTCCGACTCCTGGATGGTGTCGAGGCCGTTGAGCTCGATGCCGCCGGCGGGGCGGGTGGTCGGCTGGGGAGAGGTCATCGCGTCCCTCGTTCTCGCGCGGAGTGGCCGCCGGAGCGCCGACGGTGAGACGAATCTAGCCCCGCATCGGCGCCCGATCGGCCGCCGCCCGCGATCGGGTGGGTCTAGGCGCCTGGGGAGGAGTCCTCGCGCTCCAGGAGCCCGCGGAGCGTCTCGAGGTCGTCGGCCACGCGGGCGCAGTCGTCGTCCCAGTCGTCGAGACTCATCCCCGGCCGGCGGCGCACCGTGAAGGCGACCTCGGCCCCGTCTCCGTTGACGAGGATCCGGAGCGGATTGTCGACCGAGGTGCCGTCGGGCAGCGTCACCACGTGGTCGGCCACGCCGAACTGATTGCGCGGGGCGAAGCGCACCTCGACGCGCCCCATCGGCGAGTCGGCGAACCAGCGGCCGTCCACCTCCTCGACGGCGGAGGAGGCGAGCCCCGCGGCCCACAGCGGCAGGTTCGCCGGGTCGACCACGAAGGAGTAGACCTCGTCGGCGGGTGCGTCGATCACGACGCCCACCGGGCGGGATTCGAACAGGGTCATCCAGTGCTCCTCATCGTCTCGTCGATCACGTCAGTCGGCCTCGGCCGCGAAGCTCGCGACCAGCAGCGAGGACAGCGTGATCCGCTCCAGGATCCCCTCGATGCTGACGGACTCGCTGCGGGCGTGCGCGCCCTCGCCCGGGGCGCCGAGCCCGTCGAGCACCGGGACGCCGAGCGCCGCGATCAGGTTGCCGTCGCTGGCGCCGCCGACCGCGGTCTCGGTCAGCGGCACGTCGATGGTGCGCGCGATCCGCTCGGCCCGGCGGAACAGCGCGGCGACGGCGGCCGTCCGCTCGAAGACCGGTCGCTGCCACGAGCCGCGGACCTCGATCCGGATGCGCGGATCCGACGCCGCGAGCGCGTTCATCTCGGCCTCCACCCGGGCGGCCTCCGCGGCGCCGCGGATGCGCGCCTCCAGCTCGAGCCGCACCCGCCCGGTGGTCACATTGACGCGCTGGCCGCCGCCCACGAGCCCGATGTTGACGGTCGTGCCCGCGTCGGGCCGCGCGATGGCCAGTACCCGCGGGATGAGGGCGCCGAGCTCGTGGATCGCGCTCGCGCCCTTCTCGGGCTCCACACCCGCGTGCGCCTCGACCCCGACGATGTCCACCACGAAGTTGCCGATCCCCTTGCGCGCCGTCTTCACCGCGTCGCCGATCGCGCCCTCGAAGACGAGCGCCGCCTCCGCGCCCCTGCTCTGGCGCTCGAGGAACCCGCGGGAGGAGAGGCTGCCCACCTCCTCGTCGCCGTTCACGATCAGGCGCACCGCGGGGTGGGCGAGCCGGGCGTGCCGCAGCGCCGCGACCAGCCAGACCATCTGCACGAGGCCGACCTTCATGTCGTAGGTGCCGGGGCCGCTCAGCCGGTCGCCGTCGACGGCGAACGGCCACGAGCGGGTCGTGCCGAGCGGCCAGACGGTGTCGTAGTGGCCGAGGAGCGCGAGGAAGGCCCGCGAGCCGCGCGCGCCGCGACCGGGGGCCGAGCCGGGGAAGGTCCAGCTCGTGGCGCGGGGGGCGTCCTGCTCGCGCAGGTGCTCGATCTCGGCCGCGTGCCCGAGGCGCTCGCCGACCCAGTGCACGAGGTAGGCGTGCAGCTCCTCGAGCGCGTCGAGCGAGTCGCTGGGACTCTCGATCATGACCAGGTGGCGGATGTCGTCGAGGATGTGCCCGCGGTGGTCACGCAGGAAAGTGCGCACGCGGGCGGCGTCGGCGGCATCGGGGAAGGTCACCGTACCCGGAGTACCAGAGTGCGGGCGTCGGCGCGAACCGGCCGGCCGCGCGCGCCGAGTGAACCGAACACCGCCCCGCTACGTTGACCAGGGAAAGAGGTGGAGATGTCCGAGGATCAGGCCGAGATGCTGCGTGCGCTGCACGACGAGCACTCGGCGGCGCTGTGGAGGTTCGTCCTCCGGCTCACGGGCGACCGCCATCTGGCGGAGGACGTGGTGCAGGAGGCGCTGCTGCGCGCGTGGAAGCACCCCGAGATCCTCGCGCAGGGCGAGGCGGCCGCCCGCTCCTGGCTCTACACCGTGGCGCGCAACCTCGTCATCGACGACCGCCGCAGCGCCCGTCACGCCCGCGAGTTCGGGACCGACGAGGTCCCCGAGCGCGCGCACGGCGACCGCACCGACCAGGTGCTCGACGCCTGGCTGCTCTCGGAGGCGCTGAGCGAGGTCAGCCACGACCACCGCGCGGTCATCGTGCACGCCTACTACGGCGGGCGCAGCGTGAGCGAGATCGCGGAGCTGCTCGACATCGCCCCCGGCACCGTCAAGTCGCGGATGCACTACGGGATGCGGGCCCTCAAGCTGGCGCTGCAGGAGCGGGGGGTGACCGAGCTGTGAAGGACGACTTCGACGACTGGGACGCCGCCTACCTGCTCGGCGCACTGTCGGCGGCCGACCGCCGGGCGTACGAGCTGCACCTGCGCGCCTGCGGCGGCTGCCGCGACGCGCTCGCCGAGTTCGTGCCCCTGCCCGGGATCCTCTCGCACCTGTCGCACGACGAGGCGCTGGGCCTCCTCGAGACCCCCGAGGAGCGCGCGGTCGAGGCGTCGCCGCCCGCCCTCCTGTCGAGCCTGGCCGCGGCGACCGCGTCCGCCCGCCGGCGCACGCGGCTCAAGATCGCCGGCCTGGTCCTCGCGGCGGCCGGAGTCTCGGCCGCGGCCGCGGTGGCCCTGCCGATGATGGTGGCCCCGGCGCTCCAGAGCGTCGAGACAGCGAGCGCCACCGTCGCGCTGGCGGGCGCCCCCGGCGTGCCCGTCGAGGCGACCGTCGAGTTCGTCGCGGAGGAGTGGGGCACGCGGATCGACATGGACTGCACCTGGGGCGCCGCCGACGGCGAGACCGGTGCGTACGCGGGCGGCGTCGGCTACGTCATGTACGTGACCGACACCTCCGGAGAGACCGCGCCCGTCGGTTCGTGGACGAGCACGCCGGGCAGCACCGTGCACCCGACCCTCGCCACCGGCCTCTCGCTGGCCGAGATCGCCGCCGTCGAGGTGCGGGTGCAGGGCTCCGGCACGGTCGTCCTCACCGGTGCGCCCTGACCCGGCGGCCGCTTTCCCAGGCGCCGCCGCGGAGGACTGAGTAGCTTCTCAGTCATGACGATCGCGACCCTCGCCCTCGCCCCGGCGTCCCTGGCCACCGCTTCCTCCTCCGACAGCATCGACGAGCTCTCCGGGCTCGTCGGCGTCGCCGCGCGGGTGATCGCCGCTCTCGGCGAGGTCGGAGTCGGTCTGCTGACCCTGATCGAGACGGTGTTCCCGCCCATCCCGAGCGAGCTGGTGCTGCCGCTCGCGGGGTTCCTCGCGCAGCAGGGGCGGATGAACCTGATCCTCGTCGTCGTCACGGCGACCCTCGGCGCCTACCTCGGCGGCCTGATCCTGTACTGGCTCGGCTACCGCATCGGCACGGAGCGCTCGATCCGCCTCCTCTCGAAGCTGCCTCTCGTCGACCGCGAGGACTTCGAGAAGGCCGTCGGCTGGTTCCGCCGTCACGGCACCTGGGCGGTGCTGTTCGGCCGGCTGATCCCGGGGGTCCGGAGTCTCATCTCGCTGCCCGCGGGATCGGAGCGGATGAACCTCCTCCTGTTCTCGGGTCTGACGATCCTCGGCTCGGGTGTCTGGAACGGCCTGCTCATCGGTCTCGGTGCCGCGCTCGGCACGCAGTACGAGCTCGTCGACCAGTACGCGGGCGTGCTCGACGCGATCATCTACGGCGCCATCGGCGTGCTCGTGATCGCCCTGGTGATCCGCAGCCTGCGTCGTCACCGCGCGGCCGGCATCCGCGGGCGGCGCTGAGCGGCGCCCCGACCAGCACTGGTGCGGAGGCGTCGCCCGCGCGAACGCGCTCGACTGAGCGGGGGGCTTCGCGCCGCCTCCCTCCACCTGCGCGATCGCGCCTCCTCGCCTCTTCTCTCGGGAATACCGGGGGGCCTCCCTCGTTGATACCCCCCGGGGGTATTGAGAGGAGAGTCGCATGGAGCAGCGGCCGCAGGGGACGACGGAGCACGCGCCCGTCGTCGGCGAGCACGAGCACGACCACTCGGGCGAGGTCGGAGGCGGTCACGCCCACGCCGCGCACGACCGCGCCGGCGGAGGCGATCACGCCGGTCACCACGCCGGTCACGTCGCGCAGTACCGGCGCCTCTTCTGGGCGATGCTCGTCCTCGCCGTCCCGACGGTGCTCGCGAGCCCGATGTTCGCGGCGCTCCTCGGCTACCCGCTGCCCGACGCCGCCTGGGTCGACTGGGTCTCGCCCGTGCTCGGCACGGTCGTCTTCGCCGTCGGCGGCCGTCCGTTCCTCAGCGGAGCCGTCGACGAGATCCGCTCTCGCGCCCCCGGCATGATGCTCCTGATCGCCCTCGCGATCACCGTGGCGTTCGCCGCCTCGCTCGGCGCGAGCGTCGGGCTCCTCCCGCACGAGCTCGACTTCTGGTGGGAGCTGGTGCTGCTGGTCGTGATCATGCTCCTCGGGCACTGGATCGAGATGCGCTCGCTCGCCCAGGCCTCCAGCGCCCTCGACTCCCTCGCCGAGCTCCTGCCCGACGAGGCCGAGCGGCTCCTCGACGAGGGATCCGAGCCCGTGCGTCCCGACGAGCTCCGGATCGACGACCTCGTCCTCGTCCGCCCGGGCGGGCGCGTCCCCGCCGACGCCGAGATCCTCGAGGGGGCGGCGCAGGTCGACGAGTCGATCCTGACGGGGGAGTCCCGCACCGTCGCGCGCTCGGTCGGCGACCGCCTCGCCGCCGGCAGCGTCGTGACGGACGCGCGACTGCGCCTCCGCGTGGTCGCCACCGGCGACGACACGGCGCTCGCGGGGATCCGTCGGCTCGTCGCCGCCGCGCAGGCCTCGACCTCGCGGGCGCAGGCGCTCGCCGACCGCTTCGCCGCCCTCCTGTTCTGGTTCGCCCTGGGCTCCGCCGCGATCACGGCCGTCGTGTGGTTCGCCCTCGGCGCACCCGACACGGCCCTCGTCCGCGCGATCAGCGTCCTCGTGATCGCCTGCCCGCACGCGCTCGGTCTGGCGATCCCGCTGGTGGTGTCGATCGCGACCGAGAAGGCGGCGAGGGCCGGCATCCTCGTCACCGACCGCGGTGCCCTCGAGGCCATGCGCACCGTCGACACCGTGCTCTTCGACAAGACGGGAACGCTCACCGTGGGCCGCCCGGAGGTCGTCGAGGTCGTGGGCGCCGCCGACACGCTCGCGCTGGCCGCCGCCGTCGAGCGCGAGAGCGAGCATCCGCTGGCCGCCGCGATCGCGCGCGCCGCCGGCGACGGCGCACCGCGCTCCGAGGGCTTCACCACCCGGGGCGGCATCGGAGTGGAGGCGCTCGTCGGGAGCGACCGCATCGCCGTTGGCGGCCCCGCGCTCCTGGCCGAGCGCGGCCTCGAGCCCCTCCCCGCGGCGGCCTCGGCGGCGGAGCGCGGAGCGACCGTGCTGCACGTGCTCCGCGGACGCGAGATCGTCGGCGCCCTCGCCCTCGACGACGCCGTCCGGCCGGAGTCCGCGGAGGCGGTCGCGTCACTGCGCGCGGCCGGCCTGCGGGTCGCCCTGGTCACCGGAGACGCGGAGCCGGTCGCGCGCCGCGTCGCCCGCGAGCTCGGGATCGCCGAGGTCGTGTCCGGCGTCCTGCCCGGCGGCAAGAGCGAGGTCGTCGAGCGGCTGCGCCGCGAGGGTCGGCGCGTGGCGATGGTCGGCGACGGCGTCAACGACGCCCCCGCGCTGGCCGGCGCCGACGTCGGCATCGCGATCGGGGCGGGGACGGAGGTGGCGATCGCCTCGGCCGGGCTCGTGCTCGCCTCCGACGACCCCCGCGGCGTGCTGCGGATCCTCACGCTGTCCCGCGCCTCGTACGCGAAGATGCGGCAGAACCTCGCCTGGGGTGCGGGCTACAACGTCGTCGCGGTGCCGCTCGCCGCCGGTGTCCTCGCACCGATCGGGTTCGTGCTCCCGATGGAGGTCGGCGCCCTCCTCATGAGCGCCAGCACCGTGGTCGTGGCGGTGAACGCCCAGCTCCTGCGCCGCCTCCGCCTCTGATCGTCGCGGTGCGCAAGGCCGTCCCCGGCGGCGTCCGGGTGCCCTAACGTTCGAAGTGCCCTGTCCCGCCCCTCCGACGCGAAGGAACTCCATGTCCGAGACCACCCCCGCGCCCACGATGTCCCGCACCGCCGTCGAGCGCGGCTGGATCATCGGCGTCTCCCTGATCGCCATCGTGCTGGGGGTGATCGCCGTCCTCATCCCGGGGCCGACGCTGCTCACCGTCGCCATCGTGTTCGGCATCCACCTGATCGCGGCAGGGGTGTTCCGCCTCCTGCTCGCGTTCACCGCGTCGCGCCTCGAGACGCGGGTGCGCTGGGTGGCAGGGCTTCTCGGCGCGCTGATCCTCGTCGCCGGCATCCTGTGCCTCTCGAACCCGTTCGAGTCGCTGAGCGTGCTCGGTCTCGTGATCGGCGCGGGCTGGATCCTCGACGGAGTCTCGAGCATCACCAGCGGCCGCACCGTCGCCGGCCCCGCCTGGCTGCCGATCGCCGCCGGCATCGCCTCGGTGATCGCGGGCGTGCTGACGATCATCATGCCCGTGCTCGCGCTGGCCTCCTTCGTGACCGTCGTCGCGATCCTCCTGATCGTCGTCGGCGTCTCGGGCCTGCTGCTGCTGCCGGGTCGCACGAAGAAGGACTGACGCCCCGGGGCATCGCCCGGCGATGACCCTCGGTGCCCGTGCCAGCATGGCCGTGTGCCCGACTCCGACCCCGACCTCGTCCCCGAGCTGCTGGTAGAGGATCTCGGCCGCAGCCTCGCCTTCTGGTGCGGGCCCTGCGGCTTCACCGTCCGCTACTCGCGGCCCGACGAGGGCTTCGCGTACCTCGTCTCGGGCGGCGCCCACGTGATGCTCGATCAGATCGGTCACACCCGCGACTGGGTCACCGCCCCGCTCGAGCGACCCCTGGGCCGCGGCCTCAACCTGCAGATCCGGGTCGACGACGCGGACGCCGTCGCCGCCGCGCTGGCGTCCTCCGGGATCGAGCCCTTCGCGCCGCCCGAGACCCGCTGGTACCGCGTGGGCGAGGAGGAGGCGGGCGTCCGCCAGGTCCTCGTCACCGATCCCGACGGGTACCTCCTCCGCTTCCAGTCGTCGGTGGGTCGACGGCTCGGCCCCTAGCGACAACCGCTACCGGAGTCGCGCGCCGTCATGCCAGCGGAGGATGCCGCCGCCCCTCGCGGACTGGTTGCATCGAGCCCATGAGCACCTCTCCGTCCACCGGCACGCTCGCGCAGGTCCCGCCCGCGCTCCTGAGCGCCCCCGCCCCCGAGGCCGACGACGCCGATCGGCGCGTCGTCCGCCCCGCCGATCTCGTCTCGGCGCTCACCGGCATCGCCCTCGCGTTCTTCTCCCTCTTCGTCTTCGCCGTGACCCAGTGGCAGTACCTCGGTCCCGACGTCGACAGCGTGAGCGTGCTCGGCTGGCTCGCGCCGCTGATCGCCGGTGCGGTCTGCGTCCTCGCCCCCGCTGTCGCGGTCGGTGCGCGCCTCGTCGCCCGCCGCTCGGCAGACCGGTCGGAGGCCGGCGCGTGAGCGCGTCGACCAGTCCCCGTCCCCTCGCCGGTCCGTCGGTCGAGCTCGCGGAGGAGCTCCTCGGCCGAGCGGGCTGCCTCCGCCCCGAGCACCCGTGGGTGCTCGCCGCCGGCGACGCGCCCGTGGTCGACTTCGCCCTCCTCGAACGGCACGCCTGCCTCCTCGATCTGTCGGAGGAGGCGGTCGTCCGCATCGCCCTCTCGCTCGCGACCGGGCGCCCCGTCGACCTCCGCAGCGCGCTCGGCTACCTCACCCGCGACCACGCCGAGCTGGTGATGACCGCCGTCGCCTGCGCCGGCGGGCACGACCGAGCGGCCGGCCGGATCCGCGTCGTCGACGGGCAGCGCCTCGTCGAGATCGCGCCGCCGCTCGGCTCCTGGCGCGCCTGACGAGCGGTTTCCGCGACGCGATCGACGCCCCTCCGCGTCGCTACGGTCTTTCGGATGTCCCCGGCTTAGGGTGTCCGTGTGCAACGTGTCGACGATTTCCCAGGAGCCGGACCGGTGGCGACCTCACCCGAATCCGGTGACCCGCGGGAGGCGTCCTCCCTCCAGCTCCCCTCCACCTCCACCACCCCCGGTCAGGTGACCAGCGGCGAGGCCGGCTACCAGAGCGGCAACGTCGCCGATCCCGTGTGGCAGTCGTGGCGGGACGAGCTCGCCAAGGTGGGCGGCCCCTCTCCGCTCCTCCACTTCGTCGACTCGCCGCGGACGCGCATCGAGCTCTCGACGACCCACCCCGGTGGCCTGCCGCCCTTCATCTCGGGCAAGACGACCCTGCTCTCGTCCCTCATCCGCGACGAGCTGGCCCTGCGGACCGCGAAGAACGCCGCCGCAGCGATCACCGACAAGGGGATCGAGCTGCGCTCGGTTCGCGGCATCGAGGGCGTGCACCTCGCGATCGGCCTCGCCCAGTGGCGCGCCGGCGAGACCGAGTTCACCGCCCCGGTCCTCCTGCGCCCGCTCGCGATCCGCCGCTACGGCCGCGACTTCGAGCTCAAGCTCAAGGGCCAGCCCTACTTCAACCCGCAGCTCGCCCGCGCCCTCAAGCAGCAGTTCGGCATCACGATCGATCCCGAGCAGTTCGTCGAGCTCGCCGTGCAGAACGGCGTCTTCAAGCCCCAGCCGGTCATCGACCAGCTGCGCGGCCTGACCTCGCACCTGCCCTGGTTCGCCGTGCACCCGCGCCTCGTCGTGTCGAGCTTCGCCGACGTCGCGGGCGACATGCTCCGCGACGCCCGGATGCTCGAGCACCCCGTCCTCGACGCGGTCGCGGGCAACCCGGCCGCCAAGCGAGCGCTGCAGCAGTCGCAGAAGGTGGCGTCGATCATCCCGCAGGACGAGCGTCCTCCCGCGACCGACAACCTCCTCCTCGACGCCGACGCCGAGCAGGAGCAGGTCATCGCGAACATCGCGGCCGGCAACTCGCTCGTCGTGAAGACCCTCCCGGGCACCGGAGGGACGCAGACGATCGTCAACGCGATCGGCGCCCTCGCCGCGCAGCACAAGCGCGTCCTCGTCGTCAGCGCGCGCCGCTCCAGCCTCGACAGCATCCACCAGCGCCTGCTCTCGGCCGGGCTCGGCGGCATCGCCGTCAGCCCCCGGACCCTGCGCCGCGATCTGATCCAGTCGATCGGCCGCAACGAGAAGTCGGCGCGCCCCTCCGTCAGCGAGATCGACGACGCCCTGCTGCGCCTGCGCAAGGTGCTGCTCGACTACCGCGGCGCGCTCTCGCGCCGCGACGGCAGCTTCGGAGTGTCGGCGCTGCAGGCCCTCGAGGAGCTGGCGCGCCTCTCGCAGCTGCGCACGCCTCCGTCGAGCACCGCCCGTCTCGACCGCCGCTCGGTCACCGCGCTCGCGCACAGCCGCCCCGAGGCGACGCGCATGCTCATCGAGTCGGCTCGCCTCGGCGAGTTCCGCTACGGACCGGGCGACTCGCCCTGGTACGGCGCCCACTTCGAGTCGACCACCGACGCCGAGGCCGCCCACGAGCTGGCGAAGCGCCTGCACCTGCGCGACCTGCCCCGTCTGCTCGACCGGGCGCAGGACGTCATCGGCCAGACGAGGATGCGTCCCTTCGAGTCCGTCGCCGAGCTCGGCATCTACCTGCGCCTGCTGCAGGACGTCCGCGACACGCTCGACAAGTTCCAGCCCGCCGTCTTCGACCGCTCGATCCAGGACCTGATCGTCGCGACGTCCCCGCGCCGCGACGCGGCCGAGATGTCCTCGACCAACCGTCGGCGACTGAAGAAGCTCGCCCGCGAGTACATGCGGCCCGGAGCCCACGTCACCGACCTCAACGCGGCGCTGCGTCGCGTGCAGCAGCAGCGCACGCTCTGGCAGCGCTACGCGGTCGCCGGCACGGTGCCGGAGGTGCCGGTCGGCGTCGCCGACGTCCAGGTCGCCTTCCAGCACGTCTCCGACCAGCTCGGGCGACTCGACGAGCCGCTCGGCCGCCTGGGCGGCACGAACCAGCTCGCCTCGCTCCCACTCGCGGAGCTCGTCTCGATGGTCTCGGGTCTCGCCGAGGACAGCGAGGTGCTCGCGAACCTCCAGGAGCGCACCACGCTGCTCTCGACGCTCCGCGAATGGGGCCTCGACCCGCTGCTCACCGACCTCTCCCGCCGCCACGTGCCGGCCGAGCTGGTCGCGATCGAGCTCGACCTCGCCTGGTGGCGCTCGGCCCTCGAGATCATGCTCACCGACGAGCGCGCACTCCTCGGCGGCAACACCGGCGTGCTCGACCGCCTCGAAGCCGACTTCAAGCTCGTCGACGAGGCGCACGCCGCCTCGAGCGCCGAGCTGCTCGCCTGGAAGCTGTCCGAGACCTGGAAGATCGGCCTCGTCGACTGGCCGCAGGAGCGCGACGCGCTGCGGGCGCTCCTCCGCACCGAGTCGGCGACGACGCCGCAGGAGCTGCAGAAGGCGGCGCCGCACCTCTCGCGCGTGCTCGCCCCGGCCTGGCTCGCCTCGCCCTACGAGGTGCACCGGATCGGCACCGAGACCACGTTCGACGCGGTCTTCCTCGTCGACGCCGGAGCCACGACCCTCGCCGAGAACGTCGGAGCGATACGCCGCGCGAAGCAGGTCGTCGCCTTCGGCGACCCGGTCACGCAGACCCCGACCCCGTTCGGCCTCCGGGTCGACGAGGCCGTCGAGTTCGGCAACGCCGCGTCGCGCACCGACGTCGAGGCGCTGCACGCGCAGTCGGCGCTGGCCCGCCTCGGCGAGCTGCTCAACACCGTCACCCTGACCCGCAGCTACCGGGCGGGTGGCGAGGATCTCGCCGAGCTCGTGAACCGCCGCTTCTACGGCGGGCGCATCGACTCGCTGCCGTGGGCCGGCTCCTTCCTCGGCCACGACTCGCTCCGCTTCCACTACATCGCCAGCGGGCACGGCATGCCCGAGAACGACTCCGGGGCGGTCGAGTCGGTCGACGCCGAGGTCGCGAAGGTGGTCGAGCTGGTGCTCGAGCACGCGGTCATCAGGCCGCGGGAGTCGCTGATGGTCATCACCGCGAGCCCGCGCCACGCCGTGCGGGTGCAGCAGGCGGTGCTCACGGCCTTCGCCAAGCGCGCCGACCTCAACGACTTCATCCTGGGCGACCGGTCCGAGCCGTTCGCGGTGGTGACGCTCGAGCAGTCGGTGGCGCAGAGCCGCGACCGGGTGATCTTCTCGATCGGCTACGGACGCACGCCCCACGGCCGCCTGCTGTCGAACTTCGGCGCCCTCGCGGAGCCGGGGGGAGAGCGCCTGCTCGCCGTCGGCATGACGCGGGCGCGCCGCTCGATGGACATCGTCTCGTGCTTCCGCCCGGGCGACATCGACGAGTCGCGGATGCGCTACGGCATGGTCGCGCTCGCGCAGGTGCTGCAGGAGGCGGAGGACCGCGTCCAGCCGAGCGATCGCGACGACTACTCCGAGCCGATGCTCGTCGACCTCGCCGCGCGCCTCGAGCGCCGTGGACTCCGCGTCAACATCGGGCACAAGGGCAAGCTCGCCCTGGTCGCGGCGCACGGCACCCGCGCGGTGGTGGTCGAGACCGACCGCGACGTCAGCACGCAGAGCCTGCGCGTGTCGCTGCGCCTGCGTCCCGAGCTGCTGCGCCGACTCGGCTGGCACTACCTCCGGGTGCACAACTTCGAGCTGTTCGCCGACCCCGAGGCGGTCGCCGCCCGGGTCGCCGGGCTGATCGGCGCGCCGACGGAGGAGGGCGCCACCGGACCGATCACGGTCCCGGCGGGCGCCGGACCGAACGAGACGCACCCGATGCCGCCGCTGGCGCGCGACTGACCGTGGGCGAGGGCTCGTCGCCCGCCGGCTCCGACCGGCCGCTGCGCCGGTCGCGCGGCGGTCGGCGGGCGACCCTGCCGGCGAAGCCCGGCACCGACCCGGCGCCCCACGACGCTCCCGTCCCCGACCCGGAGGCGCCGCGCGCTCGCCCGGACACCGGCCCGAACGACGCCCGCCTCCGCCAGGACGTTCCCCCGCACTACTGACGCTCCGCAACGCCACCCCTGGCTGCTGCAGCACTGAGGGAACCCCGGCCCGTCGAACCCGCCCGAAACAGCGGCCCCCCTCGACGGTTCAGGGTTCCCTCGGAAGGGCCTCTCTGCAGTGCGCCGCCCCCGGGACGCAGGATGCCGCCTCCCTCGCTGATCGAGTAGCCCGCGCAGCGGGCGTATCGAGATCCACCAGCGTCAAAAGGCATGGTCAGAAGCCCGATCCACTGACGCCGGTGGGCCTGGATACGCCCCTCCGGGGCTACTCGACCAGCATGGAGGGCGACGGCCCCCGCGCCTGGATCCGGATGCCCGCCAGGGCGACTCCCTCAGCCGCTCTGAACCGCACCGCGAGACACATCCCGGAAGGCCGAGAGGCCGACCTCCCTGGGGAATAGGAGTCGTCCGAAACGCGTGCCAGCGTTTCGGCCGCTCCGTCCGCACAACGCTCTGCGGAACTCCCCATCTCGCGAAGCCGACCGCGGTTCTTTCTCGCCGCTGGCGAGAAAGAACAGAACAACTCAGTCCACGTGCTTCCCCGTGTTGGCGGTGGTTGCGGTGCCGCCGTTGGCGAGGAGGTCGCGGATGTCGGCGAGCAGCTCGAGCTCGGTGGGGGCCTTGTCCTCGGCGGCGGGGGCGTCGTCCATCTTCTTCTTGAAGGCGTTGTTCTTGAGGTGGTTGATGGGCACGACGAAGGCGAAGTAGAGGACGAACGCGACGATCACGAACTGGATGAGCGCCGAGACGACCGCTCCGTAGGCGATGACCGTCGGGTCCTCTCCGCCCGTTCCCTCGCGGACGGTCCAGACCAGGGCGGAGAGGGAGGACGCGTCGAACAGCAGCCCGATGATCGGATTGAAGATCCCGGTGACGATGGCGTTGACGATCGTGGTGAACGCAGCGCCGATGACCACGGCCACGGCCAGGTCGATGACGTTGCCTCGCAGGATGAACTCTTTGAAGCCGTTGATCATGGTCTGGTCCGTTTCTGCCGGCGGGCGGGGGAGGGGGTCGGCTCAGCTCCCGGAGGAGGACGACCCGGAGGAGGAGGATCCCGAGGAGGAGGATCCCGAGCTGGAGGACGAGGAGGAGGACGACGATCCCGACCCGCTGGACGCCGTCGAGGTCGATGCCGGCGCGGCAGCGCCTCCGGACTTCTCGCCGGAGACCGATGGCGACGACTCGCCCGAGCCCGACGACGACTTCTCGCCCGACTTCGACTCCGACGAGCGCGAGTCGGTGCGGTAGAAGCCGGAGCCGTTGAAGGTCACGCCGACCGCGCTGAACACCTTGCGGAGCGCTCCCTGGCAGCTCGGGCACTCGGTGAGCGTGTCGTCGGTGAACTTCTGCTGGATGTCGAAGGCGTTGCCGCACTGCGTGCAGCGGTAGGAGTAGGTGGGCACGGGTGGCTCCTCAGGAGGGCGGATCAGGGGAAGGAGGGGATCAGCGGCGCAGGTCGACGATGCCGGAGGGAGTCACGACTCCGTCGACGGCCTGGTCGTGCACTTCGCTCGGCACGCGGTCGACGAGCTCGCTGTCGAACACGACCGCGTAGACCGGCGGGCACTTCTCCATCGAGCCGAGCGTCTTGTCGAAGTAGCCGCGGCCCCAGCCCATCCGCATGCCCTGACGGTCGACGGTGGCGGCAGGGACGATGATCAGGTCCACGTCGTTGATGGCGATGGGTCCGAGCAGCTTGCCGACCGGCTCCGGCATGCCGAACAGGCCCTGCGTCTCGGTGTGGCCGTCGCCGACGGCCCAGTCGAGGAGGCCGTCCTGCCGGGAGATGGGGAAGAGGACGCGGATGCCGCGGCCCTCGGCCCAGCCGAGGAACGGACGGGTGCTCGGCTCGTCGGGCGCCGAGAGGTAGCAGGCGAGCGAGGTGGCCTTCGTCCGGGTGGCCAGCTCGATCAGGTGCTCCGTGATGCGGGCGGCGGCCTGCTCGCGGGCCGTCGCGGTCTGCGTGCGTCGGCGCTCGCGCAGCTCGGCACGGAGCGCGCGCTTCTCGTGCGTGATGTCGGCGGGCATGCGCCCAGTCTAGATCCGGGCGGTTCGGCCCCGAGGCGGCGCGGGAGAGCGCGCTCTCTGCGCAACGATGGCCCGGGAAAGGGGGCGCGCGAGCTCCGCACACCGGCCCGACCGCGGAAACATCACCGACCACCGGCTCCGCTACTATGGCGCCCCATGGGCACTCGAATCCGCAAAGCCGTCATCCCCGCCGCCGGTCTCGGCACCCGGTTCCTGCCGGCGACCAAGGCCATCCCGAAGGAGATGCTCCCCGTCGTCGACAAGCCCGCGATCCAGTACGTGGTCGAGGAGGCCGCCGACGCCGGTCTGCAGGACGTCCTCGTGATCATCGGTCGCAACAAGAACGCGCTCGCGAACCACTTCGACTCGGTCCCCGAGCTCGAGCACAACCTCGCCAAGAAGCTCGACGACGCGAAGCTCGCCCACGTCAAGTACGCGAGCGACCTGGCCGATGTGCACTTCGTCCGCCAGGGCGAGCCGAAGGGCCTCGGCCACGCCGTCTCGCGCGCTCAGCGCCACGTCGGTGACGAGCCGTTCGCGGTGCTCCTCGGCGACGATCTGATCGACGCGCGCGACCCTCTCCTGACCCGGATGATCGACGTCGCCGAGCAGCGCGACACCACGGTGGTCGCCCTGCTCGAGGTCGACCCCGATCAGATCCACCTCTACGGCTGCGCCGCGGTCGAGACGACCGACGAGGACGACGTGGTGCGCATCACCGGCCTCGTCGAGAAGCCCTCGAAGGAGGACGCTCCGTCGAATCTCGCCATCATCGGCCGGTACGTCCTCAAGCCCGACGTCTTCGGCGTCCTCGACGAGACCGCGCCCGGCAAGGGCGGCGAGATCCAGCTGACCGACGCCCTCGAGCGCATGGCGCAGGATCCGGCCGAGTTCGGCGGCGTCTACGGCGTCGTCTTCCGCGGCCGCCGCTACGACACCGGCGACAAGCTCGACTACATCAAGGCGATCGTGCAGCTCGCGTCCGACCGCGACGACCTCGGCGTCGACCTCAAGCCCTGGCTCAAGGAGTTCGCCGCGACCCTCTGACGCCTCGCCGCGAGAGGCGTGCGAACGGCCGAGATCCCCTGGCGACACGGGGATCCCGGCCGTTCGCGCGTGAGGCGTGAGCGACTGACCCGCGCGAGTCCAGCCCCTTCTGCGGTCGCGAGTGCGCAGTAGGGTCGGGGCATGCCACTGCCGATACCGACCCTCTCCGAGGGTCGTGTCACCCTCCGCCCGATCAGGGTCAGGGACGCCCGTCCGCTCGAGCGCGAGCTGATCGCCAACCGGGCGTGGCTGCGGCAGTGGGAGGCGTCCGACCCCCGCGGCGGCGCCGCCTTCGACGTGCGCGCGAGCATCCGCGCTCTGCAGCAGAACGCCCGCGCCGGCGGAGGAGCTCCCTTCCTCATCGACTGGGACGGCGAGCTCGCGGGACAGCTGAACATCTCCGGCATCGGCTACGGCTCGCTCTCCTCCGGATCGATCGGCTACTGGGTCTCGGAGCGCTTCGCCGGTCGCGGCATCACGCCGATCGCGGTGGCTCTGGCGACCGACCACGCCTTCTTCGACCTCGGGCTGCACCGCATCGAGATCTGCATCCGCCCCGAGAACCGGCCGAGCCTGCGGGTCGTCGAGAAGCTCGGATTCCGCTACGAGGGGCTGCGCCGCCGCTTCATCCACATCAACGGCGACTGGCGCGACCACTTCTGCTTCGCTCTGGTGTCGGAGGAGGTGCCGCGCGGGGTCCTGCGCCGCTACCTCGACGGCCAGGTGCCGGCCGACGTCGGCGTGCCGACCGACGCCGACGTCCGCGCGTCGCGTCGCTCCGGGCTCTCGGGCCCGCCCGACGGCGCGGGCGTCCCCTCGTCGGGGGCCCGATTGATCCGCGATCCGTACGGACACACCTACCCGTAATCACGGACGCAGGCACCGCGTACTCCTAGCGTTGGCTCCATGAGTAGCGACTGGCTGGGTGGGGGCGTCGTCTGGGCGCTCGCCGCCGTTCTGTGGGTCGCCTACCTCATCCCCACGTGGATGCGCCGCCGGTCGTTCAACGCGACCGAGCGCAACGCGGTGAGACTGCAGCAGACCCTGCGCATCCTCGCCGAGACCGCGGAAGTGCCCGAGCACGTGCGTGCGGAGGCGACGGCCCGAGAGGTCGCGCTCCAGCAGCGCAGGCTCCGGGTGACCGAGACACGACGACGAGCCGAAGAGAAGGCACAGGCGATGGAGCTGGCACAGGCGGAGAAGGCGGCGCGCGAGGCGCTGCGGCGGGCGGCCGCGAGCACGAGGCGGAGCACCCAGTCCGGGCCGAGCGCGCTGCGCTGGCGCCAGGGTGCGGCGCTGACGGTGCTCGTGGGCTTCGTGGCCGCGCTGGTGGGGCTCGTGATGCTGCCCTTCGGCGGCACCGGAGCGGTGCCCCTGGTCGGAGCCCTCGTGCTCGCGGCCGGGCTGAGCACGCTGATCCTGCTCGCTCCGGGTCGCCGCCGGCAGAGCGCCCCGGCCGCGGTCGCGACCGACACGGGCGAGATCGCCCGTCGGCGCGCGGAGGTGTTCGAGGCGGAGCTCGCCGAGGAGTCCGAGGACGTCGAGGAGGCGCCCGTCGCCGCCGAGGCACGCTGGACCCCGCAGCCGCTCCCGAAGCCCCTCTACCTCTCCCGCGGCACCGTCGCGGCCAGCGCGATGGCGTCCATCGACGCGGTCGAGCGACTGCGTGCGGCGGCAGCGGATGCGGAGCTCGCCCAGCGCGCTGCGGCTGCGGCCCCTGAGGTCGCACCGATCCGCGCGCCGCGCCCCTCGGCTCCGGCCCCGGAGGCGCCCCGACCGTCGTCGCGGTTCGCCTCGATGGGCGTCGTCGAGGGCGTCGACGCGATCGATCTCGACCAGGCGCTGCAGCGCCGTCGCGGGGCCTGAGCCCGTCCGAGCCCCGGCTCGCCGCGTGCTAGTGTGGACGAGTTGTTCGGGCCGGTGACGGTTCGAAGGGCACGGGTCCGTGGCGCAGTTGGTAGCGCGCTTCGTTCGCAATGAAGAGGTCAGGGGTTCGAATCCCCTCGGATCCACCAGTGCTGATCAGATCAGCACGTGAAGGCCCGCTCGTGAGAGCGGGCCTTCGTCGTTCCCGGGCCGTCCGGAGTCGATCCCGCGCCTCCGACCTGCGTCTGCGACAGTGAGGGCATGGCCCTCGAGATCGCCGCCCTCCGCGCGCACTTCCCCAGTCTCCAGTCCGGCATCGCGCACTTCGACGGGCCGGGCGGGACGCAGACTCCCACCGCGGTCGGCGAGGCGATCCTCCGCACGATCACGGGGCCGCTGTCGATCCGCGGGTCAGCGACCGTCTCCGAGCGCAACGCCGAGGAGTGCGTCGCCGGGTTCCGCTCCGCGATCGCCGATCTCCTGGGCGACGACGGCAGGGGTGTCGTCCACGGCCGGAGCGCGACCCAGCTCACCTACGACTTCTCGCGGCACCTGGCCAAGACCTGGGCGCCGGGCGACGAGGTCGTCGTGTCGCGGCTGGATCACGACGCGAACGTGCGCCCGTGGATCCAGGCGGCTGCGGCGGCCGGCGCCACGGTGCGCTGGATCGACTTCGATCCCGCGACAGCGGAGATCGACCCGGGGTCGGTCGCCGGCGCGATCACGGAGCGCACGAGGCTCGTGGCGATCACGGCCGCCTCCAACCTGCTCGGCACGATCCCGCCCGTGCGCGCGATCGCCGACGCGGCGCACGCCGTCGGCGCTCTCGTCTACATCGACGGCGTGCACTACACCGCGCACTCGGCGGTCGACGTGAGCGCGCTCGGCGCGGACTTCTTCGTCTGCTCGCCGTACAAGTTCCTCGGTCCGCACTGCGGCGTGCTCGTCGCGGCCCCGGAGCTGCTCGAATCGCTGCATCCGGACAAGCTGCTGCCCTCGACCGACGTCGTCCCCGAGCGGTTCGAGTTCGGCACGCTGCCCTACGAGATCCTGGCGGGAGTGACGGCCGCGGTGGAGTTCCTCGCCGCGATCGCACCGGGCGACGCGATCGGTCGGCGGGCGCGACTGCTGGCGTCGGCCCAGGCCGTCCACGAGCACGAGCTCGCGCTGCGGACACGACTCGAGTCGGGTCTGGCGGCCCTCGGCGACGAGGTCACCGTGCACTCGAGGGCGCGGGACCGCACCCCGACGCTGCTGGTGACGTTCGCGTCGCACGCCTCCGCCGACGCCTCGCGGTTCCTCGCGGAGCGCGACGTCCTGGCACCGGCGGGCTCGTTCTACGCGCGCGAGGCCTTCGACCGTCTCGGCCTCGAGGATTCGGCGGGACTGCGCATCGGTGTGGCTCCGTACACCGACGAGGAGGACGTCGATCGCCTGCTCGCCGCGCTCGCCGAGTTCCTCGCCTGACGCGGACGGCCGGCTACTCCGCGTTCTCGTCGAGCAGCGCCGAGACCGAGCGGTGCACGTCGACGCGCTCCTTGCGGACCGAGTCGCTGACCGTCCGCATCGCCGTGATGCGGTCGACGATCACACTGACGCGCTCGACGGGGACGACGCGGGTGGTGACGACGGGCTCCTCCGCGTGCAGGACCATCGTCACCGGGCCGGCGACCGGGGAGTCGCCGACCGGCGAGCTCTCGACCGGCTCCCGCTCGATCACCAGCTCCTCGCGGCGGAGGCGGACCGTGACGGTGCGCTCCTCCGTCACGATGACCCTCCGGATGCGCAGGCGCTCGGTCGCGGTGCGGACCGTCGTGACCTCGAGCCGCTCCTCCGAGCGGATCACCGAGACGGGGTCGCTCATTTCTGCGGCTTCCCGGCGCTCTCGCGCAGCTCGCGGCCGTCGGCCACGTCGTCCGCGTGCTTCTTCGCCTTCTTCTCGCTGAGGCGGGTGTCGCGCGGCGGGAGCTGGAGGACCTCCTCCGCCTCGATGCCGGCCTGCAGCTGACGGCCGCGCTCGAGCTCGGCGTCGAACTCGGCGCCGAACAGCAGCGCAAGGTTCGTGATCCAGAGCCAGAGGAGGAAGACGATCACGCCGCCCAGTGCGCCGTAGGTCTTGTTGTAGTTGCTGAAGTTCGCGACGTAGAAGGCGAAGCCGGCGGAGGCGAGGGCCCAGATCACGAGGGCGAGGACCGAGCCGAGGCTCGTCCAGGCGAACTTCGGCTGCTTCACATTGGGTGACCAGTGGTAGAGCACGGCGACGATGACCACCATGATCACGATCAGGACCGGCCACTTCGCGATGCTCCACACCGTGAGAGCGACCTCGCCCAGGCCGATGGCGTCGCCGATGGTCTCGGCGATCGGTCCGCTGAGCACGAGGATGAGGCCGGCGATCACGAGCAGCGCGACCGTCACGAGGGTGATGCCGAGCATCGTCGGGCGGAGCTTCCAGATCGGGCGCCCCTCGTCGATCCCGTAGATCCGGTTCATCGCGCGGCCGAAGGCGCCGACGTAGCCGGAGGCCGACCAGAGCGCGCCGAGCAGGCCGGCGACGAAGGCGACGCCGGCGGCGTTCGAGGAGGTCAGCTCCTGCAGCGGGCCGCGGACCGTGTCGAGGACGTCGGGGGAGACGAAGCCGCCCGCGAGCTCGAGCACGGTGCTCGTGGTCGACTCGGCCTGCCCGAAGAGCCCCAGGATCGAGACGATCGCCAGGAGGCCCGGGAAGAGGGCGAGGACCGCGTAGTAGGTGAGCGCCGCGGCGAGGTCGGTGCACTGATCGGCGCCGAACTCGCGCAGCGTCTTCTTGAGGACGTAGCCCCAGGAGCGCGCGGTGACATCCGTCGGATCGTCGGGCTTGCGGGAGTCGTCAGGATCGGGAGCGGTCTGCTCGCGCTCGGTGCTGGTCTGGGACACGGTTCTCCTCGGTGGTCCTCCCGGCGGGCGCTGCTGCGGCCGGGGTGCTGCGAACGCCGCAGCGGCGGAGGCGGTCATCGCCCCCGCCGCTGCGACGTGGTGTTCTCGGAGTCGTCAGACGCCGTCGGTCGTGCGGCGCGAGGTCGCGTCGTCGATCTCGATCTCCTCGTGGCTGACGTCCTCGGTCACCTGGCGCTCTTCGGTGACCGTCTCGGTGCCGAGCGAGACGCGCTCGACCGGGACGGTCTCCTTGGCGGCGACGACGCGGTCCTCGGTGAGGACGACCTCGTGCTCCTCCTCGCTGAGGTCCGGGCCGGCGGTCGCCGAGCCGATGTTCGCATCGGTGATCGGCTCGCGGACGACGCGGACCTCGTCGTGGCTGACCGGCACGGTGACGGTCTCCTGCTCGGTGACGACGTGCTTGCGGAGGCGGGCGCGCCCGGCCTCCACGCGCTCGGTGCCGACGTGCAGCTGCTCCTCGGAGCGCGTCATCGCGTCGTCGGTGGTCGGGCCGGAGGTGTCGTGGCCGACGGTGGTGTCGACGCCGGTGGTGGTGGCGTGGTCGGGAGTGGTGTCGACGTCGGTCGTCCCGCCGAAGCCGGCCGCGCTGTCGACGTTCTCGGTCTCGGAGGCCGAGGCCGCGCCGCCGAGGTTGTAGTAGCGGTAGAGGTCCGCCTCCTCGTCGGCGTTGAGCGCGCCGTCGGCGTCGATCCGCGGTGCGTCCTTCACGAACGACTTGTCGTAGGCGACGCTCAGGCGGCCGTCGTCGAACGAGGCGCCCTCGAGCGGGACGAACGACTCCGAGGTGCCGAAGAGACCGGTGCGGACGGTCGCCCAGACGGGCGTTCCGCTCTCGTCGGCGACGTAGACCTGCTCGACCGAGCCGATCTTGTCTCCGTCGGAGCCGTGGACGGGGGATCCGATGATGCTGTCGATCGCAGTGCTGTCGATCATGTGACTTCCTTCTTCGTCGAGGGTGGGGTCGCGCTGACGCGCCGCCGATCACCGGGCGGTGGTGACCGTCCGGTGGGGGTGAGGGGAGAGCGGCGTCGTCGATCCCGACCGTATGACCGGGATCCCGAGAGGTCACGGAGGTTGACAGCTCCCCCCGCCGCGCGAGAGAGTGCGCCGTATTCGGGGGACACGATGTGTCAGCGCACGGTCGCGTCCGGCTCGTCCCAGTTCTCGACGGTCTGCAGCACCCAGAACGCCGCGAACAGCGCCAGCGCGGCCGCCTCGCCGATCAGGAGCCACTGGTCGCCCAGCAGACTCGCGCCGCTGCCCGTGGCGACGAGCGCGATCAGCAGCACCTCGACCAGAGCGATCAGGGCCGCGAGGGCCGCGTAGCAGCGCGCGTAGACGACGGGCGAGCCCGGTCCGGTGACCCCCTCGGCGCCGACCTCCGCCGCGTGGATCCCGGCGACGGCGGCGATCAGCACGAAGAAGGCACCGGCGGCCGCGTAGTGCGCGACGAGGCCGAACGACGGCTGCGTCGACCAGAGCCCGACGGCCGCGAGCAGGAGCGCGGCGATGCCGCAGCGCAGGACGGCCCAGCGGTCGAGGGAGCGGTCGAGTGCGAGGAAGACGACGGAGGCGGCGAGCACCGCGGCCGACACGGTCAGGTAGGCGAGCATCCCCACCGCGACCTCGTCGACAGTGCCCGCGGGCAGGCAGCGCGCGGCGCCGTCGGCGCAGCCGGCGCCGGGCAGCTCGCCGGCGTCGAGCGGAACGGGGACCAGCGCGATGATCGGCGCGATCATCCCGGCCAGGAGGAGCAGGTAGCGCCGGACACTGCGGCCCGCCAGCACGACGAGCGCGACGGCTACGGCGACGAGGGCGCCGACGAAGACGCTGCGCGCCGGCGTGTAGTACGCGGCGCTGATCGAGCGGAGGGGACCGAGAGCGATCAGGTGCCAGACGACGCCGACGCCGAGCAGGAGAACGGCTGCGCAGAGCGAGACGCGGACGTAGCGGTAGGTGCGCTGCGACGAGACGGGTGCACCCCGGCCGAGGGCGTCGGAGCGGGGCACCCGGCTACTCCGCGCGGAGGCCCGAGGAGGCGAGGGCGAAGTCGACGTCGATGCGGATGGCGACGCGGAGCGGGTTCGGGCGCGGCGTCCGGTACCGAGCGGAGTAGAGCTCGACCGCGTGCGCGACGGCATCGGGCTCCTCCTCGATCGTCGCGGGGCCGCCGAGGCTGAGCCAGCGGATGCCGTCGACCTGGCTGACGGTCGCGGTGCCGCCGCGACGGACGTTCAGCACCTTCTGGCTCTCGCGCGAGGTGATGACGCGCACCACTCCGTCCTCATAGGTGAACCCGACGGCGACGACGTGGAGGCGCCCCTGCTGCCACGGGGTCGAGAGGGTGGCCAGGTGGCGATCGGTCACGAAGGCGAGGCCGTCGGCGCTGAGGATGCTCATCCGTCGAGCGTATCCGGGAGCGGAGCTGCGGCCCTCGGGCTCGGTGCTCCTCCACGGCGTCGCACTTGGTTGCCTGTGCACGGCCGGCGTCGCGGAGTGCATACTGAGATGGTACTGCGACATATGCTCACCTCGTCGAGACGGATCGGCCGTCTCGCATCGAGGAGGAACACCATGTCACTGCGCACACGTCGGATCGCGGCAGCGATCGCCGCCGCTCTTCTCGCCGGAGCGGTCGCCGCTCCGGCGGAGGCGTACGGGTCGGGCCAGGCCAGGATCACCCCGGGAGGCGGCTGCAATGCCGGCACCTACTACTACCGGAGCGATGCGGGCAGCGGCAGAGCCAACGCCTTCACCTCGTTCGACGGGTACTGCTGGGGCAACAAGTCGGCGGGGGCGCAGCCGATCGCCGGAGCGTCGGTCGGCAAGTGGCAGTACAACTGGGGCTCGGTGAGCGCCTCGATCACGAAGCCCGCGAACGCCACGGTGTACGGCAACCACTCCATCAACGGCGGATACGTGCGGAGCACCTGATGGGGCGTCGAGGTCTCGCGCTCTCCGGCTCGGGAGCCGTCGTGCTGCTCGTGCTCGCGGGCTGCTCGGGAGCGGTGCCGGACGACTCCGTCCGGCACGAGCCGCTGTCGTCCGCGCAGATCGAGGCCCTCGGGGAGCAGGAGCGCGAGTCGGGTCACGACGAGCAGGCGGAGTCCCTCGAGGACGGCGTCGTGACGTTCGAGGAGTACGACGCGTCCTTCACCCGCTACGCCGAGTGCCTGACCGGCAAGGGCTTCACGGTCGAGGGTCCTCAGGTCAGCCCGGTGGACGGTGTCAGATACGAGTCGTCGACCGACATCGGCACGCGGGAGCGGTCCGCCGCGCTCGCCGACATCGACGAGTGCCAGGCGAGGTACTCGACGAGCGTCGCCCAGGCCTACGAGCTGTCCCGACCGCAGGTCATGGATCCCCCGCTCGCGACGGCGACCGGGGAGTGCCTGACCGGGAGGGGCCTCTCCGCGACGGGGGAGGAGGCGAACGTCGTCGACTTCGTCGAGTCGGTCGGAGAGGCCGAGGACGACGTGGTGATGGACTGCGTCCTCGATGAGGCGACCCGCCTCTATCCCGAGATGCCCGCCCTCTCGGTGGGGTACTGAGGCGGCACCGGACCGCGGGGAGCGGCATCGGCGGGCCCGCGATTGACGCTTCGCTCCTCCACAGGAGCGGAAGAGCACGCAGTCGTCCCGAGACGTGCCGATCACCATCCGAGTATGGGAGGCTGAGTCCTACGATCTGAGCACTACTCACCTCGGGGCGGATCCCACCCGCCCCGCCATCAAGGAGGAATCATGTCTCGTCGATCACGGCGCACAGCTCTGGTCGCCCTCGCCTCGGCGGCCCTCGTCGCAGGTCTCGCCGCGCCCACGGCTCTCGCCTACGGCTCGGGGTCGAGTCAGATCACGCCGGGCGGCGGCTGCAACTCGGGCGCGTACTACTACCGCAGCAACCCGAGCGGAGGCCAGGCCGTCGCCTTCACGTCCTTCAACGGGTACTGCTGGGGCAACAAGTCCGCGGGTGCCCGCGCGATCGCCGGAGCCTCGGTCGGATCGTGGCAGTACAACTGGGGGAGCGTCACCGCGAGCCGGTCGAACCCGCAGTCCGCGACGGTCTACGGCAACCACTCGATCAACGGCGGATACCCGCGGAACACGTGATGCGACGATCCATCACCGCGCTCGCCGGTCTCGCCGCGCTCCTCGGGCTCGCCGGCTGCGCCGCCGGAGGCCCGAGCGGCTCCGTCCGTCACGAGCCGATGTCGTCCGGTCGGATCGAGGCGCTCGCGGCCCAGGAGCGGGACGCCGGGCACGAGGAGCAGGCGGAGCTCCTCGAGGACGGCGTCGTGACCTTCGAGGAGTACGACGCGTCGTTCGTCCTCTACGCCCGCTGTCTCACCGACAAGGGCCTGAGCGTCGAGGGCCCGCAGATCAGCCCGGTGGACGGGGTGAGGTACCAGTCCTCGGTCGACATCGGCACGCGCGAGCAGACCGCCGCGCTGGCCGACATCGACGAGTGCGAGGCCGTCCACCGCACGAGCGCGGCCCAGGCCTACGAGCTGTCGCAGCCGCAGGTGATGGACGCACCTCTGGCGGAGGCGACCGCCGAGTGCCTGCGCGGCAAGGGGCTCACGGCGACGGGCGAGGAGACCGAGGTCGCCGACTTCGTCGACTCCGTCGGCGAGGCCGAGGCCGAGGAGGCGGTCGACTGCGTGCTGAGCGAGGCCTCGCGCCTCTACCCCGAGATGACGTCGCTCTCGGCGGGGTACTGACGTGGTGCGAGGAGCGGCGCGGCGATCGCGGATCTCCGCGGGTTCCGTGATCGTGCGCGCTTCCCTCGCACTCGGGCTGCTCGCGTGGATCGCGCTCCCCATCGGCGGGTACCTCGTGCTCGCGGAGTCCACCCGGACGGCGGGGCTCGCACCGAGCATCGACGTCTGGTCGCCGGTGCAGGCGAGCACGGCCGCGTCCCGGCGCGCGGTCGGCGTCGTCGTCGGCAGGCGTGCCGCCGTCGAGCTCTACGCCCCGGCGTGGAGCGGGATCGTCGAGGCGACCGGGATCGCGCCGGGCACCCTCCTGCGCGACGGAGACGTCGTGGCGACCGTCGGCGGGATCGACCGGCCGGCCGTCGCCTCCGATCGACCGTTCGGCCGGGAGCTCCGGCGCGGCGACGAGGGGGCGGACGTCGCCTCGCTCAACCGCCTGCTCGCCCGCCGGGACCTCTCCGCGTCCGACTCGGATGAGTTCACCGCTCGGACCCTGACCGGAGTCCGCTCCCTCGCGGACGATCTGGGGGTGCCGGGGTCTGACGCGCTCGAGGCGTTCGACCCCGCCTGGCTGGTCTTCCTGCCGCAGCCGGAGGTGCGCATCGCGACGACGACGCTCCGCGTCGGAGCGCCGGCGCCCGTCCCGGGAGACGCCGTGGCGACGAGCCGGCCGCCCCTCTCGTCCGCGCTGCTCGACGCGGTGGGGACCTCGGAGGCGGGCGAGGGCGCCGAAGCGACCGTGCAGAGCGCCGTCGTCGCGGCCGCGGGGGAGCGGCTCGAGATCGGCGGGCGGGAGCTCCCCCTGTCGGTCGACCGGCTGGGTGTCGACGCCACCGGCTGGGGTGCGCTCGACGAGATGATCGACCCCGCTCTGGCGAGGATCGACGCCGTGCTGATCGCCGAGCCGACCCCCGGCACCTGGGTGGTCCCGAGCACCGCTGTCGACGAGAGCGGGTCGGGCGCGGCCTGCCTCCTCAGGCGGCGGGCGGGGGCGAGCGGGGAGCCGGTCGAGGTCACCGTCGAGTCGAGCGCGCTCGGTCGCAGCACCGTCTCGGGTCCGCTCGGCGACGACGACGAGGTGCTCGTCGCCTCCGCGACGGGGGAGCCGCCGTGCTCGTGACGCTCGACGGCGTGGGGGTCGTCCGCGGCTCCCGCCCGATCCTCCAGGACGTGTCGCTCGCCCTCTCGTCCGGAGAGACCGTCGCCCTCGTCGGCCCGTCCGGAGCAGGCAAGTCCACCCTCCTCGGCGTCGTGGCGGGAGACCTCCGCCCGACCCGCGGCACCGTGCGGACGGTGGCGCGGGAGAGTGCTGCCTGGATCGTCCAGTCGACCCCCGTGCTCGCCCGCCGCAGCGCCCTCGACAACGTCGCCCTGGGGGCTCTCTCCTCGGGATCCACCCGCCGTGCGGCGGAGAGAACGGCGATCGGGGTGATGACGGCTCTCGGAATCGAGACGCTCGCTCCGCAGGCGGTGCACCGGCTCTCCGGCGGTGAGCGGCAGAGAGTGGCCGTGGCCCGGGCGATGGCCGCGGAGAGCGCGCTGATCCTGGCCGACGAGCCCACCGCCGCGCTCGACGCGGTGTCGCGATCCTTCGTGATCGACGCCCTGACGAGGGCGGCGCAGGAGGGCGCGGCGGTCGTCGTCGCCACTCACGATCCCGTCGTCGCCGAGGCCTGCGACCGCCTCCTCCGGATCGACGCGGGGCTGCTCGTCGACCCTCGGGAGGCCCGCAGTGGCTGACCGGCGCTTCCGTGGAGGCGTCCTCGCGCAGGAGGCGGTCCGGACAGTCGCCGGGCATTCGGCGTTGAGCGCGCTGGCGGTGTCGACCGCGCTCCTCGCGGGTCTGCTGGTGCCCGCGCTCACCGGCGCCGAGGTCGGCGCCGTCGAGACGGAGGCGGCGGAGCGCGTCCTCGCGGGCTCCACCGTCCTGACGATCTCGGCGAAGGATCGCGTCCCTCTCCCCGCAGCCCGCTGCGACGCACTCCGGTCCGTCGCCGGGGTGGCCGGGGCGGGAGGGGTCACCGAGAGCGCCACGGTGCCGGCGGCCGACGGCTCGTCCGTCACCCTGGTCACGGCGACACCGGGCTACGCGGAGGTGGTCTGGCCCGGCGCGGCACTCCGACGGGACGAGTCGCGATCGGCTGTGGCGGGCTCGCTCCTCGGCTCCCGCGCCGGACTCAGCGGATCAGGCACCCTGGCGGGCGTCGTCGTCGACGGCGAGTCCCGCGCCCTCCGGATCGATCAGGTGGCCGCCGCGTCACCCCGGATCCCCTTCCTCGATCGAGCCGTCGTCGTCGCGGAACCCGCCACCGGGACGGTCGTCGAGTGCTTCGTCGAGGCCGACGACGAGGCGCTCGCGGGAGTCGAGGCGATCGCCCTCTCGTGGTTCCCCGCCGAGTACGAGTCGACGATCGCGCCCTTCGATCCCGCTCTCGGCCCCGGCGACGCGCTCGACTCCCGCCTGGCCGGTCGCCTCTCCGCGGCCGGCCCACCGCTCGGAGCCGCGCTCGGCGCGCTGGGCATCGGCGCGACCTGGCTCGCTCGACGCCGCGACCTCGCCCTGTACCGCAGCCTCGGGATGTCGAGCCCGCGCCTCCTGCTCGCCCTCACCGTCGAGACGGCCCTGCAGACGGGAGTGGGGCTGCTGATCGGAGTGGGTGCGGCAGCGGTCCTCCTCCCGTGGTCACCGCTCGCCCTCCGGCTCGCCGCGAGCGATGTCGGAGCACTGCTGGCGCTCACCGCTCTGATCCCCCTGGCGGGCCTCGCCCTCTCTCCGCGCGGCCGAGGCCTGGAGGCGCTGCGGGGCCGATGAGCGAACGGTCACACCCGCAGCAGCAGCGCCTCGCCCTGTCCGCCGCCGCCGCAGAGCGCGGCGACCCCGAGGCCTCCGCCGCGCCGCCGGAGGGCGAGCGCGAGATGCAGGGCGAGGCGCGCCCCGGAGGCGCCGACGGGGTGCCCGAGCGCGATCGCGCCTCCGTCGACGTTGACCGACTCGGGAGCGACGCCGAGATCGTCGGCCGACTGCAGCACCACCGAGGCGAACGCCTCGTTGATCTCGATCAGGTCGAGGTCGGCCACCGCGGCCCCGCGGCGGGCCAGGGCACGGAGGATGGCGGCCGACGGCTGCGAGTGCAGCGAGTTGTCGGGTCCGGCGACCTGCCCGTGCTCGAGGATCTCGGCGATCCAGGGCAGCCGGCGCGCCGCAGCCCAGCCCTTCGACACGACGACGAGCGCGGCCGCCCCGTCGCTGAGTGGAGAGGAGCTGCCTGCCGTGATCGTCCCCTCCGGGGAGAAGGCGGGGGCCAGCCCCGCGAGGATCCCGACCGTCGTCCCGGGCCGGATCCCGTCGTCCTCGGTGACGACCAGGTCGTCGCCCCGGCGCTGGGGCACCGCGACCGGCGCGATCTCCTCGGCCAGGACGCCCGAGGCCCGTGCGGTGGCGGCGCGCTGGTGCGAGAGGGCAGCGTAGGCGTCCTGCCGTTCGCGGCGGATGCCCCGCTCGGCGTTGCCGTCGTCGGTGACCCGCCCCATGATGCGGTCGTCGAAGGGATCGAGCAGCCCGTCGTGCAGCAGCGCGTCCTCGAGCGGGCGTGCACCGACTCCGAGACCCGATCGCGCGCCGAGCAGGAGGTGCGGGGCGCCGGTCATCGACTCCTGACCGCCGGCGACCACGACCGACGCCTCTCCGGTGCGGATGAGACGCGCCGCGTCGATGACGGCGGTGAGGCCCGACAGGCAGAGCTTGTTGATCGTGACGGTCGGCACGTCCCAGCCCAGCCCCGCGCGGACCGACGTCTGCCGCGCCGGACCCTGCCCGGCCCCCGCCTGCAGCACCTGCCCGAGGATCACCGCATCGACGTCGGCCGGCGACGCACCCGAGCGCTCGAGGGCCGCCCGTACGGCGGCGGCGCCGAGCTCGACCGCCGACAGCGAGGCGAAGGCCCCTGAGAAGCGCGCGAACGGAGTCCGCGCTCCTCCGAGGATCACGGGGGTGGTGGCATCGTCCGGCACGGCGGGCTCCTTCGGTGCGGTGGGGGCGCCTACGGCACCAGGAGGATCTTCCCGCGGACGTGGCCGTCCTCGCTCAGCCGGTGCGCCTCCGCGACCTCGTCGAGCGAGAACCGCGGCCCGGTCTCGACCGAGAAGCGCCCCTCGGCGGCGAGCCGCGCCGCGTGCGGCACCGCCTCGCGGCGCAGGCGCTGCTCCTCGTCGGTGAGCGGCACCGGGCTGCCGCCCATCCACGCTCTGATGCCCAGCTCGGCCGCTCGCGCACCGACGACGACCGTCCCGACGTGCTGCGGGTCGTCCACGAGCGCGAGGGAGGCGGCGATCGCCTCGTCGGTGCCCGCCGCGTCGAGCACGCGGTCGACCCCGTCGGGGGCGGCCTCGCGCAGTCGCTCCTCGAGCCCCGGCCCGTAGGCGACGGGCACGGCACCCAGCTCGCGGAGTCGATCGTGGTTCGCCGGGCTGGCCGTCGCGATCACGGTCGCGCCGCGCTCGCGGGCGAACTGGACCGCCGCCTGCCCGACCGCGCCGGCTCCCGCGTGGACGACGAAGGTCGATCCCTCCGCGACTCCGAGCGACACGACGGCCTGGTAGGCGGTGCCGATCGGGATGCCGAGCGCCGCCGCCTCCTCGAACCCCAGGCCCGCGGGCTTCGCGTCGAGCGCCTCGGGCGCCACGACGACGGAGGAGCCGTACGTCCCGGTCGCGCCGGTCACGATCACCTCGTCGCCGATGCTCCAGCCGGAGACGTCGGCACCGACCGCGGTGACGACTCCCGCCCCGTCAGCGCCGAGTCGGCGGGGCGACGTGAGGGGCGGGCTCGGTCGGAGCCCCGAGCGGATCTTCCACTCGATCGGGTTGACGCCTGCCGCGCGGATCGCGACGACGACGCCGTCGGCGGGCGCCTCCGGCTCGGGAGCGTCGACCACCTCGAGCACCTCGGGTCCGCCGATCTCGCGGTACTGCACGATCCTCGCCACGGTGTCCTCCTCAGTTCAGCTGTTCGTGGCCATCAGCCGCTGGCGCACCTCGCGCCGCAGCACCTTGCCGATCAGCGACGTCGGCAGCTCGGTGACGACGTCGACCCGCTTCGGCACCTTGTAGGGGGTGAGGTGCCCGCGGCAGAAGTCGCGGAGCGCCTCGGTGTCGACCGCCGTGCCGGGGCGCAGCACGACCGCGGCGGCCACGCTCTCGCCTCCGTCAGCGCGGGGGAGCCCGACGACCGCGGCGCGCACGACGTCGGGGTGCGACTCGAGCACGCCCTCGACCTCGGAGGGCGAGACGTTGAAGCCGCCCGTGATGATGAGCTCCTTGGCGCGGTCGACGATCGTGACGAAGCCGTCGGCCGAGATGGTCGCGATGTCGCCGGTGCGGAGCCAGCCGCCCGCGAGGAGCGTCTCGGCCGTCTCGTCGGGACGCTTCCAGTAGCCCTGGAAGACCTGCGGGCCGCGCAGCAGCAGCTCGCCCGACTCGCCGGCCCTGCGATCGACGGAGGGGTCGGCCGGGTCGACCAGGCGGATCTCGGTGCTCGGGAACGGCACACCGACCGTGCCCGGGCGCCGGGTCGGACCGACCGGATTGCCCAGTGCGACGGGGGAGGACTCCGTCATCCCGTAGCCCTCGACGAGCAGGCCGCGGCTGGCGCGCTCCCAGCGGTCGACGGTCGCAACCGGGAGCCCCATGGCGCCCGAGATGGCGAAGCGGATGCTGCGCAGGTCGAGCTCGCCCCGCTCGGAGGCGCGCGCGAGCGCCTCGTAGACCGGCGGCACCGCGGGCAGGAACGTCGGGGGAGACGTCTTCGCCGCACCCTTGACCAGCGCCACGTCGAAGGTGGGGAACAGCACGACCTTCGCGCCGATGCTGATCGCGAAGGTGAGGCAGAGCGTCAGTCCGTAGGCGTGGAAGAGCGGCAGCACCGCGTAGAAGGTCTCGTCGCCCTCACGCAGGCCCGGCACCCAGGCGCGCCCCTGCATCGCGTTGGCGCGGAGGTTGGCGTGCGAGAGGATCGCGCCCTTGGGGGTGCCCGTGGTGCCGCTCGTGTACTGCAGCAGGGCGGTGTCGCCGAGCGAGGGCCGCGGGTGCGACCGCGCGAGGCGCCGAGTGCCCAGGAGGCGGTCGAACGGGATGAGAGTGCGGGTTCGGGGCTTCGCGGTCAGCTTCGCGCGCGTCTCCCTGACCGTGGGGAGCGGGAGGCGCAGCGCGAGGCGCTTGGCGAGCGGGAACGACTCCGTCATGTCGACCGAGACGACCCGCTCGATGCCGACGTCGGCCGGCATCGTCGCGACGACGTCGGCGACCTTGTCCCAGACCACCGCGAAGCGCGCGCCGTGGTCCTCGAACTGCCGGCGCAGCTCCCGCGGCGTGTAGAGCGGATTGTGCTCGACGACGATCGCGCCGAGTCGGAGCGCCGCATAGAAGGCGATGACGTGCTCGGGGCAGTTGGGGAGCACGAGCGCGACGCGGTCGCCGGGCCGCACGCCCAGGCGCCGCAGCCCCTCGGCGGCCCGCGCCACCTTCTCGCCGAGCTCGGCGTAGCTGGTCTCGGCGCCGAAGAACTCGAGGGCGGTGCCGCGCCGGTAGCGGGCCACCGAGTCCTCGAGCAGATCGACGAGAGTCTGGGTGGGCGGATCGATCTCGGTGGGGACGCCCTCCGCGTAGGAGGACAGCCACGGCTTCGTCGCCAGGTCGGGGGTTCCGGGGGTCACCCGTGCGAGTATCCGGCACCTGCCTCGGCGGATCCTCCGAGCCGGGCGCAAGGGGTGCCGGGCTCACCCCCTCCGCGAGCAGACTGGCGCCATGAGCGCAGCCATCGACCTCCTCCGCGACGCCTTCGGCCGGGTGCACGAGACCGTGCACGCCGTCCTCGACGACTCCACCCCCGAGCAGCTGGCGTTCCGCGCCGACCCCCAGGCCAACTCCGCCGCCTGGCTGATCTGGCACCTGACCCGCGTGCAGGACGACCACCTCGCGCCTCTCGCCGAGCGCGAGCAGGTCTGGACCGCCGACGGCTTCCACGAGCGCTCCGGTCTGCCGTTCGCGCCGGAGGCGAGCGGCTACGGCCACTCGCCGGCCGAGGTGGCGGCGCTCGCCGCGATGCCGGCCGACCTGCTCTCCTCCTACGTCGACGCCGTGCACGAGAAGACGCTCGCCTATCTCGACACGCTCGCCGACGACGAGCTGGCGCGGGTCGTCGACACCCGATGGGACCCTCCGGTCACCCTCGCGGTGCGCCTGGTGTCGGTCGTCGACGACGACATCCAGCACGCCGGCCAGGCCGCCTTCGTGAAGGGCCTCGCCGAGCGCGCGGGCCGCTGAGCCGACGGCCGTCGCCTCCCGCTACCCTTGACCCCGGCACCGTCGCTCGCGGCGGGGCTCGCGGAGCGAGGACCGCGCCACCGAGAGGACACACCCACGTGACGTCGACCATCCCCACCCCCCTGGTTCGCAAGGGGCGCGACGTCGCCCCCGAGATCGCGCGCTCGTGGCTGCTCGTCAATGCGACCCGCACCGAGACGTTCGACGCCGCTCACGCGTCGCGCGCCGACCAGATCGTGCTCGACATCGAGGACGCGGTCGACCCGAAGGCGAAGCCCGACGCCCGCGCCGATGTCGTCGAGTGGCTGAAGGGCGAGAAGCGCGCCTGGGTCCGCATCAACGACCACTCGACCCCGTTCTGGTCGGACGACGTCGATGCGCTGAAGGGCCTCCCGGGCCTGGCCGGCGTGATGCTCGCCAAGACGGAGGCGGCCGAGCACGTCACCGAGACCTTCGACCGCCTCGGCGGCTCCACCCCCGTCCTCGCCCTCGTCGAGTCCGCGCTCGGCATCGAGGAGGCGGTCTCGATCGCCCGCGCCCGCGGCTGCTTCCGACTCGCCTTCGGCAGCGGCGACTACCGCCGCGACACCGGAACCAGCGCCGACGACCTGGCGATGGCCTACCCCCGCTCGCGCCTCGTCGTGGCCTCGCGCATCGGCGACCTGCCCGGCCCGATCGACGGCCCGACCGTCTCGAACAGCCACCCCGTGCTCCGCGAGCAGTCGGCGCTCACCGTCTCGCTCGGCCTCACCGGCAAGCTCTGCCTCGACACCGAGCAGCTCGCGGTGATCAACGAGGTCATCAGCCCCACCCCGTCGGACGTGGCGTGGGCACGCGACTTCCTCGACGACTTCGAGGCGCGCGGCCGCGTGATCCGCGACGGCAGCGACCTGCCCCGCCTCGGACGGGCCAAGAAGATCGACAAGCTCGCGGCCGCGTTCGGCGTGAACCCGCTCTGACCCCGTCCGGCCGGGGGTGCTCGCGGTACGCGACGCTCCGGGCCGCACCGGCCTCGACGAAGGAGACGCTCATGGGTTCGGTCAGCACGTTCCTCTGGTTCGACAACGCGGCGGGAGAGGCGGTCGACCTCTACACGAGCCTCGTCCCGAACTCCCGCATCCTCGATCGGCAGGTGCTGCCGGAGGGCTCGCCCGCGCCCGGCACCGTGCTGTCGGTGACCTTCGAGCTCGACGGTCAGCGCTTCCAGGCGATCAACGCGGGGCCGCAGTTCTCCTTCACCGAGGCGATCTCGATCGTCGTCTCGGTCGAGGACCAGGCCGAGCTCGACCGGCTGTGGGACGCGCTGGTCGCCGACGGCGGGCAGGAGAGCCGCTGCGGCTGGCTCAAGGACCGCTGGGGCCTCTCCTGGCAGATCGTGCCGAGCGTGCTCGGATCCCTCCTCGGCGGTCCTGACCCCGAGGGTGGACGGCGTGCCCTGCAGGCGATGCTGGCCATGAACCGTCTCGACATCCAGACCCTCGAAGAGGCCTATGCCGGCGCGTGAGTCCGGGCGCCCGCGCCGCTCCACCTCGATGCGCCGCGCCTACCTCCGCGACTACCGCTACGCCTACTCGTCGCGCTTCGCGCACCTGCGCGACGGCTGGGACGTGTCGCACTACGCCTCCGGAGACGGCGCACCCGTGCTGCTCGTCCCGGGTGTCTACGAGACGTGGCAGTTCCTCCAGCCGATCGCCGACCGGCTGCACGCGGCCGGCCATCCGATCCACGTGCTGCCGGCCCTCGGCTACAACACCCGGCCGATCGTCGCCTCCGCCGCCCTGGGGCAGGAGTACCTGCGCGAGAACGACCTGCGCGGAGTCGTGATCGTCGCGCACAGCAAAGGCGGCCTGATCGGCAAGCACATGATGGTCGTCGACGACCGCGACGATCAGCGCATCGAGCGGATGATCGCGGTGTCGACCCCGTTCAACGGGTCACCGCTCGCCCGCATCGCGCCGGCCAGGGCGCTGCGCGAGTTCGCACCGCACCGGCCGGTCATCCGCACGCTGCTCGCCGAGCGCGACGCCGACTCCCGCATCACGTCGATCTACGGGATGCGCGATCAGTACATCCCGGGCGGGAGCCGGCTCGTCGGTGCGCGCGAGAACATCGCGGTCTCGGTGGTCGGGCACTTCGCGCTGCTGTCGCATCCGCGAGTGCTCGACCTCATCGCCGAGCGGGTCGACCCGGCGTGACCGTCAGGCCCAGGGGGTGAGCAGCACGAGCGGGATCTCGCGCTCGGTCTTCGTCTGGTACTCGGCGTAGTCGGGCCAGGCGGCGACGGAGCGCTCCCACCAGATCGAGCGCGCCTCGCCCTCGAGCACGGACGCGGTGTAGTCCTTCTTCTCCGCGCCGTCCTGCAGCTCGACGTGCGGCTCCTTGAGCATGTTGCCGTACCAGACGGGGTGCTCGGGGGCACCGCCCTTCGACGCGACGACGACGTACTCCCCGTCGTGCTCGACGCGCATGAGGGCCGTCTTGCGCAGCTTGCCGCTCTTCGAGCCGACCGTGGTCAGGACGATGATCGGCTTGCCGCGGAGGAGGTTCCCCTCCTGGCCGTTCGTGGCTTCGTACAGCTCCGCCTGCTCGCGGGCCCAGGTCGACGTGCTCGGTTCGTATTCTCCGGTGAGGGGCATGCTCCGATCGTACGACCGGTGTCGCACCACGTCGGCCGAGTCCGCCGGCGAGCTGCGAGAGGTCCTCGTGGCGGACGGTCTGCGGATCGCCCGTGCACGAGGATGGTCCGGTGCAGCCTGCAGACCAGCTCGACCGTGCGCTCCTCGCGCTCCTCCGCGACGACCTCGACCACGCCCACTACCGCGTCGACGCGGTCCGCGAGCTGTGGGGCGAGGCGGCCGGCGAGGCGCTGCACCGCGGCGACCGCGTGCCCGCCCGGCGCGCCCTCGCGGCCGACGACTCCCCGCTGGCGACGCTCGCCCGGCTGTTCCTCCTCGCCGACCCGGTCTCGACGGAGGCGGCGTTCGCCGCGTTCTCGCTGCTCGGTCTCGAGGGGGCGATCTCGCTGGGTCTTGTGCAGTCGGAGGCGGGAGCGGTCGTGACCGCCGCGGTCGACCTGCGTCCGTACGACCTCGTCGACCTGCGCGGTGCCGCCTCGTGGTGGATCGCCTCCGACCTGGGCGAGCTGGCTCTCGGCCGCGCTCTGTCGGAGGACCACGTGCTGGGAGTCGGCGGCGCGAGCCTGACCCTGACCGGCCTGATGATCCAGCGACCGGTCGGCAGCGTGCTCGACCTGGGCACCGGCTGCGGGATCCAGGCGCTGCACGCCTCCCGCCACGCCGAGCGGGTCGTCGCTACCGACATCTCGGAGCGGGCGCTCGCCTTCGCGGCGTTCAACGCGGCGCTGAACGGGATCGAGAGCATCGAGTTCCGGCTCGGCAGCCTCTACGAGCCCGTCGCGGGGGAGCGCTTCGACCACATCGTGACCAACCCGCCGTTCGTGATCACGCCCCGTGCCGCGGGGGTCCCCTCCTACGAGTACCGCGACGGCGGCCTCGAGGGCGACGAGATCGTTCACCGCGTGATCGTCGGCGCGGCCGACCACCTCGTCCCGGGCGGAGTGGCGCAGCTGCTCGGCAACTGGGAGTACCGCGCATCGGCCGACGCCTTCGACCGCGTGCGGGGCTGGCTCGACGACGTCAGGAGCCCCCTCGTGCAGGCGCTCGAGCCGGGCCCCGAGGGGCTGGACGCCTGGATCGAGGGCGCCGCCTCACCGCTCGACGTCTGGATCGTCGAGCGCGAGCGCCAGGATCCGGCGGTGTACGCCGAGACGTGGATCCGCGACGGAGGCACGACCCGCGGCGCGGAGTTCGACCAGCTCGTGGACGCGTGGGTCGGCGACTTCGAGCGCCGCGGAGTCACGGGCGTCGGCTTCGGCTACGTGACGCTGCGCCTGCCCGCGACGGCCCGCCCGCCGCTCCGGCGCTTCGAGCGGATCGACGCGGCGTTCGCCACCGCGGGTCTCGGTGGGCACCTGGCGCACTGCCTCGACGCGGGGGAGGCCCTGGCCGGCCTCGACGACGCGGCTCTCGCCGGTCTCGCGCTCACGGTCGCGGGTGACGTGACGGAGGAGCGGCACTACTGGCCCGGCAACGACGACCCGACGGTCCTGCGGCTGCGGCAGGGCGGCGGCTTCGCACGCGTCGAGGACGTCGACACGGCGCTCGCCGCAGTCGTCGGCGCCTCAGACGGCGAACTGTCGCTCGCGGCGATCGCGTCGGCCGTGGCGTCGCTCCTGCACGTCGACGAGGCGGCGGTGCTGGAGTCGGTGCTGCCGCCCGTGCGCGAGCTCATCGCGACGGGCCTGCTGCACCTGCCCTGATCTTCGGCGCTGCCCGTCCCTCCGTGGGCGGAGAACGCCGGTCCGACAGGATCCGCCGTTTCGCGACTGCGGTGAGGGCGAGAAGTGCCGAACGCCGACGCGGGCCCGGATCGATTCGACAGCTTCTGCCGTTTCCCCGCTCCGGAGAGGGCGAGAAGTGACCAACTCGCGGTCACGTCGGTCGTCGATGGCGAAGCGTGCGTCCGCGGCAACGTCTCGTTGAGAAGCGACTCCCTCGAGGCGCTCAGAAGAGGGTCGCGGGGGCGTCCTCGACGGCGGGGGCGGGAGCGGCGGCGGGCGCGGTGGGCCAGCCCGGCCCGGCGTCGACCGGCCGGCGGCGCTGGTAGGCCGTCGCGGCGGCGCGGGCGCGGACGTCGGCGGCCTCGTTCATCCGGTGATTCGCGTGGCCCTTCACCCACTCGAAGGTGACGGCGCGACCCTGGAGCGCCTCGTCGAGCGCCTTGATGATCTCCACGTTCATCACGGGCTTGCCGTCGGCCTTGCGCCAGCCCTTCCGCTTCCAGCCCGGCAGCCACTCGGTGCAGGCCTTGATGGCGTACTGGCTGTCGCAGAGGATGTGCAGCGGATCGGTCTCGTCCGCCGTCGAGCGCAGCAGCTCCAGCACGGCGGTCAGCTCGCCGATGTTGTTGGTGCCGTGCGACCAGCCGCCGGCGGCCCAGCGCTCGTCGTCGACGTACCAGGCCCAGCCGGCGGGGCCCGGGTTGCCCAGTGCCGAGCCGTCTGCGGCGGCGATGATGGTGCCCACGTGGTGCTCCTCGAGTCCTCGGTGCGCCCGACCCGGCGCCCTTCGAGGGTAGTCGCCCCCGTCCCAGGCCTCGTGCCCGGCGCAAGCCGGTGTCGGATGTCGGCGGTTCGCGGCAGGGTGGAGGCATGACCAGCATCCCCACCCTCACGCTCAACGACGGCACGACCATCCCGCAGCTCGGCTTCGGAGTGTTCAAGGTCGACCCGGAGGAGACCGAGCGCATCGTCTCCGAGGCGCTCGAGGTCGGCTACCGCCACATCGACACCGCGGCGATCTACGGCAACGAGGTCGGCGTCGGCCGCGCGATCGCCGCCTCCGGTCTCGCGCGCGACGAGCTGTACGTGACCACCAAGCTCTGGAACGACGACCAGGGTCGGGCGACCGCACCCGGTGCCCTCGACGCGAGCCTCGAGAAGCTCGGCCTCGACTCCGTCGACCTCTATCTCATCCACTGGCCCAAGCCGGCTCAGGATCGCTACGTCGAGAGCTGGGAGGCGATGCAGGAGCTGCGCGAGTCGGGCCGCACCCGCTCGATCGGCGTCTCGAACTTCCTCGTCCCGCACCTCGAGCGCCTGCTCGACGAGACCGAGGTCGTGCCGGCCGTCAACCAGATCGAGCTGCACCCCTACCACCAGCAGCCCACGGTCACCGCGTTCGGTGCCCAGCACGGCATCGCGACGGAGGCGTGGGGCCCGCTCGGCCAGGGCAAGTACCCGCTCCTCGAGCTGCCCGTGATCACCGGCCCGGCCGAGGCGCACGGGGTCACGCCCGCGCAGGTCGTCCTGCGCTGGCACCTCGACCGCGGCCACATCGTCTTCCCCAAGTCGTCGACGAAGGCCCGCATCGCCGAGAACCTCGACGTCTTCGGCTTCGAGCTCACCTCCGACGAGCGCGACGCGATCACCTCGCTCGAGCGCGCCGGCCGCGTCGGCGGCGACCCCAACGAGGTCTGACCCCCGTGGCCCGCTGCTCGAGCAGCCGCGGCGTGCGGCCCCTCATGCTGGTCGAGTAGCCGCCGCAGGCGGCGTATCGAGACCCACCGCCGTCAGCAGATGGAGCATGCAGAACCTTCTGCTGACGCTGGTGGATCTCGATACGCCCGCTGCGCGGGCTGCTCGATGAGCGGGGACACGCCGCGCTCCGCGGGCTCCGGGCTCGATCAGCGGGAGGCCCGCCGCGCGATCGTCACCCGCGTCGCGTACGGCATCGCGACGCGCCCCTCCGCGCCGAACTCCTCGTCGAGCACCCGCCCGACGGCCGCCAGAGTCGCCGCGCGCTCCTCCTCCGTCATCGCGATCACGTAGCTCCGCGACGCGAACATGTCGAGCACGCCCGCCCGGTCGAGCTCGAACACCCAGTCGAACTCGGCGTACGCCACTCGCGTCAGCGCGGAGCCGAGAGGCGGCTGCACCGTCTCGAACCGCTCCGCGGTCGAGGATCCGGCGACCTCGCCCAGCCGGCGCACCCACGGCACCGACTCGTCGCGGATGTTCCAGACCAGCGCGAGCACACCCTCCGGCACGAGTACCCGCGCGACCTCGGAGCTCGCCCGCTCGGCGTCGACCCAGTGCCACGACTGCGCGGCCGTGACCAGCTCGACGGACGCGTCGGCGAGCGGCAGCGCCTCCGCCGTCCCCTCCACCGCCGTGACCGTCGGCAGATGCTCGCCGAGCCGCGCCAGCATCGTCGCATCGGGCTCGACGGCCGTCACCGTCAGCCCGCGCGCGACGAGCGACGCGGTGAACTTGCCCGTCCCGGCGCCGAGATCCACCACCCGCACCCGGTCGGAGGCGTCCGCACCCGCCTCCCGCGCGCGCTCCGGCACGTAGGCCCCCGCCACGCGCGCCGGCGCGTGCGCGACCAGCCAGTCCACCGCGTCGTCCGGGTACCCGGGCCGTCCGCGGTCGTAGGCGTCGACGGCGGTGCCGAAGGAGCGGGAGAGATCGGAGTCGGTCATGCCCCCGACGCTACGCCTGGCGGGTGTCCGCCTCCAGGCGGCGGGCCAGCACGTCGACCGCGTAGCCGTACCCGGCGATCCCCGCGCCGACGATGACCGCGACCGCGATGTCGGAGAGGTAGGAGTGCTGCCGGAACTCCTCGCGCCGGTGCACGTTGCTGACGTGCACCTCGACCATCGGCAGCTCCGTCGCGAGCACCGCGTCGCGGATCGCGATCGACGTGTGCGTGTAGGCCCCGGCGTTCAGCACGATCCCGGAGGAGGTGCCGCGGGCCGCGTGCAGGCGGTCGATGATCGCCCCTTCCGCACTGCTCTGGAAGACCTCGACCTCGAGGCCCAGAGCGCGGGCGCGATCGGCGGCGAGCGCCTCCGCGTCGGCGAGCGTGTCGGAGCCGTAGAGCTCGGGCTCGCGCGTGCCGAGCAGATTCAGGTTCGGGCCATTGACGACGAGGATCGGGAGGGTCACGGTCCGACCCTACTGCGGGCCTCCGCGTCGGGCGGAGTGGGGCGCTCGACCCGTGCAGAACCGAGGTCCGCACTCCCGAAGCTCCCCTCAGCGCGCCGTCGGCCCCGCTCACCCTCTGTACTGCACGCCGAGCCGAGGCTCACCGGGTCGCGATCGGCAGCGGCGGCAGCTCCGCCCGCAGCCGGATCAGCTCCCGCGCGTGCGCATCGAGCCGCCGGTCCTCGTCCGAGTGCAGCGGGAGCGGCGGCACAGCCTCCGCAGCACCGTCGGACCCGCGTACGACGAACACGCTCATGCACTGCGTGGTCAGCTCGAGCACCCCCGTCCGCGGATCGCCCGAGCGCACGTGGATCGCGAGGTGCATGCTCCGCGGGCCCGTGTGGATGAGCCGCGCCTCCACCTCCACGAGATGCCCGATCCGCACCGGCCGGTAGAAGTGGATGCCGCCGGAGTAGACGGCGACGGTGTCGCGCCGCGTCCAGCCCATCGCGACCGCGTCCGCCGCCTCGTCGATCCAGCGCATCACGATGCCGCCGTGGGCGTTCCCGCCCCAGTTGACGTCGCCGGGAGCGGCGAGGAAGCGGAAGACGATCCGAGGCCCGGTGCCCGCCGCCGTGTACTCCTGCTCGCGCATCACCTCGTGCAGCGCTCGCCGGCCGGTGATGCGGGCAGCGGCGCCCTCGGCGAGCGCCGAGTCCTCGACCGACTGCGGCCGCCACTCCGGCACCGCGCGCGGCCGCTTCTCCTCGTCGACGGCGACGAAGATCAGGAGGCAGTGGGTCGCCTCCTCGTAGCGGCCGGTCCGCGGGTCCGCCTGTGCGACCTCGACCAGGACGTGCATGCTCGTGCGCCCGGTGTGGATGATCCGCGCGCTGGCCTCGATGAGGTTGCCGACCGCGATCGGCCGGGTGAAGTGCACGTTGCCGACGTAGGCGGTGACGCAGTAGCCGGCGCTCCAGCCGACCGCGCAGGCGTAGCCCGCCTTGTCGATCCACTCGAGCACGCGGCCGGCCTGGGCGCTGCGGCCGTCGGCGGTCGCATCCTGCGGGGCGGCGAGGAAGCGGAGGGTGATGCGGTCCATGACGTCCATCGATCGGGAGGGGAGTGGACCCGCGGAGAGGGGTGCGAGGAAAGGGGGGATGTCCCCTCCGCGGGCCACAGGGAGTGCCGGGAGCGCCGGCAGGTTCAGGGTGTCACGCGGCGACCGGCAGTCGCGCGGCCAGCAGCCGGAGGCGCAGCGCGCTCAGCTCGGCGGTCAGAGCGCTGGGGAGGCGGTCGCCGAACCGCGCGAAGAACCGCTCGGTCAGGTCGCACTCGTCGAGCCAGGCCTCGACCGGCACCGAGAAGAGCTCCTCCTTCACGTCGGCCGGCAGGTTCAGCCCGTGCGTGTCGATCGCGAGGGGGAGGTCGCCGATCGCGCTGGGACGCGCTTCCGCCAGCCCTTCGACCCGGCGGACGAGCCACTGGATGACGCGGGCGTTCTCGCCGAAGCCGGGCCAGAGGAAGGATCCGTCGGCGCCCTTGCGGAACCAGTTGACCTGGAAGATCGCGGGAGCCTTCTCGCCGAGGTCCTCGCCGACCGAGAGCCAGTGCGCGAAGTAGTCGGCCATGTTGTACCCGCAGAAGGGCAGCATCGCGAAGGGGTCGCGTCGCAGCTCGCCCACGGTGCCCTCGGCCGCGGCGGTCTTCTCGGAGGCGATGGTCGCCCCCATGAAGACGCCGTGCTGCCACGAGGTGGCCTGCGTCACGAGGGGCACGTTGGTCGCGCGCCGGCCGCCGAAGACGATCGCGTCCAGCGGCACGCCCTCGAACGAGTCCCAGTCGTCCGAGAGCGACGGGCACTGCAGGGCCGGAGCGGTGAAGCGGGCGTTCGGGTGGGCGGCGGGGGTGCCGGAGGCGGGGGTCCACGGCTGTCCGCGCCAGTCGGTCAGACGCTCGGGCGTCTCGTCGGTCAGGCCCTCCCACCAGACGTCGTCGTCCTCGCGGAGCGCGACGTTGGTGAAGATCGTGTTGCCCCACAGGGTCTGCACGGCGTTCGGGTTCGAGGACTGACCGGTCCCGGGGGCGACTCCGAAGAACCCGGTCTCGGGGTTCATCGCCCAGAGGCGCCCGTCCTCGCCCTTCTTCATCCAGGTGATGTCGTCGCCGAGGGTCTCGACGCGCCAGCCCGGGATCGCGGGCTGCATCATCGCGAGATTGGTCTTGCCGCACGCGCTCGGGAACGCCGCCGCCACGTGGTAGCGGCGGCCCTCGGGCGAGACGATGCGGATGAGCAGCATGTGCTCGGCGAGCCAGCCCTCCTCGCGGCCCATCGCCGAGGCGATCCGCAGGGCGAAGCACTTCTTGGCGAGCAGCGCGTTGCCGCCGTAGCCCGAGCCGAACGACCAGATCTCGCGGGTCTCGGGGAACTGGGTGATGTACTTCGTCTCGTTGCACGGCCAGGCGACGTCGTCGCGCGTCGTGCCGTCCGCATCGCGCAGGGGGAACCCGACCGAGTGCACGCCCCGGACGAACGCGGTGTCCTCGGTGAAGGCGGCCAGCGGAGCGGCGCCGACGCGGGCCATGATCCGCATGTTGAGCACGGCGTACGCCGAGTCGGTCAGCTGCACGCCGAGCTGCGACAGCGGACCGCCGACGGGTCCCATCGAGAACGGGACGACGTACATCGTGCGGCCCCGCATCGCGCCGCGGAAGTAGGGGGCGATCTCGTCCTTCATCGAGGAGGCCTCGCGCCAGTTGTTCGTGGGGCCCGCGTCGGCCTCGTCGCTCGTGCAGATGAACGTGCGGTCCTCGACCCGGGCGACATCGTCGGGATCGGTGCGCGCGAGGAACGAGCCGGGGCGCCACTCCGGGTTCAGAGCGATGAGCTTGCCCTCCGCGACCATGCGGCCGGTGAGGCGGTACCACTCGGCGGGCGAGCCGTCGCTCCACTCGATCGCGTCGGGCTCGAGGATCGCCGCCATGTCGCGCACCCAGCGGCGCAGCGCCAGGGGAGCGGCGGGGACTGTGGGCGCCGCGACGGCGGTCGGGGCGGTCATCGTGGCCGGCTCGATCCGGACGGTGTTGGTGAAGATGCTCATGGTGGCTCCGCTTTCTTGTCTGTCGTCGTCGACGGGTGGGGAGTCGTCCTCGAGCGGTGTCGCCGCGGTCGAGGGGCACTCTGTGGCGCCTGGAGCCAGAATGGAGGAGGATCGGGACGTATTCCCGGGACTGATGCAATCAAGAACGGCCGTTTTTTCGCCTCTGTCACAACCGATCACTGGAGCTCGCCGTGACCGACACCGCCGGTACCGATGCCGCCCTGCTGGGGCAGCGCATCCGCCACTTCCGCACCCGTCGAGGGCTGACGCTCGGACAGCTCGCCGAGCAGGTCGGGGTGTCGGGGAGCCAGCTCTCCCTGATCGAGACCGGCCGGAGGGAGCCGCGGCTCTCGCTCCTGCAGCGCCTCGCCTCCGCGCTCGGCGTCGAGCTCGCCGCGCTGCTCTCGGACGAGCCGCCGAGCGAGCGGGCGGCCCTCGAGATCGAGCTCGCCCGGGTGCAGAAGGGGTCGCTGTACCGTTCCCTGGGCCTGCAGGAGTTCAAGGTCAACAAGGCGCTGTCCACGCCCGTCCTGGAGGCGTTCCTCGGCGTGTACCGCGAGCTGGCCCGCCGCAAGAGCGAGGCCAGCGCGACACCGGAGGAGGCCCGCCGGGCCAACACGGCTCAGCGCCTCCAGCTGCGCGAGCGCAACGCCCACCTGCCCGAGATCGAGACGATCGCGGGCGAGATGCTCCGCACCGTCGGCCACCGCGGCGGCGCACTCACCCACAGCTCGGTCTCGAAGATGGCGCGGCACCTCGGCTTCGAGATCATCCACGTCGGCGACCTGCCGCACTCGGCGCGCTCGGTGATCGACCTGGCGAACGGGCGGATCTACCTCCCGCCCGCCTCGATCCCGGGCGGCCACGGGCTGCGAGCGCTCGCCCTGCAGGCGATGGCGCACCGACTCCTCGGGCACGAGCGCCCGGTGACCTACGCCGACTTCCTCCGACAGCGCCTCGAGATCAACTACTTCGCCGCCGCCTGCCTGATGCCGCTCGAGCCGGCCGTCGCCTTCCTCCAGGACGCGAAGCGCGAGCGCGACATCTCGGTCGAGGATTTCCGCGACGGCTTCGGCGTCACGCACGAGGCCGCGGCGCTGCGCTTCACGAACCTCCTGACCTCGCACCTCGACATCCGGATGCACTTCCTGCGGGTCCTCGGCGACGGCTCGATCCAGAAGGCGTACGAGAACGACGGCCTGCCGCTGCCGACCGATGTGACCGGGGCCGTCGAGGGTCAGACGGTCTGCCGCTACTGGTCGGCCCGCTCGGCCTTCAGCCGCACGAATCGCACGACGGAGTACTACCAGTACGTGGACACGCCCGCCGGCACCTTCTGGTCGGCGTCGCAGACCGGCACGACCGCGACGGAGGAGTTCTCGATCACCGTCGGCGTCCCCTTCGCCGAGGCCCGCTTCTTCCGAGGCCGCGACACCGACCGCCGCGAGCTCTCGCGCTGCCCCGACGAGTCCTGCTGCCGCCGCGCCCCCGCCGAGCTCGCCGCACGCTGGGACGGCAACGCCTGGCCCAGCGCGCGCCTGCACGCCCATGTGCTCGCCCCGCTGCCCTCCGGCACCTTCCCCGGCATCGACGACGCCGAGGTCTACGCCTTCCTCGACGCCCACGCCCGCGAATCCTGACCCCCTGGTCGGCTTCGCGAGATGCCACTTTGGTACGCGTGCACCGGCGTGTCGCGTACCCAAGTGGCATCTCGCGGAGGGGGCTGTGGACAACTCGAGCGGGGGAGGGTGCGCTCCGGGCACGCTCTCGTGCATGGAGCACGAGGAGAGTCACGTCATGGCGTCCCGGGATGGTGAGTCGCGGCGCCGCCTCGCCGCCGAGTACCCGGTCGTCGCCTTCCGAGGAGCACGCACGGATGTCGAACCGGGCAGCTATGACGAGAGGATCGCGGCCTACAGCGCGATCATGCGACCCGGCGAGTTCTTCTCGCACGACACCGCCGCCCATCTCCTCGGCCTCCCTGGTCCGATCCTCACGGAGCTGTCGCCGCTGCACGTCTCGGTGGCGCCTCCGCTGCGCGCCGCGAGGCGCCTGGGCGTGCGCTCTCATCACCTGTGGGACGAGGCTGTCTCGGTCGTCGACGCCGGCTTCCCCGTCGCGGACCCGGCGTCGACTTTCTGCCACCTCAGCGATTCCCGCTCCGCCGACGAGCTCGTCGTACTGGGTGATGCGCTCGTCCGCCCCGATGAGGGGGCCGGACGCCGGGGACTGAGGGTCGACCTCGAGATCCTCGCCGAGCGAGCGTCGAGGTTCCGGGGGAGGGGAGGTAGACGCGCTCGCGAGGCGATCGGCTTCGTCCGCGTGGGATCCGAGTCGCCGATGGAGACGCGGCTCCGGCTGCTGCTGATCCGCGCCGGACTGCCCGAACCCGAACTGAACGTGCGGCTCTTCGACGCCGACGGAACGTTCGTCGCCCGGGTGGATCTGCTCTATCGGGACCAGTGGCTCGTCATCGAGTACGACGGCGACCACCACAGAACCGACAAGCGGCAGTACGAGCGCGACATCGCCCGGATGGAGGCGATCGAGGCCCTCGGCTACCGGAGGATCCGGGTGCGGGCCTCCGGCATCTACGACCACCCGGAGGCGACGGTCGCGCGAGTGCGCAACGCCCTGCTCGCCGCCCGGTGACTCCCTGAATACCCCTCGCGAGATGCCACTTGAGTACGCGACGCGCCGATGCGGGCGTACTCAAAGGGCATCTCGCGGAGCCCGCCAGAGGTCAGGAGGAGATCAGCGCGCGCGCCGTGCCCTCGTCGAGGATCAGGTCCGTGATGAGGCCGGCGGCCAGCGCCCCGCGCAGCCCCGGCAGCTTCGACGAGCCCGAGACCACGCAGATCCGCCGCGCCGCGCGTCGCACCGTGGAGAGGTCCGGACCGCTTGCACGTTCGTTCATGGGGATGTCGTCCCATGTCCCGTCCGCGCGATAGAACACCGTCGCCACATCGCCGACCACGCCCGATTCGCTCAGCGAGGTGAAGTCGCTCGCCTCGAGGTACCCGCCGATGTAGACCTTCGACGGCACCGCGGCGAAGGGTGAGCCGAGGCCGAAGAGCGCCACGTCCATCCGCTGCTGGAGCTCGAGCACCCGCTTCGTCGAGCGCTCGCGCCACACCGCCTGCTTCGTGAGCGGGTCGTCGAAGAACGCCTGCACCGGGAACTGCTGCACCTTGGCCGCGTACGCGTCGCCGAAGCGCCGGAGGATCTCGCTCGAGTAGTTGATGCCCGTCGTCTCGGTGTTGCCGGCGCCGTTGAGCTGCACGATCTGGGTGTTGTGCGTCTCCTTCGCGATCAGGTGCCGACTGATCGCGCTCATCGTCGAGCCCCAGGCGATGCCGACGATCATGTTGGAGTCGATGAACTGCCCGAGGATCCGCGCGGCCGAGAGCGCGACCCGCTCGAGCCGGTCGATCTCGCTGGTGTGATCCGGCACCGGCACGATGTGCGCCGTGATGTCGTAGTGCGCCCGCACCTCGGCCGACAGCGCGCTCGCCCGGTCGAGAGGGGAGCGGATCTGGATGTCGACGAGTCCGGTCGCCCGCGCGTGCGAGAGCAGCCGCGACACGGAGGAGCGCGAGGTGTGCAGCTCGTGCGCGATGGCGTCCATCGTCAGGTCCTGCATGTAGTAGAGCTGCGCCGCACGAAGCGCATCCCGCGTCTTGTCCGGATGGGTCGCGTGCGTCGTCTCGTCGAGTTCGACGACCGGTCGGACAGGGGTCATTGCCGCTCCTTGCACGTATTTCCACCCGTATTGACCGGATGTGTTGTCGGGTCAAGGATGGCTGTATTCCTCCGCGAAATCAATCGTCCACCTCTGAGATGGACACTCCGTGAAGGCCTCGACGAAACACCTACGACACGAAGGCGAGTACGAAGTGGCACAGTCTGCCGGAACTCCCGGAAACACCGACCTCCGCGAGAGCGTCACCGCCCTGCGCGACAACCCCCGAGCGACCGTCCTCGTGATCGGAGGCGGCATCAACGGCATCGGGACCTTCCGCGAGCTCGCTCTCAACGGCGTCGATGTCGCCCTCGTCGAGCGCGGCGACTACGTCTCGGGCGCCTCCAGCGCCTCGAGCCACATGATCCACGGCGGCATCCGCTACCTCGAGAACGGCGAGTTCCGTCTCGTCAACGAGGGCGTGCACGAGCGCAACGGTCTGCTGAAGATCGCTCCGCATTACGTGAAGCCGCTGCAGACCACCATCCCGATCTACTCGACCTTCTCCGGGATCCTCGCGGCCCCGCTGCGCTTCCTGACCCACAAGTCCGGAGCGCCCCAGGAGCGAGGCGCGCTGCTGATCAAGGTGGGCCTCACCCTGTACGACTTCTTCTCGCGCGACGGCGGCTCCGTTCCCCGTCACCAGTTCCACGGGCGCAAGCGCTCGCTGGCCGAGCTGCCCAAGCTCGACCCGAAGATCAAGTACACGGCGACCTACTTCGACGCCTCGGTGCACGAGCCGGAGCGCCTCGCGCTCGACGTCCTCCACGACGCGCTCATCGGCGGCAAGAAGGCCCGCGCGGCCAACTACGTCGAGGCCGTCGGCGCCGACGAGAAGGGCGTCGTCCTCCGAGACCGCGAGAGCGGCGAGGAGTTCACCTTCGAGGCCGACGTCGTGGTCAACGTGTCCGGCCCCTGGACCGACTTCACCAACACCGCGCTCGGGACGACCACGAGGTTCATGGGCGGCACCAAGGGCTCGCACATCGTGCTCGACAACCCCGAGCTGGTCGAGGCCTGCGAGGGCCGCGAGATGTTCTTCGAGCACAGCGACGGCCGCATCGTCCTGATCTACCCGCTCAAGGGCCGCGTCATGGTCGGCACGACCGACATCGACGCCGACCCGAACGAGCCTGCCGTCTGCACCGAGGAGGAGATCGACTACTTCTTCGAGCTGGTCAACCACGTCTTCCCGTCGATCCCCGTCGACCGCTCGCAGATCGTCTTCAAGTTCTCGGGCATCCGCCCGCTGCCCCGTCACGACGACGAGGCGCCCGGATTCGTCTCCCGCGACTACCGCATCGAGCCCTCCACGCTCCCCGGAGCGGGCGGCGCGACCGTGCTCAGCCTGGTCGGCGGCAAGTGGACCACGTTCCGCGCCCTCTCGGAGCACCTCTCCAACGAGGTCTTCAAGCGGATCGGCGTCACCCGCCGGGTCTCGACCGTGAAGACGCCCATCGGAGGCGGCAAGGGCTTCCCTCGCACCGACGCGTCCCGCGCGCAGTGGATCAGCCAGCACCGCTCGGGTCTCTCCTCCGCCCGCACCGGCCAGCTGCTCGAGCGCTACGGCACCCGTGCGCAGGAGGTCATCGAGGCGCTCGCCGACGGTCACGACGAGGCCCTCGACTTCGACAAGGACTTCACGACCGGAGAGATCCGCTACCTCGCCCAGCGCGAGAGCGTCGTGCACCTGATCGACCTCGTGATGCGCCGCACCAACCATGCGTTCACCGGTGGTCTCAGCCGCGAGCTGCTCGAGGAGCTCGCCGAGCACACCGGGGCGGTCCTGGGTTGGGACGAGGCCGCCCGCGCCTCCGAGGTCGACGCGACCATCGCGCACCTCAAGCAGTACAACGGGGTCGATGTCGGAGGCTCCTCCGTCCAGACCCCGACCGCCGTCCCCGCGTCCTAGACACGGCGACTGGCGCAGAACGACGGGAGCCCCGGCCGAGGCAGGACCTCGGGCCGGGGCTCCAGTCGCGACTCCGCACAAACGTGCACGCGTCGCTCCTTGTCGGAGGGTCGGGGCGCGGATAACTTCACACACGTCGGGCATCGATGCCCGCTGCGGACGCCCGCGTGCGTCCGTTCTAACAAGAGGAAAAGGTCAACGTGGACAATCTCGGAGTGGTCTTCCTTGCTGAGCTGGTGGGGACGGCGATGCTCGTCCTGCTCGGCTGCGGTGTCGTCGCCAACGTCGCGCTCGTCAAGAACAAGGGCTTCAACGGCGGATTCCTGATGGTCAACATCGGCTGGGGCTTCGCGGTCTTCGCCGGTGTGATCGTCTCCTACAACTCGGGTGCGCATCTGAACCCGGCGGTCACGCTCGGTCTGGTCGCGAGCGGAGCGACGGAGTTCGGATCGGGCGTCCCGGTCAACATCGTCTCGATCCTCATGTACATCCTGGCTCAGATGATCGGAGCCATCCTCGGCGCCGTCTTCTGCTGGCTGGCCTACAAGCAGCACTTCGACGAGGAGCCCGACGCGGCCAACAAGCTCGGCGTCTTCTCGACGGGTCCCGCGATCCGCTCCTACGGCTGGAACTTCGTCACCGAGATCATCGGCACCTTCGTCCTCGTCTTCGTGGTCATCGGCTTCGGCCGGAACGGCGACGCCGGCGGGCTCGCCGCACTCGGCGCTCTGCCCGTCGCCATCCTCGTGATCGCGATCGGCGCCTCCCTCGGTGGCCCGACCGGCTACGCCATCAACCCGGCGCGCGACCTCGGCCCGCGCATCGCGCACGCCCTGCTGCCGATCAAGGGCAAGGGCTCGAGCGACTGGAGCTACGCGTGGGTCCCGGTCGCCGGACCCATCGTCGGTGGTGTGCTGGCGGGCCTCGCGTCCACCGCGCTGCTCCCCATCCTCTGAGCAGACGCACTCCACTTCACCCCCATTACGAAGGAGTAATCACACATGGCTGACTACGTCATCGCTATCGACCAGGGGACCACGTCGTCCCGCGCGATCATCTTCGACAAGAAGGGATCGATCGTCTCGACGGGCCAGAAGGAGCACGAGCAGATCTTCCCCCGCGCGGGCTGGGTCGAGCACGACCCGATCGAGATCTGGAACAACGTCCGCGAGGTCATCGGCCAGGCGCTCTCCCGCGCCGACCTGACCCGCCACGACATCGCCTCCGTCGGCATCACCAACCAGCGCGAGACCGCCGTGGTCTGGGACAAGACCACGGGCGAGCCCGTCTACAACGCCATCGTCTGGCAGGACACCCGCACCCAGTCGATCGTCGACCGCCTCGCGGGCGACGAGGGCGCCGACCGCTTCAAGTCGATCGTCGGCCTGCCGCTGGCGACCTACTTCTCGGGCACCAAGATCGTCTGGATCCTCGAGAACGTCGAGGGCGCCCGCGAGAAGGCGGAGGCCGGCGACCTGCTCTTCGGCACCACCGACACGTGGGTCCTCTGGAACCTCACCGGCGGCACCGACGGCGGCGTCCACAAGACCGACGTCACCAACGCCTCCCGCACGCTCTTCCTCGACCTCGAGACCCTCGAGTGGCGCGACGACATCCTCGAGGCGTTCGGCGTTCCGAAGTCGATGCTGCCCGAGGTGTGCTCCTCGTCCGAGGTCTACGGCCACGTGGAGGCGTCCTCGCTGCTGCGCGAGGTGCCGATCGCCGGCATCCTGGGCGACCAGCAGGCCGCGACGTTCGGCCAGGCGGCGTTCGATCCGGGTGAGGCCAAGAACACCTACGGCACCGGCAACTTCCTGATCTTCAACACCGGCACCGAGATCGTGCACTCCAAGAACGGTCTGCTCACGACCATCGGCTACAAGCTCGGCGACGGCGAGGTGCACTACGCGCTCGAGGGCTCGATCGCGGTCTCCGGCTCGCTGATCCAGTGGCTGCGCGACAACCTGGGCCTCATCGGCTCGGCCCCCGAGGTCGAGGCGCTGGCCGCCACGGTCGAGGACAACGGAGGCGCGTACTTCGTCCCCGCGTTCTCGGGACTCTTCGCGCCGTACTGGCGCTCCGACGCCCGCGGTGCGCTGGTCGGTCTGACCCGCTACGTCAACAAGGGCCACATCGCCCGCGCCGCGCTCGAGGCGACCGCGTTCCAGACCCGCGAGGTCCTCGACGCCGTCAACGCCGACTCCGGAGTGCCCCTGCAGGAGCTCAAGGTCGACGGCGGCATGATCGCCAACAACCTGCTCATGCAGTTCCAGGCCGACATCCTCGGCGTCCCGGTCGTCCGACCGGTCGTCGCCGAGACCACCGCCCTCGGTGCCGCCTACGCCGCGGGGCTCGCGGTCGGCTTCTGGGAGAACCTCGACGACCTGCGCCAGAACTGGCAGGAGGACTCGCGCTGGACCCCGCAGATGGACCAGGACGAGGCCGCGCGCCAGTACCGCCTCTGGAAGAAGGCCGTCACCAAGACGTTCGACTGGGTCGACGACGACGTCGTCTGAGTTCATGTCCACGGCGGTCCTCGCCCGCCGTGGCGCAGTCGGCTTCACGGGGCGGTTGCGTCCCGAGGAGCGTCTCGCGTCCGGCTAGGAGAAATGGCTGACACGCGATCTCTCCGTTCGCCTCGGCCCTGTCTGCTGCTGTCCGGTCATCGACCGGCGGAGCGCCTCGGTTCGACCTTCGGGTCGGGCCGGGGCGCTTCGGCGTTCCGGCGAGGCACGCTCCCGCGAGGCCCGCTCCCGCGAGGCGGAGCCGTCCGGTCCGCCTTCCATGCTGGTCCAGCCCGCAGCCCAGCAGGGGCGTATCGAGCGGCGAAGCCGCGTCGCGTCTCGGTGGTGAGGGAGAAGTCGGCGCTCGTCGCCATGCATGCCGGTCGGGTAGCCCCGGAGGGGCGTATCGAGCGGCGAAGCCGCGCTGCGTCTCTGTGGTGAGGGAAAAGGGGCGCCCGTCGCCCTGCATGCTGGTCGAGTAGCCCCGCAGGGGCGTATCGAGACCCGCCAGCGTCAGCAGATCGGGCTTCTGATCTGGACTTCTGGCGCTGGTGGATCTCGATACGCCCGCTGCGCGGGCTACTCGATCAGCAAGGCAGGGACCACACGCAGGAGGTCACTTTTCCTAGGAGACCCACCGGCGTCAGCAGGTGAGGCGTCTGCCGTCGCCTTCTGATGGACGTGGATCTCGATACGCCCGCTGCGCGGGCTACTCGATCAGCGAGGAGGGGACCACGCGCAAGAAGTCGCTTCTCTTGAGAGACCCCTCTCCCTCCGAACTCCGTCCGCACGCCCGAGGGCGCCGTCAGCGCTCGAGCAGCGGCGGGAGGTCGTCGAGGGTGCCGATGCGCCGCACGCCGAGAGCCACCGCCTCCGTGGGGAGCTCGCGGCCGTGCTCCGGGCCGCCGGGCCGGTCGAGCCAGACGCCGCGGAGGCCGGCGCGGGCGGCGCCGAGGGCGTCGGTGGTGAGGCGGTCGCCCACGTACAGGGCGTCGGAGGCGGCGACGCCGAAGCGCTCGCAGGCGAGCTCGAAGATGCCGGCGTCGGGCTTGGTGACTCCGACCTCGCCCGAGGCGATCAAGTGCTCGATCCACGGCGTCAGACCCAGCTTCTCGACCTTGTTCTGCTGGAAGGCGAGGTCGCCGTTCGTGATGATCCCGATCCGCGCACCGGAGGCGTCGAGGCGGTCGAGCACACGCAGAGCGTCCTCGTGCAGGGTCCAGTTGGCCGTGTAGTGCTCGAGATACGCCGCGAACCACTCGCTCGCCTGCTCCGGTGAGAGCGCGACTCCCGACTCCGCAGCGAACGCGGTCGCCCGGGCGCGACGCTGGCCCTCGTAGTCGAGCTCACCGGCGAGGTAGCGGTGGTAGTGCTCCTCCTCGAGCAGGTACCAGCGGCGCTGGACGTCGTCCCGGGTCGCGGCGTAGGGCGCACCGAGCGCCGCGACCTGGTCGACGATGCCCTCGCGCACCGCGTGGGCGTGAGCGAAGAGGGTGTCGTCGAGGTCGAAGAGCGCCAGCCGGAGGGTCACGTCAGCGGCCGCGGCGGAGGAATCCGAGGCGCTCGTAGGCGACGGCGAGCGTCTGCTCCGCGCTCTCGGAGGCGCGGTCGGCGGCGCGGGCGAGGACCCGGTCGAGCTCGGCCGGGTCGGCCAGGAGCTCTGCGGTGCGCGCGCGGATCGGGTCGAAGGTCGCGGCGACCACCTCGACCAGCCCCTTCTTGAGGTCGCCGTAGCCGCGGCCCGCGTACTCCTGCTCGAGCGACTCGACGGTGCGGTCGGCCAGCACGGAGTAGACGGTGAGCAGGTTCGAGACGCCGGGCTTCTCGGCGCGGTCGAAGCGCACCTCCGACTCCGTGTCGGTGACGGCCCGCATGATCTTCTTCGCGGTCGCCTTCGGGTCGTCGAGCACGCTGAGCAGGCCGGCGTCCGACTCCGCCGACTTCGACATCTTGGCGGTCGGGTTCTGCAGGTCGTAGATCTTCGCGGTCTCGCGGACGATGTGCGGCTCGGGGATCGTGAAGGTGTCGCCGAATCGGGTGTTGAAGCGGTTGGCCAGGTCGCGCGTGAGCTCGAGGTGCTGACGCTGGTCCTCGCCGACCGGCACCGCAGCCGTCTGGTAGAGCAGGATGTCGGCCGCCATCAGGATCGGGTAGGTGAAGAGGCCGACCGAGGCGGCCTCGGTGCCCTGCTTCGCCGACTTGTCCTTGAACTGGGTCATCCGGCTGGCCTCGCCGAAGCCCGTCAGTGTGTTCAGCACCCAGGCGAGCTCGGCGTGCGCGGGTACGTGCGACTGGATGAAGAGGGTCGAGCGCTCCGGGTCGATGCCCGCCGCGATGTACTGCGCGGCGGTCGCGCGAGTGCGCTCGCGGAGCTGCTCCGGATCCTGCGGAACGGTGATGGCGTGCAGGTCGACGACGCAGAAGTAGGCGTCGAACGCCTCCTGCATCGCGACCCACTGAGTGAGCGCGCCGATGTAGTTGCCGAGGTGCAGCGATCCGGAGGACGGCTGCATGCCGGAGAAGAGGACGGGCTTGGCGGGGGAGGTGCTGGTCATGGAGAGGCCTCGGTCGGTCTTCGGTCGTTCGGGGGAGGGGAGGATCAGAGGTCGTAGTCGACGACGACAGGGGCGTGGTCGGACCATCGCGTGTCCCAGGCGGAGGCCCTGTCGATCTCGTAGGTGCGTGCGAGGGCCGCGAGCTCGGGAGTGGCGAGCTGGTAGTCGATCCGCCATCCGGTGTCGGTGTCGAAGGCCTGCCCGCGCTGCGACCACCAGGTGTACGGCCCGGGGACCTCGCCGGCGAAGCGGCGGCCGAGGTCGACCCAGCCGAGGCCGGCACCGGCGTTGTAGTCCTCGTCGCCCTCGGCGCCGACGAACTCGTCGAAGTAGGCGCGCTCCTCGGGGAGGAAGCCCGCCTTCTTCGTGTTGCCCTTCCAGTTCTTGATGTCGAGCGTGCGGTGGCCGACGTTGAGGTCGCCCATCACGACGGCGAGCGGGTTGTGGGCCTGCAGCTCGGGCAGTCGCGCCCTCATCGCGTCGAGGAACTTGTACTTCTCGACCTGCTTCTCGGTGCCGACGCCGCCCGAGTGCACGTACGTCGAGACGACGGTGATCGTGCGGTCGCCGACCTCGTAGTCGGCCTCGAGCCAGCGGCCCGCGGAGTCGAAGTCGTCTGCCCCGAGGGAGACGCGGTGGATCGCGGCGCGCTTGCGCGAGGCGAGCGCGACTCCGGCGCGGCCCTTCGCGGTCGCCTCGTCGTGCAGGACGGCCCACTCGTCGCCCAGCAGGCCGGTGACGTCGTCGGTGGAGGCGCGGACCTCCTGCAGGGCGAGGATGTCGACGTCGCGCGAGGCGAGCCACTCGCCCATGCCCTTGCGGAAGGCGGCGCGGACGCCGTTGACGTTGACGGAGGCGATGCGGAGCTGTGTCACCGTGTCATTCTATTTGGAGCAGCTGCGCTGCTCTTCCGCGGCGGTCCTCGCCCGCCGCGGCGCGGTCGGCTTCTCGACGCGGTGCGCTCCACAGAGCGGGTTGCGCCCGGCTAAGAGAATTCGCTGCCACGCGAATTCCCGGTTCGCCTCGACCTTGAGGAGAACGCGCCGCTGGCTGCCGCGGACCGCGGACGGAAAAGCCGGCGGTGCCAGAGCCGCCGCCGCCCTCGGAGAAGGGGAGGCGACAGCGGTGGCACCGCCGGCAGGACCGCTCAGGACGGTCGGTCGGGGAGCGTCAGACCGCTACGGCGCGGGCCGCGGCGGGCTCCGGCACCTCGGCGACGATCGGAGCGCGCTTGATGCTCTTCGCGATGATCACGGCGATCGCGGTGACCACCATGCCGACGAGGATCGCGACCAGGTACAGAATCGGCTGGCCGACCAGACCGGTCACCCAGACGCCGCCGTGCGGGGCGCGGAGGGTCGAGCCGAACAGCGCGACGAGCGCGCCCGTCACGGCCGAGCCGATCATGGCCGAGGGGATCACGCGCAGCGGGTCGACCGCCGCGAACGGGATGGCCCCCTCCGAGATGAAGGACGCGCCGAGCAGGTACGCCGCCTTGCCGTTCTGGCGCTCCGCATCGGTGAAGAGGCGCTTGCGCAGGGTGGTCGCGAGGGCGAGGCCCAGCGGAGGCGTCATGCCCGCCGCCATCACGATCGCCATCACCTTGAACTGCACCGAGTTCGGGTCGCCGTCGGCCGGGACGGAGGCGAGACCGGTGGTCGCGAAGGCGTAGGCCACCTTGTTGACCGGTCCGCCCATGTCGAACGCCATCATCAGTCCGAGGATGATGCCGAGGATGACGAGGTTGCCGCCCGAGAGTCCCGACAGCCAGGCCGAGAGACCCTCGCTCAGCGCGCGCAGCGGAGCGCCGAGCACCACGAACATCAGGAACCCGGTGATGAAGGTCGCGATCAGGGGGATGATCACGACGGGCATCAGCGACTTGAACGCCGCGGGCAGCTTGATCCGCGAGATGTAGAGCGCCGCATAGCCCGCGATGAAGCCGGAGGCGAGGCCGCCGAGGAAGCCCGCGCCGACGGTGACCGCGACGGCGCCGCCGAGGAAGCCGGGCGCGATACCGGGCCGGTCGGCGATGCCGAAGGCGATGAAGCCCGAGAGCACGGGGACCAGGAACGCGAAGGTCGCGCCTCCGATCAGGAACATCACCCCGGCCCAGTCGGTGATGTTGAAGGCGTCGAAGCCGTTGTCGATGATCTGCTGCGCCGAGAAGTCGACGATCTGGTAGCCGCCGAAGAGGAACGACAGGGCGATCAGCAGACCGCCCGCGGCGACGAACGGGATCATGTACGAGACGCCGGTCATCAGGTTCTGCCGGATGCGCGTGCCGACGCCGACCTTCTTCGGGGCGGCGGCGGGCGCGGGCGCGGCCGTGCGGGCGGGGGCGCCGGCGGCCGGCTTCGCGGAGCGCAGCGCGAGGGCGCGGTCGAGCACCTCGTCGGGCTTGGCGAGCGCCTCGGCGACGCCGACCTGGAGGATCGGCTTGCCGGCGAAGCGGTCCTTGCCGCGCACCTCGAGGTCGGCGGCGAGGATGACGACGTCGGCGGCGGCGATGTCGCCCGCGGTCATCTCCTCGGAGCCCGCGGCCCCCTGCGTCTCGACGTGGATCGGGTAGCCGCGCTTCTTCGCGGCCTGCTCGAGCGCCTCCGCCGCCATGTAGGTGTGAGCGATGCCGGCGATGCAGCTGGTCACGGCGACGAACCGCGGTGCGTCGGAGGAGACGGCCGCGGCGGGCGCGTCCTGCACCTTCGCGACGGCGCGGTCGATGACGTCCGCGGCCTTGGCGAGAGCCTCCGAGGTGCCGACCTCGAGGGTCGGCTTGCCGGCGAAGCGCTCCTTGCCGCGGACCTCGAGGTCGGCGGCGAGGATCACGACGTCGGCGTCGGCGATCGTCCGGTCGGACATGGGGTCGGAGCCTGCTGCGCCCTGGGTCTCGACCTGGATCTCGTAGCCCTTCTTCTTGGCGGCCTGCTCGAGGGCCTCAGCCGCCATGTAGGTGTGCGCGATGCCGGCGATGCAGCTGGTGACGGCGACGATCCTCATGAGACGACGACCTCTCGGGCGATGATGTCCGCGACCTCCTGGCCGCTGGTGGCGGCGCGGAGGGAGCCGGTGAAGGACTCGTGGATCAGCTTGCGGGCGAGCTGGGCGAGGATCTTGAGGTGCGCCTGGTCGGCGCCGTCCGGAGCGGCGATCAGGAAGATCAGGTCGGCGGGCCCGTCGGGGGCGCCGAAGTCGACGCCCTGCTTCGCGATGCCGACGGCGACGCTGGGCGAGACGACGTGCGACGAGCGGGCGTGGGGGATCCCGATGCCGCCGGGCATGCCGGTGGCCATCTGGGCCTCGCGGTCGCGGACGTCGGCGAGGAAGCCGTCGAGATCGGTGACGCGGCCGGCGTCTGCGAGCGTCTTCGCGAGCTGCGCGGTGGCCTCGTCCTTCGTGGCGGCGGTGAGGTCGACGATGACCGTCGACGCCTCGGTGAGAGCAGTCATGCGCTCAGTTCTCCAATCGGGAGGTGTGAATCGGGGTTCTCGACGACGGTGACGTCGCCGAGGCGGAGGGAATCGGGTCCCGGGGCTTCGCTGCCCGGGAGCTGGACGGCGGCGGTGCCCCAGGCGACGGCGGTCGTGAGGCGCTCCGCCTCCGTGGCGTCGGTCGCCGAGAGATAGCCCGCGAGGGTGCTGTCGCCGGCGCCGACGGTGCTGAGGGGCACGACGGCGGGGGCGCCCGCCCACCACGACGAGTCCGCCGTGACGAGGAGGGCGCCGTGCTCGCCGAGGCTGACGAGCGCTCGCGCGTCCGGAAGCTTCAGCAGCGCACGGGCTCCCGCGACGACGTCTCCGACCGTCGGCAGGGAGCGGCCGAGGAGCTCTTCGAGCTCCTCGAGGTTGGGCTTCACCAGGGTGGCGGTGCCGGCCGCGATGATCGCGGTCAGCGGGGCACCCGAGGTGTCGACGGCGAGAGGGACGCCGAAGTGCAGGGCGAGCCGGCCGAGGGCCGGGTAGAAGTCGTCGCCGAGTCCGGGAGGGACGCTGCCGCACGCGACGAGCCAGCGGGGGGCGCCGACCACGTGGTCGCAGATCAGCTGCGAGAAGGCCTTCGCCTCCTCCGGGGTCACGGCCGGGCCGGGCTCGTTGATCTTGGTGGTGCGGCCGGTGCGGTCGTCGACGACGGTGATGTTGGTGCGGATGGGCTGGGCGATCGGCGTGCTGGCCGACGCCACTCCCGCCGCCTCGAGCATCGTCGAGAGGTCGAGCCCGGTGGAGGCGTCCGCCGGGTAGACCGCCGTGGCCTCGACTCCGTTGCGGGCGAGGGCCCGGGCGACGTTGACGCCCTTGCCCGCGGGATCGCGGCGGACGTCGTGCGCTCGGTTGACCTCGCCGAGCTCGAAGCCGCTGGTCGAGAGGGTGACGTCGATGCTCGGGTTGGCGGTGACGGTGACGATCATGCGCGGACGACCTCAGGGCCGGCGGACTCGATGTCGTCGGCGAGCTCGTCGTCGACGTCCGCATCGGTGATGACCGTGTCGACCGCGGACAGCGGGGCGACGTGCCCGAAGTCCTGGCGGCCGAACTTCGAGTGGTCGGCGAGGACCACGACGCGGCGCGCGGAGGCGATGATCGCGGTCTTGACGACGGCCTCGTCGAGATCGGGGGTGGTGAGTCCGCGCTCCCGGCTGATGCCGTTGGTGCCGATGAAGGCGACGTCCACCGAGACGGAGGCGATCGCCTGGGAGACCCAGGGACCGACTGCGGCCTGCGTCACTCCGCGCAGGTGCCCGCCGAGGAGGTGGAGATCGATGTTGGGCCGGCCGACGAGCGCCATCGCGACGGGGAGGGAGTGGGTGACGACCGTCAGCCGGCGGTCCAGGGGGAGCAGCTCTGCGAGGCGGACCGTGGTGGTCCCGGCGTCGATGGCGATCGATCCGCCATCGGGGACCTCGGCCAGAGCGGCGGTCGCGATGCGGTCCTTCTCGGCGGCGAGGTGGCCCTCGCGGGCGGCGACCTCGGGCTCGATGCCCAGTCGCTCGACGGGGATCGCGCCGCCGTGAGCGCGGCGCAGCAGGCCGCGCTTCTCGAGGCTGGTGAGGTCGCGGCGGATGGTCTCGGGCGTGACCGCAAGGGACTGCGCGAGGTCGCGGACCTCGACCCGCCCGTTCGAGCGCGCACGGTCCAGGATCGCCTGGTGCCGCTCCGGTGCGTACATGTGGACTCCGTCGTCTCGCCGTGATGATGCTCGCGATCCGCGGTGTCGTTGCCGACCTCGAATCTGCGTTTACATCTTTTTAGACCCGTTCGTGTGGGATGTCAACAGAAACGGACATGTCCGACAGGAGTCGAGCATCGGAACGTCGTGCCGGCCCTAGGCGTCGAGCTCGGCCAGCTCCTCGTCGAGACGGGCCAGCTGCTTGTCGATCCTGCGGCGCCGGAGGAGGGACGCGTCCGGCAGGGCCGCCCGCAGGCGCTCGCGCTCGGACTCCGCGAGAGTGCGGCGGGCGTCTCGCAGCTGCTCCTCGCGCTCCTGCTCCCGTTCCTCCGCGGTGAGCTTGCGGGTCGCGATGCCCGCGTCGCTCATGCCGACCGAGATCCAGGAGGCGACGATCAGGACGACCTGGCAGACGAGGTTGAACCAGATCAGCAGACCGATCAGCACGGCGACGGAGGCGAGCAGCGGATTCCGCGAGGCACCGCCGAGCAGCTGCGTCCCGAGGATCTTGAGCGCGCCGAGGGCGACGCCGCCCATCAGCGATCCCACCCAGAGGTTCTTCCACGGGATAGGGATGCCCGAGAGGATCCGGAACGAGCCGGCGAGCGTGGCGGTGTCGAGCGCGAGCATGATGAGCAGACCGACGACGCTGCCCGTAACGCGGCCGAGCGTCGAGTCGCTGCCGATCCCGAGGAAGTCGTAGGCGATGTCGACGAGGGACGTGGAGAACACCGAGAGGGCGGCCGACACGATCAGCACCGCGCCGAAGACGAGAGCGAGCCCCGCGTCCTTCAGCTTGAGCAGGATGAAGAGCGTCGTGGGCCCGGGCAGCGCGAAGAGGATCCGGACCGCCTGACGGAGGCTGCCGAGGAAGTTCAGGGCGGTGACGAGGAGTCCGGCTGCGGCGATCGCACCGGTCCAGCCGAGGATGGACGAGTCGAGCAGGGTGTCGACCGACACCAGCGAGCCCTTCCCCTCCCCGATCAGGCCGGGGACGGAGCGGGTGAGCAGGTCGAGCAGCGACTCACGGATGACCGGGTTGGCGCGGACCCAGAATCCGAAGACCGCGAAGAACACGAAGAGCGAGGCGAAGACGGCGAACAGCGCCTGGAACGCCAGCCCCGAGGCGAACAGCGGCCCGCCGGTCTCGGAGTAGTGCAGGAACACCCGGACCGGCCGTGTTCGCATGACCCGCTCGAACAGCGCCGGGATCCCGCGCGGGGTGTCGGGTGCCGCGTCGGTCATGCCTCCAGGGTAGGGCCGCGGGCAGGCCCACCCGCGCCGTGCGGACCGCTTCCGTCGGCTCGTGGCTCGCGGAACCCCGTCGGCCATCTCCGGCTCGTCGTTCCCCGTTCGGCTCGCTGAATCGCGCGATTCCCGCGGGCCGGACGACTCTCCGCGAGCCTGACTCGACTCCGGATGACCTTCGGCTCGTGAAACGACGTTCGGCTCGTCGAATCCGAGGATTCTGACGAGCCGAACGCGCTTCTACGAGCCGGACTTGCTTCTGCGAGCCGGAGGTGGTCAGGCGCGGCCGCGGATGACGGCCTGCTTCACCTCGGCGATCGCCTGCGTGATCTGGATGCCGCGCGGGCACGCCTCCGTGCAGTTGAAGGTCGTGCGGCAGCGCCACACGCCCTCCTTGTCGTTCAGGATGTCGAGGCGCGCTCCGCCCGCGTCGTCGCGCGAGTCGAAGATGAAGCGGTGCGCGTTCACGATCGCGGCCGGGCCGAAGTACTGGCCGTCCGTCCAGAAGACCGGGCACGACGAGGTGCACGCGGCGCAGAGGATGCACTTGGTGGTGTCGTCGAAGCGGGCGCGGTCGGCGACCGACTGCACGCGCTCCTTGCCCTTGGGGGCCGCGGTGTTGGCTATCAGGAACGGCTGCACCTCGCGGTACGACGCGAAGAACGGCTCCATGTCGACGACGAGGTCCTTCTCGAGGGGCAGGCCCTTGATCGCCTCGATGTAGATCGGCTGCGAGATGTCGAGATCCTTGATCAGCGTCTTGCAGGCGAGCCGGTTGCGGCCGTTGATCCGCATCGCGTCCGAGCCGCAGATGCCGTGCGCGCACGAGCGGCGGAAGGTCAGCGACCCGTCCTGGTCCCACTTGATGCGGTGCAGGGCGTCGAGGACGCGGTCGGTCGAGAACATCTCGACGTCGAAGTCCTGCCAGCGCGGCTCGGCGTCGACCTCGGGGTCGAAGCGGCGGATGATGAACGTGACGGTGAACGCCTCCGGGGCGGCGGGGGCCGCGGGCGGCTGCTCGAGGGTAGCGGTCGACATGGCTAGTACTTCCTCTCCATCGGCTGGTACCGGGTGATCACGACGGGCTTCCAATCGAGGCGGATGTGGTCGCCCGCATCGGAGGAGTGCGCGTCACCGGAGAGGTACGCCATCGTGTGCTGCATGTATCCGTCGTCGTCGCGCTTGGGGAAGTCGTCGCGCATGTGACCGCCACGGCTCTCCTTGCGGTTGCGAGCGGAGTAGACGACGACCTCGGCCAGATCGAGCAGGAAGCCCAGCTCGACCGCCTCGAGGAGGTCGGTGTTGAAGCGCTTGCCCTTGTCCTGCACCGAGATGTTGCGGAACCGGTCGCGGAGGCGCTGGATCGTGTCGGTGACCGACTCCAGCGACTCGTCGGTGCGGAACACCTGCGCGTTCTTGTCCATCTCGTCCTGCAGCTCCTTGCGGATCGCGGCGATCCGCTCGGTGCCGGTGGCGTTCCGGAGCGAGGCGAGCATGTCGCGGATCGCGCCGGCCGGGTTCTCGGGCAGGGGAGTGAAGTCGACGGTCTGCGAGTAGTCGGCGGCGTTGTTGCCGCTGCGCTTGCCGAAGACGTTGATGTCGAGCAGGGAGTTGGTGCCGAGGCGGTTCGAGCCGTGCACCGAGACGCACGCGCACTCGCCGGCGGCGTAGAGGCCGGGGACGACCGTGGTGTTGTCCGAGAGGACCTCGGCCTTCACGTTGGTCGGGATTCCGCCCATCGCGTAGTGCGCGGTCGGCATCACGGGCACCGGCTCGACGACCGGGTCGACGCCGAGGTAGGTCCGCGCGAACTCGGTGATGTCGGGGAGCTTCGTCTCGAGCACCTCGGCACCCAGGTGCGTGCAGTCGAGCAGCACGTAGTCCTTGTGCGGGCCGGCACCGCGCCCCTCCGCCACCTCCTGCACCATGCAGCGCGCGACGATGTCGCGGGGGGCCAGGTCCTTGATGGTGGGGGCGTAGCGCTCCATGAAGCGCTCGCCGGAGGCGTTCCGCAGGATCGCTCCCTCGCCTCGCGCTCCCTCGGTGAGGAGGATGCCCAGGCCCGCGAGCCCGGTCGGGTGGAACTGGAAGAACTCCATGTCCTCGAGCGGCAGGCCCTTGCGCCAGATGATGCCGACGCCGTCGCCCGTGAGGGTGTGCGCGTTCGACGTCGTCTTGTAGATCTTGCCGAAGCCGCCGGTCGCGAAGATGATCGCCTTCGCCTGGAACACGTGCAGCTCGCCGGTCGCGAGCTCGTAGGCGACCACGCCGGACGGCTTGTCGACTCCGTCGACCTTCGTCATCACGAGGTCGAGGACGTAGAACTCGTTGAAGAAGTTGATGCCGAGGCGGACGCAGTTCTGGAACAGCGTCTGCAGGATCATGTGGCCCGTGCGGTCGGCCGCGTAGCAGGCCCGGCGGACGGGCGCCTTGCCGTGGTCGCGGGTGTGGCCGCCGAAGCGGCGCTGGTCGATCTTGCCGTCCTCGGTGCGGTTGAAGGGCAGGCCCATGTTCTCGAGGTCGATGACCGCGTCGATGGCCTCCTTCGCGAGGATCTCGGCCGCGTCCTGGTCGACGAGGTAGTCGCCGCCCTTGACGGTGTCGAAGGTGTGCCACTCCCAGCTGTCCTCCTCGACGTTGGCGAGGGCGGCGGCCATGCCGCCCTGCGCCGCTCCCGTGTGGGAGCGCGTCGGGTAGAGCTTCGAGATGACCGCGGTCTTCGCCTTCGGACCGGCCTCGATGGCCGCGCGCATGCCGGCACCGCCTGCTCCGACGATCACGACGTCGAACTGGTGGTAGTGGACTCCGTCGGGTCCGACGGTCTGCGTGAAGGCGCTCTGGTCGGCGCCGCCGTGGGTGTGGCCTGGTGTGCTCACTGGGGAGATGCTCCGATGTGCGGGAAGGGAGGACGGGGGGAGGAGAGTGCCGGGTGCCTGTCGATCACGCCGAGCAGAACGACGCCAGCAGCGCCGGATCCGCTCCGGGCGGGCAGGGGTCGAACGCGAAGACGACCCAGGTGCCGAGGGCGATCAGCGACACCACCGCGACCAGGATGCCGCCCTTGAAGGCGCGGGCCAGCAACGGCGAGGTGGCGTAGTCGTTGACCAGCGTCCGCATTCCGTTGCCGCCGTGGATCAGCGCGAGCCACAGCATCAGGACGTCCCACCACTGCCAGAACGGGTTCGCGAGCTTGCCGCCCACGAAGCCGAAGTCGATGGCCTTGATGCCGTCGCCGAGGAGGAGGTTGAAGATCAGGTGCCCGAAGATCAGGACGATCAGCACGACGCCGGAGGCGCGCATGTAGATCCAGCCCCACTTCTCCCAGTTGGTGCCGGAGGAGCGGGTCGGGGTGTGCGGGGTACGAGGTGCTGCGACGGTGCTCACGGGGACCTACTCGCTGAAGACGTTGATCAGGTGGCGGGGTGCGAAGCCGAGCATCAGCACGACCCACAGGCCGATGACGACCCAGAAGAGCAGGCGCTGGTTGCGGGTCGCCCAGCTCCAGAAGTCGACCAGGATGATCCGCAGACCGTTCAGGGCGTGGAACGCGATCGCGCCCACGAGGCCCGTCTCGCCGAGACCCATGATCGGGTTCTTGTACGTGCCGATGACCGCGTTGTACGCCTCGGGGCTCACGGCGATGAGAGCCGAGTCGAGGACGTGCACGAGGAGGAAGAAGAAGATGGCGACACCGGTGATGCGGTGCAGCACCCACGACCACATGCCTTCGCGACCGCGGTACAGGGTGCCGGCCGGACGCCGGATCTTTCCCTGCTTCCGGGGTGCGAGGGTCTGAGCAGCTGAAACTGACACGGACAACCCTCCCTGGTTGTGCGCTCCGACGGCCTGACCTGATCCGCGTCTCGAGGACGCGGGCGGGGCGGGGGAGCGACGAGAATCTCGCCCTTGGATTGTAAGCATCGCCGCCGACATCCGCGGCTAAGGCGAGCCTTAGCTGCGGTGCGCCACCGCGGACGCGGCGCCCGCGGTCTCGTAGTGCAGCAGCAGCTCCTCGGTCAGCGCGCTCCAGGTTCGGTGGAGCACGCGGCGGCGGCCGGCCTCGCCGAGCCGGGCGCGGAGCCCGGGGTCGCGCACCAGCCGCTCGACCTGCTTGCGCAGGTCGGAGTCGCTCTCGGGTGCGTAGAGCAGACCGTCGACACCGTGCTCGATGAGGTCGGTGGGTCCGCCGGCGTGCGGGGCGACCACCGCGGTGCCCGACGCCTGCGCCTCCTGCACGGTCTGGCCGAAGGTCTCCTCTGTGCCGGTGTGCACGAAGACGTCGAGCGCGGCGAAGGTGGCGGGCAGTCGTTCACCGTCGAGCCGTCCGAGCATCCGCGCCTGCGGCCCGAGACGCGAGGCGACGCGAGCGGAGGAGGGGCCGTAGCCGCCGACCACGATCTCGGCGCCCGGGACCGAGGTCAGGCACGAGAGCCGCTCGACCCGCTTCTCGGGCGAGACGCGGCCGATGTAGCCGACCAGCGCGTCACCGTCGGCGAGGGTGGCCCGGAGATCGAGGGCGTAGGGAGAGGAGCGCATCCGCGGGTGGAAGCGGTCGCTCTGCACGCCGCGGCCCCAGAGGGCGGTCCGCTCGATGCCGGCCGCGGCGAGGTCGTCGAGGGCGCTGCTCGAGGGGGCGAGGGTCAGGTCTGCGCCGGCGTGGATCTGCCGGATCACCTTCCAGGCCAGGGCGCGGGCCCCGCGGATGCCGTAGCGGGCTGCGAAGCGCGCCACATCCGTCTGATAGATCGCGACGCTCGGGACGCCGAGCCGGTTCGCGGAGGCGATGGCGCGTGCCCCCAGTAAGAAGGGCGAGGCGACGTGCACCACGTCGGGCGCGAAGTCGGCCAGCTCGCGGGTGAGGGCGAGCGTCGGGATGCCGACGGGGAAGTCGCGGTAGGCGATCGCGGGGTGCTCCACGACGCGGTGCCCCGCGTAGGAGGCGGGCGCTCCCGCGGCAGGACAGACCACCAGCGCTTCGATGCCGCGGGCCGCGAACTCGTCGAGCACCCGCAGGACGCTCGTGGTCACTCCGTTCAAAGACGGAAGGAAGCTCTCGGTGACGACCGCGACTCTCACACCCCGGACGCTACGGGCTCCGTGTGAACGACGGCGCGCGACCGGGTGAACGGCGGACGCTGTCGGGCGCCCTTGTATCCTGCGGTCATGACACCACCTGAGACCGATGGCCGCGCCCCGCTCGACCGCTTCTACAGCGTGATCCCCGCCGGTGGGATCGGCTCGAGGCTGTGGCCGCTCTCCCGGGCCGATGCCCCGAAGTTCCTGCACGATCTGACCGGCTCCGGCCAGACGCTCCTCCGCGACACCTGGGACCGCCTCGCGCCGATCTCGGGCGCCGACCGCATCATGGTCGTCACGGGCCGGGCGCACCGCGCCGCGGTCGAGCAGCAGCTCGAGCACCTGGAGGACCTGAACGTCGTCCTCGAGAGCGAGCCCCGCGACTCCTCGGCCGCGATCGGCCTCGCCGCGGCGATCCTCGAGCGCCGCGAGCCCGGAGTGATCATCGGCTCCTTCGCGGCCGATCACGTGATCAGCGGTCAGCCCCTCTTCTTCGACGCGGTCGCGGAGGCGGTCGTCGCCGCCGACGCCGGCTACATCGCCACCATCGGCATCACGCCCACCGAGCCCGCCGTCGGGTTCGGCTACATCCGCACCGGAGACCACCTCGGGATCGAGGGCGCACCGCACACCCTCGCCGTCGACTCCTTCGTCGAGAAGCCCGACGCCGAGACCGCGCGCGGCTACGTGGCGAGCGGTCAGTACCTCTGGAACGCGGGCATGTTCATCGCCCGCGCCGACCGCCTCCTCGAGGAGCTCGGCCGGTCGAAGCCGAAGCTGCTCGCGGGCCTCCTCGAGCTCGCCGAGGCCTGGGACACCCCGGAGCGCGGTGCGGTCGTCGACCGCATCTGGCCGGGTCTCGAGAAGATCGCCATCGACTACTCCGTCGCCGAGCCGGCGGCTGTCGAGGGCAAGCTCGCCGTCATCCCGGGTCACTTCTCGTGGGACGACGTGGGCGACTTCGCGTCCATCGCGAAGCTGCACGCGAGCGGCCTGCGCTCCGATCTGGCGATCCTCGGCGAGGACGTCCGCGTCCTGGCCGACTCCGCGACCGGCATCGTCGTCAGCGGCGGCAACCGCCTGATCGCCCTGATCGGCGTGAAGGACATCGTCGTCGTCGACACCCCCGACGCCCTCCTGGTCACCACCACCGAGAACGCCCAGAAGGTCAAGGGCGTCGTCGACGCCCTCCGCCTCTCGGGCCGCACCGACGTCCTCTAGCCCCCTCGCGAAGCGCGGCCCTCCCCTCGGAGGCGCCGCGCTTCGCCGTTCCCGCCACCCCTCCGAGCCCGACCGCGCTCCGCGCGGACCCCTGCACCCGCCCACCCCTCGACCGCGCTCCGCGCGGAGCCCTGCACCCGCCCACCCCTCGATCGCGCGCAGCGCGGAGCCCTGCACCCGCCCACCCCTCGATCGCGCGCAGCGCGGAGCCCTGCACCCACCCACCCTCGATCGCGCGCAGCGCGGAGACCACCCGCCGCCCCGAAGCGCAGCTCACAGCGACGCGCCGGCGTGCTGAGTCGCACCAACTCGGGAGGAGGGCCGCGAGCGGTAATCGCGTGCCAGCGATTCCCGCCAGCCCGACGCAACCCGCTCTGCGGAACGCACCACCCCGCGAAGCCGACCGCGGGGGAGGAGGCGCTCGCGCCTCCTCCCCAATATCAACACTGTGTAACGCTTCCCGAGTTGCACCTCCGCGGCGACTGAGGGAGTTGTCACAGTGGGTAACGTGAGGCCATCGATGCCTGCCGCCCATGCGCGCAAGCCGAATCTTGGAGGACGAATCTTGACTATCACCACGCGTAAGGCCGCGTTCGGCGGTCTCGCCGCTCTGGGCGTCACCGCGCTTCTCGCCGGTTGCGCCTCCGCCCCCGAGGAGAGCGACTCGAGCGCTGCCGCGGGTGGCGACTTCCTGCCCTGCATGGTCTCCGACGCGGGCGGGTTCGACGACAAGTCGTTCAACGAGCTCGGCTACAACGGCCTGACGAAGGCCTCCGAGGAGCTCGGCGTGACGCCGAAGACCGTCACCTCGGAGTCCGAGACCGACTACGCGCCGAACCTCACGAGCCTCGTCGACCAGGGCTGCAACCTGATCATCACCGTCGGCTTCGCGCTGGCCGAGGCCACCTCGGCTGCGGCGGAGGAGAACACCGACATCGACTTCGCCATCATCGACGACGCGTCGATCGATCTGCCGAACGTCAAGCCGATCACCTTCGACACCTCGCAGTCCGCGTTCCTCGCGGGCTACGCGGCCGCCTCGTACTCGAAGACCGGCGTCGTGGGCACCTTCGGTGGCCAGCAGTTCCCGACCGTCACCATCTTCATGGACGGCTTCGCCGACGGCGTCGCCTACCACAACGAGCAGAAGGGGACCGACGTCAAGGTCGTCGGCTGGGACGTCGCTGCGCAGACCGGCTCCTTCACCGGAGGCTTCGCCGCCGGTGTCGAGGCCAAGTCGGCCGCGCAGTCGCTGATCGACCAGAACGCCGACGTCATCCTCCCCGTGGGCGGACCGATCTTCCAGTCGGCCATCGAGGCGATCCGCGACTCCGGCAAGGAGATCGCGATGGTCGGTGTCGACGCCGACCTGTACGAGACCTACCCGGACGGCGGCGACCTGTACCTGACCTCCATCCTCAAGGGGATCGAGGCCGGCACGTCCGACGTCACCAGCTCCGCCGGTGCGGACGCGTTCGACGCGACCCCGTACGTCGGCACGCTCGAGAACGACGGAGTCGGCATCGCGCCGTTCCACGACTTCGAGTCGAAGGTGTCCGCCGACCTCCAGGGCGAGCTCGACACCATCAAGGAGGGCATCATCGACGGCTCGATCACCGTCGAGTCGCCGTCCGCTCCCGCCGCCTCCTAGAGGCGCCCGACGACAGAGGCCGGTCGGCCCGAGAGCATCTCGGAGCCGACCGGCCTCCGTCGTCCCGGCGGGGTCCCTCCACCGGTCGGTGTCCGCTCGATCCCTCCCCGCGCCTCCCCTCCGGGCGATCCACTGGTCCGCACCGAAGTTAGATTGGTTCCATGAAGCTCGAACTGCGGGGCATCACGAAGCGCTTCGGTGCTCTCGTGGCCAACGATCACATCGATCTCACCGTCGAACCCGGCGAGATCCACTGCCTCCTCGGCGAGAACGGCGCGGGCAAGTCGACGCTCATGAACGTGCTCTACGGCCTGTACCAGGCCGAGGAGGGCGAGATCCTGCTGGACGACGTGGTCCAGAGCTTCTCGGGGCCGGGCGACGCCATGAAGGCCGGCATCGGCATGGTCCACCAGCACTTCATGCTCATCCCCGTCTTCTCGGTCGCCGAGAACGTCATGCTCGGCCACGAGCAGACCCGAGCGGGCGGCCGTCTCGACCTCGCTGCCGCTCGTGCGCGGGTGCGCGAGATCTCCGACCGCTTCGGCTTCGACGTCGATCCCGATGCGATCGTCGAGGACCTGCCCGTCGGAGTGCAGCAGCGCGTCGAGATCATCAAGGCGCTCTCCCGTGACGCGCGGGTCCTCGTCTTCGACGAGCCGACCGCCGTGCTCACTCCCCAGGAGACCGATGAGCTGATCGCGATCATGCGCCAGCTGCGGGCCTCGGGGACGGCGATCGTCTTCATCACCCACAAGCTGCGCGAGGTGCGCGAGGTGGGCGACCGCATCACGGTCATCCGCCTCGGCAGGGTGGTCGGCGAGGCCTCGCCCACCGCGAGCAACGCCGAGCTCGCCTCGCTCATGGTCGGCCGCGCCGTCGAGCTGACGGTGCAGAAGGAGCCGGCCCGCGCCGGCGACGAGGCGCTCGTCGTCAGCGCCCTCACGGTGCGCGACGCGAACGGGCAGGCTGTCGTCGACGACGTCTCCTTCGAGGTGCGGCGGGGCGAGATCCTCGCCATCGCCGGCGTCCAGGGCAACGGCCAGACCGAGCTCGCCGAGGCGATCATGGGGCTGCAGGAGCGCGTCGAGGGCACGGTGACGCTCGACGGCAAGCGGCTCGACGGGCTCACGGTCCGCCGCGTGCTCGACTCCGGAGTGGGCTTCGTGCCCGAGGACCGGACCGAGGACGGCCTGGTCGCCGAGTTCACGATCGCCGAGAACCTGATGCTCGACCGCAGCGACGGCGGCCCGTTCGTGAAGGGCCTGAGCCTGCAGCTGAAGGATCTCGACCGCTTCGCCGAGGAGCGCGTGCGCGAGTTCGACGTGCGCGCCCAGGGCATCGGCACCCACGTCGGCCGTCTCTCCGGAGGCAACCAGCAGAAGGTCGTCCTGGCGCGCGAGCTCAGCCGCGAGCTGCGGCTGTTCATCGCGGCGCAGCCGACCCGCGGCATCGACGTCGGATCGATCGAGTTCGTGCACAAGCGCATCGTCGAGACGCGCGACACCGGCGTCCCCGTGATCGTGGTGTCGACCGAGCTCGACGAGGTGGCCGCGCTCGCGGACCGCATCGCGGTCATGTACAAGGGCGGAATCATCGGCATCGTCCCCGCCGACACGCCCCGCGAAGTCCTGGGGCTCATGATGGCCGGGCAGTCGCCCGCCGAGAAGGGAGCGGCGGCGTGAGCGACGCGCAACTGCCGTCGGTCGACCCCGACGCCGAGTCCGAGAAGGCGTCCGGTCTCGAGCCGGGTCAGAAGCCCGGTCAGGAGGCGCGTCCCGGCCCGATCGAGAGCGGTGCGTCGCGGGTCCTCCGCGAGATCCTCTCCGGCACCGCTCTGATGTCGGTGCTCGCGGTCCTGCTGTCGCTCATCGTGGGCGGCGTGCTCATCGCCGCGACCGACAAGGACGTGCAGGCGGCCTCGGTGTACTTCTTCGCGCGACCGCTCGACACGCTGCAGGCGATCTGGCAGTCCGTCGCCGGTGCGTACTCGTCGCTCTTCCAGGGCTCGGTCTACAACTTCCGCCGCGAGGGCTTCGCGAACGGCATCAAGCCGCTGACCGACACGCTGGCGTTCGCGACTCCGCTCATCGCGGGCGGTCTCGGCGTCGCCCTCGCCTTCCGGGTCGGCCTCTTCAACATCGGCGGCCGCGGCCAGATGCTGATCGCGGCGGCGTGCGCGGGCTGGGTCGGCTTCTCCTTCGACCTGCCGTGGGGCGTCCACCTCGTCATCACCCTCGCCGCGGGCATCCTCGGCGGTGCGCTCTGGGGCGGACTCGTCGGACTCCTGAAGGCACGGACGGGCGCGCACGAGGTGATCCTCACGATCATGCTCAACTACGTCGCGTTCTACCTCGTGTCGTACCTGCTCCGCACTCCGGGGGCGCTCCAGGCCCCCGGCTCGAACAACCCGAAGTCGCCCGGGATGAAGGAGACGGCGATCTTCCCCGACCTGCTCGGCTCGGGCTACTCGCTCACGCTCGGCTTCGTGTTCTCGCTCCTCGCGACCGTCTTCGTCTGGTGGCTGCTCACACGCTCGAGCATCGGCTTCAAGTTCCGCGCCGTCGGCGAGAACCCGCACGCGGCCCGCGTCGCCGGCATCGACGTCAAGGGCAGCTACGTCTACGCCATGCTCCTCTCGGGCGGACTCCTCGGGCTCGCCGGGAGCGCGCAGGTGATGGGCACGGTCACCACCGGCTTCACCTCCGGCATCGACGCCGGGATCGGCTTCGACGCGATCACCGTCGCGCTGCTGGGCCGTTCACGACCGTGGGGCGTCTTCTTCGCGGGCATCCTGTTCGGCGCCTTCAAGGCCGGCGGGTACTCGATGCAGGCGGCCGAGGGCGTGCCGATCGACGTCGTGCTCGTCGTGCAGTCGCTGATCGTCCTCTTCATCGCGGCGCCGCCCCTGGTGCGCGCCGTCTTCCGACTCCCGACGCCCGGGGTGGCCCCGAAGCGCCGACCGAAGCGCCGCACCTCGGAGGTGTCCGCATGACCGCCGTGACCGCCTCCGCCGCGCCCTCCCGCGTCGCGATCCGCAGCTGGAAGGCTCCGATCGCGTTCGGAGTCTTCGCGCTGCTCGCCGTCGTCCTCTTCGTGGTCCTCGGCCGCGACGGCACGAGCTCGTTCCGGCTCGCAGCGGGCAACGACTTCTTCGCGCTCCCCGACATCCCGTTCCCGACCAGGGCCACCGGAGTCGTCGTGGCGATCGTGACGGTGGGACTGACCGTCCTCGCGTTCGTGATGACCCGAGCCGCCCGGCGGATCCCGCTCTGGCTGTCGAGCGTCTTCGCGCTCGTCTTCCTGATCGGCTTCCTCGTCTGGGCGTCGGCCGGCGCGGCGCTGCCCGTCTCCGGACTCCTGCTCGGCACCGTCGGACTCGCGACTCCGCTGATCTTCGGCTCGCTCGGCGGGGTGATCTCGGAGCGGGTCGGCGTCGTGAACGTCGCGATCGAGGGACAGCTGCTCGCGGGCGCCTTCACCGCCGCGATGGTCGGCTCGCTCACCCGCCAGCCGGTGCTCGGGCTGATCGCGGCGATGCTGGCGAGCGTGCTCGTCTCGTTCGTGCTCGCGGCCTTCGCGATCAAGTACGTCGTCGACCAGGTCATCGTCGGCGTCGTGCTGAACGTGCTGGTCACCGGGCTGACGAGCTTCCTCTACTCGCAGGTGCTCACGTCCGACGCGGCGACCTTCAACTCGCCCGTCAAGTTCGACCGGCTGCCGATCCCGGTGCTCAGCCAGGTCCCGATCGTCGGCGCGGTGCTCTTCAACCAGACGGTCATCGTCTACCTGATGTACTTCGCGATCTTCGCGGTGTGGTGGGGCCTGTTCAAGACCAAGTGGGGTCTGCGCCTCCGCGCGGTCGGCGAGCACCCGCAGGCCGCCGACACGGTGGGCATCGACGTCGCGCGCACGCGCTTCTGGAACGTCTCGCTCGCCGGGGCGATCGCGGGCATCGGCGGCGCGTACTACACGCTCGACGCCGTAGGAGCCTTCGGCAAGGAGATGACCGCGGGCGCCGGATTCATCGCGCTCGCCGCGGTGATCTTCGGCCGGTGGGACCCGATCCGCGCCACCCTCGCCTCCCTGCTGTTCGGCTTCGCGACGAACCTGCAGAACGTGCTCGGCGTGATCGGGTCGCCCGTGCCGAGCGAGTTCATGCTGATGCTGCCGTACGTGGTCACGATCTTCGCGGTCGCCGGCCTGGTCGGGCAGTCCAGAGGGCCGGCCGCCGCCGGCAAGCCGTACCTGAAGTCCTGAGAGGAGTCGTCGTGACCGACATCGACTGGGAGGCGCTGCGTGCCGCGGCCCTCGAGGCCATGGGCCGTGCGTACGCGCCGTATTCGAAGTTCCCGGTGGGGGCTGCGGCCCTCGTCGACGACGGACGCGTGATCTCCGGCTGCAACGTCGAGAACGCCTCCTACGGCATCGGGCTCTGCGCGGAGTGCGCGCTGGTCTCCTCCCTCCACATGACGGGCGGCGGCAAGCTCGTCGCCTTCACCTGCGTCGACGGCAAGGGCGCCACGCTGATGCCGTGCGGGCGCTGCCGTCAGCTCCTGTTCGAGCACTCCGCCGAGGGGATGGTGCTCGAGACGGTCTCCGGCCTGCGCACGATCGACGAGGTCATCCCCGACGCCTTCGGCCCGCGCACGCTCCAGGCGTACGCGGGGGAGTGATCCCCTCCCACGACGATCCGATCCAGAGGACCCGCATGACCGGCACCACCGCCCCCGTCGAGAGCTTCGACGCCGTCGACATCATCCGCACCAAGCGCGACCGCGGCACGCTCACGACCGCCGAGATCGACTGGCTGATCGACGCCTACACCCGCGGCTACGTCGCCGACGAGCAGATGGCCGCGTTCGCGATGGCGGTCCTGCTCAACGGAATGGAGCGCGACGAGATCCGCGACCTGACCCTGGCGATGATCGCCAGCGGCGAGCGGATGCACTTCGACGGCCTCGGCAAGCGCACCGTCGACAAGCACTCGACGGGCGGCGTCGGAGACAAGATCACGCTCCCGCTGATGCCCCTCGTCGCCTCGTTCGGTGTCGCGGTGCCGCAGCTCTCCGGGCGCGGCCTCGGGCACACCGGCGGCACGCTCGACAAGCTCGAGGCGATCCCCGGCTGGCGCGCGGAGCTCAGCAACGACGAGATGTTCGAGCAGCTGCGCACGGTCGGAGGCGTCATCTGCGCGGCCGGGTCGGGTCTCGCGCCCGCCGACAAGAAGCTCTACGCGCTGCGCGACATCACCGGCACTGTCGAGGCCATCCCGCTGATCGCGTCGTCGATCATGTCGAAGAAGATCGCGGAGGGGACCGACGCCCTCGTCCTCGACGTCAAGTTCGGCTCGGGGGCCTTCATGGTCGACATCGACCGCTCGCGCGAGCTCGCCCGCGCCATGGTCGATCTGGGCAACGACGCGGGCGTGCGGACCACGGCGCTCCTGACGAACATGAACGTGCCGCTCGGCCTCGCGATCGGCAATGCCAACGAAGTGCGCGAATCCGTCGAGGTGCTCGCGGGAGGCGGGCCCGCCGACATCCGCGAGCTCACCCTCGCCCTCGCCCGCGAGATGCTCGCGCTCGCCGGGATGCCCGACGCCGACGTCGAGGGCGCGCTCGACGGCGGGGCGGCGATGGACACCTGGCGAGCGGTCGTCCGAGCCCAGGGCGGCGACCCCGACGCCGCGCTCCCCGTCGCGCGGGAGACCCACGTGGTCGTCGCGGAGCGGGACGGCGTCCTCGTCGAGCAGCGGGCCCTGCCGTTCGGCATCGCGGCCTGGCGCCTCGGCGCGGGCCGGGCGCGTCAGCAGGACGCCGTCCAGCACGCCGCGGGCATCGACCTGCACGCGAAGCCGGGAGACCGCGTGCGCGCCGGCGACCCGCTCTTCACGCTCTCCGCCGACGAGCCCGCCCGGTTCGATCGCGCGCTGGGTGCTCTCGAGGGGGCCTACCGGATCGGCGTCGAGGGCGAGCCCGTCCTCGACGGCGGTCCGCTGGTCGCCGAGCGCATCGCCTGAGCCGGGGCACGATCGCCGTTTCATCGCCTCCGGCGCGCCGACCACCTCCGGCTCGCGGAATCCGGCTTGCGTGACACCTCCGGCTCGCAGAATCCGATTCGGCTCGCAGAATCCCTCGGTTGCTGCGAGCCGAACGCGATTCTGCGAGCCGGAGTTCCCCCCGAACGCGACCGCCCGGTGAGGCCGCGCGGCCGAAGCCCTAGGGTGGTCGGCGAACCGTCGCCCGACCCTGAGGAGCACCGTGACCGACACCATCGAGGAGTACCTCCTCCCGGGCGAGGGCATCCTGATCGACGACCTGCCCAAGGTCTCCCTGCACGACCACCTCGACGGCGGGCTCCGCCCCGAGACGATCGTCGAGCTCGGCACGGCGGCCGGAGTGCCGCTGTCCGCCGCCGACCCCGAGGCGCTGCGGGCCTGGTTCACCACGACCGCCGACTCCGGCTCGCTCACCGACTACCTGGCGACCTTCGAGACCACGATCTCGGTCATGCAGACCACCGCGTCGCTCGAGCGGGTCGCCCGCGAGTTCGTCCTCGACCTCGCCGCCGACGGAGTCGTCCACGGCGAGGTGCGCTGGGCGCCCGAGCAGCACCAGCGGGAGGGTCTCACCCTCGACGCGGCCGTCGAGGCCGTGCAGGAGGGTCTCGAACAGGGTGTCCAGGAGGCGGCGGCCCACGGCTCGCGGCTCCGGGTCGGACAGCTGATCACGGCGATGCGCCACACCGACCGCTCGCTCGAGATCGCCGCGCTCGCGCTGCGCCACCGCGAGCGCGGCGCCGTCGGGTTCGACATCGCGGGAGCCGAGGCGGGTCACCCGGCGTCGCTGCACCGGCCGGCTTTCGAGCTGCTCGCCGCCGCGCACTTCCCGACCACCGTGCACGCGGGCGAGGCCGACGGGCTCGACAGCATCCGCTCGGCGCTGCTCGACGGCCGCGCGCTCCGACTCGGGCACGGTGTGCGGATCGCGGAGGACATCGTGATCGAGCGCCAGGACGACGACGCCAGCTACGTCACCCTCGGGGAGCTCGCCGAGTGGGTCAAGGACCGCGAGATCGCGCTCGAGCTGAGCCCGTCCTCGAACCTGCAGACCGGCGCGGTGGCCGCCTGGGGCACCGACCTCGAGGACCACCCGTTCGACCTGCTCTACCAGCTCGGCTTCCGCGTCACCGTGAACACCGACAACCGCCTGATGAGCGGCACGAGCCTCAGCCGCGAGCTCGCCCTCCTGTCGGACGCGTTCGGCTACGACCTCGACGACCTCGAGGTGTTCCAGGTCAACGCCGCCCACGCCGCCTTCCTGCCGCTCGACGAGCGCCGCGACCTGATCGAGACGATCAGCGCCGGCTTCGAGGCGGCCTGAGCATGCCCCTCGACGCCCTCGCCGACGAGGCGATCGCGCTGCGGCATCCGGCCGCCAGCTGGCGGGAGGCCGTCCTCGAGGCGGGGCGCGCCCTCGAGCGCAGCGGCGCCGTCGATCCGGCCTACTCGCGCCGGATGGTCGAGCAGATCGACGTGCTCGGCCCGTACATCGTCATCGCGCCGGGTCTCGCGCTCGCCCACGCGCGTCCCGGGAACGACGTCCTCGCCGACGGGATCTCGGTCGTGACCCTCGCCGAGCCGGTCGCCTTCGGCCACAGGACCAACGACCCCGTCTCGGTCGTCATCGGCATCGCCGCCACCCAGGCGCACGGACACGTCGGCTTCATCTCGGGACTCGCCGACGTGCTCAGCCGGCCCGACGCGATCGGCGCCCTGGCAGCGGCCAGGACGCCCCGCAGCATCAACGCCGTCCTCACGGGCGACACCCTCGACCACGGAGGAAGCTCATGAAGATCGTCACACTCTGCGGAGCCGGGATCGGCACGTCGGCCATCCTCAAGCTCGGCGCCGAGCGCGCCCTCGAAGCCCTCGACCTCGAAGCGGAGGTGATCGCCTCCGACATCGCCTCGGTCGACGCGCTCTCCGCCGATGCGCAGGTCATCCTGACGTCCAGCGAACTCGTCGACCGCATCGGGAAGACGTTCGCCGAGATCGTCGTCATCGACAACTACCTCGACCAGACCGAGATCACGGCGAAGATCGAGCGCGCGCTGGGGTAGTCCGTCCTTCGGACGGACTACCCGGCGGTGCCGATTCCTGAGTCGCCCCCTGCGCGGCGCAGCGCGGTCGGCTCGGCGAGCTTGTGGGTTCCACGGAGCGGGTCGCGTCGCGCTGCCTCGAATCGCTGGCACGCGATAGGTGCTCATCTCCGCGCCGCCCCCTGTGCGATTCGGCGCGGTCGGCTCGGCGAGGTAGTGGGTTCCACGGAGGGGGTCGCGTCGCGCTGCCTCGAATCGCTGGCACGCGATAGGTGCTCATCTCCGAGCCGCCCCTTGTGCGGCTCGGCGCGGTCGGCTCGGCGAGGTGGTGGGTTCCACGGAGCGGGTCGCGTCGCGCTGCCTCGAATCGCTGGCACGCGATCCTCGGTCGCGCGCTCCACCCTGGGCCTGAGCGCCAGCACGCTGGTCGAGTAGCCCCGGAGGGGCGTATCGAGACCCAACAGCGACAGGAGATCGGGCTTCTGCCCCACCCTTCTGACGCTGGCGGATCTCGATACGCCCGCTGCGCGGGCTACTCGATCAGCGAGGGCTGGGTCCGCGTTCGAGGTCCGATTCACCGGACGCCCGACGCGCGCATCCGGCGTCCCTTCGTGGCCGGCGGCAGCCATCGATCCGGCGCAGACGCACTGTGTGTCCGAGGCGGACGGTGCTTCTCCGACGGATCGATCGCCAGGCGGGTCAGCGCAGGAGCTCCGCGGCGCCGGTGCGCAGGGCGGTGAGGCGCGACTCGACGGCGGCGGAGCGGGCGGCGGCGTCCGGGGCGGACGACCAGGCGTCGAGGTAGAGCTTGACCTTGGGCTCGGTGCCGCTCGGGCGCGCGATGAGGCGCGCCCCGTCGAGAGTGAAGCGCAGCGCATCCGTCGGCGGCAGTGCCCCGCCCGCAGCCAGCAGGTCCTCGGAGCGCTCGACGGCGAGGCCGCCGATCGTCGGCGGCGGATCCGACCGGAGCCGGGCCATGATCCGCGCGATCTCGGACAGGTCGGTGACCCGCAGCGAGATCTGCGCCGACCCGAAGAGGCCGAAGCGCTCGGCGAAGGCGTCGAGCTCGTCCGCGATCGTCCGCCCCTCCTCGGCGAGAGCGCTGGCGAGCGAGAGGAACGCGAGCGCGGCCGAGATGCCGTCCTTGTCGCGGACGACCTCCGGATTCACGAGGTAGCCGAGCGCCTCCTCGAAGCCGAAGACGAGGTCGGGCACCCGCGAGATCCACTTGAAGCCCGTCAGCGTCTCGGCGAAGTCGATCCCGTAGTCGGCCGCCACCGCTCCGAGGGCGGGAGAGGAGACGATCGAGCAGGCCAGCGCGCCGCCGGTGCGACCGGCGAGGCGTGCGGCCTCCGCCGCGCGCCAGCCGAGCAGCGAGCCGACCTCGTTGCCGGTGAGCCGCCGGAACCCGTCCGGCGCGGCCGCGTCCGGCACCGCCGCGGCGAAACGATCGGCGTCGGGGTCGTTCGCGACGATCAGCTCGGCGCGACCCGAGCGCGCGGTCGCGAACGCGAGGTCGAGCGCTCCGTCCTCCTCGGGATTGGGGAAGGCGACAGTCGGGAACGCGGGATCCGGCTCGATCTGCTCGACGACGACCGCCGGTTCGTCGAAGCCCGCGGCGGCGAGGACCCGGTGCGCCGTCTCCCAGCCGACCCCGTGCATCGCCGTGTAGACGACCCGCAGCGGCGCGGACTGGCGCCCGCCCGCGGCAGTGGCGCTGATGTAGGCGGCCACGACCGACTCGTCGGCGATCCGGTACTCGCCGCGGGGCAGCTCCGGCACGCGCCGATCGCGCGAGACGGCGAGGATCCGCTCCGCGATCTCGGAGTCGACCGGCGGCACGATCTGCGAGCCCTCGTCGCCGCCGCCGAGGTACACCTTGTAGCCGTTGTCCTGCGGCGGGTTGTGGCTCGCGGTCACCATGACTCCCGCGTCCGCGCCCAGGTGCCGCACTGCGAAGGCGAGCACCGGGGTGGGGAGGAGGCGCGGCAGCAGCACGGCGTCGACACCGGCACCCGCCATCAGCGCGGCCGAGTCCTCGGCGAAGACGGCCGAGTTCTTGCGACCGTCGTAGCCGATCACGACGACCGGGCGGCCGCCGCCGCGCGCCATCAGGTGATCGGCGATCCCGACCGCCGCCTGCGCGACGAGCACCCGGTTCATCCGGTTCGAGCCCGCGGCGATCGCACCGCGGAGCCCGGCGGTGCCGAAGGCGAGGCGCTGGCCGAAGCGGTCCTCGAGCTCGGCGGAGGCGGTCGCGTCACCCGCCTCATCGGCCAGCAGCAGACCGACGAGCTCCTGTCGCGTCTCGGGGTCGGGATCCTGCGCGAGCCAGTCCTCGGCGAGGGCGCGGACGTCGGTCACAGCGCGCTCGTGATCGCGGCGAGCAGGCGCGCCAGGTCGTCCTCGGCGTTCCGGCCCGCCTCGAGGACCTCCTCGTGGCTGAGCGGCGTCTTCTGGATGCCCGCGGCGAGGTTGGTGATCAGCGACATCCCGAGCACCTCCATGCCGGCCTCGCGGGCCGCGATCGCCTCGAGTGCGGTCGACATGCCGACGATGTGTCCGCCGATGATCCGCGCCATCTGCACCTCGGCGGGGGTCTCGTAGTGCGGGCCGCGGAACTGCACGTAGACCCCGTCGTCGAGGTCGGCGCGGGTCTCGCGGGCGAGGGCGCGGAGGCGGGAGGAGTAGAGGTCGGTGAGGTCGACGAAGGTCGCGCCCTCGAGCGGGGAGTCCGCGGTGAGGTTGATGTGGTCGCTGATCAGCACGGGCGTGCCGGGCGTCCAGTGCTCCTTGATGCCGCCGGCGCCGTTGGTCAGGATCATCACCGAGGCGCCGGTCGCCGCGGCGACGCGGACGCTGTGCGCGACCCGCCGCACGCCGTAGCCCTCGTAGTAGTGGGTGCGGGCGCCGATGATCAGCGCGCGCTTGCCGCTGGGCAGCAGCACCGAGCGGAGGAAGCCGCCGTGCCCGTGCACGGCGGGCTTCGAGAATCCGAGGATGTCGGTCGCCGGCACGGTGGCCGTCGTCTCGCCGATGAGGTCGGCGGCCTTGCCCCAGCCGCTGCCGAGCGTGAGGGCGATGTCGTGCCTCTCGACTCCCGTCGCCGAGGCGATCTGGGAGGCGGCTTCGGCGGCGATCGCGAAGGGATCGGCGTCGGGGGAATCGAGCGGATGGGGGGTCTGGTCGGCCATTCGTCCACCCTATCCACGGTGCGCCGGGGAGCGCCCGACTCCCGGGACGCTCCGCGATTGGGCGGTTTCCCAGCGAGAAGGGATGATGGACGCATGGCTTACGAGTTCGAGCGCACGCAGAGGATCGCCGTTCTCGGAGGAGGACCCGGGGGCTACGAAGCCGCCATCGCCGGCGCGCAGCTCGGCGCCGAGGTCACTCTGGTCGAGCGGGTGGGGGTCGGCGGGTCCGCCGTCATCACCGATGTCGTCCCGTCGAAGTCGCTCATCGCGACGGCGGAGGCGACCAACGCCATCGGCGAGGCCGCCGACCTGGGCGTCCAGTTCTTCACGCGCTCGGAGCAGACCAACAAGCCGGTCCGTCCCGAGGTCGCCGTGAACCTCGCGACCGTGAACAAGCGCCTCCTCGGCCTCGCGCGGCAGCAGTCGGAGGACATGCGCGCGAACCTCGTGCACCACGGCGTGAAGATCATCCAGGGCGACGGGCGTCTCGACGGCTCGAACGCCCTGATCGTGTCGACCGCCGCGGGAGGCGAGGGCATGGACTTCGACCGGATCGAGGCCGACACCATCGTCGTCTCGGTCGGCGCGAGCCCCCGCGTCCTCCCGACGGCCACCCCCGACGGCGAGCGGATCATGAGCTGGACCCAGCTCTACAACCTCAAGTCGGTGCCCGAGCACCTCATCGTCGTCGGCTCCGGCGTGACCGGCGCCGAGTTCGCCTCCGCCTACCGCGCGCTCGGGGCGAGGGTCACCCTGATCTCGTCCCGCGACCAGGTGCTGCCCGGCGAGGACGCCGACGCCGCCGCGGTCATCGAGAACGTCTTCAAGCGCAACGGCATGGTCGTGCTCTCGAAGTCGCGTGCCGACCGCGTCGAGCGCACCGAGAAGGGCGTCCGCGCCGTGCTGTCCGACGGCCGAGTCGTCGAGGGCTCGCACTGCCTGATGGCCGTCGGCTCCGTGCCGAACACCGCGGGCATCGGCCTCGAGGAGGCGGGGGTCCAGCTCACCGACTCGGGTCACATCCGCGTCAACCGCGTCGCGCGCACGAGCGTCCCCTCGATCTACGCCGCCGGCGACTGCACGACGTTCCTGCCGCTCGCCTCCGTCGCCGCCATGCAGGGCCGCACCGGTGTGTTCCACGCGATGGGCGATGCGGTGAACCCGACCGAGGTGCGCAACGTCGCCGCGAACATCTTCACCCAGCCCGAGATCGCGACGGTCGGCTGGAGCCAGCGCGAGATCGAGGAGGGCATCGCGCAGGGTGAGATCTACAAGCTGCCGCTCGCCGCGAACCCGCGCGCGAAGATGATGGGCATCCGCGACGGATTCGTGAAGCTCTTCGCCCGCACCGGCTCCGGCACCGTGATCGGAGGCGTCATCGTCGCCCCCAAGGCGAGCGAGCTGATCTTCCCCCTCGCCCTCGCGGTCGAGCACCGCCTCACCGTCGACCAGGTCGCCCGCGCCTTCACCGTCTACCCGAGCCTCACCGGCTCCATCTCGGACGCGGCGCGCGCCATGCACATCGTCGGCTGAAAGCCGACGATGTGCCGCGCCGTCTTCGGAGCCGCTCCCCGCGCGGCTCCGCGCGGTCGGCTTGTCGAGATGGTGAGTTCCGCAGAGCGGGTTCCGTCGGGCTGTCTCGAATCGCTGGCACGCGATTCTCGATCGCGCCCTCGCGCCTAGTTGGGAGACGTCTGGTGCGCCGCCGGGCCAGCCCGCTGGTCGAGTAGCCCTTGCAGAGGGCGTATCGAGACCCGCCCGCTTCAGACCGTGAGGCTGCAGAACCGGCCCGCTGGAGGCGGTGGGTCTCGATACGCCCCTGCGGGGCTACTCGACCAGCATGGAGGGGAGGGGGCGCCGACGTCTCTCTCCGCTGGTCGAGTAGCCCTCGCGGAGGGCGTATCGAGACCCGCCCCTTCAGAACGTCAGGGTGCAGAGTCGGCCCGCTGAAGCTGGTGGGTTTCGATACGCCCCTGCGGGGCTACTCGACCAGCATGGGAGGAGAGGCGAGGGGACGCCGACGTCTCTCCTCACTGAACGAGCCGCGCAACTGAGGCGGAGAGCCGCCGAAGTGGAAGAACTCGCCGATTCTGGCGTCTCAGCCTTATCGCTGCAGTCGCATCGCGGGGACCGCGCGAAGACGAGTTCGGTTCAGGGGAGAGCGCCGCGACGGGAATCGCGTGCCAGCGATTCACGGCAGCGCGACGCGACCCGCTCTGCGGAACGCACCACCTCAGGAGGCCGACCGCGCTGAGCCGCGCAGGGAGCGGCTCAGACGATGGACAACAAGACGTGGCCGGAGGACACGGTCGTGCCGGCCTCGGCGGCGAGGCCGCGGACGGTGCCGTCCTTGTGGGCGGTGAGCGGCTGCTCCATCTTCATCGCCTCGAGGACGACGACGAGGTCGCCGGCGACGACGGTGTCGCCCTCGGCGACGGCGACCTTGACGATGGTCGCCTGCATCGGCGCCGTGACGGAGTCGCCGGTGACGGTGCTCACGGATCCGGCGCCGCGGCGCTTGGGGGATGCGGCGGTGGTGCCGCGGGCGGGGGCCGCGCCGACGAGGTCGCTGGGCAGGGACACGTCGACGCGGCGTCCGTCGACCTCGACGACGACGTTCTGGCGGGCTCCCGGCTCCGGGATCGCGCCGGGCTCGCCGCTCCACGCCTCGATGGTGTTGTCGAACTCGGTCTCGATCCACCGGGTGTAGATCGTGAACGGGGCGCCGCCCTCGGGGGCGAAGGCCGGGTCCTCGACGATGACGCGGTGGAAGGGCAGGACGGTCGGCAGGCCGGTGACCTCGAACTCGGCGAGGGCGCGGCGCGAGCGCTCGAGCGCCTCCTCGCGGGTGCGGCCGGTGACGATCAGCTTCGCGAGGAGGGAGTCGAACGAGCCCGAGATCACGTCGCCGGCGACGACGCCGGAGTCGACGCGGACGCCCGGTCCGCCGGGGGCCTTGAAGACGTGGATCGGACCCGGGGCGGGCAGGAAGCCGCGACCCGCGTCCTCGCCGTTGATGCGGAACTCGAACGAGTGGCCGCGCGGCTCCGGGTCGTCGTAGTCGAGGGTGCCGCCCTCGGCGAGGCGGAACTGCTCGCGGACGAGGTCGATGCCGGTGACCTCCTCCGACACGGGGTGCTCGACCTGCAGGCGCGTGTTCACCTCGAGGAACGAGACCGTGCCGTCCTTGCCGATGAGGAACTCGCAGGTGCCCGCGCCGACGTAGCCGACCTCGCGGAGGATCGCCTTCGACGCCCGGTAGAGCTCGCTGTTCTGCGCCTCGGTCAGGAACGGCGCGGGGGCCTCCTCGACGAGCTTCTGGTGCCGGCGCTGCAGCGAGCAGTCGCGGGTCGAGACGACGACGACGTTCCCGTGCGAGTCGGCGAGGCACTGCGTCTCGACGTGGCGCGGCTGGTCGAGGTACTTCTCGACGAAGCACTCGCCGCGACCGAAGGCGGCGACGGCCTCGCGGGTCGCGGAGGCGAAGAGCTCCTCGATCTCGTCGCGCTCGCGGGCGACCTTGAGACCGCGGCCGCCGCCTCCGAACGCCGCCTTGATGGCGACGGGCAGGCCGTACTGGTCGACGAACTCGAGCACCTCGGCGGCACCCGAGACGGGATTCAGCGTGCCGGGGGCGAGGGGAGCGCCGACCTTCTCGGCGATGTGTCGGGCCGACACCTTGTCGCCCAGGCTCTCGATGGCGTCGGGGCTCGGGCCGATCCAGACGAGCCCGGCGTCGAGGACGGCGCGGGCGAAGTCGGCGTTCTCGGCGAGGAACCCGTAGCCCGGGTGCACGGCGTCGGCGCCGGAGCGGCGGGCGACCGAGAGGATCTTCTCGATGACGAGGTACGTCTCGGCGCTGGTGGTGCCGCCCAGGGCGTAGGCCTCGTCGGCGAGGCGGCTGTGCACGGCGTCGCGGTCCTGGTCGGCGTAGACGGCGACGGAGGCGATCCCGCTGTCACGGGCGGCACGGATGACTCGGACGGCGATCTCGCCTCGGTTGGCGATGAGCACCTTCGTAATGCGCGACATGGTCCCCAACACTAGGGGGCCGGTCGGCGATGCCTCGCGCGGCTCTCCACAAAGAAGGGAGGGGGCTTCGTCGGTTCCGCACAAGCGCGGCCGGGCGCCTCAGCGGTTCCAGAGCGAGGGCCAGTCGATCCCGAATCCGCGGACCAGCGAGCGCAGGGTGGGCACCGACATGCCGATCACGGTCGAGGGGTCGCCCTCGATCCGGCTGATGAATCCGGCGGCGAGCCCGTCGATGGTGAAGGCGCCGGCGACCTCGAGCGGCTCCCCGGTGGCGATGTAGGCGTCGATCTCGGAGTCGTCGATGTCGGCGGCGAAGGTGACGGCCGCCGAGGTGACGGCTCCGGCCTCGGCGTTCACCCGCCCGCCGCGGTGATCGATCAGCCAGTGGCCGGAGTGCAGACGGCCGGTGCGACCGCGCTGCGCCCGCCAGCGCTCCCTGGCCCGCTCGGGCTCGTGCGGCTTGCCGTGGACGACGCCGTCGAGCACGAAGGCCGAGTCGCCGCCGAGGACGAGCCCGTCGATGTCCGGCCCGAGGACCGCCGTCGCCTTGGCGCGGGCGAGGAGCGCGACGGTCGCATCGGCGTCGAGAGCGGCCCCGCCCTCGGCCTCGGCGCGGGCGACGGCCGCCGGCTCGTCCACCTGCGACGGCACGACGACGGGCTCGATCCCCGTGGCCCGCAGCAGCGCGAGCCGCGCGGGGGAGGTGGAGGCGAGGTAGAGGCGCACGCGGGCTCCCTGCGGTCGCACCCACGCTGTGGGATGCTCGACGGATGGCACAGACTCCGTCCCGCGCGCCGTCCCGCCCCGAGGGGGCCGACCCAGCACTCGGAACCGAGATCGAGGTCGACATTAGCAACGTCGCCCACGGCGGCGTGTTCGTCGCCCGGCACGAGGGTCGCGTGATCTTCGTCCCCGACGTCCTGCCCGGCGAGCGGGTGCGGGTGCGCATCAGCGAGGTCAGGCACGCCAGCTTCTGGCGCGGCGACGCCCTCGAGGTCCTCGAGGCCTCGCCGCACCGCGTCGCGCACATCTGGCCGGAGGCGGCTCTGGACCGGCGTCCCGAGGAGCGCGTCGGCGGGGCGGAATTCGGTCACGCGGCCCTCGATCACCAGCGCGCGTTGAAGCGCCTCGTGCTCGAGGACTCCTTCTCGCGCTTCGCCCGCCGCGAGGTCAGCGTCGAGGTGTCGCCGGTGCACGGCGACGACGACTCCGGCGGCCTCGGCTGGCGCACCCGCAACCGCCTGCACGTCGACGACGACGGTCGCGTCGGGCCCTACGCCGGGCGCAGCCACCACGTCGTCACCGTCGACTCCCTGCCGCTCGCGACCGCCGCGTCGACGGCGGCCGCTCCGCTCGGCCAGCGCCTCGCGCCCGGCTCGGTCGTCGATCTCGTCGACGCCGCGGGGTCGGAGGGGGCCGCCGTCCTCGTTCACGACCCCAGTGACAAGCGCGCGCGGAGGGACCGCACCGTCGTCACCGAGTTCGTCGCCGACCGCACGTTCCGCGTCGACCGCGCCGGCTTCTGGCAGGTGCACCGGGGCGCCGCGACCACTCTCTTCGACGCGGTGCAGGCGAGCGTCGACGCCGAGCTCGCCGATCTCCGCGCGGCGAACCACGACCTCTACGGAGGCGTGGGGCTCCTCGCCGCGGCGCTCACCGACCGCCTCGGCGCGGGCGTGCGCATCACCAGCGTCGAGAGCGACGCGCGGGCGACCGAGCACGCTCTCGAGAACCTGGCCGACCAGCCGGGCGCCCGCGCCGTGACCGCTCGCGTCGACCGCTACCTCCGCGACGCCGTGGCGCAGGCCGACGCCCGGGAGCGCGAGCGCTGGCGCGCCGCCACGGTCGTCCTCGACCCGCCGCGCTCGGGAGCGGGCAGGGCCGTCACCGACGCCCTGATCGAGCTCGCGCCCGCGCAGCTGGTCTACGTGGCCTGCGACCCGGTCGCGCTCGCCCGCGACGTCGGCTCGCTGACGGCCGGCGGCTACGAGCTCGAGCGCCTCGACGGCTTCGACCTCTTCCCGCACACCTCGCACGTGGAGGCCGTCGCCCGCCTCACCCGCCGCGGGGCGTGAGGGCCCGCCTCGCTACGATGAGCCCCGATGGAGTCGACGATGAGCACTGAGCCCCGGGTCCGCGTGGCGATCGTCGACGACCACGAGTCGGTGCGGCTGGGCGTCGCCGCCGCGATCGAGAGCGCGGGGATGCACGTCGTCGCCGCGGCCGAGACCGTCGGGGCGCTGGAGCAGCTGCTCGGAGGCGCCGAGATCGAGGTGCTCGTGCTCGACCTCTCGCTGAACGACGGGTCGAGCATCACCGCCAACGTCAAGTGGGGCCAGGTCCGCGGCTCCGCCGTGCTGGTGCACAGCATCGCCGACCGCGTCGTCGCCGTGCGGGAGGCGCTCGCCGCGGGAGCCGCCGGGGTCATCCCGAAGTCGTCGCCGATGTCGACGGTCATCGCCGCGATCCGCACGGTCGCGCGCGGCGAGGTGCTCAACAATCTCGAGTGGGCCTCGGCGATCGACGCCGACGACGACTTCGCTCGCGCCGTCCTCGGCCGCCGCGAGCGCGACGTGCTGCACCTCTACGCCTCAGGGCTCCCCCTCAAGCTGGTCGCCGAGCGCCTGCAGATCTCGGTCTCGACCGCCAAGGAGTACCTCGACCGCATCCGCGACAAGTACGTCGAGATCGGGCGGCCCGCGCCGACGAAGGTCGACCTCCTCCGCCGCGCAGTGGAGGACGGGATCCTGCCCGGCATCGACCCGGACGACGGCGATGCCGGGCGCTGAGACCCTCGCGGTCCGCGCGCCGGCCAACCGCGAGCGCATCGACCGGATCATCGGCACCGTCGTCTCGTTCTTCGGCTTCGGCTTCGCGCTGCAGACCGTGCCGCCGATCCTCAGCCAGCTCCCCGATCTGCGGCCCGCAGTGGCGTGGCCGGTCCTCGCGCTCGTCTTCGGGGCGCTCGCGGCCTCGGTGGTCACTGCGGTCCTCCGCCGGGGGATGCGGATCACCGCGATCCTGGTCGCGGGCGGGCTCCTCGTCGCCCTCGTCTCGTGGCCGTTCTCGGTGCTCCCGGACGCCGCGGTGCAGGAGACGCCCTGGATCTGGTACCTGATGACCATCGGCACCGCGTTCTGCACGACGGTGGCGCCGCTGCGGATCGCGATCGCCTACGCGGTCACGACGCCGCTGCTGTTCGGGGTGCTCCGCGTCCTCCCCTCGGGCGGCGCGGCGGAGCCCACGCGGGCGATCCTCGACGCGTTCTACGTCGGCATCGTCGGCTTCGTGATGCTCGTCCTGATCACCGTGCTGCGGCAGTCGGCCGACGAGGTCGACCGGGCGCAGACGACGGCCATGGACCAGTACGAGGCGGCGATGCGCCAGCACGCGGGCGAGGTCGAGCGCGTCGAGGTCGACGCCCTCGTGCACGACAACGTCCTCGCGACTCTCCTCGCTGCCGCCACGGCCGAGACGCCCGCCGAGCGCTCGCTGGTCTCGTCGATGGCGCGACGCACTCTCGCCGTGCTCCTCCCCGAGCGCGAGTCCGAGGTCGCGGACGGCGACGTGCCGCTCGAGCTCGTCGAGCGCCAGCTCACCCACGCCGCGTCGACCTTCGCGGCCGATTTCCTCCTCGAGATCGCGAGCGGAGTCGACGCGCGGGCGAGCAGTGTCCCGCGCGCGGTGGCGGAGGCGGTGCTCGGCGCCGTCTGGCAGGCGCTCACGAACAGCGTCCAGCACGCGGGACCGAGCGACCAGGTCCGACGGACCGTCCGGGGCGTGCTCGACGACGGTGCGGTCGACGTCGTCGTCGAGGACGACGGCCGCGGCTTCCGGGTCGCCGAGGTGCCGCGCGAGCGCCTGGGCATCCGCCTCTCGATCGTCGAGCGGATCCAGAACGCCGGCGGCTCGGCGCGGGTCGACTCCGCTCCCGGCGAGGGCACCCGGGTCGCCATCACGTGGCCGCCGTCGGCCGGCGGGGGGCGGCGCTCGTGATCACCTACCCGCGCCCGCTCCTCTACGCCCTCGCCGCGGGCTTCTCGCTCTACCACGTGGTCCTCGCGTTCTTCTCGTACCGCAGCACGCCGCCGAGCACCGCCGACCTCGTCGCCGTCGGGCTCTACGTCGCCGCGACGATCGTCGCCCTCTGGCCCGGCACCGCGATCCGGATGCAGGCGCTCGTCGGGTTCTCCATGACGGCCGTGGCCATCGCCCTGCCGCTGCTCGTGGCCCCCTCGCTCGATCCGGGAGCCTCCAACGGCTACTCCACCTGGTACATCGCCGCCGTCGGCACCCTGATGACCATCGTCTGCGCGAGGCGGCGGCCGATCGCCGCCTGGGCGGGCATGGCCTTCCTCATCGTGCACACGACGATCTGGGCCGGGCCCGTCGCCCTGGCGACGCTGGGCGTGGTCGGCGGTCTCGCCTGGGTGGGGATCGCGCAGCTGCTGATCATCGAGCTCGGGCGGGCGAGCTCCGAGGCCCGCGTCCTGGAGGCGGCGGAGCGCGCCGCCGCCTCGTGGCGTGCGGCGGAGGAGGCGCATTTGAGCGAGCGCGAGGTCAGGCTCGAGCAGACGCGCGCCATCGCCTCGGACATGCTGCGCCGTATCGCGACGAGTGGATCGGAGCTGAGCGACGAGGAGCGCAGGGAGTGCGGCCTGCTCGAGGCCTCGGTCCGCGATGAGATCCGCGGCCGGCGACTGCTCGACGACGAGGTGCGCCGACTCGTGCTCGACGCGAGGCGCCGGGGCGTGACCGTGTCGGTGCTGGACGACGGCGGGCTCGACCGCACCTCGGAGGAGGAGAGCGGCCGGGTCCTGAGCGAGCTCGCCCAGGCGCTGGGAGGGATCCGGGAGGGCGTGGACCGCATCGTCGTCCGCACCGCCTCGCAGGACTCGCCGTCGGCGGTCACCGTCGTCGGGCTCCGGACGGCCGGGGACGGCAGCGCCGGGGCCCTCGGCTCGGATGACGCGGGCGACGAGGTCGAGGCCTGGGTCGAGATCCGGCGCGACGAGCGCGACTCCGCCCGAGCCTGAACTCTGCATCGAGCGCCGGTCGCCGATCGATGCTGAGCAGGCTCGCGTCTCGCGCGCCTGCTCGTTCGAGCTTCGTCGGCTGAGAAGTCCCGTCGGTTAAAAGAGTGCGGCGGGCCGTCCACTCCTCCGAAGAGGGGGCCCGGCCCGCCGTCAAACCCCGAGTGAGGGTGATAACCCGAATATCACCCTCACTCGCCCCCAAAACACCCGCCCGCTTACCCTGGTCGGCGAGTGATTGGCAGCGCCCCCTCCGAGGAAGGAGCACCGAACACGCATAATCATCCTCAGCGGGCGGAGATCCAGATAGTCGGCACTTTAGGGGACTAATCGGGGTACAGATCTCACGTTCGCCGAGACGTCCAGCGCCATCGGGGTACAGAGACCGCCGCAGACGGGTCAGCCGGAGAAGGAGCGCCAGGCTCCCGGCCCCGGGACGAGCGGTGCGCGGACGGCCGACGCTCGTGCGCCCCAGCCCCCGTCGGCGACCTCCGACGGCTCGCGACGGGCGGAGGCCTGCGCCGCCAGCGCGGTCACCACGGCGGTGACGGCGGCGATCTGACGGGCGTCGAGACCCGGGGTCGAGATGACGACGTCGGGCCGGGAGTCGTGAGCGCTCATCCCGCGACGGTACCGCATCGGCCACCGCGGGGGTCGGGCAGCACGGCCGTTCCGGCGTCGACGGGGCGGCCCGCGCTTCACGGCCGGGAGTCGGCGGCACGCGGTTATGCTGGCGCCGGGCGTCGCCGGAGCGGCGTCGTCCGCAGGTCTCGAACAGGAGTGCACACCATGCCGTCGTGGTTCTCGGGGCGCGGCGCCGCACTGGTCCGAGCCGGGCGGCACCTGGTGCGCCGATCGCCCGTCGCCGTCTCCGTGACCCTGGTCCTGCTGCTCGCGAGTGCGGCGACCGGGACCCTCATCGGGCCCGCGAGCGCCGAGACCTCGGCCTGGTGGGCCGCCGGGCCCGGGACGACGCTGGGCGGGCGCCCGTGGACCGCGGTGACGGCGCTCCTGATCGCCTCGGACCCGCCGCAGCTCCTCCTCGACGTCGTCCTCGTGCTGCTCCTGCTGGCCGCTGCCGAGCGCCGGCTCGGCTCCCTCCGCACCGTTCTCGCCTTCACCGTGACCGGCGCGCTCGGAGCGGGCCTCGGCGCCGTGCTCCAGGTGGCGGGCGCGGCGGCGGGGGAGTGGTGGGCGACCGACACCGTCGGCGACGCGACCTTCGACCCGCTGATCGGCGCCGTCGGCGCACTGCTCGCCTCGACCGCGTTCATGGGCGCCCTGTGGCGGCGTCGTCTGCGCGTGACGACCTTCTCGGTCGTGCTCATGTTCGTCCTCTACGCCGGCGACTCCGCCGACGTGTACCGCATGATCGCCGGAGTCGCGGGTCTCGCCCTGGGCGCCGTCCTCGCCGGCGGGGTCGGCGCCCTGCGCCCCCGCACGCCCGCGAGGAGCTCCCACCGCGAGTCGCGCGCGCTGATCGCCGCCGTGGTCGCGGTGACGGCGATCGGTCCGCTGGTCGCGGTGCTCTCCGACTCCGGGTACGGGCCGTTCTCGTTCCTCGGTCGCCTGCTGCAGAACGCCTTCACGGGCACGGGCGACCTCGAGGACCCCTGCGGCGGGATGGTGCGCCACTGCACCCACCACGTTCAGCTCAGCCTCGTGGCGCCGGGGCCGATCGTGCTGACCTTCGTGCCCCTCCTGCTCTTGCTGGTCGCGGCGGCGGGGCTGCGCTCCGGACGACGCCTCGGACTCGTGCTCGCGATCGGCGTCAACGGCGCGATCGCCGTCCTCGAGGTCTTCTCGCTGCAGCGCGCGGCACGCCACTCCGACTTCCCGTACTACGCGGAGTACCTGCTCTGGGTCGCGACGACGGTGATCGTCCCCCTCGCCGTCGTCGCCCTGCTCGTGATCGGGCGTCGGCACTTCCGCATCAGGGCTCCCCGAGCGGCGGCGCGACGCTGGGGGCGGATCGTCGGCGGTGCCTTCGTCGTCGCGCTCGGCGGCTACCTCGCGCTCGCCGCGGCGACGCGGACCAGCTTCGAACCCGTGATCGGAGTCGGACGCCTGCTGATCGACGGGCTGCTCCGCTTCGTCCCGGTCAGCTTCCTCGGCGGTCTCGGCCTGATGGCGGTGCCCCGCGAGCCGGTCGCGCGGGTGGTGTTCGAATGGGTGGGCCCGGTCTTCTGGCTCCTGGTGATCGTCGCCCTCGTCTCGCTCCTGCGCGCCACCGATGTGCAGCGGGTGAGGGGCGACGAGGCCCGCTACCGGGAGCTCCTGGTGCGCCACGGCGCGGGCAGCCTCGGACACCAGGGCACCTGGCAGGGCAATGAGCACTGGATCTCGGCCGACGGCGAGGGCGGTGTCGCCTACCGGGTGGTGGGCGGAGTCGCGATCACGCTGTCCGATCCGGCCTGCGCACCGGAGAGGCGGCCCGAGGTCGTCGCCGGCTTCGTCCGCTTCTGCGACGAGCGGAGCTGGACGCCCGTCTTCTACAGCGTCCACGATGAGCTGCTGCCCGTGTTCGACGCTCTGGGCTGGTCGCGGATCTCGGTCGGCGAGGAGACCGTCATCGAGCTCGAGGGCTTCGAGCTGACCGGCAAGCAGTGGCAGAAGGTGCGGTATCCCCTCAACCGCGGCATCAAGCTCGGCATCGAGGCCGTCTGGACGAGCTGGCCCGAGCTCTCGCTGGGCACGGCGAACCAGATCGTCGACCTGTCGGAGCGCTGGGTCGCCGAGAAGTCCCTGCCCGAGATGGGCTTCACGCTCGGCGGCATGGACGAGATCCGCGACGCCGATGTCGCGCTCCTGCTCGCGGTCGGCCCCGACGGCGTGCTCCAGGGCGTGACGAGCTGGCTGCCCGTGCACCGCGAGGGACACGTCGTCGGCTGGACCCTCGACTTCATGCGCCGCTCCGACGACGCGATGCCGGGGATCATGGAGTTCCTCATCGCCTCGGCCGCGCTGCACGTCCAGCAGGAGGGGGCCGAGTTCGTCTCCCTGTCGGGCGCGCCGCTCGCCGTCGCTCCCCTCGAGGCGGGCCAGGAGGCGCCGGAGCCGACCGTGCTCTCGCGCCTGCTCGAGTTCCTCGCGCGGACTCTGGAGCCGGCGTACGGCTTCACCTCGCTCTTCCGCTTCAAGGCCAAGTTCCACCCGCGCTACGCAGGTCTCTGGATGACCTACCCCGACGCCCTGCAGCTGCCGCGCATCGGCGCCGCGCTCGGCCGGGCCTACCTCCCCGATCTGTCCGCACGGGAGGCGCTGGCCTTCGCCCGCACCCTCGGCGCCCGGCCCGAGGAGCGGGCACCCGCCGACGCGAAGGCGAGCCGACCTGCCGCGGAGCCCCGCGGTTAGAGCAGGAGCTCGCCGCGCAGGACGCGCCCGGCGACGACCGTGAGCGCGGTCGACGTCGATCGCGCGTGGCGGCGGAGGACGTCGAACGCCTCCTCGGTGCTGATGTCCCGCGAGTAGGCGACGGCTCCCTTGGCCTGCTCGATCAGCACCCGGCTGTCGAGGGCGCGCTGCAGCTGGCTGCGCACGAGGTCGCTCTCCTCCAGCGCGCGCTGGTGCAGGATGCCGATCGTCGCCACGTCGGCGAAGGCCTGCACGACCGCCACGTCCTCGGCGTCGAGGACGCCGGGCGCGGTGCCGAACAGGTTGAGTGAGCCGATGCACTCGTTGCGGAGCCGGAGGGGGACGCAGTGCACCGATCGCAGGCCCAGCTCGAGGGCGCGCTCGCGGAAGTGGCTCCACTCGGCCGGAGACTCGGTGATGTCGGCGACGACGACGACCTCCCCGGTGTGCAGGCAGCGCATGCAGGGCCCGGCGTCGTCCTGCAGCTGCAGGAGCCCGATCAGGCGCGAGTCCTCGTTCGTCGACGCGAGCACCTCGGCCACGCCGTGCGCGTCGCGGAGCACGAGGCCTGCCGACGCCGCCTCGAACAGGGAGGCGCTCCGGTCGACGAGCAGCTGCATGAGCTCGACGGTGTCGTAGTCGTCGACGAGGGTGTCGGAGAGCGTCACGAAGGTCTCGATGAGATCGTGCTCACGGGCGCGGGCAGTCATGGTGTCGATCCTAGATTTCGGAGGGTGGCGGGGGGAATCCGGAGCGGCGATCGGCGATCTCCTCCGCGACGTCGGCGACCGTGCGGCCCAGCGCGAACGCGTGGGCCCTCAGCAGCAGGAGCGCATCGCCGGGAGTCGTCCGGTGGCGCGCCACGATCATCCCCGTCGCCTGGTGGATGACGCGCCTCGAGTGCGGATCGTCGGATCCGCCGGTGCCGCCGTCGACCAGCACCTGGACGACCAGCTCGAGGGCGGTGCCGGTGCTCCGTCGGCGGATCGCGTCGACCACCGACACGGGGAGGGGTCCGGGGCTGCTGTTGTGCAGGCCGACGACGCCCACGTCCAGCCCGCCGACGCGCAAGGGGAACGCGTAGACGGCGTCGACCGCGATCCTGGTCGCCTCGTCGGCGAACAGCGGCCAGCGCGGGATCGCCTCGCGCACGTCGTCGACGAGCACCGGTCCGCGGCTGCGCACGGCGTCCCAGCCGGGTCCCTCGCCGAGGTCGAGCTGGATCTCGTCGAGCCGTGCCGCGACGGCATCGCTGGCGGCGACGGTCTCGCCGGCGTACAGCGATCCGATCGTCGAGATCGCCGCTCCGCAGACCGGGAAGTCGTCGACGTAGGTCGCGCAGATCCTGCTCAGTGCATCGATCGGCATCGGCCCTCCGATCTGCACGCTGACCCTCGTCGAGGGCTCACGTTAGCAGCCCTGTCGCGAATCGTCGGATGCGGTCGGCCCGGATCCGAGTGCATCGGCGGGTCGCCATCGACTCGCTGACGGGTCAGAGCGGGATGTTGCCGTGCTTCTTCGCCGGGAGGTTCGCCCGCTTGGTCCGCAGCGCTCGGAGCGCCTTGATGACCGAGACGCGGGTCGCGGAGGGCTCGATCACTCCGTCGAGCTCACCGCGCTCCGCGGCCAGGAACGGGCTCGCGACGTTGTAGGTGTACTCGTTGGCGAGCCGGGTGCGGACGGCGGCGACGTCCTCGCCGGCCTCCTCCGCCTTGCGGATCTCACCGCGGTAGAGGATGTTGACGGCGCCCTGGCCGCCCATGACCGCGATCTCGGCGGTGGGCCAGGCGAGGTTGATGTCGGCGCCGAGCTGCTTCGAGCCCATCACGATGTACGCGCCGCCGTAGGCCTTGCGCAGGATGACGGTGACCAGCGGAACGGTGGCCTCGGCGTAGGCGTAGAGCAGCTTCGCGCCGCGGCGGATCACGCCGGTCCACTCCTGGTCGGTGCCGGGGAGGTAGCCGGGCACATCGACGAGGGTGAGGATCGGGACCGAGAACGCGTCGCAGAAGCGCACGAAGCGCGAGGCCTTCTCTCCCGCCTCGATGTTGAGGGTTCCGGCCATCGCGCTGGGCTGGTTGGCGATGATGCCCACCGAGCGCCCCTCGACGCGGCCGAAGCCGATCACGATGTTGGGCGCGAACAGCGGCTGCACCTCGAGGAAGTCGCCCTCGTCGACGATGTGCTCGATGACGGCGCGCATGTCGTAGGGCTGGTTCGGACTGTCGGGGATGACCGTGTCGAGGAAGCGGTCGGCGTCCGTCGTCTCGAGGTCGACCTCGTTGTCGAAGACCGGGGCGGGCGAGAGGTTGTTGTCGGGGAGGAAGGAGAGGAGCGTCCGCGCGTAGTCGAGCGCGTCGTTCTCGTCGCTCGCGAGGTAGTGCGAGACGCCCGAGATCTTGTTGTGGGTGAGCGCGCCGCCGAGCTCCTCCATGCCGACGTCCTCGCCGGTGACGGTCTTGATCACGTCGGGGCCGGTGACGAACATCTGGCTGGTCTTGTCGACCATGATCACGAAGTCGGTGAGGGCGGGGGAGTAGACCGCGCCGCCCGCCGCCGGGCCGCAGATGATCGAGATCTGCGGGATGACGCCGCTGGCCGCGGTGTTGCGGCGGAAGATCTCGCCGTACTTGCCCAGGGCGACGACGCCCTCCTGGATCCGCGCTCCGCCGGAGTCGAGGATGCCGATGATCGGGACGCCGGTCTTGAGCGCCAGGTCCATCACCTTGATGATCTTCTCGCCGGCGACCTCGCCGAGCGAGCCGCCGAAGATCGTGAAGTCCTGCGAGTAGACGGCCACCTGGCGGCCGTGGATGGTGCCGGTGCCCGTGACGACCGCGTCGCCGTAGGGCCGCTTCTTCTCCATGCCGAAGGCGTGGGTGCGGTGGCGCACGAACTCGTCCAGCTCGACGAACGAGCCCGGGTCGAGCAGGGTGTCGATCCGCTCGCGCGCCGTCATCTTGCCCTTGGCGTGCTGCTTCTCGATGGCGGCCTCGCCGCTCGCGGTGACCGCCTCGTGGTAGCGGGCCTTGAGATCCGCGATCTTCCCGGCGGTCGTGTAGAGATCGGGCGCGGGACGTTCGTTGTTCGCGGTCACTCGCTCACCCTACCGGCGGGGGCGGGGCCACCCCCCTTGTCGGACGTGCACAGGGACAGGGGGTCCGCGCGAGAGGATCCGCACAAGCGGAGACGACCGCCGCCGGGTGCGAGCGGCTCCGAGCCGTCCGGGGATCGCGCCCGGTACCGTGGCCGCATGCAGCTCCCGCTCTCCCGGTCCGTCTCGCCCCGGCTCCTCCCGCTCGAGAGCGCCGGCTCGACGAACGACGAGCTGCGCGAGCGCGCGACGGCCGACCCCGCCGCCTGGCCGCACCTGTCGGTCGTCGTCACCGACGACCAGCGCGCCGGCCGCGGGCGTCTCGGCCGCGTCTGGCAGGCGCCGCCCGGGCGGACCCTGGCGGCGTCGACCCTCGTCGACGCGGCGGCCCTGTCCGCAGTCGCCCTCGGCTGGCTCCCGCTGCTCGCCGGAACCGCGCTCGCCCGAGCGCTCGCGCCGCTCGTCGACGTCGCCGTCTCGGTCAAGTGGCCCAACGACGTCCTGCTCGACGGCCGCAAGGTCGCGGGGATCCTCGCCGAGCGGCTCCCCGACGGGCGGGTGATCGTCGGGACGGGGGTGAACCTCCTCCTCGACGCCGAGGAGCTCCCGGTGCCGACGGCGACCTCGCTCGCGCTCGTCGGAGCCCGGACCACCGACGCGGACGCCGTGCTCTCGGCGTTCCTCACCGAGTTCGAGGCGCTGCTCGCTCCGCTCCTCTCTCTCGGCGACGCCGAGGCGGCCGGCTCCGCCGCGGCCGTGCGCGCCTCGTGCGGCACCCTCGGAGCCGCGGTCCGCGTCGAGCTCCCCGACGGCAGCACCGCCGAGGGCACGGCGGTCGACCTCGACGCTGACGGGCGCCTCGTCGTCGAGCAGGGCGGGGAGCGCCGCTCGTTCTCCGCGGGCGACGTCACGCACCTCCGGCAGTGACGGGTCGCCGATGACGCGCGATCAGGGGCGCGAGCTCGCCCGCCTCACGCCGCGGGCCCGCACGGCGTTCGCGCCGGTCGTCGGCTTCCTCCTGCTGACCTGGTCGGGCTTCTACTTCGCCGCTCAGTTCGAACTCGAGCTGCAGCGCTGGATCATCGCGCTGGGCACCGCGGTCCTCGTGCTGCTGCTCTGCGCACCCGGTGCCGCCCGCTGGGCGGGGATCCGCTACCGGATCTCGGAGCACGGTCTCCGCGCGCGTCGCGGGCTCTTCCGCGTGCGCCGGGCCGAGCTGGACTTCGACCCGCGGATGACCGTGACCGTCAGCCGGAGCCTCTCGCAGCGGATCGCGCGCTGCGCCGACGTCGCGATCGAGCAGGGCGGCGCGGAGGTGTTCGTCCTGCGCGACCTCCCCGACCCCGAGCTGGCCGCCGAGGTCCTCCGCGAGGCCATCGCCGCCGCCCCGGCTCCGGAATGGCCGGACCCCGTCGGCCCTGAGTGAGTGGCACGCCCTAGCATGGAGCCGCCCGGGGGCCCGGGCGGAGAGGGAGGAACGCCATGCGCGTCGGCGTGATCGGAGGCGGCCAGCTCGCCCGGATGATGATCCCCGCGGCGGTCGAGCTCGGCATCGAGATCGCCGTCCTGGCCGAGGGCGAGGGCGCTTCGGCGGCGCTCGCCGCGACCGTGGTCGGCGACTACCGCGACGAGGCGACGGTGCTCGCCTTCGCCGAGACGGTCGACGTCGTGACGTTCGACCACGAGCACGTGCCGCAGCCGATCCTCCGCGAGCTCGTCGCCCGGGGAGTCGCCGTGCACCCCGGCCCCGACGCCCTGCTCTACGCGCAGGACAAGCTGCTCATGCGCCGCCGCCTCAGCGACCTCGGCATCCCGGTGCCCGACTGGGCCGAGGTGTCGAGCTCGGACGAGCTCGCCGCGTTCCTCGAGGACCACGGCGGTCGCGCGGTCGTGAAGACGGCTCGCGGAGGCTACGACGGCAAGGGCGTGCGCGTGGTGCACGGAGCTCACGAGGCCGACGACTGGTTCCAGGCGCTCGCCGAGGACGGCCGGGGCGGAGCGCTGCTGGTCGAGGAGCTCGTCGACTTCCGCCGCGAGCTCGCCCAGCTGGTGGCACGGCGCCCCTCCGGCGAGACGATCCTCTGGCCGGTCGTCGAGTCGGTCCAGCGCGACGGAGTCTGCGCCGAGGTGTTCGCACCGGCCCCCGCCTCCGCCGGCCGCGTCGCCGCCGCGGCGGCCGAGATCGCCGAGACGATCGCCGAGCGGCTGGGTGTCACCGGGGTGCTCGCCGTCGAGCTCTTCGAGACGACGGACGACCGGATCCTGGTCAACGAGCTCGCGATGCGCCCGCACAACAGCGGGCACTGGACGATGGACGGCTCGACCACCTCGCAGTTCGAGCAGCACCTGCGCGCGGTGCTCGACCTGCCTCTCGGAGCGACCGGCTGCCGCGACCCGTGGACGGTCATGGTGAACGTGCTCGGCGGACCGGTGGGGGAGTCTCTGACCGACCGCTACCCCCGCGTCCTGGCCCAGCACCCGGCCGTCAAGGTGCACAACTACGGCAAGGAGCCGCGCCCCGGCCGCAAGGTCGGCCACGTGAACGCGACGGGCGACGAGCTCGAGCTGGTGGTCTACGAGGCGCGTGCCGCGGCGGCCGTTCTCACGGACTGACCCTTAGCATGGGGCGGTGACGAGCCAGACGACCACCCCCGCCCGCCCCCTCGGAGACCTCTCGTGAGCGGGCGGGTCGGCGAGGGCACGCCGCTGGTGGGCCTGGTGATGGGATCGGACTCCGACTGGTCGGTCATGCAGGCCGCCTCCGCGACCCTCACGGAGTTCGGGGTCGCGCACGAGGTCGGCGTGGTGTCGGCGCACCGCACCCCGCAGGCGATGATCGACTACGGCCGCGGCGCGCACGCCCGCGGGCTGAAGGTCGTGATCGCCGGCGCCGGCGGAGCAGCCCACCTCCCCGGCATGCTCGCGGCCGTCACCTCCCTGCCGGTGATCGGCGTCCCGGTGCCCCTCGCGCGCCTCGACGGTCTCGACTCCCTCCTCTCGATCGTGCAGATGCCGTCGGGAGTGCCCGTGGCCACCGTCTCGATCGGCGGTGCCCGCAACGCGGCGCTGCTCGCGGTGAAGATCCTCGCGACCGCCGACCCGGCGCTGACGGCTCGGCTCGACGCCTTCGCGGCCGACCTCGAGAGCCAGGTCGCCGCCAAGGACGCCGCACTGGTGGCCGGCCTGTGACGGCGATGACGCTGCCGCTGCGTCATCCGGACGTCCGCTCGCGCTCGTTCATGACGCGGCGCGCGTGGTGGCTGCTCCTGGGCAACTTCCTCGTCCCCGGCTCCGCGCAGGTGCTCGCGGGCAACCGCCGCCTCGGGCGCCTCGGCCTCGGCTTCACCCTCGGACTGTGGATCGCGCTGCTCGTCGCGGTCGTCCTCTACATCGTCTTTCCGGCCGGTCTCTACACGCTGGTCACCTTCGATCTGTCGATGCTGGCGCTGCAGGCGGCGCTGGTCGTCTACGGCGTCGTCTGGCTGGTGCTCACCCTCGACACCCTCCGGCTGATCCGCGTGGTGCGGGTCCGCCCGAGGATGCGCGGCGTGCTCGCCTTCGCCACGATCGCGCTGATGGCGGTCTCGGTCGGCACGGCCGGCTACGGCACGTACCTCGTCGGAGTCACGCGCGGCACGCTCTCGTCGATCTTCGGCGGCGGAGCGATCGAGGCGCCCATCGACGGCCGCTACAACGTGATGCTGCTCGGCGGCGACGCGGGCGAGGATCGCGACGGCCTGCGCCCCGACAGCATCTCGGTCGTCAGCATCGACGCGTCCAGCGGCGCGGCCTCGATCATCGGAGTGTCGCGCGAGTTCGTCGACTTCCCGTTCCCCGAGGACAGCCCGATGCACGAGCTGTACCCCGACGGCTACAACACCGACAACTGCAACGTCGACGTCTGCAAACTCAACTCGGTCTACACCGAGGTCGAGCTGAAGGACTCGGACCTCTACCCCGAGGCGGTCGCGGACGGCAGCGAGCCCGGCATCGAGGCCACCCGGGACGCGGTCGAGGGGATCCTCGGGCTGAAGATCCAGTACTACGCGCTGATCGACATGGAGGGCTTCGCCCAGCTCATCGACGCGCTCGGCGGCATCGACGTCGACTACCAGGGCACCGAGCCGCTGCCCCTCGGCGGGCTCCCCGACTCCGACGGCGAGATGCAGGGCGTCAACCAGTGGATCGACCCGGGCCAGTACCACTTCAACGGCGAGCAGGCGCTCGCCTACGCGCGCTCGAGGTACACCACGAGCGACTACGACCGCATGGCGCGGCAGCGGCAGGTCCAGGAGGCGCTGCTCGCGCAGTTCGAGCCGGCCAACGTCCTCTCGAAGTTCCAGGACGTGGCCTCGGCCGGGTCGCAGGTGATCAAGACCGACGTGCCGCAGGGGATGCTCGGCTACTTCGTGCAGCTCGGGCTCAAGACCAAGTCGCAGCCGGTGCAGGCGATCGAGCTGGTGCCGCCGGCCGTCGATCCCGAGGATCCGGACTACGACGTCGTGCACTCGATGGTGCAGGACGGGCTGTTCCCCGACTCCGCCGCGCAGTAGCTCCTGCCGCCGCCGAGGGAGCCGGTTCCCGGTGAGAACCGGCTCCCCCGGACAGCGGCTACAGGTCCGCGTGCAGCGCCCAGACCCGCTCCGCGGAGTCGCGCCAGCTGAAGGCGCGGGAGCGGTCGCGGCCGGCGACGGCCAGGCGCTCGCGCAGTCCGGTGTCGCCGAGCACGCTGCTCATCGCGAGGGCGAGTCGCTCGGGATAGTCCTTCGCGTCGGCGCGCTCCACCGCGACTCCGGCGTCGGCGGCGACCTCGAGCAGGGCCGGGTCGTCCGAGTGCACGACCGGGACGCCGAAGTGCATGGCCTCGAGCACGGGGAGCCCGAAGCCCTCGGCGATGCTGGGATAGACGAAGAGGGTCGCCCGGTCGAGCACGACCGCGAGGTCGGCGTCGCTGAGCACGCCGAGCGCGCGCACCCGGTGCTCGTCGAGGCCCTGCTCGTCGGCGACGGAGGCGATGTCGAGCTCGCCCCATCCCGTCGGCCCGACGATCAGCAGCGGGATCTCGGGCGCGGACGCCCCGCCGAACGCCGTGATCAGCGAGACGAGGCCCTTGCGCGGCTCCAGGGTGCCGACGCTCAGCACGTACTCGTCGGGCAGCGCGAGGGCCTCGGCCCGGGCGTCGGCGTCGTCGGGCAGCACGAGCGAGGAGCCGACCGCGCCGCCGATGACGCGCAGCCGGTCGCCGAAGTCGAGCACCTGCGAGAGCTGATGGGCGACCGCGTGGGTCGGCACGACGACGGCGTCGGCGAACTTGCGGGCCCGCTTCGCCATCGCGCGGTGCCACTTCGCTCCGTGCGGGGTCAGGGTCTCCGGATGCGTCCACGGCACTGTGTCGTGGATCGTGACCGCGATCTGCTCGCCCTCGCGACCCTCGTGACTGCGCAGCGGCGCGAACAGGCTGGGGGCGTGCATCATCCCGCCGCCGGTCGGGATGCCGATCCCGTACTGCCAGGCGCGCGAGAGCTCGCGGCGGCCGAGGTGCAGGCGGTGGATCCGGGCGAGACCGGGGAGGCGGAGCCGCAGCTCCTCCTCCTTCTCGGGCGGGTGGGCCGACACGACGGCCTCGACCTCGCAGTCGCGGGGTGCCGTGCTGATGAGGTCGCGCGTGAGCTCCTCGGTGTAGCGTCCGATGCCGCCCGGGACCCGGGCGAGCATCTGGTCGACCACGACGCGGAGGGTGGTCGTCACGGGGTCACCGCGTCGAGCGGCGCGGCGGCGAGGGCGTCCTGCCACGAGCGGAGCGGCGGCAGGCCGGCGGCCGCCCAGCCGTCGTGGCCGAGCACCGAGTAGGCGGGCCGCGGGGCGGGGCGGACGAAGCTGCCGCTGTCGGTCGGGCGGATCCGCTCGGGATCGAGACCCGCCTTCTCGAACACGGCGCGGGCGAAGCCCAGCCAGGTCGTCTGTCCGGCGTTGGTGCCGTGGTAGACGCCCGCGGGTGCTCCCGAGTCGACGAGGGCGACGAGGCGCTCGGCGAGATCGCCCGTCCAGGTGGGCTGGCCGCGCTGGTCGTCGACCACCGAGAGGGTCTCGTGCGAGCCGGCCAGGCGCACCATGGTCTTCGCGAAGTTCCCGCCGTGGGCGCCGTAGAGCCAGGCCGTGCGGACGACGTAGCCGCGGTCGGGGTTCGCCTCGAGGACGAGCTCCTCGCCCTCGGCCTTGGTGCGGCCGTACGCCGAGATCGGCCGGCGCGGGTGCGACTCGGCGTAGGGGCTCGTGGCGGAGCCGTCGAAGACGTAGTCGGTCGAGACCTGGACGATCGCCGCGCCCACCTCGGCCGCCGCGACGGCGAGGTTGCCGGCGCCGAGCGCGTTGACCCGGCGCGCCTGGGCCTCGTCGCTCTCGGCGTCGTCGACGCGCGTATAGGCGGCGCAGTTGAGCACGGCGTCGTGGCCGGCGACCGCGGCGCGGACCGCGTCGAGGTCGGTGACGTCGAGGTCGCGGCGACCGAGCGCCGTGAAGGGGCGGTCGCCGAGTGCGGTGCGGAGGTCGGTGCCGAGCATGCCGGAGGCGCCCGTGATGAGGAAGGTCACTCCGACATCATGCCGGAGCCCCGTCGGCGGCGGGCGGTGCCGCACCGGCCCCCGGTGACGGCGCCGGACACGCTCTCGTTACACTGGCGACCGTGCAGATCAGAGAGCTCGGTATCCCCGACGTCTACGAAGTCACTCCGCGCCAGTTCCCCGATGATCGCGGGGTGTTCTACGAGTTCTACCGCTTCGATCATCTCGCCGAGAAGGTGGGCCACCCGCTGGAGCTCCGGCAGGGCAACACCTCGGTGTCCAAGCGCGGCACCGTGCGCGGCATCCACTTCGCGCAGATCCCGCCGTCGCAGGCGAAGTACGTGTCGTGCTTCTCGGGCGCGGTGCTCGACTACGTGATCGACGTGCGCGTCGGCTCGCCGACGTTCGGCCAGTGGGAGTCGATCCTGCTCGACGACGTCGACCGCCGCTCCGTCTACATCGCCGAGGGCATCGCCCACGCGTTCGTGGCGCTGACGGAGGGTGCGGTCGTCTCCTATCTCGTCAACGCGACCTTCGACCCGGTGCGCGAGAAGGGCATCGACCCGCTCGACGAGCAGATCGGCCTGCGCTTCCCGGAGGAGGCCGGCGAGCTGCTGCTCTCGCCGAAGGACACCGACGCGCCGACCCTGGCCGAGGCCGAGGCGGCGGGCATCCTGCCGACCTGGGACGAGGCCCGCGCGTTCTACGCCGAGCTCGACGGGGCCTCCTCATGAAGGGGATCATCCTGGCGGGTGGTTCGGGGTCGCGGTTGTGGCCGATCACGAAGGGCATCTCGAAGCAGTTGATGCCGATCTACGACAAGCCGATGGTGTACTACCCGCTGTCGACGCTGATGATGGCGGGCATCGATGAGGTGCTGGTGATCACGACTCCGGAGTACAACAACCAGTTCCAGGCTCTGCTGGGCGATGGGTCGTCTCTGGGCATGTCGATCTCGTATGCGGTGCAGGAGTCGCCGGACGGGTTGGCGCAGGCGTTCCTGATCGGTGAGGAGTTCATCGGGGACGACTCGGTGGCGCTGGTGCTGGGGGACAACATCTTCCACGGGTCCGCGTTGGGGACGGCTCTGGCGGCGAACACGGACATCGAGGGTGCGGTGATCTTCGCGTACCAGGTCGCGGATCCGCGGGCGTACGGGGTGGTGGAGTTCGATGGGGAGTTCCGTGCTCTGTCGATCGAGGAGAAGCCGGAGAGACCGAAGAGCAACTACGCGGTGCCGGGGCTGTACTTCTACGACAACGCGGTCGTGGGGTATGCGAAGACGATCGAGCCGTCGGCGCGGGGGGAGCTGGAGATCTCGACGATCAACGAGCGGTACCTCGAGGCGGGCACGTTGAACGTGCAGGTCCTGGATCGGGGGACGGCGTGGCTGGACACGGGGACGTTCGACTCGATGATCGAGGCGACGGAGTTCGTGCGGGTGATCGAGCAGCGTCAGGGGTTCAAGATCGGCTGCATCGAGGAGATCGCCTGGCGCCACGGCTGGATCGACGACACCCAGCTCGCGGCCCTCGCGGCGCCGCTGGTCAAGAGCGGCTACGGCGCCTACCTCAACCGACTCCTCGAACTCGGTCGCTGATCCGTCAGCGGTGCGGGCGGAGCCGCATCAGGGTCACTCGCGCGCCGAGCCCGACCCGCACGGCCGCCCGCACCGGAGCCTGGTACCAGGCGCCGTACTTCTGCGCGAGGTAGAGGTAGGCGCTGCGGTGGTGCACCGCGAGCATCCGCGCCGATGCCAGGCGCGTCGAGTGTCCGCCGAGGTGCGAGACGACCGCGTCCGCGAGGTACACGTTCGACCAGCCGAGCCGACCGAGCGAGTCGCCCAGCTGGACGTCCTCGAAGTACATGAAGTACCGCTCGTCGAAGCCGCCGATCTGCTCGAACGCGGTCCGGCGCACCATCACGCAGGCTCCCGAGAGCCAGCCCGCCGTCATGCTGCCTCGCTCGAGCGTCTCGACCGCGCGCGAGCGGCGGTAGGTGGCCGACCACGGGTTGCCGGGCCAGACGTGGGCGAGCAGGGCGTGGCCGATGCCGGTGCCGAGCGACGGCAGCGCCCGCGCCGAGGGGTAGATGCTGCCGTCGGAGTCGAGGATGCGCGGGCCGATCGAGCCGATGCCCGCGTCGGCGGTGGCCGCGGCGTACAGGGCGTCGATCGAGCCGGGGAGGAACACCGTGTCGGGGTTCGTCACCAGGATCCACTCGAACTCCGGTCCGAGCCGGTCGACGGCGTAGTTGACCGCCCTGCCGTAGCCGAGGTTCTCGCCCGTCTCGTGGAAGACCACGTGGGGCAGCCGCTCGACCACGGTGCGCACCGAGTCGTCGGTGGTCGCGTTGTCCACGACCACGACGCGGACGTCGTGCTCGGTCGCCTCCGGGATCGACTCGAGGCAGGCGCGGAGCACCTCGCCCGAGAAGTGGGTGACGACGACGACCGCGATGGGCAACGTCGAGCGGGCGATGAGAGCCTCCGGGGATACGCGTCGACGGAGGAGCCCGTCGGAAGAACTCGACGAGGCTAGCACGCGGCTCGCGATGGCCCGAGGAGGCTCAGCGCACCGTGTCCAGGGGCTCGGTGCTGACGGCGACGGCGGCGGGAGAGAAGGTCTCGCCGACCGAGAGGGCCTCGACGGCCGGGGTCTTGAAGACGACGAACTTGTACATGCAGAAGTTCCAGACAAGGCCGACGAACACGGCGGCCGCCTTGGCGACGTTGATCGCGAGGAAGGCGTTCTCGCCCGCACTCGGCAGGAACAGCAGCGAGGTGCCGAACCGGGTGTCGAAGAACACCTCGAAGCCGTAGATGATCAACGACTGCAGCACGAGCGAGCTGAAGCCCGTCACGGCGAAGAACTTCGCGAAGGTCCGGAACGAGGGCCGGCCCTCGTGCCGGAACACGAAGTAGTGGTTGAGCCCGTACGACACCGTGATGCCCACCAGGACCGAGAAGACGTTGGCCAGCAGGGTCGGCAGGCCGACCAGCAGCGACAGCGCGTTCAGGATCAGGAAGTCGAGGGCCGTGTTCAGAGATCCCGCCACCATGAATCGAACTGTCTGCGACTGCAGCCAACGTGGCACAGGTGCTCCTCCGCGTGGTCCCGACGGCACCCGGTCGGGCGCGGTGATGCCGAAGTTACCGCCCCCACCTGGGGTACAGCCTGCAAGGTGGGTGCCGGTTCTCAGGAGCAGGACCGCCGACGTTCAGCCGATGGACACCCTGCAGACGGTGAAGCGGCTCAGGGGACGAAGAGCAGGTAGCGCTTCGCCGGGTCCTCGCTCGTGAGCGACGGGGTCGCGGAGTCGGTGACGGCGCCGACGAGGGTCGACCAGGCCTGCGGGTCGTCGGGGTAGGCGGCCGTGTCGACCAGGATCGCGCAGGCACCGGAGTCGCGGAACTCCTGGGCGAAGCCCTCGGGCGTCGTCGCGCCGTTCCACTCGTCCCCGGCCTCGGTGCCGCGGACGGCGCCGTAGCTGAAGCGCAGGTCGTCGTCGGTGCTGTAGACGTACGGCAGGCCCTCGTCGTAGTCGCCCATGCCGCCGATCGGGCCCGTCTCGGGGAACCCCTTGAACGGGAGCTGCGCGACACCGCAGCCCTCGGGCAGCTCCTGGTCCATCGTGGTCGTGAACTGGCGGAGGATCGAGTCGTCCGTCGGGTCGATCGGGACCGCCGCATTCACGCCCGCGAGCTGATCGACCGCCGCGATGACCGAGATCAGCGCGAGCGTCGGCACGAGCGCACGCAGCCGCTTCGCGAGCATGTCGATGAGGACGGCCAGGGCGCCCAGGGCGAGGAAGTCGATGACGATCGCCAGCCGCGACCACACGCGGATCTCGGGGCTGACGTAGTACGCGAGCATCGTGCCGAGGCCGCCGACGATGAAGAACAGCAGAGCGAAGACGAAGGCGACCGTGAGCGCGCCGACGCGGGGGTCGTCGAGGAAGCGCAGGTACGCGGGCTGCACGTCGCGGCGTCGGAGCGACGAGCCGGCGAGCATGCGGATCAGGACGACGACCAGGACGAGCACGATGGCGAGCAGGGCGATGACGGAGGTCGACGGGTTCTCGCCGGTCGTCACGAGCTGCGTCTCGCTCTGGTAGTCCCTCGCGAGGTCCCGGAGGAACGGGACACCGCTCGTGGTCGAGGGCAGCAGCAGCTGCTGCAGCTTCCCGCCGTAGTACTCCGACTCCTGCGGCGTGCGGCCGGAGAAGTACTTGGTGTACCGCTCGCCGAAGTCGAGGGACAGCAGCGCGACCTGCGCGAGGATCAGCACCCCGAGCGATCCGAGGGTGAACGTCGGCCAGGCGAGGTCGCGCAGCGGGCGCCGCCGGAGCAGCGTCACGACGACGGAGACCGCCCACGTGGTGCCGAGGACGATCGCGCCGAACACGTAGTAGTACGAGACCGTCCAGGCGACTCCGGCGGACAGCCCCACCAGCAGCGCGGCGGTGACGAGCCGGCGCCGACGAGCGGAGGATATCCCCGAGACGACGCGCGCCACCGGATCGGTGGCGGGACCCGCGACGACGAGCACCAGGATCCCGATCAGCGGGACCGACCAGTAGTTCGCCAGGAACGGGTGCCCGTAGTCGATGCGGACGAAGTGGTAGGGGAGGACGGCGCCGATGACTCCGAAGACCGTGGCGATCGCCGGGCGGACCCGCAGCGCCCGGAAGAAGAGGTAGGCGGTGGCGCCGATGCCCGCGAATCCGGCCAGGTAGTACAGGTTGAGCACCCAGATGCCGTTCGGCACGAAGGGGCCGGCCATCGCGACGAAGAGCGCCGACCACGGGTCGAACAGCGGCGAGAACAGGAGGTTCTGCGAGGCGGGGAAGCCGAGCTGCGTGTTCGGGAAGTAGGGGAAGACGTCCTGAGCGCTTCCGAAGATCGTGTAGTGCAGGATCTGGTCGTTGCCGCCGGCCGTCCACCGCAGGGCGAGGTCCGAAGGCGAGATGCGCAGGGCGAGGACGCCGAGCACCGTCGCGATCACCGCGGTCAGCGCGGTCCGGCCGAGCTCCACCAGCATCCGACGCCGCGTCGACCGGGGCTGCTCGCGATCGGCGCCCGCGGCGGGAGCGGGGCGGACGGCGGCCCGGGTGTCGTGTGCCATGCTCGTGCGCGTCTCCTGTCGGGGGTCCTCGGCGCAGGCGGCCGGAGGGGCGATCGGGGATCGCGCGGGTCAGCATACGACACGCCCTCTCCGCACCGGGGGATGCCCGACGCGGCGCGCCCTCCGCCTGGGAATCGCGTCCGCGCGGCACGGTCCCGGCGGCGGAGGAGGGCGGCGCTGGTAGCCTTCCACCGCTTCCACCGGCGGACGGTGCTCGTTCCCGCGACGAAATCGGATACAGATGCTCTCCCTCGCAATAGTCACGCCCACCTACAACGAGGCCGCCAACATCGGCGAGCTCCTGCGTCGGATCGCGGCCGTCGCTGCGCTCGAGCCGGGCACGCGCATCCGCTCGGTGATCGTGGACGACTCGTCCCCCGACGGCACGGCCGAGCGGGCGCGGGTGCTGGGCGCCGAGCTCGCGACGCCGAACTTCTCGGTCGAGGTCCTCGAGCGAGCGACGAAGGAGGGCCTCGGCGCCGCGTACATCTGGGCGTTCCGGCGGATCCTCGAGGGCGAGGACGCCCCCGAGTACGTGCTCCAGATGGACGCCGATCTCTCGCACGACCCGAAGTACCTCCGCGACTTCCTGCGCGAGGTCCGGAACGGGGCCGACTTCGTCGTGGCGTCGCGGTACATCCCGGGCGGCGGGACACCCGACTGGACCTGGGACCGCAAGCTCCTCAGCCGCGGCGGCAACATCTACACCCGCCTGCTCCTGGGCTCGCGGCTGACCGACTGGACGGGCGGCTACAACCTCTTCAGCACCGAGCTGCTGCACCGGATCTCCTTCGAGACCGTCGATGCCACGGGGTACGGCTTCCAGATCGCCCTCAAGCACCGCACGCTCGCGGCGGCGAAGCGCATGCGCGAGATCCCCATCGTCTTCCTCGACCGCACGGAGGGGACCTCGAAGATCCCGGGTAACACCCTGCTGCGCAACCTGCTCCTGGTCCTGCGCATCCGCGCCGGTCGGAGCGGCGGGCGATGACCTCGACGGTCGCACCGACGGCGCGGGGGCGCTGGAACGCGATCGGCCGCGAGGCCGCGGGGCTCCTGCTCGTTCTCGCCGCCACGCTCCTGGTCCTCTGGCGGCTCTCGAGTACTCCGTGGTGGACCTATCTGCTCTCGGAGGGCGACTCGCTCGCCCTCCCGCTGCTCGTCGAGTCGGTGCAGCGGGGCGAGCCGATGCAGTGGGTCATGACGAGCCAGCTCCTGGTGTTCCCGGAGCTGCCGCTCTACCTCGTGAGCCTCGTGCTCGCCGGCGGGGGATCGGCAGGGTCGCTCGTCGCGAGCGCCTTCGTCAACGTCGCCGTAATCTACCTCGCGCTGCGCTGGCTCGCGGCGAGCGTGCTCGCCGGCCGGTCGCCGCTCCGCCGCGTCGCCGCCGCGACCGTCGCGACCGTCGTCGTGCTCCTCCTCGTCGCCACCGAGGGCCGCGGGATGATCAACGGCGGAGCGTTCGCCAGCGGGATCCTGTTCACCACCTACTACTCGGGGGTCGTGCTCGCGGGCCTCGTCGTGCTCGCCCTGATGGGCCGGGCGACGGGCGGGTTCGACCCGGCGCGTCCTCCGAGCCGCCGTCGGCTGCTCCTCTCCCTCGTGGGCATCGCCGCCGTCTCGGCGGGAACGACTCTCTCGAACCCCCTGTTCGCCCTGCAGTTCACGGCCCCGGCGGTCGCCTCGCTGCTCGTCGTGCTCGTGCTGCGGCGGATGGCCTGGCGCCGCGTGGCCGTGCTGTCGGCGGTCCTCGTCGTCTCGGCCGCGGTCGGCCTGGCGGCGCGGGGACTGCTGATCAGGTTCGTCGCCGTCGACGCCTCGACCTACCTCCACCTCGAGCGTGCCGGAACGGCGGTCGACGGCTTCATCCTGCAGATGCGCGAGGTCGGGGCCGCGCGGTCGGGCAAGCTCGAGATCCTCGTCGTCGCGTGCCTCCTCCTCGCGGCGGCGGCCACCCTGGTCGTCGCGGTCGCGGCCCAGGTGCGCCCGGAGCGGGCGCGGCAGGTGCGCGATGCGAGCGTGGTGCTCGCCATGTTCGTCCTGGTCGCCGCCGCCTCCCTCCTGATCGGCCTGATCATCACGGGGAGTCTCGTGAGCCGGTACCTGCTGCCTCTGGCGGTCTTCCCGGTGCTGATGATCGTGCCGCTGGCGGGGCTGCGCCTGCCGCGCTCCGTCGCCGAGCGGCTCAGGGCAGCGGTGGCCGGAACCGCCGTGCGGTGGGGGGCGATCGCCGGGGTCGTCGCCGTGGTCGGGATCTCGATCGCCGTCGCGCTCCCTCCGGTGCGGGCCGCCGCGGCGACCGCCGGCAGCACCGCCGACCGCGCCTGCCTCGAGAGCTGGATCGCCGGGCGCGAGGTCTCGGGCGTCGGCTCGTTCTGGAGCACGCGCGCCCTCGAGCTCTACGGGGACGAGGAGGTGGACGTGCAGCAGGTCAACTTCGACTTCAGCGTCCAGCTCTGGATGAACAACGCGGCGTCGTACCGGGACACGACCTTCAGCTACGTGCTGGCCGACCGCGATCCCGACTGGGCCGCGCTCGCGATCGCCCAGCTGGGCGAGCCGCGCGAGATCACCGCATGCCCGACCTTCGACGTCTACGACTACGCGGGCACCCCCGGGGAGGCCGTGCTCAACGAGCGGGTCGCCGCGAGCCTCGCCGCAGAGAGTGCCGCGCATGGCTTCTGAGCCCGGTGCCCGCACGAGACGCCGCCGCCGCCTCGCGCTCGAGCTCGGCTGGGCGGGCGCGGCGGCCGTCGTCAGCACCCTCGCCGCCGCGCTCGCGCTGAGGGTGACGCCCGACGTTCTCACCGAGCGCTGGCAGCTCGGCGGCGACGACCAGATCCTGCACTACCTGCTCTTCCGCAGCGCGACGCAGAGCTTCCCGTTCTCCGAGAACGGCGCGCTCGGCTTCCCCGACGGCTTCAACGCGTTCTTCACCGCGCAGTTCGACATCGCCTCCGCCCTGCTCGCCGCGGCGCTGGCGCTCGTCGTCCACGACGGCTTCGTGCTGCTCAACCTCTTCTACCTGCTGACCTTCGCGCTCGTCGCGCTCACCGGCTACGCCTTCTTCCGCTGCCTCCGCACGCCGCCGTGGACGGCGGCCCTCACAGCGATCCTCTTCAGCCTCGCTCCCTACCACTTCCTCCGGCTGGGGGCGGGCCACGCTTTCCTCGCCAACTACTGGGCGATCCCGCTGCTGGGGATCCTGGTGCTCGCGGTCGCAGGCGAGCGCACGGACCCCTTCCGTGCGTGGATCGCGCGCGGGGCGACGAGGCGCGCTCGACTGCTGCGCGGTGCGGTGCCGGTCGTCGTGCTGCCGCTCCTGATCGCGAGCTCGGGCGGCTACTACTACGTCTTCAGCCTCCTCGTGCTCGCCGGGGCGTGGCTCCTGGGGTCGCTCGCCGCGGTCGCGACCGGCGCGAGAATCCGCGAGGCCCTCGTGCGCGCGCTGCCGCTCGTCTCCCTCGGGGTGCTGGTCGGCGTCGAGCTGCTGCTGCTCGGCGGCGGGTACGGGGAGCGGTCGGAGCGCTACTTCGAGAGCCGGGGACCGGGGGAGTCGGAGACCTTCGGCGGCAAGATCCTGACGCTGTTCCTGCCGTGGCAGGGCACCCAGGTGCCCAAGATCGGCGCGCTGACGAACATGTACGAGAACGCGGCGGCCGTCGCGAAGGCCACCGAGCCGCCCGGCATGCCGCTGATCGGCATCGCCGGACTCTGCGTCCTCCTGATCGCGCTGCCCCTGGTGGGTCTGGCGGGCGGTCGCGCTCTCCGCGCCACGGCACTCGGGCGACTGGTGTCCGACGAGCGCATCCGCGTGCTGGCCGTGGCGACCCTGTGGACGCTCCTCTTCTACGTCATCACCGGATTCGGCATGGCCGTCGCCGTGTTCGCCAGCACGACCGTGCGGGCGTGGTCCCGCCTGTCCATCGTCCTCGTGCTCTTCGCGCTCGGAGCCGTGGCCGTCGTTCTGGCGCGCGTCTCGGGCCGTCGGCTGCGGGCCGTCGTCGTCGCGGCCGTGATCGCCGTCGCCGTCGCCGACCAGCTCGCGGGAGTGGCGCGGTTCGTTCCGCTCGCGCCGACCGAGGACGCGGAGATGGTCGCGCTCGTCGACCAGGTCGAGCAGGCCCTGCCGGACGACTGCGGAGTGGTGCAGCTGCCGATCAAGAGCTTCCCGGACAGCGGGCGCATCGGCGCGATGGCCGACTACGACGAGGCGCTGCCCTACCTCTACACCGAGGAGGGGCAGCTGGAGTGGAGCTACGGGTCGATCAGCGGGACCAGCGGCTTCGAGGTCTTCGGCGACGCCGACACGCCCCAGGAGTTCGCCTCGGCCGTCGAGTCGAGCGGCGCGTGCGCGATCTACGTCGACACCGCCGCCTACACGGAGCAGGTCGGCGCCTGGCAGGACGACGTGGTCGCCGCGAGCGGTTCGCTGACCCCGCTCGCCGCGTCGTCGTCCGGTCGCTGGCTGGTGTTCGCCGTCGTCCGCTGACGCGGCCGGCGATCAGCCGACCAGGAAGAGCTCGTACCGTCCGTCCTCGGAGTCGAGCGCGGGCGCGTCGGCGTCGCTGACCTCGTCGACGAGGGGCTGCCAGCCGCCGACGTCCTCGGTGTACGCGCTCAGGTCGACCAGCACCGCGCAGGCGCCCGACTCCTGGACCTCGTCGCCGAAGACGGCCGGGGTGGTCGCGTCGTTCCACTCGTCGGCGCCGCGCGTGCCCACGACGGCTCCGTAGCTCCAGCGCAGATCGTCGCGCGAGCTGTAAATGTAGGGAAGGCTCTCGTCGTAGTCGCCCATCGCTCCGATCGCCCCCGTCTCGGGGAAGTCCTTCAGCGGCAGCTGCACGATGCCGCAGTCCTCGGGGAGCGTGTCGTCCACCTCCGCCGAGAACTCCCTCAGCGCCGTGTCGGGGGCGGGTCCGAGCGGCAGGGCCGCACTCACGCCTCCGAGCTGATCGACGAGGGCGACGGCGGCGACGAGCGCCAGCACGACGATGCGGACGACGCGCTTGCGGACGAGGGACTCCAGCGCGATCGCGGCGACGCCGAGGGCGAAGAGGGAGAGCACGATCGAGAACCGCGACCAGGCGCGGATCTCGGGGGAGGCGTAGTAGGCCAGGAGCGCCCCGAGCCCTGCGGTCGTGAAGAAGAGGAGGGCCACGACGAAGGCGCCCGACATCGCGCCGACCCGCTCGTCGGAGAGGAGCGCGGGCGTCGCCTCCTCCCCGCCGCGGGTGCGGAGGCGAGGAGCGAGCAGCCTGGCGAGGACGACGACGACGATCACCACGTAGGCGATCGACACGACGACGGCGGTGCTCGCGCTCTCGGAGGTCTGCAGGATCCCCGTGGTGTCGGCGTAGTCCTGCGCCAGCGACGCGAGGGGCGCGAACCCGCTCGAGCGCGCGGGGAGCAGGAGGTCCATGATCTTCCCGCCGTAGAACTCCGACTCCTGCGGGGTCCGGCCCGCGAAGTACTTCGCGTAGCGCTCGCCGAGGTCGAGCGACAGGATGGCGAGCTGCGCGCCGATCGAGGCGAGGAGCACGCCGACGGTCACGGTCGGCCACAGCATCGACCGCCATGAGCGGGTCGCTGCGGCGACGATGACGCGGACGAACCACACCGCCCCGACGACGAGGGCGGCGAAGACGAAGTAGTAAGACTGCGTGAAGGCGGTGGCCCAGCACAGCGCGAGGATCGGGACGAGGCGCCGGGCGAGCCGCATCCGCCTGCCGGCGCCCGCTTCGATCCACTCGCCGAACGGATCGGCACGACCGCCCGCGACGACGAGCACGAGCAGCCCGAGGAGCGGGACGGCCCAGTAGTTCGCCAGGAACGGGTGCCCGAGCGCGAGCTGCACGAAGTGGTACGGCAGCACGGCGAAGACGACCGCGACCACGAACGAGGTCGAGCGGTGCAGCCGCAGACCGCGGAAGAAGAGGAACGCCGTGAAGGCCGTGCCGACGAAGGCGAGGAGGTTGTAGACGTTCAGCGCCCAGACGCCGTCGGGGAGGACGAGCGCCAGCGCCGAGACCAGGACGGCCGACCACGGATCGAAGAGCGGCGCGAAGAAGAGGTTCTGCGAGGCGGGGAAGCCGAGCTCGTCGTTGGGGAGGAACGGGAAGACCTGCGAGGCGCTGGTGAAGATGGAGTAGTGCAGGATCTGGTCGGCGCCCCCGGTCGCCCAGCGCAGCCCGAGATCGGCCGGCGAGACGCGCCACGCGAGGACGGCGAGAAGCGCACTGAGCAGCCCGGCTGCGAGGGCCAGGGCGGCCTCGATGCCGAGGAACCGCCATGGCGCGACACCGCGGATCCCGGTGGCGGCAGGAGGAGCGGACGGGGATGGCGAGGTCATGCTCGTTCTTTTCGTTCGGTTCGGAGCGGTCGGGAATCGCAGCGTCCTCAGATCCCTCCCGAAGTGGCCGGCGCGACCGACCCCATCACGGCGGCCACAACCCTAGACCATCGGTCGAGGCGGCTCCGCGCGGCACGCGTTCGACCGGTCGGGCCCCGTGCTACTGTCGTCCGGTTCTCGCACCGGCGAGCGACCGAATGCACCGGAAGGCCGAAGCACCATGAGCAGACGATTCCTCGTCGCCGGAGGGGCCGGGTTCCTCGGTTCGAACCTGACCGCCGAGATCCTGCGTCGGGGCGACTCGGTCGTCGTGCTCGACAACCTGATCACCGGCTCCACGCGGAACATCGGCGAGTTCCTCAGCCACCCGTCCTTCACCTTCGTCGAGGACGACGCCGAGAAGGCCGCCGCGATCCCCGGCCGCTTCGATGTGGTGCTGCACTTCGCGTCTCCCGCGTCGCCTCCGCGCTACCTCGCGCACCCGATCGAGACCCTGCACGCCGGCTCCTCCGTGACCGAGGCGCTTCTCGAGGTCGCCAAGCGCGACGGCGCCCGCTTCGTCGTGTCCTCCACCTCGGAGGTGTACGGCGACCCCGCCGTGCACCCGCAGACGGAGGAGTACTGGGGCAACGTGAATCCGAACGGCCCTCGCAGCGTCTACGACGAGGCCAAGCGCTACGCGGAGGCGATCACCTTCGCGTACCGCCGCTACTTCGGGGTCGACACCGGGGTCATCCGGATCTTCAACACCTACGGCCCGAACATGGACATCGACGACGGCCGCGCCGTGCCCGCGTTCGTGAAGGCGGCCCTGGCGGGGCTGCCGATCCCGATGCACGGCGACGGCACGCAGACCCGCTCCCTCCTCTACGTCGACGATCTCGTCGACGCGATCCTGCGGATGGCCGACTCCGACGACTCCGGCCCGATCAACCTCGGCAGCGTCGACGAGCTCGAGCTGGGCGAGATCGCCCGCCGCATCGTGGCGATCATCGGCAGCGACTCCGAGATCCGCTACGAGGCGCGCCCGATCGACGACCCCGAGCGGCGCAAGCCCGACATCAGCAAGGCCCGCGAGATCCTCGGCTGGGAGCCGACCGTGTCCGTCGAGGACGGCCTCGCACGGACCATCGCGTGGTTCGAGTCCACCATCGTCACCGCTGCGCCGTAGAGCGCCGCGCACCGACGACGCCGCAGCGACCACACCCGTAGAAAGAGACCCGCGACCCGTGAAGCTCTCCATCCTCATGCCCGTCTACAACGAGCAGGCGACGCTCCAGAAGGCCGTCGACCGCGTTCTCGCGATCCGGTTCCAGGAGGGCGTCGAGATCGAGTTCGTGATCGTCAACGACGGCAGCAGGGACCGCACGAAGCAGATCCTCGACGCGCTCGAGGACCCGCGGATCCGCGTGTTCCACCAGAGCGTCAACCAGGGCAAGGGCGCGGCGATCAGCCGGGCCGTGCAGGAGGCGACCGGCGATTACGTCATCATCTGCGACGCCGACGAGGAGTACCGGCCCAGCGAGATCCCGTCGCTGCTGCAGCCCGTCCTCGACGGCGACGCCGAGCTCGTCTACGGCAGCCGCACGTTCGGCAGCCACACCTCGTTCTCGTACTGGTACGTCATCGGCAACAAGGGCGTGAACCTCGTCACGAACATCCTCTTCAACGCCTACATCTCGGACGTCGAGACCTGCTTCAAGCTGATGCCGCTCGCGCTCTACCGCTCGCTGGACATCAAGGAGAAGGGCTTCGGCATGGAGGCGGAGGTCACCGCCAAGCTCCTCGCCCGCGGACACCGCCCCTACGAGGTCCCGATCAGCTACAAGGCCCGCACCCGCGAGGAGGGCAAGAAGATCACCGTCAAGGACGGCTTCGAGGCCCTCTGGATCCTCGCGAAGATCCGCGTGCGCGAGGGCTCGCGCACCCGCCCGCCGAAGACCTCCTGAGATGAGCGGAGCCGAGACGGGCGCCACCGCTCGACCGGGTCTCGTGGCCCGGGGCAAGGCCGTCTACCGCGGTCTGATCGCCTACGCCCTCAAGTTCGGGGTGGTCGGCGTCCTCGGGCTCGTCGTCGACATCACGGTCTTCAACCTGCTGCGCCTCAGCGGCGAGCATCTCCTCTCGGGTCCGATCGGCGCCAAGGTCGTGGCCGTGGCGGCGGCGACGGTGGTGACCTGGTTCGGCAACCGCTACTGGACCTTCCGGGAGCACCGGCGCTCGAACTACCTGCTCGAGCTCGCCGAGTTCGCGACCGTCGCCGTCGCCGGCATGGCGGTCAACCTGCTCCCGCTCTACATCTCGCACTACGTCCTGGGCTTCGACAACCTCGTCGCCGACAACATCTCGGCGAACGTCATCGGGCTCGGTCTCGCGACCGGCTTCCGCTTCGTGCTCTACCGCTACTGGGTCTTCGGGCACCACCGCTCGGGCGGGGTCGTCGAGGCGCGGGAGGCCGAGATCGCCGCGGCGGCGATCTTCGAGGACGACGTGGCGGCGGTCAACGACACGGCGCCGATCCGCCGCCCGGAGTGACGCGACCGGGCACCGCCCGCACCTCCGATTAGAATGTCGGGGTGACAGACGTGAGCGGTGACCCGCGCCTTCGAGCGGGCGATGAGAAGCCAGAAGCCGGTTCCGCGGAGGTCGTCCCCGAGACGGCCGGCGCCCCCGCCCGCACGAGTGCCCGGGTCGAGACCCTCGAGGAGCTCCGGGCCGAGCGCGACGCCCTCCTCAACGATCCGCTCGATGCGTGGCTCAAGCACATGCACGTCGGCGGAGTCGTCGCCTCGGCACCGTTCGAGCAGACGCTCTCGTGGCGCGTGACGAAGCCCCTCCGCGCCGTCCGACTCTTCCAGATCCGCGCCACGCAGCTCGGTCTCCGCGGGGCGATGGGCCACACGGCCCGCTACGCCCAGCGCCGGTTCGGGCGCCGCGGATGAGCAGCACCGACGATCTCGACGCCCCCCTCCGCCGCGCGCTGCTGACCGAGCGCCTCGAGCAGCTCGCGCCCTTCCTCCTGCGGCCCGACGAGATCGAGGCCCTCGCGGGTCGCGGCCCCGGCCCCCTGCTCGACGCGATCGCGCGCCGCACCAAGGAGCGCGCCTCCGACGACCTGACCTGGCTGGCCCTCACGTCGTTCCTCGCGGTCTTCCCGGTCGAGCACTTCTTCCTCTGGTTCCGCCGCTCGCTCGAGTTCTGCGAGCCGCACGAGGCCCTGCGGGTCTTCCTGTCGGCCGGTGCGCGCGCCTCCACCGGCTACGCAGACCTCGGGTCGCGGCTCGAGATCGTCACCGACGCGGTCATCGCCGATGTCGACTTCTGCGCCCGTCACGCGCACCAGACCGGCATCCAGCGGGTCGTCCGCAACACGATGCGCCGCTGGCACGGCCGGCACGAGGTCACCCCGATCGCCTGGGTCAACGGATCGATGGCGATGCGGCGCCTCAGCGAGATCGAGCTCTCGCGCGTCATCGACTACGAGAACATCCGGTCGGAGCCGTGGCGCGACGGCGACCCCGAGGAGGTCCGCTTCGTCGTGCCCTTCCGCTCGACCGTGCTCATCCCCGAGGTCCCCGGCCTCAACCTCTGCGCGCCCTACGCGTCGCTCGCGGCGTACTCGGGCAACCGTGTCGGGCTGATCGGCTACGACGCGATCCCGGTCGTGAGCGCCGACACCGTCCCGGGCATCGAGACCGCGCGCTTCGTCAACTACCTCTCGATCGTCAAGCACGCGAGCCACGTCGCGGGCATCAGCGAGTCGGCCTCCGACGAGTTCCGCGGCTTCGTGGACGCGCTGCCCGCACAGGGCCTCACCGGTCCGCAGGTCGACACCGTCGCGCTCCCGGTCGACCGCCCGAACCTCGTGGACGCCTCGATCGCGCCCTCCACGGTCGGTCCGCTCGTCCTCTCGGTGGGCAGCACCGAGCCCCGCAAGAACCACCTCGCCGTGCTGCACGCCGCCGAGCGGCTCTGGCGCGAGGGGCACGTCTTCACGCTGCGCTTCATCGGCAACGGCAACGACTGGTCGACCAGGGTCTTCGACGTGCGGATCCGCGAGGCCCAGCAGGCGGGCCGCTCGGTGGAGCTGTGGCGCGGGGCGAGCGACGAGAAGCTCGTCGCGTCCTACGAGAACGCGCGGTTCCTCGCCTTCCCCTCCACGCACGAGGGCTACGGCCTCCCCGTCGCGGAGGCGCTCGCGCTGGGCGTGCCCGCACTGACCTCGAGCATCGGCTCGCTGGCCGAGATCGCGGCCGACGGCGGCTGCGTCACCGTGGATCCCGGCGATGACGACGCGATCCACGAGGCCATGCGCGAGATGCTCGAGTCCGACGTGCTGATCGACCGGCTCCGCGGAGAGGCGCTCGCGCGCCCGCGGCGGACGTGGGACGACTACGCGGAAGACCTGTGGGGCGTCCTGGTGGGCGCCGACGAGAACGAGGGAGCGCCCCGTGCGTAAGTCCGTGGCGATCGACCGCATGAGCGTGCTGCTCGAGACCCTCGCGCCCGAGCTCGCGCCCGACGCCGAGGTCGACGGCCTGGTGCGCCAGCTCGCCGGCGTCCTCGTGGCGCCGTCCACGGAGGAGGTCTGGCTGACCCTCTCGGTGCTCACCGGCGCTCTGCCGCTGCGCGACGACGTGGTCGACGCGGTGCGGCTCGTCCGCCTCGACGGGGCGACCGCGCTGCTGCGCTCGCTCCTGCGCGAGCGGGCGAACGGGTTCATCCTCAACCGGCTGCAGATGCCGCGCGTCCGCGTGGTCACGGCCGCCGTCGTCGTGGATGTGCACCACACGGCGCGCACCGGTCTCGCGACCGGCATCCAGCGGGTCGTCCGCAAGTCGATCGCCGAGTGGACCAAGCAGCACCAGATGGTGCTCGTCGGCTGGGACAGTGCCGACCGCACGCTCCGCGAGCTCGATCCTCCGCTGCGCCGCAACGCCCTCTACGGCACCGTGCCCGACGCGAAGGCCGACCCCTCGAGCGACATCCTGGTGCCGTGGCGCTCGCGATACGTCCTCCCCGAGCTCGCGACGGAGGACGAGCGCACCTCGCGGATCGCGGCGATGGCCGAGTTCAGCGGCAACGCCACCTCGACGATCGGGTTCGACTGCGTGCCCCTGACCACGGCCGAGACGGCCCACATCGGCATGAGCGCCGCGTTCTCGCGGACCCTCGTCGCCGTGAGCCACATGGACCGCGTCGCCACGATCTCGGAGGCTGCGGCCGTGGAGTACCGCGGCTGGCGCGAGATGCTGGCCGGAGTGGGGCGGAAGGGTCCGGACATCGAGCCGATCCTCCTGCCGTCCGAGGCCGGAGTCGTCGACGCGGCGGCCCTCGCCCGGGCGAAGGAGAAGCTCGTCACGGGAGACCTCCCGCTGGTCGTCTGCGTCGGCAGCCACGAGCCGCGCAAGAACCACCTCGCCGTGCTGCACGCCGCCGAGCTGCTCTGGCGCGAGGGGCACGAGTTCAGCCTCGTCTTCATCGGCGGCAACGCCTGGAACAGCGAGGGCTTCGACGCCCAGCTCGCTCGGCTGCAGGCCGAGGAGCGCGAGGTGTCCTCCTTCTCGGCGATCACCGACGAGCTCCTCTGGAGCGCCTACCGGCTCGCCCGGTTCACGGTCTTCCCCTCGCTCAACGAGGGATTCGGGCTGCCGGTCGCGGAGTCGCTGGCCGTCGGCACGCCCGTCCTGACGGCGCAGTACGGCAGCATGGCCGAGATCGCCTCGCAGGGCGGAGCGGTCACGGTCGACTCGCGCGACGACCACGACATCGCGCGGGGGATGCGCGAGCTGCTCACCGACGACGAGCTGCTGGCGCGTCTGCAGACGGAGGCGTCTTCGCGCGACAACTCCTCGTGGGCCGAGTACGCCGCCACGCTCTGGGACTTCGTCGCCGCCGAACGCTAGGCGGCGTCGTCACCAGGCGAGACGCGTGTTTCCCGAGTCGGAATTCTCCTCGGCGGTGCTCGGCGCTGGTGCCAGGTCACTCCGCACGGGTGGATTGTGCTCCCGAGCCGTTTCGCCGGTCTGATTCGACTCATCGACGGCGAACCCCTCGGCCACATCGGCCGCGGTGCCTTCTCTGCTCGTCGCGCCTACACCCTCACCTCGACGGTCGTCCCTCTGCCCAGTCGGTTGTGGTTGCATCGCCGGATCTGGGTCCCCTCGGCTTTCAGCGTCGGCGCTACTCGATGTCTTCGCCACTGGACCGCGCGGAGGTGAAGCCTCACCGTCCGATGCTCTCTGTGTCGGCTTCGCTTTGACTGTCGCGGTCTGGACCGCCTGGCTCCCGAAGTAGAAGGCGGCGATAGCGACGACGAGCGTTCCCAGCGTGGTCTGGAGTTGCTGAGACATTTGGAGCGATGGGGAGTCTCCGCCGTCGAGGACGACAGTGACCAGGCGGCCGCCATCCTCGTCGAGGCCGGATCCCTCCTCTAAGAGAGTCCTGGAGACCACTTCCTGGGCAGGATACTGGTCTGCCTGCTCTTGCGTGATGCCCTCTATCCTGCGCACGTCACGGCGGTCGGCGTTGGCGATCAGAAAGACTGACACGACCGCGAATATAACCAGGAGGAGTAGGGCGATGATCGCGCGAATGCTTCCCTCCGGTAGACCCATGGCGTGGTTTCGATTCGCCAAATCGAGCCGGCTGAAGATGATGGCTGCGGACGCGAGCGCAAGGATCAGCACCATCGCAGACGCGATGACGAGGATCGGCAGCGCGATCTCGGCAAGGAAGACCCCTTGGCGGTTGAGGAACCAGAGGGTGAAAGCGAGGGTGGCTATCACGACGAAGAATCCGAAGATGAGAGACCAGACCACGCGAGCGGCACTGCGAACCTGCTTCTGACCGGCTCGCCAGGGTCGATACGCCGGATCGCGTCGTTCGCGCAGGGAGCCGTGGTCTTCCTGGGAAGAAGATGCACCAGTAGATCCCACCACCATGACCCCGCTCCTCACGCCGTCGTGATGGCGCAACGCTACGACCTCTGCTCTCCTGCGTCCAGGAACACGAATCGGCCATGACACTTTCCGCCTGAACCGCCGCGTCGGCACAGGCTCACGCGGCGAGCTCCTCCGCAGTCCGGACGAGAACCTCTGCAGCGTCGGTCCACGGGCGAATGCGCCCGGGATCTACCCGCCGAGGGGCCGCCATTGCGATTTCAAGGGCCTGGACGAGTTCGTCCTGCCGCTCGGGATCAACGAAGACGGCGGCGTCCTCGTGGCCGGCGAGGGCGTCGCGAATTCCCGGGACGTCAGAGGCGATGACCGGCGTACCTGATGCCACGGCCTCGAGAGCCGGCAGTCCGAACCCCTCGTGGTGCGAGACGAGGACGAGAGCTTCAGCCCCCGAGATCAGGGCCGGCAGCACCTCGGCCGGAATCGGCCGTGTGACGATCCGCACATCGGCGCCCGCCTCCGTCGCACTGCGGACTTCCGCAACGATCTCCCCGTCGTCCCACCCGGTCGCACCCACCAGCAAAAGGGTGTGCCCGACCGGTCGGTCGGCGGCAGCGTAGGAACGGATGAGTAGCGGCAGATTCTTCCGGGGCTCGCGCGCTCCGACGAACAGCAGATATCGGTCGACCTGCAGCTCGCCAGCGACGGCGCGCTCCTCCTCGCGGGGACGCGGTCGGAAGACACCGGAGTCGACGGTCGTGGGGAGGACTCGGATCCGGTCGGCGCCGACGCCGAGGAGCTGCTCGATCTCGCGCGCCGCCGACGGCGTTCCCGTCGCCACCAGGCTCGTGCGCCGCAGCCATCCCGGCACGTGGGCGCGGAGGAAGCGGCGCCGCTCCTCCGGGACCATCGCCGGCTGCGCGGCGAAGCAGACGTCGTGCACGAAGGTGATCGACGGGCTGAGCGTCCGCCAGTTGCGGAAGTTCGGGAAGAAGTAGACGCCCCGGCCGATCAGCACGTCGATCGGGAGCGGGGTGCGGGTCAGCAGCCCGAAGACGCGGCGGGGGAGCGGCACCCCGCGCACCCGGACGCCGTCGGGGGCGCGGCGCGCGACGGCGGCCCGCTCCGAGAACGGCGCGAAGAGCGTCGTCTCGACCCGGCCGGCGAAGCGCGGGTCGGCGAGCGCGCGCACGGTCTCGAGAAGGACGACTCCGACCCCGGTCAGCGCCTCCGCCGCGAGCGGTGTCGCATCGACGCGGAGGCGGACGCGACGGCTCACGCCCGGGTGACCCCGCCCACGGTCGCCGAGGCGGCCACGCTGACGAGACCGACCCGCTTGTCGCTCCGCTCGACCGTGAAGCGCGCGCCGACGGGCACGCGGGTGAATTCGCCGTTGCCGAGGGTCGACGCCGAGGCGTGCACCGCGTAGGTCCCGCCGCCGAAGCGGATGTCGGGGAGGTGGAACGCGACGGTGGTCTCCTCCGTGAGCGGAGGGTGCTCGAAGCCGAGCCGCATGGTGTTGGTGCCGAAGACGATCTGCCCCATCGGGGTGTCGACGCCCATGCCCAGGAACCAGTTCTCGAGCGGCGTCGAGCTGAGCGGCCGCAGGGTCACGCGGACCTCGAGGTCGTCGCCCGGGCGGAGCGTGCGGTTGCCGTCCTCGACGGTGCCGCCGTCGAGCTCGATGCTCACGATCTCGGCGGGCTGGATCTGCTCGACCTCCTCGCCGGACTCCTCCGCCTCGACGATCGCCTCAGCGGTCTCGCGCTCGACGCGCTCCTGGCGGGAGGACTCGAAGCCGTTGCGGAGCACCTCGAGGCCCCGGGCGGTCTCGCCGTCGTAGATCACGTGGCCGTGCTCGAGGACGATGGCCCGGTCGCAGAGCTCGCCGACCTGCTCGAGCGAGTGGGTGACGAGGACGATGGTCTTGCCGGCGCGCTGGAAGGCGCGGATGCGGTCCATGCACTTGCGCTGGAAGGGCTCGTCACCCACCGCGAGGACCTCGTCGACGAGGAGCAGGTCGGGGTCGGTGTGGATCGCGATCGCGAAGGCGAGCCGTACGTACATGCCGGAGGAGTAGAACTTCACCTGGGTGTCGATGAAGTCGGCGATCTCGGAGAAGTCGACGATCGAGTCGAACTTCTCCTCGAGCTCCTTGCGGGAGAGCCCGAGGATCGCGCCGTTCAGGAAGACGTTCTCGCGGCCGGTGAGGTCGGGGTGGAAGCCCGCGCCGAGCTCGAGGAGCGCCGCGAGGCGGCCCCGACGCTCGACGATGCCGGTGGTCGGCTGGATGATGCCGCCGATGAGCTTCAGCAGCGTGCTCTTGCCCGAGCCGTTCGCGCCGATCAGGCCGACCGTCGAGCCGAGCGGGATCTCGATGTCGATGTCGCGCAGCGCCCAGAAGTCGTCGCGGTGCTGCTTGCCGCGGCCGAAGTTGACGACGCGCTCCTTGAGGCTCTTGTCCTTGCGGATCACGAAGCGCTTGGAGGCGTTCTGCACGCGGATGATGGTCGGCATCGCCGCCGCAGCGGGGAGGCCGATCTCGGTCTCGAGGGTCATGGGGTCAGATCTCCTGGGCGAAGTTGCCCTCGAGGCGGCGGAAGATGCGGTGGGAGACCCACACCAGCACCAGCCCCACGAGGAAGACGATGAGCAGGTGGAGGGCCATGTCGGCCGGCCACGGCTGCCCGGCGACGGCGCGGAAGGTGCCGTCGGTCTGCTCGACCTGCGTCTCGCGCGAACCCGGTCCCCAGATGGCGCGCTGGAAGGCGAGCATGGCGTTGGTCATCGGGTTCAGCAGGTAGATCTGCTCGAGCCACGGCGGCACCGTCTCGACGACGAACGACCAGGCGTACGTGATCGGCGAGAGCCAGAAGAAGATGAGCAGGCCGACCTCGACGAGGAACTGGATGTCGCGCAGGTAGACGTTGAGCGCCGACAGCGCGAGAGCGAGCGCCAGCCCGTAGACGAGCGTGACCGCGAGGGCCGGGAAGATGAAGAGCAGCTGCCAGCTGAACTCGAACGCGCCGAGGGCTATGGCGCCGACGATCAGCACCAGGAACTGCACCGCGAAGTTGAACAGGGCAGCGCCGATCGTGGCGACGGGGAAGATCTCGCGCGGGAGGTAGACCTTCTTGATCAGTCCGGCGTTCGCGAGGATCGAGGTGGTGCCGGTGGCGACGATCTCGCTGAAGAGGTTCCACAGCGTGAGTCCGCAGAAGACGAAGATCGCGAACACCGGGATCCCGCGGGCGGCGCCGAGGAACTGGCCGATCGCGACGTAGTAGATCATCAGCATCACGAGCGGGCGGATGAGCGTCCAGACGAAGCCGAGGCTCGAGTCCTTGTAGCGGGCCTTGAGCTCGCGGTTGACGAGGAGCTTGAGGAGCTCGCGGTGCTTGAAGATGTCGACGAGGGACGAGACGAAGCCGCTCTTGCGCCCGACGCCCGGCTGCGTGCCGCTCTGGTGGAAGGGCTCGCGATCGATCGCGTCGACGCGGTCAGCCGCGCGCGTGATCGTCGAATTCCTGGTGCTCATCGGTCTCCCAGCCATAGCACTGCCGTGGCGGCAGCCAGATCATTGTACGTACCCTCCCCGGAGCACCGCCGTGGCGGCACGGGAGGGAGCGTGTGCGGCGTCAGCGTGCTCGGCGGGCGAGCTCGAGGTCGTTCTCGACCATCCTCGCGACGATGTCCTCGAAGCCGACGGTCGGCGCCCAGCCCAGGGCCTCGCGGGCCTTGGAGGCGTCTCCGCGCATCTCGGGGGCGTCGACCGGGCGGGCGAAGCGCGGGTCGATGACGACGCGGTCCTCCCACTCGTCGATGCCGGCGGCCGCGAAGGCGGCGCCGACGAACTCGCGGACCGAGTGCGCGACCCCGGTGGCGACGACGTAGTCGTCGGCGCTCTCGGCGCGCGAGGCGCGGAGCAGGGCGTCGACGTAGTCGGGCGCCCAGCCCCAGTCCCGGCGGGCGTCGAGGTTCCCCAGCGAGAGCTCCTCGGCCGCGCCGACGGCGATGGCCGCGACTCCGGCCGTGATCTTGCGGGTGACGAAGCTCTCGGGCCGGCGGGGCGACTCGTGGTTGTACAGGATCGCGGAGGACGCGTGCAGGCCCCGGCCGCGGTAGACACCGACGAGGTGGTGCGCGAACGCCTTGGCCGCGCCGTAGGGCGAGACCGGGCGGATCGGGGTCGACTCCGTCTGCGGGTTCTCGGTGGCGGCGCCGAAGATCTCGGAGGAGGAGGCCTGCACGAAGCGGACCTCGCGGCCCGACGACTCCTGCAGCGCCATCGCGGCCTCGAGCAGCGCCGCAACGGCGGTGCCGGTGACCTCGGCGGTGAGGACCGGCTCCTGCCAGGACTGCGCGACGGAGGAGATGCCGGCGAGGTGGAACACCGCGTCCGGCGCCGCCGCCGCCACGGCGCGGCCGAGACCGGCCGCGTCGCGGAGGTCGCCCTCGAAGGGACGGACGGCGGAGGGGAGCGACGAGTCGTCCCCTCCGCGCACGAGGGCTGCGACGTCCCAGCCGTCCGCGAGCAGGCGCTCGACGAGGTAGCCCCCGTCCTGCCCGCTCGCCCCGGTGACGAAGGCGACCGGCACGGCGACTACCTGTTCAGCTGGGTCTGCTCGGCGAGGTCGTTCTCGACCATCATCGCGACCAGCTCGGGGAAGGAGACCTTGGGCTCCCAGCCGAGGACGGTGCGGGCCTTCGCCGGGTCGCCGATGAGCAGGTCGACCTCGGCGGGACGCATGAACGCGGGGTTCTGCGTGACGTAGGGGGTCCAGTCCTCGATGCCGACGTGCCGGAAGGCGATGTCGAGGTACTCGCGGATCTCGTGCGTCTCCCCGGTCGCGACGACGTAGTCGTCACCCTCGGGCTGCTGCAGCATGCGCCACATCGCATCGACGTAGTCGCCGGCGAAGCCCCAGTCGCGCTTCGCGTCGAGGTTGCCGAGCTCCAGGGTCTCCTGCAGGCCGAGCTTGATGCGGGCGACCGCGAGGCTGATCTTGCGGGTGACGAACTCCGGGCCGCGGCGGGGGGACTCGTGGTTGAAGAGGATGCCCGAGGAGGCGTGCATGTCGTACGACTCGCGGTAGTTGATGGTCATGTAGTGACCGAAGACCTTCGCGACGCCGTAGGGCGAGCGCGGCCAGAGGAGGGTCTCCTCGCTCTGGGGGACCTGCTGCACCTTGCCGAACATCTCGGACGAGGAGGCCTGGTAGAACTTCACGCGCGACATGTCGGAGCCGGCGTAGAGGCGCGTGGCCTCGAGGATGTTCAGGACGCCCTTGCCGGTGACGTCGGTGGTGAGCGACGCGTTCTCCCACGAGTAGGCGACGAACGAGATCGCGCCGAGGTTGTAGACCTCGTCGGGCTGGGCCACGGCGAGCACGCGGACGAGGCTCGAGACGTCGGTCAGGTCGCCCGTGAGCAGCGTGACCTCGGGGACGGTGCGGCGGACGAGCTCGTACTTGGGGTTGTTCTGCCCGCGCACCAGGCCGAAGACCTCGTAGCCCTTCGAGACGAGCAGTTCGGCGAGGTACAGGCCGTCCTGGCCGGTGATTCCGGTGATCAAAGCGCGGGGCACGTGGTGGTCCGTTTCGTCGTGGGTCGATGACAGCGGGCTACATACTACCCATCGGCCTCCCGCAGGCCGGGGATCCGGCCCGGGGCGGCGCCCGAGCGCCCGTCCGCCGCCGCCGCCGGGAGCGGGCCGCGCGGGTATCCTGACCCGGCTCTGGAACGACCGGGGCACCGGATCGATCGGCTTCGCCGGGATCGGAACGCGATTGGACGCCATGCCCGAGAACCTCCCCGTCACCCTCGCCGTGCTCACCGTCGACCCGGGCGGGATGGGCGGCGGCGAGACCTACGCCCGCGCTCTGACGCGCCTCCTGGTGCCCCGCGCCGGTGAGGAGGGACTGCGCGTCAGAGCGCTCGTGCCCGAGAACGCCCGCGGCTTCAGCGAGGGCGTGCCCGAGGTCGTCGCGCGCGGAGTGGTGAGCGGCGCCGGGCACCGCCGTCGCGCGATCGGGATGCTCCAGGCGGCCGTCCGCACGCTCCGGCTGCGCCGGCTGCTCGGCCGCGACGAGATCCTCTACTTCCCCTTCACCGTGCCGCTGCCCTACCCGTCGCGCAGGCAGGGGCACGTGCAGATGGTCTTCGACCTGCAGCACCGCGACCTCCCGCAGCTGTTCCCGCGCATCGAGCGGGTGTTCCGGAGGGTCGCCTACGAGGCCACCGCGCGCCGCGCCGACGCCGTCATCACCATCAGCGCCTTCACGAAGAGCCGCATCGTCGAGCTCCTCGGCATCCCCGAGGAGCGGATCCACGTCTCGCACCTGGGCGTGGACACCGAGCGGTTCCGCCCGAACCTGGGGGAGCGGGAGGACTTCGTCCTCTACCCGGCGCGCGCCTGGCCGCACAAGAACCACGCGCGGCTCTTCGAGGCGATGCGCCTGCTGCGCGCCGACGGCCACCCGCTCCGCCTGGTGCTGACGGGCGGCGACCTCGACCGGCTCGCTCCGCTGCCCGACTTCGTCGACTGGCGCGGTCACGTCACCGAGCAGGAGCTCGCCGAGCTCTACCGCCGTGCAGCGGCGCTGGCCTTCCCGAGTCTCTACGAGGGCTTCGGCTTCCCGCCGATCGAGGCGATGGCGTCCGGCTGCCCCGTCGCCGCCTCCTCTGCGGGCTCGCTGCCCGAGATCTGCGGCGACGCCGCCGTGTACGTCGATCCGCTCGACCCGCGCTCGATCGCCGACGGGATCCTCGAGGCGATCGCGCGCGGCCCCGAGCTCGGGCCGCTCGGTGTCGAGCGCGCCCGCCGCTTCAGCTGGGAGCGCTGCCGCGAGGAGCACCTGGCCGTCCTCCGCGCGGTCGCCGCGCAGAGGGCGGCGTCGAGGGTCAGTCCCTCGGGTGCAGGAGGCGCCGCCAGCTGAGCCCCTGCGCGGCGCGCATCGCGCAGATCACCACGAGCAGCCAGCCCGCGTCGAGCAGGATCGAGCTCTCGGCGAGCGCGGTGATGATCAGCACCGTGAGCACCAGGACGGGCCAGACGTGCACGACCGCCTTGCGCTCGGACGCGATCAGCCAGGAGCGCCAGAGCGCGAGGCCGATCAGGACCAGGAACAGCACCACTCCGACGACGCCGACCTGCAGGGCCAGGTCGAAGACCGCGTTGAGACTCGACGAGTGCGGCCGGCCCGAGAGGTAGTCGATGGCGGTGAAGGGGTACAGATCGGTGCGCCAGTACCCCACCCAGCCCCAGCCGATGATCGGGGCGAGATCGGTGAACCGCCCGACCTGCTCCCAGAGCCGCACCCGGAACTCGAACTCGCTGCCCGCGTTCAGCGTGTCGATGATCCGCGAGCGGAAGATCCACGCGGTCAGAGCGGCGGCGGCCGCGATGCTCACCGTGACGTACTGCCGGCGCCGCCGCTGACCGCCGTCGCCGCGCCGCACCCAGCGGAGGGCGAGGGCGACGACGGCGGCGACGACCAGCACCCCCGCGCTGACGGCCGAGCGCGTGAAGAGCAGGGTGAGAGCGGCCAGCACGATCGAGGCGATGGCGGGGCCGCGGGCGAGCGAGCGCGTCACGAGCTCGATCGAGAAGGTGACGATCGCCAGCAGGCAGACCAGGCCGAGCTGGTTGCGCGTGCCGACCAGCCCCTGGACCGGGCCGCCCGAGGCGAGCAGGCCCTCGACGCCGAGGAAGCGCAGCGGGCGGTCGATCAGCACGCCGGCCAGCACCTCGACCGCCAGGGAGGCGACCAGGACGACTCGCATCACGTCGCCGACCGCGCGGATGATCTGGATGATGTCCCGCGTCAGCCCGATCGCGATCGCGAGGAACGCCAGGGCGAACTGGTACGCCACGCTCGAGACGGTCGCCCACTGGTAGCCGCTCCACAGCACGCTCAGGCCGATCCAGCCGAGGAAGACCAGGATGCTCGTCGGCAGCAGGCCCTCCCAGTCGAGCATCCCGCGCCGGAGGATCAGCATCCCACCCGCGAGGATCGTCAGCGTCGCGATCGCGGCGACGTAGCCCGGCCAGCCGATGACACCGCGGACAGCGGGCGCGCAGAGCACGACGACGAGGGAGGTCTGCGCGAGCGCGGCGGCGAACTGCGGCGAGACCAGTGCGTCCGCGAGGGACGCCGGGAGCGCGGACGGCGTCCGATCGCTCATCGACCGGAGCGCTCGACGGCGAGGGGGATCGGCTCGGCGGTGAGCGCATCCTCCGTCTCGTTCGCGGGCTGCTTCGTCAGGACGGCGAGGGCGACCAGGAGGAGCCAGCCGCCCTCGATCAGGATGCGGCTCTCGGCCAGCGACTGGGCGAGCAGCGCGACGCTCAGCAGCAGCGGTGCGAGCGACGTCGCCGAGTAGGGGAGCGTCGTGGTGGCGCTGCGGCGGGGGCGGTCGACCGCGCGGAACCACGAGCGCCAGAGCGTCGAGGCGGCCAGGGCGACGAAGAGGACGAGGCCGACGATCCCGAGCTGGAACCAGACGTCGAGCCAGGCGTCGTGCGCCTGCAGGTAGAGCACGCCCTTGCGCTCGGCGAGGGTGTCGAAGGGGGCCGCCCACGGCGCCCAGTAGCTGACCCAGCCCCAGCCGAGCACGGGACGCTCGGAGGCGAGAGCCCAGACGGCCCGCCAGATGTCGAGCCGGCCCGTCGCGTCGTCGCTCTTGCCCAGGAGGCCGAGCAGGGCGCTCCAGCCGACGATCGTGCCGGCGACGGTGACGCCGACGATCCCGAGCGCGGTGGCGTACACGGGCCGGCGCCCCGACTCCCCGCGGCGCCGGGCCCAGAGGGCCAGGGCGGCGGCCAGCGCGACGGCGACGGCGCACAGGATCACGGTCGAGGAGCGCGTGAGCAGCAGTGCGGCGACGAAGAGGACGGCCCAGAGCGCGCCCCACCGACGGCGGATGCTGTGCGACGCGAGCTCGATCGCGACGACGATCAGGCCGAGCAGCGCGACGAAGCCCAGCAGGTTGCGGTTGCCGACGATGCCCTGGATCGGCTCGCCGGTGAAGAGGTCGGCCAGCGACCAGTAGAACGCGTCGGGGATGCGGCCGTCGGGCAGGTCGATGACCACCGGCAGGACCGGCTGCCGCACGAACACCGCGATCACCAGCTCGAACAGGAGGGAGAGGCCGACCGTGATCCGCAGCGCTCGCCCGAGGGCGGTCACGAAGGAGCGGACGCCGAGCGTCAGGGCGATGACCACGCCGCCGAACGTGGTGGCCAGCTGCGCGACGATGCCGATCGCGCTCGCGCCGGGGTAGGCCGACCACAGCAGCGACAGGACCGCCAGTGCGAGGAACGCGACCAGCGACTTCGGGGTCCGGCTCCAGCGCAGGCGCGGCCGCTCGCGGACGACCAGCGCGACGCACGCGACGAGGAGCGCCGCGACGACGGCGCCCCAGCCCCACCAGCCGAGCAGGTTGCGCAGCGCCTGGCCGCCCACCATGACCGTGAGCACCGCGACCGCGAGCGCTCGGGGAGCGGCGGGCGCGGCGCGTCGGATCATGGCGATCAGTCTAGGGAGCGGGCGGGTCGGCCCGGCTCAGACGAACGCCGCGCTGCCGGTGATGGCGCGGCCGACGATCAGAGTGTTCATCTCGCGCGTGCCCTCGTACGAGTAGAGCGCCTCCGCGTCGGCGAAGAACCGCGCGACTCCGTAGTCGAGCACGATGCCGTTGCCGCCCATCACCTCGCGGCACCAGGCCACCGTCTCGCGCATCCGCGATGTCGTGTACGCCTTGGCGAGGGCGGAGTGCTCGTCGCGCTGCTCGTCGTCGTCCAGCATCTCGGAGACCCGGGTCGCGAGAGCGATGCTGGCCGTGATGTTGCCGATGCTCTTCACCAGCAGGTCCTGCACGAGCTGGTGCTCGACGAGCGGCTTGCCGAACTGGACGCGCTCGCGGGCGTAGCGCAGGGCCGCGTCGTAGGCGCCGATCGCGACTCCGATCGCCTGCCATGCGACCTCGGCGCGGGTGAGGCGGAGGACCTTCGCGGTGTCGCGGAAGGAGTTCGCGCCCTGCAGGCGGAGCGACTCGGGCACGACGACGCCCTCGAGCACGATGTCGGCGTTCTGCACGGTGCGCAGGCTCTGCTTGCGCGCGATCGCCGTCGCCCGGTAGCCGGGCGCCTGGGTGGGGACGAGGAAGCCCTTCACCTGGCCGTCGGCGACGTCCTTCGCCCAGATCACGGTGATGTCGCTGAAGGTCGCGTTGCCGATCCAGCGCTTGGCGCCGTCGAGCACCCAGCTGTCGCCCTCGCGGCGGGCGGTGGTGCGCAGGCCCTGCGCCGAGTCGGAGCCGGACTGCGGCTCGGTGAGGCCGAAGGCGCCGATCACCTCGCCCGAGGCGAGCTTCGGGAGCCACTCGGCGCGCTGCTCCGGCGACCCGGCGACGCCGACGGTGCCCATGACGAGTCCGTTCTGCACCCCGACGTAGGTCGCGATGCCGGCGTCGACCCGGCCGAGCTCGAGCGCGACCCAGCCGCGGAACACGGCCGAGTTCTCGATCGCCCGGGTCTCGGGCCACGAGAGGCCGACGACTCCGGAGGCGTGGATGCCGGGGATCAGCTGCCGCGGGAACTCGGCGCGCTCCCAGTAGTCGTCGGCGATCGGACGCACCTCGGCCTCGAGGAAGGCGCGGACGCCGGTGATCAGCTGCTTCTCGGCGGGCGTGAGCCGCCCCTCGAACCCGTAGAAGTCGGCCGCCAGGATCTCGAAGGTCGTGCTGTCCATGCTCCATCGCTCCGTTGCTCTCGTGGCGCATCGACCGGTGCCGCGGGAGCGGCGACGATGCGGCTCCTCCCAGCGTACGAAGGAGGGGCGCGCCCGCCGCGCCCGCTGGCGGAGAGCGCCAAGGGCGCCGCCGTCAGCGGCCGTCGGCCTTGTAGATCCTGCTAGCGTCGGGGCGGAGCGGCCCCGGGACGTGCGGCTCCGACCCCACTGTCTCGACGGAAGGCGGCCGCCCCGTGTTCATCCCGATCGGCAACACCCCCCGCGACTACGCCTGGGGCTCGCTCACCGGCATCTCGGAGGCGCTCGGCACCCCGGCGTCCGGATCGCCCGAGGCGGAGCTCTGGCTGGGGGCGCACCCCGGCTCGCCGTCGCGCATCCTCGACCCCGCCTCCGTCGGCGCCTCGACCCTCGCGGAGTACCTCGCGCACGACCCGGAGGCGGCGCTCGCCGGGGTGCAGGGCTCGGTGGACCCGGTCTCGGGCGCACCCCGCCTGCCGTTCCTCCTCAAGATCCTCGCGGCCGGCGGACCGCTCTCGCTGCAGGCGCACCCCTCGTCCGAGACCGCGCGGCGCCGCTTCGTCGAGGAGGACGAGGCCGGCGTCCCGCGCGACGCGGCGAACCGCAACTACAAGGACCCTTTCCACAAGCCCGAGCTGATCTACGCGCTGAGCGAGACCTTCGACGCGCTCTGCGGGTTCCGCGAGCCCGCCGGCACCCGGGCGCTCCTCGCCGACCTCGCCGGCCGGGCCACCGGGCCCGCGGCAGAGGCGATCACCGCGTTCGCGCGGACGCTCGAGGGGGAGCCGGAGGCGGTGCTGCGCCACGCCGTGACCTGGCTGCTCGAGGACGGCGACCGCGACGAGGTGGCGGCGCTGGTCGCCGCCGTCGTGGCGGCGTCCGAGGGCGACGACCGGCTCGAGACCGCCACCGTCCGCGATCTCGCGGACAGCTACCCCGGCGACCCCGGGATCGCGCTCTCGCTGCTGCTCAACCGGGTGCGCCTCGCGCGGGGCGAGGTGCTCTATCTGCCGGCCGGCAACATCCACGCCTACCTCCTCGGCACGGGCGTCGAGCTGATGGCGGCCTCCGACAACGTGCTGCGCGGCGGGCTCACCCCCAAGCACATCGACGTGCCCGAGCTGGTCGACGTCCTCGACTTCTCGCCGCTGCCGGTGCCGTACCTGCACCCGGAGGAGCCGGCCGCCGGGCTGCGCGTCTACCGCCCCGACGTCCCCGACTTCGTGCTCTCGGTCGTCGAGCCGGTGTCGGAGGAGCCGGTGACGGTGCCGATGACGGGTCCGGCGATCGCGATCGCGACCGCGGGGGAGTTCACGCTGCGCGGCGCGGAGGGGGAGACCCGGATCGAGCGGGGCGGGAGCGTCTACGTCACTCCGTCGGAGCAGGCGCTGGCCGTGACGGGGCACGGGACGCTGTTCGTCGCCACGGTCTGACGCGGTACTGCTGCGAGAGGCGCCTCCCGACGCCTCTCGGGCTCGTGGAACGACTTCCGGCTCGGAGAACTGCGTCCGGCTCGCGCGATGACGTCCGGCTCGTCGGAATCACCTGATCCTGCGAGCCCGTGTGGATTCCACGAGCCGGAGGTGCGCCCGGCGGCGGTCGTCGGCACTGCTCAGGAGGCCTCGGCACAGGCGAAGGTGCGGCGGTAGGCCGCCGGCGTCGTCTGCAGCACCCGCACGAAGTGGTGCCGCATGACGGCGCCCGTGCCGAACCCCACGCGGCCGGCGATCGTCTCGAGGGGCAGGTCGCTCTCCTCCAGGAGCTGCTGCGCGCGCAGCAGGCGCTGGCGGTTCAGCCAGGCGAGCGGAGTGGTGCCCAGGTCGGCGCGGAACCGGCGCGCGAAGGTGCGCGGCGACATCAGCGCGCGGCGGGCGAGGACCTCGACCGTCAGGTCCTGGTCGAGGTTGTCGAGCATCCAGTCGGTGACACCCGCGAACGAGTCGGCGCGCACCTCGGCGATCGGGGTGCGGATGTACTGCGCCTGGCCGCCGTGGCGCTGCGGGGGCACGACCATCCGCCGGGCGACGACGTTGGCGACCGCGGCGCCGAGCTCCTCGCGGACGATGTGCAGCGACGCGTCGATCCCGGCCGCGGTCCCGGCGCTGGTGACGATCCGGCCCTCCTGCACGAAGAGCACGTCGGGGTCGACCCGGACGGCGGGGAAGCGCTGCGCCAGCTCGTCGGCGTGCATCCAGTGCGTCGTCGCGCGCCGGCCGTCGAGGAGCCCCGCCTGCGCGAGAGTGAAGGCGCCGCTGCAGACGCTGAGGATCCAGGCGCCGCGGGCGTGCGCGCGCCGCAGCAGCTCGAGGACGCGCTCGTCGACGGGACCCCGGGAGTGCGCGGGCACGGCGATCAGGTCGGCGCCCTCAGCGGCCTCGAGCCCCTCGGTGATCACCATGTCGAAGCCCAGGCTGGTGCGGACGGGGCCCGGGTCGGCGGTGACGATCGTGAAGTCGAAGGCCGGCCCGCCCTGCTCGCTGCGGTCGATGCCGAAGACCTCGCAGACGACGCCGAACTCGAACGGCGCGAGGTCGGGGAGGGCGACGAGGGCGACGGAACGGAGCATGGCGGCAGGATAGCCCGCTGCGTCGAGTTCCTGCCAGGCCGAGCCGTTCCCCGGGCGCCGATAGGGTGTCATCCGGCGCGCGGCGCGGGCGCCGGACAGCGAGGGAGAAGCGCATGGCATGGCTGGTCACCGGGGGAGCCGGGTACATCGGGGCGCACGTGGTGCGCGCGTTCTCCGAGCAGGGCATCGACCCCGTCGTCATCGACGACCTGTCGTCGGGTCACGAGTCGTTCGTCCCCGAGGGCGTCCCGTTCCACCGCGGCTCGATCCTCGACGAGGCGCTGCTCGACAGCGTCTTCGCCGAGCACTCGATCGAGGGCGTGGTGCACGTCGCCGGGTTCAAGTACGCCGGAGTGTCGGTCCAGCGCCCTCTGCACACCTACGAGCAGAACGTGACGGCGACGATGCGCGTGCTGGCCGCGATGCAGCGCGCCGGAGTCTCCTCCATCGTCTTCTCCTCCAGCGCGGCCGTCTACGGCGCGGTCGACGTCGATCTGGTGACCGAGGCCACCCCCAAGAGCCCGGAGTCGCCCTACGGCGAGTCCAAGCTGATCGGCGAGTGGCTGCTGGCCGACGCGGGCCGGGCGCACGGCGTGCGGCACGCCTCCCTCCGCTACTTCAACGTCGTCGGCTCGGGGTACCCGGACGTCTACGACACGAGCCCGCACAATCTCTTCCCGCTCGTCTTCGAGGCGCTGCTCGCGGGGAGGACGCCGCGCATCAACGGCGACGACTACCCGACCCCCGACGGCACCTGCGTCCGCGACTACATCCACGTCGCCGACCTCGCCCTCGCGCACGTCGCCGCGGCCCGCCGCCTCTCGGCCGGCGAGCCGATCGACCCGGTCTACAACCTCGGCAGCGGCACGGGCGCCTCGGTCGGCGAGATCATGCGCGCGATCGCCGACAGCACGGGAATCGCCTTCACCCCCGAGGTCGCCCCGCGCCGCCCCGGAGACCCGCCCCGCATCGTCGCCTCGGGCGAGACCGCGGCGCGCGACCTGGGCTGGGAGATGCGCCACAGCATCGCCGAGATGGTCGAGAGCGCCTGGCAGGCCCGGAGCAGCGCCGCAGCCTGACGTCGTCCGCGAGATCGGACACGGTCGCGACACGCCGGTGTGTCGTGAACCCTCCACGGAGGGTTGAGGGTTTACAGTCTGCGACTTGACCTGAGCGAATGACACCGGTGTAATTACCTTGCGGCAGCTCCGGTGAGGAGCGGCTCGCTGTTCATCGGTCGCAGGCGGGGTAGGAGACGTTATGGCACTTCCCGACAGTCTCCCCGAAGGCAACGATCTCCCCGAGAACCACGGCGTCCCCGGTCGCTCCGGAGTGCCCGAGGACTGGTTCGTCGATCCGGTCCGGCTCGGCGTCCCCGGTGTCCGCCGCGGTGTCGACGCCGAGAGCGAGGCACCCGGCGGCGCGCTCTCCTGGCAGGTCGACTCGTTGTGCGCGCAGACCGACCCCGAGGCCTTCTTCCCCGAGAAGGGCGGCTCGACCCGCGACGCCAAGAAGATCTGCACCTCGTGCGAGGTGCGGGCGCAGTGCCTCGAGTACGCCCTCGAGAACGACGAGCGCTTCGGCATCTGGGGCGGCCTCTCGGAGCGCGAGCGCCGCAAGCTCCGCCGCCGGGCGTAGGGCACGCCCGCCTCCCCTCCTCTCCTCTTCGCCCCCTCCTCTTCGCCCTCCCGGTAGGCCACGCGATGCGGAGCATCGCGTGCTCGCTGCCGCTTCATCGCGTAGCCGTGAGTGCGTCGGGGGAGGGCGGCGAGCCGCAGGCGGCGCCCCGGTCGCCATCGCCTAGGGTGGTCCGCGATGTATCCACGAGTCACCGCCGTCCTCGTCGCGCGCAACGGCGCGGCGTACCTCGAACGAACCCTCGCGGCGCTGCGGGCGCAGACCCGCCAGCCCGATGCGACCGTGTTCGTCGACGGAGGATCCCGGGACGCGACGGGTGAGCTGCTCGCGGGATGGGGGCCGACCCAGCTCGTGCAGGTGGCCGAGAACCTGCCCTTCGGTCAGGCCGTGGCTCGCGCCGTGCGCGTGATGCAGCCTCCCGCGGGCGAGGACGAGTGGCTCTGGCTGCTCGCGCAGGACTCCGCCCCCGACCCCGGCGCCCTCGCGGCGCTCCTCGGAGCCGTCGAGGTCGCTCCGTCGGTCGCGGTCGCCGGCCCGAAGGTCATGGACTGGACGCGCACCGGCTACATCCGGAGCTACGGCGAGTCGATCACGCGCTACGGCACCACGGTCCACCTCGTCGAGGACGAGCTCGACCAGGGTCAGCACGACGCGACTCCCGATGTGCTCGCCGTGTCGGCGGGTGGCATGCTCGTGCGGCACAGCCTCTGGGAGGAGCTGGGCGGCTTCGACCCGGGACTCCCCGTGGTCGACGACGCCCTCGACTTCTCCCTCCGCACCCGCCTCGCGGGTCACCGCGTCAGCCGAGTGCCCGACGCCCGGGTGTCGACGGCGCGCATCGGCCTGCAGCGCCCCGATGGACGCCGCATCGACGGCGGCGAGCGTCGCCGCGCACGGCAGCACCGCACCGCCCAGCTGCACCGCCGGCTCGCCTACGCGCCCGTCGCCCTGCTCGTCCTGCACTGGCTCACGCTGGTGCCGCTCGCCGTCGGACGCGCCGTCGTCCGCCTCCTGCGCAAGCAGCCGGGGCTCGTCGGAGGCGAGCTGCTCGCCTCGTTCGTCGTGGCGTTCGGCGGCACCAAGGTGTTCCGCGCTCGCCGAGTGCTCCGCTCGTCGAAGAACGTGGGCTGGAAGGCGATCGCGCCCCTGCGGATCCCGCTCGACGTGGTGCGGCAGCTGCGCTCGGTCCGCCACGACGCCGTCCGCGTCCAGGCGAGTCGCGAGCGCCACCCTCTGCAGTTCTTCCAGGGCGGCGGAGTGTGGATCGTGCTCGTCGCCGCGCTGGCCGGTCTCATCCTCTACACGCCGCTCATCGCCGCGTCCGCGATCAGCGGTGGCGGGCTGCTCACACTGTCCCCGACGGTCGGCGAGCTGTGGCAGAACGCCGCCTACGGCTGGCGCGACCTCGGCTCCGGCTTCATCGGAGCGGCGGACCCCTTCGCCGCCGTCCTCGCCGTCCTCGGCTCGCTGACCTTCTGGGCCCCGAGCTTCTCGATGGTCCTGCTCTACCTCACGGCATTGCCGCTCGCGGCGATGGGCGCCTGGCTGATGATCGCGCGGATCACCCCGCGACCGATCGCACGCGCCGCCGGAGCCCTCGTCTGGATCCTCGCGCCCGCCTTCTTCGCGGCGCAGGCCGACGGGCGTCCGGCCGCGATCCTCGTGCACGTGCTGCTGCCGTGGCTGTTCTTCGCCGGCTTCGGCGCGTACCGCTCGTGGTCGGCCTCCGCCACCGCGTCGATCCTCGCCGCGATCATCGTGGCCTGCGCCCCGGTCCTGGCGCCGCCGCTGCTGATCGTCTGGATCGTCGTGCTCGCCACGGCCGGTCGCCGCATCGGCCGCTTCGCCGGGCTGCCGATCCCGGGCCTCGCCCTGCTGTTCCCGATCGTGGTCGCTCAGGGCGGCCGGGGCGACTGGTTCGCGATCCTCGCCGATCCGGGGGTCCCGCTCGCCTCGGCGCGCGTCGACCTGTTCTCGCTGCTCGCGGGCTTCCCGTCGCAGCTCCCCGACAGCTGGCTGGGCTTCCTGCAGGATCTGAGCGTCCCGGCCTCGGCCGCGACGCTGGCGACGGCCGTGCTGATCCTGCCCCTCATCGTCGCCGCGCTCGCGTCGCTCCTCCTCCCGAACAACCTCTCGGCTCTCGGCGGTGTCGGTGTCGCCGCCCTCGGGCTGGTGACCGCGACGCTGGCGCAGGGCCTCGAGGTCGCGACGAGCGGATCGGAGTCGGTCGCCGTCTGGAGCGGGACCGGCCTCAGCCTCTACTGGCTCGGCCTCGTCATCGGCTTCTCGCTCTCGGTAGCGGCGCTGCCGTCCTTCCGCCTCGTCCCGGCCGTCGTCGTGACCGCCGCTGTGGTCATCGCCGTCGCGCCGCTCGCCGGTGCGTTCCCGCTCGGGACCGGCTCGGTGTCGACGACCTCCGACCGCTCACTGCCCGCCTACGTCGCCGCGGAGGCGCAGAACGACCCGCGGGTCGGCACGATCGTGCTCGTCCCGCAGGCCGACGGCGGCATCCTCGCCCGCCTCGAGCGCGGAGCGGGCGCGACTCTCGACCAGCAGTCGACCCTCGCGGCGACCGGAGCCGAGAGCACGGACGCCATCGACGAGCTCGCGGGCAATCTCGTGTCGCGCACCGGCCTCGACGTCGACTCGGCCCTCGACGAGCTCGGGGTCCGCTTCGTGGTGCTGACGGAGCCGACCGAGTCGCAGGCGAGCGGCGCGGCCTCGGCCGTCCGCTCCCGCGCCGCCGTCTCGCTCGACGCCAACGCGGCGTTCTCCGCCGTGGGCGACACCCGCTACGGCCTCCTCTGGAGCGCCGTCGACGACGACGGCGTCCGCGCCGATCCCGCACCGAGGGGAGTCGTCGGGCCCTTCGGCCTCGCCTACACGGTCGGCGTCCTGCTCGTCTTCCTCGTCGCGGTCCTGCTCGCGGTGCCGACGGGCCTCTCGCTCGAGCGCGCCCGCTCGGGCGCCGCGGTGGCGGGGATCGACGACGAGCCCGGCGAGGCGACCGGCCAGTTCGACGACGGGAACGACGATGTCTGATCCGACCGACCAGGAGACGCCGGCGAAGGCCGTGTCCTCCGCCCGCACGAAGCGCGCCGACCGCCGCAGGGCCCCGAGCGAGAGCTCGGCCTCGACGCCCACCCGCCGCGGGCCGTCCGCCGCCCGTCGGCGCCGCTCGGCCCTCCGGGGTGCAGCAGGGATAGCGGGGCTCGCCATGGCGGCCGCCGCGGTCGTCGTCCCGCAGCTGATCCCGCTGCCCGCGGAGAGCCGCGCCGCGGAGGGCGTCGTGATCACGCCGGTCGCCGCCGACGGCTCCCTGGTCTGCGGGGGCGACCTCATCGACGCCGGTGAACCCGAGGAGCTGCGAGCATTCAGCGGCTCGGCGACCACGGTGTGGCCGGCCGGCTCGACCTCGGGCTCCGCGGTGCTCACGGAGGCGGATGTCGCGGCCCCGGGCTCCGGCATCGACGGTCTCAGCGTGCCCGCCGACTCCGACCCCACTCCCGGCGGAGTGACGACCCAGTCGATCGCGAACGAGTCGATCTCGGGCCTCTCGGCGCACGGCTGCGCCGAGCCGACGGCCGACAGCTGGCTCGTCGCCGGGTCGACCGACGTCGGTCGCACGTCGGTGCTCGTGCTCGCGAACGCCAGCGAGGTCGCCGCGACAGTCGATCTGACCCTCTACGGCGAGCAGGGCCTCGTCAGCGCCACCGGCGCGACCGGGATCGTGGTGCCGGCGGGCTCCGTCCGCACGCTGCCCCTCGCCGGGCTGGCGCCCGACGTCGTCCAGCCGGTGGTCCGGATGACCGCGCGCGGCGGAGAGATCGCCGCGAGCCTCCAGAGCAGCGCCATCTCGGGGCTCACTCCCGAGGGCGTCGAGACCTCGTCGCCCTCGGCCGGCCCCGACACCGTGACCGTCATCTCGGGCTTCACCGTCGCCTCCCCGCCCGCCGACACGGCGAGCGACGACGGCAGCGGAGGCGCGGGCAGCCCGGTGCTGCGCATCCTCACCCCCGGCGAGGCCGACAGCACGGTGTCGATCGAGGTGTCGAACGAGGATCCGAGCGGGCTGGGCGCCTCCACTCAGGTCGTCGTGCCCGCCGGTCGCGTCGGCGAGGTGCCCCTCACCGGGCTCGCCGACGGCTCCTACCGGGTGACCCTCTCCTCCGACCAGCCGATCGTGGCGGCCGGACGCTCGAGCTCGACGGGCTCGGCCGGAACCGACTTCGCCTGGTTCGCCTCCGGGACGGCGACCTCCGTCCCCTTCGGCATCGGCAGCACCGGCGAGGCGGGCGCCCGCCTGCACCTCGCGAACGCGAGCGACTCCTCGGCCTCGGTCGTCCTCGAGTCGGCGTCCGGATCGCGCACCCTCGAGATCGGGCCGTTCGCGGCCGCTACGACCGAGCTGGGCACCGACTCCGTCGTGGTCTCGAGCGACCAGCCCGTCCAGGCGTCCGTGTCGATCGCGGCCGACGGCCGGATCGCCTCCTACCCGATCGTGCCGCCCGGACCGCTCTCCTCGCCGGTCACCGTCTACTCGCACTGAAGCGCGATCCACGAGCGTCAGGGGATCGGGCTCTCGGGCTGTCTGTCCGACGCAGGTGGATCTCGATACGCCCGCTGCGCGGGCTACTCGATCAGCGAGGGGTGGGAACCCTGCGCGAGCCGTGCGAGCCGTGCGAGCCGTGCGAGCCGTGCGAGCCGTGCGAGCTCGCTGGTCGAGTAGCCGCCGCGGGCGGCGTATCGAGACCCACCTCCCTGCGGACGTGGGCGCCCGCGTCAGTGGTGCCGGAAGCGGTCGGGCGAGATGTCCCAGGGGTCGCGGCCGAGGAGCTCTGCGACGGCGCGGAAGACGTAGCTCTCGATGAGCATGCGCTGGTGCCAGTCGTCACGGCGGTGCAGCTTGGCCAGCCGCTCGATGGGGACGCGGTAGAGCGTGATGCGCCGTGCGGCGTGGTCGACGCGCCACCGGGCGATCCCCGTGCCGTGCAGGCGGGCGGGGTCGACGTCGGGTGTCGTGGCGACGTCGACGTGGATGCCCGCCAGCTCCTCCGGCCACATCCCGCGGAGGTAGTCGATCGCCGATCCGATCGTCATCTCGAAGAAGTCGGTGCGCGTCTGCAGCGGCGGCAGGTGCGGCCCGGTGACCTGGCCGCGGATGCCCCGCCCGTGCCGATCGCGGGATCCGCTGCGCACGGTGCTCGCCTGACGAGTGGTGGAACGACGTGCGCGGGGCATGTCTCCAGCCTATTGCGCCCGCGACCACCCGCTCCGTCGCCCCTTGCTACTCTGAGCCGGATGGACGGTCAGGGCGCGGTGGACCACGAGCGCCTGTGCTCGCGGACGGGCTGCCGCTCCGAGGCGGTCGTGACTCTCACCTACGACTACCGCGACTCCGTCGTCGCCGTGGGCCCGCTCAGCCCATCGCCCGATCCGCTTGGCTACGACCTCTGCGCCGAGCACGACCGGCGACTGCTCGTGCCGAGGGGCTGGCAGACGATCCGCTACAGCGACCCGTCGGCTCCGACCGTCGGCTGATCGACCGGCCGACCGGGCTCGCGCTCGGGGAAGCCCCGAGGAGCGTCCGCGAGGACCGGTGCGAGGCGTCGGAGCCGCTGGTCGGCGAGGCCGAGCGCGCGCCCCTCCCGCGCCCGGCGCAGCGCGGCGACGCCGAGCAGGAAGTCCTCGGCCGGAGCGTTCGGCACCGGCGAGACGAACGCCGACGCCTCCTGGGCGAGCGAGACCGCCAGCTGCGAGCGCGACGGCTCGGTCATCCGCCCGCGCTGGCGGAGGAACTGCGCGAGCCGGCGGGCGAGGGCGTCCGGGAGGCGCGCCACGTCGGCCGTCGCGGCCCAGCGCAGCAGCGGGGCCGGCACCTCCGCCTCGAGCGGCTCGACCCGGGGGACGCGTTCCAGCTGGCTGCGGGTTCCGGCGAGGATGTCGCCGAGTCGACGCGACTGCCGCGAGAGCAGTCCGACGACCGCGGCGAGGCCGCCGGCCGTCATCAGGATCTCGAGCACCCCGGTCAGGCCGCGCACGAGGGCGTGCCGGAACCCGATGGCTCCTCCGTCGTCGCGCACGATCCGCGCTCCCACGGCGAGCTTGCCGAGCGATCGGCCGCGCGTGGCCGTCTCGACGACGACGGGGACGACGACGATCGAGACGACCAGGGCCGCGATGCCGACCGCCGCGAGTGCTGCGTCGTCGAGGCCGCCGTCACCCGCGAGCGAGGCGACGAGGTAGAAGAGGCCGAAGGCGAGGATCAGCTCGGCGAGGAGGTCGATGATCGCGCCGCACGCGCGCAGCACGAACGACGTCACCGGGACGTCGAGGGCGATGGCCTCGCCGGTGATCAGGCCGGGATCGCCGTCGGCGTCGTGGTCCATCGCACTCCTCGGGTCCCGTCCTCCGTCGCAGCGGAGAGATCACTCCGGGCTATCCTCTCAACAGATGGACATCGACGCTCTCTCGGCTGCACGCAGCACCCAGTGGACGCGCCTGGACGAGCTCTCGCGCAAGCGCCGGCTGAGCGGCGGTGAGGCGGACGAGCTCGTGGAGCGCTACCAGTCCGCCTCCGCCGATCTCGCCGCGATCACGTCGACCGCGGGCTCGACGGCCGTCGGCACGCGGCTCGCCGTCTCGCTGTCGCGTGCGCGGGGCCGACTGACCGGCACGGGAGACGAGCCCCTCGCCGCCGTCTCGCGCTTCGTGGTGCTGTCGCTCCCGGCCGCGCTGTACCGCCTCCGCTGGCTGACCCTCGCGGTCGCCCTCGCGACGGCCCTGGTGGCCACGCTCTACGCGGTGTGGATCCTCGGCGACGCCCGGCTCCTCGCCGCGCTCGGCGACGACGAGGAGCTCCGCCGCTTCGCGCAGAACGACTTCATCGACTACTACTCCGAGAACCCGGCCGCCTCGTTCGCGGGCCAGGTCTGGACCAACAACGCCTGGATCGCCGCGCAGTGCGTCGCGTTCGGCATCGTCGGCGTCTACGTGCCGTACATCCTGCTGCAGAACGCGCAGAACCTCGGCACGTCGATCGCGGTGATGTTCCACGTGGGCGAGGGCGACACGTTCTTCCTCTACATCGCGCCGCACGGCCAGCTCGAGCTGACGGCCGTGTTCGTCGCGGCGGCGGCCGGCCTGCGCATCTTCTGGGCGTGGATCGCGCCCGGGCCCCGCACGCGAGCTCAGGCCCTCGCCGAGGACGCCCGCAGCCTCTTCACCGTCGCGATCGGCCTGGTCTTCGTGCTGCTGGTGTCGGGCGTCATCGAGGGCTTCGTGACGCCCGCTCCGTGGCCCTGGTGGCTGAAGATCGGCATCGGCGCGGTCGCGCTCGGTGCGTTCCTCGTCTACATGATCGTGGTCGGGGGCCGCGCGTCGCGGGCCGGTGAGACGGGCGATCTGGATCGGTTCGGGGCGGGCTCGCGGAGCATCGCGGAGAGCTGAGCCGGGTCTCACCGGACGCCCGCTCGGGACTCAGAGCCGTCCGGCCGCCTTCAGCGCGATGTAGCGGTCCGCGAGCAGCGGAGGGAGCCGCTCCGGCGCTCCGAGGACGACGTCGCCGCCGAGCCGGCGCACCGCCGCGGCGAGGCGATCGGAGTCGGTGAGCGAGCGCTGGGCGGCGGCGGCGGTGTAGACGGCGCTCCGGTCGCTCCGATCGGCCGCCATCTCGACCAGCTCGGGATCGAGCGCGCACGCGACGACGACGGTGTGCTGGCGGGTGAGCTGGGGGAGGACGGCGAGCATCCCCTCGGCCGAGCCGACGGAGTCGAGCGCGGTCAGCAGGACGACGAGCGAGCGCTGCGAGGCGAGCGTGCGCACCTGGCCGGGCACGGCCGACCAGTCGGTCTCGAGGAGCTGCGGCTGCACGGGGGCGAGCGCGTCGACGACGCGGCTCAGAACCTCCGTGCCGGTCGCACCGTGCACGCGGGCGCGGCGGGTGCGGTCGAAGGCGAGGACGTCGACGCGGTCGCCCGCCGAGGCGGCCAGCGCGGCGAGCAGGAGGGACGCCTCGATGGCCGTGTCGAGCCGCGGCTCGTCCTCGATGCGCGCGGCGCTGGTGCGCCCGGTGTCGAGGACGAGGATCACCCGCCGGTCGCGCTCCGGCCGCCACGTGCGCACCACGGGCTCGCGGCGGCGCGCGGTCGCCCGCCAGTCGAGCGAGCGGACGTCGTCACCGCGGACGTACTCGCGGAGGCTGTCGAACTCGGTGCCCTGACCGCGGATCATCACGCTCGTGCGGCCCTCGAGCTCGCGCAGGCGCGCGAGGCGCGAGGGCAGGTGCCGCCTCGACCGGAACGGCGGCAGGACGCGGATCGCGGCGGGAGCGGCGTGGGTGGCCTGCCGGCCGGCCAGGCCGAGCGGCCCCTCCGACCGCACCGTGACGTGCAGGGCTCGACGCTCGCCCCGGCGGCGCGGGACGAGCGCGGTCGTGACGGCCCGCCTCTCCCCGGGTGGGAGGCGCAGGGCCGAGCGCGTGGCGATCGCACCCGCCGACGGCTCCCAGGCGTCGCGCAGGACACCGCGGATCCGCCTCCGCCCCGTGTTCGTGACCAGCAGCTGCGCCTCCGCCCGCTCGCCGAGGCGCACCCGGTCGGGGACCCGGCGCTCGACGGAGACGGACCGCGGCGATCCCGCGATCGCCAGGTCGACCCCGACGAGGACGAGCCAGAGCAGCAGCCAGAGCCCGAGCACGCCGAACGCGGTCTCGGCGCGGCCGCCGAAGAGGACGACCGGCACGAGGCCGACCAGGAGGACGAGGACGGAGCGCCCGGTGAGGTGCACGGCTCAGACCGGGACGCGGACCTGCTGGAGGATGCCGCCGAGGACCGCCTCCGTGCGCACGCCCTCGAGCTCTGCCTCAGGCTGGAGCTGGATGCGGTGCCGGAGCACGGGGAGCACCATCGCCTGCACGTGGTCGGGCGTGATCGAGGTGTAGCCGTTCAGCCAGGCCCACGCGCGCGAGGCGGCGAGCAGGGCGGTCGAGCCGCGGGGGCTCGCGCCGAGCTTCACGCTCGGGCTCTGCCGGGTCGCCCGGGCGACGTCGACGATGTAGCCGAGCACGTCGGGGCCCGCACCGACGCGGCGCACCGCCTCCTGGGCCGCACGCAGTCGCGAGGCGTCGAGCACGGGGTGGACGCCGGCGGCGGCGAGGTCGCGCGGGTCGAAGCCCGCGGCGTGGCGGGCCAGCACCTCGACCTCGACGTCGCGCGGGGGCACCTCCAGCACCAGCTTGAGGAGGAAGCGGTCGAGCTGCGCCTCGGGCAGCGAGTAGGTGCCCTCGTACTCGACGGGGTTCTGCGTCGCCGCGACGAGGAACGGATCGGGCAGCGGCAGCGTGCGGCCGTCGACGCTCACCTGGCGCTCCTCCATCGCCTCGAGCAGCGCCGCCTGGGTCTTCGGAGGCGTCCGGTTGATCTCGTCGGCGAGGAGCAGGTTCGTGAAGACCGGCCCCTCGCGGAAGGCGAAGCCCGAGGTGGAGGCGTCGTAGACGAGCGAGCCCGTGATGTCGCCCGGCATGAGGTCGGGGGTGAACTGCACACGGCGCGTGTCGAGCCCGAGCGAGACCGACAGGGCGCGCACGAGCAGCGTCTTCGCGACTCCGGGGACGCCCTCGAGCAGCACGTGGCCGCCGGCGAGGAGCGCGATCAGCAGGCCCGAGACCGCGCCGTCCTGCCCGACGACCGCGCGCCCCACCTCGGTGCGGACGCGGTCGAGCTCGACGCGCAGATCGTCGTCGCCGATCGGCGGGAGGGAGGTGTCGCTCATCGGTGGGGGCCTTCCGGTCGTCGGTCGGGGTGCGTGGTCGCGGGGGAGAGGGCGGTGCGGATCGCGCTCTCGAAACGGAGGAGCTCGTCGGACGCCGAGACCAGCGCCGCGTCGTCGCCGGGCAGGTCGTCGACGAGCAGACGGCGGACGGCGACCGGGTCGCGGCCGAGGAGCTCGGACGCCACCGACACGATCTCCTCGACCGCCGCCGAGGGCGAGAGCCCGAGCTGGGCGCCGACGCGGTGCAGAGTGCCGATGCGCAGGGCGTCGAGGGCCCGGACCCGGGTGTCGCCGCGGGCGTAGAGGCGTGCCCTGCCGCGGGCGGTCTCGCTCGCGTGGACGACGACCGGCAGCGGCTCGACGGCGAGCGGCCCGAACCGGCGCCCGCGCCAGACGGCGGAGGCGACGAACACGCAGACGAGCAGGAGCAGCGCCGGCGTCACCCAGCCGGGCGCGAGATCGGCCGGGTCGGGGGTGGCGCCCCCGGCGAGGTCGTCGAGTCCGACGCGGTACCAGACCAGTCGGTCCTCGCCGCCGAGCAGCCCCAGGGCCAGGGCGGCGCGCCCCGCCTCGTCGATCGTGCCGTTGCGGAGGAGGTCGGCGTCGCCGACCGCGGTGACGGGCGCACCTCCGGGGCCGGTGGCCGAGGCGAGTGCGAAGGCGTCGTCGCCGGTGGGGAAGCAGCCGACGGCGTCGCCCTCGAGGACGCGGTAGGTGCTCCCGCCCGACGGGATGCTCTCGGCGCGCTCGGCCGCGGGGAGCGGGCAGCGGGCCGGGAGGTCGCCCTCGTCGAGCGGGGCGCCGGCGAACGCCACCTGCGGCAGGAGCGCGTCGAGCGCGGCGCCGGTCGGCTCCACGAGCACGATCGCTCCGGCGGCGGCGCCCAGGCCCGCGTACTGCGACTCGTCGAGGACCGCGTTCGGGTCGTCGATCAGCAGCGTCGTGCCGTCGCCGACCGTGTCGAGCGCCGAGTCGAGGTCGTCGGCGCGCACGACGTCGACGCCCTCCTCGCTCAGGACCTGCGCGACGGCGCGCGCGCCACCGGGGGCGGCGCTGTCGAGGTCGAGGTCGGCCCCGGGAGTGGGCGCGCCCGTGGCGACGGTCAGCAGCAGTGTCCCGACGGCCACGAGCGCGAGCAGCAGAGCCCAGAGCCGGCCGCGGCGCAGCAGAGCGCCGAGGGTCGGGGTGGTGACGGAGGCGGTGGTCGTCATCGGCGGGGAGCGAGGGCGGCGAGTGGATCGAGCGCCGGCCCGAGATCGGGAGTCGTCGCGGCGAGAGAGCGGTCGAGGTCGCGGATCCGCTCGTAGTCTGCCGCAGTGCCGTGGCCGTCCAGGTACCGGACCCGGTCGAAGTCGTCCGCGCAGCGGCGCAGGGCCTCGGCGGATCCGGGGAAGGCGGCGGAGGCCCGGCGGGCGAATCCGTGCGCCGTGGTGCCGGGAGAGTGGCTCACCACCGTCCGCTCGTCGAGGGCGCGCACCAGCGCGCGGAACCGCTCGACGAGGGCCTCGTCGAAGTCGCCCCGAGCAGCGGCCGCCTCGGCGAGGGCCCGGATGCTGTCGGCCGATCGGCCGTCGTCCGCGGCGAGCACCGCGCCCCTCGAGAGGGCGCTCCGGCGGCGCCGACGCGGCGCGCCGGCGATGAGCAGGGCCGCGACGACCAGGGCGAGCAGCACCACGACTCCGATGACGGCCGCGAGCGGCACCCCCGCGCCGTCGGTGGGCACCGAGAGGGAGGCGAACCAGTCGCGGATCGCCTGCACCGTGCGGTCGAACCACGTCGGCTCGGCGGCCCGGTAGCGCGGATCGGCGAGCTCCTCGAGGAGGAGGCGCCGCGCCTCCTGCGCATCGGGATCGAGCGGCGCACCGATGAGGATCACCGGGGCGCCCGCTCGGGGGCGGGGAACGGGTCGGTGCTCGGGCGCCCGGCCGCGCGGTCCTCGACGTGCCGCAGGAGCACGAGGTCGAAGCCCTCGCGCCGCATCCGCCGGTCGAGGTAGGCGAGACCGGTGACGGCCGACTGCAGCACCGTGCCGACGGCGCCGATGACCAGTCCGACGGCGACCGAGAGGAGGGTCACGATCAGCGAGGAGACGATCTGGGCGCCGGGGTCGGTCGGGGCGATCAGGGCACCGGCGATCGGCACGAGCAGGCTCAGCGGAGTGGCGATCACCTGGCTCGCGAACTGGACGATCAGGAGCATCAGCGCCAGAGCGCCGAAGGTGCGCCAGAACCCGCCGACGACGAGAACCCACGAGCGGGCGACGGCCCGCCTGATCGAGAGGCGCTCGACGACGAGGATGCTCGGCACCAGCGCCAGCTTCGTCCCGATCCAGACGCCGAGCGCCGCGGCCGCGAGACTCGCGAAGACGAGGACGAGGATGCCGCCCACGATCGTGCCGGCACCGCCGTTCTGCGCACCGAGCAGGAAGAGGGGGACGGCGAGCGCGACGGCCGCCGCGACCAGGAGCGCCGTCCCGATGCCCTGCAGCACCGTCCAGCCGACGAGGGCCCAGAAGCGCCCGCGGAGGCGCCCGAGGAGCTGGCGCAGCGTCGGGCGCTCGCCGAGGACCCCGCGCGAGACCTCCAGCACGACGACGCCCTGCACGAGCGCGCCGGTCGCCAGGGCGACGGCGAGGGGGATCAGGGCGGCGAGGATCACGATGGCGATGGCTCCCGCTCCGACCGCGTCCTGGTCGGCGGCGTCCGCCTGCTCGATGCGTCCGACGGCGAGGACGGCGATCACGCCGTAGAGCACGAGCGCGAGGACCGAGCCGACGCCCTGCACGAGCAGCGCGACGCCGAGCGTGGTGCGGGGACTGCGTCGCAGCACCTGGAACGGCGCCCCGAGGAGGGTGCCGAAGCCGAGGGGGCGGAGCGGGATCAGACCGGGCTTGGGCGGGGGCGTCCAGCCGGGCGTCGGGCCCGACGGGGGTGCCGACTGCTGCCCCGGGCCGGTGGGCGCCCAGGCGACCGGCGGCGCCGGTGCGACGACGTCGCGGCTCGGGGGCGCAGGCGGGACCGCGTCGCGAGGGGTGCCGGCGGCGCCGCTGTCCGCGGGCCCTGCGGGCGGGGGCCACTGAGCTGCATCGGTCATCCCTCCCATGCTGTCACAGGCCCGCGCGGCGCTCCTCCTGCGCGCCCGGCGCCCTCCCGGCCGCGTCGGTTAGCCTGAGCCGGTAACCGCGGACGCCCAGGGGGGTGAGCGCGACCCGAGACGAGGAAGAACAGGCTCATGAGCGCGCGCATTCTGGTGGTCGACGACGACGCGGCCCTCGCCGAGATGATCGGCATCGTGCTGCGGGCCGAGGAGTACGACGTCTCCTTCTGCGCCGACGGCTCCGGAGCGCTGGAGGCCTTCCGCCGCGCCCGGCCCGATCTCGTGCTGCTCGATCTGATGCTCCCGGGCAAGGACGGCATCGAGGTCTGCCGCGACGTGCGCGCCGAGTCGGGCGTTCCCATCATCATGCTCACCGCGAAGTCCGACACCGCCGACGTCGTGCAGGGCCTCGAGTCGGGCGCCGACGACTACATGGTCAAGCCGTTCGACCCCAAGGAGCTCGTCGCGCGGATCAAGACGCGGCTGCGGCCCGCCCAGGTGGCGGCCAACGCGGTGCTGCAGGTCGGCGACCTCAGCCTCGACGTCGCCGGCCACGAGGTGCGCCGCGGCGACCTGCGGATCGGGCTGACCCCGCTCGAGTTCGACCTCCTCCTCGCCCTCGCCTCCAAGCCCCAGCAGGTGTTCACGCGCGAGATGCTGCTGGAGCAGGTCTGGGGCTACCACTACAAGGCCGACACCCGCCTGGTGAACGTGCACGTGCAGCGCCTGCGCGCGAAGGTCGAGAAGGATCCCGACGACCCGCGGATCGTGATGACCGTCCGCGGCGTCGGCTACCGCGCCGGCGCTGTGCTCCCGAGCTGACCGTGTCCGTCGCCCGCCGGTTCCGGCGCCCCGCGATCCGCCGGTGGCCGCGCAGGATCCTCGGCGCCTGGCGCAGCTCGCTGCAGTTCCGCGCGGTGGCGATCACCGTCCTGCTGAGCGGCATCGCGATCGGCTCCACGGGGGCGTACCTCTCGTACAGCATCAGCGACAACCTCTTCCAGTCGCGCCTCAGCCAGGTGACGGGGGACACCTCCCGCGCCACGCGGGCCGCCCAGGGCTACCTCGACGCGGCCACCGTCTCCACCCGCCAGGACATGGAGGAGGTGATGAGCTCGGTGCGCACCGCGGTCCGCGACGCCTCGTCGTCGGCTCTGATCGCGATCGTGCGCTCGCCCGACCAGGAGGCGTCCTCCCTCGCGCCGCAGGACATCTACAACCGCGAGCTGCAGAACGGCGTGATCAGCGACGAGCTGCGCCAGCGGGTGCAGGACGGCGCGGACGGCCAGTACTGGCAGTCGGTCACCCTCGACGCATCCGGCGAGGAGCAGCCGGGCATCCTGGTTGGATCCACCCTCGAGCTGCCGAGCAGCGCGGGCCGGTACGAGCTCTACATCGGCTACTCGCTCGCCGACGCCGAGCGCACCCTGCAGTTCGTCCAGCAGGTCCTCAACGTCGCCGGAATCCTGCTGGTGCTGCTGATCGGCGCCGTCAGCTGGATCGTCGTGCGCCTGGTCGTCGCGCCCGTCCGGGTCGCCGCCGAGACCAGTCAGCGTCTGGCGGCGGGCGACTTCGACGTGCGCATCCCCGAGAAGGGCCAGGACGTGATCGCCACCCTCGCCCGCTCCTTCAACGGCATGGCCGACAGCCTGCAGGACCGCATCAGCGAGCTCGCCACGCTCAGCCAGGTGCAGCAGCGCTTCGTCTCGGACGTCTCGCACGAGCTGCGCACTCCGCTCACCACGATGAAGCTGGCCGGCGACGTGCTCTTCGACCAGCGGGAGGCGTTCCCGCCGGTCGCCGAGCGCACCGTCGAGCTCCTGCACGGGCAGATCGACCGGTTCGAGAGCCTCCTCGCCGATCTCCTCGAGATCTCCCGCCACGACGCGGGGTCGGCCGAGCTCGAGCTCGAGCCGGTCAATCTGGTGCGCCTGGCCAGCGAGGAGATCGCCGACATGAGCGGGATCGCCGCCGCGAACGGCTCCGAGCTGACACTCTCGGCGCCCGGAGGCTACTTCGACGCCGACATGGACGCGCGCCGCGTCCGCCGGATCGTGCGGAACCTCCTCGGCAACGCGATCGAGCACGGCGACGGGCGCGAGATCGTGGTGACGGTCGACAGCAGCGCGACCGCGGTCGCCCTCGCCGTCCGCGACTACGGTCACGGCATGAGCTCCGAAGAGGTCGCAAGGGTGTTCGACCGGTTCTGGCGGGCCGACCCGTCCCGTCGGCGCACCCTCGGCGGGACGGGGCTCGGCCTCTCGATCGCGCAGGAGGACACCGCGCTGCACCACGGCTGGCTGCAGGTCTGGTCGATGCCCGATCGCGGAGCCTGCTTCCGCCTCACCATCCCGCGGCGCCGGGGCGAGCGGATCGAGTCCTCGCCCCTCCCGCTCCCGCCGATCGACGCCGGCGAGCAGGCCTTCACCGGGCCGATCGTGATGCCGCCGCTCCCGACCCCCGACGGAGCGCTCTCGTGACGAAGTTCCGCACCCTCGCCTCCGCCCTGCTGCTCGTGCTCGCTCTCGCGGGCTGCGCGGGGATCCCCCGCGACGGCGGTGTCGGCGTCGGGCAGCCCGACGCGGCGCCGCAGGACCTCGAGTACGACTTCCTGCCCTCGGGGCCGGCGGCCGGCGCCTCGCAGCGCGACATCCTCAACGGCTTCATCGACGCGGCCTCCAGCCCGCAGGGCAACTACAAGATCGCCCGCGAGTTCCTCTCGACCGGAGCCGACTGGACGCCGAGCGAGCACGTGACGGTCGACGAGGGCCAGCGCTCGCAGGTCCAGCCGTCGACCTCGACCCTGACCCTGACGATCACCCCCGTCGCCGAGGTCGACGCCAGCGGCGTGTACACCGAGGTGGCGACGACCGCCGCGCTGAACCTCGACTACGGCTTCGTGCAGGAGAACGGCGAGTGGCGCATCAGCGCGCCGCCGAGCGGAGTGGTGATCGACCGGACCACCTTCGAGCAGGTCTTCTCGACGCACGCGCTCTACTTCTACGACCCGAGCTACAGCTACCTCGTGCCGGACCTGCGGTGGTTCGCGTCGAGGGCGGACAGCTCGACGAGCACGACGATCGTCACCGAGCTGCTGCGCGGGCCCACCGCCTGGCTGCGCGACTCCGATGCGGCCGTCTCGGCCTTCCCGACGGGGACGGCGCTCGCCGCCGAGACGGTGCCGGTCGAGGCGCAGCGGGCAGTGGTCGATCTGAACTCGGCGGCGCTCGAGGCCGACGAGCGGCAGTGGCGCCTGATGTCGCTGCAGCTGAGCCGGAGTCTCGCCAACGTCTCGAACGTCACCGGCGTGACTCTCTCGGTCGAGCAGAACCCGATCGAGGTCGCGGCCGAGACGACGGGACTGCCCACGTCGCCGCGGGTCGACACGCGGCCGCTCGTGCTCACCGACGACGCCTTCGGCTTCCTCGGCTCGTCGGGCCTCACCGAGACGGCGGTGTCCGACCGGGTGCGGGAGCTGGCGCCCACCGCGGTGGTGCTGGGGGAGCAGCGGGGCGCCGACTCCGACGCGGCGGCCGCCGTGCTCTCGAACGCCGGAGTCGCACTCGTCACTCCCGGCCGGAGCGACGTGCTGCTCGACGCTCGATCGGGCCTGACGGCGCCGAGCATCGACCCGCTCGGCTACGTCTGGTCGGTGCCCGCCGCCTCGCCCAGCCAGCTCGTCGCCTACTCCTCGGACGGAGCGACCTCGTACCAGGTCGCGACCGCCTGGTCGGAGATCGACTCGATCGCCTCGCTGGCGGTCTCGCGCGACGGCACCCGCATGCTCGCGCTGGCGCAGGACGGCCAGCAGGCGACGGTGCTGATGGCCGGCATCAGCCGATCCGCGACGGGGGAGCCCCTCGCCGTCGGCGAGCCCGTGGTGCTCCGCTCCTCCCTCGGCACGGCGATCGCCGCGAGCTGGACGGACGAGCTGGACGTCGTCTCGGTCGTGCGCGCCTCGACGGGCGAGGACGCCGTGACCCTGAACCAGATCGGAGGCGGCGCCACGTCGCTCGGCACCACCACCGGCACCCTGCAGATCGCGGCGGGCAACGCGTCCACCCAGGTCAGGATCCTCGCCGAGGGCGGCGAGCTCCGCCAGCAGCGCGGCTCGGCGTGGCAGACCATCGCGACCGACGTGCGGCTGCTGGCGGTGCAGACCGGCATGGGGTCCTGACCCGTCCGGCTCTCGCGCGACTCCGGGCGCACCTCCGGCTCGCGGAATCGCGTTCGGCTCGCAGGAACCGGCGATTCCTGCGAGCCGGGGCGGATTCCGCGAGCCGGAGGTCTCCGAGCGGGGCGCGACCCTCCTCCACAGGCCGTCGGGCGTCGGAGTAGGGAGGGTGGCGCGTCACGTCGCACGCGCTCCGGGCAGGCTCGGCGCATGCTCCGCGACTCCCTTCTCGACGCCCTCGCCGTCCTCCTCCCCGTCGACTGCCCGGCCTGCGGAAGCCCCGCCCGCGCGGGGCCCTGCGGCGGGTGCCGCGCCGAGCTCGCCGAGGCGGGGCGGCCCGGTCGGCGCACGCTCGGCCCGGCGGAGCACCCGCTCGGAGTCGTCACGGGCGCGGCGTACTCCGGAGTGGTCCGCCGGCTCGTCCTCGCGCTGAAGGACGAGGGGCGGGTCGGAGCCGCGCCGCCTTTGGCCGTGCTGCTGCGGCCCGCTCTGCGCCTGGCCCTGCGTGAGGAGCCCGCCGTGCTCGTCGGCCCGCCGGGCTCCTACGGCCGGCGGCTCCGTCGCGGCTACGACCCGGTCGACCTGATCGTGCGGGCTGCGGGGGGCCGGCCGGCGCGCCCCCTCCGCCGTGCGCGGCACTCTCTCGACCAGGTCGGTCTCGGGCGGTCGGACCGCCTCGGCAACCTCGACGGCGCCTTCCGGGCGCGCCGTCCGCTCGTCGACTCGCCCCCGATCCTGCTCGTCGACGACGTCGTGACCTCGGGCGCGACCCTGCTCGAGATGCGGCGCGCCGTCGAGGCGGCGGGCGGCAGGGTACGCGGCGCGGTCGCCGTCGCGGGCACGCCGCTGCGTGCTGAGGCGGGATTGCCGGGCGACTCACCGCGGTCGCCGATGATCCTCCGGATGAACACTCGGTGACACTCCGGTGGCCGGGGTCTACGCTCGGTGGCACGGCGTGAACGGTCCGCCCCAGAGAAAGGCGGCACGCCGTACTCGACTGGGAGGTTGTCATGGACATCGACATCACAGGACGCAACTTGGGCATCACCGATCGCTTCCGCGCGTACGCGACGGAGAAGGCGGAGAAGGTGGGGCACCTCGCCGATCGAGCCCTCGCGCTCGAGATCAAGGCGAGTCGGCACAGCGAGGGCAAGGGCGCCACAGGGGGAGACCGGGTCGAGCTGACCCTGATCGGGAAGGGCCCCGTCGTCCGCGCCGAGGCGAGTGGTGCCGACAAGTACGCGGCCTTCGATATCGCCCTCGGGCGCCTCCTCGAGCGGGTGAGGCGAGCCAAGGATCGCAAGAAGGTGCATCGGGGCCAGCATCGGCCCACCTCGCTCCGGGATGCGGCCGCCGACGACTTCAGCGTCGTCGCCATCCAGCCGGCCGATGCCGCCATCCTCGAGCAGGTGAGCACGGGGATCGTGCCGGTGCAGGCCGAGGCGCCGGCGCCCGCGGAGGACGAGGTCGAGGAGGAGCCGTACTGCCCCGTCGTCATCCGCAAGAAGGTCTTCGCGTCCGTCTCGATGACGGTCGACGACGCCGTCGACTACATGGAGCTGGTCGGCCACGACTTCTACCTGTTCATCGACGCCGACACCGGCCGCCCGAGCGTCGTCTACCGGCGCAAGGGCTGGGACTACGGCGTGATCGGGCTCGGCGACGAGGCCGACGAGCTCGCGGAGCAGACCGCGGTCTGACCTCCGCCCCCTCCTGACGGGCCCCGGTGCCTCGCGCACCGGGGCCCGTCGGCGTCCGCCCCTGGCGGACAGCACCTCAGACCGCGCACAGCCCTCCCCGGCTAGGCTGGTCGCGGTCCGCGCTCCGGTGCGGAACCCCTGCCTTCTACGTTTTGGAGTACCCCGTGGCCTCAGTTCTCGAAAAGGTCCTTCGCGTCGGGGAGGGGCGGGTCATCCGTCGCCTCGAGAACTACGCGAAAGCCGTCAACGCCCTCGAAGAGGACTTCACGCACCTCAGCGACGAGGAGCTGAAGAACGAGACCGTCGAGCTGCGCGAGCGCTACTCGAACGGCGAGTCGCTCGACGACCTCCTGCCGGAGGCGTTCGCTGCGGTCCGCGAGGCGTCGCGCCGCACCCTCGGGCTCCGTCACTTCGACGTGCAGCTGATGGGCGGCGCGGCACTGCACCTGGGCAACATCGCCGAGATGAAGACAGGAGAGGGCAAGACGCTCGTCGCGACCCTCCCGGCCTACCTCAACGCGATCGCCAGCCGCGGTGTGCACATCGTCACAGTGAACGACTTCCTCGCCTCGTACCAGTCCGAGCTGATGGGCCGCGTGTTCCGCGCCCTCGGCATGACCACGGGCGTGATCCTCTCGGGTCAGACGCCCCAGCAGCGCCGCGAGCAGTACGCGGCCGACATCACCTACGGCACGAACAACGAGTTCGGCTTCGACTACCTCCGCGACAACATGGCGTGGCAGGCGCAGGACATGGTCCAGCGGGGCCACTTCTACGCGGTCGTCGACGAGGTCGACTCGATCCTCATCGACGAGGCGCGCACCCCGCTGATCATCTCCGGCCCCGCCTCGGGCGAGGCGAACCGCTGGTTCTCGGAGTTCGCCAGCCTCGCCAAGCGCCTCATCGAGGGCGAGGACTTCGAGGTCGACGAGAAGAAGCGCACCATCGGCGTCCTCGAGCCCGGCATCGAGAAGGTCGAGGACTACCTCGGCATCGAGAACCTCTACGAGTCGGCCAACACTCCGCTGATCTCGTTCCTCAACAACGCCATCAAGGCCCGTGCCCTGTTCAAGAAGGACAAGGACTACGTCGTGCTGAACGGCGAGGTCCTGATCGTCGACGAGCACACCGGCCGCATCCTCGCCGGACGCCGCTACAACGAGGGCATCCACCAGGCGATCGAGGCCAAGGAGGGCGTGCAGGTCAAGGCCGAGAACCAGACGCTCGCCACGGTCACCCTGCAGAACTACTTCCGCCTCTACTCGAAGCTCTCGGGCATGACGGGTACGGCCGAGACCGAGGCGGCCGAGTTCATGGCCACCTACAAGCTCGGTGTCGTGTCGATCCCGACCAATCGCAAGATGCAGCGCCTCGACAACCCCGACCTCGTCTACAAGAACGAGCAGGTCAAGTTCGAGCAGGTCGTCGAGGACATCGTCGAGCGCCACGCGGCGGGCCAGCCCGTCCTGGTCGGCACGACCAGCGTCGAGAAGAGCGAGTACCTCTCGCGCCTACTCGCCAAGAAGGGCGTGCGGCACGAGGTGCTCAACGCCAAGAACCACGCTCGGGAGGCGGCGATCGTCGCCCAGGCGGGTCGCCTCGGCGCCGTCACCGTCGCCACGAACATGGCCGGTCGCGGCACCGACATCATGCTCGGCGGCAACGCCGAGTTCCTCGCCGTCACCGAGATGGCGGGCAAGGGCCTCAGCCCGTCCGAGACTCCGGAGGAGTACGAGGCGGCGTGGGACGGCGTGTTCGCCGAGGTCAAGGCGAAGGTGGCCGAGGAGGCCGAGAAGGTCCAGGCCGCCGGCGGCCTCTACGTGCTCGGCACGGAGCGCCACGAGTCGCGCCGCATCGACAACCAGCTGCGCGGTCGCTCCGGCCGCCAGGGCGACCCGGGTGAGAGCCGCTTCTACCTCTCGCTCACCGACGACCTGATGCGCCTGTTCAACTCCGGTGCCGCCGAGGCCCTGATGGGCCGCGGCAACGTGCCCGACGACATCGCGATCGAGTCGAAAGTCGTCTCGCGCGCCATCCGCAGTGCGCAGTCGCAGGTCGAGGCGCGCAACGCCGAGATCCGCAAGAACGTGCTCAAGTACGACGACGTGCTGAACCGCCAGCGCGAGGCGATCTACTCCGACCGCCGCCACATCCTCGAGGGCGACGACCTGCACGAGCGCACGCAGAAGTTCCTGGTCGACGTGATCGACGAGATCCTCGAGGTGCACACCGGCACCGGCAACGGTGACGACTGGGACTTCGACGCTCTCTGGACCGAGCTCAAGACGCTCTACCCGATCAGCCTCACGATCGACGAGGTCGTGCAGGAGGCGGGCAGCCGCGGGCGCATCAACAAGGAGTTCATGCGCCGCGAGATCCTCTCGGACGCGAAGATCGCCTACGAGCGCCGCGAGGAGCAGCTCGGCTCGCCGGCGATGCGCGAGCTCGAGCGCCGCGTCGTGCTCTCGGTGATCGACCGCCGCTGGCGCGACCACCTCTACGAGATGGACTACCTGAAGGACGGCATCGGCCTGCGGGCGATGGCGCAGCGCGATCCGCTGGTCGAGTACCAGCGCGAGGGCTTCGCCCTGTTCCAGCAGATGATGGGCCAGATCCGCGAGGAGACCGTCGGCTTCCTGTTCAACCTCGAGGTCGAGGTGACGCAGAAGCAGGGCGAGGTCGCCGGAGTCGCCGCCAAGGGGCTCGCCGAGCCGGTCGCCCCGGTCGAGAAGCTGAGCTACTCGGCGCCGAGCGACTCGGGCGGAGTCGAGGTGCGCAACCAGCGCGGCCAGGTGCAGCAGGCGGCCACCGCGAAGGCGAGCGCCGCTGCGGCCCGCGAGGCGCGCCCGCAGGACGACGCCGCGACCCCCGCGACCGGCGCCTTCGGGCAGAAGCCGGGTGCCGCCGAGGACGACGTCCCGAACAACCGGCAGGAGCGCCGCGCGCAGCAGAAGCGCCGCTGACCCGCTCGACCGAGGGCCCCGACACCGCTGCTGCGGAGGTCGGGGCCCTCGGTCGTCTCCGCCGTCGACGCGACTGCACACCGCGGGGGCTGGGTCCGCGTATGGTCCGACGCCGCTGAAGCAGGTGGTGCCCCTCAGAGAAGTGAACTCCTGCGCGTGGTCCCTCCCTCGCTGATCGAGTAGCCCGCGCAGCGGGCGTATCGAGATCCACCAGCGTCAGAAGGCGAGGCCTGAGGACCGATCTGCTGACGCTGGTGGGTCTCGATACGCCCCTCCGGGGCTACTCGACCAGCGAGGGGCCGGCGGGCGCCGACTTCGCTCTCCTCGCCGAGAGACGAAGCGGCTCCGTCGCCGGAGGGGCGCGACGCGGCGTCGCGTCTCGGTAGGTTGTGGGGCGGACCGACCAGCTGACGACGGAGGCGACGATGACGGTTCTCGACAGCGCGAGCGGCTCGGACGGGGAGTCGCTGGAGGGCGCAGTCGCGCAGGTCGTGGGGCGGTACCCGCAGATCGCCGAGCTCGTGTTCACGCCGGTGGCGGCGCCGCACCCCCTGTCCGACGCCGCCGAGGTGTTCCACCACGCCGCCGGACAGCTGCTGAAGAGCGGGACGGAGCGTCCGCTCGCGTTCTTCGGCTACCACTCGATGAACCGCTTCACGCGATCCCGGGAGGCGGTCGGCCTCCTCCTGACCGACCGCGCCGTGCACGTGAAGGACTCGCCCGCCGGACTCTTCGGCGAGAAGGTCCCTCGCGTCGTCCCGCTCCTCGCCGGCCGGGACGGCCCTGCCGCGTCGGCCGCCGCTGCCGTCGCCTCTGCGACGAGCGACTTCGACTGGAAGTCGGCCGATCGGGTGATCACCGTCGAGCGTCGCCCCCTCCTGCTGCAGGCCGTCACCGATGCGATCGTCGTGGTGCTCGGCAGGGCGGCGGTCTCGGCAGCCCTGCCGACCGAGGTGCCCCGCGCGACCGGCCTCCTGGAGCGCGCCGACGAGCTCGGCCTCGGCGCGGTGCTGAAGCTCCCGGACGAGAGGACCCGCAAGCACTTCGCCAAGCTCGTGAAGGGCTTCGCGATACCGGCCGACGAGACCGTGCTCTTCGGGGTGACCGATCAGACGCTCGGTGGCTCGTACGGGATCGTCGCGACCGACCGCGCGCTCCACTCACGGGACCTGATGGAAGCGCCGATCGCGACTCCGCTGGCCGACATCGTCCCCGAGCAGGTCAGGATCGTCGAGAAGAACCTGCTCGCCGGGACGACGCACACCCTTCCGATGCACCTGACCGACGCGAACAGGGCGGCGCTGGCGACCCTCGTCTCGGAGTACGCCGCCGGCACTCTGCACTGACGACCGTCGCGGTCGGCGCCGAGCCGCTGGTCACAGCACGTTGATCGCGGTCGCCCGCCAGCGGGCGTCCCGGCCCTCGAGCCGGATCGCGACCGCACGCGTCCGCACGCGGTTGTGCACGAGGACCACCGCCTCGACGATCCCGTCGCGCGGCTCGGACAGCACGACCCGTCCGACGGTGAAGGGGATCCGGTGCGCCGGACGCCCCTGCGCGGCGCGGGAGCGCGCCGCGAGCACCACCCGCTTCTGCAGATGCCGGTAGACGTCGTCGCTGAGCCAGCGCGCCACCTGGTCGATCTCCCGCGAGCCCGCCAGGATCTCGATCACCAGCAGGGTGAGGCGCTCGAGGACGGGCTGCGGGTCGGGCAGCTCCGCCCTCGTCGCCGGCTGGGCCTCGAAGAAGCCGATGGCCGGCGCTCGCGCGGAGTCCGCCCCCGCCTCCAGGGGCAGGGTGCGGTAGTCGAAGGCGTTCGAAGGGCGGCTCATGCAGGATGCTCCAGTGGCATGACGAGCGACTCATGGGTCGGGTCACCTCTCGGCTCGGGCGGTGCGTGGTGCGCTCAGGGTGGGGCGCGGGGACCTGCTCATCGAAGCAGTCGAGGGATGCTCACATGCGTGTCGACGCGACACTGTGGATAAGACGTCGCCGGACGCACCCGGTGCGGTGCGCGTGGCGTCGCCTCCCGGACTCCATCGGGCACGAGCGCCGTCTCGCGGAGGGGGTGGATCGAGCGCCTAGGCTTGTCGGGTGTCGACCCTCAGTGACCTCGTTCTCGCCCACGGCCGCTCCACCGACGCGGATGTCGAGTGGCTCCACCTGCTCGTGGGCGACGCCCAGCTGCTGGCCGACCTCGCGTTCGCCGACATCGTCCTCTGGGTGCCCACGTCCGACGACAGCTTCGTGGCCGTCGCCCACGCCCGCCCCTCCAGCGCCGCGACGCTGTTCTACCGCGACTTCGTCGGGCAGCGGATCAAGTCGGAGTGGCGCGCCCAGGTCGTCGAGGCGTTCGAGACGGCGCGCATCGTCGACACCTCGGCGCCCGACTGGTTCGAGGAGACGCCCACGCGGGTCCGGGCGGTCCCCGTCCTCCGCCGCCTCGGCCCGTCCGACTCCACGACCGCGGACCGGCCGATCGCCGTCGTCACCCGCCACACCAACCTCAGCGAGACGCGCACGCCGAGTCGTCAGGAGCTGACGTTCAACGACTGCGCCAACGACCTCTTCTCGATGATCGCCTCGGGCGACTTCCCCGACCTCGGAGCTCCGACCGGCCCGCGGCGCGGAGCCCCGCGCGCCTCCGACGGCCTGATCCGCCTCGACGTCGACGGCATCACCACCTTCGCGAGCCCCAACGCCCTGTCGGCGTTCAACCGCATCGGCTTCGCGGACGAGCTCGAGGGGGAGTCGCTCGCCGAGGTCACGACGAAGCTGCTCACCGGCAAGCTCGTGATCGACGAGTCGCTGCCGCTCGTGGTGACCGGGCGCGCGCCCTGGCGCACCGACATCGAGGCCCGCGGAGTCACGGTGTCACTCCGCGCGATCCCGATCCGCGATCGCGGCGAGCGGGTCGGCGCCGTGGTGCTCTGCCGCGACGTGACCGAGCTGCGGCACCAGGAGCGCGAGCTGATCACCAAGGACGCGACGATCCGCGAGATCCACCACCGCGTCAAGAACAACCTCCAGACGGTCGCCTCGCTGCTGCGGATCCAGGCCCGGCGCACGCACTCCGACCTCGCGCGCGAGGCGCTCACGCAGGCCATGCGGCGCGTCGCGGCCATCGCGGTCGTGCACGACACCCTGTCGGAGGGGCTCAACCAGAACGTCGACTTCGATGCCGTCTTCGACCGCGTGCTGCTGCTGATCGCCGAGGTCGCCTCGACGCACAACACGACGGTGCACCCCAAGCTCAGCGGGAGCTTCGGCAACCTGCCGAGCGAGTACGCGACTCCGCTCGCCCTGGCGCTGACGGAGCTCGTCACCAACGCCGTCGAGCACGGGCTCGCCGGCCGCGAGGGCGACGTCGAGATCGTCGCCACCCGCACCGAGGACGTGCTGACGGTCAAGGTGCGCGACACGGGAGTGGGTCTGCCCGAGGGCAAGGTGGGGTCGGGGCTCGGCACGCAGATCGTGCGCACCCTCATCCAGGGCGAGCTCGGCGGCACGATCGACTGGCACACGCTGGTGGGGCGCGGGACAGAGGTCACCATCGAGATGCCGCTGCGCTGGCTGGCCCGTCCGAAGGCCTGACGAGCCCGAGAACGACGAGACCCCCGCTGCCCTGAGGCGGCGGGGGTCTGAAGTCGCTGTACGGCGCGCTACGAGGCGCGGCGGGCGCGGGCGGCACGGCGCTTGAGAGCGCGGCGCTCGTCCTCGCTGAGGCCGCCCCACACGCCCGAGTCCTGGCCGGTCTCGAGGGCGTACTGGAGGCAGACCTCGGTGACCGTGCATCGTCCGCAGACGGTCTTGGCCTTCTCGATCTGGTCGACGGCGGGTCCGGTGTTGCCGACCGGGAAGAAAAGCTCGGGGTCAGCGGTGAGGCAAGCGGCCTTGTCGCGCCAGTCCATGCAGGTGCTCCTTGTGTGCAGGCGTGCGTGGAGGAACCACGCAGTGTTCGAATGGGATGATCGGATCACGCCGACGATCGAACTCGACGGGAAGTCCCAGCGCACCCTCCTGAGCACGCCACGAAGCCCCGCGCAGCTGCGCAAGGCGATTCGAGAGGGTGGACGGGGGCGGCTCGGTTCTTCCGGAGAGCTCACCCGGCTCCGTGTCGCACCCTGGGGCAGGACACACGAGCCTCTCGGCTCGAACGGATCGGGTTGTTCACATCGGCGGAAACCCACGACCCTGTGAGCGGTGAAACGAACTCAAGTAGCCTCTCACGGAGGTACGCCCGAATCAAGAGTCCAGGATGGGATGTGGCTGTGATGACCGACGAGAATCGGCCCCCGACCGGCCGGAACGCCGTCGCGCGGCCGCCCGGACTGCTGGTGCTGATCGCGGTGCTGGCACTCGAGACGGTGGGCGTCGCGGCCGTCGCGGCCTGGCTGCTGATCGAGCTGGTGACCACCACGGCCGACACTCCCGGCGGCGGTGTCGCCATCGTCGTCCTCGCCGTGATCGCCCTCTGCTGGGCCGCCGCGACGACACTCGGAGCCGTCCGCCGGCGCAGCTGGATGCGCGGCTCCGCCCTGACGATGCAGCTGGTGCAGATGGCCGTCGCGCTCGGGGCGTTCCAGGGGCAGTACGCCGTGCCCGACGTCGGCTGGGCGCTGCTCGCGCCGGCGCTGGTCGCCGTCGTCGCGATCTTCCTCCCGAGCGTCGTCGCCGCGACCCGCCGCGATCCCGCAGGCGGGTAGCCACCGCCCCCGTCCGGTGCGAGGCTGAGGGGCCCCCTCCCCGATGCGAAAGCGACGCCTCCCATGGACTACACCCGACTCGGCTCCAGCGGCCTGCAGGTCTCCTCGATCATCCTCGGCTGCATGAGCTACGGAGCGCCCGATCGCGGGGCCCACGCCTGGAGCATGGGCGAGGAGGAGTCGCGGCCGTTCCTCCGCCGGGCCCTCGAGCTCGGCATCACCACGTTCGACACCGCCGACGTCTACTCGGACGGCACGAGCGAGGAGTTCGTCGGTCGCGCGCTGGCCGACTTCGCCGTCCGCGAGGAGGTCGTGATCGCGACCAAGGTGCACGGCACGATGCGCCAGGGCCCGAACGGCGGCGGACTCTCGCGCCGCCACATCCTGAGCGCGATCGACGACAGCCTGCGCCGCCTCGGCACCGACTACGTCGACCTCTACCAGATCCACCGCTGGGATCCCGAGACGCCGATCGAGGAGACGATGGAGACGCTCCACGACATCGTCCGCTCGGGCAAGGCGCGCTACATCGGCGCGTCGAGCATGTGGGCGTGGCAGTTCGCGAAGGCGCAGTACACGGCCGACCTCGGCGGCTGGACGCGCTTCGTCTCGATGCAGGACCAGTACAGCCTGATCCAGCGCGAGGACGAGCGGGAGCTGCACCCGTTCTGCCTCGACCAGGGCGTCGGAGTGATCCCGTGGTCGCCGCTCGCCCGCGGACGCCTCACCCGCGACTGGGACGAGACGACCTCGCGCACCGAGACCGACCTCTACGGCAAGACGCTCTACCACCAGCAGGAGGAGGGCGACCGCCGGACAGCCGCCACCGTCGCCCGGATCGCGGGGGAGCGGGGCGTCCCGCGCGCGCAGGTCGCGCTCGCCTGGGTGCGCCAGCAGCCGGTGGTGACGGCGCCGATCGTCGGCGCGACGAAGATGCAGCACCTCGAGGACGCGGTGGCGTCGGTCGAGCTGGAGCTGACCGTCGAAGAGCTCGGCGCGCTCGGCGCCGACTACGCGCCGCGCTTCAACGAGGGCTTCTGACGCCGCTTCGGCTCGCGGAAAAAGGTTCGGCTCGCGAGAATCCGCGATTCCTGCGAGCCGAACGTGATTCCGCGAGCCGGAGGCCTTCTCCGGGGGAGGTCGGTCGACCCGGGCGGGTCAGACGAGCTTGAGCTTCTTGCGCAGCGCCTGCACGTGGCCGGTCGCGCGGACGCCGTACTGCGCGAACTCGAGGACGCCGTCGGCACCGACGACGAAGGTCGAGCGGAGCACGCCGACCACGGTCTTGCCGTACATGCTCTTCTCGCCCCAGACGGCCCAGGCCAGGTGCACGGCCTTGTCGGGATCGCTCAGCAGCGGGTAGGCGATGCCCTGAGCGTCCGCCCAGCGGCGCAGCGCCTCCGGGGTGTCGCGCGAGACGCCGAGCACCTCGTAGCCGGAGTCGCGCAGCGAGGACGCGTTGTCGCGGAAGTCGCACGCCTCGGTGGTGCACCCGGGGGTGTCGGCCTCGGGGTAGAAGAAGACGATCACGCGTCGCCCGCGGTAGTCCGACAGCGAGACGCTGCGGCCGTCCTGGTCGAGGAGGGTGAGCTCCGGGGCGACGTCGCCGGCGGCGAGGCGCTGGTCGGCGGGGATCGGGGAGAGGGCGGGATCGGTCATCGTCTGCTTCCGTCGGTGGGTGCGAAGGTGGTCAGGAGGCGCTGGAGGGAGTCGAGGCGCTCGGGTCCCGTCGGGCCGAGTCGCCCCTCCCCGACCGCCTCGATGATGGCGCAGTCGGGGGAGTCGGGGAGGTGCGTGCAGCCGCGCGGGCAGTCCTCGGCGAGCTCGGCGAGAGCGGTGAAGGCTCCGAGGATGTTGTCGACGTTCACGTGCCCGAGTCCGAACGAGCGGACGCCGGGGGTGTCGATCACCCAGCCGTGCCGGTCGCCGCGCTCGACTCGCAGCGAGACGGTGGAGGAGGAGGTGTGGCGTCCGCGGCCCGTCACGGTGTTGACGCGGCCGATCGCGCGGTGCGCGTCGGGCACGAGCTTGTTCACGAGCGTCGACTTGCCGACTCCGGAGTGGCCGACGACGACCGTCTCGTGGCCGAGCAGCGCCTCGGCGATCTCGTCGACGGGCGGCTCGTCCTGGCTCGAGAGGAAGACGCGCAGGTCGAGGCCCTCGAAGTTGCGGAGGAACGGGCCGGGGTCGGCGAGGTCGGTCTTCGTGATGCAGAGCATCGGGGTGATCCCGGCGTCGAACGCGGCCACCAGGTAGCGGTCGACGAGACGCGTGCGCGGCTCGGGGTCGGCGGCGGCCACCACGCAGAGCATCTGGTCGGCGTTGGCCACGATCACCCGCTCGATCGCGTCGGTGTCGTCGGCGCTGCGCCGGAGGAGCGTCGAGCGCTCGCGGATCCGCACGATCCGGGCGAGGGTGCCCTCGTCTCCCGTCGAGTCGCCGACCACGTCGACGCGGTCGCCGGCGACGATCGCCTGGCGACGCAGCTCACGGGCGCGGGCGGCGGTGAACTCGTGCTCCTCCGGGGTGCCGTCGCCGATCATGACCGTGTAGCGGCCTCGGTCGACGCCGAGCACCATCGCGATCTCGGCGTCCTCGTAGGCGGGGCGCTGCTTCGTTCGCGGCTTCGTGCCCTTGGGGTTCGGCCGCACCTTCGCGTCCGACTCGTCGTAGCCGTCGAAGTCGTCGAGTGCTCCGTCGGCGTCGAGGCCGCTGTCCGTCCACCACGACACGGCTCAGACCGATCCCGCCGGTGCCGACGACGCCAGGGCCGACCACAGCTGCGGGAACTGCGGCAGGGTCTTCGACGTCGTCGCGATGTCCTCGATCTCGACGCCCGGCACGACGAGGCCGAGCAGGGCGCCCGCGTGCGCCATCCGGTGATCGGAGTAGGTCCTCCAGCGACCGCCGTGCAGGGCGGCCGGCTCGATGCGCAGGCCGTCCTGGAACTCGGTGACCGCGCCTCCGAGGCCGTTGATCTCGGCGGCCAGAGCGGCGAGCCGGTCGGTCTCGTGGTGGCGGATGTGGCCGATGCCGGTGAGGGTGCTCGGGCCGGAGGCGAGCGCGGCGAGTGCCGCCAGGGCGGGGGCGAGCTCGCCGCCCTCGGAGAGATCGAGGTCGACGCCGAGGATCTCGTCGCCGCCGGTGACGACGAGGTCGCCGCCGTCGCGCTCGACCGTCGCGCCGAAGAGGGGGAGGATGCGCTCGAGGTGCGCGCCGACCTGGGTGGTCTCGGCCGGCCAGTGGCGCAGGCGCACGCGGCCGCCGGTGGCGAGGGCGGCGGCGAGGAACGGGGCGGCGTTCGAGAGGTCGGGCTCGATCAGGGTGTCGGCTCCGGCGATCGGCTGCGGATCGACGGTCCACTCGCCGGGCGACGGCGTGCCGACGACGACTCCGCGTGCCGCGAGCGCGGCGATGGTCATCTCGATGTGCGGCTGGCTCGGCAGGTGCTCGCCCTCGTGGCGGAGGCGGAGGCCCTCGTCGAAGCGAGCTCCGGCGAGCAGCAGGGCCGAGACGAACTGGCTCGAGCGGGAGGCGTCGATGACGATGTCGCCGCCCCGGACGGATCCCGAGCCGTGCACCGTGAAGGGGAGCGAGCCGCGGCCGTCGTCGGCCACGTCGACGCCGAGCGAGCGGAGCGACGTGATCGTCGCGCCCATCGGGCGCTTGTACGCGTAGGCGTCACCGTCGAAGGTGGTCGGGCCGAGGGCGAGGCCTGCGAGCGGGGGCACGAAGCGCATGACCGTGCCGGCGAGGCCGCAGTCGATCGTGGTGGAGCCGAGCAGCTCCTCGGCCGGCTCGACGACGAGGTCGGCGCCGAACGCGCCGCTGGCTCCCGACTCCCGGATCGTCGTGCCGAGGGAGCGCAGCGCCTCGATCATCAGAGCGCTGTCGCGCGAGTGGAGGGGAGCGCGCAGCGTCGACGGCCCCGTCGCCAGGGCGGCCAGGACGAGCTCCCGGTTCGTCAGCGACTTGGAGCCGGGCAGCTCGACGACGGCGTCCAGGGCACCGGAGGCGGCGGGCGAGGACCAGTCGTCCTCACCGGGGAGCGCTCGGGCGTCGCCGTACGGATCGAACTCGGGGGCGGAATAACGCGAGAAGACCATCGGTTATCAGAGTAGTCGGCAGGCACACGGTCAGCGGCGACGGGAGAGGGGTGGCGCATGGTCTCGACGACGATCGCACGCCCCCTCGTCACCCGACGCGTGCGCGCCGGGGCAACCCCGGGCCGCACGGCACCCCGCGGCCTAGAATCGCTCGTGATGACACGCGACGACTCCCCCCGCCCCCTCACCGCCGACGAGGCGCCCGCACCGGCCGAGCCCACGGTGCCGCAGACGTCCGCGGCCGAGCCCTCAGCGGCCCAGCCGTCGACGGCGGAGACCGAGCAGACGATCGAGGCGACCGTCGAGGAGTCCCTCGGCGACCTCGCACCCGAGGCGCCGGTCGACGTCCGCTCACTGTTCGAGGAGCAGGCGCTGCCGTTCATCGACCAGCTGTACGCCGCGGGTCTGCGGATGACGAAGAACCCCTCCGACGCCCAGGACCTGGTGCAGGAGACGTTCGCGAAGGCGTTCGGCGCCTTCAAGCAGTTCGAGCAGGGCACGAACCTCAAGGCGTGGCTCTACCGCATCCTCACCAACACCTTCATCAACTCGTACCGCAAGAAGCAGCGCGAGCCCTACCAGAGCGCGATCGACGAGCTCGAGGACTGGCAGCTCGGCGGCGCGGAGTCGACCACCGCGACCTCGAGCCGCTCGGCCGAGGCGGAGGCGATCGACCACCTCCCCGACACCGCCGTCAAGGAGGCCCTGCAGGCGATCCCCGAGGACTTCCGGCTCGCCGTCTACTTCGCGGACGTCGAGGGATTCTCCTACCAGGAGATCGCGGACATCATGAAGACCCCCGTCGGGACCGTGATGAGCCGGCTGCACCGCGGTCGGCGCATGCTGCGCGAACGACTGACCGACTACGCACGCGAGCGCGGGATCCGCGCCGCTTTCACCTCCGGGAGCACGAAATGACCGACTGCGGCTGCACCAAGGCGAAGGCCGAACTCGAGGAGTACCTGCACGACGAGCTCGGCAAGGAGGACGCCGCCGACATCCGCGAGCACATGGCGAACTGCCCCGACTGCTCCGGTGAGGCGAAGGTCGGCGTCGTGCTGACCGTCGCCGTGCAGCGCGCGTGCAAGGAGACGGCGCCGGAGGATCTCCGCGCCCAGGTGCTCGGCATGCTCCGCGACTCGCAGGCGACCCACACGCAGGTCCAGGCGCGCGTCTAGCGCTCGCCACCGCGTCGAGGGAACCCCGGTCCGTCGAGACGGCCTGCAGCAGCAGGCTCCCTCGACGCACCGGGGTTCCCTCGTCTTACGAGGCGGCAACCCGGCGCCGACCTCCGGCTCGCAGGAACACGTTCGGCTCGTCAGAACCCGGAGGTCTGACGAGCCGAACGACGTCTCACGAGCCGGAGGTCACCGGGTGAGCGCCCGCGACAGCAGGTCGGCCTGCTCGGAGGCGTGGCGCTTGGCCGAGCCGGCGGCCGGCGAGGCCGCGGACGGCCGCGACACCACGCGGATCGGACGCCCGAGGTGCGGAGCGACCTCGAGCGCGATGAACGGCCACGCGCCCTGGTTCTCGGGCTCGTCCTGCACCCAGACGAACTCGGCGTCGGGGTAGCGCTCGGCGATGCCGCGCAGCTCCTCGAGCGGAGCGGGGTAGTACTGCTCGAGGCGGACGAGCGCGATGCCGTCGTCGGGCTTCTTCTCGAGCTCGGCCTTCAGGTCGTAGTGCACCTTGCCGGCGTGCAGCAGCACGCGCTTCACCGCCGACGCGTCCTGGATGCGCGCGTCGTCGATCACGGGCTCGAAGCGCCCCGAGGTGAAGTCCTCGACGGGGCTCGACGCTCCGCGCAGCCGCAGCATCGCCTTCGGGGTGAAGACGATCAGTGGGCGGCGCGGACGCGAGTACGCCTGGCGGCGCAGCAGGTGGAAGTAGGACGCCGGGGTCGACGGACGCGCGACGGTCATGTTCCGCTCAGCGCACATCTGCAGGTAGCGCTCGATGCGGGCCGACGAGTGGTCGGGACCCTGACCCTCGTAGCCGTGCGGGAGCAGCAGGACGAGCGACGAGCGCTGGCCCCACTTCTGCTCGGCCGAGGAGATGAACTCGTCGATGACGATCTGCGCGCCGTTCGCGAAGTCGCCGAACTGCGCCTCCCACAGCACGAGGGAGTCGGGGCGCTCGACGGAGTAGCCGTACTCGAACGCCATCGCGGCGTACTCCGAGAGCAGCGAGTCGTAGATCCAGAGCCGGGCCTGCTGGTCCGACAGGTTCATCAGCGGCAGCCACTCCTGGCCGTTCTCGCGGTCGTGCAGCACCGCGTGGCGCTGGACGAAGGTGCCCCGGCGGGTGTCCTGGCCGACCAGGCGCACCGGAGTGTCCTCGAGCAGCAGCGAGCCGAGCGCCAGCAGCTCGCCGAACGCCCAGTCGATCGAGCCGGAGCGGCTCATCTCCTGGCGCTTGGTCAGCAGCTGCTGCAGCTTCGGGTGCACGGTGAAGCCCTCGGGCGGCGAGTTGAACGCGTCGCCGATGCGGGTGACGACCTCGTTCTTCACTCCGGTCACCTCGGGCTCGCCCGGGTAGTCCGCGCCCTGCTGCGCGTCGGGCAGCTCGAGGTCGGCCACGGAGTCGCCGTCGGCGCTGATCACGGGGATCGCGCCGGTCTGCGCCGCGTGGGTCTCGGCGAAGGCCCGCTCGAGGCGGTCCTGGAAGTCCTGGTGCGCCCGGTCGTACTCCTCCTCGGTGATGTCGCCGCGACCGACGAGCGCTTCGGTGTAGAGCTTGCGCACCGAGCGCTTGGCCTCGATCAGGCTGTACATCAGGGGCTGGGTCATCGAGGGGTCGTCGCCCTCGTTGTGACCGCGACGGCGGTAGCAGATCAGGTCGATGACCACGTCGCGGTTGAACCGCTGGCGGTACTCGAACGCGAGCTGCCCGACGTGCACGACGGCCTCGGGGTCGTCGCCGTTCACGTGGAAGATCGGCGCCTGGATCGTCTTGGCCATGTCGGTCGAGTAGATCGAGGTGCGGGCCTCGTGCGGCGGGGTCGTGAATCCGACCTGGTTGTTGATGTTGATGTGGATCGTGCCGCCGGTGCGGTACGCGCGCAGCTGCGACATCTGCAGCGTCTCGACGACCACGCCCTGGCCGGCCATCGCCGCGTCGCCGTGGACGAGGATCGGGAGCGTGGTGAAGGTGCCGATGGGCTTGCGGTCCTGCTTGGCGCGGACGATGCCCTCGAGCACGCCGTTCACGGCCTCGAGGTGGGAGGGGTTGGCCGCGAGGTACACGGGGATCTCCTCGCCGCCGGCGCCGCGGAAGGTGCCCTCGGTGCCGAGGTGGTACTTCACGTCACCGGAGCCCTGGACCGTCTTGGGGTCCTGGGTCCCCTCGAACTCGCGGAAGATCTGGCCGTAGGTCTTGCCGGCGATGTTCGTGAGCACGTTGAGGCGGCCGCGGTGGGCCATGCCGATCGCGACCTCGTCGAGTCCGTCGTCGGCGGCGCCCTGCAGCACGGCGTCGAGGAGCGCGATCAGCGACTCCCCGCCCTCGAGCGAGAAGCGCTTCTGACCGACGTACTTGGTCTGCAGGAAGGTCTCGAACGCCTCGGCCTCGTTGAGTCGGCCGAGGATCCGCAGCTGCTCGTCGTGGCCCGGCTTCTCGTAGCCGCGCTCGAGCTTCTGCTGCATCCAGGCGCGCTGCTCCGGGTCCTGGATGTGCATGTACTCGACGCCGACGGTGCGGCAGTAGGAGTCGCGGAGGATGCCGAGGATGTCGCGCAGCTTGAGCTGGCGCGCCCCGCCGAAGCCGTCGGTGACGAACTCGCGGTCGAGGTCCCAGAAGGTGAGGCCGTGGCTCTCGATCGCCAGGTCGGGGTGCGAGCGCTGCACGTACTCGAGCGGGTCGACGTCGGCCATCAGGTGGCCGCGCACGCGGAAGGAGTTGATGAGCTCCTGCACGCGCGAGGTCTTCGAGACGCGCTCGGCCAGGTCGACGGCGATGTCGGTCGACCAGTGGATCGGGTCGTAGGGGATGCGCAGCGCGGCGAAGATGTCCTCGTAGAAGCCGCGCTTGCCGATCAGCAGCTCGTGCACGATCTTGAGGAACTCGCCCGAGCCGGCGCCCTGGATGACGCGGTGGTCGTAGGTCGAGGTCAGCGTGATGGTCTTGCCTATGCCGAGCTCGACGAGGGTCTTCTCGGACGAGCCCTGGAACTCGGCCGGGTACTCGAGGGCGCCGGCGCCGATGATGCAGCCCTGGCCCTTCATCAGGCGGGGCACGGAGTGGACGGTGCCGATGCCTCCGGGGTTGGTGAGCGAGAGCGTGGTGCCCGCGAAGTCGCCGGCGACCAGCTTGTTGCCGCGGGCGCGCTTGACCAGGTCCTCGTAGGCGGAGAGGTAGGCGGTGAAGCTCAGAGTGTCGGCGCGCTTGATGCTCGGCACGAGCAGCGCGCGGGTGCCGTCGGGCTTGGGCATGTCGATGGCGATGCCGAGGTTGACGTGCGCCGGGGCGACGACCGAGGGCTTGCCGCCGGGCTCGTCGTAGTAGACGTTCTGGCTCGGGAAGTCCTTGAGCGCGCGGATCAGCGCCCAGCCGATCAGGTGGGTGAACGACACCTTGCCGCCGCGGGTGCGGCGCAGGTGGTTGTTGATCACGATGCGGTTGTCGATCATCAGCTTGGCCGGGATCGTGCGGACGCTCGTCGCCGTCGGGATGCTCAGGCTGGCGTCCATGTTGGTGGCGAGGCTCTTCGCCATCCCGCGCAGCGGCGAGACGACGTCCTCCTCGGCCGGGGTCGTGTCGGCCTCGGCGGGCTTGCTCACGGGCGCGTCCGCAGGGATGGGCGCGGACTTGGGCTGCTTCGAGGTGGTGCGCGAGGGCGGAGTCGCAGCGGCGGAGGTGACGGGATGGGTCACTGTGGCGCCCGCGCTGCTCGAGGCGCTCTCGGCCGGCTTCTCCGCGGGGGCGGGCTTCTCCGCAGCCGCCGGGGGAGTCGCTGCGCCCTTGGCGGCGAGCTGCTGGCCGTATCGCTCCAGGATCGGCCACCAGGACTCGTCCACGGAGGCCTTGTCGGCGCTGTACTGCTCGTACAGCTCCTCCACGAGCCACTCGTTGGCTCCGAAGTCCTCCGAGCCCTGGTCCGTACCCACACCGGTCAATTGGCTCGACACAGCCGATCGCCCACTCTCTCCGTTGATTCGTTCGTGCATGGTCTCGCTCCGGCGCTGACGCCTCGGCGGTCATCCGGACGGGCCCGCCGCATCCCTCGACGCACGGATCCCGGCGGAGAGAAGGTCGTCCTCGTCCGCTGGACCGGCGCCTCCGCCCGGTCCCGTCCCGGTCGTCAAGCCTAGCCCGGATCCCGGCTGCGGCGGCCTCGCGCGCGGGTCGGAGTAGCGTCTGTGGCATGCGCTTCTACGGCGGGACGCCCTCGGGCGACCTCACCTACTCCGACGTCTTCCTCGTTCCCGGACGGTCCTCGGTCACCAGCAGGCTCGACGTCTCGCTGGCCCCCGGAGACGGCACGGGCGCCACGATCCCGCTCGTCTCCTCGAACATGAACTCGGTGACCGGCCCGAAGCTCGCCGCGACGCTCGCCCGCCGGGGCGGCCTCGGCGTCCTGCCGCAGGACATGCCGTTGCAGGCGCTCGACGCCGCGATCCGCTGGGTGAAGGAGCAGCCGGTCGCCTTCTCGGGGGCGCTGACCGCGACTCCGGACACCACGGTGGAGGAGGCGCTCACGATCCTGCCCGCCGTCGCCGGCCACGGCTTCGTGATCCAGGAGCAGGACGGCACGATCCTCGGCACCGTCCCCGCCGCCCGCCTCGGCACGGCGCTGCCCGATGCCCGCCTCGGCGACCTCGTGCACGGGGCGGCACCCGCGATCGACGCCGACGACGTGCCGACCGGCCGCGCCGCTTTCGACCTGATGACGGCGGCCGACCTCGACTTCGCCCCGGTCCTGCACCACGGAGCGCTCGTCGGCACGCTCTCGCGCACCGGCGCCCTGCGCTCCACCCTCTACGACCCCGCGCTCGACGCGCACGGCCGCCTCCGGGTCGCCGCCGCGGTCGGCATCAACGGCGACGTGGCCGCCAAGGCCGGGGCGCTCGTGGAGGCCGGAGTCGACGTGCTCGTCCTCGACACGGCGCACGGCCACCAGGAGGGGATGCTCCGCGCCCTGCGCACGGTCTCGGCGCTGGAGCTCGGCGTGCCGATCGCCGCCGGCAACGTCGTCACGGCCGAGGCGGTGCACGACCTCGTCGAGGCCGGCGCCGACATCCTCAAGGTGGGAGTCGGACCCGGCGCGATGTGCACGACCCGCATGATGACGGCCGTCGGCCGGCCGCAGTTCTCGGCGGTGCTCGAGACGGCCGAGCGCGCTCGCGAGCTCGGGGCGCACGTCTGGGCCGACGGCGGGGTGCGCTACCCGCGCGATGTGGCGCTCGCGCTCGCGGCGGGCGCCTCATCGGTGATGATCGGCTCCTGGTTCGCCGGGACCATCGAGGCGCCGGGCGACCTGCGCAGCGACGCGGCGGGCCGGCTCTACAAGGAGAGCTGGGGGATGGCGTCGGCCAAGGCCGTCCAGGAGCGCTTCGAGCGCCTCGACGCCTACGAGCTCGCCCGCAAGCGCCTCTTCGCCGAGGGAATCTCGTCGTCGACCATCTACCTCGACCCGCTGCGTCCCTCGCTCGAGGACCTGCTCGACATGATCACCTCGGGGGTCCGCTCCTCCTTCACCTACGCGGGAGCGCGCAGCGTCGCCGACTTCCACGACCGCGCCCTGGTGGGCCTCCAGTCGGCGGCGGGTTACGAGGAGGGCAAGGCGCTGCCGGTCAGCTGGTGACCGGCCGCCGCGTGCTAGAACCGTCCGCATGACCATCGTCGACAACGCCGTGTACGTCGGCGGCCGCCGCATCCGCAACCCGGATTCGCTCGAGGACACTTTCGAGCTGATGCGCGAGGAGCACGGGATGGCGTGGATCGGGCTCTACCGCCCGACCCGCGAGGAGGTCGAAGCGGTCGCCGAGGAGTTCGGGCTGCACCCGCTCGCGGTCGAGGACGCGCTGAGCGGGCACCAGCGGGCCAAGCTCGAGCGCTACGACGACGGGCTCTTCGTGGTGCTGAGGCCTGCCCGCTACGTCGACGCGGCAGAGACGGTCGTCTTCGGCGAGCTGCACGTGTTCGTCGGTCCGGACTTCGTCGTGACGATCCGGCACGCCGACTCGCCCGACCTCGCCCGGGTGCGCCGGCGCCTCGAGGAGGACCCCGCCCTCCTCGCCCGCGGGCCGGAGGCGGTGCTGTACGCGATCCTCGACCAGGTCGTGGACGAGTACGCGCCCGTCGTGCAGGGCGTGCAGGGCGACGTCGACGAGATCGAGGACCAGCTGTTCGGGGTCGACTCCGACGACGGACTGTCCGAGCGCATCTACCGGCTCTCGCGCGAGGTCATCCACTTCCAGCGGTCGGTGCAGCCGCTGACCGCGCTGTTGCACCTGCTGGCCGACGACGCGACGGCGGCGGCGGCGAGTCCCGAGCGCGTCGAGCTCCACCGCTCGCTCCGCGACGTGCTCGATCACACGATCCGGGTGACGGAGGCGGTGGACGCCCTCCGCGCGATCCTCGACAAGGCCCTCACCGTGCACTCCACGCTGGTCTCGCGCCGCCAGACCGAGACGGGGCTCGCGCAGAACGACGTCGTGCGGAAGATCTCGTCGTGGGCGGCGATCCTCTTCGCACCGACCCTGGTCGCCGGCATCTACGGGATGAACTTCGACGTCATGCCCGAGCTGCACTGGCAGCTCGGCTACCCCTGGGCCATCGGGCTGATGCTCGTCTTCGGCTTCGCGCTCTACGCCGTCTTCAAGCGCAAGAAATGGCTCTGATCCGGCTCCGACCACGCCGCCCCGGCCGGTAGACTCGACGCCACAATGGACGACCCCCCTTCTGCCCATCCGCCCTCGGACCGGCTCGTCCGGTACCTCTCGACCCCCCTCCTCGTGACGGGGGGTGGCCCCCGTGGGCAGTGAGTGGATCCTGCTCGGCGTCGGACTCCTCCTGACGCTCGGCACCGGCGTGTTCGTCGCGAGCGAGTTCGCGCTCGTCAACCTCGACCGGGCCGACCTCGAGGCCCGCCGAGACCGCGGCGAGACCCGACTCGGCATGACGATCGCCGCGCTCAAGGTGACGTCCACCCACCTCTCGAGCGCGCAGCTCGGCATCACGCTGACGACCCTCCTCACCGGCTACACGATGGAGCCGGCGCTCTCGACCCTCCTCGAGCAGCCGTTCAGCGGACTGGGCCTGCCGGAGGACGTGCTGGACCCGGTCATGACCGTCGTCGCGATCGTCATCGCGACCCTGCTGTCGATGATCCTCGGCGAGCTCGTCCCCAAGAACTTCGCGCTGGCGCTGCCGCGCGCCACGGCGAAGCTCGTCGTGCCGCTGCAGACCGCTTTCACCACCGTCTTCCGCCCCGCGGTCGCGCTGCTGAACGGCAGCGCCAACGCCCTGCTGCGCCTCGTCGGCATCGAGCCGAAGGAGGAGCTCTCGGGCGCCCGCAGCGCCGAGGAGCTCTCGAGCCTCGTCCGCCACTCCGCGAGCGCCGGGCTGCTCGAGGAGGACACGGCCGACCTGCTCGGGCGCACCCTCCGCTTCTCGGCCCTCTCCGCCGGCGACGTGATGACCCCGCGCCTGCGGCTCTCGACGCTCGAGCGCGCGAGCACCGCGCAGGACGTCCTCGACCTCGCCCGCACGACCGGGCTCTCGCGCTTCCCGATCACCGACGACGACATCGACGACATCGTCGGCGTCGTGCACGTCAAGCAGGCCGTCGCCGTGCCCCGCGGCAAGCGCTCCGACGTGCCGGTCACGGCGCTGCGCTCGGAGCCCCTCCGCGTGCCCGAGACGATGAAGCTCGACGTGCTGCTCACCGAGCTCCGCGGCCGCGGGTTCCAGCTGGCCGTCGTGGTCGACGAGTACGGCGGGACCGCGGGGGTCGCGACCCTCGAGGACCTGGTCGAGGAGCTCGTGGGCGAGGTCGCCGACGAGCACGACCGCTCGCGCGCCGACGTCGTGAAGCTGCCGGGGTCGACGACCTTCCCGGGCATGCTCCGGCCCGACGAGGTCCGCGACCGCGCCGGCGTGCACATCCCGGAGGAGGGACCGTACGAGACGGTCGCCGGCTTCGTGATGAGCGAGCTCGGCCGCCTCCCCGCCGTGGGAGACGAGGTCGACGTCGACGGCGGATCGCTCCGCGTCGAACGCCTCGACGGACGGCGCATCGACCGGATCCGCTACACCCCCGACCCCGACGCAGGGACGGACGAGATCCCGGACCCCCTGGCCGACGCCGGACGCCCGCACCGAGCACGCAAGGAGGTCGACCATGAGTGACTGGGCAGGAATCGCCTGGCTCGTGGTGCTGCTCGCCGCGAACGCCTTCTTCGTCGGAGCGGAGTTCGCGGTCATCTCCGCGCGCCGCTCCCAGATCGAGCCCCTCGCCGAGAGCGGCCGCCGCAGCGCCATCACCGCCCTCGCCGCGATGGAGCACGCCACCCTGATGCTGGCGACCACCCAGCTCGGCATCACCGTCTGCTCCCTGCTGATCCTCAACGTCAGCGAGCCCGCGATCCACCACCTCCTCGAGGTGCCGCTGCACGCCGTCGGCATCCCCGACGAGTTCTCGGGGACCGTGGCCTTCGTGATCACGCTGCTGATCGTGTCGTTCCTGCACGTCGTCCTCGGCGAGATGGTGCCCAAGAACATCTCGTTCTCGATGCCCGACAAGGCGGTCCTGCTCCTCGCGCCCCCGCTCGTCGCCATCGCCCGGGTGCTCCGCCCGATCATCGTCGCGCTGAACGCGATCTCGAACGGCGTGCTGCGGCTCTTCCGCGTCGAGCCGAAGGACGAGGCGAACAGCACCTTCACGCTGGAGGAGGTGCAGACGATCGTCGACCAGTCGACCCGCGAGGGGACCCTCCGCGACTCGACCGGCACGCTCCTCGCCGCGTTCGAGTTCACCGAGAAGAAGGTGCACGACGTGGCCCTGCCGCTCGACGGCATCGTCAGCCTCCCCGCAGGAGCCAGCCCCGCCGACGTCGAGCGCGCCGTCGCCAAGCACGGCTTCTCGCGCTACGTCGTCCTCGGCGAGGACGGGCTGCCCGAGGGGTACATCCACCTCAAGGACGTCCTCGACCTCGACGGCGACACGGAGGGACCCAAGTTCCGCCTCCCGATCCCCACCAAGCGGATCCGCCAGCTCGCCTCGATCTTCGAGGCCACCGACCTCGAGGACGCCCTCGCGATCATGCGCCGCACCGGCGCCCACCTCGCCCGCGCCTTCGACGAGAAGGGCCAGGCCACGGGAGTGCTGTTCCTGGAGGACATCATCGAGGAGCTCGTCGGCGAAGTGGACGACGCCACCCGCCGCTGACGCGGGCCGCGGAGGGGTCATCTGCGGCGTTGCCGTCGGTCGCGGTACCGCCGGTATCGCTCCCTCCTCCGCCTTGCAGCTGACCCCTCCGCGGCCCGCGTCCACCTCCGAAGGAAGAGGGGGAGCGGGCGGCGCTGCGCGCGCCCAGCGGAGGTTCGTCCAGCGGCGGAGCCGTTCCTCGTCTCAGGGGTGAGGGGGAAGGCGGCGCCGCCGGTCGCCCTCCCCATGCTGGTCGAGCCCGCAGCCCCGCGGGGGCGTCTCTCCCTGCTGGTCGAGTAGCCCCGCAGGGGCGTATCGAGACCCACCAGCGTCAGCAGAACAGTCTTCAGCCCTGCCCTACTGACGGACGTGGATCTCGATACGCCCGCTGCGCGGGCTACTCGATCAGCGGGAGGAGGGGAGAGAACCGCGGGGGCGGGCTCGAGCGGCGAGCGGTGGCGAGCGGAGGGGCGGACCTAGGCTGGCGGGATGAGCGGGTTCGAGCGGTTCGGGGTGGGGGAGGCGGCGGCGGTGCTGCGCGCGCCGACGGCGGACGACGACAAGTACAGCCGGGGGGTGCTCGGGGTCACGACCGGGTCGGAGCGGTATCCGGGGGCGGCGGTGCTCGGGGTGGAGGCGGCGGTCCGCACGGGGGTCGGGATGGTGCGGTACCTCGGTGACGAGCGGCCGACGGGGCTCGTGCTCGCGCGGAGACCCGAGGTCGTCACGTCGGCGGGGCGGGTGCAGGCGTGGCTGATCGGGTCGGGCACCGATGCGGCCGACCGCTCGGAGGACGAGCGCGGTGCGCTGCTCGAGCGGCTGCGGTCGGGGGTGCCGGTGGTGCTCGACGCCGGCGCCCTCGATCTGGTCGGCGAGGCGACCGGGCCCGTGATCGTGACTCCGCACGCCGGCGAGCTCAGCGGCATGCTGGCGCGGGACGGGGTCGACGTCGACCGGCGCGCGGTCACGGCCGACGCGGCCGGCTGGGCGAGGCGCGCGGCCGAGCGGTTCGGCGCCTGCGTGCTCCTCAAGGGCTCGACGACCCACGTCGTCGCCGGGGCCGCGGCGCACGCGGTGAGCGGATCCACTCCGTGGCTCGCCACCGCGGGCAGCGGCGACGTGCTCGGGGGAGTGCTGGGCGCCCTGCTCGCGGGACGCGCGGCCGACGCCGAGCGCGACGGGCGCACCCTGGCCGACGACGATCTCGCCGGGGTCGCCGCCGCCTCGGCCGTGCTGCACGCCGAGGCGGGAGCGTCGGCCTCGCGCGGCGGCCCGATCGCCGCCCTCGACATCGCGGAGCACCTCCCGGGCGTCGTCGCCCGCCTCCTGGGCTGATGACCGACCGCGGACGGGCGCGGCCCCGGACGAGCGTCGCCCTCGGATGAGCTGAGAACACGGACAGGCACTGAACCGTTCTCGAGACGCCCCCGTTGTCAGAGGGAGAAGAGGCTCCGTGCGACTCCGCCCCCATCGGAACCGCACTGCCGCCTCATCGGAATCTCGAAGCTCCCCTCCGTAGCGTCGCCATCGACAGGCGCGTCCGCCCCCTCACCCCAGGAGAACAGACATGACCGCGAAGACCACGACCCCCGCCCGCTACGCCCTCACCCTCCTGGCCGGAGCCGGCACTCTCGCCGCGCTCGCCGCCTGCTCGAGCACCGCCACCGCCGGCACCGACACCGCGGAGGAGACCACCACCCCCGCCGCCACGACCGAGTCGACCGCTGCGGCGACCGACGATTCCACCGCCGCGGCGACGGGCGACAGCGCCTACGCCGACGGCACCTACGACGCCGAGGGCTCTTACACCTCGCCCGGCGGAAACGAGTCGGTCGGCGTCTCGATCACCCTCGAGGGCGGCGTCGTCACCGCCGTGACCGTCACCCCCGAGTCCGAGAACCCGACCGGCGAGCAGTACCAGGAGCGCTTCGCCAGCGGCATCTCGGGCGAGGTCGTGGGCAAGTCCCTCGACGAGCTGGACGTGACGAAGGTGTCGGGATCCTCCCTCACCTCCGGCGGCTTCAACGAGGCCGTCGAGACGATCAAGGCCGATGCCGCGGCCTGACGCTCTCGCGCACGAGTGGCGCTTCGACGCGATCGGCACCTCGTGGCAGATCGACACCGATGCGCCGCTCGACGAGCCCGCCCGCGCCCGGGTCGCCGCCCGGATCGAGGCGTACGACCGCACCTGGTCGCGCTTCCGCGACGACTCGGCGGCCTCCGCCCTGCGCGCACGACCGGGCGAGCACCTCTTCCCGGCCGAGGCCGAGGCGCTCTTCGGCCTGTACGACGAGCTCTTCGCGCTGAGCGGAGGGGCCGTCACGCCGTTCGTCGGTGACGCCCTCGAGCAGCTCGGCTACGACTCCGTCTACTCGCTCGTCTCGCGCGGACCGGCCGAGCCCGCCCCCTCGTGGGGCGAGGCGCGGGTCGCGGGCGGCGTCGGCGTGCGGACCACGACCGGCGTCGTCCTCGACGTGGGAGCGGCCGGCAAGGGCCAGCTCGTCGATCTCGTGCTCGCCGAGCTCGAATCGGCCGGAGTCGACCGGGCCGTCGTCGACGCGAGCGGCGACCTGCGGGCCCGCGGCGCCGGTGCGCTCCGCATCGGTCTCGAGCACCCGTACGACCCCGCCCGGGCGATCGGAGTGGCGGAGCCGGCCGAGCGCGCACTGTGCGCCTCCGCCAGCAACCGCCGCGTCTGGGGCGAGGGCCTGCACCACGTGCTCGACGGCCGCACCGGGCGACCGGTCGACACCGTCGTGGCGACGTGGGTCGTCGCCGACACCGCGCTGCTCGCCGACGGCCTGGCCACCGCCCTCTTCGTCTGCCCGCCCGAGACTCTCGCCGAGCGCTTCGACTTCGAGTTCGTCCGCGTCCTGAGCGACGGCACCCTCCACTACTCGCCCCGCTTCCCCGGAGAGGTCTTCCGATGATCGGCACCCTCGATCGCGCCCTCGGCCGCATCACCATGTACCGCCTGGTCTGGATGACGCTCGCCGCGCTCCTCCTGATCGCCCTCGGCTACTCCGCTGCCGGGCTGATCTTCTTCACCCCGCTCGAGATCCTCGCGACGGCGGTGGTCGCCGTCGTGTCGACCACCGGGGTCACCTGGCTCATCGCGACGGCGGTGCGCTCGCCCGCGCACCTCGAGTCCTCGCTGGTCACCGGGCTCCTCATCGCGTTCCTCCTCTTCCCGTCGGCCGAACCGCGCGCGCTGCTCGTGGTCGCGCTGGTGGGGGCGGTGGCCGCGGCGTCCAAGTACGTGCTCGCGTGGCGCGGCCGCCACCTCTTCAACCCGGCCGCGGTCGCCGTCCTGCTGATCGCGCTCGCCCAGGGCCTGCTCGAGGGGACGGCCCTCGACGGCTCGCTCACCGCGGCCGCCTGGGTGCTGCCGACCGGCGCGCTCTGGCCGTGGGTGCTCGTCGCGTCCCTGCTGATCGTGGCGCGGGTGCGGCGGTGGTCGATCTTCCTCGTCTTCGTCCTGGTCGCCTCCGCAGTCTCGGTCGGGCAGTCGGTGCTCGTCAACGGCCAGGACGCCGGCGCCGCCCTGATGTCGGTGCTGACGGCCTACCCGTTCGTGTTCGCCGGCGCCTTCATGCTCACCGAGCCGCTGACGCTCGCTCCCCGCCGCTCGCAGCAGATCGTGGTCGCGGTGGTCGCGGCGCTGCTCACCAGCGTCCCCTTCCACCTCGGGCTGCTCTACTCGAGCCCCGAGCTGGGTCTCGTGGTCGGCAACGCGATCGCCTTCGCCTTCGCGTACCGGCAGCGGAGGCGGCTCTCGCTCGAGCTGCGCTCCTCGAGCGAGATCGCCCCCGGCATCACGGAGTACCGCTTCCGTCCCCGGGTCCCCGTTCCGTTCGAGGCGGGCCAGTGGCTCGAGCTCGACCTGCCGCACCGTGCCGACAGCCGCGGGAGCCGCCGGACGTTCTCGATCGCCTCCGCTCCCGCCGACGGCGAGATCGCGATCGCGACCCGGAGCCCTGAGAAGCCGAGCAGCTTCAAGCGGGCTCTCGCCGGCCTCGAGCCCGGCGCCTCGGTGCGCGCCACGAGTGTCGGCGGCGACTTCGTGCTCCCGGCCGACCCCTCGACTCCGCTGCTCCTCGTCGCGGGCGGCATCGGCATCACGCCGTTCGCGAGCCAGCTGCGAGCGATCGCCGACGGCCAGGAGCGGGACGTGGTCGTCGTCTACGCGGCCGCGCGGATCGAGGACGTCGCGTACCGCGAGCTGCTCCGGGAGTCGGGCGCCCGCGTGGTCCTCGTGTCGCGCGAGACGCCGTCGTCGCTGCCGGAGGGCTGGACCCACGTGCCCGGCCGGTTGAGCGCCGAGAAGCTCGCCGACGCCGTCCCGGACGCCCCGCGGCGCACCGGTCTCGTCTCCGGATCGCCGTCGTTCGTCGACTCCGTCCGCGGTGCGCTGCGCGCTGCCGGGGCGAAGAGCGTACGCACCGACGCCTTCGCCGGCTACTGAGGCTCTCAGGGAGGCGCGGCTCCTGCCAGGACCACGCCTTCCTGCCCCTCTACACTGACGCCGTGTCGACCCCAGGAACCCGAGCGCCCCGCCGCCCCGTCGCGTGGCTGCGCGAGAACCGCGACTCCGCCTCCGTGCTGTGGGGCGGCTTCGCCCTGGTGCACGTGCTGCTGTCGCTCCTGGCCCTCTTCGCGCCGGGCCTGCCGATGGGCGACGTCAGCATCGTCTACAAGCAGTGGATGCAGACCGCGGTCGACGGCGGCGCCATCGCCGGCATCGACACCGGCTGGGTCTACCCGATCCTCGCCTGGGCGCCCATCGCCGCCTCCTGGCTGTTCGGCGCCGCCGGCTACGACCTGATGTGGCTGCTGCTCGTGGCCGTCGTCGATGCTGCCGCCTTCGCGCTGCTGCTGCGCGGCGGCGCGCCGGTGCGGCTCGCCGCGGCCCGCTGGTGGCTCCTCTTCCTCGTCCTGCTCGGGCCGATCGCGGTGGGGCGGATCGACGCGTTCACCGTTCCGCCCGCCATCGCCGGGATGCTCTGGGCCGGCACCCGTCCGGCCGCGTCCGCTCTGCTGCTCACGATCGCGACGTGGATCAAGGTGTGGCCGGCGGCGATCCTCGCGGCCGCCGTGCTCGTGCTCCGAGGTCGCCTGACGACCGTGCTGGTTCCCGTCGCGACCTCGATCGTCATCGTGCTCGCCGTCGTCCTCGTCGGCGGAGGCGACCAGGTCTTCAGCTTCGTCGGCGACCAGACCACCCGGGGGCTCCAGATCGAGGCCGTCGTCAGCACGCCGTGGATGTGGGCGGCGTCGCTCGGCCCCGACGGCGGCAGCAGCTACGTCTGGTACGCCGCCGACATCAACACGTTCGAGATGCACGGGCCCGGCACCGAGATCGCCGCGGCGGTGATGACTCCGCTGCTCGCTCTCACGATGCTCGGGGTCGCGCTGCTGGGACTGCGCGCCCTGCGCGCCGGCCCCGCGCCGACCCGCCTGTTCCCCCTGCTCGCGCTGACCTTCGTCGTCGTCTTCATCGACACGAACAAGGTGCTCTCGCCCCAGTACATCGTCTGGCTGGCGCCGCCCGTCATCGCCGCTCTCGTGGTGACCCGGGACGGATGGTTCGCGACGCCGGCGAAGCTGACCCTGGTGATCGCCGCGCTGACGCAGCTCGTCTATCCGTACCTCTACCTCTTCCTCCTCTGGGAGCACTGGTGGATGGTGCTCGTGCTGACCGCCCGCAACGTCGTGCTCCTCGTGCTGCTCGGATGGCTCGTCCGCGAGCTGTGGCGGGCGGGGCGGGTGCAGGCCGACGGTCTCGACGCCTCCGCGAGTGCGCGGATCGGCGCGTCGCCCGTGACGGCCTCGTAGGCTCCTCGGAGCGGTCGAGACGCGGCCGCGGCAGGGAGTCCCTCATGCTCGTCGCATTCTCGGTCGCACCGTCCGGCGGCGAGGGCCCCGACGCCTCCGTGCACGACGCCGTCGCGGCCGCCGTCCGCATCGTCCGCGAGTCCGGCCTGCCGAACCGCACGACCTCGATGTTCACCGAGATCGAGGGGGAGTGGGACGAGGTCTTCGACGTCGTCAAGCGGGCGACGGAGGCGGTGGGCGCCTTCGGGACGCGAGTCTCGCTGGTGCTCAAGGCCGACATCCGCCCCGGCTACTCGGGCGAGATCGACGCCAAGATCGAGCGGCTCGGACGCGCGCTCGACGAGTGAGCCCTCCCGGGCGCGCGGTTCTCGAATCGTTTCGATTCCGCTCCGGTTCTCTGTACCCTTGACCGGTGACACTCTCTCCGGCCCGCACGCGCCTCGCCCTCCTCGCCCTCGCGATGGGAGGCTTCGGGATCGGCTCGACCGAGTTCGTCGCCATGGGACTCCTCCCGCAGCTCGCGGCCGACCTGCTCCCCGACGTCTACGCGGCGAGCTCGGAGCAGGCGAACTCGCAGGCCGGACTCCTGATCTCGGCCTACGCCCTCGGCGTGGTGGTCGGCGCGCCCACCATCGCGGCCGCCGCCGCCCGCTGGCCGCGCAAGCGCCTCCTCCTCAGCCTGCTGGTGGCCTTCACGCTGGGGACGATCGCCTCGGCGCTGCTGCCGACCTTCCCGCTGGTGCTCCTGGCCCGCTTCGTCGCGGCGCTGCCGCACGGCGCGTACTTCGGCATCGCCTCCCTCGTCGCGGCCGACCTGATGGGGCCGGGCAAGCGCGGCAAGGGCGTCGCCTTCGTGCTCTCGGGCCTGACGATCGCGAATGTCGTCGGCGTGCCCGCCATCACCTGGGTCGGCCAGAACGCCGGCTGGCGCAGCGCCTACCTGGTCGTGGCCGCCATCTTCGCCGCGACCGTCGTCGCGGTCTGGCTGCTCGTGCCGTTCCAGGCGGGCGACCCGGGCGCGACGATGCGCAACGAGCTCAAGGCGTTCGGTCGACTGCAGGTCTGGATGACCTTGGCGATCGGCGCCATCGGCTTCGGCGGACTCTTCGCGATGTACAGCTACATCACTCCGCTCTCGACCGAGGTGACCGGGCTGCCGCTCGGCGTCGTGCCCTGGGTGCTGGTCGTGATCGGCCTGGGCATGACGGTCGGCAACCTCGTGGGCGGCTGGGCGGCCGACAAGAACGTCACGCGGGCGCTGATGGTGCTGTTCGCGGGTGTCGGAGTGTCGCTGGTGGGCCTCGCCCTGACCGCGACGAGTCCCGCGGGCCTGCTCGTCTTCACGTTCCTCGCGGCCGGGTTCTCGGCCGGCGCCTCCCCGGCGATCCAGACCCGGCTGATGGACGTCGCGCGCGACAGCCAGACCATCGCCGCGGCCCTGAACCACTCGGCGCTCAACATCGGCAACTCGGTCGGCGCGGCCCTCGGAGGCGTCACCATCGCCGCCGGCCTCGGCTACGTCTCGCCCATCTGGGTCGGCGTCGTGCTCACCGCCGCCGGCATCCTCCTCGCCTTCGCGAGCCTCGCCGTCGACCGCGCTCGCGGCACCGTCTACCCCGCCCCGCGCGAGCCCTCCGCCCCCGGCACGAACGGCATCCCGATCAACGCCCTCTGACCCACCCGCCTCGGAGCCGGCCGGTGAGGGAACCCCGGCCAGCCGAGACCGCCCTTGGGAGCCGGCTCCCTCGACGGGCCGGGGTTCCCTCGCTGTCGGGCGAGGTGCAGACTTCGCCCGAATGCGGGCGCCCCAGCGGAGGAGCGAAGCCTCACCTGTCGACGCTGGTGGGTCTCGATACGCCCCTGCGGGGCTACTCGACCAGCATGCATGCGGTCATGCGGGTGAGCGGGCGTGCGGACGGGCGGACGTGCGTGCGTGCGTGCGTGCGCCTCTCGCCCGTCTCGGGGCGGAGCCACGCAAGCTCAGCAGGCCGAATCAGATGACGGATCTGTTGACGCTGGTGGGTCTCGATACGCCCCTGCGGGGCTACTCGACCAGCATGCACGCGGACGAGCGGGCGCAAGCCTCGCGCGCACATCAAGGTGGAGCCGTTCGGAAATCCGCGTGCCAGCGGATTTCCGCAGGCGTCGTCAGACGCTCTGCGGATCGCAACCACCTGGAGGAGCCGACCGCGGCACGGCGGGCGGGGACCGCCGTGCAGAACGGCTCAGTCCGTCTCGATCAGGATCCCGTCGTGGATGGCGCGCTTGCGCAGGGCGACCTTCGTGCCGACGTCGATGCCGACGACGCGGTACTTCTCGCGGATGCGCTTGAGGTACGACTTCGCCGTCTCCTCCGAGATGCCGAGTTCGAAGGCCACCGACTTGACCGGTTCGCCGCCTCCGTAGAGCGCCATCACCCGGCGCTCCTGCGCGCTGAGCTTCGGGGCGCCGTCGGAGTCGCCGGTCGACAGGGCCATGTCGAGCTCGTGCGAGATGTACGAGTGGCCGTCCTTCGCCGCGCGGATCGCCTCGACGATCATGTCGGCGTCCTCCGTCTTGACGAGGTAGCCGAGTGCTCCGGAGGCGAGCGCCTCGCGCACGACGGCCGGCTCGGAGTAGGTGCTCATCAGCACGGTCTTGACGCCGGTCGTCTTGAGAGTCGAGAGCTTCACCGAGATCGGGATGTTGTCCTTGAGGTCGAGGTCGAGCAGGACGACGTCGACGGGGAACTCCGGGTGGGTGAGCAGCTCGGGCCAGGAGGCGACCGCGGCGACCAGCTGGATGTCGGACGCGGCGCCGCGGATCCACTCGGTGAGGGCGCCGAGGAGCATCTTGTGATCGTCGACCACCGCGAGGGTGATCTTCGGTTCGGCGGTGTTGGTCATCGGGGTCCTTCGGCTCTGCGGGCGATTCGCGGATGCTGATCAGCGGTCGGCGGGGTTCTCGACCAGACAATCGATCTCGACCACGAGCTCTCCGTCGTGGGAAGCCTCGCGGAAGGTGCCGACCTGTGCGATAGCTTCCCATGTCGCAGGGTCCACTTCGCGCAGTGGCACGCCTTCGGAGCGGAGAACGAGCGGCACGAGCAGGGTCCGCGGGGGTGCGTCGGGGCCGGGATCGCGCGGGGGGCTCGCCTCGACGTGCAGGGGAGAGGTGGATCCGTCGACGATCAGCCAGATCGCCGACAGCAGCCCGTCGCGCTGCTCGTGGCCGAGGAGTCCGGCGGCGCCGTCGGGGTCGTGCAGGTCGACGAGGGGCGCGAGCAGCTCCGACTCGAGGATCGCGTGGTGCAGCCACGTCTCCCGCCGACCCTCGATCAGGTGGAGGCGCAGCTGCGTCGCGAGGGAGGCGGCGAGCGCGGCGCGGTGCGCGTCGAGCGGCAGCGGGGTGCTGCCGTCGCCGACCTCGGCGAGCAGGCGCTCGGCGGCGAGGTCGAGGCGCGCGAGCTCCTCGGAGGCGAGCATCCCGACCGCGTAGCGCGGCCCGAGCGTGGTGCTCTGCACCAGGGCCCGGTCGATCTCGAGCTGCACCATCCGGCGGAATCCGCGCATCATCACGACCACCACGACGGCCGGCGCGATCGTGACGACGAGCGCGCTGACCCGCACCGAGAACGACGTGGGATCACCGGCCGACATCGCCCCGAAGGTCACCAGCTCGGCCACGGCGACGACGAGTGCCAGGGCGAGGATCTCGACGCTCCGGCGGTGGACGATCATCGCCGCGTGCGACACCGCGGCGGCGACCGCGGCCGTCGGCGCGACCGCGGCGCTGCCCGGCTCGACGACGGCGATCAGGTCGAGCACGACCGTGCCCGCGAGGCCGAGGAGGAAGGCGGTGTACGCCATGGTGGGCAGCCGGTCGCCCGAGGAGCGGATGGTGATGACGACGGCGGCGAACGACGCCGCGAGGAGGAACCAGGCGGCCAGGACCAGCCCCGGTCGCGCGTAGGAGTCCATCGTGGTGAAGAAGACGAGGAACTCGTAGGCCATCAGCGCCGCGGCGATGCCGTTCAGCCCGCTGCCGAGGTAGCTGGTGCCGAGCCCCTCCTGCTGGCCCTTCGCCGATCGGGCGGCGCGCGACGGCCGACCCCGCCAGGCTCCGGTTCCGCGCAGCAGCGGAGCGATCTCGTCCGCGCCGTCCCTCACTTGGGCACCTCGAGCACGACCGTGGTGCCCGAGCCCGGCGAGCTGAAGAGCCGGGTGCTGCCGCCGACATCGGCGAGCCGGGCCACGACCGACTCCTTGAAGCCCAGCTTCGTCGAGGGCACGGTCCCGATGTCGAAGCCCACTCCCGCATCGGTGACCATCGCGCGCACGGTCCGCTGGTCCTCCGTGATGGTCACGTCGGCGCTGTTCACCCCGGAGTGGCGTCGCACGTTCTCGAGGCACTCGGCGAGCGCGAGCACGAACGAGTCGAGGGCGGCCCCCGTCAGCACGACCTGGCCCGAGCCGTGCCAGATCACGTCGAGCCCCATCCGGCCGAAGCGGCTCTTGACGTTCTCGAAGGAGTCGGCGGCCGGCGCGCTGGTGACACTGGTGAGCTGGTACGAGCCCGACACGCTCGGAGTCGGGGTGCCGCCGAGGCGCAGCTGCCGCAGGAGCTGCGCGTCCTCGGCGGCCTGCTGTCGGAGGGCCTCCACCGAGACACCGCGGCCGGAGTGGGCGAGCAGCGTGAGTGTGGCGAGCACCGTGTCGTGGAGCAGGCGCGCGCCTTGGCGGCGCTGCGCCTCCGTCTCGCTGGCCTGGCGCTCGACCCGGTGGGCGTTGCCGATGCTGTCGATGCGGCGCACGACGCGGGGCACCGCGGTGCTGATCCAGAGCGCGAACCCGCTGAGCACGCCCCAGGGCAGCAGGCTCTGGACGATCACGGCCAGGACCATCGCGTCTGCGCGCACCAGCACCGTGAAGAAGATGCTGGGCAGCATGACGGGGAGCAGGAGGGCGACGCGTCGGAGCGAGGTCGTGACGGCGACCGCGATGCTCGACGTGATCGCGTTGGCCGTGCTGACCAGCACGAAGCCGGCGAAGGCGTTGCTCTGGGTGAGGTCGACGGCGAGCCCGGCGCTCAGGAGCAGCCCGCCCAGACCGGTCAGGACCACCCAGAGCCGCCCGCCGGTGCGGCCGAGGCCGATGTGGGCGACGGCGAGACCGGCCAGCATGGCGACCGCGAAGGGCACCGCGTGCTCGTGCAGGGTGCCGGGGACGAGGACCATCGACAGGGCGGCGGCGTCCGTGAGCAGTCCGATCCCGCAGGCGGACTGGCGCAGGAGCCGATCGCGCTCGCGTGCACTGCGCTTCAACGGCACGGTCGCTCCTCCTCACGTCGAGGTCCCGGGGCGGACCCCCGACACACGATAGCCGCGGACGGGGGGCAGGGGCGGGCCGCCGCGGCGAGCGGCTACAGGCGCAGGAGGCGGTCGAGGTGCGCGCCGACGGCGTCGTCCTCGATCAGGAAGCCGTCGTGGCCGAAGGTCGAGGTGATCACGGCCACCTCGTCGCCGTCGATGTTCCCGGGGGCGTGCGTGGCGATGATCCGCTGCCCCTCGACGGGGAACAGCCGGTCGCTGTCGATGCCGAGCACGAGGGTCGGGCTGGTGATCCGCGAGAGCGCCTCGGCCTCGCCGCCGCGTCCGCGGCCGACGTCGTGCGAGTTCATCGCCTCGACGAGGGTGATGTAGCTGTTCGCGTCGAAGCGGCGGGTGAACTTGTTGCCGTGGAAGTCGAGGTAGGACTCGACGGCGAAGCGGCCGCCCCCGCCGAGCGGGTCGAGACCCGACTGCCAGCTGCGCTCGAAGCGGTCGTTGAGCTCGGAGGGGCTGCGGTAGTTGAGCAGCGCCATCCGCCGCGCGAGCGCGAGGCCGTGGTACGGGCCCTGGCCGTCGCCGGCGTCGTAGTAGGAGCCGCCCGCGAACCCGGCATCGTTGCGGATCGCCTCGAGCTGCACGAAGTTCAGCGCGATCTGGTCGGCCGTGGCGCGCGGGGGAGCGGCGAGCACGGCGAGGCGGGCCACCCGCTCCGGATGCTCGATCCCCCACTCGAGCGCCTGCATCCCGCCCATCGAGCCGCCGATGACGGTGTGCCAGCGGTCGATCCCGAGGAGGTCGGAGAACAGCACCTGCGCGCGGACCTGGTCGCGGATGCTGGTGTACGGGAAGCGCGCAGCCCACTCGTGCCCGTCGGGGGCGAGGGAGGCGGGGCCGGTCGTGCCCTGGCAGCCGCCCAGCATGTTGGGCGCCACGACGAAGAAGCGGTCGGTGTCGATCACCTTCCCGGGGCCGACGAGTCCCGACCACCAGCCGTCGGTGGCGTGGCCGCGGTCGCCCCGCCCGAGCAGGTGCGAGTCGCCGGTCAGCGCGTGCAGCACGAGCACGGCGTTGTCCCCGGCGGGCGAGAGCTCGCCCCACGACTCGTAGGCGAGGCGCAGGTGCGGGAGGTGTCCGCCCGCCTCGAAGTCGAAGGGGCCGGCGTCGAGGAACCGGCGGTGGCCGGGGTGGTCGCCGTCCCGCCAGGCGCCGGTCGCGGGCGGCTTGCCGATCACGGAGCGGAGCTGGCGCTCGGTGATGAAGGCCGACGGGACGGTGTCCTCGGGTGTCTGCTGCCAGTCCATAGCGTGGTCCATCGTGTCACGGCGTGCCGACGGCCCGCCCTTTGTTACGCCCGCCTCCGCTCCGCGTGCAGAACGGACGAGGCCCCGCGCAGGATCGGGGCCCCGTCCGTTCTCGAGCGACTCAGGCGTTGGCGCGCGACGCCTCCACGACGGCACGCGCGGCCTGCAGCGCCTGAGCGAGGTCGGCGCGCAGGTCGTCGATGCTCTCGAGGCCGACCGACAGGCGCACCAGGCCCGGCGTGACGCCGGCGGTGAGCTGCTGCTCCGGGCTGAGCTGCGAGTGCGTGGTCGAGGCGGGGTGGATCACCAGCGAGCGCACGTCGCCGATGTTCGCGAGGTGCGAGAACAGCGAGAGGGAGTCGACGAACGCGCGACCCGCGTCCACCCCGCCCTTGAGCTCGAACGAGAGCACCGCGCCGACGCCCTTGGGCGCGTAGTGGTTCGCGGCCGCGTACCACGGCGAGGTCGGCAGGCCCGAGTAGTTCACGGTCGCGATGTCGGGGTGGTTCTCGAGGTACTCGGCGATCTCCTGCGCGTTCTGCACGTGGCGCTCGATGCGCAGCGACAGCGTCTCGATGCCCTGGATCAGCTGCCAGGCGCTCGCCGGGGCGATGGAGGCGCCGAGGTCGCGGAGGAGCTGCACGCGCGCCTTGATGATGTAGGCGAGGGAGTCGCCCACCGCCGCGGTGTAGACGGCGCCGTGGTACGACTCGTCGGGCGTGGTCAGCCCGGGGAAGCGGTCGGCGTTCGCCGTCCACGAGAAGGTGCCGCCGTCGACGATCGCGCCGCCGATGACGGTGCCGTGGCCGCCGAGGAACTTGGTCGCCGAGTGCACGATGATGTCGGCGCCGTGCTCGAAGGGGCGGATGAGGTAGGGCGTCGCGATCGTGTTGTCGACGATCAGCGGCACCCCCGCCGCGTGGGCGACGTCGGCGACCGAGCGGATGTCGAGGATGTTGATCTTGGGGTTGCCGATGGTCTCGGCGAAGAAGAGCTTGGTGTTCGGGCGGACGGCCCGGCGCCACTCCGCCTGGTCGTCCTGGTTCTCGACGAAGGTCGTCTCGATGCCCAGCTTGGCCAGTGTGTACTTGAAGAGGTTGTAGGTGCCGCCGTAGATCGACGAGGACGACACGATGTGGTCGCCCGCCTGCGCGATGTTGAGCACCGCGGCGGTCTCGGCCGCCTGGCCGGAGGCGAGCAGCAGCGCTCCCGATCCGCCCTCGAGCGCGGCGAGGCGCTCCTCGACGACGGCCTGCGTCGGGTTCTGGATGCGGGTGTAGATGTTGCCGAACTCGGCGAGCGCGAACAGGTTCTTCGCGTGCTCGGCGTTGTCGAAGACGTACGACGTGGTCTGGTAGATCGGGGTCGCGCGAGCCTTGGTGACCGGGTCCGGAGCGGCTCCCGAGTGGATCTGCTTGGTCTCGAACTGCCACTGGGTCGGGTCGGTCATGGTGCGTCCAATCGGTTCGTCGAAGTCTGCGGGTGGAGGCCGTTCTCCGCCGCGACGAGCCTAGGCGCGGCCGTCGGGGCGGTCGAGGGCACCCGACACACGCGGTAATCCGGTCAGCGGTGCCCCGGCCCGGGCTCCCGCACGTCGCGCTTCGACCCCGTCGGGTCGGCGCGGCGGGGCCGCTCCGGACGCTCGTCGGCCACGGGGGCGAACAGCCAGTCGGCGCGCGGCTCGACCAGCTTGTGGAACACGGTGCGCGGCCAGCCGAGCGAGAGCACCACCGAGACGAGCACGCAGAAGACGATCACCGCGATCAGCGCGAACGTGCTGTCGGCCTCCGAGAGGATCCCCGACTCGCGCAGCGGGTAGAGGACGAAGCTGTGCAGCAGGTACACGTACATCGTCGACTGACCCCACGTGGTCAGGGCGCTGCGCGAGCGCGGGACCAGGCTGAAGAAGGCGAGCGAGAGCGCGACCGCCGTCAGCATCAGCCCCAGGCGCACGAGGCCCGCCCACCACTCCGTCTCGCCGAGAGCGTCGTAGGGGCGGTCGTAGAAGAACCAGTAGCGCAGGTCCGCGGCGCGGAACGCCTCGATGTTGACGGTCATCACGAGGACGGTGACCGCGAACAGCGCCGCAGCCGCGACGCGCCAGGCGAGCAGCTGGGCCGGCCGCAGGTCGAGCCAGCGGTCGATGAGCGGAGTCCCGCCGAGCGTCCAGGTGCGCAGCCGCCAGCCGAAGACGAAGAAGGGGAGGATCCCGATCGCTCGCGCCAGCGAGAACGTCGAGTCGATGTTGTCGTAGTAGCTGACGCCGACGGCCAGCGCGACGCTGATCAGCAGAGGCCAGCGCAGCAGCGCCAGATAGGGGAGGACGAGCCGGAAGATCCCGAGCGCGAGCAGGAACCAGAGCGTCCAGCTGGGCTTGGTCGGGTTGAACTCCTGCTTGCCCTCGACGGCGAACTGCACCAGCGTCCAGACCGTCTCCATGATCAGGTAGGGCAGCAGGATGTCGGTCATCACCCGGCGCATGGTGCGGGTGCTCGGCGGTCCGCTCTTCGAGAAGTAGCCCGAGATGATCGCGAACGCCGGCATGTGGAAGGCGTAGATCGTCAGATAGACGATGAGCGACACGTCGGACTGCGAGGTGAGGCGCTGGATGCCGTGCCCGATCACCACGAGGGTCACGCAGACGAACCGCGCGTTGTCCCAGAGGGGGACGCGGCGCTTCGGGTGAGCGGCGACCGCGCCCGTGGCGGGAGCGGGGTCGGCGGGCTGCATGCGGTCAGGCTAGCGTTGGGCGGGACGACGGAGTCGGTGGTGCCGGAGGCTTGACGGAAGGGGACGATCGTGGTTCGACGCGTCGTCGTGACAGGAGCGAGTTCAGGGATCGGTGCGGCCACGGTCCGCCTGTTCCGCGACCACGGCTGGGAGGTCGTCGCCGTCGCGCGCCGCCGCGAGCGTCTCGAGGCGCTCGCCGCCGAGACCGGCTGCGAGCCGTTCGTCGCCGACCTGACCGATGCCGCGCAGGTCGATGCACTCCGCGATCACCTCGCCGCGACCGGCCCCGTGCACGCCCTCGTCAACAACGCGGGCGGCGCCCTCGGGCTCGACTCGGTCGAGGCGTCCGACCCGTCCGACTGGACGCGCATGTTCGAGATCAACGTCCTCTCGGTGAAGCTGGTGACGAGCGCGCTGCTGCCGCTGCTGCGCGCGGGGATCGCCGACACCGGCTCCGAGGGATCGGCCGACATCGTCACCGTCACCTCCATCGCCGGCCACGTCGCGTACGAGGGCGGCGGCGGCTACAACGCCGCGAAGTTCGCCGCGCACGCCCTGGTGGCCGTCCTCCGGCTCGAGCTCGCGGGCGAGCCGATCCGGGTCATCGAGATCGCACCGGGGATGGTGCACACCGACGAGTTCTCGCTCGTGCGCTTCGGCGGCGACCGCGCCCGGGCCGACGCCGTCTACGCCGAGGTGCCGGCCCCGCTGGTGGCCGAGGACGTCGCGGCGGCGATCGTCTCCTCCGTCGAGCTGCCCGCGCACGTCAACCTCGACCTGGTGACGATCAAGCCGGTGGCGCAGGCGGCCCCGCACAAGGTCGCCAAGGGGACGCTCGCTCCGAAGGCCTGATCGGGGCCGGGACGGGATGTGACGCGGAGGGTCGCGACGCCCTAGCCTGTCCCTCATGGTTTCCGACGCCGACGACTCAGCCGACCTCCTCGCCGCCACGGAGAAGGAGGTCCTCGGCTGGCTCGAGTTCGGCGACGCCGCTCGCCACCTCGCCGACGACGTGGTCGCCTCCGGCTACCGGCCCGAGCTCGTCGTCGCGATCGCCCGCGGCGGTCTCCTCCTCGCAGGCGCGATCGCCTACGCCCTCGGGATCAAGAGCTGCGGCGCGCTGAACGTCGAGTTCTACACCGGTGTCGAGGCGCGGCTGGCCGAGCCCGTCGTGCTCCCGCCCCTGCTCGACGAGGCGTCGGTGCGCGGGAAGCGCATCCTGCTCGTCGACGACGTGTCCGACTCCGGGCACACCCTCGCGCTCTCGGTGAAGCTGATCCGAGCGATGGGCGCCGAGGTGCAGACCGTCACGCTGTACACCAAGCCGCGCACGGTCCTCGAGCCCGACTTCTTCTGGCGCCGCACTCCGCGCTGGATCGTCTTCCCCTGGTCGGCCCTGCCCCCGGTCGCCGGAGCACTCGCCGAGGACGACGAATGAGCGTCCACCTGATCGGCGGCGGTGGCGGCGCCGAGCACGACGCGCAGCTCTACTCCGCGTTCCTCGCCGAGGCCAGGACGCACGCCGTGGACGCGGGCCGCATCGAGGGGCCGCGCATCGCGATCGTGGTCGTGCACGACGGTCTCGGGTCCGAGGCCTACGCCCACTACTCCACGATGCTCGCCGCGGTGGGGCCGCTCGAGCCGGTCGCCGTGCTCAAGCCCGAGGGCGGTCGCATCGACCCCGCGGTCTTCGACGGCATCGACGGCGTCTTCGTCGGGGGAGGTCTGACGCCCGCGTTCCGAGACGCCCTCGAGCCCTCGTTCGCCACGCTGCGCGACCTCGTCTCCGCCGGTCTGCCCTACGCCGGGTTCTCGGCGGGGGCCGCCATCGCGGCCGACCGCGCGATCGTCGGCGGGTTCCGCGTCGGCGGTGTCGCGGTCGCTCCGGAGCAGGCCGCCGAGGAGCTCGACGAGGTGACCGTCCTCGAGGGCATCGGCCTCGTCGACGTCTCGATCGAGGTGCACGCCGCGCAGTGGGGCACCCTCGGGCGCCTCGTCGCCGCCGTCGAGGCGGGACTGGTCGACGGGGGAGTCGCGATCGACGAGTCGACCGTGCTCACGGTCGGCACCGGCGCGCTCCAGGTGCGCGGCGCGGGCTCCGTCTGGCGCGTCAGCGGCGGCTCGGCGGGGGTCGTCGTCGCGACGCTCGCCGCGAACTGACCCGATGGACCTGCAGGAGCTCGCCGGAGCGGGACTGATCGATCGGGGCTGGGCCGAGGCGCTCGCGCCCGTCGGCCCGGACATCGCGCGGATGGGCGACTTCCTGCGTGGCGAGGTGGCGGCGGGGCGGCAGTACCTCCCCGCGGGCAAGGACGTGCTGCGCGCCTTCGCGGCGCCGCTCGCCGACGTCCGGGTGCTCGTCGTCGGTCAGGACCCGTACCCCACGCCCGGCCACCCGATCGGGCTGTCCTTCGCGGTCGCGCGGCACGTCCGCCCCGTCCCCCGGAGCCTGCAGAACATCTACCGCGAGCTGCACGACGACCTCGGCATCGCGACTCCCTCGCACGGCGACCTCGGCGACTGGACCCGGAACGGCGTGATGCTGCTCAACCGAGTGCTGACCGTCGCTCCCGGGGCGCCGGCCTCGCACCGCGGCAAGGGCTGGGAGGCGGTGACTGAGCACGCCATCCGGACGCTCGCGGCCCGCGACCAGCCGCTCGTGGCGATCCTCTGGGGCAGGGACGCGGCGAACCTGCGACCGCTCCTCGGCGACGCGGGCATCGTCGAGAGCGCGCATCCGAGCCCGCTGTCGGCCTCGCGGGGCTTCTTCGGCTCGCGGCCCTTCAGCCGGGCGAACGCGCTGCTCGCCGAGCGGGGCGCGGAGCCGGTCGACTGGAGCATCGCCGAGTGATGACGGTGTCGGCGCGGGAGCCCCGCACGCCGCTACGCTGACTCGGATCATCGGAGAGGGGAGCAGAAGATGCTTGAGGAAGAGTACGAGCAGCGCCGCGTCCTGCCGCCGCACCTGCGGAAGGCGCCGCCGCCCGAGCCGGACTTCTCGTTCGAGATCCGCGAGGCGCAGGAGCCCGATCTCCCCGACATCCGCGAGATCTACAACCACTACGTGCGCAACACGGTCGTCACCTTCGACGAGGACGACTCGACGCTGAAGGAGTGGCGGTCGAAGTTCCTCCGCAACCAGAAGCTCGGGCTCCCGTTCATCGTCGCGGTCTCGCCCTCGGGTCAGATCCTCGGCTACGCGATGGTGTCGCCGTGGTCGTCGAAGCGCGCGTACCGCTTCACGGTCGAGAACTCGATCTACCTGCGCGCCGCGTCGACCGGCAAGGGACTCGGCAAGGCGCTGATGGAGGAGCTGCTCGAGCGGTCGAAGGCCGTCGGCATCCGCCAGATCATGGCCGTCATCGCCGACAAGGGCGCGGAGGCGTCGCTCGGCATGCACGCGCGGTACGGCTTCGTCGAGGTCGGCCGGATGGGCCGCGTCGGCTTCAAGTTCGAGCGCTGGCTCAGCACCGTGCTGATGCAGAAGACCCTCAAGTAGGTGGGTCTCTCAGGAGAAGTCACCCCACCCGTGTGGCCCCTCCCTCGCTGATCGAGTAGCCCGCGCAGCGGGCGTATCGAGATCCACGTCGGCTAGAAGACCCGGTCAGGCGTCCGATCCACTGAAGCCGGTGGGTCTCGATACGCCCCTGCGGGGCTGCTCGACCAGCATGCGGGGCGACGGGCGCAGGTTGTTCCCTCACCACCGAGACGCAACGCGGCTTCGCCGCTCGATACGCCGCCTGCGGCGGCTACTCGACCAGCAGGCTTCGAGTGCCGACCCCACTCGCTGATCGAGTGACTCGCGCAGCGGGCGCATCGAGATCACCGGCATCGGAGGTCGAGGCCGCCGGTCGATCGGCCACACTGCGAATGCGCCGAACCGGCGGGGCGGCGTGAGGGCCCAGTCCTACACTTGTCGGCATGGAATGGCTCGTCCCGCTCATCATCGTCGTGGCCCTCGTCGTCGTCCTCGGGGTCTACCTCTGGGCGACCTACAACTCGCTCGTGACCCTCAACGTCCGCGTGGACGAGGCCTGGAGCGACATCACCGTCCAGCTCAAGCGGCGGGCCGATCTGATCCCCAATGTGATCGACTCCGTGAAGGGCTACGCCGCGCACGAGCGGCAGGTCTTCGAGTCGGTGACCCGTGCTCGCGCCGAGACCCTCTCGGCCGAGGGCCCCGCCGAGGCGTCCGTCGCCGAGGACCACATGCAGAAGGCGCTGCGCTCGATCTTCGCGGTGGCCGAGGCCTACCCGCAGCTGCAGGCGAGCCAGAACTTCCTCCAGCTGCAGGGCGAGCTGGTCGACACCGAGGACAAGATCCAGGCCGCGCGCCGCTTCTACAACGGCGGCGTGCGCGAGATGAACACCAAGGTGAAGGTGTTCCCCAACACGCTCTTCTCCCGTCGGCTCGGCTTCTCGGAGCGCGAGTTCTTCGAGGTCGGCGATCTCGCCGCGATCTCGGAGCCCCCGCGCGTCCAGTTCTAGAGGCGCGCGGTGTACAGCGCGATCGCGAGGAACAAGCGCAACACCGTCCTGATCCTCGTGCTCTTCCTGGCGATCATCGGCGGTCTCGGCGCGCTGGCCTCCGCGATCTACCGCAGCACCGCGATCGTCGTCGTCGTGCTGATCGTGGCCGCCGCGTACGCGGTGTTCCAGTACTTCTTCGCCGCGAGCCAGGCCGTCGCGATCAGCGGAGGCGTCCCGATCGAGAAGGCGGACGAGCCGCGGCTGTACCGCATCGTCGAGAACCTCTCGATCACGACCGGCACCCCGATGCCGAAGGTGTACCTGATCGATGACCCGGCTCCCAACGCGTTCGCCACGGGACGCGATCCCGAGCACGCGGTCGTCGCCGCGACCACGGGGCTCCTGGCGATCATGGACGACGCCGAGCTCGAGGGTGTCATGGCGCACGAGCTCGGGCACGTCCGCAACTACGACATCCGCGTCTCGATGATCGTCTTCGGCCTCGTCGTCGCCGTCGGCTTCCTGTCCGACGTCTTCCTCCGCTTCGCGTTCTTCGGCGGCAACCGCAACGGGAGCGGGGGCGGCGGCAACCCGATCCTGCTCGTCGTCGGCCTGGTCTCGCTGGTGCTCGCGCCGATCGTCGCCACCGTCGTCCAGCTCTCGATCTCGCGGCAGCGCGAGTACCTCGCCGACGCCACGAGCGCGCTCACCACGCGGCACCCCGACGCGCTGGCGAGCGCCCTGCTCAAGCTCGAGTCGGCGGGCCGGCCGATGCGCCGGCAGAGCACCTCGATGGCGCACCTCTGGATCGCCGACCCGGCCGAGCCGAGCGCGATCTCGCGTCTGTTCGCCACGCACCCGCCGATCGCCGACCGCGTGGCGCGCCTGAGCGAGATGGGCTCGCGCTTCTAGAGACCTCTAGATGTCGTACTCCTCGGCCGGCCCCGGCACCGGAGTGGGTGCCGCGAGCGGACCGCCGTCGAGCGTCGTGAGGTACTCCGCGAACACCGGCGCGGGATCGGTGCCCGTGGCGACCGCGTCGACGAGCGCCCGTCGGACCAGGGCGAGCACGACGGTGGCGAGCACGGCGGCGCGCGGGAACGAGGCGGGGCCGAGGCTCATCCGCTCGGCGATGCTCGGGGTGAGGGCGGCCTCGCCGTCGTGCAGCGACTGCGCCCAGACCGCCCGCATCGCGGGGGTCTCGGTGAGCAGCGGGATGAGCCGGAGGGTGCGCTCGAGCTGCCGGCCCGATGCCGCGGCGGCGAAGGCCGCGCCGAGTGCGGTGTTCAGCGGCTCGGAGGCGGGACGCGCTGTCAGAGCGCGTCCCATGGCCGCGATCGCCGCGTAGAGGACGGGACGGACGCAGTCCTCCTTGCCGCCGAGGTAGCGGTGGAAGGTGCGCAGCGAGATCCCGGCCGCATGGGCGAGATCGATCGAGCTGACGCCCTTGACGGTTCCGCGCTCGAGGAGGAGGGCGACGCACTTCTCGGAGAGGGCGAGCGCGATCGTCCCCTGACGCTGCGGCGTCGCCGCGCTCATTCGACCACCTCCGCGTGGTGGAGCGACAGTGCGGCCGAGAGTGCCGGGGCGAGCGTGCCGCGGCCGACGACGTCGACCGCGTCGAGTCCCTGCCACCGAGCCGCCTCGACGAGCAGAGCGGCGAGCCTCTCGGCGGTGTCGGCGGGAGCGCCGGGCTCGAGCCAGGCGGCCTGGACGCGGAGCATCTTCTGCTGACGGTCGCTCTTGAGGTCGATCCGCGCCGCGATCACGTCGTCGAGCAGCACCGGCAGCACGTAGTAGCCGTGCACCCGCTGGGCGGCCGGCGTGTAGATCTCGATCCGGTAGTGGAAGCCGAAGAGGAGCTCGGCCCTCGGGCGGTGCCAGACCACGGGATCGAAGGGGGAGAGGAGCGCGTCGGCGCGGAGGGCGCGCGGGCGCCGGGCCGCGGTGTGCAGCCAGAGCGGCACGGGCCGGCCCGAGCGCTCCCAGCCGCGGACCTCGACCGGCACCAGCTCACCCGCATCGACGAGATCGCGCACGGCCGCGAGGGTCGGCGCCTTGAGGAGCCGGTGGTAGTCGGCCAGATCGCCGAGGGTGCCGATGCCGTGCGCGACGGCGGCGCGCCGCACCAGCTCGCGGATCGCGTCGTCGGTCGAGACCTCGGCGTCGAGGACCTCGCGGGGGAGGGCCTGCTCGGCGAGCGCGTAGGAGCGCTCGAAGCGCGTGCGCCCTGCGCTCACCACCTCGCCCCAGCGGAACAGCACCTCGAGCCCGCGCTTCATGTCGGACCAGCCCCACCACGGGCCGGTGCGGACGTTGGCCTCGTGCTCGATCTCGGAGGCGCGCAGCGGCCCGTCGGCGAGCGCCGCCCGCAGCCAGTCGAGGGTCGCGCGGTTCTCGGCCGCCCAGCCCTCGTGCTCGGGGAGCCCGACGCGGCGGTAGTGCTCCATCCGCCAGCGGTAGAGCGGGACGTCGGCCCGGCGGATCAGCGCGGCCTCGTGCGCCCAGTACTCGAGGTAGTGGCCCTTCGGCGAGAACGCGACGGCGTCGAGCTGCGCGCGATCGTAGGCGCCGAGGCGGGCGAGGACGGGGAGGTAGTGGCTCCGCTCGAAGACGTTGACCGAGTCGAGCTGCAGCGGCCGGATCCGGTCGATCACCCCGAGGATCTGCCGTGTGCCGACCCGGGGCGGCCTCGCGGCGCCGAAGCCCTGCGCGGCCAGGGCGATGCGGCGCGCGAGCGCGGGAGTGAGCTGCTCGGTCATGGTGCCCCACGCTAGCGAACGCCTCCGACATCGGCCGTTCCGGAGGATCCCGCCCCGCCGCCGGATGTTCCCATCCGGTTCACCTGGGCATCCCCGTCTCGTCGCGAGGCACTCCTAGGTTTCCGGAGGCGACCCGCCGGGTCCGCCCACCCGACTCCTGGAGGACTCTTGAAGATCCAGCGCTTCCCGCGCGCAGGCGCGCTCGCTGCCGCGACCGCCGCACTCGCCCTCACCCTGACCGCCTGCTCCGGCGACGCCGGGGCCTCCTCCGACGCGTCGTCCATCGACGCCTCGACCGCCACCTCGGCCGCCGACGTCGGCGGTCTCGACGCTCTGGTCGAGGCCGCGAAGGCCGAGGGCGAGCTGAACGTCATCGCCCTGCCCGACAACTGGGCCAACTACGGCGAGCTCATCTCGGGCTTCGAGGACGAGTACGGGATCACCGTCAACTCCGCCGACCCCGACGTCTCGTCGGCCGAGGAGATCAGCACCGCGAAGAACCTCGCCGGGCAGGACACCGCGCCCGACGTCTTCGACCTCGGTGCCGCCGTCGCGCTCGCCAACACCGACATGTTCGCGCCGTACCAGGTCGAGACCTGGGACGACATCCCGGACGAGAACAAGGAGGAGACCGGCCTCTGGGTGAACGACTACACCGGCCTGATGTCGATCGGCTACGACGCCGAGGCCGTCCCCGAGCCCGCGTCGCTCGACGACCTGCTCGGAGCCGACTTCCGCGGTTCCGTCGCGATCAACGGCGACCCGACCCAGGCGGGAGCCGCGGCGGCCGCGGTCCAGCTCGCCGCCGTCCAGTCCGGCGGCTCGGCCGACGACATCCAGCCGGGCATCGACTTCTTCGAGAAGCTCAACGACGCCGGCAACTTCCTCCCGCTCGACCCGACCGACGCGACCATCGCCTCCGGCGAGACCCCCGTCGTCTTCGACTGGAGCTACAACAACCTCGCCGCCGCGAAGACGAACGAGGGCACCCGCGAGTGGACCACCACCGTCCTCCCCGGCACCGCCGTCGGCAGCTACTACAACCAGGCCGTGAACGCCGACGCGCCGCACCCGGCCGCCGCGCGCCTCTGGCAGGAGTACCTCTACTCCGACGCTGCGCAGAACCTCTACCTCGCGGCCGGTGCGTACCCGGTGCGCCTGGCGGCGATGGTCGACGCCGGCACGGTCGACCAGGACGCGCTCGACGCCGTCGGTGCGGCTCCGGCCGACCTCGTCCAGTTCACGTCCGAGCAGACCGAGGCCGCCTCGGCGCTGCTGGCCGAGAAGTGGGCCGCGGCGATCCAGTGACGTCCGACTCCGTCCGCGCCGTCTCCGGGGCCTCGGCGCCCCGGAGGCGGCGCGGCCTCCCCGAGACTCTCGGAGTCGCGCCGTTCGCGGTCTACGTCCTGCTGTTCCTCGCGGTGCCCACCGTGCTCGCGGTCGGCACCGGCTTCGTGGACGGCGATGGCCGACCGACTCTCGCCAACGTCGCCGCGCTCGGCGACCCGGTCGTGCTGTCGGCGTTCGGCGCCTCCCTCGGCCTCTCGGCCCTCACGGCGGTCGTCGGCGCGATCCTCGGCGCGATCATCTGCCTGGCGCTCCTCGGCGCCGACCCCCGGGGCCCCCTCCGCACGGTCGTCGACGCGGCGGCCAGCGTGCTCGCGCAGTTCGGAGGCGTCATGCTCGCCTTCGCGTTCATCGCGACCATCGGCGTGCAGGGTCTGGTCACCAGCCTCCTCGCGGGCGTCGGCGTCGACCTCTACGCCGACGGCGTCTGGCTCTACCAGATGCCCGGACTCGTGCTGCCCTACCTCTACTTCCAGGTGCCGCTGATGGTGCTCACCTTCCTGCCCGCGCTCGAGGGGCTGCGGCCCGAGTGGGCCGAGGCCAACGCGGTGCTCGGCGGAGGCGCGCTGAGCTACTGGTGGCGCGTCGCGGTGCCCGTGCTCGCCCCCTCCTTCCTCGGCTCGGTCCTGCTGCTCTTCGCCAACGCGTTCTCGTCGTTCGCGACGGCCGCCGCTCTGATCAGCCAGGGAGCGCAGATCGTGCCGCTGCAGATCCGCGCGGCGCTGGTCAGCGAGACCGTCCTCGGCCGCGAGAACCTCGCCGGGGCGCTCGCGCTCGGGATGCTCGTCGTGATGATCGTGCTGATGTCCGGCTACGCGCTGCTCCAGCGCCGCGCGCGGCGGTGGCAGCGATGAACCGGCGGCTCCTGTCCCGCGCGGTCCTGGTCGTCACCGGGCTCGTCTTCGCGGTGCCGCTGGTCGCGATGGCCGAGTTCACCCTCCGCGGCGCCGGCGGCTACGACCTCTCGCACTGGACGGCGATCCTCGACCCCGAGAACGAGCGCGGCTACCGCGCCCTCTTCCAGGGCATCGGCAACTCGCTGATCCTCGCCGTCGTCACCGCGCTGATCGTGCTGGTCCTGCTGGTGCCGACGATGCTGCTGGTCGAGATCCGCCTGCCGCGCCTGCGCCGGGTGCTCGAGCTGGTCTGCCTGCTGCCGCTCACCGTCCCCGCGATCGTGCTCGTCGTCGGGCTGGCCCCGGTCTACTCCGTGGTGACCCGACTCGTCGGCTCGGCGCCGTGGACGCTCGCGCTGGCTTACGGCGTGCTCGTGCTGCCCTACGCGTACCGCGCGATCGCCGCGGATCTCGCCGGGCTCGACGCGGTCACCCTCTCGGAGGCGGCCCGCTCCCTCGGCGCCGGCTGGTTCGGCGTGCTCACCCGGGTGCTGCTCCCGAACCTGCGGCGCGGGCTGGTCGCCGCCGCGCTCATCACCGTCGCGGTGGTGCTCGGCGAGTACACGATCGCGTCCCTGCTCAGCCGCACGACGCTCCAGACCGGGCTCGTGCAGGTGTCGAAGTCGGACGCCTACGTCGCCGTGATCTTCTCGCTCCTCTCCCTCCTCTTCGCGTTCGCGCTCCTGCTCGGGATCGGCCGCCTCGCGCGGATCGGCCTGCCGCTCGCCGACCGCGCCCCGTCGAAAGGCACCTCGTGACCACCTCCGCCCCGGGAGCGCGCGTGCGCTTCGTCGACGTCGCCCGGCACTACGGCACCGCCCGCGCCCTCGACGGGGTCTCGTTCGACGTGGCGCCGGGCGAGTTCATCGCCCTCCTCGGCCCGTCCGGCTGCGGCAAGACCACGGCGCTGCGGGCGCTGAGCGGGCTCGAGCGGATCGACTCCGGCCGCATCCTGGTCGACGAGGACGATGTCGCCGACGTGCCGGTCGCCCGCCGCGACATGGGCATGGTCTTCCAGTCGTACTCGCTCTTCCCGCACCTCCGGGCACGCGAGAACGTCGAGTTCGGCCTGCGCACCCGCGGAGTCGCCGCGCGCGAGCGCCGCGTCCTCGCCCAGGAGTCGCTCGACCTGGTCGGGCTCGGCGCGCTCGGCGACCGCTACGCGCATCAGCTCTCGGGCGGTCAGCAGCAGCGCGTCGCGCTCGCCCGCGCGCTCGTGACGCGGCCGCGGGTGCTCCTGCTCGACGAGCCGCTGTCGGCGCTCGACGCCAAGGTGCGGGTGCAGCTGCGCGACGAGATCCGCCGCATCCAGACCGAGATCGGCATCACCACCTTCTTCGTCACGCACGATCAGGAGGAGGCCCTCGCGGTCGCCGATCGCGTCGCCGTGATGAACGCCGGCCGCATCGAGCAGCTCGGCGCCCCGGAGGACCTCTACGCGCGCCCGTCGACGTCGTTCGTCGCGCACTTCGTCGGGCTCTCCAACTCCGTCGCGGGCTCGGTGTCGGGCGGAGCCGTGGCCGTCCTGGGCTCCCGCGTGCCGCTGGTCGACCCGAGCGTCGCCGACGGAGCGGTGTCGGCCTTCCTCCGTCCGGAGGACATCGACATCGTGCCCGAGGCGACACCCGGAGCGCTGCCGGCGGTGGTCGTCTCCTCCAGCTTCCTCGGCCCGGTCCGCCGCTCGACGGTGCGCACCGAGCAGGGGGAGGAGCTCGTCGTCCAGCACTCGGCCGGCCAGCGGCTCGAGCCGGGGGAGCGGGTCGGGCTCGTGCTGGCGCTGCGCCCCGTCGCCGTCCGCGCCCTATCGTGACCGGCGCCGATTCCTCACGCGGAATGCACCGGGGATTAGTCTGAGCAGATGAGAATCGGCAGGTCCCGCCGCACCTCCGGCTCGCGCGCCGTCGACAGCGCTCCGCGCGTCGTCCGGAGCAGCCCGGCCGATGCCGATGCCGGGTTCGTGACCGACGGCATGCGCATCGCGGGAGCCTGGGCCTGGCGCCTGCTCGTCGTGGTCGCCGCGCTCGCCGTCCTCGCGCTGCTCGTGATCGAGCTGCGCATCATCGTCATCCCCCTGCTCCTCGCGGTCGTGATCGCGGCACTGCTCGTGCCCTTCTCCTCGTTCCTGCAGCGGCACCACTGGCCCAAATGGGCGGCGATCGCGGTGTCCGAGATCGGCCTCCTGGTCGTCGTCGGCGGCCTGCTCTTCCTCGTCGTCACCCAGGTCTACTCGGGCTTCGACGACCTCAGCCGGCAGACCGTGCAGTCGTACGACGACTTCAAGGCGTGGCTGCTCGACGGCCCGCTGCACCTGACCGAGGGCGACATCAACCAGTACGCGCAGCAGGCGCTCGACGCGCTGCAGCAGGACTCGGGGATGCTCGTCAGCGGAGTCGTCAGCGTCGGCGCGACCGTCGGCCACCTCCTCGCGGGCGTGCTGCTGACCCTCTTCTCGACGCTCTTCATCCTGATCGACGGGCCCAACATCTGGAGCTGGGTCGTCCGGCTCTTCCCTCGTCGGGCCCGTCCCGCGGTCGACGGTGCCGGCCGCGCGGGGTGGATCACCCTCACGAACTTCGTGAAGGTCCAGATCCTGGTCGCGTTCGTCGACGCCGTCGGCATCGGCCTCGGCTCGTTCCTCCTCGGAGTCCCGCTGGCGATCCCGATCGGCGTCCTGGTGTTCCTCGGCTCGTTCGTGCCGGTCATCGGCGCCGTCGTGACGGGCGCCCTCGCCGTCTTCATCGCCCTGGTCTACAACGGGCCGGTCGTCGCGCTCATCCTGCTGCTCGTCGTCCTCGGCGTGCAGCAGCTCGAGGGCCACATCCTCCAACCGCTCATCATGGGCTCGGCGGTCAAGGTGCACCCGCTGGCCGTGGTGCTCGCCGTCGCCGGAGGATCGATCGTCGCCGGCATCGCGGGCGCCTTCTTCGCGGTGCCCTTCGTCGCGACCCTCAACGTCATGGTCAAGTACGTCGCGAGCGGTGCCTGGCGCTCGCAGCAAACCCCTCAGAGAGCAGCCGCAGAGCATGCAGACTAGCCGCGTCGTCGGTCCCACCCTCCACGAGTTCGAGGCGGCCCGAACCGTCATCGCCCCCGTGATCGCCTCCACCCCGATGGAGACGAGCAACTTCCTCGCCGAGGTGCTGGGCTCGCCCGTGTTCCTCAAGTGCGAGAACCTCCAGCGGACGGGGTCCTACAAGATCCGCGGGGCGGTCTTCCGCCTCTCGCGCCTGTCCCCGGAGGAACGTGCCCGCGGAGTCGTCGCCGCCTCCGCCGGCAACCACGCGCAGGGCGTCGCCTTCGCCGCGCGCGAGCTCGGCATCGAGGCGACGATCTTCATGCCGATCGGAGTCGCGCTGCCCAAGCTCTCGGCGACCCGCGACTACGGCGCCGAGGTCGTGCTGAGCGGCCACATCTTCAACGAGGCACTCGCGGCCGCGGCCGAGTTCGCCGAGCGCACCGGAGCCGTCTTCGTGCCGCCGTACGACCACCCCGACGTGATCACCGGCCAGGGCACCCTCGGCCTCGAGATCCTCGAGCAGGCCGAGGGCGTCGAGACGATCATCGTCCCCATCGGCGGAGGCGGCCTCATCGCCGGAGTCGCCTCGGCGGCGAAGCAGAAGGCCGCCCAGGAGGGGCGCACCCTGCGCGTCATCGGGGTCCAGGCCGCCAACGCCGCGCCGTACCCGCTGTCGCTCGCGAGCGGCGAGCCCACCGCCATCACGATCACTCCGACGATCGCCGACGGCATCGCCGTGGCCAAGCCCGGACTGCTGAACTTCGAGATCATCCGCGAGCTCGTCGACGAGGTGGTGACGGTCGAGGACGACGACATCGCCCGGGCGCTGCTCGTGCTGCTCGAGCGCGCGAAGCTCGTCGTGGAGCCGGCGGGCGCCGTCGGCATCGCCGCGATCCTCACCGGCAAGGTCCGCAACGCGGGGCGGACGGCCGTGATCCTCTCGGGCGGCAACATCGACCCGCTGATGATGGAGCGTGTGATCAGCCGCGGCCTCGCCGCCTCCGAGCGCTACCTCAAGATGAGCATCGGCCTGCCCGACCGGCCGGGACAGCTCGCGCGCATCGCCGAGCTGATCTCGGAGGCGAACGCGAACGTCGTCGAGGTGCTGCACACCCGCCACGGCCGCGGCCTGCAGATCAGCGAGGTCGAGCTCGAGATCAGCGTCGAGACCCGCGGCCCCGAGCACGCCGACCGCGTCCTCCAGGTGCTGACCGACGCCGGTTACCACCCGCGCCTCTCCAACGCCTGATCCGCCGGCCGCGGCCGCCATCCCGTAGGAGGGATGCTGCTGCCTGCTGCCTCGCTGATCGAGTAGCCCGCGCAGCGGGCGTATCGAGATCCACCAGCGTCAGAAGTCCGGATCAGAAGGCCGATCTGCTGACGCTGGTCGGTCTCGATACGCCCCTGCGGAGCTACTCGACCAGCAGGCCGGCGACTCGACTTCGCTTCTCGCGCCTCGTTCGATCGCTGATCGCGGCCTGGTGGTCCGTCCGCAAGGCGGAGGAGGAGGCGATACCGGCGGTATCGCGCCCGATGACAACGCCGCGGGAGGTGCTCGTTCGGACCCTGATCGCGGCCTGGTGGTCCGTCCGCAAGGCGGAGGAGGAAGCGATACCGGCGGTATCGCGCCCGACGACAACGCCGCGGACGGACCACCAGGACGGGATCAGCGGGTCAGTGGCCGTTCCAGGTCTCGACGTTGACGACCTTCACCGTGATCTCGCGGCCGGTGGGGGCGGTGAAGCTCGTCGAGTCGCCGACCTTCAGGTCCATGATCGCCGCGCCGAGCGGGCTCTGGGGGCTGTAGACGTCGAGGTCGCTCTCGCCGGCCATCTCGCGGTTGCCGAGGAGGAACCGCGACTCGTCGCCCGCGATCTCGGCGGTGATGATGGTGCCCGCCTCCACGACTCCGTGGCTCTCGGGCGGCGTGCCGATCTCGGCGTAGCGGATCAGCGCGGTGAGCTGGCGGATCCGCGCCTCCATCTTGCCCTGCTCCTCCTTGGCGGCGTGGTAGCCGCCGTTCTCCTTCAGGTCGCCCTCCTCGCGGGCGATCTCGATCCGCTTCGCGATCTCCTCGCGTCCGGCGGTGGACAGCTCGGCGAGCTCCGCCTGGAGGCGGTCGAACGACTCCTGGGTCATCCAGGTGACCTCGGGCTGGTCTGCCACGGTGGGCTCCTCACGTGACGGCCGCTGTCGCGGGGCCGGACGTGGCCGTTAGAGCGCATAGGCGCCCGGCGGCCGTGTCGGCCGAGGTCCGGCGGCGGTGGAAAAGACAAGGCCCCGACGAGTCCGTCAGGGCACCCGGCAACCCTACGGGAGCCAGCAGGACGAGATCAAACCTGTCGTGGCCAGCTCGGTGGTCCGCACGGTCTCGGTGAACGAGCGGAACCGCTCCGTCGAGGCGGGGTACTCGACGACGAGCCAGCCGACCACGGCCGACTGCTCGTTCAGCGCCTGCACCGCGCAGGCGACCGCGGTGCCCGTGGGCGCGGTCAGATCGAACGACACCTCGACGGTCCGGTCGTCGACGACGGTGTGGGCCGTGTCCTGCGCGTCGACGCCGCCGCGTGCCCCGTCGAGCCCCGCCCAGGTCACCCAGGCGGCGAAGACGGCGACGAAGGCCAGGGCGACGCCGCCGAAGAGCCAGCGATTGCCGCGCCTCGTGCGGCCGTTCCGGCCGTAGCGGGAGGCGAGCGGACCCGCCGCGCGGACCTCGTCCGGGTCGAGCGACACGGCGTCGCTCGGCTCGGCGGTCTCGGACGTGCGGGCGGCCACGGAACTCCCCGGGTGTTGCGTCTACTCTGGACGGATGGCGCGGGCTCCGGTCGAGCCGCCGCGCCGCCCCCATTAAACCCCGAGGAATCGAGCGATCGTGTCCCAGGCCGTCGAGGTCTCCGTCGATTCGGAGGTGCGGGAGGCTCCGCGCCTCCTCGCCGTGCACGCCCATCCCGACGACGAGTCGAGCAAGGGCGCGGCGACGCTGGCCGCCTACGCCGATCGCGGCGCCGAGGTCATGGTCGTCTCGTGCACGGGAGGCGAGGAGGGGTCGATCCTCAACGAGGCCCTCGCCGCCCGCGCCCACGCCGAGCGCGACATCGGCGGCCTCCGCCGCTCCGAGATGGCCGCCGCTCAGGAGGCGCTCGGCGTCGAGCACACCTGGCTCGGCTTCGTCGACTCGGGGATGCCGGAGGACGGCGCCGTCAGCGCCTCCTCGTTCGCCGGCCTGCCGCTGCGGATCGCCGCCGCGCCGCTCGTGCGCCTCGTCCGCCGCTTCCGCCCGCACGTGATCATCAGCTACGACGAGAACGGCGGCTACCCGCACCCCGACCACATCCGCGCGCACCAGGTCGCCGTCGAGGCGTTCCGCGCCGCCGGGCTGGCGGAGGAGTACCCGGACCTCGGCGCGCCGTGGTCCGTCTCGAAGCTCTACTACGACCGCGTGTTCAGCAGCCAGAAGCTGCACGCGATCGCCGAGCACCTGCGCTCCCTCGACCCGGAGGACCCGCGGCTCGCGACGTTCGAGGAGATGAAGCGCTGGGGCGACGAGACGCCCTACCTCGCGACCACGCAGATCGTGATCTCCGGCTACCACGACCGTCGCGACGCCGCCCTCCGCGCCCACGCGAGCCAGGTCGCTCCCGACAACGCCTTCTTCTTCCTCCCGCACGAGGCGATCGACGCCGCCTGGCCGACCGACGACTTCCAGCTCATCGAGAGCCGCGTCGAGGCGCCGACCCCAGAGACCGATCTCTTCGCCGGAGTCGACCTCCGCGCCGACGCCGAGGTGACCGCATGATCGCCGCCGCCCTCTCCTCCGGGTTCGACACCGTCGCCTCCGCACTCCTCCGGGCTGCGGAGGCCACTCCGATGCCGACCCCCGGCCCCGAGTTCAACGAGGACACGGTCACCCCGGGCCTCTTCGGCTTCCTCACGATGTTCGTGATCGCCGGAGCCGTCGTCCTGCTCGCCCTCGACATGGTGCGCCGCGTGCGCCGCACCACCTACCGCGCCCAGGTGGCGGAGCGGCTCGACGCCGAGGAGCAGGAGCGCGACGCCTCCGAGCGCTGACGATCGGCCGGCGTAGCGCTCAGCCGGCGTCGCGCTCAGCCGGCGTTGTGGGCGGGGTCGAGGCACACGAGCAGCGCCGCGGTCCAGTGGCAGAGGAACGCCACCGCGGTGAGCGCGTGGAAGATCTCGTGGAACCCGAAGACCCCGGGGATCGGGTTCGGCCGCTTGAAGCCGTACACGACCGCGCCGACGGTGTAGCAGAGCCCGCCCACCAGGACGAGGACCATCATCGCCGCGCTCGCCTCGAAGAGCGGGCCGAGGTACATCACGGCGGCCCAGCCGAGCAGCAGGTAGAGCGGCACGTAGAGCCAGCGCGGCGCCGAGATCCAGAAGACGCGGAAGCCGATGCCCACGAGCGCCCCCGCCCAGACGAGCGCCAGCAGCAGCCAGCCCTGCGACGGGGGCAGCGCGAGCGCCGCGAGCGGCGTGTAGGTGCCGGCGATGAGCAGGAAGATGTTGGCGTGGTCGATCCGCTTCAGGATCACCTTCGTCCGCGGCGCCCAGTCGAATCGGTGGTAGAGCGCGGAATTGCCGAACAGCAGCAGCGACGTCGTCGTGAAGACAGCCGCCGCCCACTTGGCCGTCGCGCCGTCGGCCACGCCGATCAGCACCACTCCCGCCACGATCGCGAGCGGGAAGAGGCCCGCGTGGATCCAGCCGCGCCAGGTCGGCTTCGCCTCGGCGGCGCTGCCGTGCTCGATCTCGTCCTCGACGAGCGGCAGGTTCGGCAGGTCGGGTCCGTTCGCGACGTCCTGCGCGACCGCGAGATCGGCGGCGCGTGCTGACGACGCCTCGGCCGGGTCGGGGGAGGCGGGCGTCGAGGTCATACGCGACAGGATACGACGCGCTCCCGGGCGGCTCCCGGCCCCGCACAGGCGAGCCCCGCGTGCCGACTGCCGTGGACCATCGACTACCGTGTCCCTGTGCCGAAGTCGAGACTGCCTGTGGGGAGGGACCTCCTCTACGGCGTCTACAAGAAGCGCCTGCGGTCGAGCTTCGCTCCCGGGACGCTGCCGAACCACGTCGCCATGATCATCGACGGCAACCGCCGCTGGGCGCGTCAGCGCGCGCTCGAGACGGCCGCGCACGGGCACCGGGCGGGCGCCGCGAAGGTGCACGAGTTCCTGCAGTGGTGCGACGAGCTCGGCATCCGCCACGTCACGCTCTACCTGCTCTCGCAGGACAACCTCGTCGGTCGCGAGACCTCCGAGCTCACCGAGCTGATCGCGATCATCGCCGACCTCGCCGAGGAGGTGTCGCAGCAGCCCGACTGGCGCGTGCAGCACGTGGGCTCGGACGACGGACTGCCGGAGTCGCTCGTGACGGCGCTCGACAGCGCGGAGGAGCGGACCGCCGACCACACCGGCCTGCACGTGAACCTGGCCGTCGGCTACGGCGGGCGGCACGAGATCGCCCAGGCGGTCAGGAGCATCCTCGACGAGCACGGTAAGCTCGGCTCCTCGATCGAGGACGTCGCCGGCCTGCTCACTCCCGAGCTGATCGGCGAGCACCTCTACACCAGCGGGCAGCCCGACCCGGATCTGGTGATCCGCACCTCCGGCGAGCAGCGCCTCTCGGACTTCATGCTCTGGCAGAGCGCGCACAGCGAGTTCTACTTCATGGAGGCGCTCGGCCCCGACATCCGCGAGGTCGACTTCCTCCGGGCGCTGCGCGACTACGCCGGCCGCCACCGCCGCTTCGGCAGCTGACCGACACCCGACCGGAAGGGCCGGCATGACCGCGCACGACGCCGCACTCGCCGCCTACCTCGAGACGTTCGACGAGGAGACGGGGTACCTCGACTTCGCGCGGGTGGGGCCGATCTCGTCGACCGCCGTGGCCGAGCAGGCCGCCGCCTCCGCGCTGCTCGCGCGAGCCGCCGCCGAGACACTCGACGAGCTGTTCCGGCAGGACGCGCGGGTGCGCGAGGCCGTCGCCGCTCTCGTGCGCTTCCCGGCCGATCGGATCGTCTTCCAGCCGAACACCTCGACCGGCCTGATGCACGCCCTGCTCGGAGTGCCGGGAGCGGTCCTGCTGTCGCCGGGGGAGTTCCCGAGCCTCCCGTTCGCCGCGGTGCGCACGGCAGCGCTGCGCGGAGAGAGGTCGCCGGTGTGGCTCGAGGGCGCGGCGGGGCACGTGACGCCCGCCGGCGTCCGCGAGCAGCTCACGCCCGAGATCGCCGCCGTCGCCCTCAGCCTGGTCGACTCGCGCACCGGCCACGTCGCCGATCTCGAGGGGATCCGCGACGTCATCGGCGACCGCCTCCTCGTCGTCGATGCGATCCAGGGCTTCGGAGTCGTGGACGCTCCCTACGAGCTCGCCGACGTCGTCGTCTCGGGCGGTCAGAAGTGGGTGCGGGCCGGCTGGGGGACGGGCTTCCTCGCCCTCGGCGATCGCGCCCTGTCCCGCCTCGCTCCGCTGCTGTCGGGATGGACGGGCGCCGACGCTCCGGAGCCGTGGGACGAGGTGGGAGCTCCTCGGGCGGGCGCAGGAGCCTTCAGCATCACGAACCCCGACCCGATCGCGCAGGCCCGCCTGGCGGCCGCGCTCGAGGACATCGCGGCGGTGGGCGTGCCCGCCGTCGCCGCTCGCGTGGCCGACCGGGTGAGCGCGATCATCGACCTCGCCGACGAGTTCGGCCTCGCCGTCGTCGGCTCTCGCGACGAGCGGAGCCGTGCGGGGATCGTCGTGCTCGAGCCGGCGCCGGAGGAGCTCGGCCCGCTCTCCGCGGCGCTCGCGGCCCACGGAGTCACGGCGCGGCTCCGCCCCGGCACCGTGCGATTCAGCGCTCACGCGAGCACCACCGACGAGACCCTGGCCGTGCTCCGCTCCGCGCTCGTCTCGGCGGCGACCGTCGTCGAGTACTGACGGCTGTTCCGCCGACGGCCGTTCACATACTGGTTACACGTTCGTAGCGCAAGAAAGCACACGCCTGTCATTCGCGGGGTTAGGTTCGAGTCATCAGGTACAGCGCCTGGTCGAGACGGCCACACAAGTACGGCTCGATATCGCGCAGACCACCGAAGGGAACTGCGCGGTGCACCAGTTGCACCCATGGGGCCGGCTCGCAGCATGAGTCGGGGGCCCGCGCCCCCGAGTGTGGAGAGTCGACGTGACAGTTCCCCAGGGCATGGATCCGCAGACCGCAGCGCAGGGCGGCGTCCACCGCCGAGCGCAGCGGGACTCTGCGAATCCGACCGGACAGCTCCAACGCACCTACGTCCTCGACACGTCGGTGCTGCTGTCGGATCCCTCCTCGATGTTCCGCTTCGCGGAGCACGCCGTCGTGCTGCCGGTCGTGGTGATCAGCGAGCTCGAGGGCAAGCGCAACGATCCCGAGATCGGCTACTTCGCCCGGCAGGCGCTGCGCAATCTCGACGAGCTGCGCATCCAGCACGAGCGGCTCGACTTCCCGATCGCCGTCGGCAACGGCGGCACCCTCCGCGTCGAGCTAAACCACTCGAACATGTCGGTGCTGCCGAGCGGTCTGCAGCTCGGCGACAACGACGCCCGGATCCTGGCCGTCGCGATGAACCTGCAGACCGAGGGCGCTCTCGTGACGGTCGTGTCCAAGGACATGCCGATGCGAGTGAAGGCCGCCTCCATCGGCATCGCCGCCGAGGAGTATCTGGCCGAGCTGGCCCCCGAGTCGGGCTGGACGGGGATGGACGACATCACGCTGGCCGGCGACGCGATGAGCGAGTTCTACGACCGCGAGCGCCTCTTCACCGACGTGGTCGCCGAGATCCCCGTGAACACCGGGCTCGTCGTGCACTCCGACCGCGGCTCCGCGCTCGCGAGGGTCACCGGCAAGCGCCAGATCACGCTCGTCCGGGGTGACCGCGACGTCTTCGGGCTGCACGGGCGCTCGGCGGAGCAGCGGCTCGCCATCGACCTGCTCCTCGACCAGGAGGTGGGCATCGTCTCGCTCGGCGGCCGGGCCGGCACCGGCAAGTCGGCCCTCGCCCTGTGCGCCGGACTCGAGGCGGTGCTCGAGAAGCGGCAGCACAAGAAGATCATGGTGTTCCGCCCGCTCTACGCGGTCGGCGGTCAGGATCTCGGCTTCCTCCCGGGTGACGCCGCCGAGAAGATGAACCCGTGGGCCCAGGCTGTCTTCGACACCCTCGGCGCCCTCGTCTCGCAGAACGTGCTCGACGAGGTGATCGAGCGCGGGATGCTCGAGGTCCTGCCGCTGACCCACATCCGCGGTCGGTCCCTGCACGACGCGTTCGTGATCGTCGACGAGGCGCAGTCGCTCGAGCGGAACGTCCTGCTCACGGTGCTCTCGCGCGTCGGCCAGAACTCGCGCGTGGTGCTCACCCACGACGTCGCGCAGCGCGACAACCTGCGGGTCGGGCGGCACGACGGCGTCGCCTCCGTGATCGAGACGCTGAAGGGGCACCCGCTCTTCGCGCACGTCACTCTCACGCGATCGGAGCGGTCGGCGATCGCGGCCCTCGTCACCGAGATGCTGGAGTCGAACGAGCTGGCCTGAGCGCCGGCCGGGGCACCTCCGGCTCGTCAGAACGCGTTCGGCTCGCGGAATCTCCCGATTCCTGCGCGCCGGACGCGTTTCTGCGAGCCGGAGATGTTCGTGCGAGCCGGAGGTGGCGCCGGGGCGGGCGGCGTACCGTGGGGAGGTGAGCATCCTCGATGACGCGCTCCTCGAGCGCTTCCGTCTCCGCGCCGCCGACTACGACGAGCGCAACGCCTTCTTCGCCGAGGACCTCGACGAGCTGCGGTCGATCGGCTACCTGGCGCTCTTCGTCCCCGAGGATCTCGGCGGCCCGGGCCTCGGCCTGGAGCAGGTCGCGGCCGAGCAGACGCGCCTGGCGACCGCCGCTCCGGCCACCGCGCTCGCGATCAACATGCACCTCGTCTGGACGGGCGTCGCGCGCGTCCTCCGCGAGCGCGGCGACGACTCCCTGACGCACGTGCTGCGCGACGCGGCCGCCGGTCACGTCTTCGCCTTCGGCAACAGCGAGGCCGGCAACGACCTCGTCCTCTTCGACTCGCTCACGCGGGCCGAGCCGCTGCCGGACGGCGGCCACCGCTTCACCGGCACCAAGGTCTTCACCTCGCTCTCACCGGCCTGGACGCGGCTCGGAGTGTTCGGCCGCGACGACAGCGGTCCCGAGCCCCGCCTCGTGCACGGCTTCATCGACCGCGAATCGCCGGAGTCGCCCGTGGCGGGCCTCAGCGTCCGCGACGACTGGGACACGCTCGGCATGCGCGCGACGCAGAGCAGGACCACGGTGCTCGACGGCGTCGAGGTGCCGGCCGAGCGGATGTTCCGCTCGCTGCCCGTCGGCCCCTCCGCCGACCTGCTGGTCTTCGCGATCTTCGCGAACTTCGAGCTGCTGATCGCCTCCGTCTACCTCGGGATCGCGCAGCGGGCGCTGACCCTCGCCGTCGAGGCGGCTCGGCGCCGCACCTCGCTCAAGGCGGGCGGCCGCTCGCTGGCCGACGACCCCGACATCCGCTGGCGGATCGCCGACGCGGCCATCCTGCTCGACGGCCTGGAGGCTCCTCTGCACTTGGCCGCCGCCGATGTCGACGCGCTGATCGACCGGGGCGCGCGCTGGTTCCCCTCGCTGGTCGGGGTCAAGATCCGCACCACGGAGGCGGCGCTGCGCATCGTCGAGAGCGCCGTGCGTGCGTCGGGGGGCTCCGCCTACTCGCGGCACTCGGAGCTGTCCCGGCTCTACCGCGACGTGCTGGCAGGGCTCTTCCACCCCTCCGACGACGAGTCGGCGCACTCGACGTTCGCGAACGCCTGGCTGGGCCCGGTCACGGCCCGGGACTGACTCCGCGAGAGGTCCTTCGAAGGGGCCCACTCCAGTGGACGGCCGGGCTGTGGAGAACTTCTGCAGGGCGGGCGCCGTTCGGTCTACGGTCGGCGGATGCGCCAGGGCCCCGTACTCGATGGGGTCGCCGTCGTGCTCGGAGCTCTGACGCTGGGGGTGGTCGCCGTTGCCGGGGGAGCGGGTGTCGCGGGGCTCGTGATCGCGGCGGTCTCGGTGCCGCTCGTGCTCGCGGACGTGCGCCGGCACCTTCTGCCGAACGTGCTCACCGTGCCGATCCTCGCTGCAGGCGCCGTGCAGGCGCCGGAAGAGGTGCCGACGGTCGCCGGGGTCGCGCTGGTCCTCGGTGCGCTCCACCTCGCCGGCGGGCTCGGGATGGGCGACGTGAAGCTCGGAGCAGGGCTGGCGTTCCCGCTCGCGGCGCTCGGATCCGGTCGTGCGGCCGCGGGAGTCGGAGCGGCCTTCCTCCTCGCCGGCGTCTGGACACTGCCGCAGCTGCTCGCCGGCGACCGCTCACGGGTCGCGTTCGGACCCTTCCTGCTCGCCGGCTTCTGGATCGTCGTCGCGGCCGGCTGAGCGGGCCTGGTCTCTCCGTCGGCGCGGTGGTAGACCGGACGCGGCGGTACTCGCCGCGGGGGGAGGCTCCGATGGATCGGGACGCGCGGACGACCTGCGTGATCGTGGGAGCCGGGCCGGCGGGGCTCGTGCTCGGCCTGCTGCTCGCGCGCGCCGGCGTCGAGGTGACGGTGCTAGAGAAGCACGCGGACTTCCTGCGCGACTTCCGCGGCGACACGGTGCACCCGACGACGCTCGGGCTCCTCGACGACCTCGGGCTCCTGGCCCGCTTCGACGCGCTGCCGCAGTCGAGGATCCGGCGCGTGAGCGTCCCGACGGCGAACGGTGCCCACGCGGTCCTGGCCGACTTCTCGCGGCTGCCGGTGCGGCATGCGTACATCGCGATGGTGCCGCAGTGGGACCTGCTGGATCTGCTCGCCGAGGCGGCAGCGGCCGAACCGTCGTTCACCCTCCTCACCGAGCACGAGGTGACGGAGGTCGTCCGCGACGGCGACCGCGTCGTCGGAGTCCGGTTCACGGCGCCGTCGGGGTCGGGGCGACTCCTCGCCGACCTCACCGTCGCCTGCGACGGGCGATGGTCGGCGGTGCGCCGCTCGGTCGGCCTCGAGGCGCGGGAGGTCGCCGTCGGCTTCGACGTCTGGTGGTATCGGATCCCGACCGGGCGCGCGGTGGGGGAGTCGCTGCTGCCGCGGATCGGGGCGGGCCGGGTGGCGATCGCCATCCCGCGTCGCGGCTACCTCCAGGTTGCGCGCCTGGGGCGGAAGGGCACCGATGCCGAGGTGCGCGCCCGCGGGATCGAGGCCTTCCGGGCGGAGGCGGCGGCACTCCTGCCCGAGGTGGCCGACGACGTCGACGCGATCGCGTCGATGGACGAGGTGAAGCACCTCGACGTCCGCCTCGACCGCCTCCGCCGCTGGCACGCGCCGGGCGTGCTCTGCATCGGCGACGCCGCGCACGCCATGTCTCCCGTCGGCGGAGTCGGCATCAACCTCGCCGTCCAGGACGCCGTCGCGACGGCCCGGCTTCTGGCCGGTCCCCTCCGCAGGGGCGTCTTCGGGAGCGGAGGCGACACGCTGCTCGCGCGCGTCCAGCGCCGTCGCGGACTCCCCGCCGTACTCGTCCAGACCCTGCAGAGGCTCCTGCACGCCCGCCTGATCCTGCCGGCGCTGAGCGGCCGCCTGTCGGGCCCGCCGCCGTCCGTCGTCGCGCTCCTGCGCACCCTCCCGGCCCTCGCGGTCGTGCCCGCCCTCCTCGTCGGAGTCGGCCCGCGCCCCGAGCGCGCGCCCGCGTGGTCCCGCCGTCCGTGATCGTCGGCGGACCGCTGCCCCCGACTTCCGACGCTGGCGGGTCTTCTCCCTTCGCTGCCGCTCGAGTGGGCCGCGGAGCGCGCCCCCTCCTCGCTGGTCAGCAGCCCACGGAGCGGACCCCCTCCTCGCTGATCGAGCGACCCGTACAGCGGACCCCCTCCTCGCTGATCAAGCAGCTCGTATGGCGGGCTCCTTCCTCGCTGATCAAGCAGCTCGTGTGGCGGGCTCCTTCCTCGCTGATCGAGTAGCCCGCGGAGCGGGCGTATCGAGATCCACCAGCGTCAGAAGGCCGGATCGGAAGGCTGGTCTGCTGACGCTGGTGGGTCTCGATACGCCCCTGCGGGGCTACTCGACCAGCATGGGGAGGACGCCGCGCGCCGATTCGCCGCCGTCGGCAGGAGAAGCGGCTTCGCCGCTCGATAGGCCCGTTCTGCGGGCTCGGTCAGCATGCCCAGGCAAGGGGATCCACCGAGTCCGCCGTGCGCGCCCGGATCACCTCGACCGAGCAGCCCGTACCCGGACCAGCCGACCACCGCGGAGGCGAACCGGCGAAACGCGTGCCAGCGTTTCGCCGTAGCCGTTCGCACCCCGCTCTGCGAAACGCCCCCTCCGCTCTGCCGACCGCGGTGAGGTCTGCGCTCGCGCAGACCTCACCAAACGATTCAGCCCGGCCGGGTCATCGACATGACGTCGAGGGCCGCGTCCAGCTGCTCCTCCGTCACCTCGCCGCGCTCGACGAAGCCGAGGTCGACGACCGACTCGCGGACGGTGATGCCCTTCGCGACCGAGTTCTTGGCGACCTTCGCGGCGGCCTCGTAGCCGATCACCTTGTTGAGCGGCGTGACGATGGACGGCGAGGACTCGGCCAGGGCGCGGGCGCGCTCGACGTTCGCCGTGAGGCCGTCGACGGTCTTGTCGGCGAGGAGGGTCGCCGAGCTCGACAGGAGGCGGATCGACTCGAGCAGGGCGGTGCCCATGACCGGGATCGCGACGTTGAGCTCGAAGGCGCCCGAGGCGCCGGCCCAGGCGATGGTGGCGTCGTTGCCGATGACGCGGGCGCACACCATGAGGACCGCCTCCGGGATGACCGGGTTGACCTTGCCGGGCATGATCGACGAGCCGGGCTGGAGGTCGGGGATGTGCAGTTCGCCGAGCCCGGTGTTGGGGCCGGAGCCCATCCAGCGGATGTCGTTGTTGATCTTGGTGAGGCTGACGGCGAGGACGCGCAGCGCGCCCGAGGCCTCGACGAGGGAGTCGCGTGCGCCCTGCGCCTCGAAGTGGTCGCGCGCCTCGGTGACGGGCAGCCCGGTCTCGTCGGCGAGGCGGGCGATGACCTTCTGCGGGAAGCCGGCCGGGGTGTTGATGCCCGTTCCGACCGCCGTGCCGCCGAGCGGGACCTCCGCGACGCGGGGCAGCGCCGAGCGGACGCGCTCGATGCCGAGCCGGATCTGCATCGCGTAGCCGCCGAACTCCTGGCCGAGGGTCACGGGCGTCGCGTCCATCAGGTGGGTCCGCCCCGACTTGACGACCTCGGACCACAGCTGAGCCTTGACCTCGAGGGCTTCGGCGAGGTGCTCGAGCGAGGGGATGAGGCTCTCGATCAGCGCGCCAGTCACGGCGACGTGCACCGAGGTCGGGAAGACGTCGTTCGAGGACTGCGAGGCGTTGACGTGGTCGTTGGGGTGCACGGTGCGGCCGAGCGCGGTCGTCGCGAGAGTGCTGAGCACCTCGTTCATGTTCATGTTCGACGAGGTGCCGGATCCGGTCTGGTAGACGTCGATCGGGAAGTGCTCGTCGTAGCCGCCGCCGACGACGAGGTCGGCCGCGTCCGCGATGGAGCGGGCGATATCGGCGTCGAGGACGCCCAGCTCGGCGTTCACGAGTGCTGCGGCCTTCTTGATCCGCGCGAGGGCGGCGATCTGCGCGGACTCGAGGCCCGCCCCCGAGATCGGGAAGTTCTCGACCGCGCGCTGCGTCTGCGCGGCGTAGAGCGCATCGCGGGGGACGCGCACCTCGCCCATCGTGTCGTGCTCGATGCGGTAATCGCCGGAATCGGTCGGGGAGTGATCCACCACGCTGTGTTCGTCCTTGTCTTCTGTGTCGTCGGCGCCGTGCGGGTTGTCGGCGTCGTCTGGAGTGCCGGCTGACGTGTGTCGCGCCGGCCGGCTAGAGGAGCGGTGAACCGTCGGGCTCGACGGCCTGGAGCGGCGTCAGCATCCGCTCCTGCTCGGAGAGGTACGGGCTCAGCTGCGGCGGGTCGATGCCGAGGACGACGTCGGAGCCCACGGTGCCGTCCGAGAGGCGGTAGTTCGCCCCCACGACGGCCAGCTCGCCCGAGGCGACGGCGTCGGCGATGAGCGGGGAGCGCTGGAGCAGCTCGGCGACGGTGTCGCGCAGGTGCTCCCTCCCGACGGCGAGGGCGTCGGTCGCCGACGGGTCGACGAGGACGCGGCCGTCGGGCTGGGGGCCGACGATGCGGCGCACCGCGGGGATGATCGGCTCGATGAGGTGCTCGATGTGCGGCGGGAGGCGCTCCGCGCCGGGGGCCTGCGACTGGATCGCCGCCTTCACGGCGCCGCACTCGTCGTGGCCGAGCACGAGGATCAGCTTGACCCCGAGGACGGCCACGCCGTACTCGAGCGAGCCGATGATCGAGTCGGCGATGACCTGACCCGCGTTGCGGACGACGAAGAGGTCGCCGAGGCCCAGGTCGAAGATGATCTCGGCGGCCAGGCGCGAGTCGCTGCAGCCGAACAGGGCGGCGAGCGGCTTCTGCTCGGCGGCGATCTCGGCGCGGCGCTCGACGTCCTGGCGCGGGTGGCGGGGCTCGCCGGCGACGAAGCGCTGGTTGCCCCGCAGCATCTCCTTCCACACCCAGGCGGGCGGTCGGGACTCCCGGGGGACGGGGATGGACTGCGGTGCGTCCCGGTCGTTCAGGTCGTGGCTCATCGTGACTCCTCCTTGCCGATCTGCGGGGCGATGGCGTCGACGACCTCGCGGATCTCCTCCGTCGACGCGGTGCCGTAGACGAGGTAGGTGCTCGACCCCTCCGTCGTCTCGAGAGCGTACGGGGTGTTGCCCGTGTCCGCTCCCGAGTCGCGGCGGTCGTAGACCGTCCAGTCGCGGCCGTCGATCTGCTCGACTCCGGTCGCGGCGGCACGGTCGAGCTGCGAGCCGACCCAGTCCTCGTCGGCCTCGAAGCCCTGGCTCACGCCGATGTAGCCCGCGTTCGGGGTGAGCAGGCCCACGTACCAGTAGTCGACGCCGCCGTCGGTGCGCAGCTCGGCGGCGTTGGCCGACCAGCCCTCGGGCATCTCGGGGACGACGAGAGTCTGCGTCTCACCGAGCTGCAGCTGCGACGCGACGTCGGAGACGTCGACCGGGGGACGCTCCGTGCCGTCGCCGCGCGGGACGACCAGCACGATGAGGGCGACGACGCCGACCGTGGCCAGGAGGGAGAAGACGAGGTTGTTGACGGTCTTGCGCTGGCGGTAGAGCCGGGAGTTCTCGGCCTTGCGGGCGGCCATCTCGGCCGGGGTCTCGGGACGGCCGAGCTCCGCGACCACGCGGGCCTGCTTGCCGCTGCGGCTCATCCGGCGCTCGATCCGCCGGAGCGGGCGGCGTCGAGGCGCGCCCGCGCTCCGATCAGCCACTCCTCGCAGCGTGCCGCGAGGGCCTCGCCTCGCTCCCACAGTGCGAGCGAGCGCTCGAGGGTCGAGTTGCCCTGCTCGAGCTCGGAGACGACCCGGACGAGCTCGTCGCGGGCCTGCTCGTAGCTGAGCTCGGCCGTGCCCGGGGACGATGTGCCCTCCGAGGCGGGGGAGTCGGTGCGGGCGTCGGCCATGGGGATGATCCTATCGATCGGTGCTGGAGGGGGACTCGGTGCGGATGTTGTCATCCGCGCCCGGCGGGATCGGCCGATGCGCCCTCGGACCGCGCCGCGACGGCGCCCTCCGCCAGGGTCAGGACGAGCGCCTCTCCCGACGCCGCGTCGGCGGGAGCGCGGACCACGTGGCCCGAGGCGTTCTGCACGATCGCGTAGCCGCGATCGAGCGTGTGCTGCGGCGACAGCGCGCGGAGCTGCCCGTGGAGGCGCTCCACCTCGAGGTGGGCCCGCTCGATCCGCCGCTCGACGAGCTCGGCCCCGCGCGCGACCCAGCGGGTGAGCTCCTCGGCGTGGCGGTCGACCAGGACGTGGGGCTGCGCGAGCACGGGCCGCGTGCGCAGCTGCGAGAGACGATCGACCTCGTGCGAGACGAGCCCGCTGACCCGGCTGGTCATCCGCAGTCGCGCCTGCTGCATGCGCAGCAGCTCGTCGGAGACGTCGGGGACCACGCGCTTGGCCGCGTCGGTCGGTGTGGAGGCCCGGAGATCGGCGACGTCGTCGAGGAGCGGCCGGTCGGCCTCGTGGCCGATCGCGCTCACGACGGGGGTCGTGCAGGCGGCCACCGCGCGCACGAGCCTCTCGTCGCTGAAGCCGAGCAGGTTCTGGAAGTCGCCGCCGCCGCGGGCGATCACGATCACGTCGACGCTCTCGTCGGCCTCGAGCGTGCGAAGGGCCGCGAGGACCTCGGTCACCGTGCGCTCGCCCTGGACCGCGGCGTGCACGACGCGGAACCGCACGGCGGGCCAGCGCAGCTGGGCGTTCCGGAGGACGTCCTTCTCGGCGTCGGAGTCCTTTCCCGTGATCAGGCCGATGCCGTGCGGAAGGAAGGGGAGCGGCTTCTTGCGGCCCGCCTCGAACAGCCCCTCGGAGGCGAGCTGCCGGCGCAGGCGCTCGAGCTTCTCGAGCAGGTCGCCGAGACCGACGTGCCGCATCTCGAAGACCTGCATCGAGAGCGTGCCGCCCTTGACCCAGTAGTTGGGCTTCACGAGGGCGATGACGCGGTCGCCCTGCGCCAGATCGGCGGGGAGGCGGGCGCGGACCGAGGACCACACCGTGAATCCCACCGTCGCGTCGCCCGAGAGATCCTTGAGCTTTCCGTAGACGTTGCCGCCCGACACGCCCCACTGCGTGATCTCGCCCTCGACCCAGGCGGTGCCCAGCCGCTCGATCCAGCCCTTGATCTTGCTCGCGAGCAGGCCGACCGGCCAGGGGGCGTCTGCGGTGGGAGGGGCGTCTGTCATCGGTGCCTTCGCTGGAGCGGGCGGGGGGAGCGGGGGGGGGCGGACCCGCGTCGACAACGGTACGGGATGCCTCCGACACCGCGGCGGCTCAGGATCGAGCCCGTAGAATCATGGAGTGAGCGAAGCCCAGATCAGTCTGCCCATGCCCCGCATGCCCCGCGCTGCGGGACGTCTGCGCGACATCCCCGTCGACGGGCCCAAGCGCGTCCTCCTCGCCGCCCCGCGCGGCTACTGCGCCGGTGTCGACCGCGCGGTGGTCGCCGTCGAGAAGGCGATCGAGCACTACGGCGCCCCGGTCTATGTGCGCAAGCAGATCGTGCACAACGTGCACGTCGTCTCGACGCTCGAGAGCCAGGGCGCCATCTTCGTCGACGAGGTCGACGAGATCCCCGAGGGATCGCACGTGGTGTTCAGCGCCCACGGGGTGTCGCCCGCCGTCGTGCAGGGTGCCGCCGACCGCAACCTGCAGGCGATCGACGCGACCTGCCCGCTGGTCACGAAGGTGCACCGCGAGGCCGTGCGCTTCGCCCGCGACGACTTCGAGATCCTCCTCATCGGCCACGAGGGACACGAGGAGGTCGAGGGCACCGCGGGAGAGGCTCCCGATCACGTCACCCTCGTCGGCAGCCCCGACGACGTGCCGAACATCCACGTGAAGGACCCGGACAAGGTCGTCTGGCTCTCGCAGACGACGCTCTCGGTCGACGAGACGATGGAGACGGTGCGCCGCCTCCGCGAGCGCTTCCCCAACCTGCAGGACCCGCCGAGCGACGACATCTGCTACGCGACCCAGAACCGCCAGGTCGCGATCAAGAAGGTCGCGGCCGGCGCCGAGCTCGTGATCGTGGTCGGCTCGGCGAACTCGTCGAACTCCGTCCGCCTCGTCGAGGTGGCGCTCGAGTACGGCGCGAAGGCCTCGTACCGGATCGACTACGCGAGCGAGATCAAGCAGGAGTGGCTCGACGGCATCCGCACCGTCGGCGTCACGAGCGGCGCCTCGGTGCCCGAGATCCTCGTGCGCGAGGTGCTCGACGACCTCGCCGCCGCCGGCTACGGCGACGTCGAGGAGGTCAAGACGGCCGAGGAGGACCTGATGTTCTCGCTGCCCAAGGAGCTGCGGAAGGACGTCGCCGGCAAGCGCGACGCCCGCGGCGTCGGCGGACGGATCAGCGCCGCGAGCTGACGCTCGCACCGCACAAGCGAAGAGGCCGCCACTCCCGAGGGAGGGCGGCCTCTTCGCGTGAGCGCGGGATCAGGCGTCGATGCCGGCCGAGCCCTGCGCGGACATCTGGTTGACGTACTCGCTGAAGGTCGGGTCGCCGAGGATCGCGATCGCGGCGACGATCATCGAGAGGACGACGGTCGCGACGATCCCCAGGATGGGCACCAGCACCGCGCGCTTGCCGGCGCGCAGCCGGCGGATCGAGATCCAGACGGCGAAGGCGACGATCAGCGACTGAGCGAGGGCGAGGACGACTCCGAGGGCCCGAGCGAGATCGGGGGAGGCGTAGGTGCCGATGCCCTGGGTCTGGTAGAGCTCCTCGAGCGTGGTCGCGAAGCTCGACGGGTCGAGCAGCGTCGGCACGGCGAAGAAGACGCCGAGGGCCAGCAGCACGATCGTCAGCAGCCGGTCGACGGGGTGCGCCGCGGCCGGACGCGCGGCCGCCGTGGCGGGCCGCGGGTCGGAGTCGGAGCCGCGCGGGTCCGGGACGACCACCGCCTCCTCGGGAGGCTGCCACGACCAGCCGGGCGGCGCGTACTCGCCGTACTGCGGCTTCGGGCGCTCGGCGCGGCCCGGCTGGTCGTGTGCGTTCGTCACGGAGTGCTGTCCTACTTTCCGGAGTGCCCGGCGGAGCCGAGCTGGCGGGTGGCCTCGGCCACGCGGGCGGCCATGGCGGTCTCGGCGATCTTGCCCCAGGCGCGCGGGTCGTAGACCTTCTTGTTGCCGACCTCGCCGTCGACCTTGAGGAAGCCGTCGTAGTTCTTCAGCACGGTGTCGGCGATCGAGCGGCTGAACGCGTACTGCGTGTCGGTGTCGATGTTCATCTTCACGACACCGTTGCGGACGGCCTCGGCGATCTCCTCGTCGGTCGAGCCGGAGCCGCCGTGGAAGACGAGGTCGAGCGGCAGGGCGGCGGTGCCGTACTTCTGCTGCAGGCCGTCCTGGATCTCGCGGAGCAGCTCGGGACGCAGGCGCACGTTGCCCGGCTTGTAGACGCCGTGCACGTTGCCGAAGGTCAGCGCCGCCATGTAGCGGCCCTGCTCGCCGAATCCGAGTGCCTCGACGGTCGCGATCGCGTCGTCGAGTGTGGTGTAGAGGTGCTCGTTGATGTCGTGCGAGACCCCGTCCTCCTCGCCGCCGACGACGCCGATCTCGACCTCGAGGATCGCGTTGATGTTCTTGACGCGGGGGAGGATCTCCTTCGCGATGGCGAGGTTCTCGTCGAGGGGCACGGCGGAGCCGTCCCACATGTGCGACTGGAACAGCGGCTCGCGGCCGGCCTTGACCTCTTCCTCGGAGGCGGCGATCAGCGGGTAGACGAAGCCCTCGAGCGCGTTCTGCGGGCAGTGGTCGGTGTGCAGCGCGACGGTGACCGGGTAGTTCTTGGCGACCTCGGTCGCGAACTTCGCGAAGGCGATCGCGCCCGCGGCGCGGTTCTTCACGGTGTGGCCGGCGAAGTAGTCCGCGCCTCCCGTGGTGACCTGGATGATGCCGTCCGAGCCGGACTCGGTGAGGCCCTGCAGCACGGCGTTGATCGTCTGCGAGGACGAGACGTTGAAGGCGGGGTAGGCGAATCCGCCGGCCTTCGCCTTGTCGAGCATCTCTGCGTACTGGTCCGGGGTAGCGACGGGCATGGCATCTCCTTTGACGGATGAACGGGAGTGGGTCGGGCGAGGCCCGCGTCGCCGATGAGTCTAGCGAGGCGGGGCTGGGCCGCCCCCGGGGTGCGTCGGGCGCCTCCGGTAGGCTTCGAGCCGGGATGGGGATCCGCGACAGCGGGTCCTGCGACGACGCCGTCTGCACGAATCGAATGCGAAGGACTCCGCGCTGTGACCGACAACGACTCTCTGTATCTCCACCCTGACCGGAACCTCGGCATGGAGCTCGTCCGTGCCACCGAGGCCGCGGCCATCCGTGCCGTGCCCTTCATCGGCAAGGGCGACAAGAACGCCGCCGACGGTGCCGCCGTCGACGCGATGCGCACGTTCCTCGGCACCGTCAACTTCGACGGCGTGGTCGTGATCGGCGAGGGCGAGAAGGACAACGCGCCCATGCTCTACAACGGCGAGCACGTCGGCAACGGCTCGGGTCCCGCCGCCGACATCGCGGTCGACCCGATCGACGGCACCTCGCTGACCGCGGCGGGTCGCCAGAACGCGCTGTCGATGATCGCCGTCGCCGACCGCGGAGCGATGTTCGATCCCTCCGCCGTCTTCTACATGCAGAAGATCGTGACCGGGCCCGAGGGCGTCGGCATCATCGACATCGAGCGGCCGATCGGCGAGAACATCCGCGCTCTTGCCCGCGCCAAGCGCAAGCCGGTCGACGAGATGCGCATCGCGGTGCTCGACCGGCCGCGGCACGCGCAGCTGATCGACGACATCCGGGCCGCCGGTGCGGGCACGCGACTGCTGCTCGACGGCGACGTCGCGGGCGGCATCAACGCGGCCCGCCACGACTCGCGCCTCGACATGTGCGTCGGCATCGGAGGCACCCCCGAGGGCATCATCACGGCGTGCGCGATCCGGGCGCTCGGCGGAGTGATCCAGGGCAAGCTCCACCCGAAGGACGACGACGAGCGCCAGCGCGCCCTCGACGCCGGACACGACCTCGACCGCGTGCTGCACGCGAACGACCTGGTCCGCAGCGACAACACCTACTTCGTCGCCACCGGCGTCACGAACGGCGGGCTCGTGAAAGGCGTGCGCAAGGAGGGCCACGTCATCACGACGGAGTCGATCGTCCTGCGCTCCCGCTCGGGCACCATCCGCCGCGTGACCGCCCAGCACCTCGCGGAGAAGTGGCTCTAGCGAACCTGTCCGCCGCGCCCCGGGTCACGTCGAGTCGCCACGCCGGCATGTTGGTCGGGTAGCCCCGCAGGGGCGTATCGGGACCCACCGGCGTCAGCAGATCAGGCTTCTGCCCGGCCTTCTGACGGATGTGGATCTCGATACGCCCGCTGCGCGGGCTGCGGGCTCGATCAGCATGGATGGGGCGACAGCGGTGAGGTGACATCTCCCGGGAGAACCGTCTCTCGGGAGGACGCCCCGCCGGCCCGCCGGTCGAGTAGCCGCCGAAGGCGGCGTATCGAGACCCACCTCCCTACGGGCGCTCCTCTCGATGACGCGCGAACGGGCGCGATCCTGCCCGTCAGGCGCTCCGCTCGTCGTCGAGGGTGTCGGGAGTCAGGAGCTCGACAGCGGTGAGGCGACGGGGTGAGGCGGTGACGCCTCCGAGCGGGGCGATGACCCGCGACTCGTCGAGGGTGTCGAACTGGCGCGCGGTGACGAGCACGCGGCTCTCGAGCGAGCCGGCGAAGGCGTTGTAGGAGTCGACCGTCTTCTCGAGGGAGCGGCGCAGCCCCTCGGCGTGGTCGGCGAGCGTGCCGAGCCGCGCGTAGAGCGTCTTGCCGAGATCGAGGAGGCGCTTCGCGTCGTCGGTCAGGACGTCCTGCTGCCAGGTGTACGCCACGGTCTTGAGGACCGACCAGAGGGTGACCGGGGAGGCGAGCGCGACGCGCTTGCGGAAGGCGTACTCGAGCAGGCTCGGGTCGGCGTCGAGCGCGCTGGCGAGCAGCGGCTCGCTGGGGATGAAGGCGATCACGAACTCCGGGCTCGCGGGGAGCCCGCTCCAGTACTCGCGGGCGGCGAGCGCGTCGATGTGGCCGCGGAGCGCGCGGACGTGGGCCCGCAGGAGCGCCGTGCGGCGCGCCTCCTCGTCGGTGCCCGCCCCGACGGGGATGGCGCTCGCCTCGAGGTAGGAGTCGAACGGGACCTTGGCGTCGACCGCGATCGCCTTGCCGCCGGGGAGGCGGACGACCATGTCGGCGCGCCCGCGACCGGCCTCGCCCTCGAGCCCGAACTGCACGTCGAAGTCGACCCGCTGGGTGAGCCCGGCCGCCTCGACGACGTTGCGCAGCTGCGTCTCGCCCCAGGCGCCCCGGCTGGTGCTGGATCGCAGCGCCGAGGCGAGGGTCTCGGTGGTCGAGCGCAGCCGCTCGCCCGCGACGCGCTGCACCTCGAGCTGCTCGGTGATCGCGCCGAACTGGGCGGCGCGCTCGCTCTCGAGCCGCCGCACCGACTCCTGCATGCCGCGCAGGCTCTCGGCGACGGGGGAGAGGGTCTGCAGGATCCGCGCGTCGTGCCGCTCGCGCTCGGCGACGACCCGGAGCTGCTCCTGCAGCTCGCGGATCTGCTCGCGGGCCGAGCCGAGGTGCTCGCGGTGCTGCTCGACGACGGCCTCGTGCCGCTCCTCCAGACCCTCGGCGCGAGCGCGCGCGGTGGCGAGCTCGAGCGAGAGGGCGGCATCGGGAGTACGGGAGCGGATGAGGAGGAGCGCCGCGATCGAGGCGAGCAGGGCGCCGATCGCGAGGCCGATGACGAAGGAGTAGTCCATGCCGGTGATGACACCACGGACCTCCGACATCCGTGCTCCTGCCCCTCGGAAGGGTGTAGTGGCCGGGGAGCGGTGGCGTCGGTGCTTGCCCGTAGGCTTCGCAATCATGGGGAATCACCGCCGCTCATCGCGCCTGCTCACCGCCGCGCTCGCCGTCGCCGTCGGGCTCGGAACCGCTATCGTCCCGATCTCGTCCGCCTCCGCTGCCGAGGACGTCGCCCCGCCGGCGTCCGTCCTCGTCGACCCGGGTACGACCGATTCGCTCGTCGCGGTCGACGACGGCACCGGGCTGCCCGACCAGGCGGTGCAGTACGAGGCGAGCAGCACCAAGAGCTTCCGCGCCGGGTACATCTTCAGCGACGCGAACTTCTTCGACAGCGATTCGCGCACCGCTTCGCAGATGCAGGCGATCCTCGACGACAAGGGCCAGAACTGCTCCGGCACCCCCAACGGCGTCCCGTGCCTCAAGGCGTTCAGTCAGCAGACGCCGAGCAAGGCGGCCGACGCGATGTGCAAGGCGTACACCGGCAGCTCGCGGGAGTCGGCGGCGTCGATCTTCACCCGGGTCGGTGAGGCCTGCGGCATCAACCCGCTCGTGCTCGCCGTGCTGGTGCAGAAGGAGACCAGCCTGGTCACGACGACCAGCCCCACCGAGCGCCTCTACAACCGTGCGACCGGCTTCAACTGCCCCGATTTGACCGGCTGCGACAACGGTTCGGCCGGCTTCTTCACCCAGGTCTACGGGGCCGCGCGTCAGTTCAAGAAGTACGCGAACCCGCCCGGATCGGGTTCCACCTTCACCGCGTACGCGAAGGACACGACGCCGAGCATCCTCTACAACCCCGACACCTCGTGCGGTTCGTCGCCCGTGACGATCCGCAACCAGGCCACGGCGAACCTCTACTACTACACGCCCTACCAGCCGAACGACTACGCGCTCACCAACAGCGGCAACCAGGCCTGCGCGACCTACGGCAACATCAACTTCTGGTACATCTTCAGCGACTGGAACGGAACGCTCGCCAACGCGGGGATCGCGCCGGTCGGCCGTCAGGACGCGCCGCGCATCTCCGGTGGCACCCTCACCGCCTCCGGCTGGGCCGTCGACCCGACCACCCAGCAGACGGCCCTCTCGACCACGGTGACCGTCACCGCTCCCGACGGCTCCAAGACCGTCCGCACGCAGAGCGCAGGCGGCGACCGCGGCGACATCCCCGGCGAGTACCCGGCTGCGGGTCGCCGGCACGGCTTCACCGCCACGGTGCCGGCGTCGGCGCAGGGCACCTATACCGTCTGCGTGAGCGCCGCCTCCGTCGCCTGGAACCTCTGGACCGGCTCCGGCGACTCGAAGGCCCCCGGATCGAAGGACCTCGGCTGCACGACTGCCAGCAACCAGGGCTCCGTGGCCGTCAGCCGTCTCGCCGGCAGCGACCGCCAGGGCACGGCCGTCGAGATCTCGAAGGCGACCTTCGGTGCGAACGTGCCGGTCGTCTACGTCGCGACCGGCGGCAACTTCCCCGACGCGCTCAGCGCAGGGCCGGCGGCCGCGAAGCAGGGCGGCCCGCTCCTCCTGGTCGACCGCGACTCGATGACCCAGGCCGTGCGCGACGAGCTGACCCGGCTGAAGCCGGCCAAGATCGTCGTCGTCGGATCGGCGCTCAGCGTGAGCGACGCGCTCAAGAACGACCTCGCCGAGTACACGAAGTCGATCCAGCGCATCGGCGGAGTCGACCGCTACGACACCTCGAAGCAGATCATCCAGTACGCGTTCCCGCAGGGCTCCACGAAGGCCTGGCTCGCGACGGGCGAGAAGTTCCCGGACGCTCTCAGTGCGAGCGCGGCCGCGGGATCGGTCAGGGCGCCGGTCGTGCTCGTGAACGGCGGTCTCCCGACGGCCGACGCCACGACGAAGAGCCTCGTCAGTCAGCTGGGCGTCAAGACCCTCACCATCGCGGGCAGCGCGCTCTCGGTCAGCGAGGGGATCAAGAACTCCCTGCCGGTGACCTCGACGCGCATCGGCGGCGTCAACCGCTACGACACCTCCGAGAAGCTCAACCGCGCGGCGTTCACGTCGGCGAGCACCGTCTACCTCGCGACGGGCGAGAAGTTCCCGGATGCTCTCGCGGGGGCGACCGCGGCCGGGTTCACGAGGAGCCCGCTCTTCGCCGTGCAGCCGACCTGCGTCCCGCAGGCCGTGCTCGACGACATCCGCACGCTCGGAGCCAAGAAGGTTGTGCTGCTCGGCGGTACCGGGACGCTGTCCGACTCGGTCGCGCGACTCGAGTCCTGCGGCTGATCGCCTCCGCCCCTGCCGCTAGCGTGGAGGCATGAGCGCCTCCTCGACCGACGCCCGGCGTCGGCGGGGAGGCGCTTCCGTTCTCGCCGCGCTCCTCGCCGCCCTCCTGCTCACGGGAGCGACCGATCTGACGGCGACGGCGGCTCCCGAGCCCGAGCCCACGAGCATCCGGATGTGGACGGACCTCGCCGGCGGAGTGGACGGCTCGGGCTTCGACGCCGGGGACATCGTGTCGGACGAGGTGTTCTTCGACGGTCAGGCCCTCGGACCGCTGACCGTCCAGGCGTTCCTCGACGCGCGGGTCCCGGAGTGCGAGGGCACCGACGTGCCGTGCCTGCGCGACTACGCGGAGGACACCGGCGACGTGGCCGCGGACGAGCAGTGCGCCGCGTACCGGGGCGGGCCGAACCGCTCCGCCGCCGAGATCATCGGATCGGTGGCCGTCGCCTGCGGCGTGAGCCCCGCGGTGCTCCTCGTCCTGCTGCAGAAGGAGCAGTCGCTCGTGACCGACGCGTCGCCGAGCGAGCGCCAGTTCCGCAGCGCGACCGGCTACGGCTGCCCCGACACGGCCGACTGCGACAGCGACTACTTCGGGTTCTTCGGCCAGGTCTATGGAGCCGCCTGGCAGTTCCAGCGCTATCGCAACCCGGACAGCAGCTTCGACTGGTACCCGGTGGGCGAGACGAGCGAGATCCAGTACTCGCCCGACGCGACCTGCGGGACGGCTCCGGTGCTGATCGAGAACGCGGCGACCGCGGGTCTCTACTACTACACGCCGTACCAGCCGAACGCGGCGGCGCTCGAGAACCTCTACGGAGAGGGCGACGCCTGCTCCGCCTACGGCAACCGCAACTTCTGGCGCATCTTCAGCAACTGGTTCGGCGACCCGCGCGCGGGGGAGTGATCAGGCGGCGACGGGCGCCTTCGGCCGCAGCCGCTTGACCGAGACGCCGGCGAGCTCGCCGAGCTCGGCCATGCTCGCCGCACCGTGGCGCCGGGCGGCGTGCACGACGATCGCGGCGCACGCCTCCGCGTCGGCCGAGGCGTCGTGGTGGCGGAAGTCCTCGAAGCCCGCGGCCATGGCGACGACGGGCAGGCGGTAGGAGTCGAGCTCGTAGGTCTTGCGGGCGAGCTGGAGCGAGCAGAGGTAGTCGTACTCGGGGTGCTCGAGGGCGGTCGCGGCGCAGGCGGCGCGGATGACTCCCATGTCGAAGCCGGCGTTGTGGGCGACGAAGACGTCGTCTCCCGCGAAGGCGACGAGATCGGCGAACTGCTCGCTCCAGGTGGCGGCGGCGTGCACGTCGTGCTTGCGGATGCCGTGGATCCGCGTGTTCCACTCGAGGAAGTCGTCGAAGCCGTAGGGCGGGCGGATCAGCCAGCCCGCGCGGTCGACGATGTGGCCGTTCCGGACCTTCACGAGCCCCACCGAGCAGGCGGAGGCCCCGTGGGAGTTGGCGGTCTCGAAGTCGATGGCGGTGAAGTCGATGGGCACGCCTCACCCTCTCACGCACCTCCGACGCCGCCGTCCGCGGCACGCGGCCCCGCGTAGGATGGTCGCCCGTGGCTCTCACTATCGCAATCGTCGGACTCCCCAACGTCGGCAAGTCGACGCTCTTCAACGCGCTGACCAAGAACACGGTGCTCGCCGCGAACTACCCGTTCGCGACCATCGAGCCCAACGTGGGGGTCGTGAACCTGCCCGACTCCCGTCTCGAGGTGCTCGCCGGCATCTTCGGCTCCGAGCGCATCCTGCCGGCGCCCGTCTCGTTCGTCGACATCGCCGGCATCGTGCGCGGCGCCTCCGAGGGGGAGGGGCTCGGCAACAAGTTCCTCGCCAACATCCGCGAGGCCGACGCGATCGCCCAGGTCATCCGCGGCTTCGAGGACTCGGACGTCGTGCACGTCGACGGCAAGGTCGACGCGGCGAGCGACATGGAGACGATCAACACCGAGCTGGTGCTGGCCGATCTGCAGACCCTCGAGAAGGCCGAGGCGCGGTACGAGAAGGAGCTGAAGGGCCGCAAGATCGAGCCGATCGTGGTCGAGACCGCCAAGAAGGCGCGCGAGTTCCTCGATCAGGGCAAGCCGCTGTCGGCGTCCTCGATCGACCTCGAGCCGATCCGCGAGCTGGGCCTGCTGACCGCGAAGCCCTTCATCTACGTGTTCAACGTCGACGAGGCCGTGCTGACCGACGACGCGCGCAAGGGCGAGCTGGCCGCGCTCGTGGCGCCCGCGCAGGCGATCTTCCTCGACGCGAAGCTGGAGTCGGAGCTCATCGACCTCGACGCCGCCGACGCCGCCGAGATGCTCGAGTCGACCGGCCAGACCGAGTCGGGCCTGAACCAGCTCGCGACCATCGGCTTCGACACCCTCGGGCTGCAGACCTACCTGACGGCCGGCCCGAAGGAGACGCGCGCCTGGACGATCGGCAAGGGCTGGACGGCTCCGCAGGCGGCCGGCGTGATCCACACCGACTTCCAGAAGGGCTTCATCAAGGCCGAGATCATCTCGTTCGACGACCTGGTCGAGACGGGCTCGATCGCGGAGGCGCGCGCGAAGGGCAAGGCCCGCATCGAGGGCAAGGACTACGTGATGCAGGACGGCGACGTCGTGGAGTTCCGCTTCAACGTGTAGCGGTCCCGGACCGACGCCGACCGCGGACTAGGTGCTGTTCGGGGGGTGCGCACCCGGCTCGGCCCGGCCCGCGTTCCTCCGTCGCACTGACAGGATGACGGATGTCACCTCCGTCAATGCCCCGGATCGGAGCAGCGGGCGCGTGATGCGGCAGCTGCGCGAGTCGGAGGGCAGCCGACGTGCGCACGGCAGGACCGCGCCTGCATCACCCCCAGTCCGTCTCGACGGGCGGAATGGACACCATGGATCCGGCTCCCCTCTCCCGACGGAGCATCGTTCGCGCAGCCGCGTGGACGACGCCGATCGCAGTAGCGGCCGTCGCCGCCCCCTCGGCAGCGGCCTCCGACGCCGCCCTGGAACTCCTGGTCGACCTGTCGATCGAAGTGCCCGAGGACCCGATCGACGGCTCCCGCAACCTGTACGCCGCGATCGGCCGACTCGACGGAGAGCCCTTCTCGGAGCCCTTCACCGGTCGCGTCGTCGTCCTGATGTCGGCTCTCGTCGGGGAGGACCGCGCCGATCTCGACGGGTTCGGCGTCATCTACGGCGAGGGCTGGGGCTATCAGAACCTGTCGGGCCGAGTGCTCCTGACGTGGGAGGGCACGGTCTCGGGATACGACCGAGCCGAAGGATTCCTGACGAACGACGACGGGGCGGGATTGAGACTGCGTGACGACGACTCCGGTGTCGACACCCGGATGCGCTACGAGCCGATGGTGGAGTCCGGTGAGGCGACGGCAGTCGTGCTGGGTCCGCGCAACGTGCAGTGGGGCCCTCCCGCAGACTGACCCGATCCGGCTCGCAGGATCAGCGGGGGTGGAGGTGCACGGGTCGGTTCAGCAGATCGCCGATGATCCAGCTCGAGAGGCCCACGAGGACCGAGATCCCGACGACCACCCACGCGCAGGAGCCGTCCCACCAGCGCGATCGACTCCCGGTCGGCGTCGTCGCTGTATCAGCCGGCCGGTGCGGCTCGTTCGTCGTCCACCGGGCCCCGTCCTCTCGGCGCGTCGAGTCCACGAGGGGCCGCAGAGGCGTCGTGCGCGGGGCCGCGGCCCTCGACACTCCAGAAGCGAGCGGCGGTGCTGTTCTGGGGGTACGTGGGCGCGCGGATCCGCCGTCGGGGGCGACCGCCCGCTGACAGGATGAGCGAGCACCCCCCCTTCACGACGCGACCCGCAGCCGATCGCGTCGTTCCGCCTTGCCGCGGGGCCACGCCTCCGCAGCTTCCCGACGACCGGAGCACCTGTGAACCGCGACATCTCCTCCGCATCGCCGTCGATGCCGACCCGCCGTTCCCTTGTGCAGGCCGCGGGGTGGACGGCGCCGATCGTGGTCGCCGCGGTGTCGGCGCCGGCTGCCGCCGCGTCGACCCCTGCGCCCAGCCTCCTGGTCTACTGGACGTTCGTCGAGGCCGAGTTGAAGGTCGGAGAGTCGACCGCCATCCAGTTCGGTGCTGTGCTCACCGAGGGGGAGGTGTTCACCGGCTCCTTCTCGTTCCTCGCCTCCGCCTACACCGACCCGGACGAGGTCCTCGCGACGATGACGGGGGTCGGCGACATCGGCGGCGACCCCGGCTGGAGCTACACCCAGGTCGGGCCGGACCTCCTCCTCTCCTTCACGGGCTCCTTCGACGCGAGCGCCGCGACCACCGGGTACCTCGGCGACTCCGGCACCGGGAGCCGGGTCGACATCGACACCGATGGCAGGTACGTCGACACCTTCACCAGGACGGTCCTCGTCACGAGTCCCGAGGGGGTCGAGGTCGTCGTCTCGGAGCCGGAGCAGGCGTACTGGGGAACGGACGGAGAAGGAGCGCCGGACGACGGCGGCGACCCGTCGACCGCTCCGACCCTCTCGGTCAGCTGGGGCCTCTACGACTCCGTCCTCCCCGTCGACGGGACGACCAGCCTGGATGTGACGTTCTCGGTCGCCGAGAACACCGAGTTCACGGGGTCGTTCACAGCGTCCCTCTCCGCGGCGGTCGGTCCCGAGGCCGGCCGCGCCGCGTTCAGCGCTTACGGAGACTTCGACCGGGAGGGTTGGACCTGGGAGACCCAGTGGCCCGACCTGGTCGTGACGTGGAGCGGGACGATCGCTGTCGACGAGACGATCACGGCGACGCTGACCGGTGAGAGCGCCGGCGTCGCGGTCGACACCAGCGGGCAGTACATCGAGACGGAGGTGGGGGCGACGATCACGACGGAGTCGGACGCTCTTGTCGAGATCACGTCTCCGCCCGGGATCTTCGTCTGGGGGTCGGACGGAGACGGTGCACCGCAAGAGGAGGAGCCGAGTGACGGCGAACCGGGGAACGAGGAGCCCCTCGACGGGGAGCTGGGCTGACCACTGCTGTCGGAGCGCCGGGTCCTCCGGAGCGATCGCGACGAGGTCCTCCATCGCTCCCGATCCGCTCGACAGCGGCACCACGGCGGGCGATCCCGCCCCGCGCCGGCGACGACTCGGAGGCGATCGCCCCCGTGATCGACCGGCGCACGTGGCGGGCATGACCTCGGTCCATCGGGGCGGGGTCCTCCAGGACCTCCACCAGACGATGGTGCACGGCACGGCTGTCGGGACGTGACAGGCGTCCACGCTGGAGAGACGCGCTCGTCGACCGAGTCCGGGGTACGGCAGAGCGTCGGGGGGCCCGGATCCCGCACCGCGTGCTTCGTCGGAGGCGGGAGGAGCCGGCGTCCGGATCGACGGCGATGCGGCCCTGTCCGAGCACAAGCGGGCACGGTGTGCAGCTCTCCTCGACCGTCTCGGGCAGTAGCGCCTCCCCTCGGAGTGCCGGGCCTCCGAAAGACCGGGATGCGAGCGTCAGTCGAGCAGGTCTCCGATGATCCAGCTCGAGAGGCCGACGAGAGTCGCGATGGCGACCACGACCCAGGCGATGACGCGGCGGGTCGAGCGGCTGATCGCCTCCGAGGTGCGCGAGGAGCGGCGCAGCGGGCGGACGTACGCGGCGGGCACCTCGTAGCGCTCTGCGGCGGGCACCAGCGCCGGCAGCGTCACCGCGGGCCCGTCGACCCAGTGCGCGGGCAGCTCCGAGGCGCGCGCTGCCTGGAGCGTCAGCTCGGCCTTCAGGGGCGAGCTGCGCAGTGCGGCGTAGGCCGTCGCCGTCAGCCCGAGCCCCTCCAGATGGCGGACGGTGGGCGCGAAGTGCGGCGAGGTGCCGGGCGAGAGCTCGCCGACACGGGCGCCGTGCAGTCGCACCTCTATCAGGTCGCTCGGGAGCAGGTGCAACGTCACCAGGACCAGGGCGCGGCCCTCGACGATCGCGGTCAGCTGAGCGAAGTGCTCGTCCTCGCGCTGCACCTGCAGCCCGCGGCCCCAGGGCAGCACGGAGTAGCGCGACGTCGGGGGCTCGTTGACCGGCACCACGAGGTCGGGCACCGGCAGAGCGAGTCGGAGGGACGCCCGCAGCCCCTGCTCGCCGCGCTCGACCCGGAGGCGCGCGCCCGTCACGGGGACGACTCCGCTCGCGACGATCCGGTCGATAGCGGGCCGGTAGGCGGTCGCGTCGGGGAGGTAGCCGATCACGCGGCCCCGCGTGCGGATCGAGATCGCGGGGGCTCCAGTGGGATGGTCGGGCTCGGGGACCAGCTCGACCTCGAGCGACTCCTCGACCACCTCGGCGGCGCGCAGGGGCCTACCGAGGACGTCGGCGATCTCCTCGATCCGCTCGGCCTCGTCGATCGCGTCGACGGTCGGGGTGCCGTCGGCGTTCGGGAGGCGGAGGACGGGACGCGACTCGGCGCGCGACGGCGGGCGATCGGCGGCGGGCATGCGGTCCTCGGTCCACCGGGTGCCGTCCCACCAGCGCATCGCCGCGCCCTCCGGATACCAGCCCGCCGGAGCGCGTCGATCCTCGTCCACCGGCTCCCCGTTCTCTCGGCCGATCGAGTCTACGAGGCGCTTGAGGGCACATCCGATTCAGCGAAAGTTGCGGTAGTCGCGTGCGACTACCGCAACTTCTGAGGAAGTTGCGGTAGTCGCGTGCGACTACCGCAACTTCTGAGGAGTCGAGGGCTCAGAGCGCCGGGTCGTCCTCGGCCGCGTCGTCCGGCGCGATCGCCGCGCGCTGCTCGACGGCGCCCGCGCAGGGCCTCGTCGACTGCTCCGCGACCGAGGTCGCGTCGATGAGACCGCGGACGTAGTGCGCGTGGCCCCGGTTGATCGGGTCCGGATCCTCGAGGACCTCGGAGAGTCGGCGGAGCGAGGCACGGGTCGCGAGGCTCGACATGGCGTTCAGGCTAGGGCCCCCCGAGCGGGGACGGTAGAGGCGATCCGCGCCAGACCCCCCCGCCTAGGCTCGGGGGCATGACCCGACTCGATAGCGCCGTCGTCCTCGTCCTCGGAGCCTCCGGTGGGCTCGGCCGGCTCATCGCCGACGAGCTGGAGGCGCGCGGCGCCCGAGCCGTCCGCTCCGGACGAGACGCGGACGCGCTGGGTTCCGAACCGCTGGTCGCCGATCTGCGCGGCGAGGAGGCTCCGCGGCGGCTGATCAGCGAGGTGCTGGCGCGGCACGGTCGTCTCGACGGCGTAGTGGTCGCCTCCGGTGTCGTCGCCTTCGGCCCGTCGACCGAGCTCGATCCCGCGGTGCTCGAGGAGCTCGTCGAGGTGAACGCACTCGCACCGATCCGGCTGCTGACGGCCGCCTTCGAGGCGCTGTCGCAGTCGGCGACGGCCGGGCGCGAGCCGTTCGCGGTCACGATCAGCGGAGTGGTCGCCGAGGCTCCCACCGCCGGTCTCGCCGCGTACTCCGCGTCGAAGGCCGCCCTGTACTCGTTCGTCAGGGCGTCGGCGCGTGAGTACAAGCGGGCGGGCGTCCTGCTGCTCGACGCTCGGCCCGGCCACACCGAGACGGAGCTGTCGACGCATCCGCTCGCCGGCTCGGCCCCGAGGTTCGGCGCTGGGCACTCGCCGGCGTCGGTCGCCGGCCGCATCGTGGACGCGATCGAGGCCGGCGAGACGGACCTGCCGCCCGCCGCGTTCTGACGCCGGCGACCAGAGGTGTGGAGGTGACGAGCGGCGCTCCTCCACAGCGGGCGATGAACGGGAGCCGTCCCCACGCGGGGCGGATTCGCCGATGCGGCCGCGCTCTGCTCGGCAGGATCGGCGGATGGGAATCAGATACTACGCATACGCTTTCGACGCCGATCGGACCGAGGCGGCACTGGCCGATCCACGGAGCGTGATCGGCGACGATCCGCTGGCGGATGCCTGGGGCATGCCCCACGGTGCTGCGATGGCGGTCACGAACTTCGAGCAGTCCTTGCCGGAGCGGGACATGGTCCACCTGGACAAGGCCTGGTCGCCGTTGCAGGCGCTGACCGCTGCTCGAGCGCCGGGCGGGACTCCGCGCCCGGCCCACCGGATGTTCGAGGGCCGGGTGACGCCGAACGGGTACGGCTGGATTCCGTGGATGCGGGCTCTCGTGCCCGAGGAGATCGCGGAGATCGCGGACGACCTCGTCGAGCTGCAACAGGTGTTCGACGCCGGAGATCCGACGAAGGACGACGCGGAGTACATCTCCCGCTTCCTCGACAGAGCAGTGAGATTCACGACCGAGGTGGCTCGGTCGAAGCGCGGACTCGTCTACTACATCGGCTAGCGACGCTCAGGCCGTGGCGAACCGCTTCGCCGAGCGCTCGCGCGCCTTCGCCGCCTCGACCTCGCGGTCCTTCGGCGGCACCGTCGCCACGAGGTCCTCGAGGAGGTGACCCGTGACGTGCGCGATCTCGGCGACGGCGCGGTCGAACGCCTCCTGATTCGCCTTCGACGGCTTGGTCGTGCCGCTGATCTTGCGCACGTACTGGAGTGCGGCGGCCTGCACCTCCTCGTCGCTCGCGGAGGGCTCGAAGTTGTGAAGAGTGTGGATGTTCCGGCACATGCGACGAGGGTACGTCCGGCCGCCCACATCCGCGAGGGACACCCGCCGTTCACCGGCGCGTCGCCCGCCGGCTCTAGCGTCTCTGCGTGCCTGCCTTCTCCGACTCCTCTCCGCAGCCCCTCTCCGCGCTTCACCCCGAGACCGAGCTGATCCCCACACCCGAGCTCCTGCGCACGCTGACTCCCGAGGACGCCCGGGATCTCGTCGTGCTCGACGAGGACGACGACGATCCCGTCCTGCTCCGCCGCGACGGCACGCAGATCGACACCTGGCGCGAGGGCTACCCCTACGACGAGCGGATGTCGCGCGAGGAGTACGAGGCGGGCAAGCGCCTCCTGCAGATCGAGCTGCTGAAGCTGCAGAACTGGATCAAGAAGAACGGCCGCCGGCTCGTGGTCGTCTTCGAGGGGCGCGACGCCGCGGGCAAGGGCGGCACGATCAAGCGCTTCACCGAGCACCTCAACCCGCGCGGAGCCCGCGTGGTCGCGCTCGAGAAGCCGACCGAGCGCGAGGGCACCCAGTGGTACTTCCAGCGCTACGTCTCGCACCTCCCCGCCGCGGGAGAGATCGTGCTGTTCGACCGCTCCTGGTACAACCGCGCCGGCGTCGAGCGCGTGATGGGGTTCTGCACGCCGGAGCAGTACGACGAGTTCATCCGCCAGACCCCGCTGTTCGAGAGCATGCTCACGGGCGACGGGATCGACCTGGTCAAGCTGTGGTTCTCGGTCTCGGCGGAGGAGCAGCGCACGCGCTTCACGATCCGCATGATCGACCCGGTGCGGCAGTGGAAGCTCTCGCCGATGGACCTCGCCTCGCTCGACAAGTGGGGCGACTACACGGCGGCGAAGGAGGCGATGATGGCCGCGACCGACACCTCCGACGCGCCGTGGACGATCGTCAAGAGCAACGACAAGAAGCGCGCGAGACTCGAGGCGATGCGCTACGTGCTGAGCCTCTACGAGTACGACGGCCGTGACGACGAGGTCGTCTCGCCGCAGGGACCGGACCCGCTGATCGTCGGCTCCGCGTCCGAGGTCTACGAGCGCGGCGAGCACGTCGCGACGGCACGGTAGTGCCGGCCGGGGGGCGGCGGTACGACAGGGGGGAGCGCGGAGTGGAGGACAGGGAGCACGGCCTCGACCTGCCCGGCGTGCATCTGCGCTGGCTGGCACTGGAGGAGCAGAGTCTCGACGCCGAGTCGCTGCTGCCTCTCCTGACGGCGCTCGAGTGCGAGCGCTACCGGAGCACGGTGTCGGCCGCGATCGCGGAGCGCTTCGTCTTCGGGCGGGTGCTGCTGCGGCTGCTGGCGGCCGAGCTGACGGCCGGGGATCCGACCGCGATCAGCGTGGTGGCGCGCTGCGCGAGCTGCGGAGGGCCGCACGGCCGCCCGGCACTCGAGGGGCCCGATGCGGCGCTCGCACGGCTGTCGGTGAGCATCGCGCACTGCGCCGGTGCCGTCGTGGTCGCGGCGAGCAGCGCGGGGACCGTCGGCGTCGACATCGAGCCGGTCGAGGGGCCGGCCGATCGGGGCGCCCGCATCACGCAGGTCGCCGGGGCGCCGTTCTCGATGGGAGCGATGCGGCCGGCCGACCCGATCCTGCACTGGACGCGGGTCGAGGCGGCGCTGAAGGCCGACGGCCGCGGGCTCGAGGTCGACCCGCGCCGGGTCCGGATCCACGAGTCGCGTCTGTCCGCGGAGGCGCGGATCGACCAGGCGCGCTACCGGCTGGCCGAGCCGCAGCTCGACCCGGCGTTCCGCGTGAGCGTCGCGCTCGGGCCGATCGAGGGGCGGAGCGTCGGGCCGATCATCGGCTGGCGCCGCGAGGACGCCGATGCGCTGGCGGAGTCGCTGGTGCCGGCGGGCGGCCGTTAGCAGGCGTCAGCGAGCGGTCGGCAGCGCGGGCAGCGCCTCGTCGAGCAGCCACGCGTCGAGCAGGTCGTCGACGCCGTCGGTCAGCTCGGCGCAGAGCTCGCGGAAGTCCTCGTCGGTGACGGTCGCGGAGGCGTGCCGTGACGCCCACGCGCGCAGCAGCGCGAAGAAGACGGCGTCGCCCACCCGGAGGCGCACCGCGTGCAGCGTCAGCGCACCGCGCTTGTAGACGCGGTCGTCGAAGAGCGCGACCGGGCCGGGATCGCCGAGCACGAGGTCCTGCGGCTGGGAGCGCAGGAGCGCGTGGTGGCGCCGGGCCAGCGTGTCGGCGGACGGGCCGCCCGACTCCTCCGACCACAGCCACTCGGCGTAGCAGGCGAAGCCCTCGTTGAGCCAGATGTGCCGCCAGCTCGCGATGCCGACACTGTTGCCGAACCACTGGTGGGCGAGCTCGTGCGCGATCAGCCGCTCCGAGCCCCCGCGGCCGTCGGCGTGGTTCGCGCCGAAGATCGCCATGCCCTGCGCCTCGAGCGGGATCTCGAGCACGTCCGCCGTGACGACCACCGTGTAGCGGGCGAACGGGTAGGGGCCGAAGACGCGCTCGAAGAAGGCGATCATGTCGCTGAGCGGAGCGAAGTCGCGGGCCACCCGGAGGGCCAGCGCGGCCGGGCGGGCGATGCTCACCGCGACTCCCGCCAGGATGCGGTCCTCGATGACGTAGCGGCCGATCTGCACCGAGGCCAGATAGGTCGCGGTCGGCTCGCGCTGCTCGTAGAGCCACGTCCGCCGGCCCGAGCGCCCGCTGGTCTCGAGGAGCACGCCGTTCGCGAGGGCCGAGTAGCCCTCCTCGGCGGTGATGCGGATCCGGTACGGCGCCTTCTCGGCGACGTCGTCGTTGCAGGGGAACCAGGTTGACGCGCCGGAGGGCTGCGAGGCGACGAGCACGCCGTCGGCGAGCTCCTCCCAGCCCAGCTCGCCCCAGTGGCTGACGCGTGGCCCGGGGTGGCCGCCGTACTCGATCTCGAGCACGAACGACTCGCCCGCCTCGAGCGGCTCGGCGGGCGTGATCCTCAGCTTGTGCGCCGTCTGCTCGGTGCGCGCCTTGCGCCCGGCGACGCGAGCGCGGGTCACCCGCAGGCGGCTCAGATCGAGTGAGAAGCGGCGCAGCGGCTGCAGTGCGACGATCTGCAGGGTCGCCCGAGCGGCGAGCCGGTTCGTCGCGACCCGGTAGTCGAGGTCGAGGTCGTACGACTCGACGCGGTAGCCGGTGTTGCCGATACCGGGGAGGTACGGGTCGCCGGCGGTCTCGAGTCCTGTCTGCGCGGGGCTCACGCGACGGGCGCGTGGTAGTCGCCGACGCGCACGTCGCGCCACGGTCCGATGGGGTTGCCGCTCCAGCGGCTGCCGGCGGGCACGAGCTCGCCGCGCATGACCAGGGAGGCGGGCCCGACCGTGCCGTGCGCGGCGATGCGCGCCGCGGGCAGGATCACGCTGTGCGGGCCGAGGGTCGCACCGGGGTCGAGACTCACGAGATCCATGCTCATGATTCGATCATGGAACAGGTGCGTCTGCACGACGCAGCCCCGGTTCACGGCCGCTCCGTCGCCGAGTTCGACGAGATCCGCCTCCGGGAGCCAGTAGCTCTCGCACCAGACGCCGCGCCCGATGCGCGCGCCCAGGCTGCGCAGCCACCAGACGAGCGCGGGAGTGCCGGCCGCCGCGTGGGCGAACCAGGGAGCGGCGACCATCTCGGTGAAGGTGTCTGCTAGCTCGCTGCGCCAGACGAAGGACGACCAGAGCGGATGCTCGCTCGGCCGCACGCGCTGGATCAGCAGCCACTTCGCCGCCGTCGAGACCGCCGCGGCCACCGCGCCCGCGACCAGCAGGACCAGGCCGCCGAGCAGGGTCGTCACGATCGCACCGACCGTCTGCACCAGCGCGAGCAGGCTCACGACGACTCCGAAGCCGATCGCCACCGAGACGACGACCGGCACGAAGCGCAGCAGCTCCCAGACGATGCGGGCGATGCGGAGCCGCGTGGCGGGGCGGAACGTGCGCGCCGACTCCGCCTCGACCACGGTCCGTCGCAGGCGCACCGGAGGCGAGCCCAGCCACGACGAGCCGGCCTTCGACTTGCGCGGTGCCGACGAGAGCACGGCGACGAGGCCGCCCGCGGGGACGGTGTGCCCGGGGGCCGCCATCCCCGAGTTGCCGAGGAACGCGCGCTCGCCGATCTCGGCGCGGGCCAGCCGCATCCAGCCGCCGCCGAGGGCGTAGGAGGCGACCAGGGTGTCGTCGGCCAGGAACGCGCCGTCGCGGATCGTCGTCATCGCGGGCAGCAGAAGCACGGTCGAGGCCTCGACGTCGCGGCCGACCTTCGCTCCGAGCAGGCGCAGCCAGACCGGGGTGAACAGGCCGGAGTAGAGGGGGAAGAGGAGCGTGCGCGCCTGATCGAGCAGGCGCTCGGTCGACCAGACCTGCCAGCCGATCCGCCCGCGCACGGGGTAGGTGCCGCGGTCGACGCCGAGCCCGAGGAGGCGGACGAAGGCAACGACGAGCGCGGCGAGCACGAGGCCGGTGACGAAGACGGCGGGGACGAGTGCGGCGAGGGCGCGCGGCACCGCCTCCGCGAGACCGCTCGATCCCTGCGTGACGATCGCGACGACTCCGGTGCCCGCGCCGAAGGCGAGGACTGGGACGGCGGCGAGACCGACGGCTGAGACGCCGTACGCCCACACCCAGGCAGTGCGCTTCGGCGGCCGCTCGGCGGGGAAGCCGGCATTGGCCTTGCCGAGGCGCTGGGCGGGGGAGCCGCCCCAGCGCTGACCGGCGGGCACGCGGCCGAAGACGGCCGAGCCGGCTTCGATCTGCGCGTTCTTGCCGATCCGGGCGCCGGGGAGCAGCGTGCTCCGAGCGCCGACGGTGCTGCCGGCGCCGACGCGCACGGCGCCGACGCGGACGACGTCGCCGTCGATCCAGTAGCCCGAGAGGTCGACCTCGGGCTCGATCGCGGCCCCGCGACCGAGTGTGAGCATGCCGGTCAGCGGCGGGAGCGAGTGCAGGTCGACGTCGTCGGCGATGCGGGCCCCGAGCGCGCGGGCGTAGTAGGCGACCCAGGGCGCTCCGGCGAGGCTCACCGCGCCGAGCTGGTGCGCGATCTGCTCCGCCAGCCAGAGCCGGAGGTGCACCCCGCCGCCGCGCGGATGATCGCCGGCGCGCACGCCGCGCAGCAGCAGCCGGGCCGCGACGACGGTGAGGCCCATCCGCCCGAACGGAGTGCAGAACAGCGCGAAGGCGGGGATCAGCACGGCGAGCCAGACGGTGGGCAGCCAGTCGAAGCCGGGCAGCAGGTCGAGGATCGCGGTCACCGTGAGGATCGCGGTCAGCCAGCGGGCGCTGCCGAGGACGAGCAGCGGGGCGCCGAGGAGGGTCTGCAGCACGCGCATGCGGCGGGGGACCGGGGCGATGCGGTGGTCGGAGACCTCGGAGAGTCCGGTCGCGCGGCCGGTGATCTCGGACGCCATCGCTGCGAGCCGCGGGTGGGCGTAGACGTCGGCGACGGTGAATTCGGGATCGCGCTCGCGGATCCGCGCGACCAGCTGCGCCGCCGCGAGGGAGCCGCCGCCGAGATCGAAGAAGTTGGCCTTCTCGTCCACGGGGACACCGAGCACCTCGCGCCAGCGCGCGGCCAGCCAGGCGGTCTCGGGGTCGAGGGCGGAGTCGTCCTCGGTACCGCCCTCGAGCGGCCACGGCAGCGCGGCGCGGTCGACCTTGCCCGACACGCGCGTCGGCAGTTCGGCGACGACCGCCAGGAGGGGTACGAGAGCGGCCGGCAGCTCCTCTCGGAGCCGCGCGAGCGCCGCATCCCGGTCGAGTGCGCGCCCGTCGGGCAGGGCGAGGTAGCCGACGAGCACCTGGTTGCCTGCGCTCGTCGTGCGGACGGCAGCGGCGGCTCCGGCGACTCCGGGAAGCGCCTGGAGGGCGGCCTCGACCTCGCCGAGCTCGATGCGGCGGCCGCCGAGCTTGACCTGGTCGTCGGCGCGGCCCTGGAAGACGAGCCCGGCGCTCTCGAACCGCACCAGGTCGCCCGAGCGGTAGGCACGGTCCCAGCCGAGGGTCGGAGCCGGGGCGTACTTCTCGGCGTCCTTGGCGGCGTCGAGGTAGCGGGCGAGCCCGACTCCGCCGATCACCAGCTCGCCGACCTCCCCCTCGCCGACGCGCGCGCCCTCGGCGTCGACGACGGCGAGGCGCCAGCCGTCGAGGGGGAGGCCGATGCGCACCGGACCCTCGCCGCCGAGCGGGGCGGCGCAGGCGACGACGGTGGCCTCGGTCGGACCGTAGGTGTTCCAGACCTCGCGGCCGTCGACCGCGAGGCGCTCGCCGAGCTCGGGCGGGCAGGCTTCGCCGCCGAAGATCAGCAGACGCACGTTCTCGAGCGACTCCGCGGGCCAGAGGGCGGCGAGGGTCGGGACGGTCGAGACGACCGTGATGCCGTGGGTGGTCAGCCACGGGCCGAGGTCCATGCCGCTCCGCACCAGCGAGCGCGGGGCGGGCACCAGGCAGGCGCCGTGGCGCCAGGCGAGCCACATCTCCTCGCAGGAGGCGTCGAAGGCGACCGAGAGACCCGCCAGCACGCGGTCGCCCGGGCCGAGCGGCTCCTGCTGCAGGAAGAGCCGCGCCTCGGCGTCGACGAAGGCGGCGGCCGACCGGTGGGTGACGGCGACGCCCTTCGGGGTGCCGGTCGAGCCCGACGTGAAGATGATCCAGGCGTCGTCGTCGAGGGTGGGCGGCTGCAGCAGCGGGATCGAGGCCGTGCTGGGGTGCGGCGCCGAGCCGGCGAAGAGGCGGGTGGGCTCGCCCTCGCTCCGTTCGAAGCGCCCCGAGCCGGTGATGACGCCGACGACGGCGGCCTCGCCGAAGACGAGCTGCGCCCGCTCCTCCGGGTCGTCGGCGTCGACGGGCACGTAGGCGGCGCCGGCGGCGAGGATCGAGAGGATCGCGAGGTACAGCTCGCGGGAGCCGCTCGCCATCCGGACGCCGACCCGATCACCGCGGCGGACTCCGGCGGCGGTGAGCTCGCCGGCCGTGCCGACGACGCGGGCCAGGAGCTCCCGGTAGCTCAGCGCACCGGCCGGGTCCTCGAGGGCGGAGGCGTCGGGGTGCCTCTCCGCGGTGTCGCGGAGGACGTCCACCAGCGTCCGCGGAGGCGTCGCGAGCGCTCCGGCGTCGAGGAGGTCCTGAGGATTGCCGGTGCTCGTTCCACCCACGTGTCGTCTCCGTTCCGGACCCGCGATCCGACGCGGCGACCGGGGCGTCACCGTAGAGCGGCCCGGTGTCGCGGAGGTGAACAGCCGCCGATCGCGCCGAACCGCCTCCGCGCTCGCGGCAGCCTAGTGGCCGACGGGCAGCGGAGCGTCCGACTCGGCCGGGCGTCGCACGAAGAAGGCGGCGATGATGGCCGCCGTCGCGATGGACGCACCCCAGACGAACGCGGAGTGGATGCCGCCTGCCGTCGCGACGACCTGGTCGGCGCCGTCACGGGCCAGTGCGGCCGACTGGATCGAGAGCACGGTGACGAACAGCGCAGTGCCGGCCGCGCCTCCGAGCTGCTGGACCGTGCCGATGATCGCGCTGCCGTGCGAGTAGAACCTGGGCCGGACGGAGCCGAGGCCCGCCGTGAACAGGGGAGTGAAGACGAACGCGAGGCCGAGGCTCAGCACCACGTGCAGCGCGAGGATGAACCACGAGGTCGAGTTCTCGTCGAGGGTGGTGAAGCCCCACAGTGCGGTGGCGACGACGATCGAGCCGGGCACGAGAAGCACCCGCGCGCCGAACCGGTCGAACGCGCGACCGACGAACGGCGCGAGGAGCCCCATCAGCAGCCCGCCCGGGAGCAGCAGCAGGCCCGTCTCGAGCGGGGTCAGCCCCAGCACGTTCTGCGTGTAGAGCGGCAGCAGGATGAGGGTGCCGAACAGCGCCGACATGCTGATCGCCATCATGACGATCACGATCGTGAAGTTGGCCGAGGTGAAGGTGCGCAGATCGAGCAGGGCGCGGTCGGTCTTCTGCAGCGAGAGCTGGCGCAGCACGAAGCCGAGCAGGCCGACGGCCGCGACGACGAACGGCACCCACGGGGCGACGATCGCGTCGCCGCCCTCGCTGAGGCTGCTGAGGCCGTAGACGAGGCCGCCGAAGCCGAAGACCGAGAGCACGATCGAGAGCGCGTCGATCGGGATCGAGCGGGGCTCGGTGACGTTCTCGACCTTGCGGAGCCCGAGCAGCAGCGCGCCGATCGCGATCGGCAGGACGATCCAGAACATCCAGCGCCAGCTGAGGAAGTTGAGGATGACGCCCGAGATGGTGGGCCCGACCGCGGGGGCGACCGAGATCACGATGGAGATGTTGCCCATCATCCGGCCCCGGATCGCCGGCGGGACGAGGGTCATCACGGTCGTCATCAGCAGCGGCATCATGATCGCCGTACCGCCGGCCTGCACCACGCGCGCGGCGAGCAGGACGGCGAAGCTCGGTGCGAGCGCCGCCGACAGCGTGCCGATGCTGAAGAGGGTCATCGCGGCGGTGAACAGCGTGCGCGTGCTCAGCCGCTGGATCAGGTAGCCCGTGATCGGGATGACGACCGCCATCGTCAGCATGAACGCCGTCGAGAGCCACTGGCCCACGTGCGCCTCGATGCCGAAGTCGGCCATGAGATCGGGCAGGGCCACGCTCATGATCGTCTCGTTGAGGATGACGACGAACGCCGAGACCAGCAGCAGGCTGATGACGAGGCGGCTCTTGGGGTCGAGGGCCGTCGACCGGTCGGGGGCGGCGGGCCGCGTGTCGGTGAGGGTGCGCTCGGTCACAGGTGAGTCTCCGGTCGTGGGGGGATCGTCGTGAGGGGGCGCATCGCCTGGCTGGACGTCGATGCGACGAGTGGTACGAGGCTCAGAACACTGCCGGGCACCTCCGACATTCCCGAACGGCCGACATCCGTCGAGCATCCGGCGTGTCGGGAGCCTCAGCCCGCGAGCACCGCCGCGAACGCGTCGGCCGCCGCCTCCGCCTCGGGGAGCGTCGACTCCGCGCCGAAGCTGAAGCGCACGGCCGTCTGCGCCATGACCGGCTCCAGCCCGAGCGCCAGCAGCACGGCCGACGGTTCGTCGCGACCCGCCGCGCACGCCGAGCCGCTGGACACGACGACCCCGCGCTCCTCCAGCGCCAGCAGGATCGACTCGCCGCTGCGCCCCGGTACGACGTAGGAGGCGATCGAGGGGAGGCGGTGCGCGGCCGATCCCGTCGGCACCGCCCGGGGCGCCAGCGCCGCCACCCGTGCCGCGAACGCGTCGCGGACCGCGGCGATCCTGGGTGCCCGCTCGGCGTCGACGAGCCGCACCGCTGCTCCGAGCGCGACCGCGAACGCGACGTTCTCGGTCCCCGACCGCCGCTCGCGCTCCTGCCCGCCGCCGTGCACGAGCGGTTCGAACGGCAGGCGGCTCCGCAGCATCAGCGCGCCGACCCCCTTCGGCGCACCGAGCTTGTGCCCCGAGATCGAGACGGCGTCGGCGCCGAACGCCGTCAGGTCGAGCCAGCCCGCCGCCTGCACCGCGTCGATGTGCAGCGGGATCCGGTGCTCCCGGCTGAGCGCGGCGACCGCGGGCACATCCTGCACCGTCCCGATCTCGTTGCTCGCCGCGACGATCGAGACCAGCGACGTGTCGGGCCGGAGGAGTGCCGCCAGAGCCGCGAGGTCGAGCCGCCCCGAGGCGTCGACCGGAGCGACCGACACTTCGAAGCCGTGCAGGCGGCGGAGGTGGTCGGCCGATTCGACCGCAGCCTCGTGCTCGATCGCCGAGATCACCAGGTGCCGCCCGCGCGGGGCGCCCAGCGCGATCCCCTTGATCGCTGTGTTGATCGACTCCGTGCCCCCCGACGTGAAGAGAGTCTCGGAGGCGCGCCCGCCCAGCAACGCGGCCACCCGCCCACGGGCGTCGTCCAGGGCCCGCGCCGCGGCGTCTCCGAGCGAGTGGCTGCTCGACGGATTGCCGTACTCGCTCGTCAGGAACGGCCACATCGCCTCGAGCACCTCGCGCCGCACGGGGGAGGAGGCCGCGTGGTCGAGGTAGATCACGCCGAGACGGCGATGTCGAGCCCGAGGTCGAGCGAGCGGACGCTGTGCGTCAGCGCGCCGACCGAGATCACGTCGACCCCCGCCTCGGCGATGGCGCGGACCGTCTCGAGGTTGACGCCTCCGCTCGCCTCGACCACGGCTCGGCCGCCGATGAGCGCGACGCCCTGTGCCAGCTGCTCGGGCGTGAAGTTGTCGAGCATGATCGTGTCGGCACCGCCCGCGATCGCCGCTTCGACCTGGTCGAGCCGGTCGACCTCGACCTCGATGTGCGTCGTGTGCGAGACCGTCGCGCGAGCGGAGCGCAGGGCGGTGGTGAGATCGATTCCGCGCTCCGCGAGGATCGCGAGGTGGTTGTCCTTGGCGAGGATCGCGTCCGAGAGCGAGAAGCGGTGGTTGTACCCGCCGCCGCTGAGCACCGCGTGCCGCTCGAGAGCCCGCAGCCCGGGCGTCGTCTTGCGGGTGTCGACGATCCGCGCACGCGTGCCCTCGACCGCGGCGACGTAGCGCGCGGTCAGGGTGGCGATGCCGCTCATCCGCTGCACCAGGTTGAGGGCGACGCGCTCGCCGCGCAGCACGCCGCCGGCCGGCCCGTCGATGCGGGCCAGCACGGCACCGGTGTCGAAGCGCGCGCCGTCCTCGGCGATGTCGGCGATGCGGATGCGCGAGTCGGCCTGCAGGAACGTGCCCAGGAGCACCGCACCGCCGCTGAAGACGCCGGGCTCGCGCGCGACGAGCTGCGCCGAGGCCGTCGCATCCGGAGGGATCAGCGTGTCCGAGGTGAGGTCGCCCCAGGGCGCGTCCTCCTCGAGGGCGAGGGTGACGAGGCGTTCGATGCTCTGACGGGTCAGCACGGGACGGCGACCTTTCTCGTGCCGGCGACGCGGTAGGCGGTCGCGGAGGTGTCGGGGTGGTCGGTGCGGTGGTGCGCGCCGCGCGATTCGGCGCGGGCGAGGGCCGCGTCGATCAGCGCGAGCCCGGCGGTGCGGAGGTTCGCGTTCTCGAGCGTCTCGAGCGTGAGAGTAGTGGGAGCGCCGGCGGAGAGCGCGTCGCGCGCCTCCTCGAGCCCGGCCGCGTCGCGGGAGAGCCCGGCGCCCGTCCACATCGCGGCCTGCAGGGCCGCGCGGTCGAGTGCGACCGGCACCACGGTCCGGGGCTCGCCGGCGACGGAGGCGGCGACGGCCGCCCGATCGAGCGCCGCGGCCGCGCGCCGGGCGAACACCGCGCCCTCGAGCAGGCTGTTCGACGCGAGGCGGTTCGCCCCGTGCACCCCCGTGCAGGCGACCTCGCCCACGGCGTACAGGCCCGGGAGGCTCGTCCGCCCGTCGAGGTCGGTCGCGATCCCGCCCATCCAGTAGTGCGCGGCGGGGGTCACGGGGATGAGGTCGTCGGCCAGCGAGAGCCCGCCTGCGCGGCACGCGGCCGAGATCGTCGGGAACCGGCGCGCGAGAACCTCAGCGGGGATCGCCCGCGCGTCGAGATGCACGGGCAGCCCGCCCTGGAGGCGCATCCGCTCGGCGATCGCGCGCGCCACGACATCCCGCGGAGCCAGCTCGGCGTCGGCGTGCACCGCCGTCATGAAGCGCTCGCCCGAGGCGTCACGCAGCACGGCGCCCTCGCCGCGCACCGCCTCCGAGACGAGGAACCCGCTCGCGAGCGCCGTGGGGTGGAACTGGTAGAACTCGAGGTCCGCCGTCTGCGCCCCCGCGCGGATCGCCGCAGCGAGTCCGTCCCCGGTCGCGACGGCCGGGTTGGTGGTGTGGCGGTAGAGCCGCCCCGCCCCGCCCGTGGCGAGGACCACGGCGTCCGCGTCGATGCGCTCGACCCGTCCGTCGCGCAGCAGGTCGACTCCGGTGACCGCATCGCCCGGCCGCACGAGGTCGACGAGCGCGGTGTGCTCCCGCACCGTGACACCGGAGGCGGCGCGCACCGCCGCGACGAGGGCAGCCTCGATCGCGGCGCCGGTCGCGTCGCCTCCGGCGTGCAGGACCCGCGGCCGCGAGTGCGCCGCCTCGAGCCCGCGAGCGAGCTCGTCGCCGTCGCGGTCGAAGCCGACGCCCCACTCCCGGAGGGCGGCGACGGCCGCCGGCCCCTCACCGCAGAGCACCTCGACGGCCGAGCGCGAGCAGAGCCCGGCTCCCGCAGCGAGGGTGTCCTGGATGTGCAGAGCGACGGAGTCGGCGGGGGAGGTGACCACCGCGATCCCGCCCTGCGCGTAGCGCGTGTTCGACTCCGCGAGCTCGCCCTTGCTCACAAGCACGACCTCGTGCCGGCGCGAGGCCAGCAGCGCGGTGACGAGTCCGGCGATGCCGCTGCCGACGACGACGACGCGAGACACGTCAGGCCGCCGCGACGGGGCCGGTGGGCGGCACGGCGGCGAGCATCCGCTCGAGGGCGACGCGCGCCTCGGCCTGCACGGAGTCGTCGACGCTGATGCGGTTGAGCACGCGACCCTCGACGAGACCCTCGAGCACCCAGGCGAGGTAGCCCGGGTGGATGCGGTACATCGTCGAGCAGGGGCAGACCACGTCGTCGAGGCAGAAGATCGTGTGCTCGGGGTACTGGGCCGCGAGGCGCTGCACGAGGTTGATCTCGGTGCCGATCGCGAAGGTGGTGCCGGCGGGCGCCGCCTCGATCGCCTTCACGATGTAGTCGGTCGAGCCGTACTCGTCGGCCGCGTCGACGACCGCCATCGGGCACTCCGGGTGCACGATCACGCGGACGCCCGGGTGCTCGAGGCGCGCCTTCTCGATCTGAGCGACCGTGAAGCGCTTGTGCACCGAGCAGAAGCCGTGCCAGAGGATGACCTGCGCGTCGAGCAGGGTCGCGGTGTCGGAGCCGCCCTGCGGCTTCCGCGGATTCCACATCGGCATCCGCTCGAGCGGCACGCCCATCGCCTTCGCCGTGTTGCGGCCGAGGTGCTGGTCGGGGAAGAAGAGGACCCGCTGCCCGCGCGCGAACGCGTCCTCGAGCACCGTGGCGGCGTTCGAGGAGGTGCAGACCACGCCGCCGTTGCGCCCGCAGAACGCCTTCAGAGCGGCGGAGGAGTTCATGTAGGTCACCGGGACGAGCGGCACGCGGCCGTCGGCGTCGGGCTCGGTGCCGTAGAGCTCGGTCAGCTCGGCCCAGGCGTCCTCGACGGAGTCGATGTCGGCCATGTCGGCCATCGAGCAGCCGGCGGCGAGGTTCGGGAGGATGACGGCCTGCTCCGGACGCGACAGGATGTCGGCCGTCTCGGCCATGAAGTGCACGCCGCAGAAGACGATCGCCTCGGCGTCGGGGCGGCCCTTCGCCGCCTTCGCCAGCTGGAACGAGTCGCCCACGAAGTCGGCGTACTGCACGACCTCGTCGCGCTGGTAGAAGTGCCCGAGCACGACGACGCGGTCGCCGAGGGTCTCCTTCGCCGCGAGGATGCGGCGGTGCAGCTCGTCGGCGCTCGCCGCGGTGTACTCGTCGGGCAGACGGCCCTGCACCGGCGCCTCGGCCGGGATCGGGTCGGCCTGGGAGGCGCCGGGGCCGTAGGCGGGGAAGCCGAGGTCGAACGACCAGGGTGCGTCGGCGAGCTCGGGGGCGCAGGTCGCGCCGGGGGCTCCCCGCTCGATGAGCTGGATGGTGCTGTCGACCGATGTCACGGTGTCTCCTCGGATGGTGCGGACTGACGGGGCGCTCAGACGGGGAGCGGACCGTTGTCGACGAGTGCCACTGACCCGTCGTAGCGGTAGAGCCGGGGCGGACGGTGACGGGTGCCCGTCAGGCGCTGCTCGGTCGGTACCACGGTCTTGGAGGCCTCGATCGTGCGGCGGAAGTTCGCCGGATCGAGGGGCTTCTGGAGCACGGCCTCGTGCACCTCGCGCAGCTGGGCGAGCGTGAACGTCTCGCCGAGGAAGGCGTGCGCGATGCGGGAGTACTCCATCTTGTTGCGGAGCCGCCAGAGCGCGTACTCGACGATCACGCCGTGATCGAAGGCGAGCTCGAGGGGCAGGTCGGTGCAGAGCCAGGTGACGTTCTCGCCGACGATCGCCTCGTCCGCCTCCGAGGTGCGCACGAGCGCCCAGTAGACGATCGAGACGACGCGGCGCTCGCCGGGGGAGCGGTCGGTGCCGCCGACGGCGTAGAGCTGCTCGAGGTAGCGGGGGCCGAGGCCGGTGGTCTCGCGGAGGGTGCGGCGGGCCGCCTCCGCCAGGTCCTCGTCGGGGCGCAGGGGTCCGCCGGGCAGAGCCCAGAGCCCCTCGAACGGCTCGCGGATCCGACGCACGACCGGGATCCACACCGTGCTCGCACCCGTCACGGGGTGCGGGCGCAGCGCGAAGATCACGGTCGACACCGCGAGCTGCGGCTGAGCGTCTGTCTCCACGGGGTGTCCCTACTAAAAGTCGTCGTGACCCTAACTGCTGGAATGAGCTTAGTGTCATCCGGACCCGAACACCAAACGCCGTGCGCCCGCGCCGCCGCCCCCGCTAGGCTGACCGCACAACCGAATACCGGGCCGCATACGCGACGCGGGAGAGCCGACTCCGGTCGGCACCGAAGGAGCAAGCCTCCCCGCCAATCTCTCAGGTCTTGTACCGCGTCGAACTGGCCACTCTGGAAAGCGATCCGATCCCGGGATCCGCCGATGGTGAAAGCGCTCAGTCCTCGCGGACGGCGCGAATCTCTCAGGCACCGCGACAGAGGGGGAGTTCCCACGGCACTGCTGTGCCTCGCACCATCGACCTGTGCGGGCGCGTGCGCAGCACTGCGACGAAATGGAGAACTCCCATGTCCCCAGAGAACCCCGAAGAAGCGACCGGCGCCCCTGAGACCGGCGGCATCGCGATCGACTCGCCCGACGCCACCGCGCCGAGCACCGAACCGCGCTACTCGCCCCTCCACGAGGTGCACGTCGCGGCCGGCGCGTCCTTCACCGACTTCGCCGGCTGGCAGATGCCGGTCCGCTACTCCGGCGATCTCGCCGAGCACCACGCCGTCCGCACCGCGGCCGGACTCTTCGACCTCTCGCACATGGGCGAGATCCTGGTCGTGGGCCCGGAGGCGGTGGACGCCCTCGACTACGCCCTCGCGAGCGATCTCTCCGCCGTCGCCGTGGGACGTGCCAAGTACACGCTCCTCCTCGACCGCACGGGAGGCGTGATCGACGACCTCGTCGTGTACCGCACCGGCGAGGACCGCTTCATGGTCGTCGCGAACGCCGCCAACCGCCACGTCGTCGCCGAGCAGCTCCGCGACCGCACCGCGATGTTCGAGTGCGAGCTCTTCGACGAGAGCGACGATGTCGCGCTGATCGCGCTGCAGGGGCCCCGCTCGCTCGAGATCCTGCAGAACGTGCAGGGCCTGGCGATCGAGACCGAGCGCGGAGCGGAGTCGGTGCTCGACACCGACGACGCCGCGCGGCTGCTCGAGGAGCTCCGCTACTACCGGGCCGTCCCCGGCACCTTCGAGGCGCACCCCATCCTGATCGCGCGCACCGGCTACACCGGCGAGGACGGCTTCGAGATCTACGTCGCGCCCGAGACCGCGCCGTCGCTCTGGCAGGCGCTCGCCGAGACGGGAGCGGGCGCAGGCCTTGTCCCCGCCGGCCTCGCCGCGCGCGACACCCTCCGGCTCGAGGCGGGCATGCCGCTCTACGGGCACGAGCTCTCGCGCGAGGTCTTCCCCGCGCAGGCCGGGCTCGGCCGCGTCGTCGCCCTCGGCAAGCCGATCGACTTCGTCGGACGCGCCGCGAGCGAGGAGGGACCCTCCGGCGAGGCCCCCGTGCTCGTCGGCCTGACCGGCGAGGGCCGCCGCGCCGCCCGAGCCGACTACAGCGTGTACGCCTCCGACGAGGCGACCGACCCGATCGGAGTCGTCACGAGCGGCGTGCTCTCGCCCACCCTCGGCGTCCCGATCGCGATGGCCTACGTCGCCCCGACCCAGGCTCAGCCCGGCACGACTCTCTCCGTCGACATCCGCGGCAGCCGCCTCCCGATGACCGTCACCGCCCTCCCCTTCTACTCGAGGAAGAAGATCTGACATGGCCGTTCCGTCCGAACTGCAGTACACCTCCGATCACGAGTGGATCCTCGTCGACGGGGACACCGCGACCGTGGGCATCACCGCCTACGCCGCCGACAAGCTGGGCGACGTCGTCTTCGTCGAGCTGCCTGACTCGGGCTCCCGCGTCGAGGGCGGCAGCGTCGTCGGAGAGATCGAGTCGACGAAGTCCGTCGGCGAGCTCTTCGCGCCCGTCGACGGCGAGGTCCTCGAGACCAACTCGGCCGTCGTCGACAGCCCCGAGCTGGTCAACTCCGACCCGTTCGGCGAGGGCTGGCTGATCAAGGTGCGCTTCGACGCGCTGCCCGACGGCCTCCTCGACGCCGCCGCCTACGACGCACTGGTCGGAGAGTAGATGTCGGCGCTCCGCACCCCGTCCGAGTTCGAGTCCCGCCACATCGGGACCGACGCCGACGCCCAGCGCACCATGCTCGCGGCGCTCGGCTACGACTCCGTCGACGCGCTGGTCACCGCCGCCGTCCCCGAGTCGATCCGGGTCCGCGACCTCGATCCCGTGCTGCCCGCCCCCGCGACCGAGACGGAGGCGCTCGCCGAGCTCCGCGCGCTCGCGTCGCGCAACACGGTGCGCCGCCCCCTGATCGGCCTCGGCTACCACGGCACGCACGTGCCCGCGGTGATCAAGCGCAACGTCCTCGAGAACCCGAGCTGGTACACGGCCTACACGCCCTACCAGCCCGAGATCTCGCAGGGCCGCCTCGAGGCGCTGATCAACTTCCAGACCATGGTCTCCGACCTCACCGGGCTCGACACCGCTGGCGCCTCGATGCTCGACGAGGGCACCGCCGTCGTCGAGGCGATGCTGCTGGCCCGCCGCGCCTCGAAGGCGCGCACCGACGTCTTCGTCGTCGACTCCGACGCCCTGCCGCAGACCCTCGCGCTGCTGCGCGGCCGGGCGGAGGCGGTCGGCATCCGCATCGTCGAGCTCCCGCTCTCCGAGACCCCGGCCGATCAGATCCCGGAGGCGTTCGGCGCACTCGTGCAGTACCCGGGCGCCTCAGGACAGCTGTGGGACCCGTCGGCCGTCCTCGCCGCCGTCAAGGACCACGGCGGTCTCGGGATCGTCGCCGCCGACCTCCTCGCGCTCACCCTCGTCCGCTCGCCGGGCGAGCTCGGCGCCGACGTCGCTGTCGGCACCTCGCAGCGCTTCGGCGTGCCGATGGGCTTCGGCGGACCGCACGCGGGCTACCTCGCCGTCCGCAAGGGACTCGAGCGCCAGCTCCCCGGCCGCCTGGTCGGCGTCAGCCAGGATGCGGCGGGCAACCCCGCCTACCGCCTCTCGCTGCAGGCGCGCGAGCAGCACATCCGCCGCGAGAAGGCGACCTCGAACATCTGCACCGCTCAGGTGCTCCTCGCCGTGATGGCGGCGATGTACGCGGTCTACCACGGCCCCGACGGGCTCGCCCGGATCGCGGAGCGCGTGCACACGCACGCCGCGCTGCTGGCACGCGTGCTGGTCGACGCCGGTCACTCCCTCCGCCACGACGCCTTCTTCGACACCGTCGCGGTCGTCGTGCCGCACGGCGCGGAGGCGGCCGTCGCCCGGGCCCGCGACGCCGGCTTCGACGTGCGCCTGGTCGACGCCGACACCGTCGCCGTCTCGATCGATGAGACCGTCACCGCCCAGGAGGTGATCGCCGTCGCCACCGCGATCGGCGACCTCGACCCCACCGCCGGCTTCCTCGGCGCAGCGGCCCGCCGCATTCCGGAGGCACTCGAGCGCGCGACGCCGTTCCTGGTGCACCCGGTCTTCAACACCCACCGCAGCGAGACCTCGATGATGCGCTACCTCAAGCGACTCGCCGACGCCGACTACGCGCTCGACCGCGGCATGATCCCGCTCGGCTCGTGCACCATGAAGCTCAACGCCGCCAGCGAGATGGAGGCCGTCAGCTGGCCCGAGTTCGCGAACCTGCACCCGTTCGCGCCCGAGTCCGACGTCGAGGGCTCGCTCGCCCTCATCGACCAGCTCGAGCGCTGGCTCGCGCACCTCACCGGCTACGACTCCGTCTCGCTGCAGCCCAACGCGGGATCGCAGGGCGAGCTGGCGGGCCTGCTCGCGATCCGCGGCTACCACCGCGCGAACGGCGACCTCGAGCGCACTGTCTGCCTCATCCCCTCGAGCGCGCACGGCACGAACGCCGCCAGCGCCGTGCTCGCCGGCATGAAGGTCGTCGTCGTCGCCTGCGACGAGCTCGGCAACGTCGACCTCGACGACCTGCGCGCCAAGATCGCCGAGCACGCGGCGGGCCTCGCCGCGCTGATGATCACCTACCCGTCGACGCACGGCGTCTACGAGCACGAGGTCGCCGAGATCTGCCGCCTCGTCCACGAGGCCGGCGGCCAGGTCTACGTCGACGGCGCGAATCTCAACGCCCTGCTCGGCTTCGCCCGCTTCGGCGACTTCGGCGGAGACGTCTCGCACCTCAACCTGCACAAGACGTTCTGCATCCCCCACGGCGGAGGCGGCCCCGGAGTCGGCCCCGTCGCCGCCAAGGCGCACCTGGCGCCGTTCCTGCCCGGGCACCCGCTCGCGCAGCGCCTCGAGCACGCCGTCGGCCAGGAGGGCGGGACCGTCGTTCACGGCGGCGCTCCCGTCTCGGCCGCCCCCTACGGCAGCCCCGGCATCCTCCCGATCTCGTGGGCGTACGCCCGCATGATGGGGGAGGAGGGTCTGCGCGCCGCCACCGGCGCGGCCGTCCTGTCGGCGAACTACGTGGCCGCGCGCCTCCGCGAGCACTACCCGGTGCTCTACACGGGCGACAACGGTCTCGTGGCGCACGAGTGCATCCTCGACATCCGCCCGCTCACCGCGGCCACCGGAGTCACCGTGGACGACGTCGCGAAGCGCCTCGTCGACTACGGCTTCCACGCGCCGACCATGAGCTTCCCCGTCGCCGGGACGCTGATGGTCGAGCCGACCGAGAGCGAGGACCTCGCCGAGATCGACCGCTTCATCGATGCGATGATCGGCATCAAGGCCGAGGCCGACCGCGTGGGCGCGGGGGAGTGGCCGGTCGACGACAACCCGCTCCGCGGCGCCCCGCACACCGCCGAGTGCCTCGTCGCCGAGGAGTGGACGCACCCGTACTCGCGCGAGGAGGCGGTCTACCCCGTCCGCTCCCTCGTCCGCGGCAAGTACTGGCCGCCCGTCCGCCGCGTCGACCAGGCCTACGGCGACCGCAACCTCGTCTGCGCCTGCCCTCCCATCGAGGCCTTCGCCTGATCCGAGGGCTCTGGCCCCGCACAACCAAGGCTGGACGGCCGATTTCGGGAGATTCTCGCGGATTCGGACCATCCAGCCTTCGTTGTGAGGCGGTTCGGCGCTCCTCCCGACGGGCCGGCGCTCGTCAGCTCTCCACCGTCTCCGGATCCTCCGTCCACAGCAGGTCCCAGCGGGGCATCCTCGCCGGATGGACCGCATCCTTCTCGCCCTCGCCGCTCGCGGCGGGGTCGCCTCCGCCCGTCAGCTCGCCTCCGCCGGGTGCACGCGGCACTTCCTGGAGCTGGCCGTGCGGGACGGCCTCGTGCTCCGCCTCCGCCGAGGCTGGTTCGCTCTGCCGTCCGTCTCGATCGACGAGCGACGGGCCGTCGCGGCGGGCGGAGTGCTCACCTGCGCCTCGGCGCTCGCCTCCCGGAAGGTGTGGGTCCTCGCAGAGCGGGAGCTGCACGTCGCCGTCGCGCCGAACGCCGTGCGATCGCCCGCGCGAGGTGTCCGCCTGCACTGGAGCGAGTGGCCGGGCTGCGGTCGGGAGTCGTCCTCGCGCGACGGGATCCGCGCGAGCATCCTGCATGCGGTCGAGTGCCTCCCCGAGGAGGAGGCCGTGATGGCTCTGGACTCGGTGGTCGACAAGGGCCTCCTGCCCTACGACGACCTGATCGGACTGAGCTCTCTCGCCTCCGCTGGGCGGCGGCGAGTCTTCGACTTGGTCGTGAGGGGCTGCCAGTCCGGCCTCGAGACGAGGATCCGTCTGGCGGGAATGCGTCTCCGGGCACGGGTTCGCGCACAGGTTCCGGTGGAGGGGGTCGGCTCGGTCGACAACGTGATCGGCGACTGCCTCGCGGTGGAGACGGACGGCCGGGCCTTCCACACCGGTTCGGTCCAGCTGGAGGAGGACTACCGCCGCACGCTCGCGTTGCAGGCGCGCGGCTTCGTCGTCGTCCGCCTGTCCTCCCGTCAAGTCCTGCACGAGTGGCCGGCCACCGAGGCGACCCTCGCCAGACTCGTCCGCCGCCGCGTGCACCTCTGGACTCCGGGTCAGCGGCAACGTCTGCACAACGAAGGCTGGGAGCCCGGAACCCTCAAGTATTCCGCGGGATCGGCGAACCAGCCTTAGTTGTGCGGCGCTCGCTCCGCCGACAGCTCACATCAGGGAGTCGGCGTCGGAGTCGCGGCCGGCGCCGCGAACAGCTCCGGCCACAGAGCGACCGCCAGCGGGTACCCGACGAACGACACGATGTCGATGATCGAGTGCGCGATCACGAGCGGCAGCGTCCGCCCGAAGCGCTGGTAGAACAGCCCGAACACGACGCCCATCACCACGTTGCCGATGAACGGCCCGATGCCCTGGTAGAGGTGGTAGCTGCCGCGCAGCAGCGCGCTCGCGAACAGGATCCGCCACCGGCCCCAGCCGAGGTCCTCCAGGCGCGCGAAGAGGTAGCCGACGACGATCACCTCCTCCTGGATCCCGGCGCGGATCGCCGACAGCACCAGCACGGGGACCGTCCACCAGAAGGTGTCGAGCGGCGAGGCGACGACCGCGACCGTGATCCCGAGCGCCCGGCCGAGGGCGTACAGCCCGATGCCCGGGGCGCCGATCGCGATCGCGAGGATCACGCCGGTCCCGAGGTCGAAGCCCGGGCGCCGCAGATCCAGACCGAGGCGGCCGAGCGGTCGCCCGACGCTCTGCCAGAGCAGGAAGGCGCACAGGGCGACCGGCACCAGGTCGAAGAACAGCGCGAGCAGCTGGTAGATCAGGTCGAACGTCGGGCGGTCGCTGAGCGAGCCGTTGATAGTCGTCGCCTGGTCGCCGAGCGCGACCGACCGGGTCAGCTTGTTGGTGATCGAGACGACGGAGTAGACGGCCGACGCGCCGAGCGAGAGCCCCAGGACCAGGAGGATCTCCACCCTGATCCGGCGCCGCGACGCGGTGTTCGCTGGAAGATCGTTGGACACCGTCCGAATCCTTTCGCAACTTCGATGACGTGCGTGAACATGCTCGTGCACGCAGGATTCGTGCGGCTCGACGCAAGGATTCCACCTCCCGGTTACCGCTGTGTAACGGTTCCCACATGCTTTTGCAGAGATAGCGAGTCAATACATAGTCTCGTCCAAGGCATTCGCGCGGTGGCCACCAGTCTCCCGTGCGCCGACGCCGTCGCCACGCGCACGGCCCTCTTCGCGTCAGGGAAACCACTTCTCGCGCGCCCTCACACCATCGGAGGAATAGTGAAAATCAGACGATTCGGCCTCGGGGCTCTGGCGCTCGTCGCCGCGAGCACCCTGGTCCTCGCCGGCTGCAGCAGCTCGGACGACAACGGCGGGGGTGACGCGGGAGGCGACTCCAGCGCGATCATCACCACCAACGGATCCGAGCCGCAGAACCCGCTCATCCCGACCAACACCAACGAGGTCGGCGGCGGGAAGATCCTCGACGAGATCTTCGCCGGACTCGTCTACTACGACGCCGAGGGTGCGCCGCAGAACGACGTGGCCGAGTCCATCGAGTCGGACGACGCGCAGAACTACACCATCACCATCAAGCCCGACCTCACCTTCACGAACGGCGACCCGGTCACGGCGAACTCGTTCGTCGACGCCTGGAACTACGGCGCGAAGCTCTCGAACGAGCAGCTGAACAGCTACTTCTTCGAGGACATCGAGGGCTTCAGCTACGACGAGGACAGCGAGCTCACCGGTCTGAAGGTCGTCGACGACACCACCTTCACCGTCGCGCTCAAGGAGCCGAAGTCGGACTTCCCGCTCCGCCTCGGCTACTCGGCCTACTACCCGCTGCCCGCCGCCGCGTTCGAGGACATGGACGCCTTCGGTCAGAACCCGATCGGCAACGGCCCGTACATGCTCGCGAGCGATGACGCGTGGCAGCACAACGTGCAGATCGACCTCGTCGTGAACCCCGACTACGCCGGTGGCCGCACGCCCGTCAACGGCGGACTCACCATCACGTTCTACGCGACGCAGGACGCGGCCTACTCCGACCTCCAGGGCGGCAACCTCGACGTGCTCGACGCCATCCCGGACTCGGCCTACGGCACCTACGAGAGCGACCTGGGCGACCGTGCGGTCAACCAGCCCGCCGCCGTCTTCCAGTCCTTCACCATCCCGGAGCGCCTCGCGCACTTCGGTGGCGAGGAGGGCCAGCTGCGCCGTCAGGCCATCTCGATGTCGATCGACCGCGCTCAGATCACCGACGTCATCTTCGAGGGCACCCGCACCCCCGCCTCCGACTTCACCTCCCCGGTGATCGACGGCTGGAGCGACTCCCTCGAGGGCGCCGAGGTGCTCGAGTTCAACGCCGACGAGGCGAAGGACCTGTGGGCCCAGGCCGACGCCATCAGCCCCTGGGAGGGCACCTTCAAGATCGCGTACAACGCCGACGGCGGCCACCAGGGCTGGGTCGACGCCGTGTCCAACTCGATCAAGAACACGCTCGGGATCGACGCGGAGGGCGAGGCCTACCCGACCTTCGCCGAGGCGCGCACCAAGATCACCGACCGCTCGATCGAGACCGCGTTCCGCACCGGATGGCAGGCCGACTACCCGGGTCTGTACAACTTCCTGGGCCCGCTGTACGCGACCAACGCCTCCTCGAACGACGGAGACTACTCGAGCGCCGAGTTCGACCAGCTGCTCGGCGAGGGCGCTGTCGACACCGACCTCGACTCGGCGAACGAGAAGTTCCAGCAGGCGCAGGAGGTCCTCCTGAAGGACCTCCCGGCGATCCCGCTGTGGTACTCCAACGTGACCGGCGGATACGGCGAGACCGTGTCGAACGTGCAGTTCGGCTGGAACTCGGTGCCGCTCTACTACGAGATCACCAAGAACTAAGCTGCTAGAACTGGGGCGCTTCGCCCGCGTGGCCGACCACCGTCGGCCCGCGGGCGGAGCGCCCTGTTTCGGTCCGAATCGAATGAGGTCTCCCACCATGCGACACCGGAATCGGCGGGGCTGAGATGCTCGCCTACATCGTCCGACGCATCCTGCAAGCCGTCCCCGTGCTGATCGGCACGACGTTCCTCATCTACTTCATGGTCTTCGCCATGCCGGGGAACCCCCTGCTCTCGCTGTTCGGCGACAAGACGCCGAACCCCGCGCTCCTCGCACGGCTCGAGGAGCAGTACCACCTGAACGACCCCTTCATCGTGCAGTACCTCTACTACCTCGGCGGCGTCGTCCGCGGTGACTTCGGCATCTCGTTCTCGGGGCAGTCGGTCAACGACATCCTGGCCCGCACGTTCCCGGTCACCCTCACGCTCGCCATGATGGCGATCATCATCGAGATCGTCATCGCTCTCACCGTGGGTCTCATCAGCGGCCTCCGGAAGGGCTCGTTCTTCGACGCGAGCGCCCTGGTGGTCAGCCTCCTCCTGGTCTCCGTGCCGATCTTCGTGCTGTGCTTCATCGCGCAGACCTTCTTCGCGGTCCAGCTCGGCTGGTTCCCACCGACGGTGGGCGGCCAGGCGACCTTCGAGCGGCTGCTGCTGCCCGCGATCGTGCTGGCGCTGTTCGTGGTCGCGTCCGCGATCCGCCTCACCCGCGGCTCGGTCATCGAGACGGCCGGCTCCGACTTCGTCCGCACCGCCTACGGCAAGGGGCTCTCGCGCCGTCGCGTCGTCCCGGTCCACATCCTGCGCAACTCGCTGATCCCCGTCACGACCCAGTTCGGCGCCGACTTCGGCCTGCTGATCGTGGGTGCGACGGTGACGGAGGGCATCTTCAACGTTCCCGGAGTCGGGAACACGCTCTACCAGGCGATCATCCGAGGAGAGCGGCCGACCGTCGTCTCCTTCGTCACGGTGATGGTGCTGTTCTACCTCGTGGTGAACATCCTCGTCGACCTGCTCTACGCCGTACTCGACCCGAGGATCCGCTATGCCAAATGAGACGCCCGGCGCCGCGCGCCGCATCGATCACTTCGTCGCTCCTCTCGAAGAGACCCCGATCGCCTCGATCGACGCCGTCTCGCTCGACGAGAAGCCCAGCAACCTCTGGACCGACGCCTGGCAGGACCTCCGCAAGCGCCCGATGTTCTGGATCTCGGGGGTGCTGATCGTCGTGATCATCGCGGTGGCCCTGCTGCCGAACCTGTTCACCTCGGCCGACCCGCGCGCCTGCGACCTCGGCCGCAGCCTCGACGGACCCGGCAACGGCAGCGTGCTCGGCTTCACGAAGCAGGGCTGCGACATCTACGCGCGGATCATCTTCGGGACCTCGACGTCGCTGTCCGTCGGCCTCATCGTCATCGCGATCACGACGATCACGGGAGTCATCGGAGGCGCCCTCGCCGGCTTCTTCGGCGGCTGGGTCGACACCGTGATCATGCGTGCCGGCGACATCTTCTTCTCGATCCCCTACATCCTCGCCGCGGTCGTCATCATGTCGGTCTTCTCGGCGTACCGGAACGTGTTCGTGATCGCCCTGGCGATCGGCGCGTTCGCGTGGCCCACCACGGCGCGCGTGCTCCGCTCCGAGGTGCTCCGGGTCAAGCAGTCCGACTTCGTCGGCGCTGCGACGGCGACGGGCCTCTCGCGGATGGCGATCCTGTTCCGTCACGTGATGCCCAACTCCATCGCCCCCGTGATCGTCGTCACGACGATCTCGCTCGGCGCGGCCATCACGGCGGAGGCGACCCTGTCGTTCCTCGGCGTCGGCCTCCCCGGTGCGGTGATGTCGTGGGGCAACGACATCAGCCAGGCGCAGCGCGACCTGCGGACCGACCCGCAGACGCTGATCTACCCGTCCGCCGCGCTGACCATCACAGTGCTGAGCTTCATCCTCATGGGTGAGGCCCTGCGCGACGCGCTCGACCCGAAGGCGAGGGCCCTCCGATGACGACGACGAACACCCCCACCCCGACCGGCCCGCTCCTCGAGGTCCGCGACCTCGAGGTCGGCTTCCAGACCGGCAGCGGTCTCGTGCAGGCCCTGCGCGGTGTCAGCCTCACGATCGAGCACGGCCAGACCGTCGCCATCGTGGGCGAGTCCGGCTCGGGCAAGTCGACGACCGCCGCGGCGATCATCGGCCTGCTGCCCGGCAGCGGCAAGGTCACCGGCGGCTCCGTGCTGTTCGACGGCAAGGATCTCGCCAAGGCGACGCGCACCGAGCTCGAGGACCTCCGCGGTCGTCGGATCGGGTACGTCCCGCAGGACCCGATGTCGAACCTGAACCCGGTCTGGTCGATCGGCTTCCAGGTCGAGGAGACGATCAAGGCCAACGGCCTCGCCACCGGTCGCAAGGAGATCCGCGCGAAGGCGATCGAGGTGCTGCAGAACGCCGGCCTGGCCGACGCCGAGAAGCGCCTCAAGCAGTTCCCGCACCAGTTCTCCGGAGGCATGCGCCAGCGCGTGCTCATCGGCATCGGCCTGGCCGCCGCGCCGCAGCTGCTCATCGCCGACGAGCCCACCTCGGCGCTCGACGTCACGGTGCAGCGCCGGATCCTCGACCACCTCGAGACCCTGACCAAGACCGACGGCACGGCGCTGCTCTTCATCACGCACGACCTCGGCCTCGCCGCCGAGCGCGCCGAGAAGCTCATCGTCATGTACAAGGGCCGCATCGTCGAGTCGGGCGCCTCGGTCGAGGTGCTGCAGAACCCGCAGCACCCCTACACGCAGCGCCTGATCGCGGCGGCGCCGAGCCTCGCCTCGCGCCGCATCCAGTCGACCGCGGGTGCGGCGACGGAGGCGGTGCCCGGCGAGTCCGCCGACGTCCGAGAGGTCGACCTGGTCCGCGCCGCGGGCGTGCACACCGGCGCTCCCGTGGCCGCGTCGAAGCCGATGATCGAGGTCGAGAACCTCACCAAGGTCTTCAAGATCCGCCGAGGCGGACTGAAGGCCGAGGACTTCACGGCCGTCGACGAGGTGTCGTTCTCGATCCCCAAGGGCACCACCACGGCGCTCGTGGGGGAGTCGGGCTCGGGCAAGTCGACCATCGCGCGCCTCGTGCTCGGCCTCGAGACCGCGACGAGCGGAGCGATCTCGATCGACGGACGCCGCACCGAGAAGCTGCGCGGCAAGGAGATGCTGGCCCTCCGGCGCTCGATGCAGCCGGTCTTCCAGGACCCGTACGGCTCCCTCGACCCGCTGTACAACATCGGCAACACCATCTCGGAGCCGCTGAAGGTGCACGGCGTGGGAGACCGCACCTCGCAGCGCGAGCGCGTGTTCGAGCTGCTCGACCAGGTGTCGCTGCCGCGCGTCATCGCCGGCCGCTACCCGAACGAGCTCTCGGGCGGACAGCGCCAGCGCGTCGCCATCGCGCGGGCGCTCGCGCTCAAGCCCGAGATCGTCGTGCTCGACGAGGCGGTCTCGGCGCTGGACGTCCTCGTCCAGGCGCAGATCCTCCGCCTCCTGGCCGATCTGCAGGCCGAGCTCGGTCTGACCTACCTGTTCATCACGCACGACCTCGCCGTGGTCCGCGTGATCGCGGACGACGTCTGCGTGATGCAGTCGGGGAGGATCGTCGAGCACGCGTCGACCGACACCGTGTTCGACTCGCCGCAGAAGGAGTACACCCGCGAGCTGCTCGCCGCCATCCCGGGCGCCGGGATCGAGTTCGCGGTCTGATCCGCCCGATCGAGGGCCCCGTCCCGTGCCGTCCACCCCGTGTTCATCGGGGCGGGCGGCCGGGATCGGGGCCCTCCGTCGTGCCGCCGCGCGCCTGCGCTACGATTGAGGGTCCCCCTTTATGCACGAGAACACGAGACGAGTCCGTTAATGGCAAGTGCCACCCGCTCCGACCTGCGCAACGTCGCGATCGTCGCCCACGTCGACCATGGCAAGACCACGCTGGTCGACGCCATGCTCAAGCAGACGAACTCCTTCGACGCGCACGCCCACGTGGACGAGCGCGCGATGGACTCGAACGAGCTCGAGCGCGAGAAGGGCATCACGATCCTCGCGAAGAACACCGCTGTCTCGTACAGCGGCAAGCACGCGACCGACGGCCCCATCACGATCAACGTGATCGACACCCCCGGCCACGCCGACTTCGGTGGAGAGGTCGAGCGCGGCCTGTCCATGGTCGACGGCGTCTGCCTCCTCGTCGACGCCTCGGAGGGCCCCCTCCCGCAGACCCGCTTCGTGCTCCGCAAGGCGCTCGAGGCGAAGCTGCCCGTCATCCTGCTCGTCAACAAGACCGACCGCCCCGATGCGCGCATCGACGAGGTCGTCGCCGAGAGCCAGGACCTCCTGCTCGGCCTCGCCTCCGACATGGCGGACGACGTCCCCGACCTCGACCTCGACGCGATCCTCGACGTCCCCGTCGTCTACGCCTCGGGCAAGGCCGGCCGCGCCTCCTCGAACAAGCCCGAGAACGGCACCCTGCCCGATGCCGAGGATCTCGAGCCGCTCTTCGAGGCGATCCTCAAGCACATCCCCGCGCCGACCTACGAGGACGACGCGCCCCTCCAGGCGCACGTCACCAACCTCGACGCGTCGCCGTTCCTCGGCCGTCTCGCCCTCCTCCGCGTCTTCAACGGCACGATCAAGAAGGGCCAGACCGTCGCCTGGGTGCACCACGACGGCTCGCACACCAACGCGCGCATCACCGAGCTGCTGATCACGAAGGCGCTCGACCGCTACCCGGCCGAGTCCGCCGGCCCCGGCGACATCGTCGCGATCGCGGGCTTCCCCGAGATCACGATCGGCGAGACCATCGCCGACCCCGAGGACATCCGCCCCCTGCCGGCCATCACGGTCGACGACCCGGCGATCTCGATGACGATCGGCACCAACACCTCGCCGCTCGTCGGCAAGGTCAAGGGCCACAAGCTCACCGCGCGCATGGTCAAGGACCGCCTCGATCGCGAGCTGATCGGAAACGTGTCGCTCAAGGTCCTCGACATCGGCCGCCCCGACTCGTGGGAGGTCCAGGGCCGTGGCGAGCTCGCGCTGGCGATCCTGGTCGAGCAGATGCGCCGCGAGGGCTTCGAGCTCACGGTCGGCAAGCCCCAGGTGGTCACCCGCCAGGTCGACGGCAAGGTGCACGAGCCCTTCGAGCACCTCACCATCGACGCTCCGGAGGAGTACCTCGGCGCGATCACGCAGCTCCTCGCCGCCCGCAAGGGACGCATGGAGAACATGGCGAACCACGGCACCGGCTGGGTGCGCATGGAGTTCATCGTCCCGTCGCGCGGCCTGATCGGCTTCCGCACCGAGTTTCTCACCACCACCCGCGGCACCGGCATCGCGAACGCGATCCTGCACGGCTACGAGCCGTGGGCGGGCGCCATCGTCACCCGCAACAACGGCTCGATCGTCGCCGACCGCACCGGCGTCGTGACTCCGTTCGCCATCATCGCGCTCCAGGAGCGGATGACCTTCTTCGTGAACCCCACCGAGGAGGTCTACGAGGGCATGGTCATCGGCGAGAACTCGCGCAACGACGACATGGACGTGAACATCACCAAGGAGAAGAAGCTGACCAACATGCGTCAGTCCACCTCCGACACCTTCGAGTCGATGACGCCGTCGCGTCAGCTGACCCTTGAGGAGTGCCTCGAGTTCGCCCGCGAGGACGAGTGCGTCGAGGTCACCCCCGAGATCGTGCGCATCCGCAAGGTCGAGCTCGACGCGAACGCTCGCGCCCGCGCGACGAGCCGCCTCAAGAAGCAGAACTGATCCCCGCGGAAGGCCGGCCGGACTCCCTCCGGCCGGCCTTCCGCATGTCCGCGGTCAGCCGTGCGGCGACGGCATCCCTCGTCACCCTCCCGTCGGTCGACGCCCGCTGCCCCCCATGTGGGTCCAGCCCGCAGCCCCCGAACGGCGCCTCCCCATGCTGGTCGAGTAGCCCCGTAGGGGCGTATCGAGACCCACCAGCGTCAGCAGGTCAGGCCTCAGCCCTTGTCTTCTGACGGACGTGGATCTCGATACGCCCGCTGCGCGGGCTACTCGATCAGCGAGAAGGGGGGCGACACCTCCCGCCGGAGCCGGCCCTCCGCTCCGCTCACCCCGCCGGAATCGGCCCGCCGCTCCGCTCACCCCGCCGGAGCCGGTGTCGGCGTCCCCGTCTCCGTCGCCCCCGACGACTCCGCCTCGAGCGTCGAGCTGATGAACGACACGAACGCGTCGGCGTCGTCCGGCGCTCCCGTGTACTGCTGCCCGTCGACGAGCACGGTCGGAGTCGAGACCAGCTTCTCGAGCGACGAGTTCGCCAGGGGCTGCGTGGTCGCCCGCTCGGTCGCCGCGGCGACCCACGGCCGGAACTCACCGCTCGTGATGCAGGCGAGCACGTCCTCGTCGGTGACGCCCGCATCGGTGACCAGCGTCCGGATCGCGTCGTCGTCGAGCCCGGTAGTCCCCTCCGCGGGCTGCTGGGCGAACAGCGCCTTGTGCACCGCCAGGAACCGGTCGGGGTCCTCGTCCGCGACGCACGCCGCGGCGTTGGCCGCCCGGCTCGAGTACTGCGACCCCGCCGACGAGGAGTCGAGGATCGCGATCGGATGGATCTCGAGGGTGATCGCGCCCTGCGTCAGCCACGACTCCAGATTCGCCGTGTTGGTCGACTCGAACTGCCCGCAGTAGGGGCAGAGGTAGTCGACGTAGAGGTCGACGGTCACCACGCCGCCGGCGCGCACGGTGTCCTCGTCGGTCGCGACCGGCTCCGCGCCGGCCTCGATCGGCGCCGTCGTGACGGCGGTGACGGTCGAGTCGGAGCCCGACAGCACGATGCCGTCGCTGAGCATGTTCGCCGGACCGATGCTCGCCACTGCCTGCTGCGACCACACGTTCCAGGCGACGAGGGCGACGACCGCGAGCACTCCGAGCGCCGCACCGCTCTGCCCGAGGATGCGGTTGCGCCGTCGGCGTCGCCGCTCGGCCTCGCGCCGCTCCCTCGCCTCCTCGCGCGCCAGCTCCTGCCGCTCGCGCTTGGTCAGCCCGCTCTTCGCACCGTGTCCAGACATCGGCCCGACGCTAGGCAGCCGATCTCTGCGGAGGATAAGAGCGACCGGCACAGCGGCTGGGACCGCATGCGCGTCTCCTCAGGCCGATCGGGCGTCAGGCGAAGAGCCCCGACCCGACGAAGTCGCTCTCGTCGCGCGCCCCGGGCGGGACCGCGAACACCGCAGACCCGACGTGCTTGATGTACTCGTTGAGCGCGTCGTTCGCGAGGTTCTGCTGCACCGTGACGAACTGCTGCGGCGACCGCTGGAACGAGAGGAAGAACAGCCCCGCATTGAGCCGCCCGAGCTCGTCGTTCCCGTCGACGAAGTTGTAACCGCGCCGCAGCAGCCGCACCCCGCCGTTCACGGTCGGGTGCGCGAGCCGCACGTGCGACTCCTTGTCGATGAGCGGAGTCCCGGTCGCACCGGCGGTGTCGAAGTCGGGTTCGGTGAACTCGTCACCGCCCGACAGCGGGGCGCCCGATCCCTTGCTCCGGCCGATCACGCGCTCCTGCTCGCCGAGCTGGCTGCGGTCCCAGGTCTCGATGATCATCCGGACCTTGCGCGCGACCAGGAAGCTGCCGCCGACCAGCCAGTCGGGGCCGTCGGATCCCTGCACCCAGACGTGCTCCTCGACGGCGTCCGCCTCCTCGGACTTCACGTTCGCGGTGCCGTCCTTGAACCCGAAGAGGTTGCGAGGGGTCGCCTGCGCGGTCGAGGTCGACGAGGTGCGTCCGAAGCCGAGCTGCGACCAGCGGATCGACGCGCGGCCGAAGGCGATGCGGCTGAGGTTGCGGATCGCGTGCACGGCGACCTGCGGATCGTCGGCGCAGGCCTGGATGCAGAGGTCGCCTCCGCTGCCCGCAGGCAGCAGCGCGTCGCCGCGGAAGCGGGGGAGCGCCTCGAGCTCCGGCGGTCGGCGATCGGCGAGGCCGAAGCGGTCGGTGCCGTCGGCGTCCGTGAAGAGGGTCGGCCCGAAGCCGAACGTCACGGTGAGCGACGCGGCGTCCAGGCCGAGTGCCTCGCCCGTGTCCTGGGGAGGAGCCGTGTCGGGGCCGCCGACCGCGCCCTCCTCGCTCATCTCGAGGCCCCGGGTGAGGCGGGAGGCCGCGAGCGTCCAATCCTGGAGCAGCTCGATCAGATCCTCGCGCGTGGTCCCGGAGGCGACGTCGAAGGCGGCGAAGTGCAGGCGGTCCTGCGCGGCGGTGGTGATGCCGGCCTGGTTCGCGCCGAAGAACGGCACCGTGTTCGCGGCACCGGAGTCGCTCGCGCTGGCGGCCGAGGTCACCGCGAACGTGCCGCCGACCCCCGCGGCGATGCCGGCGGTCCCGGCCGAGACGAGGCCGAGCAGCCCGCGCCGCGAGAGGCGGCGGGGCTGCTCGGCCGGGGCGGTCGACTCGACGTCGGCCGCGGTCTGGTCCTCGCCCACTACTCCGCGGGCTCCTCGACGCCGAGCACGGTGTGGGTGAGCTGCGAGAGCGGCTCCGAGAGGGCGTTCACCTGGTCCGAGAGCTCCTTCTTCTGGTCGGCCGTCAGGGTCGAGTAGGCGACGAAGCCGGAGTCGATCGAGCCGTACTGCGCGAGCATCGCGTCGAGCTCGGTGAAGCGCTCGGAGATCTGCGCGGTGAGGTCGGCGCCGTCGTCGCCTGTCGCGGTGGCGATGGGCTCGACGTTGCCGAAGGCGACCTCGGCGCCCTGCACGTTGGCGGCGAAGTCCATCAGGTCGGTGCTCGACCACCAGTCCTCCTCGCCGGTGATCTTGCCGGCGGCGACCTCGTCCAGCAGCCCGATGGCTCCGTTCGAGATGTCGCCGACCGAGACGGTGAAGTCGGAGGCGTACACGAGGTCGTAGAGGCTCTGCACGTCGTCGACGAGGCCCTGCCCGAACTCGGCGCGCTGCTCGGGCGTCGACGGTGCCCAGTCGAGGTAGGCGCTGGTGCCGTCCGAGTTGAGCGCGTCCGGCGCCGGCACCCAGAGGTCCTTCTCGATGCGGTGGAAGCCGGTCCAGTCCAGGCCCTCGGCGACGGCGTCGACCTCGCGGTAGTCGATCTTCGGGTCGAGGTCGCCGAACGCCTCGGCGGTCGGCTCGATGCGCTCGTAGAACACGCGCGTCGAGGCGAAGAGGCTGCGCGCGGTCTCGTCGTCGCCGGCGACGTAGGCGTCGGTGAAGGCCTTGATGGCGGGGAGGAGCTCGCCGGCCTGCGACTTCACGTAGGCGATGTAGTTGGTGACGGCGGCCTCGGTGGCGGCCTTCTCATCGGCCGACTGCTCGGTCGCCTCGCCGGTCACGGTGAAAGCGGTGAGTCCGATCGGGGCGCCGACCTGCTGGAACTTGCAGGCCGTGTAGTAGGTGCCCGGCTCGAGCTGCGCGACGTACGAGACGCTCTGGCCCGGAGTGACGTTCTCCTTCTCGCCGACGATGCGCAGCTTGTCCTCGGCGAGGATCTCGAACTCGTTGACGTCCGTTCCCGTGTTCTCGAGCGCGAACGTGACGGCCCCGGCCTCGGCCGTGGCCGTCGACACCTCGCACGCGTCGTCGCTGATGGCGACGTCGAGCGCGGCGGAGGAGGAGGCGGTCGCGTTCGGCACGCAGCCGGTGAGGATCAGCGCGAGCGCGCCGGCGCCGGCGAGGCCGGTGAGGACGCGGGGGAGCGGGGGTCGAGTGCGCGAGGGCATTGTTCTCCTGGTGTCGAGGGAGGTCGGTCCGGCGATGCCGGAGCGGGAAGAGTCAGACCGAGGCGGTCGTGGGTGCCGCGGTCGGGGCCGCACTGCCCCGACGGGGCCTGCGGAGGCGGACCTGGCGGACGAAGAGCACCCCGACGACGACGAGGTAGAGCAGCCACGCGGCGAACTGCAGCGCGGTCGGCTCGGGCGTGTAGTTGAAGAGGCCGCCGAGGACGGCCGTGATCGGCGCCGGGAGGATCGAGCCGAGGCTGAACAGCGGCGCGCTCCCGCCGGGCAGAAGCGACGCCTCCTGCAGATCGCCGACGCCGTACGACAGCACGCCGGCCGCGACCAGGATCAGGAATCCGCCTGTCCAGGTGAAGAACCGGCCGAGGTCGATGCGGACGAAGCCGCGGAAGATCAGGTACGCGATGACCACCGCGCTGAGGATCCCGAGGAACGCGCCGATCGTGCCGACCCACGCGTCCGATCCGGAGTCGGCGCTGCTCGCGGAGACGCTCGCCCACACGAAGAGCGCCGTCTCGATGCCCTCGCGGCCGACGCTGATGAAGCCGAGCACCACGATCCCGATCGCCGAGCCCGCCACCGCGCCGTCGAGCTTCGACTCGAGCTCGCCCTTCAGGCTCCGGGCGTTGGCACCCATCCAGAAGATCATCCAGGTGACCAGGCCGACGGCGAGGATCGAGAGACCGCCGCCGAGCAGCTCCTGCGCCTGGAAGGACAGGCCGTACGGGCCCCAGGTGAGGATCGCGCCCGTGGTGAGCGAGAGCACGATCGCGGCCGCGATCCCGACCCACAGCCGGGGCAGGACGTCTCTGCGGCCGAGCTTGGTGAGGTACGCCACGAGGATGCCGACGACGAGGCCGGCTTCGAGGCCTTCGCGAAGGCCGATGAGGTAGTTTGCGAGCACGCGTGTTCTCTTGGTCGTGGGCGGGGAGGACGGGGCGGCACCCGCCCCGGGCCGCTTTCCTTCGGTAAGCCTTGCCTTACCGAGGTCGACTGTAGCTCGACGCCCGCGCGCCTGTCCAGAAGTGGCGCGGGCCGGAGGAACACGCCGGACGAGAGGCGGAGAGTGGACGCGACCATTGCCGGCGTGACCGAGAGGGTCGTGGCGGTCCACGCCCACCCCGACGACGAGAGCATCACCATGGGCGGCACTCTGGCGCGGCTCGTGGCCCAGGGCGCGGCCGTCACCGTCGTCACCGCGACGCGGGGCGAGCGCGGCGAGGTGATCCCCGACGACCTCGCGTCCCTCGAGGGCTCCGACCAGCTCGCCTCCCACCGCACCAGTGAGCTCGTCGTCGCCCTCACCGCACTCGGAGTCGCCGATCACCGCTTCCTCGGCGACGCGGGGGCTCGCGCGCCCGGGCTCGCTCCGCGGGTCTACCGCGACTCCGGCATGCAGTGGGGCCCCGGGCGCGTGCCCGTCCCACTCGAGCCGGCCGATCCCGCCTCCCTCACCAGCGCCGACGAGGAGGAGGAGATCGCCGATCTCGTCGCGGTCCTCGTGCAGACCGGTGCCTCGACCGTGCTCTCCTATGACGACGGAGGCGGCTACGGCCACCCCGACCACATCCGCATCGCGAGCGTCGCCCGGCGGGCGGCCGAGCACCTCGGCCTGCGCTTCCTCGCGGTCCTCCCGGTCGACGCCGAGCCGCTCCCCGGCGATGTCGTGATCGAGCTGAGCTCCGACGACCACGACCGCAAGCGCGCCGCCCTGCAGGCGCACGCGACGCAGCTCGTCGTCGAGGGGGACGACGCCCGGCTCTCCAGCGGGCCGCCCTTCCCGATCGGCCGCATCGAGCGCTTCCGCCCGGCGGCGCGACCGGCCGCCGTCGAGCCGGATGTCGAGGAGCGCCCCGACCTGCGCTCGCGCATACTCTCGGGTGTCGCTGCGGTCGCGGTCGGAGCCGTGGTGGGCACCATCACCACGGTCGCGCACCAGAGCACCGTGACCATCGGCGACGCCGTCCTCCCGCTCGGTCTCGCCGCCTCGCTCGCCGCGGTGCTCCTCCTCCTCCTGGGTCTGCGCCTCGTGATGGTCGACCGCCTCGTGGCCTTCTGCACTGCGATGGGGCTCCTCGGAGTCATCGGCCTGCTCGCCCTGCGCAGCGCCGGCGGCTCGGTGCTGGTACCGGCCAACGGCCTGGGGATCGCCTGGACGTTCCTGCCCGCGCTGATCGCCCTCGTGGTGATCGCGTGGCCACGCCTGCGCCCCCCTCGGCGCAGCGACGCCGCGGCCCCGCCGCTCCCCGTACGATAGAGACCTCTGTTCGAAGGGACGTCCACGACCGTGACCTACGTGATCGCACTTCCGTGCGTCGATGTCAAAGACCGCGCCTGCATCGACGAATGCCCGGTCGACTGCATCTACGAAGGCGAGCGCTCGCTCTACATCCACCCCGACGAGTGCGTCGACTGCGGTGCCTGCGAGCCGGTCTGCCCCGTGGAGGCCATCTACTACGAGGACGACCTGCCCGAGGAGTGGTCCGACTACTACAAGGCCAACGTCGAGTTCTTCGACGAGATCGGCTCGCCCGGCGGTGCCGCGAAGGTCGGAGTGATCGCGAAGGACCACCCGGTCGTCGCCGTCCTGCCTCCCCAGAGCCACTGAGCGGTCCCTCCGTGGCACTCGGAGCCCTGCCCGACTACCCGTGGGACCTCATGGGTCCCTACGCCCGCACCGCGGCCGCGCACCCGGGCGGGATCGTCGATCTCTCGATCGGATCGCCCGTCGACCCGACTCCGGGCGCGATCCGCGAGGCGCTCGCCCGCGCGACCGACGCGCACTCCTACCCGACGACCGTCGGCACCCCCGCTCTGCGGGAGGCGATCACGGCCTGGTACGCCCGTCGTCGCGGGGTGACCGGACTCGGTCTCGACGAGGTGCTGCCCACCATCGGCTCGAAGGAGCTCGTGGCCTGGCTGCCGTTCCTCCTCGGGCTCGGCGAGGGCGACGTCGTGGTGCACCCCCGGGCGGCCTACCCGACCTACGCGATGGGCGCGGCGATCGCGGGGGCCGAGGTCCTCGCCTCCGACGATCCCGACGAGTGGCCCGAGGCGACGCGCCTGGTCTGGCTGAACTCGCCCGGCAACCCCGATGGAGCGGTGCTCGACGTGCAGGCGCTGCAGCGCGCCGTCGCTCGGGCCCGCGAGCTCGGAGCCGTGATCGCGGGAGACGAGTGCTACGCCGAGCTCGGCTGGGACGGCCGCTGGGCCGCAGAGCCGATCCCGAGCGTCCTCGACCCCCGCGTCGTGGGCGAGAGCCGCGACGGCGTCCTCGGCGTGTACTCGCTGAGCAAGCAGTCGAACCTCGCCGGCTACCGCGCCGCCTTCGTCGCCGGAGACGCGGCCCTCATCGCGCGCCTGGTCACGGTCCGCAAGCACGCCGGCATGATCGTGCCCGCCCCGCTCCAGGAGGCGATGATCGTCGCCCTCGCCGACGACGAGCACGTCGCCGAGCAGAAGGAGCGCTACCGAGCCCGCCGCGACCTGCTGCGCCCCGCTCTCGAGGCCGCCGGCTTCCGGATCGACCGCAGCGAGGCGGGCCTCTACCTGTGGGCGACCGAGGGGCGACCGGCCTGGGAGTCGATCGAGCGGCTGGCCCGCATCGGGGTCCTCGCGGGCCCCGGCGTCTTCTACGGCGACCACTTCACCGAGCACGTGCGGCTCTCGCTGACCGCCACCGACGAGCGGATCTCGGCCGCCGCCGACCGCCTCGCCGCCGGACTCTGACGCGCCTCCGCAGCCGATCCTGGAGGGATCCCACAGAGCGAGGCCGGCAGCGCTGGGGGGTGCAACAGTGCCCCCGCTTTGCCCATAGGCTGTATGTGGTTCGGTCGATGTCGCCTCACAACGGCGCAGGCTGCGCCACCATCCAGACCCGGCGCCGCCCGCTCCGTGCGAGCGTGCGCAGGGGTGCGACGTGACGACCTGGGAGGCGTTGTGACCGAATCCGGTACGCAGAGCGACGGACCCGCGACGGTGGAGACGCCCGAGCCCGCCACGGAGAGCGCGCCGGCAGCGGCCGAGGCCCAGCCCGAGAAGGTCACGCTGACCTTCGGCGATCGGACGGCGGAGTTCCCCGTCCTCCGCAGCGTCGACGGCTCCTCGAGCATCGACTTCTCGACGCTGTCGAAGCAGACCGGCTTCATGTCGCTCGACTACGGCTTCGTGAACACCGCGGCGACCAAGTCGCACATCACCTACATCGACGGCGACCAGGGCATCCTCCGCTACCGCGGCTACCCGATCGAAGAGGTCGCCACGAACGCGACCTACCTCGAGGTGGCCTGGCTCCTGATCTACGGCGAGCTGCCCACCGCCGACGAGCTCGCGGGCTTCGACGAGCGCATCCGCCGTCACACGCTCCTGCACGAAGACCTGAAGCGCTTCTTCGACGCCCTCCCGCACAACGCGCACCCCATGTCGGTGCTCTCGGCGGGCGTCTCGGCCCTCTCGACCTACTACGAGGAGACGTCGAACCCGAAGGATCCGGAGGCGGTCGAGCTGACCACCATCCGCCTCCTCGCGAAGCTGCCCGTGATGGCGGCCTACGCGCACAAGAAGGCGATCGGCCAGGCCTTCCTCTACCCCGACAACTCGCTGAGCTTCGTCGACAACTTCCTGCGGCTCAACTTCGGCACCATGGCCGAGCCGTACGAGATCGACCCCGTGCTCTCGAAGGCGCTCGACCGCCTCCTCATCCTCCACGAGGACCACGAGCAGAACGCGTCGACGTCGACCGTCCGCCTCGTTGGCTCCACCGAGGCCAACCTCTACGCCTCCGTCTCGGCCGGCATCAACGCACTGTTCGGGCCGCTGCACGGCGGAGCGAACGAAGCCGTGCTGACCATGCTCGGCCGCATCCGCGAATCGGGCGAGAGCGTCTCCACCTTCGTCGAGCGGGTGAAGAACAAGGAGGAGGGCGTGCGCCTGATGGGCTTCGGCCACCGGGTGTACAAGAACTACGACCCGCGCGCGAAGCTCGTCAAGGAGAGCGCGGGCGAGGTGCTGCAGGCGCTCGGAGTGAAGGATCCGCTCCTCGACATCGCGATGGAGCTCGAGGCCCTCGCGCTCGAGGACGACTACTTCAAGGAGCGTCGCCTCTACCCGAACGTCGACTTCTACACCGGCGTCATCTACAAGGCGATGGGCTTCCCGACGCGGATGTTCACCGTGCTGTTCGCCATCGGCAGGCTCCCCGGCTGGATCGCGCACTGGCGCGAGATGAACCTCGACCCGCAGACCAAGATCGGCCGCCCCCAGCAGCTCTACATGGGCGCCCCCGAGCGCCACTGGCCCGAGGGCCGCTGAGGCGCCTGCGGCTCCCGCTCTCGGGCCTACCCTTCGCTGGGCGGGCCCCGCGGCTCCCGCTCTCTGGCCCACCCCTCGCTGGGTGGGCCTCGCGGAGAGCCGGCCCGACGCTGGCGGGCCATTCCTTGCTGATCGAGTAGCCCGCGCAGCGGGCGTATCGAGATCCACGTCCGTCAGAAGGATGGGCCAGGGGCCTCGTCCGCTGACGCTGGTGGGTCTCGATACGCCCCTCCGGGGCTACTCGACCAGCATGGACTGCGCCCCTTCCATACTGATCGAGTAGCCCGCGCAGCGGGCGTATCGAGATCCACGTCCGTCAGAAGGATGGGGCAGGGGCCTCGTCCGCTGACGCTGGTGGGTCTCGATACGCCCCTCCGGGGCTACTCGACCAGCATGGATTACGCCCCTTCCATGCTGATCGAGTAGCCCGCGCAGCGGGCGTATCGAGATCCACGTCCGTCAGAAGGATGGGGCAGAGGCCTCGTCTGCTGACGATGGTGGGTCTCGATACGCCCCTCCGGGGCTACTCGACCAGCATGGACTGCGCCCCTGCGGGGCTGTGGGCTCGACCAGCGTGCTCGCGGGGGCTGAGCGAGCGTGCCGCCGGCCGTCAGGCGTGCAGCGCCGCGTTCAGCTCGATGCCGGCGCCGGTGCGGGCCAGCACCTCGACGGCGCCGCTGAGCGAGTTGCGGCGGAAGAGCAGGTTCGGCACGCCCGAGAGCTCCACGGCCTTGACCGTCTGCGGTCGCCCGTCGGGTCGCGGCGCTCCGCCCACGATGACGACCTTCGTGCCCGCCGTCACGTAGAGCCCGGCCTCCACGACGGAGTCGTCGCCGATCGAGATCCCGATCCCGGAGTTGGCGCCGAGCAGAGCCCGTGCCCCGATCGACACGCGCTGCACGCCTCCGCCCGAGAGCGTGCCCATGATCGAGGCGCCGCCGCCGATGTCGGAGCCGTCTCCCACGACGACGCCCTGCGAGATCCGCCCCTCGACCATCGAGCTGCCGAGCGTTCCGGCGTTGAAGTTCACGAAGCCCTCGTGCATCACCGTGGTCCCCGGAGCGAGGTGGGCGCCGAGACGCACGCGCGACGTGTCCGCGATGCGCACCTTCGCCGGAGTCACGTAGTCGGTCAGGCGCGGGAACTTGTCGATCCCGGCCGCCTGGATCCCGTGGCGGCGCAGCGACGGGCGGAGCCGGGTGAACGACTCCGGTGCCACGGGCCCGGCGTTCGTCCACACCACGTTCGGGAGGTGTGCGAAGACGCCGTCGAGGTTGATCGTGTTCGGCCGCACGAGCAGGTGCGAGAGCAGGTGCAGGCGCAGGTACGCGTCGGAGGTCGAGGCCGGCGGCGCCTGGGTGTCGATCTGCAGGGTGACCACGTCGATGCGGACCTCCCGGCGGGGGTCCTCCTCCGCGAGCGCCTCGAACTCGGCCGGCACGATCCACGGGTCTCGGCCGGCGGGGATGACGCCCAGGCGCGGCTCGGGGAACCAGGTGTCGAGGACGGTGCCGTCCGAGGCGATCGTGGCGAGCCCGTAGCCCCAGGCCGAGGCGGGCACGGCGGAGGCGGGCGCGGCGGAGTCTGCGGAGTGCTCGGGGGTCATGCGCCCAGGGTAGCGCGGGCGCCGCGGCCGGTACCCTGGGCTCCATGCCCGCTCCGACCCCCGTCGTCCCCGCTGTCGCGGCGCTGGATCTCCGCTCCGATCCGATCGCGCTGACCCGGGCGCTCTGCGACATCCCGTCGGTCTCGGGCGACGAGTCGGCCCTGGCCGATGCCGTCGAGAGGGCCCTCGCGCCGTTCGACCACCTCGAGGTGATCCGAGACGGCGACACGATCGTCGCCCGGACCGCCCTCGGTCGTGCCCAGCGCGTCGTGATCGCGGGGCACCTCGACACGGTCCCGATCAACGACAACCTCCCCGTGCGCGACGAGACGATCGACGGGGTCGAGCACCTCGTCGGGCGCGGCACCGTCGACATGAAGGCCGGAGTCGCGGTGCAGCTCGTGCTCGCCGCCGAGCTCGTTGATCCGGTCGTCGACATCACCTGGATGTGGTACGACAACGAGGAGGTCGCCTCCGATCTCAACGGGCTCGGCCGTCTAGCGCGTAGTCGCCCCGAACTCTTCGCCGCCGATTTCGCCGTCCTCGGCGAGCCGACCGCCGCCGAGGTCGAGGGCGGCTGCAACGGCACCCTCCGAATCGACGTCACCACCCGCGGTCGCCGGGCGCACTCGGCGCGCAGCTGGGTCGGCGAGAACGCGATCCACGCCGCCGCCCCGATCCTCGACCGACTCGCCGCCTACGAGCCGCGCAGCGTCGAGGTCGACGGGCTGGTCTACCGCGAGGGCGTCAACGCCGTCCGCATCTCGGGCGGAGTCGCGGGCAACGTCATCCCCGACCTCTGCACCGTGCACGTCAACTACCGCTTCGCACCGGATCGCAGCGGCGGAGAGGCGGTCGCGCACCTCCGCGAGCTCTTCGACGGCTTCGAGGTCGAGGTCGCCGATCTCGCCGAGGGTGCACGGCCCGGCCTGGACGCCCCGCTCGCCGCGGCCTTCATCGCCGCCGTGGGCGCCGAGGCGAAGCCGAAGTACGGCTGGACCGACGTCGCCCGCTTCTCGGCGCTGGGCGTCCCCGCCGTCAACTACGGTCCCGGCGATCCGCTCCTCGCCCACGCCGACGACGAGCGCGTGGCCGTCCACGAGATCACCGACTGCGCAGCCGGCCTCCGCCGCTGGCTCGGGGGCACGGCATGAGCGCCGTGACGGCACAGCCCTCCGTGCGGAGGAGGGCTCGGCTGCGACTCGTCCCGTGGTGGGTGCGGGTCCTCGCCGTCTTCCTCCTGACGCGCGTGGTCACGACGGTGATCCTGCTGCAGTTCGCCGCGAACCAGGCGCAGAACTCCTGGACCGGCCCGTCCCCCTCCTACGTCGGCTTCGCCTCGATGTGGGACGGCCGCTGGTACGAGATCATCGCGACGGCCGGCTACCCGTCGGTGCTGCCGGTGACGGACACGGGCGAGATCGGCGAGAACGCGTGGGCGTTCATGCCGCTGTACCCGGCCGTGGTGCGACTCCTGATGGCGGTCACCGGCCTCGGCTGGGCCACGGCCGCCGTCGCGGTCTCGGTGGTCTGCGGAGCGGTCACCTGCCTCGTCCTCTACCGCCTCTTCCGGCACTCGCTCAGCGAGGCGCAGTCGCTGATCGCGGTGCTGCTCTTCTGCGTCGCGCCGACCTCGCCGATGATGCAGCTCGCCTACGCCGAGTCGGCCGCGATGATGCTGACGGCGATCACGCTGCTCCTGCTCGTGCGGCGGCAGTACGCCTGGGTGTTCCCGGTCGTGCTCCTGCTCGGACTGACGCGTCCGAGCGGTCTCGCCTTCGCCGCGGCGATGGGCCTCTACGTCGTCGTGCGCTACGTCCGGCGAGCGCGCGAGCCGTTCCCGCGCAGCGACTGGCTGCCCGCGGTCGCGCTCACCGGCTGGGGCCTCGTCGTCGGCTTCTCCTGGCCCGCCGCCGCCTGGGCGGTGACCGGATCGCCGACCGCCTACACCGACACCGAGCTGGCGTGGCGGTCGGCCTACATCGGCTACCAGGAGCTGTTCCCCTTCACCTCGTGGTTCCAGAGCGGGGCGTGGTGGGGCGACTGGTGGTTCGGCGCTCCGCTGGTCGGCATCGCGATCGTGGTGCTGCTGGTCGCGGTCTTCGTGGGCATCCTCGCCGCCCCGTGGACCAGGCGGCTCGACCTCTTCAGCCGGGCCTGGGTCGCGGGCTACGGCGTCTACCTGTTCGCCTTCTTCTTCCCGCAGTCGAGCACCTTCCGGCTGCTGGGGCCGATGTTCCCGCTGGTCGGCGCTCTCGCCGTGCCGCGGTCGCCGCTGTTCCGCTGCACCCTCGTGGCACTCGGGATCGTCGGTCAGATCGTCTGGATCTCGATCTGCTGGGCCGTCGACGGCTACGACTGGACTCCGCCGTGATCGGCAACCCCTGAGCGCCCTCCCAGGGGCGGATTTCGTGAGGGACGCGGATGCACGATAATAGAGGGATACGTCACGAAAGGGGAACTCTATGGCGGCCATGAAGCCGAGGACCGGAGACGGACCGATGGAGGCTGTTAAGGAGGGGCGACTCATCGTCGTGCGCGTTCCGCTCGAAGGAGGCGGACGCCTCGTCGTCTCAGTCAACGATGCAGAGGCGAAAGAACTCCACGACGCTCTCGCGTCGGTGGTGGCTCCCGCCTGACCTGCTCCATCGAGAACGCCCGTCGCACCCCGTGCGGCGGGCGTTCCCTCGTTGACGGGACAGTTCGAGCGGCTCAGGCGCGGCGCTTGTTGGCCTGCAGCAGTCCGTCGCCGATGGGGGAGAGCACGCTGACGACGGCGGGCGAGGCGCAGACCTCGGCGACGAGCGTGCGGAAGGCCGACGCGATCTCGTCGCGCTGGGCCGGGTTCGAGACGCGGCCGCGCCAGAGGGCGTGCGGCACCAGGACGGTCCCACCCGGACGCACCAGCCGCAGGGCGTGCTCGACGTTCTCGATGACCTGCAGCGGGTCGCCGTCGACGAAGACGATGTCGTACGAGTTCTCGTTCATCCGGGGGAGCACCTCGAGCGCGCGGCCCGGGATGAGCCGGAGGCGGTTGGGCGAGACGCCGGCCTCGTGGAACTGGGCGCGCGCGTGCTGCTGGTGCACCGCCTCCGAGTCGATGGAGGTGAGCATCGCCTCGGGGGCGCCGTCGAGGAGCCAGAGGCCGCTCACGCCGGTGCCCGTGCCGATCTCGATGATCGACGTGGCCCGCGCGGCGGCCGCGACCAGGGCCGACTGTGCGCCGATCGACGGCGCGACGGCGTCGATGCCCAGCTCGATCGAGAGCCGGCGGGCGGAGGCGATCGCCTCCGGTTCGACGATGGCGTCCTCGGCGTACTTCCAGTTGGCATCCTTGTCGGACACGGAGGGACTCCCTTTCGTCGATGCGGCGGGCGGATCGCGCCTGCTGCACGGTCAGGCTACGGTGGCGCGCGAGGTCGGTGACGCAGGCGCGGCGGGTTACTCTTGTCTCGTGTTCGGTTTGACGTTCGACAAGCTCCTGATCATCGGGATCATCGCGGTCTTCGTGCTGGGCCCCGATCGTCTGCCGCACTACGCCGCTCAGCTCGGCCAGCTCGTGCGCAAGGTCCGCGGATACGCCACTCAGGCGCGCGAGCGGGTCAAGGACGAGATGGGCGAGGAGTTCAACGAGGTCGACTGGAAGAAGCTCGACCCGCGCCAGTACGACCCGCGCCGCATCATCCGCGACGCCCTGCTGGAAGACGACACGCCTGCTCCCACGGTGAAGCCGCCGACCGCCGTCGCCGCGCCCGTCACCACTACTGCCGCCTCGCAGGACAGCTACTACACGACCATGAAGCGCTCCGCCGGTGCCGGCGAGCTCGCGACGGTGGCCCCGCCGCCCGTCGACTCCGAAGCCACCTGAGCTCCTCCGCCGGCTGAGGTCGGTACCGCTGCCGTGCCCGTGCCGGCCGCTCTCGTGGCGTCGTCTTCCTCGTGGGTGCTCGACGCGGCTCCGGTCAGTTGACCGACATCGGGAGGCGACGGCCCGTCAGTCCGCGCGGCCTCGCCCCGAGCTTCTGCGCCAGATCCGTGATCGCTCGTGCCGCGGGATCGGCGGCATCGCCGACGACGACCGGCACGCCTTCGTCGCCGCCCGCGCGAAGCGCCACGCTGATCGGCAGCGACGCGAGCACCGGCACCCGGTCACCGCTCGCGGTGAGCCGACGGGCGACCTCGGCACCGCCTCCGCTGCCGAAGAGCTCGAGCACGGTGCCGTCGGCCTGGGGGAGCCCCGCCATGTTCTCGACGACGCCGATGATCCGCTGTCCCGACTGGCGCGCGAGCGCACCGCTCCGCTCCGCGACGTCGGCCGCCGCGGGCTGCGGAGTCGTCACGATCAGCACCTCGGCGTGGGGGAGCAGCTGGCCGATCGAGATCGCCACGTCACCGGTCCCCGGCGGCAGGTCGAGCAGCAGCACGTCGAGGTCGCCGAAGTAGACGTCGGTCAGGAACTGCGAGATCGTGCGGTGCAGCATCGGTCCGCGCCACGAGACGGCGGCGCCCCGGGTGTCGCCCTCGAGGAACATCCCGATCGAGATCACCTTCACCCCGTGGGCGACGGGAGGCAGCATCAGCTCGCCCACCCGTGTGGGGCCGGCGACGCGGCCGTCGTGCATGAGCCCCAGCAGCCCCGGGATCGAGAAGCCGTGCACATCCGCGTCGACCAGGCCGACCGAGAGCCCCTGCTGGGCGAGGGCGACCGCGAGGTTGGCGGTGACGGTCGACTTGCCGACGCCTCCCTTGCCGCTGGTGACCGCGATGACCCGCGTGAGGGAGTCGGGGCCGAACTGCATGGTCCGCCGTGCACCGCGGAGGCGCTCGGTGAGGGCGGTGCGCTGCGCCGGCGTCATCACCCCGACCTCGAGGCGGGTGCTGGTCACTCCGGGAGTGCGCTCGACCGCCTCGCGGACGTCGCGCTCGATCGCCGAAGCGGCAGGGCAGCCGACGATGGTCAGCCGGATCTCGACGTCGACCGCTCCGTCGCCGGCGGCCACGACCGACTCGACCATGTCGAGCTCGGTGATCGGCTTGCGGATCTCGGGGTCGACGACGCGGGCGAGGGACTCGCGCACGGCGCGCTCGAGCCCGGCCGGATCGACCGCCGTGGCGTCAGGCATCGCCGCGCTCGGGCGCGCCCGACTCCGCACGGTCCTTCTCGAGCTCCTCGACCAGGGTGCGCAGCTCGGAGCGGATGAAGTCCTTGCTGGCCATGTCGCGGATCGCGAGACGGAGCGCGACGACCTCGCGGGCGAGGTACTCGGTGTCGGCGAGGTTGCGCTCGGCGCGCTGGCGGTCCTGCTCGATCTGCACGCGGTCGCGGTCGTCCTGGCGGTTCTGCGCGAGCAGGAGGAGCGGGGCGGCGTAGGAGGCCTGCAGCGACAGGATCAGGGTGAGGACCGTGAAGCCGAGGGCCTGCGAGTCGAAGCGCGCGTCCTCGGGCCCGTAGGTGTTGAAGATCAGCCAGAAGACGCAGAAGACCGTCATGCCGAACAGGAACCACGGGGTTCCCATGCCGCGGGCGAACGACTCGGTCAGGCGGCCGAAGCGGTCGCTCCGCTGCCGGTTGCGCATCGGGAGGACCCGGCTGCGGAGTCCCTTCGGGGCGTCGAGCCGCCGGTCCTGCTTAGTCTCCCGTGCCACGGGCGCCCCTCCATCCTCGTCGTCGTGCTCTGACCGCTTGCTGCGGCGCCACAGGGATGCCCTGGGTCGCCGTCGTCACGGGTTTCCGCGGTTCGTCGTCGTCGCCGTGGCTGCGCCAGTCGTCCGGAAGCAGGTAGTCGAGGACGTCGTCGATGGTGACCACTCCGACGAGCCGGTGCGACTCGTCGACCACGGGGACCGAGACGAGGTTGTAGCTCGCCAGGATCCGGGCGACCTCGGCGGCCGAGGTGTCGGGGGTGATCGGATCGAAGCTCTGGTCGAGCAGCGTGCCGAGGCGCTCGTGCGGCGGGTAGCGCAGCATCCGCTGGAAGTGCACCATGCCGAGGAAGCGCCCGGTCGGCGGCTCGTACGGAGGGAGCGTGACGCAGACCGCGGCGCCGAGTGCGGGCGCCAGCTCGTGACGGCGGATGAGGGCGAGACCCTCGGCGACGGTGGCCTCGGACGAGACGATGATCGGCTCGGTCGTCATGAGACCACCCGCCGACTCGGGGGCGTAGGTGAGGAGCATGCGGACGTCGTCCGCCTCCTCGGGCTCCATCAGCTCGAGCAGGGCCTCGCCGCGCTCCTCCGTCAGCTGGGCGATCAGGTCGGCGGCGTCGTCGGGCTGCATCTGGTCGAGGACGTCGGCTGCGCGGTCGTCGTCGAGCTGGCCGAGGATCTCGACCTGCTCGCTCTCGGGCATCTCCTCGAGCGCGTCGGCGAGCCGGTCGTCGGACAGCTGGCCGGCGACCTCGAGCATCCGCTGCTTCGGCAGATCGAGCAGCGTGCTCGCGAGATCGGCGGGCTTGAGCTCCGAGAGGCTGGCGACGTACTGCTCGGCCGACTGGGCCTCGCGCGAGATGCTCTCGCGGACCTCGTGCCAGCCGGCGAAGGTGGTGGCGCCCTTGGCGAAGGGCGATGGGCTCGTCTTGGGGCGGCGGACGAAGAGCTGCGCGAGCTGCCACTCGCCGGGGCCGACCTCCTCGATCGCGACGTCCTCGACGATCGCGTCGCCCGAGCCGTCGACGAAGCTCATGCGCCGGCCGAGGAGCTCGGCGATCACGCGCACCTCGCCGCCGCGCTGCTCGAAGCGGCGGACGTTGATGAGTCCCGTGGTGATGATCTGCCCGCTGCCGATGCTGGTCACGCGGCCGATCGAGACGAAGACGCGGCGTCGGCCGGGGATCTCGACGACCAGCCCCACGACGCGCGGAGGGTCGTTCTGCCGATAGACCAGCAGCACGTCGCGGACCTTGCCGACGCGATCGCCGGCGGGGTCGAAGACCGTGCATCCGGCCAAGCGCGCGACGAAGACTCTGGCAGAACTCACGGCTACAAACCTAGTGCCGCGCGACCGAGCGGGAGCCGAGGGCTCTCGGCTCACCTTCGGGATGCTCTCGAGCACTGTTCAGAAGGCTCCAAGAGTGCTGTGGGAGCCTGAACGGGTGACTCAGCAGATGCCGTTCAACGGCCGCGGGCCGGCCTTCCCGACCATCCCTCGCGGCGAGATCCTCGCCACCTTCGACACCTACCAGGAGGCGCAGGCCGCGGTCGACGTGCTCGCCCGCGCCGACTTCCCCGTGCGTCAGCTCGCGATCATCGGCAACGAGCTCAAGAGCGTCGAGCGCGTGACCGGCAAGCTCACCTGGGGCCGCGTCGCCCTCGCGGGAGCCGCCTCCGGCGCCTGGCTCGGTGTGTTCCTCGGCCTGCTGCTCATCATCTTCTCGCCGACCACCGACTTCTCGTTCCTGATCGCCGCGGTCCTCCTCGGTGCCGGCTTCGGGATGCTGTTCGGCCTCGCCTCCTACGCCGTGAACCGCCGTCGCCGCGACTTCACCTCGACCATGCAGGTCATCGCGTCCAGCTACTCCGTGCTCGTCGACCCCGAGGTCGTCAACCGGGCCCGCAACCTCCTCGACGGCCAGAGCGCCACCACCGAGACCACGCAGGCCGTCTGGGCGCCCCCGCCCGTGACCGGCGACCCCCAGCCCGTCCGCCCCGAGGACGACCCCCGCTAGTCGACGTCACCGCCCGCCACCGGCGCTGAGTCTCTGCTGCTCGAGGAGTCGAGGCTGAAGGCCGCATCGGCGCAGAGCATGCTGGTCGAGTAGCCCCGCAGGGGCGTATCGAGACCCGCCCGCGCGCATGCTGGTCGAGTAGCCCCGCAGGGGCGTATCGAGACCCACCCGCGCCCATGCTGGTCGAGTAGCCCCGCAGGGGCGTATCGAGACCCACCCGCGCCCATGCTGGTCGAGTAGCCCCGCAGGGGCGTATCGAGACCCACCAGCTTCAGCAGATGCGGCATCTGTCCCGACCTTCTGGCGGACGTGGATCTCGATACGCCCGCTGTGCGGGCTACTCGATCAACAAGCGGGGCGTGCTCCTCCGTGGGAACGCCCCCACCCCCGTCACCGCCCCGCCGACCCCACCGGCGGCAGCACGATCTCCACCGCGAGCCCGCGCGGCTCCCGATTCGAGAGCGTCACCGTCCCGCCGGCCGACAGCACCGTCGTGTGCACCAGCGCCAGCCCGAGCCCGCTCCCGCCCGACGCGAGCGTCCGCGAGTCGTCGGGCCGCGAGAACCGGTCGAAGGCCACCGGGATGAACGCGTCGGGCATGCCCGGCCCGTCGTCCGACACCGTGAGCAGCAGGCGTCCGTCCTGCTGGCTGAGCGCCGCGACGATCATCCCGCCTCCGTCGATCGCCTGGATCGCGTTGCGGACGAGGTTGTCTATGACCCGCCCGAAGTCCTGGGCCGCGACGCCGTAGAGCCGCAGCGGTTCGCGCTCGTCGATGTCGTAGTCGATCTCGACGCCCGACTCGCTCGCGAGGAGCCGCGTGCGGTCCACCGCGCCCACGAGCTCGTCGACCAGCTCGTCGAACGGAGCCGTCGGCCGGATCGAGCGGCTCTCGATCCGCGAGATGTCGAGGAGCGCGGACGCCAGCCGCACCAGCCGGTCGACGCTCTTGCGCGCGTCGAGGATGACGCGGTCGACCGCCACCGGATCCTCGACGCGGTGGTGGGCGATCTCGAGCTGCGCCGACAGGGCGGCGAGCGGAGTCCGCAGCTCGTGGCTCGCATCCGACACCATCTGCTTCTCGCGGGCGAGAGAAGCGGTCTGCTTGGTCAGGAAGGCGTTGAGGGTCTCGGCCAGCTCGTCGATCTCGTCGTGGGTGCCGACCACCGGCAGCTGGTCGCCGTGGCCGGGTTCGGCGGCGATCTGGTCGGCTCGGGCGCGCATCCGCCTGACCGGCGCGAGGGCCGCCCCCGTGAGGATCCACGACGCGAGACCGAAGGTGACGACGAGGAAGATCGCGGCGTAGACCAGGACGTGCGCGAAGTCGTCGAGCACCAGCTGCGAGGCGGCCTGGTCGCGCGCGGTCGCGACCGACCAGGTGCCGTCGTCGGCCTCCACCGCGGTGATTCGCACCAGGTACCGGGTCGAGCCCGTCGTGATCTCGGTGTAGCGCGGAGTCGAGTCGGCGGCGGTCGCCTGGAGGTCGCCGAGCACCGCGCTCGAGAGGCGGGCCGGCATCGTCGTCGCGGTGCCGTCTCCCTCGGGGCTGAGGGCGAGGTAGAGCTGACCGGTCGTCGAGCCCTCGGCGCGCGGCACGTTGCCGGCCGAGATGTCGCGGCGGATCTCGTCCTCGATCGACACGAGGATGGTGCGCTCGCTCCGCTCGACGATCCCCGAGACCACCTGGTAGAAGAGCATCGCGGCCAGCGCGAAGAGCACGGTCGCGACCGCGACGCTGCCGACGGTGATGCGCGCCCGGATCGAGAGTGCAGTCGAGCGGCGGCGCTCAGGCTCCGGTGTCGTCACAGCCCTACTCGACGGGGCGGAGGAAGTATCCCTTGCCGCGCACCGTGACGATGCTGACGCCGGTGTCCTCGGTCGGGAGCTTCTTACGGAGGTAGCTGACGTACTGGTCGACGATGTTGTTGTCGACGATCTCGCCGCCGCCCCAGATCTCCGAGAGGATCCGCTGCCGGGTCACGACCGAGCCGACCGGAGTGATCAGGAGCTTCAGCAGCTCGAGCTCCTTGGGGCTGACGTGGATGCGGCTGCCGTCGGCCGTGCGGCGGATGCTCGACCCGTCGACCGTGATGCGACCGACCTCGATCGAGGTCGACATCAGCGACGGGCTGCGTCGCAGCAGGGCGCGGAGCCGCGCGTTCAGCTCGGTGAAGGCGAACGGCTTCGTGAGGTAGTCGTCCGCACCGGCGTCCAGCCCGAAGACGCGGTCCTCGATCGCATCGCGCGCCGTGAGCAGCATGATCGGAGTCGACCGGCCGAGCTCGCGGATGCGCCTGCAGATCTCGAACCCCGACATCGCCGGCAGCATCACATCGACGATCGCCGCCGAGAACTCGGCGTTGTTGAACGCCACGAGGGCGTCGACGCCGTTCGTCGTCAGCACCGCCTCGTAACCGGCGTCTTCGAGGCCGCCCACGAGGGCCTCACCCATGGCTGGATCGTCTTCGACGACAAGGATGTTCACGCGCTCACCCTACGACTCGGCTCTCAGGAACAGGCCGTTCCTGAGAGCGTTTCGAGGGAGGTTCGGGGTGCGCCGCGAGGAATCCGGTCTCAGTCGTAGTACATGAAGGTCTCGGCGCACTCCTGCGAGCAGAAGGGGGAGTGGCGCCGGGCGCGCTTGCGTCCGCACGCTTCGCACAGGCGGTGGCCGAGGTGAAGGGTGAGAGACGGCTTCGAGTGGGTCTGTCGTTCGGTGAGCATCGGTGCTCCAGGGTTGCGGCCGCCGGGGTTCCATCGGGTGAACGAGTGAGTTTTCGGGTCTGCACTCGGGGTGGCGGGTGCGCCCACGATAATCCACTTCGCGCCATCTCGACACCCATAGGGGTGGCAATACAGCAGAAACTCATCCGATTTCTCCTCTTAAGGCCTGATCAGGCGCCAGCGGGCGGAACTGGGTGAAACCACGTCGCTATCCTGAGCGGACGCCTGGTGGTCGCGAGCCCGGGGCCGTCGCGTCCATGAATTCGAGAGCGCGGCAAGCCGGACAAGAGCCTGGTGGGGGACGTCGCGCCGCCGATCCCCCTCCGGACAACGAACGCTCCCTTGTTTGAGGAGAGCGTCCGTGTCGGCGGTCGCTTGCAGCGTGCCGAGCCGGCCTCCAACAGGAAGCGAGACCTTGCCGAAGACTCCTGCTCCATACTCGTCTGTCGAGACCCCTGTTCGATCGGACTTCCGTCGGGATATCTAGGGGCTTCGGGCCGTCGCTGTGGGCGGGGTCGTCCTCTACCACGCGGGAGTGTCGTTCCTCCCCGGCGGTTACGCGGGCGTCGATGTCTTCTTCGTGATCTCCGGCTTCCTGATCACCACGCACCTCCTCGGTTCGCTCCGCGCCCGAGGACGGATCGATTTCGCGGAGTTTTACGCGAAGCGCGCTCGCAGGATCCTCCCCGCTTCATTCGTGGTGCTCGCGTTGTCCATCGTCACAGCGCTATTCGTGTATCCACCACTGCTCATGCAGGAGGTCTGGCGCGGCGCGGTTGCGACCGCCTTCTACGTTCCCAACCTGCTTTTCGCGGCGCAGGGGACGGACTACCTCGCGGAAAGCACTCCGTCGCTCTTCCAGCACTTCTGGTCGCTCGGCGTGGAGGAGCAGTTCTACTTGCTGTGGCCAGCGTTGATCGCTGTCGCTTACGGCGTCTCGAGGCGCAGACGCACTCTCCTGGTCGTGGTGGCTGCCGTCGCGGTCGCCTCGTTCGTGGCCTGCGTGGTCCTCACCTACGAATCTCAGCCGTGGGCGTTCTTCTCGTTGCCCACGCGCGCCTGGGAACTCGCGTTGGGGGGATTGACTGCGTTCCTTCTCGAGGGGAGGCGCCTGCCGTTACACAGTCACCTCAGCGCACTCCTCGGATGGCTGGGGCTGTCAGGTATTGTGCTCTCCCTTCTTCTCTTCACGAGTGCCACTCCATTCCCGAGCTTCTGGGCGCTCATCCCTTCGGCCTCTACGGCAATGGTCATAGCCGGCGGACTGGGTTCACCGGCTTTCGGTCCGACTAGGCTGCTCTCGGTACGGGGCATGACCTTTATCGGTACTATTTCCTACTCGCTCTACCTCATCCATTGGCCAGTTCTCGTGATACCGCAGACCGTGGTCGGTTCGAGGGAGCCGCTACCGATCGCGCTCACGCTCGTGCTCGCTCTCGCCTGTGTTCCGCTCGCGTGGTTGTCCTACCGGTATGTCGAGACTCCGATGATCAGATGGCCGAAGCTTAAGAACGCTCCTCCTCGAGCGACGTTGTTCGGTGCGCTCGCGGCCTCGGTTGTCATCTCGTTGGGTGCGACCGCGTCGTTCGCCTATTCGAACAGCCGACATCTTTCCGTCGAGGTAGAAGTCGCGAGCGCGATCACCGCCCCGCCGAAGCCCACTGACGTCGTTCCGCGGAACTTGGAACCGTCGCTGCGGCAGGCCTCGTCAGATCAACCGGAACTCTATGAGGACGGGTGTCATCGTGATTTCGCTAGTTCGAATAGCGAACCGTGCCTCTTCGGGGACCCAGGCCTACCTCAAATTGCTCTTTTCGGCGATTCCCATGCCGCACAATGGTTTCCCGCCGTGATCGGCGCGGCATCCGAACTTGGATACTCCGTCGAGACATTCACCAAGAGTTCCTGTCCCTCCGTCGACATTGAGGTCAGACTGGATGGCGTGCCGTACTCCGAGTGCTCAGCCTGGAGGGATGGAGTTCTCCAGGAGCTCCAGGAGGCACCGCCAGCTCTGGTCATCGTCGCGAACTACGGAAGGGCGGACACGGGTACTTCGGGATCCGACTACATCGAGGGTTGGGAGGCGGGTCTTGAGAGGACGATCCGTGCGATCCCCTCGCCGGTTGCTGTGATGGCCGATACGCCTGATCTGATCGATACGCCGGCCGTGTGCTTGTCCGCGCATCTCGCCGAGGCCGAAGTGTGTGGTCTCGAGCGCGAGAAAGCGGTCGATCAGCAGATCCGTGGGAGCGAGGCTGACGCCGCTGCGCAGAACGACGCGGTCTCGATCGACCTCACTGACTACCTCTGCTCCGTGGATTGGTGTCCCCCGATAGTGGGCAATACGTTGATCTACCGCGATGCGCACCACATCACGGCGACTTTCTCGGCGCACCTAGCAACCCCTCTGGGCGATGCGCTCGAGCCGATGTTGCGTGCCCGTTGACCGGCCGGCGGCGAAGCCTCGGTGCGGGTAGGCGAGGCGGGGTGCGCACGCACGCACTGCGCGGCGACGCCGTGAGGCGTATCCTCGGCACCGCGACGATTTTCCGCGCCCACCACGATGTCCCGATCAGATGACCAGAGGAGTCGCGTTGCAGAAAGCGCAGAAGTTTCAGGGGATACAAGCGCTCCGTTTCGTGGCGGCGATCCTCGTGGTCATCACCCACAGCACATTTTACGCCAATGAGCGGCTTGATCAGTCCATCTTCGTCTGGAAGGGCGGCACCGTCGGTGTCGACATATTCTTCGTCATCTCGGGCTTTGTGATGATGGTCACTGCTCGGCCTTTCGAGGTGCCCGGAGGCTGGAAGAATTTCGCGGTACGTCGGCTGATTCGTATCGTTCCGATGTACTGGATCGCCACCACTGTGAAGATACTGACAATGATCGCGCTCCCGGGTGCGGTCCTTCACGCAGCGCTGACGCCCTGGTCGGGCATCGCGTCGTTCCTCTTCCTCCCGACGCGGAACCCAGGAGGAAGCGTTGAGCCGCTTCTCGGCGTGGGATGGACGCTCACCTTCGAGATGGCGTTTTACGCGATCTTCACCGCGGCGCTCTTGTTCCGTCGAAACGTTCTTCTCTTCTCGAGCGTTGCTCTCCTCGTTCTTGCTGGCCTTCACGCTGTGCGTGGCGACGAAGACTGGCCGACATGGGCCTTCTACTTCGATCAGATCGTCTTGTATTTCATCATCGGGATGGTGATCGGGCGAGTCGTTCTCTCGTCGAACCCTCGGCGGAACCTGATGTTCCTCCTGACTCTTGCTCTCGCAGCGACGCTGATATTCGCGTTGCTTCCCGACGGTCTGGACTGGGCGCGTAACGCACCGTTCAGGAAGGGGGTCGTCACGGCCGTGTTCCTGATCGTCGTCTTGGCTGAGCCCATTCTCGCGCGGATTCTTCCGAAGCCCGTATTGTTCATGGGTGATGCGTCTTACAGTCTTTATCTGTTTCACCCGATGCTCGCTCCCATTGCTCCAGTCGCTCTCGGCATCATCGGCGTGCAATCAGGAGTTCTCTCAGTGACGGCTTCGATAGTCGGTTCCGTTATCGCAGCCGCCGCGATCTACTGGTTCGTCGAGCGTCCGCTCACTCGGAAGCTGAGAAAAGTTCCCTACGCGGGAGTTCCCCGCCCGGCAGTCGTGTCGACTCCTCCCGCCCCTGCAACTCGTCCGTGACCAAGGGCCTCGAGGTCGGGGCGACTGCAGATGAACGCTTGCTCTGCGACACGTTCGGGGCTGAGGGCTGAGGTCGTCAGGCGGAACTGGCGAGGGGCGTGCGCGCAGGCTGGTCTGGTCGTTGCGGCGTGGGCCGTACCCAAGCGCGACGAATCGGCATGAGCGTTTTGAGCGAGCCAAGCGCGAAAAATGTTCGGACCGGCTGGACGCCCGTTCCGGCGGGATGTGCCCCCAGTAGGATTCGAACCTACGCCCCTGCCTCCGGAGGGCAGTGCTCTATCCCCTGAGCTATGGGGGCCAGGAGTACCGGACAACATTAGCACTCGGGCGGGGGCCTCCCCGACGCCGATCCGGGCTCCGCGGCGTGCCACGATGGTGCCATGCTGCGCACCGTCTCCGCCTCGCTGGGCCTGCGTCTGTCCGGGCCGACCGACCTGATCTTCCTGATGTCCGCGACCCCGACCGGCGCCGCGTTCGAGGACTCGTTCACGGTCCTGCTCGACGGCGAACCGGTGCCGGTCCGCGAGTTCGACGCGCGGCACGGCGCGCGCATCCATCGCGTGGAGGCGAACCGGGGCGAGATGACCGTCGAGTACCGCGCCCGGGTCGAGGGCCACGGTGCTCCCGACGAGCCCAGTGAGCTCGAGCTCGTCGAGTACCTGCGGCCGAGTCGGTACGCCGAGGCGGACGCACTGGGCGGCATCGCCCGGCGCGAGTTCGGACGCGCCCGCGGCTTCGACGCGCTCGTCGCGGTCGAGGAGTGGGTGCACGGGCGCCTCTCCTACGTCTACGGGTCGACGGTCGCCACCGGGGGAGCGGCGCAGGTGATCGAGAGCGGGCAGGGCGTGTGCCGTGACTTCGCGCACACCGTGGCCGGTCTGCTCCGTGCGCTCGATATCCCCGCTCGGGTCACCGCGGTCTACGCGCCGGCGCTCCAGCCGAAGGACTTCCATGCGGTGACGGAGGCCTGGGTCGGCGGCGCCTGGCACGTGGTCGACGCGACGCGGCTCGCTCCGCGCGGGTCGATGCTCCGCATCTCGTCGGGGCGGGACACGGCCGACACCGCCTTCCTCAGCAGCTACCTCTCGGACCTCCGGCTCGAGACCATGAGCGTGGACGCGGAGTGCGACGAGCTGCCCGACGACGATCACGTCTCACCGATGCGGTTGGGCTGACGCTCAGCCCGTCAGGGCGTCCAGCGCCGCGCGGACCAGCGGCTCGGGATCGCCGGGCTCGACGAACGACTCGCTGGACGTTTCGAGCCAGTACTGCTCGACGAACGCATCGGCGACGCCGCGGCCGCTCGCGACCTCGTAGTACCCCTCGACCGCCGGCGGTTTGCCGTAGGTGGGCACTGCGTTGCTCGTCGTGTAGTACTCGTTCTTCAGAGCCTCGATGATGGCGGGGTCCAGCTGCGCGACCGCGAGCTGGAATGTCGCGCCCGACTCGTCCGCCCAGCCGCAGACGACTCCGTCGTAGCCGGCTATCTCGGTCGAGACCGCGGTGGGGTCGACGTCGCTCGGCGAGTAGCCCGCCCAGAGCCCGGTCAGCGCCGACGCGGGGACGAGCTGCTCGCAGGACAGTGGGACGGGGGTGCCCGTGACCGCGGCGTCCGCGCTCGCCGACGGCTCCTGCGCCTGCGTGCACCCGGAGAGCGCGAAGGCGACCGCGACGGCGGCGAGGAGGGCGGCGGGACGGCGCATGCGAGGCACCCTAGCAACCGCCCCGGGGGCGAGCGGACGGCAGGGGAGCCGCGGCGGCCCCGGCCGGTAGAATCGTGCCCCGTGACTCCCGAACAGCTCGCCGCCTCCTTGCACGCCCTCGTCCTCGACGCCGTGCAGCGACGAGGCGGCGACGTCGAGGTCGCGCTCGCCGAGGTGGTGCTCGAGCGCCCCAAGAACCGCGACCACGGCGACTGGGCGTCGAACATCGCGATGAAGCTCGCGAAGAAGGTCGGCGCCAACCCGCGCGAGCTGGCGGCCGAGCTCGCCGAGGGCCTGACCGCCGTCGACGGCGTCGCCACGGTCGAGGTCGCCGGCCCCGGGTTCCTCAACGTGCGCCTCGAGGCCGCGGCCGCAGGGGCGCTCGCCGGCGTGATCGTCGAGGCGGGGGAGGCGTACGGCACCGGCTCCGTCTACTCCGGCGTCCGGATGAACCTCGAGTTCGTCTCGGCGAACCCCACCGGCCCCATCCACATCGGCGGCACCCGCTGGGCTGCCGTCGGCGACAGCCTCGCCCGCGTGCTGATCGCGCAGGGTGCCGAGGTGACCCGCGAGTACTACTTCAACGACCACGGCGCGCAGATCGACCGCTTCACCCGCAGCCTGGTGGCCGCCTACAGCGGGCAGCCGACCCCCGACGACGGCTACGGCGGCGCCTACATCGCCGACATCGCCGACCGCGTGGTCGCCGCCTACCCCGGCGATCTGTCGGTCCTGCCCGAGCAGGAGCGCGACGAGACCTTCCGCTCGATCGGCGTCGACCTGATGTTCGGCGAGATCAAGCAGAGCCTGCACGAGTTCGGGGTCGACTTCGACGTCTACTTCCACGAGAACTCCCTGCACGAGTCACGGGCCGTCGAGCGCGCGATCGAGCGCCTGCGCGAGCTCGGCCACATCTTCGAGGCCGACGGAGCGACGTGGCTGCGCACCACGGACTTCGGCGACGACCGCGACCGGGTCATCATCAAGAGCGACGGAGAAGCCGCCTACATCGCAGGTGACCTCGCCTACTACCTCGACAAGCGCGAGCGCGGCTTCGACCGCGCGATCATCATGCTCGGCGCCGACCACCACGGCTACATCGGCCGGATGATGGCGATGTGCGCGGCCTTCGGTGACACCCCGGGCGTGAACCTCGAGATCCTCATCGGCCAGCTGGTCAACCTGCTGAAGGACGGCGAGGCGGTGCGGATGTCCAAGCGCGCCGGCACCGTGGTGACGATGGAGGACCTGGTCGAGGCCGTGGGCGTCGATGCCGCGCGGTACTCGCTGGTGCGCTCCTCCGCCGACTCGACCCTCGACATCGACCTCGATCTGCTGACCAAGCGCAGCAATGACAACCCGGTCTACTACGTGCAGTACGCCCACGCCCGCACCCGTCAGGTCGTGGCGAAGGCCGAGGCTTCTGGAGTGCCGCGCGAGCCGTTCGCGCCCGAGACCCTCGTGCACCCGACCGAGTCGGCGCTGCTCGGCGGGCTCCAGGAGTTCCCGCGCATCGTCGCTCACGCGGCCGAGCTGCGCGAGCCGCACCGCATCGCCCGCTACCTGGAGGAGATCGCCGGTCTCTACCACCGCTGGTACGACAACTGCCGCGTCGTGCCGCAGGGCGACGACCCGATCGAGGCCGTGCACTCGACCCGCCTCCGCCTCAACGAGGCCACCGGGCAGGTCCTCCGCAACGGCCTCTCCATGCTCGGCGTGACCGCTCCGGACCGGATGTGAGCGCCGCGGGGGCGCCGCGGCGGGGGCGCCGTGCTCTGATCGTCACCGCGATCGTCGTCGTCCTGCTCGTCGTCGCGGCCGTCGTCGGCGACGCGGTGGCACGCCGAGCGGTCGCCGATCAGGCGGCGACGAGCATCCGGGAGGCGCTCTCGCTCCCGGCCGACCACCCGGTCGACGTCGAGGTGGCCGGCTGGGCCGTGCTGCCGCAGCTGGTGGCGGGGCGGCTCGACCGCCTCGACATCCGCAGCGACGACGTGGCCTTCGGCGACCTGAACGGCGATGTCGACGCCTCCCTCGTGGGAGTCCCCGCGAGCGGGTCGGGTGCGCTCGACTCCGGCACGGCCACCGTCGCCCTCGACCCCGCCTCGGTGAGCGACCTGGTCGCCGCCCGCAGCGAGGTGCCGATCGACGGGGTCACCCTCGACCCGCCGCTCGTGCGGGTGAACACCTCGGTCGAGGTGCTCGGCCTCAGCCTCGCGGCCGGGGTCGGGATCGAGCTCGCTGCGGCCGACGGGGCGATCGAGCTCACGCCCTCCGAGGTCACGGTCGCCGGGACGACCATCGCCGCCGCCGACGTCGAGGACCGCTTCGGCGGTGTCGCCGACGGACTGCTCGGGCCGCGGTCGGTCTGCATCGCCGACTCGGTGCCGCAGGGGCTCACCCTCACCGACGCGGTCGTCTCGGCGGAGTCGCTGGACGCGACCTTCGCGCTCGCCCCGACCTTCCTCAGCGATCCCGCCCAGCAGGAGACCGGCGTCTGCAGCTGATCCCGGTCGGCCTCCGCGCCGCCGACCGGTAGGATCGGAGCCCTGTGCCCGCGGGAGACCGCGGCCCGACAGTGACGGCACACTGCACTGCGCAGACGCCGTACTGACAGCACACGACGAACTTGCTGGCTTCAGGGGTCAATCCGGACTCGCTCGCCACGCAGTGACGCTCCCACTCTCTCCTGTGAGGTCTCACCCGTGGAAAACGACGACGCGCCCGCCCGCGCCCCGCGTCACCCGCTCGCGCCCGAGTGGCTCGTCGCCCCCGACGATGCGAACGCGCTCGTCGACGGCGTCTGGTCGGACGGCGCCGCGCGCGACGACGACGGAGAGCTGACGATCGCGGGAGTCCCGGCGTCGCAGCTGGCCGAGCAGTTCGGCACCCCGCTCTACGTGGTCGACGAGAGCGACGCCCGCCGCAGGGCGGTGCAGACCCGCGACGCCTTCGCCCGCGAGCTCGCCCGCATCGGCACCGGCGTCACCGTCTACTACGCGGGCAAGGCCTTCCTCTCGACCGAGGTCGCCCGCTGGATGCGCGACGAGGGCCTCAACATCGATCTCTCGAGCGGAGGCGAGCTCGCCGTCGCTCTCGCCGCCGGCGTCGAGCCCGCGCGGCTCGGGCTGCACGGCAACAACAAGTCGCTCGGCGAGATCGACCGCGCGGTCGAGGCCGGGTTGGGCACGATCGTCCTCGACAGCCTGATCGAGATCGACCGGGTCGCCGCGGCGGCCGAGCGCCACGGCCGCGTCCAGGCGGTGCGGCTGCGGGTGAACAGCGGAGTGCACGCGCACACCCACGAGTTCCTCGCGACCGCGCACGAGGACCAGAAGTTCGGCATCACCCTCGTCGACTGCCCGGAGGCGGTCGCCCGCATCCGCTCGCACGCGAGCCTGCGCTTCCTCGGGCTGCACTGCCACATCGGCTCGCAGATCTTCGGCTCCGCCGGGTTCGCGGAGTCGGCGTCCCGCCTCCTCGAGGTGCACGCGGCGCTGCTCGCCGGCGGCGACGTCCCCGAGCTCAACCTCGGCGGCGGCTTCGGCATCGCCTACACGAGCGCCGACGACCCCACCCCGATCGACGAGATCGCGGCGGCCATCGCCGATGCCGTCGCCGAGCAGTGCACCGGCCGCGGGATTCCCGTGCCGCACATCGCGATCGAGCCCGGCCGCTCGCTGATCGGCCCGTCCGGCCTGACCCTCTACGAGGTCGGCACCATCAAGGACGTCGTCGTCGGCGGCGAGCTCTCGACCGCCGTGCGCCGCTACGTGAGCATCGACGGCGGGATGAGCGACAACACCCGGCCCGCCCTCTACGGAGCCGACTACACCGCGCGGATCGCCAACCGCTCCTCCGACGCCGAACCCGCCCTCGTGCGGGTCGCGGGCAAGCACTGCGAGTCGGGCGACATCGTCGTGCACGACGACTACCTCCCCGCCGACGTGCGGCCCGGCGACCTGCTCGCGGTCGCCGCGACCGGCGCCTACTGCTGGTCGCTCTCGAGCAACTACAACTACCTCGGACGTCCCCCGGTCGTCGCCGTGCGCGACGGCCGCGCCCGCGTGATCGTGCGCGGCGAGACCGAGGAGGACCTCCTCCGCCGCGATGCCGGCATCGAACGAAAGGCCATCCTCCGATGATCGAGTACCGCAGCCTCCGCGTCGCCCTGCTGGGCGCCGGGTCCGTCGGTGCCCAGGTCGCGCGCCTCCTGCTCGACCACGGCGACGAGCTGGCCCAGCGCGTGGGGGCGCCGCTGGAGCTCGCCGGTGTGGCCGTCCGCGACCTCGACGCACCCCGCACCGCCGACATCCCCCGCGAGTACCTGACGACCGACGCCGAGGCGCTCATCCTCGGCGCCGACATCGTCGTCGAGCTGATCGGCGGCCTCGAGCCGGCGCGCAGCTACATCCTGAAGGCGATCTCGTCGGGTGCCGACGTGATCACCGCCAACAAGGCGCTGCTCGCCGCGCACGGCAACGAGCTGTTCGAGGCGGCCGACCAGGTCGGTGCGCAGCTGAACTACGAGGCCGCCGTCGCGGGAGCCATCCCGATCATCCGCCCGCTGCGCGACAGCCTCGCAGGCGACCGGGTGCACCGCATCATGGGCATCGTCAACGGCACGACCAACTACATCCTCGACCGCATGGACACCGAGCACTCGACGCTCGAGGAGGCGCTCGCCCGCGCGACCGAGCTCGGCTACGCCGAGGCCGATCCGACGGCCGACATCGAGGGCTACGACGCCGCGCAGAAGGCGGCGATCCTCGCCCGCCTCGCGTTCCACACCGACGTGCCCGTCACCCTCGTGCACCGCGAGGGCATCACCGGCATCACCAAGCAGCAGATCGACCAGGCGCGCGACTCCGGCTACGTGGTCAAGCTGCTCGCGATCTGCGAGCGACTCGTCGACGCCAAGACGGGGGAGGAGGGCGTGTCCGCCCGCGTGTACCCCGCGCTCGTGCACCGCTCGCACCCGCTCGCCGCCGTGCACGGCGCGAACAACGCGGTCTTCGTCGAGGCCGAGGCGGCCGGCAGCCTGATGTTCTACGGAGCGGGCGCCGGCGGCATCGAGACGGCCTCCGCCGTCCTCGGCGACGTCGTGTCGGCCGCGCGCCGTCACGTCGTGGGTGGCCCGGGCCTCGTCACGAGCGCCAGCTCCGGCCTGCCGGTGCTGCCGATCGGCCGCGTGACGACGCGCTACCAGGTCACCCTCGAGGTCCTGGACCGCCCCGGCGTCCTCGCGCAGATCGCCGGCGTCTTCGCCGACCACGGAGTCTCGGTCGAGACTCTCGTGCAGACCCCGCCCGTCGCCGACCCCCTCGACGAGGCCGCCCCCGGTGCGGAGCGCCGCGAGCCGACCGCTACCCTGGTCATCGGCACGCACGCCGCGGCAGAGTCCGATCTGGCGGCCACCGTCACCGCCCTCCAGTCCCACGGATTCGTCGGCGCCGTGACGTCTGTTCTACGAGTTGAAGGAGCCTGAGATGGCCAAGCAGTGGCGCGGAGTCCTGCACGAGTACGCGGATCGCCTCGATGTCACCGAGGCGACCCCGGTCATCACCCTCGGCGAAGGCGGCACCCCCCTCATCCCGGCGCCGGCCCTGTCGGCCCGCACGGGCGCGAAGGTCTGGGTCAAGTACGAGGGCATGAACCCGACCGGCTCCTTCAAGGACCGCGGCATGACCATGGCGATCTCGAAGGCAGTCGAGCACGGCGCGAAGGCCGTCATCTGCGCCTCGACCGGCAACACCTCCGCGTCCGCCGCCGCCTATGCGACCCACGCCGGCATCACCGCCGCCGTGCTGGTGCCCGAGGGCAAGATCGCGCTGGGCAAGCTCAGCCAGGCCATCGCGCACAACGCCCAGCTGCTGCAGGTGCAGGGCAACTTCGACGACTGCCTCGACATCGCCCGCGACCTCGCGAAGAACTACCCGGTGCACCTGGTCAACTCGGTGAACCCCGACCGCATCGCCGGTCAGAAGACGGCGGCCTTCGAGGTCGTCGAGGTCCTCGGCGACGCCCCCGACTTCCACATCGTCCCGGTGGGCAACGCGGGCAACTACACCGCGTACTTCCGCGGCTACTCGGAGGAGCTCGAGCGCGGCGCCACCACGCGCCTCCCGCGGATGTTCGGCTTCCAGGCCGAGGGCTCGGCTCCCATCGTGCACGGCGCGGTCGTCCGGCACCCCGAGACCATCGCCAGCGCGATCCGCATCGGCAACCCGGCCTCGTGGGAGCTCGCCCTCAACGCGCGCTCCGTCAGCGACGGCTACTTCGGCGCGATCAGCGACGACAAGATCCTCGAGGCGTACCGCATCCTCGCGGGCGAGGTCGGCGTGTTCGTCGAGCCCGCCTCCGCGATCAGCGTCGCCGGCCTGCTCGAGCGCGCCGAGGCCGGAGCGATCCCGAAGGACGCCACCGTCGTGCTCACCGTCACCGGTCACGGACTCAAGGATCCGCAGTGGGCCCTCCGCACCGCCGACGGCGCCGACATCACGCCGACCGTCGTCCCCGTCGACACCACCGCGATCGCGGGCGTGCTGGGGCTGGCCGGCGCATGACCTCGGCGGTTCCCGTCGGCCGCACCGTGCACGTCAAGGTCCCCGCGACCTCGGCGAACCTCGGCCCCGGGTTCGACACGCTCGGCCTCGCGCTCTCGTCGTACGACGAGCTCGACGTGACGGCCGTGGCCGCCTCCGGTGCCCGGGTGACCGTGCACGGAGTGGGCGAGGGCGAGGTGCCCACCGACGAGACCAACCTGGTGGTCCAGGCGATCATCTACACCTTCAAGGACCAGCGCCAGGAGATGCCCGGCATCGAGGTGATCGCGCGCAACATCATCCCGCACGGTCGCGGGATGGGATCCTCGGGGGCCGCGATCGTCTCGGGCATCATGGCCGCGAAGGGCCTGCTCGACGGGATCGTCTCGCTCGACTCCGACGATCTGCTCCGCATCGCCACCGAGATGGAGGGGCACCCCGACAACGTCGCGCCCGCCCTCTTCGGCGGCCTGACCATCGCGTGGGTCGAACCCGACGCGGCAGGCGGGGCCGAGAGTCCGCTGCGCCCGCGCTCGAAGCGGCTGATGGTGCACCGGGGCGTGTCGCCGGTGGTGTTCGTGCCCGAGCACACCATGTCGACCAAGCTGGCGCGGTCGCTCCAGCCGCAGAGCGTGCCGCACGAGGACGCAGTGTTCAACGTGTCGCGCTCGTCGCTGCTCATCGCGGCGCTCATCCAGAGCCCCGAGCTGCTCTTCGCGGCGACCGAGGACAAGCTGCACCAGAACTACCGCGCGGCGGCGATGCCGCAGACCTCGGAGCTGATCTCGCTGCTCCGCTCGCACGGCTACGCGGCCGTCGTCTCGGGTGCCGGGCCGAGCGTCCTGGTCCTCTGCAGCGACCCCGCACAGCGCCTCGCAGCGGCCGATCTGGTCGAGAAGGAGGCGGGCACGCCGTGGCGCGCCCACATGCTGGCCGTCGACTTCAAGGGTGCTACAGTGGGGATCGCATCCCAGGGAACCGCGTAACGAGCGGAATCTGTCCCCGGGATCGTCCCGATAACCACGGCCATCGAATCGTGTGAAGGGCGCCCGTCCTGCTCCTCTTGCAGATCGGCGTCCGGCGGTCCATCCTCCTCCGCTGCCTCGTCGCAGCGGGTGCATGGCCTGCCGAGAGCATCGCGTGGATCAGAACACGCGATGGAACCGCACAGTCGATGCGCTCTCCCGGTGAGCAGTCGCTCCCGGAGGGAAGGAACCCTCTCCAGTGACAGATGTCAACACCCACGGCTCGGCCGTGGACACCAGCGCCGACCTCTCGGCCCTCCGAGTCGCCGAACTGCAGGCGCTCGCCACGCGCCTCGGCCTCGGCGGAGCGTCCAAGCTCCGCAAGGGCGAGCTCGTCCAGGCGATCACGGCGCTCCGCGACGGTGCGGCAGCCGAGGCGGCCGCCGTCGTCGACGCCGCTCTCGTCGAGGCCGAGCCGGCCGACGTGGTCGAGCAGACCACCCCGGAGCCCGAGGCCCCGGCAGAGCCCGTCATCGAGAGCGCCGAGGCCGACACCGCCGACGCGGTCGAGCAGGCTGCTCCCGTCGTCGACGAGGCTCCGTCGCCCGCCGCCGAGGCCGCTCCGGTCGAGTTCGAGTCGCCCGCGGCGACCGAGCCGGCCCCCGAGGCCGTCGAGGCCCCCGCGATCGAGGTCGCTCAGCCCGAGGCTGCTCAGCCCGAGGTCGCCGAGCCCGTCGCGGCCGAGGCGCCCGCGGAGCGCACCCCGCGCCGTCGCGCCTCGCGTCGCGCCTCCAGCGGCACCGTCGCCGCCGGCGAGCACCTCAACATCGAGGGCGGGACCGGCGTCGAGTCGCTCATCCCCGACCTCCCGGTCATCGAGCCCTCGGCCGAGGCCGACCAGGCTCCCAAGACCGTCATCGACATCGAGCTGCCCAACGGCCCCGAGTCCTCCGACGCTCCGCGCGACGGCGGACCGCGCGAGCGACGCGGTCGTCGCCGCAGCCGCGGCGGCAATGCCGACCAGAACGACGCCGCCGAGAGCACCGCGGACGACGCGGTCGAGTCGCAGGACTCCGACAGCGACCAGCAGGGCTCGGGCGACGAGCAGGGCTCGAACGACCAGCAGGGCGACCAGCAGAACTCCGGCGACCAGCAGGGCTCGAGCCGCGGCCGCAACCGCCGCAACCGCAACCGCAACCGCAACGACGACCGCCAGGGCGCCGACGGCGGCCAGCAGAACGGCCAGGGCAACCAGGGCCAGAACGGCCAGGGCTCGAACGGCCAGGGTCAGAACGCTCAGGGCCCCAACGGCCAGGGTCAGAACGGCCAGAACGCGAACGGTCAGGGCGGCAACCAGCCGCAGGCCGCCGCGAACGGCCAGAACTCCGGTGGCCAGAACGGCAACCAGCCGCAGAACGGCCAGCAGGCCGACGGTGAGGACGGCCGCCGCAGCCGCTACCGCGACCGCAAGCGTCGCGGCGGCGCCGTCGGCGACGACTTCGAGCCCGAGATCAGCGAGGACGACGTCCTTATCCCGGTCGCCGGCATCCTCGACGTCCTCGACAACTACGCCTTCGTGCGCACCACGGGCTACCTGCCCGGCGTCAACGACGTCTACGTCTCCCTCGGCCAGGTCAAGAAGTACAACCTGCGCAAGGGCGACGCCGTCGTCGGTGCGATCCGCCAGCCCCGCGAGGGCGAGGGCAGCGGCCGCCAGAAGTACAACGCGATCGTCCGGGTCGACTCGATCAACGGCCAGACCGTCGAGGAGGCCGCTGCGCGAGTCGAGTTCCAGAAGCTCACGCCGCTGTACCCGACCGAGCGCCTGCGCCTCGAGACCGAGCCGGGCAAGCTGACCCAGCGGATCATCGACCTCGTCGCCCCGATCGGCAAGGGCCAGCGCGGCCTCATCGTCGCGCCGCCGAAGGCCGGAAAGACCATCGTTCTGCAGCAGATCGCGAACGCGATCGTCCAGAACAACCCCGAGGTCCACCTGATGGTCGTGCTGGTCGACGAGCGCCCCGAAGAGGTGACCGACATGCAGCGCACCGTGCGCGGCGAGGTCGTCGCCTCGACGTTCGACCGCCCGGCCGAAGACCACACGACGGTCGCCGAGCTCGCCATCGAGCGCGCGAAGCGCCTCGTCGAGCTGGGCCACGACGTCGTCGTGCTGCTCGACTCGATCACCCGCCTCGGCCGCGCCTACAACGTGACCGCCCCCGCCTCGGGCCGTGTGCTCTCGGGCGGAGTGGACGCCTCGGCGCTGTACCCGCCCAAGAAGTTCTTCGGCGCCGCGCGCAACATCGAGAACGGCGGCTCGCTCACCATCCTCGCCACCGCGCTCATCGAGACCGGTTCGAAGATGGACGAGGTGATCTTCGAGGAGTTCAAGGGCACCGGCAACATGGAGCTGCGCCTCTCGCGTCACCTGGCCGACAAGCGCATCTTCCCGGCGGTCGACGTCAACGCGTCGGGCACCCGCCGCGAGGAGATGCTGCTCAGCGCCGACGAGGTCAAGATCACCTGGAAGCTGCGTCGCGCCCTCGCCGGCCTCGACCAGCAGCAGGCGCTCGAGATCATCCTGTCGCGCCTGAAGGAGACGACGTCGAACGTCGAGTTCCTGATGCAGGTCTCGAAGTCCGCCGTCGGCCCGACCACCGCCGGTCACGGCAACGGCCACCACTAGCGCCCCGACGTCCGCGGTCGCCCCCACCCGGGGCGACCGCGGACGTTTTCGCGTCCCCACCGCTTGTCGCCCGCCCAACGGGCGCACCCCCTCGCTGGTCGAGTAGCCCGCGCAGCGGGCGTATCGAGACCCACCTCCCTACGAACGACATGCTTGTCGAATAGCCCGAGCGGCGAACGCACCGTCCCGCTGCATGCTGGTCGAGTAGCCCGCGCAGCGGCAGCACCGTCCCGCTGCATGCTGGTCGGGAAGCCCGAGCGGTGAAAGCACCGTTCCGTTGCATGCTGGTCGAGTAGCCCGCGCAGCGGGCGTATCGAGACCCACCTCCCTACGAACACCCGGAAGCCAGGCCCCCCTCATGTTCGAATCCGTCAGCGTCCTCTTCGCCGAGTACGAGGATCTCCAGACGCAGCTGTCAGACCCCGCGCTGCACGCGGACCCCGCGCGCTCGAAGAAGGTCAACCGCCGCTACGCCGAGCTGAGCCAGATCAAGGCCGCGCACGCCGCGTGGATCGAGGCGGGGGAGGACCTCGACGCCGCCCGCGAACTCGCGCGTGAGGACGACGCCTTCGCCGAGGAGGTGCCGGCGCTCGAGGAGTCGCTGCGCGTCGCCCAGGAGAAGCTGCGCCGCCTCCTCATCCCGCGCGATCCCGACGACGGACGCGACGTGATCATGGAGATCAAGGGCGGCGAGGGCGGAGCCGAAAGCGCGCTGTTCGCCGCCGATCTCCTCCGCATGTACCTGCACTACGCCGAGGCGAAGGGCTGGAAGACCGAGATCCTCGATCGCGACGAGTCCGACCTCGGCGGCTACAAGAACGTCCAGGTGGCCATCAAGAGCAACGCGACCGACCCGTCGCAGGGCGTCTGGGCGCACCTGAAGTACGAGGGCGGCGTGCACCGCGTGCAGCGCGTGCCCGTGACGGAGTCGCAGGGACGCATCCACACGTCGACCACCGGAGTCCTGGTGTTCCCCGAGGTGGACGCACCCGAGGAGGTCGCGATCAGCCAGAACGACCTCAAGATCGACGTCTACCGCTCGTCGGGCCCCGGCGGCCAGTCGGTCAACACCACCGACTCCGCCGTGCGCATCACCCACCTCCCGACCGGGATCGTCGTATCGATGCAGAACGAGAAGAGCCAGCTGCAGAACCGCGAGGCCGGCATGCGCGTCCTGCGCGCCCGCATCCTCGCCCGTCAGCAGGAGGAGATCGCCGCCGCCGCGTCGGACGCCCGCAAGACGCAGATCCGCACGATGGACCGCTCCGAGCGCATCCGCACCTACAACTTCCCCGAGAATCGGATCGCCGACCACCGGACGGGCTACAAGGCCTACAACCTCGACGGCGTCATGAACGGAGCCCTCGACCCGGTCGTCGAGAGCGCGATCCAGTTCGACGAAGAGGCCCGTCTCGCCGACATCGGCAGCGACGAGTCGTGATCGCCGTGACCACCTGGGTCGACGGGCGGACGCTGCTCGCCGATGCCACGGCGCGCCTCACCGCCGCCCTCGTGCCGACCCCCGCGGTCGACGCTGAGCTCCTGCTGGGGCACGTCCTCGGCCTCCGCAGGGGCGAGCTCCAGGCCCGCCTCATCACCGGCCTCCAGGTCGAGGAGTCGGTCATCGCCGCCATCGACCGGATGATCGAGCGCCGCGCGGCCCGAGAGCCCCTCCAGCACATCACCGGCGTCGCGCCGTTCCGCTCCCTGGAGCTCGCGGTCGGCCCCGGCGTGTTCGTGCCGCGGCCCGAGACCGAGGGAGTCGCGCAGATCGCGATCGACGCCCTGCGCGCCGTCGTCGACCCATCGCCGATCGCCGTCGACCTCGGAACAGGGAGCGGCGCCATCGCCCTGTCGCTCGCCCATGAGGTCCCGCATGCTCGCGTGATCGGGGTCGAGAACGCCGTCGAGGCCTTCATCTGGGCTCGCGGCAACCGCGACCGGCTGGAGCTCGAGAACGCGCGCATCGTCTTCGACGACATCGCGCGTGCACTTCCGGCGCTCAACGGGACCGTCTCGGTCGTCGTGTCGAACCCGCCGTACATCCCTTCGGCCGCAGTCCCGCGCGATCCGGAGGTGCGACTCTACGACCCGCCCTCGGCACTCTACGGCGGAGAGGACGGACTCGACGTCGTGCGCCAGCTGGCGCACACGGCGCGCCGGCTCCTGCGCGCCGGGGGAGTGCTCGTGATCGAGCACGGAGAGCTGCAGGGGGCGGAGATCCGGGAGCTGCTGACGGCAGACGGATGGCGCGGGGCGACGACGCAGCGGGATCTGACGGGGCGCGACCGGGCGACGGTGGCGGTGCGCTGACGGGCCGCTGCTTGAAGCAGCTCGTTATCGCCCATCTGCTCCCTCGTCCGATGGGTCGAGGCTCGGTTCTTTTTCGACGCGCTCCCGCTTCGTCCCATGTTCGCGCTTCGAGGACGAGGTGAGTCGAGGTACCCCCATCAGGATCGGTGACAGCGCGGTGAAGCGCAGAGCAGACCCGATCAGCCACGGCACGGTCACGGCGAGCCCGAAGATGAGTGCGTCACCGTCTCCTCGAACCGAGAAGAGCGCGAGGACAGCAGAGTGCCCGAGAACCACGAAAAGGCCGCAACTCGACAGAAACACGATCGAGCGGCCCAGGCGGGACGATTCCGCAGGCACCAGCACCTCGGCGATAATCGTGGCGCCCAGGCACAAGAGACAGGAGACCAGCGCACTGAGAACCGGCGTGCCGAAGTCGGAGTGCTTGAGGTCGAGCGGCTGAGCGAGCCCAAGAGCCACGGCAGCGGCCCCAACGGTGATCAGCGTGATCCCGAGGAGTAACGGCTTTCGGCTCAAGCGAGATCGGTAGAGCCTGAAAGCATCGCCCGCCACGATGAAGACGAGGCTCGCCAGGCCGGTACCGATTCCGAGCGGGAGGGCGGCGAACGCCTCTGGTGTCATCGTTGCCAAGCCGGTGATCATTACGGCGATGATCGCTCGAGTGCGAAAGGCAAACCGCTGGAGTGCTCGGTACGAGATTGCGACAAAGAAAAGGGCGCTGACGAACCAGAATGCGGAGAAAGGTTGCCCGATGTAAGCGCCCCCGAGCAGTGGCCGTACAAGCGAGGCGAGAGAGAGGCTCCCAGAGAGAGCCTCTCCCGCTAAAAATGATGGAAGTAGAATACAGAGCCAGCTCACATACGGGACGACGAGTGTAGTGAATCTTTTCTGCAGCTCTACCTGCATCGGCCTCTTCTCAGTCCAGAGGTATCCGCTTAGGAAGAAGAAGATCGGAACGTTCCAGGTCAGGAAGAGTTGCTTCGCGATCGGATCATTCCATACGTGCGAGCCGACCACGGCGATGATTGCGAGGACTCGAATGGCGTCGAGGGCCGCCGACCTTGATTTCACTGGTTGCACGGTCCGATCTTACCTAGGCCCTTCGAACCCGCTCCAGATGGTCGACCGCCCGAGCGCCATGACAGACGCGCTTTGCACGATCCTTGGACTGACCACACTTCTTTGCCTCGATCTCGCAGCCTGTCGATCCCAACGCAGCATCACACGTGTCGCTGTCAGTCGCGTTGGACGGAGGAGAGGCCGCTCCTTTGGCGTCGCGACCCCTCTCAGG
>NZ_WUCC01000005.1 GCF_009807095.1 Rathayibacter sp. VKM Ac-2754 | reverse complement strand
GCAACCGGCAGGACCGCCCGAACCGGAAGACCGGACCCCGAAGAGCACCTGTGGAGGAGGACTGACGAGCCGGTCAGGCGCTTCTCCGCCCGAGGAGAGCCTGAGGCATCAGGACGACCTGCTCCTGGCTCACTCCGCGCTGATCGAGCCCGCAGCCCGCGCAGCGGGCGTATCGAGATCCACCAGCGTCAGGAGGCGAGGGCAGAAGCAGGATCTGCTGAAGAAGGTGGGTCTCGATACGCCGCCTCCGGCGGCTACTCGACCAGCGAGCTGGCGGCCCCCTCCACGGAGGCGAGCTCCCGCTTGCGGCCCCGAGGTGAGCTCCTGCTTGCAGGCCCCCTCCCTCGCTGATCGAGCCCGCAGCCCGCGCAGCGAGCGTATCGAGCGTATCGAGATCCACCAGCGCCAGGAGGCGAGGGCAGAAGCAGGATCTGCTGAAGGACGTGGGTCTCGATACGCCGCCTCCGGCGGCTACTCGACCAGCACGGGGAGGCCGGCGGGCGCCGACATCGCGCTCGGGTGAGCGCGCGCAGCGCCCCGCCGTCGGATACGCCCCCCTTAACACCGCGGCTCGTAGCATCGGTCGCATGCGTGTGCTGGTGGTCGAGGACGAGCCCCTGATGGCGGAGGCGATCCGCGACGGGCTCCGGCTCGAGGCGATCGCCGCGGATCTGGCGGGCGACGGCGACACCGCCCTCGAGCTGCTGAGCATCAACTCCTACGACATCGCGGTGCTCGATCGCGACATCCCCGGTCCGTCGGGCGACGACGTGGCCAGGGCGATCGTCGCCTCGGGCAGCGGCATCCCGATCCTGATGCTGACGGCGGCCGACCGACTCGACGACAAGGCGTCGGGCTTCGAGCTCGGCGCCGACGACTACCTGACGAAGCCGTTCGAGCTGCGCGAGCTCGTGCTGCGCCTCCGTGCGCTCGACCGCCGGCGCGCCCACAGCCGACCGCCGACGCTCGAGATCGCGGGGCTGCGCCTCGACCCGTTCCGCGGCGAGGTGCATCGCGACGGCCGCTGCGTTGCCCTCACGCGCAAGCAGTTCGCCGTGCTCGAGGTCCTGATGGGAGCCGCGGGCGGGACGATCAGCGCCGAGGAGCTGCTCGAGCGGGCCTGGGACGAGAACGCCGATCCGTTCACGAACGCGGTCCGGATCACGATCTCCTCCCTCCGTAAGCGCCTCGGCGAGCCCTGGCTGATCGGCACGGTGCCGGGAGTCGGCTACCGCATCGAGCGCGATCGGGACGGCGCGGATGCCTAGGCCGCCGGGGATGAGCGTGCGGGTGCGGCTGACCTTCAGCTACGCCGGCTTCCTCCTGCTCGCCGTAGGCCTGCTGCTCACCGTGGTCTGGCTGTTCCTGCTGCGCTACATCCCGGCGGAGGCGGTGGTCGCCGACTCCGGTCCCGGCCTCTTCAGTCCGGGGCGCGACGACCTCGTGCGCGCCTTCGCGCCGGCTGCCGTCGCAGCGCTCGGGTTCCTGCTCGTCCTGGGTCTGGTCGGCGGCTGGTTCCTCGCCGGGCGCATGCTCGCTCCGCTGCACCGCATCACCGGCGCCACCCGGGTCGCCGCGACCGGCGACCTCTCGCACCGCATCGCCCTCCCCGGGCGGCAGGACGAGTTCCGCCAGCTCGCCGACAGCTTCGACGCCATGCTCGAGCGCCTCGAGGCGCACGACGCCGAGCAGAGGAGGTTCGCGGCGAACGCCTCGCACGAACTGCGCACGCCGCTCGCGATCACGCAGACGCTCCTCGACGTCGCCCGCAGCGACCCGGAGCGTGACGTCGACGCGCTGGTCGCCCGCCTCCGCACCGTCAATTCCCGCGCGATCGACCTCGTCGAGGCGCTGCTGCTGCTCAGCCGTGCCGACCAGCGCTCGTTCGCCCGCGAGGGAGCCGACCTGTCGCTCCTCGCGGACGAGGCGGTCGAGACACTGCTCCCCCTGGCCGAGCGGAGCGGCGTCGCCCTCGAGGTCGCCGGCGGCGTCGCCCCCACCACCGGCTCGCCGTCGCTGCTCCTGCAGCTGACCGTCAACCTGCTGCACAACGCGATCGTCCACAACCTGGCCGACGGCGGGACGGTGCGCATCAGCACGGCCGTCGACGGGAGCTCCGCCGTCCTCGTCGTCGAGAACACCGGCGCTCGGCTCGACCCGGTCTCGCTCTCGACGCTGACGGAGCCGTTCCAGCGCGGGACCGCCCGCATCCGCGCCGACCACTCGGGCGTCGGCCTGGGTCTGGCCATCGCCCAGAGCATCGTCGCCGCGCATGACGGGCTGCTCACCCTGACCCCGCGCCCGGCGGGCGGCCTCCGCGTGTCGGTGCGCCTCCCGGCCGGCTGACCGATCCGGCGTCAGGGCGCGCTCGGGTCGCCCGCCACCGTCAGGCTCCGGGCGAGGTCGTGCTCACTTGCTGTCGAGGCGGCCGATCGGGTCCGTGCCGCTGCGGAAGGCGGTGCGTGCGGCGGCCCAGCTGTCGGGGTCGACGCCGAGGGCGGTGCGGAGGAAGGCGGTGCTCAGTCGCTGGATGACGGCGACGCGCTCGGGGCTCTCGTCGGTGGTCTCGGCGACCTCGTGGCCGACGATGCCGCCGAGAGAGTGCTCGGCTCCGTGCAGCGTCAGGAGGTCGGTGGCTCCGGGGCTGTGCGTGTACGCGTCGGTGAACCAGTCGGGTCCGCGGCGGGACATCCGCGACTGGTCGCGGTCACCGGCGACGACGAGGGTCGGCGTGGTCAGCTCGTCGAACGAGGGGCGCATGAAGGGGAAGCTCGCCTGCGCGAACGGAGCGAGGTCGTCGCCGGCGAGACCGGTCGCGGCGAGGAGGACGCCGGCGGTGACGCGGCTGTCGGACATGTCCCCTCCGATCTGCCCGGCGTCGTCGAGGATGCGCGCGCCGAGCAGCGACTGCGCGGTCTGACCGCCCCAGGAGTGCCCGGCCACGGCGACGCGGCTGCGGTCGATCCGGCCGGCGAGGCCCGGGACGGCGGCCTCGACGGTGTCGAGCTGGTCGAGGATGCGGGTGAGGTCGGCGATCCGCTCGGTCCAGATGCTCGGGAACACCGGGTGGTCGAAGCCGAAGCCGTTCCGCCGCGAGTCCAGGTGCGTGGGCTGGATCACGACGAAGCCGCGGGAGGCCCAGAACGCCGTGAGGGGCGCGTAGCCGTCGAGGTTCCAGCCGTTGCCGTGCGAGAAGAGGACGACGGGCAGGCCGGTGCCGGTCACCGGCGCCGAGATCCGCACCTCGAGCGGCACCGGCCGATCCGGCGCGGCGAGGGCGACAGGGGCGACCGAGACGACCGGAGCCCCCGTCCCGAGGACGCGGTCGAGGGTCGATGAGGTCATGGTGGGTCCTTCCCGGGAGGCGCGCTCTGGCAGGATGGTTATCGGAGCGTCGCTCCGCAAACGTTACGGATCATTGTTCCGTAAAGCAAGGCCCGCTGAGGAGGAGCCGTGACCGGAGAATCGCCCGACGCGCCGCCCCGACCCGTCGGACGGCCGCGCCGGAGTCAGGAGTCCCTGCTCGCCGCGGCGGCGCAGGTGTTCGTCGAGTCGGGAGTCGACGCCCCGGTCCGCGACATCGCCGCGAGGGCGGGCGTTGGCGTCGGCACCGTCTACCGCCACTTCCCGACGCGGCCGGAGCTGGTCGTCGCCGTGTACCGGCACCAGGTCGAGGCCTGCGCAGAAGCGGGGCCGCGCCTCCTCGCAGAGAGTTCGACGGCGGAGGAGGCGCTGCGCGCGTGGGTGGCGATGTTCGTCGACTTCCTCGTGACCAAGCACGGGCTCGCCGGCGCCCTGCAGGGTGACAGCGCGGGATCGGACGCGCTGCACCGCTACTTCGTCGACCGGCTGGTCCCCGTCTTCGGCTCGCTGCTCGATGCGGCACGCGCCGGCATCGGACACGATCCGGCCCTCGACGGGTACGCCCTGCTGCGGGGCGTGGGGAATCTCTGCATCGGCGCGGCCGGCGACCCCGGCTACGACGCCGGCGCCCTGGTGCAGACCCTGATCTCGGGTGCCCTCGCTCCGCGGCACTGACACACGGGCGACGGCCCGAGCACGGGCGCGGAGTGCTGCCCGGACAGAGTCCACGCTGCGGAGCCCGACCCGCGCCGACCTGAAGCAGCACCTCGCCCGCTGCGCCTGACGGCCGCGGGCCTGCGTCGTCGTGGATCGAACTCGATCCACGCGATTCGGCCGCGGCTCACGGGAAACGTCTGCAGAGGTAAGGCTGGTGAGCCCGAATGCGCGGAGTCTCGGGACTTCGCATCTCTCAGCCTCAGTTGTGCGGCTCGACCGATCGAGCGGCAGGCTCGGCGCTGCCGATTCCCCGGACGGACCGCCGAGCCGGCATCACTCCGACGGGACCGCGCAGGTCTCCTCCGCCGCGGTCTGGCCGGGAGCGGACAGCGGCTCCGGCGCGGGCGTGCCGGCCGCCGGTTCCTCCGCGACCGGCGCCTCCGTCGCGACGGGCACCTCCTCGGCGGCCGACTCGAGGGTGACCGGCTCGTCGCTGAGGACGCGGGCCATGAGCTCGGCGCCCAGCACGGTGTCGGGAACCACCTTCCCCGGGTAGTCCGGGTCGTCGAGCGCCGGGTACTGCACGAAGACCATCTGCGAGAGGTCGACGTCCTTGAGCGCGAGGGCCAGCGAGATCATCGTCGCGGGGCTCGTCATCGTGGTGGAGAGGTGCGCGTTCGAGGACGCCGCCTGGGCGAGGCCGTACATCGCGGGGAAGTTCGAGAGGGTGTCGGCCGAGCGGACGGTGCGCATCAGCGACGCGAGGTACTGCTGCTGCGAGGAGATGCGGCTGAGGTCGCTGCCGTCGCCGACGCCGTGCCGGGTGCGGAGGAAGGCGAGCGCCGTCGCGCCCGAGACGGTGCTCGTGCCCGCGGGCAGGTCGAGCCCGGAGTCGGTGTCGAGAATCGGCCCGGCGAGGCAGATCGGCACGCCTCCGACGGCGTTGCTCATCTCGATGACTCCGTTGAACGAGACCCAGCCGGCGTAGGGGACGGTGAGACCCGTGAACTGCTGCACGGTGTCGTTCACGCAGGCCAGTCCGCCGTACTGGAACGCGGAGTTGAGCGGGACGCCGCTCTCGGCCTCCGTGACCGTGCCCGTCTCCGGGTCGGTGCACTCCGGCCTGTCCAGGATGAGGTCGCGGGGGAAGCTGATCACCGTCGCGCTGCGGTGGTCGGCCGAGACGTGCAGCAGGATGTTGACGTCGTTGAGCGTGTCGTCGCGCTCCCCGAACTGGTCGCCCTGGGTCGCATCGTTGTCGGTCCCGACCACGAGGACGTTGAAGCCGCCCTCGATGGCGCCGAGCTGCGGCGCCTCGGGCTCCTCGGCGGGCGCGACGCCCAGATCGACCGCGTTGTCGGTCACGTTGCGGCTGATGCTCGCCGTCGCGATCGCGACGAGGGAGGATCCGCTCACCGCGACGACTCCGAGGCACGCCGCCACGCCGAGCAGCAGCGTGCGGGCACCGGAGCGGGGTCGGAGACGCCCGTGCCGGACACCGCGTTCCTTCGTGGTCATCGTCTCCCCCTGTCGGCCTCGCCCCTCGTCAGGGACGTCGAGGCCGCCCGCCAGTGTACGGAAGGCCCGGAGGCGTTCGACCCGTCACGGAACACCCGTGTCATCGAGCAGCACGGTGCCTCTGCGACGGATCGAAGGGGGCGGCGACGCCGAGGCACGCCGCCGGGAGGAGGAGAATCGAGCGATGGACACCGGGCTCGTCGAGATTCTGAAAGCGCTGGGCAACCCGACGCGACTGCAGATCATGGAGTGGCTGCGTTCCCCCGAGACCTCCTTCGACGACTACGAGCCGATCGCCGACCGCGCCGAGTTCGGCGTCTGCGTCACCCACCTGGCCGCGAAGTCCGGCCTCGCGCAGTCGACCATCTCGACCTACATGGGGACCCTCGAGCGCGCCGGCCTCGTGAGGTCGACCCGCGTGGGCAAGTGGACGCACTACCGCCGGAACGGCACCGAGGTCGACGATCTGATGAAGCGCCTGCAGTCCTCGATCTAGCTACATATCGCGAATCGTCGATATGTTGGAGTCATGACCGACTCACTGACGACCGCTCCGGTGCGCCGCGCCCTGATCGTCCACGCCCACCCGGAGCCCCGTTCCTTCTCCACCGCCCAGGCCGACGCCGTCACCGAGCACCTGCGCGCCGACGGTCTCGAGGTCGAGCGCCTCGACCTGTACTCCGACGACTGGGATCCGGTCCTGCATCGCGACCAGTTCGCGCGCGACGCCGACTACTTCAAGCCGCAGGCCGAGCAGATGACCGCGGTGACCGCCGGGACGCTCGGGCACCCGGTGCAGGCCCACCTCGATCGACTGATGCGGGCGGATCTGCTGGTGCTCTCGTTCCCGCTGTGGTGGTTCTCGATGCCGGCGATCATGAAGGGCTGGATCGACCGGGTCTTCGTGATGGGCGCGACGTTCGGCGGCGAGCACGGGATCTTCGCCGAGGGCGGGATGCGCGGCAGGAAGGCCGTCCTGCTCCTCACCACCGGAGGAGGAGGGCCGGAGTTCGCGCCGGACGCCGCCGACGGCTACGGCGACATGCGGTCGTTCCTGTTCCACATCCACCGCGGGATGCTCGAGTTCGTCGGCTACGAGGTCCTGCCACCGGTCATCACGCACAGCCCCGCCCGCCTCTCCGCCGAGGAGCGGACGCTCGCTCTCCGCGACGCGCGGGAGGGCGTCTCCGCCGCCCTCGGCCAGCGGGCTTCTCGGTCCGCGAGTCCGGCGGCCGACTCCGCCGGCTGAGACCGAGCGCTCGACGCGCAGCAGGCCGCGGTCTCGCAGCGCCGGCGCGATCGGACGGCGCAGCACACCCGATTCGATCCGCGGGACACGATCGGCCGGACACCTCGCGGCACGACGATCGCTACTCTCGCCTGCATGGAGAAGGACTGGATCGAGCACCGACGCTCCGACGACGGCGAGCGACTCGGCTGGATGGCGCCCGCGCTCGACGGCTTCGTCGTGATCGACCTGCTCGGGCGACGACGCACCGGGGTCGTCGAGTGGATGGTCGCCGAGGAGACCCTCGACGGGATCGGGCTGAGCTACCTCGCCGACCCGCACGAGCTGCGTCTGGACGACGGATCGTGGCTGCGGGTCCGCATCGCCGAGGTCTCTCCCGACGCCGTCCGCGTGACGAAGGACGACTGGGGCGACACCAGGGCGACGGAGCTGCACTTCTCGGTGCCGTTCCCGATCACCGAGGAGCAGCTGCGGCCCGTTCACCCCTAGGGGCTCGCGACCCCGGGCGCGGACTCCCCCTGGCGGCCGACGCCCCGCCCGTGGCGCCGCGATAGCGTCGAGGGATGACCGCGATCACGCCGACCGCCTCGTCCCAGTGCCGCACAGGACGCACCCGATGAGCCCGCGCACCGATGAGCCGCCGCTCTCGCTCCCCTACTACGGCGCACCGGCCACCGCCGCCGTCCGCCGCTTCTTCGCCAAGTACGCCACCTTCCGCGGGCGTGCGAGCCGCGCGGAGTACTGGTGGATGGTCCTCGCGGGCACGATCCTCACCGTGCTGCTCCGGCTGCTCGACGGATCGCAGTCCGGCTTCGAGCTGGTGCTGGCGCCGTTCCGCAACGCCGCCGCCTACGAGACCGGCTGGGTCGCCGTCCTCGCCGGCATCATCAGCCTGGCCACCCTGATCCCGTCGCTCGCGCTGATCTGGCGGCGGCTGCACGATGTGAACCGCAGCGGGCTCTGGATCCTCGCGGTGTTCATCCCGATCGCCGGAGTCGTCTTCCTGGTCATCCTCTTCCTGCTGCCGCCCCTGCCGGCGGGCCGCCGCTTCGACTGACCCCGAGCTGCCGGATCCGCACCCGGTCGAGACGGAGAGGGGAGCGCGGGCGCCACTGGACGCATGGAACCGGTTCACCGCTCGCCACCCGAGGTCCGCCTCCGAGCGGCCACCGCCGGAGGCGCGCTGCGCCAGCTCTCCGCCTCGGTGCGCGCCGTCCGCCTCGTCCGCCTCGGCCGGCACGGGCTCGCCCGGGAGATCGCGGAGCCGCTGCTGCGCGTCGACGGATCGCGGCCCCGCATCCTCGTGCTCGCCCTGCTCGCGACGGCCCTGGCGACGGACGCCCGCGATCGGCGCACCGCCCTCCTCGAGGAAGCGGTGGGCGTCGCCCACGCCAGCAGGTCCTACTCCGCGTTCACCACGCTCCCCGACGACCTCCGCGCTGAGGCAGCCGCGCACCTGCGGAGGCAGCGCGTCATGCCCCTCGCCGCCGGGTTCGCCACCTTCAGCGGTCGAGAGCGGATCGTCGTCGAGCACGCCGTCGCCGGCGGGAGCGTGCCCGAGATCGCCGCCACCCTCGGCGTCAGCCCCCACACCGTGAAGAGCCAGCTGCGCAGCACCTACCGCAAGCTCGGCGTCTCGACCCGCGCCGAGCTCGTCCGGCTGCACCGCCGCCTCCGGCCCGAGTGACGCCGCGTCGCGAGCCGCGGACGACGCGGAGGCGCGTCCCCGCGGGGGCGCGCCTCCGCTGTCGGCGCTGCGGGATCAGCCGTGCACGTAGTACCCCGTCGCGTTCTGGGCATCGTTGTCGCCCGCGTTGCTCTCGGTCGGCGTGACCGGGGCGCCGGCGCAGAGGATCTCGGTCGCCCGGGCGACCTGGTACGGACGGGCCTCGATGTAGTCCGCCCGCGGGGTGGAAGACGTGGTGTAGCTCGTCCGGAAGGTCGCGGTCTGCCCCGGCGCGAGCGAGAAGCCGCTGAAGACGTAGGTGAACACCCAGCGCAGCCCGCCCTGCTGGTACACCGGGATCGTCGTCGTCGGGCCGATGACGGTCCCGTCCGAGAGGATCAGGGCACCACCGGTCGCCGCGGTCGAGTCGTGGGCGTTCATCTCGAGGCTGGTCGCCGCCTGGATGCGGGTGATCGTCGTGTCACCGGTGTTCTGCAGGTACAGGTCGCTGAACAGCGGGGAGCCGGCGTCGAAGACGAGCCAGTCGTTGTGCTGTCCGCTCGAGTTCGCCCCGTTCGCGCCGTCGTTGAAGCCGTTGCCGGAGGCGTGGAGGTTCGTGTTCTGGTCGGCGCACGTCGGGGTGTTCGACGCCGCGGCCATCGGTGCGGCGACAGCGACGGCGACGACCGGGACCGACCACGCGGCGCCCTTCACCAGAGTCCGACGGCCGACGCCGTTCTCGTTCGGGATCGACCAGCCTTCGGAGATCGGGATGTCGCGTGTCGTCGGGTTCTTCGTCATGGGATTCCTTCGATAGTCGGGAGCGTGAACGCGACCGATCCTCGCTCTCGGCACCGTTCTCGAAGGGGGAATCCGCGTGTTCTGTCGGCTTTCCGTGCAGGCGATGTCGGCTTTCCGTGCGGATGCGGATCAGTGCGGACATGGTTGAGTGCTCGGAGCCGATCCGAGTACGAGGAACAATGCTGCGCAGCCCCCTGGTGACCCTGGAGCAGAGAGTCGTCCTCACTGATTCCGAGGCAGTCTCCTGGCTCGGCGACCGCGGATTCGCTCTGGTGGAGTAGAATGCCGACATCCGGCTCTTCGCTGACGCCTATCGCGCTCCGGATATGGCTCTCGCCCGCCTTTCACGCGGTCCGAGCGAGACGGTGCACGGCGGTTCATCCTCTTCTGCGATATCGTTCACGGCAGTGACGGACGGCCTTCTCGAACTGCTTCTCCCGCCCGGAGGAACGGCTCTCGGTCGAGGGCAGGCAGTGATAGCACTGACCTCGCAGACATTCAGGACGAAGAGCACGGAACAGGTCGCGACCATCGAAGTCGAGCTCGGTGAGGCCTTCACTGAGAGGTTCACTCCGACTCTTCTGCAGGGGCCGGTGACCATCGAGTCGAACAGGGTGGGAATTCGAGCGATATCGGTCTTCGTGAACGAGATCCTGACAGGAGTCGGATCTCTCGAGACACCTCTCAGCGGCGGTTACCGCCGCGCTCTCGAATCTCTCGTCACTGATCTCCTCGAGGAGTCCGGACGAGATGTGATGCCGGATATCGGCGCTGCGGATCGACGTCTCCTCCTGCGCGCGCGGAGGCTGATCCAGGCGGGATTCGCGGACCCCCGCTTCTCCGTCGCACGCCTCGCCGACGAACTGTCCGTGAGCGAGAGGCAGCTCCAGCGCGCCTTCTCGACCGTCGATTCCACGCCGCACCGGATGCTGCGGCTGACTCGGGCGCGGGCCGCCGCAGAACTGCTGGCGGCGGCCCCGGGAGCGACCCGCGCCGACTGGGATCGGGTGGCGCGCCGGGTCGGGCTCCCGGGAGCGCGCGCGCTCAAGGACCACTTCCGCGATCTGGGGATGACCGCTCCTGATCGCCGAGCATCATCGTGACGGTGCGATCAGGTCGGGCGACAGATCCGGGCTCCTCCGCAGCGCGGGCGTCATCGACGGGCGCGACGCTCGCTCCCCCTGAAGCGGAGCCGACCGCACCGCACGGTGCCAGGATCTCCCGTCTCCTGCTCGAGGCGGGCCTCACCCTTCCGTGCGCAGCGCCGCCCGCATCGTGCCGACCGACCGGAACCCCGACAGGTGGGCCGCCTCCGCCGCCGTGAAGACGAGGCGGCTGCCGTTCACGCGGAGGTAGGAGCGAGCCAGGTCGGCGCGCGCGTCGCGGATCGCGTCGCGAGCCGTCGCCCCGTGCACGGCGAACACCACGCGGACGTACTGCTGCGACACGTTGAGCGCCTGCGCCAGGCCTGCGACCGAGAAGTCCGGGTCCGGTGCCTCGCGCGCGATCACCGCCAGGGCCTGCTCGTAGACGTCCTGCCGCCGCAGGGTCCTCGGGCCGTCGTGGCTCCCGGAGGCGTCGGTGAGGGTCGCGGCGGTGAGGTGACCGAGACCGAGGAGGAACGCGGCGTAGCCGGCGTCATCTGGCCGCATCGCGCTGTTGAGAGCCGTGTTGACGGTCGCGATGAGGACGCTCGCGAAGGCGCCGGCCGTGCCGTCGAGGACGACCCGGCGCTCGATCGCCTCCCGGGCCCGCGGGGGGAGCGCGAGGCCGGAGCTCTCGAGCTCGACGCGAGCGACGGGGTCGTCGCTCCTGAGGGTGAGGGCCGTCCCGGGTGCCGCGTAGGCGATCGCGCCGGGCCCGAGCATGCGCTTCGTCCCGTCGACGGTCACCGCCGACGTGCCCTCCAGCTGGAGCAGCACCAGCGCGGTGGGCCGATCCGTCGAGGTCATCCGGCCACCGGTGTGCCACACCCGGGCGAGCCGCGACTCCGGCGTCGAGAGGACGTCGGTCACCAGGTGGTACTGCCCCTGCTCGACCGCGAAGCCGGCGCCGTCGAACCACGAGTGCGCGGCCGCCCCCTGCAGCACGACACCCCGATGCGCACCGAGGATCCTCCGCGTGCCGGGGGCCGGCGGGGGTGGGTTCTGCCGCGATGTCGTCGTCACCCGGACACTCAAGCACCGGCCGCCCGCGGAGCCGGAGGTCGGGCGCGAACCGCTACGGATGTGGCCCGATCACCGCTACTCCTCTGCGGAGGGGCCGGACAGGTCGAGCCCGATCCGAGACTCTCTCACTCGTTCCCCTCCCGATGAGAGAAAGACGGACCACGCATGAGCAAGCCGAACGAGAACGACGCCACCAAGCTCGACTGGATCGCCCGAGACGGCGACGGCCGCGTCCAGCGCCGCACGATCGTGCAGGGAGCCGCCTGGACGATCCCGGTCGTGGCGGTCGCCGCGGCGACGCCCGCGGCAGCCGCTTCGAACCAGCCGACCCTCGCGTTCACGCAGCCCTCGTACTCCGGCACCGGCTGCGGAGTGATCTCCGGCGTCCAGGTCAAGCGCACCACCGACGGACAGACGCCCGCTTCCGGCGAACTGATCAGCGTCACCCTCAGCGACGGCTACACCTTCTCGGACGGGTCCACCACCTTCTCCGCCACTTCCGGCGCGGACGGCACCATCACCCTCCCCGACATCGAGGTCCCCGCCGGCGGCGGTGACAGCGCCTTCTCGGCGACCTCCGGAACGCTGGCGACCACGGCGCCGGTCAGCTCCACGGCGGCCCCCGCCAAGTCACTCCTCTACAACGTCAGCACTGGTGTCACGACCTCCGATGCGGTCAACGCCCGAGGCCTCGAACTCGTGTCGGTCGGCACGAACGACGCCTCGAACCGCGCGGTGCTCAGCAGCGACGGGCAGCTCCTGATCCCGGGCCAGAACACCCTGGTCGCCAGTGATGTGATCTCCTACTCGCCTTATGCGGGTTCGGACGGGGCCCCTTACATCACTTATGTGACCTCCGATGGCAAGGTTCACAACTACACCGTCTCATCGGGAGCCTCGACCACGGACACCGTGTCGGGCACTTTCGTCTCGGTCGAGGGGAACACCGGCTCCCACCGGGCCGCACTCACGGACACGGGAGCCCTCTACATCCCGGGAACGGGCACCAAGGTCGCCGATGACGTCATCTCCTACGCGCCCTACACCAACGGAGGCACGTCGTACATCACCTATGTCACTTCCAACGGCACAGTCCACTTCTACAACGTGTCGACGGGAGTCACGACGAACGACAACCTCCCGGGCCTCACCTTCGTGTCGGTGGAAGCCGACGAATCGAGCAGCCGAGCGGCCCTGACGAACAACGGAGCGCTCTACATCCCGGGAACGGGCACCAAGGTCGCCGACAACGTGACGTCCTACCAGCCCTACGCCGCCAACGGAGTCGCCTACGTCACCTACACGACGACGAGTGGCGACGTCTTCCTCTACAACACGAGCACCGGGACCACCACCTCCGACCCGGTCAACTCCCTGTCGGAGACCTTCGTCTCGGTCGATGCCGACAGGTCCTCGAGCCGCGCAGCCCTGACCGATTCAGGCAAGCTCTACATCCCCGGGCAGGGAACGCTCGTCGCCGAGAACGTCATCAGCTACTCGCCCTTCTCCAACGACGGAACCAGCTCGGCTGCGTACATCTCGTACATCGCTCGCGCCTGCTGAACGCCGCGAAGAGATCGTCAGCGTAATGGCATGACGGCTGCTCCGCACCGCCCATCACTGCCGCCGCCCCGTGCGGCGGAGCCGTGGAAGCTCTCATCGCGGTGCAGGGTCTCGACGATCACCGGGAGGCTCACCTGTACGGTGAGCCTCCCGGTGATCGTCACATCGAACTGACACACATGGACACTCCGTGATGCGGAGGGGAGATCGGCGAGACGGACCGTCGGTGCCGTCGCGGTATGCACGGATGGTGACGCCCCTGGTCACGTTGCAAGTCCTCACCTCGCTGCCGCCTTACGAAGCTCGCAGTGCCGCCACCATCTTCGCCGTCGTCGAGAAGCCCGCCAGCTCTGCGACCTCGTCGAGGTCGAGCTGCGCCGGTGACCGTCGACGGTCGAGCATCGCCCGAGCCGACGCTGCGCGCGCCGAGCGGATGGCCTGCGCGGGGGTCACCCCCGTCTCCGAGAACGCGAAGTACAGTCCGCTCGTCGAGACCGAGAGCTCGGTCGCCAGCGCGCGCGGCGAGAACGCGGAGTCGCGGTGGCGGGCGCGGATGATCACGTGGGCGCGCCGGAGGAGCCGCGTCGAGTTCGCCGACGCACCGCGGAGAGAGGGCGGTTCGAGTTCGGCGAGGATCGCGCTCACGCCGTTCTCGATCATCCCCGCGACCGAGGTCCAGGCGGCGCTCCCGGCGTCGACTCCGGCGCCGAACGTCGCGGTGGCGGTCGCCAGAAGGATGCGCGGGGCAGGCCTGCTGATCCTCGCGTGATCCGGAAGGGTGCGGGCTCCCTCGGGGGCTCGCACCCTTCGCCGTCCGTGGGCATCGATCCAGGCGCTCTCCTCCGTCGGCACCGACGACGATCAGGCGTTCGACCCCGGCTCGAACCGCTCGACGACGGTCACCTGCACTTGGAGCCCCACGGAGTACCGGGTGAAGGGGAAGTAGAGGCGTCCTTCGGCGTCGGTCATCTTGAAGGCGGCGATGCTCGTCCCCTGCACGTACTGCGCGATGCAGGGGATGACGACGTGGAGCTCGTGGCCCGGGTCGACGTCGGGCATCTCGAAGGAGCGCGGCGTCGTGATGAGTCCCGGACTGGCGGCGATGCCGACCCGGCTGAGCCGCCAGCCGCTCCAGCGCACCGACCCGGCGTTCCGGATCGTCCAGCTCTTCTCGAAGTGCTGGCCGGGAGCCATGATCGTCCCATCGGCGACGGTCTCCCCGACGAACTCGGACGCATCGTCCATCGACGCCTCCGGGGAGATGCCGCTCGGAGCCTCGAAGCGGTTCAGCTTCTCGCGCCGCCTCGCCGCGAGGACGGCGTCGTAGTGCGAGAGGAGGAGTCCGCCGCTGCGCAGCTGCTCCTCGAGGTGGTGGATGACCCGCTCCGACGGGCAGTCCCTGCCCTCCTCCGCGCCGGTGATCGTCCGCCTGTCCCTGCCGACGACTCGAGCGAGCTCCTCGACGCTGAGCCCCCGCGCCTCCCGCCATCGACGGAGTTCACGACCGAACTGCTGCATCGGCGTCTGCGCGGGACCGAGCGGATGACGCGGCCGGGGCATGGGACCTCCCGAGGGGCTTCTCCCCCACAACGTATCGCCCGCCGTATCAAGGGACCAGCGGTGCATCCGGGGCCTCCGGACCGCGTTCACTCGACACAGAGGACATCACGATGAAGACCATGGACAGGAAGATCTCGCAGCGGCTGGCGTCTCTTGGTGCAGCACTCGCACTCGTCGGCGGAGTCTCGATCGCGGCGGCCGCACCGGCCCAGGCGGCGGACTACAACGTCAGCATCGCGCAGTACTGCGCGCAGAACGTGGCCAGCGGCACCGGCTCTCCGAGCCTCGCGACGAACATCAACAACCGCTGGGACGGCTGGCGGTGCGGCACGCGAGCCGGCCTGGTCGGCGTGAACGTCGCGCTGGCCTGCAAGCAGCAGGTCTCTCCCAGCGCCGTCGCGGTCGTCGTCAACCAGAGCGCGAGCGGCTGGCGCTGCCGCGTCTGATCGCGCCGCGGTCGGGAGAGGGTGCGGGCTGCGACGGCGGTCCGCACCCTCTCGGCGTCTCGCCCGGAGCCCGCTCAGCGCGCGCAGCCCGGCGACGGCTCCGCGCCGTCGCCCGCCGCGAGCAGCACCATCGATCCCCGCCGCTCCGTCAGCCGGTAGCCCGCCTCCTGGGCCAGGCCGAGCACGTCCCTCGACGTCCAGCCCTCGTCCGTCGATGACGGCACCGGCTGCGACAGGTCGAGGAGGTAGTAGTCGGGCACGGGTCCGTCGATGCTCGGGATGGTCACCCGGTTCGTGCGGGTCAGGTGCGAGGCCATCCGGTCGTCCGAGATCACGCAGGTCGACGGCGGGACGAGGCGCAGGATCGCGGCCTGATCGCGCATGTGCGCGTCCCAGCGGAAGGCGTCTCCCGTCACCATCCGCGACAGTGGGAACATCCCCGCGGTGAGCGGTGCGAGAGCCGTCGACCCGAGGAGGGGGACCGCGGCGAGCAGCACGAGAGCGAGCGCCGGGACCCTCCTCCCCGCTGCCGGCCGTCGCGCGAGGAGCCTGCGGAGACGGGCGAGACCGTCGACGGCGGCGAAGCAGAGGATCACCCAGACCGGCGCGTTGTAGTGGAAGTCGGCCGACCACAGCGCCGGACGATCGGCGAGGAAGCGCTCGAGGAGGATCGGCAGCGCCAGGAGCGAGATCGGCGACAGCAGCGGCAGGAGCAGCAGTGGCGCGAGGAGCGCGAGCAGGGTCTGCGTCTTGACCAGGGGTGTGAAGAAGGTCGTCAGCGTCAGACCGGGATCGGCGACCACCGTCGCGATCGACGACGCCATGTCGGTGCCGAAGACGGAGTAGTCCCAGTAGCCGTAGTCCCTGCCGGCGATGGCCGGGATGACGACCTTGACGATCAGGACGAAGGCCACGAGCCCTCCGGCGGCGATCAGCGCGCCGCGTGCAGGGCGGCGGCGCCGGACGGCGTAGAGGACTCCGACGCAGGCGACCAGCGCTCCCATGTCCTCGCGCACCAGGAGGAGCAGCGCCAGCGCGACGAGCAGCTCGCGATCGCGGCGGCGGTCGAGCGCGTCGATCGCCCAGGCCAGCAGCGGGACGGCGAAGGCCACTTCGTGGAAGTCGAAGTCGACCAGCTTCTGGATCGGCCAGCCGAACGCCAGCGCCGAGGACGCGGCGATCGCAGCGAGCCTCCCGAACCGCCGTCGCGAGAAGCGCCAGACGGGTACGACGGCAGCGGCCACGAGCACGGCCTGGGCGAGGAGCAGGGTGCGGGGATCGTCCCAGAGCCAGTAGAGCGGGGCGAGGACGACGAGGATCGGGTGGAAGTGATCGCCCAGGAGGTTCGCGTCGATGCCCTTGAGCGCCGACGTGGGCGCCTCGAACCGCGAGTAGGCGCGCACCGCCTGGTCGAAGATGCCGAGGTCGTAGCCCGCGGTGAGGAACTGCCGGTAGCGGCTGAGGGCGTAGACCGCGTACAGAGCGCCCACGGCGGCGACCAGCCAGAGGTGGGGCGAGGACAGCGGACGCGGCAGCCGGGTCGCGGTGCGACGCACGACGGCCGAGGTTCGAGAGACGAAGGACATGAGGACGAGACCTCATAGCCCCGCCCGGGTGACGGCGGTGGCGCGAAATCACTTCGCTGTCGCACGCCCTGCCGGTGCCAGGGGAGGATCGTCGCGCCGTGGCACGCGGATCGCAAGGTCAGCTCGCGCGACATCCGATTCGAGTCCGACCCGCGGTGCAGAATCGTGTTTATTCTGTTCGGATCCGGCGGTCGGCACCCTCCCCTCCGTCGAATCCGCCGCCGGGCGGGACTCGACCGGACTCCGCCGCCGGAGGTGGCGGCCCCCCTCAGAGCGCCCCCTCGAGCTCCGCCTCCCCGCGCCACAGGTGCACCGGCTCCCACCCGAGCCCCGCGCGCGCCTGGTCGATCGACACGACGGTCTCGAACCCCTCCAGCGCCCGCGTCAGCGGCACCTCCGGGAACGCCCCCGCGACGAGCTCGGCGGACGGGATCGTCGACCCCGTGTCCGATGCCGCGATGTCGTACACCGCGAAGCCCGGGCTCCCGGCCTCCAGCGCCCGCGCGATCGCGCTCGCGCCGTCGCGGGCGTCGATGTAGCTCCACAGCAGGTCGCGCCGGTACGCCGGGTCGCCGGCGCGCTCGACGAAGCGGCGGTACTCGCCCGCCCGCGTGACGTTGGTGAAGCGCAGCGCGGTGATCGAGCACTCCGCGTCCCAGCGGACGAGCTGCTTCGCCATCGCCTCCTCGAGGATCTTCACGAGGCCGTAGGTGTTGTTGGCGCGGTCGCCCCCCTCCTCCGTCAGCGGCAGCGACGCCGGCGGCTCGAGGAAGGGGAAGCCCATCGCCGTGATGCTCGAGGCGTAGACGATCCGCTGCACCCCGGCCCGCAGCGCCGCGTGGAACACGTTGAACGAGACCGTCATGTTCGAGTGGAACGTGGTCGCATCCGGGACCAGGCCGTTGACCGGGATCGCGGCGAGGTGGACGATCGCGTCGACTCCGCTGTGCCGCGCGGTGACGCCCAGCACGGCGTCGAGGGCCTGGCCGTAGTCGGTGAAGTCGACGCGGGTGAAGGGCACCGAGACCGAGGGCGGCACCCGGTCGAGGCCGATCACGTCGTGGCCGTCGGCGAGCAGCCGCTCGAGGGTCGCGGTGCCGAGCGTGCCGGAGCAGCCGGTGACGGCGATGCGCATGGGGATCCTGTCAGGAGGAGGAGGGGTGCGGACCGGGTCAGCGTAGAGGGAAGTCGGCGGGCAGAGGGAGGGCTGGGACCTCGTGACCGGCCGCGTCCGCCTCGTCGGCGTGCAGGTGCCCGGTGCGACCGCCGGCGGGCAGGCCGGTCTCGGTGAAGAAGCCGCGGATGGGCTCGTAGACGGCGACGATGTCGTGCACGTCGCCCGCCTGCGTGAGGACGATGTCGCCGGCCTGCACGTAGCGCTCGGCGCCGTCGACGAGGATCCGGCCCTTGCCCTCGGCGAAGAACCAGACCTCGTGGTCGTCGTGGTGGTGCCGGTCGAACCGGCCGCCCTCGAGCGGCACGGCGAAGCGGCCGATCGTGCCGATCGCGCACCAGTCCGGGCGATCGCCGGGATGGAGCCACGAGCCGGGCTCGTAGACCGGCATCAGGCCTGCGACCAGCGCGGGGCGGTGCCGGGCTCGAGGATGCGCGCGCCGGGCAGGGTGTCGAGTCCGGTCTCGGCGCCGCCCGGCGTGTAGACGACGAGGAGGCGCAGCGGACGCCACGTCGTGTTGTAGGTCGAGTGCACGGTGTCGCGGGGGATGTGCAGGGCGTCGCCCTCGCGGATCGGGAAGGCCGGGCCGTCGCCGACCGTCTGCTCGCCCTCGCCCGAGATCACGTAGATGACCTCCTCCTCGCCGGGGTGCGCGTGCGGGTCGTGGCCCTGCCCGGGATAGATGATCACCTCGCCGGTGGTCAGGCCGACGGGCCCGTCGAGGTGCGGGGTGACGAGCCACTTGATGGTGCCCCAGTCGAAGACCCGGGTGGGCACCTCGTCGGGGCGGCGGCCGGCCTGGGCGGAGGTGGGAGGGGGAGTAGTGGACACGGTGGTCTCCTCAGTCGATCGGGATGGCGGTGAAGTCGATGAGCTGCTGGCGGATCGCCCGCTCGGTGGGCAGCCGCTCGACCGAGGAGGCGCCGAAGAAGCCGGCGACCCCGTGGGTGTGCTGCAGGATGTACGCGGCGTCGGCGGGCTCGGCGATCGGTCCGCCGTGGCAGAGCACGATCACGTCGGGATTCACGGCGACCGCAGCGTCGCGCATCTCCTGCACCCGCGCGGCCGACTCCTCGAGCGTGAGCGCGGTCTGCGCGCCGATGGTGCCGCTGGTGGTCAGGCCCATGTGCGGCACGATCACGTCGGCTCCCGCCTCCGTCATGGCCACCGTCGTCTCGACGTCGAACACGTACGGCGCGGTGAGCAGGTCGCGCTCGGCGGCGAGGCGGATCATGTCGACCTCGAGGTCGAAGCCCATCCCCGTCTCCTCGAGGTTCTGCCGGAACACTCCGTCGAAGAGCCCGACCGTCGGGAAGTTCTGCACCCCGGCGAAGCCGAGCCGCGCGAGCTCGTCGAGGAACACCTCCATCCGCCGGAACGGGTCGGTGCCGTTCACGCCGGCGAGCACGGGAGTGTCGCGGACGATCGGGAGCACCTCGCGGCTCATCTCGACGACGATCTGGTTGGCGTCGCCGTAGGCCAGCAGGCCCGAGAGCGAGCCGCGGCCGGCCATCCGGTAGCGGCCGGAGTTGTAGATGATGAGCAGGTCGGCGCCCCCGGCCTCGGCGGCCTTCGCCGAGAGGCCGGTGCCGGCTCCGGCCCCGATGACGGGGCGGCGCGCGTCGATCGTGGCGCGGAGGCGGGCGAGTGCGGTCGTGCGGTCCATCTCAGATCCTCCCGGGTCGCGGCGCGCCCAGGAGCGCGTCGAGGGCGTCGGCGGCGGCGCGGGCGAACTCGGGGTCGTTGATGGCGAGCGGCGAGTCGATCACCTGCACGTGCGACCCCGCGACTCCCGCGAGGGCCGCCTCGAGGAGAGCGGCGAGGGCCTCGGAGTCGGCGAACACTCCGCCGGGGACGTCGATCGCCGAGACTCCCCCGCGCGGCACGGCGAGGACCGTCGGCCCGGTCGCCGCCACGAGCTTCCGCGCGATCAGGGCGCCGAGCTCGGCGCTCTCGGCGGCGGTGGTGCGCATCAGCGTCACCGTGGGGTTGTGCACGAGGAGGAGGCGCTCGCGGAAGCGCTCGGGCACGCTCTCGCGCGGTCCGAAGTTGACCATGTCGAGGGCGCCGAGGCTGACGACCTGAGGGAGGCCCGCGCGCCCGGCGGCCTCGAGCCGCTCGGGCCCGGCGGTCAGCACTCCGCCGACGAGCTCGTCGGCGAGCTCGGTGGTGGTCAGGTCGAGGACGCCGGCGAGGTGCCCCGAGCGGGCGAGGGCCTCGACGGCGCGGCCGCCCGACCCTGTCGCGTGGAAGACGAGCACCTCGTAGCCGAGCTCGTCGAGGCGGGCGCGGGCGACGTCGACCGCGGGGGTCGTCACTCCGAACATCGTCGCCGCGATCAGCGGCCGCCCGCTCTCGTGGGCCGGCGCCTCGCGGCGAGCGGCGAAGGAGGCGGCCATCCCCGCGATCGCGCCCGCGGCGTTGTCGAGGATCTCGCGCGAGAGGCTGTTGATGCCGGCGATGTCGACGACGCTGTAGGTCATGGTCACGTCGCTCGCGCCGACGTAGGGCGAGACGTCGCCGGAGGCCATCGTCGAGACGAGCAGCTTCGGCAGCCCGAGGGGCAGGTCGCGGATCGCGCGGGCGGCGATGGAGGTGCCTCCGCTGCCGGCCAGGGCCAGGACGCCGTCGAGTCGCCCCTCGCGCTGCAGCCCGTCGAGCACCACGGCGGCGCCCTCGCCCATCGCGGTCATCGCGGTACCGCGGTCGCCTCCGGTGCGGAGCGCATCGAGGTCGGCGCCCGCCGCGCGGGCCGTCTCGGCAGCCGTGACGTCGGCGGTCGGTCCGCGGTGGGCGCCGATGCCGACGTCGACGAGGACGACGTCGACGCCGAGCGTCGTGAGCCGCTCCGCCATCCAGGCGTACTCGTCGCCCTTGGTGTCGAGAGTGCCCACCAGGGCCACTCGAGGTGATCGCGCCATCGTCGCTCTCCTGGGTCCGAGGCCGGAGCATCGTCCGGTCCACATCCTTGTGGTGCACCGGGCTCTCGCTCGGGCCCTGCCATCCTGTCCCGCATTTTGAAACGTGTCAACAGCCGTTCGTGCGGCTATAGTGGCGCTCACTTGAAACGTGTCAGAGTCGAGACGCCGAGTCGGCGGAGCGACCTGTCGCGACCTCCGTCGGCGCTCGGGAGCATCCCACGCCGCCCCAGCAGGAATGAGGCGCTCCGGTGGCCATCCCCTCCTCCCCCCGGATCGAGCACCACCGCGCGGCCCTCGGCATCGGCGAGCGCCGGCCGCGTCTGTCGTGGACGAGCCGCGCGGGCGACGACTGGCGGCAGGAGTCGTACGAGGTCGAGCGGAGGGACGCGGACGGCTCCGTCGAGCGCCGGCGCGTCGCCTCGTCCGACTCGGTGCTCGTGCCCTGGCCGTTCACTCCCCTGACGAGCCGGGAGCGCGTCGCCGTGCGGGTGCGGGTCTTCGGGCGCGGCGAGGACGACGCCCCCTGGAGCCGGCCCACTCCCGTCGAGGCGGGCCTGCTCGAGCCCGAGGACTGGGTCGCCGCGCCGGTCGGCGCCTCCTGGCCGGAGGATCCCGAGAGCGACCGCCGGCCCCCGCTGGTGCGCCGCGTCTTCACCGTCGACGGCGAGGTCGCCTCCGCCCGCCTCTACGCCAGCGCCCACGGGATGTACGAGCTCGAGCTCAACGGGGCGCGCGTCGGCGACGACACGCTGTCACCCGGATGGACGGCCTACGAGAGCCGCCTGCGCTACTACACCTACGACGTGACCGAGGCCCTCGTCGCGGGCGAGAACGCGATCGGATCGTGGCTCGGCGACGGCTGGTACCGCGGTCGCCTCGGCTGGCGCGGCGGATTCCGCAACCTCTACGGCACCGACCTGTCGCTGATCGCGCAGCTCGAGATCGTCTACGCCGACGGACGACGCGAGGTCGTCGCCACGGACGGCTCGTGGCGCGCCTCCCCCGGCCCGATCCTCGTCGCGGGCAACTACGACGGCGAGGTGCACGACGCCCGCGAGGAGCGCGACGGGTGGTCCTCGCCCGGCTTCGACGACTCCGCCTGGAGCCCGGTCGCCCTCGCCGAGCGCGACCCGGCGACCCTCGTCGCGCCGCAGGGCCCGCCGGTGCGCTGCACGCAGGAGGTGCGCCCCGTCGCGGTGCTCAGCACGCCGAGCGGACGCTCCGTGCTCGACCTCGGGCAGAACCTCGTGGGCCGGATGCGGATCCGCGTGAGCGGCCCGCGCGGTGCGACGGTGACCCTCCGCACCGCCGAGATCATGCAGGACGGCGAGCTGTACACCCGGCCGCTGCGCGACGCGCGCTCGACCGACGTCTACACGCTCGCGGGGCGCGAATCGGAGGAGTGGGAGCCGCGGTTCACCTTCCACGGGTTCCGCTTCGTCGAGGTCGACGGCTGGCCGGGCGACCTCGAGGCCGCCGTCGCGGCGGGCGACGTCGTGGCGCGAGTCCTGCACACCGACTTCGAGCGCACGGGCTGGTTCACCTGCTCCGATCCGCTCGTCGAGCGACTGCACGAGAACGTGCTGTGGAGCATGCGCGGCAACATGGTCGACATCCCGACCGACTGCCCCCAGCGCGACGAGCGGGTGGGCTGGACGGGCGACATCCAGGTCTTCGCGCCGACCGCCTCCTTCCTCTTCGACGTCTCGGGGATGCTCTCGTCGTGGCTGCGCGACGTGGCCGCCGAGCAGCTGCCCGACGGCACGGTGCCCTGGTACGTGCCGGTGATCCCCGCCCACCAGATGTGGACGCCCCTGCGACCCGGAGCGGCGTGGGGCGACGCGGCGGTGCTCGTCCCGTGGACCCTCTACGAGCGCTTCGGCGACACCGGAGTGCTCGCGGCCCAGTACGACAGCGCGAAGGCGTGGGTCGAGCTCGTCGAGCGGCTCGCCGGGCCGTCGCGGCTCTGGGACGAGGGGTTCCAGCTGGGCGACTGGCTCGACCCCGACGCTCCGCCGCAGGACCCGGCCGACGCGAAGACCGACCGCCACCTCGTCGCGACCGCGTACTTCGCCCACTCCGCCCGCCGACTGGGGCAGACGGCCCGCGTGCTCGGCCACGAGGCGGATGCCGCACGGTTCCTCGCCCTCGCCGCCGAGGTGCGCGACGCCTTCGTCGCCCGCTACGTCGGCGACGACGCCCGGATGACGAGCGACGCCCAGACCGCCTACGCCCTCGCCCTCGAGTTCGAGCTGATCCCCGAGTCGCTGCGTCCGGCCGCCGGCGCTCGCCTCGCCGAGCTGGTGGCCGCGGCGGGCAACCGCATCGCGACCGGCTTCGTCGGCACTCCGATCGTCTCGGACGCCCTCACCGGCACGGGCTGGACGGAGCGCGCCTACGCGCTGCTGCTCGAGCGCGAGTGCCCGTCGTGGCTCTACCCCGTGACGCAGGGTGCGACGACGATCTGGGAGCGCTGGGACAGCCAGCTCCCCGACGGCACCGTGAACCCCGGCACGATGACCTCGTTCAACCACTACGCGCTCGGCGCCGTGGCCGACTGGCTGCACCGCGTGGTCGCCGGGCTCTCGCCCGCCGAGCCGGGGTACCGCTCGATCCTGTTCCGGCCCCGGCCGGGCGGCGGCCTGACCTCGGCGAGCGCCGCGCACCTCACTCCCTACGGTCGGGCATCGATCGCGTGGACCCTGGCGGGCGACGAGCTGAGCGTCGAGGTCGAGGTGCCGGTGGGCGCCTCCGCGGTGCTCGACCTCGAGGGGGCGGAGGCGCGGCCGCTCGGCCCGGGGCGCCACCGCGTCGTCGCGGCACTGCGGGAGCCGGCAGGGCTGGAGCGCTGAGCGCCTCCGGGAGCACCTCCGGCTCGTCGAACCACCTCCGGCTCGCAGAATCGCGTTCGGCTCGCGCAATCGCGCCGATCTCGCGAGCCGAACCGGATTCCGCGAGCCGGAGATGCCCGCCGGCACCCCCACCTCCGGCCCGGGTGCCGCCGTCCGTCGTGTCCGCGCCTCCCCGTAGGCTCTGATCATGAGTGTCGACGCCGCCCGGACCCCCGCCCGGCCGGCACTGTCGGCCCCGCTCCGCCGTCGCCGGGCCGCGATCTACGCCTTCATGCTCACGATCGGCATCGGCCTCGCGTCGTTCATCGTGCGCACCCCGGCGGTCCGCGACCTCGTGCAGGCCAGCACCGCCGAGATGGGTCTGATCCTCTTCGGCATCTCGGTCGGCTCGATGACGGGCATCCTCTGCTCGGCGGCCCTGGTGCGCCGGTTCGGGGCGCGTCGGCCCATCGTGATCGGAGGCGCCTCCTTCGTCACCGGCCTCGCCCTCCTCGCCTCCATGGCCGGCCTCGGTCAAGGCGTGGGAGTGTTCGTCGGGCTGGTCGGCGTCGGCGCGGGCTTCGGCCTGGCCGAGATCGCGATCAACATCGAGGGAGCCGCGATCGAGCAGGCGTCCGGCCGGTCGATCCTGCCCGTCCTGCACGGCTGCTACAGCCTCGGCTCGGTGATCGGCGCGCTCGCCGGCATCGCCATGACGGCCATCGCGTTCCCCGTCTGGATCCACCTGCTCGTCGTCTCCGCCCTCGCCCTGGCCGCGATGGTCTGGGCCGTGCCGAAGATCCCGGCGACGACGGGGCGGCAGGAGTCGGGCGGCGCCGGCTCCCCCGGGCTCCTCGCCCAGCTGGCGGTCTGGAAGCAGCGGCGCATCGTGTTCCTCGGCCTGATCGTCCTCGCGCTCGCGCTGGCCGAGGGCTCCGCCGGCGACTGGCTGCCGCTGATCATGGTCGACGGCCACGGCGCCAGCGCGACCATCGGCTCGCTGGTCTTCGCCGGCTTCGCGCTCGCCATGACCATCGGCCGCTTCTCGGGCGAGCCCCTGCTCGCGCGCTTCGGCAAGCCGGCGGTGCTGTGCGTCAGCGCCCTCGTCTCGGCGGTCGGGATCGCGCTCGTCGTCTTCTCGGACAGCGTCGTCGTCGCCGGGCTCGCGGTGCTGCTCTGGGGACTCGGAGCGGCCCTCGGCTTCCCGGTCACCCTGTCGGCCGCGGGCGAGAGCGACGACCCCACCACCACGGTCGGCGCGGTCGCCGCCGCGGGCTACGTCGCGTTCCTCGTCGGGCCGCCGCTGCTCGGCTTCCTCGGCGAGCACTACGGCCTGCGCGGCGCGATGATCGTCGTCCTCGTGGTGGTCGCCGGCGCCTCCCTGCTGACCTCCGCCGCCAAGGCCCCGCAGGCCGTCGCCCGCTGACCTGCGCCACCCGCCCGCCCCTCGAGGGAACCCCGAACCGTCGAGGGAGCCCGCTCTCCGGGGCGGTCTCGACGGTCCGGGGTTCCCTCGACCGAAACGCGCCACCCGTCGCATCGCGCCACGCGCCGTTCTCTCCCCGCGAACTATCAACCCTCTCTCAGCCAGGGTGGAGCGCATCGTAGGTTTGCCACCGCAAGCAGAGAGGGGCCACCGCGGCGCCTCACGGAAACACCGTCCATCTGCCCCTACCGATGGAGAACACCATGACGACCACCAACTCCCAGACCACCCCCACCCGCCTCGTCGCGACCGAGACCAAGGCCTCGCTCAAGACCACCGAGTTCTGGGCCTTCCTCCTCATCTCGATCGCGATCCTCGTCGCCGCTGCCGTCACCGACAACGGTGACGACGGACAGGGCTTCGGCGCCGACAACGCCTGGATGTACGTGTCCTTCGTGACCGTCGGCTACCTCGTCAGCCGCGGTCTCGCGAAGTCGGGCACCCGTGGCATCGAGCGCGACGACCACTGAGTCGACTCGCACGACCCCGGAGCCGCCCGCCCCTCACCGGGGTCGGGCGGCTTCGTCGTCCCAGGACGCCGCGACGCCGGGGGGACTGCACGCCCAACCCACTCTCGTCAAGTACGCGTAGATCTCTCAGGAAGCACTCGTTCATCGGCCAGACACGCGTAGGTTCGAGGTCACCATCCGCGCGATCCCTTCGTGCGGCCGGCATCCTCCGCGGTGCACCCGACGGCGGGGGACCCCCTGGGACGACTCATCTACGACTCGACGCTCGAGGCCGACTTCGACGACCGCCTGCTGGCGCATCTGCAGGTCGTGATCGGCGCGAAGCTCGGCCGCAACGAGGCCTTCTACTTCTCGTGGAGGGACTCCACCGCGAGCGGGAGCGGCCGGACCTCGCTCTGGCTGCACCCCGCGATCCCGCTCCGCTTCAAGTTCCACGGGAGCCGCGCGCCGACGATCAACGCGGAGTGGGTGCGGCGCCTCCTCCAGGACTCGTACACCGCGTCCGGCCTCCGGATCAGCGAGGAGCCCTCCCGCACCGCGGCCCTGTGAGCCCGTAGCGGCGCGTCCGCCGGACCGGAACCCCCTCGTGCTCCCCCGGGAGCAGAACGGAAGCTGACTGCATGAAACGTCTCCGATACGCCGGCGGCAGCATCCTCATCGGGGACGCCGTCTCCCATGCCCTGCTCGCCTACGCCCGCGATCTCGCCCTCGCCCAGGCCTCCGACACCGTGATGCTCGCCGGACTCACCGAGGACGGCGCCGACGACGAGGCCGAGATGCTGGTCGGCCCGTCGAGCCAGCTCTTCGCCGACAGCGCCGAGGGCCCGGAGTCGCTGCCCGGCGACGCGGCTACCGTCGCCGAGATGGAGTCGCGCCGGAGCAAGCTGCTGTCGCACCCCGTCCGCCTCGAGGACCAGCAGGTCGCCGAGGACAGCGAGTGGTACGCGGAGTGGCCGACGGACGGCTCGTCGCGCCCCGCCTGACCGGCTGCGCCGCGCAGCCGTGCTGAGCGGGCCCGGGCCTCAGGCCCCCGCCACCGTCGAGCCGCGCACCAGCAGCTCGGTCTCGAGGATCGTCGTCTGCGGGACGTCCTCGCCGGACAGCACCCGGACCAGCACCTCCGCCATGGTCGCGCCGAAGCCGGTCGTCGGCTGGCGCATGGTGGTGATCGGCGGGTCGCCGGCCTGCGCGAAGGTGTCGCCGTCGAACCCGGCGAGCGCCACCTCCGTGGGCACGGCGATGCGCCGGGCCCGCAGCACGGTCAGGGCGCCCGCCGCCATCTGGTCGTTCGAGGCGAAGACCGCGTCGATCGGGCGGCCGGAGTCGAGCAGGCGGGTCATCGCCGCGGCCCCGTCGTCGAGGGAGTAGTCGCCGTACTCGACCAGCGAGTCGTCGAGCCCCGCCGCGACCACGGCCGAGCGCCAGCCCGCGAGGCGGTCGATGGCGGCGGGCATGTCCTGCCGGCTGGCGATCATGGCCGGGTGGCGCCTGGGGAGACCGAGCAGGTGCGCGGCCATCGACCTGGCGGAGGCGACGTTGTCGACGTCGACGACGTAGCCGTCGCTCTCGTCGACGAGGGGGCGGCCGCCGAAGACCATCGGCAGGGCGGAGGCGGTGCGCGCGTAGGAGTGGTCGCCGCTGTGGTGCGAGACCACGAGGGCGCCGTCGACGTTGCCGCCGAGCAGGTAGCGCCGCGTCTTCTCGGGGGTCGCCTCCGACGCGATGACGATGTTGAGGGTGTACTCGGTCTCGGCCAGTCGCAGCGCGGCGCCCTGCACCACCGAGGCGAAGAACGGATCCGCGAACACCTTCGCGGTCGACTCCGGCACCACGAGCGCGATGGCCCGAGTGCGGCGGCTGGCGAGCGAGCGCGCCGCGAGGTTGGGCACGTAGCCGAGCTGGTCGATGGCGCTGCGGACGGCGCGGACCGCCTCCTCCTTGACCCGGGGGGAGTTGTTCACGACGCGGCTGACCGTGGCGCGCGAGACTCCGGCGAGGGCGGCGACGGCCTCGAGAGTGGGCGCGGACGGTGCGGGATCGTTGCTCATGCGTGCCTCTCGGTCGGGATCCGAGGTTATCCGAGCAGGGTCGGCGGGCCGGCGCGACTCCGGAGGCCACTCGCTGGTCGACGGCCCCGCCCGGCCGTGTTCGGCTCGGAGAACCGTCCTCGGCTCGCGGAATCCGCCGGTTCCTGCGAGCCGAACGTCTTTCCGCGAGCCGAAGGTGCCCCGGCGGCGGGCTCAGCCCTTCACGGCTCCGCCCATGATGCCCGCGATCAGCTGCTTGCCCGCCAGGACGAACAGCACCAGCAGCGGCACGATCGACAGCACCGCGCCCGCGAGCACCACCGAGTAGTCGACGTAGTAGCCCGACTGCAGCTGCGCGAGCGCGGTCTGCAGCGTCGGGTTCGTCGGGCTCAGCACGATCAGCGGCCAGAGGAAGTCGGTCCACGCCATCATGAACGTGAAGAGCGCCAGGATCGCCATCGCCGGTCGCGCGGCCGGCACCGCCACGGTCAGGAAGGTGCGGAACTGGTTCGCTCCGTCGACGCGCGCCGCCTCGATCAGCTCGTCCGGGATGACGTCGACGAGGTACTGGCGCATGAAGAACACGCCGAACGCCGTGACCAGGGTCGGCACGATGACCGCGCCGAGCGACCCCGTCCAGCCGAGCTGCCGCATCAGGATGAACAGCGGGATGATGCCCAGCTGCGTCGGAATCGCCATCGTGGCGATGACGGTGATCATCAGCCCGTCGCGACCCCTGAACCGCAGCTTCGCGAAGGCGTAGCCGGCCAGGGTCGAGAACGAGACGACCGAGAGGGTGATGATGCCCGACACGACGACGCTGTTCAGCAGTGCGGTCCAGAACGGGATCGCCGTGAACACCGTGGCGGCGTTCGCGAGGAAGTTCCCGCCCGGGATCAGCGGCAGGGTCTCGCCGCGGGTCGAGTTCGAGCCGCTGGCGACCACGAACGACCACCAGAGCGGGTAGGTCGAGCCGAGGATGAAGGCGCTCAGCAGCCCGTAGGTGAGGAAGCCGGGGCGGTCGACGCGGCCGGCTCCGCGACGGCGCAGGCCACGGCGGACGGGGAAGGGCGCGGTGGTGGCGGGGGCGGTCATCGCTCGCTCGCCTTCTGGCCGAGGCCGGTCGAGGTCAGCAGGGGGTCGGTGGCGGCGATCTCGTCCGCGGTGGCCCTGCGCTGCCTCCGCTTCGACACGACGCGGTTCTCGACGGAGGCGATCCGCCGCGAGATCGCGAAGTTGACGAGCCCGATCAGGACGATCAGGAGGAAGAGGAGCCAGGCGACGGCCGCCGCCTCGCCGAAGTTCTGGCGGAAGAACGCCATCTCCCACAGGTAGAGGACCGTGGTCTGGAACTGCCGGTCCGAGCCGCCGATGCCGCCGGCGTTCGAGACGTCGAAGAGGCGCGGCTCGGCGAAGACCTGCAGGCCGCCGATGGTGGCGGTGATGATCACGAAGATCAGGGTCGGGCGAATGTTCGGGATCGTGATCGAGGTGAAGCGGCGGAACGTGCCCGCGCCGTCGAGCGCGGCGGACTCGTGCAGGTCGCGCGGCACCGCCTGCATCGCGGCGAGGAGGATCAGGGCGTTGTAGCCGGTCCAGCGCCAGTTGACCATCGAGGCGATCGCGACGTGGCTCGCGAGCCGGTCGTTCGTCCACTCGATCGGAGCGATGCCGACGAGGCCGAGGAGGTTGTTCACGAGCCCGTCCTGATCGCCGAAGATGCTCGAGAAGATCAGCGCCACCGCCACGGGCGAGACCACGTAGGGCAGCAGCACGCTCATCCGCCAGAAGGTGCGGGCGCGCAGCGACTGGTCGAGGGCGGCCGCGAGCAGCAGGGCCACGGCGAGCTGCGGGATCGTCGAGAGCAGGAAGATGCTGAGCGTGTTGACGATCGAGTTCCAGAAGAAGCGGTCGCCCAGCACGGCCGCGAAGTTGCCGAACCCGACGAAGTCGCCCTGACCCTGCAGCAGCTGCCAGTCGTAGAGCGAGACGACGAGCGTGTAGACGAGCGGGAACGCACCCGTGATCGCGAAGAGCAGGAAGAACGGCGAGATGTAGAGGTAGGGCGAGGCCTTCACGTCGAAGCGGCTCGCGCGCTGGCGGAACGTCAGCGGGAGGCGGGGCGTCGGACGCCTGCCCGCCGGGGGCGCCGCCGTGACCGGCGGAGTGAGAGTGCTCGTCATGGCGACGGTGCCTTCCTCGAGTCGGAGAGGCTCAGCGAGCCCCGGTCGGTCGCGACCGGAGCCCGCTCAGCGGAGGGAGTGGGTCAGTCGACGAGCTCGTCGAGCAGCGTGAGCGCCTCGGCCCACGCGGCGTCGCCGTCGAGCTCGCCGCGGTCGACCTTCTGCAGGACGGGGCCGAACACGTTCTCCTGGATCAGCGAGTCGTCGGGGCCCTTGTACTGAGCCACGACTCCCTCGGCGCGCTTCGCGAGGATCTCACCGGTAGGCGAGTCGTTCAGCGACGGGTCGGGGGTGGCGGCGGAGGCGAGCTCCTCCTGCGCGACGATCGTGCTCGGGAACGGACCGGCCGCCTCGAACGCCTTCAGCTGCTGCTCGGGCTCGCTGAGCCACGACGCGAGCGCCGCGGCCTCGGCCGGGTGCTCCGACTGGGTCGGGACCGAGAGGAACGAGCCGCCCCAGTTGGCCGCACCTCCGGGGAAGACGTCTGCGAAGTCCCAGCCGGTGTCCGCGGCGTCGCCGCCGCCGGCCTCGACGTTGCTCTTCAGCGTGCCGAACATCCACGCGGGGCAGACGAAGGTGGCGAAGGTCTGGTCGGTGAACGACTTGCCCTTGTTCCAGTCCCAGGCCTTCTGCGCGGCCGAGAGTCCGGAGCCGGCAGCGTCGGTCAGCTGAGCCCAGCGCTCCTCGAGCTCGGGGTTGCCCTCGATGTTCAGCTCGCCGTCGGCGGTGTAGTAGCCCTCGGGGAGCTGGTTGACCATGGCATTCCAGACGAATCCGGAGTGGTCGTACCAGGCCTTGCCCGTGGCGTCGTGGTACTGCTTGCCGGCCGCGAAGTAGTCCTCCCAGGTCGCGTCCGCGCCGCCGAGCAGCTCGGCGACGGCCGCGCGATCGGTGGGGAGCCCTGCCGCCTCGAAGGCGGCGGTGCTGTAGCAGAGGCCCTCGGGGCCGATGTCGGTGCCGTAGCCGATGACGCGGCCCTCGGGGTCGGTGGCCTGCTCGTACTTCCAGTCGACCCAGTCGGCCTTGCGGTCCTCGATGCCGTGGTCGCGCAGGTCGACGAACTGGTCCGAGACCTCCATGATCGAGCCGAGCCAGCCCTCCTCGATCGCGACGACGTCGGCGAGCCCGGAGCCGGCGGCCAGCTTGGTGAAGGCGTCGGTGCGGGCGTTGCCGCCGGTGTCGATGTTGTTCGGCACGATGGTGATGCCGGGGTTCGCCTCCTCGTACTCCGCGTAGAGGTCGTCGAACCCCATGGCGTTGAACGTGGTGACGGTGAGTTCGACGTCGCCGCCCTCCGCGGCGTCGGATCCGGATGCGCATCCGGTGACGAGCAGGGCGAGAGAGGCGGCACCGGCGATCGCCGTGGCGATCCTGGTGCGTGGTGATGCGTGCACGGTCACTCCTTCGTGATGGGTGTCAGGGCACTTCGGTAGAGCGCTCTCACGCGGCTGCGTCGTGGTGCTGAGAGCGCTCTCACGAGGTGTGCTGTGAGCATACGGAGCAGTGTGCGGCGAGGTCAAGAGTTTTGTGAGAGCGCTCTCTTTGCCGAAGTGCGATGGGTTTTCGCGTGTGAGCGGAGGCCGGCTGCCGCCGCCGAAGGTCGTGGACGCCGCTGAACGTCCCGACCGGTGAGGGGGAAACGATCCGAGAACGGGTTGATTAACCGCTTGATCAATTGCGCGAGCAGTGGTTACAGTCTGCGTAACCGATTAACCAGTGCTGCATCGGCAGCAGACACAGCGGAGTGATCATGGACCAGCGAGGGTTCTACCGGCCTGAGGGCGCCTGGGTGGGCGACGTCATCCCCTGGCAGGAGGACGGCGAGTTCCACCTCTTCTATCTGCACGAGACGCGCGCACTGCCGCGAGAGGGCATGCCCTGGCACCGGATCGTCACCGACGATCTCGTGCAGTTCGCCGAGGCCGGCGTCGCGATCGCCTCGGGCGGACCGTCCGCCGCCGACCACAACATCTACACCGGCAGCATCGTGCTCGACTCCGACGGCGTGCACCACGCGTTCTACACGGGCCAGAATCCCGACCGGCTCGGCGACGACGGCCGCGCACTCCAGGTCGTGGCGCACGCGACCAGCGGCGACGGCATGAGCACCTGGCAGCGGCATCCGATGCACACCTTCGGCGCGACCGCCGGCTACGAGACGGGCGACTGGCGCGATCCCTTCGTGTTCCGCGACGAACGGGCGGGGCTCTGGCGGATGCTCGTCACCGCCCGCCACGCCGAGGGCCCGGCACGCCGCCGCGGGGTGATCGCGCAGTGCACCTCCGTCGACCTCATCACGTGGCAGCCGGCCGAGCCGTTCTGGGACCCCCGCCGCTACATCGCCCACGAGTGCCCCGAGGTGTTCCAGTGGGGCGAGTGGTGGTACCTCGTCTCCTCCGAGTTCAGCGACGCGTTCACCACGCGCTACCGGATGGCGCGCGATCCGAGCGGGCCCTGGCTCGTCCCCGAGCACGACACGATCGACGGTCGAGCGTTCTACGCCGCCAAGTCGGCGGAGCGCGACGGGCGGCGCTTCTTCTTCGGCTGGATCGCCTCCCGGGAGGGCTCGGCCGACGACGGGGCGTGGCAGTGGGCCGGGACGCTCGCGGTCATCGAGGCCGAGCAGCGCCTCGACGGCACGCTGGCCTTCCACCCCGCACCCGAGCTGCGCGCGACGTTCGAGACGCCCGCCGAGCTGACCGGCCGCACCGTCCTCGACGCGCCCGACGGCTACGCGCAGCTCCTGTCCCCGGAGGAGACGCCCGGCTCGTTCCGGCTCGTCGCCCGACTCGACATCGGCGAGGGCACCACCGAGTGCGGCGTCGTGCTGCGGGCGAGCGCCGACGGAGACGAGGGCTACGTGCTGCGTCTCGAGCCGCGCCGCGGACGACTCGTCCTCGACCGCTGGCCCCGCCGGACGACCGGCACCGAGCAGTGGCAGATCTCGGGCGACGTGCCCTTCGCCGTCGAGCTCGAGCGGCCGTGCCGACTCGACCCCGGCGCGCACACGCTCGACGTGATCGTCGACGGCGATCTCTGCGTCGCGACCCTCGACGACTCCGTGGTGCTGAGCACGCGCCTCTACGACCGGCCGAGCGGCCGCGTCGGCGTCTTCGTCGGCGAGGGGCGCATCACCGTCGACTCGTTCGCCCTCGCACCCAGGAGCGAGCGCCTCCCCGACCCGCGGAGCGCCGACGCGCTCCTCGCTTCCACGTCCTGACCTCACCCGCACATCGATCAATGGAGATTCCGATCATGACCACCCACAGGCGCAAGGCCTCGTTCCTCGCCGCGGCCTCGGCCGCCCTCGCCCTCGCGCTGACCGGCTGCGCCGGCAGCACCGCCGCCGTCGACCCGTCCGACGTCGATCCCGCCGGCGACATCGTCCCCCGCGAGATCTCGTGGCTCCTCTCCCGCCCGGCCGACGGAGGCGTCATCACGGCGATGCAGCAGATCGCCGACGAGTACGCGGCCGACCACCCGGGCTTCGCCCTCAACCTGATCACCACGCCGGACCGGCCGTCCTACGTGCAGAAGTACGAGACGCTCGCCGCCGCGAACAAGCTGCCCGAGCTGTTCGACACCGACGCGACTCCGTTCGCGCAGAAGCTCGCCGATCAGGGCCGCATGGTCGACATCGACCTCCTGGTCGAGGATCTGGGCATGTCCGGCGACTACCGCGAGGCGGCGCTGAACTACCAGCGGTTCGACGACGGGTCCCTCCGCATGGTGCCGTTCGAGTTCCAGCTCGAGTTCTTCTGGTACAACAAGGCGCTGCTCGACGAGGCCGGCGTGCAGGTCCCCGCGACCCTCGACGACTTCCCCGCGATGTGCGAGAGCCTCCGCGCGAAGGGGATCACCCCCATCGCGCTCGACGGGCAGGACCAGTGGCCGCTCGAGCGCTACATGGCCTACTACCCGTTCCGTCTGGCGGGCCCCGAGTACGTGCAGGACCTCAAGAACGGCGACGCGTCCTTCGCCGATCCGGCGGGGCGCGCCGCAGCGGAGTGGCTGTCGGCACTCGGCGAGGCGGGGTGCTTCCAGGAGGGCTTCTCGTCGACCGGCTACGCCGACGCGCAGGCGCTGTTCACCTCGGGCAAGGCGGCCGTCTACAACACGGGGACCTGGGAGCTGAGCAACCTCGCGACCGAGGCGCTCGATCCGGCGGTCCGCGACTCCGTCGACTACTTCACCCTGCCGACCGTCGACGGAGCCGTCACCGCCGACGACGAGTACGTCACCCCGTCGGGGATCGGGATGGCCGTGAACACGCAGACGTTCGATCCGCTGGTCCGCGACTTCCTCGCCTTCGCCCTCGAGCGCTACCCCGAGGTCTACGCGGCGACCGGCGCTCTCTCGCCCACGACGTCGGCGGCGACCGCGATCCCTGCCGACGCGACTCCGCTCTACACCCGCGCGGTCGAGCAGGCCGACTCGGTGGGCACAGCGATCGCGATGCCCTGGGACACGCAGCTCGACCCGGCCACGAACACCCGCCTCCAGCAGGAGCTGACGCTGCTCGTGCAGGGCGACACCACTCCCGACGAGTTCATCGAGACGATGGACGCCGCCCTGGCGGAGAACAGCGATGGCTGATCTCGCCCCGGCCGGGACGGTGCGCACGCGCCCGTCCCGGCCCCGGGCGGCCTCGATGCTGCCCCGCCGATCGCGCCTCTCGGTGCTGGTCTTCCTCGTCCCTCCGCTGGCCGTCTACGGCCTCGCGGTGCTGCTGCCGATCGTGCAGTCCCTGGTCCTGAGCTTCTTCCGCTGGGACGGCATCACCGACATGGCGTTCGTCGGTGTCGACAACTACGTGAAGATGCTCACCCGCGACGACGTCTTCTGGACGTCGTTCGGGAACGCGCTCGGCTACCTCGCGATCTGCCTCGTTCTCCAGCTCGGCGGCGCACTGGTCGTCGCGAGCCTGCTCACCGCGCTCCCCCGGGCGCGCGAGCTCGCGAAGACCCTCTACCTGCTGCCCGCGGTCATCTCGACCGTCGCGATCGCGATCCTCTTCCAGCGGATCTACTCGCTCGAGCCGCTCGGCCTGCTCAACCAGGCCCTCGGCTGGATCGGGCTCGAGGGCCTGCAGACCGCCTGGCTCTCGAACGTCTCGACGGTGCTCGCCGCCGTGTCGATCCCGGAGGGCTGGCGGTTCACCGGGCTCTACATGCTGATCATCTACGCGGCCCTGCTCGCGGTCCCCCGCGAGCTCGAGGAGGCGGCCCGCCTCGACGGCGCCTCCTGGTGGCAGCTGTTCTGGAGGGTGCGCTTCCCCTACATCCGGCCCGTCTGGATCACGACCACGATCATGGCGACCACGTTCGCCCTCCGCGGCTTCGACATCCCGTACCTCCTGACCAACGGCGGCCCCGGGCAGTCGTCGGAGCTGCTGACGACCTACATGTACAAGACCGCCTTCGTGCACACCGACTACGGCTACGCGAGCGCGATCTCGGTCTTCATCGTCGTCGAGTGCCTCGTCGCGGTCGGCATCATCCTCCTGCTCCTGCGTCGAAGGGACGACTCATGACCACCCCCGTCCTCACTCGTCCGGTCGACCGGCGCCCACCCGCGCCGCCCGCTGCGCGCCGGAGGCCCGCGCGGCCGCCGCGGGCGCGACTCCAGCGCACCCTGCTGACCGTCACGGTCGTGCTGATCGTCGTGGTGCAGGTGTACCCGCTCGCCTGGCTCTTCCTCACCAGCTTCCGCACGGCGGCCGATTTCGCCGGCGGCAACCCCTTCGCCCTCCCCTCCGAGGTGACTCTCGAGAACTACTCCCGTGCGTTCGCGAGCGGCAACCTCGGCCTGAACATCGTGAACAGCCTGATCGTGACCCTCGGCGCGAGCGTGCTGATCGTGGTGGCGGGCATGATGGCGGCCTTCGCGCTGCAGGTCCTCGGCTTCCGCTTCAGCCGGGTCGTGCGGGGGCTGTTCCTGCTCGGGATCATCGTCCCGGTGCAGATCGCGCTCGTCCCGCTGTTCATCGACTACTCGCGGATCGGGCTCCTCGACACCCACCTGTCGATGATCATCCCGCTCGCGGCGTTCGCGCTGCCGATGGCGGTCTACCTCTTCTCGTCGTTCTACGAGTACATCCCCGCCGAGATGTACGAGGCGGCGTCGCTCGACGGCGCGGGGCCGTACCGGATCTTCCTCCGGATCACGTCGCCGCTGTCGGTGAACACGATCATCACGGTGGTGCTCGTCAACAGCATCTTCATCTGGAACGACTTCATCTTCGCGAACACCTTCGTGCTCTCCGACGGGCTGAAGACCATCCCGTTGGGCCTGCAGAATTACATCGGAGCGATGGGCAACACCGACTGGACCGCGACCTTCGCGGCCGTGTGCGTGACGGTGACTCCGCTCCTCCTGGTGTTCCTGGTTCTGAACAAGGCCATGATCCAGGGACTCGAGAGCGGAGCGACCAAGGGATGAGCACCTCGGAGAACCCGCGGAACGGCTCGGTCGTCACGATGCGCGACGTCGCGAAGGCCGCCGGCGTGTCGGTGGCGACCGTCTCGCACGTCATCAACGACAAGGCCGGCGCCCGGATCGGCGAGAACGCGAGGCAGCGCGTGCAGGAGGCGGTCGCCCGGCTCGGCTACCGCCCGAACGCCCTCGCGAAGACCCTCTCGCAAGGCACCTCGCGCTTCATCGGGCTGGTCGCGGACGCGATCGCGACGACGCCCTTCGCCGGCCAGATCATCCACGGAGCGCAGGACGAGGCGTGGCGGCACGGCTACGTGCTGCTCGTCGCGAACACCGACGGCAACGCCGCCGTCGAGCAGGAGGCGATCGCCATGATGCTCGAGCACCAGGTGCACGGGATCCTCTACTCGAGCTGGTACCACCGCGAGATCGTGGTGCCCGACGCGCTGCACCAGACCGACACGGTACTCGTCGACTGCTTCGCCGTCGGCAGCGGACTGCTCGCCGTGGTGCCGGACGAGGAGCAGGGCGGGCGGACCGCGACCGAGGAGCTGCTCGCCGCCGGCCACCGCCGCATCGCCTTCCTCAACACCACGTCGGACTCCCCCGCCCAGACCGGTCGGCTCGCCGGATACCGGGCCGCCCTGGCGAGCGCGAACATCCCGTTCGACGAGTCGCTGGTGTTCCCGGCGGCTCCGGAGCAGGAGGGCGGCTACTCGGCGACCGCCGCGGTCCTCGCCTCCGAGGCCACCGCCGTCTTCTGCCACAACGACCGGGTGGCGATGGGGCTCTACGACGGTCTGCGCGAGCGCGGCCTTCGGATCCCCGAGGACATGGCGGTCATCGGCTTCGACAACCAGGACGTCATCGCCGCGCACCTGCGGCCTCCCCTGACCACCGTCGCCCTCCCGCACTACGAGCTCGGCGCCGCCGGCGTGAGGCTGCTGCTCGGCCTCGAGTCGGCGTCGCCCACGACGCCGACGCTCATCGCCTGCCCGCCGATCCGTCGCGACTCGATCTGACCCCGGCGGCGGTCCGCACCGCCGCGCTGCCGCGGGGCGCCTCCCGTGGGGTGCGGCTGCTGCTCCGCCTGGACGGACCGCTGGTCGAGGTCTGCGGCGCCGACGGCCCGGGCTGACGCGCGACGCCTCGCGGATCCTGGCCGCTCAGCGAGCGGCCGGTGGCCGGAGAGCGACGCGTCGTCACGGCCCGGCCGGGAGGCGTCTGGGCGGTGGGCGGCCGCGGGCGGTGGCGGTGCTGGAGTGTCCCGGTGCCCGCGCCCGTCGCCGGGCCGACCCACCCGGACCCGAGAAGGAACAGTCATGCCCGCCACACCCGACACCCGCACCACGAGCGAGCAGCGCACGCAGCACGCCGAGCAGTACTCGGCCGCCGCCCGCTACGCCTCCGAGGCATTCGGCACGTTCCTCCTGGTCGCGGGAGGCGTGGGCACCGCGGTGCTCGCCTCCGCGTTCCCGGACTCGACCAACGCGCTCGGCGTCGGATTCCTCGGCGTCGCCCTGGCCTTCGGGCTCACCGTGATGACGGGCATCTACGCGGTCGGCCACATCTCGGGCGGCCACTTCAACCCGGCCGTCTCGATCGGCTTCGCCATCGCGGGGCGCACGGAGTGGCGGCACATCCCGGGCTACCTCGTCGCCCAGCTGGTCGGCGGCGTCGCGGGAGCGGGGGCCGTCGCGCTGATCGCGGCCGACGGACCGGCCGGCTACCTCGCCGCGGCCCGCGACTCCGGATTCGCCTCGAACGGCTACGGCGCGTTCTCGCCCGGCGGCTTCGGGCTGGGCGCGGTGATCCTCGCCGAAGTCGTGCTGACGGCCGTGTTCGTCGGAGTGATCCTCTCGGTCACCGCGAAGAGCGAGTACAAGGCGATCGCGCCGCTCGCGATCGGACTCACCCTCACGCTCGTCCACCTGATCAGCATCCCGATCAGCAACACCTCGGTGAACCCGGCCCGCTCGATCGCCGCGGCCGTCTTCGCCGGGCCGGACGCCCTCGGACAGGTCTGGGTGTTCCTCCTGGCGCCGATCATCGGCGCCGCTCTGGCCGGCATCAGCGCGAAGCTGCTGCACCGCCGCTGAGCGCGCCCTCGATTCCTCAGAAGTTGCGGTAGTCGAGCGCGACTACCGCAACTTCTGCGGAGTGGGAGCCCTCAGTCGCTCGCCGCCGGCCCGAACGCGCCCTCGAGGGCGGCGGCCTGGCTCCGCCAGAACCGTCGCGAGACCTCCTTCGTCCGCATCACCGCGTCGAAGCCGTGGAACGCACCCGGGACGATCTCGAGCTCGCACGCGACCCCCGCCTCCCGGAGCCGTTCGGCGTAGCGGACGTCCTCGTCGAGGAAGAGGTCGAGGCTGCCCACGCCGATCCAGGCCGGGGGCAGACCGGTCAGGTCGTCCCGGCGAGCGGGCGCCGCGTAGGGGGAGGCGGGGACCGGCCCCGGGGCGTGACCGAGGTACGACGTCCAGCCGAACCGGTTGCTGCCGGGAGTCCACATCCGGACGCCGTCGGTCGAGAGGTCGGTGCGCAGCACCGTGCGGTCGTCGAGCATGGGATACACGAGCAGCTGGAAGGCGAGGGAGTCCTCGCCGCGGTCGCGCACGAGCTGCGCGACTCCCGCCGCCAGACCGCCGCCCGCGCTCGCCCCGCCGATCGCGACCCGCGCGGCGTCCACTCCGCGCCCCTCCGCGTGCTCGAGGAGCCACGTGATGACGGCGTGGACGTCCTCCACTGCGGCCGGAGCGACGTGCTGCGGCGAGAGGCGGTAGTCGACCGACACGACGGTGATGCCCAGCGTCCGCGCGAAGTCGATGCTGGACGCCTCGTCGATCAGGTGGTTGCCGATGACCATCCCGCCGCCGTGCACCCAGACGAGCGCCGGAGCGGCACCCCGCAGCGACCGCGGACGGTAGATGCGGATGCCGACCGGCGGAGCCCCCTCGGGTCCGGGCACCCGCAGATCGTCGATCCGCAGATCCTCGGGTGCGCGCCGGCGCGGTGCGGGCAGCCGGTTGATCGCCCTGACGATCCGCGGGCCGAACGAGAACCGCGGGAGGAAGCGCGCATCGCGCAGATCGGGGTGGAACTCGGCCATCGTCGGCTCCTGCTCGTGCGTCGTCGCCCGCGTCGGACAGGGGCGTCCGTCCGCGGAATCATTCTGACGGAGCCGCGGCGGTCTGCGGCGGTCACGAGAACGCCCGATTCCTCGAAAGTTGCGGTAGTCGAGCGCGACTACCGCAACTTTTGCGGAGTCGGATCGGCTCACCGGGCCGCGACTCCGTGCAGCGGCGCGAGTGCGCTGTCGAGCGCCGCCTCGAGCGGCCACGCCGACCGCTCCGGCTGGCTGAGCACGAGCCCGCCCTGGACGGCCGAGAGGATCACCGCGGCGAGCCGCTCGGGATCGGCCGACCCGTCGACGGATCCGGCGGCCTGCATCCGGCGCACCCCCGCCGCGAGCAGGCCCCGCCAGTCGCGCATCGTCCGGGCGATGCCCGCCTCGAGCTCGGCGTCGACCATCGCGGCCTGGCTCGCCAGCGACCCGATCGGGCAGGCCCACCGGCCGAGGCCGATGTAGTACTCGACCAGGCGCACGCGCCAGCGCTCCCACGACTCCCACGAGCCGAGGTCGTGGATCTCGGGCTCCTGAGCGTCGAGGAGCTGGCGCGCCTCCCACTGCGCGACCTCGCGCACGAGCTCGGCCTTGCCGCCGGGGAAGTAGTGGAAGAGCTGGCTCTTGCTGGTCAGAGTCGCGGCGCGCACGCCGTCGAGGGTCGTCCCGCCGATGCCCGTGGCGAGGATCTGCTCCCCCGTGGCCTCGATGATCCGCTGCCGGGTGAGGCGCCCCCGCTCGGTCAGCGTCGTCTGCTCCATGCCGCCAGCCTAGCTGAGTGGACCGTTCGGTCCAGAGGTGTGCTACGAATGGACCATGCAGTCCAATGAGCAGATCCTCCAGTCCCTCCCCCTCGACTCCCGCCTCGCCGGCCGCACGGCGATCGTCACCGGCTCCAGCAGCGGGATCGGCGAGGCCGTCGCCCGCGTCCTCGCCGCCTCGGGTGCCGAGGTCGTCGTCACCGGCAGGAGCGCCGAGCGCACCCGCTCGGTGGCCGACGGCATCACCGCCGCGGGCGGGACAGCGCACGCCGTCACCGCCGACCTCTCGGGCGGCCACGACGCCCTCCGCGCCTTCGCCCGGGACGCGACGAGCGTGCTCGGCGGCCGGGTCGACATCCTCGTCAACAACGCGGGGGTCTACCCGGTGGGGCCGACCGCGGCCCTCGCCGACGCCGATCTCGAGGCGGTGCTGGCCACGAACATCCGCGTGCCGCACGTGCTCGTCGCCGCACTCGCCCCGGCGATGGCCGAGCGCGGGTCGGGCGCGATCGTCAACATCGGCTCCTGGATGTCGCGGGTCGGCATCCCGTTCGGCGCCGCGTACACCGGCTCCAAGGCGGCGATCGAGCAGATGACCCGCACCTGGGCCGCCGAGTTCGGCCCCCGCGGAGTGCGCGTGAACACGGTGGCACCCGGCGCGACCTCGACCCCGGGGAACGCGGCGGACGCCGACGTCCTCGCGACGATGACCGCGGGGACCCCGGCCGGCGTCCCCGTCCGCCCGGTCGACATCGCCCTCGCCGTCCGCTTCCTGGTCTCGGACGAGGCGTCGTTCGTGCACGGCACCGTCCTCGACGTCGACGGGGGCATCGCGAGCACCCGCCTCGGCTGAGCACGGGGCGACGCGCCGGGGAACACGGAGAGCCCCCGGCGCGTTGCCTCTCACATGAGCGTTCCCCTCTCGATCCTCGACCTCGCCCCCATCGCCCCCGGAGAGACCGCGCGCGACAGCTTCGCGGCCTCGGTCGCGCTGGCGCAGCAGGCCGAGCGGAGCGGCTACCGGCGCGTCTGGTACGCCGAGCACCACAACATGGCGTCGATCGCGTCGAGCGCGACCTCGGTGCTGATCGCCCACGTCGCGTCGCAGACCTCGACGATCCGGCTCGGGTCCGGCGGGATCATGCTGCCGAACCACTCGCCGCTGCAGATCGCCGAGCAGTTCGGCACGCTCGAGACCCTGCACCCCGGTCGCATCGACCTCGGCCTCGGCCGTGCTCCCGGCAGCGATCAGGCCACGTTCCGTGCGCTCCGCCGCGACCCGGAGTCGTCCGACCGGTTCCCGGAGGACGTCCTCGAGCTCCAGGCGTTCCTCGCCGGCCAGTCGCGCGTCGCCGGCGTGAGCGCCACCCCCGGCGCCGGCACCCGCGTGCCCCTCTACATCCTGGGCTCCTCGCTCTTCGGCGCGCAGCTCGCCGCCGCGTTCGGCCTGCCCTACGCCTTCGCCTCGCACTTCGCGCCCGATGCGCTGCACCAGGCCGTCGCCGCCTACCGCAGCGGCTTCCGCCCCTCCGAGCAGCTCGACGCGCCCTACGTGATCGCCGGAGTGAACGCGATCGCGTCCGACGACGCCGACGACGCGCAGCGCCAGTTCGCCGAGATGAAGCGCGCCCGCCTGATGATGCTGCTGCGCCAGAGCGGTCAGATCCCGCTCGACCGCACCTTCGACGACGAGGAGCTCGACGCCCTGCTGAGCGCCCCGATCGGCGCGCACGTGGCGAGCATGACGACCTACACCGGGGTCGGCACGGGCGAGCAGGTGGCCGACTACGTCGCCGACTTCGCCCGCACGGCCGAGGTCGACGAGGTCATCGTCGCCCACGCGTCGCTCGCGACGGAGGCGCGGCTGCGCTCGGTCGCGCTGCTGGCCGACGCGAACGACCGCGTCGCCGCCTAGGCGGTCCCGCTCCCGCTCGCGAAGAGCGGGTGCACCGCGACGACGGCCACGACGAGCGCCAGCGCGGCGACGGTGATCGCCACCTCGAGCGGGAGCACCGGGCTCCTCGAGCGGGCGCAGAGGACGAGCCGCACGGCGCAGCCTCCGCCGAGGACGGCCGACCAGACCACGAGGGTCCAGCCGATCAGCCAGGTGAGCGCGAAGAGCGGCTCCACTCCCGCGATGAGCGGTGCGGCTCCGAGCGCCACCGCCGCGCCGCTCGCCAGCACGAGTGCGGCGACGGGGACGACGACCGCCTCGGGCTCCACGACTCGTTCCACGCGACGGACTCTACGAGTGCGGAGCGAACAGCACGCGTCCGCCCCCGGAACGCCGGGTGTTCGTGCGATCGCATCCTCTCCGCGGATGCGGAGCTAGACTCCCCTCCATGCCGCAGTTGAGGATCAGGGATGCCGCGCACTTCCTCGGTGTCAGTGACGACACCGTCAGACGATGGATCGATCTCGGCGTGCTCGCGAGCGAGAAGGACTCCGCCGGCCGCGGAGTCGTCGACGCGCTGGCCGTCGCCGAGCTCGCCCGGAAGAACGCCGTCCTCCCCGCCGACCCGTCCGAGATCGGCCGCTCGGCCCGCAACCGGCTCGTCGGAGTGGTCACCGGCATCGTCGCCGACACCGTCATGGCGCAGGTCGAGCTGCAGTGCGGCCCGCACCGCATCGTGTCGCTGATGAGCAGCGAGGCCGTCCGTGAGCTCGGCCTCGAACCCGGCTCGATCGCGATCGCCGTCGTGAAGGCCACGACCGTCATCATCGAGACCCCGGGCGGCAAGGCGTGAGCGCCAGGGCGATCGCCGCGGTCGTGCTCGCCGGCGCCGCGACCCTGGGCCTCGCCGCGTGCAGCACAGCGACTCCGACCGCCACCGACGGCGACCCGAGAGGCTCGATCACCGTCTTCGCCGCCGCCTCGCTGACGAGCACCTTCACCGAGCTCGCCGACGAGTTCGAGGCCGCGAACCCGGGCGTCACCGTCGACCTGACCTTCGCCGGCTCCTCCGATCTCGTCACCCAGATCACCGAGGGCGCGCCCGCCGACGTCGTCGCCACCGCCGACGAGAAGAACATGGCGAAGCTGACCGACGGCGGCCTGGTCGACGCCTCCGCCCCCGTCGACTTCGCGACGAACGTGCTCGAGATCGCGGTGCCGCCGGGCAACCCGGCGGGCATCGCCTCCTTCGCCGATCTCGCCGGAGCGCGCGTGAGGACCGTCGTCTGCGCCCCCCAGGTGCCGTGCGGAGCCGCGGCCACGGCGGTCGAGACAGCGACCGGAGTCGAGCTCTCGCCGGTGAGCGAGGAGTCGTCGGTCACCGACGTGCTCGGCAAGGTGACCAGCGGCGAGGCGGATGCCGGGCTCGTCTACGTCACCGACGTCCGGGGGGCGGGCGACGCGGTCGAGGGCATCGAGTTCGCGGAGGCGGCGGAGGCGGTCACGACGTACCCGATCGCCCCCGTGGCCGGGTCGGCGAGCCCCGCCCTCGCGCAGGCGTTCGCCGACTTCGTGACCGGCGAGGTCGGCCGCGGCGTGCTCGAGACCGCGGGGTTCGGAGCGCCGTGAGACTCGGGGTCCCCCGCTGGCTGATCGCCGTCGCGGTCGTCGGCGGCGCCTTCGTGGTGCTGCCGTTAGCGGCGATGATCACCCGGGTGAACTGGGCCGAGTTCCTGCCGCTCATCACCTCCGAGGCCTCGCTGGACGCGCTCGGGCTGAGCCTCCGCACCTCCCTCACCGCCACCCTCCTCTGCCTGCTGCTCGGCGTGCCGATGGCGATCGTCCTGGCCCGCACGCGCTTCCGCGGCCAGCGGATCCTGCGCGCCCTCGTGCTGCTGCCCCTCGTGGTGCCGCCGGTGGTCGGCGGCATCGCCCTGCTCTACACGTTCGGGCGCCGCGGGCTGCTCGGGCAGTCGCTGGAGGTGCTCGGAGTGAGCATCGCGTTCTCGACCACCGCAGTGGTGCTCGCGCAGACGTTCGTCGCCCTGCCGTTCCTCGTGCTCAGCCTCGAGGGGGCGCTGCGGACGGTCGGCACCCGCTTCGAGGCGGTCGGGGCGACCCTCGGCGCGCGGCCGACCACGGTCCTCCGCCGCGTCACCCTGCCGCTGGTGCTGCCCGCTCTCGTGTCGGGGGCCGTGCTGTCGTTCGCCCGGGCGCTCGGCGAGTTCGGCGCGACCCTCACCTTCGCCGGATCGCTGCAGGGGGTCACCCGCACCCTCCCGCTCGAGATCTACCTGCAGCGCGAGACGAGCCCCGACACGGCCGTCGCGCTCTCGCTGGTGCTCGTCGTCTTCGCCGTCGCGGTCGTCGCACTCGCCCACCGCGTCGGCGAGACTCGGGCTCGCGCGTGATGCTCGAGTTCACCGCGGCTCTCGCCGCCCGCGGCGTCGACGTGGAGCTCTTGATCGACGAGGGCGAGACCGTCGCGATCCTGGGGCCGAACGGAGCCGGCAAGTCGACCCTCCTGAGCGTGCTCGCCGGGCTGCTCGTGCCCGACGCGGGGAGCGCGACGCTGAACGGCCGGGTGCTCTTCGACCTCGCCGCCCGCGGCCCGAGCCGGTGGCGTCCGCCGCACGACCGCGGAGTCGCGCTGCTCGCCCAGGACGCCCTCCTCTTCCCGCACCTCAGCGCCCGCGACAACGTCGCCTTCGGCCCGCGGAGCGGCGGAGCACCGCGGACGACCGCCGGCGCCCGCGCGGACGAGTGGCTCGCGCGGGTCGGCGCCTCCGACCTCGCCGCCCGCCGTCCGGCCCAGCTCTCAGGGGGCCAGGCGCAGCGGATCGCGGTCGCGCGGGCCCTCGCCGCCGACCCCGCGCTCCTCCTGCTCGACGAGCCGATGGCCGCTCTCGACGTCTCGGTCGCCCCCGCGCTCCGGCGGCTGCTGCGCGAGGTGCTCGCCGACCGGACCGCCGTGATCGTCACCCACGACGTCCTCGACGCCTACACCCTGGCCGATCGTGTCGTCGTGCTCGAGCGAGGGCGCGTCGTCGACTCGGGCCCGACCCGCGCCGTCCTCGACCGCCCGACGACGCCCTTCACAGCGAACCTGGTCGGCCTCGACCTGCTCACCGGCACGGCTCACGGCGAGTCCGGCCTGCTGACCGACTCCGGGATCGTGGTCGCCTCCCCCGGCGAGCGCATCGCGGAGGGTCGCCGCGCGGCGATCGCCGTCAGCCCCGGCCGCGTGAGCGTCGCGACGTCGCGCTCCTCCGCCGACAACGTGCTCCCCGGAGTCGTCACCGACATCGAGCCCCGCGGCGACGCGGTGCGCGTGCGCGCGGCCGAGCTCGCCGCCGACCTCGCCCCCGGGACCGTCGCCGCCCTCGACCTCGCCGTCGGCGACGCCGTCTGGTTCACGTTCGCGGCCGGCGACGCCACCCGCTACCCGCTGGGCGCCTGACGCCGCCGAGGGAACCACGACCCGTCGAGGCCGCCACCTCTCCGCGGCTGTCTCGACGGGAGCGGGTTCCCTCGCTCAGCGCCAGAGCCTCGCGGAGGCGATCCCGGCGCCGCGGACGAGGGAGTCGAGCTTCGCCCAGGCGATCTGCGGATGGATGCGGCCGCCGAGCCCGCAGTCGGTCGCGGCGATCACGCGCTCGCGGCCGACCACGGAGGCGAAGCGCTCGAGGCGCTGCGCGACCAGCTCGGGGTGCTCGACCACGTTGGTGGCGTGCCCGACGACTCCGGGGACGATGACCTTGCCGTCGGGCAGCGCCACGTCCTCCCACACCCGCCACTCGTGCTCGTGGCGGGCGTTCGCGGCCTCGAAGGAGTAGGAGCCCGCGTCGATCTCGAGCATGAGATCGACGATGTGCCTGAACTCGATGTCGGTGGTGTGCGGTCCGTGCCAGCTGCCCCAGCAGAGGTGGAAGCGGATGCGGTCCTGCGGCAGCCCGCGCAGCGCGTGGTTGAGCGCCTCGACGCGGATGCGGGTGAAGGCGCGGTAGTCCTCGAGGTTCGGCTCGGGGTTGATCTGGTCCCAGTTCTCGGCGATCGAGGGGTCGTCGATCTGCAGGATCAGGCCCGCGTCGATCACGGCGCGGTACTCCTCGCGCAGCACCTCCGCCCACGCCCAGATGTGCTCCTCCTCGCTCGCGTAGTGCGCGTTGTGGATGCGCGCGCCGCTGCCCGGCGAGAGCGAGGTGATGAAGCCGTCGGCGATGCCGGCGTCGTCGAGCGCCCTGCGCAGATTCCGGGCGTCCGTCGCCACGGCCTCCTGGCCGATGTAGCTCAGGGGGCCGGTGGTCGAGGGGAACGCAGTCGCGGTCCTGCCGGTCGAGATGCCGCTGTCGGGGTCGGAGTAGGCGTCGCGGAAGAGCGTCCAGTCGCGGCGGTCCGGGAACGACGTCAGCCGCACGCGACCCGGCTCCGAGCGCACGGGCTGCGAGCTGAAGATCGACTCCTCGGTCACCGACAGGCCGGCCACCCGCTGGAACGAGTACGACCACCAGGCTCCGTAGTCGACCGCGCTCGACATGGCCTTGCCGAACTCGCCGTCGCCCGGGATCGTGATGCCGACCGCCTCCTGGCGGCGGACGAGCTCGTCGACGGCGCCCGCGAGGAGCTCGTCGAACTCGGGCGTGCGCTCGAGGGTGAAGCCGTCGTCGGCGATGCGGCGGGCCTCGTTGGCGGCGATCAGCGCGGGCGTGCGCGGCAGGCTGCCGGCGTGGGAGGTGGGGATGACAGGCATGGTGTCACGCTAGCCACGAGCGCCCCGAGGCCGCCCGCGTGCGTACCCGTGTGACGCGGCGCGTGTCTGGCGCGCTGCACCAGGGGACGCTTCTCGCCGCTTCGATGCCGCCTGTGCGGCGAGAAGTGCCGAACGGAGGGGAGCCGGCGAGGGCGCGGGTGATCCGTTCGCCGACTCCCGCCCTTCCGGCGCGGTCACGGGGGCGAGAAGTGTCGAGTCGGCACTCCTCGCGATCGTGCACTGACGGCCGCGTTACCGGGGCTCCGGAGGCAGCAGCTCCTGCAGCACTGCACGCGCGGCCGACCCGGGGCGGGCCCGCCAGGCGACTCCGAGCTGCGACCTCGCCTCGGGGTCCTCGAGGCGGAGGATCACCAGCTCCGGCGCGTCGGCCAGCGTCGACTCGCTCGCGACGGCGACGCCCAGTGAGCGGGCGGCGAGCTCGCCGAGGGCGACCGGCGAGGCGACCTCCCAGCGGGGAGCGACGCGGAGACCCGCTCGCGCGAGCGACGCCTCCAGAGCGACTCGCGCTCCCGTGCCCGGCGGCAGCGTGATGAGGTCGGCGTCGGCGAGCTCTCGGGGGTGGACCGACCCGCGTGCCGCCCACGGGTGCCCCTCCGCCACGGCGAGGACGAGCGCGTCGTCGACGATCGTCGCCGACTCCAGACCCTCGGGCGGACCGGGCGTCCACCCCGCGACCACGACGTCGAGGTCGCCGGAGCGCACGCGGGCGAGCAGGTCGTCCGAGGTCGACTCGACGAGGCGCAGGTCGATGCCGGGGTGCGCGGAGTGGACCGCGGCGATCGCGTCGAAGAGGTCCGGCCAGGTGAGGCCCGCGACGGTTCCGAGGCGCACGGCACCGACCACGAGGCCGCGGAGCTCGTCGGCCGCGGCCCGGACTCCGTCGACGGACGCCGCCGCAGCTCGGAGAGCCGGGAGCAGCCGCTCGCCCTCGGCCGTCACCGAGATGCGCCGCGAGGTGCGGTCGAACAGCGCCGCCCCCAGCTCGCGCTCGAGCTTCTGCACCTGCGCACTGACCCCCGACTGGCTGACGTGGAGGCGCGCCGCCGCCGCCGTGAACGACCCGGTGTCGGCGACGGAGATCGCGTAGAAGATCTGGTGCAGTTCCATCAGTCCCGATGATAGGTCGCATCCTGATCAGATGTTGGACCGATGCGATAGCGACGCGCAGGCTGGAGGCATCGACCGGAAGGACACCGCCATGGACCAGCAGGACGCCGCTCAGCGCGACGCCACCCGCGACGCCGCCACCGTCTACTTCGACGCGTGGCGCGACCGCGACTTCGACCGCCTCCGCACTGTGCTCGCGCCCGACGTCGACTTCGTCGGCGTCCTGGGCACCGCCTCCGGGATCGACGAGTGCCTCGCGGGCCTGCGCGGCATGGCGGAGTCGATCATGACCGACCTCGTGCTGCACGCCCGCGTCGTCGACGGCGCCGACGCGATGACCTGGTTCGATCTGCACACGGCGACGACTCCGCCGGTCCCGACCGTCAACTGGAGTCACGTCGAGGACGGTCTGATCACGCGCATCCGGGTGACGTTCGACCCACGGCCGCTGCTCGGGTGACGCACGGAGGTCGCGGGCGACCGGGCTCTCGGCCTTCTCCCAGTCGGAGGGTCCGCTCCCCTTAGTAGGGTCGTTGTCAGCAAGGGGAGTACTCCCGACTGCGGTGAGCCCGTCACTACGGACGCGACAGAGCGTCCCGGGCCATCGGCTCCGCCACCACCTCCACGAGGTCGTCGGCCGGAGTGGAGGAGACCTTGGTCCCGTGTCGACCACCCCTTGGAGTACCCCGTGCAGGTCACCCCCGCCATCTGGCTGATCACGATCGCCGTGACGATCGCGTTCTTCGTCTACGAGTTCTTCGCCCACGTGCGAAAGCCCCACGAGCCCACCATCGCCGAGTCCGCTCGCTGGTCGGCGTTCTACATCGGTCTCGCGCTGCTCTTCGGCGTCGGGATCGGCATCGTCTCCGGCTGGGGCTTCGGCGGCGAGTACTTCGCCGGCTACCTCACCGAGAAGGCGCTGTCGCTCGACAACCTCTTCCTCTTCCTCATCATCATGGCCGGCTTCGCGGTGCCGAAGATCTACCAGCAGAAGGTGCTGATGATCGGCATCGTCATCGCGCTGATCATGCGCGGCGGCTTCATCGCCGTCGGCGCGGCACTGATCGAGAACTTCTCGTGGGTCTTCTACCTGTTCGGCGCCCTGCTCTTCGTGCTGGCCTACCAGCAGATCAAGGGCGACCACGGCGACCCGTCGAACAACGCCTTCATGCGCTTCGTCCGCCGCATCCTCCCCGTCACGGACGAGTACCACGGCGACAAGCTCACCGTGAAGAAGGACGGCCGCCGCTTCGTCACCCCGATGCTCCTGACCATCGTGGCCATCGGCTTCATCGACCTGGTCTTCGCGCTCGACTCGATCCCCGCCATCTACGGTCTGACCAACGAGGCGTACATCGTCTTCACCGCCAACGCCTTCGCCCTGATGGGTCTGCGTCAGCTGTTCTTCCTCATCGGCGGACTCCTGGAGCGCCTCGTCTACCTCAGCCAGGGCCTCGCCGTGATCCTCGGCTTCATCGCCGTCAAGCTCGTGTTCCACGCGCTGCACGTCAACGAGGTCCCCTTCATCAACGGCGGCCAGCCGCTGCTGTGGGTGCCCGAGATCCCGATCTGGTTCTCGCTGACCTTCATCGGCTCGACCATCGCGGTCGCGACGATCGCGAGCCTCCTGAAGACCCGCGGCGACCGCGACAAGGGCGACCGCGCCACGGTCGAGGGCGCGCCCGTCGAGACCGCGGCGGACGCGGACTCCCGCACCGGCGCCTAGCACCCGCCGACAGCAGCGCCGTTCCCCCGGGAGCGGCGCTGCTGTCGTGAGCGTTGTGCCGCCTCTCGCTGATCGAGTAGCCCGCGGAGCGGGCGTATCGAGATCCACCGGCGTCAGAAGTCGAGATCAGAAGCCTCATCGACTGACGCTGGTGGGTCTCGATACGCCCCTGCGGGGCTACTCGACCAGCGGGCTGGCGGTGACGGAGGAGCGCCTCAGGTCGTCGGTGTCCAGATGCGCATCGTGGAGGGGCCGCGGTTCGCCCAGCGGTAGTAGGGGCGGAGCTCGGCCGAGAAGCGCTCTCCGGACTGAGCGGAGACGTCGTAGGGCCAGCCGTCGGCCGGGGCCTCGCGACGCGCCACCGTCACGCGCGCTCCGTCCGCCGTCGCGACCGGCTCGACGGAGGCGTCCAGCACGACGTGCTCCGTGTCGAGGCCGTCGGGCAGGTCGACCGACTCCAGGGCGAGCACGAACGGCCCGCGCTCCACCGCGATCTGGCCACGGGCCGCGTCGATCCGGGGGTGCGGAGTCACGAACCGGGCCGCCATCGGCAGCGACAGCCGCACGACGTCACCGGCCGAGACCTGGACGTCCACCACCGTCAGCCGCGGATCGACGGGTGCACCGTCGAGCACGGCCGCCCCGCGCGCGAACGGAGGGATGCGCAGCGACAGTGCGACACCGGACCCCTCGAGCACGCGCACCACGACCTCGCCGTCACTCGGGTACTCCGACTCGACCTCGAGTACGACGCCGCCCGCGCTCACCCGGTACGAGCCGTACTGGTGCAGCTGCACCCCCTCCTCCGTCGCGGTGGCGAAGCCCAGCTCGACACTCGCGAGCGTCCGCGCCACGTTCGTCGGGCAGCACGACACCCAGAACCACGGTGCCCGGAGGCTCGACTGGGCGCGGTCGGTCTCGACCGACTCGTCGGGCGCGACTCCGTCGACACGCTGCTGCAAGGTGTTCGTGTAGAAGAAGGCGCGGCCGTCCTCGCGGGTCGAGGGAAGCACCGCGTTCAGCAGAGTGCGCTCGATCAGGTCGGCGTACTGCGCGTCGTTCGAGCTCAGCAGGAGGCGCCAGCTGAGCATGTTCGAGGCGATCGCCGCACAGGTCTCGGCGTAGGCGCGGTCCGGCGGCAGCTCGTAGTCGGCGCCGAAGGCCTCGTCCTGATGGTGCGAGCCCATCCCGCCGGTGACGTAGGTGCGGCGCGCGACGGTCGCCGCCCACTGCCGGGTCACGGCCGCCGAGAGCTCGGCGTCCTCCGTCTCGACCGCCACGTCGAGGGCGCCCGAGGCGAGGTACAGCGCCCGCACCGCGTGCCCGCGCAGCACCTCGGCGTCGCGCACCGGCACGTCGTCCTGGAAGTACTCGGGCCCGTACGGGATCGACCCGAGCGTGCCGGTGCCTCGCCGCTCGACGAACAGCCGGGCGAGCTCGAGGTAGCGTCCGTCTCCCGTGGCGCGCGCGAACTCGGCGAGCGCCGGCTCGATCTCGGGGTGCCCGCAGACCGCGACGCGCCCCTCCGGCCCGAACTCCCGGTAGACGTGGTCGGCGAGACGCCGGGCGACCGCCGGCAGCAGGTCGTCGTGCCCGGTGCGCAGACGCGCGACCGCCGCCTGGATCAGGTGCCCGAAGCAGTACAGCTCGTGCCCCCACTCCAGGTTCGAGTAGCGCGCGGGCTGCCCCGGCCGGCCGAAGCTCGTGTGCAGGTAGCCGTCCTCCTCCTGGGCGGAGGCGACGTGCGCAACGAGCGCCTCGTACTGCTCCGAGAGCTCGGGGTCGGCCGAGCGGCCGAGCTCCCACGCCATCGCCTCGAGCAGCTTGTAGACCTCCGAGTCGACGAACTCGATGCCCGCGTGCTGGTCGCCTCCCGCCTCGGTCGACAGAGTGCCGGCGGAGGCGCGGTCGAAGTTGCCCGACCAGCCCACCCGCTCGATCCACGAGAGGCAGTGGCCGATCACCGCCTGCGCGTTGAGGTCCTGGTAGTGCTTCCAGAAGCCGCCGGTCAGGCGGATCTCGTCCTGCCGCAGCGGCCGGAGGAGGCTGCGGGTCGGGGCGACGGGTCCGCCGAGGGCGGTCGTGACGGTGGTGGGCACGGGAGTCTCCTTAAGAGAGAGCGGATCAGTCCTTGACGGCACCGGCGGTGACACCCGCCGAGACGTACCGCTGAGCGACGACGAGGAGGACGGCGGCAGGGATGGAGGCGATCACGGCGGTCGCCATGATCGAGTTCCACTCCTGGTTGTTGTTGCCGATGTACTTGTAGATGCCGAGCGTGATCGGCTGGAGCCTGCCGCCGCTGTCGAGGGTCGAGGCGAAGATGAAGTCCGACCAGGCCCAGAGGAACGCGAAGAGCGAGACCGTGACGACGGAGTTGCGGCTGATCGGCATGATCACCGAGGTGAAGGTGCGCCACGCGCTCGCGCCGTCCATCCGCGCGGCCTGGGTCAGCTCGTCGGGGATCCCCGACATGAACGCCGTGAAGATCAGCACGCCGAACGGCACCGCGATGGTCGAGTCGGCGACGATCAGGCCCGGGATCGAGTTGAGCAGCCCGAGGTTGAGGTAGATGGCGTAGAAGCCCATCGCCATGATGATCGCCGGGATCATCTGCGCGATCAGGAGGACGAACGAGAGCCCCTGCCCGCCGCGCGGTCGCAGCTTCGCGAGCGAGTAGGCGGCCGGCGCCGCGATCGCCACGGTCAGCAGCACGGTGCCGAGTCCCACGATCAGGCTCGTGCCGAGGTAGGGCAGCTGCTCGCTGACGACGGCCTGGTAGCCCGTGAAGGTCGGTGAGAAGGGGAACCAGTCGGGCGGATCCTTGCGCATCGACCCGGTCGGAGTGAGCGAGACGTTGATCATCCAGTAGACGGGGAACAGCATGATCGCGGTGAGGACGATGCCCACGAGCGTCAGCCACCAGGGGCGCCGCGCGGTCACGAGTCGGCCTGCTTGCGCTGGACGCGGATGTACACGAGGCCGAAGACGAGCGCGAGGACGATCAGCAGGTTGCCGACCGCCGCCGCGGGTCCGAAGTCGGGCAGCATCGAGCCGAAGCCGAGCTGGTAGGTCCAGGTCGCGAGCGTGGTCGACGAGTCGGCCGGCCCGCCCTTGGTCATGATCCAGATGATGTCGAACACCTTCAGCGTGTAGACGAGGCCGAGCAGGATCGTGATCGCCGAGACCGGGCGCAGCAGCGGCAGCGTGATGCGCCAGAACTGCTGGGCTCCGGTCGCGCCGTCGAGCGAGGCGGCCTCGTAGAGGTCCTGCGAGATGTTCTGCAGACCGGAGTAGAGGATCACGAGGTTGAACGGGATCCCGATCCAGATGTTCGCGATGAGCACCGCGATCAGCGAGGTCGTCGGCGAGGTGAGCCAGTTGATCTGGCCGATCCCGAACGACTCCAGGAAGGCGTTCACGATGCCGGAGTCGCTGTTCAGCATCCACGACCAGGTCGACGCCGACACGATCAGCGGCAGGAGCCACGGCACGAGGAACAGCGCCCGGAGCGTCGTCGCGAGCGGGAACCGGCGGTAGAAGAAGACCGCCAGCGCCAGCCCGAGGGTGAACTGGAAGGCGATCGACACCCCGGTGAAGACCGCCGTGTGCAGCAGCGCCGGGCCGAACGTCGCATCCTGGAACACCCGGATGTAGTTGTCGAACCAGATGAATGCGGCGTCGCCCTGCACGAACGAGCGGACCGTGTAGTCCTTCAGGCTCAGCTCGAGGTTGCGGTAGAGCGGGAACGCGTAGAAGACGAGCAGGTAGACGACGAGCGGGGCGAGGAACGCCCAGGCGACGAGCTGCCCGGCCTCGGGTCGCCTCCGCCGGCGGGGCGTCTCGATCGCCGACACGGCGGGCGGCGGACCGCTGCGGAGCAGCCGCGTCGTCTCGAGTGATGTGGTCATGGTCTCTCCTTGCCGACGGCACCGGATCGCCGGGGCGATCCATCGAGGCACCGACCCCGGCGGTCGTCGATCACTTCGTGGCGGATTCCGCGGCCGACTGCGCGGCCTTCAGGGCGTCCTCGGGCGACTGCGAGCCGCTGAGCGCGTTCTGCACCGCGCCCCAGAGCTGCTCCGAGATCTGCGGGTACTTCGTGCCGAGGTTGTCCGAGGTGCGGCCCTTCGCGGCCTGCACGGCGGTGACCCACGGCTCGAGGTCGGCGTTCTCGGCGACCTGCGCCTCCTGCGCGTCGGCGGTCGGCGCGATGTACGAGAGCGTGTTGTCGGTCGTCACGAGGTTGTCGGTCGAGGTGAGGCACTCGGCGATCGCCGTCGACGTCTCGTAGCGGGCGGTGTCGTCCTGCACCGGGAGGGTGAGGAACTCGCCTCCGGTCGGTGCGGGGGCCGAGCCGCCGTCCTTCGCCGGGATGGAGAGGATGCCGTAGTCGATGCCCGACGCCTTCGCGTTGGCGAGCTGCCAGGTGCCGTTCTCGCCGAACGCGTACTCGCCGGTCTCGAACTCCTGCCAGCTGGTGGTCTGGGTGTTGCCGATGACGGAGTTGGGCGCGTAGCCCTTCTGCACCCAGTCGGTCCAGAGCGAGACGGCGTCGACCGCCTCGGGCGAGTCGAGCTCGGTGAGCTCGGCGCCCGAGCCCCAGAACCACGGGAGGAACTGGAAGCTGCCCTCCTCCGTGCCGATGCCGGAGAACGTGATGCCCTTGCCTCCGGAGGCGGTGACCTTCGCGAGCGCATCGGTGAGGCTCGCCCAGTCGGTGATCGAGGCGACGTCGACGCCGGCCGTCGCGAGGACGGTCTTGTTGTAGTACAGCGCGAGGGTGTTCGCTCCGATCGGCACCCCGTAGGTGTCGCCGTCGATCTCGCCCGCCGCGAGGATGTTGGCGTCGATGTCGCCGGTGTCGAGTCCGTTGTCGGCGGTGGTGGTCAGGATGCCCGACTCGGCCAGCGTGGAGACCACGGGGTTGTCGACGAGCAGGAGGTCGGGCGAGTTGCCCTGCTGCCCGGCGAGCAGCGCCTTGTTGGTGAGGTCGGTGGTGTCGTAGCCGGTGCGCTCGATGGTGACACCCGCCTCGGTGCCGCACGCGTCGATCAGCTTCGCCCAGTCGGAGGTCTCGTCGAACTGGGGGTACGGGTCCCAGAACGTGTAGGTGCCGCCGGCGGCGTCGGTGGAGGCGCCTCCTGAACCGCTCGCGCAGCCGGTCAGCGCGGCCGCGGCCGTTCCCAGCAGGACGGCGGCGGCGAGGCCCCGTGCGTGCTTCCTCTTCATCGCGGATGTTCCCTTCGTCATTGACGGGTGTCGGTGCCTGGTCCGGACCGTGAGCCGGACCGAAACTACTTTCTGCGGGTTCACACTAGACACAGGGCGGATGTGATGTCGAGAGGAATGTCGTTTTCGGTCTTTTCGGATCTGTGCGAGGATCGGACCCCGGCGCTCTTCGGCGCCCGAGGGACGGGGGACGCCATCGCCGCACGCAAGCCCGCGGGCACGATCACGCTGTCCGACGTCGCGCGGGAGGCCGGCGTCTCGATCGCCACCGCGTCGAAGGCACTCAACGGCCGCGACCAGGTGCGCGCCGAGACGCGCCAGCGCGTGCTCGACGCCGCAGCGGCCCTGTCGTTCACGCCCAATCCGTTCGCGCAGGCCCTCAACTCGCGCCGCACCGGCACGATCGGGATGCTCACCAACGATCTCGACAACCGCTTCGTGCTGCCGGTGCTGCTCGGCGCCGAGGACGCGTTCGGCGCCGGCTCCACCTCGGTGTTCCTCTGCGACGCCCGCGGCGACTCCGTCCGCGAGCAGCACCACATCAAGAACCTGCTGGCCAAGCGCGTCGACGGGATCGTCGTGCTCGGCCGCACGACGAACCCGCGACCCTCGATCACCGCGACGATCCCGGTGCCGGTGGTCTACGCCTACGCGCCCTCAGAGGACGAGCGCGACTCGTCGTTCACGCCCGACAACGCGCTGGCCGGGGTACTGGCCGCCCGCCACCTGATCGAGCGGGGGCGGAGGCGCATCGCGCTGATCAACGGCGAGCCCAGCTACTCCGCCGCGCACGACCGCGCCCGCGGGGTCGAGCAGGCGCTGACGGAGGCGGGCCTGCCGCTCGTCGGCGGCGACGTGCTCTACGGCCAGTGGTCGGAGAGCTGGGGCCGCCAGTGCGCCGAGACTCTGCTCGACGCGCATCCGGACCTCGACGCCCTGATCTGCGCGAGCGACCAGATCGCGCGCGGCGCCCTCGACCACCTCCGCGAGACCGGCCGGTCGGTGCCGCGCGACGTCGCCGTCGTCGGCTTCGACAACTGGGACCTGCTCGTCGAGGCCGCGCGCCCCCCGCTGACCAGCATCGACATGCAGCTCGAGACGCTGGGACGCGCCGCCGCGGAGGAGCTGTCGCACGCGATCCACGGCCGCGCGACCGCGGGCGTGCGCTCGATGCCGGTGCGGCTGGTGCCGCGGGAGTCGTCGGGCTGACGAACGACCCCGGTCAGCCCCGCAGGGCGAGCAGCCACGCGTAGAGCGCCATCGACAGCAGGTAGCAGCCCGCGATGATCGCGTACCCCGCGACGTACACCCGTGCAGGACGGCCCCGCGCGGTCCACCAGCTGAACCTGCGGAACGCCCACGGCACGAAGATCCAGCCGAGGAGCTGCGTCGAGACGACGTTGCCGATGAACAGCGACAGCCAGAACGGCACGCCGTGCGCGGCGAACAGCGGGTCGGCGATGAAGTAGCCCCAGAGGAACACGATCGGGTAGAGCATCAGCAGCACCAGCAGATTGCTCTTGAACACCGGGTCCGGGACCGGCTTGTCGCGGCCGGCCCAGAAGCCGAAGCCGTAGCTCGCCCGGGTCAGCGAGAGCTGCTGGTTGTACGCCGCCCCGTCGGCGAGCAGCGCCCTGCGCTCCGGCGACTCGATCCAGCGGTCGAGGTCCGCCTCCGTGTCGAAGCTCAGCACGACGACCCAGTCGTCCTGCACGCCCGGGATCGGCCGCTCGACCCGGTGCCCGACGAAGCCCTCGAAGTGCGACTCCGCCGCCGAGATTCGGCGCTGCCAGGCCAGGAAGGCGGCCTCGTGGTCCGGCGCCACGCGGCTCGTGATCAGCACCGAGGCGGCCTCGGCGGGGTGCCTCGCCTCCTCGGTGAACAGGTGGACCGAGTCGTTGCCGACGAGCACGCCCGCCATCTCCTCGAGGAGGCTCGCGCGCTCGGGACTCTGGAGCCAGCTGCGAGCGGCGTCGCGGTCGCGGAAGCGCTCGACGACGATCCAGTCGACCTGGTGCGGAGGATCGGGGCGGAGGACCTCGCGGCCGAGGAAGCCGGGCCGACCCTGGAGACGCTCGCCGACCGACTCCTGCCACGCCTCGTAGCGGGCGTAGTCCGCCTCGGCGAGGCGTCGGTGCGCGACCAGCGAGACGGGAGCCGAGACGGCGGTCGTATCGGCCACCGTCAGGCCTTCTGGTAGGCGAGCTCGCCCATGATCCAGGTCTGATCGACGGCGCGCTCGTCGCCGACCATCATGATGCCGAACAGCAGCTCGCGGACCGCGTCCTGGGTCAGCTCGCCGCCGTCGTGGGCGAGGCTCTGGTGCCAGGCGGAGGCGGGGGGCCCGGCCGTCCAGTCCAGCGCGACGAAGTCGGCCTCCTTGCCGATGTCGAAGCTGCCGACGAGATCGTCGATGCGCAGCGCCTCCGCACCGCCCTTCGTGACGGAGTAGAAGGCGCGATAGGGCGAGAGCTTGTTGCGCTCCGACTCCGCGAGGTCCATCTCGCTGGGCACGATGCTGCCGTCGAGGATCGTGTTGTTGAGCATGCCCACCTTGTAGGCGTCCTCGAGCGAGTTGAGCAGGCTGAACCGGTTGCCGCCGCCCATGTCGGTGCCGAGGCTGAGCAGCACGCGGTGCTCAGGATCGGTCGCCCGGCCCAGGCGGAAGAGGCCGGAGCCGAGGTAGAGGTTCGACGACGGGCAGAACGCGACGGAGGCGCCCGACCGCGAGAAGCGCCGGAACTCGTCGTTCGAGAGCCAGACCCCGTGCCCTCCGGTGAACTTCGGTCCGACGAGGTCGTACTTCTCGTAGACGGCGAGGTAGTCGTGGCAGTCCTGGTGCAGCGCGAGCACGCCGTGGATCTCGGCCGGGTTCTCGGAGATGTGGGTGTTGATCCAGACGTCGGGGTGCTCCTCCTTCAGGCGCCGGCACTGCTCGAGCAGCTCCTCGGAGGCGCCGAAGGCGAAGCGGGGCGTGATCGCGTAGAGGCTGCGCCCGACCCGGTGGTGCTTCTCGATGAGGGCGCTGCTGTCGGCGTAGAACTGCTCGGGAGTGTTCGCGAAGTACTCCGGCACGTGGCGGTCGATGCCGGTGAGGCCGCCGATCATCCGCATGTTGCGCCTGGCCGCCTCCTCGAAGAAGACCTCGTTGCAGGTCAGGCTGCCGGTGGTGAACGTCTGCGCCGTGGTGGTTCCGGAGGCGAGCAGGTTGTCGAAGAAGTGCGTCGTGCCCTCGAGCGCGTAGTCGCGGTCGGCGTACTTGTGCTCCTCGGGGAACACCCACTTCTGCAGCCACGGCAGCAGCTGCTCGCCGTACGCCCCGAGCACCCGGGTCTGCGGCAGGTGGATGTGGCCGTCGATGAAGCCCGGCACGATGATCCGGTCGGCGATCTCGGTGACCGGCACGTCGGCGTGCTTCACCGAGAGCTCGGAGTACGGGCCGAAGTCGACGATGATGCCGTCCTCGAGCACGAGGAGCCCGTCGGCGTGGAACCGGGTCGCCGCCTCCTCGTTCCCCACGTGCTTCCACGGGTCGTCGATGAAGTCGAGGAACGTGCCGCGGATCGCCGTGAAGGCCACTGTGTACTCCCGAGGAGGTGCGCCCGCGCGGAGACGCGAGGTATCGGGCTCAGCGTGGCAGGGGGGGCGGGGCGGGGCGGACCCCCCGTTAAGGCTCGTCGCCCGCGCCGCCGAGAGAATGCGTCGACGCGGAGCTCACGCCGTGCGGTCGCGCCGTCCGAGAGTGAGTAGAACAGCAGCGTCGCCCGACTGCCCTTCGTCGACGTCACCAGCGTGCATCCCGATCCCGAGCGGATGGCAGCCCTCGCGATCGACGTGGCGCACCACCGCCTCGAGAATCCCTACGGTGACACCTGGACGCACACGGTCCCCGCTTCCCTCATCGTCCGCGGGAGCACTCGAGCCGTCTCTGGATGAGCACCCCGGTGCCCTGCGGTCGCGGGGTGCTGGACAGTGGCGGCAGCTGCTCGCCGTACGCCCCGAGCACCCGGGTCTGCGGCAGGTGGATGCGGCCGTCGATGAAGCTCGCTGGTTCGCCGCGGGCTTCGAGCGATGAGAGCCCCATGATCTCGGCAAGAGCTGATTTCCGGTGATCGATGGCAATCGCGACAGCTGGGTGATTCCGGCCCGCACCAGCGATGACATCGCCACCGGCTCGAGATCGAAGCGACTGACGTGCAGTTGACCGACCGCACCGCCCGACGATCAACGCGAATGAAGTGAGCGAGTACGGCGAAAACTTCCGGTAATACAGTTTTCCCTACAGGCTTTCGCCATTGCGCGGTCGACACAAATTCATCTGCGCATCGGATTTTCTTCGTCGTCGGATGCGACGTCATCCAGCCGTCGACCGTGTTGCTCCAGGGCTCGGCGCAGAGCCCGCGCGTCACCGAATCCGGACACATGGGCGATCACCTCTCGAGGAATCCGAGCGCCGTTCTCTGCAGCACTCAAGTACTCGTCGGCCACCTTCAGACGCACTTCTCGCAGAACGGACTTCGGGCTGGTTCCCTTCTGAGCGAATACTCGACGGAGATAGCGCGGAGACACCCCGACGGCGGACGCCAGATCGGCCACCGTGAAGTCCGGAGCCTTGAACTCGCGCTCGATCACGCCGAGAGCCGAGTCGTACAGCTGGGCGACCCTGTCAGGTCGTTCTGCGCGGCGGTCCTCGAGAGTCTGAACGAGAAGCGCCGTCAAGAACGAGGTGAACCCGCGGAGAAAATGCGAGAAGCCCGCTTCTGCGGGTGCGAGCCCGAAGCCCAGTGCGCTGCTCGCAGCGCTGACGACCAGCTGACGGTAGCCGGGGAGCGGTTCGTTCTCGATGAAGCCGGGCGCTACCAACTCCCGGAGTGATGGCGGAAGATCCTCGAGATCGAACTCGGTCTCGTACCGGGCGATCTCGCTCTCCGATCGCATGGTGAACTTCGTGTCGAGAGGGAAGACAGCGAAGCCTCCCGGCCTGAGCTCTCTCGGCCCTTCCCATTCCTCCAGCTCCACCATCGATACACCTTCGATCTGAAGGAAGATGAGCGATGACTTGATGTTCTCGACGTGAACATCGGCGGTGATACTGCTGTGCCAGACTCGCGTGAGCCGAGTACTCGCGTCGAGCATCTCATTCGCGTAGAGCTGCAATCCCTCCGAATCGGATACCGAGACCCCGCGTTCGAGAAACCACTTCGAGCCAGCAGAGCCGCGCAGCGACGTGGAGGTCACTGGAGATGCAGGCATAGCGGCACTCCTTCGTGAGGAGCGCGTCGGGTCCTGATCGACCACCAGTCGGTCGAGGCGCCTCTCAGGTGAGAAGTCAATCAGTGCGCTCCGCGCGAACTCGCAAAAGGCCAGAAGCGGACCAGCGCATCGGCCATTTGCGGTCCAATACCAGAAGAATCGTCAGGAAATTCGCGAGATTCCGTCACGATCTGTCCGTTCCCTTCCCACAGATCCCAACGGAGACGACAGTGACCCATCGCGACACGCCCAATCGAGACATCAAGATCGGTGAGGACTGGACAGTCCCCAACCCCGACGGAGTCGGCCGACGCACGATCGTGCAGGGATCGGTCTGGACGATCCCCGTCGTCGCGATGGCGGTGGCGACGCCGGCTTCCGCCGCGTCCAACCAGCCCACGCTGGCGTTCACCCAGCCCAGCTACTCCGGCGTCGCGTGCGGAACCATCTCGGGTGTGCAGGTGCGACGCACCACCGACGGCGCTGCTCCGGCCGCCGGAGAGCTGATCAGCGTCACCCTCACCGACGGCTACACCTTCGCCGGCGGCTCGACGACCTACTCGGCACCCGCCGACGCGAACGGCACCATCACGCTGCCCGACATCACGGTGCCGATCGGCGGAGGCGCGACCACCTTCAACGCGTCCTCCGGCACCCTCACCGACACCGCGCCCGTCACGGTTCCTCGCGTCACCGTCGCACACACCTACACGTCGGACGGAGGGAACACCACGTACTCATCAGTTCCCGCTGACGCCACCACTGCCGGCTGGACGTCCTACCTCGCCCCGAACGGCGACCTCTACTACGGCAACAACGTCATCGCGACGAACGTCACCTCCGCCGACGTCCAGCACGACCAGGCCACCGCCCAGGACTTCATCACCTACGTCTCCAACGGCGTCGGCTACACGAGGTCGGGGCAGCCCCTCGGCGCCCCGGCCGCCTACACCAACGTGCCCGCCGGCTCCAACGTCGTCGGCTGGACCACCTGGCTCGCCCCCAACGGCGACCTCTACTACGGCAACAACGTCATCGCCTCCAACGTCAGCTCCGCCAACGTGCAGCACGACGCAACGTCCTCCCAGGACCTCGTCACCTACGTCTCCAACGGCGTGGCCTACACGAGGTCGGGCCAACCCCTCGGCACCCCGGCCGCCTACGCCAACGTACCTGCGGGCTCCACCGTCGTCGGCTGGACCACCTGGCTCGCCCCCAACGGCGACCTCTACTACGGCAACAACGTCATCGCCTCCAACGTCAGCTCCGCCAGCGTGCAGCACGACGCAGCGACCTCCCAGGACTTCGTCACCTACGTCTCCAACGGAGTCGCCTACCGGAGGTCGGGCCAGCCCCTCGGCACCCCGACTGCCAGCCCCAGCGTCCCGGCGGGCTCCACCGTCGTCGGCTGGGCCTCCTACCTCGCCCCCAACGGAGACCTCTACTACGGCGACAACGTCATCGCCTCCGACGTCACCTCCGCCGACGCCCAGCACAGCGAATCCACACCCGCCGACTACCTCACCTACGTCGCGGAGGCCTGCGCCTAGTCGCCGTCTGAAGCACCTCGAGGAGGGACCTGACACTCGTCAGGTTCCTCCTCCTCTTCTCGCGGTGCCCGTCACTCCGGCGACCGACCCGGTGTTCCTGGGTCCGCCGGAAAAGGAATCCCCCTCATCCGGGTTGACCGAGTAGTGACTCCGTCCCGCGTTCGGGCGACTGATTTCAGTGAGACTGGCCTCATGCATCCGGTTGACCAGTCAGCGACAGCGGCGCGATTGCGGGCCGCGACCTCGGGCGCGGATTGGGCCGCCGTCGTCGCGATGATCGACCGGAGCTGGGTCGAGCTGCTGCAGGAGTTGCCCGACGAACTGCTGGCCGCCCTGGACCAGGTGCCGAGTACGGTCCTGAACGGCCGGCCGCGGCTGCGGTTCGCACGCGAGCACCTCCGGATGCTCACCGGGCAGCATTCCCCCTCCACCTACCGCCTCATCACCACGACCGCCGATCCTGCTGACGACATCGACAGGCTCGCCCTGCTGACCGCGCAGATCATCGCCGCGCGAGCCGCCGGATCAGGTGACGACGTCATCCGCCTGATCGCGATCGCGCACGACCTGCGCCGACGGCAGTCGATCGAGTCGACCCCCGCGCTCGCAGGCGCCCTGCCCGAGATGCTCTACCAGTGGGGCCTCGCGCTCGAGCGCTCCGGCGACTTCGAGGGTGCGCTGCTCGACTACGTCGAGAGCTTCGACTGGGCCGCGACCGTCGGGCACCGGATGATGCAGCGCGCCGCCGGGGGCGCGCTCGCCTACGTGCACGCCCTCCACGGCCGCATCGCCATGGCACAGACCTGGCTGGACAAGATCCCCCCGTCCACACCCCAGGACTGGTGGGAGCCCGCCTACTGCCTGCAGGCGCAGCTCGCGGAGTCGCTGATCCTCTCCGCGCAGCTGCGCCCGCCTCCTCGTCAGGACCTGCTCGAGAGCGTGGACGCGCACGAGCTCATCCAGCACTGGGCATCCGCGTTCCTCGTCCGCGCGATCACCTGCCGAGAACCCCACGCCGCACGCCGCCTCCGCAACGACCTCGACGCCTTCCTCACCTCCCTGCCCCCAGGCCAGAGACACGACCCCGTCAACACCGCCCAGGTCGACCTCACGCGGCTGCTGCTCTCGGCCCGCGCGTGCGAGCTCGGCCACCACGATCTCCTCGACCGGCCCACCACGACTGCGCACCTGCTGCGCCAGGCACCCGCCGCCGTCCACGCCATGCGCCTCGCCCGGTACGGCAAGGCCGGCCTCGCTCTCCGGATCGCCGCGCCCCTCCTCGACGTCGACGGCTCCCGTCCCCGCATTCTCGTGCCCGCTCTGCTCGCCACCGCCATCGCGACCACCGATACTCCCCGCCGCCACGATCTGCTCACCGAAGCCGCACTCGTCGGACACGCCCACCAGCACTTCGACCCCTTCGCCTTCCTCCCGCCGGACCTCCGCGCCGAAGCAGCACGCCTTCTCGACGCCCTCGGCGACACCGACGTCGCCGAACGACTCCGAGCACCCGAGGTTGAAGGGCGCTTCCTCCCCGCGACGCTGACCCCCCGCGAGCGCCTGGTCGCAGAGCACGCCGCCGACGGACTGAGCAGCACCGAGATCGCCGCCGCGCTCTCCGTCAGCGTCAACACCGTCAAGACGCAACTGCGCAGCGTCTACCGCAAACTCGGCATCACCTCCCGCGCCGAACTCCGGCACCTCCACCAAGCCGATCCGAGCTGAGCTGAGCTCGAGAGTCCCCACCCGGCGAGGTCGCAGCTCCAGCCCTCCGCTGTCGCTCCTGCGCCGGTTCCCTGCCGTCGTCACCGCGGTGCGCCCGGCGCGCGCCGGCAGGAGCCGGGTCGCTCTCCGAGTCGCGGCGCCACTGCTGAACGTCGACCGCTCCCGCCCGCGAGTGCTCGTACCCGCCTTGCTCGCGACCCACGACTCGCCGGCGCGTCAGCCCCTACTCCGGCATCGAGAAGTCCGCGAAGTCGAACCCCGGCGACACCATGCAGCTCACCACCGCGTCGTCGCGCGAGGGCAGCGTCCGCTGCCACACATCCGCCGGAACCACGGCCTGCACCGGCAGCCCCTCGTGGGCAGACCCCAGCACCACCGTCTCGCCGTCCACCGGCTCAGTGCCGAGGCCGCCGTACTGCAGCGCCACCCGCCCGGGCCCGTTCCAGATCCAGCTCTCGGTCGAGGACACCCGATGCCACGCCGAGCACTCCCCCGCCGGCAGGAGGAACACGATCAGCGTCGCCGCCGGCCGCTCGCGCACCGAGCCGTCGGCCCCCACGAGCCGTACCCGCTCCGGCGACTCCCACGTCCGCCGGTACCAGCCGCCCTCGGGATGCGGCTCGAGCCCCATCGATACGGCGAGCGCCGGGCGGCGCACCGTCTCGAGCACCCGGCCGTCGACGCTCAGCCGGTCGACCACCTCGTTCGTCAGCTCTGCCATCGGACCTCCCCCGAGATGATCGTGGCGAGGGCGGATCCCTCGCCGGATTCGACGATCGCGGCGACCACGTCGTCCGCTGAAGAGCCGTCGATGCCCAGCACCGCGAAGTCGGCGAGCAGTCCCGGCACCAGCGTGCCGAACGACTCCGCCTCCCCCATCGCCACGGACCCGCCGAGCGTCGCCGCCGTGAGCAGCCGCTGGTGCAGGTCGCGCTCCGCGTAGCCCTGCGCCCGCGCGACCCGGTAAAGCTCGGCCACGTCGCCGAGCAGATCCAGCGACGGAGTCGACGACAGCGAGTCGGTGCCCACTGCGATCGCGTTGCCCTCGCGCAGGTAGTCGGCGACCGGGGCCTCGTCGAGCCCGATGACCGCGTTCGAGCGCGGACACAGCGCGACGGAGGTGCCCGTGCGGCGCAGTGTGGCGCGGTCGTCCGCGTCCACGTAGATCCCGTGCGCGATGTGCACGTCGTCGCCGAGCGCGCCGATCGTCTCGGCGTAGGCGACCGGGCGCAGGGCGCTGCCTCCGTTGCGCAGCAGGTGGAACCCGTCGTAGCCCCAGCGCCGCCACTGCTCGGCGAGGTCGCCGCGACCGTGCATCGTGTACTCCGCCTCCCACGCCGACTCGGCGAGGTGCAGGTGCCGGCGCACGCCGAGCTCCTGCGACAGCGGGGTGAGGTCGCTCAGCACGGGAGTGTCGAGCGAGTACGGCGCGTGCGGCGACAGGCCGATGCGGGTGACTCCGGAGGTGCGCACCAGCTCCGCGGTGATCGCGCGGCCGCTCCCCCGCCAGTCGTCCTCGAGGAGGCTCATCAGCTCCCAGTAGGCGATCCCGTGCACGCCGCCCGCCTCGAGCACGCCGAGCGCATCCAGGTCGGTGACGATGTCGGCGATGGCCGTGGTGCCGGTCGAGACCGCGATCTCGAGGCCGGCGGCCGCCGAGGCTCCCCAGTCGTGCGGCTCCTCGTAGACCACCTGGAACGCGCGCGACCAGTCCTCGAAGCCGTCGTAGCGTCCGGCGCCCACCGACGCCATGCAGGTGTACTGGAGGTGCGAGTGGGCGTTGACGAGGCCCGGAACGATCGCGCCGCTCCACTCCGTCACCGTCGCGCCGGGGTCGAGCGCGCGCAGCTCGTCGCCCGTGCCGACCGCGACGATCCGCTCGCCGCGCACGAGCACGCCGCCTCGCCGGATCGGCTCGCCCACGACGGGCAGCACCCACGGGGCGAGGTGCAGCACCGCGCTCACGGCAGCCACGCCGAGGGCATGAGACCGGCGATGCTCGCGACGCTCGCGGCCACGGCGAGCAGCACCGCGACTCCGGTCACGACCCAGTCGGCCGGGGTGTAGCGGATCTCGCGCAGCCAGGTGCGCTTGGCCGTGCCGAAGCCGCGCAGATCGAGGGCGTCGACGGTGTCCTCGGCGTCGACGAACGAGGTGATCGTCACCGGCACCATCAGCGGCGCGATCTCGCGGAGGCGGCGCACCGGGTTGCGCGTCGCCGACCGCTCGTAGCCGCGCAGCCGCTGCGCCGCGGCGGTCTCCTGCAGGTTCGCCGCGGCGCTCGGCAGGAACTTGAACGTGAGGTCGATGCCGTACGCGAAGCGCGCGGGCAGCCCGAGCCGAGCGAAGGCGACCGCCAGATCGCCGGGCCGGATCGCGAACGCCAGCGGGAAGCCGACCGCGACCAGGGTGATGAAGCGCAGCAGCAGGTTCACCGCGTACGACACCGCCCCCTCCGTGATCGGCAGCCCGACCAGCGGGACCGTGAAGAGGGTCGCGCCGGTCTCACCCGGGCTCGTGGCACCGACGATGAGTCCGTTGATCCCCGCGAAGACCACGACGAACACGGCGACGACCGCCCAGTTCGTCCGGACCTCGCGGAACGGGATCCGCGCGCTGAAGTAGTACGCCAGCGCCACGACGAGCAGCGCCGCCATCCACCGCAGATCGCGCACCTGGCTCGCGGCGACGACGAACATCACCGGGACCAGGATCAGCACGCGCGGATCCCGTCGGCCGAGGAAGGAGTCACCGCCGAGATACCGAGGCGATACCTCCATCTCGCGCGCCCGTCAGCGTCCGGCGAGGTTCTGGAGCGGCTTCCAGACCCGGTCGAGCACGGGGACGAGGATCACCGCGGTGATGCCGGTGGCGAGGATCGCGAGCAGGTACGAGCCGAAGAACCAGTACTCGAAGGTCTGGCCGAGGAACACCCAGTCGGTGATCGTGAAGAGCAGGCCCACGACGACGGCACTGACCGCGATCGCGGCGGCCCAGACGACCTGCTTGCCGGTGGTGCGCGGCTCCTTCGCGTAGTAGCCGATCAGGCCGGCGAGCAGGCCGACGAGACCGTTCGCGATGCTCCAGTTCCAGTAGGTCAGGAAGCCGTAGCCCATGATCTGGTCGACGATCGCGTTGCCGACGGCGCCGGTGAAGAAGCCGGCGACCGGGCCGAAGCGCAGGCCCACGAAGGGGATGATCGCGATCGCGGGACGGATCGAGATCATCGTGCCGGGGATGACGAAGCTCAGGGCGCCGAGTGCGCCGTAGAGCGCAGCGCCGACGGCGCCGAAGACGATGGTGCGCGACGAGACGGCCCAGGGGCCCGTCTTCGCGGCGGTGGAGGAGGCGGTCACGGGTGCGTCCTTTCGAGGGGGGTCTGCTCGGCACGGCGGAGGCGCCGGGCGAGGTCGAGCGGGCGGGGGAGGCGCCCGCTCGGGGGTCCGTGGCGCCGGGCGGCGCGCACGAAGTCGGTCTCGCGGAGCACCGCGCGGGGCTGCTCCGCCTCGGCGCCCGGCACGTGCCAGAGCGCCGCGTCGTGCACGATCTCGGCCGGAGTCGCGTCCGCGATGATCCCGCCGCCGTCGACCACCACGATGCGGTCGGCGCGGGCGAGCGCCATGTCGACGTCGTGGGTGATGAAGTAGACGCTGTCGATCCCGTCGATGGCCCAGACGGCGTCGAGGAAGTGACGCGACGAGCGCTCGTCCTGCCCGGCCGTCGGCTCGTCGAGGATGAGGGTCCGCGGTCGCAGCGTGAGGGCGAGCGCGACGGCGAGGCGGCGCTGCTGCCCGAACGAGAGCGTGCGGGGCGGGCGCTTCATGATGTCGGGGACGTCGTGCAGCGAGACGGCTCGGAGCGCGGCGTCGGCGATCGCGGGGATCTCCTCCTCCGGCACCCCGAGATTGCGCGGACCGAAGGCGAGCTCGGCCTCGACCGACTCGCTGAAGAGGGCCTGCCCGGGGTTCTGGAAGAGGTAGCCGCAGGTCGAGACCAGCTCGGCGGCGCTGAGCTCGTGCACGGGGCGCGCGTCGATCAGCACGCGGCCGCGGCGCGGGGTGACGAGGCCGACGGCGGCGCGCATCAGCGTCGACTTGCCGGCGCCGTTCCGGCCGAGGATCGCTACGCGCTCCCCCGCCTCGAAGCGGCGGTCGACGGCGGCGACCACGGTGCGCGCGCCGTAGCCGAGCTCGGCGCCCTCGAAGTGGAGGCGTGCGATCTCGCCCGGAACGCTGGTGGGAACCTCGACGGAGGTGTCCTCGTCGCCGTGATCGCGGGCGAGGAGCGCCGAGAACGGCAGCTTCACCGACTCCGCAGACGCCACCTCGAGGAACCCGGCGACGTCGCCCGAGTAGACGACCCGCCCCTCCTCGAGGTAGACCACCCGGTCGGGGTCGAGCGCGAGCACCTCGTCGACCCTGTGCTCGACGATGACGGCGGCACCGCCTCCGTCGACGTAGGCGCGCACCGCCCGCAGCAGCACGTCGGCCGCGTCGGGATCGAGGTTCGCCAGCGGCTCGTCGATCACGATGACGCGCGGCTCGAGCACCAGGATCCCCGCGAAGGCGACCAGCTGCAGCTGCCCGCCCGACAGCTCGTGCGGCGGGGTGCGCAGGAGCGGGGTCAGCCCGAGGCGCTCGGCGACCCGGTGCGCGCGCTCGCGGATCTCGGCGGGCGCGGTGCCGCGGTTCTCGAGGCCGAACGCGATCTCGGCGAGCACGCTGTGCCCGACCACCTGCTTCGCCGGGTCCTGGAGGAGTGTGCCGACCACCTCCGAGATGTCGCGCAGGGCGAGCGGAGTCGCCTCGCGCCCCTCGACCTCGATGCGGCCGGTCACCTCCGCCCGGTACGAGCGCGGGACGAGCCCGTTGAGCACGCGGAGCAGCGTGCTCTTGCCGCAGCCGGAGGGGCCCGCGACCAGCACGATCTCGCCGCTCGCCACCGAGAACGTCGCGTCGACCAGCGACGGCTGCTGCGCGTTGCGGTAGGTCACGCCGACGTTCTCGAGGCGGAGCAGCTCGGTCACGAGCGCGTGCCCTCCCGCCGCGGGACGGCACGTCGGCCGGTCGACGACCAGCTGCCGAGGAACTCCTGCTGCGCTCGGCTCGGCGCATCGATCGCGACTCCGAGCGAGGCCAGCTTGGTGCGTGCGACGCGGTCGTCGACCTCGGGCGGCAGCAGGTGCACGGCGGGCGCGAAGCTCCCGGACTCGCGGGCGAGCACGTCGATCGCCGCCGCCTGCACTCCGAACGAGATGTCCATGATCTCGATCGGGTTGCCCTCGCCGGCAGTGCAGTTGATGCAGCCGCCGTCGTCGAGCACGACGATCGAGCGGCCGTTCGGCAGACGGAAGCTCTCGAGCGCGTGCCCGATGCTCTCGCGGGTCGCGCCGGCGGCGAGCGCCGCGTCGATCGCGATCTCCTGCGCGACGCCTCCCGAGACCGCGACGGCCGCGCCCTCGGGCAGGGCCAGGAGGTGCTCGACGTCGATCGTGTGCGCGATGCCGGTCGCCGAGATCAGCAGGTCGGCCGTCGAGGCGGCGCTCTCGAGGGAGTCGACGTCGTATCCGGCGAAGACCGCCTCGAGCGCGCGCACGGGGTCGACCTCCGACACCGTCACGCGGGCGCCGAGCGCGCGGGCGTGCTGCGCGACTCCGCGGCCGACCGGGCCGAAGCCGGCGACCACGACGTGCGCGCGGTCGAGCGGAGTCGCGAGCAGGTCGAGCATGGTCAGCAGCGTCGACTGCCCGGTGCCGTGCCGGTTGTCGAAGAGCGTCTTGCAGCGCGCGTCGTTGACGGCGAGCACGGGGATGCGCAGGGCCCCCTCGCGCTCCATCACGCGGAGCGGACGGAGCCCGCTGGTGGTCTCCTCCGTCGCGCCGCGCAGCGTGTCGAAGGCCGCGGGGCGGTCGGTGTGCGCGAGCCGGGTCACGGAGGAGCCGTCGTCGACCAGGATGTCGAGCCGCTGATCGAGCAGCGCGAGCGCGAAGCCCCGGTCGTCTGCGGCACTCGCGTCGGACCGCGCGAAGACGGCGATCCCGGCGTGCTGCAGCGCCGCGGCGGTGTCGTCGTGGGTGTTCGAAGCGCCGCACATCACGCTCACGTCGGCGCCGGCGGCGGCGAGCTCGAGCGCCAGCGTCGCGGTCTTGGGCTCGAGCACCAGGACGAGGCCGATGCGCAGCCCGCGGACGCTGCCGCTCTCGCGGAGCTGCCCGGCGACTCCGCGGGTCACCGGCATGAAGCGCGCGGCCCAGTCGATCTTGTCCTGCCCCTGCTGCCAGAGCGAGGCGTCGCGGATGCTCATCGGAGGAGCTCCTCGGCGAGGGCGCGGTCGGCGCGGCGGTGGAGGTCGTCGGGCGACGCCGCCGGATCCTCGGCGGTCACCGTCTGCAGGGCGGTCGCGAATCGCGCACCGAGGCTCTCGCGGGTGCGTCGGGTCGATCCGTCGGCGATCTCGCGGGCGACGAGGAGGAACGCCTCCCGGTCGGCCTCGATCAGCCGGGCGATCCCGACGCGCCCCGAGGTGGGGTCGGTGACCGCGACGACGGCGGGCTCGGTCTCGCCCGCGTCGACGAGGAGGAGGGGGCCGCCGGTCCCCAGGGCGTCCGGGGTGACGGGCGCGGCGAGCTCCCCCGTGGCGAACGCGAGGACCGCGTCGCCCAGGCGCGCCGCCTCCGCTGTCGCGACCGCGAGGCCCCGCTGCGCGAACTCGAGCAGGGCGACGGGGTCGTCGCCGACGACGACGACGCGGGCGCCCATCGCCGCGAGGCGGGTCGCGAGCTCGTCGGCGAGGGGGCCGGTGCCGAGCACAGCGATGCGGGTCTGCGCGAACGAGAGGTTGCTGGCGCTCGCGGTCGCTCGCACGACGGCCTGCGCCCAGGAGGCGCGCGCGACGGCCGAGACGACGCGCGACGCGGAGGCGTCGGCGGGCGGCGCCGCCTGCAGCAGGGAGCGCTCGCGCTCGCGGCGCGGCGGGGTGAGAGTGACGGGCATCGGCGCTCCAGGGGTCGGGACTCGCGCGCCCGATCGGCGCGGTGGTCCGCTCGGTGTCTCGGCGGTGGTCTAAGCGGTTAGCGTGCGACCATACTCGCGCCGTATTTCGGTCGGCCGCCCGTTTATTACGGCGACGTGAAACATTCGGCGGGGCGGGAAGTCCACGCCCGCTGCTCGAGATGCGACCTTCTGACGCTGGTGGATCTCGATGCGCCCGCTGCGCGGGCTACTCGATCAACGAGGAAGGTGGCCCTCGCAGAAGGGAACCGCTCGCCGGGGGTCCTCCTTTCTAGGAGACCCCCGCAAGCTCGCTGGTCGAGTAGCCGCCGCAGGCGGCGTATCGAGACCCACCAGCTTCAGCAGATCGGGCTTCCGACCTCGCCCTCCGACGCGGGTGGATCTCGATACGCCCGCTGCGCGGGCTACTCGATCAGCGAGGGAGGGTGCCTCGCGCAGAAGGCCCGCAGCGCCTCCCCCGCACACAGCGATGCGCCGGGCCCCCTCGGGAACCCGGCGCATCGCCTCCGTCACGGCTGCGATCAGCCCTTCAGGTGCTTCTCACGTCCTCGGCGCTGGGCCAGCAGCAGGAGTGCCGCGCCGCCGAGCAGGACCATGATCGCGGCCGAGCCCGTCATCGCCATGCTCGCGCCGTCGGTACCCGTCGAGGCGAGGCCGGCACGCGGTCCCTGAGGTCCGTGTCCGGGGACCGGGACCGTCGTGGAGTCGGTCGGTCGCGGCGTCGAGACGGGCGCCACGGCCGTCGGAGTGCTGGTGGGCGTGGCGGTCGGCGTCGGCGTCACGATCGGCGTGGCCGTCGGGGTGGCGGTCGGGGTCGGGGTCGGCGTGGCCGTCGGAGTCACGGTCGGCCGCGGCGTCGGCGTGGCGGTCGGGGTGACCGTCGGCGTCGCGGTGGGAGTGGCCGTCGGCGTCACCGTGGGGGTGACGGTCGGCGTCACCGTGGGCGTCGCAGTCGGGGTGACAGTGGGCGCCACCGTCGGAGTCACGGTGGGCGTGACCGTCGGGGTCACTGTCGGCGTCACGGTCGGCGTGACCGTCGGCGTCACAGTCGGGGTCACCGTGGGCGTCACAGTCGGAGTCACCGTGGGCGTCACAGTCGGGGTGACCGTAGGCGTCACTGTCGGCGTGACCGTCGGAGTCACGGTGGGGGTGACCGTAGGAGTCACAGTCGGGGTCACCGTGGGCGTGACCGTAGGAGTCACAGTCGGGGTCACCGTAGGCGTCACTGTCGGCGTGACCGTAGGAGTCACGGTCGGCGTGACGGTCGGAGCCACCGTAGGCGTGACCGTCGGAGTCACCGTAGGCGTGACCGTCGGAGTCACCGTAGGCGTGACGGTCGGGGTCACCGTGGGCGTGACCGTAGGAGTCACCGTAGGCGTGACCGTCGGAGTCACGGTCGGCGTGACCGTAGGAGTCACCGTAGGCGTGACCGTCGGCGTCACCGTCGGGGTCACTGTAGGCGTGACGGTCGGAGTCACCGTGGGCGTCACCGTCGGGGTCACCGTAGGCGTGACAGTCGGAGTCACAGTCGGAGTCACGGTCGGCTCCGGCGCCGCAGTGCAGGCCGACGAGACGAACCGGTTGCTGTCGAGCGTCACCGCACCGTTCCGCGCGAGCGCCCGCCCGTCGACGGTGGTGCTGGTCGTCACCGTGATCGACGCCAGCGCGAGGATCGAGCCCGAGAAGCTGGAGGCGGTCCCGAGGGTGGCCGAGCTCCCGATCTGCCAGAACACGTTGCACGCCTGAGCGCCGTTGACGAGCGACACCGAGCTGGCGGTCGCCGTCGTCAGAGCGCTCGCGACCTGGAAGACGAAGATCGACCCGGGCACTCCCTGCGCGTCGAGCGTCACCGTTCCGGTGATCCCGATCGGGCCGGAGGACTTGTAGACGCCGGGCAGGAACGTCCGGCCGACGAGGTCGCCGGCGATGTCGTCGTCGGGCGCCTGCGAAGCGAGCTGGTCGTAGGCGATGACGAGGTCGGACTGAGCCTGGATCGCGACGGCGTCGGCGGCATGCGTCGTCCCGTTCACGATGCCGGGCGGGAACCCTGTGATCGCCGTGCCCGGGCTGACACCCAGGTCGTCGGGCAGCACGGTGGGTCCCGTGTTGGTCACGGTCGAGCCGCCCAGCACCGAGAAGTCGCCCGCCGTGCCGAGGTCCGGTGCCGTCGCCGCCTGAGCGGGCGAGCCGACGATGAACCCGACGGCGAGGACCGCGATACCCGCAGTCGCCGCGACGGCTCCTCGAGCTCGATGCAGCCGACGTAGACGCCCGGTGGCGCGATCGGACGGATGACGTTCGGACATGTGCGGCATGCAAGGCCAGCGATCTGCTCACGTCAGCGTGAGCCCGTACACCCGAGGTGAGTGGATCGCAGGGTAAGCACGCGGAGTGGTCCGGGTAAAGGTACGTCGGGTCACGACGCGAGCGGATTTCCAGCGATTCCGCGAATGTCGCCTACTGCGTGACTCTTTCGGGGGGTGTGACGTGATGTACCCGACCCCCGATCCGCCCCCCTCGGCCGTGTCCTAGGCTGACCGGATGTCCCCCCGGCCCCGGCGCCCCACCCTCGCCGATGTCGCGCGGGCCGCGGGCACCTCGGCCACCGTCGTCAGCTACGTCGTCAACAACGGCCCGCGCCCGGTCTCGAGCGAGCTGCGCGCCCGCGTCGAGGAGGCGATCGACGAGCTCGGCTACCGCCGCAACTCCCTGGCCGAGGCGCTGAGCGTCGGCCGCTCGAACCTCGTGGGCGTGCTCGTCCCCGACTCCTCGAACGCCTTCTTCGGCGAGCTGGCGCGCCACGTCGAGCACGAGGCGCGCAGCCGCTCCTTGCTGACGCTGCTCGGCAACACCGAGTACGACCCGGAGGTGGAGCGCGGCTACGAGCGGACCTTCGCCGACCTCCGCACGGCCGGCACCCTGCTCGTCACGATCGATCCGGCGAGCGCCGCCGACTCCGCCCCCCGCGTCTTCCTGCACTCCGCCCCGCCGACCGACGCCGAGCCGAGCGTGGTGTTCGACGACGAGCAGGGCGCCCGATCCGCCGTCGCCCACCTGCTGGCGCACGGCTACGACGACCTGCACTGCGTGACCGGACCGGACGACTTCGGCCCCTCCGGCCTCCGCGCCCGCTACTGGGCCGAGGCCGTCACCGAGGCGGGAGGCCGCGTCGACGGCCGCCTGCACCGGGTACCGATGGACCGCGTCTCAGCCGAGCAGGAGCTGCGGCACGTCCTCCGCTCCGAGCGGCCGCGCGCCGTCTTCGCCACGACCGACGAGCACGCCCTGGCCCTCCTCCGCGCGGCGTCCCAGGAGCGGATCGACGTCCCCGCCGAGCTCGCGATCGTCGGCTTCGACGGCATCCGCGAGGCGCTGCTCGGAGGCGTCCGCGTCACGACCGTCGCCGTGCCCGTGCGCGACATGGCGCGCATCGCCTTCGAGCTCCTCGACGAGTCGGCCACCGGCGCCGGCCCCCGCCACGTCCTGCTGCCCACGACCCTCGTCGTCGGCGAGACCTGCGGCTGCCCGCCGTCCCTCTGACCACCTCCGGCTCGCAGAACCGCGTTCGGCTCGCAGAAACCGCTGATTCCTGCGAGCCGAACCGGATTCCACGAGCCGGAGGTCACTCCGGAGGCGCGCCACGCGTCAGCAGCGCGCCCCCCGCGCGTCAGCCCAGAGCCCCGAGCCGCCCGATCACGCCCTCGCCCAGCTGCGCCACGTACCCCTCCGGGTCCGGCCCCTGCGGCGACAGCTCGACCAGCGAGATCCCGAGCGCCGCGTACTCCTCCATCGCCCGCACGAATCCGTCGGGGTCGCCGATCGGGTCGCCGCCGCCGATGATCGTCTTGGTGATCGAGTCGTAGTCGCGCCCGACGTCGTCGCAGTGCTTCCGCAGCACGTCGAGCTTGTGCGCGACCCCCTCCGCGCCGATCGCGAACAGGTTGCACGCGTCGCCGTACTCGGCGACCAGCCGCAGCGTCTTCTTCTCGCCGCCGCCCCCGATCAGGATCGGCGGGCCGGGCTGCTGGATCGGCTCCGGGTGGTTCAGCGTCTCGGCCAGCTGATAGTGCGTCCCGTCGAACGGCCCGTCGTCATCGCTCCACATCTGCCGGCAGATCCGCAGCGTCTCCTCGAGCCGCTCGAACCGCTCCTTGAGCGGCGGGTACGGCACTCCGAGCCCGAGGTGCTCGCGCTCGTACCAGGCCGCCCCGATGCCGAGCATCGCCCGCCCGCCCGACAGCACGTCGAGCGTCGTCACGATCTTGGCGAGCAGCCCCGGGTGCCGGTACGTCACTCCGGTCACGAGCAGCCCCAGTCGGAGGCGCTCCGTGCGTCCCGCGACGAACCCCAGCGAGGTGTACCCCTCGAGCATCGGGTCCTCGCTCGTCGCGAACTGCTCCATCTGGAAGTAGTGGTCCATCAGCGTGAACCACTCGCAGCCGACGTCCTCCGCCGTCCTCGCCGTGGCTCCGAGGATCGGAGCGATCCCCGCACTGCCGCCCGGGAGCGTGAAGTTCATGAAGTGAATGCCTACCTGCATCGTTCCTCTTCCCTGTCGTCCGAATCCCCCACGCCTTCATGATGCGCCCCCGGCATGACGGACACTCCCGGCACCGCCTCTCAGATGATGAAGGTGTCGATCACCGACCGGTCGCCCCGGTAGCGCGAGAAGCCGTAGTCCAGCGGCGTCCCGTCGGCGGCGCACACCAGCCGCTCGATGTGGAAGATCGCCATCCCCGGCGCGATGTCGAGCAGGTCGGCGGTCCACGCGTCCGCGTTCACCGCGCTGAGCCGGAGCCGCCGGGCCTGGCCCCGCTCGCCGCGCAGCCGGGCGATCGAGTCGGGCAGGTTCCCGACCAGCGGAGTGTCGAGCAGGGTCGGGAAGCGCTCGAACGGCACCCAGCTCGTGCGCAGCCGGCTGGGGACGCCGTCGAACGAGATCAGCGACTCGATGAAGAAGGCCCGCTCGTCGACCAGCTCGAGATTGCGGCGCACCGCCTCGGGGGCGCGAACGAGCTGCACCGTGAGGTTCACGAAGCTCAGGTGCGGCGACTCCCCGCTGTCGCCCGCGGTCGAGTCGCCGTAGACCGTGACGTCCTCGGCCGTCCGCGCGAGGCTCACCGAGGCCACCGGCATCACGCCGAAGGTGCCGGAGCGGGGCGCGCGGGTGATGATCCGCTGCTCCTTCAGGAGGGCGAGCGCGGCCCGCAGCACATTCCGCGTGGTCTCGTAGAGGCTGAGCAGCTCCCACTCGTACGGCAGCGGGCCCTCGAACCGGCCCGCGACGATGTCGGCCCGGATCAGGTCCGAGACCTGCCGGGCCGCGTCCGAGCGGCGGTGGAAGCCGACGTACCCACGGCCGATCGCGGAGTCGGGGAGGGGGTCGGTCCAGCACGCGGGGACGGGCGGCGCAGGCCGGGGGTCGGTCATGAGCGCGAGCCTACTCAGCGGACGGGCTCCACAGCTCGAGCACCCGTTCGAGCGGCCACACCTCGCCGATCTTGGCCTGGATGTCGAACAGGTTGGCCTCGTGGACGCTCGCGAGCCGGTCGCCCACCGCCTCGCGCACCACGATCGGCACGAAGCCGTGCTGCATCGCGTCGGTCGCCGTCGCGCGGATGCAGCCGCTCGTCGACAGCCCGGCGAGGATCACCGTGTCGATCCCGCGCGCCCGCAGACCGGAGGCGAGGGAGGTCCCGAAGAACGCGCTGGGGTACTGCTTGGGCACCAGCGTGTCCTGCGGCAGGGCCTCGAGCCCCTCGATGAACGCGCCGTACGGGCTCCCCGGCAGGTAGGCGGCGAGCGCCGGCACCTTGCGGAAGAACACTCCCGCGTCCGAGCCGTCGGCCGCGAGCGACATGGTCGTGACCGCGACGTGCACGCCAGCGGCACGCGCGGCCGCGAGCAGCTCGCGCATCCGCTCCACCGGCTCCTCGACACCGGCGTAGAGCGCGCACTCGGGATCGGTGTACGCGCGCACCGGGTCGACGACGACGAGCGCCGTCCGCGTGCCGGGCGCGAGGTGCCCGGCGAGGCCCGCCGCGGCGTAATCGGCGGCGTCAGGAGTAGTGGGGGTCACGGGTGGTCCGTTCTCATCGGGAGGGAGTGGAAGGGGGGAGGGGGCGGGTCACGACCGCGACGGAACGGCCGCCACCGGAGCGATCCCTCCGCGCGGCCCGAAGGCCGTCACGAGCGCTCCGAGCAGACCCAGCCCCGCGAAGGCGAGCACGGCGGTGCGGATGCCCGCGACGAAGGTCTGCACATCCGCGCCGGCGAGGTCGCTCAGCGACCCGTCGTAGGCGGCCGCCTGCTGGGCCAGTGTCAGCCCCCCGGTGGCGATGGCCAGCGCGATGGCCGTGCTGAAGAGGTAGCCGGCGTTCTGCAGAGCCGCGCGGATCGCGTTGGCGATGCCGCGCCTCCGCTCGGGCACCCGCGACATCAGGGCCGACGTGCTCGGAGTCATGAAGGTGCCGATGCCCGCGCCGACCGCGCCGAGAGCGGCCGAGGTGATCCAGCCTCCGTCGGGGGCCGAGAGCGAGAACGCGAGCACTCCCGCGCCCGCCGCGATGAGCAGCATGCCGATGGTCGCGAGCGATCGGGCTCCGAACCGCCGGGCGAGCACGCCGGCGGCCACGGCGGCGAGCGTCGTCCCGATCGGGGCCGGCAGGATCCGCACCGCGGCGTCGAGCGCCGAGAGTCCGTCGACGGCCTGGAAGGACAGCGACGCGAGCAGGATCATCGCGTAGCTGCTCAGCGCGCAGAGCGCCGCGGAGGCGTAGAGCGTGATCGTCGCCCGGTCGCGGAAGATCTCGGGATCGATCAGCGGATGCGTCGCCGAGCGCTGACTCCAGACGAAGCAGGCGGCCAACAGCACCGCCCCGCCGGCGACCGCGATCAGCTGTGGAGACGTCCAGCCCGCGGATCCGCCGATCGAGACCGCCGCGACCATCGCCCCGACCGCGCTGATCGAGAGCAGCGCCCCGAGCAGGTCGAGCCGCTCGCTCGAGCGGGGCGTCGTGCGGCGGGGGACGACGCGCAGCGACCAGACCAGGCTGAGCAGGCTGATCGGGATCCCCGCGAGGAAGATCCAGCGCCAGCCGAGCGTCTCGGTGACGAGCCCGCCCGCGAGCGGCCCGACCACCTGGCCGACGGCGGCGACGGTCGCGTTCAGACCGAGACCGACGCTGAGCGTCCGCTCCGGGAACGCGTCGGTCAGCAGGGCGGTCGTGTTCGTCACGATCGACGCCGCTCCCACTCCCTGGACGAGGCGCGCCGCGATCAGGAACCCGGCGTTCGGAGCGAGGCCGCACGCCAGCGAGGCCAGCAGGAAGACGACGATCCCGGCGATGTAGAGCCGGCGCCTCCCGACGATGTCGGCGATCCGCCCGAACACCAGGATCAGGGTCGTCGTGCTCAGCATGTAGGCGAGGAGCACCCAGCTCGACTGCGTGCCGGTCGCCCCCAGGTCGCGGCTGACGTCGGGCAGGGCGATCACGAGCGCGCTGGAGTTGAGGAAGACCAGCACCACGCTGAGGCTCGAGGTGGTGAGGATCTTCCAGGCGGTGCGCTGGACGTCCTCGGGGTCGGGGGTGGAGCTAGTGATGCGGAGAGCCCTTCGTCGGCGGACCCGGCGGGGTCGGCAGGTGGTGCGCGGTCGCGTCCTGGAAGGCGGCACACGCAGAGAGGCAGAGTCCGTCCGACCAGGGGCGCCCGACCAGCTGCACTCCGACGGGCAGTCCGTCGGAGGCGAAGCCCGCGGGCATCATCAGGGCCGGGAAGCCGAGGTAGTCGAACACCCGCGTGTTGCGCGGGATCACCTCGTGCAGGTTGAAGCGCTCTCCGTCGACCGACATCGTCAGGTCGGCGAGCAGCGGGGCGGTCGCGCCGACGCCCGGGGTCACGAGCAGATCGACCCGCGCCGCGTCCATCCGCTCGAGCACGTCGCGCTGCACCAGGGGGCGTCGGCGGAGCGCGCGGAGGTAGTCGGCCGCGGACGGCACGGAGCTCAGCTCGAAGCGCGCCCGGGTGCCGTCGTCGAAGAGCTCGGCCCGCGCGGCGTTCGCCTCCTGGTTCGAGGCCAGCTCGCCGTAGAACACGGTCCAGCCCTCGGAGTCGGCCTCGCCGATCCCCTCGAGCTCGAGGTCGACGATCTCGGCGCCGAGGCCGCGGAGGGTGTCGAGGGCGCTCTCATAGGCGTCGAGCACCGAGCGATCGACCCGCTCCACGAACCAGCCGCGCGGGGCGCCGATCCGAAGGCCCTCGAGCACGGAGTCGTCCAGCGCCAGGGGCGGGATCGTCGCGGGGACGACCGGGTCGACTCCGTCGGGCCCCGCGAGCACGGCGAGCGCGAGCGCGAGGTCGCGCGCCGAGCGGGCCATCGGGCCCACGTGGTCGAGCGTCCACGAGAGGCTCGCGACTCCCGTCCGGGGCACGAGACCGTAGGTCGGCTTGATGCCGGTCGTGCCGCAGAGGGCGGAGGGGACGCGGATCGATCCGCCGGTGTCGCTGCCCAGCGCGAGGGGCACGAGGCGCGCCGCGAGTGCCGCGCCCGAGCCGGTGGAGGAGCCGCCGGTCCAGCGCAGCGGATCCCACGGGTTCCGCACCGCGCCGTAGCGCCGGCTCACGGGGCCGCCGCAGGCGAACTCGGTCGTCGCCGCCATGAAGACGGGGATCGCCCCCGCCGCTCGGAGGCGCGCCACCGCGGTCGCGTCGGCCGGCGCCACGCGGTCGCCGGTCTGCAGCGATCCGCTGGTCACGATCGCGCCCTCGACGTCGATGATGTCCTTCACCGCGAACGGCACGCCCTCGAGCGCCCGCGCGGAGCCGTCGGCCCAGCGGCGCGTGCTCTCGGCCGCCGCCTCCGCCGCCCCGTCGATCAGCCGCAGCACGGCATCCGCCCGGACACCGTCGGCGACCCAGAGCGGAGCGAGCGCCTCGAGCACCGCGGTCGGAGTCGAGCGCCCGGAGGCGAAGGCCGCGAGCAGCTGCTCGACACCCGCGCCCACCGGATCGAACGGCTCCGCCGGCTCCATCGCGCGCGGCTCCGGCACCGGCCGGGCACCCGCGACCGCCTCGGCGAGCAGCCGGTCGAACAACTGAGCGCTGTGCCCCGGCTCGGCCGCCAGAGCGCTCGGCGAGGCAGGCAGCGGACGCGCTCGGCTCGCCTCCAGAGCGCTCTCGAGCTGCGGAGCGATCGACGCCAGCACCGCCTCGTAGACGCCGCTCACACCGTCGCCAGGTCGGGCGCCGCATGCACCTCGGCGAGGTAGCGGAAGACGCCCGGCGAGCGATCGGTGCCGAGCGGGAAGGCGGCGCGCGCCTCCGCGACCTCGGCGACGTCGAGACTCGCCGCGATCATCGCCCCGGCGGTGTGCGGCGGGGCCGTCTCGACGAGCTCGCCGCGCGGCGACACGATGCACGAGCGGCCGAAGTAGCTGACGGTGCGTCCGTCGACCGTCTCCTCTCCCCCGCGGTTCGGCGCGACGATCCAGGTCTGGGTCTCGAGCCCGCGCACCTGCAGCTCCTGGGTGAACAGCGTCTCGCGGAACCCCATCGACGAGACCAGCACGAGCATCACCTCCGCTCCCGCCGCCCGCGAGGCCAGCCAGTACTCGGGGAACGAGCGGTCGTAGCAGATCAGCATCCCGAAGCGGGTGCCGAACGCGTCGAACATCACCGGCCCGGTGCCCGAGGCGAAGAAGTGCTTCTCGTCGACCGCCGAGAGCGCGTTCGTCGGGATGGACGTCTTGCGGTAGCTGGGCACGGGGTCGCCGTGCAGGTCGGTGCCGACGACGAGCTCGCCCGCGGCGTCGATCATCACGGCGGAGTTGTACTGCACGTCTCCCGCGTCCTCGTACAGACCGAAGACCACGCCGGTGCCCAGCCGGCGGGCCGCCGCCGCGAAGCGCTCCGTGTCGGGCCCCGGCACCGACTGGGCCCACGAGCGGTGCTCCTCGTTGTGCCCGCCGCAGAAGTACGGCGTCGTCGCGAGCTCGGGGAACACCACGAGGTCGACGTCCGGAGCCGCGGCCTCCTCGAAGAGGGCGAGCAGCTCGTCCACCGCCGCCCCGTGGTCGGCGGGGGTCTCGCCCGACTGCACCACCACCACGTTCAGCACCGGGGCGCCGCTCATGCCGGCACCACCGCGTTCCTGGTCGCCATCAGCGGCTGGATCCGCTGGCCGAAGTCGTCCATGCCCTCGAGGAAGTCGTCGAAGACGAGCATGATCCCCTTGGTCCCCTCGACGGACGCGGCCTCGTCGAGCATTCGGGCGACCGACTCGTACGAGCCGACCAGGGTGCCCATGTTCATGTTCACGGCGCCCTCGGGCAGTGCGATGCGGGTGGCGGTGTTGCCGTTCTCGGCATTCACGTCGGCGGCCGCCTGGCCGCTCATCCAGGCGATCGCCTCGTGGTCGACGCCGTCGTTGTAGAGCTTCCACTTCTCCTGCGCGGCCTCGTCGGTCTCGGCGGCGATCACCATGAAGAGCACGTAGCTGCCGACATCGCGGCCGGTCTTCTCGGCCGCCTCGAGCAGGGCCTGGTTCTGCGGCGCGTAGGCGGTCGGCGTGTTGACGCCGACGCCCATCGAGAAGTTGTAGTCGGAGTAGGTCGCCGCGAACTCCATGCCCGCCGAGCTCTGCCCGGCCGAGACGATCGGGATGTGCGAGGTGGGCTGCGGCTTCATCACGCAGTCCTTCATCGTGAAGAACTCGCCCTGGAAGTTGGACTCGCCGGTCTCCCACAGCTCCTTCATGACCTGCATGTACTCGGTCTGGTAGCGGTAGCGGCGCTCGAAGTGCACGGCGTCGCCGGGCCAGAGGCCCATCTGGTCGTACTCGACCTTCTGCCAGCCGGCGACGAGGTTCAGGCCGAAGCGGCCGTGCGAGATGGAGTCGACGGTCGCGGCCATGCGCGCCGCGATCGCGGGCGGGATCGTCAGCACGGCGGTGGTCGCGAACAGCCTGATCCGCTCGGTCCGCGCCGCGAGGCCGGCCATCAGGGTGAACGACTCGAGGTTGTAGTCCCAGAACTCGCTGGGGCCGCCGAAGCCGTGCAGCTTGATCATCGAGAGCGCGAAATCGAAGCCGTAGTCCTCGGCCTTCTGCACGATCTCGAGGTTGAGATCGAAGGAGGGCTTGTACTGGGGCGAGGTGGTCGAGATGAGCCAGCCGTTGCTGCCGATCGGGATGAAAACGCCGATGTCCATGAGGTCCTTCTTTCGTCTGTCGGCCGAGGCCGTGGGGGTTCGGAGGAGGGGGTCAGGCCGGAGTAGTCGTGCGCGCCTTCGCCGCGGCCTGCGCGGCCGACCGGACGGCGTGCCTCCGGATCGTCTGCGACACCGCGACGGCGACGATGAGGGCGCCGCCGTAGAAGAGCTGCTGCACGAAGTTCTGCGCGCCGAGCATCTGCAGCCCGACGACGCCCGAGAAGAGGAAGTACACCGCGATGAAGGTGCCGATCGCGTTGAAGCGCCCGGGGAGGATCGCCGTCGCACCCAGGTAGCAGGCGGCGAAGGCAGGCAGGAGGAACGACTGGCCCGATGAGGGGTCGGCGCCGCCCAGCGTGCCCGCGTAGACGATCCCCGCGACGCTCGCCGTGAGGCCCGCCCCGACGAAGGCGCCGACGCGCAGGCGCCGCACGTTGAGACCGCTGAGCTCGGCGACCTGGCGGCCCATGCCGACGAAGAGCAGTCGGCGGCCGACCGGGGTCGAGGTCAGCACGACCAGCACGATCAGCGTGGCGGCGAGGCCGTAGACGAACGCGAGCGGCAGCCCGAGCACGCCGCGCCAGCCGACGGTCGCCTGCACCAGCGCCGAGTCGACGCCCGTCACCGACGAGGCGTTGCTCATCCACTGGATGAGGCCGATCATCAGCGTCGAGGTCCCGAGGGTGACGATGAACGAGTCGATCCTGAACGCGACCGTCAGCAGTCCGTTGACGAGGCCGACGGTGATCCCGACCGCGACGGCCGCGAGGAGGGAGACACCGAGCGGCAGGCCCATCTGCGCGTTCAGCACCGCGACGGTCATGGCCGAGAGCGACATCGTGGAGGCACCCGACAGGTCGAACTCGCCCGCGGTCAGCGGGAAGAGGAAGCCGAGGGCGAGGATCAGCAGCACCGACTGCGAGCCGAAGACGTTCTGCAGGTTGCCGAGAGTGAAGTACGTGTCGGGCAGCGCGATGCTGAAGGCGATCACGATGACCGCCCAGGCGCCCAGCAGGGCGTAGCGCTCGGTGTGCGCCCACGCGAACCGGGGGCGGCTCGGGCGGAGGAGGACGGTCTCGACGGGGCGGTCGACGGTGGTGGACATCAGGCGGTCTCCTTGACGGTGCGCGAGGCGGAGGAGGGGGCGGCGCCCGCGCCGACGAGCAGCTCGGCGGGCTCGACGAGGCTGGCGACGACGGCCGAGGCGATGGCGTCGCGGTCGAGGCGATCCCCCTCGAGCACGTCGTGGACCCGGCCGTGCGCGAGCACGACCACGCGGTGGCAGACGGAGGCGAGCTGGTCGTAGTCGGTCGAGGCGCAGACGATCGCGACCCCCGACTCCGCCGAGCGCCGCAGCATCGAGAAGATCGCCGCGCGGGCGCCGACGTCGATGCCCTGGGTCGGCTCCTGGAGCAGCACCAGCCGCGGCTCGTCCTGCATCCACTTCGCGAGCACGGCCTTCTGCTGGTTGCCTCCGCTGAGGGTGCCGAACAGCGCCGACGGATCGCCGGGCCGCACGTCGTACTCGGTGGTGAGGCGACGGGCGAGCTCGCTCTCGCGGGCGGGCGAGAGCCCGAGCATCCCGCGGAGGCGCCCGAGCACCGGGAGCGACACGTTGTGCTCGACGCTCAGGCCGCCGACTCCGCCCTGCGTCTTCCGGTCGGCGGGCACGTAGACCGTGCCGGCCGCGATCGAGGTGCGCGGGTCGGCGAGCGAGAGGTCGGTGGTCGAGCCGTGCAGGGTGAGGCTCCCGGTCGCGGGCATCGCGCCGTACAGCGCGGGCAGCACGTCCTCGACCCCCGAGCCGGCGAGGCCGGTCACTCCGAGGATCTCGCCCGGCGCCACCTCGAGGTCGAGGCCGTCGACCACTCCTGCGGTCAACGAGCGCACCGTGACCACGGGCGCACCTCCCGCGAGGAGCGCCGTCGACCGTGCCGGCGCCTCGAGACCCCGGCCGACGATCAGCGAGACGAGCTCGTCGGCCGTGGTCGTGGCGGTGTCGCAGTGCGCCTGGACGCGGCCGGCGCGCAGCACCGTGACCCGGTCGGCGTGCTCGAGCACCTCGGCCATGTCGTGCGAGACCAGCAGCGCCGACATGCCGCCGTCGCGCACCAGATCCGATACGACGCGGAACAGCAGATCGGCGTCCTCCTTGGGCAGGAACACCGTCGGCTCGTCCAGCACCAGCAGCGTCCGGCTCTCGCCGAGCTCCGACACCGCGCGGAGGATCGCGACGAGCGCCCGCTGCGTGTCGGTCAGCGAGTCGACCGTCGCAGCGGGGTCGATCCCGACTCCGTAGCGCTCGAACAGCTCGGCGGCGGCCCGGCGCTCGGCGGCCCAGCGGATGAACGGCCCGCGACCGGCGACGACGCTCGCCAGCCGCAGGTTCTCGACCACGCTGAGCTGCCCGACGAGCGCGAGATCCTGGTGGACGAAGCTGATGCCCAGGCGGCGGAAGTACCCCGCGGGCACCGGCAGCGGCACCGCACGGCCGCGCACCTCGATCCGGCCGCCGGGCTCGGGAGCGTAGGTGCCCGAGAGCACCTTGATCAGCGTCGACTTGCCCGAGCCGTTCTCGCCCAGCAGCGCGTGCACCTGTCCCGGGCGGATGTCGAGGTCGACACCGTCGAGAGCCGTCAGACCGCCGAAGCGCATGGTCAGCCCGCGGATCGAGACGATCGGCTCGGCGGTCATTCCGGCAGTCCCCAGAGGGCCTGGTATCCGGCCACGTAGGCGTCGCCGTAGCCCTGCCCGGCGACCGGGGGCGTCCCCGCCTCGTCGACGTTGTCCTTCGTGAACACCTTGAGCGGCGTCTCCTGGTTGCCGTCCTCGACGATCGGCGCGCCGGTGAGCACTCGGCCGACCTGGTCGAGGGTCGCCCACGCGAGCCACTGCACGTTCTCGCCGATGTCCATCGTGAGGACGTCGCCCTCCTGCATGATCTTCATCACGTCGGGGGTCCCGTTGAAGGACGAGGTGAAGACCGAGCCGACCTTACCCGCGGCGGTGACGCCCGACTCCACGTAGAGCGTCATCGAGTCGTAGACCGGGAGCACGTAGTCGAGGTTCGGATTCACCTGCAGCTCCGACTGCACGGTCGTGGCGATCTTGGTGGCCCAGTCGGCGACCGGCACGTTGACGACCTTCACGGAGCAGCCTGGGCAGTACTCGTCGAACTCGGCCTGCATCGCGGCGACGATGCCGTCCGAGGGCGGCACCTCGGCCGAGGTGATGATCAGCATGTCGCCCTCGCCCTGCGTCTCCTTGATCGCCCAGTCGGCGTTGAGCGCGCCCGACTCGTTGAACGGGGCGGTGATCTGCGCGGCGATCAGCGGCTGCAGGTCCTCGGGGAGCTCGTCGCCGTTCTGGTAGGTGTGGCTGATGACGACGGGGATGCCCGCTGCCTGCGCCCGCTCGAGCGCGGGGATGATGAGCTCGCCGTTGACGCCCTGCGAGAGCAGGATCAGGTCGGCGCCCTGCGAGATCGCCTGGTCGATGCCGGCCGTGTGCTCGTTCGGCGTGCCCTGGTTGGTGTACTCGACCCAGGTCGCTCCGTACGACTCGGCGACCGCCGCCCCCTCCTCGTCGACGGCGGTGATGTAGGGCACCGCGCTCGAGTTGGGGATGTTGAAGATCGTCTTGCCGGCGATCCCCGACATGGCGAACGGCTCGGCCTCGAAGGTGAACTCGGGATCGACGCTGGCCGCCTCGATCTGCGCGGTGGCGTGGGCGACTCCCTCGCCGGCGTCGGCGGAGTCGGAGCTCGCGACGGCGCCGTTGGAGCAGCCGGCGAGCAGGAGGGTGCCGGTGATCGCGACGGCGATCCAGCCGGCGCGGCAGTGGGGTGCGGGAGACATGGCAGTCCTTCGGGCGCGGGAGGGCATGGCGCAGGAGCCCTCCGGGTCGGGGCGTGCAGGAGGCGGTGCGAGGAATGCGAGCGTGCCGCAGAGGTGGGGGCGGCCGCTCGGAGCAGTGTGCCCGGGGCGGTGGGAACCGGACTCTCACCGGCCCCGTTCCGGGTTGCTTGCGAATGTATCCGCCCGCTCGGCCCCGTTCCCGGGCGAGCGGTAAACACCGTCGAACACTTGGATTTCGCTGCTGTTAAGCCACCCCGACGGCGCTCAGGAGGGGCTCCGCGCCGGTGTCGCACCCGTCCGGGACCTCTGCGGACACGCCGCAGCGAACCGACACCGGCCGCCTCCGATCAGTGGAACCACCGACCGTTAGCGCCTCTGATCAGCCCTTCTCCGGTGCGGCACCCCATCGCCGCACGCCCCAGGAGCGGCCCGCCGCCCCACCACCGTCACCCGCGAGCGCCCATCGCCCCCCACCGGACACCCCCTGGCGAAACGCACTCGAAACGTGGCCCCGGCCGCTCTCGCCCGTCGTCCCGTCGGCGCCGGCGACTCACGCGCCATATCTCCCGCCACCGCCCGAGCTCACGCTCCCGCAGGTACCCTGTTTGCATGCAAACACCGGCCGCTCTCGATCTCGCGTACGTCACGCCGATCTACTCGCAGGGCGAGGCGGCCCGGATCATCCAGGCGCCGCCGAGCTCGTTCACGCGCTGGGCACACGGGCACCGCTTCAGACAGCGGCACGAAGGAGAGTGGGGGCACAGCGCTCCGCTGCTGACGGGAGTCAGAGAGGGACGCGGCGTGACGGTCCCCTTCACCGCGCTCGCTGAGGGCTACATCATCGAGTCGTTCCGTCGAGCGGGCCTCCCGATGGCGAGGATCCGACCAGCGATCGATGTCCTGCGCGACCGCATCGGCCTCGAGAACGCCCTCCTCAGTCAACGTCTGATGACCGACGGTGCCGAGATCCTGTTCGAGAACGGCGAGGGAGACCTCGTCGTCGTGCGCAATCAGCAGGGCGTGTTCAGGGAGGTCGTCCACGAGTTCCTGCGGAGCATCAGCTATCGCGACGGGTACGTCAGCCTGATCACCCTCCCGACCTTCGAGGGCGTCGATGTGGTCGTGGACCCGCTGAGGAACGCAGGCCAGCCGACCATCGCCCGCCTCGGAGTCCGTGTCGAGGACGTGCTCAGCCGGGTGCGCGCCGGCGAGCCCCTGGCCGAGGTCGGCGATGACTTCGGCCTCGAGCGTCGCGAGCTGCGATCGCTGATCATCCAGGCTGCGTGACGTGCCTGCGCCCCGGCTGCTCCTGGACCGATCTCTCGGCCAGCGAAAGCTGGTCGCCCGACTCCGCGAGGCAGGCTGGGACGTGACCACACTCGCCGAGTACTTCGGCGACGAACGGGCGCAGTCGATGCCCGATGAGGAGTGGATCGGTGAAGGGACGCGAGCGGGCTTCGTCCTCCTCGCGAAGGACCACATGATCGCGGCACGGCCCCTGGAAGCGAGGGCCGTCTACCTGCACGACGCCCGAGTGATCACCCTCGCTCGCGGAGATCTCACCGCCGAGCAGATGGGTGATCTCTGCCTCGAGCATGCTGCCGCCATCGACAGGATTGCGAAGGTCAGACCGCCTTTCGTGTTCTCCCTCTCGCCGTCGGGCCTGCGACGGAAACGACTGAACTGGCCCGCTGACTGACCTGAGTGGTCGATCCGACGCGCTCCTGCAACGACAGCACATCTACAGGACATGTCCGTCAAAACGGAAAACTTTGACATGTCGCGCGGAACTGTTCGTTGGGCTGACATTGTCGAACACGAGCGTCAGGCGCCGACGCGGAACCCGCGCCCGCCGAACCGGACGATGTCGCCGACCGCCAACTGCCGTCCGCGACGCCGGTCGACCTCGCCGTTCACCGTCACGAGACCCTCCGCGACGGCCTCCTTCACCTCGCCGCCCGAGTCGAGGATCCCCGCGAACTTCAGGAACTGCCCGAGGCGGATGGACTCCCCGTCGAGAGGGACGTCGTCGATCGGATCGGCCACGCGGCCTAGACCGCCGGGATGTCGGCGAAGCGCGAGAAGTGGCCGTGGAAGCCGACGGTCACCGTGCGCGTCGGTCCGTTGCGGTGCTTGGCCACGATCAGGTCGGCCTCGCCCGCGCGCGGGTTGTCCTTCTCGTAGGCGCTCTCGCGGTGCAGGAGGATCACCATGTCGGCGTCCTGCTCGATCGAGCCCGACTCGCGGAGGTCGGAGATCGCGGGGAGCTTGTCGGCGCGCTGCTCGGGGCCTCGGTTCAGCTGCGAGAGGGCGATGACCGGCACCTGCAGCTCCTTCGCGAGCAGCTTGAGGGCACGGGAGAACTCCGAGACCTCCTGCTGACGGCTCTCGACCTTCTTGCCCGAGGTCATCAGCTGCAGGTAGTCGATGACGACCATCTTGAGCCCGATGCGCTGCTTGAGTCGGCGGCACTTGGCGCGGATCTCGACGAGCGTCAGGTTGGGCGAGTCGTCGATGTAGAGCGGCGCGTCGTTGATCCGGCCGCGGGTCGAGGCGATGGTCGTCCAGTCGCGCTGGTCGACCGTGCCCTTGCGCATGTGCTGCAGCGGCACCGAGGCCTCGGCCGAGAGGAGGCGCATCGCGATCTCGCTGCGCCCCATCTCGAGCGAGAAGAAGATCGTGGCCATGTTGTGCTTGATGGCGGCCGCGCGGGCGAAGTCGAGCGCGAGGGTCGACTTTCCGAGCGCGGGTCGCGCGGCGACGATGATCATCTGGCCGGGGTGGAAGCCGTTGGTGAGGTCGTCGAGGTCGGCGAAGCCCGTGGGCACGCCGGTGAAGGCGCCGTCCTTGTGCGCGGCGGCCTCGATCTCGTCGATGGCGACGGTCACGGCGTCGGTCAGCGGGACGTAGTCCTCCGCCGTCTCGGAGCCGGTGACGTTGTAGATCTCGGCCTGCGCGGTGTTGACCAGGTCGAGCACCTCGCCCTCGCCCTGGTAGCCCATCTGCGCGATGCGGGTGCCGGCCTCGACCAGGCGGCGCAGCAGAGCCCGCTCGGCCACGATCGACGCGTAGTAGCCGGCGTTGGCCGCCGTCGGCACCATCGCGGTGAGCGAGTGCAGGTAGTCGGCACCGCCCGCGCGCTGCAGCTCGCCCTGCTTGGTGAGCTCGTCGGTGACGGCGATGACGTCGGTCGGCTCGCCGTGCGAGTAGAGCGCGAGGATCGCCTCGAAGACGATCTCGTGCTTGGGGATGTAGAAGTCGTTCGCCTTGACGCTCTCGACGACGTCGGCGACCGCGTCCTTCGAGAGCAGCATGCCTCCGAGTGCCGACTGCTCGGCGAGCAGGTCGTGCGGAGGCGTGCGCTCGTTCGAGCGCGGAGCATCGCCTCGTCCGTCTCGTCCGTCCGAGCCGGGAACCGCCAGGTGCGCGATCGTCATGCCTTCGCCTCCTCCTGTCGGGTGCCTCGCGGGGCGGGTGGGCGTCTCGGCCGCGCCGTCGGGTCAGGTCTACCAGCGACCTCCGACAGAGCACGCGAACGCTCGTCCCGCTCCCCTCGCGGGGCGCTGCGCCACCCTACGGACCGCCCGTCGCCACGGTCAAACCGGCCTGTGGAGAGAGCTGTGGACAGATCGCGGGAAACGCCGCATCCACTGTGGGCAACATGTGGACAACCCTGTGGGAATCGAGGGGCCGACGAAGTTTTTTCCGGGCGCTGACCAGGCATTACCCGCTTTCCACAGCTGTGTGTGGAAAAGAGTCTCCAGACCACATTGAAGGTTGTCCGCCGGAAAGGGTGTATGTGGATGAAGCTGTGGAGAACGGAACGACGAAGGGCGGTGCAGCAGGACCCGGAAGCCCTGCCGCACCGCCCTTCGCGGCGTTCTCGCGGCCTTACTTGGCCGCGACCACCTGCAGCTTGACGGTGGCCTGGATGTCGTCGCGGAGACGCACCACGGCCTCGTGCTCGCCGATCGTCTTGATCGCGTTGGAGATCACGATCTTGCGCTTGTCGAGATCGCCGAAGCCGGCCGCCGCCACCGCGTTCGCGACGTCGGAGGTCTTGACGGAGCCGAAGAGGCGCCCGTCCTTGCCGGCCTTGACGATCAGCTTCACCCGGTTGGCCTCGAGGACCTGCTTGGTGTGCTGAGCCTCTTCGATGGTCTTGTGCTCGCGGGCGGCACGAGCGGTCTTGATCTGCTCGACCTGCTTCTCGCCGCCACGGCTCCACGCGACGCCGAAGCCCTGCGGGATGAGGTAGTTGCGGGCGTACCCGTTCTTGACGTCGACGACGTCGCCGGCGGAGCCGAGACCGTCGACCTCGTGGGTCAGGATGACCTTGGACATAGCGCTGCCTACCTTCCGCTGCCGGCGTAGGGCAGGAGCGCCATCTCACGGGCGTTCTTGACCGCGCGGGCGATCAGGCGCTGCTCCTGGACGGAGACGCCGGTGATGCGACGGGCGCGGATCTTCCCGCGCTCCGAGATGAACTTGCGAAGGGTCGGGACGTCCTTGTAGTCGATGACGCCGACGCGGACCGACTTCGCGGGGGCCGCGTTCTTCGCGCCCTTGCCGCGGATCGGCTTGCGGCGGTCGCCGCTGCTCTTTCCAGCCATAGTGGTTTCCTTTGAGATTCTGGTTCGCCCCCTGGTCGCCCGGCGCTACAGCGCGAGGCGATCGAGGCGTGATTCAGGTGAGGGCGCGTCCGAGCCGGGGGCTCAGAACGGCGTCTCGTCGTTGTAGCTGCCCGGCGTGCTCCAGACGTCGCCACCGGCGGGTGCGCTCGGGGCCCACGGCTCCTCGGCCTGGCCACCGCGGTTGCCTCCCGCGTTGCCGCCGGAGCCCCCCTGGTTGCCGCCGCCGAATCCGCCCTGGCCCTGACCGCCCTGACCGCCGCCGACCTGTCCGCGTCCGCCACCGGCTCCGCCGCCACCGCTGGCGCGCGTGACCTGTGCGGTCGCGTAGCGCAGCGAGGGGCCGATCTCGTCGATCTCGAGCTCGATGCTGGTGCGCTTTTCGCCTTCCTTCGTCTCGTACGAGCGCTGCTTCAGGCGGCCGGTCGCGACGACGCGGCTGCCCTTGGTCAGCGTTCCCGCGACGTTCTCGGCGAACTCGCGCCAGACGGAGGCCCGGAGGAACAGCGCTTCGCCGTCCTTCCAGTCGTTCGCCTGGCGGTCGAAGGTGCGGGGCGTGGAGGCGATGGTGAAGTTCGCGACCGCGAGCCCGCCCTGCGTGTACCGCAGCTCGGGGTCGGCCGTGAGGTTGCCCACCACGGTGATGATCGTCTCGCCGGCCATGAGCGCTACGCCTTGGGAGCGGCCGGAGCCTTGGCAGCCTTGCGGGCGGCCTTCTCGTCGGCGAGCTTCTTGGCGGCGGCGACCTGGGCGATGCCCTCTTCTGCACGCAGCACCTTGGTGCGCATGACGGCCTCCGACAGCTTCAGCTGACGGTCGAGCTCGTTCGCGGCGGCCGAGGTCGACGTGAAGTCGACGACGGCGTAGATGCCCTCGGACTTCTTGTTGATCTCGTACGCCAGACGACGGCGGCCCCAGACGTCGACCTTGTCGATGGATCCACCATCGGTGCGGATGACGTTGAGGAACTTGTCGAGACTCGGAGCGACGGTGCGCTCATCGATCTCGGGATCCAGGATGACCATGAGTTCGTACTGATGCGTCACTAACCCACCTCCTTCGGACTGAACGGCCACGGTATTTCCGTGACAGGAGGGTATGTAGCATCTGTCCACTCCCGCGGACGCGAGTGCGTCTGGTCATGGACAACCTGACGACCCTACCATCCGACCCCTCCGACGCGCCCGGTCCTGCGACAGCGGATCGGATGATCCGCGTCGGGCGATCAGGACCGCGTCGCCCACCACTCGCGCAGCCGGCGCGCGGCCTCCTCCTCGCCGAGCGGCCCCTCCTCGAGTCGCAGCTCGAGCAGGAACCGGTACGCCTGCCCCACCTCGGGCCCCGGCCGGAGCGACAGGATCTCCATGATCCGCGTCCCGTCGAGGTCGGGTCGCTTCGACGCGAGCTCCTCCTTCTCGGCGAGCTCGGCGATGCGGTGCTCCAGGTCGTCGTAGGCGTGGGCCAGCCGCTCGGCCTTGCGGCGGTTGCGCGTGGTCACGTCGGCGCGGGTGAGGATGTGCAGCCGCTCGAGCAGAGGCCCCGCGTCGGTGACGTAGCGGCGCACCGCGGAGTCGGTCCACGCCCCCTCGGTGTAGCCGAAGAACCGGAGGTGCAGCTCGATCAGCCGCGAGACCTCGGTGATCGTCTGCTTGTCGAACTTGAGCGAGCGCAGTCTCCGCGTCGCCAGCTTCGAGCCGACGACGTCGTGGTGGTAGAAGCTGACCACGCCTCCGGGCTCGAGGCGCCGGGTCGCCGGCTTGCCGATGTCGTGCAGCAGAGCGGCCAGCCGCAGCACCACGTCGGGTGCGGCGCCGGGGTGGCGCTCCTCCTCGAGCTCGATGGCCTGCTCGAGCACGGTGAGGCTGTGCACGTAGACGTCCTTGTGGTGGTGGTGCTCGTCCTGCTCGAGCCGCAGCGCGGGCAGCTCCGGGAGGAAGTAACCAGCCAGACCGGTGTCGACCAGCAGCTCCAGCCCGGCGCGCGGCGCGGGCGTCGCCAGCAGCTTGCGCAGCTCCTCCTGCACGCGCTCCGCCGACACGTCCTCGATCCGGCCGGCGAGCTCTGCCATCGCCCACTCGACCTCGTCCGTCGTGCGGAAGCCGAGCTGCGAGGTGAACCGCGCGCCGCGCAGCATCCGCAGCGGGTCGTCGCCGAAGGACTGCTCGGCCGGCGACGGCGTGCGCAACCGCTCCGCCAGCAGGTCCTCGACCCCGCCGGAGGGGTCGACCAGCACCACCTCGGGCAGCCGGAGCGCCATCGCATTGACGGTGAAGTCGCGGCGCACGAGGTCGCCCTCGAGCGAGTCGCCGAACTCGACCTCGGGCTTCCGGCTCACCCCGTCGTAGCTGTCGCTGCGGTAGGTCGTGATCTCGACGGTCTCGCCGGCGACGCGGGCGCCGATCGTGCCGAACGCGCGGCCGATGTCCCAGTGCGCCTCGGCGATCGGAGCGACGACGGCCACGATGTCGTCGGGTCGCGCCGAGGTCGTGAAGTCGAGATCGTGCACCCCGTGACCGAGGAAGGCATCGCGCACCGGGCCGCCCACCAGCGCGAGCTCGTGTCCCTGCGCCGCGAACGCCTCCGCGAGGCGGGCCACCGTCGGCGTCGCGGCGAGAGCGCGGAGGGTCTCGAGAGCGGTCTGGACGCTGTGCATTCGCACGATCCTAGTCGGCGGGGGTGTCTCGCGACCGGCTCGGATCCGCGGAACGGCCCGGTAACCGCACAACCAAGTTACAAGCCCGGGACGCCCCTCCGGAGAACGCACCGCCTGGCCGACGGGGGCCTGCCCGTAGAATCACCCGCATGGAGGCCGAGTGAGTTCGATGCATCGGCGCGTCCTCACCTCTGAACGCCCGCGACGACGGCCCGCGGCCGCGCAGCTGCTCCGCTCGGCGGGCGCTGCCGCTCTGTCGATCGCTCTGATCGGCCTCGCCTCCCCGGCCCTCGCCACCACCCAGGAGCCGACTCCCCAGCCCTCCCAGGAGCAGTCGCCCGCAGCGAGCACCACCGTCACCGCGACCGTCGGGGCGGCGAACGACGGCGTCTGGCTCCCGGGCCAGGATCTCCAGCTCTCCGTCTCGGTGCGCAACGGCACGACCGAGTCGATCGACGGCGCCCGGGTCGACGTCACTCTCGACTCCGACACCCTCGACTCGCGCGCCGAGCTCGACGCCTGGCTCGACGGCGAGAGCGACGACGAGGGATCGCCGGCCGGCGACGGCGCCGACATCCGGCTCCTCCCCTCCGGCTCGGCCCAGGTCACCCTGACGATCCCCGCGGCCGCGATCCCCTTCTCGGCCGACCCCGCCGCGCTCGGCTCGCACGCCGTCGCCGTCACCGTCACGAGCCCCGGCGGGACGCTGGCCACCGCCCGCAGCGCCGTCGAGCTGACCGCAGGGCTCCCCGCCGAGCGCGAGACCGGAGTGAGCGTGCTCGTCCCGCTCACCGTGCCCGACACCTCCGACGGCCTGATCCCGGCCGAGACCCTGCAGGACTACACGCAGAGCACGGGCACCCTCTCCCGCCAGCTCGACTCCGTGCTCGGCCGCGCCGTGACGATCGGAGTCGACCCGCGCATCCTCGCGTCGATCCGGATCCTCGGCGACAGCGCTCCGGAGTCGGCGCGCGCCTGGCTCGACAGGCTCGAGTCGGCCCCGAACGAGGTCTTCGCGCTGCCCTACGCCGACGCCGACGTCGCCGCGCAGGCGCAGTCGGGCCTGTCGACCCTGCTGACGCCGACCTCCTTCGACTACGGCATCGACAGCACGCTCTTCGCCGATCCGCCGAGCACCGCAACCCCGAGCCCCACCGCTTCGGCCGACGCTCCGCAGCAAGGGGAGGACCGGCCGCCCCGCCCCACGACGGAGTCGCTCACCGCCTTCGACTGGTCGCCCACGATCGGCTCGGTCGCCTGGCCCGACGATCTGACGGTCCGCGGTGCCGACCTCGACGTCTATGCCACGAGCGGAATGACCCGCACGGTCGTCTCCTCCGCCAATCTGGCGATCCCCTCCTCCGTGTCGACGCTGACCACCGCGGGCATCGACGGTCACGACGTCGTGGTCGCCGACAGCGCGCTCTCGAGCGCCCTCGACGAGGCGGTCGACGCGCCCACCGACTCGGAGTGGCGCTCCCGCATGACCGCCATCACGGCGGGCCTCGCCCAGGTGCAGCGCGACGGAGAGACCCCCGACGTGGTCCTCGCCCTCGACCGCGGGGCGGCGATCGACGGAGCGCGTCTCTCGCAGACCCTCGACGCGATCGACGGCCTGCCCTGGGCCGAGGGCACCTCGCTCGCCGTCGCCCTGACCGCCCCGGCGACCGAGGGCGTCACCGTCGTCGACGCTCCGGAGTCGGAGGAGCGCCTCGCGGACGTCTCCGACCTGCTCACGGCCGCCGCCCGCGTCGAGTCCTTCTCCGCGGTCCTGACCGAGCCGGAGCTGCTGAGCGGCAAGCGTCGCAACGACCTCCTGGCGCTGCTCGCCGTCACCTGGCGCGGCGACGCGCCCGGCTGGGGCGAGGCGGTGACCGCGAGCGAGGAGCTGGCCGACTCCACCCTCGCCTCGGTGACCATCGAGGCCGCCGACAGCGTCACGCAGGTCTCCCGCGACTCGAGCATCCCGGTCTACGTCCGCAACGACCTGCCCTGGCCGGTCTCCGTGCGCATCCAGGCCTCGACCTCGAACGCCGTGCTCGACATCGACGAGGCGTCGGTCGAGCCCACCATGATCGACGCCCGCTCGCAGGGCCGGGTGCTGATCCCCGTGAAGGCCCGCGTCGGCAACGGCGAGACCAGCCTCCGGATGCAGCTCACCTCCCTCGACGGCACGGCGATCGGCACGCCCACGAGCGTGCTCACGAGCGTCCGCGCCGACTGGGAGACGGTCGGGACCCTCGTGCTCGGCATCGTGCTCGTCGTCGTCTTCGGCGCCGGCATCCTCCGCAACATCCGTCGCCGCCGCCGCGGCGACCCGGTCGAGGAGGAGGAGGACCCGAACGCACCGCTCGCCGTCCAGCCCGGCCTCGACGACGAACGAACGGACCCGCGTGGCTAGCTTCTCCCTCGGACGCGCGAGCGCCGTCCTCGCCTCCGGCACGATGGTCTCGCGAGTCCTCGGCTTCGTCATGTCCATCGTGATGGCCAACACGATCGGCGCCGCTGTCGCACCGGGTGCCGACGCCTTCACGACGGCGAACCTCCTGCCGAATACGATCTACTCGATCATCGCGGGCGGGGCGCTCAACGCGGTCCTCGTGCCCCAGATCGTCCGGGCCGGTCTGCACGCCGACGGTGGCCGGAGCTACATCAACCGCCTCCTGACCCTCGCACTCGGGCTGCTCCTCGCGACGACGATCGCGGCGACTCTGGTCGCACCCCTGCTGGTGCGCCTGTACGCACCGGGCTACGGCCCGGAGCAGTACGAGCTCGCCGTCTCCTTCGCCTTCTGGTGCCTCCCCCAGGTGTTCTTCTACGGGCTCTTCACGATCCTCGGCGAGGTGCTCAACGCGCGCGGATCGTTCGGGCCCTTCACCTGGGCTCCGGTCCTCAACAACGTCGTCGCCATCGCCGGGCTGGTCGCCTTCATGGTCGTCTTCGGCGCCGATCCCGAGGGCAACCGCCCCGTCGACTCGTGGACGCCCGCCATGGTCGCCCTGCTGGCCGGCAGCGCGACGCTGGGCATCGTCGTGCAGTCCCTGTTCCTCATCCTCTTCTGGCGGAGGGTCGGCCTGAGCTACCGACCGGACTTCCGCTTCCGCGGGGTCGGACTGGGCACCGCCGGGCGGATGTCGCTGTGGTCGTTCGCCACGGTCCTGCTCACCATCGGCGCCGGGATCGTCGAGAGCCAGGTCTCGTCCACGGCCTCCGGAGAGGGCCCGTCCGCGGCCGCGCTTCAGAAGGCCTGGCTGATCTTCATGCTCCCGCACTCCGTCATCGCCATCTCGATCGCGATGGCCTACTTCACGAAGATGAGCGGCCACACCGCCCGCGGCGAGATGAAGGAGTTCCGGTCGGACGTCTCCACCTCCGTCCGGCTCGTCCAGATGATGCTGGTCTTCGCCGCGGCGGCGATCATCGTCGTGGCGGTCCCCTTCGGCTCCGTCTTCACGGACACGTTCGCGGACGCCCAGGCGATCGGGATGATCGCCGTCGCCTACGTGGTCGTCCTTCCCCTGTTCTCCTCGACCGCCATCATGCAGCGCGCGTTCTACGCACTCAGCGACGGAGCGCGTCCGTTCGTGTTCACCGTGATCCAGGTCGTCATCGCCGTGTCCGGATACCTCGTCGTCGTCCGCCTCCCCGCCGATCGCGTCGCCGTCGGCATCGCGGCGTCGACGTCGCTGGGCATCGCCGTCCAGGCGCTCGTCGCGGCGCTGCTCCTCCGACGCAGGCTCGGCGGGCGAGGCGGCAAGCGCATCGTCGTCCGCCTGCTCCTCTGTCTCCTCGCCGCCGTCCCCGCCGGCGCAGCCGGCTTCGGGGTTCTCGTGCTGCTCGGTGGAACCCGCCCGGGCGGGTTCGCGGTGTCGGGGTACCTGGAGCCGCTCGTCTCGATGGCGGCCATCGGCACCGCCATGGCCGTCGTCTACTTCGGCGTCCTCTGGGTCATGAAGGTGCCCGAGCTGCGCGCGATGGCCGCGCCCCTCCTCCGTCGCCTCGGGCGCTGACCGCCGCGACCCTGAGTGGTCACCCGTGAGAGGGTGCGCCGTCGCGCCCGACGTGGAAGGGTGGGCGCGTCTCCGGCAGTGCCGCCTCTCCCCCGCCGACCCGGAAGGCATGATGCGCTCCACCTTCGTCCTGCTCCGTCTGATCGTCGCGATCGCCGTCCTGGCCGCGACCGTCACGAGCTTCGTCGACTCGTACGCCTTCTGGGTCGAGGCGCGCTTCCGCGACCGCACCACGCTGGTCGTGAACTTCTTCAGCTACATCACCGTCGAGACGTGCCTGCTGGCCGTGGTGGTGCTCCTGATGGGCGCAGTGGTCCTCGCACGGGGTGCGATCCCCGAGCCCCGCTGGTTCGCCTGGCTGCGCGCCGGCACCGTCAGCTACATGGTCGTCATCGGAGTCGTCTACAACCTGCTCCTGCGCGGCACCGTGGTCACGGGTGCCGGAGCGCCCCAGGAGTGGACGAACGAGGTCATGCACGTCGTCGCTCCCCTGGCCCTCATCCTCGACTGGCTGTTCGCCCCGGGGCGCCGCCGCCTCTCCTGGGCCGTCGTCCCCGGGATCCTGGTGTTCCCGGTCGCCTGGTTCGTCTACACGATGGTCCGCGCGCCGCTGGTCTACGACCAGATGAAGCACGAGCAGATCTGGTACCCGTACCCCTTCCTCGACCCGCGCCTCGCCGACCCGCCCCTGATCCCCGGCGGCCTGGTCGCGGTGGTGTTCTACGTGGTGGTGATGACGGGCGTGTTCGCCTCTGCGGCCGCCGTCACCGTCTACATCTCTCGGCACGGAGTCGGGCGCCCGGGACGCTCCGTCGCCGCCTCCGAGAATTCCCCGGTCAGAGGCACTATCGCAGATCCCGTCACGGAGGGTCCGACTCGACCCTGACCGCCGCCCGAGTGCGCCGACCCGGGCGGAATAGCCCCCACCTAGGATGTGTTGTAGACCTCGGAGCCGCGGACAGACCGAGCGACCGGTCCGCGCCCCGTCGATCACCGAGAGGTGATCGCCCCCACGACCCGCCACCGCTCAGCACAGACCTCGAGGAGTTGCCGTGCGCGACATCGTCATCATCGGATCCGGCCCTGCCGGCTGGACCGCCGCCATCTACGCGGCCCGCGCCGACATGCACCCGGTGGTCGTGGCCTCCTCCGTCGAGATCGGCGGCGACCTCATGAACACCACCGACGTCGAGAACTTCCCGGGCTTCCCCAACGGGATCCTCGGCCCCGAGCTCATGATGGCGATGCAGGCGCAGGCCGAGAAGTTCGGCGCCGAGACCTTCTACGACGACGTCACCTCGCTCGATCTCGAGGGCGAGGTCAAGACCGTGCACCTCGGCTCCGGCGAGAGCATCGAGGCTAAGACGGTCGTCGTCGCCACCGGCTCCGCCTACCGCAAGCTCGGCCTGCACGACGAGGAGCGCCTGTCGGGACACGGCGTCTCGTGGTGCGCCACCTGCGACGGCTTCTTCTTCAAGGGCAAGACGATCGCGGTCGTCGGCGGAGGCGACTCGGCGATGGAGGAGGCGACCTTCCTCACCAAGCATGCGGCGAAGGTCTACATCATCCACCGCAAGGACTCGCTCCGCGCCTCGAAGGTCATGCAGAAGCGCGCCTTCGACAACGAGAAGATCGAGTTCGTCTACAACTCCGAGGTCATCGGCATCACCGGTGAGAGCCACGTCAACGGAGTGAAGCTGCGCAACACGGTCGACGGCACCGAGTCGCGCCTCGACCTCGACGGCCTCTTCATCGCGATCGGCAACGACCCGCGCACCCACGTGGTGCACGGGAAGCTCGACCTGACCAGCGAGGGCAACATCGCCGTCGTCGGCCGGTCGTCCCAGACCTCCGTCCCCGGCGTCTTCGCCGCGGGCGACGTGATCGACCCGACTTACCGTCAGGCCGTGACCGCCGCCGCCTCCGGTACGGTCGCCGCCCTCGACGCGGAGCACTACCTGGCCTCGCTCGCCGACGGCACCGCCTCGACCGAGGGCACGCCGCACGCCGAGTTACTCGCTCTCTGACCTTCCCGTCACCCACCACTGGAGCCGGCACGACCGGCCCACGAAGGAGAAAATCGCTATGTCCACCGCGAAGAGCGTCACCGACGCATCGTTCCAGGCCGACGTCCTCGACTCCGAGAAGACCGTCCTGGTCGACTTCTGGGCCGAGTGGTGCGGCCCCTGCCGCATGGTCTCGCCGATCCTCGACCAGATCTCGGCCGAGCACGGCGAGAAGATCGAGATCGTCAAGCTGAACGTCGACGAGAACCCGCAGACCGCCGCGAAGTACCAGATCACCTCGATCCCCGCGATGAAGGTCTACCAGAAGGGTGAGGTCGTCAAGACCGTCATCGGCGCCAAGCCGAAGCCGGCTCTCGAGGCCGACCTCGCCGCCTTCCTCTGATCTCCTGATCAGCACCGAAGCCCTCGCGCCCTCCAGGACGCGGGGGCTTCGTGCATCCCACTCCGTTTCACGTGAAACGTCGGACAGTGCGTGGTCGCACGCACCCAGACCCACCAGCGTCTGCAGCTCCGGCTTCTGCCCCGACCTTCTGACGGGGATGGATCTCGCTACGGCCGCTGTGTGGCCTACTCGATCAGCAGAACAGTCACCCTCTGCCTGCTGGTCGAGTAGCCGCCACAGGCGGCGTATCGAGACCCACCCGCTTCAGCAGCTCCGGCCTCTGCCCCGTTTTTCTGACGCGCGCTACCCGATCAGCGAAGCAGTCACCCTCTCCCTGCTGATCGAGTAGCCGCCGCACGCGGCGTATCGAGACCCGCCCGCTTCAGCAGCTCCGGCCTCTGCCCCGGCGTTCTGACGCGGGCTACCCGATCAGCGAAGCAGTCACCCTCTCCCTGCTGATCGAGTAGCCGCCGCAAGCGGCATATCGAGACCGGCCCGCTCCAGCAGCTCCGGCCTCTGCCCCGATGTCCTGACGCGGGCTACCCGATCAGCGAACCAGTCACCCTCTCCCTGCTGGTCGAGTAGCCGCCGCAGGCGGCATATCGAGACCCACCTCCCTGCAGACCCCCCCGATCCACCACGTCCCGAGTGGCCCCGCCCTCCCCGCCCGCTCCCGGACCCGGCCGGTACAGTGGACAGACCCGGAACCCGTCCCGGGCACCCCGTCCACCGAGCGAAGCGAACCCATCGTGACCAACCGCGGAACCAATCTCGACCCCTGGTACAACTCCTACGCGGAGCGCACGGCCGGCCTGGCCGCCAGCGAGGTCCGAGCCCTCTTCGCCGTCGCGTCACGCCCCGAGGTGGTCTCCCTGGCCGGAGGCATGCCGTTCGTCTCCGCACTCCCCCAGGACCTCGTCACCGGCGCGATCGAGTCCGTCATGCGCGAGCAGGGCCCGGTCGCACTGCAGTACGGCTCCGGACAGGGTGTGCCCGTCCTCCGCGAGCAGATCCTCGACGTCATGGCCCTCGAGGGCATCTCCGCCAGTGCAGACGACATCGTCGTCACCACGGGTTCGCAGCACGCCCTCGAGCTCGTGTCCAAGCTCTTCCTCGACCCCGGGGACGTCGTGCTGTCGGAAGGCCCCAGCTACGTCACGGCGATGGTCATCTTCCGCTCCTACCAGGCACAGATCGAGCACGTGCCGATGGACGAGCACGGCCTCATCCCGGCCGCCCTCCGCGAGCACATCGCCCGCGTCCGCGCCGCCGGCAAGACGATCAAGTTCCTGTACACGATCCCGACCTTCCACAACCCCGCTGGAGTGACCCTCTCGTGGGAGCGCCGCGTCGAGATCCTCGAGATCTGCAAGTCCGAGGGCATCCTCGTCCTCGAGGACAACCCGTACGGCCTGCTCTACTTCGAAGACGTCCCGCCGAAGGCGATGCGCTCCCTCGAGGAGGACGGCGTCATCTACCTCGGCACGTTCTCCAAGACCCTCGCCCCCGGATTCCGCGTGGGGTGGGCACTCGCTCCTCACGCCATCCGCGAGCGTCTGATCCTCGCCAACGAGGCCGCGGTGCTCAGCCCGTCGTCGTTCAGCCAGCTGGTCATCTCGAAGTACCTCGAGACCGCCGACTGGCGCGGCCAGATCGACACCTTCCGAGGCGTCTACCGCGAGCGCAAGGAGGCCATGCTGCGCGGTCTGCAGACGCACCTCCCGTCACTGTCGTGGACGAACCCCAACGGCGGCTTCTACGTCTGGCTGACCCTCCCCGAGAACCTCGACTCGAAGGCGATGCTCCCCCGCGCCGTGAAGGAACTCGTCGCCTATACGCCCGGCACCGCCTTCTACGGCAACGGGGACGGGCGTCAGAACATCCGCCTGTCGTTCTGCTATCCGACTCCGGAGCGCATCGGGGACGGCATCCGGCGTCTCGCCACCGTCATCAACGGCGAGCTCGACCTGCTGTCGACCTTCGCCGGCACGGGCTCCATGGCGAACGCCGACATCGAGCAGCGCGACAGCGCTCTTCCGCCGAACGTCTCCTGACGTGTCCGCCGCCGCCGACTCCGAATCACAAAAGGCCTGGTCATGACTGATTTCTCTGTCCTCGATCGCACTCTCGACGTCGTCGTGATCAGCGGAGGGATCAGCCACGAGCGCGACGTGTCGCTGCGATCGGGGCGCCGCGTCGCCGACCGCCTGTCGAGCATGGGCCACAGGGTCACCCTCCGCGAGCCGGACGCCGGTCTGCTGACATTCCTACTCGAGCGCCGGCCCGATGTCGTCTGGCCGGCCGTCCACGGGGCGAGCGGCGAGGACGGCGCGCTGCTCGGGCTGCTCGAGGCCGCCGGCTTCGATTACGTCGGGTCGCGGACGGACGCGGCGCGCCTCGCATGGTTCAAGCCGACCGCGAAGACGCTGGTAGGCCGCGCCGGCTTCGCTACCCCTCGGAGCGTCACCCTCCCCCGCGAGACCTTCCGCGAGCTGGGGGCGGCGGGGATCCTCGGTCAGGTCGAGGCGCACCTGCCCGGCGCGCTCGTCGTGAAGCCCGCGCAGGGCGGGTCGGCACAAGGAGTGAGCATCGTCTCGGAGTCGGGCCAGCTCCCCCGTGCGATGGTCGAGGCCTACACCTACGGCGAGGTCGTTCTGATCGAGCAGCTCGTCGCTGGCACCGAGGTGGCCGTGGGCGTCCTCGACCTCGGAGACGGACCGTTCGCGCTCCCACCCGTCGAGATCGAGCCCGTGGAGGGCCGGTACACCTTCGAAGCGCGGTACAACGCGGGAGAGACCCGGTTCTACACACCGGCCCGACTGTCGGAGGAGGTACTCGCCGAGGTCGCCCGCGTCGCGGTCGCCATCCACGAGCTCCTCGGCCTGCGCCACCTCTCCCGCGTCGACTTCATCGTCGACGACGCGGGGCTCCCTTGGTTCTTCGACGCCAATGTCCTGCCGGGTATGACGGAGACCTCCCTCGTCCCCCAGGCGATCGAAGCGTCCGGCCGCTACCTCGGCGACGTCTACTCGACCCTCGCCAAGCTGGCTGTCTCACCCCGCTGACGCCCGGATGTTTCACGTGAAACATCTCGCCTCGTAGATCAGCGCGGCTGAGACAGCCGGTGAGCCGCTGGTCGTCAGCCTGACGGCGTCCGGCGTCCGGTGGGCGTGCCGGCCACCCCCAACTCCAGCGGGTAGGGAGACACCGAATGCTGGTCGAGTGGCCCCGAAGGGGCGTATCGAGCGGCGAAGTCGCGTCGCGTCTCCGTGGGGAGGGAAAAGTCCGCGCTGGTCGCCTCCCCTGCTGGTCGAGTAGCCCCGCAGGGGCGTATCGAGACCCACCAGCTTCAGCAGATCAGGCTTCTGACCTCGGCTTCTGACGGACGTGGATCTCGATACGCCCGCTGCGCGAGCTACTCGATCAGCGAGGCAGGGCCACACACGTGGGTGACTTCTCCTAGGAGACCCACCGGTGTCAGCAGATCAGTTGTCGGCCCTGAGCTTCTGACGCTGGTCGATCTCGATACGCCCGCTGCGCGGGCTATTCGATCAGCAACGGTACGACGACGCCTGGCGACCTCCGAACATTTCACGAAGTCGCTCAGCGCAGAGCTCCTCGATCGCCGCTCCATCGACCAACCGGATCTGCTCCCCCCGGCGGCATGACAAGTCACAGCTCTTCACCGGTGGGCGAGTATCCGGCGCGGACGGGTTGAGCGGCGATGCCGCTACCGATCGTCCGCGCCTGGCGGGATGTCGAATGCGAGCAAGACCGCGCTAGCCCCCCCGATACTGGTCGAGTAGCCCCGCAGGGGCGTATCGAGTCCCATCAGCTCCAGCAGGCGAGACCTCCACCCCACCCTCTAATGGACGTGGATCTCGATACGCGCGCTGCGCGGGCTACTCGACCCGCGAGAACAGAACCGACCGTTCGAGGGCCGATGTCACCGGAAAGGTCATGCCCCTGAAGGACGACCAGTACCGCTCGGAGCCAGGCTGCGCGACGACGCGCCTGACCACCTCCAGATGCGGGCCCAAGGAATCAGACAAGGCGTAGGGCCGTCGATGTTTCACGTGAAACATCCCATCAGGGGGCTAGCGACACTTCGGTCGGCTCGCCGATCTCGGACAGAATGCGGTTCAGGTCCTGGATGCTCGCGAAGTCGATGACCATCTGGCCCTTACGCGCCCCCAGCGTGACCTTCACCCGCGTGTTCAGCCGGTCACCGAGGTGGTCCGCGACCGAGCTCAGGTGGCCTGCGTGCCCGCCCTGCTCCTCCGCCGGCTCGCGCTTCGAGGCGCGGGGCGCCTTCATCTGCGCTGCTGCCGCTTCTGCCGCGCGCACCGACAGGTCCTCGTTCACGATCTTGTCTGCGAGTCGCCGCATCGCCTCGACATCCTCGAGGGACAGCACCGCCCGCGCGTGCCCGGCACTGAGCACGCCGGCAGCCACGCGGGCCTGCACGTCGGCCGGGAGACGCAGCAGGCGCAACGTGTTCGAGATCTGCGGACGAGAGCGTCCCAAACGCGTCGCGAGCGCCTCCTGGGTGATGCCAAAGTCGCTCAGCAGCTGCTGGTACGCCGACGCCTCCTCCAGCGGATTGAGCTCGGCACGGTGCAGGTTCTCGAGAAGAGCGTCCCGCAGCATGTTCTCGTCGGCTGTGTCCTTGACCACCGCCGGAATCGTGGACAGCCCGGCCGCCTTCGACGCCCGGAAGCGCCGCTCCCCCATCACCAGCTCGTACTTCGCACCATCGCGTCCCTGGATCGGACGCACCACGATCGGCTGCAGCACTCCGTACTCGCTGATGCTGTGGATCAGTTCCGCGAGATCGTCCTGATCGAAGACGGAGCGCGGCTGCGCGGCGTTCGGCACGATCTCATCGAGCGGCAGCCGTGCGAGACGAGCGCCGGGAACCTCGAGCAGCGCGTCCGACTCGGTCGTCCCCGCGTTCTGATCCGGGAAGAACACATCGACGGGCCGCGCGCGGGTGTCGTCTCCGGTGGGGATGAGTGCGCCGATCCCTCGGCCCAGTCCGGTTCGCTTTGCAGCCATCAGCGGGCCTCCCCTTCGGTAGCGGTCGTGTGAGTGGACGGTGCACCGCGTCGGGCGATCTCCGCAGCTGCCTCGAGATAGGCGAGCGAGCCCGACGACTGCGGGTCGTAGCTGATGACGCTCTGCCCGTAGCTCGGCGCCTCCGAGATCCGCACGTTGCGCGGGATGACGGCCTTCAGCACCTCCTTCGGGAAGTGCTCGCGCACCTCCGCCGCGACCTGGTGCGACAGGTTGGTGCGTCCGTCGAACATGGTCAGCAGGATCGTCGACACCCCGAGGTTCGGGTTCAGATGCCGCTCGATGAGGTCGATGTTCTTCAGCAGCTGGCTGAGGCCCTCCAGCGCGTAGTACTCGCACTGGATCGGGATCAGCACCTCGCGCGCCGCGACGAAGGCGTTGATCGTCAGCAGCCCCAGCGACGGCGGGCAGTCGATGAAGACGTAGTCGAACGGCTCCTCCATCGCATCCAGCATGCGGTCGAGGGCTCGGCGGAGGCGCTGCTCCCGGGCCACGAGCGAGACCAGCTCGATCTCGGCACCGGCGAGGTGGATCGTCGCCGGCACTCCGTAGAGCGTGTCGAACTCCGGGCTCTTCTGCACGACCTCGGCGAGCGGCGTGTCGTTGACGATCACGTCGTACACGCTCGTCGTCTCGGCTCGATGCTCGATTCCGAGCGCCGTGGAGGCGTTCCCCTGCGGGTCGAGGTCGATCACGAGGACCTTCGCCGCACCGCGCGCCAGACCTGCAGCGAGGTTCACGGTGGTCGTCGTCTTGCCGACCCCGCCCTTCTGATTCGAGATGGTGATCACACGCGTCGACTCCGGCTTCGGCAGCGGCTGCGCGTTGAGCAGCGCACGCCGGCGCGTCATATCGGCGATCTCGCGAGCAAGAGGAGTCGAGGAGTCGAATCCGCCAGGCAGTCCAGCAGGATCGGGATGTTTCACGTGAAACCTTCGCTCGGCAGTTCAGTCAGAGGGAGTACCGCGACGACCGGCGCCAGGGATCCAGGTGATCTCGCATGCTGCCGGGGCGATCAACCCACTGTAGCTCGGACGACTCTCGTCACCTCGGAGAGCACGCCGTCACCCAGAACGATCACCTCGGGCGCCGAGAGTCGGAACCGTCGGATCTGCTTCTCCGCAGCACCGATCTCCTTCTCGGCGTTGATCCCCTTGAGGAGGACCAGCTCCCCTCCGCGGCGCAGCAGTGGCGCGGTCAGCGGGATGAGCTTCGACAGCGCGCTCACCGCCCGGGCCGTGACCTGGTCGAGCGGCTGGGCGAGAGCGACCTCTTCGGCGCGAGCACGCAGAACCGAGACATTCTCGAGTTCGAGGGAGTCGATCTGCTCCTGGAGCCAGACGACGCGACGTTCCATGGGCTCGATGAGCACGAATCGCACGTCGGGGCGCAGGATGCCCAGCACGACGCCCGGAAGCCCCGCCCCGCTTCCCACGTCACCGACGAGACCCGGGCGCAGCAGAGGGGCCACCAGGGCGCTGTTGAGCACGTGCCGCGTCCACAGGCGGGGGAGCTCCAGCGGACCGATCAGGCCGCGCTCCTCGCCCTGCTCCGCCAGCGCCAGAGCGTAGCGACGCAGGAGCGGCAGGCGGTCCCCCGCGATGACGGCGGCTGCCGCGGGCTCCGGCTCGAGAGTCGGCTCCACGGCGGTCAGCCGCGGGTGATGACGGTGTGGCGCTCGCGCGCCTCGCCGCGCGACTCCGACACGAAGCCGCGCTCGCCCACCATGTCGTGCACGAGCTTGCGCTCGTAGGACGACATCGGGGGCAGGGAGGCCGACGTGGCGCCCTCCTCGATGCGCTCGATGGCCCGGTCGACGAGCTGCGCGAGCTCGGCCTCTCGGGCGTCACGGGACCCGCCGATGTCGAGGATCAGGCGCGAGAACGCGCCCGTCTTGGTCTGAACCGCGAGGCGGGTGAGCTCCTGCAGGGCCTGCACGGCATCGGGTCGCGACAGCACCCGGAGGTTCGTGTCGCCCGAGGCGGTCACCGAGAGGTACACGCGTCCGTTGCGCACCTCGATGTCGATGTCGCCGTCGAGGTCGCAGATGTCGAGGAACTCCTCGATGTAGTCCGCGGCGACATCGCCCTCGTCCTCGAGCTGCGACAGGGTCGACTCCGGCTGCTCGGAGGGCGCCTCAGCGGGTTCCGCGGCGGCCTGCGTCGCGTCGAAGGTCTGCGTCGAATCGGTCATGGCGGTGCTACTTTCCGGCTTGCTTCTTGGCGCGGCTCTTGCTGACGGGCTGCTGGCGCTGCACGGCCTTCTTCTCGACGAGCGTCGTCTCGCCGGCGACGTTCGTCTCCTCGACGAGCTTGCCCTTGCGGCGGAGGCGCTCCTCGCGGGCCTTGGCGGCCTCACTGCCCGGGGTGGGCATGTTCCGGATGACGATGAACTGCTGCACCATCGTCCAGATGTTCGAGGTCAGCCAGTAGAACATGACGCCGAGGGGGAACGCGAAGCCCGAGAAGGCGAAGACCAGGGGGAGGATGTAGAGCAGGATGCGCTGCTGCTTGAACGTCGGCGAGGCCTTGGCCTCCGGCGACATGTTCTTCGACACGATCTGCAGCTGCGTGATGAACTGCGACGCGGTCATCAGCACCACCATGACGACGGCGATGATGACGACGAGCTCCTGGCCGCCCTCCTGGAGGGCGCCCTGGATGGACTGGTGCAGCGGGGCGATGCCGAACAGGTTCGCCTCGCCGAACTGGCGGGCGAGAACGGCGTCGAGCGGTCCGACGCCGCGCTCACTGCGCTGGGCGTCGTTCAGCACCGAGAACAGGCTGAAGAAGATCGGCATCTGGATCAGCAGCGGCAGGCACGACGCGAGCGGGTTGGTGCCCGTCTTCTTGTAGAGCTCCATGGTCTCGCGGGACATCGCCTCGCGCGAGAGCTGGTCGCGCTTGCCCTTGTACTTGTCCTGGATCTTCTTCAGCTGCGGAGCGACCTCCATCATCCGCCGCTGGCTCTTGATCTGCTTGACGAAGATCGGGATGAGCGCAGCGCGGATCACGAGGACCAGGCCCACGATGGACAGCACCCAGGTGATGCCCGCCGCGGCCTCCATGCCGATGATCGTCAGCAGCTGATGGAAGGCGACGAGGATCAGCTCGACCACCCATTTGAGGGGCCAGAGAATCGTGCCGAGGAGGTCCATGGGAGGGGGTCAGTCCTTTCGAGGGCCCGCGACGAATCCGAATCGCGTCACGGCGAAGCGGGTTCGGCCGGGGGCCGGTCGGTGCAGGGGGATCGAGGTCGGTACGTCGTCGACGCCGCCGGCGGCCCACGGGTGGCAGCGGAGGAGGCGACGAGCCCCGAGGACCGTGCCGAGGACGAGCCCGTGGAGCTGGATCGCCTGCAGCGCGTACGCGGAGCACGAGGGGTAGTAGCGGCAGACGTCGCCGTAGAGCGGCGAGACGACGGCGCGGTACACGAGGAGCAGTGCGATCCCGATGTTCCGGGGCAGCAGCAGGAGTCCCCACGCCAGACGTAAGGAACGCAGTCGCGAGGAACGCGGTCGCGAGGGCCGCGAGAGGGTCTGCGCCGGAGCGGCAGCCGCGGTCATGATCGATCCCGCGCCGGCCGCGCGGTCCGGGACACCGCACCGACGACCTCGCGACGGAGCTCCGCCCAGGGTGCGTCGGCGCTGCCGGGCAGTGCGCGGATCACGATCTCGGTCCCGGGAGCGGTGACTCCCACCATCTCGAACGCCACGGCCTTGAGGCGGCGGCGGACGGTGTTGCGGGTGACGGCCGAGCCGACGGTCTTGGCCACGATGAATCCGAACCGCGCAGGAGAGGACCCGGAGGTCTTGCGGACATACGTGACGGTGTGCGGTCCCGTGGACCGCACACCGCGACGGACGACTGTCCGGTACTCGCCTCCGTGGACGATGCGATTCGCTCTGGCCAGCACCGCTGAACGGTATAGCGGGCTCTACGCGGAGAGCTCGGTGCGGCCCTTGGCGCGACGAGCGCTCAGGATGCCGCGACCGGCACGCGTGCGCATGCGAAGACGGAAGCCGTGCTTCTTGGCGCGACGACGGTTGTTCGGCTGGAAGGTGCGCTTGCTCATAGTTCAATCTCCACGTACGTGTTCCGCGAGTGAAACGGGGCCGCACGCCGGGGCGCGGGCTCCGGTCTCCCGGGAAGAGGGGGGTGCCCGATTCCGACTCGGCACGATCCGTGTGGATCGGGCGCGCGACCCCGGGCAGGCGTCAACTGATTAAAACTACGGCCTGCACTCCCGTCGGTCAAATGTGGTGCGGGCGAATCCTCGAGTCTGCACGTCCCGCGGCGCGTTCCGCGCATTGACACGCGGGTGTCGCTGTGGTGGATTTGTCTCCCGTCGGCTCCGTTCGTTACCGTGTTGAGCCGCAGTTATCCACAGGCACGAACGGCCACGACCCGCGTCCGCGCTGGCGTCCGCTCCGACCCGTGGATAACCCTGTGCATGGATCGAGCCCCGCACCGGTCGAGCCGAGCACTGCGGCACAGCCCTGCGCGCGACCGCGTCGAGCACGAGATCCTGCCGGACGAGCCGGGCCTCCGCGATCGACCGAGGGTCCCCGGGCGGCACCGGAACAGCGACACCACGAACCGGGCGACACCGGGACCACGACAGCGACGAGGACCGAGGACAGATGGCAGACGACACGTCGATGGTCGACGCGTGGAACGTGATCCTCGGAGCCCTCTCGAAGGACGAGCGGATCACCGCTCCCCTGTACGGCTTCGTCTCGCTGGTGGAGCCCAAGGGCATCATGGCCGGCACCTTCTACCTGGAGGTGCCGAACGAGTTCACCCGCGGGATGCTCGAGCAGCGCGTCCGCGTGCCGCTGCTGAGCGCGATCGGGACGCTCGACGACTCCTTCGGCGTCACGACGTTCGCCTTCGTGGTGAATCCCGACATCGAGCACGAGCCGATGAGCTCGCCGTCGTCGGAGTCGATGAACCCCTTCGAGCCGATCACCGGCTCCTCCGCAGCGGTCACCCCCGTTCGCGTCGTCGAGGAGCTCCGGACGGTCCCCGCGACCGACACCCGACTGAACCCCAAGTACAGCTTCGACAACTTCGTCATCGGAGGCTCCAACCGCTTCGCGCACGCCGCGGCGGTCGCCGTCGCCGAGGCCCCTGCGAAGGCCTACAACCCGCTGTTCGTCTACGGCGACTCGGGGCTCGGCAAGACGCACCTCCTGCACGCCATCGGCCACTACGCGATGAGCCTCTACCCCGGCATCCGGGTGCGCTACGTCTCCTCCGAGGAGTTCACGAACGACTTCATCAACTCGATCGCGAACAACCGGGGCAACGCCTTCCACGGCCGGTACCGCAACGTCGACATCCTCCTGATCGACGACATCCAGTTCCTGCAGGGCAAGGCCGAGACGCAGGAGGCGTTCTTCCACACCTTCAACCAGCTGCACGACCACAACAAGCAGGTCGTCATCACGTCCGACCTGCCCCCGAAGGCCCTGACCGGCTTCGAGGACCGCATGCGCTCGCGGTTCGAGTGGGGTCTGATCACGGATGTGCAGGCTCCCGACCTCGAGACGCGCATCGCGATCCTCCGCAAGAAGGCGGTCAGCGAGAAGCTGCTGGTGCCCGACGACATCCTCGAGTTCATGGCGTCGAAGGTGTCGAGCAACATCCGCGAGCTCGAGGGGACGCTCATCCGCGTCACCGCGTTCGCGAGCCTGAACCGCACTCCGGTCGACATGTCGCTGGTGCAGACGGTGCTGAAGGACCTGATCACTCTCGACGAGGACAACGTGATCTCGCCGGTCGAGATCATCAACCACACCGCCGACTACTTCAAGCTCACCGTCGACGACCTCTACGGCTCCTCGCGCTCGCAGGCCGTGGCGACGGCGCGTCAGATCGCGATGTACCTCTGCCGCGAGCTGACGAACCTCTCGCTGCCCAAGATCGGCCAGCTGTTCGGCAACCGCGACCACACGACCGTGATGTACGCCAACAAGAAGATCTCGGAGCTCATGAAGGAGCGCCGCAGCATCTACAACCAGGTCACCGAGCTGACCACCCGCATCAAGACGAACCGCTAGGCCTCGCGAGCAGGGGCTGCGGGTCCGCTGCCTGCACCCTGCTGGTCGAGCCCGCAGCCCGCGCAGGGGCCGTATGAGCTCGAGCCTCCTCTGCTGAAGCTGGTCGGTCTCGATACGCCGCCTTCGGCGGCTACTCGACCAGCGGGCTTCCGGGCGGGTCGTCCCCTCCCTCGCTGATCGAGTAGCCCGCGCAGCGGGCGCATCGAGATCCACGTCCGCCAGAAGGCGAAGGCCGAAGCCCCCTCTGCTGACGCTGGTGGGTCTCGATACACCCATCCGGGGCTACTCGACCAGCGAGCTCGCGCGAGGTCTCAGGAGCCCCGGGCACGCTTGCCGCGCCGTCGGCGTTCGCTGAATCGAACGGATTCGTCGATTTCCACACGTGTGAGCAACCTGTGGATAACTGTGGACAACCGGCTCCGATCTGTGCGCTCGAGTGCCTCCCCTGTGGAATGCCGCGACCCGGCCGAGATCCCTCCACAGGGCGTCCACGGGCGCGCTCACACTCCCTCCACAGACAGCGAGGGTCCGCATCGCCCACCGGAGTAGGGGCCCCGAGGGTTTTCCACAGTTTCCACACGTGTTAACACTGTTAACGCAGTTCTCTCTTCAATGAGGGGCGAACGACAACCTCTCCACAGACCTCGCATCGGGCGGTGCCCTCCCCCCGCTTCCGGGCGCGGCGAGGCTGACGAGTACGATGGGCGTCGGTCTTCGTCCACGACTCGTCAGGGGTGCACTTGTGAGGTTCCAAGCCAACCGCGACGTCTTCAGCGAAGCGGTGTCCTTCGCGGTCAAGCTGCTCCCGCAGCGCACGACGCTGCCGATCCTCTCGGGCATCCTCATCGAGGCGACGAGCGAAGGGCTGACGCTCTCCTCGTTCGACTACGAGGTCTCTGCCCAGACGCAGATCGCCGCCGATGTCGAGGAGACAGGCACCGTCCTCGTCTCCGGCCGTCTGCTCGCCGACATCGCGAACCGCCTCCCGAACGCACCCGTGCGCATCTCGACCGACGAGTCGCGCGTGCACGTCTCGGCCGGCTCGGCGCACTTCACGCTCCTGCAGATGCCCGTCGAGGAGTACCCGAGCATCCCCGAGATCGACGCCTCCACCGGTCTGGTGCCGGCCGACGCCTTCGCGGCCGCGATCTCGCAGGTCGCCGTCGCCGCCTCCCGCGACGACGTCACCCCCGTCATCACCGGCGTGCAGCTCGAGATCACCGAGAACACGATCGGACTCGTCGCGACCGACCGCTACCGGGTCGCCGTCCGCGAGATCGACTGGGACAACGGAGAGAACCCGGCCCCCGCCGAACCGCTGACCGCCCTGGTGCCCGCGCGCACCCTGCAGGAGGTCGGCAAGACCTTCGGCCACTCCGGCACGGTGTCGGTCGCGATCACCAACCGCGACGAGCGCGAGCTGATCGCCTTCACCGCCGACCGCAAGACCGTGACGTCGCTGCTCATCAAGGGCAACTTCCCCCCGGTCAAGCGCCTCTTCCCCGCGTCCGTCGAGAACTACGCGGTCATGTCGACCAGCGACCTCATCGAGGCCACCCGGCGCGTCTCGCTCGTGCTCGAGCGCGAGGCCGCCCTGCGCTTCAGCTTCAGCAGTGACGGGCTCACCCTCGAGGCCATCGGGTCGGAGCAGGCGCAGGCCTCCGAGACCATCGACGCGATCGTCACCGGCACCGATGTGGTCGTGTCGCTGAAGCCGCAGTTCCTGCTCGACGGGCTCGCAGCCGTGCACTCGGAGTTCGTGCGCATCGCGTTCACGAAGACCGAGAACCCCAACAAGCCCGGCCCCGTGCTGATCACCGCCCAGACCTCGCGCGACCAGCCGGGCACCGACAGCTACCGCTACCTGCTGCAGCCCAACCTGCTGCTGCGCTGACCCCGCCGCCGCACTGATCGGCAGCCCGCACACTCCCCCTTCGCAACGTCGCGACCGAACGGCTCCCGACGAGCGACCGCCCGCCGGACATCGAACTCCAGGAAGGTTCACCATGCACATCGGACTCGTCGGACTCGGCAAGATGGGCGACAACATGCGCTCCCGCCTCCGTGAGAAGGGCGTCGAGGTGACCGGTTACGACCGCAACCCCGACGTGACCGACTCCGCCTCGCTCGACGAGATGATCGCGGTGCTCCCCGCACCGCGCATCGTCTGGGTCATGGTCCCGGCCGGCGAGATCACGGACGCGGTCGTCAAGGACCTCTCCGAGAAGCTCAGCGAGGGCGACCTCGTCATCGACGGTGGCAACTCCCGCTTCACCGAGGACTTCAAGCACGACGCGCTCCTCAAGCCCAAGGGCATCCACTACATCGACGCCGGCGTGTCCGGTGGCGTGTGGGGACTCCAGAACGGCTACGGCCTGATGGTCGGCGGCCCGAAGGAGCTCGTCGAGTACGCCATGCCCGTCTTCGACGCGCTGCGCCCCGAGGGCCCCCGCGAGGAGGGCTTCGTCCACGTCGGAGAGGTCGGAGCCGGCCACTACGCGAAGATGGTCCACAACGGCATCGAGTACGCGCTGATGCAGGCGTTCGCCGAGGGCTACGAGCTCCTCGAGACCCGCGACGACATCATCAAGGACGTCACCGGCACCTTCAAGGCGTGGCAGCGCGGCACCGTCGTCCGCTCCTGGCTCCTCGAGCTCCTCGTCCGCGCCCTCGAGCAGGACCCGGAGTTCAAGAACATCGAGGGCTTCGTCCAGGACTCGGGCGAGGGCCGCTGGACCATCGAGGAGGCCATCAACAACGCCGTCCCGGTGCCCACGATCAGCGCCTCGATCTTCGCCCGCTTCGTCTCCCGCCAGGAGGACTCCCCCGCGATGAAGGCGGTGGCGGCGCTGCGCAACCAGTTCGGCGGGCACAGTGTCAAGGCGGTGGACTGAGTCCACCGGTTCGGACTGACTGCGTCAGTCCTCACGCAGTCGGCTTCTCGGGATGGTCACGTCCTGCAGAGCCGATCGCGAACGGCGACCTGCGGCCCGCCGGCCGTGCTCTCTGGCTCGGACTGCCGATGGCAGTCCTCGCGGCGGTCGGCTTCTCGAAGCGGTTGAGTCCCATAGAGCCGGTTCCGGACGGCGACCTGCGGCCCGCCGCCACCGTGAGGCACAGGATGCTCTCACGGCGGCGGCGGGCCTACGGCCGCCTACTCCTGAGGATCATCGTCAGGCGGAGGTGTCTCGCCGACCTTCGCAGACCAGCTGCTCACTGCATGCTGGTCGAGTAGCCCGCGCAGCGGGCGTATCGAGACCCATCGGAGTCAGAGGGTCGCGGGCGGCGGAGCAGTGGAGGAGGTGGGCGCGTGCATGTGACGCAGCTGGCGCTGAGTGACTTCCGCAACTACGCCTCCGTCGATGTGGGGCTGGTGCCGGGGCCGAACCTGTTCGTGGGGCGCAACGGGCAGGGCAAGACGAACCTCGTCGAGTCGTTGGGCTACCTCTCCACGCTGGGCTCGCACCGGGTCTCGACCGATCAGGCGCTGATCCGCGCGGGCCGCGACAGCGCGGTGATCCGCGCCCGACTCCGCAACGCCGACCGCGACCTGCTGGCGGAGGTGCAGATCAACCGCTCCTCCCCCAACCGTGCGCAGATCAACCGCGGCGGGATCAAGCCGCGCGAGCTGCCGCGCTTCTTCTCGAGCGTGCTCTTCGCTCCGGAGGATCTGCTCCTGATCCGCGGCGATCCCTCGGCCCGCCGCAGGTTCCTCGACCAGCTGGTCGTCCTCCGCTCTCCCCGGATGAGCGCGGTGCAGGCCGACTACGAGCGCGTGCTCCGACAGCGCAACTCGCTCCTCAAGTCGGCGCGCGCGACCGGGATCCGCGACACATCGAAGCTCGGCACGCTGGACATCTGGGACGAGCGGTTGATCACCCTGGGCTCCGAGATCATGCAGTCGCGCCTGACGCTGGTCGACGAGCTGAGCGGTCCGGTCCGCGGCGCCTACGAGGCCGTCGCCGGCGCCGACCAGCGTCCGCTCCTCCGCTCACGACTCAGCATCGAGGGAGCCGTCGACGACGACGGCGAGCCGCTCGACGCGGCCGACTCCCCCACGGCGACCGACGGGCGGGTTCTGGCTGAGGGGTTCGCGACCGCGCTGGCCTCGGTGCGGCGTCGCGAGCTCGACCGAGGTGTCTCACTGGTCGGTCCGCACCGCGACGACGTGCAGTTCGAGCTCAACGACCTGCCGGCGAAGGGCTACGCGAGCCACGGCGAGAGCTGGTCGTTCGCACTCGCCCTCAAGCTGGGGGCCGCCGAGCTGCTCCGGCGCGACTCGCCGATGGGCGATCCGGTGCTGATGCTCGACGACGTGTTCGCCGAGCTGGACGCCCGCCGTCGCGAGCGGCTCGCCTCGGTGGTGGCCGACTACGAGCAGGTGCTGATCACCGCCGCCGTGTTCGACGACGTCCCCGCCGACCTGGCGGCGCACACGGTGCGCATCGAGGCGGGCAGCATCGTCGTCCCGGAGGAGTCCGCGGAGGAGGAGCCGGCGCACGCCGCCGAGGCACCCGCCGCCGAGGAGCCCGACCGTGGCTGAGGCGCTCCGCCGCGGTGCGCCGGCCCCCGACTCCGAGGCCGCGCGGGTCTACCGCCACCTCAAGGAGGTGTTCGGCGGCGACGGACCGCGCCGCGTCCGCAAGACGGTCGACCGCGCGGAGCCCAAGGGCGACGCCGTCCCCTTCGGCGAGGGCCGCGACCCGCACGATCTCGGCGACGTCCTCGACGGCCTCACGAAGAAGCTCGGCTGGACCGCTCCCCTGGCCCAGGGCGACCTCATCTCGTCGTGGACCGCGATCGCGGGCGAGGAGACGGCCAAGCACTCGACTCCGCTCGGAGTCGTCGACGGCGTGCTCACCGTGGCGTGCGAGTCGACGGCCTGGTCGACGCAGCTGCGGCTGATGCGGATCGAGATCATGAATCACATCGCGGTGAACTACTCCGACGCGGGCATCTCGGCGATCCGTTTCCAGGGCCCGGACGTCCCGAACTGGAAAAAGGGCCCCAGGTCGATTCCAGGGCGTGGTCCGCGCGATACCTACGGCTGAGGACGCATTTTCGGTCGACCGCCGAGAAATCGCGCGTCAGATCGCCGTCCAGCGCCTCGAGCCGACCCCGTTCCGAGGTAGAATGGAGGGCCGCCGAACCGCAGCGACGCCCGTCCGCAAGATCTTGCGATCCGATGCATCGGATGCGTCGCGTCGGACCGTCAGAGGAGAACTCCACAGCTATGACACCCGAGCCGACCGACTCCACGTCACCCGCCACGAACGACCTGGACGCGACCGGCTCCGCCAGCCCCTCCTCCGGCATGTCGACCAAGTCCTCCGGTGACTACGGCGCGAACCAGATCCAGGTCCTCGAGGGTCTCGAGGCCGTGCGCAAGCGCCCCGGCATGTACATCGGATCGACGGGTCCCCGCGGCCTGCACCACCTGGTCTACGAGATCGTCGACAACGCCGTCGACGAGGCGCTCGCGGGCTACTGCGACAACATCGAGGTCGTCATGCGCGCCGACGGAGGCGTCACGGTCGCCGACAACGGCCGCGGCATCCCCGTCGACATGCACCCCACCGAGGGCATCTCGACCGTCGAGCTGGTGCTCACCGTGCTGCACGCCGGCGGCAAGTTCGGCGGAGGCGGCTACGCCGTCTCGGGCGGTCTGCACGGAGTCGGCTCCTCCGTCGTCAACGCGCTCTCGAGCAGGCTCGAGGTCGCGGTGAAGCGCCAGGGCGGCGTCTACCGCATGACCTTCGCCGACGGCGTCCCGGAGGCGCCGCTCAGCCACGACGAGGCGAGCGACGAGACCGGCACCACCATCACCTTCTGGCCCAACGCCGGCATCTTCGAGACCGTCGAGTTCGACTACGAGACGCTCCGCGCCCGGTTCCAGCAGATGGCGTTCCTCAACAAGGGCCTGCGCATCGCGCTCACCGACGAGAACGAGGTCGAGTTCGACGGCGAGGGCGAGGACGAGACGTCCGGCCCCCGCAACGACGTCTTCCTCTACGAGAAGGGCCTCGTCGACTACGTCGAGTACATCAACTCGCTCAAGAAGTCCGATCTCGTGCACTCCGAGATCATCGACTTCGAGACCGAGGACAAGGAGCGCCGCATCTCGCTCGAGGTCGCGATGCAGTGGACCACGGCGTACACCGAGAGCGTCCACACCTACGCGAACACGATCAACACCCACGAGGGCGGCACCCACGAGGAGGGCTTCCGCGCGGCGCTCACCACCCTCGTGAACAAGTACGCCCGCGCCAACAACCTCCTCCGCGAGAAGGACGAGAACCTCTCGGGCGACGACATCCGCGAGGGCCTGACCGCCGTCGTGTCGATCAAGCTCGGCGAGCCGCAGTTCGAGGGCCAGACCAAGACCAAGCTCGGCAACACCGAGGCGAAGGCGTTCGTGCAGCGCGTCACGGGCGAGCAGCTCGCCGACTGGTTCGACCGCAACCCCAACCAGGCCAAGGACATCATCCGCAAGGCGATCCAGGCCGCCTCGGCGCGGATGGCCGCGCGGAAGGCCCGCGAGACCGCGCGGCGCAAGGGCCTCCTCGAGGGCGGCGGCATGCCCGGCAAGCTCAAGGACTGCCAGTCGAAGGACCCGTCGATCTCCGAGATCTTCATCGTCGAGGGCGACTCGGCGGGCGGTTCGGCCGTCCAGGGCCGCAACCCCGAGACGCAGGCGATCCTGCCGCTGCGCGGCAAGATCCTCAACGTCGAGAAGGCCCGCCTCGATCGGGCGCTCGGCAACAACGAGGTCCAGGCGATGATCACGGCCTTCGGAGCCGGCATCGGCGAGGACTTCAACCCCGACAAGGCCAGGTACCACAAGATCATCCTGATGGCCGACGCCGACGTCGACGGCCAGCACATCACGACGCTGCTGCTGACTCTGCTGTTCCGCTACATGCGTCCGCTGATCGATCTCGGCTACGTCTACCTCGCCCAGCCGCCGCTCTACCGGCTCAAGTGGTCGAACTCGCCGCACGAGTACGTCTACAGCGACCGCGAGCGCGACGCCCTGCTCGCCCACGGCTCGGCGACCAACAAGCGGATGCCGAAGGACAACGGGATCCAGCGCTACAAGGGTCTCGGCGAGATGGACTACAAGGAGCTGTGGGAGACCACGATGGACCCCGCGACGCGGACCCTCCTCCAGGTCACCCTCGACGACGCCGCCGCGGCCGACGAGATCTTCTCGACCCTGATGGGCGAGGACGTCGAGTCCCGCCGCTCCTTCATCCAGAAAAATGCGAAGGACGTGCGGTTTCTCGACATTTGATCGGTTATCGCACTGCGATAACCGACAAATGTCGAGGTCGAGTAGGCCGCTAGCGGCCGTATCGAGACCTGGACGTCCTCCAGCCCGCCGCTCTCGAGCGCGAGCCCACATCACACCCGAGCTCCCCGCCGAGTAAGAGAAAAGACTCATGGCAGACGAACCCACCACCCCCACCGGCCCCTCCGAGGGCGAGGACATCGTCACCGAGACCGGTGTCGTGATCCACGGGCACGACAAGATCGAGCCGGTCGACCTCCAGCTCGAGATGCAGCGCTCGTACCTCGACTACGCGATGAGCGTCATCGTGGGTCGTGCGCTGCCCGAGGTGCGCGACGGCCTGAAGCCCGTGCACCGACGCGTGATCTACGCCATGTACGACGGCGGCTACCGCCCCGACAAGGCGTTCTCGAAGTGCTCGCGCGTCGTCGGCGACGTGATGGGCCAGTTCCACCCCCACGGCGACTCCGCGATCTACGACGCGCTCGTTCGCCTCGTGCAGCCCTGGAGTCTCCGCTACCCCCTCGCGCTCGGGCAGGGCAACTTCGGCTCCCCCGGCAACGACGGTGCGGCGGCGCCCCGGTACACCGAGACGAAGATGTCTCCGCTGGCCCTCGAGATGGTCAAGGACATCGACAAGAACACCGTCGACTTCCAGGACAACTACGACGGCCGCACGCGCGAGCCGGCGATCCTCCCCGCCCGCTTCCCCAACCTCCTGGTCAACGGCTCCGTCGGCATCGCGGTCGGCATGGCGACGAACATCCCGCCGCACAACCTGCGCGAGGTGGCGGCCGGCGCCAAGTGGGCGCTCGAGAACCCGGAGGCGTCGCGCGAGGAGCTCCTCGAGGCGCTGCTCCAGCGCATCAAGGGTCCCGACTTCCCGACCGGCGCCCAGATCCTCGGCGTCCGCGGCATCCAGGACGCCTACCGCACCGGTCGAGGCTCGATCACGATGCGCGCGGTCGTCTCGATCGAGGAGATCCAGGGTCGCACCTGCCTCGTCGTGACCGAGCTGCCGTACCAGGTGAACCCCGACAACCTCGCGATCAAGATCGCGGAGCTGGTCAAGGACGGCCGCGTCTCGGGCATCGCCGACATCCGCGACGAGACCTCCGGTCGCACCGGTCAGCGACTCGTGGTCGTTCTCAAGCGCGACGCGGTCGCCAAGGTCGTGCTGAACAACCTCTACAAGCACACCCCGCTGCAGGAGAACTTCGGCGCGAACATGCTCGCGATCGTCGACGGCATCCCGCGCACGCTCTCGCTCGACGGATTCATCCGAGCCTGGGTCGACCACCAGGTCGAGGTCATCGTGCGCCGCACGCAGTACCTCCTCGACGAGGCCGAGGCGCGCATCCACATCCTGCGCGGCTACCTGAAGGCGCTCGACGCGCTCGACGAGGTCATCGCCCTCATCCGCCGCTCACCCACCGTCGAGGAGGCGCGCGACGGCCTGATGGAGCTCCTCGAGATCGACGAGGTCCAGGCCCGCGCGATCCTCGACATGCAGCTGCGCCGCCTCGCCGCGCTCGAGCGCCAGAAGATCGTCGACGAGCACGACAAGATCCAGGCCGAGATCGAGGACTACAAGTCGATCCTCGCGAGCCCGGAGCGCCAGCGCACGATCATCTCGGAGGAGCTCGACGAGATCGTCGACCGCTTCGGCGATGACCGCCGCACCGAGATCCTCTTCGGCTTCGACGGCGACATGAGCGTCGAGGATCTGATCCCCGAGGAGGAGATGGTCGTCACCGTCACCCGCGGCGGCTACCTCAAGCGCACCCGGAGCGACTCCTACCGCGCGCAGCACCGCGGCGGTCGTGGCGTGCGCGGGGCGCAGCTGAAGGCCGACGACATCGTCGAGCACTTCTTCGTCACCACCACGCACCACTGGCTGCTGTTCTTCACGAACACAGGACGCGTGTACCGCGCCAAGACGTACGAGCTGCAGGAGGCGAGCCGCGACGCGAAGGGCCAGCACATCGCCAACCTGCTCGCCCTCGAGCCGGGCGAGCAGATCGCGCAGATCCTCGACATCCGCGACTACGAGGCGGCGCGCTACCTCGTGCTCGCCACGCGCGACGGACTGGTGAAGAAGACCGCCCTGTCCGAGTACGACACCAACCGCTCCGGCGGCATCATCGCGATCAAGCTGCGCGAGGGCGACGAGCTGGTCTCGGCGCTGCTGGTCGAGGACGACAGCGACGTGCTGCTCGTCTCGCGCAAGGGCATGTCCATCCGCTTCACCGCCTCCGATGAGGCGCTTCGCCCGATGGGCCGCTCCACCTCCGGAGTGAGGGGCATGTCGTTCCGGGGCGAGGACCGCCTGCTCGACGCCAACGTCGTGAGCGACGAGGGCTACGTCTTCGTGGTGACCGAGGGCGGCTACGCCAAGCGCACCGCGGTCGACCAGTACCGCCTCCAGGGGCGCGGCGGCCTGGGCATCAAGGTGGCCAAGCTCGAGGAGAAGCGCGGCGACCTGGTCGGCGCGATCATCACCGGAGAGGACGACGAGGTGCTCGTCGTGCTCGCCAGCGGCAAGGTGGTACGCTCTGCCGTGGCCGAGGTACCGGCCAAGGGTCGCGACACCATGGGCGTCGTCTTCGCACGATTCGCTGAGGACGACCGCATCATCGCACTCGCCAAGAACACCGAACGCAATCTCGACGCCCCGGACGAGGATCCCGACGCCGCAGTGGCGTCCTCCGAATCCCACACGGTGTCGGAGGAGGATGGGTCTGCCGATGAGTAGCAGCGTCGCCGAGAAGCTCGCCAAGAAGTCCGCGAAGAGCCCGGCGGCGAAGCAGGTCAGACTCAAGCTCGTCTACGTCGACTTCTGGTCGGCCGTCAAGCTGTCGTTCCTGCTGGGGCTGACGCTGGCGATCATCACGATCGTCGTCGTCTACCTCGTCTACACGGTGCTCGCGCAGACCGGCGTGTTCGACGAGGTCAACGGCCTCGTGCAGGACATCGCCGGCGCCGAGGCGTTCGATCTCAACACGATCATCTCGCTGCCCCAGATCATGGGCTTCGCGGTCGTCGTCGCCGTGCTCAACACGATCGTCACCACCGCCCTCGGTGCGATCATCGCGCTGCTCTACAACCTGAGCGTCAAGATCACCGGCGGCCTGCTGGTCGGTTTCACCAACCAGTAAGACGCACGGTCGAAGCGGCCGATTGGGATTCTGACTCCGTGTCAGGTAGAGTCTCATCTGGCCATTTCGGGGGTATAGCTCAGGCGGTTAGAGCGCTTCACTGATAATGAAGAGGTCCCAGGTTCAAGTCCTGGTACCCCCACCCGAGCCAATTGTGATCGCCGCTCCTCGCGCGGCGATCCGCGGTCGGCTTGTCGAGGTGGCCCGTTCCCATGGAGCGGGTCGCGTCGGCTGCCGGAATTCGCTGGCACGCGAATTCCGCCTCTCGCCTCCATCTGGCGGGAGAGCACTCCGGTCCGCGCGACCGGTCTGCACGGGGCCTTAGCTCAGTTGGTAGAGCGCCTGCTTTGCAAGCAGGATGTCGGGAGTTCGATTCTCCCAGGCTCCACATCTCCGCCGTTCTCGGCGAATTGCTCAGGACGGGCGTCAGTGGCTCGGGTGCCGACGTCTCGCGCGTGCAGCGAACGCGTCCAGAGCCGCGAGAACCTCCCACGCCGCTGAGGCCGCGCGCTCCCGCTGCTCCGCGTCTACTCGGTTGATAATGCAGCCGCCTTGTTCAACCCTGCGCGTCCAGCCTTTGATATGAGACCAGGGTCCGCTGCGCTGGCGCGCCGTCAGGCCTGCTCGCAGGCGGCGCCGAGGAAGGCCTCGACGGAGACCGTCTCGGCGGTGCCGTCGCGGATGTCGCCGATGATGATCTCGCCGACCGAGAGGGTGTCGAACTGCTCGGAGGTGAAGACCACCCGGCGCGCGACCACGGACTCGTCCTCGGCCCACGCACCGAGGGAGTAGTCGACGCCCGGTGCGAAGCGGTCGATCACCGTGTCGGCCGGCCAGACGGTGCGGCCCACCAGATCCGTCGCGCCGAGCTCGGTGACGGCGGCGGGGGAGACCCAGCGCGTGATCCTGCGCAGCCCGTCCCCGATGACGAGCGGAGCGCGGTCGTCGGCCGCGAGATCGAGACCGCTCACGAGGCCGGAGCAGACCACCACGACGCCGAGCACCTGCCCGTACTGGCCGCCGCGCCCGATCCCGACCGTCGCGGTCGAGGCGGGCTCGGTCGCGCATCCGGAGAGGGCGAGAGCCGCCACCGCCGCGAGAGCGACTCCTCCGCCCGTGATGCCGTGCCGCATGAGACCTCCCGGGGTCACCCTACGGCCCGGGATCACCCTGCGGCCGGGAGCGCCAGTGCCAGGGCCGAGAGCGCCTGGGGGAGTGAGGGGGCGCCCTCGGCGCGGAACACGGCCGCACCCTCCGCGTCGAGCACGACGACGGTCGGGGTCGAGCGGATGTCGGCCGCCTCCGCCCGGCCGGGATGGAAGGCGACGTCGAACTCGTGGATCTCGGCCGACGGCACCAGCTCGGCGGCCCGCTCGAGGACCGCGCGTGCGGCGTTGCAGGCGCCGCAGAAGGCGGAGGTGTACAGCTCGATGATCACACTGAGGGGAACGCCGCGATCGGCCCTGCGATTCCCCGAGTGGTCAGCGGAGGAGCCAGGCCTCGTTCATCCCGAGCGCCACGTCGACCAGTTCGACGCGTTCGAGGCCGTCGACCTCCGGGAGCGGGAACCAGGCGGCCGCGTCGGTCGAGCCGTCGACCTCATGGGTCAGCTCGCCCCCGACGATGCGGGCGCGGTAGACGACGCGGATCGCGTGGAGCGGGCCCGCTTCGGGGACGCTGCGGCGGTGCGCGGGGATGACGTGCGAGTCGACTCCGATCAGAGCCTCGAGCTCGGCGTGGAAGCCCGTCTCCTCGAAGATCTCCCGTACGGCGGCGTCGGCGGGCGACTCGCCCTCGTCGATCCCGCCGCCGGGGAGCGTCCACGCCTCCCAGGGCCCCTGGCTCCAGTGAGCGAGGAGCATGCGATCACCGTCGATGATCACGCCGTACGCGGCGACCCGGATGTCCATCACGGAAGCCTAACCCCGGTGCGAGGAGGTGCCGGACAGACGGAAGAGCCGGACCTCGCTGTGCGAGATCCGGCCCGGAGTCCGTCGATCAGGACGCGGTCGACGCCGGGGACTGCGCGGCGCTGGCCGGCTCGTCCTCGGCGACCCACAGCTCGTCGTCGGCACGGAACGTCTGCCAGACGGCGTAGCCGATGCCACCCACCGCGACGAGCGCGGCGCCGATGGCGAAGACGGTGCCGGCCGTGTTCTTCTTCTTCGGGGGAGTGGTCAGCTCCTCCCAGCGCGCCTTCGAGATCTCGGCGAGCTTCGCGCGGTTCTTCGAGTCCTTCGCGGCCTCGAACGCGGCCGCGGCGGTGCCGCCGACAGCGGCGAAGGTCGGCAGCACCTTGTGCTTGTAGGCGTCGCGGGCGGACGAGTACGTGCCCTCGACCGCCGAGACGCCGTTGTCGTACACGGGCCGGACGCGGGACTGGTACGTGTCCTTGACGAGGGGCACGACCTCCTTCTTCGCGTACTTGGTCGCGTGACGGCGGCTCTTCTCGAGAACAGCGGCGGCGTGCGCCAGCACTTCCTGCTGCTCGCTCCAGACCGCCTCAGCGTTCTTCCGGAGACGCTTGAGGTCCTTCTTGTGCTTACGTGACAGACCCATGTTGGTCCTCCATCGGCTACGAGCAGCGAACGCGTCAATACTGCCACTCATCACGCGGCGTCCGCATCGCGCACCCAGCGCATTGACACCGGGCGTTGCGGAGCCCTACATACGCGCTGTGCGAGAATCCACCCATGCCTTTGCACACCGCAGTTGCGACGTTCCACACCAACAAGGGCGACATCGTCGTCAACCTCTACGGGAATCACGCTCCCAAGACGGTCCGCAACTTCGTCGGTCTCGCGACCGGCGAGATCGAATGGACCCACCCCGCCACCGGCGCGAAGACCACGGAGCCGCTCTACAACGGCACCGTGTTCCACCGCATCATCCCCGACTTCATGCTCCAGGGCGGCGACCCGCTCGGCCAGGGCATCGGCGGCCCCGGCTTCCAGTTCGACGACGAGATCAGCCCCGAGCTCGACTTCACCGAGCCCTACATCCTCGCGATGGCCAACGCCGGCAAGCAGGCGGGCCGCGGCACGAACGGCTCGCAGTTCTTCATCACCGTCGCTCCGACGACGTGGCTGCAGGGCAAGCACACCATCTTCGGTGCCGTCGCCGATGAGGAGTCCAAGAAGCTCGTGCAGTCGCTCTCGACCGTGGCGACCGACGGTCGCGACAAGCCTCTCGACGACGTCGTCATCGAGAGCGTCGAGATCACCGAGGCCTGATCGCCTCATCCACCAACCTCTCGAGGGCCGGGTCCGTCAGGGCCCGGCCCTCGTTCTCACCGGAGGCACGTTCGTGACCCAGGTCCCGCCGAGCAGCGCCTACTCCTGCTACCGCCACCCCGACCGGCAGAGCTTCGTGCGCTGCCAGCGCTGCGGCCGCACCATCTGCGGGGAGTGCCAGACGCCTGCTCCCGTCGGCGTGATCTGCCCCGACGACATGGCGCAGCAGCGCGCCTCCGCCCCGCGCACCCGCGGACCGCTCGTCTCGCGCGTGCGCGCGATGACCCGGGCCGACCAGCCCACGGTCACCTACGCGATCATCGCGCTCTGCATCGTCGTCTGGATCCTCGAGATCCTGCCCTTCGTCGGCAACACCGTCATCGGCGGTCTCCTCTACGCCCCCGCCTACACGCTGCCGGGCTTCGGCGCCGGCTTCGAGCCGTGGCGCATGCTGACCTCGGTGTTCCTGCACAGCACGTCGCTCTTCTTCGTCATCCCGTTCCACCTGGTTCTGAACATGTACACGCTGTGGGTGTTCGGCATGGCCCTCGAGCGGATGCTCGGCCGCGGTCGCTACCTCACCCTGTTCCTGCTCAGCGGCTTCGCGGGATCGGTGGGCGTGCTGCTGCTGTCGAACCCGCTGACCCCCGTGCTCGGCGCCTCCGGAGCGATCTTCGGCCTGATGGGCGCGTACCTCGTGATCCTCCGGCATCTGGGGGGACAGGCGTCGCAACTCCTCGTGCTCGTCGGGCTCAACCTCGTGATCGGCTTCCTGCCCGGGATGAACGTGGCCTGGCAGGCGCACGTCGGCGGGCTCGTCGCCGGCGCCCTGATCGGCCTCGTCTACACGCGGACCCGGCAGCGCTCGCAGCGCCGGACCCAGAACCTCCTGGTCGGGCTGATCGGCGTCGGCCTCGTCGCGGTGTCCGCGGCTGCGTATGTCCTCGCCTGACGCGGCTCAGGCGTCCCGGATCGCGGCCGACACCGCTTGATCCGGTTATCCCGCGGGGCTCGTGAGCGTCGTCCACAGCGCGCGCTCACAGCTGTGGACGGAGTTATCCACAGAGTTGTTAACACTGGGGAGAACTACGCCGGTGTGATTCGCGCGGCTCCCGCAGTGGCCCGGAGAGAGCGCCGTCGTTGCGGCGATGCGGCGCGATCCGCCCTCCGTCCGCCCGTTGCGGGGCGCCATGGGAGTTCTCCACAGGAGATTCCACACCTGGGGATAATTACACGCGTGTAGTTCGCTCGAGCAGGGCGACCACGACGGTGGCGTCGCGATCGTCGTCCCACCGGATCCCGGTGGTGAAGCCGACGGAGGCGAAGGCATCGGCGCTCGCCTCCGCCTGCTCGCGACTGGTCTCGATGACGACGCCGCCCCGCGGAGCCAGCCAGTCGAGCGACTCCCACGCGATCCTGCGGTGCAGGGCGAGCCCGTCCGGGCCGCCGTCGAGGGACTCGGCCGGCTCGTGCAGGCGCGCCTCGGGAGGCATGAGCGCGATGGCATCGGTCGGGACGTAGGGGGCGTTCACGACCACGAGGTCGAGGCGATGCCGATCGGAGTCGGGCAGGGCGTCGAAGAGGTCGCCCTGGTGCACCGGTGCGAGATCGCCGAGGGTGCGGCGGGCGCAGGCGACCGCAGCGGGGGAGAGGTCGGCCGCGCGGAGGAGGAGGCCCGGGCGCTCCTCCAGCAGCGACCGGCCGATGGCCCCGGCGCCGCAGCAGAGGTCGAGCACCTCCGCCGTCGGGCCCGGCAGGACCGAGAGGGCCGTGTCGACGACGAACTCGGTCCGCACCCGCGGCACGAAGACGCCGGGCGCGACGGGGATGCGCAGGCCCCGGAAGGCGACCCAGCCGAGGATCTGCTCGAGCGGCTCACCGGCCTCCCGCCGGCGCAGGAGAGCATCGAGCACCTCGGGGGAGGGGGCCGCCTCCCCGAGCAGCTCCGCCTCCTCCTCCGCGAAGACGCAGCCGGCCGCGCGGAGTCGCGCCACGGACGACGAACGCCCCGTCGGCGGGCCGGACGGGGCGTCGTTCACGCGGGAGGCGGGGTCAGCGCCAGCGGGTCGTCATCAGGAAGCCGATGAAGGCGATCCCGAAGCCGATCAGGATGTTGAGGTTGCCGAGATCGGGGATCGGCAGCACACCCTGGCTCACGTAGAAGACGATGATCCAGGCGAGGCCGAGCAGCATGAAGCCGAACATCACCGGCTTGAACCAGACCGGGTTGGGGGTCGGCTCTCCGGTCCGGGCCTCGTCGCGCTCGGGCTTCGGGCTCTTCGTCGCTCGTGCCATGCCGACCACTGTACCGGCCCGGGGCCGCGGACCGGGAGCGCGGGCCCTGAGGGGGACCTGTGGAGAGCTGTCCACAGGCCCGTCCGGCCCGACCGGGGGTTCACGACGCCCGCCTAGACTCATCGCATGTCCGACCAGCAGCCCGAGGCGGCTCCTCTCCGCCCGCGCGCGCGGCGCAGGAGCGCCCGTCCGCGTCGTCGCCTCTCGTTCTTCGGCGTCGTCGGCGAACTGCTCATGACGGCGGGCGTCCTGGTGCTCCTCTTCCTCGGCTGGCAGCTGTGGTGGAACGACGCCGTGATCGCCGGTCAGCAGACCTCCGAGGCGGCGGAGCTGCGCGACGGCTGGGCCGCCGCGGATCCCGTGCCCGCGCCGAGCGCGCCGGCCGAGGCGGCGCCGGTCGACTTCGGAGCCCCGGTCGTCGCCTCCGCGGCCGCGATCGACACTTCCTTCGGCAACCTCTACATCCCCCGGTACGGCGAGGGCTGGGTGCGCACGATCGCCGAGGGGATCGACGCGGCCAACGTCCTCGACGAGGGCAGCATCGGCCACTACCCGGGCACGCAGATGCCGGGCGAAGCGGGCAACTTCGCGCTCGCCGCCCACCGCAGCGCCTACGGGGGCGGGATGCACCTCATCGACGAGCTCCAGCTGGGCGACGCCATCTACATCGAGACGGCCGACGGCTGGTACACCTACCGGTTCCGCAACCTCGAGTACGTGCAGCCGTCCGATGTGCAGGTCATCGACCCGGTGCCGTGGGCGTCCGACGTCGCTCCGACCGATCGGCTCATCACGCTGACGAGCTGCAACCCGCTCTACTCGACGGCCGAGCGCATCATCGCCTACGGCGTCTTCGAGTCGTGGCAGCCCCGATCGGCCGGCGCTCCGGCCGAGATCGCGGCCTCGCTGGCCGAGGAGGGCTGATCGTGTACGCGGCGCTGTGGCGTGTCCTCCCCGGTCCCTGGTGGGTCCGGCTGCTCCTCGTGCTCGTGCTGCTCGTGCTCGTGCTCGTTGCGCTGGCCGAGTGGGTGTTCCCCTGGGTGCAGTCGATCGTGCTCGACCAGAACGTCACCGTCCAGGAGTGACGGCGAGCGGGATGACCCGGATCCTCGTGGTCGACCACTACGACAGCTTCGTCTTCACGCTGGTCGCATACCTGCGCGAGCTGGGCGCCGAGGTCGAGGTCGTGGAGGCGGCCGACCTCGCACCGGGCGACGCCGTGCGTGCCGAGCGGGTCGACGCGGTGCTCCTGTCGCCGGGGCCGGGGAGACCCGGCGACGTCGCCGGCTCGGTGGGCCTCGTGCACCACGCTGTGGAGCGGGGTCGTCCGCTGCTCGGCGTCTGCCTCGGTCACCAGGTCATCGCGCACGCGCTCGGTGGCACCGTGTCGGAGGCACCGGAGCTGTTCCACGGCCGCACGTCGGCCGTCCTGCACCAGGGCGATCCGCTCTTCGCGGGCATGGCCTCCGGGTTCTCGGCGATGCGGTACCACTCGCTCGCGGTCGAGCGATCGTCTCTGCCCGCCGAGCTCGAGGTGACCGCTGCCACCGCCGACGGGGTCGTGATGGGACTCCGGCATCGGACGGCGCCGGTGGTCGGCGTGCAGTTCCACCCCGAGTCGGTGCTCTCGGAAGGCGGCCGACTGCTGCTCGGCAACTGGCTCGCCGAGGTCTCCGCGGTCTGAGTCGACGCATTGAGGCCACTCGCGCTGGAGGGGATCCACATCGAGCGGTTCTGCTCATCGCGGGACGATTCCGGTGCGAACGCGATTCTCATCGCCCGGCTATTCGCGACCAGCAGGTCGAGTCGATCGCTTGCGCCACGTGACTCGAACGGGGGTAGGATGTCTGCGTCAGGGTTGATGCGGATCTCGCCACCGGAGCGCTATAGGTGGTGGGCATCAGGGTCCGAATCAGCGTCGAATCGCGGCCGCACACATCCGAACCGTCATGATGCCCCCCAAGCTGGTGTCGCGATCTGACGGACAAGTGGCGGAGAGGAGAGCGCTCTCTCCCTGCATAATCAGAGGGCGTCGGCAGGGGGCTGACCGCATACACAGACTTTTCGGGAGATCACATGGTGGACTCGATTTCCTGGTCGTATTCGGGATTACGGGAGCTCGAGACTCTCGGTCCGAGGATCGTCGTCAAGCCGGGTACCGTCCCGCGCATGAGCGGATCGGGCTTCGCCTCGAGCGAGCTCAGCGCGACGGTCGTCTCGGTCTCGCCGCTGCGGATCCTGCGCGGCACCTGGGGCGCCGATGACACGTCCGTGCTGAACTTCGTGTTCCTCATCGACGGCTTCGTGCGGATGGTCGCACCGGAGCGGACGGTGCTCCTGCGCCCGGGATCCATCTCGTACCAGCCCGGAGCGACGACCTTCACGACGGAGGCGACCACTCCGGTCACCCTGCTGCAGCTCTCGATCCGCCGCGAGGAGATGCGCCGCTACGGCTTCGACACGGAGTCGGGCCTGTACGCGCTCGATCCCGATGCGCGCTCGACCCGGGCGGCCTTCGCCTTCACGACCGCCTTCGCAATGGCCGCCGATGCGGGAGCCGGACTCCCGAGCGAATCGGAGATCGGCGGCTTCGCGCACGTCGTGAAGCAGATGCTGGTGAGCGCCTACCTCACGGCCGTCGGCACGCAGCCGGGCACGACCAGCGTCCGCGCGGCGACCCTCGGGCGCGCGCGGACCGTCATCGATCGGACGCACCGCACCCCGCGCTGCACCCCGGAGGCGGTGGCCGACGCCGTCAACGTGTCGACGCGCTCGCTCCAGCGGCTGTTCGAGGACGCGGGTACCACCGTGGCGAGCGAGATCGAGCGCGCACGGGTGGCGAGTGCGGTCGAGCTGCTGCGCCGTCGGCCCCGCGAGATCTCGCTCGAGACGATCGCGGGGGCCTCGGGTTTCTCGTCGGCCGATCACCTGCGGAGGGCGCTGAAGCGCCGCGAGGGCATGACCCCGAGCGACATCCGCAGCCGCGCCGCGCTGCCCGGCGAGTCCGTGGCGCACGACAACGTGCTGCGCCTGGCGCCGGCTCTCTCGGACGCACGACGCGCCTGACGAGCCCCGCCGGCACCGTCCGACGCGCCTGACGACCCTCGGCCGGCAGCGGGCGGTCAGCCCGCGCAGTACCCGAGAGTGATCGTCGAGCCCTGCGGCACGTCTCCCGGCGGGAGCGACTGGGACGTGATGGGCGGATTCGCGCGCACCGAGTCGCAGGTCTCGTCGGGCGCCTCGACGCCCTCGAGCTGCAGCTGCTCGCCCTCGAGGGTCGCCAGCGCGCTGCTCAACGACTGGCCGACCAGGTCGGGCAGGGTCACGGAGCCGGAGGAGACGACCAGGTCGACGGGCGATCCGGGGGCCGCCTCCTGCCCGGCGCTCGGAGTGGTCGAGATCACGATGTCAGCGGGCACCGTCGGCGAGTTCTGCCGGGTCTGCGAGCCCTCGACGAGACCGACTCCGGTCAGCGAGGCGATCGCGTCGCTGAGCGCGGTCCCCGCCGTGCCGGGGACGGCCACGGGCTGGGGGCCCTGCGACACGTAGACGCGGATGACGGTGTCGGGGGCGACGATCGTCCCCGAGCCGGGGTCGGTGCGCGTCACCTCGCCCGCGGGCACCGAGTCGCTGTACTCGGTGAGCTGGCTGGGCACGAGGTCGAGTGCCGTGAGCGTCGACTGAGCGCTGTCGTAGCTGGTGTCGACGAGCGCCGGGACCTCGCGCGACTGCGACGGGAGGGTCGTCGTCGGCTGGAGCGTGAGCACCCAGATCACGAGCGCGGCCACGATGACGGCGAGCACGACGATCGACGACCAGATCCAGAGCACCGGCGGCCGGCGCTGCGTGCGCACGATCGAGTTGTCCTCGGCGAGCTGGCGCAGGGCGAGCTCGGAGTCGTTCATCCCACCCTGGCTGCGCGCCGCGAAGAGCGAGGTGGTCAGCTCGTCGATCGGACGGTGGTCGGGCAGGCGGCCCGCCGCGGCGTCGGCCAGGTCGTCGCGGAACTCGGCGGCACCCTGGAACCGCTCGTAGCGGTCCTTCGACAGCGCGCGCGCGACGACGGCGTCGAGCGCGGGCGTGACCGCGGGGTTGATCGAGCTGGGGGCGGGCGGGGTCTCGCTGACGTGCTGGTAGGCGACGGCGACCGGAGTGTCTCCGCGGAACGGTGCGCGGCCGGTGAGGAGCTCGAAGAGGACGATGCCCGCCGAGTACAGGTCGCTGCGGGCGTCGACCTGCTCGCCCTTCGCCTGCTCGGGGGAGAAGTAGGCCGCGGTGCCCAGGATGGCGGTCGTCTGCGCGACGGTCGCGGCCGAGTCGGAGACGGCGCGGGCGATGCCGAAGTCCATCACCTTCACCTGCCCCGACGGAGTGATCATGATGTTGCCGGGCTTGATGTCGCGGTGCACGACTCCGGCGCGGTGCGAGTACTCGAGGGCGGTGAGGATGCCCTCGGTGATGCGGACGGCCTCGTCGAGATCCACCGGACCCTCCGCGATGATGTCCTTGAGCAGGCGGCCCTCGATGTGCTCCATCACGATGAACGGACGGCGGCTCTCGGAGCCGTTGTCGTCGATCGTCACCTCTTCGCCGGCGTCGAAGACCCGGACGATGGTCGGATGCGACATGCGCGACGCGGCCTGCGCCTCCTGGCGGAACCGCAGCCGGAACGCGGAGTCGGACGAGAGCGAGAGCTTCAGCTCCTTGATCGCGACCGTGCGGCCGAGACGCGTGTCGGTGCCGAGGTAGACCTCGGACATCCCGCCGCGACCGAGCCGGGGCCCGACCTGGTAGCGACCAGCGATCAGGCGGCCCTCATCCGTCACGCGCACGCTCCCCTGTCCATCCGTTCGGCCCGACCCCCCGGGGAGCCACGGCAAGTGTACATTCGGGGCCCGGCGGATCCGCCGGGGGCGCGACTGGGCGGGGTCCAGGAGGGAGGTGGGTCTCGATACGCCCGCTGCGCGGGCTACTCGACCAGCATGCTTGTCGCCCGTTGCTCGGACGGCATGCTTGTCGCCCGTTGCTCGGGCGGCATGGTGGTCGCCCGTTGCTCGGGCGGCATGCCGCCGGCTACTCGTCGGGGGTGCCGGTCGAGGTGGGAGTGCTCGACGTGGCCGACGGCGTCGGGGTGGGGGCGGGAGCGACGACGGTGACGGTGAGGGTCGGCGAGGCGGCCGACTCCGTCTCGCCGCAGATCACGGTGTAGGTGACGTCGATGGTGCCCGCGGCGGGGCCGGCCTGGATGGCGGCGGTGGTCGAGTTCGAGGGGTTGGTGCTCGTGACCGCGGCGCCCTCACCGGTCGCGGTGACGCGGTAGCCGGTCACCGAGGTGCCGCTCGGGCACTGGTTGTAGTTGCTCCAGGTGACGTTGAAGGTGTCGCCCGCGTCGATGCTCGCGGCCGCCGGAGTCACCGTCGGGACGGCGGTCGGGGCGTCGGGGGTGGCGACGGCGGTGTAGACCGTGACCGTGATGGTCGTCCCCTTCGGGACGTTGGCGGTCGGGTTGACCTTCTGGACGAGTCCCACCTGATCCTCCGCGGGGGCGCTCGGACCGTCGGCGCTCGAGACTCCCATGCCCAGGGCCTCGAGCTCGGCCTCGACCTCGTCGAACGGACGGCCGACGTAGTCGCTCTCGGTGATGACGACGGTGCTCGCGGTGGGAGTGGGCGTCGGAGTCGGAGTGGGCGTCGGCGTCTCGGACGGGACGGGGGTCTGCGAGACGGTCGGCGTCGGCTGGGCCTCGGTGCTCTCACCGGTGGTCAACGCGAAGATCGTGCCGGCGATCACCACCGCGAGGATGACGATCAGGGCGATGAGGGGCCAGGTCCACGGGCTGCGCTTGCGCGGCTCGTCGACGACGTCCTGCGGCTCGTCGATTCCGGCGAGGGCTCCGGCGCCGAGAGCGCCCGCGCCCATCGCCGTCGTCGCGTTCGAGGGGAGCACGGTCGTCGCCTGGGTGGTGCCGCCCGCCGACGGGAGCACCGTGGTCGCCTGCGTGGACGGCAGGTCTCCGAGCACGGCGGGCACGGCGACGGCGGCGCCCCGCACGTCGCCCGAGCGGAGGGCCTGCGCGGCCCGCGCGAGGTGGGCCGCGGTCGCGGGGCGGTCGGCCGGCTTCTTGGCGATGCAGGAGTAGACGAGGTTGCGCACCGGCTCGGCGACCGTGACCGGCAGCTCGGGCGGGGTGTCGTTGATCTGGGCCATCGCGATGGCGACCTGCGACTCGCCCGTGAAGGGGCGGCGCCCGGCCAGGCACTCGTACGCGACGATGCCCAGCGAGTAGATGTCGGTGGCGGGGGAGGCGGGCTGGCCGCTCGCCTGCTCCGGGGACAGGTACTGAACCGTGCCCATCACCTGGCCGGTCGCCGTCAGCGGGACCTGGTCGGCGATGCGGGCGATGCCGAAGTCGGTGATCTTGACCCGGCCGTCGGGCGTGATCAGCAGGTTCCCCGGCTTCACATCGCGGTGGACGAGCCCGGCGGCGTGCGCGGCGTGCAGCGCCAGCGCGGTCTGCGCGACGATGTCGAGCACCTTGTCGGTCGAGAGGACCCGCTCGCGCTCGAGGACGGTCGACAGCGCCTCTCCGGGCACCAGCTCCATCACGAGGTAGGCGGAGCCGTCCTCCTCGCCGTAGTCGTAGACGTTGGCGATGCCCTCGTGGTTGACCAGTGCGGCGTGGCGGGCCTCGGCGCGGAAGCGCTCGAGGAAGCCCGGGTCGCCGAGGTACTCGTCCTTCAGGATCTTGATCGCGATGGTGCGGCCGATCACGAGATCGGTCGCCTGCCACACCTCTCCCATGCCGCCGATGGCGATCCGGGACTGCAGCTCGTAGCGTCCCCCGAAGGTGAGCCCTGTAGTGGGTCTCATTTGTTCAGCACCGCCTCTAGTACCTGTTGTGCGATGGGTGCGGCGATCAGGTTGCCGTACCCGGTCTGGCCGAGCCCCCCGCCGTCCTCGACGAGGACGGTGATGGCGTACTGCGGGTCGTCCGCAGGCGCGAATCCGGTGAACCAGAGGGTGTACGGGTCGTCCCCGCCGTTCTCGGCGGTACCGGTCTTACCGGCCACTGTGACGCCCCCTATTGTTGCATTCGTCGCCGCACCGCCCTCGACGCTGGCGACCATCATGGCCTTCACGGCGTCCGCCGTCTGCTGGCTCACGGCCCGCCCGAGGGACTTCTCCTCGAACTGCTGCAGCACGCTGAGATCCTGCGAGCGGATGACGTCGACCAGGTTCGGCTGCATCACCTCGCCGCCGTTCGCGATCGCGGCCGAGACCATGGCGATCTGCAGCGGAGTCGCCCGCACCTCGTACTGGCCGAAGGCGGTGAGCGCGGTCTGGGCGTCGTCCGTCGTCTCGGGGTAGGTGCTCGCCTCGACCGACATCGGGATCTCGAGCTCGGTGTCGAAGCCGAACTTCTCGGCCTGCCCGCGGATGGCGTCGGCGCCCAGCTGGACGCCCATCTCGGCCATGGGCACGTTGCACGAGAGCGAGACGGCCGTCGCGAGCGTGACGGTGTCTCCCGAACCGCAGAGACCGCCTCCGGAGTTCGTGACCTGCGTGCTCGTGCCGGGCAGCGTGTAGGCCTGAAGGTTGGGGAAGCTGGAGTCGGGGGTGAACCGGCCCGACTCGAGGGCGGCCGAGGCGACGACGAGCTTGAAGACGGAGCCGGGCGGGTTGAGCGAGCCGCCGATGGCGCGGTTCACGAGGGGCTCCGACGCGTCGTCGTTGAGGGCGGCGTAGGCCGCGAGCACGTCGTCGGTGTCGTGCGAGGCCAGCGCGGAGGGGTCGAACGTGGGCTTGGAGACCATCGCGAGGATGCGGCCGGTCGCCGGCTCGGTCACGACGACGGCTCCGGTGTCGTCGCCGAGGGCGTCGAAGGCCGCCTGCTGGGCGACCGGGTCGATCGAGAGCTCGACGGAGGCGCCCTTCGGGTCCTGCCCCGAGACGAGGTTGTCGATCTCGTCGAAGAACTGCGAGTTCGAGGTGCCCGACAGGTAGTCGTTGAGCGAGCGCTCGATGCCGGTGGTGCCCTGGTTGAGCGTGAAGTAGCCGGTGACGGCCGAGTAGAGCGGCCCGTTCGCGTACTGGCGCTGGAACTTGTAGAGGTCGTCGGACGGCGTCGAGGAGGCGATCGGCTGGCCGCCCACGAGGATGGCGCCGCGCTCGGTCGAGAAGCTCTCGTAGAGGGTGCGGGTGTTGCGGGAGTCCTCGGACAGGGTGTCGGCCTGCAGCACCTGGATGGTGGTCGTCGACAGGAAGAGGGCGACGAACATCGTCAGGACGACGAGGCTGACGCGCTTGAGTTCTCGATTCATCGCGGGTCACACCACCAGACGGGGCTGATTGCGGACTGTGTCGGACAGGCGGAGCAGCACGGCGACGATCATCCAGTTGGCGACCAGGGACGAGCCGCCGGCCGCGAGGAACGGCGTCGTGAGGCCGGTGAGCGGGATGACGCGGGTGACGCCTCCGATCACGATGAAGCACTGCAGGGCGATGACGAACGACAAACCGACGCCGAGCAGACGGCCGAAGTCGTCCTGCCCGGCGAAGCCGATCCGGAAGCCGCGGGACACCAGGAGCAGGTAGAGGCCGAAGATCGCGAAGAGACCGGCGAGACCGAGCTCCTCGCCGAGGCTGGCGATGATGTAGTCCGACTGCGGCACGGGAGTGATGTCGGGCATGCCCTGCCCGAGGCCGGTGCCGAGGAGCCCGCCGTGCGCGAGGCCGAACAGGCCCTGCACGAGCTGGTAGCTGCCTCCTGGATCGGCGCCGTAGCGGTCGGAGGAGAAGGCGTCGAGCCAGTTGGCGAAGCGGTTGCCGACGTAGCCGAGGGTCTGACTGGCGAGGATCGCGCCGCCGAGGAAGAGGCCGACGCCGATCAGCACCCAGCTGGTGCGGCCCGTGGCGACGTAGAGCATCACCAGGAACAGGCCGAAGTAGAGCAGCGCCGTGCCGAGGTCGCGCTGGAAGACGATGACCGCCATCGAGACGGCCCAGACCACGAGGATCGGTCCGAGGTCGCGCAGGCGCGGGAAGCGCATCTTGAGGAAGGTCTTCCCGACCATCGAGAGCGAGTCGCGGTTGCGCACGAGGTAGCCCGAGAAGAAGACCGCGAGGGCGATCTTCGCGATCTCACCGGGCTGGAAGCTGAAGAAGTCGCCGATGCCGATCCAGACGCGGGCGCCGCTGACCTCCTTGCCGATGAACGGCAGGAGCGGCAGCAGGAGCAGCACGATCGCGGCGAACCCCGCGACGTAGGTGTAGCGGAACAGGATCCGGTGATTGCGGATGACGAGCAGCACCGTGATCGCCGCCACGATCGCCAGGGCGCTCCAGATGATCTGGCGGACGGCCACCGACTCCCAGCCTGTCGCGCCGTCGGCGATGTCGATGCGGTAGATCTCGGCCACGCCGAGGCCGTTGAGGACCGTGGCGATCGGGAGGAGGAAGGGATCCGCATCCGGAGCCGCGAAGCGCAGCACCACGTGCACGATCAGCACCAGCGCCGAGAGCCCCGCGCCCAGCGAGACGAGGGTGGTGTCGATCGCTCCGAGGGCGCCGAGCTGCACCAGGAGGATCGCGGACGCGTCGATCAGGCACGCGCCGATCAGGAGGAGCAGCTCGAGGTTGCGCAGGCGCTGCTTGAGGAAGCGGGGGCGCTCGCGCTTCGGAGCGTCGGTCGTCGCGGCGGCGGTCACGGTGCTCCGTTCGCATCCGTCAGGCGCTCGACGATGTCGACCGCGCCCGCGTACGAGTCGGCGCTGATGGTCTGCTCGAGCTGCTCGACGTCGTACTCGCGGAGGGAGTCGACCGGGATCCCGGTGTCCTCCTTGACCGAGGAGAGCGAGAGCGGGCCGACCGACTGCTGGATGCCCTGGTAGATGATCACGGTGTCGCCGTCGGTGCCGACGTAGAAGCGCGACTGGGTCCAGTCGTAGGCGAGCAGGACGCCGAGGAATCCGGCGATCAGCACCAGCGAGAGCCCGACGAGCCAGGTGATCCGCCGGCGGAGGTGGCGCCGGCGGTCCTCCTCGATGAGCTCGTCGAGGTAGTCCTCGGAGGCGGGCTCGAAGTGGGTGGGGCCCTGCGCCGCGGGGGCGCGGGTGTGCAGGCGGAGACCGGGGATGCGGATCCGGGTCTGCGAGTCGTCGGTGCTGAGGGGCGTCGGCGCGGCGGCGGACCCGACGATCACGGGCTCGGGAGTCGGCTCGAGCACCCGCGCGGTGTCGTTCGCGCCGGGGACGTCGAGGATCACGACGGTCACGTTGTCGGGAGCCCCGTGCGAGAGGCTGTCGCGGATCAGGCGGTCGGCGACCTGCTGCGCCGACTCGTCGCGCGAGAGCTCCTTCTGGATCTCGTCGTGCGGGACGACGCCCGAGAGGCCGTCGGAGCAGATCAGCCAGCGGTCGTTCGGCTCGGTCTCGAGCGTGAGCGTGTCGATCTCGGGGTTGGTGTGCACATCGCCGAGGACCCGCATGAGGACGGAGCGGCGGGGGTGCGTCATCGCCTCCTCCTCGGTGATGCGGCCCGAGTCGACGAGGCGCTGCACGAAGGTGTGGTCGGTGGTGACCTGCTCGAGCTTTCCCTCGCGGAGGACGTAGATCCTGGAGTCGCCGATGTGCGCGATGGCGACGGACTCGCCGACGCGGACGATCGCGCTGACGGTGGTGCCCATGCCGGTGAGCTCGGGGTGGTCGACGACGGCGTCGGCCAGCATCGTATTGGCGGCGAGGAGGGTGCGCTTGAGCTCGGCTTCGGCCTCGTAGGTGGAGGCGTAGCGCCGGTCTGCCTCGGCGATGCGCTTGATGGCGATCGAGGAGGCGACGTCGCCTCCCGCGTGACCGCCCATGCCGTCGGCGACGACGAAGAGCTGCCGCCCGGCGTAGCCCGAGTCCTGGTTGTTGGAGCGGATGCGGCCGACGTGCGAGACGGCGGCGCTCTCGCGCACCGCACCGTCGGCCGCGGTGCCCTCACGGGTGGAAGACACGCCCTACGACCGCCGCAGCTCGAAGGTCGTCGTGCCGACCTTGACGGGGGTGTTCAGCGGCACCTTGGTGGGCGCGCCCACGCGGCGGCCGTCGAGATAGGTGCCGTTGGTCGAGTCGAGATCCTGGATCATCCACTCGTCGTTCCAGATCAGGAGGCGCGCGTGATGGGTCGACGTGTAGTCGTCGCGGATCACGAGGGTCGACTCGGAGGAGCGGCCGATCGTGAGCGGCTCGCCGTTGAGCTCGAGCTCGGTGCCGCGCTTGGGGCCCGAGGTGATCACGAGGCGCTGCGCCGTGTGGACCGTCGCGACGCCTCCGGAATCGGTGCGCTCGGCCTGCGCCTCGCGGGTACGCCTCGCGGAGGGGGCAGCGGGTGCCGGAGCCGGCTGGGCGGGAGCGACGACGGGCTGAGCCGCGGTGACGAACGGCGCGTCGCTCTGCCCGGCCGGTGCAGCGGCGCCGGCGGGCAGCTTGCGCACCCGCTGACCGAAGAGGTCGGAGCGCAGCGCGTAGACGATGCCGAACACGAAGAACCACAGCAGCGCGAGGAACGCGATGCGCAGCACGAACAGGGTGAGCTCGCTCATAGCCGGTCGTCCCAGAATCCGTCGGAGGAGCGCCCGGCGTGACCGGACGCGCGGGGGGCGCGCGCGGGTGCGCCGCCCTGGACGATGCGGAAGACGATCCGCGTGCGTCCGATCGAGATGGTCTGCTCGGGCGAGAGCGGGGCCTGGGTGACGGGCTTGCCGTCGAGCTTGGAGCCGTTGGTCGAGCCGAGGTCGTGCACCTGGGCGCGCGAGCCGTCCCAGAGGATCTCGACGTGCTTGCGCGAGGTGCCGGAGTCGTCGACGGTGATGTCGGCGTCGCTGCCGCGCCCGATCACGGTGCGCGACTTGGTGAGCGGGTAGCGCTTGCCGTCGATGTCGAGGACGGGGGAGTAGGCGACGGTGCCCTTGACGCTCCGGGAGTCGACCTCGACCATCCCGTCGCTGAGCGAGGCGTCGGCGGCGAGGGAGATGTCGACGGGGCCGGAGAAGCGGAAGCCCTGCTTCTTGGCGTGCTCGGTCGCGACGGTCGTGAGCTCGTCGATGAGGGTCGAGCCCATCCGCTCCATGCGGTCGAGGTCGGCGGTGGACATGCGCAGGGTGAGGCTGTTCGGCACGAGGATGCGGTCGCGGCTGACGATCGCGGCGGTGGTGTCGAGCTCCCTCCGGAGAGCCGACGCGAGCTCGACCGGCTGCAGCCCCGACTTGAAGGTCTTCGCGAAAGCGCCGTTGACGACGCGCTCGAGCCCCTTCTCGAAGTTGTCCAGTATGCCCACGGTCTTCTTCCGGTTCATCGCCTCGCGGCGGTCACGATCGGATCGGGGAGTCGGTGCGCCCCTCTGGTCTGTGCCGCGCACGGCTACGGGCATGTTACTGGGATGCTCTGGATGCGGGCTCCTCGGGGTGGATTCGGGTGTGCGGGGGAGGCGGGCGGGTCTGGACGTGCTCGGGGGTCGGGGGCCTGTTCGGCTCGTGGAAACCGATTCGGCTCTCGGGAATCGAGGGTTCTGACGAGCCGAACGCGGTTCTGCGAGCCGGAGATGCGGGGCTGGGCGCGCCGGGGTGCTAGTCTTTCTCGTCGGTGCTTCGGTGCCGTGGTGAGCGCGAGTGGCGGAATAGGCAGACGCGCACGGTTCAGGTCCGTGTGCCCGAAAGGGCGTGGGGGTTCAACTCCCCCCTCGCGCACCAGTGCTTCTCAGAAGCAGACGACAGCCCCCGATCGGACATCCGGTCGGGGGCTTCGTCGTTCGCGGAGCTGCCCTGCGGCCGGGTGAGGGAACCCCGGACCGTCGGAGCCGCCCGGTACGGCGGGCCCCCTCGACGGTCCGGGGTTCCCTCGCTGCCAGGGGTGTCTCGTGGAGGACGGCTCCGGGACATCGGGGGAGGGGCGGGCGTTCACCGCGGGGACGCCGGGGGCGGTGACCATGGGCGCATGATCGCCCTCCGTGCCGATGTGTCTGCGCTCGACGCGCGTGTCTCCTCCGAGCTGCTGCGGCGCCTCCGGGGGCATCGGAACGTGCAGGTGGGCGCACGGCAGTGGATCGCTGTCGTGCCCGAGGTGGGGTCGGTGCTCGTGACCGAGGGCGCCGCGATCGTGCTCGACGTGCTCGTGGAGCGGCGGACGCTGCTCCCCCTCGTCATCGACGCGCTCGAGACGGAGCTGCGCCGCGGCGGGTTCCGCGAGCGGATCGCGCTGCGCTGGTCGACTCCGGACGCGGTGCCGGTCCCGTTCCGCTGAGGCGCGCGACGCCGGTTCGGCACGGATCCGTCGGCGGTGCCCTGCGCCCGAGCGGGAAGCGTCAGCGGCGGGTGAGCTCGACCACGGGGATCACGCGGGTGGTCTTCCGCTCGTAGTCCTTGAATCCGTCGGAGGCGGAGGTGAAGCGCGCCCAGCCGGCGTCGCGCTCGTCGCCCTCCAGGACGCGGGCGCGGACGGGCACGAGGCCGTCGTCGGGGGTCTCGATCTCGGTGTCGGGGTGCGCGATGAGGTTGTGGAACCAGGCGGGGTGCTTCGGGGCGCCGGCGGCGGAGGCGGCGATCAGCCAGACGTCGTCGGAGGTGCGGATCGCCATCAGCGGGGCGACGCGCTCCTCGCCCGAGCGGGCGCCGGAGTGGTGCACGAGGACGAGGCTGCGGCCGAAGCCGGCCGTCGTCACGGTGCCGCCGTTCGCGCGGAACTCGTCGATGATCATCTCGTTGAAGTCGGCCACGGGCTTCTCCGTTCGCGGGGTCTCGGGCGGAGGCGCCGGGAGCGTCGACGGTCGTGATCGCGTCGGGCGGAGGGTCGGAGTCTCCGGCGTCCGCGGCGGGTCCGCGAGCGCACGCCGCCAGGGTAGCTCCACGGCGCCGGCCGGCTCCAGCATCGTCCGGTCCGCTGCCGCGCCTCCCCGTGCCGCATCTCCCTGCATCCGGCACCTTGGGGGCGAGACAGCTGAGCCCTCCTCGGGTGACACTGGGTCGATGGAACCGGTCGACCTCCTCGCGAAGGACCGCCTGCGAGCGGCCGCCTCCGCCGAGCAGTGGGACACGGTGGTCGAGATCCTCGGCCGCTCCTGGGTCGAGCTGCTGCAGGACGCTCCTCGGGAGCTCCTCGCAGTCCTTGAGACGCTCCCCGATCCGATCCTGGACGGCCATCCCCGGCTGCGGTTCGGGCGGGAGTACGTCCTGCGGATGCTCGGCGGCCCCGACCTCTCCGCCGGGTACCGGCTGGTCCTCACCGAGGCGACCCGGGGCGACGCCATCGACCGCCTCGCCCTCCTGACCGCTCGGATCGCCGCCGCGCGCTTCGCCGGCGCGGGCGCGGACGTCGTGCGCCTGGTGACGGCGGCGCACGAGCTCCGTCGCCGGCAGCCCCTCGAGTCCGATTCGCCGCTCGCGGGGGCCCTGGCGGAGTTCCACTACCAGTGGGGTCTCGCTCTCGAGCACGCGGGCGAGCTCGACGCCGCCGTCCTCGACTACGTCGAGAGCTGGGACTGGGCGGCCAGCGTCGGGCACAGGATGATGCAGCGTGCCTCCGCCGGCGCGATCGCCTACCTGCACGCTCTCCACGGCCGCATCGCCAGCGCGCAGACCTGGCTCGACAAGCGACCTCCCGAGCGCCCCGGCGACTGGTGGGAGCCCGACTTCTCGGTCAAGGCGCGCTTCGCGACCTCGCTGGTCCGGACCGCCCAGCTGCTCCCCTCCACCGCGGACTTCTTCGACGGGGTCGGCAGCTTCGCGAGGTCGCTGCACTGGGCGGCGTACTTCTTCACCAGCGCGACCGCGATCAGAGACCCGCACGCCGCGCGGATGCTCCGCAACGAGCTGGACACCTTCGTCGCCGATCTCCCGCAGGCCCAGAGGACCGACTCCGTCAACGTCGCGTACATCCGGATCTCGCGGCTGCTCTTCTCGGCGCGAGCGGAGGAGCTCGGGCGGCCGGACACCACGGACCGCCCCACGGCGTCCGCCCACTTCCTCCGCCAGTTCCCCGCCGCCGTCCACGCGGCGCGGCTCGCGCGCGCCGGCCGATCGCGCGCCGCGCTGCAGCTCGCCGCCCCCCTGCTGGGCGTGGACCGCTCCCGACCCCGCGTGCTCGTCACATCGCTGATCGCGACCGCGATCGCCACGAGCGACGCCGCGCAGCGCTCCGAGCTCCTGTCCGAGGCGGTGGGAATCGCTCACGCTCACCGCTACTACTACCCGTTCGCGTTCCTCCCCGCCGAGCTCCGGAGCGAGGTCGCGGTGCTCTTCGATGAGCTGGGTGCCGCGGACGTGTCCGAGCGCCTCACGATCGTCAGCGAGGGCTTCGAGCGCGCGACGGGGACGGCGCTGAGCCGTCGCGAGCGGGCCGTCGCCGAGCACGCCGCCGCCGGCGAGAGCACCAGCGAGATCGCCGCCGCTCTCGGGGTGAGCGTCAACACGGTCAAGACCCAGCTCCGCACCGTCTACCGCAAGCTCGGCGTCAGCTCCCGCACCGAGCTGCGCCACCTGCACCGTCCGCGCTGAGCGTCGCCCGGCGCGCCGCGCGGCCTCCGCTCACCGCCCCGTCCTGCATCGTGCCCGAGGACCCGGGCCGAGCACCGATCACCGCACGAGGAGCCGGGTGAGCCTGCCGGTCACCCACTCGATCGGACCGGTACCGCAGAAGCGCCACCACAGCACTCCCGCGAGCCAGACCCCGAGCACCAGCACGGCGAAGGCCCAGGGTGTGTCCACCGCATATCCGTAGCCGGCGCCCGCCAGTGCGGCGACGACGGCGACCTGCAGCACGTAGACCGAGAGGGAGAGCGACCCGACCGCGCGGAAGGGCACGAGGCCGGCCTCGATCGCGGCGCGGGGGGCGGCTCGGACGGTCGTGAGCAGGACGACGGCCACGTGGACGGCGAGGACGAGCCCGAGGTCGTGCAGGGTGTCGAGGTGGCTCCCCGAGACGGAGTCTTTGCCCGTCACCCGCTCGAGGAGCGGTCGCATCGGATAGGCGAGCACGGCGACGACGGCGAGCACGGCGAGGAGGCGGTCGCGCCGGAAGCCGTGGCGCAGCAGCAGCGCGCCGAGGAGGAAGAAGGGCAGCAGGTTCGTCACGCGGTAGTTCGGCCCGGTGAAGAGCCAGGTGAGCGCGTAGCCCGCCGGGGTCGGCGAGTACAGGACCAGCGGATCGGCCGCGGCGGCGACGGCGGCGTTCAGCGGTGCGCCGACCACGACGATCACCACCGTGATCGCGGCGACGACGCGGGAGCGGAGGAGGAGGATCGGCGTCCCGATCGCGAGCGTGACGCCGAGGAAGGCCAGGACGATCGCGATCCACGTCGCCCAGGTGCTCAGCCACAGTCCGAGTCCGATGAGGATCGCCGCGCGGGCGAGGTTCTGCAGCACGACCCGACGGCCGGAGGCGCCGGGACGGGCGAGGACCAGCGCGGCCGACATCCCCATCACGAGGGCGAAGAGCGGCGAGGCGAGGTCGTTGACGTTCCCCGCGACGAAGCCGATCGCCCCGGCACGCAGACTCGGCACGAGGGGCATCGCGTGCGCGATCAGCATGGCGACGATGGCGATGCCCCGCAGGGCATCGGGAACCACGAGTCGATCGGTCTGCGACCGAGGGGCCGGACGGACGACGCGCGTGGAGCCGGCGGTCACACTCATGGCAGGAGGATAGGGCGCCCGCAGCCTGCGCGGTCGGCTCGCTTCACGCCCTGATCAGCCGCCGGCGCGCTGAGCGGGGTGGTCGAGGCGATCGATCCGTCGCAGATGGCCCGTGTCAGCGACGCGGACGGCCCGTCCTCGACGGATCGATCGGCTCGGAGCAGGCGGTCGCCGCGCGCGCGGACGCGTCTCCGTGAGGAGACCGTGAGGGACGACGGGCGACGCGTATGGAAGGCGTTAGGACCCCTCCGCGGCGCCGGCGGCGGGTGTTGCATCAGGACTCGTGCCGGCCCCGCACTCGCCGTGGGCCGGTCGGACGCCTCCGCACTCGGGGGCGTCCTCCGCCCCCGGATGGAGTTCTCGTGCTCGACCTTGTCTACGTGATCGGCGTCCTCGCCGTCTTCGCGCTCGTCGGCGTCATCGCCAAGGGGGTCGAGAAGCTCGCGCCCACGCCGCGCGCTTCCGGCCCTCGCGCGGCGATCAGCGAGGACGTCGAATGATCGTCTTCGACTCCCTCGCCGCGATCCTCGCGATCGGCGCGATCGGGTACCTCGTCGCAGCCCTCGTGAAGCCGGAGCGCTTCTGATGGACACCTTCCTCGCGATCCTGCAGGTCGCCTCCGTCGCCCTGATCCTCGTCCTCCTCCACCGCCCGCTCGGCGACTACATGGCGCACATCTACACGACGACCAGAGATCTCGCCGTCGAGCGCGGCTTCTACCGCGTCATCGGCGTCGACCCGCGTGCCGAGCAGAGCTGGAGCGCCTACCTCCGCGGGGTGCTCGCGTTCTCGCTCATCGGCGTGCTCCTCGTCTACGCGCTGCAGCGCGCCCAGGCACTTCTGCCCTACTCGCTCGGGTTCCCCGCGATCCCCGAGGGGCTGTCGTTCAACACGGCGGTCTCGTTCGTCACCAACACGAACTGGCAGTCGTACTCGCCCGATGTGACGATGGGCTACTCGGTGCAGCTGCTCGGCCTCGCCGTGCAGAACTTCGTCTCGGCGGGAGTCGGCATCGCCGTCGCGATCGCGCTGGTGCGCGGCTTCGCCCGCCGGAACAGCGCCTCGATCGGCAACTTCTGGGTCGACCTCACCCGCGGGACGCTCCGCCTGCTGCTCCCCCTCTCCGTGATCTCGGCGGTCCTCCTCCTGGCCGGCGGGGTGATCCAGAACTTCGGCGGATTCACCGACGTCACCACGATCACGGGCGGCACGCAGAGCATCCCCGGCGGTCCGGTCGCGTCGCAGGAGGCGATCAAGATGGTCGGCACCAACGGCGGCGGCTTCTTCAACGCCAACTCGGCGCATCCGTTCGAGAACCCCACGGCGTGGACCAGCGCGCTGCAGGTGATCCTGATGCTGGCGATCCCGTTCTCGCTGCCGCGCACCTTCGGCCGGATGGTCGGCAACGCGAAGCAGGGCTACGCGATCGTCGCGGCGATGGCCACGATCTTCGTCGTCTCGCTGACGGCGCTCACGCTCCTCGAGCTCGCGGGCAGCGGTGCGGCTCCGCAGGCCGCGGGCGGCGCGATGGAGGGCAAGGAGACGCGCTTCGGCATCGCCGGCTCGGCCCTGTTCGGGGCGACCAGCACGCTGACCTCGACCGGCGCGGTCAACTCGATGCACGACTCCTACACCGCGCTCGGCGGCATGCTGCCGATGCTCAACATGATGCTCGGCGAGGTCGCCCCGGGCGGCGTCGGCTCCGGCCTCTACGGGATGCTCGTGCTGGCGATCCTCGCCGTGTTCATCGGCGGGCTGCTCGTCGGGCGCACCCCGGAGTACCTGGGCAAGAAGCTCGGCCCCTACGAGATCAAGCTCGCGAGCCTCTACATCCTGATCACGCCGACCCTCGTCCTCGCCGGGACCGCGCTGAGCTTCGCGATCCCCGCCGTGCGGGCCGACGTCGAGAGCACCTCGATCTGGAACCCGGGGCTGCACGGCCTCTCGGAGGTGCTCTACGCCTTCACCTCGGCCGCGAACAACAACGGCTCGGCGTTCGCGGGGCTCACCGCCAACACCCCGTGGTTCAACACGGCCCTCGGAGTCGCGATGCTGCTCGGCCGCTTCCTGCCGATCGTGATGGTGCTGGCGCTCGCCGGCTCGCTCGCCAGGCAGGGCACCACTCCGTCGACCGCGGGCACGCTGCCCACCCACCGGCCGCAGTTCGTCGGCCTGCTGGTCGGCGTCACCGTGATCGTCACCGCACTCACCTACTTCCCCGTGCTCGCACTCGGACCCCTCGCAGAAGGACTCCAGTAACCCCCATGACCAGCACACTCGAAAGCCCGGCTCCCGTGCGGGCCCCGAGGCGGGGCGCCTCGGCGTTCAGCCTCGAGCAGGTCACCGCGGCGCTCCCCGGCGCGTTCCGCAAGCTCGACCCGCGCCTGATGGTGAAGAACCCCGTGATGTTCCTCGTCGAGGTCGGTGCGGCGCTCACCACGCTGCTCGCGATCGCCGAGCCGTTCCTCGGCGGGGCGCAGGAGTCGGGCGGCGCGCCCGTTCCGGCGTCGTTCACCTGGGGCATCGCGATCTGGCTCTGGCTGACCGTGCTCTTCGCCAACCTGGCTGAGTCGGTGGCGGAGGGGCGAGGCAAGGCGCAGGCCGACAGCCTGCGGCAGACCCGCACCAGCACCATGGCCCGCCGTCTGCTCGAGTACCGGGCCGGCGACGGAGCCGCGATGCACGCGCAGGTCCGCGAGGTCTCCTCGGCCGATCTGCAGCTCGGCGATCACGTGGTCGTCGAGGCCGGCGACCTCGTGCCCGGTGACGGCGACATCGTCTGGGGCATCGCCTCCGTCGACGAGTCGGCGATCACCGGAGAGTCGGCGCCGGTCGTGCGCGAGTCGGGCGGCGACCGCAGCGCCGTCACCGGCGGCACGCGGGTGCTGTCGGACCGCATCATCGTGAGGATCACGTCGAAGCCGGGCGAGACCTTCGTCGACCGGATGATCGGCCTGGTCGAGGGAGCGTCGCGGCAGAAGACGCCGAACGAGATCGCGCTGAACATCCTGCTCGCGAGTCTCTCGATCGTGTTCGTCGTGGTCGTGCTGACGCTCAACCCGATCGCCTCGTACGCAGCGGCTCCGGTCAGCGTGCCGGTGCTGGTCGCCCTGCTCGTCTGCCTCATCCCGACCACGATCGGCGCGCTGCTCTCGGCGATCGGCATCGCCGGCATGGACCGGCTAGTGCAGCGCAACGTGCTCGCGATGTCGGGTCGCGCGGTCGAGGCGGCGGGCGACGTGACCACGCTTCTGCTCGACAAGACCGGCACGATCACCTACGGCAACCGGCGCGCGACCGAGTTCGTGACCGTGGGCGGCACCGACCGCGGCGAGCTGCTGCGAGCGGCCGCCGCCTCCTCGCTCAGCGACCCGACTCCCGAGGGGAAGTCGATCGTGGACCTCGCGGGGCTGCGGCCCGAGACCGGTGACGCCGTCGTCGTCCCGTTCACCGCGCAGACCCGGATGAGCGGGCTCGACCTCGCCGACGGCTCGCAGATCCGCAAGGGCGCCGGCTCGGCCGTGACCGCCTGGCTCCAGGCCGACGCGCGCGCGACCGCCGAGCTCGACGAGCAGGTGCACCGCATCTCCGAGAGCGGAGGCACGCCGCTGGTCGTCGCCGTGAAGGATGCGTCGGGCGCCGGCCGGATCCTCGGCGTCGTGCACCTGAAGGACGTGGTGAAGGAGGGGCTCAAGGAGCGCTTCGCCGACCTGCGCGCGATGGGCATCCGGACCGTGATGATCACGGGCGACAACCCGCTCACGGCTCGCGCGATCGCCGCGGAGGCCGGGGTCGACGACTACCTCGCCGAGGCCACGCCCGAGCAGAAGCTCGCCTACATCCGCAAGGAGCAGGAGGGCGGCAACCTCGTCGCGATGACCGGAGACGGCACCAACGACGCCCCCGCGCTCGCTCAGGCCGACGTCGGCGTGGCGATGAACACGGGCACCTCGGCCGCGAAGGAGGCCGGCAACATGGTCGACCTCGACTCCGACCCGACCAAGCTCATCGACATCGTGCGGATCGGCAAGCAGCTGCTGATCACCCGCGGGGCGCTCACCACGTTCTCGATCGCGAACGACGTGGCGAAGTACTTCGCCATCATCCCGGCGATGTTCGCCGGAGTGTTCCCGGGGCTCGCGGTGCTGAACGTGATGCAGCTGCACTCGCCGTCCTCCGCGATCCTCTCGGCGATCGTGTTCAACGCGCTGGTGATCGTCGTGCTCATCCCGCTGGCCCTGCGCGGCGTCGCCTATCGGGCGCTGAGCGCCTCGAAGATCCTCAGCCGCAACCTCCTCGTCTACGGGCTGGGAGGCGTGATCGCGCCCTTCATCGGGATCAAGCTGATCGACCTCGTCGTCGCCCTCCTCCCCGGCTTCTAGACCCTCCTCGGAAAGCAGAACCCCCATGAATCCCACCCGCTCGGGCCTCCGCCAGTACGGAGTCGCGCTGCGCGCGATGCTCGTGCTCACTGTCGCCCTCGGAGTCGTCTACCCGCTCGCCGTCACCGGCCTCGGGCAGGTCGCGTTCGCCTCCCAGGCGAACGGCTCGATGCTCACCGTCGACGGCTCGCCCGTCGGCTCCTCCCTCATCGGCCAGTCCTTCACGGACGCCGACGGGAACCCGCTGCCGGAGTGGTTCCAGTCGCGGCCCTCCGCGGCCGGCGACGGCTACGACGCGAGCGCGTCCAGCGGCTCGAACCTCGGGCCCTCGAACCCCGACCTCGTCGCCTCGATCGAGGAGCGCCGGGCGGCGATCACGGACTTCAACGGGGTCGACCCGGCCGAGGTGCCCGCCGACGCGCTGACCGCCTCCGCCTCGGGGCTCGACCCGCACATCAGCCCGGCCTACGCCGAGCTGCAGGTCGCCCGCGTCGCCGAGGCGCGCGGACTGCCCGAGGAGAGCGTGCGCGCGCTCGTCGCCGAATCGGTGCAGGGCCGCGACCTCGGCGTCCTCGGCGACGAGACGGTGAACGTGCTCGAGCTGAACCTGGCGCTCGCGCGGCTGTGAGCGCAGCCCTCGGAGCACCTCCGGCTCGTAGAATCGCGTTCGGCTCGTCGGAACGCCGCGATCCTGCGAGCCGGAGCCGATCCCGCGAGCCGAAAGTGGGGGCCGGAGCATGACGAAGGGCCGCCTGCGCGTGCTGCTCGGGGCCGCGCCCGGCGTCGGCAAGACCTACACGATGCTCGAGGAGGGCCGCCGGCTCGCCGCCGAGGGCCGGGACGTCGTGGTCGCCGTCGTCGAGACGCACGGCCGTGCGGCCACGGCCGCCATGGTCGAGGGGCTCGAGGTGATCCCGCGGCGCACGGTCGAGCACCGCGGGGTCGTGCTCGACGAGATGGATCTGGAGGCGGTGCTCGCCCGCCGCCCCGAGGTCGCGCTGGTCGACGAGCTCGCCCACACCAACGCCCCGGGGTCGGTGCACGAGAAGCGCTGGGAGGACGTGCGAGCGCTCCTCGACGCCGGGATCACGGTCTTCTCGACCGTCAACATCCAGCACATCGAGTCGCTCAACGACGTCGTGCAGGCGATCACCGGGGCGCCCCAGCGCGAGACGATCCCGGATGCGGTGCTCCGGGCGGCCGACCAGATCGAGGTCGTCGACCTCGCCCCGCAGGCGCTCCGCGACCGCCTCGCCGACGGCCGGGTCTACCCGCCCGAGCGCATCGACGCCGCGCTCTCGAACTACTTCCGCCTCGGCAACCTGACAGCGCTCCGCGAGCTCGCCCTGCTCTGGCTCGCCGACGAGGTCGACAGCGCGCTACGCGACTACCGCGTCGAGCACGGCATCGACAGCACCTGGGAGGCGCGCGAGCGCGTGGTCGTGACGCTCACCGGAGGGCCCGAGGGCGAGACCCTGCTGCGCCGCGGTGCGCGGATCGCCGCGCGAGCCTCCGGTGGCGATCTGCTCGCCGTGCACGTGGTCACGCCCGACGGGCTGCGGACCCCGCGCCCGCACGTGCTCGAGGCGCAGCGCGCGCTCGTCGAGTCGCTCGGCGGCAGCTACCACCAGGTCGTCGGAGAGGACGTGCCGCGCACCCTCGTCGAGTTCGCGCGGTCGGTGAACGCGACGCAGCTGGTGCTGGGCGTCAGCCGCCGCAGCCGCCTCGCCTCGGCGCTCACGCCGGGCATCGGCGCGACGGTGATCCGCGAGTCCGGCAACATCGACGTGCACATCGTCAGCCACTCGGCGGCCGGGCGCAGCGCGGTGCTGCCGCGGCTCGACGGCGCGCTGACCCTCCGCCGCAAGCTCGCCGGCACGGCGCTGGCGCTCGTGGGCGGCCCCCTGGTCACCTGGCTGCTGTCGAGCCTCCGGAGCGACGAATCGATCACGAGCGATGTGCTCTCGTACCAGCTGCTCGTGGTGCTCGTCGCGCTGGTCGGCGGCGTGTGGCCCGCGTTGTTCGCGGCCGTGCTCTCGGGTCTGACGCTCGACTTCTTCTTCGTCGATCCGCTCTACACGATCACCGTCGACGAGCCGCTGCACGCGCTCGCGCTCGTGCTCTACGTGCTGAACGCGGCGCTGGTGAGCGCGGTGGTCGACCGCGCGGCGCGGCGCTCCCGGGCGGCGAAGCGATCGGGTGCGGAGTCGGAGCTGCTCGCGACGATCGCGGGCGGCGTCATCCGCGGGCAGGGGGCGCTGCAGGCGATCCTCGAGATCTCGCGCGAGGCGTTCGGGCTGACCGGGGTGCGGCTGCTGCGCGACGGCGCGGTGGTCGCGGTCGACGGCGAGCCGGTTCCGGAGGCGGAGCCCGTGCGGATCGCGGTCGGCGCGAACGCGGTGCTCGAGCTGCACGGACGCCAGCTCGAGGGCAGCGAGCGGCGCCTGCTGCAGGTCGTCGCGGCGCAGCTCGACTCGGTGCTCGAGAACGAAGCACTCACCGAGACGGCCAGCTCGCTGGCTCCGCTCGCCGAGACCGACCGGGTGCGCAGCGCCCTGCTGTCGGCGGTCAGCCACGATCTGCGGCGGCCCCTCGCAGCGGCCACGGCGGCGGTCAGCGGGCTGCGCTCGCGCGACGTCGAATGGAGCGAGCGCGACCGGGCGGAGCTGCTCGCGACGGCCGACGAGAGCCTCACGACGCTCGCGGCGCTCGTCACGGATCTGCTCGACGTGACGCGACTCGAGGCGGGGGCGCTCGCCGTGGCGCTCGCGCCTCTCGACGCGGCCGACGTCGTGCTGCCCGCGCTCGACGAGCTGGGGCTCGGACCGGGCGAGGTCGACCTCGATCTCGACCTCGACGGCCCGCCGGTGCTCGCCGACGCCGTGCTGCTGCAGCGGGTGGTGGTGAACCTGCTCGCGAACGCGGTGCGCTACTCGCCCGATGGAACGCGCGTGCGGGTGTCGACCAGCGCCTTCGGCCGCACCGCGCAGATCCGCATCGTCGACCACGGGCCGGGGGTGGCACCTGCGCGGCGGGAGGAGATCTTCGTGCCGTTCCAGCGGCTGGGGGACGACGACAACACCACCGGGCTGGGGCTCGGGCTCGCGCTGTCGAAGGGGTTCACCGAGGGGATGGGCGGGACGCTCGAGACCGAGGACACCCCGGGCGGCGGGCTGACCATGGTGGTGGAGCTGCCGATCGCTTCGGCTTCCGGTGTCGCAGACGCTTCGGGAGGAGCCGCATGAAGATCCTGATCGCCGACGACGACCCGCAGATCCTCCGCGCGCTGCGGATCACGCTGACCGCGCGCGGCTACGAGGTGGTGACGGCCGGCGACGGCACGGAGGCGATCAACCGCGCCATCGACGAGCATCCCGACCTCTACATGATCGATCTGGGCATGCCGCGGCTCGACGGGGTCGAGGTGATCCACGCGCTGCGCGGCTGGACGAGCGCGCCGATCCTGGTGGTGTCGGGGCGGACGGGGGCGGCCGACAAGGTCGGCGCGCTCGACGCCGGAGCCGACGACTACGTGACGAAGCCGTTCTCGATGGACGAGGTGCTGGCGCGCATCCGGGCGCTGTCGCGGCGCGTGCAGCCGGCCGACGGCGAGCCGCTCGTGGTGATCGGGGAGGTGACCGTCGACCTGGTGGCGAAGAGCGCGACGCGGGCCGGCGCCTCCGTGCGACTGACGCCGACGGAGTGGCAGGTGCTCGAGATCCTGGTGCGGAACGCGGGCAAGCTCGTGACCCGGCGCTCGCTGCTCGACGAGATCTGGGGGCCGGCGCACGTCACCGACACCGGGTACCTGCGGCTGTACCTCGCGCAGCTGCGCAAGAAGCTCGAGCCCGACCCGGCGCACCCGCGGTTCCTGCTGACGGAGGCGGGGATGGGGTACCGGTTCGTGCCGGGAGAGTGAGCGCGGGCTCCTTTCTCTCGCTGATCGAGTAGCCCGCGAAGCGGGCGTATCGAGATCCACGTCCGTCGGAAGGCCAGGGCAGAAGGCTGATCTGCTGACGCTGGTGTGTCTCGATACGCCCCTTCGGGGCTACTCGACCAGCATGGAGGGCGATGCGCGCCGAGTTCACCCTCGCCACTCGATACGCCGCCTCCGGCGCTGTTCGAGCAGCGGGCAGGCGGGCGGAGGATGATGGGGGCACCGCCGAACAAGGAGAGCACCGTGGAACAGCCGCGCATGAACGTCGAGTCCTTCAACCTGGATCACCGCACCGTCGCCGCGCCGTACGTGCGCCTCGCCGACGCCAAGACGCTCCCGGCGGGTGACCACCTCGTCAAGTACGACGTGCGCTTCACCCAGCCCAACGCCTCCCACCTCGAGATGCCGACCGTGCACTCGCTCGAGCACCTCTTCGCCGAGAAGTCGCGCAACCACTCCGACAAGGTCATCGACTTCTCGCCGATGGGCTGCCAGACCGGCTTCTACCTGATCCTGCAGGGCGAGCCCGAGCTCGCCGAGGTGCTCTCGCTCGTCGAGGACACCCTCCGCGACATCACCGAGGCCGACGAAGTGCCCGCGGCCAACGACACGCAGTGCGGCTGGGGAGCGAACCACTCGCTCGAGGGCGCTCAGGAGGCGGCGCGCACCTTCCTCTCGCGCCGCGACGAGTGGGAGACGGTGACCGCGTGAGCGAGGCGATCATCCTGGTCGCGATGGACGAGGAGGCGGAGCCCTTCCTCGCGAAGGCGACCGCCGCCTCCGAGCCGCGCAGCGTCGGCAACGCGCTGCAGTGGGACCTCGAGCTGGGCGGCCACGACGTGGTGCTGGTGCGCACGGGTGTCGGCCTCATCAACGCGGCGGGCGGGCTGACGGCGGCGATCCTCCGCACGCTCGGCGACGAGCCGCTGGTGATCAGCGCCGGCTCGGCCGGGGGGCTGGGCGCCGAGGTGCGCGTCGGCGACGTGGTGATCGGCGAGGAGTACGTGCAGACGGACGCCGACGCGCGGGCCTTCGGCTACGCGATGGGGCAGGTGCCGGGGATGCCCGAGCGCTACTCCGGCGATGCCGCGGCGCTCGCCACCGACGTCTCGGTGCCCGAGGTCGTCGTCCGCCGCGGGCTGATCGTGTCGAGCGACACCTTCGTCTCGGGCGATCACGTCGAGCGGGTGCGCGGTCACTTCTCCGGAGCGCTCGCGACCGACATGGAGTCGGTCTCGCTCGCGCAGACGGCACACGTGCACGGGCTGCGGTTCGTCTCGGTGCGCGGCATCTCGGACCTGTGCGCGCCGGGCGAGTTCGAGGCGCACGTCGACGACGCGGCCGACCGCTCGGCCGCGGTCGTGCTCGCGCTGCTGGACGCGCTGGCCTAGCCCGCGGGGGAACCGGTTCTGCCCCTGACGCCGCTCAGCAGGCGGTGTCCGGGCGAGAACCGGTTCCCCCGAGGGGGCTCACTCGTTGCCGATGCGTCCGTCCGCCGCGCGCTCGGCTCCGTCGATCTTGTCGTCGAACTTTCCGCCGGTCGCCTTCCCGGCGGCGTCTCCGGCCGCGTCGAGACCCTTGTCGGTCACGTCCTCGCCCTTGTCGCTGTTCGCCAGGTTCTTGGCCTTGTCTGCCAGGCCTCCGAGATCCACCATGGGGTCTTCCTTCCGTCGATGCACGCCCGCGGTCAGCGGGCTCGATGCTCACTCTGCGCGCATCGGCCCGGAGCTGTCGCGGGGTTGCGCGGTCTCGCCGGGGGAACCGGTTCTGCGCGAGACACCGCTGAGAATGCGGTGTCTCGGCGAGAACCGGTTCCCTCGGAGGGGAGGGGGTCAGGCGGCGCCGAGGCCGGTGACGGGGCCGGCGACGGCGACGGTCTCGGCGCCGTCGGGCCAGCGGAGGCGGACGCCGGGCGAGGGGACGACGCGGCCGACGGCGGCGGTCGTCGTGTGCGGGGTGTGCATCCGGCCCTCGCCGGGGCGGTCGGCGGTGATCATCGCGAAGCCGGGGAAGCAGGCGAGCCAATCGCCGAGGCCCGCCGACGGCGGGGCCGGGATCGCGGCGATGTCGAGCACCGCGCCTCCGCCCGACGCCTCGGCGAGCATGCCGACCGTGCCGACGAGCCCGGCCATGCTGACGTCCTTCGCCGCCCGGGGCCGCGCGAGACCCACGGAGGCGGCCATCGCCCGCAGCTCCTCGCCGCGGCGCCCCGAGGTCGAGTCCCACTGCGCTCCCGCGAAGCCCGGTCGCCAGCCGCCGGCGAGGTCGGCCGTCACCGAGAGCTCGTCGCCGAGCGCCGCCGCCCCGGGCACCGGCGCCGTCGTGCGCCCGAGCCCCGTGACGCTCAGCGCCGCGGGGACCCCGAGCTGAGTGTGACCGCCGAGCACCGGCAGCCCCCAGGCCTCGGCCGCGTCGCGGACGCCGCTGACGATCCGCGCGGCGAAGGCCGCGTCGCGGGCGCCGATCGCGTCGAGCAGCCCGACGCCGGTCGCGCCCATCGCGGTGAGGTCGTTCACGTTCACCAGCACCGAGCACCAGCCCGCCCACTCCGGGTGCCGCTCGACCATCGAGGGGATGATCGCGTCGCAGACCGCCACCATGTCGGTGCCGGGCACGGGTGCGCCGTCGTCGCCGACGAAGCCCGGGCCGCCGAGGCCGCCACCGGCCGCGAACGGCGCCAGGAGGGAGCCGAGCGCCGACTTCGCCGCCCGCGCCGCGCGATCGAGACGGTCGAGCGGCCAGCGCATCGCCACGTGCGGGGTTCCGGCGACCGTCAGCTCGCCGATCCGCTCCCAGCCGAGGCGGCGGAAGAGCACCTCGTTGCGCGCCTGCACCGACGCCTCGAAGCGCAGGACGCCTCGCGCCTCCGCCTCGGCGCAGGCCGCACGCACGAGAGCCGCGCCGATCCCCGCACCGCCGCGCGCCTCCCGCGACACCACCAGCCTGCTGCCGGTCCACCAGCCGAGATCGCGGCCCGATGCGACCGGCGCGAGCCGCACGCCTCCCAGCACCGCACCCTCGGCGGTCACCGCGACGAGCACGATCGCCCGCGGGTCGTCATCGATGTCGTCGGCGTCGCTCCCCGCGAAGAGCCCCTGCTCGGCCACGAAGACCTCGCGCCGCAGCGCACGGTACGCGGCGAGCTCGCGCTCCTCCGCCCGCATCACGGTGAAGGCCGGCGCGCGCCGCACCCCCTCGAGGATCGACAGCTGCATCAGGCGCCGGCCGTCTTGAGCACTCCGCACGCCCCGCAGGCCGCGCATCCGGCCGACTGCCCGGTGCTCAGCATCCCGGCGGCGATGAGCAGCGAGGCGACCCGCGCGCTCACCGACTCGAGCAGCGAGCCGGCCGGAGGCAGCACGTGGTCGACCTCGGTCGCGAGCGTCCCGCGCAGCGGCCGGAACGGGACCACGAACGGGTAGACGCCCATCTCGATCAGCTCCTGCGCGCTCGCGACGAGCTCGTCGGGATCCTCGCCGAGGCCGACCAGGAGGTAGGTCGAGACCTGGTTGCGGCCGAAGATCCGCACCGCCTCGCGCCACGCCCAGCGGTACTCGTCGAGGGTGACGCGCGCCTTGCCGGGGGTCCAGCGACGGCGCACCTCGTCGTCCATCGACTCGACGTGGATGCCGATCGACACCGCGCCCGCGTCCTTCAGGGCCTGCAGCGCCGAGACGTCCGACGGAGGCTCGCACTGCACCTGGATCGGCAGGCCCGGCACCGCCTCCAGCACCGCGCGCACGCAGCGGGCGAGGTGGGTCGCTCCCCGGTCGCGCCCCTTGGACGTGCCGGTGGTCATCACCATCTGGCTGATGCCGTCGAGGCGGGCCGCCGCCTCGGCGACCTCGGCGAGCTGCGCCGGGGTCTTCACCGCGATGGTCGAGCCTGCCTCGAGCGAGGCCTCGATCGCGCAGAACCGGCAGCGCTCGGCCTCGTCGTAGCGCATGCAGGTCTGCACGACGGTGGTCGCGAGGATGTCGCGGCCGTGCAGCCGGGCGATCTTCTCGTACGAGACGCCGTCGGCGGTCTCGAGGTCGTAGAAGCGGGGGCGGCGCACCGGAGTGACGTCGAGGCCGATGTCGGCGCCCTCGAGCAGCAGGCGGTCGCCGCGCACGACGTAGGGGCTCGTCGGGTTGATGGGGATGGCGGCACCGAGGCCGCCGAGCATCACGTGCCCGTCGTCGCTCGGGCCGGCGCCTGCCTCGCGGTGGACGGGGGCCTCGACGCGGATGCCCTGCAGGGCGATGTCGACGCGGGTGCGGAGGGTGAGATCGGTCACGGCTGACTCCTTGATGGCGCGGCGGTGGCCGGCCTGACGGGCCGCGGGGGATGCGGCCGGGATGTCGATGCGTTCGTCTCGCCTCCCATTCAAGGCACGCCGTGTTTCGGCTCGATGTCGAGCGGAACGCGGTCTGGTTACGGAACCGGCGTCACACGAGCTTCTTCCGGACGAAACCACACCGAAACACACCGCCCGTTGACTGGTGACGTTCCACTCCGCACCACCGCTCCATCCGGCGGACGTTCTTCGCGTCGTCTCAGCGCCTCCCGCCGGAGCCCGCACACTCGCCCGCCGTCTCATCGGCGACCCGGAAAGACCCGGAAACAGGAGGAACCACATGTCCGTCTCGCAGGAGATCGAAGACCAGGTCAGCGCCAACATCGAGAAGTCGCGCGGCGAGATCGCGCACCCGTCGCTCCCCAAGGGCAGCAACCTCTACGGCTCGACCAAGGTGTTCCCCGACTACCAGGCCGAGGAGGGGGAGTCGTACCTGACCCTCGTGCACGGCATCGCCCACGAGTCCTCCGTCAGCTTCGTCGCCGTGCTGCAGGCCACCCGCGCCGCGCGCAAGGGCTACGAGTCGGCGCTGTACTTCTACGGCCCCGGCACGATCAACGCGATGGCGACCCGCGGCTTCCCGACGGTCGGCGACTCCGGGTTCCCGGGCGAGCAGAACCTGAACAACGCCATCGAGACCTTCATCAACGAGGGCAACCGCGTGTTCGTCTGCCGCTTCGGCATGGCGCTGCACGGCCTGCGCGAGGAGGACCTGATCGAGGGCTGCATCCCCTGCCACCCGCTCGACGTGCAGGACGCGCTGATCCACTACGCCCGCAAGGGCGCGATCATCAACTCGACCTACAACCTGTAGCCCGATGACTCGCGTCGGCTCGGTCGCGGCGAACTTCACCCGCGATCTCGATCAGAACTACGCGCTCATCGCCCAGCTCGCCGAGGAGGCGCGGGAGCGGGGAGTCGCGTTCATCGTCCTCCCCGAGGCCGCGATCGGCGGCTACCTCTCGTCCCTCGGCAATCACGGCGACACGGTGAAGACCACGTCGCGCTCGCTGCCGCCGGCGATCCGAGTCGACGGGCCCGAGCTCGCCCGGGTGCAGGAGATCGTGGGCGATCTGATGGTCGCGATCGGCTTCTGCGAGCTCGACGACGACGGCGAGACTCGCTACAACGCGGCCGCTCTGCTCGACGGCGGGCAGGTCTACGGCAGCTACCGCAAGGTGCACCAGCCGCTGGGCGAGCACATGTCGTACTCGGCGGGCCCGGGCTACGGCACCTTCGACACCCCCGTCGGCCGGGTCGGGCTGCAGATCTGCTACGACAAGGCCTTCCCGGAGGCGGCGCGCTCGATGGCGCTGGACGGCGCCGAGATCATCGCCTCTCTCTCGGCCTGGCCGGCCGCGCGCACGGCGACCGCCGAGAACCTGCAGGACGACCGCTGGACGTACCGCTTCAACCAGTTCGACATCGCCCGGGCGCTCGACAACCAGGTGTTCTGGCTGGCGTCGAACCAGTCGGGCACCTTCGGATCGCTCCGCTACGTGGGCAACGCGAAGGTCGTGGATCCGGGCGGGAACATCCTCGCCACCACCCTGCTCGGCGCCGGAATGGCCGTCGCCGACATCGATGTGCGCGGCACGTTCGAGGCGATGCGCGGCGGGATGTTCCACCTCCGCGACCGCCGGCCCGACGCCTACGACCTGGCCCGTGAGTGGACGGGAGGGCTGATCGATGCCTGAGATGACCTTCCACGTCCGCTGGCCCGACGGCACGGAGGAGCGCTGCTACTCGCCGAGCCTGGTGATGCACGACTTCCTCGCGGCCGGCGGTCAGTACCCGGTCGAGGACTTCGTGGCCCGCTCGAGCGAAGCGCTCGACATCGCCTCCGCCCGGGTGCAGGAGAAGTTCGGCTTCGCCTGCACCTCGGCGATGCAGCAGCGGAGCGAGATCGTCGAGACCGCGCGGCGCTTCGACGGCGGCACGGTGCGGGTGCTGGCGATGGATCCGGTGCGACCGTGATCGCGCCCGGGATGCACGTCGAGGTCGCGGTCGTCGGAGGCGGCCAGGCCGGCCTCTCGCTCAGCCGCCACCTCACCGACGACGGGGTCGACCACCTCGTCCTCGAGCGCGACACCATCGGCCACGACTGGATCGACCGCCGCTGGGACGCGTTCACCCTGGTCACTCCGAACTGGCAGTGCCGGCTCCCGGGCTACCCCTACGACGGCCCCGACCCCGACGGCTTCATGACCCGCGACGAGGTGCACGCGTGGGTGCGGCGCTACGCCGCCACGTTCGACGCCCCGATCGCCGAGCACACCGAGGTCTCCCGACTGCGCGAGCGGGCCGGAGGAGGCTTCGAGCTGGTCACGAGCGCCGGCAGCATCACGGCCGACCAGGTCGTCATCGCGACCGGCGGCTACCACCGTCCGGTGCTTCCGGCCGCCGCGTCGCGCCTCCCGCTCGACGTCGTGCAGCTGCACTCGGCCGACTACCGCTCGGCCGAGGCGCTGCCTCCGGGCGGCGTGCTCGTCGTCGGCTCCGGGCAGTCGGGTGCGCAGATCGCCGAGGACCTCTTCCTCGCCGGCCGCGACGTGCACCTCGCCCTCGGCAGCGCTCCCCGCGTCGCCCGCTTCTACCGGGGGCGCGACTGCGTCGCGTGGCTGCAGGACATGGGCGTCTACGACATCCCCGTGCACGCGCAGGTCGGCGGGCTCACCAAGCGCGAGTCGACCAACCACTACGTGACGGGGCGCGGAGGCGGTCGCGATATCGACCTCCGCGCGTTCGCCCGCGACGGCATGCATCTCTACGGCCGGCTCGCCTCGGTCGAGGGGTCGACTCTCCGCTTCGCCCCCACGGCGGAGGCGTCGCTCGACTACGCCGACTCGGTCGCCGAGTCGATCAAGGACGACATCGACCGCTTCATCGCGGCCCGCGGGATCGACGCCCCGCTCGAGGCGCGCTACGAGCCTGTCTGGCGCCCCTCCGCGGAGGTGGAGTCGGTGGACCTCGCCGCGGCGGGGATCACGAGCGTGATCTGGGCGGTCGGCTTCCGCTCCGACTACCGCTGGGTCGAGGTCGGCGTCTTCGACGGCGCCGGGCACCCGACCCACCAGCGCGGGGTGACGAGCACTCCGGGGCTCTCGTTCCTGGGGCTGCCGTGGCTGCACACCTGGGGCTCGGGGCGCTTCGAGGCGATCGCGCGGGATGCCGAGCACCTCGCGTCGGAGATCCGCCGCGTGCGGGTCGGACGGCGTCTCGAGTCGGACCTCGCCGGGTAGCCTCGGCGCATGGCGGAGACGGTGATGGGGGCGGTCGCGGCGCACTTCGGTCGCGACCTCGACCGCACCCTCGCCAAGCTCCCGGGCATGATCGCGCAGGCGCGGGAGCGCTCCGTCGACCTGCTGGTGCTGCCCGACGCGACCCTGGGCGGCTACCTGCTCGACATGCGTCATCCCGGCCCCGACGACCTGCCGCCGAGCGTCGAGCTCGACGGGCCGGAGGTCGCTGCGGTGGCGGGGCTCGCGGGCGACATGACGGTCTGCTTCGGCATCTCCGAGCGCGCGCTCGAGGGCGGTCGCGACCTCCGCTACAACACGGCCGTCTGCGTGCAGGGCGGCCGCGTGATCGGCACGCATCGCAAGGTGCACCTGCCGCTGGGTGAATCGGAGGCGTACCTGCCCGGCTCGTCGTTCGCCTCCTTCGACTCGCCCGTCGGCCGCCTGGGCATGCTGATCGACTTCGACAAGACCTTCCCCGAGTCGGCGCGCTCGCTCGCCCTCGACGGGGCCGAGGTGCTGGCCTGCCTGAGCGCGTGGCCCGCGAGCGTCACCGATCGCTCCGACCGGATCCGCAACGACCGCCAGGCGCACCTGTTCGACCTCTACGACTGCGCCCGCGCCGCCGAGAACCAGGTCTACCTCGTCTCGTCGAACCAGACGGGTGTGCTCGGCGGGCTGCGCTTCCTCGGGCAGGCGAAGGTCGTCGACCCGGCAGGCGAGATCATCGCGAAGACCTGGGCGAAGGGCGGGCTCGCGCTGGCCTCGGCCGACATCTCGGCCTCCGTGGCCCGGGCCCGCCGCACGATGAACCACCTCCGCGATCGCGCGGAGCACGCCTACCGGGTCTGATGCGCGTCGCCCTGCTCACCTACTCGACCCGGCCCCGCGGCGGGGTCGTGCACACGCTGGCGCTGGCCGAGGCCCTCGCGCGGGCCGGCCACGACGTGACCGTGTGGACGCTCGCCCGGGGCGGTGACGCCTCCTTCTTCCGCGGGGTCGACCCGGCGGTGACCGTGCGGGTGGTGCCCTTCGTCTCCGTCGACGAGGAGTCGGTGGGCGACAGGATCGTGCGCTCGATCGACGCGATGGCTCTCGCCCTGCGCGGGGAGAGCGGGCTCGTGCACGCGCAGGACTGCATCTCGGCGAACGCGGCGCTCGCCGCGGGCCTCGCGCCGGTGCGGACGGTGCACCACCTGGACGACTTCACGACGCCGCAGCTGCGCGACTGCCACGACCGGGCCGTGCGGCTGCCGCGGGCGCTGCTCTGCGTCTCCGCGGCGGTCGCCTCCGACGTGCGGGCGGGGTGGGGTCGCTCTGCTGTGGTGATCCCGAACGGAGTCGACGCGGCCCGGTTCGCGGCCGCCGCCTCCGACCCGCTGACCGCGGCCTGGCGCGACGAGCTCGGGCCGTACGTGCTGGCGCTGGGCGGCATCGAGCCGCGCAAGGGCAGCATCGAGCTGCTGGAGGCATGGGCGCTGCTGCGGTCGCGCGGGCGCGAGGTGGCGCTGGTGCTCGGCGGGGGCGAGACGCTGTTCGACTACCGGGAGTACCGGGCCGAGTTCGATCGGCGGGTCTCGTCGCTGCGGATGTCACCGACGATCCTCGGGACGATCCCGGAGGAGCGGCTCGCCCCGCTCGTGGCCGGCGCCTCGGCCCTCGGCTTCGTCTCGGTCAAGGAGGGCTTCGGACTCGCGGCGATGGAGGCGCTCGCCGCGGGGGTGCCGGTGGTGGCGCGGGAGCTGCCGGTGATCCGCGAGGTGTTCGGCGACGCGGTCCGGTACGGCGGCGATCCGGAGTCGTTCGCGGACGCTCTCGAGGCGGCGCTCGACGGCGGGGGCGGTGGTGCCGCCGGCCGTGCGCTGGCGTTCTCGCACTCGTGGGACGACGTCGCGGCGGCGCACGTGCGGTTCTACGAGGAGCTGGCGGCCCGGTGACCCGCCGCTCGATCTCGCGCATCCTCTCGGGCCTCGCCTCCGAGGACCCCGACCGGATCGTCGCGATCGCCGACGAGGGATCGCTCACGGCCCGCGAGCTCGACCGCGCGAGCAACCGTCTCGCCCGCGCCTACCGCGAGCTCGGGGTCGGGACCGACGACCTCGTCACGGTGTCGCTCCCCAACTCGCTCGACGCGATCGTCGTCTGCGCCGCGATCTGGAAGGCGGGCGCGACTCCGCAGCCCGTCTCGACCGAGCTGTCACCGGAGGAGCGCGCCGCGGTCGAGCAGGTGGCGGCGCCGGCGCTGGTGGTCGGCGCCGCCTCCGCGACCGTGCCGTGGCGCCCGGGCGACTGGCGGCCGGAGGGGTCGGACGAGCCCCTCGAGGACCGCTGGGCCGCGTCGTGGAAGGCACCCGCCTCCTCCGGCAGCACCGGACGGCCGAAGGTCGTGCTCGCGAGCGGGCCGGCGCTGCTCGATCCGGAGGCGCCGGTCGCCGCGTTCCTGCCGCTCGCGGGGGTGCAGCTCGTGGCCGGACCGCTGATGCACTCGGCGACCTTCACCTACGCCTTCCGCGGGCTGATGACGGGGCAGACGCTGGTGATCCTGCCGCGCTTCGACGGGCGACGGGTGCTCGAGGCGATCGCCCGGCACCGCGTGACGTGGACGCTGCTCGTGCCCACGACGATCCGGCGGCTGCTGCTCTGCGACCGCGCGGACTGCGATGTCTCGTCGCTCGAGCTGGTGCTCCACCTCGGTGCCCCGTGCCCGCCCGAGGACAAGCGGGCGCTGATCGACTGGCTCGGGGCGTCGCGGGTGGTCGAGGTGTACGCGGGCAGCGAGTCGAACGGGCTCACGATGATCCGCGGCGAGGAGTGGCTGGAGCGCCCCGGCAGCGTCGGGCGGCCGATCGGCGGGACCACGCTGCGGATCCTGCGCGACGACGGATCGGAGGCGGCCGTCGGCGAGACGGGGCGGATCTGGATGCACCGCGGGGACCCCGCCTACCGCTACCTCGGGGGAGCCTCGTCGCGCACCTCCGACGGCTGGGACACGCTCGGCGACGTCGGCCGCGTGGACGCCGACGGGTACCTGTGGGTGCTCGACCGCGCCGACGACCTGATCCTGCGCGGCGGGGTCAACGTGTACCCGATCGAGGTCGAGCGGGTACTGGAGGCGCACCCTCTCGTGCGCGGTGCGGTCGCGTTCGGCGTGCCCGACGACGATCTGGGGCGGGCGATCGAGGCGGTGGTCGACGTCGGGGACGCCGTGGTCGACGGTGGCGAGCTGCTCGCGTCGGCGAACGCGCGGCTGGGGCGCGAGCGCCGCCTCCGCGCGCTGCGGATGGTGCGGGAGCCGCTGCGCAGCGACGCGGGCAAGGTGCGGCGGTCGTCGTTCGGGGCGGCGGGCGAGCGGGCGGATGCGGTAGACCTGAGCCCATGACGACCGACGAGAGTCCTGACGCGCTGACGCCTCCCGAAGAGATCGACGCGCTGATCGCGAAGCACCCGGACTGGCGCGGAACGCTCCTCGCCGAGGCGCGGCGCGTGATCCTCGCGGCCGATCCGGGCATCGTCGAGGAGTGGAAGTGGATGGGGGCGCCCGTCTGGGAGTTCGACGGGATCCTCGTCGTCGGCAACATCTTCAAGACCAAGGTGAAGCTCGGCTTCATGTACGGGGCGTCGCTGCCCGATCCCGCCGGGATCTTCAACGGCGAGCTGGGCGGCAACCAGCGCCGCTCGGTCGAGTTCGCCGAGGGCGACGCGCTGGACGAGGAGGCGCTCACCGCGCTCGTCCGCGCCGCCATCGCGCGCAACAGCGCGGCGCGCGCCGCGCGCCCGGTGCGCGCCAAGAAGTAGGAGCCCGATGCTGGTCGAGTAGCCCCGCAGGGGCGTATCGAGACCCACCAGCTTCAGCAGCCCAGTCTTCTGCCCCGGCCTTCTGAAGGACGTGGATCTCGATACGCCCGCTTGCGCGGGCTACTCGATCAGCGAGGGAGGGCCACGCGCCTGAGGTCACGTCCATCCGTCACGAACGACCCGTGACACGGTGCGTCTTCGACGGATCGATCGCTCGCACGCTGGTGGGTCTCGAGCCGAGAAGCCGAACTCGCGCGCCGGATGTCCGCACCGGTGTCGATATCCGCCTGCGCCGTTCGACGCCAGAGTAGGAGGGCGCAGAGAGCGCCCCACTGAGCAGACGGAGAACCCCATGAAGTACATGCTGATCATGCGCGCGACCGACGCCGCCAAGGAGGCCTACGCGGCCATCCCCTTCGACGAGATCATCACGAGGATGGGCGAGTACAACGAGTCGATGATGAAGGCCGGCATCCTGCTCGCGGGCGACGGCCTCGCCGACGACGTCGCGACCACCGGCTTCGTCGTCGACTTCGCCTCGGAGCCGCCCGCCGTCACCGACGGCCCCTACGGCGAGACCCACGAGCTGTTCAACGGCTTCTGGATGATCCAGGTCTCCTCGAAGGAGGAGGCGAAGGAGTGGGCGCTGCGCTGCCCGCTCGTCCCCGGCAACAAGCTCGAGGTGCGCCGCGTGACCGACGAGAGCGACTTCGCCGACTTCGCCGACAACGAGTTCGTGCAGAAGGAGGCGGGCTGGCGCGAGGAGCAGGCCGCCCGCGACTGAGATGGACGACATCCGGGCGAGCGTCGCCGCGGTGTGGCGCATCGAGAGCGCCCGCATCGTGGCGACGCTCGCCAGGGCCACGGGTGATGTCGGCCAGGCCGAGGACCTCGCCCAGGAGGCGCTCGTCGAGGCGCTGCAGCAGTGGCCGGAGTCGGGGGTGCCGCGGAGTCCCGGGGCCTGGCTGACGACCGTCGCGAAGCGCCGCGCGATCGACGGCTGGCGGCGCCGCGCCGCGCTCGACGACCGCTACCGCCTCCTCGCCCGCGATCTCGAGGAGGGCGTCGACGACACCTGGGAGCCGATCGACGACGACGTCCTGCGACTGGTCTTCACGGCCTGCCACCCGGTGCTGTCGAGGGAGGCGAGCATCGCCCTCACGCTGCGCCTCGTCGGTGGACTCGGCACCGACGTCATCGCCCGGATGTTCCTCGTCCCGGTCGCGACGGTGCAGCAGCGCATCGTCCGGGCCAAGAAGTCGCTGGCGGCGGCCGGCGTGCCGTTCGAGGTGCCGGAGCCGTCGGAGTGGAGGGCGCGGCTCGACGCGGTGCTCGGCGTCGTCTACCTGATCTTCACGGAGGGGTACGCCGCCACCTCCGGTGATCGCTGGCTCCGGACCGAGGTCGCGAACGAGGCGCTGCGGCTGGGGCGCGTGCTGGCGGGGCTCCTGCCGCGCGAGCCCGAGGTGCTGGGGCTCGTGGCGCTGATGGAGCTGCAGGCGTCGCGATTCGCGGCGCGCACCGCGGCCGACGGGTCGCCCGTGCTGCTCGAGGATCAGGACCGCACCCGGTGGGATCGCGCGCAGATCTCTCGCGGCCGTGCGGCTCTCCTCCGTGCGGATCGCGTGGGCCGGGGACGCGGCGCCTACGGACTGCAGGCGGCGATCGCCGAGTGCCACGCGGTCGCGCCGAGTGTCGCCGAGACCGACTGGGAGCGGATCGTGCTGCTCTACGAGGTCCTCGGGCGGGTGGCGCCGAGCCCGGTCGTCGAGCTCAACCGCGCGGTGGCCGTGTCGATGGCGACCGGTCCCGCCTCCGCGCTGCTGATCGTCGACCGCCTCGGGTCGGAGGGGGCGCTGCGGGGCTCGCACCTGCTCCCGAGCGTGCGGGGCGAGCTGCTGCTGCGTCTCGGGCGGCGGGCGGAGGCGCGCGCCGAGTTCGCGACGGCCGCCTCCCTCGCCGGCAACGACCGCACCCGCGCCCTGCTGGAGTCGCGCGCCGCGTCGCTCTGAAGGCGCCCGGTCGCCGCGCGAGTCTCCACTAGTCGTCGTGCTCGGCACTCGAGTACGACGACTTCTGCGGAATCGGCGGGCTACGCCTCCGTCACCAGGCCGTCGGCCACGCGCCACTGGCGGGTGAGCTGCACCGTCTCCAGCATGCGCCGGTCGTGGGTGACCAGCAGCAGCGTCCCCTCGTACGCCTCGAGCGCCTGCTCGAGCTGCTCGATCGCGGCCAGGTCGAGGTGGTTCGTCGGCTCGTCGAGCACCAGGAGGTTCGTGCCGCGCGCCTGCAGCAGCGCCAGCGCCGCCCGCGTCCGCTCGCCCGGCGACAGCTCGCCGACCCGCCTCGACACGTGGTCGGCCTTCAGCCCGAACTTCGCCAGCAGGGTCCGCACCTCGGCGGTCGGCCACTCGGGCACGAGCGCCTCGAACGCGTCGGCGAGCGGCACGTCGGAGGCGAGCATCGCGCGGGCCTGGTCGATCTCGCCGATCGCGACGCTCGCGCCGAGCGACGCGCCACCCTCCTCCGGGACCGACCGCCCCAGCAGCAGCGAGAGCAGCGTCGACTTGCCGGCGCCGTTGGGCCCCGTGATGCCGATGCGGTCGCCCGCGTCAACCTTCAGCGACACCGGACCGAGGGTGAACGTGCCCCGCCGTGCGACCGCGCCGTTGAGCGTCGACACCACCGAGCTCGAGCGCGGGGCCGAGCCGATCGTGAAGGCGAGCTGCCACTCCTTGCGCGGCTCCTCGACCTCCTCGAGGCGCGCGATGCGGCTCTCCATCTGGCGCACCTTCTGGCCCTGCTTCTCGCTCGACTCCATCGAGGCCTTGCGGCGGATCTTGTCGTTGTCGGGCGACTTCTTCATCGCGTTGCGCACGCCCTGGCTCGACCACTCGCGCTGGGTCCGCGCGCGCGACACGAGGTCGGCCTTGGTGTCGGCGAACTCCTCGTACTTCTCGCGCCGCTGACGCCGCGCGGTCTCGCGCTCCTCGAGGAACGCGTCGTAGCCGCCTCCGTAGACCGAGTTCGTGCCCTGGGCGAGGTCGAGCTCGAGCACCCGGGTCACACTGCGCGCCAGGAACTCGCGGTCGTGGCTGACGAGGACCACTCCGCCGCGCAGCCCCCGGACGAACGCCTCGAGCCGCTCGAGCCCGTCGAGATCGAGGTCGTTGGTCGGCTCGTCGAGCAGCACGATGTCGAAGCGCGAGAGCAGCAGTGCGGCGAGGCCGACGCGCGCCGCCTGGCCGCCCGACAGCGAGGTCATGGTCGAGGAGGCCGAGACGCCCGGCTCCCCGAAGGCGAGCCCGAGGTCGGCGAGCACGACCGGCGTCCGCTCGTCGAGGTCGGCCGCGCCGCTCGCGAGCCAGCGGTCGAGCGCGAGCGCGTAGCGGTCGGCGATGCTCCCGTCGGGGTCCGGCTCGGCGAGGGCGGAGGCGGCGGTGTCGAGCTCGGCCGAGGCCTCCGCGCAGCCGGTGCGGCGGGCGATGTAGCCGGCCACCGTCTCGCCGTCGCGGCGCTCGTGCTCCTGGGGCAGCCAGCCGACGAAGGCGTCGCCCGGCGCGAGCACGACGGTGCCCTCGAGCGGAGGGATCTCGCCGGCGAGGATGCGCAGGAGCGTCGACTTGCCCGCTCCGTTGGCGCCGACCACGCCGACGACGTCTCCCGGAGCGACCGTGAGGTCGAGTCCGTCGAACAGGGTGCGGTGCGCATAGCCTCCGGAGAGGCCCTTGGCGACGAGAGTGGCGGTCACCGCTCCAGGGTAGGCGGCGCGCCCCCGCCCGCGTCCCGGATCGGCCTCGCGTCTAGGATGAGCGGATGAGCGACACCACGGCCAGGAGCGGCGCGGGGTACTGGTATCCCGACGAGTCGTCCACGCGGCGCGCTGTCGAGGTGCTCAGCGCGATGCGCACCTACCGGGTGTCCGAGATCTCGATGCGGCGCCGGACCCGCGAGAAGATGGCGATGGGCGAGACCGACCTGATCGCGGTCCAGTTCCTGCTGCGTCAGCAGCGCGGCGGAGTCGTCGTCAGCGCGAAGGACCTCGCGACGCACCTCTCGATCTCGTCGGCGTCGACCACCGTGCTGATCGACCGGCTCGTGCGCAGCGGCCACCTCGTCCGGAAGCCGCATCCGACCGATCGCCGCGGCATCGTCGTCGAGGCGACGCCCGACAGCGACCAGGAGGTGCGTGCGACGCTCAAGCAGATGCATCGGCGGATGCTCGAGATCGCGGAGGACCTCGACGCGCGCGAGGCCGAGGCCGTGGTGAACTTCCTCCGTCGGATGAGCTCGGCGGTCGACGAGATCGACGCCGAGGAAGCATCCGAGACCGAGAATTAGCTAGACAAGCTAGTAAAGAGTCGGACTAGATATAGGCTGGCCCCATGGGTCAATTCCTCTACGGCACTCCGCCGGCCGTGATCGAGATCGAGGACCGGACCCTCGCCCACCTCCAGATCGTCGTCTACGCGAAGTTCCGGCGCGACGAGCGCTTCAGCCTGACCCTCGACTCGATGCCCGAGGGCGCGCGGGGGCGGCACTCCTTCTGGATGAACCCGAACATCGCGCTGCAGTTCCACTTCGCCGGCAGCCGCCAGCCGACCATCAACCCGACCTGGGTCGAGGCCCTGATGGACGCGGCGAACGGCGGCGGGGGCCTGCGGATCCTGCCCGAGCCGCGCGCCTAGGCCTGCGAGACGCGGACCATGTTGCCGGACGGGTCGCGGAACGCGCAGTCCCGCGGGCCCCAGCTCTGCTCGATCGGCTCCTGCAGCACCTCTGCTCCGGAGGCGCGCACCGACTCGAAGGTCGCGTCGAGGTCGCTCGCGCGGAAGACCAGCATGGGCAGCACGCCCTTCGTCAGGAGCTCCTGGAGGGCGTCGCCGTCGGCCTGCGAGCGCCCGGCGTGCGGGACGGAGAGCGTGAGGCCGAGGCCCGGCTGCGCGTCGCTGCCGAGAGTGACCCAGCGGAAGCCTCCGTTCGCCACGTCCATGACGACGTCCAGGCCGAGGGCGTCGCCGTAGAAGGCGATCGACTCGTCGACGTCGGTGACGGTGATGTTCACGTACTGCAGCTCGATGCTCATGGCGGCGACTCTATGCCGCGCGTCCGACGCGCCGCTTCTCCGATCCTGCTCGATGCGGAGGGGGGAAGGCGCAATGCATGCTGGTCGAGCCCGCAGCCCCGCAGGGGCGTATCGAGACCCACCGGCGTCAGCAGGTCAGGCGTCTGTGCCGGCCTGCTGACGGACGTGGATCTCGATACGCCCGCTGCGCGGGCTACTCGATCAGCGAGGAGGGCATGGAGGGCAAGGAGGGCATGCAGGGCAGGTAGTCGTGTCAGCGCGCGGGCGCCGCGGCCGCGCGCAGCGGTCGCGTCCGGAAGCGCGCGATGCAGGCGGGCATCGCCTCGACGGCGTCGTGCGGGCCGTCGCGGTAGGCCGAGGGGGAGCGGCCCACGATCTCGGTGAACCGCGCGCTGAACGAGCCGAGCGACGTGCAGCCGACCGCCAGGCACGCGTCCGTGACGCTCGCCCCGGCGCGCAGCAGGGCCATCGCCCGCTCGATACGCCGCGTCATCAGGTAGCTGTACGGAGTCTCGCCGTAGGCCGCCCGGAAGCACCGCGCGAAGTGCGACGGGGACATCAGAGCCCGCGCCGCCATCGTCGGCACGTCGAGCGGACGGGCGTACTCGCGGTCGATCAGGTCGCGGGCGCGCCGCAGATGCGCGAGGTTCTCGAGCTCCTGCGGGGTCACGACTCCGACGATAGACCCGGGCGCGGATCTCCTAAGGTGGACGGGTGCGCTGGGGGTCGGCGCCGCGAGAGGCACGCCATGCGCACCAGAGCACTCGGAGGCGCCGCCGTCGCCCTCGCCGTCACCGCGGCACTCGCCGGCTGCTCCGCGCCCAGCCCGACTCCGACGGTCACGGTCACCGTCTTCGCCACGGCGACGCCGACACCCGACCCGACCGTCACCGCCGCGCTGCCGCAGTCGACCGCGACCGTCTTCGTGCCGGTCCCCGAGGTGACCGTCACGATCACTCCGAACCCCGTGCCCGAGATCCCCGAGACGGCCTACGCGGTCGACAACGGAGCGGTGCCCGGCGCGGGCGGCGAGCCGACGCGCGACGGCGCGGGCGAGATCGTCGGCTACACGGTGGTGCAGGGCGACACGTTCTTCGACATCGCCCAGCGCTTCGGCATCCCGGTGCAGCAGCTCCTGCGGATGAATCCGACGATCGCGGGAGCCGGCACCGCGGTCTACATCGGCTCGGTCATCAACCTCGACGCGAGCACGCTCGGCTGAGCGGAGCTACTGCGACTTCGGCAGGACGTGGAAGGCGAGCGCGAGCGACGCCGAGATCATCAGGATCCCGCCGAAGAAGAGGAAGCCGGCGATGTCGGGCAGCAGGAACGAGTTGCCGAGAACGAGGATCCCGCCGAGGAAGAGCACGAACGAGAGGACGACGCCCAGACCAGTCATGCCCTCATCGTACGGGGCTCACGGCAGGAGGAGGTTCTCGAGCTCGCGGGGCTCGGAGACCAGGGCGATGGTGCCGACGGCCTCGACAGGGGAGCCGTAGCCCCACTCGACCATGATCGTCGGGATGCCGTGCGCGGCGGCGCCGTGCACGTCGTGCTCGCGATCGCCGACCATCACGGGCGACGAGAGATCGACGTCGAGCGCGCGGAGGCGGCGCAGCGCCTCCTCGACGACATCGGCCTTCGCGCTGCGCACCTCGTCCTCCGATGCGCCGCAGATGATCGTGAAGTACTGCGCGAGTCCGTAGTGCTCGAGGACGCGGATGGCCGCCGACTCCGGCTTCGACGTGGCGAGCGAGAGCGGGATGCCCGCCTCGGCGATGCGCGCGAGGATCTCGGGGACGCCGGGGTAGACGCTCGAGTCGAAGAGTCCGCCCGCGTTGTAGCGGCGGCGGTAGACGGCGAGAGCGGCCTGCGCCTCGTCGACGCTCATGCCGCCGAGCTCGCGGAAGGCGTCGAGCAGGGGCGGTCCGACGTAGGCGAGCAGCTCGACGGGCAGGGGCACCGGGCGGCCGAGCTCGACGAAGGTGTCGACGAGCGTGCCGGTGATGCCGGGCGCCGAGTCGGTGATCGTGCCGTCGAGGTCGAAGAGGATGCACGACCAGGTCTTCGCCGCGGTACCGTCGTGGCCGGCGGGCGCGAGAGTGGTGTCGGACATGGCGGGCTCCTGACCTCGAGGGACGCGGTGACTCCGACGCTGCTCCGCCGGGCTGACACTCTACGGGCGTTCGATGTCGGCGGCGTGTCAGGGCTCGGCGCGCAGGGCGTCCTCGATGAACGAGCGCGTGATGACCTGCGCGAGGGAGCCCGGATCGAGCTGGACGGCCACGAAGTCGGCGGTGTCGATGAGGGCGAAGGCGTCGCGTCCGGGCAGCACCAGCATCTGGACGCGCGGGTGCTGCTGCCGGGGGACGGCGGCGCGCACCTCGTCGGTCGAGGTGAAGAGGGGCAGCACCTGCTCGCCGGTGGTGGTGGCGACGGTGCGCACGTGCGGGACGCCGCCCGGCTGCGATCCGGTCACGTCGACGACGAGCGAGCCGGCGAGGCACGCGTCGAGCAGGCGCGTCACTCCCTCGCGGGTCGGCTCGGCGACCAGCGCCTCGAGCGCCTCCCTCGCGGGGGCATTGCGGGCGGGGCCCGGCCTCAGGGGACGTGCGGGGGGTCCGCCTCTCGGAGTCATGACTCCACGCTATCGGGGGTCGCATCTCATGCCGCTCGAATGGGCGCGGTAATCGACGGTTGACGGCGACCTCCGAGAATCAGGCCGTCTCGAGAGGCATTGTCATGGATATCCACCCTTCGAATGCACTGAAAGACGTCGGAGGATGCCGATAAGCGTGACGATCGACAGAAGAAGGGGTAACGTCTTCATCGGTCCGATGCTCATCACGGTCGGATCCGCGGGTCCGTTCCCTTTCGGGTTCGATCCCCTTCGATACGAGCCTGTCCGATACTCGCGGACAGTCGCACATCGGATCCGGATGCACATCGAGCCTGAGAACACACCGGGGTCCGGAATGCACCCGGTCAGAAGAAGACACCGGATCCGAGAATGCACCGGATCCGATACACGCCGGATCCGACGCGACTCGGATCCGACACACACTGGAGGAAAAAGTGGCACAGAAGATCACGCTCGTCGACGACATCGATGGCACCCCTATCGATTCGGGAGAAGGCGGAACCGTTCGATTCAGCGTCGACGGAGCCAACTACGAGATCGACCTGGGCCCCGATAACATCGCCGCCCTGCACTCGGCCCTCGAGAAGTTCGTCTCGAGCGCTCGCCGCGTCGGATCGCGCCCCGCTGCCGCCTCCTCCGTCGCGACCGCGTCGAAGAGCGACCCCAAGCAGCTCAAGGCCGTCCGCGAGTGGGCCAACGCCAACGGACACCAGGTCTCCGACCGCGGCCGCATCCCCGCCGAGGTCCAGGCCGCGTACCAGGCGGCCCACAAGTAGGCCGCCTCTCCCGCTTCGCAGAGGGCCCCCGTCGAGATCTCTCGCGGGGGCCTTTCGTCTGCCAGACGCGTCTCGTTCGAGCGGTGCGAGAAGAGCACGCCCGTCTGCCGCCCCGCATGCTGGTCGAGTAGCCCCGCAGGGGCGTATCGAGACCCACCAGCGTCAGCAGATCAGCTTCTGCCCCGGCCTTCTGGCGGACGTGGATCTCGATACGCCCGCTGCGCGGGCTACTCGATCAGCGAGGACGGAGCCGCCCGCGGGAGGACTCTTCTCCGAGAGAAAGCGCAAGATCGCTGGTCGAGTAGCCCCGCAGGGGCGTATCGAGACCCATCGACTTGTGCAGATGAGGCTTCTGCCCTGGCCTTCTGACGCGGGTGGATCTCCATACGCCCGATCAGCGGGGGATCAGAACAGTCGCGTGTGCGAGTCGTCGACGCCGCGCATGGTGTCGTAATCGAGGACCACGCAGCGGATTCCGCGATCCTGAGCGAGAGTCCGCGCCTGGGGCTTGATCTCCTGTGCGGCGAAGACTCCGGTGACCGGCGAGAGATGCGGATCCCTGTTCATCAATTCGAGATAGCGGGTGAGCTGCTCGACTCCGTCGATCTCTCCGCGGCGCTTGATCTCGACGGCGACAGCGGCGCCACGGGAATCCCGAGCGAGGATGTCGACCGGTCCGATCGCCGTCATGTACTCGCGGCGGACCAGGGTGTGCCCCTCGCCGAGAAGGTCGATCTGCTCGGCGAGAAGGCGCTGCAGATGCGCCTCCACTCCGTCTTTCACGAGCCCGGGATCGATGCCCAGCTCGTGAGCGGAATCGTGGAGGACTTCGTGGATCGAGACGATCAGCGCATCGCCGGTCTTCTTGTGCGCGACCGTCCACTGCTCGACGACACCCGCCTCCTTCGCCGCATCGTCGGGCTCGCCGGTGATCAGCGTGCAGGGCGGGCTCATCCAGTTGAGCGGCTTGTACGAGCCGCCGTCGGAGTGCACGAGGACGCTGCCGTCGGCCTTGACCAGCAGCAGGCGGGTGGCGAGGGGGAGGTGGGCGCTGAGGCGGCCGGAGTAGTCGACCGAGCAGCGCGCGATGACGAGGCGCACTCGTCGAGGATAGACGCCGCGTCACTCCTGGCCGGGTGTCGACCGGCGTCGGCCGAGGGGAGGCGACGGGGGAGCATCGGCCAGGGAGGCGCGGAGGGCGATCGCGAACTCGGCCGGCGACTCGACCCAGGGGTAGTGCCCGCACGACTCGATCCAGGCGAGGCTGCCGTGCGGGAAGAGCGCGGCGAGCTCCCCGAGCGGCGTCGAGCCGGCCAGCGCGTCGTCCTCGCCGCCGAGGACGACGACCGGGCAGGCGACCTGCGCGAGTGCGCGGCGGAGCGCCGGGGCGTCGATCGTGGCGGGGAAGGCTGCGAACGCCTCCGGATACCAGCGCGCGGCGCTCTCGTGGGCGCGGGCGCCATCGTCCCAGGTCGACCAGCCGAGGGGAGCGGCGCGGCGCACGAGCGCGAGGCGGCGGTCCGGATCGCGCTCCGTGTCGCCGGACACGAGCGCGTCGATCGCCGCCTCGGTCCACTCCTCACGGCGACGGCGCCGGGCGATGGCGACGCGGTCGTCGCCGTCGATGCCGAGCCAGGCCGTCCCGGGGGCGATCAGCAGCAGGTGCGCGATCCGCTCGGGGGCGCGGGCCGCGTAGACCAGCGCGGAGCGGCATCCGGTGGCGTGCGCGATCAGATCGACGGAGTCGACGCCGAGGTGCGCGCGGAGATCCTCGAGGTCGTCGGCGAGGTCGGCGAACGAGCTCGCGGGTGTCGAGGCCGACAGGCCGACGCCGCGGGGGTGGAGCACGAGGATGCGGCGGGCGGCGGCGACGGGGGCGAAGGCTCCGAGGTAGTCGGGGTGCCGGCCGGGCCCGCCGGGGACGGCGATCAGCGGTGGGCCGTCGGCGGTGCCGTGCTCGTCGACGTGGAGGGTCGCTCCGTCACGCGCCTCGAATCGCACTGCGTCCCCCTCCGCTGTGCCTAGGAGCCTATTGGCGGCGCGGTCCCGGTGCGCGGGGGATGTCGGGCTCGCGGATTCGCGTTCGGCTCGCGGGAATCGCGGGTTTCTGCGAACCGGAGCTGGATCTGCGAGCCGGAGGTGGTCGACGGAGGCGCTCGACGCCGGGGTGGACGGCGGTGGGCGTGCAGGAACGAGGCTCAGAGGGGAGGGCGCCGCGCTTCGGAGGGGGTCGGTGCGTCTCGTCCTCGGTTGTGCACGCGGGCTGGAGTCGTCTGGTCGGATCCGCGCGGGAGAGGCGCATGCTCGGCTCGCGGTATCGCGTTCGGCTCGCGGGAATCGCGGGTTTCTGCGAGCCGAACGCGTTTCTGCGAGCCGGAGGTGGTTCTGCGAGCCGGAGGTGATCCCGGGGGCGGGCGTCAGGCCATGCGGATGACGTTGCCGGTGACGCGGCGGCCGGCGGGGGAGACGAGGAAGGAGGCGAGGTCGCCGACCTCGTCGGGGCGGGCGACGTCGAAGAAGCGGTCGTCGGCGTCGACCGCGGAGCGGACGTCGTCGGTCACCCAGCCCGTGTCGGTGACCGGGGGGTGCAGGGCGTTCGCAGTGATCCCGAGCGGGCCGAGCTCGAGGGAGGCCGACATCGTGTAGTCGACCAGGGCCGCCTTCGCGGCGCCGTACGACACCTCGCCGGGGAAGCCGCGCTCGCCCCCGGACGTGAGCGACACGATCCGTCCGCCGTGGGCCCCGCGGCGCTCGAAGCGCTCGGCGAACTCGGCGATCAGCAGCGCACCCGCTCGGGCGTCGACCGAGAACTGGCGGTCGATGCTGTCGGCGGTGACCCGGCGCTGCGGCCGCCCCATCCAGTCGGCGTCGCGGGCGCGGAAGGTGTCGATCAGGGAGCCGGTGGCGTTGTTGACGAGCACGTCGACCGGGCCGAGCGACTCCTCCGCCGCGTCGAACAGCAGGGCGGCGGAGGCGGCGTCGCGCAGATCGGCGGACACGGCCCGCGCGCGGCCGCCGGTGGCGCGGATCCGCTCGGCGACCCGCTCGCCGTCGGCCCGGTGGGCGATGCGCTGGCGCTCGGGCTCGTGCTCCGGGATCTCCTCGGCGAGGTAGGCCACCAGCACAGCGAGTCCGTCGGCTGCGAGGCGCTCGGCGATCGCGGCGCCGATGCCGTGGTTGGCGCCGGTGACGAGGGCGACGCGGCAGGGCTCGAGCCCGGGGGCGCTCATGCGGGCTCCGTGTCGCGGATCCGACGGCTGCGCGCGGCGGGCGAGGCGAGCCCCGCCACGGCGACGAGAGCGAGCACCAGGAACAGGGCGTTCAGGATGCCGAACTCCTGACCGAGGAAGCCGATCGCGGGAGGCCCGACGAGGAAGGCGACGTAGCCGAGCGTCGCGACGGCGCTGACCCGCGCGGCCGAGTGGGGCCCCTCCGCCGCCGCCGACATGCCGACCGGGAAGCCGAGCGAGCAGCCCAGTCCCCAGGCGACGGCTCCGACGATCACGAGGGCGTCGACCGGAGCGAGGATGAAGAGCAGGATGCCGACGACGGCGAGGATCGCGGAGCCGCGCAGCACGGGCACGCGGCCGAAGCGGTCGAGCACCGGGCCGCCGATCACGCGGCCGACCGTCATCGCGGCGACGAAGACGCCGAAGACGACGGCGGCGGTGGTCATGTCGGCGCCGTGGCCGTCGACCATCGCGAGGGTCAGCCAGTCGTTGGCCGATCCCTCCGCGAACGCCATGCCGAGCATGATCAGGCCGATGAGGACGAGGCGGGTGTCGCGCCAGACGCCGATCGAGTCGGCGACGCGCTCGCGCACCGGCGCCCTGACGGCGTCGGGGGCGACATCGGCGTCGCGGACCGGCACGAAGCGGATCGCCAGGAAGGCGGTCGCGACCACGACCACGGCGATCGTGACGAGGTGCACGGCGACGGGGATGCCGAGGGCGGAGGCGGCGGCGCCGAGGAGCGCGCCCAGCACGGTCCCGAGGCTGAAGAAGGCGTGGAAGAGGGGCAGCAGGGTCTTGCCGAAGGCCGCCTCGTTCGCGGCGCCCTCGACGTTCATCATCACGTCGACCGCGCCGTTGCCGAAGCCGAGCAGCGCCATCCCCGCGAAGGCGACGGGGAGCGCGCCGAGCGAGTCGGCGGCGACGCCGAGGATCGCGAGGCCGGATGCGCAGATCGTCAGGCCGGCGACCATGCCGCGGCGTGCGCCGATCAGCGCCATGATCGCGGTCGACAAGGTGAGGCCGACGATCGCGCCGATCGACATCGCGAGGATGAGCACGCCGACGCCCGCCGTCGACAGCTCGAGCTCGTCGCGGATCGCGGGCGTGCGCGAGACCCAGGTCGCGATCGACACTCCGCTCAGCACGAAGATCGTGAAGACGGCGTTGCGCCAGGCGACGAGCTGGGGGCGGGTGAGGGCGGCGGTGGAGGTCATGACCGGTGTTCCTGGGAGCGGGCCGGGCCCGGTGCTGTCCCGGTCCCCGCAAGACGGAGCGACCCGTTGTCGAATCGATTCGAGCCGGGTCGGTCTAAGCTATCCGGAACCCCCTGGGCCGGTCAAGGAGACGCCGGCCGCCTACCCGTCGAGGAGCAGCGTGGAGTCGAGCAAGGTGGAGTCGAGCGGCCCGGAGGCGCGGCGGACCCGACCCGCGCGCCCTACTCTCGCGCGGGTCGCGGCGCACGCCGGAGTGTCGGCGTCGACCGCGTCGCTCGTGTTCAGCGGAGCCGGGCCGGTGTCGGCCGCGACCAAGGAGCGGGTGCTCCGGGCGGCGGCCGAGCTCGACTACGGCGGACCCGACCCGCGGGCGCGCTCGCTCCGGAAGGGCACCTCGGGCATCGTCGGCGTCGTCGTCGACGAGCGGCTGCTGCACGCGTTCCGCGACCCGATCAAGATCGCGATGCTCGACGGCATCGCCGACGTGCTGGGTGCGGCGGGCGCCGGCATCCTCCTCCTGACCGAGACCGAGGAGGGCGCGGGGCTGCTGTCGACCGCGCCGGTGGACGCGATGATCCTCGTCGGCTGCAGCCCGTCGGTCGACGACTCGCTGGCGATCCTGCGGCGGCGCGGCGTGCCGGTCGTCGTCGTCGAGGGCTTCACCGAGCTCGGTGCGGCCGTCGTGTCGCTCGACAACCGCGAGGCCAGCCGCACCCTCGCCGAGCACGTGCGCGCGCTGGGCCACGAGCGCGTCGCCTCCGTCGCCCTGCCGTTCGCCAAGGATCGGCGGCGCGGCCCGATCCCGGAGGACTGGCGCTCGAGCTCGAGCGTCACGGCCGTCGACCGCCTGGCGGGCGTTCACGACGTCTTCGCCGAGGTCGAGGTGGTGGCCGCGGCCGCCAGCACCGTGGATGAGGGCGTGGCGGCGGGGCGGGTGCTGCTCGGTGCGGAGGAGCCGCCGACCGCGGTCATCGCGCAGAGCGACCTCCTCGCCGCCGGGGTCATCCTGGCCGCCGAGCAGCTCGGGCTGCGGGTGCCGGAGGACGTCTCGGTGCTCGGGTTCGACGGGGTGCAGGTTCCGGGGCTCGCCGCGGAGTACGACCTGACGACCATGGTGCAGCCGGCCGTCGACAAGGGGCGGGCCGCCGGGCGCTCCGTGATCGCGCTGCTCGCGGGCGAGGCGGCGGACGAGGTGCGCTTCCGTGCGGTGTTCCACCGCGGGAACACGAGCGCGGGGCCGCGAGGGGGCGGCGGGGGGTCTTCGTAGGGAGGTGGGTCTCGATACGCCGCCTGCGGCGGCTACTCGACCAGCAGGCTGATGGCGGGGGGCCTTTTCGCTCGCTGATCGAGTAGCCCGCGCAGCGGGCGTATCGAGATCCACGTCCGTCAGAGCGCCGGGCAGAAGGCCGATCCACTGAAGCTGGTGGGTCTCGATACGCCGCCTGCGGCGGCTACTCGACCAGCAGGCTGATGGCGGGGGGCCTTTTCGCTCGCTGATCGAGTAGCCCGCGGAGCGGGCCTATCGAGAGCCACGTCCGCCAGAAGGCCAGGGCAGAAGGCCGATCCACCGAAGCGGGTGGGTCTCGATACGCCGCCTGCGGCGGCTGCGGGCTCGACCAGCATGCTGATGGCGGGGGGCCTTCCACTCGCTGATCGAGTAGCCCGCGCAGCGGGCGTATCGAGATCCACGTCCGTCAGAGCGCCGGGCAGACGGCCGATCCACCGAAGCTGGTCGGGAAGTTATCCACAGGCTTGTCCACAGCCTGTTCGAAACTCTGTTCGACGGGTCAGCGGAGCCAGGCGTCGCTGCGGACGCGGAGTCCGAGGGTCAGCGCACGGGCGCCCAGGTAGGCCAGCGCGAAGGCGATCCACAGGGCCAGGAGGCGCCATTCCGCGGGTGCGGAGGGCGCGAGAAGGGCCAGGGGAGCGAAGATCGCGAGGTTCACGAGGCCGCTGAGGGCGAGGTAGCGGCCGTCCCCCGCGCCGATCAGGACCCCGTCGAGGACGAAGACGTAGCCGCCGAGCGGAGCCGTGAGGCCGACGACCGCGAGGGCCGCGGGCAGCAGGCGGAGCACCTCCGGATCGCTGGAGAAGACGAACGGCAGGTAACCGCTCGAGAGGGTTACAACCGCGCCGAGCACCACTCCGGCACCGATTCCCCAGGTCACACAGCGTTTCGTGACCGCGCGGGCCTCGTCGCGAGCCCCGGCACCGAGGAGTCGGCCGAGCAGCGCCTGGGCGGCGATCGCGACCGCGTCGAGCGCGAAGGCGACGGTCGAGAAGACCGTCATCGCGACCTGGAACGCGCCGAGCTCCTCGGCCCCGAGCCCCGAGGCGACGGCGACCGCGAGCAGGATGGCCGCCCGCAGACTCGCCGTGCGCAGGAGCATCCAGCCGCCCGAGCCGGCGGAGGAGCGGAGCCCCGCGAGGTGCGGCCGCAGGGGCGCGCCGACCCGCCGGGCGAGCCGCACGGCGACTCCCGCGTAGGCCGCGAACATCGCCCACTGCGCCACCACTGTCCCCAGGGCCGACCCGGTTATCCCCAGGCCGGCGGGGTAGATCAGCACAGCGTTCAGGCCGGCGTTGAGCGCGAAGCCGCCGGCCGCGATGACCAGCGGCGTCCGGGTGTCCTGGAACCCGCGCAGCAGCCCGGTGAGGGCGAAGACGCCGAGCATCGCGGGGATCCCGGCCATGCTGACCGACAGGTAGCGCACCCCGGCCTCGGCCACCGCCGGCTCCGCGCCGAAGAGCCCGATGAGCACCGGGCTGAGGATCGCACCGACCACCGCGATCGCCGCGCCGAGGGCGAGCGCGAGCCAGCCGCCGTCGATCCCGGCGGCCACCGCCCGGCGCTCGTCGCCCTCGCCGAGCGCGCGGCCGACCCGGGGCGTCGTGCTGTAGGCGAGGAACACCATCAGCCCGACGATCGTCTGCAGCACCGCGCCGCCGAGGGCGAGGCCCGCGAGCGGCACCGCGCCGAGGTGCCCGACGAGGGCCGAGTCGGTGAGCAGGAACAGCGGCTCGGCGACCAGCGAGCCGAGGGCGGGGACGGCCAGGCGCAGGATGCTGCGGTCGAGGGTGCGGGTGCTCACCGCTCGACGCTATCGGGCGCGGCGCCGGCGCCCGGTCGTCGAGGGAACCCCGAACCGTCGAGGGGGCCCGCTACTCCTGGCCGTCTCGACGGTCCGGGGTTCCCTCGGCACGCGGGGCGACCGCGGCGAGCCACTGGTGCACGAGGGGGGTCAGCAGGCGCGGGTCCTCCTCGGGTGCGAGGGCTCGCACGGCGCGGTCGGGGGCGCGCCAGTCGAGGCGGGGGTCGTCGAGCACGGGCGCGACGGCGTCGGCGCGAGGCGCGACTCCGCGGTGCAGGATGAGCTCGACGCGGTCGCCGGGCCGGAGGCGCAGGGTCACCAGGTGCGCGCCGATCGCATAGCTGGGCGCGTTCCACTTCACCGACTCGACGAGCCGGTCGTCGGCGGCGAGCACCGCCTCCCGCACAGCCTCGATCTGCTCGCGCCGGGGGTGCGCCATCGCGTCGACGTGAGCGGTCGCGGAGGCGTCGAGTCGGGTCATGCCGACACCGTGGCACACCACGGGCGCGAGCTGTCGCGCGTTCGCCGGGTGTTCACCGCCGCTCCGGCGGCCCGCCCGTAGCCTGGCCGCATGACGAGCGTCGCCGTTCGACCCCTCGCCCTGCGCCGGCGCTGGGCGCTCGGCGCGGCCGGGCTGCTCCTCGCCTCCGCCGTGCTCCAGCTCCTCGCCTCGATCGAGCGCTGGGTGGTCGCGGCCGACGGCTGGGCCCGCGAGGACAGCACGATCGAGGACCACCGCTTCGACTACTCCTTCCCCGCCGACCCGTGGGAGAACGTCGGGTCGGCGGCACAGCTCCACGGGATCGGCACGATCCTGCTCGCGCTCGGAGTGCTCGCCGCCCATCGCGCGTTCACCCCGCGGGGCCGCGTCGCGGGTCTCCTGGCGCTCCTCGTCGCGGTCTCGTTCTGCCTGCTCGGGCTGCACGCCCTCGTCTCGGGCATCCTCGGTGCTCCGACGCCCCTGCAGAACGTCGGGCTGCAGCTGGTGCTCAGCACGATCCCGGCCGTCGCGCTCGTCGCTCTGGCACTGCTCTGGGCCACCGAGTCACCGTTCGCGGCGGTCGCCGCCGTGTTCCTGCTCGGCGCCACGCTGCCCGGCTACCTGCTGGCCGCCTTCGCCATCGCTCCGATGATCATGAACTACCAGTCGTACGACACGACCCCGTGGACGGAGGCGGTGGTCGCCGCCTCGATCGCCGTCGCCGGCCTGCTGGTGCTGGTCGCGCGCCCCGCGCCGCGGCGCTGATCGGGGCGACCGCCCGCCGGGGGGTCACCGCACGAGGCGCGGCACCAGGCGCACCAGCGCCACCATCGCGACGAGCTCGACGAGGGTCTGCGTCACCACGACCACCGGAGCGAGCGCCAGCGCGGGCGGCAGCGCGAGGGCGAGCGGCAGCACCACCAGCGAGTTGCGGGTGACCCCGCTGAACAGCAGCGCCCGCCGCGCCGGGACGTCGAGGCGCGCGATCCGCCCCGCTGCGACTCCGATCGCCGTCATCACCACGACGAAGGCGGCGTAGACGGCCACCAGCACCCCGAGCCGGGGGAGCGCGGCTCCGACCGCGCCCGCCTGCGACGCCACGACGGTGAGGAGCGTCGCCACCATCAGCGGCACCATCGCCGCCTGCACGGCGCCCTCGATCCGCCGCCCCACCGCCGTCCGCGCCGCGAGCGCCTGGGTCGCCGCCGCCGCGATGAGCGGCAGGACGATGAGCAGCAGGAACGCCTCGGCGAACGGGCCGATCTCGACCGCGGACACCGCCTCCGCTCCCAGCATCACGCGGAGGAGGACGGGCAGCAGCAGGATCTGCACCAGCATCAGGAGGGGCGCGGCCGCCAGCAGCCGCGCCGCCGCCCCGCCCGCGAGACCGCTGAAGACGATCACGTAGTCGACGCACGGCGTGAGGAGCACCAGCAGAACCCCGAAGACCAGCGCCGGCTCCTCGGCGACGAACCGCGACAGGGCGAGGGCGACGACCGGCACCACGACGAAGTTCACCAGCAGCACGGCGCTCAGGAAGCGCCCGTCGCGGAACGCGCGCAGCACCGAGCCGAATGGCACCGCGAGGAACGTGGCGTAGAGCAGCAGCCCCAGCACCGGGGTGATCGCGACGTCGAGCCGCGCCGCCCCGGGCAGGAGGAGCCCGAGCGCCAGCCCCGCCGCGATCGCACCGAGGTACCAGGCGATCTGGTGGCGCTCGAGCGAGGCGACGCCGCCGCGGGCGTCAGCCACGGCGCGGGCCGGCGGAGGAGACGAGGAGGGGCACCCCTCGATTCTGGCCGCGACGGCTCAGGTGGCCGCGCTCAGGTGGTCCGTACCGCGTTGTCGCCGTGGTTGCCGATCACCTCGTACGCCGTGCTGCCCACCGCGCGCACGGGCTTCGCGTTCATGTGCCCGGTCGCCCACTGGTTGCCCAGCACCGAGACGGCGCGCGCGTTCACGGCCTCGACGCAGTGCGTCCAGCCGGCGCCCGCGTCCTCGCACGCGAAGATGTTGCCGGTGATGCTGAAGCCCACGGTGCGCGCCGCCGAGGAGACGCCGGTGATCGCGATCGCGGGGTACGTGTTCGCGGCGGCCTTGCCTCCGTTGCTGATCGCGTTGCCGACGATCTGGATCTGCGCCAGATCCTCCGTCAGCCACGGCGGCATCGTGTAGACGAGGGACTGGCGCCGCGCCCCCTCCATGATGTTGTTCGCGATCGTCACGCGCCGGTTGCCGCGCAGCTCGATGTTGATCTGCGGCGAGCCGTCGAGGTGGTTGCCCAGGATGCGGATCGGCCCGCCCTCGATCGAGAGGTCGGCGTAGGAGGCGCCGATGTTGTTCTCGACGATCCAGGAGTCGATCATCCGGTAGCCCGTCCAGATGCCGGTGCCCGTGCACTGGTCGATGCTGCAGCGCTGGATGCGGTTGAGCAGCCCGAGGTCGCCGAAGGTGCCGTCGTTCAGGCGCATGCCGTAGTCGGTCCAGCCGTAGAGCTGCAGCGAGTCGAGCACGGTCTTGTCGAGGTGCGCCGAGACGCACGCGCCGCCCAGACCGTTCGCGTCGAGGATCAGGTTGTCGAAGCGGCAGGCCGAGAAGGCCCCGGTGACCACCGGCGCGTTCGTCAGTGAGCGGATGCGCGTCGACAGCTCGCCCGCCCCCCGGAACGCGATGCTCGAGAGCCCGCTGGCACGGCCGATCGATCCGGCGATGCGGTAGATGCCGCGGGGGAAGTAGACGACGCCGCCGTAGGTGGCGAGGGCGGCGTCGATCGCCGCGTCGATCGCGGGCAGGTCGTCGGTGCTGCCGTCGCCGGTCGCACCGTAGTCCTGCACGTTGTAGACGAGCTCGCCCTTGGCGACGGGGCGCTCGCCGGAGTCGGTGCGCACCGCCTCGGGGAGCTGCGCGAGGGGCACGAGACCGGAGGCGTCGAGCCCCGCGACCCCGCTGGGCGCGGCGATCTCGGAGTGCAGGACGGGGGCGTCGGGATCGGCGGTGGCGAGGGTGGCGCCGAGGGGGGCGGCGAAGAGGCCGCGGCGAGTGAGCTCGGCAGCGGCGACGGAGAGAAGGGGCATGGCCTCACTATGCGTCCGCACCCGACCTGTACAGACCCTAGGACAGGGGCGTTCGCGCTGCACAGAATGTCGGCATCGGCCGCCGCCCGAGGTCGATCGAGCCCGAGACGCCGCAGATCGGGCCGTGCGGAGCAGGTGGAATCGCGTTCGGCAGGCCCTAGCATGCCCCCATGCAGCGCACCCACGGGCTCCGGCCCCTCGACGTCGTGATCGCCGGGCTGCTCGGGGCGTTCGCACTCGCGCTGATCGCGAACTCGGCCCGCCTGCTGATCATCACGCCGCCGCTCAGCTGGGCGTTCGTCGTCGCGTTCGGCGTGGCCGTCGCGCTCACCGCCGCGCTCCGGATCCCGCTCGGCCGTCGCTCCGGGATGCCCGTGGTGGGGCTGACGGTGACGCTGCTGGTCGTCGTGCAGCCGGGCGTGGATCCGCTGCGCCTGCTCGGAGTGTGGACGGCGGCGTCGCTCGTCGTCCAGCTGGTGCAGACCCGCAGCGTCCCGATCGCGTTCTACGTCACGGGTCTCGGGGCGCTCGCCGCGGACGCCCACCTGCACGTGTTCGACCTGCTCCGGGGCCCGATCGGCGAACCGCTCGCGCTGCTGCCGGCGACCGTCGTGTTCGTCCTGGTCATCCTGCTCGTCGACGTCCTCCGCCAGCGCGGGCGCTGGGGCCTGGACTGGGAGGTCGGGACGAGCGCGCTCGTGCCGCGCCGGGTCGCTCTGATGATCGCGCTGCTCTGGGTGCTCGGCACCGCCGTCTGGTTCCTCGACAGCGTGGTGGTCCCGGCGATGGCGGGCGACCCGGCGATCGAGCAGAGCCCCCTCCTGCTGCTCGTCGTGAGCGCGCTGGTCTTCAGCGTGGCGAAGCGGATCGAGGTGCGGCGGGTGCGGAGGCGGCTCGCCGGCGTCCTGGACGCGGCGCTCGAGCTGCCGTGGGGCGGGGTCTCGCAGGCCGAGGGCGCCCTCGTCGCCCACGCGCGGACGTCGATCGAGGCCGACCGGATCGAGGTGCGCGACGAGCCGGCCTCGGGCAGCGAGATCGGCTCGGTGATGCTGGTGCCCGGCGGCCGCACCCGCTACGTCGTCGCCTCGAAGCGCCTCAGCCCGGTGCCGTTCAGCACCGAGGACGAGCAGATCCTCGACGCCCTCGCGCACATGGGCACCGACACGCTCGGCGCCCGCGACGACGTGGAGTCGCTGCGCCGCTACGTCGACCGCGACCCGCTCACGGGTCTGCCGAACCAGCGGGCGTTCCAGTCGGCCCTCGCGACCTACAACCGCGACCGCCGGCCGTTCGAGGGCATCGCCGTGCTCTTCATGGACCTCGACGACTTCAAGGACCTGAACGACGGACGCGGGCACCACGTCGGCGACAAGATGCTCCGCCTGGTGGGTCAGCGGCTGGCCGAGTCCACCGCCGAGGGCGGCTTCGCGGCCCGCATCGGCGGGGACGAGTTCGTGCTGATCCTGCGGGGTCTTCGCTCGGCAGCGGATGCGCGCCGGCGCGCGGAGGCGCTGGTCGAGACGGTCAGCGCGACCGCGACGGTCGGCGGTGACACGCTGGCGCCGGTGGTCAGCGTCGGAGTCGCGTTCTCGGCGCACGAGGAGCTCGATCCGTCGACGATCGTGATCGAGGCCGATCGCAGCATGCTCGCGCTCAAGCGGGGGAGGGGCCGCTCCGGCCGCGAGCGCGCGAGCGCCATCGACGTCACCTCGGTCGTCGCCGATCCGGTGCGGGAGGCGGCGTCGCGAGCCGTCCGCGACCGCACCCTCGACGTCGCCTACCAGCCGATCGTCGAGCTCGCGAGCAACCGCATCTGGGCGTTCGAGGCGCTGGTGCGGCTCGAGGATCCGGTCGTCGGCCGGATCGCCCCGCCCGACCTCATCGAGAAGGTCCGCGAGCTCGACCTCCTCGACGACCTCACCGTGCAAGTCGTCGAGAAGGCGATGGCCGCGGCCGAGAGCTTCCGCGACACCGGGGTCGGCATCGAGTGCATGACGGTCAACGTCGACCTCGAGCAGCTGGCGCCCGAGCGGCTCGGCGATCACCTGGCGGAGATGCCCGGGCGCTTCCCCGGGGTGCAGCTCTGCATCGAGCTCAACGAGCGCACCCTCGACACGGCGACCGACGACCTGCGACGGCACGCTCAGAGCCTGCGCGACCGAGGAGTGCTGATCGCGCTCGACGACTACGGCGCGCTGGGCTCCTCCGCGGCGTCGGTGGCGACCTTCCCGCTCGACATCGTGAAGCTCGACCGGGCCCTGATCACCGGGCTCGCGACCGAGGTCCGCAAGCGCGAGCTCGTCCGGGCACTGCAGTCGTACGCGGTGGCCACGGGGGTGCGCGTCATCGTCGAGGGGGCCGAGGACCTCGAGACGATCGCCCTCCTCCGCGGGCTCGGAGTCACCGATGTGCAGGGGTACGTCTTCGGTCGTCCTGACACTCGGACGGGGGCGGAGCACCGATTGCTGACGACCGGCTCGGTCGCCCTGCACTCCCTAGACTGACGCCAGAACGGGGCGTCGGAGCCGATTCCACGGCTCGCGCCGAGGCCCGGGCACGACCGTTCGACTCCATCCTCGAGTGACGGCCGTCCCGTTCTCCCGTATGCCGATCGGATCGTCGCTCCATGACCTCTCCTTCCCTGCACCGGCGTGCTCTCGCGGCCGTCGCCGCCCCCGCGCTCTGCGCCGTCCTCGTGTTCGGCGCCGCGTCGAGCGCCTCCGCGGCCGACTTCGTCGACCCGGCGACCGGAGCCGTCGTGCAGGCCGCCGCCAGCCCCTCGACCCTCACCGTCACCGCCGGTGCCGGGCTCGAGTACCTGACCCTCCCGGTCGCCGACGGCGTCACCCCCACCCGCGTGCTCGCCACGCTCCAGGCGCTCGAGCCGCTGAGCGGCTCGCTCGCGGTCATCGTGTCGGGTCGCACCGTGCAGACGATCGACGCGGCGACCGCGACCCGGCTCGACGTCCCGCTCCAGCCGGGCGACGCGGTCGACGGCGTCCTCGCGATCGGCTTCCAGCTCACCGGGGCGACCGGCTCGGCCGGCGCTCTCTGCGAGGTGCAGGGCCGCTCGCTCACCGTCTCCGACGTCGGGATCGTCGGCGACGGCGTCGCCGCGGCGCCCACCACGGTCGCCGACTTCTTCGGCGACTCGGTCACCGACGTCTCGATCGTCGTGCCCGACGCCGCCGACGACGCCCTGCGCGCCGCGGGGCTGTCGGCCGCCGCCTCCCTGGCCGCGCGCTACCCCTCCTCCGGTGTCGCGATCACCGTGGCGGAGGACGGCGCGACCGAGGGGATCGTCGATCTCGACGCCGCTCAGGGCCGCATCGTGCGCTTCGAAGCGGCGGACGGCGACGTCGTCACGTCGATCAGCGACGAAGGCGGAACGCCGGTCCTGACGCTCACCGGCGCCTCGGGCGACCTCGCCGCCGCCGGAGCCGCGCTCGGCAGCGAGTACCGCGGGCTCGCCTCGAGCGCCAGCACGACCGGCCTCGCGCAGAAGGTCGTGCCGTCGAGCTCGCTCGAGCACACCCTTGCCGACTTCGGCGCCGACCGCCTCGCGCTGGGCAGCACCGGAGCGGCGGCGAGCTACACGACCATCACGCAGTCCGCGTTCGGCGGCCCCGTCTCCGCGGTCGACCTCGAGCTGGTCGGCACGCACTCCGCGATCCCCGAGGGCATCACGGCGACGGCGAACGTCTACTGGAACGACTTCCTGATCGGCTCGAGCGTCCTCGGCGCCGACACCGCCGTCGACATGGAGCTGTCGGTCCCGACCGGCCAGCTCGGATCCTCGAACGGCCTCTCGGTCCGCCTCTCGGCCGTCCGCGACAGCGACGGGCTCTGCATCGGCTCGGCCGACTCCGTGCCGATCGAGTTCTTCGTCGACGGAGCCTCCTCCACCGTCACCGGGGTCCGCGGCGAGTCGGCCGCGCCCGGCTTCGGCCGCTTCCCGCAGGCCTTCGGCGGCGAGCTCGCCGTGGCCTTCGGCGAGTCGGCCACCGGCGCCGACGCGCTCCGCAGCGCGGGCGACCTCGTGGCCGCCCTGCAGCGGGTCGACTCCACGCCGCTCGCCGTCTCGGTCGTCGGCCTCGACGACTTCGTCGACTCCGACCGCTCGGGCCTCGTCGTCGCGGCCGGCGCCGAGGAGGCGGAGGCGCTGCGGACCCCGCTGCGCCTGGCCGAGTTCACCGCCATCGACTCCTCGAGCCTGAGCTACGGAGTGGGCACCGACGCGCCCTACGCGGCCCTCGAGGCCTTCACGACCGAGGGCCGCGATCTCGTGCTGCTCGGCGGCTGGAGCCCCGACGGCGACGCGACCGCCTCCTCCGCGCTGCAGGCCTCGATCGGCGCGTTCGCCGCCGAGGAGGGCTGGACCTCGCTCTCGGGCAACCTCGCCGTGACGGGGGCAGTGGCGACCGAGCCCGTGCAGATCGACAGCAACGAGATCACGCCGCAGGACGAGGTCAAGGACGACTACTCGTCGTACGCGATCTGGTTCGTCGTCGCGGTCGTCGTCATCGGGCTGCTCATCCTGCTCGGCTGGCTCGCCCGCCGTCGCCGGGCACGCCGGGTCGCGGCCTACGTCGACGCGCAGGAGCGCGCCACCCAGGAGCCGGACTCCGCACCGCACGGCCAGCACGCGGCCGACCCCTCGGCTACTCCGCCGGCGCGCCCCGCCTCCTCCGACTGAGCATGCCGTGACCAGCACGATCGCCCCTGCTCCGGTCGCGCCGCCCGCGGCCCGCCGGTGGTGGCTGCGCGCCTGGGACCGCCTCGGGCAGCCCGTCACCGGCCGGCAGGTGCCCGGCACGGTCGTCGTGCTGGTGGTGTCGCTCCTGGTGGGCTTCGCCGCCTGCCTCGTGACCACCTCCTCCGGCATCAACCTCGCCTACGCCGACACGCAGAGCCACCTCGCGATCTCGCGGCGCATCTTCGACTCGAAGGCGCCCGGGTTCACGCAGCTCGGCACGGTCTGGCTGCCCGTCCCGAGCCTCATCCTCATCCCGTTCGTGCAGTCGCTCTGGCTGTGGCACACCGGCTGGGCGGCGGGCCTGCTCGGCATGATCTGCCTGGCCGGCACCGCCTGCGGCGTGTACCGGATCTCGGCGCGCGTGGGTCACCTCCGCGCGGGGCGCATCACCGCCGTGCTGCTGGTGCTCGCCAACCCCGGGGTGCTCTACGCGTTCTCGACCGCGATGACGGAGCCGGTGCTCATCGTCACGATGGTCGGCTGCTTCGCGGGGCTCTCGCACTGGGTGACCAGCCGCCGCACGCTGATGGCCGGCGAGATGATGGTGTTCTGCGGCCTGCCCGCCGCTGCCGCGACGCTCTCGCGCTACGAGGGCTGGGTGCTCGTGTTCGGCGGCACGCTCGTGGTGCTGATCGTCGCGTGGCGCCGCAAGAGGTCGCTCCGGTACGCGATCAAGATGGCGAGCGCGTTCGGCGTGCTGCCGCTGATCTCGATCGTCTGGTGGCTGGTCTACAACTTCACGGTCTACAGCAACCCGCTCGAGTTCATGAACGGGCAGTACTCGGCCGCGAACCTGCAGAAGGCGGTCGCCGACGCGGGGCTGCTCGCCTACCAGGGCAACGCCGGCCTGACGCTGTGGTCGTACAACTGGGCGGTGCTCGAGACCTCGGGGCTCGTCACGGTCGCGCTCGGGATCGCCGGAGCGCTGGTGCTCGCGTGGCGCCGCGGGATCTCGGACGACGCCCTCGTGATCTGGCTGATGATCGTCTCGTACGCCTTCTCGCTCCTCAGCCTCTACCTCGGCCAGACCCACATGAACAACGACCAGACACTGCCGACGAACTGGTGGAACAACCGCTACGCGCTGTCGGTGCTGCCGTTCCTCGCGGTGCTCGCGGCGGTGCTCGTCGACGCGCTGCGGCGCCTCCCGCGGGTGGGCGCCGGTGCCCTGGGTCTCGTGCTCGTGCTGCTCGGCGCGCAGACCGCGTGGTGGGCGCAGGACCTCGACCGCAACGCGGTGATCGCCGAGGCGAGCGGCTACGTCGGCCTCAAGGAGGCGTCGGGCGCGACCGCCGCCGCTCGCTTCCTCGGTGAGAACTACGACGGCGGAGGAGTCCTGATCGACGAGAGCGCCGCCGGCAACGCGCTGCTGCCCGAGATCGGCATCCCGCTCTCGGAGTACTACAACCGCTCGGCCGGCGAGCTCTTCGACGAGGCCCTCGCCGCGCCCTACACGCACGCGAAGTGGGTGTTCGTGACCACCGCCGACGCCCCCGAGCTCTCCGAGACCGGCGTCGCAGACCTCGTCTACGACGCGATCACGCGCGACTCCTCGTTCGACACCCGCTACCGGCCCGTGTTCTCGCAGGGCATCTACGTGATCTACGAGCGGCTCGGAGGCTGAGCATGGCGACGACGACGGCACGCGTGGGCGAGATCCTCCTCGACCGCGGGCTCATCAGCCGGGAGCAGCTCGACGAGGCGCTGCGCCGCCAGGCCCGCGAGGGCGGCCTGCTCGGCCGGCACCTCATCATCGACGGAGCCGTCACCCGGCGCGAGATGTACGCGGCGCTCGCCGAGCAGTGGGACGCCCCGATGGTCGACCTGGTCGAGGAGCCCCCCGAGGCGAAGACCCTCGCGCGCATCGGCCCGATCACCCTCGTCGACGAGGGCTGGGTGCCCTGGCGGGTGCTCGAGGACGGCACCGGCGTGATCGCCACCTCGGTGCCGCCGACCGAGACGGTGCTGGCGCGCGCGCGCGAGCTGATGGGCGTCTCCCGGATCACGGTGCGCACGACCACCGACTGGGACATCTTCATGGCGGTCGAGAACGCCTGCCGCGCCGCGCTGCTGTTCGGTGCCGCCGACGCGCTCGCCGTCGAGAGCGGCGACGAGTCGGCCAAGTCGGGGCTGCGGCGCTGGCAGGTCGTCACCCCGCTCGTGCTGGCCGCCGTGGTGATCGTGGGGGTCGTGCTCGCGCCGAGCATCACCTTCGTGATCGTGCTCGCCGCCGCGAATCTGCTGTTCCTGATGAACATCGCCTTCAAGGCCCTGGCAGGGCTCCGCGCGCCGCTCAACAAGAGCTCGGTCACGGCATGGGAGGAGGAGGTGGCGCTCGAGCGCGGCCGCCGCGGTCTCGCGGTGTCGCCTCCGCGCATGACCGACGACGAGCTGCCGATCTACACGATCCTCGTCCCGGCCTACAAGGAGGCCAACATCATCAGCAAGCTGCTGGTGAACCTCGGCGCGCTCGACTACCCCAAGGCCAAGCTCGAGGTGCTCGTGCTGCTCGAGGCCGACGACGACGAGACGATCGGCGCGGTGCGGCGGATGAACCCGCCCGAGTACGTGCGCATGGTGATCGTGCCGCCGGGCGGCCCGCAGACCAAGCCGCGCGCGTGCAACTACGGCCTCAGCTTCGCCCGCGGCGAGTTCGTCGTGATCTACGACGCCGAGGACCGGCCCGACCCCGACCAGCTGCGCAAGTGCGTGCGGCTGTTCCGCGAGGACGAGTTCGAGCGCCGGCACGTGGACCCGTCGCAGAAGCAGCTGGTGTGCCTGCAGGGCGCGCTGAGCTACTTCAACGCCGACTACAACGTGCTGACCCGGATGTTCGCGGTCGAGTACGCGCACTGGTTCGGCGCGATGCTGCCCGGCCTCGACCAGTCGCACCTGCCGATCCCGCTCGGAGGCACCTCCAACCACTTCGAGACGCGCGTGCTGCGCGAGCTCGGCGCCTGGGACCCGTACAACGTCACGGAGGACGCCGACCTCGGCCTCCGCGTGGCCGCGCACGGCTACCGCGTGGGCGTCGTCGACTCGAACACCTGGGAGGAGGCGTGCGCCGAGGTCCCCGCGTGGATCAAGCAGCGCACCCGCTGGATCAAGGGCTACATGATGACCGCGGGCGTGAACACGCGGCACCCCGTGCGCTGGTTCCGCGTCAACGGGATCCTCGGCACGCTGAGCCTGGTCGCGCTGATCATGGGGACGCCGGTGGCGTTCCTCCTGTACCCGCTGGTGCTGGGCTTCACGATCATCACCTACATCGGCGTGCAGTTCCTCGGTCTCGACATCCCGGAGTGGCTGATCGTCGCGGGCACGACGAACATGCTGTTCTCGAACGCTCTGATGATCGTGGTGTCGGGGATCGCGGCGTGGAAGCGCTACAACTGGCGGGTCGCGGCCTTCGCGGTGCTGAACCCCGTCTACTGGGTGCTGCACTCGATCTCGGCCTGGCGTGCGGCCTGGCAGATCGTCTTCAGCCCGCACAAGTGGGAGAAGACGCCCCACGGGCTGACGGAGGACTACGAGGACTCGACGATCGGGGCGCCGGCGTAGGGCGGCTTCTCGCGCGGCGCCTCGTCACCCTGTCGGTGGGATCGATCCGTCACGAAAGCACCGTGCTCTCGTGCTCGAACGGGCCGTCTTCGACGGATGGATCGAGGCGGCGTGCTCAGACGGAGGGGCGCCGCTGACGTCGCGCGCCGACGGCGGGCACCTCGAGCGTGGGGACGGCTCGCTTCATGAAGCGGTCGAAGTCGGGCACAGTGAAGGCCGCGTAGCCGTGCTCAGGGGTGTAGAGGAGGCCCATCTCGATGAGTTCCGCGCGAGTCGGTCCGAGTTGCGTCGAGGTCCGGCTCATCAGCAGGGCGACATCGCCGGCTTTCTGCGGCGCCGGCCCCAGCTCAGCCATCGCCCGCATGTAGGCGGTCTGCAGGGGCGTGGCGCGGTCGAGGCGGACGCGGAAGAACGAGCTGTCCAGCTTCGCCTCGTAGGCGTCCCTCGCCAACTCGACATCCTCTCTCCAGATCCGGCCGCTCTTCGCGATCGTCCATACCTGGTAACCGAGCTCCTGGATGAAGTACGGGTAGCCGCGCGTGATCTCGACGGCGAGGTCGACGGCGTCATCCGCGTACACCGCGCCCTCCGTGGCGGCCGGCTCGGTGAGGGCGGCTCTGGCATCCTCGTCGTCGAGCGAGTCGATACGGGGGAACTTGAAGAGCCGCTCGGCGTACGACTTCGCGTCTCCGACGAGTTCTGCGATCTGAGGGAGACCCGCGCCGACGAACGTGACCGGGAGGCTCCGCTGAACGGTCTTGTGGATCGCCTGGATGAGCGCCTCGAGCTGCGTCGAATCGAGGAACTGGACCTCGTCGATGAGCAGGACGATGCCCTCGCCCTGCTCGGCGGCTGCTTCTCCGACCGCCACCAGGACATCCGCGAGGTCCATGCCCAGATCGCCGTGATCGGCAAGGCCCTCTGCGGCGGGGACATCCCAGCCGAGTGACCAGGTTCCCTCGGAGTTGACGGAGACAGCGAACGAGCTGAGCACCTCGGCGGCTCGTCGTCCTGCTGCGGTCCACTTCGCACGCGGTGACAGGCGGAGCAACGCGGCCTTGAGCTGGGACGCGATGGTGTGGCGGAAGCGACCCTCGCCGTGCTTGACCGCCTCGAACTCGATGACCTCCCAGTGTTCTTCGAGTGCGATGGAGCGGAAGCTGTTCAGCAGGACGGTCTTTCCGACTCCCCGCAGCCCGGTCATGATCATCGACTGCTCCGTCCGCCCGCGGCGGAGTCGACCGAGCAGCGTTCGGAACGCCTCCGTCTGCTCGTCACGGCCGATGAGGATCTCTGGCCGCGCACCTGCGTTCGGCGTGTAGGGGTTGTCGATGGCGTCCACGTGTCGGACTTTACTGGAGTTAGGGTGCTTTATCCAGATCGGATAAAGCGTGGTAAAGACTGAAACAGGTGCTGCATCGGCGTGCAGTTCCTGGGGCTCGACATTCCGGAGTGGCTGATCGTCGCGGGGACGACGAACATGCTGTTCTCGAACGCGCTGATGATCGTGGTGTCGGGGATCGCGGCGTGGAAGCGCTACAACTGGCGGGTCGCGGCCTTCGCGGTGCTGAACCCCGTCTACTGGGTGCTGCACTCGATCTCGGCCTGGCGTGCGGCCTGGCAGATCGTCTTCAGCCCGCACAAGTGGGAGAAGACGCCCCACGGCCTGACCGTGGTCAGCGCTCGACCCCATCACGGACGCCTTGATGACCGTCACGATCACGCGCCGCAGGGGAGGGAACCGGCGCAATGCGATCGAAAGGGCCGGGTCATCGGGGTGTAACGGGGGCGCGCTCTACTGGGAGGGCGCCCGATCGACGGGTGTACCCGAGAGGATCGCCGCCATGACCGTCACCACTCGTCTCGACGCCTCCGACGCCCTGTTCACCGTGACCGGGGTGGTCGTCCCCGGCGATCGCCGCGGCCGCCTCCTCGGCTTCCCGACCGCGAACATCCCGCTCGCCGACTGCGGTCTGGCCGACGGCGTCTACGCGGGCATCGTCCGCGACAGCGCCGAGGACTCCGTGCACACCGCCGCGGTCTCGGTCGGGCGCCGCACGAGCTTCTACGGGCGCGACGGGCAGCGGCTGCTCGAGGCGCACCTCCTCGACTTCTCCGGCTCGCTCTACGGCCACGAGATCACGGTCGAGCTGTGCGCCAAGCTCCGGCCGCAACGCCGCTACCGGGACACCGAGGCGCTCGTCCAGCAGCTCGGGCGGGACATCGCGGCGACCCGGACCTGGGCGCGCGAGCAGGCGGCGGAGTCATCGCGTCGACGCGCCGCCGTCCGCCCCGGCCCCAAGCGGACCGCGGATCTCGAGCAGATCCGTCGGGATCGGGAGGCGCACCGGCTCGCGGCGATCGCCAGAACAGTCGTCGAGGTCGACCCGGCCGAGGTGACCCACGAGCTCGTCGCCGAGCGGAGCCGCATCCCGGCGGCCTATCTCCGCTGGGCCTACCCCAGCGTCGAGCAGCTGCTCGCCGTTGCGGAGTCGTTCGCGCCGGACCCCGCCCCTCGGAGCTGAGCGGGCCTGCGCGACCGGCTCAGGCGGCCGCTCGGATCGCGCGCGCCTCCGGACTCGCCGACCGCCGCGTCGAGAGCACGACGCCGGCGGCGACGTAGTAGCTGTGGCTGAACTCGCGAGCGCGGCCGTCCTCGCCCACGAGCAGGCGCTCCTTGAGGAGGAGGAGCGTCCCCGGTGCCACACCGAGCAGTCCGGCGGCGCGTTCACCGGCGCGGACGGCGTGGACGCTCGTCTCGATGCGGTCGAGCGATACCCCGTAGCTGTGGCGGAAGAGATCGTCGAAGTCCATCCGGGTCGGATCCGTGAGCGGGCGAGGGTGCTCGGCCGGCTCGGAGTAGCGGATGTAGATGACGAAGGGCCGTCCATCGCGGTGCGAGAGGAAGTGATCGACCGACACGGTGGGACTGCCCGTGCCCAGTCGTTCCCCGACGGTCGGCGGAGTCGGGATCGTCACGGCGAAGAGGCTCTCGGTGCGGTGGCGTCCGGCGTCCTCCGGGTACCATCCCATCGCGTTGTCGATGGTCAGCTCGGCGATGGGCGTCGTGACCACCGTGCCGTGTCGGCGGTCGCGGCGGATGAGGCCCTCGTCGACGAGCTGCGCGAGCGCGGTGCGCATGGTGTTGCGCGACGTGCCGAACTCTCGTGCGAGATCGTCCTCGACGAGCTGCTCGTCGACGCGGAAGAGCTTGCCGCGGAGGGCGGCGCGCAGCTCGGAGTGCGCATCCAGAACGGAGCGGCGGTGCACGCTCGCCCCCGGCTCCTCGACGGACGCCGACACCGCAGGCCCGCCGTGCTCGAAGCGGACCCGTGGGACGGCGGTCGGCGCGTGCGTCGACGCCCCGTCGAGGACCGTCGTCAGTGCCACCCGGGAGGCGAGGTAGTGGGTCACGCTGTACTCGCGCGGCACGCCGTCCTCTCCCCGGATCTGCCGGGACTTCACGAGCAGCGCCGTGCCCGGAGCCACCCCGAGCTGTGCCGCCGCACGCTCGTCGGCGCCCTTCGCCTCGACCCAGCAGTCGATCGAGCCGATCCGGCTGCCGTAGGTCTCGGCGAACAGGGCCTCGAAGCTGCCGTCGCGACCACCCGAGACCGAGGCGCGACCGGCGCCCGCCGCGAGGCAGAACCTGGCGTACAGGAGGCTCGGCTCGCCGTCGAGAAGATCGACCATCTCGGTGCAGTGCACCTGAGCGTCGTCGGTGTCGAGCATGGTCCGTGTGATCGGCGTGGAGGGGATCCAGCGGCTCTCGGTCGTCACCAGTTCGTGGTCGGCGTCCTCTGCTCTCGCCCAGGCGACCCCGTTGTCGATGCGGACGTCGGCAAGGCCGCAGAGGATGACCGTCCCGGCGCGCGGGGCTCGCGAGACGACGCCCTCGTCGACGAGGAGGCGGAGGGCAGCGCGCACCGCGTTCCGGCTGACCGAGTACTTGCGCACGAGCACCGACTCCTCGAGCCGGTCGGACGGCGCGATGGTGCCCGTCCGGAGTCCGGTGCGCAGGGCGCCGTGCACGCTCAGCACCGAGCGCATCCGCACGACCTTCTGCTCGGAGGCGCGTTCACGCGCCAGCCGGCGGAACTCCCGCTGCGCGGAGTCCTTCTGCGCGGAGCTCCCCTGCGCCGAATCGTTCTGCGCAGAATCGCTCTGCGCCGAGTCGTTCTGCGCCGAACCGTTCTGTGCCGAACCGTTCTGCGCCGAGTGATCTCGGACAGTGCCGCCGTGATGAGCCGAGTGGTCCATGTGATCTCCAGACGAATGACTGCGCGGTCGAGTCGAAGGGATTCGCGACGCTGGGATCCTTGGGCGACAAGGATCCTCTCCGCGCATTACACACACGTGCGCCTCGGCATTACATCGCTGTTACGCCACTGAGGGCGCGGTCCTGTGCCGGCCGCCTCCGACACCCGTTCGCCGGGGGGACGCGGCGCTGTCCGCCGCCTCCGCCCCCGCATCCGGGCGCCCGCCGCGCCGTCCACGACCGGCGATCAGCCCCGGATCCGGGCTGTCGGCGGGGCGCCGACCGGGCTGGATCCCGCGCGGGAGAGCGGTGCGAGCCCGTCGCGATCGACTGCGGTCCGGGCGCCGCCTCCGGCGTAATGACGATGTCACCGCCGCAGGGCGAAGCCGAAATACGCCGTCGATAGGTTCGGAATCGTCCCGAATCCCTCACTTCACCGGTGGTGTGCATGTCTTCTGATCCCTTCCATCTCGGCTGGTTCTATTCGAAAGGGTTCGGCCCGAAAGCCTGGAAGCACGACTGGGCGGGTTCCGCCGTCGCGCGGTTCACGAAGCCGGACAACGCCGTCGACCTGGCTCGCGCGATGGAGCGCGCCGGCTTCGACTACCTGATGCTCGAGGACTCCTCGAACGTCCCGTACACGTACCAGGGCTCGCACGACGCTTATCTGCGTCACTCGGTCGACACTCCCAAGCTCGATCCGATCGTGCTGGCGCCCTTCATCACGGCCGCCACGAGCAACCTCGGGGTCGTGGTGACCTGCTCGACGACCGAGTACCACCCGTTCATGCTGGCGCGGAAGATGAATGCCCTGGATCACGTGTCGGAGGGCCGGATCGGCTGGAACGTCGTCACCGGATCCAACGACGGCGGGGCGCAGAACTACGGGCGCGAGAAGCAGTACCCGCACGACGAGCGCTACGACATGGCGGACGAGTTCCTCACCGTCGCCCACGGGCTCTGGCGCTCGTGGGACGAGGACGCGCTGGTGCTCGATCTCGAGAACGGAGTCTTCGCCGACGGGTCGAAGGTGCACCCGATCCATCACGAGGGGACGTACTTCCGCTCGCGCGGACCGCTCTCCTCCCCTCGCTCCCCGCAGGGCTCACCGGTCATCTGCCAGGCGGGAGGCTCGGGCCGCGGGCGCACGTTCGCCGCGCAGTGGGCGGAGACGATCATCTGCGCCGCCCGAGGTGTCGACCAGATGAAGGCCTACCGCGAGGACGTGCGCGCGAAGGCGGCGCTCGCCGGCCGGGATCCCGACTCGATCAAGGTCCTGTTCCTGATCTCGCCCCTCATCGACGAGACGACGGAGGCGGCCCTCGAACGGCGGCAGGCGCGGTACGACTTCGCGGAGCGCGAGGTCGAGTTCGGTCTCGCCTCGCTCTCGCGCGGGACGGGGATCGACTTCGCGCAGTTCGATCTCGACGAGCCGCTCCCGCGCCTGATCTCCAACGGCCACCAGTCGAGCGCCGCGGCGATGGAGGGCAAGGTCCTCCGCGACGTCCTGCGCTACCAGCGGAGTCTCGAGTGCGTTCCCCTCTCTGGCACCGCGAAGGACGTTGCGGCCGAGATGGACGAGCTGATGCAGGAGGTCGGCGGCGACGGCTTCCTGCTGAACGAGAGCTACTTCTCGCGCCGGTACGTCACCGAGATCTGCGACGGCCTCGTGCCCGAGCTGCAGAAGCGCGGACTCACCCGAACGGCCTACGAGCACAGCACGCTCCGCGAGAACCTGATGGCGTTCTGATGCGCCGGCCGGACTCCTCCTCCCTCCCCCGCAGAGAAAGCAGCACCGCATGACGGCCTCCCCGTTCCACCTCGGCTGGTTCTACTCGAAGGGATTCGGGCCGAAGGCGTGGAAGCACGCCTGGGCCGGCTCGGCGGTCTCCCGCTTCGCGCGGCCCGACTTCGCGGTCGACCACGCGCGGGCGATGGAGCGGGCCGGGTTCGACTACTTCATGATCGAGGACTCCTCGAACGTGCCGTACACCTACCAGGGCTCCCACGACGCCTACCTGCGGCACTCGGTGGACACCCCGAAGCTCGACCCGTCGATCCTCGCTCCGTTCCTCATCGAGGCGACCGAGAACCTCGGCATCGTCGTCACCTGCTCGACGACCGAGTACCACCCCTTCATGCTCGCGCGGATGATGAACACGTTCGACCACGTGTCGGACGGGCGCATCGGCTGGAACGTGGTGACGGGGTCGAACGACGGCGGCGCGCAGAACTACGGCCGCGACAAGCAGTACCCCCACGACGAGCGCTACGACATGGCCGACGAGTTCATGCAGGTGGCGCACGGCCTCTGGGCGGGCTGGGAGGAGGACGCGCTGGTCCTCGACCTCGAGAACGGCGTGTTCGCCGACGGGTCGAAGGTGCACCCGCTGGACTTCGAGGGGAAGTACTTCCGCTCGCGCGGCCCGCTCTCCTCGCCGCGATCGCCCCAGGGCTCGCCCGTCATCTGCCAGGCGGGCGGCTCCGCACGCGGCCGCCGCTTCGCCTCGGAGTGGGCGGAGACGATCATCGTCTCGGCCGGCACCCCGGAGAAGATGAAGGCCTACCGCGACGACGTGCGGGCGGGCGCCCTCGCCGCAGGGCGCGATCCCGACCGCACCAAGCTCATGTTCCTGGTCTCTCCCGTCATCGACGAGACCGAGGAGCGGGCGCTGGAGCGCTACACGCGGCTCTCGGTCCTCGACGCGGACGAGGTCGAGTACCAGCTCGCCTCGCTGTCGCGGCAGTCGGGGATCGACTTCGCGCAGTTCGATCTCGACGAGCCGCTTCCCTCGACGCTGGTCTCGAACGGGCACCAGTCGATGGTCGCCCAGTGGGAGGGCCGGGTCCTCCGCGAGGTGATCACGGGCAACCCGTTGAGCGCGGGGGCGCGCGGCTACGTCGGGACTCCGGACAGCGTCGCCGGCTATATGGACGAGGTGATGCAGGAGGTGGGCGGCGACGGGTTCCTGATCGCGAACAGCTACTTCTCGCGGCGCTACTCGCTCGAGATCTGCGACGGACTGGTCCCGGAGCTGCAGCGCCGCGGACTCACGCGGAAGCAGTACGAGTTCGACACCTTCCGCGACAACCTCATGGCCTACTGATGCGCCCGACAGACCGGAAGGACCGGACATGATCGTCACCGCCCTGCTCTCGCTCGACCCCGGCACCACCCTCGACCCCGGAACCGCACTGGCCGAGACGGTCGAAGCCGCCGCGGCCCTGGAGCGCGCCGGCGTCGCCGCTGTCGCGGTCCTCGACGCGGCCGGCTCCGGAGGCGTCGCGCCGTTCGAGTCGACGACCCTCGCCGCTCATCTCGCGATGACGACCTCGACGATCGGGATCATCGCCGCGAACTCCGCGCTCTACGGATTCCCGTACCACGCCGCGCGACGGCTGGCGACGCTCGACCACCTGGCGCAGGGCCGCTCCGGCTGGCTGCTGAGGACGGTGACCGGCCCCGCCGAAGCGTCGGCCTACGACTGGCGCTCGAGGATCGGCCCCGCCGACGAGCTGCACCGAGCCACCGAGTACGCAGAGATCGCCCTCGAGCTCTGGGACAGCTGGGAGGACGGCTCCCAGTGGCCGGACGCCGTCACCGGCGACTTCAAGGACGACGCGCGGATCCACCCGATCGACTACCGCTCCACGTCGTTCCGCGTCGCCGGCCCGCTCGACGTGCCGCCCTCGCCCGCGCGCCGTCCGGTGCTGTTCGGCAGCATCGGGAGCGAGGACGAGGCAGCCCGCCTCGCCCCGGTGCTCGACGTCGGGATCGTGGTCGCCCGCGACCGATCGGAGGCGGAGCGCCTCGTCGCCGCGACGCGCGGTGTCCCGCTGGTCCTGCTCGCGATCGCGGCGAGCGCAGGGGGGGACGGGCTCACCGTCGGCCCCGCCGGATCCATCGGTGTGCTCGTCGACGAGCTCGGCGTCGATGGGGTCTGCCTGAGCGGGCCGCTGTCGGCGGCCGGCGGGATCGCGAGCCTGGCCCAGCGGCTGGGAGCCGCGCGCGACGGCGGGCCGACGCTCGCCGACGCACTGGGGATCACCGATCGGATGAGCTACGGAGGGCGAGCGGCGTGAGGAAGACGATGCATCTCAGCGTGAATCTGAGCGAGTACGGGAGGCACTCCGGAGCCTGGCGCCATCCCGAGAGCGACCTCACGGGGATCCCGAACACCGCCGCCTACGTGCACACGGTGCAGGCGGCCGAGCGCGGTCTGTTCGATCAGGCGTTCATCGCCGACACCCCGGTGCACAACTGGGGTCGATCGAGCTCGACGAGCACCCGCCTGGACCCGCTCGAGCTCGCCTCGGCGCTCGCCGCCTGCACGTCCAGCATCGCGATCATCGCGACGCTCTCGACGAGCTACAACGAGCCCTTCGACGTCGCCCGGCGAGCCGCGTCCACCGCGTCGATCATGGGCGGGCGCCTCGGGATCAACTACGTCGCCTCCTCCGGTGACGCGACCGCGCGCAACTTCGGCCGCGCCGCGCAGCTGCCGCACGACGAGCGCTACGAGCGGTCGAACGAGTTCATCGAGGTCGTGACGAAGCTCTGGGCGGCGGCGGCGACTCCGGAGCTGGCCGCCGAGCGGATCCGGCACCACGGCAAGCACTTCGATGTCGACGCGGCGCTCGACGTCGCGCAGCCGCCGGCCGGCCGACCCGTGATCGTCCAGGCCGGCTCCTCCTCGGAAGGGCGCGACCTGGCTGCGCGATGGGCGGACGCCATCTACGCGGGCGGCTCGACCCTCGAGCGCGCCCAGGAGTACTACGACGACATCAAACGGCGCGCGGCCGCCTACGGTCGGGACCCCGACAGCGTGAAGGTGCTGCTCGGCATCGCACCGTTCCTCGGCGAGACCGAGGCGGAGGCGCGGGCGCTGCAGACGGCGCTCGACGACAACCACGCCGAGGGGGCCGACGTGATCGCCCACCTCTCGGGTCTGCTCGAGCACGATCTCACGGTCTACGACCCCGACGGCCCCCTGCCGTTCGACCTGCTGCCGACGGTCAGGACCGCGAGCATCAGCCAGGCGAGCCTGTTCACGCGGATGGCCCGGGAGGAGGGCCTGACGATCGCGGAGGTCGCCTACCGCTCGTACGTCGGGGGTCTCGCCAACATGCAGTTCGTCGCGACCGGCACCGCGGTGCAGGTCGCGGACACGATGGAGACCTGGTTCCGCGCGGGTGCCTGCGACGGCTACTCGCTCGTCGCTCCGATCCTGCCCCGGACCATCGACGACTTCGTCGACTCCGTCGTCCCGATCCTGCAGGAGCGCGGACTCTTCCGCACCGCCTACGAGGGATCGACCATCCTGAGCCACTTCGGCCTGGACAGCATCGACCCCCGCGCGGCCGACCCGCGCATCGACCGGACCGGAGCCCTGCCGACCGGGGCACAGCAGACCGAAGAGAGGGTCGCCTGATGACCGCACCGTTCCACCTCGCGTGGTTCACCTCGTTCACCGCCCCCGCGTGGCGCTCCGACTGGGGCGGCGACACCGGCACCGAGTGGATGTCCGGCGAGTACTACGTCTCGATGGCGAAGCAGCTCGAGCGCGCCGGCTTCGACTTCATGATGTTCGAGGACTCGACCATGGTCTCGGAGGCGGGTGGCGGCTCGGCACTGATGGACCTCAAGCACAGCCTGCACTCGCCCAAGCTCGATCCGTTCCCGCTGCTCCCGGTGCTGGCGCGCGCGACGAAGCACATCGGCTTCGTCGCGACGGGGTCGACGTCGTTCTACTCGCCGTTCATCCTCGCCCGGGTGATGGCCACGATGGACCATCTGACCGGCGGTCGCGTCGGCTGGAACATCGTCACCTCCTCCGAGGACATCGCGGCGCAGAACTACGGCATGGCGACGCTGCCGCCTCACGACGAGCGCTACGACCGCGCCGAGGAGTTCGTCGAGATCGTGACGAAGCTCTGGGACTCCTGGGAACCGGGCGCGATCGTCCAGGACCGCACGACCGGCTTCTACGCGGACCATACCAAGGTGCACCCGATCCACTACGAGGGCAGGTACCACTCCTCGCGCGGACCCCTCAACATGCCGGCGGGACCGCAGGGCCGACCGGTGCTGTGCCAGGCGGGCGGATCGCCGAAGGGCCGGGACTTCGCGGCCCGGAACGCGAACGTGATCGTCGCCAGCAACCCGAACGTCGCCAAGATGAAGGCCTATCGAGCCGACGTCCGGGAGCGGGCGGAACGGGCCGGCCGCAACCCCGACGACGTCAAGGTCCTCTTCCACGCGGCTCCGGTGCTGGGCGAGACCGAGGCCGAGGCGCGGATGGTGTGGGAGCGGACCTACGGCATGGGTGATCCCCTCCAGGTGGAGCAGACGCTCGCGATGATCTCCGCGGTCACCGAGATCGACTTCTTCCAGTTCGACCTGGACGCCCCGATGCCGCAGGACCTCACGACGAACGGCCACCAGTCGATCCTCGAGGACTTCATGAAGCGCAACGAGGGGAAGACCCTCCGGGAGGCGCTGCCCGAGCGCGCCCAGCTCGGGCCGCAGATGGTCGGGACGATCGCCCAGGTGGCGGATCGGATGGAGGAGATCGTGGACGAGGTCGGAGGCGACGGCTTCCTCATCCGTGCCGAGACCGGCCTCACGCACACGCGTCGCTACATCGATGAGATCGCCTCCGGCCTCGCCCCGGAGCTGCGTCGTCGCGGGCTGATCCGCAGCTCCTACGACGGAGAGCACTTCAAGGACAACCTGCTCGCCTACTGAGCACGACGGAGGCCGCCGCAGCACCCCCGAGGGCGCCGCGGCGGCCTTCGTCGTCGGAGCATCGGAGCCACCGACGCTCCGATGCCGAGCGCTGGTCGGTCCCGATGCGGCGAACACCGAGCCATCCCGCGCGGGAACGACCCGCTGACCTGGGATTCCTCAATCGGGGGCATGGCGTAATCGCCTCTTCACCCCTTGCGACCGGCGATGAAACACGGGCTGCCTACCGTGGAGACCACCACCGGAACCGATCGAGCACCACCCTCCCGCAGCAGCGGAGTCACAAGGAGCGAACGAGATGTCAGCGAAACCCTTCCACCTCGCCTGGTTCGGCGCCGGCGGGTTCGGCGTGAAGTCGTGGAACCGGACCTGGTCGGGTCGCGGAGGAGTCGACTGGGCGAGCCCGCAGCTGTGGGTCGACACCGCGCAGGCGCTCGAGCGCGCACGGTTCGACTACATCATCATCGAGGACTCCAACTACGTCCCCGACGCCTACGGCGGCGACTCGAAGGCCTACCTCTCGAGCGCCACGGCGACTCCCAAGATGGACCCCTCGGTGCTCGCGCCGATCATGTCGCACCTGACGAGCCACATCGGAGTGGTGCCGACCCTGTCGATCACCGAGTACCACCCGTACATGCTCGCCCGCAAGATCAACACCCTCGATCACATGTCCCAGGGGCGGACGGGCTGGAACGTGGTGACCTCGTCCAGCCACCGCGGCGCGCAGAACTACGGGAAGGACCTGCTCGAGGAGCACGACCTCCGCTACGACATGGCCGACGAGTTCTTCGATCTCGCCTGCCAGCTGTGGGAGTCGTGGGACGAGGACGCCGTGGTCGTCGACGAGGAGAACGGGGTCTGGGCCGACTTCGAGAAGGTGCACACCCTCGACTTCGAGGGGAAGTTCTACCGCTCCCGCGGCCCGCTGAACGCTCCGCGCTCACCCCAGGGCCGCCCAGTCTTCACGCAGGCCGGAGGATCCCCCCGCGGCAAGAGGTTCGCCGCCCGCACGGCGAACTCGGTCATCTCCGGGGTCGAAGGCGGCCCGGAGGCGATGAAGACGTTCCGCGAGGACATCCGGCGAGAAGCGGTCGTCGCGGGCCGCAACCCCGACGACGTGAAGGTGCTGTTCATGGTCTCGCCGGTCCTCGGCGAGACGGATGCGGAGGCCCACGAGAAGTCGGCTCGGCAGAAGGCGTTCGCCCAGGCCCACCCCGAGCTCGGTCTTCTGCACCTCTCGCGGCACTCGGGCATCGACTTCGCGCAGTTCCCCATCGACGAGCCGATCCCGGCCACGGCGACGACGAACGGCCACCAGCAGATGCTCGCGCAGGCGATCGGCAAGACGCCCCGGGAGTTCCTGACCAAGGGGACCGGCTCCCTCGAACTGGTCGGCACTCCGGCCACCGTCGCGGCTCAGATGGACGAGGTGATGCAGGAGGTCGGCGGAGACGGCTTCCTGATCGCCAACTTCGACCTGAACCGCCGCTACGTCAGCGAGATCGCCGACGGGCTGGTGCCGGCGCTGCAGCGCCGCGGTCTGACCCGGACCGAGTACTCGTTCGACACCTTCCGCGACAACCTGCTCGAGTTCTAGAGACGATGCGAGGACAGCTTGTGAGCACCGATCCCCTTCTCACGATCACGGACGCCGAGGTCAGCTACGGCAGCGGCGCCGACCGGCACATCGCCGTGCACGACGCGGCGTTCACCCTCGAGCGCGGCGAGCACGTCGCCATCGTGGGCGAGTCCGGCTCGGGCAAGACGACCCTGGCCCTGGCCGTCGCCGGCCTGCTGACCGATGCGTCGGTCCAGCGCCGGTTCGGGACCTTCCGCTTCGACGGCGAGGACGTGGTCCGCGGAGCCCTGCGCACCGTGCCCCACCGGACGCCGGGGATGTCGATGGTGTTCCAGGACGCGATGACCTCGCTCGACCCGGTCGCCACGGTAGGCAGCCAGTTCACGGACGTGCTCCGCGGCGTCGGCCGGCTCGGCCGACGGGCCGCGAGAGAGCGCGCCGCCGAGTGGCTGCGTCGCGTCGGCCTCTCGGACACCGAGCGCATCCTGAAGCTGCGCCCCTACGAACTCTCCGGAGGCATGCGCCAGCGGGTGATGATCGCGCTGGCGATCTGCAGTGAGCCGCGGCTGCTGATAGCGGACGAGCCGACGTCGGCGCTCGACGCCTCCGTCAGCCGCGACGTGATGGACCTGCTCGCCGACATGACGCAGCGGACCGGTGCGAGCCTCCTGATCGTCAGCCACGACATCGAGCTCTGCCGGATGTACGTGGACCGGGTGATCGTGATGTACCACGGGCGGATCGTCGACATCTGCCGGGCCGACCGCATCGAGGAGGACGCGACCCACCCCTACACCCGCGCGCTGACGGCCTGCGTGCCCACCCTCCAGACGGCGCGCATGCACCGCCTGCCCACCCTCGCCGACCAGGGCCGGATCGACCTCGACGAAGCAGTGTCGGCGTGAACGCGGTCCGTGAGCTCGTCTCGCTGCGGGCGGAGGGAGTCACCAAGAGCTTCGGACGGGGAGCGAGCCGGCACGTCGCGGTGAAGCCCGTCGATCTCGAGATCAACTCGCGGACCTCGCTCGGGATCGTCGGCGAGTCGGGGTCCGGGAAGTCCACGCTGTCGCGCCTGCTCGTCGGCCTCGAGAAGCCGACCGCCGGCGACGTGACCCTGAACGGCCGGTCGCTGCAGCTGCTGCAGCGGACGGCGGCCGGGACACTCGAACTGCGCAGGAGCGTCCAGTACGTCGCTCAGGACACGTTCTCGTCGTTCGATCCGCGGCGCACCCTCCGCGATGCGGTGGCGACCCCGCTCCGAGTCCTCCGCGGCGTCACAGGCGACGCCGCGGAGTCCGAGATCCTCGAGGTGCTCGAGCTGCTCCGTCTCGACCCGGCGCATCTCGGGCGCTATCCGAGCCAGCTCTCGGGCGGTCAGCGCCAGCGGTTCTCGCTCGCGCGGTCCCTGGTCGTGCGCCCGCGGGTGCTCCTGTGCGACGAGGTCGTCTCGGCCCTGGACGTCTCGGTCCAGGGCGCCGTGCTGAACATGATCCGCGACTACTGCGAGACCTATCAGGTCGGGCTCGGCTTCGTGTCGCACGGCCTGCCCGCCACCGCCTTCGTCGCCGACTCGCTCCTCGTCATGCGCGACGGAGCGGTCGTCGAGCACGGCCCGACCGATCAGGTGCTCGACAGCCCCGCGCATCCCTACACGGTCTCCCTCCTCGACGCGTACACCCGCGCTCCACGTCACCTCGTTCCGGTCGAACCCATCCAGGCGGAGTTGACGGCCTGATGGCGGCACTGCGCTCTCCGTGGGCGGTCCTCGTCGTCACCACGCTCGGAAGCATGCTGATGTTCGTCAACGCGACGTCGATCAACGTCGCGCTGCCGGCGATCTCGGGCGACCTGGGCGTGACCGCGGCGACCGCCGACTGGTTCCTGCTGGCGTACATGCTCGCGCTGTCGATGACCGTGCTCGTCTTCTCGCGGCTGTCGGACATGGTCGGCCGGCGTCGGCTCTACCTCGCGGGACTCGTCCTGATGATCGCGGCCAGCCTGATCGCCTCCGTCGTCGTCGATCCGATCACCCTGATCGTCCTGCGCGCTCTGCAGGGGGTGGCCGCGGCGTCGATCATCCCGAACGCGAACGCGATCATCTCGGACACGTTCCCGCCCACGATGCTGACTCTCGGCTTGAGCATCAACATCATGGCCGCCTCCGCCGCCTCGATCGTGGGACCCGTCCTGGGTGGCGTGCTCCTCGAATCGATGGGCTGGCGCTCGCTGTTCCTGGTGAACGTGCCGTTCGGTGTCCTCGCCCTGATCCTCGGGATGCTCATCCTCCCGAAGGACCACCGGTCGCGCTCCGCCGGCGATCGCTTCGACGTCGTGGGCGCCGTCCTCGTCGCGGCGGCCCTCGCGGCGCTCCTGCTCGGCGTGAACCGGGTGTCGGTCTGGGGCCTCGACGACCCGCGCGTGCTGACCCTCTTCGCCCTCGCGCTGGTCCTCGGGATGATCTTCGCGGTGGTGGAGCGGCGCACGACGGTCGCCCTGATCGACACGTCGATCCTGATCGAGCGGGCCAGAGCGCTCGCGCTGACGAGCGCCTTCCTGATGGCGTTCCCGCAGTCCGCCGTCCTCGTGCTGGTCGTGCTGCACCAGCAGCTCGTGCTCGGAGTCTCGAGCGTGCAGGCCGGTCTGATCGCGGCCGTGACCGCGGCGGCTCTCGTGGTCACGTCGCCGATGGCCGGTGTCCTGGCCAGGAGGTTCTCGTCGCGGACCGTGTCCTCGACCGGCTGCGCGCTCTCGGCGGTCGGCTACGGGCTCACCGCCGCCTCGTTCGGCCAGGCATCGAGCGGCCTGCTGATCGCCGGCCTGCTGCTGGTGGGTGCCGGCAACGGCGTCTTCACCGCCCCCAACACCGCCGCGATCATGACAGGGCTGCCCGTGTCGCGGCGGGGCATCGCGAACGGCGTGCGCTCCCTCCTCTTCAACGGGGCTCAGACGACGGGCACCGCCGTCGCGCTGGTGCTCGTCACCGCCGGCCTCGCCGCGGTGGGCATCGACGGCTACGACACAGTCGTCTCGAATCGGGCGGCCGTCGCTTCGGCCTTCGTCGCCGCCGGGCTGCTCCTCGCCGCGTTCGGGATCGCCGCGACCGTCGCGTCGATCTCCCGCGGAGGGTCCTGGCTCGCTCTTGCCCGGCCCGTCGGCCCTCCGACCACCGCTGTCCAGCGGGAGACCACCCCGACACCCGCTCTGAGAGGAGAAGGCCTGTGACCACGTTCCTGAACCGCAACCGCTGGTGGATCACCCGCGCCCTGGTGCTCCCGCTCCACATCGCGGTCTTCGCGACCGTCGCGTTCTTCCTCGTCCGGCTCGTGCCCGGCGACCCCGTGCTCGCGCGGATGGACACGAGTGCCGGCTTCACCACCGAGGACTACGACGCGGCCGCCGAGTCGATGGGTCTCGGCGGGTCGCTCTGGGACCAGCTCGTCGCGTTCTGGCGGCAGCTCCTGGGCCTCGACCTCGGGACCTCGCCCATCACGGGACGCCCGGTCTGGACAGAGATCATGACGCGGCTCCCGTCGACGATCGAGCTCGTCGCCCTGGGGCTGCTCGGTGCCGTCGCTCTGGCGCTCACGCTCGCGCTCGTGACGATGCTGACGAGCAACCGGCAGCTGCACGCGGCGCTGCGCTTCTACGGACGTCTGGCGGGATCGGTGCCGGACTTCGCGGTCGCCATCCTCGGCCTCGTGCTCTTCTACACATTCCTGCGCATCGTCCCGGCGCCCATCGGCCGGGTCGATCCAGGAGCCACGCTGCCCGTCGTCACCGGCTTCCCTCTGATCGACACGGTGATCAGCGGCGACTGGGTCGGCTTCGCGTCGCTCTGGGCCCACTACGCGCTGCCGTTGGCCGTGATCGTCCTGGTGCACACGCCCAGCCTGTGGAAGCAGCTGAATCTGGGAGTCGAGGAGCAGGTGTCGGCCCCGTCGACGCTGTTCAAGATCGCCTCCGGGGCGACGCGCTCCTCCATCTACCGCAGCATCCTGCGACGCGCGAGCGCCTCCTCCGTCGTGATGCTGGGGGCGATGTTCGGCGGTCTCATCGGCGGTGTCGTCGTGATCGAGCAGCTCTTCGGATTCGGCGGAGTCGGCACGTTCGCGATCACCTCCGTCGAGACTCTCGACTTCCTCGGCCTGCAGGGCTTCCTGGTCGTGATCGCCGCCCTGTGCCTGGTCGTCTTCTTCCTCGTCGACATCGCCAACATGCTCCTCGATCCGCGCCGGCGACCCGGCGCACGAGTGGACGGATGACACCATGACCACCCTCACCCGCCTGCGGCTCCCGCAGCCGCGCCTCCGCTCCGAGGTCACTCGGAGGCGCGCACCCGTCTGGATCGGCGCCGTCCCGTTCGGGATCCTGGTGCTCATCACGCTCTTCGCCCGGGTCATCGTGCCGTTCGACCCCGAGCGGGTGGCGGGCCCGTCGAACCTCGCGCCGGACGCGACCCACCTCTTCGGCACGGACGCGACCGGCATGGACGTCTTCTCGCGGACGATCGCGGCCACGCAGATCAATCTGCTGATGGCGTTCCTGGTCACGATCTTCGCCACGGTCCTCGGTCTGGTCATCGGTCTGATCGTCGGGATGAACGAGGCGACGACAGGAGTGATGGGGGTCGCCGGCCGCGGGGTCAATCGCTTCATCGACCTGACAGACGCTGTCCCTCCGCTGATCGTCGGCGTCGTCGTGGTCGGCCTGTTCGGCCCATCGGTCCTCAGCCTCAGCATCGCGCTCTCGCTGATCCTGCTCCCGAACCAGGTGCGGCTCACCCGGGCGGAGGTGCTGAAGGTGCGCAGCGACGCCTACGTGGACGCCGCCGTGATGGCAGGGCTGCGGCCGTGGCGGATCATGCTCCGGCACGTGCTGCCGAACTCGGCCCGCCCCGCGATCGAGAACAGCTCGACCATCTTCGGCATCTCGATCATCGTCTCGGCGTCACTCGGCTTCCTCGGCGTGGGTCTCAATCCGCCGACACCGGAGTGGGGAGTGATGATCTCGAGCGGAGTCTCGGACGTCATGCTCGGCGGCTGGTGGACCACCCTGTTCCCCGCTCTCGCGCTCTGCATCGCCGTGGCCTCGGCCTCGGGCGTGACCGGAGCACTGACCCGGCTGACCCGGGGCCCCGCCGCAGCTCGCTGACTGCCCGCACCACTGTCCCCCTGCACTCGGGGTCCGACGCCGTCGGACCCTCGTCCAGCTGTGCCCGAATCAGAGGAATCACCGTGAATCCCACCCCGAACTCCCGCCTCGCCCCGCCCTCCAGCACCTCCTTCTCCGCACGCGGCGCCGGCATCCTCTCTGCTGCCATCGGTCGTCGCGCCGTGCTCGCCGGAGGCGTCTCCGGTCTGGCCGCCCTCGCTCTCGCCGCCTGCACGGGCTCGTCGACTGCGGCGCCGCAGGCGTCGGGCGCCTCGAAGACCGAGCTCGTCGTCGCGGTCCCCGCGCTCGCCCCGACCCTCGACGGAGTGGTCGGCGGAGGCGGTCTGACGCTGGAGTCGTTCGAGATGAACGCGAACCTCCAGGCCGGTCTCGTCCGGAACCCCTACATCGACGGCGAGACGGAGGGCACCGTCGTGCAGGACTTCAACGAGTACGTCGGCTACCTCGCGGAGTCGTACGAGGTCTCGGACGACGGGCTGGTCTACACCTTCCGGTTGCGTCCCGACGTGGTGTCGCCCCTGGGCAACCCGCTGACGGCCGATGACGTGCTCTACTCCTTCGAGCGCAAGTGGAACGTCGGGACGTACTCCAAGAGCGTCTGGCTGGCCGGCTTCGCAGGGCCGGAGGCGCTCGCGAAGGTCGACGACGCGACGGTGACCTTCACCCTCACCAGCGCAGGGTTCGGTCTGACCTTCCTGGGCCTGCTGGCGAACCTGCAGGGCCACATCTACGACTCCGTCGCCCTCCTCGCGAACACGACGGCCGAGGACCCCTACGCGGTCACCTGGGCGAAGACCAACGGAGGCTGGGGTCACGGGCCCTATCACGTCACGTCGCAGACCCCCGATCAGGAGATGGTCCTCACCGCGAACAGCGGCTACGCCTACGGCGAGCCCTCGATCGCCAAGGTGACCCTCCGGGTCGTCGGCGATGCGGGGACGCGGGCGACCCTCGTGTCGACGGGCGACGTCGACATGGCGGAGGGCTGCCGCCCGACCGATCAGAGCCGCCTGGCGAACGCCCAGGGAGTCGTCGTGCCGTCGGCCGAGAACCCGATCGAGTACGTCGACCTCACCCTTGTGACGAACAAGGCCCCCTTCGATGACGAGCGCGTCCGCCAGGCGATGGCCTACGCGGTCCCGTACGCGGAGATCATGGAGCAGATCTACTCGGGCCGGGCGACGACGACGATCGGCAACATCAACCCGTCCACGAAGAACTACTCGGTCGACTCGCTGCCCACCTACGAGTACGACCCCGAGAAGGCGCTCGCGCTGCTGGAGGAGGCGGGAGTCGACCGGGTCGCGTACACGCTGTCGGTCTCGACTGCGACGACCGACCTCATCGACGCCAGCGTGCTGATCCAGTCCTACGCGAAGGACGCCGGCTTCGACATCGAGATCAACCAGATGCCCGCTGCCGACTTCGGGACCACGAGGGCGCAGGCGACGGGTCAGGCGATCATCTACCGCAACCGCTGCCAGGTCCAGACGCCCACCTACTCCTGCACCATCTTCTTCAAGCCCGACAACGACGCCTCGAACCCGTCGCGCTGGGAGGACGCGTCGGCTGCGACCTTCTGGACCCACGTCGACGCCGCGCAGGCACTGCCGGACCCGTTGAGCGAGGAGGCGGGCGAGCTCTGGATCCAGGCGCAGACGGTGCTCATCGAGTCGGCGCCCGAGATCTTCGTCTGCTCGATCCAGCCCTCGCAGGTCTTCCGCACCAGCGTGACGGGCTTCGCCTACCGCTCCGAGAACGCGATCGACTTCGGGAACATCTCGGCGACCGAGTGAGCAGAGGGGACCGGCCGTGCACCGGTCCCCTCCTCTCCTCCGCGCCGTCTCCACCCCCGTTCCGCTGAAGGAGTTGAACCACCACGTCCTCACCACGTGCGGTCGAGCCGGCGATGATGCGCTCGGCCTACTCGGTCCTGGCGGTCACCAGCCTCGGACTGATGCTCATCCTGATCAACGCCACCTCTGTCACCGTGGCGCTGCCGGCGCTCTCGGACGACTTCGGAGCGCCGGCCGCCCTCGCCGACTGGTTCCTGCTCGCGTTCCTGCTGGCCAACACGGCGTCGATCCTCGTCTTCGGGCGGATCTCGGACATGATCGGCCGCAAGCGCATCTATCTGTGGGGCATGGCCGCCTTCATGGTGCTGAGCGGGCTCGCCGTGATCGCTCCCGACGCCGGCACCTTCATCGCCGTGCGCGCACTGCAGGGTGTCTCCGCTGCGACGATCGTCGCGAACACCTCCGCCCTGGTGGCCGACGCCTTCCCTGCGAAGCGGCTGGCCTACGGTCTCAGCCTCAACCTCACGGCCGCGGCGGTCGCGAACACGATCGGCCCCGCGGTCGGAGGCGTGCTGGTCTCGACCTTCGGCTGGCAGTCGGTGTTCCTCGTGAACGTGCCCTTCGGAGTCGCCGCGCTCGCTCTCGGCATCCGCTTCCTACCGTCGACCCGGTCGGGCGCGGCCGGTGAGCGCTTCGACTACGCGGGAGCGGTCCTGTCGGCGGCGGGCCTGGCCGCCGTGCTGTACGGGGTGAACCGCGTGTCCGCCTCGGGGCCCGGCGACCCCTGGGTCTGGGCGTGCCTGGCCCTCGGAGCCGTGCTGATCACGCTCTTCGTCCTGGTGGAGCGGCGCGTCCGGCATCCGCTGGTCGACGTCGCCCTGGTGAACGATCGCAAGAGGGCCCTGGCCTACGGGGCCGCGTTCTTCAACTCCTTCGCGCGGGCCGGCGTGACCCTGCTGGTCGTCCTCCACCAGCAGATCGTCGGCGGTCGGTCCGCCGCCGAAGCCGGGGTCGTGATCATGGTGATGGCCCTCGCGATGGTCCTGGCGACGCCGCTGGCCGGCCGGCTCTCGGGGGTGCTCACCGTGCGCACGCTCGCGGCGGTCGGCGGCGGGCTGCTGGTGCTCGGGCTCGCCGGGCTCGCCTTCTTCTCCCGCGGGGCGGACGTGCTCACCGTGAGCCTGTGGCTGGTGCTCGTCGGCGTCGGGATCGGCGTCTTCACCACGCCGAACACCGCCGCGATCATGCACGGAGTGCAGCCGGCGCGGCGCACCGTGGCGAACGCGGTGCGGTCGATGCTCTACAACAGCGCGGCGACCCTGGGCACGAGCGTCTCGCTCCTCGTGATCACCGCCTCCGGGATCGACAGCTACGCCGAGCCCGACGCGAGCCCGGCCGCGGAGGCGGGGTTCACCCTGGCCATGCTGGTGCTGGCAGCCGGCGCGCTGCTCGCGCTCGTCTGCGCACTGGCGCGCGGTGGACCGTGGAGGAGGAGCGCGCTGCCGCAGACGGGGTCGATCGCGGTCGTCCCGCGTGTCGACCGCCGCGAGGACGAGGCCGCGGCATGAGCGCGACAGTGCTCGAGTCGCCGGTCGTGCCCAGCGCGGGGGTGCGCGCGGCCGTCCTGACGACGACGTCCGTCTCGGGCTTCATGGTCTTCGGCTCCGCCGGAGCGCTGAGCGTCGCCATCCCCTCGATGAGCGCGACGCTCGCGGGCGGCGCCGACTCGGCGGCCTGGATGATCCTCGCGTTCCTGCTCGGCAACTCGGCGGCGATCCTGGTCTTCGCCAAGCTGTCCGACCTGCTCGGTCGACGCTGGTTCTACCTCGGCGGGGTGATCGCGTTCCTCGTCGGGTCGCTCGTGTGCTGCCTCGCGAGCTCGGACGGCGTGCTGATCGCGGCGCGAGCGGTGCAGGGTCTCGCCGCCGCGAGTGCGGTCGCGAACTCCACCGCCGTCCTCAGCGACGTGATCCCGCTCGCGCAGCTCCCCCTCGTACTCGGCCTCAACGTCACGATCGGCGGCCTGTCGACTCTGGCGGGCCCCCTCCTGGGCGGGCTGCTGCTCGAGCACTTCGACTGGCGAGCGGTCTTCGTGGCGACCCTGCCCCTCGCCGCCGTGGCGATCGGCTTCGGCTGGCGCGCCCTGGCGCACGTGCATGCGCCTCCGATCCGCCGATTCCGCTTCGACCTCGCGGGTGCCCTGCTCTCGCTCGCGGGGATCGGCGGCGTGCTCCTCGCGGGGGAGCGGCTCTCGGCCGAGCCGACCGCGCCGGCGAGCTGGCTCCTCCTCGGCGGTGCGCTCCTCGTCGTGGTCGTCTTCGCGTACTCGCAGTCGCGACTGGCACGCGGCGGTGCGCGGGAGCCGCTGCTGGATCCCGCGGTGATCGTCGGGCCGCGGGCGCTGGTGTACCTCGCGAGCCTGTGCATCTCGTTCGCTTTCGGCTCCGTCGTCGTTCTCGTCGCCCTGTACCTCCAGGCGATCCGCGGAGCGAGTGCGCTCGAGGCCGGCGCGATGGCCGTGCCGATGGGCGCGGCCATGATGATCGGAGCACCCGGCGCCGGCTGGGCCGGTCGCTGGGTGTCGGCGCGGGCGCTCACCATCGGCGGAGGCGTCCTCGTCGCCGTCGGGCTCGGCTGGCTGGCGGTGGACTTCGCCGTCGGAGCGGAGCCCGCGTGGATCGTGCCGGCGCTGATCCCCGTCGGCCTCGGGGAGGGGATCGTGATGGCGGCGCTCACCCGGCGGGTGATGCAGGGCGTCGCGGCCGACCGGCGAGCGGTCGCCAACGGCTTCCGCTCCGTCCTGCACAACGGCTCGCTGATGCTGAGCACCGCCGCGGTGTTCGGAGTCGTCACCGCCTTCTCGGGCAGCGGGGCGCTCGCGGGGCGGGCCGTCGGCGATCCGACCGGCTTCGTGGTGGCCGCCGCCGTGCTCGGGCTGTCGTCGGTCGCGGGGGCGGTCGCCGCGGTGCTCTGGCGGGACGGCTGACCTGCAGCGACCAGGAGGTCCGCCGCTGGTGACGGGACCGGGACATCGAGAGAAGGAGACGCTGATGCAGTACGTGATCCCGCCGCCCGCACGGACGACCGTGGCCCTCGCGGAGTCGAGCGAGCTGTGGCCCGTCCGACGCGTGTTCTGCGTGGGGCGGAACTACGCCGAGCACACCCGCGAGATGGGCGGGGACCCCGAGCGCGAGGCTCCGTTCTTCTTCATGAAGCCCGCCGACGCGGTCGTCGAGGCCGGCGGCGACATCCCGTACCCGCCGCTGACCGGAGACCTGCACCACGAGATCGAGCTGGTCGTGGCCATCGGCACCGCGGCCGTCGACGTCTCGGTGACGGAGGCGGCCCGCACCGTCTTCGGCTACGCGGTGGGCATCGACCTCACTCGGCGCGATCTGCAGGCCGAGGCGAAGAAGCACGGGCGCCCGTGGGAGTGGGGAAAGGCCTTCGACCGATCCGCTCCCGTCGGCGCGATCCGCCGTCGGGACGACGTGCTCGAGGCGGGCGGCATCTGGCTGGACGTCAACGGCGAGCGTCGCCAGACCGGCGACCTCGGCGACATGATCTGGTCGATCCCCGAGATCGTCTCGGCGCTCTCGAGGTCCGTCGCCCTCCGCCCGGGCGATCTCGTGTTCACGGGGACGCCGGCGGGCGTCGGGCCGATTCAGCGCGGCGACCGCCTCGAGGCGGGAGTCGACGGCGTGGGGGAGATCTCCCTCCGCATCGTCTGAGCGGCGGTCCTCGCCTGGGCGCAGGCGACGGCACGGCCGGAGGTGAGAGCGACGTTGCGGGCGACCGACTCGACGGAGGCGAGCGACGCCCCGCTCTGCTTCAGCGTGCGAGGGTCGCTCTCCTCGAGGGGCTCGAGGCCGGCGCGGGCTCGGGGGACCTCTCCCACACTCAGGGCTGGGCCGTCGTGTGCTCGGTCCCGCCGTCGCTGCGGGCGGTGCGGGGGAGGGCGGTCCAGTAGTCGTCCTGGTCCTCGTCGAAGGGTGTGGGAAGGCCGAGGAATGCGCGGAGCGCGGCACGCAGGCGGGTGCGGCGGAGGCGCGGCTGCGGGCTCACGCTCTGGTTCCGATGGTCGGCTCGACGCGGGTGCGTCCCCGGCGGAACCAGGCGGCGAGGGCCGGGGTGCGGCAGTAGTGCTGGAAGTCCCGGTCGAGCGCTCCCGCGTCGGGATAGCCGCTCGAGTGCGCGATCTCCTCGAGCGCGCCGAGGCGGTGCGGGGCGGCGGACATCAGGAGGGTCGCGAGCTCGATGCGCTGCAGGGCGAGGTGCTCGTCGAGGGGGAGCCGGTAGAACCGGCGGAAGCGGGCGCGCAGCAGGAGCGGCGGGACGCGGAGCTCGCGGGCGAGGGCCGGGATGGTGAAGCGGGGGTCGAGGTAGCGCTCGTTGACGAGTGCGGCGGCGGCGATCGCCTGAGCGTCGAGTCGACGCTGCCGGCGTCTGCGCGCGCGTGCGTCGATCGAGGGGAGGTTCTGAAGGGCGGGGAGGGTGAGTGCCATGGTGATGAGACGGACCCGAGAGCCCGAAGTGACGTCCTCGGCACGAATCACTCACCGCTTGGCGCGCCACCCCCGGCAGACCGGGCGGCTCGGCGTGGGCGGAGGGCTCGCCCCAGCAGGTCACGCGAGTGCCGCCCGTGCGGACGGCGTCGGTCGGAGTGAGCTCAGCGACTCCCGGTCGGGACGTAGCGCCTCGCGATCGCGCCGTTCCCGAGCTCCGAGGTGCCGAGAGCGGGCGCACGGCGTCGCCCAGGCCACGTTGATCCAGTACCGGAGGGTGCGAATGCCCGCACGGTACGACGTGTGGGCGGAAGGGCCCGACGCGGCGGAGGCGTAACGGGCTTCTTGTTATAGATCGGGCCGATGTATAACAACAGCAAGCGTTCCGGACGCGGCTCTCGTCGTTCGGTCTGCGGGCTCAGCGACAGACCGCGCCGCGTCGAAGCACGTTCTCTACGGATCGGATGAATCGCACTGAAGCTTGAAAGAGAGAGGGCCCGCACCCTTCGAGCGGGCAGCAGGCCTCCGGTCAGATGTTGAGCCTGTTGAAGATCGGGGCCGGCAGCAGCTTGATCACGGTCATGATCACGCGCCACTTCACCGGCGCGTAGGCGACGGCGTTCCCGGAGGACATCGCCGACGCCACGTCCTTCGCGACCGACTCGACCGGGGCGAGCGACGCTCCGCTCTGCTTCATCGACGCGGTCATCGGAGTGTCGGTCGGGCCCGGCTTGATCAGCACGACCGAGAGCCGCGAGCCGGCGAGGCGGTGCTGCAGGCCCTGCGCGAAGCGCTCGACGAGGCCCTTCGCCGAGCCGTAGACGTAGTTGGTCTTGCGGCCGCGGTCGCCGGCGACGGAGCCGATCACGCCGATGGTGCCGGAGGTCAGCGCGTTCGCGTACGCCTCCATCCACAGGGCCACCGAGACGCCGGTGACCACGAGGACGTCGCGGGCGACGGCGAGGTCGGCCGACGCCTCCTCCTGGGTCGTCATCGCGCCGTGCGCGATCAGCACGGTGTCGGGGGCGCCGCCCTCGAGGGACGACTCGACGACGGAGGAGATCGCGGCCGGGTCGGTCAGGTCGACGGCGGACACCGAGAGGGCGGCCGCCGGGAAGCGCACGCGCAGGTCGGTGGCGAGCTTCTCGAGGCGGGCGGCGTCGCGCCCGACCAGCAGCGCCGAGCGCGCGCCGGTGCCGAGCCAGAGGCGCAGCGTCTGCTCGGCGATGGCCGAGGTCGCTCCGACGACGACGATCTTCGAAGGGGTTCCAGTGGTCACGTCAGCTCCCGAGCACTCGGCGCGAGAAGCCGGAGGAGATCCCCGGGTCGCGCTGAGCGGTGAATTCCGCGAGGCGCGGGTACCCGGCCTCGAACATCTCGCGCGACATCCGCGCGTCCTTGGCGGCGTACAGCCGGCCGCCGACCGCCGTCACCAGCTCGTCGAGCCGCGCGAACAGCGGCAGGGCGGCGGGCGTGTTGGGGAAGTCGAGCGCGAAGCACACGCCCGGCGCGGGGAAGCTCAGCATCCCCGGCGACTCGAGCGCCCCGAACGTCTTCAGCACGCCGAGGAAGGAGCCGGTGCCGGACGCCGCGATCAGCGCGAGCATCTCGCGGGTGACCTCGAGCGCCCCCTCCCACGGCACGGTGCTCTGGTACTGGTAGAAGCCGCGCGGGCCGTACATGGTGTTCCAGCCCTCGATCGCGTCGAGCGGGTAGTAGAACTGCTCGTAGTGCTGCACCGAGCGGCCGGCGCCCGTGGCCTTGAGGCGGTAGTAGGCGCGGTTCAGCAGGGGCAGTGTCGCGCGGTTCACGACCGACAGCGGGAAGGCGAACGGCACCCGCAGCGAGCCGGCACGGGAGGACGGCAGTTCGGGAGCCGCGGTCGTGTCGCCGCGCGAGTAGACCCCGCGGCGGCCGCCTCCGGTGGTCACGTCGATCCAGGCCACCGTGTGCTCGAACGAGTCCATCGACTCGTGCACGAGGTCGAGGTACGACTCGAGCGTCTGGAAGGGGACGTCCTCGGTCACCAGCCACGGGCCCGGCACGCGCTTGAGCCGCAGCTCGACCTCGACGACGAGGCCGGTGAGCCCCAGCCCGCCGATGGTCGCCTCGAAGAGCTCGACGTTCTCGGTCGGGCTGCAGCGCGACGACGAGCCGTCGCTCCGGAGCAGCGTGAACGACACGACGTGCCGCCCGATCGTGCCGGCCGAGGCGTGGTTCTTGCCGTGCACGTCGTTCGCGATCGCGCCCGCCAGGGTGACGTTCTTGGTGCCGGGAGTCACCGGCAGCATCCAGCCCCGCGGCGAGAACACCGCCTGCACGTCCTTGAGCAGCACGCCCGGCTCGGCCCGGAGCACGCCGGTCTCGTCGTCGAACGACAGCAGGCGGTCGAAGCCGCTGAAGTCCCAGATCACGCCGCCGCCGTTGAGGGCGACGTCGCCGTAGCTGCGACCGACGCCGTGCGCGATGCCCCCGTCGCCATGCGACAGGGCGTCCTGCGCCTGCTCGGCGCTCGTGATGGCGACGACGCGGTGCTGGTCGCGCGAGAGCAGGCCCCAGGAGGAGACGGCTGCAGTCATGCTGGCTCCTCACGAGGGCCCTGGAAGGTGACGTTCTTGTCGAGGTGGTACTTGGCGACGTAGCCGATGGCCAGACCGATCACGGCACCGGTGTAGCGGGCGACGTCGGTGCCGAAGAGGTGGAGGAAGCCGAACTCGAAGCCCCAGAAGATCAGCGTCGTCACGCCGCTCATCACGCCGTAGAGGAAGAAGGTCTTCACGCCGTGCGCCGCGTTCATCGTCTCGTGCCGGAAGATGTAGCGCTTGTCGAGGACGTACTTGGCGACCACCCCCGTCAGGGTGCCCGCGAGGACGGCGACGATCGTCGCCCAGTCGCCCGTCATCACCAGCTCGACGAGCATCTGGGTGCCGAGATTCACCGCGGTCGCCAGCGCGGCGAAGGCCACGTAGAGCACGGTGGTCCGCATGCGCCTTCTCTCCGTGCCGATCGTGGTCGCCCGCGCGCCGCGCCAGGAGCGGGCACCGCGGGTCAGAGGCGATTGTAGATTGAGCGTCGCTCCATGCGAAAATCCGTCGCGGCTCGCACTCAGCGTCCGCTCCCCCTGATCAGCAGAGGAAGACGCCGTGAGTACCGCTCGTGCCCTCGTTGCCGCCATGCGCCCCCGGCAGTGGCTCAAGAACGTCCTGGTCCTCGCCGCTCCGATCGCCTCCGCGCGGATCGTCGAGCCCGAGGTGCTGGTCGCCGCGATCATCGCGGCCGTCGCCTTCAGCCTCGCCTCCTCCGGCGGCTACATGCTCAACGACCTGCTCGACATCGAGTCGGACCGCGCCCACCCCAAGAAGCGCTTCCGCGCGATCGCGTCGGGGGCGCTGCCGGTGCGCGTGGCGTGGATCGCGGCCTTCGTGCTGATGATCGTGCCGCCGCTGGTCACGTTCCTCGCCGGGTTCACCTGGTTCGCGGCGACGCTCGCCGGGTACCTGGTCATGCAGATCTCGTACTGCATCTGGCTCAAGCACGAGCCGGTGATCGACATCCTGATCGTGGCGGGCGGCTTCGTTCTGCGCGCGATCTCGGGCGCCGCGGTGGCCGACATCCCGCTGACGCAGTGGTTCCTCCTGGCCGTGTCGTCGGGCTCGCTCTTCATGGTGGCGGGCAAGCGCTACTCCGAGAAGCTGCAGAGCGAGGGCAAGGAGGAGAGCCACACGCGCTCGACGCTCAAGGTCTACACGGCGGGCTACCTGCGCTTCATCTGGTCGGTCGCGGCGTCGTTGACGATGATCTCGTACGCGCTGTGGGCCCTCTTCCTCAACGGAGACGACTCGCTCTGGTCGATGGCCTCGGTGGTGCCGTTCGGCGCCGCGCTCTTCCTCTACGCGCTCGACATCGAGCGGGGCCGCGCGTCGGCTCCCGAGGACATCGTGCTCGGCAACTTGCGCCTGCTGATCTGCGGGGCGCTCTGGGCGGCGCTGTTCGTCGTCGCGATCCTGACGCGGTCGCCGGGGGTCTGACCCCCTCGTCAGGCGCGGTCGGCCACTCGGGACGCGGGTCGACGGGCTGCTCCCGGCGTCTGTCAACCGTCCTCCGGACGGGGCGGGCTCTTCGGTAGCGTCGTGGCACCTGGAACGCCGCAGGAGGCCCGAAACCTCCTCTCACCGTTGCGCGCTCTCGCGCCGCGGAACCCGCCGAACGAGTCGAGCCGTCATGCCGTCCCTCAGCGATTCGTCGCGCCCTGTGCTCCGCGCACTGATCGACGCGTTCGCCGACCCGGGGGCGGTCGACGCGGGGTACGCCGCACACGTGCTGTCCGACGCCCGCGAGCTGCTGGACATCGCACCGGCGCAGCGGATGCCGACACTGCTCTTCCCCCGCTCGGCGGTGTTCGACGTGCCCGACGCGCCGCCGGTGCCGCCGGGCGCGCTCTGAGCGCTCCTCCGGACGTCCAACCCGGAAGTCAACGCCCCCAGCGAACTCGGCGCGCGGCACCTACAGTGATCGCCATCGGGGCGGAGTCGTTCGGGTCGACTCCGCCCCGGTCCGTCATGCCGTGGTTCCGGTCTGTCACGTCGTGGTCCCGCGGCGCAGCCGCAGTCGGGTCTCCTCGAGGTCGAGCATCGACTGCGCCTGGGCGAGGATGCGCTGCGGGTAGGCCCGGCGCGAGCGCGCGTCGAGCAGCGCCTCCCGCTCGGCCGTGACGACCGCCAGCCGCAGGGCGCGGTACAGGCGGTGCGGAGTGTCGGCCACGTCGCGCCGGGTGCCGCGGGACCGCTCCCACGCCGCCTCCGACCGCAGGAACGACGTCTGCCGCACGCGCTCGAGCACGTCGGGGTCCACCTCCTCGACCCCCTCGACCACGTCGCCGGGGCTCTCGAGCACCGAGAGGCCCTTCTCGGTGATCTCGTCGAGCAGCCCGGCGAGCTCGCGCTGGTCCTCCGGCACGTCGACTCCGCGGATCCCGGTCGCGCGGATGAGCAGGGGGAGCGTGCTGCCCTGCACGAGCAGGGTCGAGACCGCCACGGTGAAGGCGATCAGCACGAGCTGAGCGCGGTAGGGGATGTCCTCGGGCAGCGACTGCGCGGCAGCGAGCGTCACGACTCCGCGCATTCCCGACCAGCCGAGCACGAGCCCGCCGCGCCAGCCGATGTCGTTGCGGCTGAAGTGCCGGTAGTCGGCACGGCGCAGCTCGAAGCGCCGCCGGGCCTTCCTCCGCTCCTCGCGCGGCAGGCGCACGCCGCCGGTCGAGTCGAGCAGCTCCTTCTGCTGCCGGGCCCGCCGCTCGGCGCGCTGGGTCTGCCAGCGCTCGCCGAGCAGCACGGGTCCGACCCAGAGGAAGCGCACGACGATCAGCCCGACGGTCGCGATCAGTCCGATGCCGACCGCGGCCGGGATTCCGAGCACGGCGCTGTCGGCGTCCTGGATCAGGCCGCGGATCTCGAGCCCGATCAGGAGGAACACGCCGTTCTCGAGCAGGAACTGCACGGTGCGCCAGTTGATGCGGTCGTTCACCCGCGACTGCGCGGTGAAGGCGCGCGAGGAGGCGTGGCCCGTGTGCAGCCCCGCGACGACGACCGCGAGCACGCCCGAGGCGCCGAGGCCCTCGGCGGGGATGAAGGCGACGAACGGCACGATGAACGAGATGACGGTGTTGAGCACCGGATCCTCGAGGCGCGAGCGCACGAAGACGGTGACGATGCTCGCGACGAGGCCGACGGCCACCGCCATCACCACGGCGTAGAGGAAGTCGCCCACGGCCGCCCACGGGGTGGCGAGCGTGCCGGCGGCCGCGGCGAGCGCGGAGCGGAGGAGGACCAGCGCGGTCGCGTCGTTGATCAGCCCCTCGCCCTCGAGCAGGGTGAGCAGGCGCGGCGGGAGGCCGAGCCGGCGCCCGACCGAGGTGGCGGCCACCGCATCCGGCGGGCTGATGATCGCGCCGACGGCGATCGCGAGCGGCAGGCCGAGCTCGGGCAGCAGGGCGAAGAGCAGCACCCCGACTCCGGCGGCCGAGATCACGACGAGGATCACCGAGAGCCCCGTGATGGTGGCCAGATTGCGGCGGAAGTCGAGGAACGGGACGCTGATCGCCGCGGCGTAGAGCAGCGGGGGCAGCACGCCGTCGAGCACCCACTCGTGCGGGACGACCACCTCGGGCACGCCGGGGAGGAACGAGAGTCCGACTCCGGCGAGCACGAGGACGATGGGCGCCGCGACGCCGAGGCGCTTGGCGAAGACGGCGACGGCGACGAGGACCGAGACGGCGACGATCGCCGCGATGGCGAGTTCCATCAGTGCTGCGGGGCGTGCGCGGGAGGGGGCATGGTCTCGTCTCCGGGGTCGGGCCCCGGGCGCGCGCGAGACGCGGTGTGCTCGGGGGACTCCGACGAGTCTGCGCGCCCGTGCTCGGGCGGGGCAGGGGGTTGTGCCGTGCACGACGTCAGCTGAGAGGCCTCGTCACGCACGATGGTCGATGACGGAGCCTCTCAGCGGACGGTGCGCGGCGGCTACCTCCGGTCGAGCACCCGCACGAGGCCGACGAGCAGCGCGATGCCGCCGAGGACGGCGATGGTCAGCGCGGTCGCGCCTCCCCCGCCGAGGGCGAGCGCTCGGTCGACGACGTCGGCGCGCAGGGCGGTGTCGGAGGCGACCAGCAGCAGGAAGACGGAGAAGGCGGCGACGACGGCTCCCCAGACGATCGCGCCGGCGCGGATCCGGGGGCGCGGGGGCGCGATGGCGGTCACCGCGGTGGTCTCGGGGAGGGTCTCGGTGCTCATCGCGCTGCCCCTGTCGGCTCGGTCGTGGTCGGGTCGGTGGTGGTCGGGTCTGCGGTGGTCGGGTCGGTGCCGGTGCTCGTCTCGGCGGAGGCGCTCGCGCCCGTCTCGTCGAAGACGCTGATCGATCCGCCGCCCTGCTCGACACGCACGACGAACGGCTCTGCGTCCGGATCGCCGAAGGTCTGCGTCCACCGCCAGCGGCCGTCGACGTAGCGCACGCCCTCCGGTTCGGCGGGGCTGTACTCGTCGCCGTCCCGTCGCGTGAGCCAGGTGGCCCCGTCGCTCGACGACGACTCGAGCCTGACGGCGGTCCCCTCCATCGCCGTCAGCTGGATCGACCCGGCGCCCTGCCAGACGTCGAGGGCGCCGCCCGCGACGTCGAAGTCGGGCGAGACGGTGACCTGCACGTCTCCGGCCAGGACCGCGTAGTCGCCGGGGGCCGCGTTCGAGAGGCTGTACGACCCGACCGTGCCCAGCACCGCGCGATCCGGCGGCAGCAACGCCGCCGTCGACGCCGTCAGCACCGTGACCAGCGAGACCGCGACCAGCAGCACGGCGCGGCGGCGGAGGAGGCCGGCGATCACGATCGCGGCGGCCAGCACGAGCGTGGCGGAGGCGAATCCGACGACGGTCGAGGTCGATCCGGTCGTCGAGAGCGAGACGAGCGACCCGACGAGGGCCGCGGCGCCGAGCACGAGCAGCGTCGCGCTGAACCGCAGCCGCGGGTTCGCCGCCCGGCGCAGCCGCTGGCGCTCGAGACGCGCGGCCGTGACGGCGTGGGCTCGGAGGCGCGCCTCCTCCGCCCGCTGCCGCGCGGTCTCGCGGGCGGTCGCCGCCTCCTGGGCGCGGAACGCCTCGCGCTCGGCCTTCCACTGCTCCTGGCGCTCACGCCAGGCGGCGACGTCCTCGGGCGCCTCGGGGCGGGCGTCCGTCGGCCGCTCGGGGTACGGGATGCTCTCGGGGCGCCCGTCGGTCGTCGCGGGAACGGTCTCCGGAGTGACGGTCGGCGTCGAGGCGCGACCGGAGCGGCGCACGATCCAGAGGACGAGGCCGATCGCCGCCGCGACGACGACCGCGGTCCACAGGGCGCGTCCCGTGGACGCCCCCCACGCGGTCGCCCCGGTGTAGACGCCGCCGAGCGACCAGAAGCCCTGGGCGACCGGGAGCATCGACGCCAGGACCAGCACCCCGATCCCGGCGTGCACGCGGTCGAGGTCGCCGCGGGCCAGCCGCTCGACCGGCAGCGAGTCGTCCTGGTCGGGCAGCAGCAGCCAGGCCGCCGCATAGAAGAGGAACGCGGGCCCGCCGAGGACGGCGACGACCACGAACACTCCGCGGACGATCAGCGGATCGATCCCGAGGCGCTCGGCGACGCCGGCGCAGACGCCGCCGATCCAGCCGGGCCGGCGGGGGAGGTCGAGGGCGCGCAGCCAGAGGAAGAAGCGGTTCTCCTTCGGCGGATCGCCGGCGGTGCCCGGGTCGGCGGTCGACGTGGCGGTCGGTGCGCCGGGTCCGGCCGCCCGGTCGTCCGCGCCCTGATCGTCGGGTCCGCCGGTCGGCGGGGTGGTGCTCGCTGCTGTCATGGCTCGAGTGTCCCGTGGGCGGTGGGCGCCGGGCTATCGGGGGAACCCCTGACCGGACCCTGACGCGACCCCCGGGCGACGCGCCCGTCTGTTTGGATGCAGGGGTGAGCATCCCCACCCTGCCCGTCGCTGCGGTCCGCCCATCGCTCCGGCGACCGCGCAGCGCGGCCCTCGGAGGTGTCAGCGCGGGCCTGGCCGTGCACCTGGGTCGGAGCGTGCGAGCGGTGCGGCTCGTGTTCGTCGTCGCGACCCTGCTCGGCGGGGGCGGCGCGCTCTTCTACCTCTGGCTGTGGGCGCTCGTGCCGCTCGCCGACTCCGCCTCGGAGGACGCCGGCGTGCGCCGCGCCACTCCGGTCGCCGCCCTGCTCGCCGTGGCGGCCGGCGTCGCGACGGTCGCCGTCCTCGTCGCGATCGGCTCCGGCGACGACTCCGAGGTCACCCGGGCGCTCGCCGCGGTCGCGGCCCTGGCCGGCGGCGCCGTCGGCTGGAGTCTCGGCCCCGACCGGGGCGACCCGTCGCGATCGGCGCGCTCCTCCTCCGCGGTGCGTCTCGCCTCCTGCGCGGTGCTCGTCGTCGCCGGAGTCGCGGTGCTGGTGGCGCGGCCCAGCGCGGTCAACGCCGTGCTCGCCGTCGGCGTGCTGCTGGTGGCGGCCGGGGTGCTCGCCGCGCCCCGCATCGTCACGCTCTGGACCGAGCTGATGGGCGAGCGCGCGGCCCGGGTGCGCGAGGAGCAGCGCGCCGAGATCGCCGCGCACCTGCACGACTCGGTGCTGCAGACGCTCGCGCTGATCCAGAACCGCGCGGGCGCCTCGACCGAGGTGGCCCGCATCGCCCGCGCGCAGGAGCGGGAGCTGCGCGACTGGCTGTTCGAACGCGACGTGCCGGTCGCCAACGATCTGGCCGCCGAGATCCGCGCCATCGCCGCGGCGATCGAGCTCGACTACCCGGTGCAGCTCGAGGTGGTCGCGGTGGGCGCATCCGTGCCGGGCGCTGCTCCGGTGCTCGCGGCGACGCGGGAGGCCATGCTCAACTCCGCGCGGCACGCGGGCGGCGACGTGTCGGTCTACCTCGAGTGCACCGCCGCGGGCGTCGACGTCTTCGTCCGCGACCGCGGGCCGGGAGTCGACCTCGGCGCGCTGCCCGGCGACCGGCTGGGCATCCGGGAGTCGATCATCGGACGGATGGCGCGCGCCGGCGGCAGCGCGACCGTCCGGCCGGGAGCGGGCGGCACGGGCACCGAGGTGCACCTCCGCCTGCCCACGGGGGCCGAGCGATGACGCGCGTGGTGCTGGTCGACGACCACTCGATCTTCCGCTCCGGCCTCCGCGCCGACCTGGCGCCCGAGCTCGAGGTGCTGGGCGAGGCGGCCGACGTCGACGCCGCCGTGGCGCTGGTCGCGGTGGCGCGGCCCGACGTCGTGCTGCTCGACGTGCACCTGCCGGGCGGTGCGGGCGGAGGCGGCGCCGAGGTCCTGCGGCGCAGCGCCGGGCTCCTCGAGTCGGTGCGGTTCCTCGCGCTGAGCGTCTCGGACGCGGCCGAGGACGTCGTCGGCGTGATCCGGGCCGGCGCCCGCGGCTACATCACCAAGGCGAGCTCGGGGGCCGAGGTGAGCCGCGCGGTCCTCGCGGTCGCGGGCGGCGACGCGGTGTTCTCGCCGCGGCTGGCGGGCTTCGTGCTCGACGCCTTCGGAGCGCTCGCCGGCGAGCAGGCGGAGGCGCCGGACGAGCTCGACCGGCTGTCGGCCCGCGAGCGCGAGGTGATGCGGCTGATCGCGCGCGGCTACGCGTACAAGGAGGCGGCGGCCGAGCTGTACATCTCGGTCAAGACGGTCGAGTCGCACGTGTCGGCGGTGCTGCGCAAGCTGCAGCTGTCGTCGCGCTACGAGCTCACCGCGTGGGCGTCGGCGCGCCGCCTGCTCTGAGCCTCCGCCGTGCGATCTGCAGGTGCCGGTGCGGTCTGGAGGTGTTCGCGGACGGAGAATGCTTCCCGCCGCATGAGCCGCGCGGGAGCGGCCGCATCGCCTGCGAATCGCACATCAGCCTCCTGCAGATCGCACGAGCGCTGCGGCGACTCGCGCGACCGCGGACTCGACCGAGCGCGCCGTCGCGTCGCGATCCTCCGCCTCCGAGTCGTGCACGAACGCCGTCACCCCGTGCCGCGCCCCGCAGTAGCCGATGACGCCGCGCTCGATCTGCGTGCGGAACGACTCCGTGTACCCGTGCCGCTCGAACGAGCGCTCCGACGTGCCCGACACCGGGATCAGGTGGACGCTCAGGCGCTCGAGCCGCGGGACGACTCCGCCTGCCGCGTCGATCCCGAACGCCCAGTCGGCGATGAACACCCGGTCGACCCAGCCCTTCAGCAGCGCCGGCATCGACCACCAGTAGACCGGGAAGACGAGGACGAGGTGCTCGTGCGCGTCGATCCGCCGCTGCTCGGCCGCGACGTCGGCGGCGGGCGCGCCCTCGCCGAGGTAGACGCGGCGGTCCTCGAGCGTGAAGCGCGGGTCGAAGCCCTCCTGCGCCAGGTGGGCGAGCGTCGCGCCCGTCGAGCCGGCGAGCCGGCGCGCGACGTGGTGCGTGAGCGAGTCCGGGTCGGGGTGGGCGGTGACGACGAGGGTGCTCATGCGGTCCGATCCTGCGGGGGCGGGGAGTGTCGACAGGGGCAGCGTCGCCCTCTGTCGCGGGGTTCGCCCTCACAACGAAGGACGAGAGTCTCGAAACGGCGGATCTTCACGCCTTTCCGTCTTTCAGCCTTGGTTGTGCGGCTCGGGCGAGGGTCAGTCGCGCGCCAATCCCGCCAGACGGCGGCCCGAGCTAGAACGACGCCAGTGGCAGGAGCGGCAGCACGGCGAGCGCAGAGAGCGTGCCGAGCACGACGCCGGCCAGCAGGTCGGTCGGGAAGTGCATCCCGAGCGCCAGCCGCGACAGGAGCATCGCGATCACGACGAGCACCGCGAGCGGCCAGAGGGCGGGCAGCATCACCGCGAACACGATCGCGGCCGCGGTGGTCGACGAGGCGTGCGAGCTCGGGAAGCTGAGCTTGCTCGGCGCGTGGCCGCGCACCTCCACCCCCTCGCCCAGCGGGCGCGGGCGGCGGACGACGCGCTTCAGGACGATCGACAGCCCGTGCGCGACGACGATCGCGACGTCGCAGAGGGCCCAGGCCCAGAACCGCGACGGATCGACGAACGCGCCGATCACCCCGAGGATCAGCCAGCCCGCCGCGTGCTCGCCGATGAGGCTGAGTCCGCGGGCGACGGGGAGGAGGGGCCGGGTCAGCGGCGCGCGCTGCACGGCCACGACAACGGCGGACTCGCGGCTTCGGAGGGTCGACATCGCGCTCAACCTAGCGCACGAGGGGGCGGCGGAAGACCCGCCGCCCCCCCCGTGATCAGGCCTGCGTCTCCGCGTCCTCGTCGCCCGCCGAGCGGCGGCGCGCGCCGAGCCCGACCGCGGCGGCTCCCGCGGCGAGCAGGGCGGTCGCCCCGGCGATCAGGCCGACGCTCTCGACACCGGTCGAGGCGAGTCCGCCTCCGGTTCCGCCGGTCGGCAGCGGCACTGCGGTGCCCGTCGGAGTCGCGGTGGGCGCGACCGTCGGGGACATCGTCGGAGTCGCGGTCGGCGCGGCGGTCGGTCCCGCGGTCGGCGCGGCGGTCGGCGCGGTCGTCGGCGCCGCGGTGGGCGTCGGGGTCGGAGCCGTGGTCGGTCCGGCCGTCGGCGTCGGCGTCGGGGCGATCAGCTGCGATGCCGGCAGGATCTGCACGATCGTCGGGCGGGGCGCTGCGACGGCTCCGGCGGGAACCGCTCCCGTGGCCGCGAAGTCCGGGAAGAACGAGGTCGGCTCCTCGAAGCTGCCCTCCTCGCCCGGGTGCTGCACGGCGACGAAGACGTGCTGGTCCTGGTCGTGCACGATCGGGCCGCAGGTCTCGGCGTCGCGCGGGACCGACAGGAACTGCTCGACGTTGCCGCGGGAGGCGCCGTCCAGGGTCACCTTGAACAGCCCGTCGTTGTAGCCGATGCCGCTCGGTGCGCCGTCGGTCGAGATCCAGAGGTCGCCGACGGAGTCGAACGCCAGGTTGTCGGGGCACGAGATCGGCGAGACCTGATCGGCCGGGAAGCCCGAGAAGTAGACGACGTCGCCCTGCGCCACGTCGCCGCAGAGCATCAGCAGGTTCCAGGTGAAGGTGAGGCCGGTCTGGTCGCCGCCGTCCTCGATGATCTCGACGATGTGGCCGTCGCGGTTCTCGGTGCGCGGGTTGACCTCGGTCGGCCCCTCCGTGCCCTCGGTGCCGCGGTTGGAGTTGTTGGTGCACGCGACGTAGATCCGGCCGGTGATCAGGCTCGGCTGCACGTCCTCGCAGCGGTCCATCTTGGTGGCGCCGGCGATGTCGGCCGCCTGGCGGGTGTGCACGAGCACCTCCTCGACGCTCATCCCCGCGATCGCCGAGACGCCGCCGACGACGAGCGGCAGCCACGCGCCGATGCCGTCGAAGCCGCCGTCGGAGGGGACGGCGCCGGTTCCCGTGATCTCGGCGACGGGCGAGTCGCCGGTGAACTTCGCGACGAAGAGGTCGCCCTCCTCGAGCAGCGTCTTGTTGTGCGCGCGGTCGCCCTCGATGTAGCGCTTCTTCGAGACGAACTTGTAGAGGTAGTCGAAGCGCTCGTCGTCGCCCTGGTACGCCACGACGCGGCCGTCGGGGGCGATGATGACGTTGGCGCCCTCGTGCTTCAGGCGGCCGAGAGCCGTGTGCTTCTTCGGGGTCGACGACGGGTCGAAGGGGTCGAACTCGACGATCCAGCCGAAGCGGTTCGGCTCGTTCTCGTAGCCGGCGGTGCGGGCGTCGAAGCGCGGGTCGTCGAGCTCCCAGAGCCGCGCGGTCTCGGCGTCGGCGAGGCCGTAGCGCTTCTCGGCGCCGCTCGTGCCGGTCGCGCGGAAGTAGCCGTTGAAGTTCTCCTCGCCCGAGAGGACGGTGCCCCACGGCGTGGTGCCGCCCGAGCAGTTGCCGAGGGTGCCGAGGACGGTGCGTCCCTCGGGGTCGGCGACCGTCTTCAGCAGGTCGGAGCCGGCGGCGGCGCCGGTCACCTCGTACGGGGTGTCGATCAGGTAGCGGCGGTTGTGCTCGCCGCCGCGCACGTACGCCCAGGGGCGGTCGACGGCGGTGCGGACGAGCTCGACGACGCTGAGCCCGTGCGCGGCGCGGGCGACCGCTCGCACGCGCTCGGGCTCGGCCTCGAGCTGCGCGGCGGGGAACATGATGTTCTCGTTCGTGTACTCGTGGTTCACGACGAGCAGCGCGCGCAGGCGCTTCGAGCCCGGGATCTCGACGATGTCGGTGTAGTCGTTGTTGTAGCCGAACTGCGCGGCCTGCGCCGCCTCCGTCTGGTTCTGGATGTCGAAGGCGGGGCTGTCGGCGAAGATCGGGTCGCCCCAGCGGATCAGCGGCTGCCAGGCGAAGCCCTCGGGCACGGTGAACTCGTCGACGGTGGTGGCGACCGGCGCGATCGGGGTGAAGGAGAGAGGGGAGACGGCGTCCGCGGCGGTCGCGACGGCCGCCTCCGCGCTCGGTGCGGCGGGGGAGGCGACGGCGATGGTGACCGCGCCGGCCAGACCGAGGCCGAGCGCCGAGCGGCGCGAGATCTGCGACGAGACGATGTCGCGGAAGTAGCTGTTGTGCGAAGTGTTGCAGGTCGCGGTCGAGCACGCGTTGGCGCACTTGAGGGCGCAGGTCACGGGGCTGCGCTTGCCCTTGACGTGCCCGGCCATGGGCAGCAGGAGTCGGCGGGAGGTGTCGGTCATCGTCGTTCGTCCTTCGATCGCAGGCGGGGTCCGATGAGGAAACCAGGGGGAGCGGTCGCGCGAGTCTCCCGGGGTCGGCGCCCACCTGAACGAGAGGTGAACGGTCTCACAACGAGGTGAGGCTCACCTCACCTGCTCGGACGGCGCGGAGACGGACGTGCGCTGCGCCGTGCGCGCCTCCATCACCGTGGCGACGTTGCCCGAGATCCACTCGACGACCGGCAGCAGGCGCGCCGCCAGATCGGCGCCGAGCGGGGTCAGACGGTACTCGACCCGCGGCGGGATCACCTCGTGCGCCTCCCGGTGCACGAAGCCGTCCTCCTCGAGGACGCGCAGGGTCTGCGCGAGCATCTTCTCGCTGATGCCGCCGATCCTCCGCCGCAGCTCGCCCCAGCGGAGGGTGCCGTCGGTGAGCGCCGCGAGCACGAGCACTCCCCACTTGCTCGTGACGTGGCCGAAGATCTCGCGGCTCGGGCAGTCGGCGGCGTAGACGTCGCCCACGAGCAGCGGGCTCCCCGCGGTATCCGTGATGGTCATGAAGGTACTAACCAAATAGTGGGTACTGCATTCCGGGAAGTTCTCGGATCACCCTCCGGTTCTCCCCCAGTGCGGCCCCGACGCCGCCCAGAACGGAAGGACCACCCCCATGACTCTCGTCGTCACCGGAGCCACCGGACACCTCGGCCGCCTCGCGGTCGAGCACCTGCTCGCTCGCGGCACCGCCGCCTCCGACATCGTCGCCACCGGCCGCGACGCCGCGAAGCTCGAGAAGATCGCCGCCGACCTCGGCGTGCGCACCGCCGTCGCCTCCTTCGAGGACGCCGCCTCCCTCGACGCCGCCTTCGCGGGCGCCGAGGCCGTCCTGCTCGTCTCGGGGTCGGAGGTGGGCAAGCGCGTCGCGCAGCACACCGCCGTCATCGAGGCGGTCGCCCGCGCGGGCGCTCGCCTGGTCTACACGAGTGCTCCGAAGGCGACCACGAGCGCGCTGATCCTCGCGCCCGAGCACAAGGCGACGGAGGAGGCGATCGCCGCCGCGGGGGTCCCCGCCGTGATCCTCCGCAACGGCTGGTACCACGAGAACTACGTGCAGACGATCGGCGAGCTCGCCTCGACCGGCACCACCCTCTCGAGCGCCGGCGAGGGCCGCGTCTCGAGCGCCGCGCGCAGCGACTACGCGGAGGCGGCGGCCGTCGCCCTCACCGACGCGTCGCTGGTCGGCTCGGTGCACGAGCTCTCGGGCGACGTCGCCTGGAGCACCGACGAGCTGGCGGCCCTGGTCGCCGAGGTCGCGGGCCGCGAGGCGTCCATCACGCACGTCGACTCGGCGGAGCACGCGCGGATCCTCACCGGGGCGGGCGTGCCCGAGGGCGGCGTCGGCTTCGTCGTCGGCCTCGACGCGAACATCGCCGACGGCCTGCTCGGCGAGACCGACGGCTCGCTCGCGCGCCTGATCGGGCACCCGACCACGCCGATCCGCGCGTACGTCGAGCAGGTGCTCGCCGCGAGCTGATCCTCCGGCCGACCTCCGGCTCGCGGGATCGCGTCCGGCTCGCGGGATTCCCCCCACCCTGCGAGCCGGACGCGTTCCTGCGAGCCGGAGGTCGGCGGCGCGTCACACTTCGTCATCTCGCGTCGCGACGCCTCCTCGGCGCGCCGTAGCCTGAGAGACCGCACATCCCCCGTCCGTCAGGAGCACCGACCGTGATCACCGCGACCGGACTCTCCAAGACGTTCGGCGGCTCACGCGCTGTCCGCGCCCTCGACGACGTCAGCCTCCACGTCGAGGAGGGGACGATCTTCGGCGTCGTCGGCCAGTCCGGCGCCGGCAAGAGCACGCTGCTCCGCGCGATCAACCTGCTCGAGCGCCCCGACGCCGGCACGGTCGAGGTCGGAGGCGTCACCCTCACCGATCTCGACGAGCGCGCCCTGCGCCGCGCGCGCCACGACATCGGCATGGTGTTCCAGCACTTCAACCTGCTGTCGAACCGCACCGTGCAGCAGAACGTCGAGTTCGCCCTCGAGACCATCGGCGTCCACGGGGCCGAGCGCTCGCGCCGCGCCGCCGAGATGCTCGACCTCGTCGGCCTGTCCTCGCTCGCGGGCGGCTTCCCCGCGCAGCTCTCGGGCGGACAGAAGCAGCGCGTCGGCATCGCCCGCGCCCTCGCCGGCCGCCCGCGGGTACTGCTCTCGGACGAGGCCACCAGCGCGCTCGACCCCGAGACGACGCGCTCGATCCTCGACCTGCTCCGCAGCCTCAACCGCGAGCTCGGGCTGACGGTGCTGCTGATCACCCACGAGATGGACGTCGTGAAGCGCATCTGCGACTCCGCGGCCCTGATGGAGTCGGGCCGGATCCTCGAGCAGGGCGAGCTCGTCCGCCTCGTGTCGACCCCCGGCTCGGCGCTCGCCCGCGAGCTCTTCCCGCTCGGCCCCCTCCCGGAGGACGACGGCTCGGCGATCATCGACATCACGTTCTCGGGAGGCTCGGCCGACCGCCCGGTCATCGCGCAGCTCGCCCGCGGCTACGGCATGGACGTGTCGATCCTCGGGGCCGTGATCGAGACCATCGGAGGCAGCCAGGCCGGCCGCACGCGCCTCGCGCTCCCCGGCGACCGCGGCACCGTCGCCCGCGCCGTCGAGGACCTGCGCTCGCAGGGCCTCACCGTCGACTGGCTCCGGGGAGGACCCGCATGATCGACGTCGACTCCCCCACCTTCTGGAGCGACCTGCTCGAGGTCGTGCTCAAGGGCACCGGCGAGACCCTCTACATGGTCGGCGTCGCGACGCTGGTGACGATCCTCGTCGGCCTGCCGCTCGGCATCGTCCTCGTCGGCACCGAGCGCGGCGGGTTCCTCGAGCGCGTCGGCGGCTCGCGGGCGCTCGGCTCCGCGATCAACCGAGTGCTGGGCTTCGTGGTCAACCTCGGCCGCTCCGTGCCGTTCATCGTGCTGATGATCGCGCTGATCCCGCTGACCCGGCTCATCATCGGCACGTTCATCGGCTCGACCGCCGCGATCGTCCCGCTCGCGATCATCGCGATCCCGTTCTTCGCGCGGATGGTCGAGATCGCGCTCAAGGAGGTGGACCCAGGGCTCTACGAGGCCGCGTCCTCGCTGGGCGCCTCGCGCTGGCAGCTGGTGCGGCGGGTTCTGCTCACCGAGGCGCGGCCGGCCATCGTGCTGGGCCTGTCGACGACGATCACCTCGATCATCAACTTCTCGGCGATGGTCGGCGTGGTCGGGGGCGGCGGGCTGGGCAACGTCGCCCTCACCTACGGCTACCAGCGCTACAGCTGGATCCACATCGTCGCGGTCATCGTCGTCCTCTTCGTCATCGTCCAGATCGTGCAGGCCCTCGCGACGCTCGCCGCGCGCCTCGTCGGCCACGACCGGCGCGCGAAGCCCGAGCGGGCCATCGCCGCTCTCGAGGCGGACGGCCGCGACCCGCGCGCCTGACCCCCTCCCCTCCCACCGCACCTCCCGCAGCAACGAGAGAAGACCCATGAACCGCACCTCCTTCCGCACCCCGCTCGTCCGACTCGGCGCCCTCGCGGCCGCGGGCACCCTCCTCGTCGGCCTCGCCGCCTGCTCCTCCGACTCCGGTTCCGCCGGAGCCGGGTCGGGCTCCGACTCCGGCGACCTCGGCACGATCAGGGTCGGCGCCCTCGCGACGCCCGCCGGCGATCTGCTGACCTGGGTCGACGAGAACCTCGCCGAGGAGGCGGGGCTCGACATCGAGTTCGTCGAGTTCAGCGACTACAACACGCCGAACCCGGCGCTGTCCGACGGCAGCACCGACGCGAACCTCTTCCAGAACGCGACGTTCCTCGAGACCTACAACTCGCAGGCCGGCGGCGACCTGGTGAGCGCCGGCGAGGTCTACCTGCCGGCCGCGGCCTTCTACTCCGAGTCGCTCGAGAGCCTCGACGACCTCGAGGACGGCGCGACGGTCGCGATCCCGAACGACCCGACGAACGAGGGACGCGCGCTCAAGCTGCTCGCCTCGGAGGGCATCATCGAGGTCGACGACGACGTGACCAACCTGCAGGGGATCACCTCGAACCCGCGCGACCTCGAGTTCACCGAGATCGAGAACGCGTCGCTCGCCCTCGCGCTGCCCGACCAGGACGCCGTCTTCGTGACCGCGACCTTCGCGCTGCCGGCCGGCCTCACCGAGGACCAGTCGATCCTCATCGAGGGCACCGACAGCACCTACTACAACATCCTCGCGACGACGCCCGACCTCGAGGACGACCCGCGCATCGAGGCGCTCTACGGCCTCCTCACCGACCAGCGCACGAAGGACCACCTCACCGAGACCTGGGACGGCCTCATCGTCCCGGTCTCCTGACCCCGCCACACGCCCGGACGACCTCCGGCTCGTGAGACCGCGTCCGGCTCGCAGGAATCCCCGATTCCCGCGAGCCGGACGCGTTTCCAGGGGCCGGAGGCGCCACTCGCGCCGACTCCCGAGCCCGGTGTCCGAGGCCCGACGTAGGCTGTGCGCATGACCTCGACGACGCCTCGCTCCGGTATCGACCTCTCCGAACTCGACCCGGCGACGCGCCCGCAGGACGACCTGTACCGGTACGTCAACGGCCTCTGGATCGACCGCACCGAGATCCCGAGCGACAAGGCCCGCTACGGCTCCTTCCACGTCCTGCAGGAGGAGGCCGAGAAGGCCGTCCGCGACATCATCGTCGAGGCGCAGACCGCGCACCACGGCACGCAGGAGCGCCTGTTCGGCGACCTGTACGCCTCCTTCCTGGACGAGGCCCGCGCCGAGGAGCTGGGCGCGACGCCGATCGCCGACGACCTCGCGACCGTGCAGCGCGTCGACTCGATCACCGGCCTGCTCGCCACCGTCGGGCAGCTCGAGCGCTCGGGAGTCCCCGGCCTCTTCGGCCTCTTCGTCGACAACGACCCGGGCAGCCCCGAGCGCTACCTCGTCTTCGTCAACCAGGGCGGCCTCGGCCTGCCGGACGAGAGCTACTACCGCGACGACGAGTTCGCCTCCGTCCGCGAGGCCTACCTCCCCTTCGTCACCCGCATGCTCGAGCTCGCCGGCGTCGACGCGGCAGAGGGCCGCGCGAAGCGGATCGTCGAGCTCGAGACCGACATCGCGTCCGTGCACTGGGACAAGGTGCGCAGCCGCGACAGCCAGGCCACCTACAACCTCCGCACCTGGGCCGAGGTCGACGAGCTCGCCGCCGGCATCGACCTGGGCGTCTGGCTCACCGCGATGGGCGCTCCGGAGGGAGCGCTCGCCGAGGTCGTCGTCCGCCAGCCGAGCTTCCTCCAGGGTCTCGCGGGGCTCCTGACCGACGACCGCCTGCCCGCGTGGCGCGACTGGCTCTCGTGGCAGGTCGTCCGCGGAGCGGCCGCCTACCTCTCGAGCGACTTCGTCGACGCCAACTTCGACTTCTACGGCCGCACCCTCACCGGCACCCCGCAGAAGCGCGAGCGCTGGAAGCGCGGCGTCTCGCTCGTCGAGGGCTCCCTCGGCGAGGCGGTCGGCCGCATCTACGTCGAGCGCCACTTCCCCGAGAGCGCCAAGGCGGCGATGGACGTCCTCGTCGAGAACCTCATCGAGGCCTACCGCCGCTCGATCGTCGACCTCGACTGGATGGGCGCCGAGACCCGCGAGCACGCGCTCGAGAAGCTCGCCAAGTTCACCCCCAAGATCGGCTACCCCGTCCGCTGGCGCGACTACTCGGCGCTCTCGATCGATCCGGCCGACCTCGTCGGCAACGCCCGCCGCGTCGCCGCGTTCGAGTTCGACCGCGAGCTCGGCAAGATCGGGCGCCCGCTCGACCGCGACGAGTGGTTCATGACGCCGCAGACGATCAACGCGTACTACAACCCGGGCTTCAACGAGATCGTGTTCCCCGCGGCGATCCTGCAGTTCCCCTTCTTCGACGAGTCCCGCGACTCCGCCGCCAACTACGGGGCGATCGGAGCCGTCATCGGCCACGAGATCGGGCACGGCTTCGACGACCAGGGCTCGCGCTTCGACGGCGACGGCCGCCTGACCGACTGGTGGACGGCCGACGACCGCGCCGCCTTCGAGGAGCGCACCGGAGCGCTGATCGCGCAGTACGACGCGCTCGCGCCCGCCACGACTCCCGGGCACCACGTCAACGGCGCCCTGACGATCGGCGAGAACATCGGCGACCTCGGCGGCCTGAGCATCGCGTGGAAGGCGTACCTGCTCTCGCTCGACGGCGAGGAGCCGCCCGTGATCGACGGTCTGACCGGCGCCCAGCGCTTCTTCCTGTCGTGGGCGCAGGCCTGGCAGCAGAAGTCCCGCGACGAGGAGACGATCCGCCTCCTCGCCATCGATCCGCACGCTCCGGCCGAGTTCCGCTGCAACCAGATCGTCCGCAACATCGACGACTTCTACGCTACTTTTGACGTCACCGAAGACGACTCCCTCTGGCTCCCGCCGAGCGAGCGCGTCGTCATCTGGTAGTCACCGGCGACTGCCTTCCCGCACCGCGGACGAGGCACCCCGGGCATCGAGAGCCGACCGATGCCCCCGGGCTCGTCCGTTCATCGCGCGCCGCCGCGGCGCGTCGACGGACCACGGTCCCTCCCTCCGCACGTCCGCTCCATCGACCCGTAGAGGGGCCGTACCCGTGGTGATCCCCACCCCCGAGACCCGCCGCGAGAACCGGCGCGCCCGCCGAGGGCGTCACAAGGGCTCGCACGAGCACGACAACTTCCAGAGCGGCTTCGACGCGCTCGGCCGACTCGCGATCGACGGAGTCGTGGTCTCGGCCCGCGCCGTCGACCTGGCGACCGGCCGCACCCTGTTCGCCGTCGACGACTCCGTCTCGATGCCCACGGCGGGCGTCGGCACGGTGCTGCTGCTGATCGAGGTCGCCGCGCGGCTCGCGAACGAGCCGCAGGAGAACCTCCGCCTCGTCGACCGCACGGCCGTCGACGCCGTCGCCGAGGCGGGCCTCTGGCAGCACCTGCAGATCCCCTCGATGCCGGTCGCCGACCTCGCCGCGTTCGTGGGCGCCACGAACGACAACCTCGCGACCAACGTGCTCCTCCGCCGGGTCGGCCTCGACGCCGTGCGCGAGCGCGCCGAGTCGCTCGGCCTCTCGCGGACCGCGCTGCTCGACGTCGTGCGCGACGAGCGCGGCCCCGACGACGCCCCGCAGCTCTCGATCGGCTCGGCGCGCGAGCTCACCTGGCTGCTCGCGACCCTCGCCAACGGCGAGGTCGTCGACGCCGCCGTCAGCTCGCGGGTGATCGGCTGGCTCTCGCTCAACAACGACCTCTCGATGGTGGCCTCGGCGTTCGGCCTCGACCCGCTGTCGCACCGCCAGCCCGACCACGGCGTCCTGCTCGTCAACACGACCGGCACCGACGTCGGCGTCCGCGCCGAGGTGGGCGTGCTGCGCGGCCCGCGGGCCGGAGTCTCGTACGCGGTCGTCACGCAGTTCGACGACACGAACCTGCACTACCGCCTCGCCGTCCTCGAGGGCATGCGGACGCTCGGCGTCGACCTGCTGGAGTACGTGCACTGAGGCGCCGGGGCGCGACCTCCGGCTCGCGGAACCGGGTTCGGCTCGCGCAACCGGGTCCGGCTCGCAGGATTCGACGCTTCTGACGTGCCGAATGGGATTCTGCGAGCCGGGCGCGGGCGCCGTCCGACGTCCGGCTCGCGAGATCGGGTTCGGCTCGCGGGATTCGGCGGTTCTGGCGAGCCGGACATGGTTCTGCGAGCCGGGCCCGGCGTGGAGTGACTTTCGGCTCGTCGAACCGGGTTCGGCTCGCGGAATCCCGCGGTTCTGACGAGCCCGGCCTGATTCTGCGAGCCCAAGGTGCTGTGTGGGTCGAGTCCTGCGAGCCGAACGGGATCCTGCGAGCCCGAGGTCGGCGCTGCGGGCCGGCCGCCGTCAAGGCCCTGACCGCTCCGGATGCGCGACCTAGGCTGCCGACAGCGGCGACGCCTCCCCGGCGCGCTGCGGAGAGGCGACCATGAGCAGCTTCGGATTCGACGCCCCCGAGGACGTCACCGACACCACCCGCCCCGACGGCGACTCCCTGCCGGTGCCGCCGGAGGACCCGGCCGAGATCGACGAGGCCGAGACTCCGGGCACCGCGGACGACGACGACCCCGAGGAGATGCCCGCCGTTCCGTCGCCCAGCTGACCGGCCCCGCGCCCGTTCCCGCGGGCGCGGTCGAGCGGAAGAGCCCCGTGGAAGGTCCGATCACCAGCACCGGGAGCGACACCCTCAGGGGTTTCCCAGCGCTGGCATACTGACGGCATGTCGATGCCGCCGCCCCCCGCCCCGCCTGCTCAGCCCGCTCCCGAGCCGAACGACGCGCCGCTCCCGGCGTACGGATCGCCGCCGGCTCCGGCGCGCAGCGGACTCGCGATCACCGCGCTGGTGCTCGGCATCGTCTCCGTCGTACTGGCCGTGCTGCCGCTCGTGTTCGGGCTCGCCTTCCCCGTCGCGATCGCCGGAGTGGTCGTCGGCATCATCGCGCTCGTGCGCCGCAAGGCGCCGCGCGGCTTCTCGATCACCGGCCTCGTGCTGAGCGTCCTCGGCTTCCTGATCGCGGTCGTCGTCACGATCGTCGCCGTCGTGCAGCTCGCGAGCACTCTGGACGACTTCGACAGCAGCGACTTCTCCGCGCCCTCCACGTCGGCGACCGCCGAGCCGCTGCCGCTCGACGAGGAGCCCGCCGAGGAGGCGCCTCCCGCCGCCACCGACGACCTGACCGTCGGCTTCGGCGAGACCTTCACCTACACCGACGGTGTCACCCTCTCGGTCTCGGCGCCCGCCGAGTTCACGCCCACGGAGTACGCGGCCGGCGCCGACCAGGCGGTGAACGTCGTCTTCACCCTCACCATCACGAACGGCTCCGCCCAGAACCTCGACCCCTTCACCTACGCCGACGTCTCCTCGGGCGGAGTGGAGGCGTCGCGCATCTTCGACACCGACGGTGTGGCCGGCGACATCAGCACGAGCCCCTCGACCGTGATCCTGCCCGGCGGCACGGTCACGTGGAAGGAGGCGTACTCGCTCACGGATCCGGCGAGCATCGTCATGCAGCTCAGCCCGAGCTTCGACTACCAGGACGCCATCTTCACCAACACGCAGTAGCCCGCGATTCCTCAGAAGTTGCGGTAGTCGAGCGCGACTACCGCAACTTGTGAGGAATGGAGGGGCCGGTCAGGCGCGGAAGGCGCCGCGGTAGCGGGCAGCCGGGTGCCGCGGGCTCACGCGCGGCGAGCCGGTGAGGCGCTCGCGCAGCCCGCCGGGCTCGTAGTGCGAGCGCGCCAGCCCGCGCGCCTGCAGCACCGGCATCAGGTGGTCGACGATGTCGACGTAGGTGCCGGGCAGCGTCCAGTGCGTGAGGTTGATCCCGTCGACGCCGGCGTCGCGCAGCTCGGCGAGCCCGTCGGCGACCTGGTCGGGAGTGCCGACCAGGCGCGGGTGCCGCTTGACGGCGAGACGCCCGAGATCGGCGACCGTCGCGTCGCGGTCGGGCAGCAGGCGGATCATCGACTCGAGCGTGCTGCGGTTGCCGTTCGTCGTGATGTCGCGGAGCCTCGTCTCGGGCGGGAACGGGTGCCCGTCGGCCTGGTCGACGCTCATCCCCGCGTGCAGAAGGTGCGCCTCGATGCTCGTGTGCGCGTCGATCTCGGCCTCGCGCTCGCGGGCCTCCCGCTCGGTGCTGCCGACGATGATCGAGAGGGGAGCGAAGAAGAGCACGTCGTCCGCGTCCCGGCCCGCCGCCACGGTGAGCGCGCGCGTCGAGGCGATCAGCTCGCGGGTCTGCTCGATCGTCGATCCGCCGACGAACTGCGCCTCGGCGTGCCGCGCGGCGAAAGCGCGGCCCGCGGGAGAGGAGCCGGCCTGGAAGAGGTACGGCGTGCGCTGCGGCGACGGGGCCGACAGGTGGGGGCCCTCGACGCGGTAGTGCTCGCCGACGTGGTCGATCCGGTGGATCGCCTCGGGGCGCGAGAAGGCGCCGGACTTGTCGCGCGAGGACGCGTCGTCGTCCCACGACCCCTCCCAGAGCTTGTAGACGACGTCGAGGTACTCCTCGGCCTGCGCGTAGCGCGCGTCGTGCTCGGTCAGGCGGCCGAGCCCGAAGTTGCGGGCGGCGTTCTCCTGGTAGCTGGTGACGATGTTCCAGGCGACGCGGCCCTTCGACAGGTGGTCGAGGGTCGACATCCGCCGGGCGAACTCGAACGGGTGCGCCTGCAGGATCGAGCTCGTCATCGCGAGGCCGAGGTGCTCGGTCGAGCCGATCAGCGCGGCGAGCAGGATCGACGGGTCGTTGTTGGGGAGCTGCAGCCCCTCGCGCGCGTTCACCTCGAGCGAGGCGCCGACCGGGCCGTAGGTGCCGACGACGTCGGCGAAGAAGATCGCGTCGAAGACGCCGCGCTCGAGCGTCTGCGCGATCTCGACCCAGTACGAGAGGTCCTCGAACGACTCGTGGCGCGCCTCCGGTCGCCGCCACTGACCGTGGTGGGTGTGCGAGGGGGTGTTCATCACGAACGCGTTGAAGCGGAGCGGCGTGGTCATGCGGAGGCCTCCTGGGGCGCGAGGGTCTGCGGCTCGTCCCGTTCAGAAGGTACGCGCCGATCGCCGCCGACCTCGACCCGGCGCGGCGACGGTGCGGTCTGCAGGCGGTCGTGCGGTCTGCAGGCGATCCCCGCGGAGCGGCGGTCGGATGCACGCAGGATCGACCACATCCGCGCGATCGCCTGCGAATCGCACGCGCGCCTCCTGCAGATCGCACGCGCGCCTTCTAGAGATCGCACACGGAGCGGACGCAGTCGCGCCGAGCCGCCGCCCCGAACCCGCCCGCCGTGCGGCAGGCTGGAGCGATGCAGTTCAGAGTCTTCACCGAACCCCAGCAGGGCGCGAGCTACGACGACCTCCTCGCCATCGCGCAGGCGACCGAGTCGCTCGGCTACGACGGCTTCTTCCGCTCCGACCACTACCTCCGGATGGGCGACGGCGACCCCGGCTACGGCCCGACCGACGCCTGGACGAGCCTCGCGGGCCTCGCGCGCGAGACCGAGCGGATCGCGCTCGGCACCCTGGTCTCCTCCGTCACCTACCGCCCGCCGGGTATCCTCGCGATCCAGGTCGCCCAGGTCGACGCGATGTCGGGCGGACGCGTCGAGCTCGGACTCGGCACCGGCTGGTTCGAGGAGGAGCACGCCGCGTACGGCATCCCGTTCCCGTCGCGCCGCTTCGACCTGCTCGAGGAGCAGCTCGAGATCGTCACCGGCCTCTGGTCGACTCCGGTCGGCGAGCGCTACTCGTTCGCGGGCGAGCACTACACGCTGACCGACTCGCCGGCGCTGCCCAAGCCGGTGCGTCTCCCGCTGCCGGTCATCGTCGGCGGAGGCGGACCCAAGCGCACGCCGGCCCTCGCGGCCGGCTTCGCCAGCGAGTTCAACCTGCCGTTCCCCGAGTTCGACGCGATCCCGGGGGCCTTCGCGCGCGTCGACGACGCCTGCCGCGAGATCGGGCGCGAGCCCTCCTCCCTCGTGCACTCGGTCGCGCTCATCGCGGTCGGCGGAGGCGACGAGGCCGAGTTCACGCGCCGTGCCGCGGCGATCGGCCGCGAGCCGGCCGAGCTGCGCGAGCACGGCATCGCGGGCGGCGTCGACGAGACGGTCGACCGCCTCGAGTCGCTCCGCGAGGCCGGCGCCGAGCGGGTCTACCTGCAGTTCATGGACCTGCGCGACCTCGACCACGTCGACTTCTTCGCCCGCGAGGTGCTGCCGAAGCTCTCGGCCTGACGCCGCCCGCGCTCCCCGCCCGCCCCGATTCCGCGAAAGTCGCGGTAGTCGCGCTCGACTACCGCGACTTTCGAGGAGTGGGCGGGCGGATCGGCGGGCATGACGACTCGTGGAGTCTCGCCGGGGGTGACCGCGCGCAGACCTAGGCTGGACGGGATGGCTGACACGATCGAGCGCCCCGACGAGCGCGTGGGGACCCGCTCCGCGGCCGAGGTGCCGTGGATCGTGCTCGTCTGGGACGACCCGGTCAACCTGATGTCGTACGTGTCCTACGTCTTCCGCAGCTACTTCGGCTTCGGCCGCGCCGAGGCCGAGCGGCTCATGCTGCAGGTGCACACGGAGGGTCGCGCGGTCGTCGCGACCGGCAACCGCGAGGAGATGGAGCGGCACGTGGAGGCGATGCACGGCTACGGCCTGTGGGCGACGCTGCAGAGGGCCGACGCGTGAGCGGCCGACGCGCAGTGAACGGCGGAGTCTGATGCGCGCGTTCCGCCGCGACTCCTCCGGTGCCGCCGTCGCCCGCTTCGACCGCGAGGAGGCGGGCATCCTCCGCCACCTCGCCGGCGAGATGCTCGAGCTGCTCGACCGCGGCGCCACCTCTGAGGAGGCGCGCTCCGACCCGGCACTCGCCCGGCTGCTGCCCGACGCCTACCGCGACGACGCCGAGGCGGCGGCGGAGTTCCGCCGCTTCACCGGCGCCGACCTGGCCGGCCGCAAGATGGACGACGCGCGCGCGATCACCGCGGCGCTCGACGCCGGCGACGGCTCGGGGCACGGTCGGATCTTCACCGGGCTCGGCGAGGTCGCCGTCCGGCTCGAGCCCGGCCCGGCCCTCTCCTGGCTCCGCGCGCTCACCGACATGCGGCTCGCCCTCGCGGTGCGCCTCGGCATCGTCGACACCGACGACGTCGAGCCCGAGGGTGAGAGCGCCGCCGCGATCCGCAGCGTCTACGACTGGCTGGGCAGCGTGCAGGACGGCCTGGTCCACGCCGTCGACGTCTGAGCCGGGCCGGCCGCAGGCTCGGCGGCGAGGGAACCCCGGGCCGACCAGGCCGCCCGCGCGGGTCGGCTCCCTCAGCGGTGCAGGGTTCCCCCGGTGCGCCTTGCTACCCCCGTCCACAGGTGTGGATAACCCTGTGGAGAGGTGTGGACAACCCGGTGACCACCGGTGCCCGGGTGGCGCCGCATCCGCCGCACAGCGCTGAGCACGGGGTGCAAGGGGGCTGTGCGGGGATGTGGAAACGGATACGGTCCAGCCTGTGAATACTCAGGCGGGACATCAGGCCAAGCGCACGGCGAACGAGGCGCAGGACTCGACGGCGGTGCGCACACTGGCGCGCTTCGGCTTCGCCGCGAACGGACTCGTGCACCTCCTCATCGGAGGCATCGCGCTCGGAGTCGCGCGCGGAGGCGGCGGCGAGGCCGACCAGACCGGCGCCCTCAGCGCCCTCGCCGCGCAGCCGGGCGGAGTCGTCGTGCTGTGGGTCTGCGCCATCGGCCTCCTCGGACTCGCTCTGTGGGGCGTCCTCGAGGTCTTCCTCGTCTCGCCCGGCGACAGCGCCGCCGAGACCTGGGGCAAGCGCGCGAAGGAGGCGGCCAAGGCGATCGTCTACGCCGCGCTGGGCGTCACGACCCTCCGCTTCGCGATGGGCGGCAGCTCGAGCTCGTCGCAGTCGTCCGAGAGCGCGAGCGCGCAGGTGCTCCAGGCGCCGGGCGGCGTGGTGCTCCTCGTGATCGTGGGACTCGCGATCCTCGTCGTGGGCGGCGTCTTCGTGTACCGCGGAGTCACCAAGAGGTTCCTGAAGAACATCGCGACGCCTGCGGGCACGACCGGCACGGTCGTCACCTGGCTCGGCATCGTCGGCTACGCGGCGAAGGGCGTCGTCCTCGCGGTCCTCGGGGTGCTCGTCATCCTCGCCGCGGTGCAGCACGACCCGTCCCAGGCGGGCGGGCTCGACGAGGCGCTGAAGTCGCTCGTCGAGCTGCCGTTCGGGGTGCCGCTGCTCAGCGGAGTCGCGGTCGGACTGATCGCGTACGGCGTGTTCTGCTTCGCGCGGGCGCGCTGGCCGCGCCTCTGACCTCTCCGGCGTGCAGAACCGAGGCGGAGGCGGGCGATCGGCCCCGCAGCGCCGATTCGACTCCTCTCCTCCTCGGTTGTGCACGCGGATCGACGCGGAGTCTCGGCCGCGACCCCCGATCGCGGGTGCTACTCGGGTCCGTCGATCTGCGCAAGCGGTCCCGCCGTCCTCGTCGCGGTGACACGCTGAGCAGGTGAGTGCAGAGATCGACGGGCAGAGCTGCCCGGCACCGGTCGAGGAGGCGTCGCGCCTCCTCCGGGCCGTGGCCTCGGGCGACCGAGCCGCGTTCGCCGAGCTCTACGACCGCTTCGCTCCTCTGTTCGCCGCCTCCGTCGCGACCGTGCACACCGACCCCACCGTTCGGGACCGGCTCTGCACCGAGGCGTTCACCGAGGTCTGGCGGCGCGCTCGAGACGGCGCCGCCTCCGATCGGCCCGTGCTCTGGCTGCTCGAGGTGCTCTGCGAGACGCTCGGCTCGGCGCGCGGCCTCGCCCGCCGCCCGCTCGGCGACGACGTGCTCGGCCTGAGCTGCCCCGACCGCGAGCTCCTCCTCCTCGCCGCAGCCGGCCGCTACACGCAGCCAGAGATCGCCGCGCTCACCGGGATCGGCGAGCCGCGACTCCGCGTGGTCCTCCGCGAGGCGCTGCGCACGCTCCGCGGCGGCGAGCTCCGCACGGCCTGAGTGCGCACCGGCGGGAATCGCGTCTCCGCCCGGGAATACAGCCACGCGCGGTAAAGTTGAGTCAGTCGAACTCAACTTTCGATCACCACGGAGGAGATCACCAGATGCAGGCCGGTCAGCAGGGCGAGCAGTCCGCCCTCGAGCAGTACGGCGTCGACCTCACGGCGATCGCGGCGAGCGGCAAGCTCGACCCGGTCATCGGTCGCGACGCCGAGATCCGGCGCGTCAGCCAGGTGCTCACGCGCCGCACCAAGAACAACCCCGTCCTCATCGGCGAGCCCGGCGTCGGCAAGACGGCCGTCGTCGAGGGCCTCGCCCAGCGGATCGTGGCGGGCGACGTCGCCGACAGCCTGAAGGACAAGCGCCTCGTCAGCCTCGACCTCTCGGCGCTGATCGCCGGCGCGAAGTACCGCGGCGAGTTCGAGGAGCGCCTCAAGGCCGTCCTGAAGGAGATCAACGACTCCGACGGCCGCATCATCACCTTCATCGACGAGCTGCACACCCTGATGGGCGCGGGCGGCGGCGACGGCTCGGTCGCGGCGGCGAACATGCTCAAGCCGATGCTGGCGCGCGGTGAGCTGCGGATGATCGGCGCGACCACCCTCGACGAGTACCGCCAGTACATCGAGAAGGACGCGGCCCTCGAGCGCCGGTTCCAGCAGGTGTTCGTCGGCGAGCCGACCGTCGAGGACACGGTCGCGATCCTCCGCGGGCTCAAGGAGCGCTACGAGGCGCACCACAAGGTCGCCATCGCGGATGCCGCGCTCGTGGCCGCCGCGTCGCTCTCGAACCGCTACATCACCGCCCGCCAGCTGCCCGACAAGGCCATCGACCTCATCGACGAGGCCGCGTCGCGTCTGCGGATGGAGATCGACTCCGCACCGGTCGAGATCGACGAGCTGCGCCGCTCCGTCGACCGGCTGAAGCTCGAGGAGCTCGCGCTGAAGAAGGAGAAGGACGAGGCCTCGAAGGCGCGACTCGAGAAGCTGCGCGAGGATCTCGCCCGCCGCGGCGCCCAGCTCGACGAGCTGCAGCAGCGCTGGGAGCGCGAGCGCGCCTCCCTCAACCGCGTCGGCGACCTCAAGAACAAGCTCGACGCCCTGCGGATCGAGGCCGAGCGCGCCCAGCGCGAGGGCAAGCTCGAGCGCGCCTCCCGTCTGCTCTACGGCGACATCCCGGTGATCGAGCGCGAGCTCGCCGCCGCCGAGAAGGAGGAGGAGCCCGTCGAGGGCCGCATGGTCAACGAGCAGGTGACGGCCGATGACATCGCCGCCGTCATCGCCGCGTGGACCGGCATCCCCGTCGGCCGCCTCCTGCAGGGCGAGACCGAGAAGCTGCTGCACCTCGAGACCGAGCTGCACCGCCGCCTGATCGGGCAGAACGAGGCGGTGTCAGCGGTGTCGGATGCGGTCCGCCGCACCCGCGCGGGCATCTCCGACCCCGACCGGCCCACCGGCTCCTTCCTCTTCCTGGGGCCCACCGGCGTCGGCAAGACCGAGCTGGCGAAGGCGCTCGCCGACCACCTCTTCGACGACGAGAAGGCGATGGTGCGCATCGACATGTCCGAGTACGGCGAGAAGTTCGCCGTCTCGCGGCTCGTGGGCGCGCCTCCCGGCTACATCGGCTACGAGCAGGGCGGTCAGCTGACGGAGGCGGTGCGGCGCCGCCCGTACTCGGTGGTGCTGCTCGACGAGGTCGAGAAGGCGCACCCCGAGGTGTTCGACATCCTGCTGCAGGTGCTCGACGACGGCCGGCTGACGGACGGGCAGGGGCGGACGGTCGACTTCCGCAACACGATCCTGATCCTCACCTCGAACCTCGGCTCGCAGTTCCTGATCGACCCGAACCTGTCGCGGTCGCAGAAGGAGGAGGCGGTGCAGCAGATGGTGCGCCAGGCCTTCAAGCCCGAGTTCGTGAACCGCCTCGACGACATCGTGATCTTCCAGGCGCTCGACCGCACAGAGCTCGGCGAGATCGTGTCGCTCTACGTCGACCGGCTCTCGCGCCGCCTGGGGGAGCGGCGGCTCGAGCTCGCGGTGACGCCCGCCGCGCGCGGGTGGCTGGCCGAGCGCGGCTATGACCCGCAGTACGGGGCGAGGCCGCTGCGCCGCCTGATGCAGCACGAGATCGACGACAAGCTGGCGACGGCGCTGCTCGACGGCTCGATCCGCGACGGCGACGTGGTGCTGGTCGAGGTCGCCGACGACGGCGACGCGCTCACGGTGTCGGCCGGGCTGGCCGCCGCGGCGTAGGCCGCCGGCTCCGCCCGTTCCTCAGAAGTTGCGGTAGTCGCGCTCGACTACCGCAACTTTCGAGTACTCGGCGCTCCTGCGGACTCGACGGGGCGGCGCTCCTCCACAGGGCGGGGGAGGAGGCGATCCGTCCACAGCTGCGAGGATCCGCGGATCGGCGGGGAGCGCGGGTCGGTAGCGTCGCGCCCATGCCTCCTCCTCCCGTGCCGCCCGCGAGTCCCCGCATGGCCGATCTCGCTCCCGAGCAGCGCCCGCGCGAGCGGCTGCGCGCCCACGGAGCCGCATCGCTGACCGACGCGGAGACCCTCGCGATCCTGATCGGCACCGGCGTCAGAGGGGCCAACGCGACCGTCGTCGCCCAGCAGCTCCTCGCGCGCTTCGGCGGCATCGACGCTGTCTCGCGGGCCGGGGTCGCCGATCTCGTCCGTCATCGCGGCATCGGCGAGGTCGCCGCCTGCCGCATCGTCGCCTCCTTCGAGCTGCGGCGGAGGATGAACCGCGTCGGCCGCACCGCCCGCGTCCTCGACGCCGCGACCCTCGCCGCCCTCGTGACGCCCCTTCTCGCCGCCCGCCCCGCCGAGACGGTCCTCGCCGTCGCGCTCACCGAGGCCGGCGCCGTGCGCGACGTGCTGACCCTCGCCGACGGGCCGCCCGCGCACGCCGACCTCCCCGTCTCCGGCGTGCTCGCCGAGGTCCTCGCGCGGGGCGCCGCCACCGTCGCGCTCGCGCACTCGCACCCGGGCGAAGCCCACGTGCTGCCGTCCGACCGCGCGGCGACCCGCGCCCTGATCGAGGGGGCGGAGGCGTGCGGCCTGCGCTTCCTCGCGCACGTCGTCGTCGGCAGCGACGGCTGGGAGGAGGCGCCCCCGTGAGCGCCGCCGCAGCCCCGCCCTCGTCCGTCGCCCCTCCGGCGTAGCGTGGAGGCACCCCATCCACCTCTCCGACCAGGGAGTCCCCATGCGAGCAACACTCATCCACGGCGAGCGCGACATCCGACTCGAGGAGGTCCCCGACCCCGTGCTCTCGACCGGGCGCGACGCGATCGTGCGCGTCACGGCGGCGTGCGTCTGCGGCTCCGACCTGTGGCCCTATCGCGGCGTGACCCCGACGAAGGAGGCGCACCGCATCGGCCACGAGTTCGTCGGAGTCGTCGAGTCGGTCGGCGACGACGTGCACGACATCGCCCCGGGCGACTTCGTCATCGCGCCGTTCTACATCTGCGACGGCACCTGCGCCAACTGCGCCAACGGCGTCTCCACCTCGTGCCTGACCGGCGGCTGGTGGGGCACCGAGGTCGGCGAGCAGGGCTTCGCCGACGGCGCACAGGGCGAGAAGGTGCGCGTTCCGCTCGCCGACGGCACGCTCTTCCGCGTCGGGACCGATCCCGACCCGGCCCTCATCCCCAGCCTGCTGACGCTCGCCGACGTGATGGGCACCGGTCACCACGCCGCCGTCTCGGCCGGAGTCTCGGCGGGCTCGACCGTCGCGGTCGTCGGCGACGGAGCGGTCGGCCTCTGCGCCGTGCTCGCCGCGAAGCGCCTCGGCGCGACCACGATCATCGCGATGTCGCGGCACGCCTCCCGGCAGGCCCTCGCCACGCGCTTCGGAGCGACCCACATCGTCGACACCCGCGGCGACGAGGGCGTCGCGGCCGTCCGCGAGCTCACCGGCGGCATCGGCGCCGACTGCGTCCTCGAGTGCGTCGGCACCAAGGAGTCGATGCAGCAGGCCCTCGACTCCGCCCGCCCCGGCGGCATGGTCGGCTACGTCGGCGTCCCCAACGGCGGCCCCGAGCTGCCCGTGCGCCAGATGTTCGGCTCGAACGTCGGCGTCAACGGAGGCGTCGCGCCCGTCCGCGGCTACATGGCCGAGCTCCTCCCCGACGTGCTGAGCGGCGCGATCGAGCCGGGCCTCGTCTTCGACCTCGAGCTGCCCCTCGACGAGATCGCGGAGGCGTACGCCGCCATGGACGAGCGCCGCGCCATCAAGACGCTCGTCCGCCCGTAGCCTGCCCCGCAGGGGCGTATCGAGCGCCGTGCCATCCCGACCCTCGTGCGCCCGAGCACGCTGGTCGAGTAGCCCCGCAGGGACGTATCGAGACCCGCCCGCTTCAGACGGGTGGTCTGCACGCCGCGCCTTCCGACGCCGGTGGATCTCGATACGCCCGCTGCGCGGGCCACTCGATCGGTGAGGGGGAGCCGCGCCCCGCAGCCCACGTCATCAGAACGTGCCCCGCGGGAAACGCCGCCGAAACAGGCGGCGTCTACCGTCGGACACGACCCGGCTGCGGCCGGGTTCTTCTCGAGGCAGTTTCGCTACAACATCGCATAACTCCGCCGACCGCGCGGATCGCGTGCGACTCCTCCCTCCACTTCCGCTACGAAGTAGCACAACAACAGGAGCCCCCATGACGCGCACCGCCCCGCACCGCTCCCGCCTCCTCCTCACCGGCGGCGTCCTCGCCGTCACCGCCCTCGCGCTCGCCGGCTGCGGCCGCGGCTCCGACTCCGGTGCCGCCGCCTCCGCCGACCTCACCGTCGACGACTCCGCCGCCACCGGCACCGTCACCCTCTGGGCCCCCGACGGCGACGCGAAGCAGCTCGACACCGTCCTCGCCGACTACGAGGCCGAGAACCCCGACCTCGATCTCGAGGTGACCCTGGTGCCCTCCGACGAGTACAACACCAAGCTGCAGACCGCCGTCGCCGCCGGCACCGCGCCCGACATCGCGTTCCTCTACACCGAGGCGCAGACGCAGTTCCTCGCCTCCGACGCCTTCGCCCCCGTGCCCGACGACCTGGTCGATTCCGACAGCTTCTTCGAGGGCTCCTGGGACGCCGGCGAGTACGACGGCACCACCTACTCGGTGCCCTGGTACGCCTACACGCGCGTCCTGATCTACCGCTCCGACTTCGCGGAGGCCGGCGGAGTCACCGCCCCGACCACCTGGGACGAGACGCTCCCGTTCTTCCAGGGCCTCGAGGCCGGCGGCGCCGAGTCGGGCTACGGCGCCGACGTCGGCTGGGACACCTACAACGGCCAGACCCTCGCGACCTTCGCGCACCAGGCGGGCGCCGACCTGCTCAGCGACGACGGCTCGGAGTGGCAGCTCGACAGCCCCGAGATGATCGCGGCGGCCGAGTTCAACGCCTCCTTCTTCTCCTCCGGCGTCTCCTCGCCCGACACCCCGCAGTTCCTCGACGCGCAGCCCTACCTCGTCTCAGGGCAGACCGGCTCGATGATCAGCGGCCCGTGGGTCGTGGCGACGCTCGACGACACCGCCGCCGAGGAGGGCTGGACCGCCTCGCACATCGCGACCGCCGTGCTCCCGGCCGGACCCGACAGCGGGTCGGGCCAGCTCGCCGGCGGCAGCTGGGGCGTGACCGCCGCCTCCGACAACGCGAGCTCGGCCTGGAAGGTCGTGCGCGAGATGGCGCAGGAGGACACCCAGGTCGCGCAGTACGCGGCCGCCGGCAGCATGCCCGCCGTCGTCGACGCGTGGAGCGACCCCTCGATCGCCGACCAGCCGCTGCTCACCGCCTTCTTCACCCAGCTCCAGGACGTCGAGCCGCTGCCCGCCGTCACCACGTGGACCCAGGCCTCCACGGTCCTCGGCCAGGAGATGGAGAAGGTCGCCCGCGGCAAGGAGACGGCCGCCGACGCGATGGCCGCCGCCCAGCAGCAGGCCGCCTCGATCGGCACGGAGTGACCGCGTGGCTGTGACCGCACTCGCCGGCAAGCCCGTCGCACGGCAGCGGCACGGCCGGCACACCGGCATCGCCTGGCTGTTCCTCGCGCCCTTCGCGGTGATCTTCGGAGTCTTCACCGCGATCCCGGTGATCGCGTCGCTCGCGATGAGCGTCACCGACATCCGCGGCGCCGACCTGCAGCAGCCGTTCGGCGTCGACTTCACGGGTCTCGAGAACTACGCGGTGCTGCTGGGCGACGCGGCGTTCCTCCGCTCGGTGGCGAACACTCTGTACTTCGTCGTCATCGGGGTGCCGGTGACGATGGCGGTCGGCTTCGTGCTGGCCCTGGCGCTCGACACGGGCATCCGGAGGCTGCGCGGCGTCTTCCGCGCGCTGTTCTACGCCCCGGTCGTCACCAACATCGTCTCGGTGGCGCTGATCTGGCAGTACGCGTTCAACCAGAACGGCACGATCAACGAGTTCCTCGGAGCGATCGGATTCGCCGGCCCCAACTGGCTCGGCGACGAGAACCTCGCGATGCCGGTCGTCATCCTCCTCGGGATCTGGCGCAACTTCGGCACCGCGATGCTGCTCTTCCTCGCCGGCCTGCAGTCGGTCCCCGAGGATGTGCACGAGGCGGCCTCGCTCGACGGGGCCGGGCCCTGGCGCCGGCTGGTGTCGATCACCGTGCCGCTGCTGATGCCCACGACGCTGCTCGTCTCGGTGCTGCTCTCGGTGTTCTTCCTCCAGGTGTTCGACGAGCCCTACCTGCTCACCGGAGGCGGTCCGCTCGGCTCCACGGAGTCGATGGCGCTGTACACCTACCACCAGTTCGGCTTCGGCAACATCGGCGTCTCCTCCGCCGCGTCGTTCCTCCTCCTGCTCATCGTCGCGCTCGTCAGCGTGCTGCAGTTCCGTCTGCTGAGGTCCCGCTCATGACCGTCACCGCCCCTCCTCTCGCTCCCGTCTCGCCGCCGCCGCGGATCGAGCCGGAGCCCCCCTCGCGCACCCGCGCCTCGTCCGACCGCCTCCGCCGGGCCGTGCTCTACCCGGTGCTGACGGTGCTCGCCGTGATCACCCTCCTGCCGTTCGTCTGGGTCTTCTCGGGATCGCTGCGCACCACCGCCGACATCAGCGCGAACCCCGGCGCATGGCTCCCGACCGAGGCGACGCTCGAGAACTTCGGGCGGCTGTTCTCGCAGGCAGGCTTCACCGGATACCTCGGCAACAGCCTCGTGGTCGCCGGGATCGTGGTGGCGGGCAACCTCGTCGCCGCGGCGGCCGCGGGGTACGCGCTGGCCAAGCTCGACTTCGCGGGCAGGCGGGCCGCGACGATCGCCGTGCTGATCGCACTGATGATGCCGTTCTCGGCGGTCTTCGTGCCGCAGTTCGTGGTCACGGTGCGGCTCGGCCTCGTGAACACGCTCGCGGGCATCGCCCTGCCCTCGCTCGTGCTGCCGATCTCGATCTTCATCGTGCGGCAGTTCGCCGAGAGCATCCCGGAGGAGCTGCTCGAGGCCGCGCGGATCGACGGCGCGAGCGAGCTGCGGATCTTCGCCCAGGTGTTCCTGCCGCTGGCCGGACCCGCCCTCGCGACGGTCACGATCATGTCGTTCCTGGCGGCGTGGAACAACTTCATCTGGCCGCTGCTCGTGGCCCAGAACGCCTCGACCTACACGCTCCCGGTGGGCCTCGCGGCGACCAGCCAGGCCTCGCAGAACGTCACCGACTACGGGCTCGTGCTGGCCGGTGCGGTGGTGGTGATGCTGCCGGTGCTGGTGCTCTTCCTGCTCCTGCAGCGCTACTTCGTGCAGGGTATCGTCGCGACGGGCCTCAAGTGACGGGCAACGGAGTGACGGGCACCGGAGTGATCGGCGCCGAAGGGGCAGTGGGCATGGACATCTCGGTGGAGGCGCCCTGCGGCGCAGTGGTCGGTCGCATCGAGGGAGGCATCGCCCGGTTCCTCGGCGTGCCGTTCGCCGAGGCGCCCACGGGGGAGCTCCGGTTCCGCGCCCCCGAGCCGCGCGCCCGCTTCGCCGAGCCGTTCGACGCCTCCGCCTACGGAGCCACGCCGCAGCGCGGGCGCCCGTTCGAGTTCACGACGATCCCCGAGCACTCGATCCCGGGCGCCGACACGCTGACCCTCAACGTCGTCGCGCCCGTCGGCGCCTCCTCCCTCCCCGTCCTCGTCTACCTGCACGGCGGCGGCTACGTCACCGGAGCGGCCTCCAGCGACTGGCACGACGGCTCGGCGTTCGCGCGCGACGGCGTGATCGTCGTCACGGCCGCCTACCGGCTCGGCGTCGACGGCTTCGCGGTGATCGAGGGCGACGCGAACCGCGCGGTCCGCGACTGGCTCGCGGCGCTGCGCTGGGTGCAGGCGAACATCGCGGCGTTCGGAGGGGATCCCTCCCGCGTCACGATCGCCGGCCAGTCGGCGGGCGGCGGGGCGGTGCTCACGCTGCTCGGCTGCGCCGAGGCGCAGCCGCTGTTCGCCCGCGCCGTGGCGATCTCGCCGACCGATCGCAGCGTGCCGCTCGCGGAGGCGTCCGCGCAGGTCGCTGCCTTCGCTCTCGGACTCGGCGTCGCACCGGACCGCGCGGGGTTCGCCTCCCTCGACCCCGACGAGCTCTCGGAGACCGCCGCCCGCACGATGATGCCGGGGGCCTCGATCGTCTTCGCACCGGTGACCGGCGACGACCTGCTGCCCGAGCCCGTCGCGACGGCCACCGCTCTGGCGGGGCGCGACAAGCCCCTCCTGATCGGCGCGACCGCCGACGAGTTCGACACTCCGCGGATCGAGCGCGACGCCGACGCGCCGCCGCGGGCCACCGACCTGCTCTTCCGCCGCGCGGTCGTGCAGGCCGCGCGCAACCGCGCCGACGGCCCCGCGCCCACCTGGCTGTACGCGTTCGACTGGGTCTCGCCCGCGGTCGGCGGTGCCGGGCACTGCCTCGACCTGCCCTTCTTCTTCGACCACCTCGACGCGGAGGCGACCACCCGGGTCCTCGGCGACGCGCCCCCCGCGGCGCTCGCCGCCACCATGCACCGCGAGCTCGTCGCGTTCGTCAGCGGCGCGGACCCGGCCTGGCCGCCCGCCCGCTGCGAGGCCGGCGACTCCGCCCGCGTCTACGACGTCGAGCCGGCCGTCGTCGCCGGCCGCTTCGACGACGTCCTGCCCCTGGTCGGTGAGCACCGATGAGGGCCGGGGTCGCCCCGAGCACGCTCCGCCGGCTCAACTCCGGCGTCGTCCTGCGCGCGCTCGCCGAGCACGACGAGCCGGTGACCATGGCCGTGCTGGTGCGCGAGGTCGCCCTCTCGCGGCGGACCGTCGAGCTGATCCTGGCGCGCCTGTGCGAAGAGGGCTGGGTCGACGAGACGGCTCCGGATCCGGCCAGGTCCGACGTCGGCCGCCCGCCGCGCACCTTCCGCTTCCGCGCCGACCGCGCGCTCGTCGCAGCGGTGCGGATCGACACCGACTTCGCCTCCGCGGTGGTCTGCGACATCCGCGGCCGCATCCTCGGGCGCTCGCTGCGGGCGCTCCACGACTACCTCTCGCCCGAGGCCGCCGTCGACGACGCGGTCCTCGCGGTCGAGGAGGCGGTCGCCGCGTCGGGGCTGCCCCGCGAGCGGATCCACGCCGGCGCGGTCGCCGCCGGTGGCGCGATCGACGAGGACGGTGTCGTCCGGCGCCTCGTCAACTCGCCGCGCTGGAACGGCTTCGCGCTCGCCGATGCCCTCTCCGAGCGCCTCGGCGTCCCCGTCTTCGCCGACAACGACGCCAACCTGGCGGCGCTGGCCGAGCGCTGGCGCGGTGTCGCCGCCGACTCCGCCGCCTTCGCCTGGTGCATCCTCGGGAACCGCACCGGCGTGGGCCTGGTCATCGGCGGCGCGGTGCACCGCGGCTTCCGCGGGGCCGCGGGCGAGCTCGTCGAGGCGGGCGCCCTCGCGACGGGGCGGATGGAGAACACCCCGTTCGGACTGCTGACCTCGCCGCAGCGCTCCGAGCGCGAGCGCGCGCTCCGCTCGGTCGAGGCCGCCCGCGCCGGAGACCCCGAGGCGCTGCGCGAGCTCGACGCCTTCGTCGCCCACCTCGCCGAGCTGCTGTCGACCCTCGCGTGGACGGTCGCGCCCGACCTCTTCGTGCTCGGCGGCGGGCTCGAGGAGGCGGACGACCTCCTCCGCCCGCGCGTCACCGCGTCGATGCGCGGTCTCGGCACCCTCGACGTCGCCGTGCGGTCGACCGTGCTCGGCGCCGACGCCCCGCTGATCGGAGCGGTGAAGTTCGTGCTCGACCGCATGGACGTCGCCTTCTTCGGCCCCACCCTCGCCGCGCCGCCCATCCGGCCGCGCGTCGCCGTCTGACCCCGGCCCACCGGCCCGCTAGGAGAACCGTGTCCGACTCCCTCGACGTCCTCATCATCGGCAGCGGCCTCATGGGCGCCGCCGTCGCCCGGGGCCTGCGCGACGCCGATCCCGCCGTCTCGATCCTCATGGTCGACGGCGGGCCCGCCGCGGGCTCGGTTCCCGGCCTCCATCTGCACGACAGCGAGGAGCCCGAGATCTGGAGCCGCTACAACCGGCAGATCGCGACCGGGGTGCAGGGTCTGTACACCGGGGCCGACGTGACTCCGGACATCACCGACGAGCTCCGCTCCGTCGAGCCCGGCATGTACAACCTGTCGGCGATGGGAGGCGACGCCGGCGCCATGCCCGCGAGCGCGGTCGCGTGGAACGTCGGCGGGATGGGCGTGCACTGGACGGCCGCCACTCCGCGGCCCGCGGGCGGCGAGGTGTTCGACGACGGCGACCCCGCGCAGTGGGCCGCCGACCTCGCGCGCGCCGAGCAGCTGCTCGACGTGCACGACTCCCCGCTCGGACCGACCGGCCCGGGGCGGGTGGTGCTCGACGTGCTCGAGGACGTCTTCGGGTCGGTGAGCGCCCCCGGTCGTCACCCGCAGCCGATGCCGATGGCCGTCGCCGGGAATCCGACCGGCCCGCTGGCCCGCACCGGCCCCAACCGCGTCTTCCCGCCGATCGCGAGCGGAGGCGACGACGCCTTCGAGCTGCGCGCCGGCACGCTCGCGGTGGCGGTGCGCCACGAGGACGGCCGTGCGATCGGCGCCCGGGTGCGCGAGATCGCGACCGGCCGCGAGTACGACATCGACGCGCGAGTGACGATCGTCTGCGCCGACGTCGTCCGCACCCCGCAGCTGCTCTTCGCGTCGGGTATCCGTCCGGAGGCGCTCGGGCGCTTCCTCAACGAGCACGCGTTCGTGACCGCGCGAGTGGTGATGGACCTCGAGCGCTTCGGCCTCGACGCCGCGGGGCTGCCGATGCTGCGCGAGGGCGAGTTCGCCACCGACTCGCTCTGGCTGCCGCAGAACGGCGACGCACAGCCCTTCCACGGGCAGATCATGAACACGGTGTTCCTCGACGAGGACCGCACCCCGTTCGCCTACTCGGTCGGCCTCTCCTTCTACACGCCGGTGGAGTCGCGACCCGAGAACCGGCTGGTGTTCTCGGAGCACGAGACCGACGTGACGGGGATGCCGCGCCTCCGCGTGGACTTCGACTACACCGACCGCGACCTCGCGCTGATCGAGGACGCCCGCGAGCGGATCCGCACCGTCGCCGAGCGCTTCGGCTCGTTCGACCCCGAGACGGAGTGCGTCGTGCTCGCGCCCGGGTCCTCGCTCCACCTCACCGGCACGGTCCGCTCGGGCGCGGTGGACGACGGCACCAGCGTCTGCGACCCGTCGGGCCGGGTGTGGGGCGTCGAGGGGCTCTACCTCGCCGGGACGGGCGTGATCCCGACCCCCGTCGTCTGCAACGCGACGCTGACCGGGACGATCACCGCCGTGCGGGCGACCCGCGCGGTGCTGGCCGCGCTGGAGGGCGCGCGCGTGTGAGCGCCCCCGTGCGGTCTGCAGGCCGCACCCCTCTCACCCCACTCCCACCCCGCCCAGGAGGCCACCCGTGAACATCGACCAGCTCGCCACCCGCTACGAGATCGCCCTGCCCGCCTGGATCGAGGACGCCGTGCGCGACGTCCCCGAGTTCCTGCCCGGCCTCGAGGATCGGATGGCACTCGTCCACGCCCTCGCCGACCGCAACTTCCGCGAGGGCAACGGCGGCCCGTTCGCCGCGATCGTCGTCGAGCGCGACTCCGGCCGCGTGGTGTCGGTCGGCGTCAACGTCGTCCTCGGCAGCGGAGTCTCATCGGGTCACGCCGAGGTCACCGCGCTCGGTCTCGCGCAGACCGCGCTCGGCACCTGGGACCTGGGCGGGGAGGGCCTGCCCGCCCACGACCTCGTCGTCAACTGGCGTCCCTGCGTGCAGTGCTACGGCGCGACGCTCTGGTCGGGCGTCCGCCGCCTCGTCGTGGCAGGCTCCGGCCCCGAGCTCGAGGAGATCTCGACCTTCGACGAGGGACCCATGCGCGAGGACTGGGCCGCCGCCTTCGAGGCGCGCGGCATCGAGGTCGTCGACGGCGTCCTCCGCGACGAGGCGCTCGCCGTGTTCCACGCCTACCGCGCCCACGTCGACGCCGGCTCCGCCCTCGTCTACAACGCCCGCGCCGCCACCGACTGACCCGCCGCGCGTCCGACCGTCACCACTCCTCTCGAGAAAGCAGTCCCCGCATGCTCCGCCGTTCGCAGTTCGCCCTCAACGCCATCCAGTGGATCAACGTGAAGGCCGATCCCGACGACCCCGCGAGCGAGTCGCTGTGGCGCTTCGCCGACCCCGCCTTCCGCGACGAGTACCCGCAGGTGCTGCGCGAGATCCGCGATGCCGGATTCGGCGCCACGATGCTCGAGGTGCTCGCGACGCAGACCCTCCAGGACTACGCGCACATGATCGAGGAGTCGGGCCTCGAGCTCGCGCCGGGCTACGCCTCCGTCGCCCTGCCCGAGGACTCGGGTCGCACCCTCGAGCGCGGCAGCGCCGAGTGGGTGCACTGGTTCGACGGCGTCCGGCGCAAGGCGGAGGAGACCAACTACGTCGGCCTCGACACGGTGTTCCTCGCGCCCGAGGTCAGCTTCGAGCCGGGCGTCGTCCGCACCCGCGAGGCGGTCGCCGTCGGAGCAGGATTCGACGAGGGTCGGCTCGACCGCGTGATCGAGATCCTCGCCGAGGCGGCGGAGGTCCTGCGCGCGGAGGGTGTCCAGGCCGGCCTGCACAACCACGTCGGCACCTGGGTCGAGACCGAGCACGAGATCGACCGCGTGCTCGCCGCGATCGACCCGGCCCTGCTGGGCGCCTCCTTCGACATCGGCCACCTGGTCTGGGCCGGCATGGACCCGGTCGCGATGGTCCAGCGGTACTCCGACCGCCTGATCGACCTGCACGTGAAGGATCTGCACCTCGGCATCGCGGAGGCGAGCCGCGCGATCCCGACGCCGTACGACCGGGCGACCGACAGCGGGCTCTTCCTCGAGCCGGGCCTCGGCGGCATCGACCTCGACGGCGTCCTCGCCGCGCTGCCGGCCGACTTCGGCGGCTGGATCATCGTCGAGGTCGATCGCGCCAGCATGCCCCCCGCCGACAGCGCCCGCGTCAGCGGAGCCTGGCTCGACCGGGTCGCGACGGCCTGACGCGCGCGAGGCGCCTGCGCGCGCCGCGGGTGGGCGGATCCGCCCCCCCCGCTGATCGAGTGGCCCGCGCAGCGGGCGTATCGAGATCCACCAGCGTCAGAACGATGGGCCCCGAGCCCGATCCGCTGAAGCCGGTGGGTCTCGATACGCCCCTGCGGGGCTACTCGACCAGCGTGTCGGAGGCCGCCGACGCGTCCGGCGGCCCGGCGCGACCGGTCAGCGCCACCAGCCGTCGAACATCGACAGCGGGACCTGGCGCTTGTGCTCGGTCGCGGCGTAGCGCGCCTCGATCGCCTCGGCGACCTCGGGCGCGACGTCGCCGCCCTCGAGGTAGGTGTCGAGGTCGGCGTAGACGAGTCCGAGGTTCGACTCGTCGGTCTGGCCGGGGTTGTCGTCGAGCAGGTCGGCGGTCGGCGCCTTCTCGTAGAGGCGGGCCGGTGCGTCGAGGTGCTGGAGCAGCGAGCGGCCCTGGCGCTTGGTGAGCCCGGTCAGCGGGAGCACGTCGGCTCCGCCGTCGCCGAACTTGGTGAAGAAGCCGGTCACCGCCTCGGCCGCGTGGTCGGTGCCCACGACGAGCATGCCCTCCTGCCCGGCGATCGCGTACTGCGCGATCATGCGGGCGCGGGCCTTGGTGTTGCCCTTGACGAAGTCCGTGATCGGCTCGCCGACCGCGTCCTCGAACGCCGCCGCGATCCCGTCGACGCCCCGCTGGATGTCGAACGCGATCTGTCGGTCGGGGCGGATGAAGGTCAGCGCGAGCTGCGCGTCGGCCTCGTCGGCCTGGACGCGGTAGGGCAGGCGCACCGCGATGAAGGAGGCGTCGCCTCCGCTCGCCCGCACCTGCTCGACCGCGAGCTGGCACAGCCGGCCGGCCAGGCTCGAGTCCTGGCCGCCGCTGATGCCGAGGACGAGGCCCTCGGCCCCGGTGTGACGGAGGTAGTCGGCGAGGAAGCCGCTGCGTCGTTCGACCTCGGCGGCCGGATCGACGGTGGGGGAGACGTGGAGCTCGGAGATGATCTGCTGCTGGACGTCGCGCATCCCTCCACGGTACCCCGGATGTGTGGATCGCAGCGCTGCGTGGCTGCTTTCTCACGGCGCTTCGTGTCGCTCTTAGGTGCCGATGACGAGGACGCTCGCTGCTGATTCGACGACGTCGTCGGTGATGGTCTCGAGCTCGTTGATCTTGAGGACGCGGGCGATCTGAGGCATGAGTCGTTCGAGGAGTCGGAAGTTGCCGCGCGTGATGCGCTCGACGGCGGCGACGGCTTGCGAGTCGGTGAAATCGTCAGGGTTCAGCGCTCGGCCGAGCCTCTTCCACTGCCGGTCGAGGACGAAGAGGAGTTCGTCGCGGGTGAGTGGGTGGTATTGGTGGGCGAAGCCCAGACGGCTGTAGAGCTGGGGGTAGTGGCGGAACTGCTGGTCGATGCCGGGCATGCCGATGAGGATGATCGAGGTCCGTGTGCGGTCGTGGTGGTCGCGCAGGAACTCGATCGCGTTCGGAGTGAGTCGCTCGGACTCGTCGATGGTGGAGGCGACGGTGCGGGCGATGACCCACCCGTCGCCGTCCGGGGCGAAGGTGCTACGCAGCTGCAGACGCCAGGTGCTGTGCGCGCCCCAGATCGTCGCCTCGGTCAAGGTCCGCACGGTCAGGACCGGGTCGATCTCGCTGCCGGTGACGACCGAGTCGACCAGGTCGACGGCGTGGTAGCTCCGGTCGGTGTCGACGTCGGAGAGCCAGTCGGTCTTCGACTGCACGAACCCGGTCATGTGAGTGAGGGTGAACTGAGGCGCGAGGAGCTCGTCGAGCGCGGTCACGTCGGCGAGGACCATCGCGTCGAACTCCTCCGTCTGCAGCGCGAGGAGCGCGCTGGTGAGGGCGGCGGGCAGATCCGACCGGCTCATCGGGCGCTCACCGGCTGGACCGCGAGAGGCGCCGCGGCTGCGCGCCGGGCCGCGAGGGTGCTCGGGACGATGAGGGCGAGGGTCGTGACGAGGGCGAGCAGCAGCAGCCCGGTGCCGCCGGTCAGCGCGAGCGACGTCTCGGCGGTGACGCTCACGGCAGTCTCGACACCGGAGGCAGGTGCGGCGAGGGTGGCGACGGCGACGAGGATGCCCAGGCCCACGGAGGTGCCGAGCTGGTGGAACGTGTTCACGACTCCGGATGCGGCCCCTGCGTCCTCGGAGGTGGTGCCGGCGATGCCGAAGGTGGTCATCGGAGCGAACGCGAGACCCTGGCCGGCGCCGATGAAGAGCATGGGCGCGGCGACCGCGGCGAGGTAGCCGCTGTCGGGGGTGATGCGGGTGAGCCAGAGCATTCCGGCCAGGGTGAGGACGATGCCGGCGACGAGCAGAGCCGTGTTCCCGATCCGGTCCGACAGGCGCGGGATGAGCAGGGCGACGGCGAAGTTGACAAGCGTCATCGGCAGGAACGCCAGGCCCGCCTGCAGCGGGTTGAATCCGAGGGCGCCCTGGAGGTACTGGGTGGTGAAGTAGAAGAACCCGATCATGGCGCCGAGGTAGAGGAACCGGGTGAGGTAGGCGCCGGTGCGCTGACGGCTCGCGAACAGGTGCAGCGGCATGATCGGCTGCGCGGCCCGCGACTCCGCGACCACGAACGTGACGAGCAGCACCACGGCGAGGGCGAAGGAGACGAGGGTGGTCGCGTCGGTCCAGCCGTTCTCGGAGCCGTGCAGGATCGCGAAGACGAGTCCGCCGACGCCGAGGGTGGCGGTGATGGCGCCGGGGAGGTCGAAGCGGCCGGGCCGGGTGGCGGTCTCGGGGAGGAACTTCGGGGCGAGGGCGATCATGGCGATGCCGATCGGGACATTCACGAAGAACCCGGCGCGCCAGGAGATCCAGGAGGCGAGCGCGCCACCGATGACCATGCCCAGGCTCGCGCCGATGCCGGCGGTCGCAGCGTAGGCGGCGACGGCGCGGGCGCGCTCGCGGCCCTCGAAGCTCGCGGTGAGCAGCGACAGCGCGGACGGGGCGACGATCGCGGCGCCGATGCCCTGGATCGCGCGGGAGCCGATCAGCCACCACCCGGCGGGGGCGAAGGCGATGAGGAGGGAGGCGATCGAGAAGACGACGAGGCCGAAGATGAACACGCGCTTGCGGCCGAGGAGATCGCCGGCCCGGGCGCCGAGCAGCAGCAGGCCGCCGAAGACGAGGGTGTAGGCGTCCTGCACCCAGGCGAGCTCAGCGGGGGCAAGGCCGAGGTCGGCCTCGAGGCTGGGCAGCGCGGTGAAGATGACCGAGTTGTCGAGCAGGATCATGAAGTAGCTGACGAGGATGATCGTCAGGATCGCGCCCTTGTGGGGCGCGGTCCGAGGCTCGGTGGTCGCGGGTGTCGATGTCATTGGTGGTTGTCCTTCCCGCATCCATGCAAGCGCTGCGGCTGCATCGGCGGCAGTGACCGGTGTCCCAGGTACTGCCAGTGCACCCCTTCTACCGCGGGAGAGGTCAGGCGGGATCGACGCGCAAGGTCGTGCTGGTGGCGAGGGCGCTAGTGATCGCGCGCACGGCGGAGCCGCTGCCGTACTTGCGGCGGTAGGCCTCGTCGATACGGTCATCGACGGTGTCGTCGCGGGCGAAGACGACGTCCTTCGCCACCCCACCGGCCTCGATGCGGCCCTCGCCGCGAACTTGGGTGCCGCGGAACCAGCTCGCGTCGGGTCCGTTCACGGAGCGGACGTAGATCGAGTCGTCGACGCGGACCTGCCAGATGATGACGAGTCGGCGCAGGGTGCCGTCGGCGCGGCAGCCGGCGATGCGCAGCTCTCCGGCGTCGCCGACGCGGTGCAGCTCGTCTGCGGTCCAGGTGGTCATGGTGCTTCTCCTAGTTCGAGGGATCGGTGGCGACCTCGGCCGCGGCCGCCTGCTCGCTTTCGCGGGTCGCCGCGAGGCTCGCGAGCATGCGCAGTCCATCGGCGGAGGGGGTGCCGGGGCGGGCGGTGTAGGCGAGGAGGGTGAGGTCGGTGTCGGAGTCGAGGGTCATCGCCTCGTAGTCGAGGTCGAGGTCGCCGACGAGCGCGTGGTGGATCTTCTTCGTGCCGGTGCGGTGGAAGCGCACGTCGTGCTTCGCCCAGCTGGTGCGGAACACGTCACTGCGGGTGGAGAGCTCACCGACGAGGTTGGACAGCTCCCGGTCGTACGGGTTCCGACCCGCGGACGAGCGGAGGATCGCGACGATGTCGTCGGCGGACTTCTCCCACTGCGGGAAGAAGTCGCGCGAGCGCACGTCCAGGAACACGAATCGAGCCGTGTTCGGCGGCCCGTAGGGACTGGCGATCATGTCCGCGTAGAGCGCGCGGCCGAGCGCGTTGGTCGCGAGGAGGTCGTGGCGGTTATTGCGCACCCAGGCGGGCGCGTCGGTGATCGCGTCGAGCAGACGCTGCACGCTCGCGGACACCTGAGTGGTCGCGGCGGCGCGGCGCTTCGCGGGCGCGAGGTTCGCGGCGCGCGCGAGGTCGAACAGGTGCGCCCGCTCCGCGTCATCGAGCTGCAGGGCGCGGGCGAGGGCGTCGAGGACGCTTTCGGAGACGCCGCTGAGGTTTCCGCGCTCGAGGCGGTTGTAGTAGTCGACGCTGACGCCGGCGAGCATCGCGACCTCTTCGCGGCGCAGCCCCTCGACGCGGCGGTTGCCGCCGTACACGGGCAGTCCAGCCTTCTCGGGCGTGATTCGGGCGCGACGGGTGGTGAGGAACTCGCGGACTTCGCTCTGCATGGTCATGGCGCCGGCTTTCAGGCTTCGGGGATGGAGAAATTGAAGAACGCGGGGTGCTCCTCGTCCGGATCGGGTCCGCTGCGCACGCCGGTGTCGAGGGAATCGATGCGCGCGAGCTCGTCGTCCGAGAGCTCGAAGTCGAAGACGTCGAAGTTCGCCGCAATCCGCTCGGGGTTCGTCGACTTGGGGATCGCGGAGCGGCCCTGCTGCAGGTGCCAGCGGAGCATCACCTGCGCCGGGCTCTTGCCGTGCTCGGCCGCGATCGCGCCGATCGTCTCGTCGTCCATGACGCTGCGGCGCTCGTCCCCGTAGCCGGGGTAGAACGTGATGCCGCCGATCGGCGACCACGCCTGGGTGAGGATGCCGCGCTCGGCGTGCTCGCGGCGCAGGTCGGGCTGCGAGAAGTACGGGTGCAGCTCGACCTGGTTGACGGCAGGGATCACGTCGACCTCGGCGAGCAGGCGCGCCAAGTGCGCGGGCGTGAAGTTGCTGACGCCGATCGCGCGCACGCCGCCGTCGGCGAGGAGCTTCTCGAGCGCCTTGTACGCGGCGATCGTCGTATCGAAGCGCGAGGGGACGGGCTGGTGCAGGATCAGCAGGTCGAGCCGCTCGACGCCGAGCTTGCCGGTCGCCTTCTCGAACGCGTGCAGGGTCTGCTCGTAGCCGTAGTCGGTCACCCAGACCTTCGTCTCGACGAACACCTCCGAGCGGTCCAGGCCCGAGCGGCGCAGGCCCTCGCCGACCTCGCGCTCGTTGCCGTACGCGGCGGCGGTGTCGATGTGGCGGTAGCCGGCCTCGAGGGTGGACTGCACGGCGGCGGTCGTCTCCTCGGGCGCGCTCTGGAAGACGCCCAGGCCGAGAGCGGGAAGGGTGACGCCGTTGTTGAGCGTGAGCTGGATCGTCATGCGAGCCACGCTACGACTGCCCGGAGGAAGGAGGGAGGGGCTGGCATTACACGGAACAGCAGAACCTCCCGCGCCCGCGAGCAGCGCGGTTGCATGGTTGCAGGCCACCGAGACGACGTCCGGTTGCCGAGAGTATCCGCCGCAGCCCGTGCGGCACCACTCCCTCACGAGAGAAGCGAGACCTCATGCGCGCAACCGTCATGTACGCCGCCGGCGACGTCCGGATCGAGACCGTCCCCGACCCGAAGATCCAGGAGCCGACCGACGCGGTCCTGCGCATCGTCGCGGGCTGCATCTGCGGCTCCGACCTCTGGCCCTACGCCTCCATGGAGCACTCCGAGCACGGCGCCCGGATGGGACACGAGTTCGTCGGCATCGTCGAGCAGATCGGCGACGACGTCTCCGACGTCGCCGTCGGCGACTTCGTGATCGCCCCGTTCGTCGCCTCCGACGGCACCTGCGACTTCTGCCGCGAGGGCCTGCAGACCTCCTGCCGCCACGGCGCCCACTGGGGCAACCCCGGCGACGGCGGACAGGGCGAGAAGGTCCGCGTCCCCCAGGCCGACGGCACCCTCGTCGTCGTCCCGGCCGGGTTCGACGAGAAGCTCATCCCCTCCCTCCTCGCCCTCTCGGACGTCATGTCCACCGGCTACCACGCGGCGATCACCGGCGGCGTCGGCCCCGGGAAGACCGTCACCGTCATCGGCGACGGCGCGGTCGGCCTCTCCGCGGTCCTCTCCGCGAAGATCCTCGGCGCCGAGCGCATCATCCTGATGGGCCGCCACACCGTCCGCACCGACCTCGGCCGCGACTTCGGCGCCACCGACGTCGTCGCCGAGCGCGGCGACGAGGGCATCGCCCGCGTCAAGGAGCTCACCGGCGGCGACGGAACCCACGTCGTCCTCGAAGCGGTCGGACTGAAGGCGGCGCTCGAAACGGCGTTCGCGGTCGTCCGCGACGGCGGCGTCGTCAGCCGCGTCGGCGCCCCGCAGTTCGCGGAGGTGCCCTTCGGGTTCGGCGACTTCATGCGCAACATCACCCTCACCGGAGGTGTCGCCCCCGCCCGCCACTACATCCCGACCCTGCTCCCCCTCGTCCTGGACGGAACCATCGAGCCCGGCCGAGTGTTCGATTGGACCGTCGACCTCGACGGGGTGCCCGCCGGCTACCAGGCGATGGCCGACCGCGAGGCCCTCAAGGTCCTCGTCCGCCCCACCACCGACCAGAACTGACCGAAGAGGACACCATGACCGCATCCGAGACCCTCACCGTCCTCGTCGTCGGCGCGACCGGCAGCATCGGCCGCCGAGTCGTCGCCCACGCCCTCGACGCCGGCCACACCGCGCGCGCCCTCGTCAGAGAGGAGCGACGCGCCGGCCGCCTCGACCCTCGCGCCGAGGCGGTCGTCGGCCGGCTCACTGCCGCGGAGACACTGACCGAGGCCGTCGAGGGGATCGATGCGGTCGTGTTCACCCACGGCGCCGCCTACGGCAGCGACGACGCCCGCGACGTCGACTACGGCGCCGTGCGCAACGTCCTCACCGCCCTCGACGACCGGCCCGTCCGCATCGCGCTGATGACCGCGATCGGCGTGACCGGGCGCAGCGTCACGCACGACTGGAAGCGGCGCAGCGAACGCCTCGTCCGCGCCAGCGGCAACCGGTACACGATCGTGCGGCCCGGCTGGTTCGACGCGAACAAGCCCGACGAGCTCGCGATCACCTTCCTGCAGGGCGACACCCGCCATGCCGGCAGCCCCGCAGACGGCGTCATCGCCCGCGACCAGATCGCCCGCGTCCTCGTCGAGTGCCTCACCTCCCACGACGCCGATCGACGCACCGTCGAACTCGTCGCCGAAAACGGCCCTGCACCCGAGGACCTCGCCCCGCTGTTCGCGGCGGCCGACCCCGATCCGGCAGGCCAGTTCGACGGAGTTCGCGACCAGACGAACCTGCCCGCCTCCGCGGAACCGGCTGAGGTGACGGCGGATCTCCAGCGCCTCGGAGCCACTTCGTGAGGGGTCGCCTCGCCGCAGCCGCGGGGACGCTGTCGGTCGCCGCGACCCTCACCGGTTGCACTGCCGGGGACCGTGCAGCGGAAGATCCTGCGACGACGCTGACCTCGGCCTCCAGTGCGGCACCAACCCCGCAGCAGCCCGAACCCTCCACCTCGGCACCGGAGCTGGAGGGGCAGTACCGCGACGGGGAGTACACCGCCCGCGGCTGGTACGGAGGACTGCCGTCGCACCACGACGTCACCCTCACTATCCAGGACGACGCCGTCACAGCGGTCGCCATCACTACCCCGGCCGAGGACGAGACGTCGCTCGGCTACCAGCAGCGCTTCGCCGAGGCTCTCCCCCAGGCGATTGTCGGCCGCCCCGTCGGTGAGCTCGAGGTCGACCGGCTCGCCGGCTCCAGCGGCTGCTCGGAAGGGTTCATGAACGCCCTCGCGCAGATCCGAGACCAGGCCACCGCCTGATCCCTCTAGGAGGTACTGCCCCGTGACCTCCTTCCCACTCTCGACAGGAGCAGCAGCCATGACCGAACCCACCCCCATCCAGCAGCTCGTCGGCGGCTTCGCGCCGAAGATCGTCCAGCTCACCGACGACGTCCTCTTCGGCGACGTCTGGGAGCGCCCCGAGCTCTCCCCCCGCGACCGCAGCCTCATCACCGTGTCCGCCCTGATCATGGGCGGCAACGCCGAGCAACTGCCCGGCCACCTCAGCCGCGCCCTCGAGAACGGCGTCACCCGCAACGAGCTGATCGAGACGATCACCCACCTCGCCTTCTACGCCGGCTGGCCCAAGGCCCTCTCCGCCGTCACCGTCGCCAAGAAGGTCCTCGGCGACACCGCCGACGCCTGACCCCCGCGCACGCTGAGCCCGCACGCCCCCTCGACGCAAGGAGAACCCCATGGAGTACCGCCCCCTCGGACGCACCGGAGTGTCCGTCAGCCCCCTCGCCCTCGGCACGATGATGTTCGGCCCCTGGGGCAACGACGACCGCGCCGACTCGATCCGCGTCATCCACGCGGCGCTCGACGCCGGAATCAACTTCGTCGACACCGCCGACGTCTACTCCGGCGGCATCTCCGAGGAGATCGTCGGCGAAGCCCTCCAGGGCCGCCGCGACGACGTCGTCCTCGCCACCAAGTTCTTCATGCCCATGGGCGAAGGACCCAACCGCTCCGGCGGCTCGCGAAAGTACATCATGCGCGCCGTCGAGGACTCGCTCCGCCGCCTCGGCACCGACTACATCGACCTGTACCAGGTGCACCGCCCGAGCCCGACGGCCGACGTCGAGGAGACGCTCGGCGCCCTGACCGACCTCGTCCGGCAGGGCAAGGTCCGCTCGATCGGCTCCTCGTCCTACTCCGGCAGCCAGATCGTCGAAGCGCAGTGGGCCGCCCGCGAGCGCGGCCTCGAGCGCTTCGTGACGGAGCAGCCGCCCTACTCGATCCTCGTCCGCGGCATCGAGGAGGACGTGCTGCCGACCGTGCAGCGCCACGGCATGGGCACCCTCACCTACAGCCCCCTCGCCGGCGGCTGGCTCTCCGGCCGCTGGCGCAAGGACGCCGCCGGCACGCCGACCTCCTCCGCCCGCCCGAGCGCCCGCTTCGACATGAGCACCCCCGCCAACCAGCGCAAGCTCGACATCGTCGAGGAGCTCGCTGTCCTTGCCGAGAGCGCTGACATGACGCTGATCCAGCTCGCGATCGCGTTCGTGATCCGCCACCCCGGCGTCACCTCCGCGATCATCGGCCCTCGCACCATGGAGCAGCTCGAGTCCCAGCTGCCCGCCGCCGATCTGACCCTCGCCCCCGAGGTCCTCGACCGCATCGACGAGCTCGTCGCCCCCGGCGTCACCCTCAACCCCGACGACAACAGCTACGGCGCCACCGAGCTGACCCCTGCCGCGCGCCGACGCTGACCCGACCGACCTCTGACGTGACGCCGAGCAGGATCGACCTCGCCGCCGCACTGGCTGCCGCCGACGTCTCGGCGGCAGCCAGGCTCGACGCCCACATCACCACGCTCTGGGACTCGAAACCCGACCCCGACGCGACCCGCTCCCTCTTAAGGGAACTCGCCACCGAGCTAGCTGACGTCCGAGCGCGTTTGAATGCCGCTCTGAACCCCGCCTGGTGGACGGAGGCCAGCTCCGACGTGATCCTCCAGACGTACGAAGACGCGCAGGTGTGGACGCGCAGCAACCCCGACTGCGACGAGCTCACAAGACTCTTCGTTCAAGTGGTCCGCAGTCGCACCTAGCAGCCGCCTCTCTCATCGACGTCGACCCGCCTGAGATCCCGATCCTCGGCCAGCCCAGCCCTCCATCCAGGTGCGAAACGAAGCGGCGCTAGAACACCGCCACGCATTGCCGAGATCCACACCCCGGATGCCCGCGGCACGCCGATCCGCTCCAGCTGTCGCCGATCGTGGATATGCCGGGAGATGTCGCCGATCGCAGACACCTTCACGTTTGTCACCGATCGTGGACAGGCCCGGAGATGTCAGCGAAGATGGACATCTGCGCGGGCGGAGCGCTGGACGCGACGGTCGCTGCGAGGCGATCCGATGGAAGGGATGTCTGCTCATGACACGGATCCGCACGGCCGAGGACGTGGGCGCGATCATCCGTGCACGGAGAAGACGGCTGGAACTCACGCAACAGGAACTGGCTCAGAGGGCCGGCGTCTCCCGGCAACTGATCGTCGCGCTCGAGCACGGCAAAGAGCGGGCGGCTCTGAGCTCGCTGCTCCGAGTCCTGCTGGAGCTCGACTTGGACGTCGACCTCTCGCCGAGCGGTGCGGGAGCGACGGACTCGGAGCGGGAGCCGGCGATCGACCTGTCGCGATACCTCTCCGGCTTCATCGAGATGGAGACGCCATGACCCGTCAGCTGATCGTCTTCATCGGCGGTGTCCGGGCAGGAGTCCTGGAGTGCGAGGTGCGCTCGTCTCGCTTCACCTACGACGAGGCGTAATCGATTCTCGATCGCCCGGGCGATCTCTCCCCCGTCAGTGATGAGGAGATAGGGCGCCAGATCCGGGCGATGAACACCGATCCGAGCACGTGGACGTTCGACGAGCACAACGGACGGTTCAGCCTGGCAGGCGCGCAGGCCAAGTTCGGGCTGCTCCGGCAGAGAGGCGAGTGGATGCTCCCGACCGGTTCCGTGCCGTCCACGCACATCCTCAAGCCGGGGATCCCTTCGTACCGGGCGAGCGCTCTGAACGAGCACGTGTGCCTGGAGCTCGCACGTCGGCTGGGGCTCATTGCTGCGCGTTCTCGGATCGGGCGATTCGACGGCGAGACCGCCGTCATCGTCGAGCGGTACGACCGTTATCGGCTCGGTGAGGATGCGTCGACAGCGGGAGGATCCGAGGGACGAGTCGTCCGGATCCATCAAGAGGACTTCTGTCAGGCGCTCTCGGTCATGCCGTCTCAGAAGTACGAGGACGATGGAGGGCCCGGCCTGCCGAGCATGGCCGCACTCCTTCGACGACACCTTCGCTCGGGACCGGCACGGGACAGCATCGAGAGGCTGCTTCTCGCTGTCGCGTTCAACTGGCTCGTCGCCGCGCCGGACGCTCACGCGAAGAACTACTCCGTCCTCCTCGCCGGTGGACAGGTGGCTCTCGCCCCTCTGTACGACATCGCCAGCCTCACGCCCTACCCGGACTACCGCGCGTCGACGATGCGTCTCGCGCAGAAGGTGGCTGGGGAGTACAGAATCGCCGAGATCGGCGCCGTCCACTGGCGTCGAGAAGCTCGAGATCGTGGGCTCGATCCGGACGAGTTCGCGACCCGGGTCGAGGAGCTCGTCGCAAAGGCGCCGCCGCACATCGAGGAGATCTGCGCCGATCAGGATCTTCTGTCCATCTACCCGGACTTCGTCGAGACGCTTCGCGCGGCGCTGCAAGAACGCGTCGCGGGCGCAGCGTCCTCGCTCCGCTGAGGGACCGTCCGGTCGGGGCTGACGTCGGTGCTCCTCCTCGACTCTCGTGGAAGGCTCGGCCGTCAGTCGCGCTCCGCGACGATGCGGGCGATGCGCTCGGGGACGGTGTCGTCCTGGAGGCTCGTCACATCGCCCAGGGGCCGGCCGTCGCGGATGTCGCCGAGCAGGCGCCGCATGATCTTGCCCGAGCGGGTCTTGGGCAGGTCGGGCACGAGCACGACGTCGCGGGGCTTCGCGATCGGCCCGATCGCGGTCGCCACGTGGTCGCGGAGGCCGGCCGACAGCGAGGCCGCGAGGGCGTTCCAGTAGGCGGGGTCCTCGCGGCCGCGATCGATGGCCTCGTCGGAGGGGATCACGAACGCCGCGATCGCCTGGCCGGTGACCGCGTCGGCGACGCCGACCACTCCGGCCTCGCCGACCGCGGGGTGCGCGACGAGCGCCGACTCGATCTCGATCGTCGACAGGCGGTGTCCGGAGACGTTGATCACGTCGTCCACGCGCCCGAGCACCCAGATGTCGCCGTCGCTGTCGTACTTGGCGCCGTCGCCCGAGAAGAACCAGCCCTGCTCGGCGAAGCGGGCCCAGTAGGAGTCGCGGTACCGCTCGGCGTCGCCCCAGACGGTGCGGGCGAGAGCCGGGCCCGTGCCGTCGACGACCAGGTAGCCTCCGGAGCCGTTCGGCACGCGGCGGCCCTCGTCGTCGACCACGAGCGTGCTGAGCCCGGGAAGGGCTCCGAGCGACGAGCCGGGCTTGAGCGTCGAGACGCCCGGCAGCGGGCACATCACCGCCGCGCCCGTCTCGGACTGCCACCAGGTGTCGACGATCGGGCAGCGCCCGGCGCCGATGTTCTCGTGGAACCACACCCACGCCTCGGGGTTGATCGACTCGCCGACCGTGCCGAGCAGGCGCAGGCTCGAGAGGTCGTACTCGGCGGGCACGCCCTCGTTGAACCACGTCATCAGGGTGCGGATCAGGGTCGGCGCCGTGTAGTAGACGGTGACGCCGTAGCGCTCGATGATCTCGAAGTGCCGCGCCGTGTGCGGAGTGCTCGGGGTGCCCTCGTAGATCACCTGGGTGAGCCCGTTCGAGAGCGGCCCGTAGATCTCGTAGGTGTGCGCGGTCACCCAGGCGAGATCCGCGGTGCACCAGTGCACGTCGTCGGGCTTCGCGTCGAAGACGGCCCAGTGCGTCCACGAGGCCTGCGTCAGGTAGCCGCCGCTGGTGTGGACGAGGCCCTTCGGCTTCCCGGTCGTGCCCGAGGTGTAGATGATGAACAGCGGCGTCTCGGCGTCGAAGGCCTCGGCCTCGTGCACATCGCTCTGCGCGTCGACGACGTCGTGCCACCAGACGTCGCGGCCCGGGGTCCAGGGGATGTCGGGGGTCTCGTCGCCGGTGCGGCGGACGACCAGCACGTGCTCGATCGCGTTCTCGCCCGAGACCGCGTGGTCGGCGTTCTCCTTGACCGGGACGGCCTTCCCGCGGCGGAACTGCCCGTCGGTGGTGACCAGGAGCTTCGCCCCCGTGTCCTCGACGCGGAACCGGACCGCCTCGGCCGAGAACCCGCCGAAGACCAGCGAGTGGATCGCTCCGATGCGCGCGATCGCCAGCGTGATGACGACCGTCTCGGGGATCACCGGCAGGTAGACGACGACGCGGTCGCCCTTCCCGATGCCGAGCGCCGTGAGCGCGTGCGCCGCCCGGGCGACGTCGCGCTGCAGCTGGGCGTACGAGATCGAGCGGCGGTCGCCGCGCTCGCCCTCGAAGTGCAGGGCGACCTTGTCTCCGCGGCCGGCGTCGACGTGCCGGTCGACGCAGTTGACGGCGACGTTCAGCCGGCCGCCCTCGAACCAGGTCGCCCGCGGGACGGAGAGGGTGCCGTCCTCCTGCGGCAGCGCGGGCTCCCAGCGGTGCGCCGTCTGCCAGGCCTCCGCCCAGTCGAGTCGGCGGGCCGCCTCCTCCCAGAACGCGACCGGGTCGGCGGCCGCGCGGGCGTAGGCCTCCGCGCCGACGTTCGCCTCCGCGGCGAAGGCCGGGGGTGCGGGGAACCGGCGGGTCTCGTCGAGCAGGTTCGCGATCGTCTCGGTCATCGTGCGGGTCCTTCGGGGGGTCGGAGCGAGGTCATGCCCACTTCTTCACGGCGTAGCGCTGGAACACGCCGACCACGGCGTCGGTGAGCTTGCCGAGCACGGCGAGCAGGATGATCGCGAGGAACACGCGGTCGATCCGCCCGTTGTTCTGGCTGTCGATGAGCCGGAAGCCGAGGCCCATCGACGAGGCGATGAGCTCGGAGGCGACGAGGAACAGCCACGACTGCGCGAGTGCCAGCCGCAGCCCGGCGATCACCGAGGGCACGACGGCCGGGAGCTGCACCGTGGTGAACAGCCGCACGCCCGAGAGGCCGAAGGCGCGCCCCGCCTCGACGAGGTGCCGGTCGACATGACCGAGCGCCGTGGCGACGGTCGTGAAGACCGGGAAGAAGGCGCCGATCGTGATCAGCGTGATCTTCGACTCCTCCCCGATGCCCAGCCAGAGCAGCAGGAGCGGCACCCAGGCCAGCGACGGCACCGCGCGGATCGCGCCGAGGGTCGGGCCCAGGACGACCTCCCACAGCCGCGACAGGCCGAACAGAGCGCCGACCACCAGGCCGAGCGCGGAGCCGATCCCGAAGCCGATCAGCACGCGCTGGGTCGAGATCGCCACGTCCTGCCCGAGGTCGCCGCGCTGCGCGAGGTCGATCCCCGCCGTCCACACCATCGCGGGGGAGGGGAAGACCGACAGCGACACCAGCCCCGTGGTCGTCGCGATCTGCCAGGCGGCGAGCAGCGCGATCGGGAGGATCGCCCCTCCGACGAGCACGAACCAGCGCCGCGAGGACAGCGGCCGCGACCGGCTCGCCTCGTCGTCGCGGAGCCGCTTCCGCGACGCCTCGACGCTCGGACCGACGACCGCTGCCCCGACCGCTCCCGGCGCTTGCACCAGCCCGCCGCCTCCGCGCACGAGGTCGGCGTCGGTCACGGACTCGTCGTCTCGGATCGTCATCGTCGTCTCCTCGTGCTCGAACTCGGGGTCGGGGCCGGACGGCTCAGGCGCCGATGGTGTCGGGGTCGGCCGCCTTCGCGTAGGTGTCGTCGAGCAGCGAGTCGAGCGCGTCGTCGACCTGGCTCTGCGCGGCGACGTCGCCGTTCTCGACGAAGATCGGGCCGATCACCGCGAGGACGTCGGTCTGCGCGGATCCGGGGACGTTGTCGACGTCGAGGTTGCTGCGCTCGGTGATGACGGTCGAGGCGACGGCCGGGTCGATGCCCGCGACGGCCGCGAGGATCGACGCGGTCTCGTCCTGGTTCTCGAGCGCCCAGGCGCGGGCGTGCTCGTAGGCGTTCACGACGGTCTGCGCGAGGTCGGGCTTCTCGGCGAGGAAGCTCTCGGTGGCGTTGAGCAGCCCGTACGAGTTGAAGTCGACGTTGCGGTAGAGCAGCGTCGCGCCGGCCGCCTCGGCACCGGCCATGATCGGGTCGAGCCCGGCCCAGGCGTCGACCGACCCGTTCTGCAGGGCGGCCCAGCCGTCGGCGTGCTGCAGGTTCTGCACGGTGACGTCGCCGATCCCGAGCCCGGCCGCCTCGAGCGCCTGAACGAGGAAGAAGTAGGGGTCGGTGCCCTTGGTCGCGGCGATCTGCTTGCCGGCGAGCTGCTCGACGCTGGTGATGCTCGAGCCGGCGGGGACGACGAGAGCCGCCCACTCCGGCTGCGAGAAGATGTCGATCGTCTTGATCGGCGATCCGTTGGAGCGGGCGAGGAGCGCGGCGGAGCCGGCGGTCGAGCCGACGTCGATCGCCCCGGCGCGCAGCGCCTCGTTGGCCTTGTTCGAGCCGGCCGACTGCACCCAGGTGACGGTGACGTCCTGCTCGGCCAGGGCCGCCTCGAGCCAGCCCTTCTCCTTGATCACCAGGCTGAGCGGGTTGTAGGTCGCGAAGTCGAGCGTCAGCGTGCCGCCCTGGGTGAGCGCACCGGACGCTGCGGGTGCCGCTGCCGCGCCGCCCGAGCCCTCGCCCTGCACGCAGCCGGCGAGGAGCGGGACGGCCGCCGCGGTGAGCAGGCCGGCGAGCGCGGTGCGGCGCGTGAGCGGATTCGTGGTGAACGACATGGGTGCCTCGACTTCGGTACAGGTGCTGATGGGAACGAGTGTGGGGGGCTGGGGGAGGGGATGAGCGGGCACTGAGCCGGATCGGTGGACGACTCCGGAGAAGGCCGCTCGGGGAGGAGTCAGTGCCGTTCGATGCCGAGGCCGGCCAGCAGGTCGGCGCGCCGCTCGGCGAGCTCTGCCGACCCGCGATCGCGGGGCCGCGCGCCGGGGACCGTCATGATCCGCTGGATCCGGGACACGCCTCCGGGCTCGTCGCGCCCGAGCAGCACGATGCGGTCGGCCAGCTGCAGGGCCTCGTCGACGTCGTGCGTCACGAGCAGGATCGTTGCCGGAGCGGCCGCGTGGACATCGAGCAGCAGGTCCTGCATGCGCAGGCGCGTCAGCGCGTCGAGCGCGCCGAACGGCTCGTCGAGCAGCAGCACCCCCGGGTTGCGGGCGAGCGCGCGGGCGAGCGAGGCACGCTGGGCCATTCCCCCCGAGACCTCGCGGGGCCGGGAGCGGGCGTGCGCCGTCAGCCCGACCAGCGCGAGCAGCTCGTCGACGGCGGCGCGGGCGGCCTCGCGCGAGGTGCCCCGGGGCAGCCCGAGCGCCACGTTCGCCGCGATCGTCCGCCAGGGCAGCAGCCGCGGCTCCTGGAACGCCACCGCGCAGCGCGGATCGATCCCGGACACCGGCCGGCCGTCGATCAGCACCGACCCGGCGGTCGCGGTGTCGAGGCCCGCGGCGATCCGGAGCAGGGTCGACTTGCCGCATCCGCTCGGCCCGAGGATCGCGATGACCTCGCCCGCGGCCACGTCGAGGGTGACGTCGGTCAGCACAGGGGCGCCCGGCGCGAAGGTGCGCGCGACCGACTCGAAGCGCACCGGGAACGCCGACTGACCGAGCTCGGCGTCGAAGGCCAGGCTGGTGCGGGAGGGCGTGTCGGTCATGGGGCTCCGGGGCGGCGGGGCGGGCGGGCGGACCGTCACGATCGTACGGAGCCGCCCCGCCTCCTCCGATTCCGCGACGACACGCGGAGTAACAGAGGGCCCGCGGGACTACGCCCGGACGAGCACCAGCTCGTCGAGGCCGAGACGCGTGCGCGGTGCGACCTCGCGCTCGCGCAGCTTGTCGTTCGGCAGCTCGTCGGGCGCCGCGAGCACGCCCACGGCGGCGACGGTCACGGGCTCGAAGCGCTCGTCGACGTCGAAGGCCGCGCGGATGCCGTCCTTCTCGAAGCCGGCCATCTGGTGCACGTGCAGCCCCTCGTGGTGCGCCTGGATGCTGAGGTGCGCGACCGCCTGGCCGAGGTCGTACACGGCCCACGGGCGCGCGTCGCCCTCGGCGTCGACGGTCTCGGTGAGCGCGACGATCAGCACGGCCGCGGAGCCGGCCCAGACGGCGTTGAAGCCCATCAGGTTCTCGACGATGCGGTCGAACTCGGGCGTGCCGCGTCGCGCGACGATGAAGCGCCAGGGCTGCGTGTTGCTGGCGGAGGGGGACCAGCGCGCGGCCTCGAGCAGCGAGGTGAGGGTCTCGGTCGAGATCTCGGTGGAGGCGTCGTACGAGCGCGGGCTCCAGCGCTCGGCGAGGACCTCGAGGATCGGGGCGCTGGTCGAGGCGGTGCGGGGGGCCGTCAGGGTCATGAGGAGCTTCTTTCTGAGAGTGCGGAGAAAGGTCGGGCTCCGTTGCCCGATGAGGTCAACCCGCGGGTCGGCGCCTGCATTCCCGGGCCGCGCGTTCGCCCACGGAGGAGCACGGAGTCCTGTCGGTGCGAAACGGTACGGTGGTGGACGGCGTGGTTCCCCGCGCTCCCATGATCACGAATCTGATGGAGGATCATCACATGGCCCAGCACTTCGACGTCGTCGTCCTGGGGGCGGGCCCCGGCGGCTACGTGGCCGCGATCCGCGCAGCGCAGCTCGGCAAGTCCGTCGCCGTCGTCGAGAAGCAGTACTGGGGCGGTGTCTGCCTCAACGTCGGCTGCATCCCGTCGAAGGCGCTGCTGCGCAACGCCGAGCTCGCCCACATCTTCCACTCGCAGGCCAAGCAGTTCGGCATCTCGGGTGACGTCTCCTTCGACTTCGGCGCGGCGTTCGACCGCAGCCGCAGCGTGGCCGAGGGCCGCGTCAAGGGCGTCCACTTCCTGATGAAGAAGAACAAGATCACCGAGTTCGACGGCACCGGCTCGTTCACCGGCCCGAAGGGCATCGACGTCGAGCTGAGCAAGGGCGGCACGGAGTCGATCACCTTCGACGACGCGATCATCGCGACCGGCGCGAGCGTCCGCCTCCTGCCGGGCGTCGAGCTGAGCGAGAACGTCGTCACCTACGAGACGCAGATCATGACCCGCGACCTGCCCGACACGATGGCCATCGTGGGCGCGGGTGCGATCGGCATGGAGTTCGCCTACGTCCTGAAGAACTACGGCGTCGACGTCACGATCATCGAGTTCATGGACCGCGCCCTCCCCAACGAGGACCCGGACGTCTCCAAGGAGATCCAGAAGCAGTACAAGAAGCTCGGAGTCGAGATCCTCACCTCGACCAAGGTCGAGTCGGTCGTCGACAAGGACGGCTACGTCACCGTCACGTACACCGGCAAGGACGGCACGCAGTCGACCCTCGAGGTCGACAAGGTCCTCATGTCGATCGGCTGGGTCCCGCGCGTCGAGGGCTTCGGCCTCGAGAAGACCGGCGTCGAGCTCACCGAGCGCGGCGCGATCGCGATCGACGACCACATGCGCACCAACGTCCCCGGCATCTACGCCATCGGCGACGTCACCGCGAAGCTCCAGCTCGCGCACGTCGCGGAGGCGCAGGGCGTCGTCGCCGCCGAGACCATCGCCGGTGCCGAGACCCAGACGCTGGGCGACTACCGGATGATGCCGCGCGCGACCTTCTGCCAGCCGCAGATCGCCTCCTTCGGCCTCACCGAGAAGCAGGCGACCGACGAGGGCCACGAGATCACCGTCACGACCTTCCCGTTCATGGCGAACGGCAAGGCGCACGGCCTCGGCGAGCCCACCGGCTTCGTGAAGCTCATCGCGAGCAAGAAGTACGGCGAGCTCCTCGGCGGCCACATGATCGGACCGGACGTCTCCGAGCTGCTCCCCGAGCTCACGCTCGCGCAGAAGTGGGACCTCACGGCCACCGAGCTGGCGCGCAACGTGCACACCCACCCGACGCTGTCGGAGGCGCTCCAGGAGGGCTTCCACGGCCTCAAGGGGCACATGATCAACCTGTAGGCCCCGTCTGCCGCCACCTCCGGCTCGCAGGATCCGCTTCGGCTCGTCCGATCCGCCGGATCCTGCGAGCCGGACGTGTTTCCGCGAGCCGAACGTCGTCGAGCGTCATCTCCGGCTCGCAGGATCGCGTTCGGCTCGTCGAATCCGGCGCATCTCGCGAGCCGAAGGTGTTCCCACGAGCCGAACTCGCCCGGCAGCTGTCTCCGGCTCGCGGAATCCCATTCGGCTCGCGAAATCCGCGAGTTCCTGCGAGCCGAACGTGTTTCCACGAGCCGAAGGTGCACCCCGACGCCGGATACCGTGGACGGATGGATGCGCGCCTCCTCGACCACCTCGCCTCCGCCGCCTGGCCGCCGCTCGAGCGACGCGACCTCGACGGCTGGCAGCTGCGCGCCGCCTCCGGAGTCACCAAGCGCGCCAACTCCGTGCTCACCTCGGGCCCCGTCCCCGACGTCGCGCGGGCCATCGCAGAAGCGGAGGAGTTCGCCCGGGACCGCGGGATCCCCCCGCTCTTCCAGCTCGGCCCCGCCAGCGATCCCGCAGACCTGCCCGACCTCCTCGCCACCCGCGGCTACGAGCCCCACGACCGCACGCTGATCCTCACCGGCTCGGTGGCGGAGGCCCTCGCCGCGCTCCCGGAGGCCGGCATCGAGGCCTGCGCGGTCCCCGACGACGACTGGATGTCGCTCTGGTGGTCGGTCGACGGCCGGGGCGGGGCGGCCGAGCGCGACGTCGCCCAGCGGATCCTCGCGGGCTGCGACTCCTCCTACGCCCTGCTGCGCGACGAGGGCGGCCCCGCGGCCTGCGGGCGGCTCGCCCACGTCGCGGCTCCCGACGGCGAGCAGTGGAGCGGGCTCTTCGCGCTGGCGACCCGCCCCGACGCGCGCCGGCGCGGGCACGCCTCCGCGGTCGTCCGCACCCTGCTCGAGCGCGCGCGCGGCGAGCGCTTCTGGCTGCAGGTGCTCGCCGACAACGCCGGGGCCCGCCGCCTCTACGCCTCGCTCGGCTGCCGCGAGTCCTCCTGGTACGAGTACTGGCGGGCCTGACCCGGCGCCCTCAGCCGATCAGGGCGCGGGCGACCGCGTCGGCCCGCGCGGCGTCGCCCGTGACCTGCACGCGCCACCAGACCGAGTCGGCGACCACGTCGATCTCGCACGAGCCGCCTCCGCAGCCCGAGAGCGCCCGGTCGCCGAGCCCGTCGAGCGGCGTCAGCGGGATCGCGAGCCCGGAGGTCAGCGACAGGTTCTGCCAGCCCTCCACGCCGTTCGGCAGCACGTCGACGCTCAGCCCCGCGTAGGTGCTGCTGGTCGGGTCGGTCCAGGTGCAGGAGGCGTATCCCGCCCGGGCGGCGGCCGCGGCCGGCGCGGTCGCCGGGGCGGCGCCCTCCGTGCCGGCGCCGGGCGTCGCCTGGGCGAGCCCCGCGGTCGTCGTGAGCTCCTCGGCCGTGAGCAGGTCGGCGCAGACCGGAGTGTCGGCGGTGATCGGCTCGTCGAGCCTCCCGCTCGCGGCGTCCGCCGTCTCGGAGACGAGGGCGGCGAGGTCGGCGTCGGCCGGCGCCTCCGTGAGCTCGATCGTGACCCAGGTCGTCCCGGCGAGGAGGTCGACGTCGCACAGGGTGTCGGCGCACGCGCTGTAGGCCTCGACGTCGGTCGCGAGCCGTGTTCCCGGGTGCGCCGCCGCCGCGAACGCCTCGGCCGCGTCCTCGAGGGCCGAGGCGGTGATCGACGCCGCGCCGTCCTCCCGGTACCAGGAGCAGGCGAGCAGCCCGCCGTTCTCCTGCGCGGCCTCGCGGATCAGCTCGGACGAGCCGCGGACGGCGACCTCGCGGGTCCCCTCGAGATCGCTCGACGGCACGGCGAGGGCGGCCGACGCGCGCCCCACGGGCAGCAGGTCGTCGCAGTCGAGCCGCGAGGAGGCGGTGGCGGTCGGAGTCGCGCTGGCCGTGGGGCTCGCGATCGGCTCCGCGGCCGTGCAGCCCGCCAGCGCGACGAGCACCGCGATGCCCGCGGCGACCGCCCGGAGCCTCACGCGGCCAGCTCGCGCTCGATCGCCGCCGTGAAGGCGTCGATGTCGGCCTCGGTGGTGTCGAACGAGCAGACCCAGCGCACCTCGCCGGTCGCCGGGTTCCAGTCGTAGAAGCGGTAGCCCTCCCGGAGGCGGTCGGCCACGCCCGCGGGCAGGGCGGCGAACACCGCGTTCGCGTGGGTCGGCTGCGTGAACGCCAGTCCGCGGATCCGCCCGGCCGCCACGGCCTCGTCGAGGTGCGAGCGGAGGCGCGCCGCCATCGAGTTCGCGTGCCGCGCCGAGCGCAGCCACAGCGCCTCCCCGGAGCCGTCGCCCAGCATCGCGAGGAACTGCGCCGAGATGAAGCGCATCTTCGACGACAGCTGCATGTTGGTCTTGCGGAGGAACGTCAGCCCGCTGGACGCGTCGGGATCGAGCACCACGATCGCCTCGCCGAGCAGCATGCCGTTCTTCGTCCCGCCGAACGACAGCACGTCGACACCCGCATCGGTCGTGAACGAGCGGAGCGAGCCGCCCAGCGCCGCCGCCGCGTTCGCGATCCGCGCGCCGTCCATGTGCAGCCGCATCCCGCGGGAGTGCGCGTGGTCGGCGAGCGCCCGCACCTCCTGGGGCGTGTAGACGGTGCCGAGCTCGGTCGACTGCGTGATCGAGACGACGAGCGGCTGGGCGCGGTGCTCGTCGCCGAACCCCCACGCCTGTTCGTCGACGAGCGCGGGGGTGAGCTTGCCGTCGGGGGTGTCGACGGTGAGGATCTTGATCCCGCCGACCTTCTCGGGGGCGCCTCCCTCGTCGGAGTTGATGTGCGCGGTGCCGGCCGACACCACGGCGCCCCAGCGGGGCAGCATCGACTGCAGCCCGGTGACGTTCGCTCCGGTCCCGTTGAAGACGGGGAACGCCTGCGCCTGCTCGCCGAACTCGCGGCGGAACGCCTCCTGGAGCCGCTCGGTGTAGACGTCCTCGCCGTACGCGATCTGGTGCGCGCCGTTGGCGGCCGCGATCGCCGCGAGCACCTCCTCGTGCACGCCGGAGTAGTTGTCGGAGGCGAAGCCGCGGAGGTCCGGATCGTGCAGAGTGCTCATTCCCCCATCTTCGCAGCCCCTCGCCGGGCAGGTCCCCGACGCGTTCCGCGCCCCTCCGTCGCGTGGTGGAGGAGTGGACGTCTCATGACCCGGGAGCCGATTGCCGTCAAGAAGTTGGTATCGGCTGGGCGGCAGGCCACTCTTGTCCTATGCGCATGGACACTTCGGGGGCCGTTCGCGACATGCCCGCCCCGCCCGGGGTGGACGAGATCGCGGCTCGCTTCGGCGACCCGGTCGTCACGTTCGCTCCTCAGCCCCGCCTCGAGGAGTTCGCGGCGGCCCAGACCATGGCGCTCGGGCGGTTCGTCGAGATCTCCCTCTCGTACTCGTTCTTCCGGAATCCGCGCAATCGCGCCGATCCCGTCAACCAGGTGCCGCTCACTCCCGAGCAGAAGCGCGCCATCGAGCGGGCCGAGAACGACCACCTCCCGCCGTGGATGGTCGACCAGGTCACCCGGATGCGGTACCCGGTGCTCTGGGAGGCGGTCCGCACCTCCGTGCCGATCCCCGCCGAGCGCAGCCGCCCCCTCGAGTCGCGTCTCGCCGCGCACATGGGCGACGTGCTCCGCAACACGTTCCCGGGCCGCGTCCGCACCCGTCGCGGCGGGATGCCGGTGGTGGCCGCGGCACTGCGCGACGAGGACGTCGTCCGAGGCGTGCCGGTCGTCGTCGACGGGGAGGCGCTGCGCGGCTACCGGGTCGACACCGATCCCGACGTGATCGCCATCGGCGCGCGGGTCGACGGGCGCTACATGACCGTCGTGCTCGACCGCAAGATCGCGCCCGACATCCGGATGGAGTTCGTCCGCCGGGTCCCGCCGCGCGTGCAGGCGCCCCGCCGCTGAGCCCCGGTATCCGCCGACAGGCCCTACGACCGCCCCGGCACCGCGATCCCGTGCTCGTAGGCGAACACGACCGCCTGGATGCGGTCGCGCACCCTCAGCTTCATCAGGATCTTCGAGACGTGCGTCTTCACGGTCGCCTCGCCGACGAACAGCTCCGCCGCGATCTCGGCGTTCGACCAGCCGCGCGCCAGGTGCACCAGGACCTCGCGCTCGCGATCGGTGAGCTCGGCGATGCCCGGGTGATCGGCGGCCGGCCGGGCCGGATCGGCGGTGAAGCGCTCGAGCACGCGGCGCGTCACGTCGGGCGCCAGCATCGCGTCGCCGCGCGCGACGACCTGCACGGCCTCGACGAGGTCCTCCGGCGACGCGTTCTTGAGGAGGAAACCGCTCGCGCCGGCCGACAGCGCATCGAAGAGGTAGTCGTCGCGATCGAAGGTGGTGAGGATCAGCACGCTCGAGCACAGGCGCGGATCCTTGACGATCTCGCGGGTCGCGGCGAGGCCGTCCAGGCCCGGCATCTGGACGTCCATGCAGATGACGTCCGGGCACAGCTCGGCGGCGCGGTCGATGGCCTCGCGGCCGGTGCGGGCCTCGCCGACGACGACGATGCCCGGCTCGGACTCGAGGATGATGCGGAACCCGGCACGGACGAGCTCCTGGTCGTCCACCAGGAGGACGCGGATGTCCTCGGTCATGCGCGGCCCCCGCTCGCTCGATCCTGGCGCCCCCTCGACGCCCCGGACGACGCTACCGCCTCGGCCGTGTCCTCTCCGTCGATGCCGCGGACGGGGGTCAGCGGGACATGCGCGTGCACGCGGTACCCGCCGTCGTGCGGGCCCGTCTCGACCCAGCCGCCCACCGCGGCGGCGCGCTCGCGCATGCCGGTCTGGCCGAGGCCGCACGAGGCGGGGACGGTCGGGTGCGGTCCGGTGCCCCCGTCGTCGGCCACTTCGAGCTCGACCGCCCCGGGGAGGTAGCGCAGGCGCACCTCGGCGTGCGCGCCCGGGCCGGCGTGCTTGCGGACGTTCGTCAGCGACTCCTGGGCGATGCGGTAGAGGCTCAGGCCGACGGTCGCCGGGATCTCGCGCGCGTCGCCCGACTCGCGGAACACCGTCGGCAGCCCGGAGCCGGTCGAGGCGGCGACGAGCTCCTCGAGCGCCGCGACGCCCCTCGTCGAGGCGGAGTCGGTCAGCGGGCTCGCGGTGACCTCCTCCGTGCGCAGGGCGACCAGGATGCGGTGCAGCTCCTCGATGGCCGAGCGCGCGTCGTTCTCGATCGCGCTGAGCGAGCGGGCGGCCTTCTCGGGGTCGCGCGCCAGCACGCGTCGGGCGGCGCCGGCCTGCACGCCCATCACGCTGACGTGGTGGGCGACGACGTCGTGCAGCTCGCGGGCGATCCGGAGGCGCTCCGACGTCACGGCCTGCCGCGAGGATCGCTCCCGCTCGTCGTCGAGCTCGGCGGTGCGGGCCTGGAGGGCCTCGAGGCGGCGCGCCGACTGCCACGACGCCTCGCCGAAGACGTAGGCGCTGCCGAAGTAGAGCAGGTTGACCAGCAGCACCAGCGCCGACTCGGCCACGTAGGGCGAGAGCACGCCCGACGAGTCGGAGGACGGCACGGCGCGCCCCATCCAGTCGCCGGTGACGAGGGTGCTCACCAGCCAGCCGAGCAGGGCGACGGCGATGAGGATGCGCACGAGCAGCGCCACCCGCCGGTCGCGTCCCCACGCGCCGACCGTGTAGATCGCGAGGAACAGGCAGATCTGGTTGAACAGCGACTCGGGCACCTGCAGCACGAGCCCGAGCGTGTAGACGACGGCGAGGAGGATCGCGACGGTCGCCGGGAACCGCCTCCGCAGCGCCAGCGGCAGCGTCATGGCGCCGGCCCACCCCGCACTGACCAGGGGGTGGGCCGCGTCCGGGAAGCCGGCGGAGGTGTACAGGGCGACGGAGGCGAGGGTCGCCACGAGCAGGACGCCCGCGCCGATCGCGTCGCGCACGTGGTTCGCGCGACTCGGCGGCCGCCGCGCCCAGCCCGCGGCGAAGGGGTCGACGACGGCGGCACGGGACATGGTGTCCACGCTATCCGACGGCCATCGGCGAGCGACGGGTCCGTGACGCCAGGAGTCGCTCAGCTGCGCCCGGTGATCCCCGCCGTCGACGCGATCACGTCGGTCATCTTCTTGCCGAGGGCCTCGTAGAACATCGACAGCGGGAACTCGTCGTCCAGTACCGCGTCCGTCAGCCCCCGCGGGGCGCCCAGAAGCACCTCGTCCGGCAGTCCGCGGGCCCACGCCGAGGCGGGGTGCGGCGTGAGCACGGAGGCGATCAGCGCGTGCGCCGCCAGCCAGTGCGCCGTCTTCGGCCGGTCGATGGAGCGCCAGTACAGCTCGTCGATCGCGTCCGAGAGCGCCACGACGACGTCGGCGACCCCGTCCCACTCGACGGCGAGCCGGGTGTCGGTCCAGTGCAGCACCCGGTGCTGGTGCAGCCACGCGAACAGCAGCTGACCGCCCAGGCCGTCGTAGTTGCGCACCCGCGAGCCGGTCAGCGGGAACCGGAAGAGGCGGTCGAAGAGGATCGCGTACTGCACGAAGCGCGCGCGCTCGGCGAGCGCCTCCTCCTCGTCGCTCCGCCCCTCGATCAGGGCGAGCCCGCGCTCGATCGCGACGGCCTCGCGGAACGCGGTGAGGTCGCAGCGCAGCTCCTCGAGCGAGTAGAGGAAGAACGGCATCCGCTGCTTGATCATGAACGGGTCGAACGGCAGATCGCCGCGCATGTGCGTGCGGTCGTGGATGAGGTCCCACATCACGAACGACTCCTCGGCCAGGCGCTGGTCGGCGAGCAGTCGCCGGGCGTCCTCGGGCAGCTCGAGGCGGGTGACCGCCGCCGCCGCGGTGACGACCCGGCGGAACCGGGCGGCCTCGCGGTCGGCGAAGATCGCTCCCCAGGTGAAGGAGGGGATCGCCCGCATCGCGACCGTCTCGGGGAAGAGCACGGCGCTGTCGGTGTCGTAGCCGGCGGTGAAGTCGACGAACCGCACCGGCACGAACATCGCGTTCGAGTAGTCACCGGCCTCGAGCTCGGCCACGAAGCGCGGCCAGACCACCTCGACGAGGACCGCCTCGACATGCCGGTCGCGGCTGCCGTTCTGGGTGTACATCGGGAAGACGACGAGGTGCCGCCGGCCGTCGACGCGGTCGAGCTGCGGCTGGAAGGCCTGCAGCGAGTCGAGGAAGTCGGGGACGCCGAGGCCGTCGCGGCTCCAGCGCTCGAGGTCGACGACCAGCGCGGAGAGGTAGGCGGAGTCGTGGGGGAACGCGGGGGCGAGGGCCTCGACGGCGCCGACGATCCGCTCGACCGCGGCGCGCGCCTCCGGGAGCCGGTCCTGATCGGCGAGCGACCCGTCCTGGGCCTGCAGCGGCTGGAGGGCGGTGGCGGCCGCCTTGAGGTCGAGCCAGGCGGAGGAGGACTCGACGCGGTCCTCGACGACCTCGGGTTCTCCGACGACGGTGCTCTGCACGAATGGCGACATGGTGATCCTCCTCACGCTCGTATTGCCCGGTGGAACGGGCCCGATGCGGCCCGACTCCGAGCGTATGGCCGCGCGCACGCGCTTTTGTTGCGTTCACCCGGAGCGATGCGGCGCGCTCGGCGGCAGCGGCGCACGACTCCGGTGCGCGAGGGGGATCACCAGGACACTCGCAGCCATCGACCCCCCATCCGGGGCTAGATTCGTCTGATCCCATTCCGCCCCGCCACCGCGGGACGAGGATGGGTCGACATCGCGGTTGCATCCCGAGTGCAGCCATCCGATCGGATGCCCGCTCCGAAGACCTGGCGGAGCGGCACGATCGACGAGCCATCCTGAGAGAGAGGATCGGAGCGCGTGACGGGACCCGAACCCGGAAGCGACCGCAGAACAGTCAGCATCGATCAGCAGTCCGAGACCCTCCGCCTCCTGCCCTGGCCGCAGGCGGACCCCGCCGCACTCCGCAGCGTCTTCGCGGAGTCGGGAGCGGGACTCGAGACAGAGAGCGACCTCCGCCTCCGGCACGACCGCTACCTGCGCGGTTGGGCGGAGGGGACGGAGTTCTTCTACGCGATCGAGCTCGACGGGCACTGCGTCGGCTCCATCGGCTATTGGTACGGCCGCAGTCGTGGCCTGCTGGCCTACGAGACGAGCTGGACGCTCGCTCCCGAGGCGAGACGGCGCGGTATCGCCGTCCGCTCACTGCGGCTGCTGCTCGCCGAGGCGGCGGCGTTCCCCGTGCCCCGCTTCGTGCACGCCTACGTCGACACGGATGACGCGGAGGACAACGCGCTGTGCGTCGAGGCCGGCTTCGATCGCATCGACCTCGTCGAGCTGGGCGAGCCGCCGAGCCTCCACCACGACTGGGCGTTCGACCTGGCGGCGGTGGCGTAGCAGCGCTCCGCCGACACGGGGCGACGTCCCGCGCCACCAGGCGGAGCAACGCCTCCCCGGCCTACCATCCGTGTATGGGTCAGGGGATTCCCGGACCTTCTCGCACCGGAACCTTCCAGTGCGAGCGGATCGGACGGCGGGGGATCGCGTCATGGGCACCACCCGGCCGTCCCGCGTGAGCGTCCTGCGCGTCTGACGGCCACCCGTGCACGAGTACCGTCCCCCGCCGGAGCGGGGCCCCGGGCAGGCGGCCTGCGCCGCGATCGGTCTCGCACTGGCCGTCCTCCTCGGCGCAGGCACCGGCCTGAGTCCGGTGGCGCCGGTGCCCGAGCCGTTCCCGACGGCCGTCGTGAAGTACGCGGTCCGCTCCTCCGAGAAACGGTGAGCCGGGCCTCAGAGACCGTGCTCGACGAGCCACGGCCGGAGCACCCGCAGGAACTCCTCCGGCAGCTCGACGCTCGGGAGGTGCGCCGCGGCCTGGAAGACCGCGCCGTCCGCCCCGGGGATCGCGGTGGCGAGGTACTCGTAGACGGGGAACGACTCCGAGAGGTCGTGCGCGCCGACCACGACGAGGGTCGGCACCGCGATGTCGACGACCCGCTCGTACGCCGGCGGCTCGAGGGCGATCGATCTCGGCTTCTCGTGCTCGTGGCCCCGGCTCCCGGTCGCGAGCTCGCGCACCGTCTCGACGAAGGCGGGGTCGAGCGACTCCGCGGCGCGGTCGGGCCCGAAGGCCCAGAGCTCCGCCTCCATCCGGGCCACGCGCTCGTGATCGCCCGTCTTCACGACCTGGTCGATCTCGTCGAACCGCCGGTCCTCCTCCTCCGTCAGATCGGGGTACGGGAATCCGTCGACGCCCGGCGCGATCGTGACGAGGCCCGCGACGCGGTCGGGGTGGGCGAGGGTCAGGTCGAGCACGAGCGAGCCGCCGCGCGAGCAGCCGATCACGGTCGCGCGCTCGACGCCGAGGTGATCAAGCACCGCGAGAGCGTCGGCGCGCTCGTCGAACTCGACGCTCTCGGTGGTCGTCCCGCCGAAGCCGCGGCTGTCGTAGCGGATCACCTGGTGGTCCTCGGCGAGAGCGGAGACCAGCGGATCCCACATCCGCAGATCGGCGATGCCCGCGTGCGCGAGCAGAAGGGCGGGAGCGGAGGCGTGGCCGTCCGCCTCCCAGTGCAGGCTCGCGCCCGGGACCTCGAGATGCGGCATGGGGCCACGGTAGGCGCGCGCCCGGCCGGGTGCAACGGCTCCTAGGCTGGGTCACCGACGCATCGGACATCGGAGGACATCACGGAGGGAGTGCTCACCGGTTTCGCGATCATCGGAGTGGTCATCGCGGTCGGCTACCTGATCGCCCGATTCGGCCTCGTGCCGCCGGAGGGACGCGCGGTGCTCTCGCGCATCGCCTTCTTCGTCACCACCCCGGCCCTGCTCTTCACGGTGCTCGCGAAGGCCGACGTGTCGGTGCTGTTCTCCTCCTTCCTCCTGGTGTCGCTGATCACGGTCGCGATCGTCGCCGTGCTCTACGTGCTCGCCTCGCGCCTCTTCTTCCGCCGGCCGGTGCCCGAGACGGTCGTCGGCACCGCCGCCTCGGCCTACGTCAACGCCAACAACATCGGGCTCCCGGTCGCGATCTACGTGCTCGGCGATCCGCAGTGGGTCGCGCCGACCCTGCTCCTGCAGCTGCTCGTGCTCGCGCCCACCGTCCTCACGGTGCTCGACATCTCGACCAGCGGCAGGACCTCGGTGGGCTCGATCCTGACGCAGCCGCTCCGGAACCCGATGATCATCGCCTCGGGGCTGGGGCTGCTGGTCGCCGTGACCGGCGTGCAGCTGCCGGCGCCGGTGCTCGAGCCGTTCTCGATCATCGGCAACGCCTCCATCCCCCTGGTGCTGATGGCGTTCGGGATGTCGCTCCGCGGGCAGCGCCCGCTCGAGGCGGGACCGGCCAGGATCGAGGTCGTCGTGGCGTCCACGCTCAAGGCGCTGGTCATGCCGGCCGTCGCCTGGCTGCTCGGCCGCTTCGTCTTCGATCTCGACGCCGAGCACCTCTTCGCCGTCACCGTGACGGCCGCGCTGCCGACCGCGCAGAACATCTTCAACTTCGCCTCGCGGTACGACCGGGGCGTCGCCGTCGCGCGCGACACGGCCCTGGTCACGACGGTCGCGGCCGTGCCGGTGCTGATCGCCGTGTCGCTCCTCCTGGGGTGAGCGCCCGGGCACCCGCACCGCGCCCCCGGACCGCCCGTCGCTTAGGCTCTCTCGAATGAGCACCACGACGACCTCCTCTCGCCGCGCCTCCGGACAGCCCCGACGCCGACGCCGGGGCCTCTGGATCACGCTGTCGATCCTGCTGGTCCTCCTGATCGGCGCGATCGTCGCGGTGTTCCTCGCGATCCAGACCTACGACAAGGCGATGACGGTGCGCGCCAAGCTCACCTCGGCCATCCCGCTCGTCTCGCAGGTCGCCGACCAGCTGACCGGGTTCGACACCGCGGGAGCCGAGTCGACGGCCGGCCAGATCGCGACCCTCACCGGCGAGGCGCGCGACGAGACGGACGACCCGGTGTGGCGGGTGATGGAGATCGTCCCCTTCCTCGGCCCCAACCTCTCGGCCGTGCGGGCCGCGACCGAGATCGCCGACGACGTCTCGGGCAAGATCGTCACTCCGCTCGCGGGGACCTCGCTCGACATCCTCAAGCCGGTCGACGGCAGGGTCGACGTCGCGGCGATCACCGATCTCTCCGCGAAGATCACCACCGCCAAGGGAGTCGTCGACGAGGCGCAGGCCCGTGTCGACGGCATCGACCGCGGCGCGCTGGTGCCGCAGGTCGCCGACGCGATCGACTCGTTCGCTCCGCAGCTCGAGACCGCGACTAAGGCGATGGACCAGGTCGAGCCGCTCACGGCGATCCTGCCCGACGCCCTGGGTGCGAGCGGGCCGCGCAGCTACCTCGTGCTCTTCCAGAACCTGGCCGAGTCGCAGGCCCTCGGAGGCGGCGCCTCCTCGGTCATGCAGCTGAACGTCGACGGCGGGGCGATCACGATCGGCGAGCAGCTGTCGAGCCGGGACTTCAGGGGCCTCGAGTCGGTCACGGTCGACCAGAGCGCTCTCGACACCTTCGGCGCCAACCTGGCGTCGACCTTCAACGTCTCGACCAGCCGGCCCGACTTCCCGACGGCCTCCTCGATCGCCACGCAGTTCTGGGCGCAGAAGTTCCCCGACCAGAAGATCGACGGAGTGATGGCGATCGACCCGGTCGCCCTGTCCTACCTCCTCGCCTCCACCGGGCCCGTCACGGTGACCGACGGCACCGAGCTCACGAGCGAGAACGCGGTGTCGATCCTGCTCAACAAGGTCTACTTCCGCTACCCGGACGAGACCGTCGGCGAGCAGACCGACCTCTTCTTCTCGGACGCGAGCGCGACCATCCTCGGCAAGATCCTCGGCGGCGACATGGAGCCCACGAAGATGCTGCCGGCGATCGTGAAGGCCGTCGGCGAGAGCCGGATCCTGGCCTACAGCACCGACCCCGACGAGCAGGCGCTGCTCGCCCCGACCCCGATCGCGGGCGTGCTGCCGGCCGACAACTCCGACACGACGACGACCGGAGTGTTCTTCCAGGACGCGTCGATCGGCTCGAAGATGGACTACTACCTCGACACCGCCGTGACGCAGTCCAGCGCGAACCGCTGCGCCGCCTCCGGGGCGACCTTCTCGACGCAGGTCACGCTGACGAACACGATCACCGAGAAGGTGGCGCGCACGCTGCCGTCGTACGTCGCGGCGAACGGCGGGCGCGGGAGCATCCCCCTCGGCGACTTCGTGACGAACGTGTACGTCTACGGTCCTCCCGGCACCACCGTCACCGGTGCCACCTGGGCCGGAGGAGTCGGGACCGTGATCGGGACGACCGACGACCTCGGCCGGCCGGTGTCGAAGGTGACCGTGCAGCTCGCTCCCGGCCAGTCCGACACGCTCACCGTGAACTTCGACGGCGGCACCACCTCCGGGTTCGGCGAGCAGGTGCTGCGCGTCACCCCGATGATCAACAAGACCGACGTGACCCTCGCGGACGACCCGAGCTGCGCCGGCTGACCGGTGCGGCGGGTCCTCTCGACCCGCCGCCGACCGGTGCTCTCAGACCAGCGCCGAGCCGGGGATCGAGCTCGTGACGAGCCAGGAGGCGAGGAACGCCGTGCCGACGCACAGCGCGAACGCGACGATCGGGATCCAGAACACGCGGCGACCGACGAGGTAGCGCACGATCGTCACGCCGACGCCGATCAGCGTCAGGAGCGGCGGGCCGATCAGGGCGATCGAGACGCCCCAGTCGATCCGGTCGAAGTCGCAGGCGATGTTCCGCCCCTCGCACTGCGCCGGGAAGACGGCGAGGATCGCCGCGAGATAGCCGAGCACCACGCAGAGCAGGCCGAGCGCGAGGCAGCCGAGGACCGAGAGCACCAGGTCCCAGCGCCGGCGGCGAGGGCGCCCGGCCGCGAAGGTCTCGCGGACCGAGCGGTACGCCTCGGTGCGGAGCTCGTCGTGCTCGCGCGACACGACCGGCCTGCTCGCGGGGCGCGGGGTCGCGGGGGCGTTCGCCCGCTTCTTCTTCGACGACGCCATGCTCAGAAGATCATCGGTCGGTCGTCGTCGAGGGTCGTCTCGAGGTCGAGATCGACGACCACCGGCACGTGGTCGCTCGGGGCGTCGCCCTTGCGCTCGTCGCGGTGGATCGAGGCGCCCGTGACGAGCTCCCCGAACGCGTGCGAGCCGAGCACGAAGTCGATCCGCAGGCCCTCGTTGCGCGGGAAGCGCAGCTGCTTGTAGTCCCAGTAGGTGTAGCCCTCCGGCACCAGGGGGCGGACCACGTCGCGCAGGCCGGCGTCCACGAAGGCGGCGAAGGCCGCGCGCTCCTCGGGCGAGACATGGGTGGATCCGGGGCCGAGCGTCGGGTCGCCGACGTCGCTGTCGAGCGGAGCGACGTTCCAGTCGCCGACCAGCGCCAGCGGCAGATCGGGCTCGGCCGCGAGCCACTCGCGCGTGCTCGCCTCGAGGGCCGCGAACCACTCGAGCTTGTAGTACCAGTGCGGGTCGCCGACCGCGCGGCCGTTGGGCACGTAGAGGCTCCAGATCCGGACGCCGTCCACCGTCGCGCCGATCGCCCGGGCCTCGAGCGGGAAGGTGCCGTCGGCCGAGGGCTCCTTCGCGAAGCCGGGCATGCCGGGGAAGCCGATCGCGACGTCCTCCATCGGGAGGCGGGAGGCGATGCCGACGCCGTTCCACTGGCTGAGGCCGACCATCTCGACGTGGTAGCCCGCGGCGGCGAAGGCCTCGTGCGGGAACTGCTCGGGCCTGCACTTGAGCTCCTGCATCGCGAGGACGTCGATGTCCTCGCGCACCAGCCAGTCGACGACGCGCCCCGTGCGGGCGCGGATGGAGTTCACGTTCCAGGTGGCGATGCGCATCCTGCGAGTGTAGGAGCCGCCGCCGACACGAACCTCCGCACGCCGTCGACGATCAGCCGGGCGGCGGATTGCACTTCCCGTGTCGGTGGTCGATGGTTGTCTTGCGCCGTCCCCGAACGGCCCGTCCTCCCGCGCCGCTCGACCCGCACCACCGGTCCCCGTCGTCCCGTGCGAGCCGCTCCTCGGCTGCCCCCTCCCTGCTCCGCTCCTGTCCGGAGGACCCATGATCCTGCTCCGTCTCGCGTCCTCGTACGCGAAGCCCTACACCCGCTGGGTGGTCGCGGTCGTCGTGCTGCAGCTCGTCTCGACGCTGGCCGCGCTCTACCTGCCGAGCCTCAACGCCGAGATCATCGACCAGGGCATCGGCCGGGGCGACACCGACTTCATCTGGGCGACCGGCGCGACCATGCTCGGCGTCTGCCTCGTGCAGGTCGTCACCGCGATCGGAGGCGTCTACTTCGGCGCCCGCACCGCCATGGCCGTCGGCCGCGACCTGCGCCGCGACGTCTACCGCCGCGTCGACTCGCTCAGCGGCCTCGAGGTGGGCGGGTTCGGCACGGCCACCCTGATCACCCGCGGCACCAACGACGTCCAGCAGGTGCAGATGCTCGTGCTGATGACCCTCAACTTCATGGTGTCCGCGCCGATCATGTGCGTCGGAGGAATCATCTTCGCCCTGCGCGAGGACGCCGGCCTCTCGTGGCTGGTCTGGGTCTCGGTCCCGCTGCTGTTCGTCGTGGTCGGCGTCCTGGTCTTCCTCCTGCTGCCGCTGTTCCGCCTCATGCAGGACCGCATCGACGGCATCAACAGCGTCCTGCGCGAGCAGATCACCGGCATCCGCGTCGTCCGGGCGTTCGTCCGCGAGCCCTTCGAGTCCGAGCGCTACCGCCGCGCCAACGCGGCCATCACCGAGGTGTCGATCAAGGTCGGCAACATCTTCGTGCTGATGTTCCCGGCGATCATGATGATCCTGCACCTCGCCACCGCGGCCGTGCTCTGGTTCGGCGGCCAGCGGGTCGAGGCCGGTCAGATGCAGATCGGGTCGCTGACGGCCTTCCTGCAGTACCTCCTGCAGATCCTCACGGCGGTGATGATGGGCGTCTTCATGGTGATGATGATCCCGCGCGCGGTGGTCTGCGCCGAGCGCATCAAGGAGGTCCTCGACGCGCGCACCAGCCTGACGACCCCGGCCGGAGGCGTGGCGACGCCGACCACCGGTCGCGTCGAGTTCTCGGGCGTCACCTTCGGCTACCCGGGCGCCGAGCGGCCCGTGCTCTCGGGAGTCGACCTGGTGGCCGAGCCCGGCCGCACGACCGCCATCGTCGGGTCGACGGGAGCCGGCAAGACCACCCTGCTCGGCCTCGTGCCGCGCCTGTTCGACCCGCAGCAGGGCTCGGTCGGCATCGACGGCGTCCCCGTCTCCTCCCTCGACCGCGCCCAGCTCGCGCGGGTGATCGGGCTCGTGCCCCAGCGGCCCTACCTCTTCTCGGGCACCATCGCCTCCAACCTCCGCTTCGGGCGGCCCGAGGCGACCGACGCCGAGCTGTGGGAGGCGCTGCGCATCGCCCAGGGCGAGGACTTCGTCCGGGCCAAGGAGCGCGGGCTCGACGAGCCCGTCTCGCAGGGCGGCACCAACGTCTCGGGCGGGCAGCGGCAGCGGCTCTGCATCGCGCGGGCGCTCGTCGCCCGGCCGAAGGTGTTCCTCTTCGACGACTCGTTCTCGGCGCTCGACGTCGCGACCGACGCGCGGCTGCGCGAGTCCCTCGCCGACGCCACCACCGACGCGACGGTGATCATCGTGGCCCAGCGGGTGTCGACCATCCGGCACGCCGACAGCATCGTCGTCCTCGACGCCGGCCGCATCGTCGGGCGCGGCACGCACGACGAGCTCCTCGAGACGAACGCGACCTACCGAGAGATCGTCGAATCCCAGCTGAGCGTGGAAGGGGTGGCCTGAGATGGCACGCGTACGCGACACCGTCGACGAGAAGCCTGCCGAGCAGGAGTCCCTCGAGCCCGAGTTCGAGCCCGGCGAGGGTGACGGCGGGATGTTCGGCGACGGCCCGCCCGCCCGCAAGGCCCAGCACTTCTGGCCGTCCGCCAAGCGGCTCTTCAGCCTCCTCGGCCCCGAGCGGGCGCGGATGATCGTCGTGGTCGCCCTGGTGTCGGCCTCGGTCGTCCTCACCGTCATCGCCCCGAAGATCCTCGGGCAGGCGATGGACACCATCTTCAACGGCGTCATCGGCGCGCAGCTCCCCGCCGGAGTCCCGCTCGAGCAGATCATCGAGCAGCAGAGGGCGTCGGGCAACGGCACCTTCGCCGACATGCTCTCCAAGACCGACATCGTCCCCGGTCAGGGCATCGACTTCGTCGTGCTCGGGCGCCTGATCATCATCGTGCTGCTGATGTACGTCGTGGCCTCCGTGCTGATGTGGGCGCAGGGGTTCATCCTCAACGGGCTGGTGATGCGCGTCGTCTACGGGCTCCGCCAGGACATCGAGGCCAAGCTCAACCGGCTCCCGCTGCGCTACTTCGACACCCGCCAGCGCGGCGACGTGATGTCGCGCGTCACCAACGACGTCGACAACATCCAGACCGCCCTGCAGCAGGCGTTCTCGCAGCTCGTGCAGTCCGTCCTCACCATCATCGGCATCGCGGCGATGATGTTCATCGTCTCGTGGCAGCTCGCGCTGATCGCGCTGATCTCGATCCCGCTCTCAGGTGTCATCGCCGGCGTCATCGGCGCCCGCTCGCAGAAGCTCTTCGCGGCGCAGTGGAAGAACACCGGAGCGCTCAACGGCCACATCGAGGAGACCTTCTCGGGCCTCGAGATCGTCCGCGCCTTCGGCCGCGACCGCGAGATGCTCGAGGAGTTCGACCGCCGCAACGACAGCCTCTACAGCGCCTCGTTCGGCGCGCAGTTCGTCTCGGGCATGATCATGCCCGCGATGACCTTCGTGTCCTACCTCTCCTACGTGCTGATCGCGGTCGTCGGCGGCCTGCGCGTCGCGTCCGGCCAGCTGACCCTGGGTGACGCGACGGCCTTCATCCAGTACTCCCGCGAGTTCACCCAGCCCGTCACCCAGCTCGCCAGCATGGCCAACATGCTGCAGTCGGGTGTGGCCTCGGCCGAGCGCACCTTCGAGCTGCTCGACGCCGACGAGCAGGACCCCGAGACCGCCACGGAGTCGCTGCCCGAGCGCACCGACGGCCACGTCGAGTTCGAGGACGTCTCGTTCTCGTACGACCCCGAGCAGCCCCTCATCGAGGGCCTCACCTTCTCGGCGCAGCCCGGGCAGACGGTCGCGATCGTCGGCCCGACGGGCGCCGGCAAGACCACGCTGGTCAACCTGGTGATGCGCTTCTACGAGCTCACCGGCGGCCGCATCCTCCTCGACGGAGTGGACATCACGCGGCTCGCCCGCGGCGACCTGCGCTCGCGCGTGGGCATGGTGCTGCAGGACGCCTGGCTCTTCCAGGGAACGATCCGCGAGAACATCCGCTACGGCCGCCTCGACGCCACCGACGACGAGATCGCCGACGCCGCGCGCGCCACGATGGTCGACCGCTTCGTGCAGCAGCTGCCCGAGGGCTACGACACCGTCCTCGACGCCGACGGCGGCAGCGTGTCGGCCGGAGAGCGCCAGCTGATCACGATCGCCCGCGCCTTCCTGGCCAACCCGTCGCTGCTGATCCTCGACGAGGCGACCTCGTCGGTCGACACCCGCACCGAGCTGCTCGTCCAGCACGCGATGAACGCCCTGCGCACCGACCGCACCTCGTTCGTCATCGCGCACCGCCTCTCGACGATCCGCGACGCCGACACGATCCTCGTGATGGAGTCGGGCCGCATCGTCGAGCAGGGTGCGCACGAGGCGCTGCTCGAGCGCCGGGGCGCCTACTACGACCTCTACATGACGCAGTTCCGCGGCGGAGGCGACGAGGCCGGCGCTCCGGCTGCAGCGGCGGGGCTCCCGGGCGGCGCCGAGAAGGCAGCGGCCGCCCTCCCGGGCGGCGGGGGGAACGCACCCTAGAGTGGACGCGTGAACGACGCACGCCAGAAGCTCATCGAGTACATCGGCTCCGACGCCGTCTTCCACGGGGACTTCACCCTGACGAGCGGCAAGAAGGCGAGCTACTACGTCGATCTGCGGCGCGTCAGCCTCGACCACCGGGTCGCTCCGCTGATCGGCCAGGTCATGCTCGACCTCATCGCGCCGATCGAGCGCGTCGACGCCGTCGGCGGCCTCACCATGGGTGCCGACCCGATCGCCTCCGCGATCCTGCACCAGGGAGTCGCGCGCGGCCTCTCGTACGACGCCTTCGTCGTGCGCAAGGAGCCGAAGGACCACGGCCGCGGCCGCCAGGTCGAGGGCCCCGACCTCGCGGGCAAGCGCGTCGTGGTCGTCGAGGACACCTCCACCACCGGCGGCTCGCCGCTCGCCGCCATCGAGGCGCTCCTGAAGGTCGGCGCCGAGATCGCCGGAGTCGCGGTCGTCGTCGACCGCGCGACCGGAGCGCGCGAGATCATCGAGGGCGCCGGCTACCCCTACTTCGCCGCGATCGGGCTGGCCGACCTCGGCCTGAGCTGATGGTCGACGAGCGCGGTCGCGAGGGCGACGAGTCGGGGAGAGCGGACCGCCCGAAGGACTCCGAGCGACCGACGGGCGGGAGCGACTGGCTCCTGCAGCAGCTGAGCGACGGGCGTCTGAAGAGCATCTTCGACGCACCCCGACAGCGGCCGACCCAGCCGATCAGCCCGCCCGCCGACGACTCGGGCGACGAGAGCTCGGTGGCGCCGGGGTCCGATGGCTCGTCGAGCGCGACCTCGGAGGTCTCACGGACCGAGGCGTCCGAGCCGAGCGCCGAGGTGACCGTGGACGGCGAGGGAGCCGCTCCGAGCGATGCCGACGGCCCCGCCGAGGAGGCGCCCGCCGCGACCGCAGCGCGGCCCGTCGCCTCCGCCGTCTGGCCGGCCGAGCCGCTCCGTGTCGATCCTCCGCATGCCGCGCCGCCCGCCGCGGATGCCGACTCCGCCGACGAGGCACCCGCGGCCGCCGCGCCCGTGGTCCCTGCCACCGACGACTCCGCAGCGGCGCCCGTCGCCGGCGCTTCCGCGCCGCGGCCGGAGAGCTCGACCACCGACGGCCGTTCGGAGTGGACCCCGGCGGAGCGGGCGCCGATCGAGCGCGAGCCGGTGGCGCCCGAATCCGTCGCACCTGAGCCCACGGCTCCCGAGCCCGCGGCTCCCGAGCCGGTGGCTGCCGGGCCGGTCACGCGCGAGCCGGTGGCTCCCGGGCCGGTCACGCCTGAGCCCGTGGCCCCCGAGCCGACGACGCCGCCGCAGGCCGAGGAGCGCTCCCCGTCGGCTCCCGACGAGCAGTCGCCCGCGGTGCCGTCTGCGCGCCCCGATGCGCGCCGAGACCAGCAGGCCCCCACCTCCGCACCTCCCGCGCAGCCGCTGCCCGTCGCCGCGCAGCCGCTGCCCGTCGCCGAGCCGCCGCGCGACCTGCCGACCGCACCCCCGCGCCTCCGGGCCGAGGCGCGCCGACGCGACGACCGCCCGCAGGGCGCCACTCCGCCCGCACCGCGCGATCCGGCGGAGTCGGACGCCGTCGCCTCCGACGCCGTCTACCACTGGCCCGACCCTCGCGGCGGCTGGGACGCGCCTCCCGTCTGGGAGGAGGTCGTCGCTCCCCGTGAGGAGCCCGACGACGACGGCGGAGACGAGGAGCTCTGGCGCGAGACCGCCGGCGCCTACGCCTGGAACCTCGAGCCGACCGCCGAGGACGACGAGCAGCGCGCCGACGGGGCCGCCGCCTCGGAGCCCGCCGCCGCCCCGACGTCGTCGGACGCGCCCTTCCGCACGGCGCCCGCCTCCGATCACGTGAACGCGTCCGGCGCGAAGGAGCCGCGGAGCTGGGGACTGCGCTCCGACAGGACGCGCACCCCGAAGGAGCCGATCGCCCCGACGGAGCCGCGCGCCCCCCGTGAGCCTCGCCCCGCGAAGGAGCCTCGCCCCGCGAAGGAGCCGCGCCCCGCGAAGGAGCCGCGCGCCCCGAAGGCGCCGCGTGCCGTGAAGGAGCCCCGTCCTCCGCGCACCGCCCCCGCGGCGAGCATCTCGTCCCTGTCGCCCGAGCGCGCGGCGGGCCGCCGCCGCCTCCTGATCGGCCTGATCGCGGTCGGCGTGATCATCGTCCTCGCCGCGCTGGTCGCCCTGGGCATCGCCGTCGGCTCGGCCGGCGAGCGCTCCGACGGAGCCGCGGCGCCCGCCCCCGCCGCGACCGATCCCGCCTCCGAGGCCCCCGCGGCCGAGCCTTCTGCCGCTCCGACCGCCGAGCTCCCGACCATCGGGCCCCTGCCGGCGGGCACCTGGTCGTGGAACGCCCTGCTCGGCGGCGAGTGCCTGCAGCCCTTCGACTCGGTCTGGGCCGAGGAGTTCACCGTCGTCGACTGCACCGCGGCCCACTCGGCCGAGATGGTCGACACCGGGCAGCTGACCGACGCCGCCTTCCCCGGGCAGGAGGCGCTCGCCGTCTCGGTCGCCTCGATCTGCCAGGCCGAGGGAGTGGTCGACGTGACCGGCGCCGAGGCGTACGGCGACGTCCAGGTGTCGGGCGCCTTCCCCGTCACCCAGGAGCAGTGGGACGCCGGAGAGCGCAGCTACTACTGCTTCGTCGATCGCGCCGGCGGCGGCGAGCTCATCGGAACGCTCGACGGGACCCCCTCCGCCTGACCGCGCAGCCCCTCACCGGGCGGCTCCGTGCCGCACGGCTTGTAGGGTTGCCGTTCGTGGACGAGGACATCGCACCGACCGAGGCCGCCGCGCCCTCCGCCTCCGTCGAGGCGACGACGAACGGCGTCGGCCCCTGGCGCGGCGAGTGGCCGAGCGACGAGCGACTCGACCCCGAGCTGCTCGCGAACGGCGACTCGCGCAACGTCGTCGACCGCTTCCGCTACTGGCGGATGGAGGCGATCGTCGCCGAGCTCGACCGCACCCGGCACCCGTTCCACGTGGCCATCGAGAACTGGCAGCACGACATGAACATCGGCTCGATCGTCCGCAGCGCCAATGCGTTCGGGGCCGAGAGCGTGCACATCGTCGGCCGCCGCCGCTGGAACAAGCGCGGTGCAATGGTGACCGACCGCTACCAGCACGTGCAGCACCACGAGACGGTGGCCGAGCTCGCGCAGTGGGCGGCGGAGGCGGCGGTGCCGCTGATCGCGATCGACAACGTCCCGGGGTGCGTGCCCCTCGAGACCTACGCGCTGCCCGAGCGGTGCCTGCTGCTGTTCGGCCAGGAGGGGCCGGGGCTGTCGCCGGAGGCGCTCGCCGCGTCCGACGCCGTCCTCGAGATCTCGCAGTTCGGCTCGACCCGCTCGATCAACGCGTCGGCCGCGGCCGCCGTCGCGATGCACGCCTGGGTGCTGCAGCACGTCCGCTTCGCGCCCTGACCCCAGGGGGCCCCGACGCCGGGGTTCCCTCACCGGCTTTCAGCAGGTGGGCTCAGACGACCTCGTCCGGCGGGAACTCCGACTCGAGCGGCTCCGCCGAGAGCATCTCGTGCACACCGCTGAGCACCTCGTCGGGGCGGAACGGGTAGCGCTCCATCTCGGCGCGATCGCTGATGCCCGTCAGCACCAGGACCGTGTGCAGGCCGGCCTCGATGCCCGCGATGATGTCGGTGTCCATCCGGTCGCCGATCATGCCGGTGTTCTCGCTGTGCGCACCGATCTTGTTCATCGCGGAGCGGAACATCATCGGGTTCGGCTTGCCGACGACGTACGGATCCTTGCCCGTCGCCTTGGTGATCAGCGCGGCGATCGCCCCGGTCGCGGGCATCACGCCCTCGGCGCTCGGACCGGTCGCATCCGGGTTCGTCACGATGAAGCGAGCGCCGTTGACGATGAGGCGGATCGCCTTCGTGATCGCCTCGAAGCTGTAGTTGCGGGTCTCGCCGACGACGACGTAGTCGGGCGCCGTCTCGGTCATGATGAAGCCGGCCTCGTGCAGGGCCGTCGTGATGCCCGCCTCGCCGATGACGAAGGCGCTGCCGCCCGGGATCTGCGACGCGCAGAAGTCGGCCGTCGCGAGCGCGCTCGTCCAGATCCGCTCCTCCGGGACGTGCAGCCCCGACGCCCGGAGCCGCGCCGCGAGATCACGCGGAGTGAAGATCGAGTTGTTGGTGAGCACCAGGAACGGGACCCCCGACTCCGTCCACTCCTGGATCAGCTCGGGCGCACCGGGGAGCGCCTTGTTCTCGTGCACCAGCACGCCGTCCATGTCGGTGAGCCAGCACTCGACATCCTTGCGATCAGTCGCCATGGGATCGATGCTATCCGCGCCCGCTCACCTCGACCCCTCCCGGCGGCTCCCCGGGACGGCACAGGAGGAGCGGGATAGCCTGGGGGCATGAGTGGCGAGAACCTGCTGGGCCCCGAACCGACCCTCCTCCCGGACGAGCCCGCGGTGACCGCGGCGCTCGCCAAGCACGCGAGCCCCGGAGCCGTCGAGTTCGCCGCGCTCGCCGCGGCCCACCCGCGCTCCCCCCTCGCCTGGGCACTGCTCGCCGACAGCGTCTGGGGCATCGACGCCGCGCTGCCGTCCTACGCCTACGCGCGCGTCGGCTACCACCGCGGCCTCGACCTGCTCCGCACCGCCGGCTGGCGGGGCCAGGGCCCGATCCCCTGGCGCCACGGACCCAACCGCGGATTCCTCCTCGCCCTCTACGCCCTCCGCCGTGCCGCCGAATCGATCGGCGAGACCGACGAGGTCGACCGCCTCACCGGCTTCCTCGACCAGGCCGACCCCCGCGCGATCCCCGAGATCGAGCGGTACCACGAGGATGCGCTTCCCCCCACCGCCGCCATAGTCATCCTCGGGGCTGATTAGCCTCCGGTCACGGCGCTCGCGGCGTTGTCGTCGGGCGTCGTAGCTCCGCTACGACTTCCTCCTCCGCCTTGCGATCACCGCAACCGGAGGCTAATCAGCACTCCTGCAGGGGTGAGGGGGGCCGTGCCTTCGGCACGAGCGGTCAGCAGCCGCGCTTTCAGCGCGAGCAGGTGTCAGAGGGCCGCGCTTTCAGCGCGAGCAGGTGTGAGCGAGCCGCGCTTTCAGCGCGAGCAGGTGCCAGGGGGCCGCGCCTTGGGCGCGAGCAAGCGTCAGAGGGCCGCGCCTTCGGCGCGAGCTGGTGTCGGAGGGCCGCGCCTTCGGCGCGAGCGGGTGTGGGGTGCGGCGTCGGCGTCGGGCGGGTTCTGGCCGCACGACCGAGGCTGAGGCGGCGGAACCTCCGGGAATCGGGGGGATCGGGCGGCTCAGCCTTTGTTGTGCGGGCGGAGGGGGTCAGCGTGCGGTGGAGAGGGGGCTAGCGCGCAGGGCGAGGGCGGTGGCGAGGGCCAGGAGGGCGCCGAGGGCGGCGGCGGAGGCGGTGACGGTGAAGCCGGACTGGGGGCCGGCGGACTCGACGGCGAGGCCGCTCAGGGCGGAGCCGGCGGTGACGCCCAGGGCGAGGCCGGTGGGGGGCCAGGCGAGAGCCTCGGTCAGGCGGCGGCGCGGCGAGATCGTCTCGACGAGGCTCGAACCGGTGATGAGGAGCGGCGACGTCGCGAGGCCCGCGACGAAGGCCAGGGCGGCGAGGACGGGCAGCGAGCCGGCCAGCAGCAGGACGGGGACGACGACTCCGAAGACGAGGCCCGCGACGACGAAGCGGGAGCGCGGGGTGCCGGGCAGGTGCGCGGCTCCGACGACGACACCGGTCAGCACACTGCCGATGCTGTAGGCCGACAGGAGGAGGCCCGACGCGGCCTCGGCGCCCGCCGCCTCCGCCGTCGCGATCGCGGCGACGTTGAACGAGCCGAACACGCCGCCGATCGCGGCGAACACCGCGACGATGCCGGCCAGCGCGAGGGGGAGGCGGACCCGTTCCCGCGTGCGATCGGCCGGCGCGGTCGCGAGCGGCGGCTGCGTGCCGACCTGCGCGAGCAGCGCGACGCCTCCGACGACCCCGATGCCGAGGCCGACGACGACTCCGGCGGCCGGGTGCACCAGGGTGGCGAGCAGGGTCACGACCGGCGGCGCGACGACGAAGGCCGCCTCGTCGGCGACGGACTCGACCGAGTAGGCCGTGTGGCGAAGGCCCGGGTCGGAGGTCGCGGCGCTCCAGCGCGAGCGGACGGCGGAGCCGATGTCGATGACCGAGACGCCGGCGACGACGGCGAGCGCGAACCAGGTCCAGACCGGCGCGCCGAGCAGGACGGCGGCGACGAGTCCGAGGGAGGCGGCGACCAGCAGCGGGAGCGACAGGGCGAGCGCACGGCGCTGGCCCCAGCGGTCCATCACCCTCGACCAGAGCGGGCCGGCCGCCGCGAGCGAGAGGGTGAGCGTGCCCGAGACGGCGCCGCCCAGGGCGTAGCTGCCCGAGACGTTCGTCACCATGACCAGCACGCCGATCGCGAGGCTGCCCTTGGGGAACCGGCCGATCCAGCCGGAGGAGGAGAACGCGAGCGAGCCGGGGATCGCGAACGCCTGCGCGTAGCGACCGGTCGCCCGACGCAGAGCAGAGGGCGGGAGCGCCGAGCGCGGAGGAGCCTGGGGGTCTGACATCGTCGGGTCCGATTCCTGGCCGGCCGAAAGCGGAGGACGCTCCACTGGCTGCTCGGACGACCCGACGAGTCTACCGACCGCTCCGGAATCGGCCGCGGCCAGCAGAATGGGGCGATGGACCCTCTGGAGACCCTCCTGAACGAGCTGCCCGGTGCCGAGGCGAGCCATCCCTTCGGTCCGGAGATCCTGGTCTGGAAGGTCGGCGGCAAGGTGTTCGCGCTCCAGTCGGAGCGCTTCGGCCGGCCCGTCGTGAGCGTGAAGGCGCTGCCCGAGAACGTGGTGCACCTGGTGGCGGGGGTCGACGGGGTCGAGCCCGGGTACCACCTCGACAAGCGGCACTGGGTGACCGTGGACTGCGGCGGGCGGGTCGACGAGGGCCTGCTCCTCGAGCTGGTGACCGAATCGCACGCCATCATCGTCGCGAAGCTGCCGAAGCGCCTCCGCCTGACCCTCGACGGGACGGCGAGCGGCTCGCTCGACGACGACGGCTGAGGCGTATTGCGGCGTGTGACGGGTGCAGGTGCACCCGCGGAGGCGCGCGCCTAGCGTGGCTGCGACGAACACCCCCGACGAGAGGTCCCGCGATGTCCACCCCCACCCGCCTGCAGACCACGGTCGAGACCGCCTGCGAGCGCGGCGGGATGTGCGTGCACGACCGCGCCGGCCACGGACTCGGCGCGCTGCAGCTCCGGCTGGCGCGCGCGACTCCGAGCGGCTGGACGGACGCGCTGGTCGCCTCCGTCGACGAGGACGGCTGGATCGACCTCGTCGCCTGGGAGTCGGGCGCGACGATCCGGGTCTGGCACCACGCGGAGGCGGCGCTCGCCGCGGGCGCACCGGTCTCGCTGCACGAGCGCTACGGAGTGCTCGCGGCAGGAGATCGGCTGATCAGCGTCGCGCGCTGAGAGTCAGGTGCTGATCAGGCGCTGGCCATCGAGGCGAGCATCGCCTCGCAGGCCTTCATGCAGTCCTCGCAGGCCATCGCACTGAGGCGGCAGGTCTCGCTCATCTCGGCGTGACTCGCGCACTCCTCCATGCAGGCACGGCACATCGCGATGCACGCCTCGAGCATCGGGCGCATCGTCATCGCGTCCATGCTCATCGGACGCATCATCATCCGCATCATGGTGGTGCACATGTCGGCGCAGCTCGCGCACATCGAGGCGCAGCGGCCCATGCCCTCCATGCCGGCCATCGCGTCGGAGCACATCGTGCACGCCTGCATGCAGGCCGAGCACGCGTCGATGCAGGCCTGCATCGCCGTCATGTCCATCGTCGCGCTGCCCGTCATCGGCATCGTCTTCATCATGTCGTCCATCGTGCCCATGTCGCTTCTCCGTCGTGCTCGAGGTGGAGCGGACGTCGCGTGGGCATCCGCGGGTGGATGCCTCCGATGCTAGAGCGGTGCCCGCCCGCAGTCACCTGCGTCGTGGCCCTGATACGCGGAACGGTCGAGACGGCCTGCCGGAGCGGGCGGTCTCGACCGTCTCGGCGGGTCAGATGCCGTAGGAGCGGAGGTAGGCGGCGGTGTCGTGCCAGCCCTCGACCGCGAAGCACTCGACGCCCATCGCCTTGACGGGGTAGTCGTTGCCGTCGGGGTCGAGGCGGTCGCCGACGAAGATCATCTCGTCGAGGGGGATGCCGGTGAGCTCGGTCAGCTTGTTCATCCCGTAGGCCTTGTCGATGCCCTTGCGGGTGATGTCGACCGAGGTGGAGCCGCCGGAGCGCACCTCGAGGTCGGGCAGCACGGCCTGGACGGCCTCGCGCAGGGTGTTCTTCTTGACGCCGTCCGGGTCCCACGCCTGCTTGACGGGCACGGGCGCGGCCTGGCCGAGCGCCGAGAAGGTGATCTGGGAGTCGCGGTCCTCGAGGATCGGGCCCCAGGTCTCGGACTCCCAGTAGCCGAGCTCCTTCGCCTTCTCCTCGACGGCCGCGAGCGCGCGGGCCTTCTCGTCGTCGGTGAGGTTCTCGGCGTAGATCTGCTTCCACTCGCCGTTGTCGTAGCGGTAGTACTGGGTGCCGCAGGTCGGCATCAGGTGGAGCCTGGCGAGGACCGCGGGGTCGGCGTCGCCGAGGCGGTCGAGGACCTGCATCCGGAACTGCGCGATCTGCCCGCCGGAGATGATGCAGACCTCGGTGGCCCGGAGCAGCCGCACGAAGAGGTCGGCCATCTCGGGGTCGATCGGGGACTTCGAGGCGGCGAGGGTGTCGTCGAGGTCGAAGGCCATCAGGCGGGGCAGGGTGGTCATGGGTCTCGATTCGCGGTCTGCGGACGGGGCGGTATCGAGGATACGGGGCAGCGCCGCACAGCGCGTCCGGGCGCGAGCGGGCCGTCGGGAGCGCGCCGCGAGCGCAGACTGGAGCGATGACCGACCGCACCTCCCGCGCCGGCGGACGCCGCTCCGTCCCGCGCACGATCGCCCGGATCCTCCTGGGTGTCGTCCTCGTGACGGCCGGCGTCGGTCACCTGAGCTTCGCCCGGCAGTCCTTCCAGGCGCAGGTGCCGCCGTGGCTGCCGCTCGATCCCGACTTCGTGGTCGTCGCGTCGGGGGTGGTCGAGATCGCGCTCGGGCTCTCGCTCGTGCTCCTGGCGCGGTGGCGGGTGGTCGTCGGAGTCGTGGTCGCCGCGTTCTTCGTCGCGGTGTTCCCGGGGAACATCTCGCAGCTGGTGACGCGCACGCCGGCCTTCGGTCTCGAGACGGACGCGGCGCGCGCGATCCGGCTGGTCTTCCAGCCGCTGCTCGTGGTGTGGGCGCTCTGGTCGACGGGCGCGTTCTCGGCCTGGCGGGAGCGGCGGCGCCGAGCCCGGGGCTGAGCGCCCGATCCGGGCGCCTCCGGCTCGCAGAACGACGTTCGGCTCGCGAAACGCGGTTCGGCTCCCAGGATCCGGCCGATTCGACGAGCCGAATCTCGTTCGACGAGCCGAGCGAGGGTTCCCGGGCCTGGTCTGGGCACCTCCGGCTCGTGAAAACCGGTTCGGCTCGCGAAAATCGTCGGTTTCGACGAGCCGAACCGTGTTCCACGAGCCGAAGCCGGTTTGACGCGCCGAGGGGTCCGACGAGCCGGAGCGGCGCACCGCAGGTCCGCGCTCAGCTCCCCGCGGACTCCCGCGCCAGGTAGGCCGCCTCGGTGCGGGTCGCCGCGCCGAGCTTGCGGAGGATGTTCGACACGTGCACGCTCGCCGTCTTCACGCTGATGAAGAGCTCGTCGGCGATCGCGCGGTTGCCGAGCCCCTGCGCCACCAGCGCGAGCACCTGGCGCTCGCGGTCGGTGAGCGGGGAGATGCCGTGCGGAGCGATCGCTCCCGGGACCTCGCCACGGCCGAGCCGGCGCTCGAACCGGCTCACCGCGTCGATGAGGAGCCCGAGCCCCGCGTTCTCGGCGACGGCGCAGGCCGCACGCGCCTCCCGCTCCGCCTCCTCGCGCCGCCCGACCGCGGCGAGGGCCTCGGCGAGGCGGAGCCGCGAGTAGGGCAGCAGGTGCACCAGCGCGGTCGGCACCTCGTTGGCCGCGGCGGCGGCAGCCCACGCCGCGGGGTCGTCGCCCGTCCGGGAGGCGCCGCCGAGCTCGGCCTCGATCACCGCGACGAACGCGGGCGCGGTCGGCCACGCGGAGGCGGTGGCGAGGATCGCGCGCACTCGCGCCTCCGCGTCGACGGGGCGGCCCTCGCGGTCGAGGAGCGCCAGCCCCTCGCGCCGAGCCGTGGCCACGATGCGGGCCACGACCACGAGCAGGAGGAGATCGGCGGAGGGGAGCGGACGGTGCTCGGGACCGATCGCGTCGCGGACCTCGGCCCACGCGGCTCCGACGTCGCCGGTCTCGAGCGCGATCGCGCCGGCCACCTTCGCGAGGCCGACGAGCGAGTGCCGCTCCGTGCGCAGCTGGCGGCTGAGGGGCTGCCGCCACCGCGCGAGCAGGGTCGCCGCCTCCTGCGGATCTCCGCGCCAGAGCACGGTCCAGAGCTTCCGGCGCTGCAGGTGCGCGGCGAAGCCGAGCGGGGCGTCGAGCTCGAGCGCCCGGTCGAGGAGCTCCTCGGCGCGCCGCCACTCTCCGACCGAGGCGAGGGCGTCGGCCGCGTTCGCCATCAGCATCGCGCCGAGGGTGCGCGAGACCCCGTGGCGCCGGGCGTGCTCGGCGCCCTCCTCGGCCGCGGCGACCGCCTCGCGGAACCGCCCGACGAGCGAGAGGGCGTCGGACAGGTTGAGCCAGTAGCGCAGGCGGGCGGAGTCGTCATCGCCCGCGAGAGCACCCGCGAGCTCGAGCTGAGCGAGTCCCTCGTCGACCCGGCCGAGCTCGACGAGCGCCGTGCCGCGGATGTTGACGGCCACGCTCCTCCGACCGTGCGAACCGACCGACTCGGCCTCCACCTCGGCCAGGTCGGCGACGGCGACGGCCTCGTCGAGATCGGCCTCGAGCATCAGCCGCGCGGCGAGCTCGCCGAGGATGCGGGCGCGCAGCACGCTCGGCTCCGCGGGACCGCCGAGGAGCGCGAGCGCCTCGCGCAGCAGGGCGACGGAGCCGACCTGCCCGAGGTTCGCGAGGTAGGACGCCTTGTCGCGCAGGAGCGTCGCGCGGCGCGGCGCGTCGAGCCCCTCGATCGCGAGCGCCTCGTCGACGAGCGCGATCGCCCGCTCGCTCTCGCCCGCGTCGCGGAAGTGGTGGGCGGTCGAGCCGAGGAGATCGGCGCGATCGCGCCCGTGCGCGTCGGCGGGCACCTGCTCCCACAGCTCGAGGGCGCGCTCGCCCATGCGCGCGGCGAGGGCGTGGGCGAAGGAGGCGCGGGCGTGCGCCATGGCGCGGAGCGAGGCGGCGAAGGCCCGCTCGGAGTCGTGCGCGGCCATCCAGTGGTACGAGATCTCGGAGGCGGCGGCCGGGCCCCTGGCCTCGAGCGCGTCGGCGTAGCAGGTGTGCGCGCGGACCCGCTCGCCGGGCAGCAGCTCGTCGTGGATGGCGTCGCGGACGAGGGCGTGCCGGAAGCTGTAGCTGCTGCCGTCGACGACCAGCACCCCGCCGGCGATCGCCTCGCGCGCGGCCGTCTCGACGGCCTCGGCGTCGCCGTGGACCACGGTGATCAGGTCGTGCTCGACGCAGGTCCCGCCCGCCGAGAGCGTGCGCAGGATCTTCTGCGTGGGCTCGCTCAGCCCGTCGTAGCGGGCGAGGAGGACGTCGCGCAGCGACTCCGGGTAGCAGTCGGGCACCGTCGACGCCTCGGCGCGCGCGAACTCCTCGACGAAGAACGGCACCCCCTCGGTGCGCTCGACCACGAGGGCGAGGTCGCGCGGGGCGACCGCGGCACCGCGGAGGGAGGCGACCATGGCCTCGACATCGTGCCGGTCGAGCCGCGAGAGCTCGCGCCGCTGCACCCGGTCGCTCCGCTCGAGCTCGGGGAGCCAGGCCCGCAGTGGATCGCCGCGGCGCAGCTGATCGCTCCGGAAGGTGAGGACCACGAGGATCCGCCCGGCGGTCGCGACGCGCACCAGGAAGCGCAGGACCCCGATCGTCGCCGGGTCGACCCAGTGCAGATCCTCGACGACCAGCACGATCGGGCGGAGGCGCGACGCGGCCTCGAGCGCGACCGTGACGGCCTCGAGGACGGGCGGGGCGGCGGCGGCCGGCTCCCCGCTCGAGGGCAGCTCCGGCAGCAGGATGCGCAGCCCCTCGATCGAAGGACCCGCCAGCGCGGCGAGCTCGTCGGCGCCCAGGCTGCGCGCCAGCTCGCGCAGCGGTGCGGTGATCGGAGCGTAGGGAGGGGCGTCCCGGTCGAGATCGACGCACTGGCCGCGCAGCACGAGCGCCTCGCGCGGCAGCCGCTGCACGAACTCGGCCACGAGCCGGCTCTTGCCGATGCCCGCCTCGCCACCCACCACGACGGTGCGCGTGCCGTCGACGAGCATCCGCTCGTAGGCCCGACGCAGCGCCGCCAGGTCGTCGTCGCGGCCCACGAGGGCGGTCGGCGCGAGCGGGAGGGGCATGGGCATCATGCTGCCACCGACGCCCGACACGGACGGGGGCGTGGCGGGGACCGTGTCGGTTTCCCGCGGGTCGCCGACCGGAACGGTCCGCGCACGCTCAGGCGCGGGCGTGCACAGTGCGGCTGAGCAAGCGGAGCAGCACGGGCAGGCGCCGCGCGGGGCGTCGGGGTGCGCGCTCCCGGCGCCGCCGCTCGATCTCGGCGTCCCGGTCGAGGCGGCGCTCCCGATCCTCCAGAAGGGCGGGGAAGGAGTACTCGCTGAGCATCATGTCTGTCCTCTCGTCGAAGCGATGAGGAGAGGCTCGCGTGCGGGGAGGGCCGGGGACATCGGGCGGTCGCCCTATCCCGGAGCTGTCGGCGGGGCGCGGGGCTGAGGCGGAGCGGGGTCGGAGGGGGGCGGGGCGCTCCCGGCGCGTGCGGTCGGCGGAGGAGGGCCCTCCGATCGGTGCTCGACAGCCCGCGATCGCTGCTCCGGCGCGGTCCGGAGGGGATAGGGCGATCGCCCGATGTGCGCCAGGGGGTCCTACGCGGATCGTCGATCCCGGCGCAGAGAGCGCTCGGATCCCAAGGAGTTCGCCGTGGTCTTCCTCATCGTCATCGCCGCCCTGATCGCGTGGGCGGTCGCCGCGGCCGTCGTCACCGTCGTGCGCGACGGCTACGGCCCCGTCCCCACGCGGACGGAGACCGAGCGGGTCGCACCTCCTGACGCACGTCCGGCTCGCTGAACCGCGTTCGGCTCGTGAGAACCGCCGGATCCCGCGAGCCGACCCGGATTCTGCGAGTCGAGGGCCGTCGGCGCGAGTCGTCGCGCAGCTCGGGCTCGTGAAACGCCGTTCGGCTCGCAGGATCACGAGGATCCTGCGAGCCGAACGGGTTCCTGCGAGCCGGAGGTGCTCCGGAGGCGCGGCCGCTAGGCGGTGCGGCGGCGTCGCACGATCAGCAGCGCGGCTCCCGACAGGAGCAGCAGCAGCGCCCCGCCGAGGAGAGCCCCCGACTCGACACCGGTGTTCGCGAGCGGGCCGGAGTGCGAGCCCCCGGCGACCGGGACCGCGGTGGCCGTCGACGACGGAGCGGCCGTGGGCTGGTCCGTCGGCGTGACGGGCGTGACGGGCGCACCCGGCTCGGCCGGCGCCTCGGCTGCGACCGTCGTCAGCGACCAGTTCTCGTCGTAGAAGTCGGCCTTGTCGATCACGCCGCGCGCGCTCGCCCAGTCGATGAGCAGCTGGCGGATCTCCTGCAGCTCGTCGTAGACGACCGGTGCCTCGGCGACGGCCGGGTAGCCGCCTCCGCCGCTCTGACGGTAGTTGTTGACGGCCATCACGAAGACGTCGTCATCGGCGACCGGCGTGCCGTCGGGGTGCGCGAGATCGCGGATGCGCGAGCCGGCGGGCTGCGAGATGTCGATCACGTAGTCCACACCCGACAGCGCGTCGTAGTTGTAGTCCGGGGTGCCCGTCGGGCGGTCCGGCGTGACGGCGTTCGTGCCCGTGGCCGGGTCGAAGACGGCACCCGGGGCGACCTGGTTGAAGTAGAGGGCCGAGAACTCGAGGTACTCGCGCACCTGGGCGCCCGTCATCTCGACTCCGCGGAGGGTGTTCTCGTAGATGTACAGACCGGCGATGTCGCGGATCGTGACCTGCCCCTTCGGGAAGACCGCCGTCCGCGAGAACGGCGACGCCTGCGAGATCACCGGGACGTCGGCCCACTCCGTGCCCTCGAGCGCCGTGTCGACGGTCTCGGCCTGGACATTGTTGATGAAGTCGATGATCGGGGTGTCCTCGTAGCGCGAGGTCTCGGCCGAGAGCTCCTCCACCGACTCGGCGACCGGAGTGTTGACGTAGTCGATCGTCGTGGCGTGCTGCTCGGCGAGCGCGTCGAGCACGGCGGTCGACTCCTCGGGGATGTCGCGCGCGTAGACGGGCTTCGCGACCGGAGCGGATCCCTCCGACCAGTCGACCTGCAGGTCGCCGGCGGTGTCGGGCACCAGGTTCAGGGTCACCTCGGTGAGCCCCTGCGCCCAGTAGTAGGGCTGGGTCACGAGCACCTGCTCACCGGCGACGTTCGTGTAGAGCGTCTGCGGCACGTCCTGGTGGCTGTGGCCCGCGACGACGACGTCGATGCCGGGCACCTGCGTCGCGATGTTGTTGACGACGTCCTCGTTGAGGTCCGCCGGGTCGTAGTCGGCGTCGGCGACCGTGCCCTGGCCGGTGTGCGCGAGGACGACGACCACGTCGGCCTGCTCCTGCACCTCCGGGACCCACTGCTTCGCTGCCTCGACCATGTCCTGGAACTCGAGCACGCCGTCGACGTACTGCTTGTCCCAGACGCGGACGCCGGGGGTGACGAGCCCGAGGACGCCGATCGTGACGGTCTCGCCGTCGATCTCGCGCTCGATCAGCTCGTAGGGCTTGTGGTAGGGCTCGCCGGTCGCGACCTCGACGACGTTGGCGCCCAGCAGCGGGGCCTCCAGGTCGCCCTCGTAGGCGCTGAGCATGTCGAGCCCGTAGTTGTACTCGTGGTTGCCGACCACCTGGGCGTCGTAGCCGATGGTGTTGAAGGCGGTGGCCATCGGATGCGTCGTCTCGTCGGCGAGGACGCCCGCGGCTCCGTCGCCGAGTCCGTAGTAGTAGGTGAGCGGCGTGCCCTGGATGGCGTCGCCGTTGTCGAAGACGAGGACCGACTCGTCGCCCTTCTCGGCGCGGAGGCGGTCGACCTCGGTCGCGACGCGCGTGAGTCCGAGGGTGTCCTCGCCCTCGTACGGGGCGTTCGCGAAGTAGTCCCAGTTGTAGACGTGACCGTGGACGTCGGTGGTCGACACCAGGGTCAGCTCGACGCCGTCGTCGAGGGTGGCCGCGGTCGCGGTGGGGGCGACGGTGGCGGCCCCTACGGCGAGAACGGCGAGGAGGCTTGCAGCGCGGAGTGAGCGCATCGGATTCCTGTTCGCGTGATGGGTGGAGTGTGAACGCTCTCGAACCTATGCGCTCCGTGTGAACGAGTCGTTTCGGGTTCGAGAGCATTGCTCGACGATGGAGGGCTCCGGCCGCCCTCACCGCCTCTCCGCTAGAATCGATCGGCTGGCCGCGCGGATGCGGCATCCGATGCCCGGCCGGCCCGCCGAGGCTCGGCGAACCCCGACTCCGCCCACAGCGAAGGACACGCCATGCCAGCAATCGTCATCATCGGCGCCCAGTGGGGCGACGAGGGCAAGGGACGCGCGACCGACCTCCTCGGCAGCCGCGTGGACTACGTCGTCAAGTTCAACGGCGGCAACAACGCCGGCCACACGGTCGTGGTGGGCGACGAGAAGTACGCCCTGCACCTGCTGCCCTCCGGCATCCTGACCCCCGGAGTCGTGCCCGTCATCGCGAACGGCGTCGTCGTCGACATCGAGGTGCTCTTCCACGAGCTCGAGGCGCTCAGCGCACGCGGGGTCGACGTGTCGAAGCTGCTCGTCAGCGCCAACGCGCACGTCATCACGAGCTACCACCGCACCCTCGACAAGGTGACGGAGCGCTTCCTCGGCAAGCGCCAGATCGGCACCACCGGCCGCGGCATCGGCCCGGCGTACGCCGACAAGATCAACCGCGTCGGCATCCGCATCCAGGACCTGTTCGACGAGAACATCCTGCGCCAGAAGGTCGAGGGCGCCCTCGACCAGAAGAACCACCTGCTGGTGAAGGTCTACAACCGCCGCGCGATCCTCGTCGAGCAGGTGCTCGAGGACCTGCTGCAGTACACCGAGCGCCTCCGGCCGATGGTCGCCGACACCTCCCTCGTGCTCGCCCAGGCGCTCGACGCCGGCAAGACCGTGCTGTTCGAGGCCGGCCAGGCGACCATGCTCGACGTCGACCACGGCACCTACCCGTTCGTCACCTCCTCGAACGCGACCTCCGGAGGCGCGGCCACCGGCTCCGGAGTCGCCCCCAACCGCATCGAGCGCGTCATCGCCGTCATCAAGGCGTACACGACCCGCGTCGGCGCAGGCCCCTTCCCGACCGAGCTCTTCGACGAGTGGGGCGAGTACCTCCGCAAGCAGGGCTTCGAGTTCGGCACCACCACGGGCCGCCCCCGCCGCTGCGGCTGGTACGACGCTCCGATCGCCCGCTACTCGGCGCGCATCAACGGCGTCACCGACTTCGTCCTCACCAAGCTCGATGTGCTCTCGGGCCTCGAGACGATCCCGGTCTGCGTCGCCTACGACGTCGACGGCGTCCGCCACGACGAGGTGCCCGTCTCGCAGAGCGACTTCCACCACGCGAAGCCGATCTACGAGGAGTTCCCCGGCTGGCAGGAGGACATCTCGGGCTGCCGCGAGTTCGCCGACCTGCCCCAGGCGGCGCAGGACTACGTCCGCGCGCTCGAGGCGATGAGCGGCGCCCGCTTCTCGGCCATCGGCGTCGGTCCGGAGCGCGAGCAGGTCGTCGTGCTCCACGACCTGCTCGACTGAACTCCCCCGGGAGGTCGTCCCGGCTCGTCCCGCCGGCGGTGCAGGCCGGATCCGCTCGGGTGAGGTCAGCGGCCGTCGTGGTCGTCGGCCGCGCCGGGATCGGGTTCGTCGACCCGCTCGCCGGCCAGCGCGAGACGGAGGACGACGAGGGCGATCGTGAGGGCGAGGGCCGCCGTCAGGACGGAGGGCAGGGCGTTCGCGAGCGCCTGCCTGCCTATCGTGTGAAGGGGAACCGCGGTGCCACCGGTCCGCGCCCACTCGTCCCGAACCGCGGCGATCACCACAGGAGCGGCGAGCGCGACGAGCCAGAGCGCGGCGACCCCGCCACAGGCGACGGCCCACCAGGGGCGCGACGTCGTCACGGGCGCGAGGTCCGGATGATCTGCGCCACTGCGGCGGCGCCGAGGCTCAGGAGCCCCACGGTCAGGGCGGGTGTCGGGACCGCCGCGAGGTAGGTCATCAGGAACTCCTCGGTCTCGGTCCGCCCTCCCGCCCACACGGCGCCGGACTCGAACCAGAGCACGCCCGCGCCCAGTGCAGTGCAGACGGCGCCGGAGACGGCGAGCGCCGCGGGGACGCGCGCCGGCACTCCGAGCGTTCCGCCGCGCCCGGACCCTGCTCCGGCCTCCGCGCCGTCGGCGGCGGGCGGCTCCGCCCCGATGACGTCGGTCGAGCCTGATCCGTCCGCCGGAGGCGAGGACTCGGGACGGGCCGGATCGGGGGCGCCCTGCCGCCCGAGGTGGTCCGCTCCCCGTCGGACCGGCGGGCCCGACCCGCCTCCGCGCTGGAACGCCGCGGGGAAGCGCGGATCCGTCTCGCCCATGCGTGCTCACCCTTCCGCCGACAACGGCGCCCATGCTCGCACGCGGCCTCCGGGCAGGGCCGATCGCGCGCCACCCTCCGCGGTGCCGCCGTCTCCCGCGCGAACCGGAGCGGCCCGCTCCTCCTCGGCGGGCGCGGGCGCAGCCGGTGACCGGATAATCGGCGCATGCAGATCTACGCCGACCTCCCCGCCGCGCGTGCGCGGCAGATCACGGCCGACGCGCTCGCGGTCGCCGTCGCGGTGATCGCCGTGGCCGCCGGCATCGCGGTCGGCACGCTCATCGCGGGGCTCGCCGAGATCGGCCGACGCCTCGAGAGCGCCGGCAGCGGATTCGGCACGACGATGAGCGATGCGGGGTCGACGCTCGGCGGCATCCCGTTGCTCGGCGAAGCCGTCCGCGCGCCGTTCGACGAGGCGAGCGGAGCCGGTGCCGTCCTCGCGGCGGCGGGGCGCGATCAGCAGCAGCTCGCCACGACGCTCGCCGTGGTGGCGGGGCTCGCCGTCGGCGGGCTGCCGCTCCTCCTGCTCGCAGTCCTGTGGCTGCGGCCCCGGCTGCGCTTCGCCCGCCGCACCGCCGAGCTGCGGGCCCTCGGCTCCACGCCGGCCGGCTCCGAGCTGCTGGCCCTGCGCGCTCTCACGGAGGCGTCACCGCGCGACATCCTCGCGGTCCACCCCGATGCCGTCCCCGCCTGGCGCGCCGGCGACCCCGGGGCGACCGCCGCCCTGGCCGCCCTCGCGCTCCGCCGCGCCGGCCTCCGCCCGCGCTGACCCGTCCCTCGGAGGGATGACTCGGCGGAGCCCACGCGGATGACGCAGCGGGACCCGCGGGCGACGACCGCGACGGACCCGCCTCCGTAGCGTCGGAGGCATGCAGAACCACACCTCCACCGTCGTGGCGCGCGTCGAGAACGTGCGCAAGCTCTACGGAAGCACCCCGCCCGTCGTCGCCCTCGACGGCGTCACCCTCTCGATCGAGCGCGGAGAGTTCACCGCGATCATGGGGCCCAGCGGCTCCGGCAAGTCGACCCTGATGCACGTGCTCGCGGGGCTCGACTCCGCCTCCGAGGGCCGCGTGCTCCTCGGCGACGTCGAGATCACCGCGATGGGCGACGCCGAGCTCACACTGCTGCGCCGCCGCAGCGTCGGCTTCGTCTTCCAGGCGTTCAACCTCGTCCCGACCCTCGACGTGCGCGGCAACATCCGCCTCCCGTTCGAGCTCGACGGCCGGGCGGTCACCGCCGAGGAGGAGGAGTGGATCGGGCGCCTGATCGAGTCGCTGGGGCTCCGCGAGCGCCTCACCCACCGCCCGTACGAGCTGTCGGGCGGACAGCAGCAGCGCGTCGCCATCGCGCGGGCGCTGGCCACCCGTCCGCAGCTCGTCTTCGCCGACGAGCCCACCGGCAACCTCGACTCCCGGACCGGCCGGGAGGTTCTGGCCCTGCTGCGCGCCTCGACCCGCGAGTACGGGCAGTCGATCGCGATGGTGACCCACGACCCGATCGCCGCGTCCTACGCCGACCGCATCGTCTTCCTCCGCGACGGGGTCGTCGTCGACGACCGCCGGGGGATGAGCGCCGAGGAGGTCTCGCGCGCCATGCTCGAGATGGAGCGTGCAGCGTGAGCCGCATCAGGACCGGCTCGCGGCAGGGCGGAGGCGCGGTCGTCACCGTCGCCGCGCTCTCCGCGACCTTCGGCGGCATCCTCGTCCAGCTCATCGTCGACCTCACCGTCGCGTTCGACGCGGCCGGCCTCACCGGCATCGCCCAGATCGCCGTCACCCTCGCGGTCGTGGGCGGCGTCTTCTTCGGCATCGCGGTGTTCGTCGGAGGCATCGTCACGGCCAACGCCGTCTCGACCGTCATCGCCGGCCGGACCCGCGAGATCGCCCTGCTGCGCCTGCTCGGCGCCTCCGGCCGCTCGCTCCGCGGCGAGATCGTGCGCGGCGGACTCGTGCAGGGACTCCTCGGCGCGGTGATCGGCGCGGTCGTCGCCGTCGTGCTGGTCGCCGCCGGCGCCGAGATCGCGTTCCAGACCGGCACGCTCACCCGCTTCGCCGTCCCGCTCGCCTCGCCGGGACTGCTGCTGCCGATGCTCGCCGTGATCGCCTCGACCGTCCTCGCCTCGTGGGCGGGCTCCCGCCGCGTGCTCGAGGTCGCTCCGGCGCAGGCCGCCGGCTCCTCCGCCGAGCCCCGCTACGACGAGCTGCGGGGTCGCCGCGGGCGCAACACCGCCGCGATCACGCTGGTGGTCGTCGGGTTCGTGCTGCTCGCGGGAGGAGTCGCGGTGGGTCTCGTCTCGCCGGTCGGCGTGCTGATCGGCCTGGTGGGCGGCATGGTCTCGTTCACGGGGATCATCCTCGGCGCGCCGGTGCTGCTGCCTCCGCTGACCGCTCTCGTCGGGCGGGCGTTCGGCCGCGGCCCTGTGGCGAGGCTCGCCTCGGCCAACGCCATCCGCCACCCCGCGCGCAGTGCGCGAGCGGTCATCGGCCTGGTGATCGGAGTGACGCTGGTGACGATGTTCGCCGTCGCCGCGGAGACGTTCGGCACCGTCATGCGCGCCTCCAGTGACGCGAACCCCGAGGTGATCGCCGCCCTCCAGCAGTTCATCTCGGCCAGCACGGCGATCATGAGCGTCCTGCTCGGGTTCTCGGTCGTGCTCGCGGCGGTCGGCATGGTGAACACGCTGTCGCTGAGCGTGCTGCAGCGCCGACGCGAGCTGGGGCTGCTCCGCGCGCTCGGCTTCACGGCGTCGCAGGTGCGCTCGATGGTCGTGCTCGAGGCGGCCCAGATGATCGTCGCGGCGACCCTGCTCGGGCTGCTCCTCGGCATCGCCTACGGCTGGAGCGGCGCGATCGCAGTGTTCGGCTCGCTGCCCGGCATCGGAGTGATCCCGCCGAGCATCCCCGTGCCGATCCTCGTCGCCGTGGTCGTCGTCGGCACCGTGATCACCGTCGTCTCGGCCGTCGTGCCGGCGCGCCGGGCGACCCGGGTGACTCCGGTCGAGGCGCTCGCCGTCGCCTGACGGTCAGACCACCGAGAAGCCCGCGGCGAGCTGCTCGCGGCCGCTGAGCGCCATCAGGAGCTCCTCGGCCCGACCGGCTCGCGCGGCCAGGGCGCCCGCGAGGGCGCAGCTCGCCTCGACCGCCTCCGCGGGGAGGCCGTGCGGGATGCCGGTGGCCCGTGAGAGGTCGAGGGTGTGCACCACCAGCTCGAGCACGCGGGTGCGCAGGTACTCGCGCAGCTCGAGGGCGTGGGAGCCGATCGCGACGAGGCGGTCGCGGGGCTGCGCGGCGAGGAGGACCGTGGCGCGCGCGAGGTCGTGCGCGACCACCTCGGCCGGCGCATCGCCGAGCCGCGCGCCCGCCTCGACTCCGCGGCGGGCGACCTGGAGCGGGTCCGTCGCAGCGAGGGCCCGGTAGTAGCCGGGAGCGTCGTCGATCGTGCAGCGACCGGGGGCCTCGGCGAGCAGGTAGGTCTCGACGGTGAGGATCGCGCGAGCGGTGTGCCCGGCGAGGCCGCGGACGTCCCACTCGCCCAGACCGGGCTGCGCCCACTGGTCCTCGCCGATCCTCTCCAGCAGGCGGAGGAACGCGGTGGCGGAGCTCTCGAACATCGCGGCGCTGTCCATGGACCACATGCTGGCACGCGAACTGGACCCGTCCGTCGCGCGGCGAGACTCCAGACTGTCGGAGTGAGCATCCGCCGACCCGCCCCCGCCGTCCTCACCGGACGCGTCGTCGTCCTCGAGCCGCTCGGCGACGAGCACGTCGAGCCGCTCTTGCGCGCGATCGCCCGCCCCGAGGTGTTCGCCGGCGGCTACGGCGGCGGCCCCGCCGGTCTCCCGGAGTCGCTCGAGGAGTTCCGCGCCTTCACCCGCCGCTACTACCCGTGGGCGACCGGTACCCCGTACGCCGTGCTGCTCGACGGCCGCGTCGTCGGCACCAGCTCCCTCGCCGACTTCGACGAGAAGAAGGAGGCGGCGCACCTCGGCTGGACCGCCTATGCGCCCGAGGTCTGGGCCACCGCGGTCAATCCCGATGCGAAGCGGCTGCTGCTCGGGCTCGCGTTCGACAGCGGGTACTCGCGGGTGAAGCTGCAGGCCGACGCCGCCAACGCGCGCTCGCGGGCGGCGATCCTCCGTCTGGGGGCGGTGTTCGAGGGCGTGCTGCGCCACGACCAGCGGCGGGCCGACGGCTCCTGGCGCGACACCGCGGTGCACTCGATCCTCGTCGAGGAGTGGCCCGCCGTCCGCGAGGGGCTCGACCGGCGGATCGACGCGCTGCGCTAGCAAGAGCCGGGATGCCGCGCAACGGGATGCCCTGCCCGTTCCCGAGGGGTAGGACAGTCGGATGGATCGCATCCACTACGCGGGCAGCTCCCTCCTCACGGGCAGTGCGATAGCGCGCGCTCTCGTGCGCTACGCCGAGGCGCTCGCCCTGCGCAAGGGCTCGAGGACCGTCGAGATCCCGGTGCGCCGCTCCTCCGGGAGCGACGGCCGCGCATCCCTGCTCATCGGGCCGGCCAGTCAGCTGTTCTCGGAGTCCGAGGATTCGGACGGCGACGAGATGGTCGACGACGAGCTGGTGGCGCGCCTGACGCGCGAGGCGGACGGGCTCGGGGTCTCGCATCCGATCACCGAGACCGACCTGGACGAGGACGCACTGCACGTTCCCGATTTCGACATTCCCCGCTTCCACGACGACGGTGACCGCTGAGGCGCACCGATACACTCGCGATGCCGTCTCCGGCCCTGACCCTGCTGCAACGGCGCGAACTCGAAAGGACACCGATCTGATGGGCCGCCTCATCTACGACTCGACGCTCGAGGCCGATTTCGACGACCGCCTGCTGGCTCACCTGCAGATCGTGATCGGCTCGAAGCTGGCGCGCAACGAGTCGTTCTACTTCTCGTGGAAGGACTCCCAGGCCGTCGGCGACGGTCGCACGTCGATCTGGCTGCACCCGGCGATCCCGCTGCGCTTCAAGTACCACGGCGGCCGTGCACCCGCCATCAATCCGGAGTGGATCCGCCAGCTGGTCGCCGACTCGCACACCGCGCACGGGCTGCGGATCAGCGAGGAGCCGCACGGCGCAAGCCGTCAGACCGAGGAGAGTGCGCTGTGAAGCGGGTCGAGATCACCTACGGCGGGAAGCCGTACAGCCTGCACGACACCTCGGCCGCCGAGGTCCGCGAGAGCGTCGAGCGGGCGCTCGACGGCTCGGCGTCGCGCTGGCTCGCGGTGAACCAGGGCGAGGGCGAGCCGCGGGAGACGTCGATCCTGATCACTCCGGGAGTGGCATTCGCGGTCGCCGACGTCGCGCGCTGACCCGAGGGTGGGGCCTCAGGCCAGGAGCGCCGGGAACTCGCCCGGGATCTCTCGGGCGAGGTAGCCGGCGGGGCCCAGCCGGGCCGCCAGACGCGTGTCAGCCTCCGTGTGCAGGTGGGTCCCCCAGGCCGCGGCGGCGACTCCGCCGGCCCCGCGCGCGCGGAGCCCGGCGGTCGCGCCCGCCAGGACGTCACCGCTGCCCGCTGTGGCGAGGCCCGAGTGCTCCCCGATCACGCGCAGGACGGTCCCCCCGGGGTCGGCGATGACGTTCGAGAGGCTCACGACCGCGTCGTAGCGCCGGGCGATGGCGAGGGCGGCCTGCTCGAGGTCGTCCACGTCCCCGCCCAGCAGGCGCGCGCCCTCCTCGCTGTTGGGCGTGAGCAGCAGGCGCCCCGCGAGTGCCCTGGCCACTCGTCGTTGACCGGGCAGGATGCCGAGCGGGAAGGCGTCGAGGTGCACCGCGGGGACGTCGCGCAGGAGCGGCACCAGAGCGCGGAGGGTCGACGCCGTGGCCTTCGGATCGTCGAGGCCCGGGCCGACGAGGACGACGTCGGCCGAGCCGAGCTCGCCTGAGAGCGCATCGAGGCCGCGGCCCGTGATCGAACCGCTCCGCGACTCCTCCAGGGGGATCACGCCGCACTCCGGCAGCGCGACCGCTGTGGCGGAGGCGACGGACTCCGCCACGCAGAGGGTGATGCGACCGGCACCCACGCGCAATGCGGCGATGCCCGCGAGGATCGCCGCGCCGGGCGTCTTGCGCGCGCCTCCGATGATGACGACGTCACCGCGCGCGTGCTTCGAGCCCTCGGCGGCGGGGAGGGGCCAGTCGCGCTCGAGGAGCGCGCGGTCGATGATCTCACTCATGGGGGTCACCCTCTCCGGCCTCGCGGTCGTCGTGCTCGGTGACCGGAGCGCCGGCCCGGTCGAGGTGCCCCGTGTGGTTGAAGCGCTCGAGCCGCCACCCGTCTCCGTCGCGGAGGAGCCGGGTGACGGAGGCGTTCGCCACCGGAGTGGACGCCCCGATGTCGAGCAGCTCGCGCTCGGTCAGCCCCTCGCAGACCGAGCGGATGATCAGGACGACGGCGTCGTGGCAGAAGAGGGCGACGGGCCCCGTCGGTGCGGTGGCGTCGAGATGGTCGAGGAACGCGCGGACCCGGAGCGCGAGGTCGGTCCACGACTCGCCCCCCGGCGGACGGTAGTAGTACTTGCCGAGCCACTCCCGCCGCGCCGCCTCCTCCGGGAACCGCGCGCGCACTCCGGCGGTGGTCAGGCGGTCGGTGATGCCGAGGTCGCGGTCGCGCAGGCGCTCGTCGGCGCCGAGCGGCAGCTCGAGTCCGGCCTCGGCGAGGGCGAGCCGGGCGGTCGAGGAGGCGCGCAGATAGGGCGAGGTCCACGCGGCGACCGGCGCCGCCTCCGCCGCCAGCCAGCGACCGAGCGCGCGCGCCTGCTCCTCGCCCGCCGGGGAGAGGGTGACGTCGGCGTCGCGGCGGTCGACCTCGATGTCGAGCGCGCCCGCCTTCTCGGCGGCGCTCGCCGCGATGTTCGCCGTGCTCTCGCCGTGGCGCACCAGGAGGAGCTCGGTCGGTCCGGTCGTGCGCGAAGTGGGCATGGCTCCACGCTCCGCCGGGCCGCCTCCTCGGCAAAGGGGTTTGCGCATGACGGTGGTGGCTTGCTAGTCGCCCGGGCGGGAGCGAGCGAGGGTCGTGTCCGGGCTCGTCGGATCCGGTTCGGCTCGTCGGAATCCGCGGCCTCTGCGAGCCGAGCGCGATCGTGCGAGCCGAAGGTCGATCCGGTTCGGGTCGGAGGCGGGGCCGCCGGCCGGCGCCGCCGCGCTAGGGTCGGGGGCGTGAAGCAGACGCGAGCGGCCGCCGTCCTCCTGGCGGTGCTGGCGCTCGCCGGCTGCACCGCTCCGGCAGCGGAGGAGCCCGCCGACACGGCGACGGCGGCCCGCGAGGAGTCGCGCGACCGGGTCGCCACCCTCGTCGACTCGCTCACCGGTCCGCAGGTCGACACGTTCGGGTTCGCGCGCGAGGCGGCCGCGGCGGAGGCGGAGGGCGTCGACCTGATCGGCATCGCCTCCTACGCCGCCGAGACGCCCGAGGGAGCGTTCGGCACGCTGTCGTTCCGCACGCCGGTCGACCCGACCGAGTTCCCCGATGCCGGGACCGACGCGTTCTGCTTCGAGGTGGCCTTCGCCGCCGCAGGTCCGGTCGCGAGCGACGACTCCGGCGACGGCGCGGTCGGGACGATCGACTGCCCGGCCGACGCGACCGTGATCACTCCGCCGCCCGCCTAGGCCGACACCGCCTTCACGACCGCCTTGAGGGTGCCCGGGTCGCCGAGGATCCGGAAGTGCCCGCCCGTCTCGATCCGCACGTTGGTCGCGCCCTCGAGCCTGCTCCCCTCGGGGATGTGCGGGTCGAAGAGCCCGTAGACCGAGGTGATGCGGGCGTTCGCCTCCGGCCGGCTCGACAGCAGCAGCGTCGTGGCGTCGCGGGGAGAGAACGAGCGGAGGCTCTTCAGCGGCAGGTAGGCGGCGTAGCGCGATCCGCCGAACGGCGTCGACACCGCGACCATGCGGTCGACGCGGCCCTCGGGGTCGAGCTCGGTCATCACGTACTTGCCGATCAGCCCGCCCTTGCTGTGCGCGACGACGACGACTCCGCGGAGGTCGTGCTCGGCGAGGTAGGCGGCGACGTCCTCGGCGGTCCTGACCACCGGGCGGCCGTTGCGGCCCAGGCTCGTCAGGACGTGCAGCGGATGCCCGTGCGCGTGCAGCGGGTCGATGATCGGGCGGAGGAAGGACCACGTCTCCCAGATCCCGGGCAGCACCAGGATCGGCCGCAGGTCGCCGCTGAGGTAGTCGTCGGGGGCGCGGCGCGAGAGGACGCCCCGCACCTGCCAGGCGACGGCGTAGGCGTAGTCCTCCGCCCACCAGACGGCGTCGCGGACGAGGTTCCTCACCGTGCCGCCCCGAGGCCCGCGGCGAAGCGGACGAGGGCGCGGGCGAGCGGCTCCGCCTCCGTCCTCGGCACGACATGGCGGGAGGAGCCCATCTCGAGCAGTCGGCCGTCGGAAGCGTGCGCGACGAGGCGCTCGCACCAGTCGCGGGTGCCGACGGGGTCGTCGTGGCCGCGGACGACGAGCACCGGCCGGGTCACGGCCTCGAGGCGGCGCTGGATCGGGTAGTGCAGCATCTCGGGGAGCTGCCGCAGGTACCAGCGCAGGCCTCCGCGCACGTAGTCGGCGAACACGAGCAGGTCGACCGGCACCGGCTCGCCGAGGGTGTCGCGGGCGAGGGCCAGGCCCTGCTGGAGCGCCGTGGGGCGCTGCGGATCGACGACCGGGCCGATCAGCACGACGCCGTCGACGAGATCGGGCGAGCGCGCCGTCAGCTCGACCGCGACCTGGCTGCCCATCGAGTGGCCGACGACGACCGCGCTCTCGACGCCGCGGTCGGCGAGCACGTGCGCGACGAAGCGGGCGTGATCGGCGATGCCGACGCGCTGCTCCGGCGTGCGGTTCGACCCGAAGCCGGCGAGGTCGACGGCGATCACCCGGCCGTGCTCGCGCAGGTGGACGGCGAGCCGGGAGAACGTGTGGTGCGACATCCCGATCCCGTGGATCAGGACGAAGGTGCGCTCCGAGCGGGACGAGCCGGTCGTGTACGAGCGCAGCTCGACACCGTCGATCACGTGGCGCACGGAGGGATCGCGTCGGGGGAGGGGCATGGCCCCAGGGTAGGGACCGGGTCGCCGCACCCGCGCGGGGATGCGCGGCGACCCGCGCGTGGGATAGGGGCTCGGCTGTCAACCGCCTCCGCGCCGCGCTCGGCGCTGCCTAGCCTCGGAGGACGACGGCATCCGCGCCGCCGCGGAGGGACCATCACATGCGCATCGCGATCGTCGGAGCGACGGGCAACCTGGGCACGGCGCTGCTGCGGCGGCTCCGGGACGAGCCGGAGGTGGAGGAGATCGTCGGCGTGGCCCGCCGGCAGGGGCGGCCCCAGTCGCCGGAGTACCGCGATGTGCGCTGGGTCGAGGTGGACGTCGCGTCGAGCGAGGCGCCGCGGCTGCTCCGCGAGGCCTTCACCGGAATGGACGCGGTCGTGCACCTCGCGTGGGCGCTGCAGCCCAGCCACGACGAGCCGTTCCAGCGGCTGGTCGACGTCGGAGGCACCGCCTCGGTGCTCGAGGCTGCCGCGGCCGCGGGGGTGGGACACATCGCCGTCGCCTCGTCGGTCGGCGCCTACAGCGCGGCGTCGAAGACGACCCGCGTCGACGAGAGCTGGCCGACGGGCGGGCTGCACACCTCGACCTACAGTCGGCACAAGGCGGCGAACGAGCGCGCCCTCGATGCGTTCGAGGCGAAGCACCCGGAGGTGGTGGTCACCAGGCTGCGCCCGGGGCTCGTGTTCCAGCGCGGTGCGGCGACCGAGATCGCGGGGCTGTTCGCCGGGCCGCGGTACCCGACGCGGTGGCTCCGGGTCGTCCGGCCGCCGGTGCTGCCGCTGCCGCGCACGCTGATCTTCCAGGGGGTGCACGCCGACGACGTGGCGGACGCGTTCTGGCGGGCGCTCGACCGCCGGGCCGGCGGGGCGTTCAACATCGCCGCGGAGCCGGTGCTCACGCCCCAGCGCATCGCCGACCTCGTCGGGTCGCGCCTCGTCACGGTGCCGGCGGGTCTCCTCCGGGGGATCGTGAGCGCGACCTGGCGGCTGCGACTCCAGCGCACGGACGCCGGCTGGCTCGACATCGCGACGAACGTGCCGATCATGTCGACCGAGAGGGCGCGGTCGGTGCTCGGCTGGGAGCCGACGCGCACCGCCGAGGAGGCGCTCGCCGAGCTGCTCGACGGCCTCGCCGACCGCGCCACGGTCGCGGGCTCGCCACCGCTGCGCGGCTGAGCCTGCGGGTCGGGTTCGAGCATTCAGGAGGCGCTTGCTCGCCTGCGTGCTGCCAGCGGCCGTCGCATCCCATGCTGGTCGAGTAGCCCCGCAGGGGCGTATCGAGACCCACCAGCGTCAGCAGTGGAGGCTTCTGCCCTCGCCTTCTGACGGACATGGATCTCGATACGCCCGCGGTGCGGGCTACTCGATCAGCGAGGAACGGGGCGACGCGCTTCAGTGGAGCAGTTCCCTGCCCCGGCCTTCTGACGGACGTGGATCTCGATACGCCCGCTGCGCGGGCTACTCGATCAGCTGGGACGGGCGGGCGCGTGCCCGCGCTGCCGCGGCCGTCAGGCCTCGTCGGAGACGCGGATGAGCACCTTGCCGGTCACACCGTGCTCGACCGCGTCGTGGGCGGCGGCCGTCTCCTCGAGGGGGAACCACGTGATCGGCAGGCCTGCGGCCTCGCCGACGGGCAGAGCGCCGTCCTCGAGCGCGGCGGTGATGTCCTCGGCGGCGGCCGCCAGGGGCTCGTCGCCGACGGTGTAGAGCAGGAGTCCCTGCCAGCGCGCGTTCTTCGCGAAGCTCGCGACGATCGGCACCGAGAACTCGTCTCCGTTGTTGTTCGCGTAGTAGCCGATGCTGCCGTGGTTGGCGAGCACCTCGACGTCGAGGTCGGCGTTCTGGGCGGGCGCGACCTCGACGATCTGGTCGACTCCGTCGGGGGCGATCTCGAGGATCCGCGCCGCGAGCGCCTCGTCGGGATACTGCAGCACGTGGTGCGCGCCGGCCGCCGTGGCGAGCGCGGCCTTGCCGTCGCTGCTCACGGTGGCGATCACCGTCGCCCCGGCCCAGACCGCGAGCTGGATCGCCGCGTGGCCGACCGCTCCGGCCCCGCCCTGCACGAGGACCGTGCGACCGGCGAGCGCACCGGGAGACAGCCGCGCGGGCCCGTGCGCGTGCACGGTCAGCGCGCGGTGCGCCGTCATCGCCGGGACGCCGAGGCTCGCGCCGAGATCGAAGCCGATGCCGTCGGGCAGGCGGACGACGCGGTTCGCGGGGAGGACGGTCCACTCCTGCGCCGTGCCGGTCGGGCGGCGGTGGGCGGCCAGGTGCACCCAGACGCGATCGCCGAGGGCCAGACCCTCGACTCCGTCGCCGACCGCGTCGACGACTCCTGCGCCGTCCTGATTCGGCACGACCTCGTCGAAGGCGAGATCGCCCGTCGCACGGGCCTTCCAGTCGGTCGGGTTCACTCCGGAGGCGACCACGCGCACCCGGACCTCCCCGGCGCCGGGGGCGGCGGGTCCGCGGTCGACGAGCGAGAGGACGGAGGAGGCGCCGGTGCGGGAGTAGACGATGGATCTCATGCTTGCGACAAGAGCCGCGGGCTCGGAGGTATTCCCGAGACGACGAAGGGGCGCCCGATCCGCAGATCGAGCGCCCCTGGGAGTCGTGCAGGCTCTAAGCCTGGCCGTTCTCCTGCACCGCGTGCTTGGCCTCGCGGGCCGAGTCCTTGACGTCGTCGGTGGCGGAGGTCCCCGCCTCCTTGACGTTCTGCGCGGCGTCGGTCGCGGTCTCCTTCACCGAGGCGAAGGCCTGCTGGGCGGGCTCGCGGAGCTCGCCGGCGGCGTCCTTCGCGGCCTCGGTGACCTTGTCGACGACCGGCTGGGCCGTCTCCTTGACCTTCGAGGCGGCCTGCTTCTCGGCGCTGGAGGCCGGGATCAGCGACGCCACGAGCATGCCGGCGCCGAGCGCGATCAGGCCGACCGCGAGCGGGTTGCCCTCGGCCTTGCCCTTGACCGAGCCGGCGGCGCCCTTGACGGAGTCCGCGCCTCCGGAGACGGAGTCGCCCGCGTCGTGCGCGGCGCCCATCACGCGGTCGCGGACGGAGCCGACGGCCGACTTCACCTTGTCGGTCTGCCGCTGCGCGATGGCGCTGGGGCTGACCTTCTCGGCGAGGGCGTCGACGTCGCCGCCGAGCTCGAGGCGGGTGCGCTCGATCTCGGCCCGGATCTCCTCCGGCGTCTTGTTCGAGTAGTCAGTGCTTGCAGAGTCGTACGTCATCGTCCTGCCCCGTTCGGCTTGAGGGTTTCGGGAATCTTCTTGAGGGAGTCGACCGTCTCGGGTGCGCCCTCGACGGTCTTCAGGCTCTTGCGCCCGACGGAGTACAGGATCGCGGCGACGATGCCCCAGATCACGGCGACGACGACTCCGGACCAGCCGTTGCCGATCAGAGTGCCGAGCGCCCACCAGAGGGCGATCGAGAGGAACAGCACGGCCATGATCGCCGCGTAGCCGGCGCCGCCCAGGAGGCCTGCGCCCTTGCCCGCCTTGCCGGCGGACTCCTTGAGCTCGGCCTTGGCGAGCGCCATCTCCTGGCGGATCAGGGTCGAGAGGTCGCGCGAGACCTCGCCGAGCAGGTCGCCGAGCGACGTGCTGCCCGCGCGCTGGTCGGGGGTCGGCTCGCCCAGTCCGGCGCGATGCGCTCCGGAGGAGTCGGTCACGGTCGGAGTCCCGTCGGGAAGGAGTCGTAGCCGGCCGAGGTCGTCGGCACGCTCAGCGGGTCGGCGATCGGCTCGGTGGGGAGGTGATCGGTGCTCGACGTGCCGTAGGTCGAGGCGGCCGGAGCGGCGAACTCGGGGCCGGACGTGTCGGTCGCGGCCTCCTTCTCATCCTTGGCCTCGGCGGTGAGGGCGCGGACCAGGCGGCCGGCGACGAGGCCGGTCGCGGCGGCGAGCAGGATGAACGCTCCCGGGCGGCGGCGGGCGAACGACTTCACGTCCTCCAGCAGCTCGGCCGGCTCGCGGTCCTCGAGCCAGGTGGCGACGCCCTGGGCGCGGCCGGCGAGGTTCGAGACGAGGTTCGCGGCCATGTTGTCCTGGCCGCCCTCGCCGTTCGCGAGCGAGGTCAGGTCGTCGCTGAAGGCGCGGGCGCCCTTGGCGGCGTTCTCCTTCTGGGCGTGGGCCTGCTCGGTGAGCTGGCCGCGGCTCTGGTCGAGGAGGTCCTTGACCTGGGTCTTGGCCTCCTGGGCGACGTTGGCCGCCTCCTCCTTGCCGGTGGCGAGGACGTCGCCCGCGGCCTGCTTGGCGTCGCCGGCGACCGAGGCGGCCTGGTCCTTGGCGGCACCGACCTGCTCCTTGGCGGCGTCGACCTTGCCGGACGCGCCGGAGCCCGTGGAGTGGGACGTCGCGGTGGTGGTCTCGTCGAAGGTCGTGTCGGTCGCGGCGAAGTTCGCGGCGCCGTCTCCGAACGGAGGTGTAGCGGGATCGATGGTAGACATCGTCGTTCCCTTCCAGGATCGAGTGGGGGATGGATGCGTGCCGGCGTCGCCAGTCTGCGAGGCGCCCGCCAGCAGGGACAGGCGGTAGCGCTCGGGCCCCGGACGGGGCTACCATCGCGCGCCCCTCCGATGCGGGGCGTCCGCGGGCGGGGGGAGGAGAAGTCAAGCCCCTGCTGTCGCGCGGAAGGCCCGCCTAGCGTCGCCCGTATGACTTCCCTCCGGCTCGATCCGCCCGCTCGAACCGTCGGCCGCGTTCTGGGAGCGCTCGGCGCCTCCGCCCTGCTGGTCGGACTGCTAGCGGGCTGCACGGGCGACGCGCAGACTCCGGTGCAGTCGGGCATCGTGGTACCGACGAGCGCCGACGACGGGTCGAGCCAGACGCCGACCAACGAGCCGTCGCAGACGGTCCCCTCCGAGACGGCTACGCCCGCGACCTGATCGCGGGGGTGAATCGTGGCACTCGAGTGGTGCCCGGGCAAGCCCCTCCCCGCGCACAGGGGACAGGCAGCCTCCACTCCTACGGTCGGGTCATCACGTACCACGCACGACCGATCACGAAGGAGGCACCGCAATGGGGCTCGATGACAAGATCAAGAACGCTGCTCAGGACATCGCCGGCAAGGCGAAGGAAGCACTGGGCGAGCACAAGAACGACGACAGCCTGAAGGCCGAAGGCCAGAAGGACCAGGCCGCAGCGTCGACCAAGAAGGTCGGCGAGGACGTCAAGGACGTCTTCAAGTAGGTCTCACCACACGAAGGCGGCGTCCCCACGGGGGCGCCGCCTTCGTCGTTCCCGGAGCATCAACGCCCGTGCTGATCGAGCCCGCAGGCCCACAGGGGCGACGCCCCGTGCTGGTCGAGTAGCCCCGCAGGGGCGTATCGAGACCCACCAGCGTCAGAAGGGAGGGAGTGCAGATCTCCTCTCCGGACGGAGGTGGGTCTCGATACGCCCGCTCCGCGGGCTACTCGACCAGCGAGGGGAGCCCTACGGCTGCAGCACGACCTTGATGCAGCCGTCCTCCTTCTTCTGGAACGTCTCGTAGAGGCCCGGCGCGTCCTCGAGGGGTGCGCGGTGGGTGACGAGGTCCATGACGCCGAGCGGATCGCTCGAGTCCTCGACCAGCGGCAGCACGTCGTCGATCCAGTGCTTCACGTTGCACTGGCCCATCTTCATGGTGACCTGCTTGTCGAACATCGACTTCAGCGGCATCGGATCGGCCTCGCCTCCGTAGACCCCGCTCAGCGAGACGGTGCCGCCGCGGCGCACCAGGTCGAGCGAGGCGTGCACCGCCGCCATCCGGTCGACGCCGACGGTGTCCATCGCCTTGCGCGCGATCGGGTCGGGCAGCAGCCCGGCCATCGACTGCGCGAACGACTCGACGGGCGAGCCGTGCGCCTCCATGCCGACCGCGTCGATGACGGAGTCGGGGCCCCGGCCGTCGGTGAGGTCGCGCAGCTCGGCGAGCACGTCGTCCGCGAGGTCGAACACCTCGACGCCGTGGCGCGCGGCCATGGCGCGGCGCTCGGCGACCGGGTCGATCGCCATCACGCGGTAGCCGCGGTGCAGCCCGATGCGGGCGGCGAGCTGGCCGACCGGTCCGAGGCCGAAGACGACGAGCGAGCCTCCGTCGGGGACCTGCGCGTAGTCGACGCCCTGCCAGGCGGTCGGCACGATGTCGCTGAGGAAGAGGTAGCGCTCGTCGGGCAGATCGGTTCCGACGACCACGGTGTTGTAGTCGGCGAGCGGCACGCGGAGCAGCTCCGCCTGACCGCCGGGGACCTGGCCGTACATCTTGGTGAAGCCGAACAGCGAGGCGCCGGAGCCGTACTCGGTGACCTGCGTCGTCTCGCACTGCGACTGCAGACCGTTCCGGCACATGAAGCACTCGCCGCAGGAGATGTTGAAGGGGACGACGACGCGGTCGCCGACCTTGAGCTTCGTGATGGCGCTGCCGACCTCCTCGACGATGCCCATCGGCTCGTGGCCGAGCACGTCGCCCTTGTCGAGGTAGGGGCCGAGGATCCGGTACAGGTGCAGGTCCGAGCCGCAGATCGCCGTCGAGGTGATGCGGACGATCGCGTCGGTGGGCTGCTGGATGCGGGGGTCGGGAACGGTCTCGACCGAGACCTTCTCGACGCCCTGCCAGGTGAGTGCGCGCATTGCTGCTCCGTTCTGTCCGGCCGACGCCGGACGTTCCCCTCCACGCCACACCCCGCGCGCCGGAGGAGGCAGGGGGTTGACGGCTGTCGGCGCGGGTCTCGCAGCGGATGCTCGGCTCCGATGCGGCGTGCACCGGGCGTTCACCTCGCACTCGGGTGATCAGTGGTGGGATGGGGGCATGGATGCCATCTACACCGCTATCGCCCACGCCTCCGGTGGAGGACGCGACGGCCACGTCCGCACCGAGGACGACCGCCTCGACCTCGACACCCGCCCGCCGAAGGAGCTCGGAGGCTCCGGAGACGGGACCAACCCCGAGCAGCTCTTCGCCGCCGGGTTCTCGGCCTGCTTCCTCAGCGCCCTGCACGGCGCCGGCCGCGAGCTGAAGATCGACACCACCGATGCGGCTGTCTCGGCGAGCGTCTCGATCGGCAAGAACGACGAGGGCTTCGGCCTCGCGGTCGAGCTCGACATCTACGTGCCCAAGGCGAGTCCCGAGGACGCCCACAAGGTCGCCGAGAAGGCGCACACGCTGTGCCCGTACTCGAACGCCACGCGCGGCAACGTCCCGGTCACGCTCAGCATCGTCGACTGACGCGACTCTCACGAAGGCCCCCTCTCGCTTCCGGGAGGGGGCCTTCGTCGTCGGTTAGGGTCGAGAGCATGACCGACGACGTGGCGCGCGACGAGGCCGAGGCACGGGCCGAGCTCGAGCAGATCCGGCAGAGCATCGACAACATCGATGCGGCCCTCATCCACCTGCTCGCGGAGCGCTTCAAGTTCACGCAGAAGGTCGGGCGGCTGAAGGCGGCGCACGGGCTGCCGGCCGCCGATCTCGACCGCGAGGCGCGTCAGATCGCCCGGCTGCGGGCGCTCGCGGAGGAGTCGCACCTCGACCCCGCGTTCGCGGAGAAGTTCCTCGGCTTCATCGTCGCCGAGGTCATCCACCACCACGAGCGCATCGCGAGCGGCGCGGCCGACTGACCTGCTCCGCGGCCGCGCTGCGCCCCCTTGCTGATCGAGTAGCCCGCGCAGCGGGCGTATCGAGATCCACGTCCGTCAGAAGGCCGGATCTGAGGACCGGTCTGCTGACGCTGGTGGGTCTCGATACGCCCCTGCGGGGCTACTCGACCAGCATGCATGGCGACGGGCGTCGACTTCGCGGAGCGCTGTTCCATCCCGCGTCACGGACCCCTTCTCCGCGCTGCGCCCCCTTGCTGATCGAGTAGCCCGCGCAGCGGGCGTATCGAGACGACGTCCTTCAGAAGGCCGGATCTGAGGACCGATCTGCTGACGCTGGTGGGCCTCGATACGCCCCTGCGGGGCTACTCGACCAGCATGCATGGCGACGGGCGTCGACTTCGCGGAGCGCTGTTCCATCCCGCGTCACGGACCCCTTCTCCGCGCTGCGCCCCCTTGCTGATCGAGTAGCCCGCGCAGCGGGCGTATCGAGATCCACGTCCGTCAGAAGCCCGGATCTGAGGACCGATCTGCTGACGCTGGTGGGCCTCGATACGCCCCTGCGGGGCTACTCGACCAGCATGCATGGCGACGGGCGTCGACTTCGCGGAGCGCTGTTCCATCCCGCGTCACGGACCGCTACTCCGCGCTGCGCCCCTTGCTGATCGAGTAGCCCGCGCAGCTGGCGTATCGAGATCGACGTCCGTCAGAAGGCCGGATCTGAGGACCGATCTGCTGACGATGGTGGGTCTCGATACGCCCCTGCGGGGCTACTCGACCAGCATGCTCGCCGGGCCTACGCCTCCGCGGGGCGGCGGAGGGCGCGGACCGACACGACGCGGCGGCGGGCGATCGCGGCGACGGTCAGCAGCAGGCCGAAGAGCAGCCAGATCACGAGGCCGACGACCGAGCCGCCGACACCTCCCGAGCCCTCGACCACGCCCGACAGCGCGGTCTGCGCGGCCGACAGCGGCAGGAACCCGAGGGCGTCGTCGAACACGCCCGGCACCGTCGAGATGATGCCGGCGCCGAGCCCGATGACCGCCGCGAGCATCGCGATGAAGCGGCCCGTGCCTCCGAGCAGGGCGACCAGGCCCTGGTTGACGGCGGCGAACGAGGCGCCGACGAGCATCGACAGCAGGGTGAAGCCGACGAACGTCCACGGCTCGAGGTCGGCGACGAACTGCATGACGATCGCCACCGCCAGTCCCTGCACGAGGCCGATCACGAGCGCCGGCACGTAGGAGGAGAGGGCGAGCGCCGCGGACGAGCGGGTCGACGAGAGCGCGCGGTGCGAGAACGCGGCGAGCACGAGGAAGCTGGCGAGCGCTCCGAGCCACAGTGCGATCGTCGTGAAGAACGGCACGCTCGAGGCTCCGAACAGGGTGGTCGACGAGCTCGCGTTCTCGACCGGATCGGCGACGACGTCGGCGAGGTTCGTCGACTCCGCGTCGGTGTAGGTCGGCAGCTGCGCCACGGCCGCGTCGAGGCCGGTGGCGAGAGTGCGGGTGCCGTCGGCGAGCTGCACGGCGCCGTCCGAGACGCCGGTCGCTCCGTCGGCCAGCTGGTCGGCTCCGTCGGCGGCGGAGGCGGCTCCCGTGGCGAGCTGCGCGGCTCCGTCGGCCGCGGAGGCGGCTCCGGTCGCGAGCTGGGCGGCTCCGGTCGAGGCCGAGGCGGCTCCTGTCGCCAGCTGCGCGGCTCCATCGGAGGCCGACGCGGCGCCGGTCGACAGCGCGGCGGCACCCTGAGCGGCGGTGGCGGCTCCGGTGGCGAGCTGCGAGAGCCCGCCGGCCAGGCTGCGCGCGCCGGCGGCCGACTGCTGGGTGCCCGCGACGAGCGAGGGCTGCCCGTCGGTGCCGTCGTTGATGCCCGATGCGATCCCCGCCGTGTACTGCGCCGTCGCGCCCGCCTGGTAGAGCGCGCCGTTCTGGTTGGTGGTGTCGAGCTGGGTGCCGGCCTCGGCGAGGATCGCCGCGCAGACCGGGTCGGTCGCCGCGCACGATTCCGCCAGCGCGGCGATCGTGCCGAGCGAGGTGCCGGTGGTGGTCGCCGACTGGGCGGCGACTCCGGAGGCGGTGGACGCGGTCTGCCCGAGCGCCGCGACTCCCGCTGCGAGCCCGTCGAGCCCGTCGGCGAGGCCGGTCGCCCCGTCGGCCGACTGCTGCGTGCCGGTCGCGAGCTGCGAGACGCCGCCCGAGAGGTCGGAGGCGCCGGTGCCGAGCTGCGCGACTCCGTCGGCGAGCGAGGACGCGCCGGTGCCGACCTGGGCGACTCCGTCGGCGAGCGACGAGGCGCCCGTGCCGACCTGCGCGACTCCGTCCGAGAGCGCGGAGGCGCCGGTCGCGAGGTCGTCGATGCCCGTTGCGAGCGACGAGGTGCCGTCGGCGAGCGAGGAGGCGCCCGTGCCCAGCTCGTCGGCGCCGTCGGCGAGGGTGCCGGCGCCGTCGGCCGCCTGGCCGATCTGCTCGTTCAGCGTGTTGAAGCCGACGTAGACGTTCTCGAGGTAGGCGGTGGTCAGCTGCGTGTTGAGCAGCGACGTGGCCGTGCTGGTCACCGTCGCCGAGATGGCGTCGTCGACGAGCTTGGCCTTGTCGCTCGTCGCGATGTCGATGGTCGCCTTGGTGGCCTCGGCCGCGTCTCCGGAGTAGGAGGTGGCGGCGGCGGAGAACTCGGAGGGGATCGTGACGACGGTCGCGTACGTGCCGTCGGCGAGCCCCTGCGCGGCGTCGTCCTTGTCGGTGAGGACCCAGGTGAAGTTGCCCGACGAGTCGGAGCCCGAGACGTTGGGCACCGGGGTCGGCGACGCCGTGGCGGTGCTCTCGGTGCCTCCCGTCACGAGCCCTGCCGCGAGCTGGCGGCCGAGCGGCACGGTCTGGCCGTTGATCTCGACGGGGGTGTCCTCGTTCACGACCGCGGCCGTGATCTGGTCGAGGCGGTCGGTCGGGTTCCACAGCGCCCAGACGAGCAGGCCGCCGATCGCGAGGGGCACCAGGACGATGCCGAGAAGGGTCAGCCAGGACACCTTCTTGACGCCGCGCGGGCGTTCGAGGGAGAGCAGAGCCATGTCAGAGGACCTTTGCGATGTCGCGGCGCTCGGCCGCGGAGGAGAGCACCGAGTGATCGGAGGGGAGGAGGTCGTCGAGCGCGTCGGCGTCGACGGAGGAGGCGATCACCGTGAAGGTGCGTCCGTCACGGGGTGCGTGCTCGCGCATCGAGTCGAGCTCGCGCCTGATCTGCTTGCGCAGCTGCGGATCGGTGACCGTGTCGAGGTCGTCGAGCACCAGGACCGCCGGGGAGGTGCCCAGCGCCGAGCGGACCTCGCCGAGCGGATCGGCCTCGCCGGCCAGCCGGACGAGCCCTACCCGGCCGCGGACGGCGGAGGCGCGGATCGGCACGACGAGTCCGGCGACCTTCAGGCGGCCGGAGTCGGGCGCCAGCCGGCCCGCGATGGTCAGCAGCAGGGCGGTGCGGCCCGACCGGTGCGGCCCGTGCACGACGAGCGATCCGCCGGCGGGGACGCGTACGGCGACATCGCTGTAGAGGGGGCCGTCGGGCCCGCTCAGCGTCAGGCCCTCGGCCGCGACCGCGTCGGTCGCACCCGGCTCGGGCCAGTCGCGCAGCGCGAGCTCCTTGGTGAGCCCCTCGCCCTCGACGTCGAACGACGGCAGGATGCGGTCGAGCCAGCGCGGCATGTGCCACGCGCGGTCACCGAGCAGGTGCAGCACGGCCGGCACGAGCGTCATCCGCACGATGAACGCGTCGACGAACACGCCGACCGCGAGGCCGAGGGCGATCGGCTTGATGCTGGTGTCCCCCTCCGGCACGAACGCGGCGAAGACCGAGAACATGATGATCGCGGCCGCGGTGACGACCTTCGCCGAGCCGACGAAGCCCGACTCGACCGCCGCGCGCGCCGAGCGCCCGTGCACGTAGTCCTCGCGCATCCGCGAGACGAGGAACACCTCGTAGTCCATCGCGAGCCCGAACAGCACGCCCATCAGGATGATCGGCATGAAGCTGATGATGGGGCCGGTCTTGTCGACGTGCAGGGCGTCGGCGAACCATCCCCACTCGAAGACCGCCGCGACGGCGCCGAAGGAGGCGCCGACCGACAGGAGGTAGCCGAGCGTCGCCTTCAGCGGCACCCAGAGCGAGCGGAAGACCATGGTCAGCAGCACGAGCGAGAGCCCGACGACGAGCAGGCCGAACGGCACCAGGGCCTGGGCGAGCCGGTCGGAGATGTCGATGCCGACCGCGGACTGACCGGTAACCGCGAGATCGACCCCGTACTCCTCCTGGAAGTAGTCGTGCTTGTCGCGGATCTCGGCGACGAGCGCCTTGGTCGCCTCGGAGTCGGGGCTGCCCTCGGGGATCACCTGGATGATGCCGGTGTCGGCGTCCTCGTTCGGGGTCGCGAGGGGCACGGAGGCGACTCCGTCGAGCCCCTCGATCTCGGTCTTGAGGTCGGCCATCAGGCCCAGCGGATCGGTCGAGCCGATGATCGTGCCGGTGACGATGAGCGGGCCGTTGTAGCCGGGGCCGAAGTTCTCGGCGAGCAGGTCGTAGGTGTCGCGCGCGGGCGTCCCCTCGGCCTGGTAGCCGGCGTCGGGCAGCGCGAGGCGCAGGCTCAGCGTCGGGATCGTGGCGACGCCGAGGAGGCCCACGACGGCGATGATCGTGACGAGCGGGAAGCGGGTGACGACGCGCACCCAGCCGCGGAAGAAGCCGGCGGGGACCTCGGCGGGAGCGTGCGGGTCGGCGGTGACGGCGGTCTCGGGGTCGGCGTGCGCGGCCTTCGCCCCCTTCTTCTTGCGCGGCTTGGGGCGGAGGCGCTCGCCGGCGAAGCCGAGCAGCGCGGGTGTGAGCGTGAGCGCGATGACCACGGCGATCGCGACTCCGCCCGCCGCCGCGATGCCCATCGTGGTGAGGAACGGGATGCCCGCGACCGACAGCCCGACGAGGGCGATGATGACGGTCAGGCCGGCGAACACCACGGCGGAGCCGGCGGTCGCCGTCGCGCGCGCGGTCGACTCCTCGGGGTCCATGCCCTCGCGCAGCTGGTCCTGGTGGCGGCTGATGATGAAGAGCGCGTAGTCGATGCCGACCGCGAGGCCGAGCATCAGGGCGAGCAGCGGAGTCGTCGACGAGATCGACGCGAAGCGGGTGGCGATGAAGATGGCCGACATCGAGAGCGCGACGCCGAGCAGCGCGGTGACCAGCGGCATGCCGGCGGCGAGGAACGAGCCGAAGGTGAGCACCAGGACCACGAGGGCGACGACGAGGCCGATCGCCTCGGTGATCGTGACGCCCGGCAGGCTCTGCGAGAAGAGGTCGCCGCCGAGCGAGACGGTGGTGCCAGCGGGGAGGGACTCCTCGAGCGTGGTGGCCTCGGCCTTCAGGGCGTCGCGCGACTCGGTCGAGGTGGTGGTGGCCGATCCGTCCATCTGGACGGTGATGACCAGGGCGTCGCCCTTCTCGGAGATCGTGCCCTCGACGGTGTCGGAGTACGGGTCGGTGACGGCGGCGACCTCGTCGATGCCCTCGAGCTCCGTCACGGCCTCGCCGACCGGTCCCGAGATCGAGGCGTCCTCGACGCTGCCGCCGTCGGCGGTGACCACCACGTAGCGGGCGGAGGTGCCGCTGACCTGCGGGAACGTGCGCTCGAGCTGGTCGAGCGCGGTCTGCGACTCCGTGCCCGGGATGGCGAAGGCGTTGTCGGTGCCCTGGTTCAGCAGCAGCGCGCCTCCGCCCGCGAGGACGACGACGGCGAGCCAGAGGACGGCGACGAGACGGTGGGCGCGATGCACCCAGCGTCCGAGTCGGTACAGCAGCGACGACACGCAGGTCTCCTGACGATGGGGGGAGGGAGGCGATACGTCTTCGTACCCGATACAAGAACGTATCCGATACGTGAATGTATCCGATACAGTGATGTATCTCAACGCCGTTCCGATGCTCCGGGAGGAGACACAGGATGACCTCCGACGTCCCGGAGACCGCACGCCGCAGTCGCACCCGCGAGCGCCTGCTCGACGCGGCCTACGAGGTCTTCGCGGACACCGGCGTGCACACCGCCTCGGTCGAGCAGATCAGCGAGGCCGCCGGGTTCACGCGCGGCGCCTTCTACTCGAACTTCTCGAGCAAGGAGGAGCTGTTCTTCGCCCTGATGGAGCGCGAGAACGATGCCCGGATCGCCACGCTCGTCGAGCAGATGGGGCGGACCCTCCCGAAGGTGGCCGACGAACCGCTGACGGCCGTGACGCTCGCCGTCGTCATCCTCGACTTCCTCCAGGGCCCGTTCAACGACAACCGGCGCTGGTGCGTCGTGCAGTCCGAGTTCGAGCTGCTGGCGCTGCGCGATGCGGCGATCGCTCCGCAGTACCGCGACTTCCGCGCTGGATTCGACGCGTCGCTCGTGCAGATCGTCGACGACGCTCTGGCCCAGGTGCAGCGCGAGTTCGCGCTCGAGCCGACGACCGCCGTCCGCCTCCTCATCGCGAGCTACGACGACGCGGTGAAGCAGTCGATCCTCGAGGCCGACTCCGACGCGGCCGCGCTCGAGCGCCTGCGCAGCACCCTCACCGCCGTCGTGCTGGCGATCTCTCGCACTACCGGCTGACCACCGCGTCCCCGACGGCGCTTCCGCCCGACGAGGATGGACCCATGGAACTGCGTCAGCTCGAACACTTCCTCGCCGTGGCGAAGGAGCAGCACTTCACCCGCGCGGCGAGCGCCCTGCAGATCTCGCAGTCGGGGCTGTCGGCGTCGATCCGCGCGCTCGAGAGCGAGCTGGGCAGCCCGCTCTTCACCCGCAGCACCCGCCGGGTCGAGCTGACCCCGGCCGGCCGCGCGATGCTCGAGGAGTCGGAGCGCTCGGTCGCCAGCGCGGTCGCCGCCCGCGACGCGGTGCTCGCGGTGCAGGGAGTGCTGCGCGGCAGCCTCTCCGTCGGCACCGAGGAGTGCCTCGGCGGCGTGCACCTGCCGCGCGAGCTGGCGACGTTCCGCCGCCAGCACCCGGCCATCGCCCTGCGGCTCACGCACGACGGGTCGGGCACTCTGCTCGACTCGGTCGCCGCCGGCCGGCTCGATCTCGCGCTCGTCGCCGACATCGGCGCGACGCCGTCGGGGGTGCGGACGCGACCGCTGGCCGGCGAGGGCTTCGCGGTGCTCCTGCACCCCGATCATCCGCTCGCCGATCGCGACGTCTGCCGCATCCCGGACCTCGAGGGCGAGACCGTCGTGGGGCTGCAGGAGCACTGGGGCGCGCGGCACCTGGCGGCGCAGGCGTTCGCCGAGCAGGGCGTGCCCTTCGAGGTCGAGCTCGAGGTCAACGACGTGCACACGCTGCTCGACCTGGTCGAGTACGGGATGGGGATCGCGGTGGTTCCGGCGCACTTCGCCGAGAAGCGGCCCGGAGTGCTGACGGCGGTGCCGCTGGACGAGCCGCTGCTGGTCTGGCGGACGATGGTGGCCGTCCCGGAGCGGCCGAGCGCGGCGGCGCGAGCGTTCGTCGCGGCCCTGCCGGGCGCCGAGCAGGACTGACGAGCGGCTCTGCCCCTGCTGGTCGAGCCGCCCGACCCTGGCGCTTCCTTGCCTGCTGGCTGAGCAACGCAATCAAGGAGTGGCCGGTGCATGCTGGTCGAGTAGCCCCGCAGGGGCGTACCGAGACCCACGAGCGTCAGCAGATCAGGCTTCTGCCCCGGCGTTCTGAAGGACGTGGATCTCGATGCGCCCGCTGCGCGGGCTGCGGGCTCGATCAGCGGGAGAAGATCCGCCCGCCCCGCGAGTCGCTCGATCAGCATGGGTGGCGACCTCAGCCGAGCGAGGCCAGCTCCTCCGCGGTGAGCGTCAGCTCGGCCGCGGTCGCCGAGTCGCGGATGCTCTCGGGCCGGGACGCGCCGGGGATCGGCAGTACGACGGGAGCCTTCGCCAGCTCCCAGGCGAGGCAGACGACCTGGGGCGAGACTCCGTGGGCCTCGGCGACGGTGCCGAACGCGGCGTTGCGCGTGCCGACCTCGGCGGCTCCGCCGATGCCTCCGAGCGGGCTCCACGGCAGGAACGCGAGCCCCAGCTCGGCGCACAGCTCGAGCTCCGGCTCGCTCGAGCGGAACGACGGCGAGAACTGGTTCTGCACCGACACGAGCCGAGAGCCGAGGATCCCGTGCGCCTCGCGGATCTGGTCGGGGTCGGCGTTCGAGATGCCGGCCCGCACGATGACACCCTCGTCGAGCAGCTCGGCGAGCGCGCCGATCGAGTCGGCGTAGGGCACCCGCGAGTCCGGCCGGTGGTACTGGTAGAGGCCGATCGCCTCGACGCCGAGGCGCTGGGCGGAGGCGCGTGCCGCCTCCTTCAGGTGCTCGGGGCGGCCGTCCTGGGTCCAGTTCTCGCCCGGGGGACGGAGGTGCCCGCCCTTCGTCGCCACGAGCACGGCGGAGGTGTCGCCGCCGTAGCTGCGCAGCGCCTCCGCGATGAGGAGCTCGTTGTGGCCGAGGTCGCCCTCGACGGGCTGGTGGTAGGCGTCGGCCGTGTCGATCAGGGTGACGCCGGAGTCGAGGGCGGCGTGGATCGTGGCGATCCCGCGCTCGCGGTCGGGGCGGCCCTCGATCGAGAGGGGCATGCCGCCGAGTCCGATGGCGCCGACCTGGAGGTCGCCGAGGGTGCGCTGCTTCATGGGTGTGGTCCTTCGTGTGGGGGAGGAGTGGGGGACAGGCTCGCTGGTCGAGCCCGCAGCCGCCGGAGGCGGCGTATCGAGACCCGCGTCCGTCAGCAGAGAGGCCTTCCGACCCGGCCTTCTGACGGACGTGGATCTCGATACGCCCGCTGCGCGGGCTGCGGGCTCGATCAGCGAGAAGGGGGCCGCTACGAGCTGACCGATCAGCGAGAGACGAAGGCGGAGCCCGTCACCACGCGTAGTCCTCGGGCGCCGTGCGGTGCCCGGGGAAGATCTCGTCGAGGCGGGCGAGGTCGTCGGAGTCGAGGGTGATGTCGACCGCGGCGACCGCGCTCTCGAGCTGCGCCATCGTGCGCGGACCCGTGATCGGTCCGGTGACGCCGGGCTGGTGCAGCAGCCAGGCGAGCGCGAGCTCACCGGGCGCGATGCCGCGCTCGCGGGCGAAGGCCTCGTACTGCTCGAGGGCGGGGCGGTGCTTCTCGATCGCCTCGAGTCCGCGGGCCGAGGTGCGCCGCCCGCCCGCCTCCGTCTTCTCGAGCACGCCGCCGAGCAGGCCGCCCTGCAGCGGCGACCAGGGGATGACGCCGAGGCCGTAGTGCAGCGCCGCGGGCAGAACCTCGCGCTCGATGTCGCGCACGGTGAGGTTGTAGATCGACTGCTCCGAGGCGAGGCCGGTGAAGTGGCGGGCCTTCGCCGCCTCCTGCGCCTGGGCGATGTGCCAGCCGGCGAAGTTGCTCGAGCCGACGTAGAGGACCTTGCCCTGCTGCACGGCGACCTCCATCGCCTGCCAGATCTCGTCCCACGGGGTCGAGCGGTCGACGTGGTGGAACTGGTACAGGTCGATGTGGTCGGTCTGCAGGCGGCGGAGGCTGTCGTCGAGGGCGCGGCGGAGGTTCAGAGCCGAGAGGCGGCCGCCGTTGGGCCAGGAGTCGCGGCCGCGCTCGGATCCGGGCGCCGCGTACTGCTCCATGTCGCCGAAGAACTTGGTCGCCAGCACCGTGCGCTCGCGGCGCTCGCCGCCCTGCGCGAACCAGCGGCCGACGATCTCCTCTGTCGCGCCGCGCGCGCCCTCGCCGCCGTAGACGTTCGCCGTGTCGAAGAAGTTGACGCCGAGCTCGTGCGCGCGGTCCATGATCGCGAACGAGTCGGGCTCGGTGGTCTCGGGGCCGAAGTTCATGGTGCCGAGGACGGCGCGGGAGACGGACAGGCCGGTGCGGCCGAGGTGGGTGTACTGCATGACCCCAGCCAACGCCTCCGCGTGGCGGGTGTCCAACACGGAGGCGCGATGGGATTCAGCGGCGGCGGAGGTGAATGGGCGCGCGGCGGGGTGCCCGATCGGCGCCTCCGCCCCGGGCTAGAGTCGCGGGGTGACCACCAGGACGTTCCCCCCGCGCGCCGTGATCGCCCTCGCGTCGGTGCTGCTGCTGGCGGGCTGCACCTCGGCGCCCGAGACCGCGGCGACGTCGGACGCGGCGACCCCGTCGTCGTCCGAGGCGGCGCCCGCCGCCCCCGCAGAGACGGGGTCGGGCGAGGCGGAGGCGGGCCCGCGGCCGGTCCCGAGCGTCACCGCCACGCCCGAGCCGGTCGTCAGCACGACCCAGCCGGTCCCCGCCACCGGCGAGTGCGAGGTCGGCTACGTCGACGCCGCCGAGGCGGGCACGGTCGGCGGCCTCGACATCGAGCTGGTCCGCGACCGCGGCCCGCGCACCGGCGCGACCGGAGAGGTGACGACGGCGGCCGACGGCACGCCCGCCTCCTACCTGGTCGCCGCCGGCGACATCAGCGAGAGCATCGCCGACCGGTTCTGCGTCAGCCCCGAGTACCTCGACGCGCTCAACTCGGTGCGCCGCGACGGCGTCTCGATCGACAGCCTGTACGGCGGCGACACCCTCAACCTCAGCCCGTCGACCGTGACGAGCGTCGGCACGCAGAACGGGCGCGTGCTCGAGAACCCCGAGCCCGAGCCGCTGCCCGCCCAGGACTGACCGGCGTTCGGGCTCGCCCGTCTCGTCTCGACCTCGCCGGCCGCTTCGATCGCCTCCCACTCCTCGAAAGTTGCGGTAGTCGAGCTCGACTACCGCAACTTCTGCGGAGTGGAACGGTCCAGCGGCGCGGAGCCGGCGCTCAGAGGCCGACGACGCCGACGAACGCGGCCGACAGGGCGAGCGTGCCGGCGAAGCCGATCGCGCGACTGCGGCGCCGGGCCGGGTCCTCGAGCCAGGGCAGCGACCCCCAGCGCAGGACCGCGCCGGCCGCGCCCACTGCCGTCACGAGCACCAGCGCGAGCCAGGGGACGATGCTCAGGAGCGTCCAGTCGGCGAACACGCGCACGAGCAGCAGGACCACGACCGCCTCGACGCCGCGGGTCAGCACCCGGAGCCGGTCGCGGTCGAGGAGCTTCGCGCGGAGGGGGACGACCCCCAGCGCGAAGCGGACGGCCGTGTACGCCGCGATGATCAGGGCGATGACGCTGGCGATGGTGATCACGAGTCCTCCTCCAGGACGTGGTCGAGCAGTCGCATCCCGAGCCCGTCGACCGAGCTCGCGGTGTTGCCGTTGACGAAGACGGCGACTCCGCGCTCGCGGTCCATCGCGAGCATCGTCGAGTAGCCGGCCGTGCCTCCGTTGTGCCAGGTCGCCGAGCCGCCGCCGACCGCGTCGGAGGTGAACCAGGCGAGCCCGACCCGGCCGCTCCCACCCGCGTCGAACCGCGGATCGAGCACCTCGGCGGCCGGGACTCCGAGCGCCGGGTCGTCGGTCAGCAGCGCCTCGGCGTACCGCGCCATGTCCGCGGCGGTCGAGCGCACGCCTCCCGCCGGCGCGTACCCCTCGAGGGTCCACGCGTCGACCGGGCGGCCCGACTCGGAGTAGCCGGTCGGCGCGTCGGGCGCCAGGGCGTCGGCGGTCGTCGGGATCGAGCTGGCGTCCATCCCGAGCGGCGTGAACACGCGCTCGCGCAGCAGGTCGGCGTACTCGACCCCCTCCGCTCGGGCGACGGCCTGCCCGAGGACGGCGGCGCCGAGGTTGGAGTAGGCGACCTCGGGCTCGCCGAGCGGAGCCGCGGCCGCGTGGCGCAGGGCGTCCTCGGCCGAGTACGAGGCGTACGGATCGCTGCCGCGCAGCTGGGCGAGCAGGGTCACGGCGGTGTCGCGCAGGTCGGACGAGAGCCGGGGGAGCCCGGAGCGGTGGCTCGCGAGCTCCTCGAGGGTGCCGGGGAAGCCGCCGAGCTCGGCGTGGTCCGCGGCCGGGTCCTCGAGCGAGACGGTGCCGTTCGCGGCGCTCTGCGCGAGCAGGAGGGCCGTCATGGTCTTGGTCACGGATCCGATCTCGACCTCGGTGCTCTCGTCGGCGCCGAGACCGGCGAAGCGGACGCCGTCGGGGGTGACGACGGCGGCGACGAGCTGGTCGCGGGCGCCGCGCTCGACGTTCTCGTGCAGCCAGTCGGCGATCTCGGCATCGCCGGTGCGCTCGGCCGAGAGGGCCGGAACGGTCGGGCGCAGCAGCAAGCCGGCGGCGAGGACGGCGAGTGCGGCGGCGCCGGCGGCGATCTTCAGACGGTTCATCGAGGGCCTCCCGAGGCGAGCAGGATCACGAGCAGCGGCACGAGGCGCTCGGGCGGGATGCCGTAGCGGCCCCGCCCGCGCGCCTGGAGCCAGCCGGCCGCGACGAGCTGGTTGACGTGGTGGTAGATCTGACCGGTGGTGCCGGCGCCCTCGCTCTCGGCGAGCTGGGCGACGGTCTCGACTCCGCCGGCGATCGCCTGCAGGAAGCGCAGGCGCACCGGGCTGCCGAGCGCGGCCAGCGCCGTCGGGCCGGGGCTCGATCCCCAGTCGCGCTCGAAGAAGGCGTCGGTCGTGAGGCCGTACTGCCATTCGACCGGGCCCTCGGGGGTGCCGACCGCGCCGGCGAAGACGACGCCGCCGGGGGAGGGCAGCCGCTGCTTGAGGGCGGTGAGGGCCCACAGGGGGTCGGTGCTCTCCGCGGAGGCGTCGCGCTGTGCGGCGACGGCACCCGCGCTCTCGAGTCGGTCGATCCGCTCCCGGAGCTCGTCGAGCTCGGCGGCGAGGTCACGCGGAGGTTCGGTCACGCCTCGACTATTGCAAACATTCCGTAATAACGGAAACCGAGTCCCGCCCACTCGCCAGAAGTTGCGGTAGTCGAGCGCGACTACCGCAACTTCTGGAGGGTGGAACGATTCAGACCAGCGTGCATGCGAGCGGGCACGCGGAGGAGCGCCGCGGGCCGGGGTCGATCGAGACTCCAGGAGTTGTCGTGCTGGGAGGCCGAGTACGACAACTCCTGGCGGATGGAACGCTCCAGGCGGCCGCCTAGGCGAAGTGCGCGGGCAGCACGGCGCCGTTCACGGCGCGCAGCTCGTCGAGGGGGAGCGTGAACAGGCCCTGCACCTCGACCACGGGGCTCTCCGCGTCGGTCACGCCGATCCGGAGCACCGGGTAGCCCCGGCCCTCGCAGAGTCCGCGGAACTTCACGTCGTCCTCGCGCGGCACCGACACGAGCACGCGGCCGGTCGACTCCGAGAAGAGGGCGGCGGTCGCGTCGACGCCGTCGCGCTCCATCAGCTCGTCGAGCCAGATGCGCACGCCCACGCCGAAGCGCAGCGCGGACTCGGCCAGGGCGACGACGAGTCCGCCGTCGGCGAGGTCGTGGGCGGAGGCGATCAGCGACTCCCGCGCGCCCGCCGAGATCAGCTCGGCCAGGGCCTTCTCGTCGCCGAGGTCGAGCTGCGGAGGCAGGCCGCCCAGGTGGTCGTGCACGGTGCCGGCCCACGCGGAGCCGTCGAGCTCGTCGCGGGTGACGCCGAGCAGGTAGACGTTGTCGCCCTCGTCCTGCCAGCCCGAGGGGATGCGGCGCGCGACGTCGTCGATCACGCCGAGCACGCCCACGACCGGCGTCGGGAAGATCGGCACGTCGCCGGTCTGGTTGTAGAACGAGACGTTGCCGCCGGTGACGGGGATCTCGAGCTCGAGGCACGCGTCGGCGAGAGCGCCCACGGCCTCGCGGAACTGCCACATCACCTCGGGGTTCTCGGGGCTGCCGAAGTTGAGGCAGTCCGACACGGCGACTGGGGTCGCCCCGGTCACGGCGACGTTGCGGAACGCCTCCGCGAGAGCCAGGCGAGCGCCCTGCGCCGGGTCGAGCTGGCACCAGCGCCCGTTCGCGTCGGTGGCGACCGCGAAGCCGAGCCCCGACTCCTCGTCGACGCGGACCATGCCTCCGTCGTCGGGGTAGCTCAGCGCCGTGTTGCCGAGCACGTAGCGGTCGTACTGCGAGGTGATCCAGCTCTTGTCGGCGAGGTTCGCCGAGCCGAGCAGTGCGAGGGTCTCTGCGCGCAGGGCCTCGCCGTCGCTCGAGCGGGGCAGACGCGAGGAGGAGTCGGCCTGCAGCGCGTCGAGCCACGCCGGGTACTCGAGGGGGCGCTCGTAGACCGGGCCGTCGACCGCGACGGTGCGCGGGTCGACGTTGACGATCTCCTCGCCGTGCCAGTGGATGATCAGGCGGCCGGAGTCGGTGACCTCGCCGAGCACGCTGGTCTCGACGTCCCACTTGCCGACGACCTCGAGGAACGCGTCGAGCTTGTCGGGGCGGACGACCGCCATCATCCGCTCCTGCGACTCCGACATCAGGATCTCCTCGGCGGTGAGCGAGGGGTCGCGCAGCAGCACCGAGTCGAGCTCGACGAACATGCCGCCGTCGCCGTTCGAGGCCAGCTCGGAGGTGGCGCACGAGATGCCCGCGGCGCCCAGGTCCTGGATGCCCTCGACCAGGTCCTTCGCGAAGAGCTCGAGGCAGCACTCGATGAGCACCTTCTCGGCGAACGGGTCGCCGACCTGGACGGCCGGGCGCTTGGTCGGGCCGCCGTCGGCGAAGCTGTCGGAGGCGAGGATCGACGCGCCGCCGATCCCGTCGCCCCCGGTGCGCGCCCCGAAGAGCACGACCTTGTTGCCGACGCCGCGGGCGTTCGCGAGGTGCAGGTCCTCGTGGCGGAGGACGCCGACCGCGAGCGCGTTGACGAGCGGGTTGCCCTGGTAGACGGAGTCGAAGTAGGTCTCGCCGCCGATGTTGGGCAGGCCGAGGCAGTTGGCGTAGAACGAGATGCCGGCGACCACGCCGTGCACGACGCGGGCCGTGTCGGGGTCGTCGATGTGGCCGAAGCGCAGCGCGTCCATGACGGCGACGGGCCGCGCGCCCATCGAGATGATGTCGCGGACGATGCCGCCCACTCCGGTCGCCGCGCCCTGGAACGGCTCGATGTAGCTCGGGTGGTTGTGGCTCTCGATCTTGAAGGTGACGGCCCAGCCCTCGCCGACGTCGACGACTCCGGCGTTCTCGCCCATGCCGACCATGAGGTTCTTCTTCATGGCGGGCGAGACCTTCTGCCCGAACTGGCGGAGGTACATCTTCGACGACTTGTACGAGCAGTGCTCGCTCCACATCACCGAGTACATCGCCAGCTCGCCGCTCGTGGGGCGCCGGCCGAGGATCTCGCGGATGCTCGCGTACTCGTCGGGCTTCAGCCCCAGGGCGGCGTACGGCTGCTCGCGCTCGGGCGTCGCCTCGGCGTTCGCAGTGGTGTCGGGGACGCTGTGTGCCATGGCTCGAGAGCTCCAGGAGAGGGGGGCGGGATGCCCGACGATCCTACCGGCCGTCGGAGGCGCCCCCGAGGGTGCCGCCCGCCTAGGCTCGGGCGGGTGGAGCGGGCGGCAGCGGGACGGGTGGCATCGAGGCGGGTGGCGCTGATCGGCATCCTCGTCTGGGGTCTCTACCAGTGCTTCGGCAGCCTCGGCGCCGCGAACGTCTCCTCGGACGAGCCCGTCTACCTCACCGCCGGCTGGGACTACCTGCACGGCGACGTGAGCGCGAACCTCGAGCACCCGCCGACCGCCAAGTACCTGCTCGGCGCCGCGCAGCTCCTCCTGGGCGAGGGGCTCCTCGCCGGACGGATCGCCGCGGGCGCCGCCGCGTTCCTCACCGGCGTGATCCTCTGGTCCTGGCTGAAGCGCGAGCTGGGCTCCGTCCTCGCGCTGGTCCCCGCCGGCCTGTTCCTCCTCTTCCCGCGGACCACGCCCGACGGCACGACCCGCATCGACCGGCTCGCCCTGCTCGAGCCGTTCATGGTGCTGTTCGCGGTGGCGGCGATGGCGGCCGCGTGGGCCTGGGCGCGGCGCGGCACATCGGAGGAGCGCGACCGGGGCTGGCTGATCGCCCTCGCCGGCGTGCTCTTCGCGCTCTCGGCGACGTCGAAGCTGACGACCGTCGTGCTGGCGCCGGTCTTCCTCCTGCCGCTGATCATGGTCGGGAGTCGCCGCCGCGCGGTGCGCGGGTTCGTCGCGTTCTCCGCCGCCTTCCTGGTCGCGGGGCTGCTCCTCTACCTGCCCGTGCATCCTGTCGAGGCGATCCGCTACCTGCTCGACTTCCAGTCGGAGCACAACGCCGGAGGGCACCTGATCGACGTCGCGGGCCGGGCGTACCAGTTCCCGCCGTGGTGGGCGAACCTGTGGTTCACGGCTGCGGGCATCGGACCGTTCGCGCTCGCCGTCCTGGTGATCGGCTGCCTCCTCGCCCTGTTCGCGCCGCGACAGCGCGCCCTCGTCCTCTACCTCGGCGGCGCCACCGCGCTCCTCCTGGTCTTCCACCTGCTGATCAGCTCGGTCGCCCTCCCGCACTACTACGAGGCGTGGGCGTGGCTGCTCTGCGCGCTGGCGGGCGTCGGCATCGCGGAGGCGCTGCGCGGCGGGCTGGTCGTGCCCTTCGCGCGACCGCTCGGCGCCCTGCTGCTCGCCGCCTCCGTCGTGATCGCCGCGGCGACGTCGGCCGGGATCGCCCATGAGCGGCCGACCGGGATCGCGCGGGTCTCCGACGCGCTGCGCGAGCGCGGGCTCGACGAGGGGCTGATCCTGGTGCAGGGGATGTCGTCGGGCGTCTACGCGCCGTACATCCTCGACCGCGTCACGACCGATCCGGAGGCGGAGGGGATCGTCGCGATCGCGATCCAGCGGTCGGCGCGGTTCCCCGTCGTCCCGGAGGTCGAGGCCTACCTGGAGACCGATCCGGTGGTGGTGCAGCTCGACCGGCTGACGCTCGTGCTCGGCGCGCCCTGACGCCTCGGCCCTCAGGACGAGGTGCACGCTCCGGGATCGACCGACGCCGACAGTCCCGCGGCCTGCGACGCGACCGGCGCGAGCACCGAGAGCGGGATCGCGTAGCCGACGTTGTCGACCGACGCCGCCTTGCCGAACACCACTCCCGACACCGTGCCGTCGAGCGAGAGCAGCGGTCCGCCCGAGTTGCCCTGGTTCACCACTGCGGCCAGCGTCAGCACCTCGCGGAGGGTCGGCGTGCCGTCGACCATCAGCGAGACGATCGCGTCGGAGGAGATCTCGGCGGAGCCGAGCGTCAGCGGCCCGCCGAACGGGTAGCCGGCCACGACCGCGTCGTCGCCCGCCGCGACCGCGTCGTCGAGGGCGAGCGGAGTCGCGTCGAGGCGGTCGACCGCGATGACCGCGAGGTCGGCGACCGCGTCGACGTAGACCACCCGGCCGGTCCGCGGCGGCTCCCCGGGCGCCTCGACCACGGGCTCCGACACCCCGGCGACCACGTGCGCGTTGGTGACGACGCGGTCGTCGGCCACCACGAATCCGCTGCCCGTCACTCCCACGTCGCACGCCCAGGCCGTGCCGGAGACGCGCACGACGGACGCGACGGCGGTCGCCACCTCCGCGTCGTCGGTCGCGACGTCGGGGATGCTCGGCGCCTGCGTCGGTGCGTCGATCGCCTCGACGATCCACGACGTGCCCTGGTCGACCACGGTCGACTGCAGCTGGGCGAGGAACCCGCGGACCGGATCCGGGGTCAGGTCGTCGATCGTCCGGATGACGGTGGACCCGGCGACGGAGGTGGTGACGAACGGGATCCCGAGGAGCGAGACGGCGGAGGTGATCGCGATCCAGACGAGGCCGGTGATCGCGACGCCCGCGACGCCTCCCGCCAGGCGGTCGAGCAGCCCGAGCTTCACCTTGTCGGCGCCGCGCCCGATCACCGCGCCGAGCGCCGCTCCGATCGCGTAGCCGACGCCCAGGCACAGGACCGCCGTGCCGATGACGGCGAGGAGGCGCCACTCGCTGCCCGCGGCCCACGACGAGACGGCCGGCACGGCGAAGGAGGCGGCGACGGCGCCGGCGACGATGCCCGCGAGCCCGCCGACCGTGCGCAACAGCCCGCGGCGGAGTCCGTCGACGAGCGCGCCGACCAGGCTGAGCACGACGAGGACGTCGACGATCACGGATGCACCCATGCGGGGCTCCTCACGGTCTCGGCGGGCGGGGGTCCTCCAGCATGACCGACGACGGATGCGGGGAGGCCCGGAGGAGCCTGCGAGTCGCGGCCGCGAACCGGCTCAGAAGAACGAGATGCAGTACGGCTCCGCGATCGGCGCGAAGAAGCGGTCGACTCGCTCGCGCTCCCCGTCGGCGATGTCGACCGTGCCCGCGCGCGCCAGCGTCGACGGCCGCACCGACCCGAGCAGCAGCGACCCGAGGTCGGCGACGTCGAGCTCGACGGTCGCGCTCTCGTCGGTGCGCTCGATGCGACCCTCGCCGTTCTCGACCGCGATCCGGTAGGAGCCCTCGACCAGTCCGAGCGCGTCGCGCACCGCGACGACCAGAGTGCCGTCGGTCGTCCACGGGCGCGCGCCGAACGCGGCGGCGACGTCGAGCACCCGCGTCCAGATGAGGTCGGAGACCCCGGTCACCGACACCACGCGCGGGTCGCGCAGCGCCCACGCGAGCGGGTCGTCGCCGGGCGCCATGTCCCAGGTGACGGAGGAGGCGAGGTCGACAGCTCCGAGGAAGCCCCAGAGTCCGAGGTAGGCGTCGTCGCCGCCCGCGACGAAGTCCACGATCTCGAGGACGCGGTCGTCCTCGTCCGGACCGGTGGCGCGGTAGGTGACGTAGCCGTCGAGGGTCCCGTCGGCGGCGAGGTGCACGGCCGAGCGGACGTCGCGTGCCGGATCGGTCGCGCCCGGCTCGGTGCCGACGGCGTTCGCGGCGTAGCGCGACTGGCGGGTGAGCGACCCGGGCGTCCGCGCGTGGAACCGGGTGAACACCTCCTCGACCCGCGACTGCAGCCAGGTCGTCGCGACGACCTCGACGCGGCCGGCGGGCTCGACCTGCAGGCCGAACCGAGGTCCGGTGTCGACGCGCACCGAGCGGGTGAACGCCGAGCGGCCGAAGCCGAAGCGGCGGTAGATCGAGGCCTCGCTGGCGGTGAGCACGGCGACGGCGGCGCCGCTCTCCTGGGCGAGCTGGAGATCCTCCGTGATCATCGCGCGGAGGATGCCGCGGCGTCGGTGCGTCGCCCGCACCGTCACCTGCGAGACGAGGTGCGCGGCGATCTCGCGCCCGCGCCCGACCTGCAGCGAGCCGGGGAAGCCGGCGTACGTCGCGACGGGGACGCCCGCGCCGTCGAGTCCCTCGGGGGCGGCGGAGTCGAGCACCGCGGTCAGCACGCGGCGGTCGGCGACCATGTGCTCGGCCCAGTCGCGCCACTGCTCCGGCGTGTACTCCTTCTCGTGGAACCCCGCGTTGATCGCGACGCCCCAGGACGCCGTGGCGGTGTCGGGACCGCCGTCGGCGGAGAGGGCGGCGGGGAAGCGTCGGAAGTCGAGACCGGGGAGGGACATCCGTCCAGCCTATTGACCGGGCGCGCCGGTCGCCGTTCCGCGCCGGAATCGGCCGCCCGCCCCGACCGCCCGGCAGCCCCGATCGCCTCCGGCTCGAAGATCCCGGTTCGGCTCGTCGAATCCGCCGGTTCCCACGAGCCCAACGCCTTCCCACGAGCCCGAGGTCCGTCAGACCGCCGACCACCGCCGATCGAGCGCCGCCTCCACCGCGTCCGCCAGCTCGCCCACCCGCGCCGTCGCCTCGGGAGCCGCCGCGACCACCCGCGCCGACGCCTCCGCCACCGCCGCGCGCCGCCGCGGCAGCGTCGCCGTGAACGCGCAGTCCCGGAGCAGCAGCAGCGCCCGCTCCACCGGCAGCGTCTCGAGCGGCACCGCCGCCAGCCGCCGCTCGAACGGCTCCTCGGGCGTCATCACCCGCAGGAACCCGTCCGCGTCCTGGAACGCCGCCGGCGGATCCGGCACCCGCGCGAGCAGGGCCAGCGCGGAGGCGAGCGCATCGAGGCCGCCGCCGGCCGCCAGTGCCCGCAGCTGCGAGTCCACGTCGGTCCCAGGGCCCGGGCCGAGCGCGACCGCCGTCAGCATCTCCGCGTCGAGCCGCCGCTCCTCCTCCTCGGTCGGGATCGTCTCGATCGACGACCACCACGAGAGCAGCGGAGTCGCGGCCACGGCGAAGTCGCCCGGTCGCCGCTCCAGCGCGATGACCAGATCGGCAGCGGCGGCGATCCGGATCAGCGCCTCGACGTCGACGTCGAGCACCGTCCCCGAGTGGGCCGGCAGCACCAGGTGCCGCCCCGACGCGGGCGCGACCTCGGCCCGGGTGCGCGCCCCCGGTCCCCGCGTGCTCGCGCGCAGGATGTCGTCCTCGAGCCCGTCGCTCCGTCGTCTTCCGTGCGCCATGCGGCCACGCTACCGTCGGCCGCATGACCCGATTCGTCGCACTGCTGCGCGGAGTGAACGTCAACGGACGCACCGTCCGGAGCGCGGAGCTCGCCGAGACCGTCGCCGCGCTCGGGGTGGAGCGGGTCCGCACGGTCCTCGCGAGCGGCAACGTCGCGTTCGACTCCGACCGCGACGACCTCAAGCCCGTGCTCGAGGCGGCCCTCGGCGAGCGCTTCGGCTACGACGCCTGGATCGTGCTCCTCACTCAGGAGGCGCTCGCCGCGGCCGCGCGCGCCTACCCGTTCCCGCGCATCGACGACGAGGCGCACCCCTACGTCGTCTTCGGCTCCGACGACGCGGCCCTCGATGCGCTCGAGGCCGCGATCGGCGAGACCGACCCCGCGATCGAGCTGCTCGCCCGCGGCGACGGAGTCGTCTACTGGCGCTGCCCCCGCGGCTCCTCGACCGACACCCCCGCCGCGAAGGTGCTCGCCCGCGCGGCGTACCGCTCGACGACGACGACGCGCAACCTCCGCACCGTCGAGAAGCTCGTCTCAACCTGAGCCCGAGGCGCCGATGTGCGCAACCGAGGCGGAGAGGCCGCGTCTCCTGCCAGGGACGCCCCAGGCCCGGATTGAACCTCGGTTGTGCACGCAGATCCGCTCGCAACGACCGACCCCGGCTGAGAACCCGCACATTCTTTGGTTAGGCTGTCCTTAGTGCTCACCCCTCCCAAGGGTCGCGGGCACCCCACGAACCGCCTTCCGAAAGGGAACGATGCCCCGCGCCACGAAGCCGCTCGCGCTGCTCGCCACTGCTCTGCTCACCGTCGGCCTCGCCGGCTGCTCCTCCGCCGCGACCGGGTCGGAGGAGGCCTCGAGCGGCTTCACCCCGATCACGATCGAGCACGCGCTCGGCACGACGACCATCGAGGCCGAGCCCGAGCGGGTCGCGACCGTCAACTGGGCCAATCACGAGGTCCCCCTCGCGCTGGGAGTGGTCCCGGTCGGCATGGCCGCCGCCAACTTCGGCGACGACGACGGCGACGGGCTCCTCCCGTGGGTCACCGAGAAGCTCGACGAGCTCGGCGGCGAGACCCCCGTCCTCTTCGACGAGACCGACGGCATCGACTTCGAGGCCGTCGCCGACACGCAGCCCGACGTCATCCTCGCCGCCTACTCCGGCCTGACCCAGGAGGACTACGACACCCTGAGCGAGATCGCTCCCGTCGTGGCCTACCCCGAGACCGCCTGGGGCACCTCCTGGCGCGACATGATCACGCTGAACAGCGAGGCGATGGGCAAGGCCGACGAGGGCGCCGCGCTCATCTCCGACCTCGAGACCGAGATCGAGGAGAAGGTCGCCGCGTACCCGCAGCTCGCCGACACCTCCGCGATGTTCCTCACCCACGTCGACCCGACCGACCTCAGCCAGGTCAGCTTCTACACGACCCACGACACCCGCCCGGCGTTCTTCGCCGACCTCGGCCTGACCACTCCCGAGAGCATCGCGACCGCATCCGACGCCACCGACAAGTTCTCGCTCACCCAGAGCGCCGAGCAGGCCGACGCGTTCAGCGACGTCGACGTGATCGTCACCTACGGCGACGACGAGCTCGTGAACGCGCTGAAGGGCGACCCGCTGCTCTCGCAGATCCCGGCCGTGGCGGACGACGCGATCGTGCGCCTGCCCTCCACCCCGCTCGGCACCGCCGCCAACCCGACTCCGCTGTCGATCTCGTGGGTGCTCGACGACTACCTCGAGCTCCTCGCCGAGGCCGCGGACAAGGCGGAGTAGCGCCAGTCTCCGCGTGACCGTCACCGCCCCGCCCGCCGCGGGCGTCGCCGCCGTGCGACGTCCGCGACGTCGGCGCGCCCTCTGGCTGCTCGTCGCGCTCGTCGTGCTGGCGGCCGTCGCGGTGCTGTCGGTGACGGTCGGCTCGCGCGAGGTGTCGTGGAGCGACGTGGTCGCGGCTCTCGGAGGCTCCACCGACGGATTCGAGCAGGCCGCGGTCGCCAAGCGCCTCCCGCGCACTCTCCTCGCCGCGATCGCCGGCGCGGCGCTCGGGGTCGCCGGCGTCCTCATGCAGGGCGTCACCCGCAATCCGCTCGCCGACCCCGGGATCCTGGGCGTCAACACGGGCGCCTCGCTCGCGGTCGTCACCGGCATCGTCTTCTTCGGGCTGGACACCGCGACCGGCTACATCTGGGTCGCCATCACGGGGGCCGCGCTCGCCGCGCTGTTCGTCTACACCGTCGGCTCGCTGGGCCGCGGGGGAGCGACTCCGCTCAAGCTCGCGCTCGCCGGAGCCGCCACCTCGGCCGCCCTCGTCTCGCTGATCAGCGCGATCGTCCTGCCGCGCGCCGATCTCGCCGGCGGCATCCGCTCGTGGCAGATCGGCGGAGTCGGCGGCGGCAGCTACGCGAGCATCGGCCAGGTCCTGCCGTTCCTGGTCGCCGGCCTCGCGCTCTGCGTCCTCTCGGCCAAGAGCCTGAACACCCTCGCTCTGGGCGACGAGCTCGCCGCGGGCCTCGGCGAGCGCGTGGCGGTGGCGCGCGGTGCCGCGGCCCTCGGCGCCGTCGTCCTCTGCGGAGCGACCACTGCGGTCACCGGACCGATCGGCTTCGTCGGACTCGTCGTGCCGCACGCGTGCCGCCTCCTCGTCGGGGTCGACCACCGCTGGCTGCTGCCGTTCTCGGCGGTCACCGGTGCAGTGCTGCTCGTCGGCGCCGACATCATCGGCCGCCTCGTCGCGCGGCCGAGCGAGATCGACGTCGGCATCATCACCGCGCTCATCGGGGCGCCGGTCTTCATCGCGATCGTCCGCCGGCAGAAGGTGCGCGAGCTGTGACGGCACCCGTCCCCGGCCCGACCGCCCTGGCCGTCGCGGCCGGCCGCCGTCGCCGGGGCGCCCGCCGCCGCGTCGTCGTGCTCGTCCTCGCGCTCCTGATCGTCGCCGCGTTCGCCGTCTCGCTGCTCGTCGGCCAGACCGTCTACACGCCGGCCGAGGTCCTCCGCGTGATCGCCGGAGAGCAGGTGCCCGGCGCGACCTTCACCGTCGGCCGCCTCCGCCTCCCGCGCGCGGTCCTCGCCGTCCTCGTCGGCCTCTGCTTCGGGCTCGGCGGCGTGAGCTTCCAGACCATGCTCCGGAACCCGCTCGCGAGCCCCGACATCATCGGCATCAGCGCGGGAGCGAGCGCGGCGGCGGCCTTCGCCATCGTCACCCTGTCGCTCGGGTCCACGCAGGTCTCGATCCTCGCCATCACCGCGGGCCTCGTCGTCGCCCTGATCGTCTACGCCCTCGCCTACCGCAGCGGGGTCGCCGGCACCCGGCTCATCCTGATCGGCATCGGCGTCGCCGCGATGCTCGACAGCCTCACCGCCTACGTCCTCACCCAGGCCGCCGCGTGGGATCTGCAGGAGGCCACCCGCTGGCTCACCGGCAGCCTCAACGGAGCGAGCTGGGGCCAGGTCGTGCCGGTTCTGATCGCGGTGGTCGTCCTCACTCCGGTGCTGCTCTCGCGCTCGCGCGACCTGGTCGCGACGCAGCTCGGCGACGACACCGCCTCCGCCCTGGGGATCCGCGTGAACGCGACCCGCCTGGTCGTGATCGTCGCCGCCGTCGGCCTGATCGCCTTCGCGACCGCCGCCGCCGGGCCGATCGCCTTCGTGGCCTTCCTCGCCGGTCCGATCGCCGCGCGCCTCGTCGGCCCCGGCGCCTCCCTCCTCGTCCCCTCGGCCCTGGTCGGCGCGCTGCTGGTCCTCGTCGCCGACTTCGTCGGGCAGTTCGCCCTCGACATCCGCTATCCCGTCGGAGTCGTCACCGGCGTCCTCGGCGCCCCCTACCTCATCTACTTGATCGTCCGGAGCAACCGGTCGGGAGGCTCACTGTGACCGCAGACCACACCCTCGTCGTCGAGGACCTGTCCCTCGGCTACGGCGATCGCACCGTCGTCACCGGCCTCGACCTGGTCGTGCCGCCCGGCCGCATCACCGCGATCGTCGGCGCGAACGCCTGCGGCAAGTCGACCCTCCTCCGCTCGATGTCGCGGCTGCTGGCCCCGCGCGCCGGAACCGTGCTGCTCGACGGCAGAGCTGTGCACCGGACGCCTGCGAAGCAGCTCGCCCGCACCCTCGGCCTCCTGCCGCAGTCGCCGATCGCGCCGGAGGGGATCACCGTCGCCGACCTCGTCGGTCGAGGCCGCCACCCGCACCAGGGCCTGCTCAGCCGCTGGAGCGCCCACGACGACGAGGCCGTCGCCACCGCGCTCGACGCGACCGACACCGCCTCCCTCGCCGACCGCGCGGTCGACGAGCTCTCGGGCGGCCAGCGCCAGCGCGTGTGGATCGCGATGGCCCTCGCCCAGGAGACCGATCTGCTGCTGCTCGACGAGCCGACGACGTTCCTCGACGTCAGCCACCAGATCGAGGTGCTCGACCTCCTCGTCGACCTCAACCGCACCCGCGGCACGACCATCGTGATGGTCCTGCACGACCTCAACCTCGCGGCCCGCTACGCCGACCACCTCGTGGCGCTCGCGGGCGGCGCGGTGCACGCCTCCGGAACTCCGGCCGAGGTGCTCACAGAGGAGACCGTGCTCGCCGTCTTCGGCCTCGACAGCCGCATCATCACCGACCCCACCTCCGGCACGCCGCTGATGCTGCCCCTCGGCCGCCACCGGCTGGCTCCGGACCCTCGCAAGCAAGGCTGAACGGCCGAGATCCTCGAGAATCCAGCGTTTCCCCTGCCTCAGCCTCAGTTGTGAGCCACGGACGCCGGTGACCGCGGTCCTCGGTCGCGCGCCGCGGTATCGCTGCATCGCCCTCAGAGCGCAGAGTCTCCTCCCCAGGAGTGGAACAGCCGGATCCTCACCAGATTGAAGCCCACCCTGACACTTGAGGTGAAGGGAGGGCTGGAATAGCCTGATGACCAGGCCGCAGAAGTACCGCGACGTCACGAGGTTCCTCCGCTCCCGTGGCTGGGAGCGCACTCGCCAGAGGGGCAGCCACGAGACATGGAGCCCGGCCGGAGGCGGTACGACCTTCACCCTCGTGCAGCACAGGGGCCAGGTCTCGCCGGGCGTGGTCCGGCAGCTGCAGTCGGTCTTCGACGACACCCCGAGCGAATGGAATCGAGCATGACGAGCGAGCCCCGCGTCCTCACTGCGCGCGCCTACCGGGACAGCGGCGGGTGGTGGACGATCGAGATCCCCGAGCTCAGGTCGACGGCGCCCAACGGAGTCGACCTGGTCGCGACAGGGGGTGCGGTCTCGACCAGAGGCATACCGGCAGCGGCGCGCGAACTGGCGGCGGTGTTCCTCGACGTCGGAGTCGACGAGGTGGATGTGCGGGTCACCATCGAGGCACCCGCCGAGATCCTCGCGAAGTGGAACGAGGGCGCCCGCGCCGAAGAGGAGGCTCGCGCCGCGCTCCGGCACGCCGGCGACCTCCGTCGCGAGGCCGTTCGGGCCCTCCGCGGCGGCGGCTACACCGTCGAGGCCGCCGCGGCCGCCCTGCACATCAGTCCCGCCCGCGTCTCGCAGCTCGCGTCAGAGGCCGGTTCGGACGGCTCGCTCGAGTACACGAAGAGCGCCTGACGCCGCTGCGGCTCCGTCGCCGCCCATGGCGCGCGATGCCGCCCTCGACGGCGCGCAGATGTCAGACGTGTAAACGGTTCCAGGAGGCGCCCGCGGGGCCGATACGATACCTTCCAGTCCTCGGCGGACGGCCGTCACCGGCGGATCCCGCCGCATCGAGCCCCGATCCGAGAGCCTCCCCGCCGTGACTGCTTCCCCGCCGCGCCCCGACGCCTCCGCCCTGCGCGGGTTGAAGGCGCTCCTGTTCGATCTCGACGGCGTTCTCACCCCGACCGCCGATGTGCACATGCACGCTTGGGCGCGCCTGTTCACGCCGTACCTCGAGTCGAAGGGCATCGAGCGCGGCTACAGCGACGCCGACTACTTCCAGTACATCGACGGGCGTCCGCGCTACGACGGCGTCCGCGCGCTGCTCGCCTCCCGAGGGATCACCCTGCCCGAGGGCTCGCCCAGCGACGACCCCGCACTCGAGACGGTCTGCGGTCTCGGCAACCGCAAGAACGCGGCGTTCAACGCCACGCTCGACGAGGAGGGCGTCTCCCCGTACCCCGGCTCGCTCGCGTTCCTCGACGCCGCGATCGCCGCGGGCGTCGAGGTGGCCGTGGTCACCTCCTCCCGCAACGGCGTGCCCGTGCTCGAGGCCGCCGGCCTCCGCGACCGCTTCGAGGTGGTCGTCGACGGCCTGCTCGCCGCCGACCGGGGGATCGCGGGCAAGCCCGCCCCCGACACCTACCTCTACGCCGCCGAGCTCCTCGGGCTCACCGCCGCCGAGTGCGTCGTCGTCGAGGACGCCCACTCCGGAGTCGCCGCAGGCCGCGCGGGCGCCTTCGGCCTCGTCGTCGGAGTCGACCGCGGCGTCGGTCGCGAGACCCTGCTCGCCCACGGCGCCGACATCGTCGTCGACGACCTCGCCGAGCTGCTCCCCTTCCTCCCCTCTGCCCCCGCCCCCGAGGACGCCGCATGAACCCCATCACCTCCGACCCGCTCGACCGCAACCGCTTCCCGGTCGACGAGTGGGCCCTCGTCGAGACCGAGTTCGCGACCGAGCTCCAAGGCCGCACCGAGACGCTCTTCGCCACCGGCAACGGCTACCTCGGCCTCCGCGGCAATGTCGAGGAGGGTCGCGACGGCTACGCCTACGGCACCTTCATCAACGGGTTCCACGAGACCTGGCCCATCCGGCACGCCGAGGAGGCGTTCGGCTTCGCCCGCGTCGGCCAGACCATCGTGAACGTCCCCGACGCCAAGATCCTCCGCCTCTACGTCGACGACGAGCCGTTCGTGCTGAGCGAGGCCGACGTCCTCGCCTACACGCGCCGCCTCGACTTCGCGAACGGCGTCCTCACCCGCGAGATCGAGTGGCGGACTCCGTCGGGCAAGCGGGTGCTCATCCGCGCGCGCCGCCTCGTGTCGTTCACCGACCGGCACCTCGCGATCCTCGACTACGAGGTCGAGATGATCGACGACGACGCGTCCGTCCTCATCTCGAGCCAGATCCTCAACCGCCAGGACGGCATCGACGAGTACCACGCGCCCTCCGGCAGCGAGGGCGCCGGCTTCGACCCGCGCAAGGCCGAGTCCTTCGAGGAGCGCGTGCTCCAGCCGCGCCTCAAGCGGGTCAACGGCACCCGCTACCTGCTCGGCTACCGCACCACCAACTCCGGGATGACCATCGCCTGCGGTGCCGAGCACGTGCTCGAGACCGAGAACGAGTGGGACCAGACCTCCCAGATCGACGACGACCTCGCCAAGCACGTCTACCGCGTCAAGGCGAAGGCTGGAGTGCCGGTCCGGCTCGTCAAGACGCTGACCTATCACACCTCCCGCGGCGTGCCCGTGCGCGAGCTCGCCGACCGCTGCGACCGCACCCTCGACCGCGCCCGCGAGACGCCGGTGGAGGAGCAGTTCGCGAAGCAGCGCGAGTGGCTCGACGACTTCTGGCAGCGCTCCGACGTGCAGATCGACGGCCAGCCCGCGATCCAGCAGGCCACCCGCTGGAACCTCTTCCAGCTCGCGCAGTCGACCGCGCGGACCGACGGCGGCGGCGTCGCGGCGAAGGGCGTCTCGGGCTCCGGATACGGCGGGCACTACTTCTGGGACACCGAGGTCTACGTCCTCCCGTTCCTCAGCTACACCGCGCCGCTCGTCGCTCGGAACGCGCTGCGCTTCCGGCAGAACATGCTCGACTCCGCCCGCTCCCGCGCGGCCGAGCTCAACCAGCGCGGCGCGCTGTTCCCCTGGCGCACGATCAACGGTCAGGAGTCGTCGGCGTACTACGCCGCCGGGACCGCGCAGTACCACATCGACGCCGACATCTCGTATGCGCTGATGCAGTACGTGGCGGCGACCGGCGACGACGACTTCCTCGCCCGCGGAGCGATCGACATCCTCGTCGAGACCGCGCGGATGTGGGCCGACCTGGGCTTCTGGCGCAGCAACGGCGACGACCACTTCCACATCCACGGGGTGACCGGCCCCGACGAGTACACGACCGTCGTCAACGACAACCTCTACACGAACGTGATGGCCCGCTCGAACCTCCGTGCCGCGGCGCGCGCCGTCGAGCTGCTGAAGGCGGTCGAGCCGGCCGCCTACGAGCGGATGGTCGCGCGCCTCCACGTCGTCGAGGACGAGGTCATCGAGTGGGCCCGCGCGGCCGACAAGATGCACATCCCCTTCGACGACCGGGCCGGCATCCACCCGCAGGACGCCGCGTTCCTCGAGAAGGAGCTCTGGGACCTCGAGAACACGCCCGCGAGCAAGCGCCCGCTGCTGCTGCACTTCCACCCGCTGGTGATCTACCGCTTCCAGGTGCTCAAGCAGGCCGACGTCGTGCTCGCGCTGCTGCTGCAGGGCAACGAGTTCACCGCCGAGCAGAAGCGCGCCGACTTCGAGTACTACGACGCGCTGACCACGGGCGACTCGACCCTCTCGGCGGTCGTGCAGTCGATCATCGCGGCCGAGGTCGGCTACAACGAGCTGTCGCGGCACTACTTCCTGTCGGCGCTGTTCGTCGACCTCGCCGACCTCCACCGCAACACGGCCGACGGCATCCACGTCGCGTCGACCGGCGGCGTGTGGAGCGCGCTGGTCTACGGCTTCGGCGGGATGCGCGACCACGGCGGGCGCATCACGCTCGACCCGCGCCTCCCCGACGACTGGGACCGCCTGACCTTCCGCATCACGCTGCACGGCACCCGCGTACGGGTCGAGGTGACGCAGGAGTCGGTGCTCCTGACCGTCGAGACCGGCGACGCCGCCTCGATCACCGTCCGCGACGAGCGCGTGCACGTCGAGGCCGGCAACCCGGTCCGCGTCGGACTCGGCCACCAGGGCCCGCGCCTGATCGGCGCGCCGACCACGTCCGACATCGAGGGCACCCGCCGCTCCGACGGCACCGTGATCACCGCCTCGATCCCCACGATCACGATGGCCGCGGAGCCCGAGGTGATGACGGGCCCGTAGGCCTCGACCGCGGTTCGACCTGGAGGCGCGTCCGTCCGCCTGCTGATCGAGTAGCCCGCGCAGCGGGCGTATCGCGATCCATCAGCGTCAGAAGCCGAGGTGTGCAGGCACCCGTTCTGACGTGGTGGGTCTCGATACGCCGCCTGCGGCGGCTACTCGACCAGCGGGCCGGCGACGGTGATGCGCCCCAACCGCGTCTACGCCGTCTGCAGCAGCGCGTTCACGGCCGACGTGAAGAACGCCAGGCCGTCCACGCCCGAGCGCATCGCGGCGGGAGTGTCGGGGCCGAAGCCCGCCTCGACCGCGTGCTCGGGGTGCGGCATCAGGCCGACGACGTTGCCGCGGGCGCTGCTGATCCCGGCGATGTCGTTCATCGAGCCGTTGGGGTTCTTGCCGAGGTAGCGGAACACCACGCGACCCTCGCCCTCGAGCTCGGCGATCGTCTCGGCCGACGCGATGTAGCCGCCCTCGCCGTTCTTCAGCGGGATCGTGATCTCCTGGCCGGCCTCGAACTCGCCGGTCCACACCGTCGACGCGTTCTCGACGCGGAGGCGCTGGTCGCGGCAGACGAACGAGCCGACGTCGTTGCGGATCAGGCCGCCGGGCAGCAGGTGCGCCTCGGTCAGCATCTGGAAGCCGTTGCAGATGCCGAGCACCGGCATCCCGGCGTTCGCCGCGTCGATGACCTCGCGCATGATCGGGGAGTGGGAGGCGATGGCTCCGCAGCGCAGGTAGTCGCCGTACGAGAAGCCGCCGGGCAGCACGATCGCGTCGACCCCGTCGAGGTCGTGGTCGCCGTGCCAGAGGGCGACGGCCTCGGCCCCCGCGAAGCGGACCGCGCGCTGGGCGTCGCGGTCGTCGAGCGAGCCCGGGAACGTGATGACGCCGATGCGCATCAGACGGCCGCCGGGTAGTGGATGCCGACGACGTCCTCGATGACCGAGTTCGACAGCATGTCGTCGGCGATCGCCTCGACCGTCGCGCGCACCTCGTCGGTGACCTCGTCGACCGTGATCTCGAAGCGCTTGCCCACGCGCACGCCCGTCACCGCCGAGTGCCCGAGCCGCGAGAGCGCTCCGGCGACGGCCTTCCCCTGCGGATCGAGCAGCTCGGCCTTGGGCATGACTTCAACGACGATCGTGGGCACCGTGTACTCCGGAGTCTCGGGGGAGTGCGAATTCCGCGCCCCCATCGTACCCGCCGCGGAATCCCGCGGAGCGGGCGCGCGCCTCAGCTCGCCGGCGTCACCCGGATCGCGTTCGACCACGGGTCCTCGAACGCCAGCGTCCGCCCGTCGTCCTGCGTCGCGACCCGCGCGTGACGGAGTCGCTCGCCGAGGGCGCCGAGATCGTCGGCCCCCGGCACCACGATCTCCACCTGCCCGAGGCCGAGCGCGAGCTGGCGTCGACCGGCGCCGAGCGAGTTCCAGGTGTTCATGGCCATGTGGTGGTGGTAGCCGCCCGCCGACACGAAGAGCGCCTGCCCGCCGTGGGCGATCGTCGTCTCGAAGCCGAGCCGGTCGACGTAGAACTCCTTCGCGGTCGCGACGTCGCCCACGCTCAGGTGCACGTGCCCGACGGAGGCGCCGCCCAGCCGCGGCTGCACGATCGTCTCGTCCATCAGGTGCTCCCGGAGGAACTCGTTCGGGTCGAGGAACAGCGTCGACATCTCGATCCGGCCGTGGGTCCACGACCACTGCGTGCGGTCGCGGTCCCAGTACAGCTCGACGCCGTTGTGCTCCGGGTCGTCGAAGTAGAAGGCCTTGCTCACGAGGTGGTCGGAGCTGCCGGTGAACGAGCCGGGGTGCCGGGTCGCGACGCTGTAGACCGCTGCGGCGAGCGCCGCCTCCGACTCGAAGAGGATCGCCGTGTGGAACAGCCCCGCGCTGCGCGGCCCGGCGTGCCGGAGCTCCGGTGCGTGCTGCAGGATCACGGAGGCGACACCGCCGCGACCGAGCACCGCGACCGGTCCGTCGTGCGAGAGCAGGTCGAGGGTGACGGCGTCGCGGTAGTAGGCGATCATCCCGTCGAGGTCGGCGACGCGGAGGGTGACCGCGCCCATCGTGGTGTCGGGCGCGAGCAGGTCGGGTGCGGTGGCGGTCATCTCGTTCACGCTAGACCCAACTCAGTTGTAGCCACAACTATTTCCTGCCGACTCCTGCTGATCGATCGATCCCCTCCCCCGCCTGCTGGTCGAGTAGCCCCGCAGGGGCGTATCGAGACCCACCAGCTTCAGCAGACCGTTCCTCAGATCCGCCCGTCCGACGCTGGTGGATCTCGATACGCCCGCTTCGCGGGCTACTCGATCAACGGGGGCGGCCACGCCCGGTCAACGCCTCCCCCACCTTCATAAGCCGCCCATAGGATTCGTCCAGCCGCCGCGATGCGCGCGGTCGTCGAATGGACCCAGGTCGCCGAACGGGGCGGCCCCGGCCACGAGGACGACATCATGAACGAGCAGCACCAGGGCGACGAGCCCACCGCCCACTCCGACCACACCGCAGCCGAACAGACCGCCCTCGACGAGCGCCTGGCCCTGCGCACCGACGACCGCCGCCGACGCCGCCGCGCACTCATCGCCGGCGGAGCCGGTCTCGCGGTCCTGATCGGCCTCACCGCGGGCGGCGTCTCGTACGCCGGCAGCACCGAGGTCGCCGCCTCCTCCACCTCCAGCGCGAGCACCACTGTCTACCCCGGCGGCTCGCGCGGCGGGTTCGGCGGCGGGACCACGCTCTCGCCCTACTCCGGCGGCACGACGCTCTCGCCCTACTCCGGCGGCACGGGCTCCGCCACCGGGAGCTCCGGCACCGCGACCGACGCCGTCGCCGCGACCGCTGCCCAGACCGCCGGCGTCGTCACGATCACCTCCGACCTCACCTACGAGAGCGCGACCTCGGCAGGAACCGGCATCATCCTCACCTCCGACGGCACGATCCTCACCAACAACCACGTCGTCGAGGGCGCGACCAGCATCCAGGTCACCGTCGAGTCGACCGGCGAGACCTACACGGCCCGCGTCGTCGGGACCGACAAGACCGACGACATCGCCGTCCTCCAGCTCGAGGACGCCTCCGGTCTCACTCCCGCCACGCTCGACACCGACGGGGTCGCCGTCGGCGACGCGGTCACCGCGGTCGGCAACGCGGAGGGGACCGGCAACCTGGTCGCCGCGTCCGGTGCCGTGACGGCGCTCGCGCAGACCATCACCACGCAGTCCGAGGCCGGGATCTCGGGCGAGACCCTCTCCGGGCTGATCCAGGTCGACGCCGACATCGTCTCGGGCGACTCGGGCGGGCCGCTCGTCGACTCCGAGGGCGAAGTGGTCGGGATCAGCACCGCCGCCTCGAGCGGATCCGCCGACATCACCGGCTTCGCCATCCCGATCTCGACGGCGCTCGACATCGTCGCCACGATCGAGGCCGGGGCCGACACCGCCACGGTAGAGATCGGCTACCCCGCTTTCCTCGGAGTCGCGCTCTCGTCGACCGCCTCGACCTCGCCCTACCGCTCGGCGGTCTCGGCTGCCGCCGGTGCCGTGGTCTCGGGAGTCGTCACCGACGGCCCCGCAGCCCGGGCGGGACTCGCAGCGGGCGACGTCATCACCGCGGTGGACGGCACGGCGATCGCCTCGGCCGACGCGCTCTCGGCCGACCTCGCTCAGCGCGAGCCCGGCGAGTCGGTGACCCTCACCTGGACCGACTCCGCCGGCGCCTCGCACTCGGCCCAGGTCACCCTGGTCGAGGGCCCCGTCGCCTGATCGCGCCCCCCTCCCGCGGACCGCACCCGCCCCGGCACTCCGCCCCGCGTCCTCTGAGAAACGCCGCAGTTGTTTTGACTCAATCAACACAACTCCGCTAGCGTGACCGGTATGACGACACAGGACGAGCGCCTCCGAGCCTCAGGGCTCAAGGCCACCGCCACCCGGCGGGCCGTCCTGCGGGCCCTCGAGGGGCACCCGCACTCCGACGTCGACGGCGTCCTCGCCCGAGTGCGCGTCGAGCTCCGCGACACCTCCGCCCAGGCGGTGTACGGGGTCCTCTCGGCCTTCACCGAGGCCGGCCTCACCCGCCGGATCGAGCCGGAGGGTCACCCCCGCCGGTTCGAGCTGCGCGTCGGCGACAACCACCACCACGTCGTCTGCCGCGTCTGCGGCGCCGTGGGCGACGTCGACTGCGTCGTCGGTCAGGCTCCGTGCCTGCACCCGGCGTCCTCGAACGGCTTCGCCATCGACACCGCCGACGTCACGTTCTGGGGCACCTGCCCCGACTGCCTCGCGGCAGCGCAGAACTGACACCGATCGCCCAACACCGCAGCGACGGGCCCCGGCCCGCCGCCGACAGGAGGACCATGACCGAGGAACGATTCACGACGACCAACTCCGGAGCACCGGTCGCCAGCGACGAGCACTCGCTGAGCGTCGGAGCCGACGGCCCCCTCGCGCTCCACGACCACTACCTCCTCGAGAAGCTCGCGCAGTTCAACCGCGAGCGCATCCCCGAGCGGGTCGTCCACGCCAAGGGCGGCGGAGCGTTCGGTCGCTTCGTCACCACCGGCGACGTCAGCGCGTACACCCGCGCCGCGCTCTTCCAGCCCGGGGTCGAGACCGAGATGCTCGCGCGCTTCTCCACCGTCGCCGGCGAGCAGGGCTCGCCCGACACCTGGCGCGACCCGCGCGGCTTCGCGCTGAAGTTCTACACGAGCGAGGGAAACTACGACCTCGTCGGCAACAACACCCCCGTCTTCTTCCTCCGCGACGGCATCAAGTTCCCCGACTTCATCCGCTCGCAGAAGCGCCTCCCCGGCTCGCACCTGCGCGACCACGACATGCAGTGGGACTTCTGGACCCTCTCGCCCGAGTCGGCCCACCAGGTCACCTGGCTCATGGGCGACCGCGGTCTCCCGAGCTCGTGGCGCCACATGGACGGCTTCGGCTCGCACACCTACCAGTGGATCAACGCGGCCGGTGAGCGCTTCTGGGTCAAGTACCACTTCAAGACCGACCAGGGCATCGAGATCCTCAGCCAGGAGCAGGCCGACCAGATCGCCGGAGAGGATGCCGACTTCCACATCCGCGACCTGTCCTCGGCGATCGACCGCGGCGACTTCCCCTCGTGGACCCTCTCCGTCCAGGTCATGCCGTACGAGGACGCGAAGAGCTACCGGTTCAACCCGTTCGACCTCACCAAGGTCTGGCCGCACGCGGACTACCCGCTGATCGAGGTCGGCTCGATGATCCTCGACCGCAACCCCGAGAACTACTTCGCGCAGATCGAGCAGGCCGCGTTCGCGCCGTCGAACTTCGTGCCCGGCATCGCGGCGAGCCCCGACAAGATGCTGCTCGCCCGCATCTTCAGCTACGCCGACGCGCACCGCTACCGCGTGGGGGCGAACCACGCCCAGCTGCCGGTCAACGCGCCGAAGTCGCCGGTGCACTCCTACTCGAAGGACGGGCCCATGCGGTTCGACTTCCAGAAGGCCGAGCTCCCGGTCTACGCGCCCAACACCACCGGAGGCGCGCACGCCGATCCCGCGCGCGCCGCGGAGTCGACGGGCTGGGAGAGCGACGGCGAGCTCACGCGCGCCGCGGCGACCCTCCACCCCGAGGACGACGACTTCGGTCAGGCCGGGACCCTCTACCGCGAGGTCCTCGACGACGCCGCGAAGGCCCGTCTGGTCTCGAACATCGCCGGTCACGTCTCGAAGGTGACCCGTCCCGAGCTGCGTCAGCGCGTGCTCCAGTACTGGGCGAACGTCGACAGCTCGCTGGCGCAGCGCGTCGCCGAGGCACTCGAGCCGTCCGCTCCCGGCGCCGACGTCTCGCCCGAAGAGGTCGGCATCGGGGCCTGATCCCGAGCCGATGACCTCGGGTCGCCGACCGCGAGTCGTCGACCGACGCACAGAGTGCGCGGTGCCGGGCTGGACCCCGGCACCGCGCGAGTCCGACGAACCCCTCCCGTGAAAGAAGAGACATGTCCATCGAACGACCCTCAGAGTACGTCCCCTCCCCGATGTGGGGCTCCTACGTCACGACGACCGCGGTGATCCCGAACCGGGTCGGCCGCTACACCGACGCGCAGCCCGCCCGCCCGCGGGTGTCGCGCGAGCACGCGGTGGCGACCGGCGCGGTGGCGCTGCCCTCGACCTGACCTCCGCGTCCGCGGACCACGATCAGCGGACGGTGCGGGCTGTCGCGTGCGGCCCCGCACCGTCCGCTTCCCTCCGCCCTCGCGGCGGTGGGCCGGTCAGGCGCTCGCCGCGTGCCGAGAGGCCCTTCGCGCGCTCGGCCACCAGAACGCGTCGCCGGTGAGGAAGACGAGTGCCGGCACCAGGACCGTGCGCACGACCAGCGTGTCGAGCAGCACGCCGATGCAGACGATCACGCCGATCTGCGTGAGAGCCACGACCGGCAGCACGCCGAGCACGGCGAACACCGCCGCGAGCAGGATGCCCGCGCTCGTGATGACCCCGCCGGTCGACGACAGCGCGCGCACCATCCCCTCGCGGGTGCCGTGCGCGGAGCGCTCCTCGCGGGCCCGGGTCACGAGGAAGATGTTGTAGTCGACTCCCAGCGCCACCAGGAACAGGAAGGCGAACAGCACCACGTTCGCGTCGAACGCGGGGAATCCGAGCAGCCCGCGGAAGAGCAGGTTCGCGGCTCCGAGACTCGCGAAGAACGTCGCCAGCACGCTCGCGATGAGCAGCACCGGTGCGACGAGCGAGCGCAGCAGCAGCGCGAGGATCAGGAACACGATCGCCAGGATGATCGGGATGATCAGGCCCTGGTCGCGCTCCGACGCCGACTGCGTGTCGAGCGCCGTGGCGTCGCTGCCGCCGACGAGGGTCTCCGAGACCGGGCCGGTCGCGTCGGCGTAGGCCGCCCGCAGGGCGGTGATGGTCGCGAAGCTCTCGGCGCTCTCGGGTTCGGAGGCGAGGACGAGGCTCACCGAGGTCAGTCCGTTCGCGCTCTCGCCGGGCCGGACCGACTCGACCCCGGGGGTGTCCTCGGCGAGGGCGGTCGCCTCGGCGACGGCGTCGTCGGGTGCCAGCACAGTGGTCTGCGCGGTGAGGCCGGCATCGAAGGACTCGTCGATCACGACCTGGGCGCGCACCGACTCGGGGTCGCCGAGCAGCTGGTCGGTCTGCGAGAGCCCGACCTTCGCGCCGACGAGTCCGAGCGAGAGCAGTGCGACACCGAGGGTGGCGACGATCGCCACGCGACCCGGACGTCGTGCCACCGCCCGGCCGAGCCGGGTCCACAGCCCGTCCTCCCGAGTGCGTCCGACGGAGGCGTCGCCCTGCGGTCTCGGCACGAACGGCCAGAAGAGTCCGCGCCCGCAGAGCACCAGGGCACTGGGGAGCACGACGAGCGCGAACACGATCGCGATCACCACGCCGACGGCGCACGCGAAGCCGAGTGCGCGGTTGCCGGCGAGCTCGGCGAGCAGCAGGGTGAGCAGGCTGAGCGCGACCGTCCCTCCGCTTGCCGCGATCGCCGGGCCGGCGCTGCGGACGGCGGTCGCCATCGCGCGGTGCCGGTCCTCCTCGTGGAGCAGCTCCTCCCGGTAGCGGGCGACCAGCAGCAGGGCGTAGTTCGTCCCTGCGCCGAAGACGAGCACCGAGAGGATGCCGCTCACGGACGCGTCGATCGACACGCCGACCGCCTCGGCCAGGGCGGAGACGACGATCCGGGCGAGTCCGTCGGCGACGCCGACCACCGCGAGGGGGACGATCCAGAGGATCGGGCTGCGGTAGGTCGCGATGAGCAGGACCGCCACGACGATCACGGTGACGAGCAGCAGGCGGACGTCGGCGCCCGCGAAGGCGTTCGAGATGTCGGCCTGGAACCCGACCGCTCCGGTCAGGTAGCTGTCGAGGCCGGCCGGGAGGTCGGCGGAGCCCGCCGCTCGCAGCCGGTCGGCGATCGACTCGACGTCGGCCTCGACGTCGGCCTCGACGTCGGACGCCGACAGAGGGACGGCGACGAGTGCGGCCCGACCGTCGTCGCTGAACTGCGGTCGGACCGCCTCCGGAGTCGTCGACAGCGTCGCGAGCTCGGCCGCGCGCTCGCCGATGGCCGCGGTGTCGTCGTCGGTGAGGCCGCTGTCGCGGTTCCAGAGGACGACCCCCGCCGTCGCATCGGCCGAGGGGAACTCCTCGAGGAGCGCGGCGACCTTCGCCGACGGAGCCGAGTCGGGCAGCCCCGACTGCGGGAAGCCGGACTCGCCACCGGAGGGCAGCAGGGCGAAGAGGGCTCCGACGGCGACGACCGCTGCGAGGACGGTGATCCAGGCGCGACGCCGGGAGCGGACGAGCAGTGCGAGGGGGGACATGGTTCTCCTCGGGGCGGGGCGTGGAATTAGTCAGCCTACTGACTAATAATGCCGCACCGCCCTCATCCGGGGAAGCCGAGCCGTCGCCGCCAGTCGGCCAGCACCTCTCCGCTGACGTCGAAGAGCTCGGTCCCCCGGTGCGGTGCGTCGATCTCGGTGCTCGTCACCCGGACTCCGTGCGACAGCACCTCGACGATCGATGCTCCGGAGGCGGCCACCGACCTCTCGTGCGCCGGCCCGGCGAGGACGTCGGTGCGGTTCGCGGCTCCGGGGGCGACGACGACCGGCGCCGGAGTCGTCGTGTCGATGAAGGCGTGGTGCCAGTGACCCGATAGCACGGCGAGGATCCGCGCGCCGGCGACCGCCTCCCAGAGATCGTGGGGGTTCGCGAGCCCCATCCGTCGGTGCAGGGGAGTGACCGCCTCGATCGGCGGGTGGTGCAGGACGAGCACGGTCGGTCGGAGAGGGTCCGCGCGGAGGCGCTCCCGCAGCCAGGCGAGGGTCGCCTCGGTCAGCAGCCCCCATGACGGTCCGCCCGGAACGGAGGAGTCGAGTGCGAGGATCCGGACGCCGCGCACCTCGGTCTCGGTGTTCAGAGCGCCGGTCGATCCGAACCCCTCGCGGACGTCGTGATTGCCGAGCGCGAGGATGAGAGTCGCCTCCCGGTCGGCACACCAGTCCGAGAGCATCGCGCGGAGTGCCGCATAGGACTCGGGGGAGCCGTCGTCGCTCAGATCACCCGAGACGATCACGGCGTCGAGGTCGGGCACCGCGGAGTGGGCCCGGAGCACGGCGGCGAGACTCTCTCGGGTGTCGATCACGCGGTCGTACCGGGCACTCGGATCCCCGAGCAGATGGGTGTCCGAGAGATGGAGCACCCGCAGGGGCCTCTCCGGTGCCGGGTGGAGGATCGCGTCGGCTCGGTCGGCGGCCGCCTCGATCCGCTCGGCGTTGCGCTCGTCCGGTCCGGCGCTCCACGCCAGCGCATCGTCGAGGGTCTTGCCGAAGCGGAGGTGCCGAGCGGCGAGGCGACGACGCCTGACCTCGGGATCGATGCGCAGGTGCAGCGCGAGGTCGAGGAGAGGAGCGACCTCTCCCCAGCCCTCCTCCTCGAGCAGCAGGTAGTTGCCCTCGACGAGGACGACGGTCGCGTCGGAGATCGGGAGGACCGCGCCCTCGGGGATCGCCTCCTCGATGGACCGGTCGAACGACGCGACCCTCAGCACGTCTCCGCGCTCTGCGCGACGGAGGCGTCGGAGCGCGGCCACGAAGCCCGCGGTGTCGAAGGTGTCGGGAGCCCCCATGCGCTCCCGCCGGCCCAGCTCGCGCAGGCGGGCCTGGGACAGGTGGTACCCGTCGAGTCCCAGGACGAGCGCCCCCGGAATCCGTCCTCGCAGCTCGGCGGCGAGAGTCGACTTGCCCGCACCGGGTGCACCGGTCACGCCGACGACGAGCAGCCGATGGCCCACCGCGGCGTCGACCACGAGCGCGACAGCCTGGTCGACGGTGCGGAGAACGGGAGGCGCGGAGCCGGTGGCGGGGGAGTCGGGATCCATGCGCTCATTCTCCCGATCCGGTCGGACGCGGAGGGGGCGGCAGGAGTGAACGGTGGAGAGACTGCGCGATCCGCGCCTGGGGAGGGGGACCTCCCCGCGACACGCCCGGGATGCTCGATTCCGACTCGTCGTTTGACACGGGGATGATCGCTGCGTAACTTATTCCGAGTCGTCACAAAGGCCGCAGGGAAACGGAAGAACGGGCCTCCTCACGGAGTGCAGTTCCTACGTCCCGGCCTCAATCGAGACCATCCCACCGAAGACAGCTCCTCGGAGCACGTCCTCGCGACGGATGTAAAGCCATCGCAGGACCCCTCGGGTCCAGCCACTTCGCCGCCCGGCGAGAGACCACGGTCTCGGATCGGGCAGTCCTTCACGGGACAACGTCGGAGCGCCTTAGAGCGCGAGGACATGGCGGAAAGGCCGGATTTGACAAGGCCAGCGGGTGTGCTAAGTTATACAAGTTGCCACGGCGGCCGAGAGGATAACTTCTCCAGCCTAGTCGAGTTGCTTGCGAATAACAACCAACAACTGC
>NZ_WUCC01000004.1 GCF_009807095.1 Rathayibacter sp. VKM Ac-2754 | reverse complement strand
GCTCGTGGCGCCGGCGGTGGTGACCAGCGAGGGGTAGGCCTCGAACGGCCGGCTCCGGCCCCGAGCGCCCCCGCGGAGACCGCACCGCCGGCGGCGCCCGCGCCGATCGAGCAGCCGCCGGCCCCGGCGCCCGCTCCGCCCCAGGCCACCATCCGTCCTGCGCCGCCCGCGGTCCCGACGCCGCCCGCACCCGAGCCCGAGACCGAACCGGAGCCCGAGCCGACCTCCCTCCCCGGCCCCGACTGCAGCACCGACCCCGACCTCTGCGCACCGGCGCCGACCCCGTCGATCGACGACCCCGTCACCTGAGATCCGGCTCGCGGTCACTGCGCCGTGCCGGGATAGTGGTCGCATGCGCAGACTCCTCCTCGGACTCCTGACCAACGCCGTCGCGATCTGGCTGACCACCCTCGTCGTGTCGGGCGTCCGCGTGGATCCGTACGAGGAGGGGCCGACCGCGGCGATCCTCACGTACCTCCTGGTGGCGGTGATCTTCGGAGTCGTCAACGCGGTGGTCGGCGGCGTGGTCCGCGTGGTCGCCTTCCCGCTGTACGTGCTCACGCTCGGGCTGGTCGCGTTCCTGGTCAACGGGCTCCTCCTGCTGCTCACGGCCTGGGTCAGCGGGCTGTTCGGCTTCGGGCTCGTCGTCGACGGATTCTGGTGGGGCGTGCTCGGCGCACTGGTGCTCGCGATCGTCAACTGGTTCATCGGGCTCGTCGTCCGGCCGCTCCTGCGGCGCCGCGAGGACTGACCGGCACCATCGTCAGCCGGCCGGCGACCCTCGAGTCGGGAGGCGTGCGCCAGAGCCCGAAGAGAGCGGCGCCCGAGGCGGCGAGGCGCGGATCGGCATCGAGCGTCTGCGCGGTCGCCACGTAGGCCTCGAGGGCGTGCGCGGGCACCGGGCTCTCCTGCGGCGTCGAGTCGGGCGAGTCGCGCTCGACGACGATGACTCCCGGCTCCTGCGAGGCGGTGCGCCCGAATCCGCTGAGCGCCGGCACGAGGTCGTCGGAGTGCTCGACCGAGACCGAGCGCACTCCGTCCGGCAGGTCGAGTCCGCGGACCGGGCTGCCGAAGGAGACGAGGTCGTGCACGTCGTACCGCTCCGACTGCGCCACTCGGAGCGCGACCAGGCCGCCCTGCGAGTGAGCCGCGATCGTCACGGGCGCCCCCTCGGGGATGCCCGCCGCCTCCATCGCCGCGAGCGTGCCCGCGACCGATGCGGAGCCTCCGCCGCTCATCGCCCGGAGGTTCGACGCCGCACCGAAGGCCTGCTCGGGGTCTCCGGTCCAGTCGGTCGTTCCCGAGAGCGTGACCAGCCACTCCTCGCCGAACCGCTCGATCACGACCTGCGGACCGTCGGGATCGCTCGGAGGGATGCGAGCGGCCAGCTCGCCCCAGCTCGACGGCGCCAACGCCGCCGACCCCAGCCGGACCGGGGGCGGCTCGACCGACTCGATGCGCAGGCGGCGCTCGCCCGGCGCCGGGAGGACGCCGAACAGGGTCGCGAGGACGACGAGCACGCCCGCCGCCGAGCTCACGCCCTGGCCGATCACCTCATCGGCCGGACGACCGCCGAGAACGTCGGCGACCTGTGGCGGCAGCAGCAGGACGCCGATCTCGGTGCCCAGCCCGATCGTCGAGATCGTCGCTCGCAGGCCCTCGACCACGAGCGGATCGCCGAGGAGGGCGCGGACCAGCTCGTCCTTCTCCTCGGCGAGGTCGTCGCGGGCCCCGTCGTCGCCGGCCAGCACGCGAGCCGCCGCCCCGACCGAGCCGAACGCCGCATCGGCCGTCGCCCTGACCAGCCGCGCGGCGTCCTCGCGCGCACCGGGCACGCGACGGGCGAACGACTCCGACGCGCGCAGCCCGAAGACGACCGCCGAGACCAGCGGCGCCACCCGGATCGGGACGACGACCGGACCCTCCTCGAGCGCCTCCTCCGCTCGCGCGTAGGCCGCGGCCGCCTCGACGAGGGCGTCCCGCAGCTGGAGAGCCTCGGCCTCGAGCCCGTGCAGCCGCCTCGTCAGCAGCTCGAGCTCGCCGAGCCGCTCCGGCGCGGCCGCGCCGACAGCGGGCGCCGCCCTCGCCGCGGCGCCGGTGCAGTCGGCGAGACCCCGCAGCACCGTGTCGAGCGCTCGCCGGCGCTCGTCCAGCTCTCCGGTGTCGACGCGGTCGAGCAGGGCCGGGCTCACCTGCCACCACCGCCCGCCAGGCCGCGCGCCGCGCCCTCGGCGACCGCGAGGCCGCCCTGGAGCTCGCCCACCCGCTCCGCGAAGACGCGCGCCGCGTCGTCCTCCCAGCCGGCGTCGGGGAGGAGGCCCGCCGCCGCCGCCCGCACCCCGCCGATCCCCTCGGCGAGCGCCGCCAGCTCCGCGCTCGGCCACGCCGCCACCCCCGCCTGCTGATCGATCACCATCCGCACCGCCTCCGTTCCACCTCGTTCGCGCCCAGCTTCGACGAGCGCGAAGGGCCCGGGGAGGGTCGCCGCCCGACCCGTGGAGAGCGGCCGGATCGACCGGGTGTGGAGGAGCCGCGGTGCGCCACAATGGGCGGGTGACCCCCCGCTCCCCCGCGCCCTCGGCCTTCGCCGTGTGCTTCGTCTGCACCGGCAACATCTGCCGGTCGCCGATGGCCGAGGCGGTGCTGCGCTCGCTCGCCGAGCGCGCCGGGCTCGCCTCCGCCATCGAGATCAGCTCGGCCGGCACCGGGGAGTGGCACCTCGGCGAGCACGCCGACCACCGCGCACTCGATGCTCTCGAGCGCCGCGGACTCGACGGCGGCACGCACCGCGCGCAGCTGTTCGACCCCACGCGGTTCGACGAGTTCGACCTCGTCGTGGCGCTCGATCACGGCCACGAGCGCGCACTGCGGTCGTGGGCGCGCACCGACGTCGACCGCCAGAAGGTGCGCCGCCTGCTCGCCTTCGAGCCGTCCCTCTCGCCGCAGGGCGACGTGCCCGACCCCTACTATTCCGATGCGGCGGCGTTCGACTCGGTGCTCTCGCTCATCGAGAGCGCGTGCCGGTCGCTCTTCGCCCAGATCGAACCCGGGCTCCGCGGCAATCGCGCCGCCCGCCCCGACTCCCCCGACGCGCGCTCCGGCGCCGTCGCCGGCTCCGCGGCCCGCGCGGACCACCGCGACCCGGAAGGCCCCACCGCATGACCTCGCTCCCCACCCAGCCGCTGAGCCCCCTCGACGGCCGGTACAGCGGCGCCGTCTCGTCGCTCGGCGAGTACCTGTCCGAGGCGGGGCTCAACCGCGCGCGCGTGCACGTCGAGGTCGAGTGGCTGCTCGCCCTCACCGACCGCCGGCTCTTCGGCTCCGAGCCGGTCGACGCCGCGACCGCCGAGGAGCTGCGCCGCCGCGCCCGCGACTTCGGCCAGGCCGAGATCGACGAGCTCGCGACCCTCGAGGCCCGCACCCGCCACGACGTGAAGGCCGTCGAGTACCTGGTGCGCCACTGGCTCGCCGACCTCGGCCTCGACCGCATCGCCGAGCTCACCCACTTCGCCGCGACGAGCGAGGACATCAACAACCTCTCCTACGCGATCGTCGTCCGGCAGGCCGTCGGCGAGATCTGGCTGCCGAAGCTGCGCTCGGTGGTCGACTCCCTGCGCGAGCTCGCCGTCCGCTACCGCGACGAGGCGATGCTGAGCCGGACGCACGGCCAGCCGGCGACGCCGACCACGATGGGCAAGGAGTTCGCCGTCTACGCGTTCCGGCTCGAGCGCGTCATCGCGCAGGTCGAGGCGACGGAGTACCTGGGCAAGTTCAGCGGGGCGACCGGCACGTTCGCGGCGCACCTCGCCGCCGACCCCGACACCGACTGGCCGGCCCTGGCGGAGGAGTTCGTCGCCTCCCTCGGCCTCGTCTTCAACCCGCTGACCACCCAGATCGAGTCGCACGACTGGCAGGCCGAGCTCTACGGGAAGGCGGCGCACGCGAACCGGATCCTGCACAACATCTGCACCGACGTCTGGACCTACATCTCGCTCGGCTACTTCCGCCAGATCCCGCAGGCCGGCGCGACCGGATCCTCGACCATGCCGCACAAGATCAACCCGATCCGCTTCGAGAACGCCGAGGCCAACCTCGAGCTCTCGAGCGCCCTGCTCGACTCGCTCGGGCAGACCCTGGTGACCTCGCGGCTGCAGCGCGACCTCACCGACTCGACGACCCAGCGCAACATCGGAGTCGCGTTCGGCCACTCCCTCCTCGCGCTCGACAACATCGCGCGGGGCCTGCTCGAGATCGACCTCGACCCGAGGGCGCTCGCCGCCGACCTCGACACCAACTGGGAGGTGCTCGCCGAGGCCATCCAGACCGTCATCCGCGCCGAGGTGGTCGCCGGCCGCTCCGAGATCACCGACCCCTACGCGATGCTCAAGGACCTCACCCGCGGCAAGCGCCTCGGCGCCGACGACCTCGCGGCGTTCGTGGGCTCCCTCGACATCGGCGAAGCCGCGAAGGCGCGCCTGCTCGCCCTGACGCCCGCCGCGTACACCGGCGTGGCCTCGGAGCTGGTCGACCGCCTGCCCTGAGCGATGTCGGGGGTCGCGCGTAGCGTCCGAGGATGAACGCTTGCGCGATCGACGAGTGCCCGGCGCCCGCCGAGCAGGGGGCGCCGCTCGCGCTCTGCTCGGCGCACCTCGCGCTGGCGCACGACTGGGTCGCCCGCGAGGACGGCGTCGTCGACGCACTGCCGTCGCCGTGCCTCGTCTGCGGCTCCCGGCTGGGCGTGCGGCTCCCCTCGGCCTGGCTCTGCGCGGCCTGCGAGTGGCGCTTCGGCGAGGTGCCCGACGCCGAGCTCGCGCCGCCGCGCGTCGAGGTCGTGTACTACATCCGCTTCGGCGACCGCATCAAGATCGGCACCAGCGGCAACCCCCGCCAGCGCCTGCACCGGCTGCGCCACGAGGAGCTGCTCGCGTTCGAGCGCGGCGGCCGGGCGCTCGAGCAGCACCGGCACGCGCAGTTCGCCGCCGAGCGGCTCGAGCGCACCGAGTGGTTCGCCAGGAGCCCCGCACTCGAGGGCCACATCGAGACGGTCGGCGCGGGCGAGCCCGACCCGTGGGCGCTCCACCGCCGCTGGTGGAGCGAGGCCCTCGCGCTCCGCAGCTGAGGGCGGAGGCGGTCAGCGCGTCCAAGAGTCGACCAGCAGGTCTCCGCGGATCACCCGCAGCTCCTCGAGCAGCCGCTCGACGACGGCCGCCGACACTCCCGAGGCGAGCACGTCGTGCGGGCCCAGTGCGGGGAGGCGGCCGGTGCGGATGCGCACGACCTCCCAGCCCGCCGACCGCAGCGCGCGGTCCTTCCGACGGTCCGCCTCCTCGCGGCGGCCGACGTGCTCGAGTCCGTGCCTCCCCGTCGAGTCGTACTCGATCGCGACCCGCAGCTCGCCCAGCACGATGTCCGGCCACGCCTCGAGGTGCTCGAAGAACGGCCGGCCGAGGCGCACCGCGGTGAAGCCGGGCTCGAACTCGAGCCGCTCGGCCAGCATCGCCCGCAGCCGGGCCTCGACGGCCGAAGCGGGCGGAGGCGCGCACCGACTCGCGAACGGCTCGCCGACCGCGAGATCCGGCGTCTTCGAGCAGATCCGCGGGGCGCGGGCGGGGGCTCGACGCGGAGGCGGCGCCTCCTCCTGATGCGCACGCGGCGTCCGCGGCCGGGCCAGCTCGGCGCACTCGGGGCACCACGACGAGCGCCGGCGCTCCCGACCCGGGCGGTGCCGCTGCTCCTCGGGGGTCGCGACGAACAGGTGCCCGGAGTCGCAGAGCCAGCACAGGTAGACGTCGGCGGCCGGAGGGATCTGGCTCAGCACGATGCCGTCGTTGTACTCGGGGCGGTACTGCCGCACCAGCACCGGATAGGACGACCACGCGTCCCGGTAGCGCCCGACCTCGTACGGCACGTCGACCCCCCTCGAGAACCGCCGCCGCTCCCACCACCGCCCGATCGCCTCCGCCATGCCCGCACAGTACGTCCGACCACCGACGCCGGCCGGAGCGGCAGCGAGCACGCCTATCTCCGAAGGGAGGTGGGTCTCGATACGCCGCCCACGGCGGCTACTCGACCAGCATGGAGGGCGGCGGACGCCGTCTTCTCCCCGTGTCACCTTCCAGCGGTCCCCGCGTACGCCGAACCTCGGAGCGCACCGCGGAATCGCGTGCCAAGCGATTCCGCGCAGCGAAAGCGGGACGCTCTACAGAACCCGGCCACATCGAAGAGCCGACCGCGGGAGGGGCGGCGAGGACGCCCCGACCCGGAGAACTCAGTGGCGGCCGTTCTGCTCGTCGAGGTCGGCGATCTCGGCGTCGTCGGGCTTGAAGGTGAGTGAGAACATCGCGATCGCGACGAGGACGACGATGAACGCGACTCCGAACGAGATGAGCGCGACGACCGGCTCGCGGGTCGACAGCAGCACGACCACGCCGACGAAGGCCGCCATCACGGCCGAGAAGCCGATGAGCTCGAGGGGGCGCAGGCGGTCCTTGCGGGTGGGCTGGAACGTGCGCGGCGCGAACTCGTCGGGCTCGGGCGCCGCGGCGTCGGGGGTCTGGCCTTCGGCGGTCATCGGTCTCCTCCGGTGGTGGATGTCGAGGTGTCGACGGCATCGGCACCGGCGGCCCACTTGAGCGAGAACGCGGCGATCGCGAGGTAGACGCCGACCATCACGGCGTAGGCGCCGAGAAGGCCGACCGAGACGACGGGGTGGGGAGGGAGCAGGGCGAAGGCGGCGCCGAGGAGCACCGTGCCGGCACCGACGACGACCGCGTCGCGGGCGGCGAGGCCCTGACCGCGGCGGCCGCTGGTGATCTCGAGGGATCCCGAGACGAGGGCCCAGCCGGCCACCAGAGCGACGAACAGCATCAGCGCGGCGACGGGCAGCGCGACGAGCGCTCCGACTCCGGCGAGGAGGGTGACGCCGGCCGAGGCGAGCGCGGCCCTGCGACTGCGCCCGTCGGCGGCACGCAGCGCGCGGAGGAGGGAGACCGCGCCGGTCGCGAGGGCGAACCCGGCGAAGACGGCGAGCCCGAAGGCCGGGCTGTGGTCGGGGGAGAAGGTGACCACGCAGCCCGCGGCCGCGGCGACGGCGGCGCGGGCGAGCACGAGGGTCCAGGAGTTCGCCCGTTCGGCGGAGTCGGCGGCGTGGGCCACGGTCGAGCCTCTCTGGTGGTGCGGTGGGTCGGGAGTCGCGAGCGGACCGGGCGACGCCGCCGGGTCCGTCGGCGCTGATCGCCCGATCGGAGGCTGGGAGGACCCTGCCGGTTCCTCTTCTCCGCGGACTGTCCGATTTTACGCTCTCCGGGCCGACGGATCGCTCCGCGGCCCGTCCGACGCCTGCATCCTCGGCGAGCGCGCAGCAAGGGGCACCGCCGTCGATCCTGTTTCCGCAGGGTTACGGGCGTCTGAGCCCCCGACCACTGGGGTCGCCCTCTATGGGTGACGCTCGCTATCGTGGGTCCGTTCCCTCACCCGTGCGATGCCCGCTTACCCGCTGTGCCGCGCGCCCCGCCTCAGGCGCTGAACGCACCCGTCGTTCTGCACGCCCCTGTCACCTGGAGTTGATGCCGTGAACGGACTGGATCTCGCGATCCTGGCTCAGCGAGCCCGCGATCTGGCCTTCAGCAAGCTCGTCGCCGGTGGCTTCCACCGCTTCGGGAAGGGCTCGCGCATCTGCCTGCCGTTCCGCATCGGCCCGGGGCAGGGCAGCCGCATCTCGATCGGAGAGAACGTCCTGATCAGCGCGAACTGCATGCTGATGGTGCCCTCCGCCGACGCGCCCACCCCGGCACTGATCATCGGCGACCGCGTTCGGATGAACATGACCGCGATCACCGCCGTCGAGAGCGTGATCATCGAGGAGGGCGTGGGCATCGCCCGCGGCGTCTACATCTCCGACCACTCCCACGGATTCTCCGACCCGGACACGTTCATCCGCGACCAGCCGGTCGAGCGGATCGCCCCGGTGCGCATCGGCCGCGGCGCCTGGCTGGGCGAGAACGTGGTCATCATGCCCGGAGTCACGGTCGGTCGCGGCGCCGTCATCGGCGCGAACGCGGTCGTCCGCGACGACGTGCCCGACTACTCCGTCGCCGTCGGGGTCCCCGCGCGCGTCATCCGGACGTTCGCGTGAGCGCGCCGACCGTGGGGAACGGTCTCGTGCGCGACGTCGTCTTCACCTTCTCGTACGAGACGTACACCGATGCCGCGCGCCGGGGGATGATGCGGCCGCCGGACCGCATCCTGACCTCGCTGATGGAGAGCCCCCAGGTGGGGCGCCTGATCGTCGCCAATCCGTACCGCTTCGCGCCCACCAACCTCGTCCGCTCCGCGCTCGGCAGGGAGGTGGAGTTCCCCGGGACGCCGACGCGCGTCCTGCACACCCCGCTCCGCCTGCGGCGCAGCGACCCGACCGACATCGCGGGCCTCGAGAGGGAGTACCGCGCCTACGATCAGGGCATCGCCAAGCTGGCCGACGAGCTCGAGCTGGTGCGGCCGGTGATCGTCACCACGAGCCCCGTCGTCGCCGGCTTCTCGCCGTTCGAGTGGGCCGAGCACGTGATGTTCTTCGCCCGCGACGACTGGACCACCTCGACCCGGTGGAAGAACCACTGGCCCGCGTTCCAGGAGGCGTACCGCCGCGTCGCCTCCTCGGGCCGCTCGGTGACCGCCGTGTCGCAGGAGATCATCGACCGGATCGCCCCCACCGGCCCCCACGCCGTGGTGCCGAACGGCGTCGCTCCCGAGGAGTGGACCGGCCCGGTCCCCGAGGCCCCCGAGTGGCTGCGGAGCATCCCGGGCCCGCGCGCCCTGCACGTCGGCACCCTCGACGACCGGCTCGACGTCGAGGGGATCGTGGCGGTCGCGACCGCGCACCCCGAGCTGCACATCGTCCTGATGGGCCCGCAGCCCGATCCCGGGTACCTCGCCCCCCTGGCGCGGTTCTCGAACGTGCACCTGCACCACTCCGTCGGCCGTCGCGAACTGGTCGCGACGATGCGCAACGTCGAGCTCTGCCTCCTCGCGCACCGGCGGACGCCCCTGACCGAGGCGATGAGCCCGCTCAAGCTGTACGAGTACGTGGCGAGCGGCTGCCCCGTCATCTCGGTCGACCTCCCGCCCATCCACGGCATCAGCGACCGCATCCGCATCGTGCCGACGATGGCCGAGTTCGCCTCGGTCGTCGACGACGCCCTGGCCGACGGCCACGCGGACGAGGAGGACCGCCTCGAGTGGGTGCACGCCAACTCGTGGGCGGCCCGGCACGGGACGGTCCTCGACATCCTGCTCGACCGCGGAGGCGCGCGCTCGGGCGAGGTCGTGCCGGGCTGAGCCCGGCCGCCGTCCACCCGTCACCTTCACGATCTCCCACTACACAGCATCCGCCCGGGCCGGCCATCGGCTCCCCGGTGCGGAGGAGGGCACCATGTCCGAGTTCCTGTTCGTCTGCTCCGGCGGAGGGCATCTGAAGCAGCTGTTCACGCTGTCGTCCCGGTTCGGGATCGATCCGGCCGAGCAGCACTGGGTGACGTTCGACAACGGCCTGAGCCGCTCGCTCCTCGAGGGACGGCGCGTGACCTTCAGCCGCTTCGCCGCACCGCGCGACACCCTGCCGATCGCCCAGAACGCCCTCCTCGCGCACCGCATCATCGGCAAGGGCGACTACTCGGCCGTCTTCAGCACCGGGTCGAGCCCGGCGGTGTCCTTCATGCCTGAGGCGTCGCTGCGCGGGATCGAGTGCCACTACATCGAGAGCGCGGCGCGCGCCGACGGCCCCTCGATCACGGGGCGGATCATGGCGCGCCTGCGCGGAGTGAACACTTACAGCCAGTACCCGGTGTGGGCCGACCAGCGCTGGCAGTTCGGCGGCTCGATCTTCGACGCCTTCACCACCGGTCCGGCGCGGGAGGTCGGCGGCATCCGCCGCGCCGTCCTCTCGGTCGGCACGCAGGACCTCTACCCCTTCGACCGGCTGATCGCCGCCGCGGTCCCCCTGCTCTCGGGCGCGGAGGTGCTCTGGCAGACCGGACTCGCCGACGTCTCACCGCACGGCATCGAGGGCCGCGTGAGCGTCCCGCACCACGAGCTCCAGGAGGCGGTCGACGCGGCCGACGTCGTCATCGCCCACGCGGGCACCGGCGCGGCCATCACGGCCATCGAGGCGGGCAAGGTCCCCATCCTCGTCCCCCGCCTGGTGGCGCGCGGCGAGCACATCGACGACCACCAGATCCAGATCGCGCGTGAGCTCGACCGCCGCGGCCTCGCGATCGCCGCGGCCCCCGAGGAGCTGACCGAGGAGCTGCTGCTGCGCGCCGCCCGCCTCTCGACCCGCGTCGTCGAGGACGTCGCCCCGTTCCGCTTCTCCCCCGCCCGCGTGCGCTCCAAGCGCCCCGGCTTCGCCGCGAGCCGCACCCAGGGCGGCGGCGGCTCGAGCGCTCCCGCGGTCTGACGCCGGCGCCGGTGCACAACCGAGGCTGACAGTGCGCGTCGCCCTCCGAGAGGCGGCTCGGCCGCTCCTGACCTCGGTTGCGCACGCCGATCTCACCTCCGCACCCCCCAGAGGTGCTCGCGCCTGTCGACGAGCGCTCGGATGACCGTCTCCGTCCGACCCCAGGTCTGCAGCACCTGCTTCGTCGAGAGGCGGATGCACAGGTAGCCCTGCGCGGCGAGCTCCAGGCTCCGTCGATAGTCCTCCTCGATCTGCGCGGATCCGGAGTGGAACGTCCGACCGTCGGTCTCGAGGACGAGCCGCTCGCCGAAGACGACGTCGACATGACCGACCCTCTCGATCTCCACCTGGGTGCGGACGACGACGCGCAGTCGCTGCCCCAGCCGCCGCACTCTGGTCTCCGACCCGGACTGGCAGCCGCCGTCCACTTCGCCGAGCACCCAGCCCCTCGTCGTGGGCGCGAGTGCCTTCAGCGCGAGCAGATCGTCGAGACTTATCGCGCCCGAGTTGACGGCGCTGTCGAGCGTCATGAGCGCGTCCTCCGGCGGAACGCATGCCAGCAGGTGCAAGAGGGAGGCGCGGAGCCCGTCGAGCGAGCCCGACTCGTGCCCGCAGCCGTCCCAGGACCGCCAGTGCAGCACGACCCCCGGAGGCGCGCTCCGTTCCGACGCGTGCGGAGGCACGGCGACGTGCAGGCGCTCGCTCTCGAGCACCCACAGCCCCCGCGCCGCCAGCGCGGAGGCACAGGTCAGCACCCCGCCGAGAGCGACGGCGCGACGCTCGTCCACAGGCAGCGTCGCGAGTGCGAACCACCCGCGGCGCAGCCGCTCGACGGCTCCCGACTCCAGGGCGGCGCCGAGCGCGCGGCGCGTGACACCCGCTCCGGCGAACTGCGACGCCGACGCGACGCCTCCCCAGGCAGTCAGGAGGTGCAGCACTCGTTCCATGCCCCGAGGGTGGCGTCGCCGCCGTCACGACGTGCGGCCCTGAGTCCGGAATCGGTACGACCGAGGCCCCAGAAGCGCCTGTGGAGGAGCGTCATCCGCCGGACGGAGCGCTCACGCGTGCACGATCGAGGCTCAGTGGCGCCGAGTCGCCCGGTGGGGCGCGATGACCGCTCTCACCCTCGGTTGTGCACACCGACGGGCTCAGAGGGTCAGGAGACCCCCGCCATCAGCGCCGTCCACGCGATGTCGGCGAGCTTCGCCTGGCCCGCGATCGACGGGTGGAAGTGGTCGACGTCCGAGATGTCGTCGGAGGTGACGTCGAAGTCGTGCAGCGCGCCTCCGTCGTAGACGCAGTTCGCGACGGCCCCGCAGGCCTCCGCGAGGATCGCGTTGTAGGCGTCGATCGTGTCGCTCACGTTCGTGCGGCGGGCGACCGAGTCCGCCGCGTCCGAGGTCGGCTCGTAGAGCAGCGAGTTGCAGTTCGAGCTGCCGGACCAGCGCGAGACGGCCTCGGAGTCGGTGCGCTCGGTCTCGAAGAAGTCGAGCAGGTTGGGCACGGAGGAGACGAAGATCGTCGCGTCCGGGGCCCCCGTCGACAGCGTCGCGAGACTCGTCGTGACACTGGTGCGGAAGGCGTCGGGAGTCGTGATGTCGCTGCTGTTCTTGCGGCAGACGTCGTTCGCGCCGATCAGCACGGTGACCAGGTCGGGCGAGACCGCCACGGCCTTCTCGGCCTGGCGCGGCAGCTCGGCCGAGGTGGCGCCCTTGGCGGCGACGTTCTCGATGGTCGGCACCGCGCCGACGGCCTCGCCGGCGCGACGGGCGACGGAGTCGACGGTCTCGTCCTCGCCGGTGGTCCACGAGGCGCTCGGGCAGGGCTTGTTCTGCCCGCACGCGGCGACGCCGACCGAGATCGAGTCGCCCATCGCGGCGATGACGCCGGCCTCGAACGGCAGGCCGCCCGCGGCGGGCTCGGTGGTCTCGGCGGGAGCCGGTGCGGAGGTGCACCCGGCCAGCAGAGCGGCGGACAGCAGAAGAGCGGCGATCGCTCCGGCACGGCGGATCATGCCGCTCCTCCTTCGGTGGCGGGGACGGCCGCGGGCGGCTTCGGCCCCTTCGGCTTGGGCTTCCTGACCTGCTTCACGAAGGCGAGGATCTGGTTCATGTCGCGGCGGTAGACCGGCAGCACCATCGCCAGGGCGAGCGGCACCAGGGAGGCGAGACCGCCGACGATCAGGTGCACGATCGGCAGGAGGTCGGTGTACTCCCCGACGGCCCAGGCGGCGCCGAACATGAACGGCACGACGATCGCGGGGCGCAGGACCGGCACGATGATGTCGGAGCCGCGGAGGAACGTGCCGCGGATGGCGAGCCAGAAGCCGGGCACGAGCAGGGCGAGGGTGGTGAGTCCGTAGAGCAGCGCGAGGCCCTCGACGCCGTTCCACCACAGGCCGACGAAGAACGAGGCGATCACGATCGGACGCGTGACCACGTAGTAGATCAGCTGACGGTGCACGCGTCCGAGCGAGATGTAGATCCAGCCCTGCACGTTGCCGATGCCCTGGGCGATGCCGGCGATCGAGAGCAGCGACAGGATCACGGCCGACGAGGACCACTGCGAGCCGAGCAGCAGCTCGACCAGCGGGCCGGACAGGGCCGCGAGGACTCCGAAGGTCGGCAGCGTCAGGTAGCCGATGACCAGCAGCGCCCCGCGGACGTAGCGGCGGTAGCGCTCGCCGTCGTCCTGCAGCGAGCTGAGCACCGGCAGCGCCACGCGGCCGAGGGGCCCGTTGAGCTGCTGCAGCGGGAGCAGGAAGAGCGAGTAGGCCCGCGAGTACTGGCCCAGCGCGTTCGCGCCGAGCTGCGCGCCGATGAGGACGTTGTCGACGTTGCGGGCGAAGTAGTTGAGCAGCTGGACGCCGAAGATGCTGCCGCCGGTGGTGACCAGCGGGATGACCTCGCGCGAGATCCGCGGCGGGCCGAACTTCGGGCGGGCGGCGACCCAGAGGGCGATCAGCCGATAGACAAGCGCGCCGCCCTGCAGCACGACGAGCGACCAGACGCCCCAGCCGAGGAGCGCGGCGATGATCGAGCCGACGACGCCGACGAGCATCGAGACGACGTCGATCTGCGCCATCAGGCCGAAGCGCATCTCCTTCTGCACGCGCGCCTGGAGCGGCATGCAGAGGCTGTTGAGGAACAGCGTCGGAGCGACCGCGAGGGTCAGGACGATCAGGGCCTCTTCCTGGTAGAGGCCGGCGATCAGCCAGGCGGAGGCGGCGATCACGATCGTGCCCGCCACGCCGAGCGCGACCGACAGCCACAGCACCGAGCGCCAGACCGCGTCGCTGAGCTTCTTCGACTGGATGATCGCGCCGGTGAGGCCGAAGTCGCGGACCAGGTCGGCGACTCCGACGATGGCCGTGACGGCCGCCAGCAGACCGAAGTCCGACGGCGACAGCAGGCGGGCGAGCACGACGGTCGAGATCAGCTGGATGGCCGTCTTGCCCCAGAGCCCGCCGAGGGTCTGGATGACTCCGCGGCTGGCCTTGTGGCCGAGGTCGGAGCGGGGCGGCAGGTTCGGTCCGTCGCCCACCGTCGGCGACTGAGCGATCGCGTCGGTCGCGAGCGTCTCGGTGGTGTGGGCGGTGTCGTCCATCGCCGCCTCGATCTGCTCGTCGGTGGTGCGGGACGCGCTCGAGGAGCCGCCGGACGTGGTCGGCCCCGTCACGCGCGCGTCGTCTCGTCGCGGTTCCATTCGGGTACGCCTCCTCGAGCGATGATCGACCGGGCCGTGAGGCGGGGTCGCAGATAGCCGTAGCAGTAGATGGGGAAGGCCGGCCACAGGGACGGCCGCCGGAGGACCCGCTTCAGCAGGGGCACGAGTCCGGCTCCCGCGGGCTGCGGGCGGTCGGGGACGAGGCCCGACTCCTTCAGCTGGACGTTGCCGATGGCGATCCGCACGGTGCGCTTGAGCTGGTTGCGCATCCGCCGCGGGGCCTTCACCGAGAAGGTGTGCCCCCGCAGGGTCGCGCGCTCCTCGGGTGCGAAGAGCTGCTGCACGAAGCGGTCGTCGGCGATGATCTCGGGGAACGCGCCGAAGCGGCGCCTCCCCTCGGCCGACAGGCCGTAGATCCCGGAGCCGACCAGGCCGCTGACGCGGTAGTCGGACAGCTCCCAGATCGAGTAGTGCGCGCGGACGGCCCAGGAGGCGCCGCGCGTGTCGACGTGGAACTCGGGAGCGGCGACGAGCGGGCCGCCGGGGCGGACCAGCTCGTCACCGAGGGCGAGGAGCGTCTCGGCCGAGACGCTCACATCGGCGTCCACGTAGATCCGCGGCAGCACCGTGGCGATCGCGTCGGCCGCGTTGAGGCCGGCGATCTTGGAGGCGCGCTCCGTCTCGGCGACCAGGATCCGCGGATCAACGGCGCGGGCGACCGCGACGGTGTCGTCGGTGCAGCCGTTCGCGCCGACGACGATCTCGAACCGGCCCTCCGGGTCGCCGTCGACGAGCGCGCGGAGGAGCCGGCCGATCACCGCCGCCTCGTCGTGCGCGGGGATGACGACGCTGACGCGGACGCTCACGACTCGATCGGAGCCGGCTTGCGGACGACGTGATCCCGGGAGTGGGCGCCGACGTGCGAGCCGAGGGCGGGCCCGTGTCCGGGAGCGCCCGCCGAGCCGCGGGTGAACGCCGAGACGTAGCCCGCGTCCTCCGGCGACAGCCGGCGTCGAGCCGACTTGCGCGGTGCCTCGGTGAGCACCCAGGCGCCGATCCCCAGGAAGACCCAGAAGAGCATGAAGGCCTGGAAGAAACCGAAGGCGTCGTAGAAGTAGGCGGCGATCGTGTAGCCGACGAGCAGGACCGCGATCGAGAACGCGAGGCTCGCGTACTGCGGGGTGGTCGTGCTCTTGAACGAGTAGCGCAGCAGCATCACGATCGGCACCAGGAACAGCACGGCGAGGCCGATGACGCCGACGGCGCCGCCGTCCATCAGGGTGCCGAGCCACTGGTTGTCGAGGATGAACGCGTTCTTGTCGTCACCGACGACGATCCGGCTGCCGATGCCCGTTCCGAAGAACGGATGCTCGCGCACGATGGCCATCGCCGGCTCGAGGTCGGCGAGACGCCCTGCTCCGGCCATGCCCGCCGAGGTGTACTGCGACGCGATGAGCTCCTCGGGGTCGAGGAACGAGCCGATCATGTCGGTCAGGATCTTCGGGATGACGAGGAAGCCGAGCCCGAGGACGGGGATCATCCCCAGCAGGAGGTATCCGCCGATCTTCGGACGCAGGATCAGCGTCACGAGGAACATCACGCCCAGCGTGACGATCGCGGTGCGCGACACCGCGGTCACGACGCCCAGGAGCATCGCGAGGACCACGCCGTAGTAGATGATGCGGCGGTTGATCTCGTTGAACGGCCAGCGGGCGTACTTCGAGAGGTAGATCGCGATGGGGATCATCATCGTGAACATCACCGCGAGGGCGATGGGGTGCTGCGCCGACCCGAACGAGCGGTAGCCGCCGGCCCGGTAGGCCTCCTGCTCGGCGCCGAGGCGCTCGAGCGGGAGGAACTTGTCGAGCATGGTGAACACGTTCTGCTGCGTCGCGCGCTCGAGGACCGCGAAGACCGCGACCACGACGGCCGTCCAGACCAGCGTGGTCAGCACGGCCTCGACGATGCGCTCGCTGCGCATCATCAGACGGGCGATGTAGAAGACGGAGAGCATCAGCAGGTCGTTGATGATCGCGCCGGCGACACCGCTGCCGAGGCCGCCCTCCGAGATGAACTGCACGTTCGCCGCGATGGAGAGCAGGCTCGACGCCACCCAGATCCCGAGCGGCCAGCCGAACGCCGCGGGGCGCCAGACGAACTTCGGGTCGATCATCAGGGCGACGATCCCCGAGATCACCATCAGCACGATCACGAGCCGGTAGGGCTCGAGAGCGAAGCCGATCGGGATCGGGAGCGCGTAGTAGCGCACCGGGATGAACATGATCACGAGCAGCAGGACCATGAACGCGCCGGTCCAGTTGAAGACCAGCTTGCGCGTGAGGTAGAGGAACGAGATCCCGAAGAGGACCGCCCCTGCGTAGAGCGGGTTGAGGTAGTAGACCGCTGCCAGAGCGACGCCCGAGAGCAGGACGGTCGCCAGGGCCGAGCGGATCCCGAAGGTCCGGCGGACGAGGATCTCGCCCGCGTACGGGTCGTCGTTGCCGGGAACAGGGATCGGGAGTCCCTTGACGGTCTGCGTGCTCATGTCGGGACCCCGCCTCAGGTGGCGCTGCGCTTCCCGGAGGAGGCGAGCTCACCCGCCGCGGCGGGGTTCTCGGAGGCGGTGCCCAGTGCGGCGGGACGCTGGCCCTCGCCCGCGGTGCCGGTGATGGCCGGGCCGCGGCGGAAGGACTCGCCGCGCGGGCGGGCGTTGTTGCGGTTAGCGGTGACGCGCTCCCGCGAGATGCGGACGTTGTAGAGGATGAACGCGAGGGCGATGAAGGCGAGGAACACGCCGAGGCCGGTGATGGCGATCGGGATGATGGGGTTCGACCCCTCCTGCTCGACGGCGGTGCCCTGGTCGGTGACCGCGAGGGTCACGCGCAGCTCGGGGGCGACACCGGAGGCGTCCTGCTGGGCGGCGACGTAGTTCTGGAAGACCGTCGACGCGGTCTCGGAGATGAGGACGGCGCGCTCGGGATCGGTCGACTCACCGACGATCGAGAGGATCGGGAGGCTGAAGCGGCCCGGGTTCTGCTCGGTGCCGGCGGGCTGCGTGGTGCGGCGCACGGCGCTCAGCGCCTCGGTGTCGGTGAGGGGGCCCATGGCCGCCTCGACCTGCGCGCGGATCTGGGAGCCGCTGACGAGGTAGGCGTAGATGACCGCGGTGTTCGTGAGGTCGTTCTGCTGCGCCTCGGTGGTGCCCTCGGTGATGGTCTGACCGGGGTCGACGGCCTGGAACGGGTTCTGCGGGCCACCGCCCAGCAGGATCGTCGTGTCGGAGCGGTACGCGGACTCAGCGCGCGAGACGATCTCCCCGTCCTTGACGGTGTATCCGGCGACCAGGGCGGCCAGCACGGAGACGATGAGGCCCACGGCGAGGAGCCACTTGTAGCTCCAGAGCACTCGAAGGTAAAGGGGGACGGACATCTCGGTCTCGACTTCCAGACGGCGAGGTGTGGTACCTCGGGCGACTCGCCGCGTGCTCGGAGGATGCAATGCTGCTGCAGACGATGGAGCAACGCCTCCGTCCATCACGGCGGGTAATGGCGGAACGGGTGGTGTGGCGGTCGACGTCGGAGGACGAGGACGGAGCCTGGTGCGTAGTGCGGTGTCGAACGTGCTGTCGCTGCGTCCGCGCCGCCTCCGGGCTTGCGGCCAGGGGGTCGGAACGGGCAGAGAACCGGGACCCCACGAGTGCGGTGCCCCGACACACTCATTGTGACCATAACCCACGGCATGCGGATGCCGGAAGTATTGCGGGTGTGTTAAGTCTCCTGGGTGTCCGACCCGCCCAGCAGGACGCGCACTTGCATTCCTCTCAGATGGACGAGGATGGTAGTCCTTGTTCATTCCTGAGCGCGCCGCCCTCACGACAGGAGACGCATGGATGATGAGCACCAGTGCTCCACCACTGCCACCGACCCACCCGACCGCCCCGCCGACCCCGAGTCGGCCCCGCACGACGACGACCACGACGACCGTCTGACGACGCTCGCGCCCACCGTCGCGCCCTCGGCGAGCGATGACGCTCCGCTGTCGGTCCTCTACTCCTTCCCGCACGCGATCGGCTCGCCCGGCATCGGCTGGACCGCGCTGCACCAGGTGCGCGCGCTGACCGAGGCAGGCCACCGGGTGACCGTCGTCGCCGCCTCGATCGCCCAGCCGCTCGGGCCCGTCGCCCGCGCGGTGACGACTCTGACGGTCGGCGGCATCCGCCTTCCGCACCGCCTCTTCGGGCGCAGCCGCTCGATCGCGCACCACGACCGCGTGACCGCGCGGATCCTCGCCGAGGGCGACTACGACGTCGTCCACGGCTGGCCGTGGGGATCGGCCCGCACCTTCGACGAGGCCGCCCGCCAGGGCGTCCCGTCGGTACGCGAGGCGCCGAACACGCACACCGCGCACGCCTTCGAGGTCGTCGCCGAGGAGTACGAGCGCCTCGGCATCACCCCGCCGCCCGGCTCCCCGCACACGTACAACGCGGTGCGGCTGCAGCGCGAGGAGCGGGAGTGGGCCTCCGCGACCGCGATCCTGGTGCCCTCCGCCTCGGTCGAGCGGACCTTCCTCGAGAAGGGCTTCTCGCCCGAGAAGCTGCTCCGCCACCGCTACGGCGCCCAGGTCGACACCGCGCACGTGATCGATCCCGATCCGCGCGACGACCCCGACCACGTGTTCACCGCCGTCTTCGTGGGCCGGATCGAGCCCCGCAAGGGCCTGCTCTACGCCCTGCAGGCGTGGCAGGCGTCGCGGGCCAGCGGCTGCGGCCGGTTCCTGGTCTACGGCGACTTCACCCCGGGCTACCGCGAGCGCCTCGCAGGCCTGCTCGAGCAGCCGAGCGTCGAGCTGCGCGGGTTCACCAGCGACGTCACCTCCGTCTTCCAGGCGGCCGACGTGCTGATCCTGCCGACGATCGAGGAGGGCAGCGCGCTGGTCACCTCCGAGGCGCAGGCCGCGGGCTGCGTCCCGCTCGTCTCGTCGGCGGCCGGCGCGAACCTCGAGGACGGCGTGCAGGGTCTCGTGCACGAGCCCCGCGACGTCGAGACGCTGACCGCGCACCTCGACCTCGTCTGCTCCGACCGGGAGCTGCTGGCACGACTGCGCCGGGCGGCCCTCGCCAACCGGAGCGAGCTCACCTGGACGCGGGCGGGCGTCGATCTCGTCGCCGCCTACCGCGCCGCCATGCGGATGGTCGGCACCCCGGCCGTCGCCGCCGACCCGTCGAGGACCCATCGCCCGTGAACCCCAGCGCCCTGAGCCTCAGTGACGTCTCGATCATCCTCTGCACCCGCGAGCGGCCCGACATGCTGCGGGGCGCCCTCGCCGCGATCGCCGCGGGGACCGACCCGGCCGTCGAGGTGATCGTCGTCGACTCCGCGTCGACCGACTCGCGCACGCGCGAGGTGGCCGAGGGCGCCGGCGTCCGCTACGTGCGGACCGACACCAAGGGGCTCTCGATCGCGCGGAACCTCGGTCTCGACTCGAGCACCCGGCCGGTCGTGGTCTACACCGATGACGACTGCTCCCCCACTCCGGGCTGGATCGAGGCGCTCCTCGACGCCTTCGCCGACGAGCGGGTCGCCGTGGCCACGGGGCGGATGCTCGACCACACGCTCGTCGACACCGACGTGCCGCCGACCGACCGGATCACCTACCGGTCGACCGTGCAGGGCCTCGACGCCGGACACGGCGCCGTGATGGCGTTCCGCCGCTCCACCGTGCAGACGCTCGGCGGCTTCGACGACACGCTCGGCGCCGGCCGCTACCTCGCCGGAGCCGAGGACCTCGACATCTTCTGCCGGGCCCTCGCCGCCGGCGGCACCGCGGTCTTCGTCCCCGACAGCGTCGTGCTGCACGTTAACACGCGCAATCCCACCGCCTATCGGCGTCTGATGCGGGGCTACGGGCTCGGGCTCGGCGCGCTGGTCGGCAAGTGGTGGCGGATGTCGCCGCTGGTCGGCGGCAGGATGACCGCGACGCTCGCCGTCCGCAGCGGCCGCCGTCTCGTGCGCTCGGCCAAGAAGCGGGGTCGCGGAGCGCGCGACGAGCTCGCGATGGTCGAGGGGATCCTCCGCGGCTACCTCCGCTCACGGCACCTGCGGCTCTCGGGCTCGACCTTCGTCGACGAGTACCCGCCGACGCCGATCCGGCTGTCGCCCGCGCCCGTCGCCGAGTGAGCGCTCCCGCCCCCTCCCGCTCCCGTCTCTTCCGCCCCCGACCCGCCCGCAGGGAGCAACCATGACCCGTCCCCCCCGCCGCTCCGGCCGCCCGCACGCCGAGCCGCTGCGCACCCTCGACGAGAAGTTCGTCTCGAACGCCATCGTCTACGAGGTCGCCCGGCCGACCGGCTCGATGATCGTCGACGGCACCCCGTACCGCCGCGCGGACGGGTCGCTCGACCGCGATCTCGTCTACTCGGCGTGGGAGGAGTTCATCCGCAAGTCCCCCTCCGTCAGGCAGCGGCTCGCCCGGGCCCCGCTCGGGCTGTTCACGCCGTCGTGGGTGTCGGTCGACGAGATCGACGTGCGCGATCACGTGCGCTTCCACCCCGGAGTCGTCGAGTGGGATCCGCGCCACGTCGAGCTGCTCACGGGAGCGTTCAACGGTCCGATGGACCCCAAGGGGCCCCTCTGGGACATCCTCGTGGTCGAGCTCTCGACCGGTCAGCTCGGGTTCGCGGTGCGGATCCACCACGCCCTGGGCGACGGCATGTTCGGGCTCCTGCTGATCCAGGCGTTCTCCTCGGACGCTCCGGTCGAGTTCGAGCCCTACACCCGGGCGCCGATGCGGTTCCCTGAGGATCCGCGCGCGCCACGCGGCCCGCTCTCGCTCACCCTCGCCGCGCGGCGGCAGATCGCCTCGGGGCACGATTCGCTGGCCGAGGAGTGGGCCGAGTGGAAGCGCAAGCCGCTGAAGAAGCGGATCACCCGCGTCGGCGGCCGCAACATCCGCTCGCTGCGGGACGCGTACATCCGCCGCTCGGGGATGCTGGAGCGCAGCATCAAGCCGCGCGATGCCGCGATCCTGACCGTCGACCTGCCCACCGCCAAGTCGGCGGCCCGGGCCGCGGGCGGCTCGGTCGCCGATCTGACCGTCGCCCTCGCGCTGCACGCCTTCGCGGCGCTGCACCCGGAGCGGACCGAGATCGCGACGCTGGTCCCCGTCTCGCCGCGGCGCGAGAAGAACGCGGTGAAGCGCAACCACGTCTCGATGGTGCGGGTCGCCGTCCCCGTGTCGCTCGGCATCGCCGAGACGGTCGCGAGCGTGCGCGCGCAGGTGCAGTCCGCCGTGGACTCGGGCGAGAGCGGGATCACCCGCGGGGTGAAGGACTGGCTGGGCTACGCCTCCTACCTGCCCGTCTTCCTCCGCCGTCGCTGGTTCGGCACGGCCGAGATGGACTCGATGACGCTCTGGCCCGTGACGGAGCCGGACGACGAGGCGGCGGTGTTCGCCAGCTCGTTCCTCAAGCGCCTCGACATCGCGATCTCGATCCGCTCCGACCTCGACACGACGCTCTTCCTCGACTCGATCACCGAGTCGCTCGCCGAGATCGGCGCCCCCGTGATCGACCCCCTCTCGCGGCGCGCCGGCGCGGCCGCGTCCGCCGACCAGGACTCCGACGACGACCACAACTCCGACGACGACCAGAACGGGACTACCCGATGAGCCAGGGCGGCGGACCGCTGCGCACCCTCACCAAGGTGCGCACCTACCTGCAGGCCGTGCGCCTGCTGCACTTCCACGCGTACAGCCACGCCGACCAGGTGCCGAGGCTGACCCGCGGAGCAGACGTCTCCTTCGCGCCGAACGTGTCCTTCAGGAACGCCGAGCGGATCACCCTCGGCGCCGGCACGCACATCGGCGAGAACTCGATCGTCTGGGCCGGCAACACGAGCGGCCGCATCACCTTCGGCGAGAAGTGCCTGCTGGCGCCGAACGTCACCGTCACCGCGTCGAACTACGGGATCGTCCAGGGCACGCCGGTGATGGACCAGGCGAAGATCGAGCGCGACATCGTGATCGGCCGCGACGTCTGGCTGGGCGCGAACGTCGTGGTGGTCGCCGGAGTCACGATCGGCGACGGCGCGATCGTCGGCGCCGGAGCGGTCGTCACGAAGGACCTCCCCGCGAACTGCATCGCCGGCGGCGTGCCCGCCAAGGTCATCGGGCAGCGTCCGGAGGCCCCCGGTGCCTGAGACCACGGACACCGGCCTCGCGATCGTCGTCGTCAGCTACAACACCCGCGAGAAGACCCTCGCCTGCCTCGACTCGATCCCGCGCGGCGACGCCCCGACGCCGCCGCACGTGATCGTGGTCGACAACGGCTCCGCCGACGGCAGCGCAGAGGCGATCCGCGCGGCCCACCCCGAGGCGACCGTGATCGAGGCGGGCGACAACCTCGGCTTCGCGCGCGGCGTGAACCGCGGAGTGGCCGCCGCGACCGAGCGCTACGTGCTGCTGCTCAACCCCGACACGCTCGTGCTCGACGGCTCGTTCCGCGCGCTGCTCGAGTTCGCCGTCGCGAACCCGCGCTACGGCGTCTACGGCGGGCGCACCCTCCGACCCGACGGCACCGTCGACCCGTCGTCGTGCTGGGGAGCGCCCACGCTCTGGTCGCTGCTGACCTACGCGACGATGCTCTCGACCGTGTTCCGGGGCAACCCGCTGCTCGACCCCGAGTCGCTCGGAGGCTGGCAGCGCGACACCGTGCGCGAGGTGCCGATCATCACCGGCTGCCTGCTGCTGATGGAGCGCGCCGAGTACGAGCGGGTCGGCCGCCTCGACGAGCGGTTCTTCCTCTACGGCGAGGACGCGGAGTTCTCGATCCGCGCCGCCCGCGCGGGCCTGCACCCGGTGATCGTCCCCTCCGCGGTGATCGTGCACGACGTCGGCGCCTCGACGCGGGACGCGGCCACCGAGGGCAACTCCGGGCGCAAGATGACGATGGTGATGGCCGGGAAGGTCACGATGATCCGCCTGTCGTGGAAGCCGCTGCCCGCCCGCGCCGGCATCGCGCTGCTGCAGGCCGGCGCCCTCGTCCGCGCCGGACTCGAGACCGCCACCCGCCGCAAGCGCCGCGCCTGGACCGAGGTCTGGCAGAAGCGCCGCGACTGGCGGGTCGGCTACCCCGAGGCCGAGCGCACCCTCTTCGGCCGCGTCCCCGGCTCCGGTGCGTCGACGGAGGCGGCCCGATGATCGCGGGCGGCACGCGCACCCTGCGCACGCGCCTGGCCACGCGGCTGCGCACGCTGCTGTCGGGCGAGAGCGCCGTGAGCCGGCACCTGCGGGTCGAGGCGGAGCCCGCGTTCCGCACGCGCTACGCGAACCCGTACAACGCCCGCCTGTACACGGCGATGACCGCCGAGGGCGTGCTGGTGCGCGACCTGTCGTGGCTGCGCCTGCTGGTCTCGAAGGTCGACGTCGTGCACCTGCACTGGCCCGACCTCACCTTCCTCAGCGGTGTGCGCCGCTACCGGATCGTGGCGCGGCTGGTCTTCTTCTTCGCCTTCCTGCGCATCGCGCGGCTCCGGGGCACCCGGCTGATCTGGACCGCGCACAACGTCGCGTCCCACGAGGAGCGGGCGACGCCGTTCCTCCGCAACTGGTACCGCCGTGTGCTGACCGAGAACCTCGACGCGATCATCTGCCTCTCGCAGGAGGGAGTGACCGCGATGCGCCGCTCCTACCCCGAGCTCGCCGCGGTGCCCGCCTACGTGACTCCGCACGGCCACTACCGGCACGACTACGACTTCTCGCCGAGCCGGGCCGAGGCCCGGGCCGAGCTCGGGCTCGACGCCGACGCCCGCCTGGTCGTCTCGGTCGGGCAGATCCGCCCCTACAAGAACATCCCGACGCTGGTCGAGCAGTTCCGCGCCCGCGCCGACGACGGCACGCAGCTCGCGGTCGCCGGCAACCCGGCCCGCGGTCCGCTGCGCGGAGTGATCGAGGAGGCGGCGGCCGGCGACGAGCGCATCCGGCTCGAGCTCTCCTTCCTCAGCGACGAGCGGATGGCGCTCTGGCTGCGGGCGAGCGATCTCGTGGTGCTCCCCTACTCCGCGATCCAGAACTCCGGATCGGCGATCCTCGCGGTGTCGGCCGACCGCCCCGTGCTGGTGCCCGATCTCGGCGCGATGCACGAGCTGGCGGCGCTGGTGGGCTCCGACTGGGTGCGGCTCTACGACGGCGGCTTCGACGGCGCCGTGCTCGACGAGGCGCTCGAGTGGGTCGACGGCCTCGACTCCGACCGCCGCGCCGACCTCTCGGCGCTCGAGTGGGACGCCATCGCACGAGCGACGATCGACGTCTACCGCCTCGTTCTGGGGGCAGATCGTCCGCGTGTCGTTTCCTGAATTCTCGGAAACGTAATGCGCGGGAAACCTTCCTCCCGCTAGTTTGAGCAATTACCACCCCCTTTTGCCCTCCGCTCGGCGCCTCCCCGCGCCGGCCGGTCGTCGGTCACCCCTGCCCGGCGCCTCCGCTCCGCTCCATCGCCCCACCCCGCCGCACAGAAACACACAGGCCTCCGTGACCTCTCGCTCCACCTCGTCGCTCCGTCCCGCCGGACGGCTGCGCCGCCTCCTGACCGCCACCGCTGTGACAGCACTGATCGCCTCGGGAGTGCTGGCCACCGCCGCTCCCGCGCAGGCGGCCGACGCCGGACGCTACGTCGTCACCGTCGACTCCAGCGCGGTCTCGACCAGCCTCGTGCGCGCACTGGGCATCACGCTCGACCAGTCCTACGGCGGAGGCGTCGCCGGGTTCACCGCGACGCTCACCGCCCGCCAGCACGCGGTCCTCGCCGCCGACAGCCGCGTCCTCGCACTGTCGCCCGCCGACCAGGTCGTCGACGGCGCTGCGCAGACCACCCCCTCGCACGTGCTCACGGCCGAGGCCGACAAGGCCCCCGTGCTCGCCGGCGATGGCGTCACCTCGTGGAACGGCCCCGCCGTCGCGGTCATCGACTCCGGCGTGAGCAGCCACTCCGACTACAACCTGGCCAAGCAGGTCAACTGCTTCGGCTCCGGTACCGCCGACGACGCCAACGGCCACGGCACCGGCGTGTCCGGCTACATGGCCGCTCTCGACAACGGCTCGGGGACCGTGGGCGTCGCCCCCGGTGCTCCGGTCTACTCGGTCCGCGCCCTCGACGCGAACAACAAGGGCACGATCTCGACCCTGATGTGCGCTCTCGACTGGGTGTCGCAGAACGCCGCGACCTACAACATCAAGGTCGTCAACATGTCGCTCGCCACGAACGGCGCCGACGACAAGAACTGCGGCCGCACGAACGGCGACGCGATCCACCAGTCGGTCTGCGACCTGGCCGCGAAGGGCGTGACCATCGTGTCCGCCGCCGGCAACTCGACCGCCGACCTCGCGGGCTACATCCCCGCCGCCTACGACGAGGTGCTCGCCGTCACCAACTTCGCCAACTACGACGGCAAGCCCGGCTCGCTCGCACCCGTGCCCTGCTCCGGAGTGACGACGAAGGACGACAACTACACGATCAACAGCAACTTCGCCTCGACCGCCGACGCCGCGCACACCATCGCCGCCCCCGGCACGTGCCCGTACACGACGAAGAAGGGCAACACCTACGCCTACATCCAGACCGGCACGAGCATGTCGACGGCCGCCGCCTCCGGTGTCGTCCTCGACTGCCTCGCCTCCGGCGGAGCCTGCGTCGGCAAGGCCCCCGCGCAGGTCATCAGCACGGTGATCGCCCAGGCCAAGTCGGCCACGGTCGACCGCGGCCGCACCTTCGCCGGCGACCCGACCCGGCCCGTCTCCGGCCGCTACTACGGCTACGGCGTGAGCACCGTCCCGGCCGGCACGGTCACCGCACCGACACCCACCCCGACGGCCACGCCCACGGCCACGGCCACGCCCACCGCGACCCCCACGGCCACGCCGACCGCGACGCCGACCGCCACCGCGACCCCGAAGCCGACCGCGACGCCCACCGCGACGCCGACGCCGACGCCCACCGCGACCGCGACCGCGACACCCAAGCCGACGGTCGCTCCGACCGCGACCGCGACTCCGACCGCGACGCCCACCGCGGGGACCGACACCGTCAAGCCGCAGGCGCAGATCGTCTCACCCGCCAGCCAGACGACCGTCACCGGCACCGTGACCCTCGTGGCCAACGCCAGCGACAACGTCGGGGTCTCCTCGGTCGCCTTCTGGTCGGGCTCGACCAAGCTCGGCAACGCGGTGAAGCAGGCCGACGGCACCTGGACGCTGACGGCCAACAGCAAGACCTGGCCCAACGCGACCTACGTCGTCGTCGCCAAGGCGACCGACGCCGCCGGCAACATCGGCACCAGCGCGTCGATCACCCTGGTCATCAAGAACTGATCTCCTCCGCCACCGACTGACCGCGACCACGGCACCGCATCGCCCGCAGCGCACGACGACCACCAGACGCACCGCCCGCCCGGAACGCCGTACGCGCCCGGGGCCGCCTCCCTCAGGAGAGGCCGGCCCCGGGCCGCCTGCCGACTCCGGGCCACTCCCTCGCCAGCACGAGTCGAACGGAATCCCCCGCCATGTCCCGAGCCCTCCCCCCGAGACTCTCGCCGCACCGATCCCTGAGCGCCGTCCTCCTCGCGCTCTCCGTCCTCCTCGCGACGCTGTTCGTCGCCCCCGCGGCGAACGCCGCCGGAGCCGACCGCTGGACCTCCCCCACCGGCTCGGGGACCACCTGCACCCAGAGCGCCCCCTGCACCCTCGCCGTCGGCGTGCAGGACGCGCCGGCCGGCAGCACCGTCCTGCTGACCTCGGGCACCTACCCCGACGTGAACCTCAAGGGCGGCAGGGCCACGGCCGCCGCTCCCCTGCTCGTGACCCCCGCCCCCGGCGCCTCGCCGGTGTTCGACCGGGTCAAGAGCTACGTGTCCCACGTGGTCTGGTCGAGGATCTCGGTCGCGGTGACGTTCTACCTCTACGGCGCCGACCAGATAGTCGAGTCCTCGAGCTTCGACGGCGGCGGCCTCTTCGTCCGCAACGACGGCGCGGTCGTCCGCGACTCGTCGTTCCGGAACGGCTCGTCGATCGACGGCATCCAGGTCGGCGGCGCGTCCGACGTGCTCATCGAGAACAACACGGTGCGCGACTACGACCAGGACAAGAACAACGGGCTGCACGCCGACTGCGTGCAGGTCTTCGAGAGCAACGGCGTCACCATCCGCGGCAACCACCTCTCGAACTGCTACAACGCGGGCATCATCTTCTCGCCGGGCGCGGGCGACGGCATGAGCGACATCACCGTCGAGTCCAACTTCGTGCAGAGCTGCATCGTCAAGACGGCGCAGTGCCGCGGAGGCTCGGCCGCCGACTTCCGCGAGGCGTCGGCCAGCGACCTGCTGATCCGCAACAACACGTTCGTCGACGGCTCGCTGCGCGTCGGCGGGGCCGCGAACACGACCTTCGACCGCAACATCGTCAGCTACCTCGCCGCGTGCGACAGCCCGATGACCAACACGATCGTCGCGACCTGGAACACCAAGATGTGCGCCGCTCCCGCGCTGCTGAACCAGCAGGGCAACGTGCAGGGCTCGCCGCGCTTCGTGGACGAGGACGGCGGCGACCTGCACCTCGTCAGCGGGAACGACGCCGTCATCGCCGGCTGGGGCTCGAGCGCTCCCGCCGCGAGGGACATCGACGGACAGGCCTTCGCGAAGAACATCGCGGGCGCCGACTCGGCCGGCTCCTCGGGCACCCCGGCCCCTGCTCCGACGAGCACGGCGACGACCACCCCGACGGCCGTCCCGACCACGGAGCCCACGGCGGAGCCGACCGAGGAGCCCAGCGCGACTCCGACGCCGAAGCCGACCGCGACGACGCCCGTGCCGACGCCGACCTCCACCGGCCCGTCGCAGCCGGAGGCGCCCGAGGAGGACACGACGGCACCGTCGGTCGAGATCACCTCGCCGCTCGACGGCGCCGTGATCAAGGGCATCACGACCGCGAGCGTCGAGGCGACCGATGACACCGGAGTGACGGCCGTCGCGTTCTACGTCGGCACGCTCAAGGTCGGCGACGCGGTGCAGACCGGCGAGTCGACCTGGTCGCTGACCGCCAGCACGGTCGGAATCGTCGGGACGTTCCCGCTGACGGCCCGGGCGACGGACGCCGCCGGCAACACCGCGAACAGCACGCCGGTGACGGTCACGCTGATCAAGCAGGAGTGATCGCCGCGGCGTCAACCTCCGGCGCCCGGCGCCCGCGATCCGTAGCGTCGGAGACGTGCGGCCGATCTCCGGCGCACGGAGAGGCGACGATGAGCCAGAGCGAGAAGAACCAGCCCGAGCAGGACCAGCCCGTCATGGACGGCGCCGACGACGCGAGCAACGACGAGAAGCTGGGCGGCCTCATCGAGCAGGTCGACCAGGACCACGGCTCCGAGGGCGCGGGCGCCATGGCCGACGCACTCCGCGACCGCGCCGACGAGACCGACACCGAGCTCACCGCCGACGAGGCCTGACCGAGACCTCCCACCCTCCAGAAGTTGCGGTAGTCGCGCTCGACTACCGCAACTTCTGAGGAATGGGGCGCCCTGGCCGGAACCGCCGGATCACTCCGCAGAAGTTGTCGTGCTCGAGCACCGACTACGACGACTTCTGGCGTCTCGACGCGCCTCACCCTGACCTCGCGCAGGTGAAACCTTCCACACTCCGAAAGTTGCGGTACTCGCGCTCGACTACCGCAACTTTTGAGTGGTGGGTAGGGAAGACGGCGGCGGGAACGCGCGGCGGGGCGCCGGCGCGGTCGGGGGCAGCGCCGCGCGGGCTTGGTCCAGGAAGACCGCGGTCATGACGACGCGGGTGCGCGCCGGGGACGAGTCGAGCGGGCCGATCAGCGACTCGATCCGGTCGAGGCGGTCGTAGAGCGTCTGGCGGCCGATGCCGAGAGCGGCGGCGGTCGCGGTCTTGCTCCCCCAGTGCGAGGCGAACGCCTCGAGGGTAACGAGCTGGTCGTCCCGCAGCGCCCCGAGCACCTCCTCGATCAGGTCGTCGGCCTCGACGTCTCCGTGCAGCGAGCTCGCGAAGCGCGCCAGGCGGTGCTGGCGGGAGTCGACCACTCCGCCGCCCGCCGGCGCCCAGTCGCGGACGCCCCGCACCTCCGACAGCTCGCGCTGGACCCGCCGCTGGTCGCCGAGCCCGCTGCCGACGCAGACCAGGGCACCGGACCCGCCGCCGAGCGCCGCCCCGCGGTCGAGGAGGGTCGCGCGCCCCTCCTCCATCGCGGCCGCCCCGCCGAACGGCAGCAGCGCCAGGACCTCGGCGCCGACCACGCAGAGCACCGGCCCGGGGTCGGCTCCGACGCCCCCGAGCAGCTCGCGGAGGGCGCGGAGCACGCGGTCGTCGTGCCCGGTGTCGGCCCACACCCCGAGGTAGCGCTCGCGCGAGGAGGCACCCAGCCTGCCCAGGAAGGCGTCGATCTGCAGGTCGGCCGCAGCCTCCGCCCGCGACTGCTCGGCCGTCGCGACGGTGAACAGCTGCGCGGTGAGCCGCTCGGTGACCGACGGCGGACGGTGCCGCAGCAGCGCGATCGCCAGCACGTCCGGCGCGCGATCGAGCGCGACGGCGACCGAGTGCAGATCGGCGGCCTCGTGGGCGCGCAGGTGCAGCGTCCCGAGCAGCGAGTCGCCCGACCGCAGCACGTTCGAGAAGGTGCCGGCCGTCGGCGCGTCGTCGACCCCGCGCCCCGGCGAGGCGCGCGCGATCTCCTCCCCCGTGAGCGAGACCAGCGAGGCGGAGGCGCCGGTCGCAATCGAGACCACGCGGAGCAGCTCGCCGATGCCCGCGTCGGCGGCGGCTGCGTCGCTGAGCAGGGCGGACAGTCTGTCCGCCAGCCGGAGGCTCCGGAACTTCTGCTCGGTGAGGTGCGTGTTGATGCTCTCGCAGACCTGCACGAACGGCACCCGGCGCGAGAGGGCGATCACCGGGAGGCCCCGCTCGTCGGCGGCGGCCACGATCGGCGCCGGCACTGCGGGCAGTCGCGGCGAGAGCTCGACGGCGAGCGCCCCGACGCGAGCCTCGACCAGGGATTCCACGTAGCGCCGGCACTCCGCGGGGTCCTGGTCGGTCGAGAGGAGCGCGCCCTCCATCAGCAGCAGCTCGCCACCCAGGAGGAGGGGGGCGATGTCGAGCTGCTCGCTCGCGTGCGCCCAGCGGATCAGCGCCCGATCGGCCGAGGCGCCCCCGGCGACGACCTCGGGCAGCGAGGCCGAGAGGAGGGGGTCGCGGAGCGCGTCCGCGAGCAGGTAGGCCATACAGAACGTCCTCTCGCGTCACCGCGAATTTACACGGTGGCGCGCCCGGCGAAACGGTGCGGAACGAGAGTGGACCCGCACCCCCGCCGCCCCCACCTCACGCCCCTTCGAGAGGAACCGCCATGAGCACCGACGCCCTGCACGACACCGAGGACGCGCTCACGCCGCTCCCCGACTCCCGCCGCACCGCCCGCCTCGACGGCCAGTTCTGGATCTGGGCGGGCGCCAACATCGCCCCGATCAACTGGGTGCTCGGCGCGCTCGGCGTCAACATGGGCCTCGGCCTGTGGGACACGATCACCGTCCTGGTCCTCGGCAACGTCGTCGGCATGGCCGTCTTCGGCTTCTTCGTCCTGCTCGGCCAGCGCACCGGAGCGACCGGCATGCTGGTCGGCCGCTCCGTCTTCGGGCGCCGCGGCAACTACGCGCCCGCCGCCATCCAGGCCGTCGTCGTCATCGGCTGGTGCGCGATCAACACCTGGATCGTCCTCGACCTGGTGATCGCGCTGCTCGGCTCCGTCGGGATCGTCGATCCGGAGGACGCGAACATCGGCTGGAAGATCGCCGTCGCCGCCGTGATCATGGCGATCCAGGTCGCGATCTCGTTCCTCGGCTACCGCGCGATCGCGGCGTTCGAGCGCTGGACCGTGCCGCCGACCCTCCTGGTGCTCGCGCTCATGTCGATCGTGGCCTGGTTCTTCCTCGACATCGACTGGTCGTACGCCGGCCCCGCCGAGGGCGCCCTGACCGGAGGCGACCGCCTCGCCGCCATGTCGATCGTCATGACCGCGATCGGCATCGGCTGGGGTCTCACCTGGCTCGCCTACGCCGGCGACTACTCCCGCTTCGTCAGCCCCACGGCCTCGAAGCGCAAGCTCTACTTCGCCAGCGTCCTCGGCCAGTTCATCCCCGTCGTCTGGCTGGGCGTGCTCGGCGCGACCCTCGCCACCAAGAACGGCTCGGTCGACCCCGGCCAGCTGATCGTCGAGAACTTCGGCGCCCTCGCGATCCCGGTGCTGCTGCTCGTGGTGCACGGCCCGATCGCGACGAACGTGCTCAACATCTACTCGTTCGGCATGGCCACCCAGGCCCTCGACATCCGGCTCGGCCGGCGCGCGCTGAGCCTGATCGTCGGCGTGCTCGCCTTCATCGCGGCGGTCTTCTTCATCTTCCAGGACGACCTGGCGACGACCCTCGACGCCTGGCTCGTGGGCCTGGTCGGCTGGGTCGCTCCGTGGGGCGCGATCGTGCTCGTGCACTACGCGGTGTTCGAGCCGCGCGTGCGCTCGTTCGGGCACCTCTTCGCCCCGGTCGGCTCGCCGCTGCTGCCGGATGTCCGCTGGCGCGCGCTGCTCTCGTTCGCGATCGGCGCGACGCTGACCTGGCTGTTCATGAACGGCTCGGTGCCGGCCCTCCAGGGCCCCGCGGCGACGGCTCTCGGCGGCATCGACGTGTCGTGGCTCGCCGGCGGCGTGTCGGCCGGAGTCGCCTACCTCCTCCTCGGGCGCGGCGACGCCGCCGCCTGGGTCGAGCGCCGGGAGGCCGCCGCGCCCGCCGCGCAGCCCGAGCCCGCCCGCCGCTGACCGCACCTCCTCACCGCCGCACCCCAGCACCCGCGCACCACGAACGGAACCGCCATGCCCCTCCTCATCACCGACGCCTCCGTCATCACCATGGACCCGGTCTCGGGCGCCGTCCCGATCACGGCGAGCATCCGCATCGTCGACGACGTCATCACCGCGATCGGCCCGGGCCTCTCGCCCGAGCCGGGCGACGAGATCATCGACGGCCGCGACCGGCTGGTGACTCCCGGCTTCGTCAACGCGCACACCCACTCGTGGGAGTACCTCTACAAGGGGCGCTACGACAACCTGCCCCTGGAGCTGTGGATGCTGCTGTCGTACCCGATCCTCGGGAACAGCCGCGTCGCTCCGGATCTCGTGAAGCTGCGGTCGTCGCTGTTCGCGCTGGAGTCGCTGAAGGCCGGGGTCACGACGCTCGTCGACGACGTGCTCGAGAACCCGGACCAGGACGCGGAGCAGCTCGCGGCGGTCTTCGACGCGTACGACGAGATCGGGATCCGGGCGAACATCTCGGGGCACGTGATCAGCAAGCCGTTCTACGAGACGATGCCGTTCGTCGAGGAGTACCTGCCCGCCGAGATCCTCGACTCTGTGCGCTCGGCCGCGCGACCGACGACGGAGGGGTACCTCGCGTTCAGCCGCGAGGCGTTCGCGACCCAGCACGGTCGCGCCGGCGGGCGGCTCCGCTACATGGTCGCTCCCTCGGCGCCCCAGCGCTGCGGGCCCGAGCTGCTGACCGGGGCGACCGAGCTCGCGCTCGAGCACGGCGCCGAGTGCCACATCCACGTGCTCGAGACCAAGACGCAGCTGGTGACGGGCGAGGAGTTCCACGGCTCGACCCTGGTCGAGTACATGGAGCGGATCGGCGCGCTCTCGACCAACACGACGTTCGCGCACGGGATCTGGCTGACCGACTCCGACGTGGACCGCGTCGCGGCGGCCGGCACCTCGATCTCGCACAACCCGATCTCGAACCTCAAGCTCGGCTCGGGCATCGCGCCGTGGCGGGCGCTGCACGACGCGGGCGTGAACCTGGGCCTGGGCACCGACGGCTGCTCGAGCAGCGACTCCCCGCGGATGCTCGACGTGGTGAAGGCCGCGGCGCTGCTGCACAAGGTGACCGACCCCGACATCGCGACGTGGCCGACGGTGGCGGAGGTGCTCACCGCGGGGACGATCGGAGGCGCGCGCAGCGCCGTGCTCGACAGCGTCACCGGCAGCATCGAGGTCGGCAAGCAGGCCGACCTCGTGGTCTTCGACCTCGAGACGCTGAACTTCACTCCGCGCCAGCGACTCGAGAACCAGCTGGTGTACTCCGAGAACGGCTCGTCGATCGACACGGTGATCGTGGCCGGGCGGATCGTCGTGGCGGGCGGGCGCTCGACCACGGTCGACGAGGCGGCGCTCCGGGCCGACCTCGCCGCGCAGCTCGGCGAGATCGTCGCCTGGCAGGACTCGCTCGACCGCACGAACGGCGTGCTGACGGAGCCGCTGCACCGCATGTACGAGCGCGCCATGCGCCGCGACGCCCCGATCGACCGCTTCAGCGGCCGCCGCCTGGTCTGAGCGCGCCCGCTGACGCACCTCAGAGGTGCGTTCGAGGCGCCCGAGTCGCGTTCGGGCGGGTGCACGGCGCGGCGTACCCGCTCCTCGCCCCGGCATGGGGCGCACCCGGGCGGAGGAACCCTCATCACGAACGCGTGTTCGAGGTCCGCCCATAGTGTCGCTCGGAGAACGCCGGGGTCCTCTCCGGCCGTCGCCCAGGCGACCCGGCTCCTCGCGGAGGCGCGGTCGCGTGAGGGTTGCGCCCCAGACCCCGACGCCCCCGAAGGACGCCCCGTGCCGCTGACCGCCGCGAAGCCCCGCCGGCGCTCAGGCGCGCGGCAGGCCGCGGAAGTTGGCGGCGCTGAGCTCCTGCACGGCGGGCAGCTTCGCGCGGATCGCGGCCGAGACGGCCTCGCGGTCCGACAGCACCCGCTCGAGCGCGTCGCCGACGCGGCCCGCGAGCCCGGCGCCGGGCTCGACGCAGAGGTAGGGCAGCTCGAACATCGCCATCAGGCCCTCGACCTTGCCCTGCGTGGCGAGGGTGATCGCGGGGACGCCCTTCATCAGCGACATGATCGCGAGGTGCATCCGGCCGGTGACGGTCACGGTCGCGCGCTCGGTGAAGCCGCGGACCTCGGCCGGGGTCAGGACGTCCTCGACGAAGGCGACCTGCGCGGTGTCGGGCAGCGCGGCGTAGACCTTGCGGCAGGCCGCGAGGTCGTCGGGTCCGTTCTTGATCACGTGCGGCAGCAGGACGATCGCGAAGCCGCGCTCGCGCAGCCCGCCGATGATCTCGACGTAGGCGCCGGTCTGGTCTGTGTCGATCAGACCGGAGACGTTCACGATCGCGACGCCGCCGGCGGTGTCGAGGGCGTCGAGCTCGGTCTGCGCGCGCTGAGAGTCGATCGAGCGGGCCGAGAAGACGATGTCGGCGGACGCCTGCGCGTCGAGTCCGTCGCGGCGGGCGCGCTCGACCGAGAGCGGGTCGCGGAGGAACAGCGTCGCGCCGGCGCGATCGGCCTCGCGCAGCTGAGAGAGGGCCGCGGGGTGCGCCTTCCCGTTCCAGCTGAAGCCGAGGACGCGGGTGTCCACTCCGGCCGAGGCGGCGCTTCGGGCGACCACGGCGCGGCTTGTCGAGGCGCGGAAGTTGTAGGCGCCGTCCATGATGTCGGCGCCGACGATCGACACCGAGGCGGCACCGGGGAGCATCGCACGGAAGCGGCGCAGGTCGCGGACGAAGCTCGGCAGCCCGCCGTAGAGCAGGGTGCCCAGCGAGACGATCTCGACGCGGTCGGCCTGGTCGGCCGGGATGCGGATGTCGCCCGGGTAGCGCGTGATGACCGTGATCGGACCGGCGACGTTCTCGAGGAACGCGCCGACGAGCGCCGCGTCGCCGATGTTGCCGGCTCCGGGGGGCGCGATGAGGATCGCGCGTCCCGTCGAGGCTCCGGACTTCCGCGCGCCGCGCAGCCGGGGCGCGTCGACGAACACCGCTCGTGCACCGAGCGAGAGCACCGCCGGGCTCTTCAGCATCGGGGCCGTGCGCTTGCGCAGCCCTCCGAGCATCGTCCGAACACGCGAAACCGTTCCGCTCACTGCGACACCGTCCTCGGCCCCGTGTCGGAGCCGTCCTCGTCGTTGTCCGCTGCGGCCGGTCGCCGCCGCGGGGCATGCGCGCCCAGTGTACGGAACCGTCACCCGAAGGCCCGGCACCGCCGCCCCCAGATCCCCCTCTCCCACTCCTGAGTCCCCGCTCACACCTTCCCCGATTGGACCCACGCCCATGACTCGAACGCTCAGCGCGACTCTCGCCGCCCTGCTGGTGGTGATCGCCGCCTTCTTCACGGCGGCCCCCAGCTTCGCGGCCGCGAACCGCTACGCCTCCCCGACCGGCACCGGAACGCTCTGCAGCTCGGCCGCCCCGTGCTCCCTCGCCACCGCCGTGCAGAGCGCGGCCGCCGGTGACACCGTGCTCCTCACCTCGGGCACCTACCCCAAGGTCGACCTCAAGGGCGGCAGGGCCACCGTCGCCGCACCGGTCACCGTGCAGCCGGCCCCGGGCGCCTCGCCCGTGCTCGGCTCGACGAAGGTCTATACGCCCAACACGGTCTGGAACGACATCTTCTCGAAGAGCACCTTCTACACCTACGGTTCGGGCATCACGGTCAACCGGATGCACATCGACGGCTCCGGGATCTTCGTGCGCAGCGCGAACGTCGTGGTCCGCGACTCCCTCTTCGAGAACGGCTCGTCGATCGACGGCATCCAGGTCGGCGGCACGGACAACGGGCTGATCGAGGGCAACGTCGTGCGGAACTTCGACCAGAACCTCGACAACGGCCTGCACGCCGACTGCATCCAGGTCTTCGAGAGCAACGACGTCACGCTCCGCGGCAACAGCCTGAGCAACTGCTACAACGCGGGCATCATCTTCTCGCCGGGCGGCGGCGACGGGATGAGCGACATCACGGTCGAGTCGAACTTCGTGTCGGGCTGCATCGTGATCACGGACGACTGCCGCGGAGGCTCGTCCGCCGACTTCCGCGAGGCGTCGGCCGACGGCATCTACATCCGCAACAACACGTTCGAGAGCGGGGCGCTGCGCGTCGGCGGGGCGAAGAACACCGTCTTCGACCGCAACATCGTCAGCTACCTCTCCTCGTGCACCAGCCCGATGACGAACACGATCGTCGAGAACTGGAACGTCAAGCTCTGCAAGACCCCCTCGCTGCTCAACCAGCAGGGCAACGTGCAGGGCGCGCCGGCCCTCGTCTCCGCGGCGACCGGTGATCTGCACGTGCTGAACGCGGCGCAGACGCAGATCGCCGGATGGGGCTCGACCACCGGCGCCCGGACCGACATCGACGGCCAGACCATGGGCAGCCGCACCGCGGGCGCCGACCAGTTCGGCGGAGTGACCGCACCGACCCCGACGCCCACGGTGACACCCACGGCGACGCCGACCGCGACGCCCGCGCCGACGCCGACCGCCACCCCCACGGCTACGCCCACCGCGACTCCGACCGCCACCCCCACCGCGACTCCGACCCCCACCGCGACCCCGACCCCGACGGCCACTCCGGCCCCGGCCGACACGACCCGGCCGACCGTCGCGATCGTCTCGCCGGTCTCCGGCGCCTCCGTCTCGGGCACCGTCACCTTCGTGACCCGCGCCTCGGACAACGTCGGCGTCACCGGAGTCAGCTACTGGGTCGGCACGACGAAGCTCGGTGAGGCGGGCCCCGCGGCCGACGGCAGCTGGCTGTTCACGATGAACACCTCGGGCTTCGCCGCGGGCACCTACCCGGTGACCGCCAAGGCCGTCGACGCGGCCGGCAACACCGGGACCAGCGCGACGATCTCGATCAAGCGCGTCTGATCCGGTACGACGCAGGCCCGCCGCCCCGAGGGGTGACGGGCCTGCGTCGTGTCAGTCCGCGAAGATCGCCCCGACCGGCTCGCGCTTCTCGGCCTGGAAGCGGTCCTCCGCGCGTCCCCGAGCCCAGTAGGCCGACAGCGAGAGCGCCGAGCGCTCGATCCCCCAGTCGTCCTGGAGGATCGCCCGCAGCTCCTTCATCGCCGTCCGCTCCCCGTGCGCGAAGACCTCGACGGGCCCCTCGGGACGAGCCTCCGCACGCACCGCCGCCACAAGCGCACGACCCGCGTCGAGGCCCCCGCGATGCAGCCAGCGGATCTCGATGCCCGCCGCCGACGGAAGCGGTACCTCGTCCGCCGCCCCGCCGACCTCGATCAGCGCGAGCCCGCGGGCCGCGGCGGGCATCGCCTCCAGGGCCGAGGCGATCGCCGGCAGTGCCGAGTCGTCGCCGAGGAGGAGGTGCGCGACCGCCGGGTCCGTGCGCGGCGCCCACGCGCCTCCGGGAGCCGACATCGCGAGACGGTCGCCGGGCCGGGCGGCCGCGGCCCACGGCCCGGCGACCCCCTCGTCCCCGTGCACGACGAAGTCGACGGCGATGCTCCGCTCGCCGATCGAGCGCACCGTGTAGGTGCGGCGCACCGGCAGCTCCTCTGGCGGGACGCTGCCGCGCAGGGCGTCGAGGTCGAACGGCGGCTCGAGTCCCGTGCCCGGCTGGGGGAGGAGGAGCTTCACGTAGCGGTCGGTCGCGGCGAGGCGCGCCGGGTCGGCCTCGGCCACGAAGGCGTCGAAGCCGTCGCCGCCGAGGTGCACGCGCACGAGGTGCTCGGTGAGCCGCTCGGTCTCGAGCACCGTGAGGACGTGCTGGCTGCGCGCTCGGCGCTCGGAGGATCGGGGTGCGTCGGTGGTCGTCATCCCTCCAGCATGCCGCGATCGGCGGCGGCGACCCCCTCTCCGAGTGCCTTCTCGACAGTTGTGGAGCTTCCGAGATGAATTCGTTGCACTGCCGCCGCCGCGGCGTGCCCGGCTTCCGCCAGGATCAGCACTGGGGGGCGCATCGTCCCCGATCCAGGGGGAAGCCGGGCGCGCATGCAGCGCCCCGGAGAGAGTAGGACTCGTGCGTACAGCGCGACGGCGCCGCAGCGCCACCGTCATCACCACCGCCGCACTGCTGGGAGCGCTCGCGTTCCCGTCAGCCGCGACCGCGACCGAGCTCACCGCGGCCACCGTCGCGGAGCCGACCGCCACCGCCACCGCCACACCCGCACCGACCGCGACGCCGACCGAGACCGTGACGCCGACGCCGACCGAGACCGCGACGCCGACGCCGACGCCGACCGCGACTCCGACCGACACACCGGCTCCGACCGCGACCCCCACCGCGACTCCCGAGCCGGCGCCCGCCGCTGCGCCCGCCGCCGCGGCCCCGGTCCTGTCCCTGCCGCGCACCGCCTTCGTCGCGGGAACCCTCACCGCCCGGAACCCCGAGGGGTGGGGCGGCGGCATCGACGCCGTCGCCACCGGGTTCGCTCCCGGCACCGTCGTCGTCTTCACGATGATGGACGGCCCGGCCGCGGAGGCCCGGACCACCGTCGTCGCGTCCGCCACCGGCGAGGCGACGCTCACCGACTGGCTGCCGCTGTTCCTCGACGGCCCGTCGGCCGGCACGAACATCGACCCGCACCTCCCCCGGTCCGGCGAGCAGATCACCGTCGTCGCCGACGGCATCGACGCCGCGGGCGGTCCGATCGTCTCGAACGCGGTCCCGCTGGCCATCGCCCAGCCCGACGCGTCGGCGGCGTTCCTCGTGGCCGAGGACGCCTCCGAGATCCCCGCCGGCGCAGAGGTCGGCGTCGCCGGCTTCCGGGTCTTCGGAGTCGTCGCCGTCCTCCAGGGCTTCGACCGCGACGAGGCGGTCGCGATCACCCTCACGGCTCCCGACGGCTCGGTCTCGTCACCGCCCGCCGCGAACCCCCAGCCGCTCTACGGAGAGACCTCCGTGCGCCTGGACGAGAGCACGATGGCCGACCAGTTCGGCACCTTCACGGTGACCGCCGTCGGCTCGTCCAGCGGTCGGACGGTGACCTCGTCGCTCGTCCAGGTCCGCACCGACCCCGGCATGCGCATCTGGCCGGTCGGCGCCTACCCCGAGGCGGCTCCCGCCGACGGCCAGCCCACCAGCGGAGGCGCCGTCTGGGGCTTCGGCGCGAGCGAGTCCGTCGCCGTCAGCGTCTACTCGGTCGACGGAGTGCGCCAGCGCCTCGCCGACGGCGGCACCCGCCTCCGCTACGCCGCCGACGCGGTCGGCTGGAGCACGATCGCGATCGGCGCCTACCCGCTCGCCGACCCGCGCGCCGAGGTCTACTGCGTCGTCGCGCTCGGCGAGTCGAGCGGTCGCACGGCCAGCACCTCGTACGACTACTCGCTGACCGAGGACGACCAGATCGCCGAGACCGCCGACTGCTCCGCCGCCGAGGCGGCAGCGGCACGCGGAGGAGCCGCCACGGTCGGGGGCAACGGACCGGCGCTCGCCGCGACCGGCGTCTCGCCGAGCGGCCCGCTCGCCCTGGCCGCCATCGGCATCCTGGGCGGCCTGGCTCTGCTGGTCACCCGCCGCCGCCGCGCCTAGCGGTCACCGAACGGGGATCACCGCCACCCGGTGGTGGTCCCCCTGTTCGGGCACTCGCCTGCTGAGGCGGGCCTGCGTCATAATGCGCCTATGAGCAAGAAGATTGACGCCGCCCACCGCGCACTGATAGCGGCACTCGACGAGCACGCCGCTCTCGTCACCGACAAGGAGGCGAGCCAGCGGAAGGTCGAGCGGGCCGCCGCCGACCTGCGCAGCGCGGCGAAGGCCTACTCCGCCCTCGTCTCCGCCCGCACCGGCACGGCCAGTCCGCTCGCCGACATCGCCGACCCGCGCCTGGATCCGCCGACCATCGCCTCGCTCCGCGCCGAGCGCGACGCGATCGCGACGCGTCTCGCGCGCCACGAGGCCGCGGCGGAGTCGCTCGCCGGCTGACCCTCCGAGTCGCCGTGTTACGGGCATGTTTCGTGCGCCGTCGCGCGCCTGCGTAGGTTGGCCTCCGGGATCCGCGCAGTCGCGGCGACGTGCGACCGGAGGCCGGTCGCAGCGCCGGCGGTGACCGATGACCGCCCGGGTGACGCACGGATCCTCTCCACGGAAGGATCCACCACAGCATGTCCCTGCGCAGCACCCTCCTCGCGACCACCGCGATCACCGCTTCGGCTCTCCTCCTCGCCGGCTGCTCGTCCGCCGCGTCCGGCGCCGACGACACCGTCCGCATCGGCGTCGTCGGCGCGAGCGACCCCTACTGGGCCACCTACGAGAAGGCTGCGGAAGACGCCGGCATCGACGTCGAGATCGTCGACTTCACCGACTACAACCAGCCCAACCCGGCGCTGAGCGAGGGCGAGATCGACCTGAACCAGTTCCAGCACCTGGTCTACCTGTCGCAGTACAACACCTCGGCCGACGCCGACCTCGTGCCGATCGGCGCGACGGCGATCTACCCGCTCGGCCTCTACTCGACGCAGTACGACAGCGTCGACGACATCCCCGAGGGCGCCACCGTCGCCGTGCCCGACGACGAGAGCAACCAGGCGCGCGGACTCCTCGTGCTCCAGTCGGCCGGGCTGGTCGAGCTGAAGGACGGCGGAAGCATCCTCTCGAGCATCGACGACGTCGACACCGCCGAGTCGAAGGTCGAGGTCACGGCGCTCGACGCCGCGCTGACGGCCACCTCGCTGCCCGACGTGGCCGCCGCGATCGTCAACAACGACTACCTCGAGGGCGCCGGACTCGCCGCCTCCGACGCGATCGCCGAGGACGACCCGAGCGACCCGAACGCGATCCCCTACGTCAACGTCTTCGCGGCGCGCTCCGAGGATGCGGACAACGAGACGTACGAGAAGCTCGTCGACATCTACCAGACGACGCAGGCGGTGCTCGACGGAGTCTCCGAGCAGTCAGGCGGCACCGCGATCTTCGTGACGACTCCGGCCGACGAGCTGCAGTCGACTCTCGAGACCGTCGAGAAGGACACCGCCGCCCAGGCCGGCTGAGCGCCGTGGCCCTCATCAGGCTCACCGACGTGAGCAAGACCTACCCGCCGACGTCCCGCGGGGGCGCGAGCGCCGTCGCCGTGGACGGCGTCAGTCTCGACATCGAGGCGGGCGACGTCTACGGCGTCATCGGCTACTCGGGCGCCGGCAAGAGCACGCTCGCGCGCCTCGTCAACGCCCTGGAGCCCGCGACGAGCGGCAGCATCGAGATCGACGGTCGCGAGATCGTGGGCCTCCCCGAGCGCGAGCTGCGGCGCCTGCGCCTGGGGATCGGCATGATCTTCCAGCAGTTCAACCTCTTCGGCTCCAAGACCGTCTGGCAGAACGTCGCCTACCCGCTGCAGGTCGCCGGCACGCCGCGGGCCGAGCTGCGCGCCCGGGTCGACGAGATGCTGGCGTTCGTCGGTCTCACGGAGAAGGCGCGCAGCCACCCGGAGCAGCTCTCGGGCGGCCAGAAGCAGCGCGTCGGCATCGCGCGCGCCCTCGCGGCGTCGCCGCGCATCCTCCTCGCCGATGAGGCGACCAGCGCCCTCGACCCCGACACGACGGGCGAGGTGTTGGCGCTGCTCAGACGCATCAACGAGGAGCTCGGCGTCACCATCGTCGTCATCACGCACGAGATGGACGTGGTGCAGCAGCTCGCGACGAAGGTCGCCGTGATGGAGGCGGGCCGCATCATCGAGCGCGGCCCCGTCTTCGACGTCTTCTCGGACCCGCAGCAGCCCGTCACCCAGCGGTTCGTCTCCACCGTGGTCCGCTCGATCCCGTCCGCTGCCGAGGCCGCGGTGCTGCGCGAGCGGCACCGCGGCCGGCTGGTCACGCTGTCGTTCTCGGACGACTCCGCCTCGCAGGGCGACGTCTTCGCCGAGATCGCGCGCGCCGGCGTGCCGCTCGAGCTGGTCTACGGAGGCATCACGGACGTCCGCGGTCGCGCCTTCGGCCACCTCACGGTCGCGCTCGACGCCCCCGACGACACCGTCGAGCCCCTGCTGGCCCGCCTCGGCGGCCGCATCACCGTCACGGAGGTGCCCCGATGGACGCGCTGATCCCCCTGCTGCCCAAGCTCGGCGAGGCGACCGGTCAGACGCTCTACATCGTCGCGCTGAGTCTCCTGTTCGGCGGGCTCGGCGGCCTGCTGATCGGGCTCGGCCTCGCGCTCACCCGCGGCGGTGCGCTCTTCGCGAACCGCTTCGTGCACGGGCTGCTGAACGTGATCGTGAACGTCTTCCGGCCGATCCCGTTCATCATCTTCATCGCGGCGGCGCAGCCCCTCGCGCGCCTCGTCGTCGGCTCGGGCATCGGCACCGACGCGATCGTGTTCACGCTGTCGCTCGCCGCGGCCTTCGGCATCGGACGGATCGTCGAGCAGAACCTGCTCACCGTCGGGCCCGGCGTGATCGAGGCCGCACGCTCGGTCGGCGCGAGCCGACTCCGGATCGTGCGCACGGTGCTGCTGCCCGAGGCGCTCGGGCCGCTGATCCTCGGCTACACGTTCGTCTTCGTCGCGATCGTCGACATGTCGGCCGTCGCCGGGTACATCGGCGCCGGCGGGCTGGGCACGTTCGCGATCCAGTACGGCTACCGCCAGTTCGAGCCCGTGGTGACGTGGGCCGCCGTGCTCGTCATCATCGTGATCGTGCAGGTCGTGCAGCTGCTCGGCAACGTGCTGGCCCGCCGCGTGCTGCGCCGCTGAGCCGGGGCCCTCCTACGAGAATTCACCTCCTGAGCACGCGCGCTGCCAGCAAGTAGGGTCGCAGCCTGCTGATCGAGTAGCCCGCGGAGCGGGCGTATCGAGATCGACCAAGGTCAAAAGGCCAGGTCAGATCCCTGATCTGCTGGCGGACAAGGGTCTCGATACGCCCCTGCGGGGCTACTCGACCAGCAGGCTGGCAGCACTACATCAGCTGAGAAGAGGGTGCCTCCGCTGTCGGGCGAGCCCCTCCCCTCTCCGCTGATGTTGCGCTGGGCATGCTGCGTGCGGGCGCCCCTTCTCCGTCACCACTGAGACGCGACGCTGCTTCGCCGCTCGATACGCCGCCTGATCGACCAGCGGACATGGCAGAGGAACGCGAGAGGCCACCCGAGTACGCGACTCGGGTGGCCTCTCGGCGCGGGTGGGCGTCAGTAGCGCGGCTTGCGCTCCGGGCGGTCGGTGGAGCGCGACGGGCCCGAGGGGCGGCCGCCGCGGTCGGCACCGGCGCGGCTCGGGCGACGGTCGGGCTTCAGCTCGATGAGCTGACCGCTGATCCGGGTGTCGGCGAGGCGGTCGAGCACGTCCTGCGGGAGGTTCGCGGGCAGCTCGACGATCGAGAAGTCCGGGCGGATGTCGATGTGCCCGAAGTCGCCGCGGTTGAGGCCGCCCTCGTTCGCGAGCGCGCCCACGATCTGGCGGGGCTCGACGCGCTGGCGGCGGCCGACCTCGATGCGGTACGACGCGAGGTTGCTGTTCGACGAGCGCTGACGGCGCTCGGGGCGCTCGCCCCGGTCGTCGCCGCGGTCCGGGCGGCTGTCGCTGCGATCGTCGCGCTCGCGACGGGCGAAGCGCGGGTCGTCGGGCGAGAGCAGCAGGGGTTCCTCGCCCTGCGCCACGATCGCCAGCGCGGCGGCGACGTCCGACTCGACCACGTCGTGGTGCTCGACGTAGTGGCCGATGATCTCGCGGAACCGGTCGAGCCGCTCGCGGTCGGCGAGCGCCTCCGTGATCGCGTCGTCGAAGCGCGAGAGACGGGTGACGTTGACGTCCTCGACGCTCGGCATCCGCATCTCGGTGAGCGGCTGGCGGGTGGCCTTCTCGATCGCGACGAGGAGTCGGCGCTCGCGCGGCGTGACGAAGCTGATCGCCGCGCCGCTGCGCCCGGCACGGCCCGTGCGGCCGATGCGGTGCACGTACGACTCGGTGTCGATCGGGATGTCGTAGTTGACGACGTGGCTGATCCGCTCGACGTCGAGACCGCGGGCGGCCACGTCGGTCGCGACGAGGATGTCGAGCTTGCCCGACTTCAGCTGCTCGACGGTGCGCTCGCGCTGGGCCTGCTGCACGTCTCCGCTGATCGCGGCGGCGGTGTAGCCGCGGGCGCGCAGCTTCTCGGCCAGCGACTCCGTCTCGCTCTTGGTGCGGACGAACACGATCATGCCCTCGAAGTTCTCGACCTCGAGGATGCGCGTGAGGGCGTCGACCTTCTGCGGGTACGACACCATCAGGTAGCGCTGCGTGGTGTTGACGGAGGTCGTGGTCTTGTTCTTGACCGTGATCTCCTCGGGCTCCTTGAGGTACTTGCCCGAGATGCGGCGGATCTGAGCGGGCATCGTCGCCGAGAACAGCGCGATCTGCTTCTCGATCGGAGTGTCGGCGAGGATCGTCTCGACGTCCTCCGCGAAGCCCATCTTCAGCATCTCGTCGGCCTCGTCGAGCACCAGGAACTTGAGCTGCGAGAGGTCGAGCGTGCCCTTCTCGAGGTGGTCCATGATGCGGCCGGGCGTGCCGACGACGACGTGGACGCCGCGGCGGAGCGCGGAGAGCTGCGTGCCGTAGCCCTGGCCGCCGTAGACGGGGAGCACGTGGACGCCGCGCAGGCCCGACGCGTAGCGCTCGAACGCCTCGCAGACCTGCAGCGCGAGCTCGCGCGTGGGCGCGAGGACGAGGGCCTGCGGGGTCTTCTGCGAGAGGTCGAGGCGCGACAGGATCGGCAGCGCGAACGCGGCCGTCTTGCCGGTTCCGGTCTGCGCGACGCCGAGGACGTCGCGGCCGGAGAGCAGGGAGGGGATCGTCGCGGCCTGGATCGCCGAGGGGATCTCGTAGCCGACCTCCTTGAGCGCCTTGAGCACGGGGTCGCTCAGGCCGAGGTCGGAGAAGGTCTGCGAGGGGGCGGAATCGGCCTCGGGAGTGGTTGCCGCCACCGGAGCGGTGTCGCTCTCGGGGGCGGAAGAAGGTGTATCGGTGGTCGCCATGGTCCCACGGTAGGGCGTCCGTGGCCCTCTTACCGCAGAAACAGGGCCTTCGGGGTGGATTCGACCCCTCGCTCAGTAGAACTCGACCGTGTCGACGCGGTTGATCAGCGGCTCGCCGTCGAGGAACCGCGTCGCGTTGCCGGCGAAGAGCTCGGCGATCAGGCGGTCCTCCGCGGCGTTGAGGGCAGCGGTGTGCGGGCTGATCAGCACGTTCGGGTGCGCCCAGAGCGGGCTGTCGGAGGAGAGCGGCTCCTCGGCCACGACATCGAGCGCGGCGAAGCCGACGCGGCCGTCCTCGAGGGCGGCGATCATCGCCTCCTCGTCGATCACCGTGCCGCGGCCGACGCTGACGAGCGTCGCCCCGGGCTTCAGCGCCGCGAAGAAGTCGGAGCCGACCAGCTTCTCGGTCGCGCTGGTCCCGGGCAGCGTCACCACGACTCCGTCGACGCGCCCCGCCACCTCGGCGATCGCAGAGGGCTGGACGATCTCGTCGACGTGCTCGAGGGAGGTCTCGTGGCGGCTCGTGCCGATCACGCGGGCGCCGAACTGCGCGAGGAGGCGGGCGGTCTCGCGGCCGATGCTGCCGAGGCCGACGACGAGGATCGTCTGCTGCGAGAGCAGCCCCATCGTCCAGCGCGATCCCCAGACGCGGTCGCTCTGGAGCGACTGCAGCCGGGGCAGCGTCTTGGCTCCGGCGAGGAGGCCGAAGACCGAGAACTCGGCGAGCGGCGTGGCGTGCACGCCGGCCGACGTCGAGAACGCGACCCGCTCGAGCTGCTCGGAGTCGAGCCCCGCCGCCTTCACCTGGCCGCCGCCGCCCGCGGGCATCGTCTGCACCCAGCGCAGCCCGGAGTTGGCGGCGACGGCGCGGGCGAGGGCGGACGGGGTCTCGTCGGGGACTCCGTAGAGCACCTCGGCCGAGTCGATCAGCGCCTCGAACGCCGCCTGCTGCTCGGCGGTGCGCTCGAAGCCGGGGTCCCCCTGGTGGTCTCCGGGGTGGCGCATCGGGGGGAGGAGGCTCTGGTCGGCGACGAAGTCGATCCGCGGCTCGAGCTCGACCACGCGCGCGATCAGCTCGTCGCTGATGGGGGTGGCGGCGACGACGCGGAGGCGTCCCTGGGTCACGGTGGTCTCCCTCGATCGACCGCGGACGTCGCCCGCGGACAGGCGCCACGATACCCACCGGGTCCGACCGCGACGCGCCTGGTGCTCATGGACGGCTCATCGGAACCGCATAGCCTCGCCGGTCAGCATGGCTCCCGACGGACACCACGACCCCCGAGGAGCACCCCGATGACCCGCATTCCCGAGCCCCAGCGCACCCCCGACGGACTCGCCTACGAGGGCCGCCGCCTCGACCGCCCCGACGAGGAGGTCGTCGACCAGGGCCTGCTCTTCGACATCGGCACCCTCGTCAGCCGGCGCCGCGTGCTCTCGCTGATCGGAGTCGGCACCGCCTCGGTCGGACTCGCCGCGTGCTCGACGGCGGGCGGCACGAGCGCGTCGGCGACCGCTACCGCCTCCGCCACCGCCACCGCATCGGCCGCTGCGACCGCCTCCGGAGCCGAGATCCCCGACGAGACCGCCGGCCCCTACCCGGGCGACGGCTCGAACGGTGCCGACGTGCTCGAGGACTCGGGGGTCGTCCGCAGCGACATCCGCTCGAGCATCGACGGCGGGGCGACGGCCGACGGCGTCCCGATGACGCTCAGCCTGACCGTCCTCGATCTGGCGAACGGCGGCGTGCCGTTCGCGGGGGTCGCCGTGTACGTCTGGCACTGCGACGCGGGCGGGAACTACTCGATGTACTCCAGCGGCATCGAGGACGAGACCTACCTCCGTGGAGTGCAGGTCGCCGACGCGAACGGCAGGGTGACCTTCACCTCGATGTTCCCCGCCTGCTACTCGGGGCGCTGGCCGCACATCCACTTCGAGGTCTACCCCGGGATCGACGCGATCACCGACGCCTCGAACGCGATCGCGACCTCTCAGGTCGCGCTGCCGGAGGAGGCGTGCGCCGCGGTCTACGCGCTCGACGCGTACAGCGGCTCGGCCGGGAACCTCCAGCAGGTGACCCTCGACTCCGACAACGTCTTCGGTGACGACGGCGGCGCGCTGCAGCTCGCCGCGATCAGCGGAGACGTCGACGCGGGCTACTCCGTCTCACTGACGGCACCCGTCGACACCGCCACCGCCCCGACCGCCGGCAGCGCCCCGGGGAGCCGCTGAGCGCGGCCGCTCAGGCCGAGGGCTGGTCGGGCAGGGCCGCCGTGCCCGTCGCGCGCAGGCGCTCCTTGACGAGGTCGGGGAACAGCGGGCGCCCGTAGAAGTAGCCCTGCGCGCGCTCGGCCCGGAGGCTCGTCAGCAGCGCGTGCGCCGACGGCGTCTCGACGCCCTCGACGATCGTGTGCATGTCGAGGTCCGAGACGAGGTTGATGATCGAGCGGAGGATCGTGGCGTGCCGCGGATTCTCCTCGTCCGAGAGGAAGACCCGGTCGATCTTGACGATGCTGAGGGGCACGGTCAGCAGGGCCGCCGCCGCCGCGTGCTCCTGCCCGTAGTCGTCGAGCGCGATCGCGATGCCGTCGGTGGTGAGCATCCGCACCCGCTCGATGACGGCCTCGTCGACGTGGCCGATCGATCCCTCCGTGAGCTCGAGGCAGAGCTGGATGCCCTGCTCCGCCGTGCGGTGCGACAGGATCAGGTCGACGACCTCGTCGTGCATCAGCTGCTCGGCCTCGATGTTCACGCTGAGGAACGCGACGCTCGCGTCGATCTCGCGGAACTCGGCCATGCACGACACCGCCTGGTCGACGATCTGCATCGTGAGCCGGTCGAGCAGCCCGAGCGAGCGGGCGATGTCGACCAGCGTGAGCGGACTCAGCGGCGTCCCGTCGGGCCGCGTGTGCCGGGCCAGGGCCTCGAAGCCGATGATGCGCCGCTCGGCGACGTCGATCACCGGCTGGAACGCGACCCGGACGGTCCCGTCGAGCACGGCGGAGTGGATCTCGGCGAGGAGGTCGCCCCCCTCGGGGAGCGCACCCTTGCGATCCTTCTTCGATTCGTACATCCGTGCGTCCGCCTCCTGCATCACCCGGTCGAAAGTGCCGCCGTCGACAGCGACCGGGGCGCCGATGCTGATGCGGGGGTGGAGGGTCGCGCCGCCGACCATGATCGGGCGCTCGACGGCGCGGGCGATGCGCAGCGCGACGGCTCCCGCGGTGACCGAGTCGAGGAGCACGGCGAACTCGTCCCCGCCGATGCGCGCGACCACGTCGTCGCTGCGCACGCTCTCGCGGATCCGGCGGCCGACCTCCTCGAGGACGACGTTGCCCGTCGAGTGGCCGTGCGTGTCGTTGACCGCCTTGAAGTCGTCGAGGTCCATGAAGAGCATGGCGCGCTGGCCGGGGTCGGTGATCGCGGCGAACTCCTCGTAGAGCCCGCGCAGATTAGTGAGTCCGGTCAGCGTGTCGGTCGTCGCCTGGTCGCGCAGGGTGCGCGTGGTGCGCCGGTCGTAGAGCGCCTGCGTCGCGATGTGCGCGAGGGCGAGCAGGGTCCGGTGCTCGAGCAGCGAGAAGCCGTCGGAGTCGGGGCGGCGCGTCAGGACGATGTGCCGCACCCCTGTGCCCGGCGCGGTCACCGGCGCCGAGAGCTCGAAGCGGCGGCCCGGCTCCTCGGCGACGCGGGTGCTGGCCGAGGGGATCGCCGTGCGCGCGGCCCGCTCGAGCGTCTCGAGGATCGCCGCCTGGTCGCCCCAGGGCAGCGCGAGGGAGGCCTCGATCAGGCCGTTGAGCTTGCGCTCGACGCGGGTGCGCCGCAGGTTCTGACTCACGACGGCGATGACGAGCGCGACGACCACGAGGGCGTTGGCCGAGCGGATCTCGAGACCGTCGCCGATCTCGATGCGCTGGACGCCCGAGGAGAGGTGCGCACCGTAGGCGAGCGCCACCAGACCGGCGTTGAGGACCAGCACGAGCACGACGCGGTCGAGGCGCAGAGCGGGGCGCGGCACGTCCGGGACCTCGGCGAGCGAGAGCCACGCCTGGAGGTACTCGAGCCCGATCGACAGCACGCCGTAGGCGAGGACCGCCGGTACCGCCGCGAGCACGGGCCACCAGCCTGTCGTCGGGAACAGCGAGAGCACGAGGAGGAAGGCGCCGCCCGAGAGCGACGCGAGGCCCGTCCAGTAGACGATCGCCAGCCACGGGCGCCGCGAGAGCACTTGGAGGATCACGAGGGCCAGGAGCCAGAGGAGCAGCGCCTCGGCCGCGGGGACGTCCTGCGCGAGGAATCCGAGCACGGCGACGCCGACGCCGAAGGTGACCGTGCCGATGCCGGAGGCGAGCTCGAGGCGGAACGACGCCGTGAACCACATCGCGACGAGCAGCACGAGGAACGGGAGCCAGCGCCCCGGCAGGGCCGGCGCGTTGGGAACGAGCAGGACGACGGCCAGGAGGATGCCGGCTGCGCCGACTCCGAGACGGAGCGCCCGGATGGAGCCCAGGGAGGCTGCGCGCTCGGGCGAGGCGACTCCGGAGACGGCGGCGGCAGAAGTCTCGTCGCTCACGCGGCCCCCCGTCGCCCCCGCGCTCGGGGGACGCGCCCACTCTCGCAGATCCGCGGGTCGGGGTGGCACCACGGGGTATCCCCCGTTTGATGGTCATGAAGGGGAGTGCGTGCGCGGGGTGGAGGAGGTGCGGTGAGGCGGGTGGCCTGTCGCAGAATCGCGGAGGCGGAGGCGGAGGCTGATGGTCGGGTCGGGGGTGCGGCGTCACATCGGCGAGAAGGGTGGCTCGGTCGAGCGCCCGAGGGTGGGCGGTCGGTGGCCTCCAGGACCGCACCGCTGCGATCGGAGCAGAGGGGCGCAGCTGAATCGGGGGCGGCTGGTGCGACGACGAAGCACGGGCGCAGAGGAGGCGGGACCGGGCGGGATGCGGGGGCACGGCGACACGTCAGCGAGAGCGAGGTCGCTCGATCAGCCGCTCGGGGCGTGTAGTCGTCGGATCCCGCTGCGCACCGCTCCGACGGTTCGGGCGGACGCATCAGAAGGGCGGTGGTGCGTCGTCGAAGCGCGGGGGCGGCGGTGGCGCGAGCGGTCGCCCCGGGAGGGCGGGTGGGTGGGAGGTGACGCGCTGGCCGGTGGGGGTGGTCCACTCCGCGGTCCCGTCGGGATGCAGGACGTACGTCCAGCGGTCCCCGTGGCGGACGTGGTGGTGGGCGGTGCACAGCGACGCGAGGTTCTCGAGGGACGTCGCGCCTCCGTTGCGCCACTCGATGGTGTGGTCCGCCTCGGCCGTGGACGCCGGCCGGGTGCAACCCGGGAAGCGGCAGGTCTGATCCCGCAACTGCAACGCCAGACGCATCCGCGGCGGCGGAACACGGCGCGTGCGGCCGACGGAGACCACGATTCCGGTGTCCGGGTCGGTGAGGACGCGGGTGAAGGAGGCGGCGACTCCGACGAGTTCACGTGCGGCATCAGCGGGGATCGGGCCGTAGCCGTCGAGATCAGCAGGCGCGTCGTCCAGACCGGCCGCCGTGGTCGCGGGGAGCGTCAGCCGCACCTCCGCGCGGATCCCGGGCACGAACGTCGACGACGCGTCAGCCGCGTCCGCGATCGGTGTGGTCCCGGTGATGTCTCCGTCGCAGAGCAGATCGGTGAGCGCGTCGGCGCGCAGCTGCGCGAGCGTCCGCTGATCCCCCGTCCCTTCACCCTCCGGCCCGTCACGGAGAGTTCGCGCGATCCGGTCGAGACGGTTGTACACGCCGATCGCGGCCGCAGCCGGAAGGCAGGCGCTGAGCGTCGCCATCCCGTCGACCTCCGGCGTCACCCACACCCCGCGGCCCTCCCGGGCGCGCACGTGCCGCTGGGCGAGGGGCTCGTCATGCAGCCGCTCCCGCAATCGCGCCAGAGCGCGCCGCAACTGGGTCGGGGTCTTCGAGACGGCGAGCTGCGCCGCCTCCTCATCGAACGCACCACGCGCCTGCGGCGGCAGACTCCCCGCGACATCGCAGATCACCACACCCGCCTGCCACAGGATCCGCGCCTCACCGAGGGCAGCGCGGGTCAGGGGCAGGTCCTCGACCAGCAGGAACCCGCGCTCCAGATCCCGGGCCACATCACGCTCCGACACCCCGGACGCGAGCGCGAGCTCCGCCCGGATCGAGCGCTCCACCAGATGATTCGACTCGCTCCCCGACAGACCGCCCCGCGCAAACGCCAGAGGGAGAGTCAGCGCCATCCGATAGCCCTCGTAGATGCGCACCACCGACGCCAGCAGCCACGGCGACGCAGCACGCGCCAACCGGCCCGCGTCATCGCCCGCCTCGAGGACCCTCTCGAGCGACGCCTCCGCCGAACCCACCTGCCCCACATCTGCCATACAGATATTGAATCAGGGACCACCGACACCCACCCGACCACGCACCCCGAAGCGGACAACTCGAGCCCGGACAGAACCTGTGGAGGACCGACGACCTCCATGTCAGCCTCCGCCACGCCTGGGCACACCTCCGGCTCGCGAAACATTGTCCGGCTCGCAGGATTCGCCTGTTCTGACGAGCCGAGCGCGATTTCGCGAGCCGGAGGTCGGGTTTCCGGCGCGCCGAGCGATATGACCGCAGCGGCAGCCGATCTCCGGCTCGCGAAACAACTTCTGGCTCGCGATACTCGCCCGTTCTGACGAGCCGAACGTGTTCTGACGAGCCGAACGTGATTCCACGAGTTGAACGTGATTCCGCGAGCCGGAGGTCGGGTTTCCGGCGCACCGCGGGAGCGCCCGCGCTACGACCGCAGCGGCAGCCGCGCGGCGAGCCGGGCGCCGCCCAGCGCGGGCGACGGGAGCAGCTCGAGCGAGCCTCCGTAGACCGCGAACTGCCGCGACAGGCGCTCGAGGCCCGACCAGCGGGCGCCGGCCTCGACGCCGCGGCCGTCGTCGTCGAGACCCAGCACGACAGAGGGAGGAGCGGTCTCCGCAGGCGCCGCCTCCACCGCGAGGCGCAGCCGGACGGCTCGGGCGCCGCCGTGCTTCAAGGCGTTGGTGAGCGCCTCCTCGATCAGGCGCACGAGCAGGACCCGCTGGTCGACGGTGATGCTGCGCGCCTCCAGAGCGGAGTAGCGCTCGTCGACGTCGAGCTCGACGGCGATCTCGAGGGGGAGGCGCGCGAAGAGGTCGCGGACGGCGGGCACGAGTCCGTGCTCGATGTCGACGGGGTACAGCGCGTTGCCCGCCGCGCGCACCTCGGACTCGCGGAGGTGGTCGAGGCGCGCGGCCACCGCGTCGAGTCGCTCTCGGTCGTTGACGACCGCGGCGGCGCGCAGCTCGGCGACGAGCACCACGAGCATGTTCTGGAGGGTGCCGTGCAGGCGCTGGGCGATCTCGCGACGCACGCGCAGCTCCTCCTGCTGGAGCGCCTGGACGGCCTCGACCGCCTGCAGCACGACCCGGGCGCGCTCGCGCTCCTTGTCGCGGACGCGGCGCGCGGCGCGCACCAGGAGGAACCCGAACGCCGTGATCATGCCGAGGACCACGATGCCGACGGCCAGCTCGATGAGCAGGACGTGGATCGCCGTCGCCGGGTACACGCCGGTGAGCACCTGCAGGGCGCATCGCACCAGGGAGGCGCTCGTCGCGATCAGCGCCGTCCACAGCACCCGGCCCCGCCGCGGGAACCGCTCGGGGCGCACCAGCGCGAGCAGCGCGATCGCCAGACCGAAGGCGGCGGCGTTCACGACCACGCGCACGACGACATCGACGAGGGGTCCGCCCTCCACTCCGCGCAGGGCCTGCGAGAGCATCCCGAGCGCGAACACCGCCTGCAGCGCGGCGAGGACCGAGAGCACGCCGCCGAGCAGCGCGACGGTGCCGCGCACGATCCGGTTGTCCTCCGCCGCGTCGCTGAGAGCCGGACGCAGGACGCCCCGGGTCATCCGGTGTGCTCGAGGAACTGCAGGGTCGCCTCGATCCTCGGGTTGCGGGAGCCGTCGGAGCGCACGCCGAGCGCCGCGTAGAGGGCGTTCACGTGGTTGTCGACGGAGCGGACGGCGATGCCGAGCCGCTCGGCGATCGCCGCGTTGGTGAGGCCCGACGCGAGGCCGGTCAGCACCTCGTACTGCCGGCGGCTGAGGGAGGCGACGGGCGAGTTCCTGCGCGCGGTCCGGGCGGCGACCAGCGCGGGATCGAGGACGGTCCGCCCGTCGGCCGTCGCCCGGATCGCCGTGAGCAGCGCCGCGACCGAGAGCGACGAGGTCTTCGAGAGGTAGCTCCAGCCGCGAGCCTCCGAGCGGTCGAGCCGCAGGAAGCGGTGCATCGCGTCGACCGCCGAGAGCAGCACGACGGCGAGCTCGGGCGAGGAGGCGCGCAGCTCTCGGCCGAGCTCGATCCCGTCGCCGTCGCCGAGCTCGATGTCGATCACCGCGACGTCGAGGTCGGCCGCCCGCACCCGCTCGCGCGCCTCGGCCACTGAGGACGCCTCGACGACGCTCAGCACCCCCGGCACTGATCGCAGCAGCGACGCCAGCATCTGCCGGTACAGCGGCTGGTCGTCGATGACGGCCACCCTCAGATCTCTAACGCCCCCCATAGATGTCACAAGCACATCTTCGCCCATTGTCGGATAACGGCGTGGCCACTGAGACACCGAGGTCTCACAGCGGCGCGAGAGCCCCCGTCATCGCGAGCCCGAGGACGGCGGCCAGGAGCGCGGCCGCCCACATCCCGAGGCCGTAGCCGAGCCCCGCCGCCCAGCGGCCCTCGAGCAGCATCCGCGCGGCGTCGACGCTCGCCGTGCTGAAGGTCGTGAAGCCGCCCAGGAGGCCCGTGCCGAGCACGGCGCGCCACTCGGCGCCGACCGCACCCGAGAGCGCGAGGCCGGTGACGACTCCGAGAAGGAGCGACCCGGCGACGTTGATGATCGCCGTCCCCACCGGCCAGCGCACGGGGATCAGCGAGCGCGCGACTCCGTCGACGACGAGGCGGGCCGCCGCGCCGACTCCCCCGGCCAGCGCGACGCCGAGGAACAGCGCGAGCCCGATCATCCGGCCACTCTCCTGCGTCGCGCCGCGATCGCGATGCCCAGCGCGGCCGCAGCCGTTCCGATCACGAGCGTCACCGCGGTGTAGAGGACCGACTCGGCGAAGCGCCCCGCCTCGAGCAGCGCCACGGTGTCGAGCGAGAAGGTGCTGTAGGTGGTGTAGCCGCCGAGCACGCCCGTCCCGAGCAGGAGGCGCAGCGTCCGCCGCCCGCCGTCGTCGGGCCCGCGCCGCGCGAGCGACTCGAGCAGCAGGCCGAGCAGGAGGGCTCCGGTGAGGTTCACCGCGATCGTGGCGACGGGCAGATCGCCGAGCGGCGGCAGGAGGAGGGAGACGCCGTACCGGGCGGCCGTCCCGACCGTGCCGCCGGCCGCGACCAGGAGGATCGCGCGCGGGCGCAGGTGGAGCGGCGTCACTCCGCGAGGTCCCAGGGCGCCCGCCGCGACGAGTCGCGCAGCGGGACGACCATGACCGGGCGGTGCTGACGGTGCGCCAGGTGCACGGCGACGCTCCCGCTGAGGAACTCCGCGATGCTCGCGAGGACCCCGGAGTCGCGCGTGCCGACCACGATCATCCGCGCATCGGTCTCCTCCGCCACCGCGCTGAGGGCCAGCGCGGGCTCCCCCTCGGCGACCCGCAGCGTCCACGGCACGTCGAGGTCGGCGAGCGCCGCCTCGATCTGGGCGCGGAGCGACGGACTCGCCGCCGGCCCGCCCCCGTCGCGCGGGACCAGGCCGATCGGGATGCCGCCGGTCATCGGATCGACGTACTCCCCGACGAGGTAGGGGTCGGGCTCGACCGAGAGCAGCAGGAGCGGCGCGCCGAGCCCAGCGGCGAAGCGCGCGGCGGTGCGGACGACCTCGGGCCGCTGGCCGTCGACGACGCCGACGAGCACGGGTCCGGAGGGGAGAGGATCGGTCATGGCGGTTCCCTTCCTGTGGCGTTCATCCTCCCACCGGCGCTCGCCCGCGTCTCGGTGTCGTCCGACCGATTCCTCCGTGACCGTTTCGTGATGTTCGGGCTGCGAGCTAGACTCGCTCCTCGCCGGGCCAACGCCCGCACCCCCCTGGCCCCGATCCGAGGAGAGCACACGCGTGTCGCACCCTGACATTCCCGTCCCAGCGGAGTGTCACGACACGTCCTCCCCCGCCGCCGCGCCGCTCACCCGCCGCGAGGCGCGCGCCGCGGAGGCCCGAGTCGCGGAAGCCCGAGCCGCTGAGCTCCCCGCGCCCCGTCCGGCCGCCGCTCCCCTGCAGCGGACCGCGCCGCCCGCCGACCCGCGCTCGAACGGCCTGAGCCGCCGCGCCCTCACCTTCGCCACCTTCTCGGTCGTCGGCGGGCTCTTCGCGACCGCCGCGATCCCCGCCTACGGAGCGAGGAGCACGACCGGTGCCGCCGCCGGCGCCGGAACCGCCCGCGCCGACCTGCAGAACCTCACCGTCTCGTCGGAGGCGGCCGGCCAGACCGCCGTCCGCGACGCCTTCGCCGCGCCGACCCAGGCGCAGCTCGACGAGGCCAGCCGCCAGGCGGCCGTGCTGTCGAGCTCCGACGGAGGCGCCTTCACGACCGTGCAGACCCGCGCGGTCGGCGACGACTACCCGTGGCCCTACGAGACCATCGACGACGACGGCGGCGGACTCTCGCCTCTCGGCTACTACTACCGCGAGTGCGTCGACTTCGTGGCCTGGCGCCTGAACCGCGACGCCGGCGCCGCCTCCGCGCCGTGGAAGTACACCTGGGGCAACATCACCCCGCTCGGCGGCAGCGCCTGGGAGTGGCCCGACAACTGGGCCGCCAAGGGCTGGGCGACCAGCAGCACCCCGATCGTGGGCTGCGTCGCCTGGTGGACCTACAACCACGTCTCGTACGTGCAGAAGGTCAACGACGACGGCACCGTGCTCCTCGAGGAGTACAACTACGGCGGCAAGCACAGCTACGTGACGCGCACGTTCCCGACGGCGCAGGTCCCGCTCTTCCTGTACCCGCCGGCGATCTGAGTCGACGCCCAGCCTGATCCCGAAGCGCGTCGTGCGGCTGCGGAAGGGGCGCCAGTGCACTCAATGTCTCTTAGGTAGTTCCCCTCTGGGAATCGGGGCGAGCGCACCCCTACTCTGATCGGGCGCGGGCACCGAGTATTCACCGTCCGCCTCCCCCGTCATGGCGACGTGACTGGTCGATTCCGCTCCCCGCTGAGAAAGGCGACCCATGTCGTCCCTGCACCGCACAGCACGACAGGCGTTCCTCCGGCCGATCCAGGCGCTCCTCGCGGCCGTGGCGGTGACTGCGACACTGCTCGTCGCGCCGGCGGCGCAGGCCGACACGGTCCTGGAGGCGGAGCCGAACACCACGACCTCCACCGCTCAGGTCCTTCCGCTCGGTACAACAGTCTCCGGATCGTTCACCGAGGATGTGAACTGCGCCTACTTCGCCTGCGACACCTACAAGACGACCGCGGGAAGCGCCGGACGCCTCCAGCTCGATCTCCGCTTCGCGGACGACCTCGGCACCGACGGGCGGCTCTATATCCGCGTACTCGACGCGGCGGGGAGCGCGATCTACGACCAGACCCTCTCCTCGGCGGACTACGACGGGAGCAGACTCCGCGCGCTCGCTATGTACGTCGACTCCGGAGTCTTCTACGTGTCCATCAGCGCCTCAGGGTCCTCGCTCTGGTCTAACGAGCAGTACTCCTTCACGGCGACGGTCACCCCGGGAGTCGTGGAGACAGAGCGGAACGACTCGACGGCGACTGCCGACTCCATCGCCCTAGGAAGAACCATCGCCGGTTCCCTCTTCGACGGGAACTGCGCCTACTCGGATTGCGACGTCTTCCGGCTGACGATGCCGCAGGCGTCGAAGCTCAGCGTCGACTTCCGATTCTCGTGCGACCTGGGAACGGGCAGTCTCTACGAGGTGTCGACCATCGACAACGCCGGGAACAGGATCACCCGGACACCTCTCGGCGGAGCGGACTGCGACGGCGCTGCACTGCGCTCGGTCCAGGTGATCGCGCCCGCCGGCAATGTGTACGTCGAGGTCACGCCACGCAGCAGCGTCACCCGAGCGCAGGAGTACAAGCTCACCGTCACCCGCACCGACACCCCCGCGCCCGACGTCGACGTCACTCGCCTCGCGGGCTCCGACCGGCAGGGCACCGCCGTCGAGATCTCGAAGGCGACGTTCGCGCCCGGAGTCCCCGTCACCTATGTCGCGACCGGCTCCAAGTTCCCCGACGCACTGGCTGCCGCTCCCGCCGCCGCCACTCAGGGCGGGCCGCTGCTCCTCGTCGACCGCGACTCGATGAGCCCCGCGGTCCGCACCGAGCTCACCCGGCTCACCCCCGGCAGGATCGTCGTCGTCGGGTCCTCGGCCAGCGTCAGCGACGCGCTCCTCGCCGACCTGCGGAACTACGTGCCCTCCGGCGACGTCGCCCGCATCGGGGGCGTCGACCGCTACGACACCGCGAACAGGATCGTCGACTACGCGTTCCCCTCCGGCGCGAGCACGGCCTGGGTCGCGACGGGCGAGAAGTTCCCCGACGCCCTCAGCGCCAGTGCCGCGGCAGGAGCGGTCGACGCCCCGGTGATCCTCGTCAACGGCGGTCTCTCCACGACCACCGCGCAGACGCGCCAGCTGGTCACCGACCTCGGCGCCGCCTCGCTCACGATCGCGGGAAGCGCCCTCTCGGTCAGCGAGGGGATCAAGAACTCCCTCCCCGTCCCCTCCACCCGCATCGGCGGAAGCGACCGCTACGACACGTCCGAGAAGCTGAACAAGGCCGCCTTCACCGCTGCTGCGACGGTCTACTTCGCGACCGGTGAGAACTTCCCCGACGCCCTCGCCGGCGCCACCGCGGCGGGCTACACGGGCAGTCCGCTCTTCGCCGTCCGCCCGAACTGCGTCCCCCGGGCCGTCCTCGACGACATCACCGCCCTCGGGGCCTCGAAGGTCGTCCTCCTCGGCGGTCCGGGTACGCTCTCCGACTCCGTCGCCCGACTGACGTCCTGCTGAGCGGCACCTCCCCGGGACCCCTCGAGCTCATGCGCGACTCGAGCTCGACGGGGTCCTCGTGGAGGCGGGTCAGTCGGCCAGCAGCCCCAGCAGCACCTCGAAGGCCGGCTCGCGCGGGTCGATCAGCTCGAAGTGGCCGACTCCGGGGAGCTCGTGCAGCGTCGCGGAGGCGTGCCGGCGCGCGTAGCGGCGGCTGTACGCCACCGGTACCTCGGCGTCGCGGTCGCCGTGGACGACCGACACCGGCATCGGCGGCGCGGGGAGGCGGAGGGGATCCGCCCGGGCCCGGTGCTCGTCGGAGGGGCCGAGCAGCGCGGTGACCGCGTCGTCGCTGAGGCGGGCGTCGGCCGCGGCCTGCAGATCGAGCACGCCGGCGAGCGCCACGACCGACGACACGTGCGGCGACGGATCCACGGCCTGCGACCACACGGCGAGGTGCCCGCCCGCGGAGTGGCCGACGAGTGTCGCCCGCGCCGCACCGAGGCGGGGGATCGCGGCGACGACCGAGCGGACGTCGTCGAAGGTGCCCGGCCGGCCGCCTCCCGGGTCGCCGATGCGGCGGTACTCGGGGAGGAGCACGTCGAACCCGCGGTCGGCGAGCGCCGCGGCGAGCGGGCGCGCGTGCCTCCGGTCGTAGCGGTTGCGCCAGAACCCGCCGTGCACGAGCGCGACGGGGGCGCCTCCCCCGCGGTACACGTCGGCGATCTGCTCGGGCGCAGGGCCGTAGCGGAGCACCTCGTCGGGCTCGCGCGCGGGCAGGTCGAGGACGTCGGTCACGCGTCCTCCGGTCGTCGCCCGATCTCGGTGCGCACCGCGAAGAGCTCGGGGAAGAAGGTGAGCTCGAGCGCCTTCTGCAGGAACCCGACTCCGCTCGACCCGCCGGTGCCCGGCTTGAAGCCGATGGTGCGCTGCACGGTGCGGAGGTGGCGGAAGCGCCAGGTCTGGAAGTTGTCCTCGACGTCGACCAGCTCCTCGCAGGCCTCGTAGGCGCCCCAGAACTCGCCGTCGTTCTCGTAGATCCGCGTGAAGACGGGCACCAGCGACGGTGTGAACACGTGCGCGAGGGTCACGTCGCGCTCGAGGAGCTCGACCGGCACGTCGTGGCCGGCCCGGGCGAGCAGGCGCAGGAACTCGTCGTACAGGCTCGGCGCCTCGAGCAGCTCCTGCAGCTCGGCCCGTGCCGCGTCGTCGCCGCGGAAGACCTCGAGCATCTTCGCGTTCTTGTTGCCGAGCAGGAACTCGACCGCCCGGTACTGGTGCGACTGGAAGCCCGAGGAGTTCGCCAGGAAGTCGCGGAACTGCGCGTACTCGGTCGGCGTGAGCGTGGCGAGGACCGACCACTGATCGGTCATCGTCCGCTGGATGTGCTTGACGCGCGCGATCTTCTTCAGCGCCCCGGAGAGGTCGTCGGCGGCCATCAGCCGGCACGCGGCGCGCAGCTCGTGCAGCAGCAGCTTGAGCCAGAGCTCCGAGGTCTGGTGCTGGATGATGAACAGCATCTCGTCGTGGTGCTCGGGGCTGCTCACCGGGTTCTGCGCCGAGAGCAGCGTCTCGAGCGACAGGTACGAGCCGTAGCTCATCTTCTCGCGCAGGTCGGTGACGATGCCGCTCTCGAGGTCGCGGGTGTTCTCGTCGAGGGCCATGGCGCCCCTCCTCTCGTGATCGCCGTCCCCGAACTCTACGGTCGACCGAGCAGGGAGGATGGGGGCATGAGGTCTCGACTGGTGGGCGTCGCGGTGGGGGTCGTCGCGGCGGTACTCGGGCTGCTCCCCTGGCTCCTGACGGGGATGCGGCTGCCGGTGCAGAACCTCTGGCGGGTCGAGGTGGCGCCGGAGTCGATGCCGCTCGCGCTCCTGCCGTTCAGCCAGTACTCGATCGTGCTGATCGCCGCCGTGCTCCTGATCGGCTCGGCGCTGGCGGGTCTCGCGGTGCGGATCCGCGGGCGCGGCACGCTCGGCGCGGTGCTCGGGGTGCTCGTCGTGCAGGTCGTCGCCCTGGTGCAGTCGGCGGTCACCCTGGCGGGCGGCCTCGCGGAGGGGACCCCCTCCTCCGTCTACCTCGCCGCACTCGTCGCGGGCGTCGTCGCGTCGATCGTCGTCGGCGTGCTGGTGCTGCTGCTCCTCGCGCGGGCGCCGGCGCCGGGCGCGGCGATCGGGATCTCGATCGCCGCGATCGCCGCGGGGAGCTGGCTGTCGACCCTCCTCGGCCCGCTCGCCGCGGGGAGCGTCGCCGGACTCGCCGTGCTGAACGCGGTGCAGTGGCTGCCCGGGATCCTCGCCGGGCTCGCTCTCGCGTGGTGCGGGCTCACCTCGGTCGTCCGCGGGCTCGCCTGGGTCGTGAGCCTGGTGCTGCTGTGGGTCGGGCCGACGCTGGTGACCGCTGTGTCGGCCGCGTCGAGCTCGCGTGCCCTCGGGCCGTACCCGCTCGAGATGCTCGACTACGGGTGGCAGGTCCTCACGACGGCGCTGCTGATCCCGGCGGTCTCGCTCCGGACGGCGCTGACGGCGCTCGTGGTGGGCGCCGTCGGCTTCGTCGTGCTGTCGGCCCTGCAGCGCCGCCGCGCCTGACTCCTCAGAAGTTGCGGTAGTCAGAAGTTGCGGTAGTCGCGCTCGACTACCGCAACTTTCGAGGAATCGCGGGTCAGGACTCGAACCAGCCGCGGGGGTGGTGGTCGGCCGTCAGCGGCGTGCGCGGGTGCTTCGGGCGCGCCCAGCGCACGGCGTTCGCCAGCACCCGCTTGATGTCGGGGTGGTGGTAGACCGGGTAGTCCTGGTCGCCGGGCGAGAAGTAGAACACCTTGCCCAGGCCCCGCGTGTACGTGACTCCGGAGCGGAACACCTCGCCGCCGGTGAACGTCGAGAGGAACACCGTCTCCTCCGGCACCGGGATGTCGAAGTACTCGCCGTACATCTCCTGCTCGGGGATCACGATCGGGCTGGGCACGCCCTCGGCGATCGGATGCGTCGGCGCGATCGTCCAGACCAGCTCGCGGTCGTGGTCGTTCCGCCACTTCAGCGAGCACGTCGTGCCCATCAGCGCCCGGAAGATCTTGGAGTAGTGCGCGGAGTGCAGGATCAGGATGCCCATCCCCTCCTGCACGTGCCGCAGAACGCGCTGCACCACCTCGTCCGACACCTCGCCGTGGGCGATGTGGCCCCACCAGAGCAGGACGTCGGTGCGCGCGAGCGCCTCCTCGCTCAGGCCGTGCTCGGGCTCGGGGAGCGTCGCGGTGCGCACCGCGACGTCGTCGCCGAGCGACTCGACGAGGCCGTCGGCGATCACGCGGTGGATCCCCTCCGGGTAGTGCCGCATCACCGTCTCGTCGCCGCGCGTCTCGTGGCGGAACTCGTTCCAGACCAGGATCTCGAGGGGCTCGCTCATGCGACCTCCACCTCCTTCTTCTCGGCGGCCGAGCGGTAGATCGCGTCGACGACCCGGCTGCGGTGCAGCGCGTACTCGCCGTAGTGACCGGAGTAGCGGGGGCCGCCGGCGGGTGCGTCGGCCCCCGAGGCGATCGCCTCGAGGAACTCGGCGATGACCGAGCGGTGGTGCCCGGCGGGCACCTTCACGTCGGGGTACGAGGTGGTGGGGGCACCGGCGACCTCGGAGTAGAGGCTGAGGGTCCCCTCCGTCGCGTAGTCGGCGACGTGCAGGCGCGCACCGCCGGCCGAGCCGAGCAGCTCGACCTCGATGTCCTCGTAGACCTTGGAGTAGCTGGCCCAGGAGGCGTCGAGCTGGAGGCTGCGGCCGGTGTCGAGTCGCAGCAGCGCGCTCGAGAAGTCCTCGACCTCGAAGGCGTGCGTGCCGGACGCGGCGACTCCGTGCGGGCGCCCGCCGCGGCCCGAGCGGCCGATCTCGCCGTAGGCGACGGCCGAGACGCTCGTCACCCTCGGCTCGCCGAGCAGGTGCAGCGCGATGTCGAGCACGTGCGAGCCGAGGTCGATCAGCGGACCGCCGCCGGCGAGCTCCTTGCTGGTGAACCAGGAGCCGATGCCGGGGATGCCGGTGCGCCGCTGCCAGCTGGCGCGGGCGTGGTAGATGTCGCCGAGCGGGGCGTCGTCGAGGTAGCGGCGGAGGTAGGCGACGTCGGCGCGGCGGCGGTGGTTGTAGGCGATCTCGAGGACGCGGTCGTTCGCGCGCGCCGCCTCCACCATCTCGGCGGCCAGCTCGGCGGTCGTGGCGAGCGGCTTCTCGCAGAAGACGTGCTTGCCGCTCGCGAGCGCGGCGACGGCGATGGGGTGGTGGAGGTGGTTGGGCACGCCGATCGAGACGACGTCGAGGTCGTCGCGGGCGACGAGGTCCTCCCAGTCGGCGTAGAGGTCGGGGACGTCGCGGGTCGCGCCGAGCTCGCGGAGGCGGGCCTCCTCCTGGCCGGCGAGCGCGACGACGCGCGCACCGGGGAGGGCCTGGAAGGCGTCGAGGTGAGTGGTGCCGGCGAAGCCGAGGCCGACGACGCCGACCCGGAGCTCGCGTGTGTTCTCAGTCATGCCTCCGAGCCTAGTCGAATTGATTCGAGTCCTCGATAAAGATCGCTGGGCTCACCGTCGCATCGACGTCAGAGCCAGGAGGGCCGCCTCGACGATCGCGTCGGGGCTGCCGGCGATGTCGACGGTGACGCCGTCCTCGCCCGGTTCGAGGGGCTCCAGTGTCGCGAGCTGCGAGGCGAGCAGTGCGGGCGGCATGAAGTGCCCGGTGCGGGCGCGGATGCGGGCGGCGTGGAGCTCCCTCGCGCCGGTCAGGTGCACGAAGAAGAGGGGCCTCCCCGCGCTGGTGCGCAGGAGATCGCGGTAGACGCGGCGCAGCGCCGAGCAGGCGACGACGGTGCCGGCGTCGGGCGCGGTGTGGAAGACCGCGCCGACCGCGTGCAGCCACGGCCAGCGGTCCTCATCGGTGAGAGCCCGCCCCGACGCCATCTTGGCCTTGTTGGGCTCGGGGTGCAGGTCGTCGGCGTCGATGAAGACGCCACCGAGAGCGTCGGCGAGACCGACTCCCGTGGTCGTCTTGCCGCAGCCCGCCACACCCATCACGACGACGGCGGGGGCGGGACTCGCGGGCTGTGCTGATGCGGGCGCTGTCCGGACCATCGCGGTGGGACCTCCTGGGCGGTGTCGAGGGATCGGCGAAGCTGGGGCGCTGTCGGGTCGCACGGCTACCGCCGACCGAGTCGGTAGGACGCCGCGCTGACGGCAGCGACAATGGAGGAGTCCTCCGCGAGCGCCGGGTCGATCAGCAGGAGAAGTGCGCGCACAGCACGGTCGCCGGTCTCGGCGGCGGCGCGGGAGATCGATGCGCCCGCGCGGTCGGCGGGAAGGCTCCCGGACCGCGCGGCGGCGACCCACGCACCGAGCACCGTGACCGCGCTCGGCGCATCTCTGCCCGCGTCCCGCTCGGCGAGCAGCACAGGAGCGATGCGCACGCGCAGCTTCGCGACTGCGTCCTGTCCGATCTGATCGAGCGAGTGCCTGATGCGGCCGTTGTCGAACCGGTCGAGGAGCGCGGCCCGGTAGGCGGGCAGGTCGAGCCCCCTCGTCGGCAGGTGGCGCGACGCCTCGTCCCAGAGCTGCTCCACGAGGTCGCGGGTCACCGGATCGCCGACCGCCTCGGCCACGGTGCTGTGCCCGCGGAGCGATCCGACGTAGGCGAGGAGGGAGTGGGCTCCGTTGAGCAGCCACAGCTTCCGGCGCTCGAACGGCTCGATGTCGTCGACGAAGCGTGCTCCGACGCGCTCCCAGGCAGGGCGGCCCGCGGGGAAGGCCCCGGAGAGCACCCAGTCGTGGAACGGCTCGGTGACGACGGGCGCGCGGTCGTGCCAGCCGGCGAGCCGCGCCACGGTCGCGGCGTCCTCGGAGGTGGTCCTCGGGGTGATCCGGTCGACCGACGTCGACACGAACGAGACGGACTCGTCGAGATAGGCGAGCGTCCGAGGCGACACGCGCTCGGCGAGGGCGCGCAGCCCCGTCCGCACGAAGGGGCCGTTGTCGGGCAGGTTGTCGCAGGGCACCACGGCGAGGGGGCCCGCGTCGGCGCGGCGACGGGCTTCGATGCCGAGGAGAAGGCGCCCCAGAGGGGTCCGGCCGGCGTCCGTGCCGCCCGCTCGCAGCGCGTCGGGCAGCCGGGCGATGTCCTCGCGCATGGCGTCGACCGACTCATCGGGCCGGCCCTGCGCGTCGAGCGCGTAGCCGGCCTCGGTGACCGTCAGGGTCACGAGCGCCGTGTCGGGCGACGACAGGATCCCGGCGAGCCGATCGACCCGCGAGCCCTCCTCCGCGCGGACGATGCTGTCGACGACGACCACGTCATCGCGCTCCGCCGAGCGCACGACGAGGGAGTACAGGCCGTCCTGCGCGGCGAGCTCCTGCGCCGCCTGCGGGCTCCGGCCCGTGAAGGCGGCTATGCCCCAGCCGGGATCCTCCGCCGCGGCGGTGTACCAGGCCTGGTGCGCGCGGTGGAACGCGCCGAGACCGAGGTGGGCGATCCTGACCGGCGGCCGCCGGGTCCGCGCCGGAGCGCCGGAGTCGTGACCGCTCACAGCTTGAACACCTTCCTCGGCTGCGCGTCGACGAGGTCGACGACCCGCCTCTCGGCCTGGTGCCGGGTCAGCCGGCCCTCGATGACCAGCCGGGCGAGGAACACGGCGTCGAGACGGCGGGACATGTCGTGGCGGGCCGGGATCGAGAGGAACGCGCGGGTGTCGTCGATGAACCCCGATCCACGGGAGAAGCCGGCCGTCTCGGTCACCGCGGAGCGGAATCTGAGCACGGCATCGGGAGCATCGAGGAACCACCACGGCGCCCCGATGAAGACGCTCGGATAGAAGCCGGCGAGCGGCGCGATCTCGCGCGAGTAGGCGGTCTCATCGACGGTGAACAGGACGAGGTGCAGATTCCTGTCGAGTCCGTACCGCTCGAGCAGCGGGCGCAGGTCGTGCGTGAAGGTCGTGGTCGCCGGGATGTCGTGCCCCGAGTCCGGCCCGGAGGCGCGGAGCGTCTCACTGGAGTGGTTGCGGACGACGCCCGCGTGCACGGTCATCACGAGACCGTCGCGAGCGCTCATCCCCGCCATGCGCAGCAGCATCGCGCCGCGGAACTCCCGCGCGCCGGCAGCATCGAGGCGGCCGGCCACTGCGAGCCGGAAGAGCGAGGCCGCCTCGTCGTCAGACAGATCGGCGGTGTGGCAGTCCGCGACTCCGTGGTCGGCCGAGACCGCGCCGTGCGCGATGAAGTGTGCCCGCCGCGCCTCCAGGGCGTCGAGGTACCCCGAGAAGTCGTCGGGCGCCGTCCCGTGGTGGTCGGCGAGCCGGCGCACGCTGTCACCGAAGGCCGCCGCGGCGGGATCCAGGTAGGCGTCGGGGCGGAACGTCGGCAGGACGCGACCCGTGACGCCCGGATCGGCCGCGAGCGCGGCATGCCCCGCGAGATCGTCGAGCGGATCGTCCGTGGTCGCCAGGACGTCGATCCGGAACCGCTCGAACAACGCCCGAGGGCGGAACTCCGGCTCGGCGAGGCGCTCCGCGATGGCGTCGTAGATCGCGTCGGCGGTCGCTGCCGAGGGGTTCACCGCGATCGCGAACAGCTCCGACAGTTCGTGCATCAGCCAGTACCCCGACGCCGTCCCCTCGAACAGGTGCCAGCGGCTCGCGAAGCGGCGCCAGATCTCCCGCGGCTCCGCGGCGGCCCCTCCGACACCGAGATCGGCCAGGTCGACGCCGTCGGCGTGGAGCAGGCGGGTGACGTAGTGGTCGTAGCGGATGAGGAGGTCGGCCGGGTCCCGGAACGACTCGTCCTCGAGCAGGAGCGACGGAGCGACGTGCCCGTGCGGCGAGACGATCGGGAGGTCGGCGACGGCCGCGTAGAGATCGCGGGCGACCCCCCGGGTCGCGGGGTCGCTCGGGAAGAGGCGGTCGGGATCGAGGGTCAGCGGTTCGATGCTGGTCGGCATGGGATGCTCCGGTCTGTCGGATGCGGACGAGGACGATCGGTCACCAGTCGTGGACGGTCCCGTCTGCGAGACGGTTGTAGGGCAGGTAGGCCTGCTCGTACGGGTACCTCCCCGCCTCGTCCACGTCGAGCTCGACGCCGAGCCCCGGCTGGTCGCCGGGGTGCAGCATCCCGTTGCTCCAGGTGAACGACTGCTGGAACACCGAGTCGGTCTTCTCGCCGTGCTTCATGTACTCCTGGATGCCGAAGTTGTGGATCGCGAGCCCGAGATGCATCGCCGCGGCCATTCCGACCGGGGAGATGTCGGTCGGCCCGTGCATGCCCGACTTGATCTGGTACTGGGACGCGTAGTCGAGCACCTTCTTCAGGTGCGTGATGCCTCCGGTGTGGGTGACAGCGCTGCGCACGTAGTCGATGAGCTGCTCGCGGATGATCTGCTGGTAGTCCCAGACCGAGTTGAAGATCTCACCGATCGCGAGCGGCGTCGTCGTGTGCTGGCGCACCAGCCGCAGCGCCTCCTGGTTCTCGGCCGGTGTGCAGTCCTCGAGCCAGAAGAGGTCGTAGGGCTCGAGGGACTTGCCCAGCTGCGCGGCCTGGATCGGCGTCATCCGGTGGTGGGCGTCGTGCAGGAGCGGAAGCTCGGGGCCGAACTCGTTGCGGACGGCCTCGAAGACGGTCGGGACGTGGCGGAGGTAGCTGCGGGTGTCCCAGTCCTCCTCGTTCGGCAGTGCGCCGCGCTGCGCCGGCTCGTGGTCGTAGCGGACGCCGCTGTTGGCTTCGAAGGTCGCGTTCGAGGCGATCCCGTAGATGGACTTCAGGCCCGGCACCCCGGTCTGGATGCGGATCGCGCGGTAGCCCGCCTCCTGGTGCTCGCGCACCGAGTCGAAGAGTTCGTCGGTCGATTTGCCGGAGGCGTGCCCGTAGGCCAGCAGGCCAGACCGCGACGCTCCGCCGAGCAGCTGGTACACGGGCATGCCGGCGGCCTTGCCCTTGATGTCCCAGAGCGCCATGTCGACGGCCGCGATGGCGGCCATGGTGACCGGTCCGCGCCGCCAGTAGGCGCTGCGGTAGAGGAACTGCCAGGTGTCCTCGATGCGGGAGGCGTCGCGCCCGATCAGGAGCTGAGCGACGTGCTCGCGCAGGTAGGCGACGACCGCCATCTCCCTGCCGTTCAGGGTCGCGTCGCCGAGGCCGGTCAGCCCGTCGTCGGTGGTCAGCTTCAGGGTCACGAAGTTCCGGTCGGGGCTCGTGACGATCACTTCGGCCTTGTCGATGATCATGGCTTCCTCACTTCCGCCCTTCGGGGCGTCTCTTGCTGGATCGAGCCCGACGGGCTCGGGGAACAGGGGTGCGGGGCGCTCCCGAGCACCCGTAGGGCGTGGGGAGCGCCGAGCGCGGGGTCACGGCGCGATGAGGCCGAAGGCGGTAGGCAGCCACAGCGAGAGCTGCGGGACGAAGGTCACGATGAACAGGCCCACGCAGAGCGCCCAGAAGAACGGCCACAGGCGGCTGATCACCGGCTCGATGCGGACGCCGGCGACCCGCGCCGCGACGAAGAGGTTGTTGCCGATCGGCGGCGAGATGTTGCCGAGGCACATGTTGAAGACCATCATCGCGCCGAAGTGGATCGGGCTGACTCCGAGCGCCGTGACGACCGGCAGGAAGATCGGCGTGAAGATCAGGATCGCCGGAGTCGGGTCCATGACGGTTCCCGCGAGCAGGAGCACCACCATGATCAGGATCAGGATCACGGTGACGTTGTCGGTCACGCCGAGCAGTCCCTCCGTGATGAGCTGCGGGATCCGCGCGTACGAGAGGACCCACGCGAGGATGCTGGACACCCCGATCAGGAGCATGACGATCGCCGTCGTCTTCGACGCGTCGAGCACGACCTTGGGGAGGGACTTCAGCGGAAGGGTGCGCTGCGCGAGGCCGAGGAGGAACGAGTAGATCACCGCGATGACCGCTGACTCCGTGGCCGTGAAGAAGCCGCTCAGGATGCCTCCGATCACGATGACGATCATCAGCAGTGCGGGGATCGCGCGGAGGAGGATGACGAAGCCCTGGCGCGCAGTGGGGCGCGCGGCGACGGGGAGTCCCTTGTTCTTGCGGGCGTGGAGGGCGACCACCACGGCGCAGATGGCCACCCACAGCAGGCCCGGGCCGACGCCGGCGAGGAACAGCGCGGCGATCGAGGTGCTCGAGACCAGCGCGTAGACGATGAAGGTGTTGCTCGGCGGGATGAGCATGCCGGCGGGAGAGGCGGCGGCGTTGACCGCCGCCGAGAACGCTGGGTCGTAGCCGTCCTTGCGCATCCGCGGAGAGAGCACCGTCCCCACCGCCGCGGCGGAGGCGACGGAGGCGCCGGAGACGGCTCCGAACATCGCGTTCGCGACGACCGTCGTCTGGGCGAGCGGGGCGGGAAGCCGACCCGCGATCACGAGGGCCAGATCGATGAGGCGCGTGGCGATGCCTCCGGTGTTCATCAGGCCGCCGGCCAGGATGAAGAACGGGATCGACAGCAGCGCGAACGAGTTGGTGCCCGCGAAGACGCGCTGGGCGGAGGTGAGGGCCGCGCCCTCCCAACCGAGCAGGACGACGATCGCGAGGGCCGAGGGCAGACCCATGGCGACTGCCACGGGCAGCCCGAAGGTGATGCCGAGGGTGATGCCGCCGAGGAGGACGACGGTGGCGATGACGGTCGCGGTGTCCACGGCGATCAGACCGCCTCGGTGGTGTCGTCGAGCGCGGGAGTCGGATCCTCTGCCCCGGTGAGGATGCGGGCGAGGTGGATGAGCGAGTAGACGGTGATGAGGACTCCGGCGACGGGGAGGGCCAGATAGACCTGGCCGACGGTGATGGGGAGGGTGGAGACCGCCTGGCCCCAGGCGTTCTCGGCGATCCGCGAGCCGCCCAGCACGAAGACGAACAGGGCGAAGAAGACGATGATCAGCTGGACGAGGACGGCGACGAGTCGCTGCGCAGGCCGGGAGAACTTGTCGACGAGGATCTCGACCGCGATGTGGCCGCGCTCCGAGAAGACGAGCGCCGCGCCGATCAGCGCCAGGACGACGAAGGTGTAGAGCGCGGCCTCCTGCGTCCACGGCGCCGAGTTCTGCAGTACCTGTCGGGTGAAGACCTGCCAGCTCACGATCGCCACGAGGGCGACGAAGAGGACGATGCAGACGATCCCGAGGACTCGATCGAGTCCGCGGCGCACGCGGTCGAGGACCAGGACGGCTCGCGGTGGCGGGACGGCGCCGCCCTCGGGGGCGCCGCCGGACGGGGGTGTTTCGGACATGTCGTCGTCCTTCTCGAAGGGTTCGTGCCGCGACGGGGCGGTCGGACGGGAGTGGGAGGCGACCGCGGGCGGCGGTCGCCTCCTCCACTCACTCGGCGGCGGCGCGGGCCTCGTCGAAGAGCTGCTCCTGGCGCTCGTCGGTGATGAACTCGTCCAGCAGGGGTGAGATGGCGTCGGCGAACGCCTCGCTGTCGACCTCGGTGAAGGTGGCTCCCGCGGCCGTGGCGTCGGTGATCGCCGACTCGGTCGCCTCGTTCCAGAGCTCGGTGTGCTGCTGCCAGGTCTCACCCCACGCCTCGGTGAAGGCCGCGCGGTCCTCCTCGGACATCTCGTCGAGCACGCCGGTGTTGCCGATGAGGTAGTCGAGGCCGATCAGGTGACGGGTGTACGAGAAGTACGGCGCCACCTCGTAGTGCTTCTGGGTGAAGTACGAGACCTCGTTGTTCTCGGCGCCGTCGATGACGCCGGACTGCAGGCCCGTGTAGACCTCGCCGAACGCGAGGGGAGTGGGCGAGGCGTCGAGCGCCTCGATCAGCGAGATGAAGAGCGGGCTCTCCTGGACGCGGATCTTGAGGCCCGAGAGGTCGGCCGGCTCCTCCGCCGGTCCGTCCTTCGTGTAGACGCTGCGCGCGCCCTGCGTGAAGCCGCCGACCACTGTGAGGTTGTTGCTCTCCTCGAGTGAGGTGTAGAGCTCGTCGGTGAGATCGGGAGAGTCGTTCACGACGGTCATCTGGTGCTCGATCGAGTCGAACACGGTCGGGAGGTCGTAGACGAGGAAGTCCGACGAGAGGTTCTCGAGCTGCGGACCGGAGACGATTGCCATGTCGACCGAGCCGTCGCCCACCAGCTGCAGGGTCTCGGCCTGCGCGCCCAAGGTCTCATTGGGGTAGACCTGGATCGACCAGCGGCCGTCGGTCGCCTCGTCGAGCCGCTCGCCCATCGCCTCGAGGGCGATGTACGAGGGGTGCTCCTCGGTCTGGTTGAGGGCGAGGCGCAGCGTCCTGCTCTCGCCGCCGCCTCCGCCGGAGGACTCCTCTTCGCCGGCGCCCGAACAGGCCGCCAGTCCGAGCGAGGCGACGGCGGCGATCGAGACGGTGGTGAGGAGCCGAGTGCTCTTCCGCATGTGATTCTCCTTCGAATGCAGTGCGCAGGGTGATGCAGGGGGTGTCGGCGACGAGGGGATCCCGGGCAGAGCTGGTGCGGGTGCTCTGCGCAGCGTCGGCGCGATGGAGTCCATTCACCCAAGCGCTGGGCGGGGCGGCAACGAGTTGCCGTCAGTTGCCGTGCGTTCAGCGGCCACCGGCTCGGCGCATGCTCGCCCACCGCCGCGTCGGGCGGACGGTACCGGTCGACTCGCGGACGATCAGCTGGGTGGGGAGCAGGGCCGTCTTGAGACCGCCGCTGGCGTCGCTGGGGCGCCGCGGCGCAGCGCCGCGCAGATCGGCGAGGAGGGTGTCGATCGCGACGGCACCGAGCTGCCGCAGCGGTGCGGCCACGGTCGTCAGGGGCGGCGTGCAGAAGTCGGAGCCGAAGATGTTGTCGAACCCGAGCACCGACACGTCCTCGGGGATCCGGGCGCCGAGGCTCTGCAGACCCCTGAGCAGTCCGATGGCCATCAGGTCGTTGTACGCGATGACGGAGGTCGCCTGCGACGAGGCCAGCTCGTTGGCGGCGGCGAGGCCGCCGGCCTGGGTCGGCTCGAACGGTCCGATCCTGCGCGTCCTCAGACCCCGCTCCTGGGTCGCCCCGCGCAGAGCGTGCCACCGGATGCCGTTCGCCCAGGAGGCCTCCGGCCCGCCGGCGTACGTGATCGAGGTGTGGCCGAGCTGCGCCAGGTGATCAACGGCTCGGGCCATCCCGCCCGCGTTGTCGGAGGTGACGCTCGTCACGTCGCTCATCGAGCGGTTCAGCAGTACCGTCGGCCGCTGTCTCGCGGCCATCCTGATCGCCGAGTCCGACAGCCGCGAGGTGGCCAGGACGATGCCGGCGACCATCGGCAGGGTGCGGTCGAGCACCCGCTTCTCGGCCTGCGCCGACTCCTGGACGTCGGCGACGAGGAGCGTGTAGTCGGCCTCGGAGGCCTGCTCCTCCGCGCCGCGGAGCAGGTCGAAGAAGTAGGGGTTCGTCACGTCCGCGACGACGATCGCGATCAGCGAGGACTCGACGGCGGGCGCCGGGCGGGTGAGCGGATCAGTGCGGTAGCCCAGCTCGGCCGCCACCCGGCGGATGTGCGCGGCCGACTCGGCGCTGACCCGGCCCGGCCGCGAGAAGGTGCGCGACACCGTCGAGGGGGCGACTCCGGCCGCGGCCGCCACGTCGTAGATCGTCAGACGCCTGGCGGTCGGCTCCGCGGGGACCTCCGGCTCGTCCGGCGGCCCGCTCGACGTCTTCGCCATGGCCCGATAGTAGGCGAGCCCTGCGCGCAGTTGCCAAGGGATGCCGCCGGATCGGTGTTGTTCTGGCAACAGGCAGCAACCGGTGGCGGTGTCGCCGGAATACGGCACCATGACCGGATGACCGACCTGTCGAAGAACGAGACCGCCGGCGAGACGGCGGAGAGCTCCGCCGCCGTGAGCGGCCTCACTCCCGAGCAGGCGACCCAGGTCGATGTGGCCGAGTACGAGCTGCGACGTCTGGGACTCGCGGAGGTCAGAGTCCTCCACCACGGTGATCTCGCGATCATCGCCGCGCCCGCGCGCGACCTCAGCCTGATCGCGAACAGCCCGCTGCGGGGCGAGGTGCTCCGGGCGGTCGGCGCGGCGGGGTTCGATCGCGTGGCGCTCGATCTCTCCGGTCGGGTCTGACCCTCCGCGACGGCGACAACTGCTGGCAATCGCTTCTCGGCCGCTGGGGGCGGCGACACAGTAGGGCCACTGCCCCTGGGGGCGGTGCCCGCGAGCCGGGCGTTCAGCCAGAGGATCAAAGGAGATCGATCGATGCCATCCACCCGGACCAGACGCTCGAGGCGCTCGGCGCTCGCAGTGTCGACCATCGCCGCGCTGGCGCTGACGGGAGGGGCCGTCACGGCCCAGGCCCTCCCCGCCGCAGCCGCAGCCAGTCAGCCGACCATCGAGTCGAGGGTCAAGGACACCGTCACCCTCGACGGACTGCAGTTCCGCGATCTCAACGCCACCGGAGCCGTGGAGCCCTACGAGGACTGGCGCCTCTCCGTCGAGGAGCGCGTCGGCGACCTCGTCGGCCGGATGACCCTCGCCGAGAAGGCGGGGCTCATGCTGATCAACACCATGAACGCCTCCTGCGACGAGACCACGGGCGAGCGCGGGATCGTGCCTGCCTCGGGGGTGGCGCTCCTGAACGACCAGAACATGCGCCGCTTCGTCTTCAGGAGCGTCGTCGCCGATGCCGCCTCGGCATCGTGCACCTCGCCGACCGCGAGCGAGGCCGCGACGTTCACGAACTCAGTGCAGGAGCTGTCCGAGTCGAGCCGCCTCGGGATCCCGTCGCTGTTCAAGTCCAACGCCCGCAACCACATCGATCCCGATGTCCGCTTCGGGATCAACGAGGCGGCCGGAGCGATGACGGCCTTCCCCAAGGAGGCGGGACTCGCTGCGGCGGCGCTCGGCGAGGCGCGGGTCACCGGCACGGCGTCGCTGGGCGACATGGGCGTCATCGAGGACTTCACCGGAGTCATGGGCGATGAGTGGTCGGCGATCGGCCTCCGCGGGATGTACGGCTACATGGCCGATCTCTCGACGGAGCCGCGCTGGTACCGCACCCACGAGACGTTCACCGAGAACGCCGACCTCAACTCCGAGATCATGGGCACCCTCGTGCGCGAGCTGCAGGGGCCGGTCGACGGCGAGGGCGTCTCGCTCTCGGAGGACACCGACGTCGCGCTCACGCTCAAGCACTTCCCGGGCGGCGGACCGCAGGAGCTCGGCTTCGACCCGCACTACTCGTTCGGCAAGACCCAGGTCTACCCGGGCGGCGCGTTCGGCGAGCACATCAAGCCGTTCGAGGCCGCGATCGACGCCGGAGTGTCGTCGATCATGCCCTACTACGGCGTCCCGATCGACGTCGAGTACCAGGGAGTCCAGTACAACCCGCTCGGCATGGCCTTCTCGGACCAGATCGTGAACGGCCTGCTGCGCGACGACCTCGGCTTCGACGGATACGTGAACTCCGACACCGGGATCATCAACGACCGCGCCTGGGGTCTCGAAGACGCGACAGTCCCGGAGCGGGTCGCCACCGCGATCAACGGCGGTACCGACACGCTGTCGGGATTCAGCGACACGAAGACCATCACCGATCTCGTGGAGCAGGGCCTGGTCACCGAGGAGCGCGTCTCGCTCGCCGCCGACCGCCTGCTGACCCCGCTGTTCCAGATGGGGCTCTTCGAGGACCCGTACGTCGATGCGGCGGCCGCCGACGCGATCGTCGGCTCGGTCGAGAACGGGGAGACCGCTCTCGACCTCCAGCGCAAGTCACTCGTCCTGCTCCAGAACGAGACGACATCGGCCGGCACCGCCGCGCTGCCCCTGACGGCGGGCGCGAAGGTCTACGTCCTGGGCGACCTCGACCCGGCCGTCGTGGCCGAGTACGGCTACGAGGTCGTCGACGGCAACGTCCTCGACGAGAACGGCAACCGCCCGAGCGCGGAGGGCAGCGACCACGTCATCGTCTCGATGCGGGCGAACAACGTGAACACCGGTGAGTACGACAGCCGCGTGGCAGCCGAGACAGCGCCGATCAACCCGATCGTCGCCGAGGGCTTCGACGGACTCGACGGCGAGAGCCGCTACGGCGCGACCGATGCCTGCGTGATCGACCCCGCGGCGACCTGCAGCGACAACGGTCTGCGCTTCGGCGGCTCGCTGCCGTGGGAGTCGAGCATCCTCGACTTCACGGGGATGTCGGAGTCGGAGTCGTGGCAGGTGACCCCGTCGCTCGACGTGGTGCAGCAGGCCATGGCCGAGGTCGGCGATCCCGACAAGGTGATCCTCAACGTGTACTTCCGTCAGCCGTTCGTCCTCGACGAGGCCAGCGGACTGCGCGACGCCGGTGCCATCGTGGCCGGCTTCGGCAGCAGCCCGACGGCGCTGATGGACGTGCTCTCGGGCGGGTTCGACCCGCAGGGACGGATGCCGTTCGCCCTGGCCGGGACCCGCGCGGCGGTCGAGCACCAGTACAGCGACCTCGCCGGATACGACGAGACCGATGACGGAGCGCTGTTCGAGTTCGGCCACGGACTCTCGTACGAGCGGACCAGCACCCTGGACATCGACCTCTCCGCCGTCTCGACGGTGTCGGGCCGGACGACGAAGGTGACCGTCACGGCGACGAACAACGAGGACGTCGCGGCCGGTGTGGCCCTCGCGACTCCCTACGGCACGGTGAAGCTGCCCGCGCTCAAGGCGGGAGCGACCGTGACGAGGACCATCACCCTCCCCGGCACCTCGGTCCCGACAGGGACGATCGCGGTCACCCTGACAGCGACCGTCGATGGTCGCGAGATCTCGCTGACCGAGGACGTGACGGTTACGCGGACACGATGATCGTCTGACCACCAGTCCGCAGGGGCGGGCGACCCTCAGGGGGTCGCCCGCCCCTGTCGCGTCGCCGGGAGCACTCGCGCGGCTGGAGCTGTACGACGCGCGGCTCAGCCTGGAGACCCTGGCCGCCCGGCTCGCCGCGGAGGCGGTCGCGAGGGGAGCCTCGCTCCAGCCGATGCTGGACGCCCTCGACGCGGAGCAGCGCGCCCTCGACGACGCCGACTGGCTCGCCGCCTCCGAGACCTCCACCCTCCTGCACGAGTCGATCGTCGAGATCGGTGCCAGCGAACTGCTCGGCACGCTGATGCGCGGCATCTCGGGCCGGATGACCTGGCTCGCGTACCTCACCTCCGCGAGAGACCAGGGACAGCAGTCCGACGCGCACCACGGGCCGGTCGACGCCATCCGCTCCGGCAACCCGCGCCTGGCCGAGGCGGTCGCCGCCGCCCATATCGAGTCGGGGCGCGCGCCGTCGCTCGCCGTGCTCGCCCGCGACACGGACTGACGCGGGCACCTCCGACTACGCGGCAGAGCCCGTTCAGGTCGGTACGGAAGCCGATCCGGTGCGGAGGAAGAGGCTCGCCACGGCAGCACCGACGATGAGGACGGCCGCGACGGTGAGGCTGAGCTGCAGGCCCGGGACGAAGGAAGCCCTGTCGGCGATGAAGGCGCCGAAGACGGCGATCGCCACCGCGCCTCCGACCTGACGGAACGTGTTGAACACGGCGCTGGCCGTCCCGGCTCGGGCGGGCGGGACGCTGCTCAGCACGACAGAGGTCACCGGCGGCATCGTGACGGCGCCGCCGAGTCCGGTGAGGCAGACCGCCGCCCCGACCAGCACGGGCGAGGCGAGCGGAGCGGTGACGACCGCGAGAACGAGACCGAGAGCCATGAGGAGCAGCCCGGAGACGATCGGGACGCGGGTCCCGAAGCGGTTGGCCAGCGCTCCGCTGGCGATGTTGCCGAGGATGCTGAAGCCCGCGCCGGGCAGGAACACGAGACCGGCGAGGAGCGGTGGCAGGCCGAGCTGCTGCTGGAGGAAGAGGCTCAGGACGAAGACCGTGCCGAAGTTGCTCACCATGAAGGCGAAGCCCACACCGAGCGAGATCCGCATGCCGCTCGAGCGGAACAGATCGAGCGGCATCATCGGATGCTGGACCCGTGCCTGGATCACGAGGAACAGGACGATCGCCGCGACGGCGGTCGAGAGACTCGTCAGGACGAGCGGTGACGTGAATCCGACCGCGCCGCCCTCGATGAGACCGAAGACCAGCGCGGTGAGCCCGACGAGGGAGGCGAGCTGACCGGCCCAGTCGAACGGGGAGGTCGCGACCGGAGAACGACCGACGGCGCGGAGCAGGACGAGCATGAGAACGCACACCGGCAGGTTGATCGCGAAGACGAGCCGCCAGTCTCCGGTCGTGAGAGCACCGCCCAGCACCGGGCCGACGGCCGTCGCGACGGCCCCGCCGACGGCCCAGACGCCCAGCGCCCGCGTCCGTTCGCGATCGTCGGCGTACGCCTCGCGGATCAGCGCCATCGACGCCGGAAGCATCACCGCGGCGCCCGCTCCCTGGACCGCGCGCGCCGTGATCAGCAGCTCGATCGAGGGAGCCAGTGCGCACGCGATCGACGCCACCGCGAACAGGACGATCCCGGAGCGGAAGGCGCGCTTCGCGCCGAGGCGCTCGGACAGGTTCCCGGCGAGCAGCAGCAGCGCAGCGAACACGAGCGTGTAGCTGTCGATGGTCCACTGCAGCGCGACCGTGTCGCCGCCGAGGTCCCGGCCGATGGCGGTCAGGGCGACGTTCACGATCAGGATGTCGAGCGTGATCAGGAAGAAGCCCGACGAGCAGAGCAGCAGCGTCAGTCGACGGCGCCCGGCCGCCGGAGTCTCCATCACGATCTCGTGTTCCTCTCGGTCGCTCCTCCTATCGAAGACCTCGAGCAGCCCGCGCGGGATGCTCTCTCGAGAGGTGTTCGGGCAGAGCACCCCGGGGCGGAGCAGCGGGGCCTAGGGTCGGTCCTGGAACGGCGAAGGAGTTCCCAGCGGTCGCCCCCGGGAAGGGGAGACCCGAGGGGTGGACTCGACGAACAGGAGCACCCGATGAGCGATGCACGACCACACCGCCAGGCGGTCGCCCCTCCCAGTGTCCCGATCGGCGAGGACGCCTTCGCGGAGAGCGCCGCCACCACGCTGCGCTGGCTGGGGATGGCCGGCTTCCTCGTGAACACTCGCGGAACCGTGATCCTGATCGACCCCGTGCTGCACGGCTTCGACATGCCGTTGCTCATCGACGTCCCGCTCGGCGTCGACGACGTGCCGCGTGTCGACGCGATCCTCGTCACTCATGCGGACAACGACCACTTCAGCATCCCGAGCTGCCGTGACCTGGTGCCCGCGACGACCGCGTTCCACTCGACCCGGTACGTCGCCTCCGTGATGGCGGAGGAGGGGATCCCCGGGACCGGCCACGACATCGGGGACGCCTTCTCCGTCGGCGACCACGTCGACGTCACCGTGCTGCCCGCCGACCACGCCTGGCAGAACGCGCAGCCCGACTACCGGGGCCGGGTGTTCCACGACGAGGACAGCTGCGGCTTCTGGATCCGGACTCCCGACGGAGTCGTCTGGGCGCCCGGCGACTCCCGCCTGATCCGCGACCACCACCTCACGATGCCCGAGCCCGACGTCCTCCTCTTCGACTTCTCCGACAGCGAATGGCACTTCGGCTTCGACGGTGCCGTCGAGATGGCGAACGCGTACCCGCGAGCCGACCTGGTCCTCCATCACTGGGGCTCGGTCGACTCCCCCGAGTTCGCGCCCTTCAACGGCGACCCCGCCACCCTCTGGTCGCGGATCGTCAACCCGTCCCGCATCCGAGTGGTCGCCCCGGGAGAGTCGTTCGCGGTCCGATCCCGCTGAGGCGGCTCAGAACCGGGACGCGGACCGCCCTCGACGACGACGCGGCGCCGGGAGGGCGCGGGTCAGGGCGCGCGCTGCAGGCGGACCGCGATGTACTCCCGGCCCGGCAGGTCGATCCGGAAACGGCCGGCGTAGGTGCCGGGCAGGCGCTCGACGGTCATGCCCCAGGTGTCGAGCACGTCGACCGTGTACGACACGTCGGGCTCGAGGAGGAAGCGGCGGTAGGTCGGGCGGTCGAAGCCGAAGTAGTAGAGGTAGTACTCGCCCTCGACGCCGGCGCGCGGGACGTCCCAGTCGAGCGGGATCGGCTCGAGGCCGTTCGCCGGCCCCGCCGCCAGCACTGACTCGAGGAACGCGATGCGCGCGGGGCTCGTGCCGTGCAGCTCGCCGCCCTTCGACCACCAGAGCACGTCGTCGGGGTGCACGTAGGTCTCGCCGTGGCCGACGTAGCCGCCGCGCAGCGCGCCCTCCCAGAAGCGGCGCACCAGCTCCTCGCCGGTGATGTTGCCCCAGCCCTGGTCGATGTCGCCCTCGTAGGCGCACTCGTCGACGACGACCGGCTTGCCCCAGCGCCGCCACTCCGTGGTCGACTCGGCGGTCTTGTAGACGTCCTGCCGCTGGATGCTCGCGTGCGTGATCCACGGCCGGGAGTAGTCGTAGAAGTCGCGGCAGTTGTGGATCGAGAGCAGGTGCCGCGAGGGGTCGTCCTCGGCCACGATCGCGGCGAAGCGCTCCCAGTCCTCCTCCGTCTTCTCGAAGAGCAGGTCGTACTCGTTCGCGAGCGACCACCAGACGTTCGCGAAGGAGGCGAGGCGCGCGACCGCGTAGCGGACGTAGCGGTCGTCGGCGACGGGGTCCATCGTCGAGAAGCCCCAGCGGTCGTAGGCGTGGAAGAGGATCAGGTCGGCCTCGATGCCCAGCTCGGCCAGCTGCTCGATGCGGTGCTCGAGGTGCGCCCAGAAGACCGGCGACGGGCGCCGGTGGTCGAACCCCTCCTCGGGCGACCCCTCGAACGGGTAGAGCACCGGCTCGTTCTCGTTGAAGAGGTACGACTTCGGGAACACGCCCATCCGGATCTTCGTGAAGGGCGCGTCGGCGAGCGTCGCGAGGGTCTGCTCCTCCAGCGCGTCGCCCTGGTGGGTCCACGCGTACGAGGTGGTGCCGAGCGGGCGGTGCCGGGTGCCGTCCGCATGCGCGAAGTGGAACGTGTCGGCGACCCGCACCGGCCCGTGCCGGCCCTCGAGGGGAGGCGTCACCGTGAAGGCTCCGGTGATCCCATCGAGCGAGCGCGCGGTGCTCGAGGTGGTCCAGGCGTGCTCCCCCGGCTCCTCGGGCATCCAGCGGAGGCGGAACACCCCGGCGCCGTCGTAGAAGCCCGGCACGCGCACGGCTCCGCCCGGCCCGTCGACGATCGCCGACAGGGCGACGTCGACGAACGGGTTGCCGTGCGACGGGCCGCGCAGCTCGAGCTCGAACCGCTCGTAGGCCGGCACCGACGACGGCGCGACGACCGCGGCCGAGCCGAGGTCCACCTCCGCCGGCTCGTACGACGCCGAGGGGGCGACGAACTGCTCCTGCTCGCGCAGCGGAGGAGCCTCCTCCGTCGGGATCGCCGCGATCTCGCCCAGCAGCGCCTCGCGGCCAGCGGCGTCGAGCGACTCCTCGGTGTCGACGACGAGCCCGACGGGGTAGCTGTGCAGCGTGTGCAGGATGGAGGAGTGGGCGAGCCCCGGGAGGTGGCGCTCGACGATCTCGTGCCCGCGGGGGTCGCGGAGGACCTCGAACAGGCGGGTCTCGCGCGAGAAGCGCTCGGTGATCGCGGTGACGTGCGACACGGTCAGCCCTTCACGGCGCCGGCGAAGGCGCCCTCGACGAAGTAGCGCTGGAACATCAGGTAGACGATCAGCACGGGGAACACGGACATGATGGTGAAGGCGTTGAGCGGCCCGTACGAGCTGGTGAACTGCGACTGGAAGCCCTGCAGGGCGAGCGGGATCGTCCACGACTCCTGGCTCTGCAGCAGGGCGAGCGCGATGGAGTACTCGTTCCAGGTCGAGACGAAGTCGAGGATGAACAGCGCGGCGAGCGCCGGGCGGGCCAGCGGCAGGATGATCGTGAGGAACAGGCGCCAGTTGCCGGCGCCGTCGATCCGCGCGCTCTCGTCGATCTCCTCCGGGATCTGCCGGAAGAAGCCGTAGAGGATGAAGGTCTGGTACGGCAGGCCGAAAGCGATGTACGGCAGGATGATGCCGACGTTGCTGCTCAGCAGGTTCAGCCCGTTCATCACCTGGAAGAGCGGCGCGATCGCGACCTGGATGGGCACCATCGCCCCGAGCGCGATGACGCCCATCAGGAGGCGCTGGCGCCGGAACCGCATCCGGGCCAGCGCGAAGGCCGCGGCCGCCGAGATGAAGAGCCCGACGGGCACCTTGATCAGCGCGATCATCAGGCTGTTCCCACCCGCGGTGAGCAGGTTGCCGCGGTCGAGCGCCTCGACGTAGTTGCCGAAGTCGGGCGACCAGGGCGGCACGAAGGCCGGGGTGCTGAAGATGTCGGCCTCGCTCTTGAGCGAGGTGAAGACCATGAAGATGAGCGGGACGGCCCAGATCAGGACCGCGAAGACGAGGGCGATCCAGAGTCCGAGGCGGACGAAGTCGCGGCCGCCGACGGGCCGGCGCTCGCGCTTCGGCGGATCGATCAGGCCCGGGCTGCTCGTCGGGATGCTCGTGACGGTCATGCGTTCTTCTCCTGACGCGCGGTCCACACCATGTAGGGGACGACGATGACGAGGGTGATCACGAGCAGGACCGTCGCGATGGCGTTGCCCTGGCCGTACTCGTGGTTGTTGAAGGACTGCTGGAACGACCACAGCGCGAGCACCTGCGTCTGCTGGGCGGGGCCGCCTCCGGTCATGCCGACGATCAGGTCGAACACCTTGATCGAGTTGATGATCGTCAGCACCACGACGACGACGGTGGTCGGCCGCAGCGCCGGCAGGGTGACGTTGCGGAACACCTGCCAGGCGTTCGCCCCGTCGAGCTTCGCGGCCTCGACGTGGTCGGGCGAGACGCTCTGGAGCCCGGCGAGGAACAGCACCATGTTGGTGCCCGCGATCTGCCAGACGAATGCCGCGAAGATCGAGTACAGCGCGAGGTTCTTGTCGCCCAGCCACTGCACCTCGGCGAGCCAGGGCAGGTTGAAGAGCTGTGCGAGGTTGACGCCGATCCCGTAGTTCGGGTTGTACATCCAGCGCCACATGTTCGCGATGGCGATCGGAGCGAGCACCCCGGGGATGTAGAAGAGGGAGCGGAAGGCGTTCCGCCCGAAGAGCGGCCGGTTCAGCGCCAGCGCCATCACCAGGCCGAGGCCGACCGGGATGACGAGCGACAGCAGCACCCAGATGATCGTGTTCGAGAACGCGGTCCAGAAGACCGGGTCCTGCGTGAAGATCCGGATGTAGTTCTGGAGGCCCACGAAGACCTGGGGCGCTCCCTGGAAGCCGGTCCACTCGTAGAAGCTCAGCCGCACCGACTCGAGCGAGGGGCCGACGACGAAGACGAGGTAGGCGGCGAGCGCCGGGGCGAGGAACGGGAGCGCGGCGAGGAAGCCGGTGCCGCCGAAGCGGGCGAGGGCTCGGCGTCGCTTCAGGCGCTGCCGGGCGGGGGTGGATGTCGTCATGTCGGACCTCTCTGGCATCGCGAGGGCGGAGGGGTCGGGAGCGCGGCCCCTCCGCCCGTCGCCGACTACTGCTGGTCGATGAACTTCTGGAACTCGGAGCCGGCCTCGGACGGGTCGAGCTCGCCGGTCGCGACGAGGTTCTGGATGCGCCAGTACTCGGTGGTCTGCGACTGCGACAGGTTCTGGTCGTTGTTCATGTAGACGCCGGTGGCCGCCTCCGTGATCGGGCCCCAGAGCGCGTCGAACTCGCTCTGGCCCTCGGGGGTGACGTCGACGTTGACCGAGCGGCTGCCGAAGGTCGCGATGAACTTCTGCTGCGCCTCGGGAGACGTGAGGTAGTCGAGGAACTTCGCGGCCTCGGCAGGGTGCTCGGAGTTCGCCGAGATGTAGTTGTTCTCGTTGAAGCCGTAGATGCGGTCGGTGCCCGTGGGGAAGGCGAAGATGCCGACCGAGTCCTCGCTCATGCCCGCGTCGCGGATCTGCTGGTTGAACCAGTCGCCCTCGATCGCCATGGCGGCCTTGCCGCTGAAGAAGAGCGAGCCCGACTCGTCGTTGTTGATCGAGATGAAGCCGTCGTTGACGTAGTCCTTCGTCCAGGTCGCGAACTCGGTGAAGGTGTCGGTGACGCACGACTCGTCGGCCCAGCTCGCCTCGCCCGTGACGAGCGCCTGGTAGCCGTCGGCGCCGCACTCGGTCTCGAGGAGGCTGTCGAGCAGGCGCATCAGGTGCCAGTTGACGGTGCCGCCGAACTCGAACGGGGTGATCCCTGCGTCCTTCAGCTTCCCGGCATCCTCGACGAGCTCGTCGTAAGTGGTGGGGGCGGCGTCGATGCCGGCCTGCTCGAAGAGGTCCTTGTTGTAGAAGACCGCCTCGGTGCGCTGGGTGTAGGGCACTCCGTCGTAGCCGCCGTACTGGGTGACGGTCGACATCGTGGTCTCGGAGAAGCGATCGGCCCAGCCGTACTCGTCGTAGTACTCCTTCAGGTCGAGGCTGGCTCCGGCGTCGATGAACTCGCCGCCGAGGCCCGGCCCGGCCCACGAGAAGAAGATGTCGGGGGCGCCGCTGGTGCCGAGGGTCGTGCGCAGCGCGTCCTTGTGGGCGTCGACCGCGCGCTGCTCGACCTTGACGGAGATGTCGGGGTTGGCGGCCTCGAAGTCGCTGACGATCTCGGTGATCGTGGCGTTGGCCGAGTCGGCCGATTCGGTGAGCTTGAACCAGGTGAGCTCGGTCGTGCCTCCGGAGTCGCCGCCGGCCGAGGAGCAGCCGGCGAGACCGGCGAGGAGGAGGGCGCCCGTGGCGAAGGCCAGGGAGCGGGTCGCATTTCGGGTCAGAGCACGCATCGTCGCGTCCTTTCGCTGCGCGAGGTCGCGGGCAGCGCGACATCGACGTCGGATCCGCCGGGGCCGATTCGCATGGAGCCCGGCGGTGGATGAGGGATACGTTATCGATAACACATTGGGGCGGCAATGCGCCCAACCGGTTGATAGGTCACGATCGGGTAACAGCCATCGCGCTCAGTAGAGTGAGCCGGGCGATCACCGAGGAGCAACGATGACGAGCCTCCCCTCCCCCCGCGCGCGGCCGAGCATGGCCGACGTCGGCCGTCGCGCCGAGGTCTCGGCGCAGACCGTCTCGCGCTTCTTCACGGGCGGCTACGTCGCTCCGGCGACCCGGGTGCGCATCGAGGCCGCGATCGCCGATCTCGGCTACCGGCACAACCGCGTCGCCCGCAACCTCCGCGTCCAGAGCACCGACACCGTCGGGTTCCTCGCGATGGGACCGCTCAACTACGGCCACTCCGAACTGCTCACCGGCGTCAGCCGCGCCGCGCGGGCCGAGGGGCTCTCGCTGATCACGGCGCTGCTCGAGGTCGACCCGCACGAGCCGAGCGCGCGGCTCGAGATGCTGCACGCGGTCGACAAGCTGCTGTCGTTCCAGGTCGACGGCATCATCGTCGGCACGCCGTACGAAGGGCTCGACGAGCTCGTCGACTACATCTCCGCCTCGGTGCCGGTCGTCACGAGGTCGGAGCACGCGGGACCCTCCGAGGACTCGACCTACGCCGACTCGTACGGCGCGGGCTACCTCGGCACCCGCCACCTCCTGGAACTCGGGCACCGGCGGATCCTCCACGTCGCCGGCCCCGGCAACCGCAACGAGGCCGTCGACCGCGAGCGCGGCTACCTCGCGGCACTCGAGGAGGCGGGGGTCGCGCCGCTCGAGGTGCTGCGGTGCCGAGAGTGGGACGCGGGCTCCGGCGCCGAGCAGGGCCGCCTCGCCGACCCGGAGTCGTTCACCGCGGTCTCGGCCGCGAACGACCAGATCGCGCTGGGGTTCCTGCGCGCGATGGCGGAGCGGGGTCGGTTCGCTCCCGAGGACTACTCGATCGTCGGAGTCGACGACATGCCCGAGTCCGAGTACTTCTCGCCACCGCTGACGACCATGCACCTCGACCACCAGTTCCTGGGCGAGAAGGCGCTGCGGATGCTCGCCGCGAGGATCCGCACCGGCGAGCGCCAGGAGCGCACGGCGGTCTCGGCGCGCCTGGTCCTCCGGGAATCGACGGGACCGGTGGCGACCGCCTGACCCGGGGCTGCTCGCGCCCGTGCCCTATCGTTACCGCTAACACCGTCGAGACGCGGGCGAGCGGAGGCATCGATGACGAGCGGACCCTCGCGGGCGGCGACCATCTACGACGTCGCGCGGAGGGCGGGCGTCTCGCACCAGACGGTCTCGCGCTTCCTCACCGGCACCGGTGGCATCCGCCCCGCCAACCGGGTCAGGGTCGAAGAGGCTCTGCGCGCGCTCAACTACCGGACCAACACCACGGCCCGATCCCTCGCCACCCGCCGCACGCACCGCCTCGGCGCGCTCGTGCACGAGCTGTCGGGCACGGGGCCGGGCAAGACGATGCAGGGCGCGAGCGACGCCGCCCGCCGCGCCGGCTACTCCCTCGACATCGTGAGCGTCGACGCCCTGGACGGCGCCGAGCTCGACGACGCCCTGGCCACGCTGGGCAGCCGCGATCTCGAGGGCGTCCTGGCGACCGCCCCGACAGACGCTGTCCATGAGGCGCTGCAGGCGCTCGACCTGCCCCTCCCGATCCACATCGACCGGGGCGGCCGGCGCGACGGCGGCGCGTCTGCGGTGGGCACCAGGCTCGCCGTCTCGCACCTCCTGGAGCTGGGTCATCGCAGGATCGCGCACCTCGCCGGACCCGAGCTCTGGATCTCGGCGCAGGACCGCTCGCGCGCCTACGAGCAGTCCCTGCGCGAGGCGGGGCTGCCCGCGCTCCCGCTCGTGCACGGGGACTGGTCCTCCCGATCCGGCTACGCCGCGGCACCGCTGCTGTGCAGCGACCCCCAGGTGACGGCCGTCGTCGCCGCGAACGACCGCATGGCGCTCGGGCTCCTGCTCTGGCTGCACGACAACGACCGGAGGATCCCGGAGGACGTCAGCGTCGTCGGCTTCGACGACATCGCGGAGGCCGAGTTCTTCCATCCGCCCCTCACCACGATCAAGCAGGACTTCGACGCGATGGGTCGCGCGGCCGTTCTGACGCTGATCGCGCTGGTCGAGGACTCGAGCCGGGCCGAGAGCGTCGAGTACCCGGAGCCGCAGCTGGTCGTGCGGGCATCGACGGCGCGGCCCGCCTGACACTGCGCTCCGGCAGACGCCCACGATTTCGTGACCGGTAACGATTCACTCTTGCGCCGAGCCGGAGTCGGTCTTACGGTGATCCTGTCGCACTGATCGTTACCGGTAACGAATTCCGGGGACGGCGACTGATCACCCTCTGCAGAGCCGCAGAGGATCGACGTTGGGATGAAGACTCCGATGAGAACGATGAAGTTCCGCAGACCTCTCGCTGCCCTGACCGCCCTCGCCGCCGCCGCTCTCCTCGCGGGCTGCACCGGCGCGACCGACTCGTCATCGGGAGGCGGAGTCGACGCCGAAGGGCCGGTCACACTCGAGTACTGGTCGTGGGCGCCCAACATCGAGAAGATCGTCGATGTCTGGAACCAGGCCAACCCCGACATCCAGGTGGAGGTGAACACATCCACCGGCGGCGCGGAGATCGTCGCGAAGCTCAGCGCGGCGAAGCAGGCCGGAACGCTGCCGGACCTGTCGAACACCACCTACGAGAACCTGCCCAACCTGATCACGAGCGAGATCGCCTCCGATGTGACCTCGATCATGGGCGACCGGGAGGCCGAGACGGCCGGCCCGGCCTGGGAGCTGACGACGTTCGACGAGGTGAACTACGCCGTCCCCCAGGGCACGGCTCCGATGTTCCTCTACTACCGCACCGACATCTTCGAGGCGAACGGCCTCACCGCCCCGACCACCTGGGACGAGTACGCCGACGCCGCCAGGGCCCTGCACGCCGCCGACCCGACGAAGTACCTCGCGACGTTCCCCGCGAACGACGCCCAGCTCTTCGCCGGGCTCAGCCAGCAGGCCGGCGCCGAGTGGTGGAGCCAGGAGGACGGCACCTGGACGGTCGCCATCGACGACCCCGCCTCGCAGAAGGTCGCCGACTACTGGCAGGGCCTCGTCGACGACGGCAGCCTCGCGACGTTCAAGACCTTCACCCCCGAGTGGCAGGCCGCCCTCGCCGACGGCACACTGGCCAGCTGGCTGGGCGCGGTGTGGACCCCGCCGCTGCTTCAGAACAACGCACCCGACACCATCGGCAAGTGGGCCGCCGTGCCGATCCCGCAGTGGACCCCGTCCGACCCCAGCTCGGGAGTGCTGGGCGGCAGCGGCACCATCGTGACCACGGGCTCCGACCACCCCGAGCAGGCGAAGGAGTTCGCGCTCTGGCTGAACACCTCGACCGAGGCCCTCGAGGCCTACATCGAGTACGCCAGCATCTGGCCCGCGTCCCTCGCCGGGCGCGAACTGCCCGAGCTGCAGGCCGCTCCCGCCCTCCTGCCCGAGCAGACCGACTTCTACGCGACCGCCGACGAGATCGACCAGATCACCGCATCGGTGACCTGGGGGCCGAACGTCTCGGTCGCCTACGACGCGTTCAACAACGCCTTCAGTGCCGCCGTCAACGAGAAGGGCAGCTTCGCGGAGGCTCTCGCGAGCGTCCAGGACGCGACCGTCGCCGACCTCGAGAAGTCCGGCTACGACGTCGCCGAGTAGTGCTCCGGGGTCCCGCACTCCGCGGGGCCCCGTCCGTCCGTCTCGAACAGTGAGGTTCTCATGACGACCACCGCCGCGCCCCGCACCGGGCGCCCCTCGACCCTCGCCCCTCGAGCGGCGCCCTGGTTCTTCGTCGCTCCCGCGGTGATCCTCGCCGTCGCCCTCCTCGCCCTCCCGCTGCTGTACACGGTCTGGCTCAGCTTCCGCGGCAGCACGGTCAGCGGCAGCGGACTGGGAGTCAAGAAGGAGACCTTCGTCGGCTTCGACAACTACGCGCGGACCCTGTCGGACCCTGCGCTCTGGGCCGGCTTCGGCCGGATGCTGACCTACGCGCTGCTCTCGGTCCCGGTCACGATGATCCTCGCGCTGGTGTTCGCGCTCCTGCTCGACAACCTGTCGACCCGCTTCGGCCGGTTCTCGCGGATCGCGATCTTCGTCCCGTACGCGGTGCCCGGCGTGATCGCCGCACTGATGTGGGGGTTCCTCTACCTGCCCGGAGTGAGCCCGTTCGTCGATGCGGCGACCGCTCTCGGGTTGCCCGCACCGGTCTTCCTCGGCCCCGACTCCGTCTTCTTCTCGGTCGCCAACATCGCGATCTGGGGGTCCGTCGGCTTCAACATGGTGATCCTGTACACCTCGCTGCGCGGCCTCCCCGCCGAGATCTACGACGCCGCCCGCATCGACGGCTGCTCCGAGCGGCAGCTCGCCCTGCGCATCAAGCTCCCGCTGATCGTGCCGGGCGTCATCATGACGGGGCTCTTCTCCGTCATCGGCGCCCTGCAGGTCTTCTCGGAGCCCAACACGCTCGTGACCCTCACCACGGTGATCGGATCGGACTGGGTGCCGATGATGCTCATCTACCGCGACGCCTTCGTGACCAACGACCTGTTCTCGGCCTCCGCGACCTCGGTCGTGGTCACCCTCCTCACCCTCATCGCCTCGCTCGGCCTGCTGCGGTTCCTGCAGTCGCGCGCCTTCGGAGAAGACTGACCATGACCGACACCCTCACGAAGCTGCCTCCCGTCGTCGAAGACCCGCAGAGCGCCGCCCGGTCGGTCCGCTCCCGCCGCCGCGGTCCCACGATCACTCGGCCGCGAGCCGCCTTCTGGCCGACCGCGGTCCTGCTCATCGGAGCCGTGTACTGCCTCCTGCCCGTCTTCTGGCTCTTCACGGCCGCGACCAAGCGCTCGGGCGAGCTGTTCACCACCTTCTCGCTCTGGCCGAGCTTCACCGGCGGATTCCAGGAGAACTTCGCCCTGCTGCTCGGAGTGGGCAACGGCGCGTTCTGGTCCTGGTGCCTCAACAGCCTGATCTTCGCCGGCGGCGGCGGGCTGCTCGGCACCGCCGTCTCGGCTCTCGCCGGTTACGGCCTCGCGAAGTACTCGTTCCGCGGGAAGAAGCTCGTCTTCGACTTCCTGCTGATCGGGGTGCTCATCCCCGGGGTGATCCTCGCGATCCCGCAGTACCTGCTGCTGTCCTCGATCGGGATCGCCGGCACCTACTGGTCGGTGCTGCTGCCGTGCATGATCAGCCCGTTCAGCATCTACCTGTGCCGGATCTACGCGACGGCGGTGGTGCCCACCGAGATGCTCGAGGCGGGCCGCATCGATGGGGCGAGCGAGTGGCGGATCTTCTCGCGGATCGCCGTGTACCCGATGGTGCCCGGGCTCATCACCGTGTTCCTCCTGCACTTCGTCGGCATCTGGAACAACTTCCTGCTGCCGTTCATCATGCTCTCGCGCACCGAGACGTTCCCTCTGACGGTCGGCTTCTACTCGCTGATGAACCAGGGGAACGACCAGCCCAACACCTACAACGTCGTGATCATGGGCTGCCTCGTCTCGACGATCCCGCTCATCGCGCTCTTCCTCTTCCTGCAGCGCTACTGGCGCCTCGACCTCGTCAGCGGATCCCTCAAGGGCTGACGCCCTCCTCCTCCGCACGCCACCACCATCGAAAAGGATCGACATGACCACCACGGACACCGCGCCCGCGACCATCGAGACCGGCGCCACCCTCCCCGACGGCGGCTGGCCCGTCATGCTCACGCCGTTCCGCCAGGACCGGTCGCTCGACTTCGAGCAGGTCGATGCGCTGACGGACTGGCTGATCGACAACGGAGCCGCCGGCATCTTCACCGTCGCGCTCTCGAGCGAGATGTACGACCTCACCGAGGAGGAGCGGCTCGCCCTCGCGCGCCGCGTGGTCGACCGCTCGGCCGGCCGGGTCCCCGTCGTGGCCTCCTCCGTCTCCGCCGGGAGCCCGGAGGAGCAGGCGGCGTCGGCCGCGGCGATGGCCGCGACAGGGGTCGACGCGGTCGTGCTCATCTCCTCCCTCGTCGGGGGGCTGACCACCACCGAGGAGGAGTGGCGCGCCACCGTCCAGCACATCCTCGACGCGGTCCCCGGCGTCGACTTCGGGATCTACGAGTGCCCGGTGCCGTTCAAGCGGCTGCCCTCGACCGAGAACGTCGCCTGGATGGCCGGGACGGGACGGTTCGTCTTCTACAAGGACACCTCGCACTCGCTCGACACCATGTCGGAACGGCTCGAGGCGATCCGCGGCACGCGGATGAAGCTCTACAACGCGCAGATCTCGTCGCTGACGGACTCGCTCCGCCTCGGAGCCGCCGGGCTCAGCGGCTACGCCGCCAACATCTACCCGGAGCACGTCGCCTGGCTCTGCGAGCACTACGACGACCAGCCCGCCGAGACCGCCGTCGCCGTGCAGCGCCTCCTGACGGTGGCCGAGCACACGATCAACTCGCGCTACCCCACCTCGGCGAAGTACTACCTCCGCCACAGCTCCCGCCTGGCGATCGAGCCGATCAGCCGCTGGAAGCCGGAGGGGATCGGGGCGCACGAGGGTGCGCCGCTGCTGGAGCTCGCCGCGTACATCCGCGACCTCGGGCTGCCCGCCAGTGCGCGGGTGGACGGCGCCCGCTAGGTGATCGTCGGGGCCTACCCGTCGGCGCCGGAGAGGGCACGGCTCGATGCGGCGGCCTTCGACGCCTTCCACGAGCGGATCGCGCTCGTCACCGGGTGCTCGGGGTTCGAGATCCCCTTCGGCAGCGCCTTCGTCCCGGACGAGGAGGCGCTGCTGCGGCTGCTCCGCCGCGCCGGGACCCACGCCCTGACCCTGCTGCCGGCGGTCCTCGAGCGCGGGATCGGCCTGGCCGATCCCGTCGAGGATCGGCGGGTCGCCGCGGTCGCCCTGACGCGGCGGGCCGGCGATGCCGCACTGGCGCTGAACGACCGGGAGCAGCGGGCGGTGATCGACACCGTCCTGATCCACTCGGCCCCGCGGGCGACGCGAGCGACAGCCGCGTCCGCCCGAGCAGCGTTCGCGCGGAGTCTCTCCGAGATCGCGAGACGGGACCTCCCCGGCGTGCGGATCGTCGTCGAGCACTGCGACTCCTTCGAGGGGCCGGACCCGGTGAAGGGGTTCCTCGACCTGCCGACCGAGATCGATCTCGCCCAGCGGCACGGGTTCGGAACCGCGATCAACTGGGCGCGCTCCTATCTCGAGACGCGGAGCCTCGACGGCCCTGCTGAGCACGCGCGTCGCGCCCGCCAGACCGGCACGCTCGCCGTACTCGGGGTGTCGGGAGTCAGTGACGTGGCGACGACTCTCGGACCCGCGTTCAGCGACAACCACGCTCCCGTCCGGATCGCGCGCGCCGGGCGGGCGGTCTCCAGCGCGAGCCTCCTGGAGGCCGACGTGCTGGAGAGGTTCCTCGGAGTGGACCCGGACATCCGGGTCATCACGAAGATCGCGGGCGGAGAGCTCGGGCTCGCAGACTCGGTCGCGGCGGTCCGAGCGGCTCTGGACCGGACGCGCCGCGCGGTCTCCCGGTGAGCACGGCTCCGGCGCCCCGCCGCTCACTTCCCTCGTCCCTGCCCCGAACGACGCCACCTGGAGAAGACGCATGACCTACATCCCCTCCGCCGACCGCTACGACCGCATGACCTACCACCCCACCGGCCGCAGCGGTCTCAAGCTGCCCGCCCTCTCGCTCGGCCTCTGGCACAACTTCGGGGCCACGAAGCCCCTCGAGGGCCAGCGGGAGATCGTGCGGCGCGCGTTCGACCTCGGCATCACGCACTTCGACCTCGCCAACAACTACGGGCCGCCGTACGGCTCCGCCGAGTCGTCCTTCGGACGCGTCCTCGCCGAGGACCTGCGGCCGTACCGCGACGAGATCCTGATCTCGACCAAGGCCGGCTACGACATGTGGCCCGGCCCCTACGGAGACTTCGGCTCCCGGAAGTACCTGCTCTCCTCCCTCGACCAGAGCCTCGGGCGCCTCGGCGTCGAGTACGTCGACGTCTTCTACTCGCACCGTCCCGACCCGGAGACCCCGATCGAGGAGACCAGGGGCGCGCTCGCGAGCGCGATCCAGCAGGGGAAGGCTCTGTACGCGGGAGTCTCGAACTACTCCCCGGAGCAGACCCTCGCCGCGCGCGACGCCCTGGCCGCGCACGGGGTGCCCCTCCTGATCCACCAGCCCCGCTACTCGATGCTCGACCGCCGACCCGAGGAGTCGGGCCTGCTCGACCTCGTCGAGCGGGAAGGCGTCGGCGCCATCGTCTTCTCCCCCCTCGAGCAGGGGCTGCTCACCGACCGCTACCTCTCGGGCGACATCCCGCCGGACTCGCGCGCCGCGGTCGGGCACTTCCTGAAGCCCGGAGCGATCGAGGGCGACTACCACCGGATGATCGCGCGCCTCAAGGACGTCGCCGACGGGCGCGGCCAGAGCATCGCCCAGCTCGCGCTGAGCTGGGTCCTGCGCTCGACGGCCGTCACCTCGGCGATCATCGAAGCGTCGAGCGTGCAGCAGCTCGAGCAGAACGCCGGCGCCCTCGACGCGGCTCCCCTCGAGGACGCGGACCTCGCGGCGATCGAGGAGGCTCTGCAGCACTGACGCCCGCGGCCCCGGGCCGGCCGAGGAGCAGGACGACCAGAGGATCCTCCAGGAGGACCGTGGTCGCCCTGCTGGGGAGCGACGCCGTCCGGCCGTACGGTCGAGGGGTGTCGAGAGCAGAGCAGACCTCCGGATCCATCACCATCGACTCGACGTCGGTCAGGCGCGTCGGGCAGCCGTGGTTCCCCGTGATGGGCGAGTACCACTTCAGCCGCGACCGGTCCGAGCGCTGGCCGCACGAGCTCCGGAAGATCCGCGCCGGCGGGATCGATGTGGTCGCGACCTACGTGCTCTGGATGCTGCACGAGGAGACCCGCGGCGAGCGCCGCTTCGACGGCCACCTCGATCTGCGCCGGTTCGTCGAGGAGGCGCGGCGCGCCGGCCTCTCGGTGATGCTCCGGATCGGGCCCTGGGCCCACGGCGAGGCGCGCCACGGCGGGTTCCCCGACTGGCTGCAGAGCCTGCCGATCCGGCACCGCACCAACGACCCCGCGTACCTCGACCTGGTCGAGGGCTGGTTCCGCGGCATCGCGCAGCAGCTGAGCGGCCTGTTCCGCGACTCCGACCACCCCTCGGCGCCGATCGTGGGCATCCAGGTCGACAACGAGCTCTACGACCAGCCCGAGCACCTCGCGCGCCTGCGCGACCTGGCCGAGGGCGTCGGCATGGCGGCCCCGCTCTGGGTCGCGACGGGCTGGGGAGGCGCGCAGCTGCCGCTGGACCGGGTCGCGCCGGTCTATGCGGGCTACTCGGACGGCTTCTGGGAGGAGGCGGACGTGGAGTGGCCCGCCTTCGGGCGGATGCACTTCGAGTACTCGACGGTGCGCGACGACCTGTCCGTCGGCGCCGACGTCCGCGGCGACTCGGCGCCGGTCGAGCCGGTCGCGGAGGACCACCGCTACCCGTTCCTGACCTGCGAGCTCGGCGGCGGCATGACGACCGCCTACCACCGCCGCCCGCTGGTCGACGGCGAGGACGTCGCCGCGCTCGCGCTGACCAAGCTGGGCAGCGGCTCGGCGTGGCAGGGCTACTACCTCTACCACGGCACCACCCAGGTCACGGGGGCGGGCGGCGCGGGCACCCAGGAGTCGCACGACAGCGACTACCCCAACGACATGCCGCGCAAGGACTACGACTTCTTCGCGCCGATCGGGGCGGCCGGGACGCTGCGCCCGCACTACCACCTGCTGCGGCGGCAGCACCTGTTCCTCGAGCGCTGGGGCGCCGAGCTGACCGGCCTGCCGGTGACGGTCGGCGATCCGGAGGAGACGGGCGTCCGCTGGGCGACGCGGGCGGACGCGCGCGGCGGCTACGTCTTCGTGACGAACCGCCAGCCGGCCGCCGCGCCGCTGCCGACGGCGGAGGGCGTGCGCCTCCCGGTCGCGATCGGCGACGACGTGACGCTGCTGCCCACGGAGCCTGTGGCCGTACCGGCGGGCGCGTTCTTCGTCTGGCCCGTGCGGCGGCCCTTCGGCTCGGTGGCCGCCGTCTCGGCCACCGCGCAGCCGATCACCGAGATCGGCGACGGCTCGCAGACCGTCGTGGTCCTCACGGCGACCGAGGGCATCCCGGTCGAGCTCGAGCTCGAGACGACCGCGGTCGTCGAGGGCGCCTCCCGCAGCGCCGCGGGCGGGCGCTGGCGGCCCGACCGCGCTCCGGGGATCGACTGCGTCGTCACCGTCGGCGGCACCCGCTTCGTGATCCTCGACGACGCCTCCGCCTCCCGGCTCTGGCGCGTCGAGGTCGCCGGCGAGCCGGTGCTCGTGCTGTTCGAAGGCGGAGTGACGGTGGACGGGCAACGGATCGTGCTCGAGCGCTGGAGCGCCTGGGCGGAGGTCTCGATCCTGCGCGCGGCGGAGCTCGCCTTCGAGACCCTCGAGCTCCCCGCATACGACCCGATCCGCGAGCTGCCCGTCACGGTCGTCCGGGCCGACTCCTCCCCCGCTCCGGAGCGACGGGGCGGCTCGATGGGGCGCCTCTCGGCACCGCTGGACAGCGACTTCGAGGACGCGGCCGTCGTCGAGATCCCGATCGCGGATCTCGACCCGGACGCCGCGACGGTGCTGGTGCTCGAGTGGAGCGGCGACGTCGCGCGCCTCGAGATCGACGGCGTGCTCGTCGCCGACCAGTTCTGGTCGGGCCGGAGCTGGGAGATCGACCTGGCGCCCTGGCGCGAGGCCCTCGCCTCGTCGGTCGTGCGGGTGCGGATCCTGCCGTGGCGCGAGGACTCCGGCGTCTTCCTCGACGCCCGCGTCCGCGATCGGCGCGTCCCCGGCCGGGCGAGCATCGACTCCGCGCACCTGCTCACCGCCCCTCGCCACCGCCTCGACCTCGGCGGGCCGCCGCGCGCGTGAGCCTGGCAGGCTGGAGGGCATGAGCGCCTTCCCCGACCAGGACGCGGCGACCGCCTACGGGGCCGGTCTGCTGCGCGGCGAGCGGACTCGCCTCCGCCCCGCCACCGAGCACGACCTCGCCGCGATCGACGCCTGGTGGAACGACCCCGAGCAGGCCGTGCTGCAGCACACGACGGTGCTGCCGCGACCGGCCGGGGTCGCGGCGGAGGCGCTGCGCGGCTGGAGCGCGAACGCGACGGCCGGCGCGGTCGGCTTCGCGATCGTCGAGCTCGCCGACGAGTCGCTCGCCGGTCACGTGACGCTCTACGGAGGCGCCCTCCCGCAGCGCTGCGCGACCCTCGCGATCATCCTCGGGCCGCACGCGGTCGGCCGCGGACTCGGGCCGGACGCGGTGGCGACGACCGTCGACTACGGCTTCGGCGAGCTGGGTCTGCACCGGATCGAGCTCGGCACCGCGGCGTTCAACACCCGCGCGCGGGCCGCGTACCGGCGGGCGGGCTTCACCGAGGAGGGGCGGCGGCGGGAGGCGGTCTTCCACGCGGGCGCGTTCCACGACGAGGTGCTGATGTCGGTCCTCGCGCACGAGCGACGCGCATGAACGACGACGAGCTGCTGCTCCGGCTGCCCAAGACCGAGCTGCACTGCCACTTCGCGTCGACGATGTCCGCGGCGCACCTGATCACGGCGGCCGAGCGGTACGGCGTCGCCCTCCCCTCCACCGACCCCGCGACGCTGTTCGACTTCGCCGATCTACGGGAGTTCCTGGTCGCCTTCCGCGCCGCGCACCGCGTGCTGCGGACCCCGGCCGATCTCGCGACCGTCGCCTACGACGGCGTGCGCGCGGCCGCCGCGCAGGGCCTGCGCTACCGGGAGTACGCGATCGATCCGCAGTACTTCGCGGACCGGCAATTCCTGGGCTGGAGCGGGCTCGGCTACGCGGAGCTGCTCGACCCGATCCTCGACGGGCTGCGCGCGGCCGAGACCGACCTGGGCGTCGGCTTCGGGATCGTCGTCGCCGTCAACCGCCGCGACTCGGCGGCGAGCGCCGTCGAGCTCGTCGAGCAGATCCGCGCGCATCCCCGCGGCGAGGTGCTCGCGCTCGGCATGGACGATCTGACGCCCGAGGGCACGGAGGATCCCGCGCGGTTCGCGGAGGCGTTCGCGCTCGCCCGCCGCTCGGGTCTGGCGCTGACGGCTCACGTCGGCGAGACCGACCGCTCCGAGCCCGACTCCGTCCGCATCGCCCTGGACGAACTGCGGGTCGACCGGATCGATCACGGCTACCGGATCCTCGACGACCCCGACCTCGTCGCGCGGGCCCGCGACTCCGGGATCGGCTTCACCACGACTCCGATCTCGACCACGATCTGCTCGGGCTGGACGCTCGACCCCTCGCACCGCATCGCCGCGATGGTGCGCGCGGGCCTGCGGGTGACGGTCTCGACCGACGACGCGGTGTTCTTCCGCACCGACATCGGGCGCGAGTACCGCGAGGCGCTGCCCGCGCTCGGGCTGAGCGTCGACGACGCCTGCACGATCGCGCTGAACGGCGTGGAGGCCGCGTTCTGCCCGCCGGAGCAGAAGGCGCGGCTGCGCGCGGAGTTCGAGGCGGCGATCGCCGAGCTGAGGTCGAAGGAGCCGCGCAACTGAGGCTGAAACCGGCCGATCCCCGGATCTCGAGCGGATCCGCCGGCTCAGCCTTATTCGCGCGCCTCGGCCAGCCGCGCCAGCAGGTCGGCGTGCCCTCGCCGGCGCACCGCGTCGACGCCCGCGTCGTCCTCGATCGAGATCAGCAGGATCTCGAGCCCGCGCCACAGCGCGACGATCTCGCGCGCGGCGACCTGCACCTCGTCGTCGGGCACCCCTGACTCGGCGAGCGCCCGGCGCAGCTCGGGCTGCAGGAACTCGTCGAACCGCGCGCGCATCTCCCGCCACTCCTCGGCCTGCTCGAACGCCGCGAGTCCGAAGACCTGGAAGAACAGCCGGAGGAAGGGGCGGTTCGCCGAGGAGGCGAGCGCCTCCCACGAGTGGTCCAGCCGCTCCCCCAGGGTCCGGTCGGCCACCAGCAGCTCGTCGGCAGCGCGCTGCATGTCCGGGAACCGGCGGGCCGCGACGACCATCGCCTCGGACAGCAGGGCGGCGCGCGAGCCGAAGTAGTAGAGCAGCATCCGGTTGTTCGAGTCGGCGGCCCGGGCGAGGCTGCGCAGGGAGACCGTCGCGACCCCGTTCTCGAGGACGTGGTCGACGATGCGCTCGAGGAGCTGGGTGCGCCTCGTCGGTTCGGTGGTCATGCTCCTCGTCCCCTCGGGCCTGCTGAGCCGGGCGCCAGCGTAACCGCTGCGCGGGGATTCGACGAACCTGGTGTATCCATGTCGGGTGAGGGCGGTCGAGAGCCTCCGCCGCATCGAGGACGGGACGACATGGGTCAGGCGCGCAGGAAGGTCACCCTCGAATCGGTGGCGGCGCACGCCGGAGTGTCGCTGAAGACCGCCTCCAACGCGGTCAACGGCACGGGCCGGATGGCCGAGGAGACGCGGACGCGGGTGCGCGCCTCGGTCGACGAGCTCGGCTACACGGTCAACGTCGCCGCGCGCAATCTGACCCGGGGCCGCACGGACGCGGTCTCGCTGGCCGTGCCGACGCTGAAGGCGGTGTACCTGGCCGAGCTCGCGGAGGCGGTGATCGAGACCGCGCGCGACATGGACCTCGCCGTCTACGTGACCACCTACCCCGACGACGGCGGCGACGGCTCGCGGCGGCTGCTGCAGCGCTTCAACGCGCAGCTCACCGACGGCCTGCTGCTCTCGCTCTCGGAGCACGAGACCCTCGACCGCTCGGCCCTCGACGTCGCGTACCCGCTGGTCTGCCTGGGCACGCGGAGCACCTTCGACCTCGCCGACCGGGTGACGACCGACGACGTCGCCGACGCGCGGGCCGCCACCGCGCACCTGCTCGAGCGGGGCAGCACGTCGATCGCGGTGCTCGGGGCGCACGCGCCCTTCGACGCCGGAGTGATCGGCTCGGCCACGGAGGGGAACGCCGAGCTGCGGCTGCGCGGAGTCATCGAGGAGCTGGCGGCGGCGGGGCGGACGCTCGATCCCCGCCTGATCGGCGTCACCGGCTACGACTGGACGATCGGCTCGGGCTTCCGCGTCGCCCGCGATCTCGTCCAGGGCGGCGTCCGCTTCGACGGGCTGGTCTGCTTCAACGACGTCCTCGCCACGGGCGCGGTCTCGGCGCTGCGCGAGGGCGGGCTCCGCCTCCCGGAGGACGTGCAGGTGGTCGGCTTCGACAACATCGAGGAGTCGGCGTTCCTGACGCCGCCGCTCACCTCGATGGACTCGCGGATCGACTGGATCGCCCGCACCGCGCTCGAGCGGCTGGTCGCCCGCATCGATCGGGTCGACACCGCGCCGACAACGCTGTTCGCCCGCTCGCGGGTCATCGCGCGCGGCACGACGCGCTGAGGCGGGAAAGCGCTTCTTGCCAAGTCGGCGTCGCCGGGTCTAGATTCACCTCCGTGGTACAGCGCTGTATCACTGTGAACCTGCGATGACGGAGGATCTCCATGACTCGACCCACGACGGCGCCGAGGCGACTGCACGGCCTGATGGCCGCACTGCTCGCAGGACTGCTCGTGCTCGCCGGACAGACGGCGCCGGCAGCGGCCGCCGAGGTGCAGACCACCACGGTCGCCTTCTCGGACACGACCACCGTGCGCGGCACCGCCCTGAAGACCTTCTACGAGGGCGACTGGGCGAAGAACAGCACGCACACGTGGGCGACGGGCGGCGCCGCGTTCGAGATCCCCTTCACGGGAGAGACCGTCTCGCTCTCGGGACGCAAGGCCACGACCAACGGCACCGCCGACGTCTTCGTCGACGGCGTCAAGGTCGGCTCGGCCGACTACCGCGGCGCCCGGTCGACCACGACGGTGCCGATCTTCAGCCACACGGGCCTCGAGCCCGGCGACCACCTCCTCCGCGTGGTCACCGTCGGCTACATCAACCACGCCTCCGCCGAGTTCACGGCCACCGTGCCGGTCGACGAGCGCGAACGGCTCACCGCGGCGCTCGACCGGGTGAGCGCCGTCGGCGCCGACGACGTCACCGCCGACTCCTGGGCCGGCTTCTCGAGCGTCGTCGCCCGCGCGACCGCCGTGCGCGACGCCGCCGCCTCCACCGACGCCGAGCTGACCGCCGCCCTGGCCGAGCTCGAGGCGGCCGAGGACGCCCTGGTGCGGATCTCGGGCCTGCGCGAGATGCTCGACCAGTACCGGACCCGCGTCCCCTCCGCCTACACGGCCGCCTCGTGGGCGCCGTTCGCCGCAGCGACGGTGACCGCCGGAGAGGTCCTCGACGACCCGAGCGCCACCGCCGCGGCCGTGGTCGCCGCGAAGAACGGACTCCAGGCCACCGCCGCCGCGCTCGAGCCCCTGTCGAACGGCAGCCTCGAGACCATCGAGAACAACCGCTTCTGGCTCGACACCGCGGGCGACCCGATCTTCTCGCAGGGCGGCGGCATCTTCCGCTTCGGCGACCGCTACTACTGGTACGGCGTCGAGTACACGGGCTCGCAGCTCTACTACGACAACCCCACCCGCACCTACACGCGGGCCGGCGAGGTCGACTTCGTCGCGGTCACCGCCTACTCCTCCGACGACCTCGTGAACTGGACCTTCGAGAACGACGTCGCGACGAGGGACACCGCGCTGCACATCCCGACGTCGAAGGACGTCACCGGCAGCTACTTCTCGGACATGGAGACCCTCGCCGACGCCGTCTGGATCGGCCGCCTCGGCGTCGCCTACAACGAGAGCACCGGACGCTACGTGCTGCTCACGCAGTTCGAGAGCCCCGACCCCGCCCGGGTCAGCAACGCGGGAGTCCTCTTCCTCAGCGGCGACTCGCCCACCGCCGACTTCGAGTACGCGAACCTGCAGACGCACATCCCCGGCGTCTACGAGAACCCGAACAAGCCCGGCTGGAACCAGGGCACCGGCGACCAGACCGTCTTCACCGACGACGACGGCTCCGACTACCTCGTCTTCTCGTACCGCGACGGACGCAGCCGCACCTACGTCGGGAAGATCAGCGACGCCGACTCCCTGTCGGTCGAGACCGCCGTCGAGGTCTACCGCGGCGCGGGCCGCGAGGGCAACGCGATGTTCAAGCTGGACGGCCAGTACTACGTCGCCAGCTCCGACCTGCACGGCTGGAACACCTCGCAGACCTACCTCGTGCGCTCGCTCGAGGGGCGGATCCAGGGGCCCTACTCGAGCATGTACGTGCTCCCCGGCACCGAGAAGGACTACAGCCACGTCACCCAGAGCGGCTTCTTCCTCACCGTGCAGGGCACCGAGCAGGACACGGTGATCTACGCCGGCGACCGCTGGGCCGATTTCGCCTGGAACGGCCTCGGCTACAACCAGTGGGTGCCGCTCAGCGGGACGGACGCCGACGTGCGCTTCAACTCCCTCAGCGAGTGGGAGCTGAACGCCCGCACCGGCGAGTGGGAGGTGGGAGCCGGCAACAACTGGATCCTGAACCCCGACTTCGCCGCCGACCGGATCGCCGTCAGCACGGTCACCGGCTGGACGCAGGTCACCGACCCGTCCTCCTCGACCACCGGCTTCGTCTCGAACCCCTCCCCCGGGGCGGACGGGTCGCGCTTCGCCCTCCGCCTCGGTGCGGCGCAGGCCTTCTCGGGCGGCGTGCAGCAGGAGAACGAGGTGCCGGCCGGCGTCTACGGCCTCTCGGCTCGGGTGGACAACCCGGGCGGGCTCTCGTCGGCGCGGATCGTCGTCACCGGGGCCGACGGGATCGAGCACGTCACCGACCTGCCCGCGACCAGCGGATGGGCCGACGTCACCTCGAGCGAGTTCGCCCTCCCGGCGGGCACGGCCCGGGTCGCGATCCTCGCGACCGGCGCCGGCGGTCGGAACGTCACCGTCGATGCGCTCGCGCTGCGTCAGCGGAGCGTCGACACCGCCGCGCTGAGCGCGCTCGTCGCCGACACGGCCGGGATCATTGCCGACAGCGTCACGGCCGACAGCTGGGCGCCCTTCGCCGCGGCCCGCGCGAACGCCGAGGCGGTGCTCGCCGGCCCCGCTCCTCAGGCCGCGGTCGACGAGGCCGTCTCGCGGCTGGAGGCGGCTCGCGCCGCGCTGGTCTCGGCGGTCCGCTCGATCGTCGTCGCTCCGTCGACGATCCTGGCGCCGGTGGGAGCGGCGTTCGATCCCGCATCGATCGTCGTCACCGCGACGCTCGCCGACGGCACGACGCGGGTCCTGGCCGCCGCCGACTACCAGGTCAGCGGGTTCGACACGAGGACCGCCGGAGAAAAGACGGCCACCGTGGCCGTCGTCCCCCGCCTCCTCGCCACCGGCAGTGCGGGAGTCCAGGCGCGTCTGGACGTGAGGGTCCTCGCCGCCTGGAGCGCCACCGCGGTCTACCAGAAGGGCGACAGCGTCCTCTTCACCGGCTCCGAGTGGCGCGCCTCCTGGTACTCGAAGAACCAGACCCCGGGCGACGTCAACGGACCCTGGCAGCAGATCACGACCGCGCCCGACGGCACCGCCGTCTGGACGGCCTCGCGGATCTTCGACACCGGCGAGATCGTCGTCCACCAGGGGAAGCGGTTCCAGGCCAAGTGGTGGACCCGCAACCAGGCGCCCGGCGATCCCTACGGCCCCTGGAAGCCGCTCGGCTGACCCGCCTTCCCGCTCGCGCCCGGTGACCGGGCGCGTCCCCGCCCCATCCCCACCTGCACCCATCCACCCTGCAACCACAGAAGGAACAGATCACTTTGCGCACATTCACGAAGAAGGTCACGACAGCCGTGGCCATCGCCCTGCCCCTCACCCTCGCCCTGAGCGCCTGCGCGGCCGGCGGCGGTGGCTCGTCCTCCTCCGGAGGCGGAGAGGGAGACGGCGACCAGAAGCTCACCGTCTGGGCCTGGGACCCCACGTTCAACATCGCGGCGCTCGAAGAGGCCGAGAAGATCTACCAGAAGGACAACCCCGACTTCGAGCTCGACATCGTCGAGACGCCGTGGGACGACCTCCAGCCCAAGCTCACGACGCTCGCGCAGTCGCAGCAGTACGAGGAGCTGCCCGACATCTTCCTGATGCAGAACAACGCGTTCCAGAAGAACCTCGTCAACTACCCCGAGGTGTTCACCGAGGTGTCCGCCGACGCGGTCGACTTCTCGGAGTTCCCGGAAGCGGTCACCGCCTACTCGACGCTCGACGACGTCAACTACGGCGTGCCGTTCGACTCGGGCACCGCCGTCACGGCGCTGCGCACCGACGTCCTCGAGGCGGCCGGCTACACGATCGACGACTTCACCGACATCACCTGGGACGAGTTCATCACCAAGGGCAAGGACGTCCTGGCGAAGACCGGTTCGCCGCTGATGTCCGGTCAGGCCGGATCCTCCGACACGATCATGATGATGCTGCAGAGCGCCGGCGCCAGCCTCTTCGACGACGAGGGCAACCCCACCATCACCGACAACGACGCGCTGCTCGCGGCGATCGACGTCTACAAGGAGCTCGTCACGTCGGGCGTCTACGTCGAGGTCAACTCGTGGGACGAGTACCTCGGCACCTTCGTGAACGGCTCCGTCGGCGGCACGATGCAGGGCATCTGGATCGTCGGCTCCATCCAGACCGCCGAGGACCAGGCCGGCAAGTGGGCGATCACGAACGTGCCCTCGCTCGACGGCATCTCGGGCGCGACGAACTACACGGCCAGCGGCGGATCGTCGTGGGCGATCAGCTCGAACGCCGACACCGAGCTCGCGACCGACTTCCTCGCCGCGACCTTCGCCGGCTCCACCGAGCTCTACGACACGATCCTCCCCAAGTCGGGCGCCGTCGCGAACTGGCTCCCCGCCGGCTCCTCCGCGGCCTACGAGCAGCCGAACGAGTTCTTCGCCGGCCAGCCGATCTTCGCGGAGGTCGCCGAGTTCGGCGCCGAGGTGCCCAGCAACAACACCGGTGCGTACTACTACGAGGGTCGCGACGCCGTCAGCGCGGCGATCACGCAGATCATCGGAGGCGCCGACCCTGCCACGGCGCTCGAGGATGCGCAGGCCAACGTCGAGTTCGCGATGAGCTGACCGCGTCTCCGGGCCGGGGAGGCCGCCACCTCCCCGGCCCGGTCCCTCCTCTTCCCTCTCTCCGAGAATGCGAGTCGCCCGTGACCACCTCCGCCCCACCGCGTCCCAAGCCGCGCGTCCCCCCTCAGCGGCAGCGCGATCTGCACCGCGCGCGCCGGATGACCGGCGCGCGCCGGCGCAGCCTCACCGGCTGGGCCTTCCTCCTGCCCGCGTCGCTGCTGATCCTGCTGGTCAGCTTCCTGCCGATGGCGCAGGCGTTCCTGCTCTCCCTGCAGACCGGGCGCGGGGCGAACCTCTCGTTCGCCGAGCCGTTCTGGCTCAACTACGAGCGGCTGCTGCAGGACGAGATCTTCCTCCTGACGCTGCAGAACACCTTCGTCTACCTGCTCATCCAGGTGCCGGTGATGCTGGTCCTCGCACTGGTGCTGGCCAACCTGCTCAACAGCCGCACGCTGAAGTACAAGACCTTCTGGCGCACCGCGATCTTCCTGCCGTGCGCGGTCTCGCTGGTCGCCTACTCGCTCGTCTTCCGCACGCTCTTCGCCAACGACGGCTTCGTCAACGACGTGCTGACGGGCATCGGCATCCTCGACTCGCCCGTCAACTGGCTCGGCAACCCCGACACCGCGCGGTTCGTCATCATCCTGGGGCTGCTCTGGCGCTGGACCGGCTACAACATGGTCTTCTACCTGGCCGCCCTGCAGAACGTCGACTACTCGAGCATCGAGGCGGCGAAGATGGACGGCGCGAACGCGCTCCAGACCTTCTGGCACGTCACGATCCCGCAGCTCAAGCCGATCATCCTGCTCACGGCGATCATGTCGACCAACGGCACTCTGCAGCTCTTCGACGAATCGTGGGCCCTGACCAGGGGAGGCCCGGCGTACACGACGATGTCGATGTCGCACTACCTCTACGAGGTCTCGTTCCTGAAGAACCCGAACTTCGGCTACGCGTCCGCGCTGTCGTACGTGATCCTCATCCTCGTCGCGATCCTCGCGTTCGCCCAGCTGAAAGTCGGTGACAAGCGTGACTGATCCCGTCCGCACCCTGCCCGTGACCGATCCCGTCCTCGCCCTCCCCGAGACGGAGTCCCCCGACAACCGGCCGCCGACCGCACCGGTCCGCTCCGTCTCGGCCGTGGCTCGACTGCGAGGCCTGCCGAAGTACGTGTTCCTGGGGATCTTCGCCGTCTTCTCGATCTTCCCGCTGTACTTCATGGCCGTCTCGGCGACGAACACCAGCCAGGACGTGCTCGACTCCCGCCTCATCCCCGGCACCGCGCTGATCGACAACCTCGTGGGGCTGCTCGAGCTGCAGGACGTGGGCGCGGCGATGTGGAACTCGCTGACGGTGGCGGTGGGCACCACGGCGCTCGCGCTCATCGTCTGCTCGATCGCCGGCTACGGCTTCGAGGTCTTCCACTCGCGGGCGAAGGACTTCGTGATGGCGGTCCTCCTCATCGCCATCATGATCCCGTTCGCGGCGACCATGATCCCGCTCTTCCAGGTCTTCGCCGAGCTCGGGATGATCAACTCGCTGGCCGCGGTCGTCATCCCCGCCGTCTCGACGCCGTTCCTCATCCTGCTGTTCCGCCAGGCGTCGCGGTCGTTCCCGCACGAGATCATCGAGGCCGCGCGGATCGACGGAGTGAGCGAGCTGGGCATCTTCGCGAAGATCTACCTGCCGTCGATGAAGTCGACCTACGCGGCGGCCGCGGTCATCACGTTCATGACCGCGTGGAACAACTTCCTCTGGCCCAAGGTGATCCTGGTGAACAACGACTTCCAGACCATGCCGATGCTGATCTCGAACCTCAGCGCCGGCTACGTGGTCGACTACGGCATCCTCATGCTCGCCGTGTTCCTGGCCTCGGTGCCCACCGTGATCGTCTTCATGATCCTGCAGCGCTCGTTCGCCGAGGGCATCACCGGAGCGATCAAGTGAGCCTCGCGCAGGTCCCGGAGCAGGGCTCGGCACGCGGCTCCGGATTCGACCCCGCGCGCCTGTCCGACCCCGGCTTCTTCGCCGAGAACCGCCGGCCCGCCCACTCCGACCACCGCTGGTTCCGCTCCGAGGCGGAGGCCCGGAGCGGCGTCAGCTCGTTCGAGCAGTCGCTGAACGGGCTGTGGCGGATCCACTACGCGACCGATCCCTCCGGCACGATCCCCGGCTTCGAGCAGCCGGGGTTCGACGCGGGCGACTGGGACCTGATCCCCGTGCCCGCGCACATCCAGCTGCACGGCTACGACCGCCCGCAGTACGTGAACACGCAGTACCCGTGGGACGGGCGGGAGGCGATCGGGCCCGGGCAGGCCCCCGAGCGCTTCAACCCGGTCGCGTCCTACCTGACGGTGTTCGAGCTCGACGCACCCGTCGCGCCCGGCGAGCGGATCGCGCTCGACGTGCGCGGCGCCGAGAGCGCCATCGCGCTGTGGCTGAACGGCACGTACCTCGGCTTCTCGGCCGACAGCTTCTCGCCCGCCGAGTTCGACCTGACCGACGCCCTCGTGCCCGGCCGCAACACGCTGGCCGCGCAGGTGGTCAAGTGGTCGAGCGGCTCGTGGCTCGAGGACCAGGACTTCTTCCGCTTCTCGGGGATCTTCCGCGACGTGGTGCTGCTGCGCCGACCGCGGGTGCACGTCGAGGACCTCCGCGTCACCACCGTCGTCGAGGAGGGCTCCGCCGAGATCGTCGTCGAGCTGCGCCTCGACGGCGACGGCTCGGCGAGCATCGAGCTCGAGGGGGTCGGCGAGCTGCGCCGCGACGGCGACGGGCTGCACAGCATCCGTCTCGACGCGCCGCGCCTCTGGAGCCCGGAGGACCCCTACCTCCACCGGCTCGTCGTGCGCGTGCAGGACGCCGACGGCGAGATCACCGAGGTGATCCCGCAGGCGGTCGGGCTCCGCCGCTTCGCGATCGAGGAGGGGGTGCTGCGCCTGAACGGCCGGCGCGTCGTCTTCTTCGGCGTGAACCGGCACGAGTTCGGCCTCGAGGGCCGCGTCGTCACCCGCGAGCAGACGGAGGAGGATCTGCGGATCCTCAAGCGGACGGGCGTGAACGCCATCCGCACCAGCCACTACCCCAACAACTCGTTCTTCTACGAGCTCGCCGACGAGTACGGCTTCCTCGTGATCGACGAGATGAACCTCGAGACGCACGGGCTGTGGGACCGCGTCCGCTACCTCGGCGCCCCCGTCGCGGAGGCGGTGCCCGGCGACGACGGCCGCTGGATCCCCGCGCTGCGCGACCGCGCGCGGAGCCTCGTCGAGCGCGACAAGAACCACCCGAGCGTGGTGATGTGGTCGCTCGGCAACGAGTCGTTCGGCGGCAGCGTCCTGCGCGATCTCTCGGACTGGTTCCGCGAGGTCGACGACCGGCCCGTGCACTACGAGGGCGTGCACTGGGACTCCCGCTACCCCGACACGACCGACGTCGTCAGCCAGATGTACACCTCGGCCGCCGAGGTCGAGGGCTACCTCGCCGAGCACCGCGACAAGCCGCTCATCCTCTGCGAGTACGCGCACGCGATGGGCAACTCGTTCGGCGCGGTCGACCGCTACCTCGACCTGGCGTACCGCGAGCCGCTGTTCCAGGGCGGGTTCATCTGGGACTTCGCCGACCAGGCGATCCCGATGGTCGACCGGCACGGGCGGTCCTACCTCGGCTACGGCGGCGACAGCGGAGAGGCGCCGCACGACGGCGACTTCAGCGGCAACGGGATCCTCTTCGCCGATCGCACTCCTACGCCCAAGCTGCAGGAGGTGGCGCACCTCTACCAGCCGTTCCGCGTCGAGGTGTCGGCCGACGGGATCGTGATCGAGAACCGGCTGCTGTCGACCCCGTCCTCCGAGTACGACGCCGTCGTCACCCTGCGGCGGGAGGGCAGGGAGCTCGCCGTCCGGCCGCTCGAGACGGCGGTCGCTCCCGGATCGACGGAGCGCTGCGCGACTCCGGTGCCCGTGCCGGAGCTGCCGGGCGAGTACACCGTCGACGTCGAGCTGCGGCTCGCGGTCGGGACCCGCTGGGCCGAGCCCGGTCACGTCGTCGCCCGCGGTCAGCACGTCCTCCGGGTGGCGGGCCGACCGTCCGTCGCCAGGGCGCCGCTCCCCGAGATCATCGACGGCACGCACAACGTGGGCGTGCGGGGCGAGGGCTTCAGCGTCCTCTTCTCGCGCCTGCACGGCGGTCTGATGTCGTACCGGTGGGGCGGAGGCGCCGAGGGCGGGCGGGAGATGCTCACGTCCATCCCGATGCCGTCGTTCTGGCACGCCCCGACGTCGAACGAGCGGGGCTGGGGCGGGCCGTTCGAGGACGGCCAGTGGCTGCTGGCGAGCCGCTACGCGCGGGTCGCCGGCGACGCGCTGCGGACCGCGCGCGTCTCCTCCGACGACACCGCCGTCACCGTCGGCTTCACCTACGAGCTGCCGACCACCCCGCGCACGACCTGCGACGTCGACTACCGGGTGACCGGCGACGGGCGGATCGAGGTCACGGTCGCGATGGACGTCCCCGACGCCCTGCCCGACCTGCCCGAGTTCGGCATGCAGCTCACCACGACTGCCGACGCCCACCGGCTCCGCTGGTACGGCGACGGACCCGACGAGTGCTACTCCGACCGTCGGCTCGGGGCGCGCCTCGACGTCTGGCAGAGCGAGGTCGCGCGCGAGCTGCCTCCGTACCTCAAGCCTCAGGAGTCGGGCAGCCGCACGGGAGTGCGCTGGGCCGAGGTCACCGACGACGACGGCTGGGGGCTGCGCCTCGACAGCGATGACGGGATGGAGTTCTCGGCACTGCCGTGGACGCCGTACGAGATCGAGAACGCGCAGCACCCGAACGAGCTGCCGCCGGTGCAGCGGACGGTCCTCCGTCCGGCGCTCCGGCGGCGCGGAGTCGCGGGGGACGACTCCTGGGGCGCGCGGCCGCATCCGGAGTACCTGGTGCGGCCGCGCGACGGGCGGCTCGTCTTCCGCTTCGGGCTGGCGGGAGTGACGGGCCGCTGATCAGCCGGGACGCGAGCTGCCCGTCAGCTCGCGTCCCGCAGCTCGCGGAAGCCGGAGCGGTGGTAGACGAGCGGCTCGACGGCGGGATCGACCTCGAGCGAGTGCACCCGGAGCAGGACCACGCGGTGATCGCCCGCGGGCGTCTCGGCGTGCACCGAGCACTCGAAGCGGAGCGACGAGCCGCCGAGGAGGACGGCTCCGCCCTCGCGCTCCTCCTGGGCGAGGCCGTCGAACCGGCTGTGGCGCGTGCGGGAGGCGAGGCGGTGGGTCGCCGCGGCCTGCGACGCCGACAGCATCGAGACGCCCACGCGGGCGGAGGTGCGCAGGAGCGGCCAGGTCGTGGACGCCTCCCGGACCGCGAACATCACTAGCGGCGGGTCGAAGGAGGCGCCGACGCTCAGCGAGGTGGCGATCATGCCCTCGGGGGCGCCGTCGACCATCGCGGCGACCGCGGCGACGGCGGAGGGGACGTGCGCGAGGGCGTCCTCGATGCGGGTGAGGGCGAGTGTGGTCATGGGGTGCCGTTCGTCGGAGTGTCGTTCGGGGAGGGGGACTCGGAAGGACGGCTCCGTCCTGTCTGGCTTTCTGGGCTATCGTGAACCACATGGTTCACCGCTGTCAAGGTGCGGGGGCCCTCAGCGGCCCGCCCGGGCCGGGAACGGACTGCAGCAGCGCATGAAGAAGATCGTCCTCGGAGTGTTCGAAGCGGGCACCGCCCACGTCGGCGGCACGATCAGCTGGTCGCACCCGCGCAGCCGCGACGGCGGGGACTTCCGCGACATCGGCTACTGGGTGCGGATGGCGCAGGTGCTCGAGGCCGCCGACTTCGACTTCCTCTTCTTCGCGGGCGGATCATTCGGCTACTCCTCGCGCCGCGGCGAGCTCTCGGACGTGCTGGTGAAGGCCGGCATGACCTTCTCGCTCGACGGCGCCTACCTGATCCCCGCGCTGGCGGTCGGCACCGAGCGGCTCAACTTCGTCGTCACCTCGACGACCGGGGCCGACCACCCGCTGCACGCCGTCCGCAAGTTCTCGACCCTCGACCACGTGACGAACGGGCGGATCGGCTGGAACATCGTCACCGGCGCCTCCCAGAACACGATGGCCGCCATGCTCGGGCAGCAGGCCATGGTGCCGCACGACGAGCGCTACCGCGCCGCGCAGGAGTACGTCGACGTCGCCTTCTCGTTCTGGGAGGGCGGCAACGACGACGACGCGATCGTGCTCGACCACGAGGCGAACGTGTTCGCCGACCCCGAGAGGATCCACCCGGTCGCGTACGAGGGCGAGTTCTACCGCTCGCACGGGTACCACACGCTGCCGCCGTCGCCGCAGCGCTCGCCGCTGCTGTTCCAGGCGGGCACCTCGCCCGTCGGCCGGGCCTTCGCGGCGAAGAACGCCGAGTGCGTGTTCGTGCAGGGCTCGACGTACGCGAAGGTCGCCTCGGACATCGCCGACATCCGCCGCCGAGCCGACGAGAACGGGCGCGACGGCTCCGCGATCAAGGTCATGGTCGGAGTGACGATCGTGGTCGGCGAGACCTCGGAGGAAGCGGCCCGCCTCCGCGCCGAGTTCGACACCCTGCAGAGCGACGAGCTGGCCGCGCACTACTACGCCGGCAACACGGGCGTCGACCTGCTCGAGTACGACCTCGACCGCACGCTCGCCGAGCAGCTCGTGCTCGACGACCAGGCAGGCCAGATGGGCACGAGCAACATCGAGCGCTTCCTGACCCGGCCCGACGGGACGGCGCCCACCGTCCGCGAGATCCTCGACGAGCTCAAGGGCAAGGGCACCCGCGGCTTCGCGATCACGGGCGACCCGGTCGAGGTCGCCGACGAGCTCGAGCGGATGATGGACGAGACAGACCTCGACGGCATCATGCTCGAGGCCGTCTTCGGCATCGCCTCCCTCGAGGACTTCATCGCCCTCGTGCAGCCCGAGCTGCGCCGCCGCGGCCGCCTCGACCCGCCGTCGACCGGCAGCACGTTCCGCGAGCGCATGCTCGGCGGCGGCCCGCACATCGCCCCCGAGCACCACGCGGCGACGTTCCGACGCCCTCGCGCCGACTGACCGGCTCCTGCCCGCTGCCTGCTGCCCCCTCCTCGCTGATCGAGTAGCCCGCGCAGCGGGCGTATCGAGATCCACCACCATCGACAGGTCCGGTCTGCAGGCCTCGCCTGCTGGCGGACGGTGGTCTCGATACGCCACCTGCAGCGGCTACTCGACCAGCAGGCGCCGACCCTGCCCCCCCCCCCCCCTGCATGCTGATCGAGTAGCCCGCGCAGCGGGCGTATCGAGATCCACCTTCATCAACACGTCCGGCCTGCACGCCTCGCCTACTGACGGACGGGGGTCTCGATACGCCACCTGCGGCGGCTACTCGACCAGCAGGCGGGCGGCCGGACGAACGGCGGCGATGCCGCAACAGGCACCACGGCGTCCGCCTTCTCCCCAGAACCGGAGACGACACCGGCAACCTCCGGCTGCGACCGCAACGCTCGTCTTCATGGCCTTCGTCTACATCCTCCGCTGCAGCGACGGCAGCTACTACGTCGGCAGCACACGCTCGCTCCACCGACGCGTCGACGCGCACATGATGGGCAAGGGCGCCGAGTACACGAGCAGACGTCTGCCGGTCACCCTGCTCTGGCACCAGGAGTTCGAGAGCATCGCCGAGGCCTTCTGGTGGGAGAAGCGCATCCAGAACTGGAGCCGCGCGAAGCGCGAAGCCCTCATGCGCGGCGACTACACGGCCCTCCGCCGCGCCTCGAAGAAGACCTTCCCGAAGCCTGAGGACACGCCCTCGCCCCCGGCCCGCTGAACGAGGTGGGTCTCGATACGCCGCCTGCGGCGGCTACTCGACCAGCGGGCTGGCGGCTGCGGCCACTTCTACCTCTCCATCGAGACGCGAAGCGGCTTCGTCGAGTGGACCCGCGTCAGCTCACGCGGACGAGGGTGCGCTGCCAGCCGCTCGAGCCGTTCGGGGCGATGGGGGCGCGGTCCTCGATCTGCAGGGTGCCGTTCGCGTCGGTGGCCCGGACGGCGACGTAGTGCGATCCGCTCTCGGCCTCCCAGTCGACGTACCACTGCACCCAGGTGTCGAGGTTCACGGGAGTCGACAGGGTCGCGGCCTGCCAGTCGCCGTCGTCGATGCTGACCTCGACCTTGTCGATGCCGATCGACTGCGCCCAGGCCATGCCCGCGATCTTGGTCGGGCCGGCGGGGATCGCGGCGTCGATGCGCGGGGTGTCGATGCGCGACGACATCTTGATCGGGGCCTCGGCGGAGTAGCCGCGCGGGGTCCAGTAGGCCTCGTCGGCCGCGAAGGTGGTGACCTTCAGCTCGGTCAGCCACTTGGTGGCCGAGACGTAGCCGTAGAGGCCGGGCACGACCATCCGCACCGGGAACCCGTGCTCGAGGGGCAGCGGCTCGCCGTTCATGCCGACGGCGAGGATCGCGTCGAGACCGTCGTCGGTCAGCGCACCGAGCGGGGTGCTGGCGGTGTAGCCGTCGGCGCTGGTCGAGAGCACCATGTCGGCGCCGCCCTGCACGCCGGCCATCGCGAGCACGTCGCGGATCGGGACTCCGAGCCACTTCGCATTGCCGACGAGACCGCCGCCGACCTCGTTCGAGACGCAGGTGAGGGTGACGCCGTACTCGTCGAGGCCCATGTCGAGCAGCTGCTGGAAGGTGAGCGTCACCTCCTGGTCGACCATCCCCGAGACCTTCAGGGTCCAGGTCGACGGGTCGACGGTGGGGACCGTCAGCGCGGTGTCGACGCGGTAGAAATCGGCGTTGGGCGTGTAGAGCGGCGAGAGTCCGTCGATGCCGAGGTCGGCGCCGGCGGGCACCGTGACAGTGGTGCGGGGGCTCGGGAGGCGCAGCGCCTCGCGGACGCTCGCCAGCGACGAGGTCGCGGCGTTCACCAGGCGGGCTCCGGTGCCGACCACGGCCGCGCCGACAGCGGCGATCAGGGTGATGCGGAGGAAGCCGCGGCGCTCGAGGCCGCGAGCCTCGGAGGCTGTTCCCCTCGCCTCCGAGGCCCGTTCAGCGCGCCAGCGGCGCAGCCGGGAGAAGATCAGGTGCATCACGACGACGGCCACGACGAGCCCGACCAGGGTGGGCACGGCCGAGAGCGCGCCGGCCCCGGCTCGGGTGACGATCGCGGCGATCGAGAGGCCGCCCGCGACGACCAGCAGGATCTGACCGAGCGGCGGGCGGATCAGCTGCAGCACTCCGGCGACGGCGGCGGCCACCAGCACGGCGACGCCGACGCCGATCAGCAGGAAGACCTTGTCGTTCTCACCGAAGGTCGTGATCGCGAACTCCTTGAGGGGGCGCGGCACGATGTCGATGACGAAGGAGCCGAGCGCGAGCACGGGGCTCGCGGTCCGCGCGACGAGGAGGGCGACGAGCTCGGCGACCGCGAGCAGGACTCCGGCGACGACGATGCCGGCGAAGGCGGCGAGCGCGAGGAAGCGCCACTGGTGGACGCGCGCGGCTCCTGCTGTCTGTTTCATGGGAGTCATGATTCGCTCTTGACCTGCCCGTTCGCAGGGTGCTGGTGGTTTGGTCCGCACCGACGACATTCGGTAACGGTTCGGTAACGACGGCGGCCGCCGGAGGAGCTCCCCCCGGCGGCCGCCGTCGGTCCGGTCGCGGGTCAGCCGCAGGAGCGGGCCGAGTAGGGCGCCTCCTTCGTCGTCGTGACGGCCTTGCCGTCGATCGTGGCGGTGGCCGTCGCCGAGGCGGTGGCCGCCGGGATCGAGACCGCGCGCGTCGTGAACGCGTGCGTCGCGCTCGCGCCCGGCTTCACTCCGGTGAAGGCCTTCGAGCCGAAGGGGGAGGTGAGCGTGATCGCGGCGGCCGCCGTCGCGTCGTTGCGAGCCGTCACCGTCAGCACGACCTTGCCCGCGACGCAGCGCGTCGTGGCGGTGACCGTCATGTCGACGACCGCTGCGGGGGCCGCCTTCACGATCGCCAGCCGGTAGGTCGCGATCGTCGTGTGGTCCTGAGCGGAGGAGGTGATCACGACGTCCGTGGTCCCCGAGGCCGCCAGGGTCACCGTGCGCGCTGCGGTGTCGTCGATCAGCACGCCGTCGACCCTCACCAGTCCGCTCGCCACGGCCGGGTCGAGGTCGAGCGCGACGCTCGTCGTCGGGACCGGCACGGTCAGCGTGTAGTCGCGGACGCCGGTCGCCAGCGCCGGAGACAGGGTCCCGACGTCGGAGGCGAGCTTCGTCAGCTCGGCGCTCGTCGCGTAGCCGGTCGACTCCGTCGTGTAGACGCCGTAGACGCCGCCGACGTTGCTCGCGGTCCCGGTGCCCTGGAAGCGCACGGTGACCTTGGGCACCCTGTTCCCCTGGGCGTCGAGCACGTACGCGCCCGCCTGGTTGCGCTTGTAGCTGTCCTTCGCGGCGATGCCGTCGAGCACCGCGCGCGGGATCTCGTCGTACTGCACGTACCAGTTCGTCGAGCCGGCGGCCCCCGAGATCACCTCGGTCTTGAGCTTCACGTCGTTGACGTACACGTCGAACGTGCGGCCCGCGTCACCCGCGTAGTAGCGGACGCCGAGGTAGTTCGCAGGCAGGGTCGGGTCGACGATCATGTCGTACTGGAAGTACGCGTCCGCCGCCCTCTCGCCGTCGCGGTAGCCCTCGCCGCGCCACGTCCCGACGGCCGACCGGTTGTACTTGTAGTTCTTGTCGGCCTCGCTGTTGTTGTTGTCGAACGAGGTGAGGGAGTCGATCGTCGTCTCGTCGACCCGCAGCTGCTGCTTCTGCTTGAGGATCAGCGCCTGCGCCTCGGCGGAGTCGGGGGCGATCAGCGTCATGTACGTCGCGTAGCGCGCGTTGTACAGGCTGTAGTACGGCTGGAACACGCGGGCCTCGGACGCGGCGTCGACGTTCGTCATGCCGAAGCGCATCGTCTGCATCCCGTTGGCGTTCACGCCGTTGGGGAGGCGCAGCAGGTTCTGCTTCACCGCGGAGGTCCACTGGGCAGCGTTCGCGACGACGACGTTCGAGTTCACCGACTTGTCGGCGACGCTCATCTGGACGAGCACGCCCGCGGGGTACGAGGCGGCGACGTTGTTCCGGTTGAGCTCGGTCGCGAGCAGCACGGGTCCGTACGTGAAGGCCGTCCAGTTCGCGTTCTCGGTGTCCGCGACGGCGGCGACCGCGGCGGGCAGCTTCCAGGTGAGCGTGTCGCCCGCCTTCACCGCGACGACGGCGTAGCCGCCCTCGGCCGTGACGGCTCGCGCGGCGCCGTTGACGGTGAGCGTCGGCGCTCCGTCGACCCACGAGGGGATGCGGAGGCGCAGCGTCATTCCGTCGGCGACCGCTCCGGCACCCAGAGCGGCGACCGTGAAGCTCGCCGTGTCGGTGTTCGGGATGTCGGCCGTCTGCGTGAGCTTCAGGTTGCTGCCCGCCGAGCTGAGCACGGAGGAGCGGAACTGGTTCACGTAGACCGTCCTGTCGCCCTCGAAGTAGATCGAGTCGCCCAGCTTGGTGAAGCTCTCGACGCCGGTGCCGTGGTCGCACCAGAACTCGTCGAGCTCCTTGCCGAAGACCTTCGCGTAGCCCGCGGTCTGCGGCTGGAAGTACGTCACCATCCCGGACTCGGGGTTCTGCACCGACAGGACGCCGTTGATGAACGCGTCCTCGTAGAAGTCGGCGTACTTCACGTCCTTCGTCACCTGGAACAGCGCCCGGGCGAGCTTGAGCATGTTGTAGATGTTGCAGCCCTCGGACGTGGAGTTCTCGCCGTATCCGGTGGTCTGGCCCGTGGTGGCGTACTGGTAGAGGGTGTCGGGGGCGTGGAAGTGCTCGGACTGGCTGTTGCCGCCGTTCGCGTAGGTGTGCGATTCGTCGACCATCCGGAAGAAGTTCTCGGCGGCCCGGCGGTACATGTCGAGGTCCGCCTTCTCGGCGGCGGTCAGCGTGGCGTAGAGCGAGGGATTGTCGGTGAAGACGGTGTAGCGCTTGAGCGCGCCGATCAGCTTGGGGATCGTCGTGTTCGCGTGCAGGCCGTTCAGGACGTCCTCGTTGTTCGCGAGGCGCTGGAACAGCGCGGTCTCGTCGAAGTACTCGGTCGCGCGCTTGTGCGCCGGCTTCTCGGTGACCTCGTAGAGGCGGTAGAGCGCCTCGTTCATCCCGCCGTACTCGGTGTTCAGCAGCTGCGCCGGGTTGGCCTGGCGGCCGGCCCAGTTCGTGATCCAGGAGCCGAAGCCGTCGGCGACCACGAGGGCCTTCGACGAGACGGCGCTGGGAGCGTACTGGTGCGCGTCGAGCAGGCCCGCGAGCACCTTGTGCAGGTTGTAGAAGGGCACGAGCAGGCCGTCGGCTCCGCTCGGCAGGTAGCTCACCGGGAACGGCGAGACGTAGCCCGCGTTCGCCGGGTCCTTCGCCGCGTAGGCGTCCTGCACCTTCTTCAGGCCGTCGACGGAGGCGGTCAGCTTCGCGAGCAGAGCGGCCTTGGTGGTCGCGTCCTGCTCGGTCGCGTAGGCCTGGGAGAGGCCGGAGAGGTAGTGGCCGAAGAAGTGGCCCTGGAACCTCGTGCCGTTCGCGCGCTCCCAGCCGCCGTAGCCGCCCGCGGTCGTCGGGGTCAGGCCCGCCTCGCGGTAGAAGGAGTAGAGGAACATCTCGGGGTCGAGGCTGAGCAGGTACTCGACGGTCTGCTGCTCGCCGTTGTCGAGGTACGGATCCTGGACGGTGACGTCGGAGAGACCCGCCTCCTGCAGGTGGACCGAGCTCTTCACGCCCTTCGGCTGCACCTGGATCGTGTACGCCCTCGTAGCGGCGGCGCTGCCTCCGTAGGTCGCGGAGCCGGTGACGGTGACCGTCGTCGCCGCGGTGCCGGGGGTGACCGTCGCGGTGCCTCCGTCGATCGCGATCGTGGCGGTGTCGGAGGAGGACCAGGTGATGTCGGAGCCCTTCGCGCCCTTCAGCGGTACCGAGAATCCGGTGCTCGTGCCGGCGGGGAGCGTGATCGCGTCGAGGTCGGACTGGGCGACCGCCTTCGCGTCGAACGCCGCGTTGTGCGCCTTCGTCAGCGCGACGATGTCGGAGGTCGTGGCGACGGCGTCGTAGAGGACGTAGTCGTCGAGCAGGCCGCGCAGGTGCGCGCCGTTGTACTGGGGGCCGTTGAAGCCGATGGTCTTGGTCGACGTGCCCTCGGAGCCGAGGACGCCGGTGGCCGCGCCGGTCGCGGCGTACTTCACCGTGCTCGGCTGCTTCACGCCGTTGCGGTAGAAGGCGACGTCCTTCGTGGTCTTGTCGTAGGTCGCGACCACGTGGGTCCACTCCCCGACCGGGAAGAAGCCGGCGCGCGGGGCGTCGATCGCGACCTTGTAGGGCTGGCCGGACGACGGGCCGATCGAGAGAGCGAGGGGCGTGCCGTCGCCCTCGGAGGTGAGGTACCAGCCGTCGGAGTTGTAGGCCGTCTTGTTCCAGGTGAAGACCTGCTCGCCGGTCATCGCCGCGGTCGGCCTGTACCAGAACGACACGGTCAGGTTCGCGGGCTGCAGGCGCGCATCCGTGCCGAGCGACACGGCGTTGGAGCCGGTGAACTCGAAGGCCTGGCCGGCGAGGCCGGTGCCGTAGGCGGCCGTGCCCTTCTGCATCCCGACCGTGGTGCCGCGCCCGCTCGTGTCGGCGATGCTGCCGTCGAACGGCAGCTCGAGCACCTTGCTGCTGTCGAGGGAGGTGGCGGGGGCGGCCTGCGCGGTCGGCCCGACCGCGAGCAGTCCCGCCGTCAGTGCCATCACCGCCGCCGCCGCGATCGGTGTCCGTCGTCTCGTCGTCATTCGTGGAGCCTCTCGTCGTTGAGAACGTCAGGGGACGGCGAGAGAGCGGAATGTCCTCACCGAATTCGCGAAATGTTACCGTGAACAAACGCGTTTCGGTGAGGTTTCGGTGCGGGAACCGAGCGACTGCGAAGCCCCGCCCCCGCCCTCACCGGCGCTGAGCGAGGGCCTCCAGCAGGTAGGGCGCGGTGCGGCTCGCGGAGGACCGCGCGACCTCCTCCGGAGTGCCCGTCGCGACGATCGAGCCGCCCGCCTGGCCCGCTCCGGGGCCGAGGTCGATGACCCAGTCGGCGTCCGCGACGATCCGCATGTCGTGCTCGACGACGATCACGGTGTTGCCCGCGTCGACCAGGTGCTGCAGGTGGCCGAGCAGGCGGTCGGCGTCGGCGGGGTGCAGGCCCGAGGTCGGCTCGTCGAGCAGGTAGAGGGTGTCGCCGCGCTGGGCGCGACGCAGCTCCGAGGCGAGCTTCACCCGCTGCGCCTCGCCTCCCGAGAGCTCGGGGGCCGGCTGGCCGAGCGAGACGTAGCCGAGCCCGACGTCGAGCAGCGCGTCGAGGTGCCGGACGACCTCGGGCTCGTCGGCGAAGACGTCGCGGGCCGCGCTGACGCTGAGTGCGAGGACGTCGGCGATCGTCTGCCCGTTCAGCGTCACCTCGAGCGTCTCGGGGTTGTAGCGGGTCCCTCCGCAGGTCGCGCAGGGCGCCTCGACGGTCGGCAGGAACAGCAGCTCGACCTCGATCGACCCCTCGCCCTTGCAGACGGGGCAGCGTCCGCTCGGCAGGTTGAACGAGAACCGGCTCGCCCCGAAGCGGCGGCGCTTCGCCTCCGGAGTCGCCGCGAACAGCGCCCGCACCCGGTCGAACAGGCCGGTGTAGGTCGCCACGTTCGAGCGCGAGGTGCGGCCGATGGGCGTCTGGCTGACCTGCACGACCCGGCGGAGGCGGTCGGCCGGCCCCGAGGCGCTCCCGAGCGTGGCGTCGGCGGTCGAGTCGAGCAGCGGGTCGTCGGAGGAGCGCTCCTCCGCGGCGGGAGCGTCCTCGGCGACGTCGGCGCGCAGGCTCGCCCGCAGCAGGTCCGGGAGCGCCTGGTTCACCAGCGTCGACTTGCCCGATCCGGAGACGCCGGTGACGGCCGTCAGCACGCCGACCGGGAACGAGACCGCCAGGTCGCGGAGGTTGTTGCGCGCGACTCCGGCGAGCTCGATCCGCGCGTCGGCCGTGCGCCGGGTGCGCAGCGGCACGGGATCGCCCTCGGGGGAGAGGTAGCGCCGCGTGACGGAGTCGCGGGCGCCCGTGAGGCCGGCGAGCTCGCCCGAGTAGACGACGGTCCCGCCACCCGACCCCGCGCCCGGGCCGATGTCGACGATCCAGTCGGCCTGGCGGATGACCTCGAGGGAGTGCTCGACGAAGAAGACCGTGTTGCCCGTCTCCTTGAGCGTCCGCAGGATGCCGAGGAGCGCCTCCGTGTCGGCCGGATGCAGACCGGTGGACGGCTCGTCGAGGACGAAGACGACGCCGAACAGGCGCGACAGGACCTGGGTGGCGAGGCGCATCCGCTGCAGCTCGCCGGAGGAGAGCGTGGGCGTCGACCGGTCGAGGGAGAGGTAGCCGAGCCCGAGGTCGATGATCGGCGACATGCGCCCGACCAGGTCCTCGACGAGGCGCTGCGCGGCCAGGCGGGTCTGCGGTGCTCCGTCGGCGGCGGCCCAGTCCGGCTCCAGCACGCGCTTCATGACGACCACGAGATCCTCGAGCGGGAGGGCGGAGAGCTCGGTGATGTCGCGGCCCTCGAACGTGACGGCGAGCGCCTCGGGCTTCAGCCTCCTGCCGCCGCAGGTGCCGCACGCCACGCTCACCAGGAACGTCGCCGCGCGCTCGCGCATCCGGGCGCTCTTCGAGCCGGCGAAGGTGTCGAGGACGTAGCGGCGCACCCCGAGGAACGTGCTCATGTACCTCGGCTCGACCCCGGCGGCGACGGCCTCGCGCACCTCGGCGGGCGAGCGGTCGGTCCAGACGGGCACCTGGGGCGACTCGGGCGTGTGCAGGATCCAGTCGCGCTCGTGGGCCGGGAGATCGCGCCAGGGCACATCGATGTCGTAGCCGAGCGAGATCAGGCTGTCGCGCAGCTGCTTGCCGTGCCAGGCGGTCGGCCAGGCGGCGAGGGCGCCGTCGCGGATGGTGAGCGACTCGTCGGGCACCATCAGCTCGTCGGGGACGTCGTAGACGCGCCCGATGCCGTGACAGGTAGGGCACGCGCCCTGGACCGTGTTGGCCGAGAAGTCCTCCGCGAAGAGCATCGGCGCCCCCTCCGGATACCGGCCGACCCGCGAGAACACCATGCGCACCACGCTCGAGAGCGTCGTGGCGCTGCCGACCGTCGACCGCGCCGATCCGCTCGAGCGCCGCTGCGGCAGGGCGACCGCGGGCGGCAGCCCCTCGATCGCGTCGACGTCGGGCACGCCGACCTGGTCGATCAGCCGCCGCGCGTAGGGCGCGACCGACTCGAAGTAGCGCCGCTGCGCCTCCGCGTAGAGCGTGCCGAAGGCGAGCGAGCTCTTGCCCGAGCCGGACACGCCGGTGAAGGCCACGAGGGAGTCGCGGGGGATGTCGACGTCGACGCTCCGGAGGTTGTTCTCCCGGGCGCCCCTGACGCGGACCCGGTCGAGGCTGGTGGGCGGTGTCGTCGGCGCAGTCATCCCTCCAGCTTGCCGTGCCCGGAGGCGCGCTCCCGACACCGGACCCGCTGGATGCGTGCGCGGACGAGCCGCTGCAGCAGCGCCGGGTAGAGCTGCAGCACGATCGTCGAGGCCAGGAGCCCCGCCGCCCCGCGAGGCGCACCCCGGAGGAGGACGGCGGCGGCGACGGTGACACCGCCCGCGGTACCGGCGAGGTGCACGAGCTCCGACCGCCGGGTGTGCTGATCGAGCGACGCGAGACCCGCGCGGGTGCCGTCGTAGGCGCGCAGGCGCGTGATCCGCCGGTTCCAGCCCGTCCGGTCGAGCATCCGCCCGAAGCGTCCGACCCCCAGCGCCCGGAGGATCGCCGGCTCGCGGGGACCCACCGTGAACAGCCGGTTCTCGAGCGGTCGCGCCCGTCGGCCGATGGTCAGCGCGGCGGCGCCGGTCAGGACCGGCTGCACCAGCACGGCGAGCGGCTCGCGGCCGGATCGGATCATGCGGCACAGTCCAGCAGACGGAGCCCGGTCGCTGCAGTGTCCGCGTGGACGAGGAGGAGTTCCTCCGCGAGTGGCGCGCACCCTGAGCCGCGCGCTCCGGAGGACGTGGATCTCGATACGCCCGCTGCGCGGGCTACTCGATCAGCGACGGGGGGGCGAGACGCCCGCCCTCCAGCCCGCTGGTCGAGTAGCCGCCGCAGGCGGCGTATCGAGACCCACCAGCTTCAGCAGGCAGCGGGATCGCTGCCGCCCGTCAGCCGCAGCTGCGGGCCGCGTACGGCGCCGTGAGCGTCGCGCCGCCGGCCGTCGCTGTCAGGGTGCCGGCCGCCACCGACACCGCCCGCGTCGTGAAGGCGTGCGTCGCGTTCGCGCCCGGAGCCGCGGTCAGCGCCGGCGAGGAGCCCCACGCCGAGCGGATCACGACCGGGACCGCGGAGGCGCCCGTGTTCTTCACGACTCCGGTCACCACGACCTTGCCGGCGACGCAGCGCGTCGACGCGGTGAGCGTCGCCGTCGACGCCGCCACGACGACCGTGGCGGTCACGCGGGCGGCGGTCGAGCTCGAGAGCACGCGGCCAGGAGCGTTGTAGGCCGTCGATCCGCCGGCCCCCACCCACTGGTTGTCGTTCGCTCCCAGAGTCCGCACGACTCCGCTCACCGCGTAGCGGCCGGGAGCCGTGCCCACCGTCGAGACGTCCCACGTCACCGGCTGCGAGGCCGTGCCGCGCCCGTAGGCGAGCACCACGTCGGCGCGGGCGGGCAGCTCCGCGACGGAGCCGACCTCGCCGAGGTCGGACCGCACCGCCGAGGCCGCATCGGCCGCGCGGACCTCGGCGTACTGTCCCGCGGTGAGCGAGACGATGCCGCCGTGCTTGGTCGACGGCGCCATCGAGAAGCCGGGGTCGTTCAGCTGCGTCCAGCCCGCGTCGAGGTCGGTGGTCACCATCGGCCGGTAGCCGGTGGAGGGGATCACGTCGACGTAGAGGTACCAGCGGTCGGTGTCGTGATCCTTGAACACGGCCGGCCCTTCCACTCCCCCGGCGTTCCCACCCGCCCAGACCGCGCCGATGCGGTCCTGCAGCGGCGTCCACGTCGTCGCCGGCAGCCACCACTTCGGAGCCGTCGTCGACTCCATGTAGATGCCGCGGCCGGTGCCGTTGTCCTTCGAGATCCGGTAGGTCGTGCCGTCGTCCTGGATGAGGGTCGTGTCGATGACATCCGCCCCGGTGTCGATGAACGTGCCCCCGTACGAGTACGTCGCCTGGGTGAAGTCGGTGGTCACGCCCCAGAGAACGCGCGACGAGCCGGTGCCCGGCGTGTGCGCGGCGCTGCCGTAGACGGTGGAGGACCAGTAGACGACGAACGCGCCCCTGCCCGCCGCGTAGTAGTCGGGCACCCAGGTCGCCTCGGGCGCCCACATCATGCCGGCCTCGAGCGCCTTCGCGCCCGCGCCGTCGAGCGCCACGTCGAACTGGCGCAGGTCGCTCCACGACACCAGGTCGGTCGACTCCCAGACGTTCATCCTCGTGCTGCCCTGCGTGGTCCAGTAGCACCACGTGGTGCACGAGCCCGAGCCCTGGTCGCCGCCGAAGACCCGCAGATCGGTGGCGATGATGTAGTACTTCTTCGTCTCGGGGTTGAAGGTGAGGTACGGGTCGCGCACGCCGGTCGTGCCGAGGTCGGAGGCGAGGATCGGCTTCCCGCCGTTCAGCGGGTCCCACTTCTCGGGGTCGTCGCCGCGGGAGACGTCGAGGTAGATCTTCTCGGCGTAGCCCGCCGCATCCTCGATGAAGTGCACCATGAGATAGCCGTAGGGGGTGTCGACGCCGACCTGCGGCTCGACCGTCACGGCGATCTGCCGGGTCTGCGCGACTCCGCGGATCGAGGCGGTGGCGGTGAGCGTCGAGGCCCGGGCGGCCTGTCCCGCGGCGGGCCGGTCCGCCTGAAGGGTCCGGCCGTCGGTCACGCGGAGGGCCGGGTCGCTCGAGGCCCAGGTCACGGCTCCACCGTAGTCAGGCAGGGTCGTGGTCGAGTCGTCGACTGTCACCGGAACCGCGACGGAGTCGAGCACCCCTGCGACGAGCGGCGCGAAGGTCGCCGCGTGGGGCTTCGCGTCCACGGTCGAGACGTCGACGATCTCCTGGGCGCTCAGCGCCCGGTCGTACACGCGGAACGCCGAGACCTCCCCCTTGTAGAACGGGTCGGGGTAGGGCGCGCGGCCGATCGTGTTCAGCGACTGGTCGGTCACGGAGGAGGGGCGCAGCGCGGTCGGCGCCGACGCGACGCGCACGCCGTCGACGAAGAACGAGATCGTGCCGGCCGGGCCGTCGATCACCGAGGTGAGGCTGTACCAGCGGTCGGCCGCGATGCCGGAGGCACTGCGCGCGTTGATCTCGGCGCCGCCTCCGCCGGTCGTGATCGCGGTGCGCACCCTGTCGCGCACCGACGCGAACCAGTACTGCGAGGTGCTGTCGCTGCCGAGGTTCCAGAGGAAGTGGAAGGTCGAGAGCATCGACGCGTCGGCCCGCGTCTCGACGGTGACCGTCGCCGAGGACTTCCCCTTCAGCAGGTCGTCCGGCAGCTCGACCCAGGGTGCGGCGCTCGTCTTGGCGCCGCCGGTGAGACGGAGCGACGTGCCGGTCCAGAGCGCGTCGGTCCCGTTCACGACACGGGCGGGTCCCACGGCGCCTCCCGCGGTGTTCGGGACACTCGCGCCGGTGGTCTGCGTGAAGCGGTAGTCGGCGAGGAGTCCGGAGGACGGGATCTGCGCCTCGGCGGCGGTGGCGGCGGGCGCGACGAGACCCGAGGCGAGCACCGCCCCGATCCCGAGGGCGGCGAGGACGGCGCGCAGGGGCGCGCGCCTGGAGGTGGTGGGCATGGTGCTCCTTCGCACAGTGCTGGAGGGGTGATGTCTGACGCTGGTGGATCTCGATACGCCCGCTGCGCGGGCTACTCGATCAGCAAGAAACGCGGGGCCTGCGGATTCAGCAGAGTGCCTGTCGGCGGGGCAGTGCCTGCTGGTCGAGTAGCCGCGCAGCGGCGTATCGAGACCTACGTCAGTCAGAAGCTCAGCCGCAGGTGATCGCCGGATACGCCGCCGTCGTGGTGACCGCGCGCCCCTGGTCGTCGACTCCGGCGCCCGACACGGTGGCGGACCCCGCGACGAGCGTCGCCTGCCGCACCGTCGAGCTCGCCGTGGCGTTCTTCCCGCCGGCGACCGCCGGGAAGGTCTTCGTGCCGGCCGCGGTGGTGATCGTGATGTCGGCCGGCAGGTCGTCGGTGTTCTTCACCGTCGTCGTGATGACCGGCTTGCCCGCCACGCAGCGCACCGTCGAGGTGGCGACGACCTGCAGCGCGACGGTCGGCGCCGGAGCACCGAGCGAGACGCGGAAGCGCTGGCAGTCGTTGTTCAGCACGCTCCACTGGCCGATCCGCGTGCCGTTCTCGGCCGAGCAGTTCGAGAGGTCGAGAGCCTTGCCGCTGTGCACGGCGCGCAGCTCGATCGTGCCGTCGGTGCGCGGCTGGAGGCGCCAGGCGCTCCCGGTGATGCCGCACGCGCCCTGGGTGACGGTCGCTCCGTCGGCGGTGGAGCCTCCGGTCACCGACAGGCACTTGGCGGCGGCCGAGACCGGGTGGATCTCGACGGCGCCGTTCGCCGCGGCGGTGAAGGTGACGCGCTGGCACGGCGAGCCGAGCCACTCCTGCTGCTGCAGCACCGCGCCGTCGGCGGTGGAGCAGTTCGGCAGATCGAACGACTTGCCGGTGACGAACGAGGTCACGGCGACCGCTCCGGAGGGGCGCAGCGCCCACTCCTGCGAGGCGGCGGCGGTCGGGGTCGACTGCCGGACGGCGCCTCCGACAGCATCGAGCACCGTGCCGCCCGTGCGGCTGGTCAGCGTCGAGTACCCGCCCGCGCCGGGCGCCACCGTCCACTGCTGGCAGCCGCCCGCGAGCCACGCCGACTGCTGCAGCGCCGTTCCGGGGGCGGTGGAGCAGCCGACCGGTCCGAGGGACTTGCCGCTGCTGGCGTTCACGATCCGGAGGTAGCCGTCGCCGGTGGGGTCGAGCGTCCAGTTCGCGCGCGGAGTCGAGCACGGTCCCTGCACCACGGAGGCGCCGTCGCCGCTCTGGGCCGACGAGACCGTCGCGCAGAGGCCGGTGCTGCGGCTGACGAGCTGCCACGGGGCGCCCTCGATGCGGGCGGTGATCGGCGCGTTCTCTCCGCTGGGCACGGGGATCTGCGCCGAGGTGCCGAGCGGGGTGCCGAACTCGGGCTCGCCGTCGGCGGCCCACTCGACGAGGTGCGCGCGGGCCGAGCGCTCACGGCCGCAGCCCCCGTCGGGGCGGGCGTTGGCGTGGTAGAGGTTCCACGTCTCGGTGCCGTCGGGCGAGTCGAAGAAGTCGTTGTGGCCGGTGCCGTACTCGCCGTTGGCCTTCGAGAAGACCGGGCCGTCGCTCTTCGTCCACGAGGAGGCGAGCACGGGGTCGCCCCCGCCGTACTCGAGGGTGGCGAGCTGGTAGTCCTCGGTGCCGCAGAAGCTGGCCGAGTAGACGATCCAGGTGCGGCCGTCCTTCTGGAGCGGGACCGGGCCCTCGTTCACCGGTGCGCCGATGGTCTCCCACGACTCGACCGGCTGCGAGAGCACGTTCAGCGGCCCGGTGGCGGTCCACGGGTCGGACATCCGGGCGATGTAGTTGTTCTGCAGACGGTTCGGCCCGGCCGAGAACGCCGACCAGGTGATGAAGAGCTCGCCGTTGAGCTCGAGGTAGGAGCCGTCGATGTTCCAGTCGTCGGTCGGGATCGGCCGCCCCTTGTAGGTGTACGGACCCATCGGGTCGTCGCCCGCGCTCTCGATCACCTGGAGGTGCTGGCGGTCGAAGTTCCCGGCCGTGCCCATCGTGTACATCAGGTACCAGCGCCAGCCGTTCGGGCCGTTGAGGCGCTGCAGCTCGGGCGCCCACATGTTGGCGTTCCGGCCGGGGTTCGTGTCGGAGTAGACGGTCGTCGGAGTCGCGGTGCCGAGCGCCGCGAGGGTCGGCGCCTTCCGCATCACCACGCGGTTGTCCCACGTGGTGGCGACCAGGTAGTAGTTGCCGTCGTGGAACTCGATGGTCGGGTCGGCGGTGTCCGGCTCGATCGGGTTGGTGAAGGTCGGCTCACCGAGCGCGACCGCGGGGCTCGCGGCGGCGAGCGGCAGGGCGACGATCGCCGCCAGGAGGATCAGCAGCCAGGCCGTGGAACGCCGGCGCACCGCCGGTGGCTGAAGAGCGCGGTCGGTCGGTCGAGTGCTGATGGTGACTCCATCGTCAGAATTTTGTTCACGGTAACAGCGCCCGTGGACGCGGTCAATCGTCGAGAGGCGTCCCGCTTCGCGGCCCTCGGGGGCTGGTCGAGGAGAGTCCCGCGGACCTATGGTGTTCACGTTAACAATCCGTGCGAGGGCGCACAGGTCCGTCGTGGATCGCGCCTCCGTCGCCGCATCGACCACGAGGACGTTCTTGATGACACGATCACGATCGGCGGTGAGGACCGCTCTGGCGGTCGCCACCGTCGCTGCCACGGCGCTGCTCGGCGCCACGGTTCCCGCCTCCGCCTCCGGAGCGACGGAGCAGCCCCTCCTGCACTACACCTTCGACACCGCGCCGACCGGCACGACGGTCGCCGACTCGAGCGGCAACGGCTACGACGCGACGCTGCGTCGCACCGGCGCCACGTTCCGCGACGGGCTGATCAGCCTTCCCGGCGGCTCCGCCTCGGCCGCCCCCTACCTCGACATCCCCACGGCGGGCCTCGTCGGCAAGAAGGACCTCACGTTCTCGACCTGGCTCTCGCCCCGCTCGGGCCCCGGCAACGTCGCAGCGGCCTTCGTGGGCGCGCCCGTCGCCTCCGGCGCCTCGAACTCGTCCGGCTACTGGCTGCTCAACCCGAGCAACCCGTCGGGCTACGTGAAGTCGGTCGTCACGAACTCCGTGAACGCGGGCGCGCCGTGGGGCACCGAGGTCGGGCCCGGATCGACCAACGCCGGCACCACGGGAGCCCGCACCCCGTCGGGCCTCTCGCTCTACACGACCGTCATCGACGGCACGACCGGGACCCTGTCGGTCTACCTCAACGGCACCCGCATCAGCCAGAACGCGATCGCGCGCGATGTCGCCTCGTTCGGCACCTCCCTCGTCGCCTACCTCGCGCGCTCCACCTACAACGACCCCGGCTGGAGCGGCGACGTGGACGACTTCGCCGTCTACGGCAGCGCGCTCAGCGCCGACGCCGTGAAGGCGCTCTACTCCTCCGAGGCCCTCGACCGCGCCGTCGCCTCGGTGACGATCCCGACGGAGGCGACGGCCGACTTCGCGCTGCCCGCCAGCTCCTCCGGGGTCGCCATCACCTGGCGCTCGAACAGCCCGGCGATCGCGGTGAGCGGAGCGACCGCTGCGGTCACCCGCCCCGCGGCCGGCTCCCCCGACGCCTCCGTCGTGCTCACCGCGACCTACACCTCGGGCACCGACACCCGCTCGGTCGACTACCTCGTGAAGGTCGTCGCCGACGTCGCCGACGCCGACAAGGCCCAGCGCGACCTCGACGCGATCAGCATCCCGAACGCCTCCAACGTCCGCACGAACGTCTCGGTGCCCGCGCGCGGCGCGCTCGGCTCCAGCATCGAGTGGAGCGTCGTCGGATCGAGCACCACCACCGTGCGCGCCGGCAGCACCGCCGACAGCCGCACGATCGTCGTCGACCGGCCGCAGGCGAGCTCCCCGGCGACCGACGTCGTGGTCCGAGCGACGGCGACCAGCGGATCCGTCGTGAAGACGCGCGACTTCACGCTGCGCCTCCAGCCGCTCCCCACCGGCACCGAGGACACCGAGGCCTACGTGTGGGCCTTCTTCACCGGTGAGGGCGCCGGCGCCGAGCGCGTCAGCCTCGCCGCCTCGAAGGGCGACGACGCGCTGAGCTGGAACACGCTCAACAGCGGCCAGCCGGTGTTCACCTCGACGCAGGGCACTCAGGGCCTGCGCGACCCGTTCATCGTCCGCTCCCCCGAGGGCGACACGTTCTTCATGCTCGCCACCGACCTCAAGATCGACGGCCTCGCCGGCGGCTTCGACACGGCCCAGAAGTCGGGCTCGAAGTACATCGAGGTGTGGGAGTCGACCGACCTCGTCGACTGGTCGGCGCAGCGCCACGTGAAGGTCTCGACCGACTTCGCCGGCAACACCTGGGCCCCGGAGGCGTACTGGGACGACGAGCTCGACACCTACGTGGTGTTCTGGGCCTCGAACATGTACCCGACGACGAACGCGGCCGACCGCACCGCGGTCACCTACAACCAGATGATGTACGCGACGACCGACGACTTCGTCACCTTCTCGGAGGCGAAGCCGTGGATCGACGTCAAGCGCGGCACCGGCCGGGGCACCATCGACTCGACGATCGCGAAGGACGGCGACACCTACTACCGCTTCACCAAGGACGAGGCGTCGATGACGCTGCGCGAGGAGAAGAGCACGGATCTGCTCGCCACCGTGAGCGGCACACTGCCCGGCACCACGGGGCCCGCGGACGAGTGGACCCTGGTCAAGGAGCGCGTCGCCTCGGGCCTGCCCAACGGCGAGCCCGGCGGCACCTTCACGAGCGGTGAGGGCCCCAACGTGTTCCCGGCGAACGAGGGCGACGTGAACGGACTCGACTGGTTCCTGTTCATCGACCAGCCCGACTACCACGCCGGCCCGAACCACTACATCCCGTTCGGCTCCGACGACCTGGCGGACGGCGACTCGTGGCAGCCGCTCGGAGCGAAGCTGCGGACGAACCTCCCGCAGAACTCCGACGGAGGGACGCCCCGCCACGGCACGGTCATCCCGGTGACCCGCGCCGAGTACCAGAAGGTGCTCGAGGGCTTCGCGCCCTCGATCGCGGTGGCCTCGGTCGCTCCGATCGCGGTGACGACCAAGGCGGGCACCGCGCCCGTGCTCCCCGGCGCCGAGATCACGACGAAGACCGGTGCGAGGCAGTCGGTCGGAGTCACGTGGGACGCCGTCGCGCCGAGCTCCTACGCCGCAGCCGGGACCTTCACGGTCTCGGGAGTCGCGCAGGACGCGTCGCGGATGCCGGTGACCGCCACGGTCACCGTCCAGGCGTCGCTGAAGGTCACGGCCACCGCCTCCTCGCGCTGCGTCGCGGGCAAGCCGGTGCTGACGGTCGTCGCGAAGAACGGCGACACCGTGCCGATGGACGTGACCGTGCGGACGGCGGAGGGCGTGAAGACGTTCACCGCCGTGAAGCCGGGCTCGAGCGCCTCGGCCGCGTACACCGTGCGCGCGGCGCAGCTCGCCGCGGGCGAGGCCGCGGTCACCGCGACGGCGACCGTCGGAGGCGCCCCCGTCACCGCGACGACCACGGCACCGTACGCCGCGCGGAGCTGCGGCTGACCCCTCGCAGCGGCCCGCTGTCAGCTGAGGCCGCCCACTCCTCGCTGATCGAGTAGCCCGCGCAGCGGGCGTATCGAGATCCACCAGCTTCAGAAGTCCAGGTCAGAAGTATGATCCACTGAAGCTGGTGGGTCTGTCGAGAAGAGTGGCCTCCTGCGTGTGGCCCCTCCTCGCTGATCGAGTAGCCGCGGAACGCGGCGTATCGAGATCCACGTCCTTCAGAAGACCCGGTCAGGCGCTTGGTCTCCTGAAGCTCGCGGGTCTCGATACGCCCCTGCGGGGCTGCTCGACCAGCATGGGCGGCGACAGGGGCCGACTTCTCGTCGCTCGATACGCCCCTGCGGGCTACTCGACCAGCATGCAGGCCGCGGCCGCGCAACCCTGCTTGACTATGCTGGACGCACTCTCGACGGCGCCGGCACCCGACCTCGCCCGCACCGGGGGTGCGCGGCTCACCCGCCCGGGGAGCGGAGGAGGTCCTCTCATGGCCGATCGGCCGAACCTCCGCCATGTCGCCGCGGTCGCGGGCGTCTCGCACATGACGGTGTCGCGGGTGCTCAGCGGGCACCCGAACATCAAGGAGTCGACCCGGCAGAAGGTCCTCGAGGCCGTCGACGAGCTCAACTACCGGCCCAACATCGCCGCCCGCTCGCTCGTCACCCAGCGCACCGACCGCATCGGCGTGATGATCGAGAGCGGAGCCGAGTTCGGCCCCTCGAGCACCCTGCGCGCGATCGAGCGGGCCGCCCGCGAGAAGGGCTACTCGGTCACCTCCGTCGCCCTCCGCGACGACCAGGACATGTCGCCGGTCGACGCCATCAACCACCTGTCGGGCCTCGGGATCGACGCGCTGTGCGTGATCGCGCCGCGCTCCTCCTCCGTCGCGACGCTGCGCACCGTCGAGATCGGCGTGCCGACCCTGGTCGTCAAGTCCGACAAGGACCCGAGCTTCCTCACCGTCTCGGTCGATCAGCAGGGCGGCATGAGCCAGGCCGTCGACCACCTCGCCTCGCTCGGGCACCGCGACGTGCTGCACCTCTCGGGCCCCCTCGACTGGCTCGACGCGCGCGCCCGCGAGCGCGCCTTCCACACCCGCGCGAAGGAGTGGGGGATGCACGAGCGCCCGATCGTCGTCGGCGACTGGACCCCCGACTCCGGCTACGACTTCGCGAAGAGCCTGCGCTCGGTCCCCGACTTCACCGCCATGGTCGTCGCGAACGACGAGATGGCGCTCGGAGTGATCCACGGACTCGTCGAGCGCGGCATCCGCGTTCCCGAGGACGTCAGCATCGTCGGCTTCGACGACCTGCCGACCGCGCGGCACTTCCTGCCTCCCCTCACGACGGTGCGGCAGGACTTCGACCGGCTCGGCACCACTGTCGCCGAGGTGATCCACGCGCGGATCCGCGGCCAGGAGATCCCGCAGCGCACCCGCATCCCCACCGAGCTCGTCGTCCGCGAGTCGACGGCTCCCCCGCGCGCCTGACGCGGGAGGGGGTGATCCGCGGGGCCGCGCTCGCGTATCATCGGCGGCACCCTGGCGTTCCGTTCCCGACGGCGCGCCCGACACGAACCGAGGACGGCACGTGGCATTCCAGTCGAGGACGACTCCGAGATGCGCCGACCCCGTGGTCGAGATGTCGGGCATCAGCGTCGCCTTCTCCTCGGGCCCGGCGCTCGCGGGGGCGAGTCTGCGGCTGGTCCCGGGCGAGATCCACGGGCTGATGGGCGAGAACGGCGCCGGCAAGTCGACGCTGATCAAGACCCTCACCGGCATCCACCAGCCCGATGCCGGCTCGATCGTGCTCGACGGAGTCGCGCGCCGCTTCTCCGGGCCCGCCGATGCGAAGGCGGCCGGCATCACCGCCGTCTTCCAGGACGAGCGGCTGACCGACAACCTCAGCATCGGCGAGAACGTGATGATCGGCCACGAGATCCGCGGCCGCCTCGGCATCTCGTGGTCGCGCACCCACGCCAGAGCGGCCGAGATGCTCGCCGAGCTCGGCCTCGGAGACCTCGACCCGCACCTGCCGCTGCGCTCCCTCTCCCCCGCCATCCGCCAGCTGGTCGCCATCGGCCGCGCCATGGTCGACCGGCCCCGGGTGCTGATCCTCGACGAGCCGACGTCGAGCCTCGACCTCGGCGACGTGGCACGCCTGTTCGCCGTGCTGCGGAGGCTGCGCGACCAGGGCGTCGCGATCGTGTTCGTGTCGCACTTCCTCGAGCAGGTCCTCACGCTGTCCGACCGGGTGACGGTGCTGCGCGACGGCCGCACCGTCGGCGAGTACCCGGCGCGCGCGATGGACCGCGCGGAGCTGATCGCGAAGATGATCGGCGAGGACATCGAGGCGCTGCGGCAGATCGGCTCCGACCGCCGCGAGCACCGCCGGCAGCCGACCGGGCCTGCGATCTACCGCGCGTACGGCATCGGCCGGCGCGGAGCGGTCGCGCCGACCGATCTGGAGCTGCACCGCGGCGAGATCGTGGGCTTCGCGGGGCTGCGCGGCTCCGGGCGCACCGAGCTCGCCTCCCTCCTCAGCGGAGTGGAGAAGGCCGACAGCGGCCGGGTGCTGATCGACGGCGAGCCCGCGCAGATCACCGACCCGGTGTCGGGCCTGCGCCACCGCATCGCCCACTCGAGCGAGAACCGCCGCGAGGACGGCATCATCGGCGACCTCTCCCTCCGCGAGAACCTCGTGCTGGGCCTGCAGGCGCTGCGCGGCTGGGCGCACCCGCTGTCGGCGGCCGAGACGGACACGCTCGTCGCGACCTACGTCGAGGCGCTCAACATCACTCCGGCCGACCCGGACCTGCCGGTCAAGTACCTCTCCGGAGGCAACCAGCAGAAGGTGGTCCTCGCGCGCTGGCTCGCCACCCGGCCGCGCCTGCTCGTGCTCGACGAGCCCGCGCGCGGCATCGACGTCGCGTCGAAGGTCGAGATCCAGGCGCACATCGCGCAGCTCGCGAAGGAGGGCGTGTCGGTCGTCTACATCTCCTCCGAGCTCGAGGAGGTGGTGCGCCTCAGCGACCGCATCGTCGTCTTCAAGGACCGCGAGAAGATCGGCGAGGTCAGCAACGGCCCGTGGCTGACCGTCGACACCATCGTCGAGATGATCGCCGCCGACACCTCCGACGAGGCCGACTCCGACGACGGCTGGTGAGCAGCGCCCCTCGCTGATCGAGTAGCCCGCGCAGCGGGCGTATCGAGATCCACCAGCTTCAGACCTGCGGATCGGCGTTCCGATCTGCTGACGGTGGTGGGTCTCGATACGCCCCTCCGGGGCTACTCGACCAACAGGCTTGCGGATGATCTCCTCCAAATAGATCCACCAGCGTCCGAAGGCCGAGTCAGGATTCACCTCACCGGTATCGCCTCAGTCTTGCTGATCGAGTAGCCCGCGCAGCGGGCGTATCGAGATCCACCAGCGTCAGAATGCCGGGTCAAGGCCCTGATCTGCTGATGGTGGCGGGTCCCGATACGCCCCTGCGGGGCTGCGGGCTCGACCAGCAGGTTCTCCATGCGCCGGCCACGGCAGGGCCCGACGAGGACGCAGTAGTCCAACGACCCGTTGGACAACTGCCTTGGGGCCACGTCCTCGAGCTGCTCGACAAGCTCGACGACCAGGATCTGCGTGAGTGGTACGCCGCGGAGGACGTGGTTCACGGGTGGAGTCGGCCCGTCCTCGCGCACCAGATCGAGACCCGGCTGCACGAGCGGGAAGCTGCTGCGAGTTCTCCGAGGACGCCCAGGCCGCGCTGCCCGACGAGGCCCGGATCGTCGACGCCTCGACCACCCGTCGTCGCGTGACCAGCCGCACAACTAAGGCCAGCTTGACGAGAAACTCGAGAATCGGCTGATCTGAGCCTCCTGGCCTCAGTTGTGCGGGTCATCAGCCCGCAAGCCGGCCGACTCGGCGGATGTTGACCTCTCTGAAAGGTTTCACATAGGGTGGCACGGCCGGGGAAAGCGCATTCCTGCAGCCCGGCACCATCGATGCCGAGGGATTCAATGCCGAATTCACGTCCGTTCACTCCTGCCCCGACACTCCGAGGCGGGCGCCCGCCGCGGCACTCCGCCCTCCGCTCCGGACTGGGCCTCGCGCTGGTGGCGGGCGTCGCGCTCGCCGCCGCAGGCCCGGCCGTCGCGCAGACCACCGCGCCGACCGCCTCCGCGAACCCCGCGCTCACCGCGCAGCTCGAGGACCTCGACCGCGGCGTCGTCGCCCTCGCCTCGCCCGACGGCGGCGTCTTCGTCAGCTGGCGACTGCTCGCGACCGAGGTCACCGGATCCTCCGACACCGGGATGGTCGGCGCCGACTTCGCCGTCTACCGCGGTGCGGAGCGCGTCGGAGTCGTCACCGACAGCACCAACCTGCACGACCCCGCCGGCGCCCCCGGCGACGAGTACCGCGTGGTGCCGGTCGTCGACGGCGAGCCGGGCGAGCCCAGCGCGCCCGCCACCGCCTCCGCCGACGCCTTCGAGACGCTCACGCTGCAGAAGCCGGCCGACGGAGTCACTCCCGCCGGCGAGGCGTACACCTACAGCGCCAATGACATGAGCGTCGGCGACATGGACGGCGACGGCGACTACGAGTACGTCGTGAAGTGGTACCCCTCGAACGCGAAGGACGTCTCGCAGAAGGGCTACACCGGCAGCACCTACCTCGACACCTACGAGGCCGACGGCACGCTGCTGCACCGCATCGACCTGGGCGTGAACATCCGCTCGGGGGCCCACTACACGCAGTTCATGGTGTCGGACTTCGACGGCGACGGCCGCTCGGAGATCATGACGAAGACCGCCCCGGGCACGGTGACGATCCCGGGCGGCGACCCCTCGCGCGCGGAGTCGATCACGCTGCTCCCCGAGGACGTCGCCGCCGGCGTCACTCCCGCCGACGACTACCGGATGTCGGCCGCCGACTACCGCGAGCACCTGATCGGGGTGTTCGAGGGCTGGAGCACCCGCGAGGAGGTGACGAGCGGCCAGTGGCCCGCGACCCTCGAGGAGGCGTTCGGCACCGCTCCGACCCACTCGTACCCCCTCGATCGCACGGGCGCGGAGGAGCTCGTCGACTACTTCATCGACGTCTACGCGCCCAGCCGCAGCGACCGCAACGACCTCACCACCTTCGAGGGCTTCATCCTCACCGGCCCCGAGTACCTCACCGTCTTCGACGGCGAGTCGGGTGCCGAGCTCGAGACCGTCGCCTACGAGCCCGCCCGCGGCGACGACGGCCTGCTCTGGGGCGACTACGCCTACTCGCGGATCGAGCCGGGCAACCGCAACGACCGCTTCCTCGCCGGAGTCGCGTCGTTCGACGGCGAGACGCAGTCGGCCGTCTTCGCCCGCGGCTACTACACCCGCGCGGTCGTCGTCGCCTACGACTGGGACGGCACCTCGCTCACGAAGCGCTGGACGGCCGACAGCGGTCACGTCCCGATGACGAACCCCTTCAACGACACCCCGCACGGCCGGGAGGGGACCAGCCCCGAGTGGGCGACGCTCACCACCCAGGGCTTCCACTCGCTCAGCGCGGCGGACGTCGACGGCGACGGCCGCCAGGAGATCGTCTACGGCTCCGCGACCCTCGACGACGACGGCAGCCTGCTCTACAGCTCGTACGACACCCTCCCCGAGGGCAGCTCGGCTCCCGGCACCTCGGCGAAGCTCGGCCACGGCGACGCGATGCACGTGACCGACATCGACCCGGCGAACCCCGGTCTCGAGACCTTCACCGTGCACGAGGGAGGCGTCGGAGCCCCCTACGGCTACGCACTGCGCGACGCCGCGACCGGCGAGGTGCTCTTCGGCGCCTACTCCGGCAAGGACACCGGCCGCGGGATGATCGGCGACATCGACCCGGCGGTCCCGGGCCAGGAGGTGTGGGCGATCGGCGAGCTCTCGGCCGCCGGCGCGCCGATCTCGGACACGCAGCCCGGCACCAACCAGAGCATCCGCTGGGCCGCCGACATGACGACGCAGATCGTCGCGAGCACCACGATGCAGGACGCGACCCCCGTCACTCCGACGATCGTCACCGGCGACGGCACGGTGCTGCTCTCGGCCGACGGGACCGTCACGAACAACGGCACCAAGGGCAACCCGTCGCTCGTCGCCGACGTGCTCGGCGACTGGCGCGAGGAGCTCCTGCTGCCGACGGCCGACTCGAGCGCGATCCGGATCTACTCGAGCACCGAGGTCACCGACCGCAAGCTGACGACGCTGATGCACGACCCGCAGTACCGGGTCGAGGTCGCGCGCCAGAACACGGCCTACAACCAGGCCTCGTACACCTCGTACGGCCTGGCGAGCGACATCGACTGGTCGACCGTGCCCGTGCTCGCCCAGGAGGGCACGGTGCCGACGCCGGCGCCGACGCCCGTGCCGACGGAGCCCGCGGTGACGCCCGCTCCCGCTCCGTCGCCCGAGCCGACCGCGGTCGTCGTCCCCGTGACGACTCCGACGGCCACGCCCGTCGCTCAGAAGCCGGGCACGCACGACGCCCTCGCCGCGACGGGCGCCGACCTGTCGCTCCTCCCGGCGGGCGCTCTCGCGCTCCTACTCGGAGGCGGGATGATGCTCCTCCGTCGCCGCCTGCGCCACGGCGCGTGAGCATCACCCGCTGACGGAGGGGGATCTCGATACGCCCGCTGCGCGGGCTACTCGATCAGCAGGCAGGCGGCAAGAGGACTCCCCCGCCTGGCTGCTGGTCGAGCAGCCCCGCGGGGGCGTGTCGAGACCCACTGCCGTCAGGCGTCGCGCGGCCCCGCGCCGAGCAGCTGCAGCGACGGGGCGCGCCCCTTCTCGATGTGGGTGAAGGCGATCGACTCGGCGAGCCGGTCGTTGCCGGCGAGGATCGCCTCGAGCAGGCCCTGGTGCTCGTCGGACTGCTGGTGCTGGTCGCGCGCGGACGTCAGGTAGAACAGCCACGTCATCCGCCCGCTCACCGCCCGCATGAGCGAGCCGAGCAGCGCGCTGCCGGCGATGTCGACGATCGCCTCGTGCACGACGGTGCTCGTCTCGGCGACCAGCAGCCAGTCCTCGCTGTCGAGGGCGCGGTGCTCGGCGGCGATCGCCTCGTGCAGCGGATCGGGCGAGACGCCCTCGGCGACGCGTCGGGCCGCGAGCCGGGCGGCGAGCGTCTCGAGGCTCAGCCGCACGTCGAACAGCTCCGTCACATCGGCCGCGGTCCACTCGGTCACCCGGGAGCTGCGCCGCGGCAGGGTGCGCACGAAGCCCTCGTTCTCGAGCTGCGGCACCGCCTCGCGGATCGGCAGGCGTGACACGTTCAGCTCGCTCGCCAGCGTCGACTCGACCAGCCGCGACCCCTGCGGGTAGCGGCCGAGGATGATCTCGCGCCGGAGCGTGCGATAGGTCTGAGCGGTCAGCGACTCCTCGGGGGCGATGCTCGTCACGCGGGCCTCCTTCGCTCGACTCCTCCTATTCAAGCGGGTCGGCGCGCTCGCGGTCACCGCGCCGCCCGCGTCTCGACCTCGATGCCGAGCGCCGCCCGCTCGGCCCGGGCGAGCACGTACGCGCCCGCGGCGAGATCCTGCAGTCCGATGCCGACGGAGTTGAAGACCGTCACGTCGGCAGCCGAGCGGCGCCCGGTCGCGCGGCCGGCCAGCACCTCGCCGAGCTCGACCACGTCGGCGGGCCGGAGCCCCGAGAGGCGGATGTTGTCCGACTCCGAGAAGGCGATGCCACGAGTGTCGACCACCACCCGGTCGGCCCGGGCGAGGGCGTCGGCGCCGAGCTCGCGGTAGCCGTGCCGCGGCGGCGACCCGACGGCGTTGACGTGCAGACCATCGGCGAACCATCCCGCGTCGAGCACGGGCTCGACCGACGGCGTCAGGGTGCACACGACGTCGGAGTCGCGCACCGCGTCCTCCAGGTCGCCGCGCGCCGTCGCCGGGACGCCGTTCGCGACGAGCTCGGCGGCGAGCACCTGCGCCGAGGATCCCGACGGCGACCACACGCGCACCTCGTCGAGCTCGAGGACCGAGCCGACGGCGAGCGCGTGCTCGCGGGCGAGCGGGCCGGCGCCGACGAGGGTGAGGACTCGGGAGTCGGGGCGGGCGAGCACCGACGTCGCGAGGGCCGACACCGCGGCCGTCCGCAGCCGGGTCAGCGCCCGTCCGTCGATCAGCGCGAGGCACTCGGCGGTCTCGGCGGAGTAGAGGGAGACCGTCGAGCGCTGCGGAGGCAGCCCGCTCGCGCGGTTGCGCGGCGCGTCGATCAGCAGCTTGACCGAGGCGAGACCGAGGTAGGGCGCGAAGGCGCTCATGGGCACCGCGGCGGGGCCGTCGGCGCTGGAGTCCCCCGGGATGCGCAGGGCCTCGGGGACCGGCTGCACCGCCCCTCCCTCGGCGAGCGCCCGGTGTGCGTCGGCGAGCGCGGCGATGAGCCCGGGCCACTCGGTGAGCGCCTCGCACTCCTCCGACGTGATGATGCGTGTCGACATGTCGTCCTCCTTCGCTCATTCTGTATGCAGTACGAGGAAGATCGCATCCCGGCTCGGCTCGCGAACTCGACTCTCATCGGTATGCAATAGAGGCGACCTCTCGTGAGAACACGCGGATTTACGGGGTGTACGGGCCACTTTCGGATACAAACCGGCGCCGAAGTGTTTACACCGTCGAAACCTCCGTTGATGCGCACGAAACAGAGAACCCGCGATTCTGTATACCGACAGCACGACCGGCACCCACACGAACGGAGGCGGCGCCATGGGCCCCTACATCGCCAGACGACTCGCGCAGGGTCTCGCGACGATCTTCGCCGTCGTCACGATCGCCTTCGCGCTGGGTCGTCTCAGCGGCAGCCCCGCCGCGCTCCTGCTCACCGAGAACGCGTCGCCCGAGCAGATCGCCGATCTGAACCACCGCCTCGGCTTCGACCTGCCGCTCTGGCAGCAGTACCTGCAGTACCTCGGCGGGCTCGTCACCGGCGACTTCGGCGACTCGTACCGCCAGGTCGGCGTCTCGTCGATGCAGCTGGTCCTCGAGCGGCTCCCCGCGTCGCTCTCGCTCGGCGCGGTCGGCCTCGTGCTCGGCCTGGCGCTCGCGCTCGTGGCCGGAGTCGTCATCCAGCTCACCCGGTCCCGCGGGCTCCGCGCCCTCTCGCTCGGCCTCGGCTCGACCCGCCAGGCGATCCCCGACTTCTTCTTCGGCCTGCTGCTGGTGCTGATCCTCTCGGTCTGGCTGGGCCTGCTGCCCTCGCTCGGCAACCGCGATCCGCTGGCGATCATCATGCCGGCGCTCACCATCGCGACAGGCCAGTTCGTGCTCTACACGCGACTGCTCGACAACGCGCTGACCGAGCAGTCGACGCAGGACTACGCCCGCACCGCCTTCGCCCGCGGCGAGAACCGCCTCCGCGTGGTGGTCGGCGAGCTGCTGCCCAACGCGTTCCTGCCCGTGCTGACCGTCGCCGGCATCAGCCTCGGCTCGTTCCTCGGCGGCCTCGTGATCGTCGAGAACGTCTTCGCCTGGCCCGGGATGGGGCAGCTGATGCTCGGCGCGGTCTACTCGCGCGACTTCCCGGTGGTGCAGTCGGGGCTGATCGTGGTCGCCCTGCTGTTCATCCTCGCCAACCTGCTCGTCGACCTCGTGTCCGGGCTCATCGATCCCCGAGTGAGGCTCGCATGACCACCACCGAGATCATCCGCACCGGCGCCCTGCGCGCCGGCATCGCCACCGCCTTCACCCGCGGGCGCCGGGTGCCCGCCCTGCAGGCCCTCGGCGCCGTCATGGTCGGCTCGATCGTCCTCTTCTCGCTCGTCTACCCGCTCCTGCCCGGCTACGACCCCTTCGCGCAGGACCTCTCGAAGGTCCTCGCGGCACCGGGCACGTTCGCCGAGCACTGGCTGGGCACGGATGCGCTGGGTCGCGACGAGGCCAGCCGCCTCGCCCTCGCCGGCCGGGTCACGCTGGGGATCGTCCTGCTGATCGTCGTGGTCAACAGCCTCGTCGGCATGGCGATCGGCACCTGGTCGGGCTACGTGGGCGGGAAGACCGACAACGTGCTGATGGGGCTCGCCGACATCCAGCTCGCGATGCCCGTCATCCTGGTGCTGATCGCCCTCGCGGCCTCGCTCGGCCCGAGCGTCTGGCTGATGATCGGCGTGCTCGCCGCGACGTACTGGGTCGGCTACGCCCGGGTCGCCCGCAGCACCGCGATGGCGCTGCGGGACCGCGACTTCGTGCTCGCTCCGCGGATCCAGGGCGCGGGCGGGCTGTGGACGGTGCGGCGCCACATCGTCCCGAACGTGGCGGTGCAGATGATGATCCTCGCCTCCAGCGACATCGGCGCGGTCATGCTGCTCACCTCCTCCTTCGACTTCCTCGGCCTCGGCGTGCAGGCGCCGACACCCAGCTGGGGACTGATGATCAGCGAGGGGCAGGACTACGTCCGCCAGGCACCGCACCTCGCGATCATCCCCGGCGTCGCGATCTTCCTCACGGTCGCCGGCACCAATCTGCTGAGCCAGCGCTTCACCGCCGAGGGCTCGGCGACCACTGTCCGACGCACGTCTCGACGATCCGTGAAGCGGAGCCTCCGATGACCACCCCCGACGACACGACCACTCCAGACCGCGCAGTCCTTCTCGATGTGCAGAGCCTCAGCGTCGGCTACACCGACGAGCACGGCGACACCGTCACCCTCGTCGACCGCGTCTCGTTCACCCTGCACGAGCGCGAGGTGCTCTGCCTCGTCGGCGAGTCGGGCTCGGGCAAGAGCGTCACGATGCTCGCCGTGCTGGGCCTGCTCCCCGCGGGGCTCGAGGTGCTCGGCGGCACCGTGCACTACCGCGGCCGCGACGTTCTCGGGATGCCCGAGCCGGAGCTGCGGGGCCTGCGCGGCAGCGAGCTGGCGATGATCTTCCAGGACCCGATGACCGCGCTCAACCCGGTCAAGCGGGTCGGCGGCCAGATCGGCCGCGCCCTGAAGGTGCACGACCGCTCGCTCGGCCGGGCCGAGGTGCGCGAGAAGGTCACCGGACTCCTGACCGACGTCGGGGTCCCCGATCCGGAGCAGCGCGCCAAGGCGTACCCGCACCAGTGGTCGGGAGGCATGCGGCAGCGCGCCGTCATCGCGATGGCGATGGCGAACGAGCCGTCGGTGCTCATCGCCGACGAGCCGACGACCGCCCTCGATGTCACCATCCAGGCGCAGATCATGACGGTCCTCGGCACGGTGCGCGCGAAGACCGACGCCGCGATGGTGCTGATCACGCACGATCTGGGGCTCGTGGCCGAGGTCGCCGACGTGGTCTGCATCCTCTACTCCGGGCGCGTCGTCGAGCGCGGCTCGGTCTGGGACGTGTTCGCCCACCCGACGCACCCCTACACGGCGGGGCTGCTGGGCAGCCTGCTCTCGGCCGAGCACAGCGGCGAACGGGTCTACGCGATCCCGGGGTCGCCTCCGTCGCCGCAGAACCGCCCGCGCGGCTGCCCGTTCGCGCCGCGCTGCGAGCTCCCGGCCAAGTCGGAGCTCTGCACTCAGCTCGAGCCGCTTCTCGAGGACGTCGGAGACCACCAGTGGGCCGCCTGCCACTTCGCGCAGCAGACCCCGCGGTTCGCCGCCGAGGTGACCGCGTGAGCGCGCCGGTGCTCAGGGTCGACGACCTGCACGTGCGGTTCCGCCAGCGGACCGGCCTCCGCTCGCGCCGCGTCATCGAGGCCGTCAAGGGCGTCTCGTTCGAACTCGGGCGGGGCGAGACCCTCGGGCTCGTCGGCGAGTCCGGCTGCGGCAAGTCGACCCTCGTCCGCACGATCTTCGGTCTCAACCCCGTCGCGAGCGGCTCCATCGAGGTGCTCGGGCGCCGGCTCGACTCCCTCTCGAGCCGCGAGCGGCGGAGCGTGCAGAACCGGATGCAGCTGGTGTTCCAGGATCCGTACTCGGCTCTGAACCCCCGGCTGACGGCGCACGAGATCGTCGCGGAGCCGCTGCGCATCGCCGGCCGCTACTCCCGCGAGCGCGTGGTCTCGCTCCTCGACGACGTCGGCCTCGGAGCGGATGCGCTCGAGCGGAGGCCCGGTCAGTTCTCGGGCGGCCAGCGTCAGCGGATCGGCATCGCCCGCGCCCTCGCGCTCGAGCCCGACGTGCTGGTGCTCGACGAGCCGGTCTCGGCCCTCGACGTGTCGGTGCAGGCGCAGGTCATCAACCTGCTGAAGGACCTGCAGGCCGCCCGCGGGCTCTCGTACCTCTTCATCGCCCACGACCTGGCCGTGGTGCGCTACCTCTCCGATCGCGTCGCGGTGATGAACCGAGGCGAGTTCGTCGAGGTCGGCACCCGCGACCAGGTCTTCGACTCCCCCGCGCACCCCTACACGCGCTCGCTCCTCGACTCGATCCCCCTCTCCGACCCCCGGCAGCGCCCCGACGCGCCCGCTCACCTCTGACCGAAGGAACCTCTCATGACCAGGAACCGCGCCACGCCCGTCATCGCCCTCACGACCCTCGCGCTCACGATCGCGGCCCTCACCGGCTGCTCGGGCGCCTCGAGCGGAGCCTCGGCCGACCGCGACATCGTCATCGGCCAGGTGGCGGAGCCGGAGAGCGCGCCCGATCCGATCATGGACGGGTCTCTGGCGGGCTACAACTACTACTACAACGTGTTCGACCAGCTCACGAAGCTCGACGCCGACGGCGCGATCGAGCCGTCGCTCGCCACCGAGTGGACGCCGAGCGCGGACCTCACGACGTGGACGTTCACCCTGCGCGAGGACGCGGCCTTCTCGAACGGCGACCCCGTCACGGCGGGCGACGTCGCCTTCACCTACAGCACGATCCTGGCCTCGCCCGACTCCGACAACCTCGGCTACATGGGCGTGCTGCAGTCGGTGGAGGCGACCGACGACACGACCGTCGTCTTCACCCTGAACGCGCCGTTCTCGCCGTGGCCCTCGATCACGACCGCGATCTCGATCGTTCCCGAGACGGTCTACACCGAGCTCGGCTCGGAGGGCTTCGCGGCAGCCCCCGTGGGCAGCGGCCCGTTCCGCTTCGTCAGCTACACCCGCGGAGTCGAGTACGTCATCGAGAAGAACCCCGACTACTGGGGCGAGGAGCCCGAGGTCGAGAAGGTGACCTTCCAGACGGTCGGCGACTCCGACGCGCGGCTGAACGGAGTGTCCTCCGGCAGCCTCGACATCGCCCTCATCTCGCCGAACCAGGTCGACTCGCTGAGCGGGAGCGGCGTCGAGGTCGCCTCGCGCACCGCCAACGGCGTGACCTTCCTCGGCATGAACTCGAGCACCGGAGTGCTCGCCGACGCGCGCATCCGCCAGGCGATCCGGCTCGCCATCGACAAGCAGTCCCTGGTCGACGGCGTGCTCAGCGGCCGCGCGGTGGCGAACGACCAGATCGTGGCTCCGGATGTGACGGGCTACGCCGACATCGACGCCACCGAGTACGACCCCGACGCCGCGAAGGCGCTCCTCGCCGAGGCGGGCTACAGCGGCGAGACCATCCCGCTCCAGTACGCGACGGAGGGGCGCATCCCGCTCTCGTCCGAGATCGCGCAGGCGATCGGCGGCTATCTCGAGGCGGCCGGCATGACGGTCGAGCTCAAGGGGACCGACCAGGCGAGCCTCTCGAACATCATCTACGGCACCGTCTCGGTCGAGGGCCTCTACCTCAACACCTGGGCGCCGTCGACGATGGACGGCGACATGCCCGCCACGAACCTCTTCGCGGGCGGTCAGAACGACTACGCGAAGTCGCCCGAGCTCGCGGCCCTCGTCGAGAAGCAGCGCACCGTGACCGGCGACGAGCGCGACGCCGTCTTCGGCGAGATCGCGCAGACCAACATCGACAACGCCTTCATCGACCCGCTGTTCACGCCCGACGCCGACTACGCGGTCGCCCCCGGCATCGAGTGGACCCCCCGCGCCGACGGCGAGTACGTCCTGAGCGACGTGTCGTTCACCGACTGACCGCTTGCCGCCGACTCCTCCTCGATCTGAAAGGCTCCACCCCATGCCGAACACCACGCTCCTCCGCGACGTCCGCCCCTGGGGAGGCGAGGCGCGCGACGTCGTCGTCGACGAGACCGGCATCCTCGCGATCGCCCCGGTCGGCGAGGGCAGCGCCGACTCGGTCGTCGACGGCCGCGGCGGCATCCTGGTCCCCTCCTTCTCGGACGTCCACGTGCACCTCGACTCCACCCGGCTCGGCCTGCCCTTCCGTCCGCGCACCGGAGAGGAGGGGCGCTGGGGTCGCATCATGAACGACCGCGCGCACTGGCGCAGCGCCGAGGCCCCGGTCGCCGACCGCGCGACCGCGACCCTCCGCACCATGATCGAGAAGGGCGCGACCCGCGTCCGCAGTCACGCGCAGGTCGATGCCGACTCCGGGCTCGAGAAGTTCGAGGGCGTGCTCGCCGCCCGCGAGGCGCACCGCGATCGCGCCGACGTCGAGATCGTCGTGTTCCCCCAGGTCGGCGTCTTCGTCGAGCCCGGAGTCGTCGAGCTGCTCGACGAGGCCCTCTCGCTCGGCGGCGACCTGATCGGCGGCATCGACCCGTGCGAGATCGACCGCGATCCGGTGCGCCACCTCGACGCCGTCTTCGCCCTCGCCGAGAAGCACGGCGTCGGTCTCGACATCCACCTGCACGAGCGCGGCTCGCTCGGCCTGTTCTCGATGGACCTGATCGCCGAGCGGATCCGCGCCCACGGCCTGCAGGGCCGCGTCTCGATCTCGCACGCCTTCGCCCTGTCCTCACCCGATCGCGGCGTCGCCGCCGCGATCGAGACGCTCGCCTCCCTCGACGTCGCGCTCACCACGATCGCCCCCGGCCACGGCGCCGAGCTCCCCCTGCTCGATCTGCTCGCCGCAGGCGTCCGCGTCGGCCTCGGCATGGACGGCCAGCGCGACTACTGGTCGCCGTGGGGCAACGGCGACATGCTCGAGCGCGCGTTCCTGCTCTCGCACGGCCAGGGCTTCGACGACGACGTCGACATCGAGCACGCGCTCGCCGTCGCGACCTGGGGAGGAGCCTCCGTCATCGACGGCGGGCTGCACCGCCTCGCCTCCGTCGACGACCGCCCGGGCCTCGCCGTCGGCGACCCGTCCGAGCTCGTCGTCCTCCGCGGCGACACCCCGACCGCCGCCGTGATGGACCGCGACCCCGACCGCCTCGTGGTGCACCGCGGCCGCGTCGTCGCCGCGGGCGGCATCCTCGTCTGACGCCGCATCGATCGCGGCGGCATCATGGTGTTCCGGAGGACACGATGGCGACGCTCGACCTCAAGAAGCGGATCGCGACCTACCGCGCGCCGCACGGCCGGTTCGAGGTCGTCGAGGTCGTGCCCGCCCGCTTCCTCATGATCGACGGACACGGCGATCCGAACACCGCGACCGCCTACTCCGACGCCGTCGCCACGCTCTACCCCGTGGCCTACGCGCTCAAGTTCCTCAGCAAGAACGACCTCGGCCGCGACTACACGGTGATGCCGCTCGAGGCGCTGTGGTGGTCGGACGACATGAGCGCTTTCACCAGCGCCCGCGACAAGGCCCGGTGGAGCTGGACGGCCATGATCCTGACTCCCGATTGGCTCACCGACGAGCACGTCGCGGAGTCGGTCGGCGCCGTCCGCCACAAGGTGCCCGCGCTCGACCGCCTCCGCACGGCCACCCTCGACGAGGGCCTCGCCGTGCAGACCCTCCACCTCGGCCCTTACGACGCCGAGGGCCCCGTCCTCGCGGCGATGCACGACGACTTCCTCCCGGCCAGCGGGCTCCGGATGACGGGGAAGCACCACGAGATCTACCTCGGCGACCCGAGACGGGCCGCTCCCGAGAAGCTCCGGACGATCCTCCGTCAGCCGGTGACGCGGGGCTGAGACGCACCACCCGGCACGACGTACCCAACCGTTACACGACCCGTCGACGACGCTGTTGCGTCACAAGAATTGTTCACGGTAACATTCCGAACGAGGACGCGCTCAGTCGCTGCCCACTGCACATCCTGCACTCACTGCACCTCGGGCCGCCAGGCCCGCACTACATCGGGGCCCTCGGGCCCGCACCCGCACGGGCGCTCCTGCGCGCCCGTGATCTCAAGGAGGAGATCCATGTACAACACGAGGCGTTTCGGCCAGTTCTTCGGATTCGCAGCAGTCGGCGCCCTGGCGCTCGGCCTCGCCGGCTGCTCCGGCGGGTCCGACTCAGGATCCGACGCGGGCTCCGGCGGAGACCTGACCACCATCGGCTTCGTCGCCGTCGGCCCCGAGGGCGCCTGGCGCCAGGCCAACGAGACCAACATCGAGGAGACGTTCACCGAGGACGCCGGCTACGAGCTCAAGTACGCCCCCGCCACCAACGGAGACCAGAAGTCGCAGATCGACTCCTTCACCTCCTTCGTGGACGAGGGCGTCGACGTGATCCTGCTGTCGGCGACCGAGGGCTCCGGCTGGGAGGACTCGCTCGAGCGCGCTCAGGAGGCCGAGATCCCGGTCATCCTGATCGACCGCGGCATCGAGCCCGACGACACCGACCTCTACGTCACCCGCATCGCGCCCGACAACATCGCGGTCAGCACCTCGGTCGCCGACTGGGCGAAGACCGCGTTCCCCGACGGCGCCAAGTACTTCACGCTCGAGGGCCCCGCGGGCGTCTCGGTCGTCAACGAGCGCAACGAGGGCTGGGACGAGGTCATCGGCGCCGACTCCGCCTTCACCAAGGTCGGCGCGCAGACCGCCAACTGGTCGACCGAAGAGGCGAAGAGCGTCTTCGAGACCGTCCTGAAGTCGAACAACAACGACGTGCAGATGGTCTTCGCCCAGAACGACGAGATGGGTCTCGGTGCGGTCCAGGCCGTCGAGGAGGCCGGACTCACCCCGGGCGTCGACGTCAAGATCGCGACGATCGACGGCACCAAGAACGCCCTGCAGGCCCTCGCCGACAGCAAGCTCAGCTTCGTCGCCGAGTACAACCCGCTGTTCGGCGAGACCGCCCTCGAGGCCGTCGAGGCGACCCTCGCCGGCGAGACGGTCGAGTCCTCGATCGTCGTCCCGAGCGAGACCTTCGACTCGCCCGAGGCCGCCTCGGCCGCCCTGCCCGACCGCAAGTTCTAGTCAGCACCACTCCACGCGGAGCGACCGGGGCCCCAGCGGGTCCCGGTCTCTCCGGCCTACGGCGCAGCGAAGCGCCACTCGAGAACGGAACGACGCGGCATGACAGGTTCGCCTCCGATCGTCGAGATGAAGAACATCTCGATCAGCTTCCCCGGCGTGAAAGCCCTCGACGGAGTCGACTTCCGCCTGTTCCCGGGCGAGGTCCACACCCTCATGGGCGAGAACGGCGCCGGCAAGTCCACCCTCATCAAGGCGCTCACGGGCGTCTACCGGATCGACAGCGGCGACATCGTCGTCGGCGGCGAGACGCGGCGCCTCAACGGCACGGCCGATGCGCAGGCCGCCGGCATCTCGACCGTGTACCAGGAGGTCAACCTCTGCACCAACCTGAGCATCGGCGAGAACGTCATGCTCGGCTACGAGGTGCGGGGCCCCTTCGGCATCAACTGGCGCGCGACCCACGAGGCCGCGCGCACCGCCCTCGAGAAGCTCGGCCTCGGCCACCTCGACCCGCGCCGGCCGCTCGCCTCGCTGTCGATCGCGATGCAGCAGCTCGTCGCCATCAGCCGCTCGACCGTCAGCGACTCCCGGGTCCTGATCCTCGACGAGCCGACCTCGAGCCTCGACGCGAACGAGGTCGAGAACCTCTTCGTCGTCATCCGCCGCCTCCGCGCGGAGGGCGTGGCGATCCTCTTCGTCTCGCACTTCCTCGACCAGGTCTACGCGATCAGCGACCGCCTGACGGTGCTGCGCAACGGCCAGTACGTCGGCGAGTACCTGACTCCGGAGCTCGATCGCACCTCGCTCATCTCGAAGATGATCGGCAAGGACATCGCCGCCCTCCGCTCGCTCGACTCGGAGCGCGAGAACAGCGACCACCTCTACCGCGAGGCGCCGCTCTACTCCGCCCAGGGCATCGGCAAGAAGGGCTCGATCGAGCCGACGAACCTCACCCTGCACCGCGGAGAGGTCGTCGGACTCGCCGGCCTCCTCGGCTCCGGCCGCACCGAGCTCGCGCGCCTCGTCTACGGCGTCGACAAGCCCGACACCGGCGAGATCACGCTGCACGGCAAGAAGGCCGACATCCCCACGCCGACCGCCGGCCTCGCGCACAAGATCGCCTTCTCGAGCGAGAACCGCCGCGACGAGGGCATCATCCGCGACCTCTCGGTCCGCGAGAACCTCATCCTCGCGGTGCAGGCCAAGCGCGGCTGGGCCCGCCCCCTCTCCAAGAAGGAGAAGGACGAGATCGTCGGCAAGTACCTGGTCGAGCTGAACGTGCGACCGGCCGACCCCGACCGCCCCATCAGCAAGCTGTCCGGCGGCAACCAGCAGAAGGTCCTCCTCGGACGCTGGCTGGCGACCGCTCCCGAGATCCTCATCCTCGACGAGCCCACCCGCGGCATCGACGTGGGAGCCAAGGCCGAGATCCAGGAGAAGGTCGTCGCTCTCGCGGGCGAGGGCGTCGCCGTCGTGTTCATCTCGTCCGAGCTCGACGAGGTCGTCCGGCTCAGCGACCGCATCATCGTGCTGAAGGATCACCGCGTGATCGCGGAGATCCTCAACGGCCCGGCTGTCACCGCGGAGTCGATCGTCACTACCATCGCCGCAGAGGGAGTCGTCGACGAGGACGTCGTCGTTCTCCAGGGCGCCACGCAGGAGGCCGCATCATGAGCAGCGACACCAGACCCGGCCGGGGTTCCTTCCTCTCCGGGCTGATCCGCCGTCAGTACTTCTGGGGAGCGGTGGCGATCCTGCTGCTGCTGCTCGTCAACGTCGTCAAGGATCCGAGCTACCTGGCCGTCTCGGTCAGCCCGAGCACGGGCTACCTGGTCGGCAACGTGATCGACATCGCGAGGGCGGCAGCGCCGATCCTGATGATCGCGGTCGGCATGTGCCTCGTGGTCGCGACCGGGGGCATCGACCTCTCGGTCGGCTCGATCATGGTCGTCGCCGGTGCCGTGTCGATGGAGTTCCTCAACGCGAACGGCGCTCCCGACTCGCTCGGAGCCGCCGCCGCGGCCTTCGCCGTCGCGCTGCTCGTCGCCGGGGTCCTCGGGGCGGTGAACGGCATCCTGGTCTCGGTCGTGGGGCTCCAGCCCTTCATCAGCACCCTCGTGGTGATGCTCGCCGGCCGCGGTCTCGCCAAGGTGATCACCGGCGGCCAGAACACCGCCGCGACGAACGAGCCCTTCCGCTGGATCGCGAACGGCTACGTCCTCGGACTCCCCGTCGTCTTCCTCCTCGCCATCGCGATCGTCGTCGTCGTCGGGGTGCTGGTGCGCCGCACCGCCCTCGGCCTGATGATCGAGGCGATCGGCATGGACCCGAAGGCGGCCCGGCTCGCCGGCATCAACCGCAGCGGCCTCCTGATGACCGCCTACATCGGCAGCGGCCTGCTCGCCGGAGTCGCCGGCGTCTTCGCCACCGCCAGTGTGATGACCGTGGACGTGTCGCGGACGGGCTACCAGCTCGAGCTCGACGCGATCCTCGCCGTCGTGGTCGGCGGCACCTCGCTCGCGGGCGGCAAGTTCAACATCACCGGAGCCGCCGTCGGCGCCCTCCTGATCGCCACGCTCGACAAGACGGTCGTCTTCCTCGGCGTCTCGTCGTCGGCGACGCCCGCCTTCAAGGCGATCGTCATCGTCGCGCTCTGCCTGCTGCAGTCGGAGCGCGTCCGCTCGGCCTTCACTCAACGTCGCGAGGCGCGCCGCAGCGCTCCGCAGAAAGAGGCGATCCCCGCATGAGCGCCGTGATGACCCGATCCGCCCCTCCGACGAGCCCCGCGCGCTCCTCGGCGCGGTCGTGGCTGACCCAGCACCTCGACAAGCTGCCGACCCTCGCGGCGCTGATCATCTTCCTCGCGATGATCGTCTACGGAGAGGCCGCCTACGGCCGCATCCTGCAGGCGAGCACCGTGTCGAACCTGCTGATCAACAACGCGCACCTGATCATCCTGGCCGTCGGGCTCACCTTCGTGATCCTGACCGGAGGCATCGACCTCTCGGTCGGCGCGATCATCGCCTTCAGCAGCGTGAGCGGCGTGCTGCTCATCAACGCGGGCTGGAACCCCTGGCTCGTGATGGTGCTGATGGTGCTGATCGGCTCGGGCTTCGGCCTCGTGTCGGGCGTGCTGATCCAGTACTTCAACGTGCAGCCGTTCATCGCCACGCTGGCGATGATGTTCCTCGCCCGGGGTCTCGCCTCGATGCTGAGCACCGTGCCGGAGCGCCTCCCCGAGGACTCGCCCGTGCTGAGCCTCGCCACTCCGATCAAGCTGATCGACGGCCCGAAGGTCAACGACTTCGTGATCAGCCCCGGCGTGATCATCGCGCTGCTGGTCGTCGCTGCAGCGTTCTTCGTGCTGCACCGCACGCGCCTCGGCCGCACCGTCTACGCGATGGGCGGATCCGAGCAGTCGGCGGCCCTGATGGGCCTCCCGGTGCTGCGGACCAAGCTGCTCATCTACGTGATCAGCGGCACCCTGGCGGGCCTCGCCGGCGTCGTCTACACCGCCCGGCTCGGCAGCGCCCAGAACATCACGGGCAACGGCTGGGAGCTCGACGCGATCGCGGCGACCGTCATCGGAGGCACGCTGCTCACCGGCGGCGTCGGCTTCGTCCTCGGCTCGGTCATCGGCGCGCTGGTGCTGGGTCTGATGAACGTCCTGATCACCCGCGACGGAGGCATCCCGCCCGAGGCGACGACCATCATCACCGGAGGCATCCTCCTGGTCTTCGTGCTCCTGCAGCGCGCGGTGATGGCCCGCAACAAGACCTGACGCGGCTCCGCGCCACCTGCGTCCCAGGGCGCGACAATGCCCCCTTGCCTTACTTGACAAGGGGGTATTGTCGGGCGCATCGAAGGAGGAGGACATCGTGACGAGCACGGAGCGACTCAGCACGACAGAGCGGACCTTCGAGGCAGTGGTGACCCGGGAAGGGCGCTGGTGGATGATCCGCGTCGAGGCGCTCGACGCGGTGACCCAGGCGCGATCCCTCCGCGAGGTTCCCGCGATGGCGACGGGAGTCGTCTCCGCACTCCTCGATGTCGACGAGGACGACCTGACCATCCACCTCGCCTACGAGCTGCCCGCCGAGGTAGCCGCCGCCTGGCGCGAGGCCGAGTCGCTCCGCGCGCAGGCAGAGGAAGCGGAGTCCCGCGCGGCGCTGCTGCGTCGAGAGGCGGTTCGGGGCCTCCTCAGCCAGACGCACATGAGCCAGGCCGAAGCCGGTGTCGTCCTCGGACTCTCGAAGCAGCGCGTCCAGCAGCTCGCCTCCTGAGGCGTGCGCAGCCTGCCCGCGGCCTGAGGAAGCGCCCAGATCACCCATCGCGTTGACGTCAACATCGTGTTACCGTGAACATCGCCGACTCGTGTCGGACCCCCTCACTTCAGCAATGGTGCCGAACTAGGAGCAAGTGCGATGAAGCCCTTCCTGCGACCGCTCGTCCTCGCGACGACACTCGCGCTCGCCGTCCCCCTCCTCACGGCGCAGACCGCCGCCGCGGCGCCGTCCGACGATCTGATCCTCCGCTACGCCCTCGACGAGACGAGCGGCACCGTCGCCGTCGACAGCTCGGGCAGGGGCCGCAACGGCACCCTCTCGGGCGGCGCCGTCGCCTCCGGCACCTCGGGCGTGAGGCTCGACGGCGTGGACGACTTCGTGAAGCTCCCCGACGACGTGCTCGCCGGGCTCACCTCGATCACGGTCAGCGCCGAGGTCCTGGTGAGTCCCACGCAGGGCACGCCGTACTTCATCTGGGGCCTCGGCAACACGACCTCGGGCGCCGGCAACGGCTACCTGTACACGACGGGCAACAGCTACAAGGCCTCGATCGCGACCGGCAACTGGAGCACCGAGCAGACCGTGAACTCAGGCGCGAACCTCGCGCGCGGCGTCTGGAAGACGCTCACCTACACGCTCGACGACGCCTCCGACACCGCGCGCCTCTACCTCGACGGCACCCAGGTCGCGCAGCAGACCGGAGTCACCACCACCCCCGGCGCGATCGGCGGCGGGAAGACGACCGCGAACGCCATCGGGCGCTCGGTCTACACCGCCGACAAGACCCTCTCGGGCTCGGTCCGCGACTTCCGCATCTACAGCAGCGCACTCACCGCCTCCGACGTCGCAGGCCTGCAGGCCACCGACGCCACGAGGGTCGCCCGCGACTCCGCCGCCCTCGACCTCGGCGACCTCAGCTCGGTCACCGCGAACCTCACGCTGCCGACCACGGGTGCGAACGGCTCCGCCATCGCCTGGTCCTCGAGCGATCCGGCCGTGATCTCGACCAGCGGAGTCGTCACCCGCCCCGCCAGCGGAGTCTCCACCGTCACGCTCACCGCGACCACGACGCGCGGCTCCGCGACGCAGACCCGGACCTTCACCGCGACCGTCCCCGCGCAGGACGTGAACGCCGACGCGCAGAAGGCCCTCGACGCGCTCACCATCGTCAACGCGGGAGACGTCCGCGGCAACGTCACGCTGCCCGCGAAGGCCGGCGCCTACGACGTCTCCTGGTCCTCCTCGAACACCGCCGTGGTCTCGGCGACCGGAGTCGTGACGCGCCAGGCCGCGAGCACTCCCGTCACGCTCACCGCGACCGTCGCCGGCACCATCGCCACCCGGCGGATCCCCGTCACCGTCACCGCCGCTCCCGCCGGCCTCGACACCGACTACGACGCCGGATACCTCTGGACCCACTTCGCCGCGACCGACTACGAGAAGGTCTACTTCGGCTCGAGCACCGACGGCCTGCACTGGTCGAAGCTCAACGGCGACAAGGCCGTGCTCGCCAACCTCGCCGGCACCCTCGGCGTCCGCGACCCGCACCTCGTGCGCTCCCCCACCGGAGACGAGTACTGGATCCTCGGCACCGACCTGCACGCCGAGGGCACCGCGGGCGGAGGCTCGTGGGACCAGGTGAACGCCAGCCAGAAGCTGGTCGTCTGGCGCTCGACCGACCTCGTGACCTGGAGCGACCAGAGCCTCGTCTTCGCCGGCTCCCCGAACGCGGGCAACGTCTGGGCTCCCGAGGCGATGTGGGACGAGGCGACCGGCCAGTACTACGTCTACTGGTCGGGTCGTGACAAGACGCAGGTCGGCACCGACGGCTGGGCGCTGCGCGTCTACGTCAGCACCACCCGCGACTTCACGACCTTCTCGACCCCGACGGTGTGGCTCGACGAGAACTCGCCGACCAACAACGCCGACGGCCCGAACATCATCGACACGACCATCGCGGAGGAGAACGGCGTCTACTACCGCTTCTCCACCTCCGACTGGCGCACCGTGGTCGACAAGGCCTCGAGCCTCGCCGGCCCGTGGACCCGCGTCATCGCCCGCGGAGAGGAGACGGCCCGCGGCCTCTCCGACCACCTCGAGGGCCTCACCGTCTACCAGCTGCCCGACGGCCGCTGGGTGGCGATGGGCGACTCGTTCGGCTACTCCGCCTACGTCACCGACACCCTCGCGGACATGCGGTTCACCGCGCTGCCGGTCGGCACGACCGGCGCGAGCACCTACTCCTTCTCGAAGCCGTTCCGCCACGGCTCGGTCCTGCGCCTCTCGAGCGCCGAGGAGGCGCGCATCACCGCCGCCTACGGCACGACCACCGGTCCGACCCCCAAGCCCGTGAACGCCGCGGGCGAGATCCTTCGCTACTCCTTCGACGGAGGATCGGGCACGACCGTCCAGGACGTCACCGGTCACGGGCTCAACGGCACGCTCGTCTCGGGCGCCGCCTGGCAGAGCGGCTCGGTGAAGCTCGATGGCACCGACGACTACATCGACCTGCCCGACGACCTGCTCACGGGAGTCACCGACATCACGGTGCAGGCCGACGTCTGGATCGACTCGGCCCAGAGCGGCGCCTACTTCCTCTACGGCCTCGGCAACACGACCGCCGGCGCCGGTGACGGCTACCTCTTCACCTCCGGGAACAACTACCGCACCAGCCTCGCCACCGGCAACTGGACCACCGAGCAGACCGTCTCCTCCGGCTCGGCCCTGCCGCGCGGGAAGTGGGCGCACCTGACCTACACGCTCGCCGGCACCACCGCGACGGTCTACCTCGACGGCGTCAGGGTCGGCAGCAGCACCGTCACCGCCGACCCGAAGGACATCGGCGGCGGAGTCACCACCGCCAACTCGATCGGGCGCTCGAACTACGACGCCGACAACCGCTTCCGCGGGCAGATCCGCGAGTTCGCGATCTACAACCGGGCACTGAGCTCGGCCGAGGTGCTGGCCTCCTCCGGCAACACCACCGTCCTCGCCGAGGCGACGCTGACCGGCGACGTGCTGAAGACCGCTCCGATCGTCGACCAGACGAACCGCGTCGTCACCTTCCCGGTGAAGCCCGGCACCGACCGCACGAAGCTCACCCCGACGTACTCGACGGCCGCGGGCGTCACCGCGAGCCCCGCCTCCGGCACCGTGCGCGACCTCACCACCCCGAAGACCGTGATCCTGACTCCGGCCGGCGGCGGAGCGAGCACCACCTGGACGCTGAAGTCCGTCGAGATGAAGAGCCCGGTCATCCCCGGCCTCTACGCCGACCCGAACATCGCTGTCTTCGGCGACACGTACTACATCTACGCGACCACCGACGGCACCCCGGGCTGGGGCGGCAAGGACTTCTACGTCTGGTCGTCGAAGAACCTCGTCGACTGGACCCGCTCGGCGACGCCGATCCTCACCCTCGACGGCGCGAACGGCAACGTCCCTTGGGCGACCGGCAACGCGTGGGCGCCGACGATCATCGAGAAGGGCGGCAAGTACTACTTCTACTTCTCGGGTCACAACGCGGCGCTGAACCGCAAGACCATCGGAGTCGCGGTGGCGAGCAGCCCGACCGGCCCGTTCACGGCGCAGCAGGCCCCGATGATCACCAACGGCGAGTCCGTGAACTCGGGCCAGGCCATCGACCCCGCCGCCTTCACCGACCCGGCCACCGGCAAGAGCTACCTCTTCTGGGGCAACGGCTCACCGGTCTACGCCGAGCTGTCCGACGACATGCTCTCGATCAAGGCTGGCACGATCAAGCGGATCAGCGGCCTCACCGACTTCCGCGAGGGCGCCTTCGTCAACTTCCGCAAGGGCCTCTACCACCTGACCTACTCGATCGACGACACCGGCAGCGAGAACTACAAGGTCGGCTACGCCACCTCGACGAGCATCGACGGCCCGTGGACCTACCGCGGCGTGATCCTCGAGAAGGACCCCTCGCTCGGTATCCTCGCGACCGGCCACAACTCGATCATCACCGTCCCCGGCACCGACGACTGGTACATCGCCTACCACCGCTTCGCCATCCCCGGTGGCAACGGGACCAACCGCGAGACCACGATCGACAGGGTCACCTTCGACCCCGCGACGGGTCTGATGCAGAAGGTCGTGCCGACCCTCGAGAGCGTCGCTCCGCAGAAGGTCCCGGTGGCCGCTCCCGCGATCGCCGTGACCGCCTCGGCGAGCACCCGCTGCATCTCGGGCAAGGTCGTCCTCTCGGTGCTCGTGACGAACCCGAACGCCTTCCCCGTGAAGGTGGTCATCGGATCGACCTACGGCTCGAAGACGATCGCCGAGGTGGCCGCGGGCAAGTCGGCGACTCACTCCTTCACCACGCGTGAGGCGAGCATCCCCGCCGGCCAGGCGACCGCGACGGCGACCGCGTTCGTCGCGGGGAAGCCGGCCACGGCCTCCGCCACCGCCCCCTACTCCGCTGCCAGCTGCGGCTGACGACGGCCCGCACCCGGAACACCCCACCATCGAGTCGGCGACGCAGCCGACCGGAGAACGGAGAACACCCGCAATGAACACTCGCTCCCTACAGCACCGACCTCTGCCGGTCCGACCCCTTCTGGTCCGCGGAGCCGCAGGCCTCGCCGGAGGACTCCTCCTGCTCGGCGTCGCCGGGACCGCCATGGCCGCCGAGATCGAGGTCGGCAACGATGACGTCGACGTCAATGTCGACATCGCGCCGCTGACCACCCCCGGCTCCCTCTCGATGTCGGTCGCCGGCACCTCCACCGCCCTGACCGAGGAGGGCTCCACCAGCGTCATCCGCCAGTTCACCGGCACCCTGCCCACGGTGACGGTCACCGACACCCGCGACCCCGCCGACATCCCCGCCGGCGCCGGCTGGTACGTGCTCGGCACCGCCAGCGACTTCACCTCCACCGACGGCGGCGTCATCGGCGCCGAGAACTTCGGCTGGGCCCCGAACCTGATCGACGGCGGCGACAGCGGCCTCGTCGCCGAGGGCGATGTCGTCGACACCGCCGTCGACCCCGGGCCGGACAACGTCGGCCTCGTCGACCAGGAGCTCCTCGCGATCACCAACGACTCCGCGGCGATCGCCGAGGAGGGCTCCTGGACCGCGGACGCCGAGCTGTTCCTCCGCACCGAGCCCACCGTCGACGCCGGCCAGTACAGCTCGACGCTCACCCTGTCGCTCTTCGAGTGACCCCCCGGGCGGGAACGCCCCCCTCCGCGCACGATGCGGCCGAGCCCTCCGCCCGGCCGCATCGTGCGTCCTCCGTGAGATCCTGAGGGTGCCATGACCGATCAGCGTCGATCCCCCGTCCGTCCCGTCAGCGCCCTGCTCGCGCTCCTCGTCGGCGTGCTGGCGCTCAGTGCCGCTCCCCCGGCCGCCGCAGCCGACCGGATCTCGTGGGCGGTGAGCCCCGCCACCGACGGCGCTCCCGACAACCGCTCCTGGATCGAGCTCGACCTCGATCCCGGCGCCGTGGCCTCGGAGGAGGCCGCCGTCACCAACCTCAGCGACCAGACCGTCACCTTCCGGATCGACGCCGCCGACGGCTACTTCACCGACAAGGGCCGCTTCAACATGCTCCCCTCGGACCAGGAGTCGGTCGACGCCGGCACCTGGATCCAGGCCCCCGAGACCGTGACCGTCGAGCCGGGAGCGGTCGCCGTCGTCCCGTTCACGGTGACCGTCCCCGACAACGCCGAGCCCGGCGACCACGCGGCCGGTCTCGCCGCCTCCCTCGTCTCGGTCGGCGCCGATGCCGGCGGCTCGTCGGTCGGGGTCGAGAGCCGCATCGGCTTCCGCGTGATGACCCGCGTGACCGGCGACGTCGCCCCCTCCCTCGCCGTCGAGAGCATCGACACCGACTACCGCCTCTCGTGGAACCCCTTCGCGCCGGGATCGCTCTCGGTCGACGCCGAGATCGTCAACACCGGCAACGTGCGCCTGCTGCTCGACGGGGCGGTCACCGCGCAGGGCGCCGACACTCCCCTGGTGGCCGAGGACGCCGCGGCCCAGGAGCTGCTGCCCGGCGACCGCCGCACGATCTCGGTCGCCCTCGACGGCGTCTGGCCGCTGTTCGCGATCGGCACCGACGTGACCGTCTCGCCGACCGTGGTGACGCCCGACGGAGTCGACCCCGCGTCGATCGCGCCGGTGACCGCCTCCGCCACCGTGCTCGCGGTGCCGCTCCCCCAGCTGCTCGTGCTGCTCGGAGTCGCGCTGATCCTGGCCGCCCTGCTCGCCGGCCGCTCGCGCTCGCGCCGCCGCATCGCGCAGCTGGTCGCCCAGGCCCGCGAGGAGGGCCTGCGCGAGGGCGCGGACGCCCGCTGACGGGCGCGGCTCCGCGATCCTGATGTCGAGCGGGACCTCCTGGAGCCGTGACTCGGCGCCGGCTGGTCTCCGTCGCCGACGCCGAGCGGGTCACGATCCTCCAGGCGCGCTACCACTACTGAGCCTCGGCGCACCGCACGGACGGCGCCGGACGAGTTCGCGAATATCACCGGAACTGGGACGCGGGCGCGAGCGGCCGAGGTCTAGTGTCGGCCTCGCTGCCGCTGACCATCGCGCGCTGAACCGGGGATCCACACACATGCAGCTCCTGTGTCCGGGCGAATCCTTCACCGATCCTCCCCTTCTGTGCGCGCGACGTCTGGAGCGACCATGTCAGCTGTCCGAGCGGCTCTCGCCCTCGTCCTCGTCCCCCTCCTGACGGCGGGCACCGTCTCCGCGACCGACTCCGCGGCACCCTCGGCGCTGCCGTCGTCCTCGGCGATCCTGTCGAAGACGTCCCTGGCGGCCGACTACTACCGGCCGATGATCCCGCTCGCACCGCAGCCGTCGCTCAACGGCTGGTCCTGGGCGACCTTCGCCCAGGGCGAGAACGCGCTCTTCGCCGAATCGGGCGACCCCGCCTACCTCGCCGACGGGATGACATGGGGAGGCCTGACCTCGTGGAAGGTCTCGACGTCAGGCCTCGACCCCGACGACCTCAAGGCCGGGCAGGTCTACCACTCGCTGAACGAGTCCGACCCGCGAGCCTCCCTGACATCGATGGACGCCCGGATGGCGCAGGGACTGGCGACCCTCCCGCTCGACCAGTACGACTGGTCGGACGCGCTCTTCATGGGGCTTCCCAACTGGGCCTCGTGGTCGGAGCGCACCGGCGACACCGCCTACCTCGCAAAGATGGACGCCCTGTACGAGTGGTCCCGCGACGAGGGTGCCCTGAGCGACCGGTGCGCGGGAGCGGCGAAGCCCCAGTCCGGTCTCTTCGACGCCGCCGAGGGGCTGTGGTACCGCGACTGCCGCTACGTCGGGACGACGGACGCCGGCGGGAACAAGATCTTCTGGGGGCGCGGCAACGGCTGGGCGATCGCGGCGATGGCCGATGTCGTCACCGCGCTGCCGGCCGGAGACGCGCGCGCCGTCCCTTACCGGGACATGCTGCGGACGATGGCCGCCCGACTGGTCGAGCTGCAGGGCTCCGACGGATTCTGGCGCTCGAGCCTCCTGAACAGCAGCCTCTTCCCCGCGCCCGAGACGAGCGCCACCGCCCTGATCGCGTACGCACTCGCCTCCGGGATCTCGTCGGGCACTCTCGACCGCGCGACCTACCTGCCCTCGGTCAGCCGAGCGTGGGACGGGCTCGCCTCCGTGTCGCTCCAGCCGAGCGGTTTCGTGACCGGATGCCAGGCGGTCGGCTTCCAGCCCGCCAAGAGCTACACCGCCGCGGCTCCCCGGACGGCGCCGACGGCGTCGTCGGCCGGCACGCTGATCGCCGATTCGCCGCCGTTCTGCGTCGGCGCGTTCCTGCTCGCGGGGAGCGCGATCGCGGCGCTGAGCTCGCCCGGGACACCGACGCCGACGCCCACCGCGACACCGACGCCCACGCGCACGCCGACCGCGACTCCCACCGCCACTCCGACACGCACCCCGACGGCCTCCGCCACCCCGACCGTCACCCCGACGCCCACCGTGCCGGACACCGTCAAGCCGAAGGTCGTCCTGCTCACCCCGACCGCGAACGCGAGGGTCTCGGGAACCATCACCTTCGTCGCGACGGCCGCGGACGCCTCGGGCATCTACAGCATGAACTTCTACCTGGGATCCTCGGTGCTGGGACGCGGCGTCCCTGGGCCGGACGACACCTACACGTACGCCTTCGACTCGTCGGCGTACGCCGACGGCGCCTACCAGGTGACCGCGAAGGCGAAGGACCCCGCCCGCAACACCGGAGTCAGCCGGACCTACAGCATCACCATCGACAACTCGGGTCCGGTGACGACCCCGACCGCGACCCCGCGACCCACCGCGACGCCGACGCCGACCCGGACCCCGACTCCCACCGCGACCCCGACTCCCACCAGGACCCCGACCCCCACCGCGACCCCGCGGCCCAGCACCTCGCCGACGCCCGCCGCTGTCGGAGCCGGTCGGTACCAGGACGGCTCCCCCGCCGTCACGCTCTCCGGCACCTGGACCTCCGTGGCGGCCAAGTCCGACGACGGAGGCGGTTCGACCTACAGCTCGAACGCCACCGCCTCCGCGACGCTGACGTTCACCGGCACCTCGGTGGAGTGGATCAGCCGGCTCTCGCCGTCCGGCGGCATCAACGAGGTGTACCTCGACGGCGTCCGGGTCGCCCGGATCGACCGGTACAGCAGCAGCACCCGGTACGCCCAGACGGTGTGGAGCAGCGGCGTGCTGCCCGCCGGAGTGCACACCGTCTCACTCCGGGGCACCGCCGACCGCAACCCCGCGGCGAGAGGGAAGACCCTCCTCCTCGACGCCCTGGTCGTCCGGGGCTGACGACCGCTACTGGTAGGTGATCAGATCCGGCAGCGGTGCGACCTCGGCCATCGTCTCGGCCGGGGTCAGCATCGGCAGGTCCTCGTCGTAGAAGTTCTTCCATCCCCAGGCGATGCCCTCCGGAGCCCCCTCGTGCAGCGCCTCCCACGTCGCCTGCTTGTCGGGCTGCCCGCCCTGCCCGTCGACGTGGATCAGGAACTCGAGCTCCGGCCGGTCGCGGCGGATGCTCGCGCGGTCCTGCAGCATCGACGAGCGGAACTGGTGCAGCACGAACATCTTCGGCGGCAGCCCCTCGGCCTGCACGAGGTCGGCGAGCCACTCCGACACGCTGTCGACCTCGGCGGCCTCGACCCGGCCGATCTGCGCGAGCGGCACCTGGTCGGGCAGCAGTCGCCACTCGGGATCGAGCGCGAGCCCGACGTTCGGCAGCCGCAGCAGCTCCTCGTAGGCCTTCGCCTGGGTCAGGAAGTCGGAGCGACCCGGCTGCAGATCGAGCACCACGTACATCCCGGCCTCGGCCGCGGCGTCGATGTAGGGGCGGATCCCGTCCGCGGACAGCTCGTTGGAGTAGTCGCCGTCGTCGCCCGCGCTGCCCGCCGCCACCGTGGTGATGATCTCGAGGCTCGGCACCACCTGCAGCTCGGTGAGCGACCGGTACGGCTCGGCGACGGCGGCGGCGCGCTCGATCGTCGCGGCGAGTCCCTGCTCACCGAGGACCCCGAGCACCGGAGCGCCCGGGGTGCCGTAGATCGCGACGAACAGGTGGCCGCCGAAGAGGCGCTGACCGCCGCCCGGCAGCTGCCAGCCGGTCGCGGCGGCGCGCACCGACCACTCGGGCGCGGGCTGCGTCGCGAGCCCCGGGCCGAGCAGCAGGGTGCAGGAGGCGCGCGCGCCGGCGATCGCGGTCACCGCGGCTCCCGAGGCGAGCAGGTCGGCGGCCTCGACGAGCGTCACGAGCACGCCCGCGGCCCGCGCAGTGGCGAGAGCGGCGACATCCGAGTCGACGGGCTGCGCGAGAGCCGCCACTCCCACGAGCGCGTCGGCCCGGCCGGGCAGCTCGCCGAACGGCGGCTCGCCGGGCGTTCCCGGCGAGAAGGAGGCGAGGGCGTCGAGGTCGAGATCGGCGACGACGATGCCGGTCGCCTCCTCGAGGGCCGCGGGATCGGCGGCCGAGCGCACGACCTCGACGCCCTCGCCCGGGTCGGCGACGGCCCCGACCGCGACGATGCGGCGCGTTCCGAGCCGCGCGAGCTCATCGGCGAGGGTCGGGCCCGCGGTCTCGACGAGCAGCGGCACGCCCCACGCGATCCCGAGCTGCGCGGCGAGGAGCACCGACGCGGGCACGTCCTCGACGACCACGACGAGCGGCGCCTCGGTGAAGAGCAGTGCGCTCGCGGCGACGGAATCGGCGGCGAGCGCCACGGGCCCGCCCGGCGCGGCGGTGCGGGTGCGCGGCGCGTCCGACGACGCCGCAGGCTCGGGCGCGTCGAAAGTGCAGCCGCTCAGCAGCGGCAGGACCGACAGCCCCACGACGACACTGCGTCGGGACAGGGCCGGGCGTGATGGTGCGCGTCGTGGCGCGGTGGAGCGGGATTCTGAAGCCATGGAGCAGACCTCTCCTCTCGGAGCCGGCGGGCTCGCGGTGTGCGGTGGTCTCCCTCCACTATCGCAGCCGCCTCCGACAGCACCCGGTCACATCGAGAGGTCGGGCGCCCCTGGTCTGGTGATCGCAGCACGCGGTCTCCGGAGGAGCTGGTCGACGAGATCCGACGTCCGCTCCGAGAGATCATCGCCCGGATAGTGGGCCGCGTACAGCTCCTCAGCCTCACTGACGGACGTGACGTCGCAGACGGCGAGCAGCGCGGAGAGATCCTCCGCCTCTCGGTTGCCTCGGTGCTGCGCGGCATGGAGCTTCATCGCGAGGAGGGTCTCGGGCGAGGCGACCTCGACCACCACGTCACCCTCGTCGTGAAGGATCGTCCAGACCGCGGATCGGGTGCCGAGGCCGGAGGGGAGGAAGATCGCCGCGGCATCGTTGATCCAGTCGTCGCGCCATCCGCGGCGTCGTGCGACATCTCGGGCGGCAGCCCGGATGTGCTCGGCGGGGACCATCGGTCCGTCGACGTCCACCGTCGCTCGCCGCTCGGCCGTGATCGTGAGTGCGATGGCTGCGCCCCCGACGATGCTGATGCGCGCCGGGGCGTCGCGCCTGCGAAGCTCCCGAACCAGCTCACGGAGGCCGTCGACGATCGCGTCCCGGTCGAGAAGAACCTGCCTCGCGGTCACACCGACACCAGCTCATCGGCCTCGAGGAGGACGCCGCGACGCAGAAGCGGCGCGGGAACCCGGTCGGTCCGCACGGGGAGGGGGCCGGAGGAGGGCACCCACCGCCATCCGACGTCGCCCGCCGTCTCGACGACCCAGGCGGGAGAGGGCAGCCCGACGGCGGCGAGCCGCCACTCGACGATCCCCGCCACTGCCGCGTCCCACCGAGGCGACACCGCAGCGGGGCGCTCGGCGGCGAGAAGCGCGCGCACGAAGGGCTCGACCGCCGAGAGATCGTCGGCGACCTGGATCAGGACGCGGTAGGCCGTGCTGTCGTCCTGCCCCCTGATCGACTCGACCGCGTCGGCGACAGTGGCGCGTCCTCCGGACTGCACGGGCACGAACACGAGGCCGAGCGATTCGGCGACGCGCTCGAGTGTGCCGACGGTCGCGCCGCGCCGCCCCGTCTCGATCGCCGAGAGGTTGGGGGCGGCCAGCCCGCTCTTCGCGGCGGCCTTCCGTAGACTCCAGCCGTTCTGCACGCGGGCGTTCCTCATGGCGCGGATCAGTGTCATCAGTACCTCCGTGGCCAGAGTACCGAGCTGTTATGCATTCGCATACCGGTGGCGCGACACAGAGAAGGGGCGGCGCCTCCCGGCACCGCCCCCTCCTCGTCGTGCGTCAGACCGTGCGCGGAGCCTTCGCGAGGTTCGCGACGAGCTCGTCGTGGTTCTGGCGCACCCCGTAGGCCGGGCGGTCGCGCTCGACGCGCCACGACTCGTTCAGCGGAGTGATCGCGACGGTGTCGAAGCCGAGGCGGTCGTAGAGGTCGGTCACGAAGTGGATCGCCTCGGGGTAGTCGCTGGAGGTCGCCAGCGCGCGGCGGTCGGGGGTGCGCGCCGGCGTCCCGGTGGTCGTGATGTCGGCCGCCGTGATGTGGTTGAAGGCCTTCACCACCTTCGACTCGGGGAGCCGCTCCTGCAGCATCTCGTTGACGGTGGTCTCGCCCTTGTCGAGCGCCTCGATCCGCCCGTCCCGCTCGAAGTAGTAGTTGTTCGTGTCGAGCACGATCTTGCCGGCGAGCGGCTCGACCGGGATCGCGTCGAGCGCCTTCAGCGGCACCGTCACGACCGCGATCTCGGCGGCCTCCGCCGCCTCCTGCGCCGTCGCCGCGCGCGCCTTCGGGCCGAGCTCCGCGATGAGGTCGGCGAGCGTCTCGGGACCGCGCGAGTTGGCGATCACGACCTCGTCCCCGAGGCCGATGACCGCGCGCGCGATCTGGCTGCCGATGTGTCCTGCTCCGATGATTCCGTACGTCGTCATACCGAGGCCAACGCGTGTGCCGGCGAGGCATTCCGGCTCCCCGCCTTCTCCCACGGCGCGTCCAGGCTCGCCCGCTGCGGCGATCCGGGATAGCGCTTTCTGCGGTAGTTTCGAGCGTTCGACGTCGACAGAGGGCGCGCACCGTCGCCGCCCCGCCAGAAGGAGACCTGATGCCGCAGTTCGACCTCCCGCTCGAGCTCCTCGAGCAGTACGTCCCGGACCTGCCCGTGCCCGAGGGCTTCGCCGAGTTCTGGCGGTCGACGGTCGCCGAGGCGCGCGCGAGCGCGACCGAGCCGCGCTTCGAAGCGGTCGACGCGGGCTACGCACTGCTCGACACCTACGACGTGACCTACTCCGGGTTCGGCGGCCACCCGATCCGCGGCTGGCTGATCCTCCCGCGCGGCATCGAGGGCCCCCTCCCCGCCGTGGTCACCTACATCGGCTACGGCGGCGGGCGCGGCCTCCTCGACGAGTGGACGGCCCTGAGCGCCGCGGGCTACGCGCACCTCGTGATGGACACCCGCGGTCAGGGCTCCGGCCACCGCACCGGAGTCACGCCCGACCCCGTCGGCAGCGGTCCGCGGGCGACCGGGTTCATGACGCAGGGCATCGAGTCGCCCGACGACTACTACTACCGCCGCGTCTTCACCGACGCGGTCCGCGCGCTCGACGTGCTGCGCGCGCACCCGGCCGTCGATCCCTCGCGCGTCGCGATCTCGGGCGGCAGCCAGGGCGGCGGGATCTGCCTCGCCGTCGCCGGCATCCTCGGGCTGCTGGGCGAGTCGTCGTCGGCGCGGGCGGCGATCATCGATGTGCCGTTCCTCAGCCACATGAGCCACGCGGTGCGGATCATCGACACGATGCCCTACGGCGAGGTCGGGCGCTACCTGCGCACCCACCGCGGCTCCGAGTCGTTCGTGTTCGACACCCTCGCCTACTTCGACGGGACCTCGTTCGCCCCGCACGCCGAGGTGCCGGCGATGTTCTCGGTCGGACTGCTCGACGACATCTGCCCGCCGTCGACGGTCTACGCGTCCTACAACCGCTACTCCGGGCCGCGCGAGATCCGCGTCTATCCCTTCAACGGGCACGAGAACGGCGAGGCGTTCCAGTCGGCCGAGCACGTGCGCTTCCTGGCGCGCGCGCTGGCGTAGCCCGCGCCCGGCCGACCTCCGGCTCGCAGAATCGCGTTCGGCTCGCAGGATCGGACGACTTCGACGAGCCGAAGGTGATCCGACGAGCCGGAGGTGCCGGCGTCGGTCTCGGTCAGGCGTCCGATGCCGCGAGCATCGCGGTGCCGATGCGGTCCTCCAGATCGGCCAGCTCGTCCAGAATGTCGGCGGCGACCCAGACCTGGTCCCTCCTCCGCTCGGTCAGAGGAGCGAGCACCTGCGCATCGACCAGCTGGCGCAGAGCCGCACCGACGCTCGAGGGCACGCGTCCGGTGATCTCGAGCGCCCGGGCGGTCGTGAGGATCGGATGGTCGAGGAGGCCCCGGAGCAGGAGGTCCGCGGCACTGCCCGCACGGGGCCGGACCGCAGCCGCCCAGGCGGCCGGGAGCTCCTCGAGCGAGGCGGCCGTCCGCATGGCCTCCGGCGCCGCCACGACGCAGGCGCGGGCGAGCTCGTCGACGAACGGCGCGAGCGCCCCCTCCCGATAGCCGTTCACGAGAGAGAAGTAGCGTTCGCGATCGGCGACCAGCGCCGACGCCACCGGCACCACCGTCGTCGTCGTCAGACCCCGGCGCCGGAGGATCGCATTGATCAGCGCTCGACCGATCCTGCCGTTGCCATCGGTGAAGGGATGGATGGACTCGAACTGCGCGTGCGCGATCGCCGCCTGCACTATCGGGTCGAGGTCGCTCCGGTTCGAGAATGCGATCAGATCGGCCATGAGCGCCGGGACGATCTCTGCTGGGGGCGGGACGTGCACTGCATCGCGTGGCGAGTGGTCGCTTCCCCCGATCCAGTTCTGCATCGACCGGTAGGCCCCGGCATACCGGTCGTCCACCGGGTCGTCGGCCATCAGGACTCGATGGGCAGCGAAGATCGAGACCTCGTCGATCAGGCCCGTGCTGCCGGCTGCGTCGACCATGCCGGTCAGCGCCTCGGCTGCCGCGACCATCGACGTGGCACTCGCATTCGCCCTGATGCCGACCGTGGCGCGGGCGTAGTCGTCGAGGCTCGCGTTCTCGTCCTCGATCTTCGAGGAGGAGACGGCCTCGGTCCGGATGAGGAGCCGGCCGAGTGCTCCGAGCCGGCTTCCGGATCCGGCATCCAGAGTGATGATCGCCCGCGCGGCGGCGTCGAGGGCCGGCCGGGAGGACGGGGGCGCCACCCATGAGGACGCCGCGATCAGGGGAGGCAGCGAGACGACGACCTCGCTGAGCATTCGGTCGGCCCGGGAGCCGGCACGGGACACCTGCCTCCACGGGCGCGTCTCGTACTCGTGCGCCGTCCACTCGAAGGTCATGCGGCTCCTTTCGAGAACCCGAATCAGCGGCATCGTCAATTCGGGTTATGGGCTCAACCCGAATTATCGCACGTCGTGATTCGGGTTGTGCGGTCAGCACGACGGCCGTCGCTTTGTGACGCCGCGAGTCGCGCGTCATCGCCGGCTCGCAGGTGCACTCGCCACCATCGACGCATGACCCGCCAGATCCGCTTCAACGCCTTCGACATGAACTGCGTCGCCCATCAGTCCTCCGGCATGTGGCGCCACCCCCAGGACCAGTCCTGGCGCTACAAGGACCTCTCGTACTGGACCGACCTCGCGAAGCTGCTCGAACGAGGCACCTTCGACGGCGTCTTCATCGCCGACGTGCTGGGCACCTACGACGTCTACGGAGGCTCCAACGAGGCCGCGATCCGCCACGGCGCGCAGGTCCCCGTCAACGACCCGATCCTCCTCGTCTCGGCGATGGCCGCCGCGACCGAGAACCTCGGCTTCGGCATCACCGCCGGCACCGCCTACGAGCACCCGTACCCCTTCGCCCGCCGGATGTCGACGCTCGACCACCTGACGAAGGGGCGCGTCGGCTGGAACGTGGTCACCGGCTACCTGCCGAGCGCCGCCCGCAACATGGGCCACGAGGACCAGCTCGAGCACGACGACCGCTACGACGTCGCCGACGAGTACCTCGAGGTGCTCTACAAGCTGTGGGAGGGGTCGTGGGAGGACGACGCCGTGATCCGCGACCGCGACTCCGGCGTCTTCACCGACCCGGCGAAGGTGCACGAGATCGGCCACAGCGGCAAGAACTTCACGGTGCCCGGCATCCACCTCTCGGAGCCGTCGGTGCAGCGCACGCCCGTGATCTACCAGGCCGGCGCGTCGCCCCGCGGCATCCGCTTCGCGGCGGGCAACGCCGAAGCGATCTTCGTCGCCTCCTCGACGAAGGCGGGCCTCGCGGCCACCGTCTCGCGCATCCGCGACGCCCTGGAGGCCGCGGGCCGCGACCGGCACTCGGCGAAGATCTACACGCTGCTCACGATCATCACCGACGAGACCAGCGAGAAGGCGCACGCCAAGCACCGCGACTACCTCTCGTACGCGAGCGAGGAGGGCGCGCTGGTCTTCATGTCGGGCTGGATGGGCATCGACCTCTCGCAGTACGACCTCGACGAGCCGATCGGCAACGTGAAGAGCAACGCGATCCAGTCGACGGTCGCGAACTTCCAGGAGGCGAACGAGGACGGCTCGGAGTGGAAGGTGCGCGACATCGCCAAGCTCGGCGCCATCGGCGGGCTCGGGCCGTTCATCGTCGGCTCACCGTCGGAGGTGGCCGACCACCTGCAGGAGTGGGTCGAGGACACCGACGTCGACGGCTTCAACCTCGCCTACGCGATCACTCCGGGCACCTTCGAGGACGTGGTCGAGTACATCGTCCCCGAGCTGCGCCGCCGCGGCGCGTACCCCGAGGAGTACGTCGAGGGCAGCCTCCGCCACAAGCTGCACGGCCGCGGCGACAGGCTCCCGGAGGAGCACCTGGGCGCCGGGTTCCGCTACCGCGCGCAGGACTGACCCCGAACACAGAGGCACCCCGCCGCAGTGCGCGACGGGGTGCCTCTGTATGTCCGAGAACCGCAGGGTCAGCTCTCGAAAGTCGCGTCGAGGGTGATCTCGACTCCGGTCAGCGCCTTGCTGACGGGGCAGGTGGCCTTGGCCTCTTCGGCCGCCTTCAGGAAGGCCGCCTCGTCGATGCCGCTGACCTCGCCGCTGACGACGAGCTTGATGCCGGTCAGCTTGAAGCCTCCGGCCGAGTCCGGGCCGAGCGAGACGTCGGCGCGCACGTCGAGCGCCTCGACGGTGCCGCCGGCCTGGCCGAGGACGGCCGAGAACTGCATGGCGTAGCAGGCGGAGTGGGCGGCGCCGAGGAGCTCCTCGGGGCTGGTGGCCCCGTTGGCGTCGTCAGCGGCGCGCTTGGGGAACGAGACGTCGTAGGTGCCGAGCTTCGAGCTCGAGAGCTCGACCTGGCCCTCGCCGGTCTCGAGCGAGCCGTTCCAGGCGGTGCGTGCAGAACGAGTGGGCATGGTTCCTCCTTCGGGACGGAGGACGCGCGTCGTAGAACGAGCGTTCTCTCCGGATGATCCGAGCCTAGGGGAACGAGCGTTCTCTCGCAATGCCGCTCGCGCGGTCAGTGCAGGATCTTCAGCCCGATCACGCAGGCGACGATGCCGAGCACGAGCAGCGTCCGCACCACCGAGAAGCCCTCGCCGCCGAAGAACATGCCGTAGAGCACGGTGAGGGAGGCGCCGATCCCGACCCAGACCGCGTAGGCGGTGCCGGTGGGCAGCTCGCGCATCGAGAAGGCGAGTCCCGCCATGCTCGCGACCACCGCGACGCCGAAGACGATCGAGGGGCCGAGGCGGGTGAAGCCCTCCGACTTGCCGAGGGCGGTGGCCCAGACGGCCTCGAGGACTCCGGACACGACGAGAACGATCCAGGACATGACGATCCACTCCAGCGAGTCAGTCTTGTCGTGTGGCCGGGTACTGCTCCCTCGTCCGGCTCGCCGTCATCGGCTCCCGCCATCGTGCCACGGGGCTCTGTGCACGGCCTGGGCGGACCTGCGGTCAGGAGGCGCGCGAGGCCCGCCGGGTCACGAGGTGCACCACGACGCCGACCGCGAGCAGGATCGCCGCGTACAGCCACACCTCGGGGTCCTGCTGCGTGAGCAGGAGCACGCATGACGCGACTCCGAGCACCGGGATCGCCGTCCAGACGCGGAAGTGGTCGTGCTCGACGCGGTCGCGGCGCAGCACCAGCACCGCGACGTTCGTGCTGATGAAGACGAGCAGGAGGAGCAGCACCACGGTCTCGGCGAGCGTCGCCAGGTCGCCGACCAGCGTCAGCAGCGCCGCGGCGAGCGTCGTCACGGCGATCGCGACCCACGGCGTCCGGCGCTTCGGCAGCACGCGGCCGAGCACGGCGGGCAGGAGCCCCTCCTTCGCCATGCCGTAGGTGACCCGGCTGGCCATGATCATCGTGAGCAGGGCGCCGTTCGCGACGGCGACCAGCGCGATCAGGCTGAACAGCCACGCGGGTACGCCGACTCCGGACGCGGTCACGACGTCGAGCAGCGGCGCGGAGGAGTCGGCCAGCTCGTCGGACGGCAGAGCGATCGAGCTCGCGAGACCGACCAGGAGGTAGACGCCGCCGGCGGTCAGCAGCGCACCGAAGAGCGCGCGCGGGTAGACGCGGCTCGGGTCGCGCACCTCCTCGGCGACGTTGGCCGAGGTCTCGAACCCGACGAACGAGTAGTACGCGATGATCGCCGCGCCGAGGACCGCGAGCGCCGGCGCCTGCTCGGAGCTGAGCTCGACGGTCCGGCCGAGGTCGCCGCCGCCGCCCGCCACGAGCAGCGCGACGCAGGCGATCACGATCAGGAGGCCGCCGACCTCGATGATCGTCATCACCGTGTTGCTGAGCAGCGACTCCGCCACCCCGCGGGCGTTGAGCAGCGCGACCAGCACGAGGAAGACGATCGCGGTCGGCACCGGCGGCACGTCGAGGAAGGTGCCGAGGTAGTCGCCGGCGAAGGCGAGCGAGAGGCCGGCGGCGCTGGTGACTCCCGCCGCGAGCATCGCGAAGCCCACGAGGAACGAGACCAGCGGACGGCGGAAGGCTCGCTGCGCGAAGACGGCCGCGCCTCCCGCATTCGGGTACTTGGTGACCAGCTCGGCGTACGAGCCGGCGGTCAGCAGCGCGAGGCCGAGCGAGAGGAGCAACGGCATCCACACGGCGCCGCCCACCTCGGCCGAGAGCGTGCCCATGAGGGCGTAGATCCCCGCGCCGAGCACGTCGCCGAGGATGAAGAAGTAGAGGAGCGGCCCGGTGATGCGTCGCTTGAGCGAGGGCTGCTCGCCGCTCGCCGCGGGGGTCGTCGTCGTCGCGCGGTCCATGGGCGTCCTCTCCTCGTCGCGCAGGAGTCACGCGACCGGCAACGATAGGCAGCGGCTCCGCTCACCGGGCAGACGGTTGACCGGGCGGCGGCGGGAGCGCTACGGAGCGCTCAGTCGAAGACGATGTGGCCGCCTCCGCGCTGCCACGCCATCTCGGCGCCGAGCTCCTCGGCCTCCTCGCGGGAGTCGCCGTGGTGGGTCAGCGGGACGGCGGCCTCGGCGACGCGGTTGTGCCAGCCGTGCTCGTCCGAGTAGGTCTCGATCGGTGCGATGTGCGGGGTGGTCATCGGGGTGGGGCTTCTCTCGGTAGGGGAGCTTCCAGAGAACGCCGGACGGCGCCGGGCCTCCAGAGGGTTGACGATCGGCGCGCGGCCTGCGCTCGCCGCCCTCCCGATCAGCGGCGCCGCAGCGTCGCGAGAGCCAGCACACCCAGCACAGCCAGCCCCAGGCACACCGCGAACACCGTGCGCACTCCCTCCGAGTACCCCTCCGCCCCCGGCGACACCGCGGACGCCTGCGCGACGAGCAGCCCGAACACCGAGAGGCAGATCACCGTGGCGAGGCTGCGGCCGAAGAGCAGGACCGAGGAGCCGACCTCGAGGTCGCCGGGCGCGAGGAGTCCCTGACCGGTGGCGATGATCTGCTGCGTCACCGCCCCCACTCCGGCGCCGGCGAGGAGGCTGCCGAGCACGACGACCACGAGCGGCGTCTCGAGTCCGATCGTCGCCAGCAGCAGGTAGCCCGCGGCGATCGCGAGCATCCCGGCGACCAGGAGCGGCTTGTCGCGCCCGGTGCGCGAGACGAAGCGCCCCGCCCCGAGCGATGCCGCGAAGGTCGCTGCCGAGATGGGGAGCAGGAGCAGTCCGGCCGCTCCCGCGCTCATCCCCCGCACGTCCTGCAGGTACACCGCCAGGTAGACCGAGGTGCCGAACGCCCCGACCCCCGCGACGACGGAGCCGAGGAGCACCCGCGCGTAGGCGGCGTCGCGGAAGAGGCGCAGCGGCAGCAGCGGGGCCTCGGCCGTGCGCTCGACCACGACCACCGCGGCGGCGAGCGCCACGACGGCCGAGGCCGCGACGATCGACGGCACCGACAGCAGGCCTCCGGGCAGGAGCATCGTCACCCAGATCATCGTCAGCAGCGCCGTGGCGGCGATCAGCAGGGTGCCCGCCAGGTCGTAGGCCCCGCGCACCGTCGCCGGGGGCGGGCTGCGCGGCACGAAGCGCCGGACCATCGCGAGAGCGATCAGCGCGAGCGGCGCGGTCGAGAAGAACGTCCACCGCCAGCCGCCGAGGTCGACGATCACGCCGCCGAGAGCGGGCGCGATGACCGCCGCGACCGACATCACCGCTCCTATCGCCCCGAAGAACCGCGGGCGCTCGGCGGGAGTGGTGATCTGCGTGACGATGAGCTGGACCAGAGTCACGATGCCGCCGGCGCCGGCGCCGATCAGGACGCGGCAGCCGATGATGAGCCACGGCTCCGAGGCGAGGCCTGCGCCGACCGACCCGGCGAAGTAGAGCACCAGCGACAGCGAGAGCAGGCTCTTCGAGTCGAAGCGGTCGCGGAGGCGACCCCAGACCGGCGTCGTCACCGCGAGGGCGAGGAGCGAGGTCATCACGATCCAGGTGTGGTCGGTCGGCGTCCCGTCGAGATCGCGGATGATCTGCGGGAGACCGGTCAGCACCATGGTGTTCGAGGCCATCGCGAAGAACAGGGACAGCAGCAGGGCCGCCATCGAGGTCCTGCGGGCGGAGGGCGGGATCACGTCGGCGAGCGCCGGCGCGCTCATCGCCCCTTCACGTTCTCGCGCATGGTCGCGCCCGTGTACTCGGACTTGTAGAGTCCGCGACGCTGAAGCACCGGCACCACTTCGTCGACGAAGCGCTCGATGCCCCCGGGCACGCCCGAGCGCGGTGCGATCATGAAGCCGCCGTTGCGCCCGCTGGCGTTCCACTGCTCCTCGAACATGTCGGCGAGCCGCTCCGGGGTGCCCACGTACTCGGCCCCTTCGACCAGCCACTGCAGCGCGTACTCGCGGATGGTGGTCGTCGGGGTCGTCGCCTCCATCGCCATGTCCAGGTAGCCCCAGTTGGGCGCGGCGCCGGCCGCACGCACGGCGGCGATGGTCTCGTGCACGTACGCGTCCGGCTCCATCGGCCAGCCGTCGAGGCCCCACCACTGGCTCAGGAACACGTGCGGCATGCCGGGCGGGAACGACTCGCGGTAGAGCCGGGCGTTCTCGTTCGCCTCCGCCGCACCGGAGACGACGTCGAAGGACCCCGCCCAGACGACGCCCAGATCGCGGGGCGACCGGCCCGCCTCCGCCAGCTTCGCGTCGAGGCGTGCCCGGTGCGCGGCCTTGCCCGCGACTCCGCGGCCGCCCGCGAACTGCAGCTCGGCGAACTGCGCAGCGAGGCGCATCCCCGACTCCGACTGACCCGCCATGACCTGCATCGGCCGGCCCTGGGGAGACGGAGCGGTGGGCAGCGGGCCCATCACCTTGAAGAACTCGCCCTCGTGGTCGATGCGGTGCACCTTCGACGGGTCGGCGACCTGACCGGTCTCGCGGTTCCAGACCATCGCATCGGACTCGACCGAGGCGAACAGCTTCGCCAGCACCTGCTGGAACTCGGTGGCCCGCTGATACCGCCACTCGTGGTCGGGTGTGGTGTCGTAACCGTAGTTCTGCGCCTCCTGCGGGAACCCGCTGACGACGGCGTTGAAGGCGACCCGCCCGCGCGTGACGTGGTCGAGGCTCGCCATCATCCGCGCCGTGTGGAAGGGGTGGTTGTACGTCATCGACATCGTCGTGACGAAGCCGAGGTCGGTGGTGACGGCCGACATCGCCGAGACCATCGGGATCGGGTCGTGCCGGGGCCACGCGACTCCGAGCTCGATCGTCGGGTCCATCGACCCGTTGACCATCGGGGTGCCTGCGACGTCGGCGAAGAACGCGCCGTCGAACCGTCCGCGCTCGAGGATCTTCGCGATGTCGAAGTAGATGCCCGGATCGCCGTACATCCCGTAGCCCTGCCACGAGTCGGGGTAGCGCCACTTGGCGTTGGTGTGGATGAGCGAGATGTCGCAGATGAGGTGGATCTGGTCGGCAGCGTCGGGGGTCTGGTCAGCGGTGTCCACTGGTCCTCCAGGAGTCGTCGATGAGGCGCCTGACGGCGCGGGGAAGGGAGGAGGAGCTCAGGGCCGCCGGCCCCGCAGGACCAGTCGCGACGCGAGCTTCACGGCGAGGTCGAAGACCACTCCGAAGAGGGCGAGCAGCGTGATCACTCCGAACAGCCCCGCCATGTCGAACCGCGAGGTATACATCTGCACGAGGGTGCCCAGCCCGACGCTCGTGCCCGAGCCGAGCAGCTCGGCGAGCACTGCGCCCGTCAGGCAGAGCACGAAGCTCGCCTCGAACGCCGCGAAGAGGTAGGGCAGCGAGCGGTAGAGACGGAGGTGGCGGAACCGCTGCCAGCGGGTCGCGTGCGACACCCGCATCAGCTCCTCCTCCTCGCTCGAGGTGCTGCGGAGCCCGCTGTACATGTTGATCATCACTGGGAAGAAGGTGAAGGTCGCGATGAGGATGACCTTCGACCAGATCCCGAAGCCGAACCAGACGATGAACAGCGGTGTGAGCGCCACCTTCGGCACGGCCTGGAACGCGACGATGTAGGGGTTCAGGAGACGGTAGAGCACGTCGAACTCCGCGAGCAGCGCCGCGAGCACGATGCCGACTCCGGCCCCGAGGGCGAAGCCGAAGATCGCCTCCTGGAAGGTGACCCAGATCGCCGACCAGATGACCGGCGACTGGATCTGCGACACGAGGACCTCGAGCACGGGCAGCGGAGCCGGCACGATCAGGGGATCGATCGCGAACACCACGACGGCGGCCTGCCAGAGCAGGAGACCGACCAGGATGTACGCGAGGACCACCCCGACGCGCCTCGCGGCTCCGGTGACGGCGCCCAGGCGAGGAGCGCGGAGGGACTGGGCGGCGAGACGGACGGTGCTCGTCCCGAGTGCGTTGTCGGACACGCGCGGCTCCTAGTGGGTGATCTGCCGGCGGAGCTCTGCCGCCAGGTGCGCGAACTCGGGGAGCTCACGGGTCTGCTCGCCGCGGGGTCGCGGCAGGTCGATGGGGAGGTCGGCGACGACACGACCCGGGCGCGGGGACATCACGAGCACGCGGTCCGAGAGGTAGACGGCCTCGGAGATGTCGTGCGTGATGAAGAAGACCGTCGCGCGCGATTCGGCCCAGATCGCGAGCAGCTCGTCGTGCATGTGCTCGCGGGTGAGGGCGTCGAGAGCGCCGAACGGCTCGTCCATCAGGATGACGTCGGGCCGGTTGACGAGGGACCGCGCGATGGCGACGCGCTGCCGCATACCGCCCGAGAGCTCGCTCGGGTACTTGTCGCCGACGGCCGAGAGCTTCACCATCCCGAGCAGCTCGTCGACCCGGGAGTCGACGGCCGCCCGGTCGCGCCTCCGCCGGCCCATCCTGGCGGGGAGTCCGATGTTCTGGGCGACGGTGTACCAGTCCAGCAGCGACGGGGTCTGGAACGCGATCCCGACCCGCGTGCTGGGCCCGCTGACCGCCTCGTCCCCGATGGCGACGGTGCCGCCGGTCGGCGTGACGAGACCGGCGATGATCCGCAGCAGGGTCGACTTGCCGCATCCGGAGGGCCCGAGCACCGAGACGAACTGCCCGGCGGGGATCTCGATGTCGGTGTCCTCGACGGCGTGGATCACGGAGCCGTTGCGGGTGCGGAAGTCCATCGAGACGTCGCGGAGGTGGATCGAGCCCGCGGTGGTCGGAGCGAGGATCGTCATCACTGCTCCGCGATCGCGTCGTGGTCGAAGTCGTTGGCCGCGTCGATGTGGTCGCTCGAGAAGAAGTCGCTCACGGTGACGTCGGAGTCGGCGGGCAGGAGCCCACCCTCGGTGAAGAACTCGACCGCGTTCTCCCAGCGCTCGGGGGTCTGGACGCCCCAGGTGTAGTCGGCCTCCCTGTCGTCGATGCCCATCGGGCCGGTGGTCGCCGCGAGGATCGCGAGGTCCTTCGTCATCGCCTCCTCCTCGTCGGCCCCGGGCAGCGGGGCTCGCTCGGGGTACGCGTCCCAGAACAGGCGGACGGCGCTCTCCGGGTACTGCTTGAGGTACACGGCCGACTTCGCCAGCGCCCGCGAGACGCTCTCGACGAGCTCCGGCTGGTCGGTGACGACGTCGTCGCGGGTCATCAGCCCGATTCCGTCGAGGTCGGCCGTCCACTCGGTGCCCTCGAGGATGCGGAGGTCGGAGCCGGCGAGCTCCCACGAGGCGTAGATGCCGGGCCAGTACAGCACCGCGTCGACTTCGCCGGACTCGAGAGCCTGCATCGGCGTGGATCCGTAGCCGGTCGTGATCAGGGTGACGTCGTCGAGGCCGAGCCCGAATGCGCCGAGAGTGCGGTTCATGTAGGCGTCGTAGTAGCCGCCGACCTCGGACACTCCGATGGTCTTGCCCGCGAGGTCCTCGGCGCTGTCGAGTTCGGAGTCCGCCGAGACCGCGAGACTGATGTTGAGGTCGGGGATCAGGTTGTAGACGATCTTCCCGCCCATGGCGGCGCCGCCTCCCGAGAGCAGGGCCTCGGACGGCGCCGACATCGAGAAGTCGACCTGGCCGTTGAGCAGCGACTGGAGCCCGCCGTCGGCCGCGGCGTCGATGGTCATGTCGACGCACTCGTCGGCGAAGTAGCCGAGCTCGTTCGCGAGGATGCCGTAGGGGATGTACGACACGTCGAGGTCGCCGGTGCCGATGAGGAGGTGGGCGGGAGTGGTCGTCTCGCAGTCGGCCGAGGCGGCCGGGCCTGCGGAGGCTCCTCCGCTGCACGCGGTGAGGGCCAGCAGGGCCGTCAGGCCGACCACCGCCGTCGCTGCGTGCACGGCGGCACGCGGGCGGATCTTCGTGGGGTTCGGCACAGCAGGTTCCTCTCTCGGGGGCGCAGGCCGCTGAGAGCGGCGCGCCGGTGGGGGTGAGAGAAACCGTACGGAGGTAGCGATCGCGGCGGGTTACGCGGCAGTTGCGGCGGAGTTACGCCGGTCGGGTGGGCGCCGACTCTGCTGTCCGCGCCGCTCTGCGCCCGGTTACGCCTGCGTGTGCAGGAGCTCCCCGCCGCTCACAGCGGCGCTGAGCGAGGCCTTGCGGCTGTCGAGGTAGGTGATGTGGAACTCCGCGGGCGCGTGCTGCGCATCGAAGTACACGGTCTCGCGGACGAGCAGAGGGTGGCCGATGTCGACGCCGAGCACCCGCGCGGTCCGGTCGTCGGCCCCTGTGGCGTCGATCACGACGCGGATGTCTCCGGGCGCCTCGGCGTGGATCCGCCGGTACCAGCTGACATCGGCGGATCCGAGGACCGGGCGGTCGTGCTCGAGCGCCTCCGCCCTCTGGTGCCCGTACCTCGAGAAGATGCCGACGACGACTCCGTCGATCTCGACGAGGAACTCGGACATGTGGACCGTCGGGTTGCGGCCGCCGAGCCGCCGCGCCAGGTAGGGGTTCGTGGTGACCTCGCGCGACTCGACGAGGCGCAGTTCGCCGCTCAGCCCGAGCGACGGGCCGACGCACTCGAACACGGGGAAGGCGAGGATCGGGGCGATGACGACCGTGCCGCGGCCGGGCACCCGCGTGACGAGCCCGTCGACGTCGAGCTGCTGCAGCGCGAGACGCACCGCGTTCCGGGACGTCGCGAACTCGCGGCCGAGGCGCCCCTCGTCGAGCCGACTGTCGGCGGGGAGGTCGCCGTTGCGGATCGCTGCGCGCAGCAGCGTGTAGACCCGTCGCGGGGACGTCTGCGGGAGCGAGCCCTCCGCGGGGCGGGCGCGGCGCATCGCGAGGTAAGCGGCCCGGCGCTGGTCGAGGACCGCGGCGGGGCTGGCGGTGTCGGTGTCCCCCGAGATGGGCTGAGTGGGCATGCGTCAATGAACCCACACCTGCGGTTTCCGCGGTGTTTCGCCGGCGTCACGACTCCGAGTCGCCCCGCGGTTCCTGTCCCGGCGGTACCTCCGGCTCGCAGAAACACGTTCGGCTCGCGGAATCCGGGGGATTCGACGAGCCGAACGTCGTCTCACGAGCCGGAGGTCACTCCGGGGAGACGCAGGTCAGGAGATCGCGGCGCGCAGGGCCTTGGCGGCCTCGCCCACGTCGGGGGCTCCGTAGATGGCGCCGCCGGCGACGGCGACCTGGGCGCCCGAGCGCTGGACGGCCTCGATGGTCGCGGTGCTCACTCCGCCGGCCACCGAGAACGGCACTCCGGAGGACTCGCCGTCGCTGAGCAGGGAGTCGAGCGTGTAGCCGTCCTCGGCCTGCTCGTCGAGACCGGCGTGCATCTCGACGAACTCGGCGCCGAGGGCGACGACCTGCTGGGCACGGGCCGCCTTGTCGGGGACCCCGATGAGGTCGACGACGACGCCCTTGCCGTGCTTCTTCGCCGCGGTGACGGCTCCGGTGATGGTGCTGTCGCCCGCGACGCCGAGGACGGTGACGAGGTCGGCTCCGGCCTTGAAGGCCATGTCGGCCTCGAGCTCGCCGGCGTCCATGGTCTTGAGGTCGGCGAAGACGATCTTGTCGGGGTGCGCCTTCTTGATCGCGGTGATGGCCGAGAGGCCCTCGCTCTTGATGAGCGGGGTGCCGAGCTCGAGGATGTCGACGTGCGGGGCGGCCGCGGCGGCGAGCTCGAGGGCGGCGTCGGTGCTGAGGGTGTCCATGGCGAACTGGAGCTTCATGGGGTTCTGCTTCCTGTAGTGGGGGTGGGAGTCATTCGAGGTTGGAGTGTCGCGGCCAGAGCTCGTCGGCACTCGCGCCGCCGCGCTTCCAGAGCGCGTGGAAGAGCGCGTCGCCCGTGAGCACCACGACCTGCTCGAAGAGCCCGCCGGAGTACTGCGCCGAGGCGGCTCCCGAGCGGTCGAGCTTGTCGGCGGCGGGCACGACGATCACGGCGGAGGCGAGCCCCGCCAGAGGCGAGTCGCGCGCGGTGGTCAGCGCGGCCACACGGGCACCGGCGTCGACCGCCGACTGCGCGGCGCGGACGATGCCGCCGGTGGTCCCCGATCCGCTCGCGGTCAGCAGCACGTCGCCCGGGCCGATCGCCGGAGTCGTCGCGTCGCCGACCACGTGCACGCGCAACCCCAGGTGCATCAGCCGCATCGCGGTCATCTGCAGGGCGAGTCCGGAGCGGCCCGCACCGTGGACGAAGACGCGCTCGGCGTCGCCCAGCAGCGCCGCGACCTGCTCGAGGCCCTCGAGCGCACCGGCGGCCGCGGTGACCTCGGCGACGATCGCGGCGAGCGCGCGGGCCGGATCGGTGGTGGGGTCAGCGGTCGGATCGGCGGGGGTCGCGGTGTCGGGCATCTCCTCAGCGTGCGCCTCCCTCGCCGGCGAGGCCGCCCCCTGACCGAGCAGGAGTGCCTACCCGAACGGGTGGTTCTGCGGCCCGCGGGTAGGAGGGGCGGGTAGGTTCGGACCATGACGTCGACCCCCGCCTCCCGCTCGGTGCTGCTCGAGCACGCCCGCCTCGTCGCCGAGCAGGCCGACCGCCACGCCGTCGCTCTCGAGTCGGTGCTCGCGGCCCTGCGCGCGCCGCGGCTCGACGACCGGACCGCCCGCGCGGAGGCGGTGGAGATCGCGACGAACGCCCTGGTCGAGCTGCGCACCGCGACCGACGAGCAGCGCAGCGCGATGCTCGAGCCCGTCGTGGGAGCCTTCGCGCGACTCCGCAGCGACCTGCGCCCGCTGGTGCGCTTCGGCGACCTCGACGTGCAGTTCGTCGAGCCGCCCGCGACCGGGCGGGCGCTGCCCGGCGAGGTGGCCCACGCGGCGCGGGCGATCGTGCGCAGCGCCGTGCTCGCCTCGGTCGAGTCGGAGGAGACCCGCCGCGTGCGCATCCAGTGGGACTGCGACGGTCTCAACCTGCTGATCGAGATCCGCGACGACGGCCGCGGCGAGCTCACCGCCCGCGACGAGGCGCTGCGCCCGATCGCCGAGCGGGTGAGCGGGCTCGACGGCGAGCTCGAGATCACGTCGACGGCCGGCTGGGGCTCGACGCTGTCGATCCGCCTCCCCCTCGACCCGCCCGCTCAGCCCGACGGCCTCGACGTGGTCGAGCTGAGCGCGCGCGAACGCGAGGTGCTGCACCTGATCACCCTGGGCGCCTCCAACCACCGCATCGCCGACGAGCTCGGGATCAGCGAGAACACGGCGAAGTTCCACGTCTCGAACCTGCTGCGCAAGGCGGGCGCGCGCAACCGGGCCGAGCTGGCGGCGCTGGCGCGCTGAGGTGGATTTCTGGTCGTTCGCGCTTTGTCAACGCCGTGTCGAGTGCTGCCGGGGGACGCCTACGGTGAGGTCCGCGGTCGATCTCGTCGACCGGATGCTGCTCGCCGACCCCACAGCTCGCCCGACGATCGCCGCGGTGCACGCGACGCTGATGGGCGTGCGGCCGCCCGGCGAGACCGCTCCTGCGCCCTCGAGCGGACTGCGCGGGACGCTCGTCGGTCGAGCGCGGACGGAGGCGCCCGCGGCGGCGGCCTCGGCCGGGAGGCTCGTCGGGAAGCTCCTCGGCAGGCTCACCGACAGGCGCCGACCGTGAGCGTCTGGCGGTGCCGCGTCTGCGAGGGCGTCAACCAGGGCGGGCGCGTCTGCGCGACCTGCGGCGCCGAGGTGCCCGTCGGGGAGCCGCTGCGCGCGGCCGTCCGCACCCGGCTGCCGAGCACGACTCCGCCGGCCGTGCCACCGCTGCCGACGCGGCGCGAGCTCTACGGCTACCCGACCCCGGAGGAGTACGCCGAGCTCGACCCGTACGAGAGCGACGAGCCCGAGAGCGGGTACTCGTTCGTTCCGCTGCCGGGCGGGTGCCTGATGACCTTCGCGCCCGGCAGAGGTCGCGGGCTGTAGCGACCGGCGGCCATCGCCGCCCACGTCACGAGAACTCGTCGACCGGAGTCGTGCGGCTGACGCCCATCCGGAACCAGGCGGCGAGAGCCGGGGTGCGGCGGTAGCGGACGAAGTCGCGATCGAGGTCGGCGGCGCTGCGGTAGCCGGCGTGGCGGGCGATGTCCTCGAGCGCGCCGGGGCGGTGCGGCGTCCTCGCCATGAGGATGCTCGCGAGCTCGAGTCGGCGCGATGCGAGATGCTCCTCGAGGGGCAGCGCGTAGAAGCGGCGGAAGCGCAGGCGCAGCACGAGGGCGGAGACACGCAGCTCGCGGCTGAGGCCGGCGATCGTGAAGCGGCGATCGAGGTAGCGCTCGTTGACCAGGGCCGCGGTGGCGATCGCGAGCACGTCGTGCCGACGGCTCGACGGCCCCGAACGGGTGAAGAGCGCGCCGGCCACGCGGGCGTCGAACGCGACGAGGGTGCTGCGGAGGGGAGCCATGCCTGAGAGACAGGGGCGCCGCTCCGCTGTGACGCGGTTGCGCGAAACGCGGGCGCGTGGGCGCGAGCCGGAGGGGCGTCTGCGCCGTGCTGCTGCGCGAGACCCGGAGCCTCGCCGGACGCCCCGGGAAGGCCGGGTCGGGATGCCGATCTGCTGAGGCCGGTGGCCACTGGGGTGACAGGCCGGCTCGGCCGCTGGAGGCGCGAGGGCGCGTCAGAAGGGCGGTGGTGCGTCGTCGAATCGCGGGGTGGGACGAGGATCGGGTGGTCGGCCGGGGAGGGCGGTCGGTCGTGTGGTGACGCGGCGTCCGGGTCGAACGCCCCACGACACGCCATCACGCTCCGACACCCCCGACGCGAGCGCCAGCTCCGCCCGGATCGAGCGCTCCACCAGACCACGGACATCGAACCGGACGACTCGACCCCGAGAGAGCCCTGCGGAGGACTACGACCTCCGTGCCGGCCTCCGCCACGCCTGGGCGCACCTCCGGCTCGCGAAACACTGTTCGGCTCGCAGGATCCGCCCGGTTTGACGAGCCGAACGTGATTCGACGAGCCGGAGGTGGGGCCGGTCGAGCCGAGAGAAGAGACGACGGAGCGGGGGCGCCCTCCGGCACCCCCGCTCCGTCGCTTCCGCTGCGCAGAACCCTCTACTCGAGGGCGAACAGCGTGTACTGCTCCGCGTTCCCGGCGTTGATGACGATGCAGTCGATCGACTGCTTCTCGTCCTCGCCGGTCTCGCCGTTCTGGATGTACGCGTCGGCCTGCTGCACCGCGAGCTGCGAGATCAGCACGGCCGGCTGCAGTCCCGTCGCGACGAGCTTGCCCGCCTTGATCGCCTCGACCGCGTCGGGGCTGCCGTCGAAGCCGACGATCTTGATCTGGTCGAGCAGACCCGCGGCCTCGACCGCGGCGACGGCACCGAGGGCCATCGTGTCGTTGCCGGCGATGATGCCCTGCACGTTCGGGTCGCGCTGGAGCAGGGTCTCGACCTTCGAGAAGGCCTCGTCCTGGCTCCAGTTCGCGGTCTCCTTGGCGGTCTGGACGAGCGCGGGGTACTGCGAGACGACGCTCGCGAAGGCCTCGGAGCGGACGCCGGCGTTGGTGTCCGACTCCTTGCCGGTCAGCTCGATGTAGTTGCCGCCCTCGGGCAGCGCCGCCACGAACTCCTCGGCGACCGCGGCCGCGCCCTGGGCGTTGTTCGCCACGATCTGCGACTTGGCGATGCCGGTCGCGTTGATCTCGCGGTCGACCAGGAACACCGCGACTCCGGCGTCCTCGGCCTTCTGGATGGGACCGATGGAGGCGTCGGCGCCCGCATTGTCGAGGATGATCGCCTTCGCGTTCTGGCTGATCGCGGAGTCGATGAGCTCGCTCTGGCGGTTGGGGTCGTCGTCGTGCGACGCCACGGAGGTCTCGTAGCCGAGCTTCTCCGCCTCTGCCTGGGCGGCATCGGCCTCGGCCTTGAAGAACGGGTTCTCGAGGGGAGGCGTGATGATGGCGATGAGGCCGCCCGCCTCCCCTCCACTGGACTCGCTCGCCGCGCTGCTCGACGTGTCGGAGGCTCCTCCGCCCGAGGAGCAGCCGACGAGCGTCAGGGCGGCGACCGCCACGGTCGCGGTGGCGAGGAAGATCTTGCGTCGCATCATGTGTCCGGTACCTTTCGTTTCTCTTGCCTGACCGACGCCGTTGCCGGTCAGGACCTGCCGGCGGGCGACTGGGCGCCGCTCGCCTCTGATTCGTGGGCCGTCGTCGCGGTCGACTCCGGAGGGGAGGCCTTCGACGACGCGAGCGCCGCGTTCTTGTTGCGCGAGACCTTCTGCTGGGTCTGGTCGAGCATGACCGCCAGGATGATGACGGCGCCCTTGATCGCGATCTGCCAGAAGGTCGAGACGCCGACGATGACGAGGCCGTCGCTGAGGAACCCGATCACGAAGGCGCCGAGGAGCACTCCGCGCACGTTGCCCCGGCCGCCGGTCAGCGCGGCTCCGCCGATGACGACCGCCGCGATCGCGTTGAGCTCGAAGCTCTCGCCCGTCTGCGGGGCGGCCGCGGTCAACTCGGACGAGATGATCAGCCCGGCCGTCGCGGCGCACACGCCGCTGATGACGTAGACGCTCATCTTGACCCGCTTGGTCGGCACTCCGGCGAGCTCGGCAGCCCGCTCGTTGCCTCCGGTGGCGTAGACCCAGCGGCCGAACGGAGTCTTGCGCAGCACGATCAGGGCGATCACCGCGAAGACGATCATGATCCAGATCGCCATCGGGATGCCGAGGATCCGGCCGCCGCCGATCAGGTTGAAGCCGGTGTTGCCGAGGGCCTCCTCGCCCTGGAGTCGCGGGTACGTCGATCCGTTCGAGATCAGGAGCGCCGCGCCCCGGGCGATGTAGAGCATGCCGAGGGTCGCGATGAACGGAGCGACGTTGAAGCGGGTCACGAGCAGCCCGTTGACGAGGCCGACGAGCGAGCCGACGAGCAGCGAGCAGAGGACGACGACCCAGACCGCCGGGTACAGGACCACGTCGAGGCTGTCGATCCGCAGACCCTGGAGCAGGACGCCGGCCACGACTCCCGAGAGGCCCACGGTCGAGCCGACCGAGAGGTCGATCCCGCCCTTGAGGATCACGAACAGCATGCCGAGGGCGAGGATCGCGTTCATCGCCACGTGCCGGGTCATGGTGATCAGGTTCGGGAGGGTCAGATAGGCGTCCGAGATCAGCGAGAAGATGATGATCAGGACGATCAGGGCGATGAACGCCCGGCCCTCGAGCAGCAGGGCGCCGAGGTCGAACTCGCGCTTCGGAGCCGTCGTGGTGCTGGTCATCGCTGTGCCGCCTCTTCGTCGGGGTCGTGGTGGGTCTCGCCGCTCGCGACCATGACGTCGTCGCGCTGGGCGGTACGGGGGTCGAACTCGCGCACGATGCGGCCCTTCGACATGACGACGATGCGGTTGGCGGCGCCGAGCGCCTCGCCGATCTCGCTCGTCGCGAAGAGCACGCCCAGGCCGCGCCGCGCCTCCCGCGCCATCAGCGCGAAGATCTCGGCCTTGGCGCCGACGTCGATGCCGCGGGTCGGCTCGTCGAGCAGCAGCACGTCGGGCTGCGTCATCAGCACCTTGCCGATGACGACCTTCTGCTGGTTGCCTCCGGAGAGCGAGGTGATCGAGGCCTTCGGACCCGCGGTCTTCACACGGACGTCGCGGACACCGGCCTCGACCGACGCCTTCTCGGGTCCGCGGCGGAGGAAGCCGCCGCGCACGAAGTCGAGCAGCGAGGCGAGCGACAGGTTCTCGCCCACCGACATGGTCTGCACCAGCCCGTCGCGCTGCCGATCCTCGGGGACCAGCGCGAGACCGCGCCCGATCCGCCCGCGCACATCGAGCCCCTTCACGGAGACGCCCTTGAGCCGGACGTCTCCGGTGCGGATCGCGAGACGGCCGGCGACGGCCTCGAGCAGCTCGGTGCGACCGGCGCCCATCAGGCCGTAGAGGCAGACGATCTCGCCCGCGCGCACCGTGAGGTCGAGCCGGTCGACGCTCAGGCGGCGAGGGTTCGACGGGTCGGCGACGCTGACTCCGTCGATCTCGAGGACGGGCTCGCCGAACGTCTCGAGCAGGTCGGGGTCGAGGTCGTCGGCACTGCGGCCGACCATGTTCGAGATCACCCAGTTGATGTCGATCTCGTCACGGTCGCCCCGGGCGACGAGGTCGCCGTCGCGGAACACGACCGCGTGATCCGCGATCTCGAGGGCCTCCTCGAGGTGGTGCGAGATGTAGACGATCGCGACACCGCGGGAGGTGAGGTCGTGGATCACGTCGAAGAGCACCTCCACCTCACTGCCGCTCAGGGCGGAGGTCGGCTCGTCCATGATGAGGACTCGCGCGTCGCCCGCCAGGGCGCGCGCGATCTCGACGAGCTGCTGCTGCCCGAGCCTCAGGTCGGCGACCAGCGTCTTGGGGTCGAGCGGCTCCTGGAGGCGCTCGAGCAGCTCTGCGGTCACGGTCGACTGCCTGCGCCGGTCGATGATCAGGCCCCCGCGGGCGATCTCGCGGCCCATGAAGATGTTGTCCTGGATGCTGAGATTCGGCGCGAGGCTCAGCTCCTGGTGGATGATCGCGATGCCCTGCTCGACCGCGTCGACCGTGTTGCGCAGCTGCAGAGGCCGCCCGTCGAGCTCGAGCGTGCCCGACGTGGGGGTCTCGACTCCGCTCAGGATCTTCATCAGCGTCGACTTGCCGGCGCCGTTCTCGCCGAACAGGACGGTCACCGACCCGCTGCGGATCTCGAAGTCGACCCCCTTGAGGGCTCGCGTGGCGCCGTAGGTCTTGGTGATGCCGACCGCGCGCATGACGACGGTGCCGACCTGGGGCTGCGACCCGGTCATCCGACGACCTCGATCGAGACGGGGACGATCGAGACGAGGTTCGGGTTCACCCGGAGGAAGGCCCCGGTGACCTCGATCGTCTGACCCGCGGCCGCCGCGGCATCGAAGTCGGCGAGGACGTCCGAGCGAACGAGGTCGTTCAGCTGGGTCGAGACGTTCTGGTACTCGAGCTGGTTGGTGAACTCGTTGAACGAGATCTCGCCCGTGACGTCGCGGAGCGCCGTGCCGTTCAGCGCCGGCCCGACCTGCACCTGCACGGTCGTCTCGGCGGGGACGCCCTCGACGGTCACCGGGAGGATCGGCGGCGTCGCCGCTCCCGCGACCGCGGTGAAGGTGACCGGGAACGCGTAGGCGCTGCTGGCGCCGGACGTGTTGCCGAAGTCGGCCTCGTCCGCGCCGCCGGCGAGCTGAGTGAGCAGCTCGGGGAGCGGGACGGCCTCCTCCTCGACCTGGGCGACGATGTCGTCGAACCGGTCGGCGGCGTAGGCGGCCGGATCGAGCTGGCCCTGGGTCTCGGCCGCGTCGGCGTCGGACGTGCTGACGACCTTGACGTTGAACGCCGCCCCCACGAGGACGACGAGCGCCAGCGCGGCGATGACCATCCAGGGTCGCAGGGATCGTCGGGAGGATCGGGACATCGTTGTCGCTCCAAAGCGGTGTTCGGCGGTGAACGGGCGGCGGATGCTCGGCCCCCGATCCGGGGCACCGGCGGGGTCCTGTCGCTCGTCACGGTGCCACGCGCCGCGGTAGCGTGTCAACCGGTTCGCCAATTCGCGACCGTTCAGCCGCTCGATGACGAGAAGGACGACCGATGACCGCTCTCCCGCCCCCCGCCCGATCCGCCGGAGCGCGGCGATGCTGAAGGGCATCGACCCCCTCCTCCCGGGCGCGCTGCTGCACCTCCTCGACGACATGGGCCACGGCGACCAGCTGCTGCTCGTCGACCGCAACTTCCCCGCCGTGGCGACCGGCCGGCCGGTGGTGCGCCTGGGCGAGGCGACGATGAGCCGCGCGATGGGCGCCGTGCTCAGCGTGTTCCCGCTCGACGTCTTCGTGCCGACGCCGCTCGAGCGGATGGAGGTGGACGGGGATCCGTCGCGGACGACTCCGGAGCAGGACGCCGTGCTCGAGCTGGCGCGGGCGTCGCATCCCGAGCCGCTGCAGTGGGGCGTGATCCCCCGACTCGAGTTCTACGCCCGGGCCAGGGCGGCGTTCGCGGTGGTGCACGTGCTCGATCCGGCGCCCTGGGGCTGCTTCGTGCTGCAGAAGGGGGTCGTGTTCCCGGAGGGGAGCTGAGGCGGGTCGCGTCAGCCCCGCGCGGGCGGCGGCGCCGAGCTCTCGCGCACGACGAGCTCGGGGCGCTCGGTCGAGAAGATCGCGCCGGTCTCGCCGTCCATCGCCCGCAGCAGCAGGCGGAAGCCGCGGCGACCGAGGCCCGCGAAGTCCTGGCGCACGGTCGTCAGGCCGGGCGTCCACATGCGCGCGAGCGGGTGGTCGTCGAAGCCGACGACGCTGATGTCCTCGGGGACCCGCCTGCCCGCCTCCGTGATGCCCTTGATCACGCCCATCGCGATCTCGTCGTTGCCGCAGAAGACCGCGGTGACGCTCGGGTCCTCGACCAGGAGGTGCGCGAGGCGGCGTCCCGACTCGGGCTCCGTCGCAGGACGAGCCTCCAGTGGACGCGGAGTGGGGTGAGCGCGCGCTCGAGAGACCCGTTCTCGTCCATTCGCGAGTAAGGCAGAGCGCGAGTGGGCGCGGAACGGGGTGCGCGCCAGCGCCAGGGGCCGGTCCGCGTCCGACGGTGTCGTGCCTCCGGACCGCGAGGCAGAGCCCCGAAGGCGCGTAGTTCTACTGGCGGGAGGAGTGCGGGCAGGGCGGCGGACGGCTCGCCATCCCCGCGAGCGCAGTGCGACCCGGGCTGTGTCACCGAGAACGTGACGGTCGGCGCCCCCGAAAGGGTCCTATGCGCCTCCTGTGAAAGGCACCATGCTGAGCTGCCCTCCCCCGATAGGCGCGGAACGTCCCGCGATCGGATTCTGCAGGTGCAGCACCGCCACCCGATCCGTCGCACGCTCCCTGGAGTCCCGCCATGCCGCTGTACCGCCCTGCCCGCTCGCGGGTCCTCGCCCTCGCCACAGCCCTCGCGGTCGGCTTCGGCCTCCTCGTCGCCCCGGCGGCCGCCGCCGTCGCGGCCGAGCCCGTCTCGACGACCGCCGGCGAGTGGCACACCGACGAGCCCGCCGCTCGCCAGGCCGCACCCGAGGCGGCGCCCCAGGGCCTCGCCGCTGTCGCGCCTCCGGCGAACGACCTGCGCGAGAACGCGACGGTCGTCACGAGCCTGCCGTTCTCCACATACGGCGTTCCTTACGAGGGGGCGACCCTCTCGGTGGGCGAGGACTCGACGTGCCGGACGACTGACCCGGACAACACCGAGTACTTCACCGAGGGGTACAGCTCGATCTGGTTCAAGTACGTCTCGACCAAGCGTCAGACTCTGACTTTCAGCGGATCTTCGTCAGGCGGACCGTCACTCGTCAGTGCTTTCGGCGAGGGCCCGGTCACGGATGCGACGCGCATCAGCTGCACAGAGGTCGGCTTCCGCGCTCAGAACTTCGTTCAGGCCGAAGCGGGCCGCACCTACTACTTCCAGGTGAGCTCGGAGTACTACTCGTCGAGCGAACAGCCCGGCGATGCAGAGTTCTACCTCTCCGGCAGCGCCGCGGTCCCCAACACGACCTACTCGTCGGCGTCGGTCGTCTCTACGCTGCCTGCGACCATCCAAGGATCGACTGCCAAAGTCGACAGCAACTGGTACCGGCCTTACGACGGCTGCGACTACAACGCCTTCATGGGCTCCGTCTGGTACAAGTACCGCGCGCCGTCGAACGGAAGCGTGAAGGCCGACCTCGGCGAGAGCTTCTCACCCGTCAACGTCGGTATCTATGACTCCGACGGCGTGACTCCAGGGTCTCTGCTCGAGTGCCCGGAGCAGTGGACGGACTCCAGCGCCCCCTACTCCTTCGAGCGGGCGAACACGAGTTTCGCCGTCCAGGCAGGCAAGACCTACTTCATCCAAGTCTCCAATTACGGGTTCTACGAGGGTGACTTCGTCCTGAAGCTCACGAATGTCGGCACCCTCACCGCTCCGACCCCGACGGTCACAGGTTCCGGTACGGTCGGCGACACGCTGACCGCGGTTCCCGGCACCTGGGGTCCGCAACCCGTCACGCTCGACTACCAGTGGCTCCGCGGCGGAAACCCGATCAGCGGCGCGACGGAGCCGCAGTACGTCGTCGATCCCTACGACCTCGGCAACGGCGCCATCAGCGTGCAGGTCACCGGCACGAAGGCCGGCTACGCCAAGGCGACGCGCACCAGCGCGGCCGTCACCGTCACCGCCGCCTCGCTCACCAACTCCGTCCCGACCGTCACCGGCTCCTCCGCCGTCGGCGGCACCCTCACGGCGAACCCCGGCAACTGGGGCCCGGCGCCCGTCAGCCTCGCCTACCAGTGGAAGCGCAACGGCACCGCGATCGCCGGCGCGACCTCGAACACGTACGTCGTCGCCTCCGCCGACGCGGGCACCTCGCTCACCGTCAGCGTCACCGGCACCAAGACCGGCTACACACCGGCCACCCGCACCAGCTCCGCCGTCCAGGTCGGGCTGCCGCTGCAGACGCTGATGCCGACGCCCACCATCTCGGGGGCGACGACCGTCGGATCGACGCTGACGGCGAATCCCGGCACGTGGGATGCGGGCGTGACGCTGACCTACCAGTGGAAGAAGAACGGCGGCACGTACATCTCCGGCGCGACCGCGAAGACGTACGTCCTGAAGGCGGCCGACGCCGGAGCGACGCTCACCGTCAGCGTCACCGGCACCAAGCCCGGCTACTCGCCCGCCACCAAGACCAGCGCGACGACCGCGGCCGTCACGAGCACTGCCGTCATCACCGGCCCGACGCCGACGATCACCGGGACCGCGACGGTCGGCCAGAAGCTGACCGCCGTGCCCGGCACCTGGACCCCCGCCCCCGTGACGCTCGCGTACCAGTGGAAGCGCGGAGGCGTCGCGATCAGCGGAGCCACCGCCTCCACCTACACGCTGGCCACGGCCGACGCCGGCGCCGCGATCACCGTGAGCGTCACGGGCACCAAGACCGGGTACACCGCGGTCACGAAGACGAGCGCTGCGACGACCGTCAAGGCCGCGCTGCAGACCCTCATGCCCACGCCGACCATCACCGGCACGCTCAAGGTCGGCTCCACCCTCACCGCGAATGCGGGCACCTGGGACGCGGGAACCACGCTCAGCTACCAGTGGAAGAAGAACAACGGCGTCTACATCTCGGGCGCCACGTCGAAGACCTACGTCCTCAAGGGCTCCGACGCCGGCGCGACCCTGACGGTCTCGGTCACCTCGACCAAGCCCGGCTACTCCCCCGCCACCAAGACCAGCGCCACCACCGCGGCCGTCGCCCAGGGCACGCTCGTCGGAGCGACGCCCACGATCTCCGGCACGGCCAGGGTCGGACAGGTCCTCACCGCCACGCCCGGCACGTGGACGCCCGCGCCGGTCACGCTGACCTACCAGTGGTTCCGCGGCACCACGGCGATCTCGGGCGCGACCGCGTCGACCTACAAGCTCGTCACCGCCGACAAGGCGGCGTCGATCACCGTCAAGGTGACCGGCACGAAGACGGGCTACACGACGCTCGTCAAGGCCAGCGCAGCGGTCAAGCCGAGCTAGATCCGCAGTGGGTGCGGCCACCGGTCGCACCCACTGCTCCGGCACGTCCCGTGGCGAGGTGTCGGGCGTGCTGACGGCGGAGGCGGCCACGGCCGAGTCGCGCCGAGGACGCACTGCGTGACCGCTCGCCGGCGGCGGGCCGGGCGGTGCCTCTTCGCGCGAGTCGACGCGGAGCGGGCCGTGGGTGAGGGCGAGGGGCCGTTTCGAGCCCACTCGACGGGACTGCGAAGCGCCAGTGGACGGGTGAGGGGGCGCACGCGAGCTCTAGGGCCCCGTTCGTGGCGAGTCGCAGGTGTCGACTCGCTGTCGGATCGACCACCGCGGGCTCGCGGAACCACGTTCGGCTCGCAGAATCACGTTCGGCTCGCGGAATCCAGTGGTTCTGACGAGCCGAACGTGTTCTCGCGAGCCGAACGCGGCTCCGGCCGCACTCACGGCGAGACCATGCCGCCGTTCACGTTCAGGGTCTCGCCGATCACGTAGCTCGACTCGGCGGAGGCGAGGAACACGTAGGCGGGGGCCTGCTCGGCGGGCTGCGCGGCGCGGCCCATCGGGGCCTCGCTCGAGCCGAAGTCGGGCAGGGACTCGGGGTCGACTCCGCCGGTGACCTGCAGCACGGTCCAGGTCGGGCCCGGAGCGACGACGTTCACGCGGATGCCCTTCGCGGCCAGCTGCTGCGCCATGCCCTTCGAGAGGTTGTTGATCGCGCCCTTGGTCATCGCGTAGTCGAGGCGGTCGGGGGCGGGCGTGTGCGCCTCCGCCGACGCCGTGTTGATGATCGTGGACCCCGCGGGCAGGTGCGGGAGGGCGGCGCGGATGATGCGGAACGGCGCGAACACGTTGACCGCGAAGGTCGTCTCGAACTGCTCGTCGGTGAGCTCGAGCATGTCGTCCTGCCAGATCTGCTTGCCGGCGATGTTGACGACGGCGTCGAGTCCGCCGAGGCCCTCGACGGCCTGCGCGACGAGGTCGGAGCAGTACTGCGCGTCGGTGAGGTCGCCGGGGATCGGGATCGCGGTGCGGCCCGCCGCCCGGATGAGCTCGACGACGTGCTGCGCGTCGGCCTCCTCGTCGGGGAGGTAGGAGAGGGCGATGTCGGCGCCCTCTCGCGCGAAGGCGATGGCGACCGCGGCGCCGATGCCGGAGTCGGCGCCCGTGATCAGAGCACGTCGGCCGGCGAGGCGCCCGGTGCCGCGGTAGCTGTGCTCGCCGAGGTCGGGGACGGGGGTCATCCGCGACTGGAGGCCGGGCTCGGGCTGCTGCTGGACGGGCGGGGTGACGTTCGGGTACTGCGTCGCGGGGTTCGTGAACGTGTACTGATCGGGCGCGGGCTGGTCGGGCGCTGTCTGGTCGGGCACGGGCTGGTCGGGCATGGGCTGGTCGGGCGCTGTCTGGTCGGGCACGGGCTGGTCGGGCATGGGTCCTCCGTCGTGCGGCTGCTGCCGCTCGACTCCAGCGAACGCCTCCCGCGCGGGTCCCGTCACCCGGTTCCTCGACGGTGGCGGAGGTGCTAGCGAGTGGCGGGAGTGAACAGTCGGGGTCGGCCGCGGTCCCGCTCGACGGGAGGCGCCCGTTCGCGGCGCGGGCGTGCGAGGCTTGATGGTCGCTTCCCGCACCCCTTCCTCAGGACACTGTGAACACCCCTCAGAACACCGCCTCGCCGACCGCCACCAACACTCCTCCGTTCCCCTGGATCGGCCTGCTCACCCTGGCCGGCGCCATCTTCGTCTCGGTCACGAGCGAGTTCCTGCCGACCGGGCTGATCCCCGACATGTCGCGCGATCTCGGGGTCAGCATCTCGCTGACCGGCCAGCTCGTGACGATCTTCGCGGCGACCGTCGTGGTCGCGACGACTCCGCTGACGCTCGTGACGCAGCGCTTCTCGCGGAAGGGCCTCGTGCTGGTCGCGCTGTGCACCATCGCGGTGGCCAACGTGCTCGCCGCCCTCGCGCCCACGTTCGAGCTGCTCGTCGGCGCGCGCATCGTCGGCGGACTCGCGCACGGCCTGTTCTGGTCGATGGTCGCCGCCTACTCCGCCCACCTCGTCTCGCCCGAGCAGCTGGGCCGCGCGACCGCGATCACGGCGGGTGGAGGCTCCGCCGCGTTCGTCCTGGGCGTTCCGGTCGGAACGGCGCTCGGTCACGCGTTCGGCTGGCGGCCGACCTTCGCGATCCTCGGCGGGATCGTGCTCGTCCTCGCGCTGGTCGTGGTGAAGTTCCTGCCCGCGGTCGACCACCGCGTGCCGGTGAGGACCGGGGAGATCCGGCTGCCTGCGCGCAAGGACCGCACGCTGCCGCGCATCCTCGGCGTGTGCCTGGTGATCCTCCTGGTGCTGATCGGCCAGAACACGCTCTCGACCTACATCACGCCGTGGCTCGAGAACGCGTCGTTCTCGCCCGACAGCATCCCGCTGGTGCTGTTCGCCTTCGGAGGCGCGGGGGCCGTCGGCCTCGTGCTCGCCGGCTTCGCGACCGACCGTCTCCCCCGCTCGGGCTTCATCATCGCCGCGATCGGTGTGCTGCTCGCGCTGGCGGGGCTGGCCGCCGCCGCCTCGTCCGGAGCGGCGGCCGCGGTGGTCGCCGCCGCCGTGATCTGGAACATCGCGTTCGGCGGGATCCCGGTGATGCTGCAGACGCGCATGCTGCGGACGTCGTCGTTCCAGCTGCGGAGTCTGGCGGCGGCGCTGCAGACGACGGCGTTCAACATCGGCATCGGCGGCGGCGCGATCGTCGGCGGTGTGGCGATCGACGCGGCGGGGCTCGAGGTGCTGCCGTGGGTGGCCATCGTGCTCGTGGCGGTCGGGCTCGTGGTGAGCCTCGTCATCGAGGCGCGGGCGCGGCGGGAGCCGGCAGCGGCTTAGCGGCTGCGGCGCAGGGGGCGGTGCTCGCTCGGCGCGGGTGGCGCGTTGCGGGGCAGCCTCGGCGCGGCCCGGCCCGCTGGGCACCTCCGGCTCGCGGAATGACGTTCGGCTCGCAGGAAAGGCCGGATCCTGCGAGCCGAACTCGATCCTGCGAGCCGGAGGTCTCGCCCGGGCAGGCGCGATCCGCGGAAGCACAGGCGCACCCAAGCCCCCGGAGCATCTACGGCTCGCGGAATGACGTTCGGCTCGCAGGAAAGGCCGGATCCTGCGAGCCGAACTCGATCCTGCGAGCCGGAGGTCTACCCGCGCGGGACCGGCGGCCAGCGCGGGAGCCAGCAGCGCACACGTGAGCGGTAGCGGCGGAAGGAGTCGCCGAAGCGGGCCTCGAGATCGGCCTCCTCGAGGGGGCGGACGGCGTAGTTCCAGAGCAGCGAGCCGAGCAGCGCGTAGACCACGACGAGCCACGACGACAGCAGCAGCCCCACGGCGACGCCCTGGCTGATGCCCGCCACGGCCATCGGGTTGCGCACCCACCGGTACGGGCCGGCGATCACGAGCCGGTTCGGCATCGCGATCGGCAGGGGCGTGCCGTCGCCGAGCAGCGACATCGAGAGCGCCGACCAGAGTCCGAGGGCGCTGGCCAGCACGAGCAGCGCGAGACCGGCCGGCCACGCGACCGGCGGGAACGGGAGCGCGACGGCCCAGCGCGCCTCCAGTGCCGCGATCACGACGGGGACGACCGCGAGCGCGCCACCCCAGAACACGACGATCTGCCCGAGCGTCGCGGCGAGGTGCGCGAGCGGGCGGCGACCGGAGGAGGCGAGCCGGAACGCGAAGGGTCCTGACGCGATCCAGCGGGTCGGGATGCGGCCGAGCGTCAGGAGGCAGAGCGCGGCGACCGAGCCGCCGGACGCCGCGAGCATCGCGAGGACGCCCCAGCCCGCCTGCGCGGTGACGGTCGCGTACACGGCGAGGGAGGAGGCGACGACGAGGGTCCAGGCCGTCGCGAGCACCGCCGCCCAGCGCAGGCCGGCGGCGGCCAGGGCGGAGGCGCCGACGAACAGCGGGAGGTCGAGCGCGGCGATCGGGACGGGGTAGAGCGAGCCGAGGGTCGCGGTGCGGACGAGCGGCGAGAGCGCCACGGCGACCCACCAGACGGCGCCGCCGAGGGCCTGCGCGGCGAAGTACGCGCGTCCCCAGGGCATGGCTGCGACGCTACACGGAGCGCACGCGCCGACGTCGTCGCGAGGGGCGCGACTCCTGACGCACCGGCCGCGGGAGGCCCCCGCGACTCCGCGGAAGTTGCGGTAGTCGCGCGCCGCTACCGCAACTTCTGAGGAGTGGAGGGGCGGATCGGGCACCCGGACGGTCGAGTCCGCACGAGTCGTCGTGTTCGACGCCCGAGTACGACAACTTCTGGAGGGTCGGGGGTGCCGCGCGGGAGGAGGGACCGGCGCGCGCGGCAGGATGAGCGCATGGACGCCACCGGAACTCCCGCGCACCCCCTCCGCGTGAGCATGCGGCCGCGCGCGATCGACGAGCCGCACCGGGTCTCGTCGCCGCTCGAGCTGCTCGTCGACCTCACGTTCGTCGTCGCGATCGCGCAGATCGTCGTCCAGCTCGCGCACGCCGTCGAGGAGGGGCACCTCGGCGAGACCGTCGGCCCGTTCGCGATGGTGTTCTTCGCGATCTGGTGGGCGTGGATGAACTTCACCTGGTTCGCCTCCGGCTACGACACCGACGACGTGCCCTACCGCCTGCTGACGCTGGCGCAGATGGGAGGCGTGCTGGTCCTCGCCGCGGGCGTGCCGACCGCGTTCGAGGAGGGGGACTTCACGGCGATCACGATCGGCTACGCGATCATGCGATTCGCGCTGGTGAGTCAGTGGATCCGCGTCGCGGTGTCGACTCCGGAGCATCGCACCTCGGCCCTGCGCAGCGCCGTCGGCTTCTCGCTCGTGCAGGTCGGCTGGCTGCTGCGGCTCCTGCTGCCGCCCGAGCTCGCCGTCGCGAGCTTCGTCGTGCTCGCCCTGCTCGAGATCTGCGTGCCGCTGTGGTCGGCGCGGGCGGGCGAGCCGAGCTGGCATCCGCACCACATCGCCGAGCGGTACGGGCTGTTCACGATCATCCTGCTCGGCGAGAGCGTGCTCGCCGCGGTCTCGGGGGTGCAGCGCGCGCTGTCGGAGGGAGGCGTCAGCCCCTCGCTCGTCCTCGTCTCGGCGTGCGCGCTGGTGATCGTCTTCGCGCTCTGGTGGCTGTACTACCTGCACCCGTCGGGCGAGCTGCTGGAGCGCCGGCGCACCCTCTCGTACCTCTGGGGCTACGCGCACTTCGTGATCTTCGCGGCGCTGGGCGCGCTGGGCTCGGGGCTCGAGGCGGCGGTCGCGGCGACCGCCGGGCACCTCGAGGCGGCGAACGCGGTGATCGGAGCGGCGGTGGCGGTGCCGGTCGCCGCCTACCTGCTGCTGCTCTGGGCGGTGCACTCCCCGCTCGGCGCGGAGCAGCCGATGCCCGCGCGTCTGGTGCTGCCGGGCGCGGTCGCCGCTCTCGCGACTCCGCTGCTCGCGGGCCCGCTCGGCGTCGGCGGCGTGCTGGTCGCGCTCGCCCTGATCTGCGCGGCGCTGGTGACCCTGACGGTGGCCCGCACCCGCTGATCCGCCTCCGCTGCGCTGTCCGAAAAACGCGACGCGACCCCGTCCGTTCGGATACCCCTACTAGGGTGACGCTACTCACGGCCGGCAGGTCCGCCGTGGACCGGATCCGCGCTGCGATCCCTCGGGAGGTGCCGACCGGCAGACGTCCCGACCGCTCGCGGGACCCCTCGACAAGAGGAGCGCTCCGCACCCACGACTGGAGTCCGCATGGAGCACCCCCTCCCCCTCTCGTCCCGCGCCGCTCAGACCGGGCCCTCCGTCGGTCTCCTCTCGACGTTCCCGCCCACCCGCTGCGGCCTCGCCACTTTCTCGGAGGCGCTCGCCGGCGCCCTCGTCGCCGACCACGGCGCGTCGATCCGCACCGTGCGCGTGATGGACGAGCTCGCCGTCCCCGGCTCCACCCCGCCGATGCCCGGCGTCGAGGTCGTGGCCGAGCTCGTCGCCGGCGACCGGGCGAGCATCGAGCGCGCCGCCGCCGAGCTCAACCGCGCCGAGGTCGCCGTGATCCAGCACGAGTACGGCATCTTCGGCGGTCGCGACGGCGACGAGGTCCTCGCCGTCATGGAGGAGCTCGTGGTCCCGGCGATCGTCGTCCTGCACACCGTCCTCGAGACGCCCAGCGACAACCAGCGCCTCGTCCTCGAGCGCGTCGCCGCCCTCGCCGACGCCGTCGTCGTGATGACCGAGGTCGCCGCCGAGATCCTCGAGCGCTGCTACTCGGTCGAGAGCCGCAAGGTCGGACTGATCGCGCACGGCGTCCCCGTCTGGACCGGCGGCCGCGCCACGGGGACCGGCGCCCCGCAGATCATCACCTGGGGCCTGATCGGCCCGGGCAAGGGCATCGAGTGGGGCATCCGCGCGATGGCCGAGCTGCGCGGGCTCGGAGTGCGCGCCCGCTACACCGTCTACGGCCAGACCCACCCCAAGGTCGTCGCGTCGCAGGGCGAGGCGTACCGCGACTCGCTCGCCGCGCTGATCGCCGAGCTCGGGCTCGAGGACGACGTCGTGCTCGACGGCCGCTACCTCGACGCGGGCCAGCTCGCCGGCGCGGTGTCGGGAGCGGATGCGGTGCTGCTGCCCTACGACTCGCGCAACCAGGTCACCTCGGGCGTGCTCGTGGAGGCGCTCGCGGCGGGTCGCCCGGTCGTCGCGACCTCGTTCCCGCACGCGCTCGAGCTGCTCGGCGGGCCGCAGGGCCGCGCCGTCGCTCATCAGGATCCCGCCGCGATGGCGCTCGCCCTGCGCGACGTGCTGCGCGAGGCCGCCGCGGCCCCCGCCGACATCGCGCCGACCCCCGACTCGTCGGTGCTGTCCTGGCCCGAGGCGGCCGGCCGCTTCCTCGCGCTGGCCGAGCGCCTCCGCCTGGAGCGTGCCGCGTGACCGGCGCCGCGCGCCTCTCCCCCGCGCGCCTGCCCTACGCGCACCTCGACGCGCTCACCGACGAGCTCGGCCTCTTCGAGCACGCGCAGCTCGATGCGCCCCGCCGCGAGCACGGCTACTGCGTCGACGACGCGGCGCGGGCGCTCCTCGTCGTGGCCCAGGAGCCGGAGCAGTCGCACCGCACCCGGCGCCTCACCGAGCAGTACCTCCGCTTCCTCGAGGGCGCGGTGGAGGCGGACGGCACCGTCCACAACCGCATGTCGCCCGAGGGCGAGTGGACCGACGACTCAGGCGTCGGCGACTGGTGGGGCCGCAGCGTCTGGGCCGCCGGAGTCGTCGCCGCGAGCGCCGAGCTCCCGCTGACCCGGCGCCGCGCGATGAAGCTCTTCCTGCACCTCGCCGAGCAGCGCTCGCCGCACCTGCGCTCGGTGGCCTTCGCCGCGCTCGGCGCCGCCGAGGTGATGGCGGTGCGTCCGCACTCCGCATCCGCCGCCCAGCTCCTGCGCGACGCCGCCCCCGCGCTGCTCGGCGGCTCCGACCCGGCCTGGCCGTGGCCCGAGCCGCGCCTGCGCTACGCGAACGGCTGCCTCCCCGAGGCCCTGCTGGCCGCGGGCGAGGCGCTGGAGGACCCGGTGCTGCTCGAGCGCGGCGTCGAGACGCTGGCGTTCCTGCTCGAGATCGAGTCGCTCGACGGCCACCTCTCGGTGACCGGCTGGTCGGGGCGCGACCCCGACGAGCGAGGCAGCCCCCTCTTCGACCAGCAGCCCATCGAGGTCGCGGCCATCGCGGCGGCCTGCGCCCGCGCGCTGACCCTCGAGGAGGATCCGCTCTGGCGCGAGGGCCTGGCCTCGTGCTGGGCCTGGTTCCACGGCGTGAACGACTCCGGGACCGCCATGGTCGACCTCGCCACCGGAGCCGGCTTCGACGGCCTCGAGCGCGACGGCCGCAACGAGAACAGAGGCGCGGAGTCGACCATCGCCGCCCTGCACACCTCGCTCGTCGTGCGTCGCGCGGCGCTCATGCCGACCCGCGCCGGCGACCGGCTCGCGACACTGACGAGCATCGCGGCGGTGTCGGGATGACCCCCGGACTGCGCGTGCACGACGCGACCCTCGACTCCGACGCCTCGCGCGTGCTCTGGCAGCTCTACCTGCCGGGCTCCGCGCCCACCGAGACCCGGTCGCGGGTCAGCGAGATCCTCGAGCGGATCCGCGCGCTCACGGACGCCGAGCTCGCCGACGCCCTCCGCGACGTGCGGGCGATGTCCGCGGCCCGCGCCGCCGACGGCGAGACGACCCTCCGCGAGCACGCCGCGGTCGAGGGAGTCGCGGCCGACGACCCGCGCGTGCTCGTGATCGGAGCGGCGTTCACCGCCGAGTACGCGCTCGAGGGCGCGGCACTCTGCAACCCGAGCGCGATGCCGCACCCCGACCAGTCGGGGCTCGAGGAGGGGCAGCTGCGCGTCGCCCTCTCGGTCCGCCAGATCGGCGAGGGGCACCGCTCGTCGATCGGCTTCGCCTCGGCCGTCATCGGGCCCGGCCGCACCTGGGCCTTCGACGATCGCGGAGGCGCCCCCGCCGCCGCCGAGATCTCCCCCGGCACGTGGACGGTCGCGCACCTGCGTGCCGCCCTCGGCCCGAACCCCGGCGAGGTCGCGCTCGCCGTGCTGCGCGCGCTGCCCGAGACCTTCACGGCCGACGACCTCGACCCCGTGATCGCCGCGCTGCCCGCTCCGCTCACCCGCCGCCACGACGCGCCCGCCGCCTTCGCCGCCCTGCGCGGCACCGCCCGCTCGGCCTACCGCGCGTCGTTCCCGCTCGGCGAGGCGCTCGCCCAGCGCACGCTGATCCCCTCCGCCGCCCAGGAGTCGCACGGCATGGAGGACGCCCGCTTCACCCTCGACGTCTCGGGCGAGTACCGCGCCACCTACACGGCGTACGACGGCTCGACGATCTCGTCGCGCCTCCTGGTCTCGCGCGATCTGCAGACGTTCGACACCCACCAGCTCACGGGCGAGCCCGCCGGCAACAAGGGCATGGCCCTGTTCCCGCGGGCGATCGGAGGCGCGCTCTACGCGCTGAGCCGCACCGACGGCGACACCAACACGCTCGCGCGCTCCGAGGACGGGCGGCACTGGGACGACATCGCCGAGCTCGAGCCCCCGCGCCACCTCTGGGACGCGGTGCAGCGCGGAAATTGCGGACCGCCGATCGAGACGGGGCGCGGCTGGCTGGTCATCACGCACGGAGTCGGACCACTCCGCCGCTACAGTCTGGGCGCGATGCTGCTCGACCTCGAGGATCCCCGCGTCGTCCTCGCGTCGCTGACGACTCCGCTGCTCGAGCCCGACGGCGATCGGCAGGACGGCTACGTGCCCAACGTGGTCTACAGCTGCGGCTCGGTGCTGCACGAGGGCGTGGTGTGGATCCCGTTCGGGATCGGCGACGTGCGGGTCGGGGTCGCCTCGATCGAGGTGGACGACCTGCTGGACGCGATGACTCCCGCGTGACCGGTCTGCGGATCGCGATGCTCGCGCCGATCGCGTGGCGCGCTCCGCCGCGCCACTACGGCCCGTGGGAGCAGGTCGCGAGCCTCCTGGCCGAGGGCCTGGTGCGGCGCGGCGTCGACGTCACGCTGTTCGCCACCGGCGACTCCGTGACCACCGCGACGCTGGAGTCGGTGGCCCCGACGGGCTACGCCGAGTCGGGCCGCGACGGGCGGGTCTGGGAGGCGCTGCACATCGCCGCCGTGCTCGATCGCGCCCGGGACTTCGACCTCGTGCACAACCACCTCGACTGGCTGCCGCTCGCGCTCGCCGCGCAGTGGCCGGTGCCGCTGGTGACGACGGTGCACGGCTTCTCGGGGCCCGAGATCCTGCCCGCCTACCGCGAGGCGCTGCGGCATCCGCTGACCGCCCACCTGGTGTCGATCTCGTCGAGCGACCGCTCGCCCGAGCTCGAGTACGCGGCGACGGTGCACCACGGCATCGACATCGACGAGTTCCCGGCCGGCCCCGGAGGCGACGACCTCGTGATCCTCGGCCGCATCCACCCCGACAAGGGCACCGGGGAGGCGATCCGCATCGCCGCCGAGGCCGGCCGCCGGCTCGTGATCTGCGGCATCGTGCAGGACGAGCGCTACTGGCGCGACGAGGTCGAGCCGCTCGTCGACGGCACGAGCGTCGTGCACCTCGGCTCGGTCGGCCCGGTCGAGCGCGCGCGGGTGCTCGGCTCGGCGCTCGCGCTGCTGCACCCGATCGGCTTCGACGAGCCGTTCGGGCTGTCGGTCGTCGAGGCGATGGCGTGCGGCACCCCGGTGATCGCGTACCGGCGCGGCTCGATGCCCGAGGTCATCGACGAGGGCGTCACCGGCTTCGCGGTCGGGTCCCGCGAGGAGGCGGTCGCCGCGGTGACGCGCGCAGCCCTCCTCGACCGCGCCGTCGTGCGGTCGACGGCGCGCCGGCGCTTCGCCGTCGAGCGGATGGTCGACGACTACCTCGCTGTGTACGCCTCCGTGCTGGAGGGCTGATCCTCCCTCGCGAGCAGCCCGCTGGTCGAACCATCCATGCTGGTCGAGTAGCCCCGCAGGGGCGTATCGAGACCCACCGGCTTCAGCAGATCGGTCCTCAGACCCGGTCTCCTGACGGACGTGGATCTCGATACGCCCGCTGCGCGGGCTGCGGGCTCGATCAGCGAGGACGGGCCTTCCCCTCGGAGAATCGACCGGCGAACCCGCTTCACGCATCGCCACCCCCTGCTGGTCGAGTAGCCGCCGCAGGCGGCGTATCGAGACCCACCGGCTTCAGCAGATCGGTCCTCAGACCCGGTCTCCTGACGGACGTGGATCTCGATACGCCCGCTGCGCGGGCTGCGGGCTCGATCAGCGAGGACGGGCCTTCCCCTCGGAGAATCGACCGGCGAACCCGCTTCACGCATCGCCACCCCCTGCTGGTCGAGTAGCCCCGTAGGGGCGTATCGAGACCGACCACCGTCAGCAGATCGGGCTTCTGCCTCGGCCTTCTGACGCTGGTGGATCTCGATACGCCCGCTCCGCGGGCTACTCGATCAGCGAGGAAGAGGAGGAGCCTCACCGGAACGGGAGCTCGCTGAGGGGCGTCAGGCGCGCGCCGCCTCGACCAGGCCGGCGAGGGACGCGTCGTCGAGGGGGCTGCCGGGGAACACGGCGATGCGGCCGAGCGGCATCGAGCCGAGCATGCGCAGCATCTCGGGGTCCGCGAACATCGACGAGAACGTGCCGTCTCCGGAGGAGAACGCGTCGCGCAGCAGCGATCCGGCGCGCGGGTGGTCGAGCCACTCCGCGACGGTCGACTCCTCGGTCAGCGCGAGGTCGAGCACGTCGCCGGTGACGGAGACGGTCGCCGAGACGCGGAGGTCGCGGCTGGAGGCGCCGACCTCGACCAGGTAGTCGCCGCCCTCGACGGTCCAGGCGCCGGCCGCGGGGTGGAAGTAGGCCAGGTCGTCGCGCGGGACGTCGAGGGTGACCGTCGCCGTCTCTCCGGCCGCGACCTCGACGACCGCGAACGCGGTCAGCGCCCTGACCGCGCGCGGGACCGCCGAGCCCGGCAGGCCCGTGTAGACCTGGACGACCTCGCGCCCGTCGCGCTCGCCCGTGTTCGCGACGTCGACCCGCACCCGGAGTCCGCCGTCGACCTCCTCGACCGAGAACCCGGAGTACGCGAAGTCGGTGTACGAGAGTCCGTGCCCGAACGGGAAGGCGACCTCGGTGCCGCGGGCGTCGAACCCGCGGTAGCCGACGAAGACGTCCTCGCCGTAGCGGACGTGCCCGAAGGCCCCCGGGAAGCCGGGGTGCGACGGGCTGTCCTCGAGCCGCAGCGGGATCGTCTCGGTGAGGCGGCCGGAGGGGTTCACCACGCCGAGCAGGACGTCGGCGATCGCGCCGCCGCCGGCCTGGCCGAGCAGCCAGCCCTCGACGATCGCGGGGACCCGGTCCTGCCAGCCGGAGGTGCGGACGACTCCGCCGTTCGAGAGCACGACGACCGCGTTCGGGTTCGCGGCGAGGACGGCGTCGAGCAGGAGCGTCTGCTCGACGGGCAGCTCGAGGTGCTCGCGGTCGAAGCCCTCCGACTCCTCCGACGCGGGGAGGCCGAGGAACAGCACGGCGACAGCGGCGGCCCGCGCGGCGGCGACGGCCTCGTCGCGCAGCGCCTGCGCGTCGCCGGAGCCGTCGAGCGTGAATCCGGAGGCGAAGCTCGCGTCGACCGTGCGCCGCAGCTCGTCGAGGGCGTTGTCGAGCCGCGTCGGGTTGATCAGCGAGCTGCCCGCGCCCTGGTAGCGCGGAGTCCGGGCGAACTCGCCGATCACGGCGATGTCGACGGAGGAGTCGAGCGGCAGCAGGCCGCCCTCGTTCTGCAGCAGCACGATGCTGCGGGAGGCGGCCTCGCGGGCCAGGGCGTGGTGCGCGTCGGCGTCGTAGGTCGCGTCGGGGTCGGCCTGCTCCGCGATCCGGTCGAGCAGCTCGAGGGAGCGGCGCGCGGCGGTCGTCACGTGCGCCTCGTCGAGCTCGCCCGCGCGGACGGCGGCGACGAGCTGCGCGTCGGTCCGGCCTCCGCTCGAGGGCATCTCGAGGTCGAGGCCCGCGGCGACACCGGCGATCCGGTCGTTCACGGCGCCCCAGTCCGACATCACGAGGCCGTCGAAGCCCCACTCGTCGCGGAGGACCGTGGTGAGCAGCCACGGATCCTCGGAGGTGTAGACCCCGTTCAGCCGGTTGTACGAGCACATGAGCGTCCACGGCTGCTGCTCGGTGACGACCCGCTGGAAAGCGCGAAGGTAGATCTCGCGCAGCGGCCGCTCGTCGACGTCCGCGCTGACGCGGAGGCGGTCGGTCTCCTGGTTGTTGGCGGCGAAGTGCTTGAGCGACGCTCCGACGCCCTGGCTCTGCAGGCCGCCGACGAGGGCCGAGCCCATCACACCGCTGACCAGCGGATCCTCGGAGAAGTACTCGAAGTTGCGGCCGCAGAGCGGGGAGCGCTTGATATTGATGCCGGGGCCGAGCAGCACGCCGACTCCCTCCGCCTTCGCCTCCTCGCCGAGGGCGACGCCGACGCGGCGGACGAGATCGACGTCCCAGCTCGATCCGAGCGCGACGGCCGGAGGGAAGCAGGTCGCGGGCACGCTGTCGGCGAGCCCGAGGTGGTCGCCGCCCTGCCGCTGGAGTCGCACACCGTGCGGGCCGTCGGTCAGCACGACCGAGGGGATCCCGAGGCGGTCGACGGGCTTCGTGGCCCAGAAGCTGCCGCCGCTGGTGAGCGAGGCCTTCTCCTCGAGCGTGAGGGCGTCGAGCTGGTCGGCGTGGGTCATGGGTGCGCTCCGATCTGTCGGGCGTCCCTGCCTCGACTCTGAAAACCATACATCGCTAGGGTTTTTGCGGCTCAAGTATTGCCGACCTCCCAGGGCCGGTGCATACTCGATCCCGAACAGCGATCGGTTTTCAGATCGTGTCTCGAAGCTCAACGACGAGAGGACTCGGCCATGACGACAGCGAGTGGATCAGCCGCGGGAATGCCCTCGGGCATGACGACATCGACGGCGACGGTGCGACGGGACCAGCAGTTCCCCGAACCGACCGAGCCGGCCAAGAAGTCGTACATCTTCTGGCTCCTCGCCGCGCAGCTGGTCTTCTTCATCGCCCTGCTGGGCCCCGCGATCGTCGGCATCGGCATCAAGATCCAGGCCCTGGTCGACGCGGGCGAGATCGCGCAGAACGGCGCCACCGGCGCGGCGGCGGTGCTCGGCGGATTCGGCGCCCTCTTCGCCACGCTGGCCAATGTCGTGTTCGGCCGCCTCTCCGACCGCACCACGAGCCGCCTCGGCCGCCGCCGCATCTGGATCGTCGCCGGCACGGTGATCATGACCGTCGCCTTCGCGATCATGGCGCTCGCCCCGACCCTCATGATCGCCACCGTGGGCTGGTCGCTGGCCCAGCTCGGCGCCAACATGGCGCTCGCGCCGTTCATCGCCACGATCGCCGACCAGGTGCCGAGGTTCCAGCGCGGCAAGATCACCGCCGCCATCGGCATCGCACAGAACGTCGGCATCCTCGGCGGCACCTACGTCGCGGAGGCGTTCGCCGACCAGCTGCTCATCATGTTCGTCGGCCCGGCCGTCCTCGCCATCATCGTCATGGTCGTCTTCGCCATCGTGCTCCCCGACCGCCGCCTGCCCACCCGGCCGCCGCGGGCGACGCTGCGCGAGTGGGCCGAGACCTTCTGGGTGAGCCCGGTCAAGCACCCCGACTACGCGCTCGCCTGGTGGTCGCGCTTCCTCATCACCTTCGCGAGCTTCGGCTTCACCACGTTCCGCTTCTTCTACCTGCTCAACCACATCGAGGTCCCCGAGGCGGACATCCCGGGCGTCATCTCGATGAGCGTGCTGATCTACACGATCGGCCTCGTCGGTGCGAGCTACTTCGCCGGCTGGCTGTCCGACAAGATCGGCCGCCGCAAGGTCTTCGTCTGGAGCTCGACCGCGCTCTTCGCCATCGGCACCTTCGCGCTGATCTTCGTCCAGGACATCGGCGCCTTCTACATCCTCGAGGCGATCCTCGGCATCGCCTACGGCATCTACGTCGGCGTCGACCTCGCGCTCGTCGTCGACGTGCTGCCCGACCCCGAGAACTCGGGCAAGGACCTCGGCGTCTTCAACATCGCCAACGCCCTCCCCCAGACCATCGCTCCGCTCATCGGCGGCATCCTCGTCTACGTCAGCGACCCGACCGGCAACAACTACGCCCTGTGGTTCTCGGTCTGCGCGATAGCCGCGATCGTGGGAGCACTGGTCATCTTCCCCATCAAGAAAGTCCGATAGACCGGGTTCGGTCACGAAAGTCCGGTAGACCAGACAGGTCGGACTCCGGCCCGGGGTCGGCACGTGCGAGGGCACGGGCCGATCCGACTCCCGCTCTCTCCCTCTCTCCACCGATCGAAAGCGACACAGACCATGGCTCTTCCCGCCGCCTCCGTCCAGCTCTACACGCTGGCGAAAGAATTCACCGACGACCCGAACGGGTCGCTCGACAAGCTCGCGGCCATCGGCCTCAAGAACGTCGAGGCGTTCGACTTCGTCCGCCGCCCCGCCGAGATCCGCGCCGCTCTCGACGCGAGCGGTCTGGCCTCGCCGACCGGCCACGCTCCCCTGCTCTCGGACTCGCTCTGGACTCCCGACGGCTCCATCCCGACGCCCGCTCCGGAGGTCGTCTTCGAGGCCGCCGCGCAGATCGGCATCACCCTCGTCATCGATCCCATGGTCCCGGCCGAGCGCTGGCTGACCGAGGACGGGGTCGCCGACATCGCCGACCGACTCAACAAGGCCGCCGAGGTCGCCGCGACCTTCGGCCTCACGGTCGGGTACCACAACCACGCGCAGGAGTTCATCGCCTCCTTCGACGGGCAGACCGCCTACGAGCGCTTCATCGCGCTCACCGACGAGCGCGTCCAGATCGAGCTCGACCTGTTCTGGGCGCTCACCGGCGGCCAGGACGCCACAGCTCTCGTCTCGCGACTCGGCAAGCGCCTCGTCGCCGTGCACGTCAAGGACGGCGTCGCTCCGGCCGAGAACCCCTTCGCCCCGGGCGCCGCCGCGTTCGGCTCCGACACCCTCGACCAGCGCCGCCCCGGCGAGGGCGACGTGCCGCTGGTCGCCGCGCTCCAGGCCGGCGAGGGCGCGATCGAGTACGCCGTCATCGAGTACGACAACGCCCCCGGCGACGTCTTCGAGGACATCCGGGCGAGCTACGACTTCCTCGTGAAGGGCGGGTACGCAGCGTGAGCGGCCCCATCGGAATCGGCGTCATCGGCGTCGGCGTCATCAGCGACACCTACCTCGAGAACCTCAAGTCCTTCCCCGACGTCGAGGTCCTCGTCGTCGGCGACCTGCTGCTCGACCGGGCGAAGAGCCAGGCCGAGAAGCACGGCGTCCCCGCCTGGGGCTCCGCCGAGGACGTCCTCGCCCACCCCGACGTGCAGGTCGTCGTCAACCTGACGATCCCCGCTGCGCACATCGAGGTCTCGGCCGCCGCGATCGCCGCGGGCAAGCACGTCTGGAGCGAGAAGCCGCTCGGCCTCGATCGCGCCGGAGCGGCGAAGCTGCTCGAGGACGCCGCCGCGAAGGGGCTCCGCGTGGGCAACGCGCCCGACACGGTCCTCGGCCCGGGCTTCCAGACCGCCAAGCGCGCCATCGCGGAGGGTGTCATCGGCGAGCCGATGTTCGCGTCCACCACCTTCCAGACCGTCGGCCCCGACCTGTGGCACCCGAGCCCGGCGTTCCTCTTCGCCCAGGGCGCCGGCCCGCTGCTCGACATGGGTCCGTACTACTTCACCGGGCTCGTCAGCCTCTTCGGACCGGTCCAGCGGGTCGCGGCCCTCGGGCGCAAGAAGCTCGAGGAGCGCGTCATCCGCTCCGGGCCGGATGCCGGGACGACGTTCCCGGTGGAGGTCCCCACCTCGCTGCAGGTGCTCACCTCGTTCGCCGCGGGTCAGCAGGCGTCGAGCCTGCTGAGCTTCGACTCCGCCCTCGAGCGCCACGGCGTCTTCGAGATCCACGGCACGGAAGGGTCGATCGTCATCCCCGACCCGAACCAGTTCGAGGGGCGCACCGCGTTCGTGAAGGCGCCCACCGCGATCGCCGACGGCGCCTGGGGCGAGCAGGAGTGGACCGAGATCGAGCAGAAGGGCACGGTCGTCGGCCGCGGCCTCGGCCTGCTCGACATGGTCCGCGCCATCGCGGAGGACCGTCCGCACGTGGCCACGGGCGAGCTCGCCTACCACGTGCTCGACGTCATGCTCTCGGCTCAGGAGTCGGCCGAGAGCGGCGAGTTCGTCGCTCTCGACAGCACGGTGCCGACCGTGCCTGCCGTGCCGGTCGACTTCGACCCGTTCGCGCAGACGCTCTGACCCGCAGCAGAGCCTGACCCGCAGCAGAGTCGAGGAGCGCCCGTCGTCACGATCGTGACGGCGGGCGCTCCTGTCGACGGCCCTCGGCGTGCACGACCGAGGGTGAGACGCCGGAACGTGCTCCTGGAGGGGCCTGTCCGCCGTCTCACCCTCGGTTGTGCACGCTGCGAGGATGAGCCCGTGGAGATCCTGCGCGAGTACCGGGCGTCCGACGCCGCCGCGACGCTCGAGGTGTTCCTCGCGGCGGTGACCGAGACCGCCGCCGCCGACTACTCGCCCGAGCAGATCCGCGCGTGGGCGCGCGCCGACGACCGCGATGTCTCGGCCTGGCACACGGCGATGCAGGCCCGCCGCGCCTTCGTGATCGAGAGCGGAGGCGCCGTCGTCGGCTTCTCGGACGTCGCCCCCTCCGGCTGCATCGACATGATGTTCGTCTCGCCGCGGTTCCTCCGGCGGGGAGTGGCGACCCGCCTCCTCGAGCACGCGGAGTCACTCGCCCGGCAGTCGGACGCCGCCGAGCTGTCGGCCGACGTCAGTATCACGGCGCGCCCGTTCTTCGAGAGCCGCGGGTTCACCGTGGTCGCCGAGCAGCATCCGGTGCGAGCGGGGGTCGCACTGACGAACTTCCGGATGCGGAAGCCGCTGCGCTGACTCGGTCCGGCCGCCCTGCATGCTGGTCGAGCCCGCAGCCCCGGAGGGGCGTATCGAGACCCGCGTCCGCCAGTCGATCAGGCTTCCGACCTGGACTTCTGACATCGGTGGATCTCGATACGCCCGCTGCGCGGGCTACTCGATCAACAGCGTGCCGCCACACCTGCAGGGTGACTTCCGACCTGTTCTTCTGACGCTGGTGGGTCTACTGGGAAGAGACACCCGCAAGCAGGCTGGTCGAGCCCGCAGCCCCGCAGGGGCGTATCGAGACCCGCCTCCCTGCGAACGTCGGCCTCTTCCCCGCTCTGCGCCGGCGCCGGAGGCACCGCGTGTCCGTTCCCGCCCGCTACTCCGCCGTCGGGCGCCTCCGCTGCTGCTTCGTCGCCGAGCGCTGCTGCTTGGCCGCGAGGTGGCGGCGGCCCGAGCCTCGGGTCGGGCGGGTCGGGCGGCGCGTCGGGCCCGGAGGCGCCAGCGCGGCGCTCACGAGCTCCCGGAGACGGTCGAGGGCGATCTCGCGGTTGCGCAGCTGCGACCGCTCCCTCTGCACCGTCACCGTCACCGCACCCGCGACGAGGCGCTGAGCGAGGTGCTGGAGGACGCGCATCCGCTGCTCGTCGGTGAGAGCCGTCGACTCCATGACGTTCCAGGTGAGCTGCACCCGGCTGTCGGAGGTGTTGACGTGCTGCCCGCCCGGGCCGGAGGAGCGCGAGAACCTCCACTGCAGCTCGGGCGCGGGGATGACCAGGTCCGGCCGCACCTCGAGATCCATCCGGCCAGCGTGGCACGCATCCCCCGGGATCCCGCAACGCGTGCGTCAGGATGAGGCCATGACTCGACGCCGATCAGCCCTCCTCCTCTCAGGTGTCGGTCGGTACGCCGATCCGTGGCACCCGTTCGCCGAGACCTCGAGGGCCCTCGCCGGGATCGTCGAGGAGGCGGGCTACGACGTCGAGATCGCGCCCGACGTCGACGACGCTCTCGCCGCGCTCGAGCACCTGCCCGATCTCCTCGTCGTCAACGTCGGGCAGCCCCGCGACGGGGAGCCGTCACCCGCGGCCGGCCTCACCCGCTACCTCCGGAGCGGCCGGCCGCTGCTCGCGCTGCACTCCTCCGCGACGAGCTTCACCGAGTCGGACGAGTGGGAGCGCACCCTCGGCGGGCGGTGGGTCGAGGGCGTCTCGATGCACCCCGAGCAGGGCGACACCGTCGTGACGGTCGAGGAGTATCCGCTCGTCGCCGATCTGGCGGACTTCTCGCTGAACGACGAGCGGTACTCGTTCCTCCGCGTGGCCGCTGATGTGCAGGTGCTGGTCACCCACGAGCACGACGGGGTACGGCATCCGCTCGTCTGGCTGCGCGAGGCCGCCGACGGCCGCGGCCGGGCCGCCTACGACGCTCTGGGCCACGACGCGCGGTCGTTCGACTCGCCCGAGCACCGCGAGATCCTGCGTCGGCTGATCTCGTGGGTCGCCGCGGGGTGACTCTCAGCGCGCCCGCCCGTCGCGCAGCGTGAGCACGCGGTCGGCGCGGTCGGCGAACGCCGGGTCGTGGGTCGCGACGACCGCGGCGAGACGGCCCTCGCGCACGGAGGCGACCAGCAGGGCGATCACGCGCGTCGCCGTGACGCTGTCGAGCTGCGCCGTCGGCTCGTCGGCGATCAGCAGGCGCGGGCGGCCGACGAGCGCGCGGGCGATCGCGACCCGCTGACGCTGCCCGCCCGAGAGCTGGTCGGGCCGCTGGTCGCCCTGCTCGTCGAGCGCGACCGCGGCGAGCGCCTCCGTCACCCGCTCGTCGCGCTCGGCGGGGTCGGTGCGGAGGAGGCGCAGCGGCAGCTCGACGTTCTCGCGCGCGGTGAGGTCCTCGAGCAGTGCGAAGTCCTGGAAGACGATGCCCAGGGCGCTCCGCCGCAGCTCCGCCCGCCGGCGCTCGTCGAGCCCGGCGGCGTCGGCACCGTCGATCAGCACCTGCCCGCTCGTCGGCCGGTCGACCGTCGCCAGCATCGAGAGCAGCGTCGACTTGCCCGCTCCGGAGGCGCCGCGCACCACCACGAGCTCGCCCGCGGCGACCGAGAGCGAGACTCCCGCGCAGCCGACGACGTCGCCGGCCGGTGTGGCGAAGACGCGGTGCAGGTCGACGGCGTCGAGCACGGGGGTCACGAGTCGTCTCCGAGGGAGTGGCGGCCGCGGCGGCGGGGCGGGGTGGGATCGGGGGTGGGACGGGAGGGTCGTAGGGAGGTGGGTCTCGATACGCCGCCTTCGGCGGCTACTCGACCAGCAGGGGTCGGCGGGACCGCTTCAGCGAGCTCGGGCGAGTCCGCTTCAGGGAGAGAGGCAGGGCCGGGCGAGTCCGCTTCGGGGAGAGCGGGAGGAGCCGCAGCGGCAGGCGCCGCGACGCCCGACTGCACGCGGATGTGGTCCGCCTCCAGCCCGAGCCGCACCCGGTCGCGCAGCCCCAGCGCGCCGGTGAACTCCTCCGGCAGCTGGAGCCGCCCGAAGCGGTCGAGCACCGCGAACTCCTCGGCCGAGTGCACCGCGTCGCCCTCCGACACGCGCCGCAGCGTCTCGGTCGAGGTGCGGCCGTCGCGGATCCGCACCGTGCGGCTCACGTGCTCCGACACCCCGGCGTCGTGCGTGACGATCACCGTCGTCACCCCGCGCTGGCGGTTGATGCCGCGCAGCGCCTCCAGCACGTCGACCGTCGACGCCTCGTCGAGCTCGCCGGTCGGCTCGTCGGTTCCCGAGACGTCTTCCCGAAGAGCGGGACTCGCCTGCGCTCTCACGAGGAAGCGTCGATCGCCTCCCCTGGACGGTTGAGACACGATGTCGCTGCTTGTTGCCGGGGTCGGAGCGGGTCACTAGCTTTCGAGCACCGTCCTCTTCCTTCTCTGTTCCCGGCATGCCGGTCCCACCGTGGCGCCTCGCGAGCGACGGCCCCGGCCGACGAGGAGGCCGACGGCCCGATCCGCCCTCTCGAGAAAGCGACACGATGTCGTCATCGCTCCACGTCCCCTGCCCGCTCCCCACTCCGGCGGTGACGCTGTGAAGGCCCCGCGCCGCTCACGGCTCGCCCTGCTCGCCGCCGCGCTCATCGCCGGCACCGCGGGACTCACTCCTGTGCTCAGCGCCGCCGCCGCCGAGGACTTCGCCTCGACCGATGTCACCTGTGTCGACGGCAGCCCGACCACCGCGGTCGTCTCCGGGACCGTCGAGGGCGGCAACGACCTCGACGACCCGGTGATCCTCGGCCTCGTCGTCAACGGCGTCCTCGGCGAGCAGGCGAACCCGACCGACACCGACGGGAACTTCGCCTTCGACCCGGTGCCCGTCAAGACCGGTGACGAGCTCGAGGTCGTCGTCGGCGACCCGCCGGTGGTCGGTTACGCGTACACGGTCTCGGACGCGTCGTGCGACGAGGCGCCCACTCCGACTCCGACTCCGACTCCGACGGAGACCTCCACGCCGACTCCCACGTCGACCCCCACCGCGACTCCGACGTCCACGCCGACGCCGACCGTCAGCCCGACCGCGACGCCCACGCCCACCGCGACGCCCACACCCACCGCGACTCCGACACCCACCGCGACGCCCACGCCCACCGCGACTCCGACGGCCACGCCCACGCCGACCCCGACCCCGACCGCCACCGCGGGGCCCGTGACCGTCTCGCGCATCGCCGGAGTCGACCGTCAGGACACCGCCGCGAAGCTCTCGGCGGCGACGTTCGGCACGAACGTGCCCGTCGTCTTCGTCGCCACCGGCGCCAACTTCCCCGACGCGCTGAGCGCGGGGCCCGCCGCCGCGAAGCAGAGCGGACCGCTGCTGCTGGTCGACCGCGACTCCATGTCGCAGCCGGTCCGCGACGAGCTGATCCGCCTCAAGCCGACCAAGATCATCGTCGTCGGTTCGGAGCTGAGCATCAGCGAGAGCCTCAAGAACGACCTCGCCCAGTACACGAAGAACGGTGACATCCGGCGCATCGGAGGCGTCGACCGCTACGACACCGCCGCGAAGCTCGTCGAGGCCGCCTTCCCGAAGGGCTCCGCTCAGGCGTGGCTCGCCACCGGTGAGAAGTTCCCCGACGCTCTCGCCGCCGCCGCCGCGGCCGGATCCGTCAGGGCGCCCGTCCTCCTGGTGAACGGCGGCCTCGGTACCGCCGACGCCACCACGAACGGCCTCATCTCGGGTCTCGGCGTCAAGAAGCTGACGATCGCCGGCAGCAACCTCTCGGTCAGCGACGGCATCGCCGCGTCGCTCCCCGTGACCGCGACCCGCATCGGAGGCATCGACCGCTACGACACGTCGGTGCAGCTCAACCGCGCCGCGTTCCCGTCCGCGTCGACGGTCTACCTCGCCACCGGCGAGAACTTCCCCGACGCCCTCGCCGGAGCCACCAGCGCCGGCTTCACCAAGAGCCCGCTCTACACGGTGCAGCCCACCTGCGTGCCCCAGCCCGTGCTCGACGACATCGAGCGCCTCGGCGCCTCGAAGGTCGTCCTGCTCGGCGGCCCGACCACGCTCTCGGAGGGAGTCGCGAAGCTGACAGCCTGCAGCTGACCCGGTAGTCCGAGTCGCCCGAGGGGGCCCTGTCAGAGGGGCGCTCTCGGGCGACTTCGCGTGTCAGCGGTCGGCGGGAGCGCCACCGCCGCCCGCCTGACGTGCAGCGCGTCACCTCGGTCGGCACCCCCCTTTGGGGACACAGCGTCGCATCCCATTGCCGAGGCGCGGAGCGTGACGCTAGCTTTCGAGCACCGTTCCCACCCTGTGTCGGCCCTCGGTCTCCCCGTCGCATCGCCGCGTCGTGGTAGAGCGTCGGGCCCGCTCTGGAGGGGGGCGACGGTCCGATCCGCCCTCTCGAGAAAGCGACACGATGTCGTCATCGCTCCACCTCTCCTGCCTGCTCCCCTCCCCGGTGGTGGCACCGTGAAGGCCCCGCGCCGCTCACGGCTCGCCCTGCTCGCTGTCGCGCTGATCGCCGGCACCGCGGGTCTCACCCCTGCGCTCAGTGCCGCCGCCGCCTCCACCGCGTCGACCGTCGTCACCTGCGAGGCCGGCGTCCCGGTCAGCGCGGTCGTCTCCGGCACCACGGACCCCACGGCCGAGCCCGTCACCATCGGCCTCGCTCGCAACGCCACCACCGTCGAGCAGAAGACCGTCCCCGCGGCCGGTGGCGCGTTCACCTTCGCCCCAGTGCCCGTCACGACGGGCGACACCCTGCAGGTCTGGGCCGCGAGCTCCGCGAACATCCAGTACACCTACCGCGTCGGCCCGCAGTCGTGCGGGGGCACGCCCACGCCGACTCCGACCGCGACGGGCACCGCCACGCCGACGCCCACCGCGACTCCGACCGCGACCGCGACGCCCACGGCGACTCCGACGGCCACGCCGACCGCGACTCCGACGGTGACTCCGACCGCGACGCCCACCCCGACTACCGGTGGCCCCGTGACCGTCACCCGCATCGCCGGAGTCGACCGCCAGGACACCGCCGCGAAGGTCTCGGCCGCGACGTTCGCCGCGAACGTGCCCGTCGTCTTCATCGCCACCGGCGGCAACTTCCCCGACGCTCTCGCTGCCGGCCCCGCCGCCGCGAAGCAGAACGGACCGCTGCTGCTGGTCGACCGCGACTCCATGTCGCAGCCGGTCCGCGACGAGCTGCGCCGCCTCAAGCCGAGCAAGATCGTCGTCGTCGGCTCCGACCTGAGCGTCAGCGAGCGCCTCGCGACCGAGCTCGCCGCCTACGCGAAGACCGGTGAGGTCCAGCGCATCGGAGGCGTCGACCGCTACGACACCGCCGCCAAGCTCGTCGAGGCCGCCTTCCCGAAGGGCTCCTCGCAGGCCTGGCTCGCCACCGGCGAGAAGTTCCCCGACGCCCTCGCCGCCGCCGCCGCGGCCGGCTCGGTCCGAGCGCCCGTCCTCCTGATCAACGGCGGACTCAGCACCGTCGACCCCACCACCCGGTCGCTCGTGCAGGGCCTCGGCGTCAAGAAGCTGACGATCGCCGGCGACCCCCTCTCGGTGAGCACCGGTATCGAGACGTCGTTCAACATCACGCCCACCCGCATCGGAGGCGTCGACCGCTACGACACGTCGGTGAAGCTCAACCGCGCCGCCTTCACGGCCGCGTCGACGGTCTACCTCGCCACGGGCGAGAACTACCCCGACGCGCTCTCCGGAGCGGCCGCTGCCGGCTTCACGAAGAACCCGCTCTACACCGTGAAGCCCGACTGCGTCCCGCAGCCCGTGCTCGACGACATCAAGACCCTCGGCGCCACGAAGGTCGTGCTGCTGGGCGGCACGAACACGCTGTCGGAGGGAGTCGCGAACCTGACGGCCTGCCGCTGATCCGGTAGACGGGATCGCCCGGGAACGCCCTCTCAGAGGGGCGGACCCGGGCGATTCTGCGTTGGGGGGTGCTGCGTTTCTAGAGCTTTCTAACGTCGTCCAGGAAATTTCGTAGACGGCGGTAGAAAGCCCAAGAAACACATCTCCGCCGCCGTCATGCCCACTGCGTCGCGATCTGCAGCGCCTCCTGGCCCTCGCTGTCCGGCAGCTTCCGCGACGTGAACCGCCGCCTCGCCAGGTCCCGGTGTCGCGCGCGTCACTTGTCTGAGGCATTCACTGCCCATCTGCTCAGGTCGAACCGAGCGCACTAACCTCGTCCTATGCCCACAGGACCCTTGCACGATCACGTCGTCAACAGCATCGTCAGCGGCGAATTCACTCAAGAAGCCACCCCGTGCCGGTGCATGATCGGCGAGGACCACGTCGAGGGTCCGTGGCCCGGCGAAGACGAGCCCGAGACAGACGCCGCGACGTCGTTCGCGGGTGCAGAGGAGATCTGGGAGTCCAGCGGTAAAGACGAAGACTACGACTTCCGCTGAGCGGTCACTTCGTCAGCGGCGGCCTCCTGGTCACAGGAGCAACCACTCCTTGTCCCGCACGATTACGCGCGCGTCGGCGAGGCCGCCGGCTCCTCGAGAGCTTCCTCGATGCGCTGGGCGCCTTCGCGACGGATGCGCACACCTATCTGCTCGCCGACGGACACGAGAGCGCGCTGACTCCGGCGGAGCTGCGGCTGCGGGAGCGGGTCGCGGCGATGCTGCGCGAGGCGACCGCGGAGGAGCGGGAGACTGGGACGTGGCAGGAGGTCGAGGCGATGGGCGTGCGGCTGGGAGGGGACGGACGGCGGAAGTCCGGACTGCCCCTCACCTGAGTCACTCCCGGAGTGCGTCCTGCAGCTGAACGAGCAGCCTCTGGTCGGCCGGCGCCGCCGCAATCAAGCCGTCATCCGTGACTGCGAGCTGCGACTCGACCACGCCGTAGGCCTTCACCTGGTCGAGGAAGATCTGCTTGTCGTCGAGGTTCGCGAATCGGTAGAGCTGAACCCGCACTCCGTCGAGCTGGCAGGTTCCGTACTCGGCGGCGCCGGGCGCCACCGTGGCCGCCAGTGCGTAATCGGTGCAGTTGAGCTTCGTCGCGGTATCCGCGAGTGTCGCGCCGGTCTTCGCGGCCTCGGTCGGCTCGGGTGCAGCCGTTTCCGGAGGCGAGGCCGCTTCGTTGCTCGCCGATGTGGATTCGAGCGCGGGACTCTCTTCGGGGTCCCCTCCCGCCGCACATCCGGACAGCAGGGCGGTGGAAAGCACGATAACGGGGACGACCAGGCGAATCCGCATGGCGGTGAGTCCTTTCAGGAACGAGGTGGAGGGAACGCTCACTCTGCACCGAGTGAGGGCAGGATCGCGCTTTCGAGACTTAGATCGCCTCGAGACGCGCTCCGGCAGGGTCAGACCGATGCACTCCGACGACGGAGCTCAGCGATGACGCTCTTCTCCCCCGCGTTCATGTCGCCGTCAACAGACGCGACTCGTTCTGCAGCATCGATCAGGTCAGTCAGGTCGCCAGACTCCGCCTCGAGCCGACGGAAGACGTCGGCGGCATCGATGTCGACGACCCTGGAAAGTTGCTCATCGCGGACGAGGTGGTCTTCTCTCACCTGAACGACCAGGTGCTGGAAGAGCAAGGTCTCGTCATCGGAGATCGTGCGGTCGGCGTTGATGACGAGCCAAGCTACCCACAGCATCAGCTGCGGGTGCCGACTCCGGCCGCTCAGCGCCTTCGCGAGCTCGATGACCCTCGCTTCGTTCCGGAAGACGGCCTGGGCGTGACGGCCTGCTATGAGCGTCGTCCAGTGGTTGAGCCCGATAGCGAGGGGGACGCCCACCGCGGGGATCGCGATCTTGATCACATTGCGCTGAAGAAGGTGCTTGCCGACGATCGGCAGCCCTTTCGCCGCGGCGAGGGCGGGGCCGGAGTAGAACTTCTTGATGAGAGGCCGCATCATCACGGGGACCGCCTTCAGAACTCCCTCGCGTGCCACCTCGCCGCCCTTGATCGTGAAGGCCACACGGATGAGCTTCCAGAGGTCCTCGGGATCGGACGGATCGAGCTTGAGACCGTAGAGAACGGCGATGTCGTAGGCGAGGCGGACCTGCAACTGAGTAGTGAACGCGACGTCGACCATGATCGTCCCGACCGCGGCGGGAACCGTGAGAGCGCCCGCAACGCCGGCGCTCCCGAACGTCGCAGCGACGGCAGCCGTGTAAGCACCGGCCGAGGCTCCGCCTTCCAACGCCGCATAGCGAGCAGCGAGCTTGATCCGTCGATCGACGATGCCGTCTGCCGGGACGCCCTTGTACTTCTCCCGGAAGTACTCTCCATCGACCTTCTGGGTGTACGACTTCAAGGCGTTGGCAAGCAGATGCTCGAACCAGTTCCCAGACTTGATGTCCTCCACGCTCAATCCGGCGACGAAGTCCCGCAGCTCCCCTCTCTCCTCCTCGACGGTCGCCCGAGCGGCGTCATCGTCGATCTCGACGTCATCGATCGCGTGCTTCGACATGCGGTGTCCCCCAAAAGAGTTCGGTGTCTGGCCAGACTGCCATGACTGCGGCCCTCGTCCGCCTCGCCGGCGACGCCCTGGACCGCTGCCGGCAACGCGTTCAACAACAGACGATGGGACACCGCGAGCGTTCCGGGGACCCGCTCTACTCGGCACGCCGGACCCTGCACACCGGCTCGAACCTGCTCACCGACAAGCAGCAAGCGCGCCTCGAGGCCTTGTTCGCGGTCGACGAGCATGTCGAGATCGAAGCGACCTGGGACATCTAGCAACGCATGATCGCCGCCTACCGCGACCCCGACCGCACCGCCGGGAAGACCGCGATGGAAGCACTGATCGCGTCGATCAGCAGCGCCGTTCCACGAGCCCTGATGGAGCTGGTCACGCTCGGTCGCACGATGAAGGCCCGGGCCGCCGACATCCTCGCCTACTTCGACCGACCCGGGACCTCCAACGGTCCCACCGAAGCGATCAACGGCCGACTCGAACACCTCCGCGGCTCCGCCCTCGGCTTCCGCAACCTCACCGACTACATCGCGAAATCACTCCTGGAAACCGGCCGCTTCAGACCCCGACTACACCCTCGATTGCGATGAGCCCCTTTGGGCGGGCAGAGAGGAGACGACTCGGCTGGGCAACGCAAGACGATCAGACTCGTTGAGAACACCACACAGCCGTCCTGCTTCGGCCCTACCCGCGATCTCTGAAACTGCGGTAAAGGAGACGTTCACGAACCGAGGCCGAAAGAACGATCACGCCCAGCACGACACCACACAGTGACGACACGACGATCTTGAGAAGTGGTGTCAAGAGCACAAGCGGCTCGTCTTGACTGAGACGCACAGAGAAGATCACGCAGCCGGATGCCAAGACGGACAAGGCCGGAAGCGCGATGCAGAGGTACTCCAGCAACACCTGTGCGACGAGATCAGTCTTGGGGACTCCAATATGTAGGGCCGACGCGAGCTCGACGCGCCGCGAGCGCACAAACGCTCCAGCAATGAGGAAGCAGAGCAGAAAAGAGGCTACCGATGCAAGGCGACTTGGGCGGCTCTCGATGGAACCAGCAATATCGAAATGCGCACCGAGCGTGGAGTTCAGCTGGCCGAGCATGACGTTTCCGGCGCTCCCCGACGTCGCCGAAGCGAGAGGCAACATGGCGAGAGTCTCGTCAGACGACGGAACGTCCACCCAGCACTGATCGAAGGACCCTGACGGAGACACGACCGAAAGCGCAGCCCACCCGAACCCTGGAACTCTTCCGTCGTCGGGGTAGTCGTACACCGCAGAGACGGTCTGGCTGCCGAGGTCGGTTCCAACCGAATCGCCAGTGGTCCGCCCGATCGCTTCTGCAACCTGATCTGACAGGACGATTCCGGGCCCTGGTGTCGATGTCGATCGGAGCAGGATGCGGGCGAATCCGGGTGTGACTTCCCAGAGTGGAACCGGGTTCGAAGGCATTAGATCGAACTGGATGGATCCATGATCTCGGGCTGCGCCTGATGATGAGACCGGGCCCACACCTGCGTAGCTCTCACATTCCCGGGCATCCAGCAGCCCCTTCCCGGAGGCGGTCATGATTGTTGCCCCGGAGCTGACGAAGTTCCGATACGCGTCCATAAGGCTGACAACGTTCGCGCCGTCGAGGGCAGCAAGGAGCCCCACGAGCACTACGAGACAAGCGAACAACGAAAGTGGACGACTCGCACGCGACCGCACGTTGCGGATGGCTTCTACGACGATTTCGCGCCTACGCATCGTCACGGAAGCGCTAGTTCGATTCTGACGTCGCACCGCTCAGCGGTGAGCGGGTCGTGGGTCGCGACAACCACTACACTCCCCTTCATTCCGATCTCCGCGAGAACATCATTCACCTTACGTGCTGCACGCAGATCCAGCTGCGCCGTCGGCTCGTCGACTAACAAGATGTCTGGCGAGAATGCGACAGCTCTGGCCAGTAGCAATCGCTGGGCTTCCCCTCCGGAGAGATGGCGGAAGTCTGTTCGCTTCTGAGCGCTCAACCCAAAGCGCGCTAATATCCTCACCGCGTGTTGGTTTGCCTCATTCCGCGAGAGCCCTTTCCCAAGCAAAGGGAGCGCAACATGATCCAACGCAGTACGCCGCGCCGAGCCGACCGGATTCTGAAAGACCCAGCCTACGGAAAGCTCCGCGTTTCGTTTGACCATTCCATCACTGGGTCGGATCTGGCCTGCGAGGATACCGAGCAGCGTTGACTTACCGGACCCGGATGGCCCGAGAAGTGCATACACGGTGCCGCTTCGAAGATCGAGGGAAATAGGGCGAAAAAGGGGGCCCTCTTTGCTGAATTTATGCGTCACGGCTGAAAGGCGGACGAGAACCTCTGACTCCGCCCCTACCGACATGATTTCGCCTCGTCAGGCGACAAGTCGACTGCGGGAGGCGCTTTTCCTACATCTGCAGCAAAGGAGACGAACACCTTCCCCAGTTGCGATACGACGATGTTCACAGGGTATCCGACGGTCCCCGACCACACACACCCCTCCGAGGCCTCGAGTCCTGTGAGTGCTGTTGCCGGGACGCCCCAGGCATCCTTCGGTGCAGCGAGCTGGTACGTCACATCGAGCTGAGCTGCCCCGACAGGGCCGCCCGAAGCTGGTGCGGCTTTCGCCGCGGCGAGTGCGTCTACTACCTGAGGGACCTGGTTGAGTTGTGCGAGCGCAGCGGGAGAGAATCCGTCAGGTCCGACTGGTATCGATTGGCCGCCTACAGCCAGAATCCGGTCACCGGGAACCAAGTCCGTGGGAACGTTGCCCAGACGGGCGGAAGCAATGCTCTCCGCGCTCGAGAGCAATGGGTCGCCCGCGGAGATCGTGGCACCGAGGATGGCGTCGCACGACCCGATCGGCAGAGTGGGGGTCGGCATCCACAAGATGTCTGCGCGCGTGATCGTGCTGATGGTTCCGGAAGCTGCCCCAGGTGTTCCCAGCAACTTCTGTACTGCGCGAACAGCGGAGGTTCCAAGAACGCCGTCACTAAGGGTTCCGAATCCCAGGTCGTTCAGCGCCGCCTGCAGGGCAGCCACATCATCGCCTTTATCTCCAACCGTCAGATCCCTCCAAAGTGGCGTGGATGTGTAGAGGTTGAGGACAGGGCGGCCGTCGATCTCGAAAACCGATTGACCGCTCTGCGCGCTACCGCCCACCACACAATTCGATCCGGTGATGATTCCCGACTTCGGCGCGAGCAATTCAGTTGAATCGCCGGAATTGACGATCAGCGCCACGGTGCGGGGGTCCGCTATCGTCGTTGACGTGATCGCAACCTGTTCGGAACTCGCTGCGGGATCCACGGTCGAGCTGGCGGGAAGCTTATCCGGCGACAGAGCGATTCCGACCGCGAGAGACCCCGAAGCAACCGATACGGTCACAAGCAGGAAGGTAGTCCACGCGCCAGTGGTCCGCTTCACTCGAGCACTGGCGCGACGACCGCCCCTCAACCGCCGATACCGAGCGGATCGACCTGGCACTTCTCGAGAGTGTCGCCCCCCGTGGCCGGATCCAAGAACGGAACATCATTGTTCATCATGCTTGAGTCGTAGTCCGCTGCAGTGAAGCCGTTATCGACAGCACCACTCTTCACGAGGCATTCCGCAACGATCTCGGATTCGTTGAGGCGTTCAGGGTTGCGATTGATCCAGCTGTACAGCGACCCGACTTGCGCTTCGCCTGTCGACTTCGAACAGTCGTTGATGCGTGAATTCACAAGCGCCGTGTCTTCGCCGTCCTTGAAATCAACGCCGTAAGAGCCGTCGAACTTGTAGTCTCGGATTTCATAGCCGAGGTCGCTGGCGCAGCGCTTGAAAGCAGTGAGAACCGTACTGAATTCTGCCTCGGTAATTTCGCTGTCAGAGAGGATCTGCCGTACTTCTTCGGTGGGCGCAATGGATGAATTGTACGCAAACTCTGTTGCGTACGGACCACTAAAACCTTCGGAGCTGACGGAAGCCATCGGATCAGAGCCCGTCTCTGACTGTTCTGACTGCTGAGGGTCGGACGCACATGAAGTTATGGTGAGCACGAGACTCACACAGAGTGCAGCGAGTCCTGTTCTAGTGAGTCGGTTCATTGTTCCCTCACGACGATGCATCAAACTGATGATACCTTCCTCAGTCCAGTGGTCGCGGCACATGTGCGCCGCGACCACTGGTTGCCTTTCCGCCGGCTACAGCACGTCCCAGTAGGCCGTGTTGCCGGAGAGCTTCACCGGCTGGTTCGCGAGGGCCGGGGTGCCTGGCGACTTCCAGCCGGTGTACTCGCACGCCCCGGATGCGTCGTACGCGCCGCATGCCGTCGCCTTGTGAGTTCGACCGTTGTTGTAGTAGTGCGAGTAGACCGTTTTACCACCAGCGCCGTAATACCAAGTACCCCCCGCCGGGTACTCGATCCCATCGGCCGCTGCCGAAGTCGCCACAGCGCCCACTCCGGCGATGCTGCCCGCGATGATGGCAACAGAAACGCCCAACTTCTTCCAATTCATAATTTTCCCCATTCTGTGCAGCCCATATATGTGGGTTGGCAGATTTTTGATGAATCCGGAGGCTTTGTTGCGTAGTCATTGATTCCTCAACTTCCCCCCAGGGCTCAGAACCTAGCACAGAGTCGAGGCGGCCTCGACTTTAATCTTCTGAGAGCAGAAATGACTCTTGACCAGGTGTTTCCCCGAGAGAATCGCAACGGGAGCCGCAGTCGGTGATAGGTGGTTGCAAGAGATAACGATTGTGTAACGGCCATCCGAACCGCAATACTAAGACTCGGCCCGCTCCGCCGAAAGTCAGGAGTGCGCGATATTTCCACGATGCCTCTTACTACCAGTATCCGCATGTTCGAAGATGTACCGGTCGAATTAATTACTATAGCTAAGGAGACGCGCGACCGATTCGCAGGTTACGACGAGTTACGTATTCAGCGCGAAGTCCGCGATGCGCTGAATAGAAGTCGAATGTCGATCACCGGCGAGAGAGATTACGTAACCGATCTCGAGACGGAGATCGTCGATGCCATCCAAGCGCAACAAAAACCCTGACAAGATTTTCGAGAACGCATACCAGAATAGTCGACTTTCTAGTAGAAAGTGCATGCGTAGGCACGCATGCACTTGATTGGTATATGCTACCTCTCCCTCAATCCGGGCCACTGCTTTGATAACAAAAAGTGAGGAACTAGAGAAAGAGATCGTCGCGAAAGTGATTCGGGTTGTCTTTAATCGAATCGATGTCAAGCTAAACCAGAAGCACCTCACGCACTTGGTGCCCGTTGTCGGCGGGATCGTCCCTGCGGGCCTGAGCAACGACATGCCGATCCGGACTCTGTAGGAGACAACACGGATCTATCGCGCTCGATACCTCTCTGACAAGTACGACGTGTCCTTCGATGAGTGGGCGGACCATGCTGGGGGGGGGTCGACGAGGCAGAGTCGATACCCGACGACACGGTTGCAGTGGATCCGATCGACGTCGAGGCAGTGACTCTTGCCGTGATCGCGGACCAGACCATGCTCGACCCGAATGCAGACGATGGAGCGATTGACGGCCAACCGACCGAACCTGCTGGACAAAGGTCAGACTCGTAGCATTCCAAGGGAGGTGGGTCTCGATACGCCGCCTTCGGCGGCTACTCGACCAACATGCTTGCAAGCGCGTCTCGAGTCGCGCAGGCCCTTTGCTGCCTGCGCGCGTGATCTCTCGGCCAGATTTCCAGCTGGCGGCAGCCCCTACCCCTTACAACGAGGGCGTGGCATTCGTCGCCAGACACTAGGGGCGAAGCGACCCGATCAATTCGCGCTCGTCGGTATCGGGGAGCCCCACCCCACCCACGAACCCCGCCGCCGCCCCGTCCCGCAGCGTCTCCTCCAACGGCCGCCGCACCAGCCCCGCCGCCTCCGCACGCGCCGTCGATCGCGCGTTCATCCCGTACCAGGACCGATCCGCCAGCCAGAGCGGCAGCGAGCGCGGCCCCGCCCACTCGTTCACGCCGTGATCCTTCAGCCACTGCTCGGGAGCGCGCACCGGCTCCGCTGAGGAGCCGGCAGCGGCCGCTGCGAGGAACGCGGGCAGCGGAACCGCTACTCCGGCCGCGTTGAAGACGCCCGCGGTACCGAGAGCGGCGCACCGCACCAGCCACGCCGCGAGGTCCCGCACATCCAGCACCGCGGCCGGCAGCTCCGGCGCATCCGGCACCAGCACCGCCCCCTCCACCGCCGGGTGCGCGAACCGCCACGGCCAGTACGTGCTGCGCCCCGTCGGATCCCCCGGCCCGCCGAGCAACCCGGCCCGCGCGATCAGCGACCGCGACTCCCCGAAGCCCTCGAGCACGGCCTGCTCGCACGCGACCTTCGCGGATCCGTAGTCATCGGCATCGACGTAGGAGTCGGCGGCGAGCGCCGACAACAGCTCAGCGTCCTCATCCGCCCCGACGAAGGCCTGGGACGCGTAGACGTTGCCGGTCGAGACGAAGAGGTATCGCTCGGCGACCGGCGCGAGGTCGCGCACCGCCCGCCGCACGTGGCCGGGCTGCCGGGCGACGTCGAGTACGGCGTCCCAGCGCTCGGCGGCGACGCCGGCCAGCGCGTCGTCGCTGTCGCGGTCGGCGCGCACCAGCCGGGCACCGAGGGGAACGTCCGTGCCGCGAGCGACGCAAGTGACGTCGTGGCCGCGCTCGAGCGCCTCCGTCGCGAGCTGTCGACCGAGCCATGCCGTGCCGCCGAGGATCAGGAGCTTCATCCCGGCATGCTGCCACGACAGCCGCCGGGCCCGCGACGGCGATTGGGCGGCTCGAGTCCTGGCGGCCTACCGCTGCATCTGGCAGCACCCATTGCACGTGAGTCGTCCCGCTGCCGCACTGGACTTTCGTGAGCGCTATCGGGTCGGTCGGCCTGGATCCCGACGGACGCGACGGCGGAGACGGTGCACCTTCGCAGTTACCGCCACGGCTGCGCCAGTGCGGTCCACATCCACGCCTACCCCCCGTTCTGAAACTGTCCTCATGCGAGCTTTCTTCACATACTGTTACCGTGCCTCCCGCCAGCGGTCGACACAGGAGATCACCTGGTCCTGCACCTCGAGAAAGGGAGCCTCTCGATGAGAAGAATCGCCGTAGTCCTGCCACTAGTACTGACCTTCGGGCTGTCCATGATGGCCGCTTACGCTCTACCAGAAGTGGCATGGACACTGGCCAATCCTGCATCAGCAGATACCGACCCGACTTTCCTCTTCGCCGGATTCATCGGTCTCGCCATCATGTCGCTCGCCCTGCATGTCTGGGGTGCCGTCTGGCTTCTGCGAGGACCGAGCGCCCACGACTAGGGCCCAACAGACAGCATCGAGCGGATGCGGCTGCGGGATTCGCGAAGCGCCACGACAAGTGGAGCCGCGCCCGGTCGGACCCCGGGACGCGGCGAGCAGCCCGGCCCGCACGATGAGAGCCTGCGACGTTCCGAACCCCTCAAGCGCGGCCTGCCCTTGCGCGACATCGGCGACTCCGTCGTCGTGAGGTCGTGGCCGCGCTCGAGCGCCTCCGTCGCGAGCCGTCGACCGAGCCATGCCGTGCCGCCGAGGATCAGGAGCTTCATCCCGGCATGCTGCCACGACAGCCGCCGGGCCCGTGGAGGCGCCCCCGAGGCTCGAGGACCGCCGCCATCCTGGGTGCACCTGCGTCATCTCGGCGGCATTCCGCGCCAGCGCCGCGGGCGGGAGAACGCTTGCCTCTGACGCTTCGGCGCCGATGGCCGCGGAGCGAGGGCGGCATCGAATCACCGCCGTTCACGCGCTGCCGAGGGTCTCCTCCCGCGGAAAGACGCGGATCCCTAGGGCACCGGCACCGCAGCGGCGAGGCGGAAGCCTCCCCACCCGAACGCCGAGTCTGAAAACTCTGTGAGCCTCGCATGGGCACGCCCCGACCCCCTCCTGGGCACCCCCCGAAAGGCGGACATCGGATTGGTCCTCCGTGTGCCTAGTTAGGGGGACTTTTTGTCCCCCGGCCGGACGTATCTTGATGCCTGCTCGACCGGGACCATCCGGCCCAGCGGGATCTGGGGGAGCGAGACATGTCGGAAGTGCGCGCGCTCGGGCGCCACCGGCAGACTCCGCGAGGACGGACCCGCCCAGCCGATCGCCGGTCGATCGCGCTGACCCTCGTGCTCGCGCTGCTCGCGGCGGTGCTGGTCGTACTGCCGGCGACGAAGGCCGAGGCCGCGACGGTGCTCCTCCAGGAGAGCTTCGGCGGCACGAGCGTGCCGGACCCGGCCTGGCAGGCGCTCGACAGTGCCTGCATCACCCGTGCCACCGCGGCTCCGCCGACCGGGGCCTCGAACCTCGGAGTCTGCGCCAACCGCGAGCAGGCTCCTCGCGCCGACTTCGCGACAGGGTTCCTCCAGCTGACCGACACCCGCAACAACGCGAAGGGCGGCGCCGTCTTCAACCGGCCGATCCCCGCGACCGGTGGGCTCGACGTGCAGTTCGACCAGTACCAGTACCAGGCGCTCCTCGGGCTGCAGGGAGCTGACGGCATCGGCTTCTTCCTATCCGACGGGTCGCGCAGCCTCACCGCGGCGGGTGCCCCGGGAGGGTCGCTCGGCTACGGGCAGTCGACAGCCGTCCCCGGCGTCAACGGCGGCTACCTCGGCATCGGCCTCGACGTGTACGGCAACTTCTCGTTCGACGACGGTGGGCTGGGAGCCGGCTGTCCTACCAACGCCGCAGCGGGCGCCCGGGTGCAGAACCGCATCGTCGCTCGCGGCCCCGGGCAGGGCACGGCCAACTACTGCTACATCGCCCGCAGCAACGCGATCTCCCTCCGCCCTACCCTCAACCTCGCCAACACAGGCACGCCGGGCACGGACGTCGGCCGTACCATCCGCGTGACCGTCTCGCCCGACGCCAAGCCCGTCGTGACCGTGTACTACGGCAGCTCGGCGGGCCTGCCCGCCTCCAGCCTGACCCAGGTGATGCAGTTCACGATGGCGACGAACGCGCCGCCCACCTTCAAGCTCGGCTTCACCGCCTCCACCGGCGGCTCGAGCGATACGCACCTGATCCGCAACGTCTCGGTCTCCTCCATCAACAACCTCGACGACATCACCCTCGTGAAGCAGATCGACCGCACCACGACGCAGCCCGCGACCTACTCCGAGGGCTCGGTCATCCCCTACCAGTTCGTCGTGACCAACGGCTCTGTCAACGGCACGCTCAGCGGAGTCGCGGTCTCGGACCCGAAGGTCCCGACGGTGACCTGTCCGACGACGACACTCGCTCCGCTCGCCACGGTCACCTGTACGGGCACGCACACCGTCACCGCCGCGGAGGCGGTCGCGGGCAACCTCGTCAACACGGCGACAGCCTCCGCGACCAAGACCACTCCCGGTCAGGCCACGGTCGGCGTCACCAGCAAGACCGCCACCGTCACCGCCCCCATCACCACCCCCGCCCCGGCGATCTCGCTCACCAAGACCGGCGCGCTCGCCGACACCAACGCCAACACGCTCGCCGACGCGAGCGAGACCATCACCTACAGCTTCGCCGCCCGCAACACCGGCAACGTCACCCTCCAGAACGTCGCCGTCTCCGACCCGAAGGTCGCCGGCATCACGCCGCTGAGCACGACCTTGGCCCCGCAGACGACGGCGACCTTCACCTCCGCGCCGTACACAGTGACGCAGGCCGACATCAACACCGGAGCCTCCTTCACCAACACGGCGACGGTCAGCGGTCGCACGCTCGCGGCCACCCCGACGACGGTCAGCGCCTCCTCGACCGTCAACACGCCCATCCGCTACGCCCCCGCGATCAGCCTCACGAAGAACGGCACCCTCGCGGGCTCCACGGTCGGCTCGACCATCGCCTACACGTTCACGGCGACCAACTCGGGCAACGTGCCGCTCACCGGAGTCGCGATCACCGACCCGAAGGTCACGGTCGTCTACGGCGCCTGGCCCGGCGCGACCGGCGAGCTCGGCATCGGACAGTCGGTCTCCGCCTCCGCGACCTACACGCTCACCCAGGCGGATGTCGACGCGGGCTCGGTCGTCAACACGGCGACGGTGACGGGCAAGCCGCCCACCGGGGCGAACGTCACGGCCACCGCCACCCGCACCACCACTCTCACCCGCGCGGCCGACCTCGCCTTCACCAAGACGGCGAACCCGGCCTTCATCAGCACCGCCGGCACCGTGATCACGTACACGTTCCGCGCGACGAACACGGGCAACACGACCCTGACGGGCGTCGGCATCACCGACCCCAAGACCGGGCTCTCGGCCCTCGCCTTCACCTGGCCGGGCACGGCCGGCCGGCTCACCCCCGGCCAGGTCGTCACCGCGACCGCCACCTACACGACGACCGCCGCCGATGTGACGGCCGGCTCGATCGCGAACACCGCGACCGCCACCGCGACACCGCCGACGGGAGCCGTGATCACGCGCACCGCCTCCGTCACCGTCGCCGCGATCCCCGACCCGCAGGTCGACTCGGCCACGGTGGTGCAGGGCGGCTCGGTCGTCATCGACGTGCTCGCCAACGACGGCGCGGCTGCCACCGGCGCGACGTTCTCGCGGGCGCAGCTCTCGGCGACGCCCAAGGTCATCGGAAGCGCCGCGTCGCCCGCGCCGGCCGCCCCGATCATGGGGTCGGTCACCTGCGTCGACAGCGGCGCGACCCGGGGCCAGTGCACCTACCGGCCCATCGCGGCCTACGTCGGCACCGACGTCTTCGACTACGCGCTCTCGGGCACCTACGGCACCTGGAACGTGCGCGTCACCGTCACGGTGACCGCCCTCAACAAGGCGCCCGTCGCCCGACCCGACCGCGCGGTCGCCACCGCGGGAGGCGCCTCCGTCACCGTCTCGCCGCTCGCCAACGACACCGACGAGGACGCGGGCACCACGCTGACCCTCTCCTCCGTCGGCTCCGTCGGCAGCGGCACGTTCGGCTGCGCCGGAGCGACCTGCACCTACACGCCCGGGGCGGCGACCGGCTCGTTCCCGATCGCGTACACGGTGTCCGACGGCGCGCTCACGGCGAGCAGCACGATCACGGTGTTCGTCGACCCCGCTCCGCTCACCCGCCGCGGCTTCACCGGCACCGACACGACCGGCGGCTCGATCGGCCTCGGCACCTGGACCCGCTCCTCCGTCGTCGCGACTCCGGTCGCGAGCTGCACGGCGAACCGCCCGAGCACTCTCGTGAGCTGGGCCGCCGCGCCCGGCGCCACGGGCTGGACGCTCGAGCGCCGCCTCGCCGGCGCGACCCCCGGCGCGTGGACCGTGGTGGCGACTCCCGCCGCCGCGGCCACGAGCTTCACCGACGAACGACTCGGCGAGGGCCGCAGCTACCAGTGGCGGGTGCGACCCGACCTGCAGCGCTGGCTCGGAGTCGCCTCGGCCGCCTCGACCGCGGTCGCCCAGCCGGCCGTCACCACCGCGAGGGGCTGCTGATGCGGCTCCCGCCCACGACTCGACCCGCACACCTCCGTGCCGGGAAGACCACGCCCGACCCGGGCACCCACCAGAGAGGACCGGTCTCATGACCATCACAGCACCCGAATCCAGCCCGAAGCGCCGCGCCCCGTGGAAGAAGATCGCCCTCACCGGCGGTGTCCTCCTGGCGGCGGGCGCCCTCGCCGGCGCCGGCGCGTTCGCCGTCTTCACCGACTCCGGAACCGCGGTCGGCAACGTCGACGCCGGCCAGACCGACATCAACGTGACCGGAGGCTTCACCGTCCAAGACATCGCGCCCGGCGACACGATCCAGCGCCCGCTGACTCTCGTGCTGCCCAACGCGACCAACGACGGCGACCTCGTCTCGACGGTGCGCTTCTACCAGGACGTCACCTCCGAGACCGCGGGCACCGACGACCCTGCGCTCACCGGCCCCGGCGAGTCGCTCGTCACGGGCACCGACGGACTCAACTACCGCCTCCTCACCTGCACCGTCCCGTGGACCACGGCGGCCACCGCCCCCGCGACGAACGGCCCCTACACCTGCGCCGGAACCAGCACCCCCACCGGCTCGGGCAAGCTGTCGACCATCGGCGGAGTCGCCAACGCGGCGAACTTCACCCCGGCGAACTTCGGCATCACCCCCACCACGACCGGCACCTTCCCGTCGGACGCCGGTGACGTGTCGCTCTACACGCTGATCGAGCTCGTCCTGCCGACCGCGGCCGACAACGACTACGAGAACGCCACCGCGCAGATCACCTTCACGGCGGCCGCCATCCAGCGCGCGGGCATCCAGAAGTAGCCCGCTCCCGCTCCGCCCGGCACCTCGGGCGGAGCGGGTCCCTCCCCCGCCCCGAGCGGGGACCCCTTCTTCCCCCGGAGCCCCATGCACCACGTTCGCGCGATCGGCGCCGCCCTCGCGGCGGCCCTCCTCGCGCCCGTCCTCCTCGCGCCGTCGGCGAGCGCCGCTCCGCAGAGCGTCATCGACGTGCGGGAGCTCAGCGCCCCCTCCGCGCTGTCGGGCCTCGCTCCCGGCGACACCGCCGAGTGGGCGGCCGAGGTGACCAACATCGGCACCTCGCCGCACGACCTCTCGGTGGCCTTCGTGGTCGATGGACCGGACGACCTCGCCACCGACCCGCGCGACGGCCTGCAGCTGGTCGTCGATCTCTGCCCCTCCGCCTTCACGGTCGTCGACCGCCGCCTCGCCGACGGCCGCGACATCGAGCGCTACGTCTGCCCCGTCGAGGTCGTCCCGCTCGGGTCCGGCCCCGCCGCGGTCCTCGGCCGTCTCGAGGGGTCCCGCCCGGTCGCCCGCGGCGCCACGATCGGGGTGCGGGTGCGTGTCGCCTTCCCGTCCACAGCGGGCAACGAGCTCGAGGACACCGACGCCGGCCTGCGCGTCGTCGTGACCGAGGCGGACGACATCCCGGTCGGCCCCGGCTCCGGGCCGATCGCCCTCCCGCTCCCCGGCGGCCTCGCCGTCACCGGTCGCGACGTCGGCGCGGCGCTCCTCGGCGGACTGCTCGCGCTCGGCGCGGGCGCCCTGCTCGCCGGGGCCGCCCGGCGACGACGCGACGAGGAGGAGCGCGCATGAGACTCCTCCGCTCCGTCCTCGGCGTCGCCGTCGGTCTCGTCGCCCTCGTCGGCGTCGCCGTCTTCGTGCTCTCGGCACTCGGCGTCGTGCGGCTCGTGCCCGTGCTCTCGAACTCGATGGCACCCGACATGCCCGTCGGCTCGCTCGCGATCACCCTCCCGGCTGCCCCGACCGAGATCCGCGCGGGCGACGTCATCGTCTTCACCGATCCGGATGTGCCGGAGCGCCGCGTCATCCACCGCATCACCTTCGTCTACCCGGAGGACGAGGCGGCCACTCTGCGCGGCCGCGAGCCCGGAGAGCTCGCCCTCACGACGAAGGGCGACAACAATCCGACCGCCGACCCGTGGATCGTGACCATCGCCGATCAGCGCATCTGGCGCGAGCAGACCTCGGTACCGCTGCTGGGTTGGCCGAGCATCGCGCTCGCGCAGCCGGAGGCGCGGTTCGCGTTCTTCGCCGTCGGAGGCGCGGCCGTGGTGGGCGGGGTGCTGCTCGCGATCTGGCGGCGCCCGGCCGAGGTGCGCTCGTGAGCCGCGGGGCGCACCGGGCGGGCGGGTCCCACCGGAGGGAGGTCGTCGGCCGTCTCCGCGGTGGGACCCCGTTCGCCCTGGCCACCGCGGGCCTGCTGCTCCTCGGGGCGGCGGGAGGCGCGGTCGCCGTCTTCACCGACCGGGCGAGCGCCGGCGCCGGAGTGAGCGGCGGCGTCGTGATCGCCGAGTTCGACGCCACGGGCCGCACGACCGCCTCCGTCCCGGTGACGGGGCTCACGCCCGGCGCGATCGCCGTCCGCCTCCTCGACCTCACCAACATCGGCACCCTCAGGATGTCGGCGCTGCAGCTCGAGACCACCGCCCCCGTCGTCGGCGCCTCGTCGTCGGACGGGCTGCAGCTCGCGATCGACCGCTGCTCTCAGCCCTGGTCGACCGACGGAGCGACCTGCGCCGGAACGGTGACCACCGTCGCCGCCGACCGCCCCGCGACGGCGCGCATCGACCTCCCGGCGTCCCCCGCCCTGGCGGTCGGTGCGACCGACAACCTGCGCCTCACAGTGCGGCTGCCGGAGTCGGCGCCGACCGGTGCGCAGGGCACCACGGGCTCGCTGAGCATCACCGTGACCGGCGTGCAGCGGCCCGGTCAGCACCGCTGATCGTCAGCGGTACACGCTCCACACGGCCTTGTCGATGCGCTTCTCCTCGCCCAGGACCTCGACGATCCACTCGCCGTCGCCCTTGGCGAGCACGCGCCCGCGGAGGTACTCGGGCTCCCAGCCGTCGGCCCTCGGGACCCACTTCACGAAGCGGGCGAACCGACCCGGCGTCACGTCTTCTCTCGACATCTCCACACCCTCGCTCCACCGGCGGAAGGGCTCCCTGAGCGGGGTTTCCGACCGGATACCTGGACTGTAAATCGACAGGAGTCGGTTGGAGGAGGGCGTTGACTCCCGGGGCGTCTTCTGCAAGCGCTCTCAGGCGTCTCCCACGGGGGTGCTCGAGGGGGCGCGCTTCACGGCCAGGAGGGCGAGTCGTCGGGACGTGAGACCCTGAGGCACCCGCGCCGAGCGCGCCGGTCCGCCTGGCAGTCCCGGAGGGGGCCGCGAGACGAGCGCGCGTCGCGACGCCTCCAGCGTCACCGACGACGCAGCTCGATCCTCGGCTCACTCGACCTCGAGTCGCACCGTCAGCGAAGCGTCTCCCGCCGAAGCGACGAGCTCCACATCCCCTGTTCCCTCCGTCGCCACCAGATCGGCAGCCGTCGCGATCCCGTCGGCATCGGTCTGGACGGCCAGGACCTCGCCCTCGAAGGCGGCGGGACCGGAAGCGACGTGAAACGTGACCGTCACGTCCGCGACAGGCGATCCGTCCCTGCTGACGAGCACGTTCGCCGCGTCGAAGGCGGAACCGGGCGCGACGGGCTCGGGGACGTCTCCGATGACCGCGAGGACCGCATCCGCTGATCCAGGCGGAGAGGCGCGGGTCGGGCCGTCGACCGCCGACGGCGCAGTACAGCCGCAGAGCACGGCGACTGCGGCGAAGACCACGGCGGCGGCGGTCGAAGGCCTCACGAGATCAGGAGGACCTGGAGGAGGGAGGTCGCACCGAGCGCCGAGATGCGCACCGTGACAGGCCCCGAGCTCGTGCCGGCCGTCAGCCCGAACGCCGTAGCCGACCCGTCTTCGTAGGTGGTCGTCGGGAACACCGCACCGAGATCCTCGAACGCAGCATCACCCGAGATCACCTCGAAGACGACAGCCTCTCCCTCGCCGACCGGAGCGGTCCCCTGCTGGAGCAGAACGGTGATCGGCGAGAACGACTCCCCGGACGCGACGGTCTCGGTCGCGTCGCTCTGCAGGACGAGACTCCGAGTCATCGACGCGGCGGCCATGGGTGCTGCGACGGCCGCGAACACGACCGGCGCGGCCCAGGCCGCCGCGACGACGTTGCGGCGAGACGGGGAGGCCGAGCCTCCGCGGATGGTGGGGTCTTCGTTGTCGTGATTCATCTTCTGGTCCTCTCGGGTGGGGGATGGTGGGAGACAGGTCATCGGGCGGCGTAGGGCAGGACGAGGGTCTGCTGGGAGGCTCCGGCCGTCGCGACGACGCTCACCGTGCCGGCGGCCACGGAGGCCAGCCCCGTCTTGATGGTCGTCGTGGCGGTCGCACCCGGCGCGAGGGCGACGATCGACTTCTTGCCGTAGCGGCTCGTGATCGCCACATCGACGGGCGCGCTGAAGGTGTTGGTCACCACCACGTCGAGCACGACGCGTCCGGCCTCCGTCCTCGTGGCGGCGGACCCTGTCACCAGCTCGGTCGGCGCCGGCCGTGACGCCACGGTGACCGCGGGGAGGGCAGCCGGACGCGGACCGGAGGCGCGCGCAGTGATGCTCGCCGTTCCCGGCGTCGACGCCGCGGTGGCCGGAGGCGCCACCGCCCAGCCCGCGCTGTCCGATACCGCGACGGCGGTCGAACCGCCCGCGAAGGCGGCCGGACCGGCGATCTCGAACGTCACGGACACCCCCGCGACGGGGACGCCCGTCGTGTCGAGGACCTTCACCGTCGGCCGCGCGAGCGGATCACCCGTCCACACCGTCTGCGCCGTTCCGCCCGGGGAGAGTACGGCCGGCTTCCCAGGCCCTGCCGCGGGATGCGACGCCCTGACCTCGTTCACCGCGGCGCCGGCCTGGAGACGGACAGTCGCAGTACCCGCGCCCACCGCGGCAAGTCCGGTCGGGAACTCCGCCGAGGCCGTCGCACCCGGCTGCACGCCCAGGACCTTCTTCGAGCCGAACCGGGTCGAGAGTGTCATGTCGACGGGGACGGTCGAGGTGTTCACCGCCTCGACGGTGAGCACCACCCGACCGCCGGCAGCACCCACGTAGACGTCGGCACGAGAAGTGAGCGCCACGTCGGGGGCCGTCACCGACCGCGCGATCAGGGCGAGGACCGGAGCCCCGGCGGCGGCCGCCGTCGCAGTGACCGCGCCCGCACTCGTGCCGGCGACGAGCGGCGTGGACGACACCGCGAAGCCGGAGGCGTCCGTGACGGCACGATTCGTCGGCGAGGCGCTCGCTCCGCTGCCGAAGGCCGCCGCTCCGGTCACCGTGAATGCGACCTCGGCTCCGACCACCGCTGTGCCGTCCGCCCGCATCAGCCTCACCGTGTAGGGCGGCAGGGCCCCACCGGCCAGCGCTGTCGCGGACGCGCTCGAATCGGTCAGCACCAGCACCGTCTGCGGATCCCAGGCGTCGTAACGGAGCGTGCGACTGCCCGAGACGGTCGGAGTCGCCGCGGTGATCGTCATCTCGCCGGCGGCGATCTTCTTGAGGCCGGTCGAGAAGAGGAGCGTCCCGCTCTCCCCTGCGACGAGGGCCGGGATCTTCTTGGTGCCGAAGCGAGTGGCGACCGTGACGGCCACCGTCTCGGGCGAGCCGTTCGCGACGACGACCTGCAGGACGACCTTGCCGTTCACGACGATCGGAGTCTGAACGGCGGTGACTCCTGCGGGGAGTCCGTCCATGGCGGGCACGACCTGGTCTCCGAGATCGACCGAGGACTGCCCCGACACCTCGGCGCTGGTGCGCAGTGCGCCCGCAGCGCCTGTCGGGACAGGCGTCGTCGAGACGGCGTACCCCTGCTGATCCGTCCGCACCGTCTGCTGCTGCGAGCCACCCGCGAACGCAGCGGGTCCGTCGACGCGGAAGATCACCTCGGCCCCGATGACCGGTCGGCCGCTCGCGTCCAGAACCTGCACGGCGAGAGGCTTCAGCACGTATCCCGTCGGAGCCGTCGAGACGGGCCGCACCTCGGCCACCTCCGCAGCCCAGCCGGCCTTGATCGTGAGGCCCACCGTGCGCTTCTGGTCGGGCCTGGCTCCGGACACCGAGAGCCCGAAAGCATAGGTTCCCCCAGCGAGCGTTCCCGAGAGCAGGCCGCCCGGCGACAGCGAGACCGCCGGGCTCCCACTGCTCTCGATCCGCCACTGCGGCTGCACTCTCTCGCCCGTCGGCGAGAAGACCGTCTTGATCGAGTTGGAGGGAGTCGCGTCGATGAACCTCTGGTCCCCAGCGACGTCGGTCGCGAGCTCCGGGCTCGTGAGGACCGGCACGCCGAGGGCGCGCCACCCGGCCTCCTGCGCGTAGCGGCGAAGCGTGGGCGCGTCGCGCTTCCAGTAGTTCACGTGGTTGTCGTAGCCCTGGACGAGCTGCAAGGACGCCACCGCTACGCCGAGCGGCGCGAAGACCTTGCCTGCGCGGAGGCTGATGTCCGCGATGTCGACGAGGCCGCAGACCACATCGGGGTAGGCGCAGAGCGACGTCGTCCGGTCCTCGATGGTCGAGGGGATCGTCTCGTTCCAGACCAGCGCGCTCACTCCCGTCGTCCAGGAACCGCTGCCCTCCATCCGGCCGCCGATGTCCTCGTTCTGGCTCGGGTTCGCGACCAGGTAGAGCCCTTCGATGCGCGAGCGTCCGGTGGCCCCCACGGACGAGAGATCCGGCTGGTCGTCGAGCACACGGCTCATCACGACGGCGCCCTGGGAGTATCCGGACAGGATGTACGTCTCGTTCTTGCACGACTCCATCCGGCTGCGGAGGAAGGTCGTCATGTTCGCGACGCCGGTCTCGATGCTGTCGTAGTAGCCGGTGAAGTCGACGTCGCCGTTGAGGAGGAGCGGCACCTTCCTCGCCGGGTAGTCGAGGTACACCGCGGCGAAGTCACGATGCGGCGCGACCACGTCGTGCAGCTCGAGATTCAGGACCCCCAGGGGCCGCCCGATGGTGCCGACCTCGCCGGAACCGGCGGCCGCGATGTGGAGCACGTCGACGCACGCCGGTGCCTCACTCGAGCTCGTCACCCCGATGTCGATGCCGACCGGACCCTCGGACTCCTCCGGAGCAGTGACGGTCTTCGGCACGAGGCTGTGCAGCACCCGTGTGGTGCCGTCCGCGTACTGCGCCACGACCGCGTAGAAGGGATGGAGCTGCTCGCTCCTCTCCGGCAGGAGGATCATGTCGGTACGGTCCGGGTTGAGAGTCTCGGTGATCCGCTCCCAGTCGCTCGATCCGGGGAGCACGTCGTCACGTCCCCAGACCGAGTACCCGACCGCATCCGGAACGACCTCCCACGCCACGGCGAGCGCCATGGTGCTCTCGTCGATGTCGACCCACTCCGATTCGACATCGAGGACCTCCGTCGGTCTCGGCTCGAGCACGAGCGGCGCCCTGTCGACCTCCACGGCGCCTCCGGTCGAGGTCGAGAAGAGCCCGACGAACGACGAGTCGTCGATGAGCGTCCTGCCGCCGACCAGCGTGTAGAAGACGAACTCCGCGGTGAGGGATTCGCCGGGTCGCAGCGAGGGAACCGACCTCGTGTACTCGGTGTCGGGAGCCAGGAGCATGTTCGAGCCCTGTCGCACCTGGACCGCGGGGTTGTAGACGATCGTGCCGGCCCGTTCGGGCGTCACGTTCTTCAGCTTCACGGTCACTCGGAAGGGGTCGTACGCGTTCGTCGTCGGGTCCACGCTCACGGTCATCGACAGCGCCGACCCGCCCCAGACCTTCAGCGGTGCCTGCGTCGCCGCCACCAGGCGGATCGGATCACCTGTCGGCTGCATGACCGCGGTGTAGTCCGCCGTCAGCGGATACTCTCCCTCGACGTCTCCGCGCAGCGTCCACGAGACCGTCTGGCTGCCACCGGCGGGAACCTCGGGCACCGCCACTGCGAGCGACTGCTGTGCAGCCGTCGGAGCGAGACTGATGCCGGCCGGCAGGCTGAGCGAGGCGAGGCCGTCGGTGAAGCGGAAGGGCTCCGCAGCGAGGTTCTGCACGATCATCCGCGCCTCGAAGAACTCCTTGAGGTAGCTGCCGCCGATGGGGACGACCATCCACTGCACGGCCGGTCGGCCCTCGGCGTGGACGACGGTCGGCGTGTAGCTGTAACCGCCCTGCACGACGCAGCCGCAGTCGGAGGTCCCCCCGCCACCGCCGCCGCCACCCGTCTCGCTCACCGCGACCACTCCCGAGGGGTTCCACGTCAGAGCGACGGGCAGATCGACCGCCTCACCGGCCACAGCCAGGTGCACCTCGGCCTCGAAGACGCTGGTGTTCTCGGGTGCGGCCGGGTCGATGCCCCGGTCGACGATCTCGTCGTAGGTCAGCTGACGCGTCTCGAGCGCCGTCGCTCCGACCTCACCGCTGGCGAGGTTCGCCTCGAGGGAGCCACTGCCGTCTCTCAGCACGGCCGTCGCCGCCAGCGGGAGGTAGCCCGGTGCGGTGACGAAGACGCTCGACGAGCCATCGGGCATCCCGTCGAGGGTCGCGACGCCGGCGCCGTTGCTGACTGAGGAGATGCGCTGACCGCTCGGCAGGGTGGTGCTGACCGTCGCGCCGCTGAGCAGAGCTCCGCCGGTCCGCACGGTCACGGTCAGCCCCGGGACGACGGGGGCCGGCGTAACCGACACGACGAGGGTCGACGTCGCGGTCTCGGTGCCGTTCGCGACGGTGAGGCGCACGGTGTAGGTCCCCGCCGCGGAGTAGCGGTGGTCGGCGACCAGTCCGGTCGCCGAGGATCCGTCTCCGAAGTCCCAGGTCGCCGTCCTGATCAGTCCCGCGGGTCGCGATCCCGCGCCGGTGAAGCGCACATCGGCTCCCGCGACGACCAATCGGTCGTCGCCCGCGACGGCGACGAGAGGCTCGGGGAGGATCACGCTGACGCGAGTGGTCCGGACCGTCTCGGTCGTGCCGTCGCTGACGATCGCCCGGAGCAGATAGGTGCCTGCCTCGGAGTAGCGGTGGGTGACTCCCGATGCCGGCCAGGCTCCTGCGCGCTCAGCGGTGCCGTCCCCGAAGTCGAAGCGGAACCGGAGCGCGTCGCCGTCGGGATCGGACCCCCCGAGGACCATCGCCACCGGCGCGTCGATCTCGACGATGCTCGCGTCGGTGCTGAAGGTGATCTCGGGCGCGCGGTTGGGCGGCGAGACCCTCAGTGCGAACGGCACGGCGGCGACTCCGGGTGCAGTGGCCGTCACCGTCACCGCACCGGTCGACGCACCCGCCACGATCGACGGCGAGACCGCCCTCCCGAGACCGTTCGCGACCACGACCGCCGAGGTTCCCCCCGTGCTGAACGCGGCATCTCCGGTGATCGCGAACGTGACGCGGGTCTCGGGTGCACCGACACCCTCGCCGTCGACGGCGCTGACGGCGAGCGGTGCACCGAAGGTCTGACCCGGATTCGCGATCTGGCCGTCACCGATCGGGTCGACCAGTGCGGTGGCCACGGGAAGCGCCGTGGTGCTCATCCGGAACTGGACGGGAACCAGCGACCCCGTGCTCGCGGTGACCGTCGCCGAACCGGCGGTCGTACCGGCGCCGGGCTGCACCGAGGCGATGCCCTCGGCATCGGTGTAGGCGTAGCTGCGGGTCTGACCAGAGAAGGCGGCGACTCCGATCGAGCTGGACGTGAATCGCACCGACTGGTTCGCGACGGGCGAGCCGTCGGCCGCCGTCACGCGGACCGTGAGAGGCGCGAACAGCGAGCCGACCCGGACCCGTTGATCGTCCCCGGAGACGAGGGCGAGCCTGGTGGCGGTGCTCGAGACGGTCATGTCGAAGAGGGCGGCGGCGGACGCGTCCGGGGCGGTGGCCGAGACGAGGACGGATCCGCCCTGGCTCCCGGCGAAGAGCCGAGGGGAGATGGCGACTCCGGTGGTGGAGGAGGGGACGACGGCCGAGGGGACGTGCTGCCCCGCAGCGTCGACGAAGTACGCGTCACCCGCAGTGACGGTGTACGTGACCGGGACCTTCGGCACGACGGTCGCCGACGCCGCGTTCGAGACGAGGGCGGTCAGTGGTGAACCGAAGGCGGTGCCCGGAGCGGCGGTCTGCCCGCCGCCGCCACTGGCCACGATTCGGTCGGCGATCGGGTAGGCGAGCGCTTCGAGGGCGATCGATCCCTGCTCGACACCGTCGATCTCGACTCCCACGGTGAACGGGCCGGGGACGTCGCCCACCGAGATCGCCGACGCTTCGAGGCGCGCGAGGCCCTCGGCGTCGGTGATCCTGTCCGACCGGCGATCGCCGCCCGAGAAGACGTGCGGTCTTGCGTCCGAGAGCGTGAACGTGACGAGCTGGCCGACGGCCGGCCGGCCCTCGTCGTCGAGCGCCTGCACGACGATGGGCGCGGTGGCACCGCCGACGTAGACCTTCTGATCACCTCCCTCGACGATTCTGATGGCGGTCGCCAGCCCGGTGACCGTGTACGCCCAGGTGATCGGCGCGATCCCCGGGGACTCCTCCGACGTCGCAGTGAGTGTGAAGGCGCCGGGGGTCGTGCCCGCGACGATCACCGGCGCGGTCGCGTATCCCTGGGACGTCGAGCGCACGACGACCTCGGTCTCGACTCCGGCCGCCGTCCGGAAGCCGGAACCCGTGCCGCCGTCGATGCGGAAGCGCACGTCGGCGTAACCGGCGCTCTCTCCGGAGGCGGTCGCTCGGACGCTCGGGCTTCCGGTGAACTCGGAGCCGGCCGACGCCGAGCGCTCCCCACCGCCGTCGTCGACGACTGCGTCGGGGGCGGGGTAGGGGATGACCTCGACGTCGAAGTCGACCTGACCCGAGCCGGGGAGGGAGGCGGCGATCAGGAGTCGGCCGACCGCGTCACGGCCCGCCGGGGCGCGGAGGCCGCAGAGGGTCGCGATCCCGTCCGGTCCGGTCCGCGTCGACGACGTCTCGGGGTTGGCGGTGCAGGGGTAGGAATAGTAGGTGGGCACGCCGGGGTAGGTGAACGTCACCACCTGGCCGGCGACCGGCTCCCCTTCGGAATCGGTCACGCGCACGCTGAGCGGAGCGAGAGGCTCGTCGGGGTGGACCCGCTGGTCACCCCCGGCGACGGCGAGGCCCTGGGCGACGCCGGTCACACGTCCCGTCCAGACGAGGTCGGAAGCTGCCGGGCTCGACGCCGTCACTGTCACGTCGCCCGGTACAGGCCCGGCGGCTCCGAGGGCGACGGAGAAGTCGCCGCGGATGTCCGTGGTCGCGGTCGTCTCGGTGGAACCGTCGGCGAACGTCGTACCCGTGCCTCCGTCGATCCTCACCGTGATCGGAGCCAGGCCGGCCGGCCCGCCGTCTGCGGCCGATGCACGTCCCTGGAGCATCGGCGGCTGACCGCCGGTCGGGACGCTCCATCCCGAACCGCCTCGATCGATGAGCTGCACCGGTGGCCCGAACGCCTCGACCGTCACCGGCACGCGTGTCGACACCCCGGAGGCGGTCTCGACGAGCAGTACGGCCGGTCCCGACCGAGTCGGGCTCGCGTAGAGGACGCCCGCGCGTGCGGAGCCTCCTGGACCTGTCGTCGACGTCACCGTCCGGCCTTGTCCATCGTCCCCGCCAGATGGGGTGAAGCCGATGGGACCGCTCTCGACGGTGAAGGTCACCGTCTCGTTCTCCACCGCGTTGGCATCCGCATCGAAGACACCCACCGAGCTGTTGAGCCAGTACCCGCCAGGCAGTACAGAGGAGTTCGCCGCAGGCGAGTGCACCTCGATCCGGGCCGTTCCCCCGGTGATCCAGAAGTCGTAGTAGAGGTCCTCGAGGGAGTCCTCGCTGCTGACGAAGACGGTTGCCGGGCCGCTCTCCGGGCCCGCTCGCAGCAGAGGGCTTGTCGCCATGCCGTTCTGATCCGCGACGACCCGGACGGTGTTCGCGTCCTCACCGGGCTGCACGACGAAGGAGGCCGAGCCGGCGGGAGCCACCCGGAAGGTGAGGGGAGCGAAGCTGGCGGCGATCCCTCGCTCGTCAGTCGCTCGGACGACCATTGGAGCAGCGAAGTCGGTCCCGACAGCCGTGCTCTGTCCGCCGCCACTGACCGCCACGATCTTCCACGCGCGCACGCGATCGCCGATCAGCATCGTCAGTTCCGTGCGCGCAGATCCCGCGGATGCGCGAATCGTGACGACACCATCGGCAGCTGTAGCACCGGGATCCACCCGCACACAGTCTTCGGGGAGGGTCGCCAGGCCGCTCGCGTCGGTGACGGAGTCATAGCCCGACGACCGCTCACCGCAGACGAGGGTAGCCGGACCGAAGACCTGGAAGTAGGCTCTACGGCCCTGCAGAGAGACTCCGGAGCTGTTCGCCGCTCGAACGGTGATCTCGCTGTAAGTGTCGCCGGGCTGCGCGTACTGCCGATCACCCGTCACGCTTGTCAGGGCGGTCACGCGGTCGAACTGGATGACGGTCCCGAAGCCGCCGACGCCTTCCGCCCGGACGTCGATAATCGAGTCCTCGAGCCCCTCGCTATCGCTGACGAACCAGCCGGTCGTGTCCGAGTCCGGTTGGTCGCTCGGGATCGTCGTCGCGATCCCCTCTTCATCGGTCGTGGCTGTGAGCGACGTCCCGCTACCGACGAAGTACCCCGAGTCCCACTCGAGCGCGAAGACCACCTCGACTCCAGCGAGCCCCGCACCATCAGCGCCGACCACTTTCTGCTGCAGCGGGATCCGCTGCGGTACACCGGGATTGGCGAGCCTGATGAACGGGTCGCCGATGCGCTCCAGGCGTGCCACCCGCGTCGCTCGGAAGTTCGTGAAGACGTACGGCTCGGCCTGGGGCGTCGACACCTGGATCTCGATCGGCCCGTAGTAGTCGGGGTCGGCGAGCCTCAGTCGCGGCCCGGTGCCGGTGTACAGGTAGGGCGACGCCTCGCCCTGCGCGTTGGTGACCGTCGAGACCGTCGAGGAGGAGGACGCGGGGCCGGCGGCCGACTCCGGGTACTCGAAGACCGCTCCACCCTTGACCACCTCGAAGGTCACGGGCGCACCCTCGACGTACGCTCCTCCCTCGGTCCTCACCTGGACCTGCATGTCGTTCTGGAAGTAGGAGCCGGGCAGCGCCCCCTCCTCCGACTCCTCCGTGCCGTAGCTCGGAGTGAGCACGAGCGTCTCGTTCGGCGCGAGCGCCGATGCCTGCACCGTCTCCGCCATCGCGCTCGGCGCGAGGCCGACGCTGGTGACGAGGACGAGCGCGGTGAGAGCGGTCGCGGCGAGTCGGGTGGAGCGGCTCCAGAGAGCGAACATCGTTGGTCTTTCGTCCGAGGGCACAGGCCCGAGCCAGAAGTGGCCCCGGTGCACGCAGACCCGCGCTCCCTGGTTCGCGGCCCCAACCTGTGGATCCGCTCCGAATCCGGCCAGCGCAGTCAGATACTAATGGCGCGAGACGTCGCCTTCTCAGAACGAGACATCACGTCCCCACAGCCGTCGACCATCGCCAGTCCACGGCTGTCAGCGCCGCACGAGCCTCCGCACCCGCTCCCGCAGCAGATACGCGCGATACGCCGCGTACCGCACCGCCGGCCGCGCCAGCGCCCGAGCCCGCACGCGCACCGGCACCCGCCCCGCCACCGCCTGCTCGTAGATCGCCGCCTGCCGGAGCGCCGCCGCCGCGAGGCTGAACCGCTCGACGACCACCTCGCGCCCGAGCTCACCGAGACTCCGCCGCAGCTCTGCGTCGCCCGCGAGCGGCCCCAGGATCCCGGCCAGCCGCCCCGCCCCGTCGACCCCGTCGCCGAGCGAGTACCAGCCGCCCTCGAGGAAGAAGGGCAGCGACTCCGGAGTCAGCAGCCGCCAGAACGCCTTCTCGCCCTGCACCACGAGCGGCTTCGCGAACGCCATCCCCCGCAGCGCGCTGCTGCCCATGCCGAGCACGATGTCGGCCGCGGCGTAGGCGTCGCGCGGGTCGAGCATCTGCCCGGTGAGGGTGACCAGCCGGCGCGAGCGCCCCGCGTTCACCCGGTCGGCCGCCGCCTGCAGCTCGCCGCGCACCGCTCCGTCGCCGACGATCACGAGACGGAGGCGGTGCTCGTCGCCGATCCGCCCGACCGCCTCGATCGCGGCGAGGATCCCCTCCCGTTTGAGGTCGGCGACCAGTCGCGCGACGGTCACCACCGCGATCTCGTCGGGTGCGATGTCGAACCGCGCTCGGAGTTCCGTCACGTCCGCCACCGGTGCGTTCAGCTCGGTGTCGACGGGCGGCTCGATCAGGTGCAGGTCGCTGCGCCGCGCGCGCTCCTCCTCGAGCAGCTCGACGACCCCGACGATCATCGGGAACACGGTCGGCACGAAGTCGGGCACCTCGGGCGACAGCACCGTGGTGACCACCGGCACCCCGTCGATCAGGTACGGCCCGAAGGCCGCGTCGAGGGTCGGCGCCCACTCGTAGGCGTGGATGAGGTCGATGCCGCGCTCCCGCACGATGCGTCGGAGGCGCGCCATGCTGCGCGCCGACACGTGCGGCCCCTTCTCGGGCGCCTCCTCCCAGTCGAGCCCGAGCTCGGCGACGAACGGCGTCAGGTCGCCGCGCGGACCGTAGACCACGGCCTCGTGGCCGAGCGCCGCCATCCGTCCGGCGAGCTCGATGCCGTTGATCTGGCTGCCGCCGACCTCCATGGTGTGCAGGCAGGTGAGGATGCGCATCGCTGGGCCTTCGGAGTCGGGTGCCCGCGCCGTGCGGGGTCAGCCCAGGCTCCCAGGGATCGGCGCGTTCTGCGAGCCGGGCGTCCGTTCCGCGAGCCGGAGGTGCCGCGCCCAGCCCGCACGGCCGCCGCGGCGCCCGTCCGGCGTCGAAGGTGCGCACAACTAAGGCTGAATCCGCCGAACTGCCCAAAATCCGAGAGGACGCCCGATTCAGCCTTAGTTGTGCAGCCGAACGCCCTCGAACCCGCGCCGCGATGCCCCTCCCGCGCGCCTCCGCAGCACCTCCGGCTCGCGAGACCACGTTCGGCTCGCAGAACCACGTTCGGCTCGCGGAAAAGGCCGGATCCGACGAGCCGAACCGGATCCCACGAGCCGAACCGGATCCCACGAGCCGAACCGGATTCCACGAGCCGAAGGCACCTCCGGCCGACCCTCGGCTCGTGAAACCGCGTCGGGCTCGCAGGAATCGACGGATTCCGCGAGCCCGAGCCGATTCCACGAGCCGAACGTGCCCCCGACGTCAGCCCGGCAGCACCTCGAAGTCGTTCTCCTGGAACTCGGCCACCTCGGGCACCCAGCGCGACTGCACGAACTCGACGTGGTCGGGGTGCGCGTCGTACGCCGCGAACGCCGCCCGGTCGGCGAACACCATCGAGAACTGCCAGTCGAGCGCGCTCTTCGCGCTGACCTGCCGATTGACGGTGAAGTCGGTCACCCCGGGGATCGCCGACAGCGTCCGCCGCGCGTGGGAGAGGAACTCCGCCTCCGCCGCCGACCCCGTCTCGTGCACGAGCGAGAACGCGACGGTGTGCTGCACCGCACCCGAGGCTCCGGCGATCTGGCGCCGCGCCTCGTCGATCGTCTCCATCACCGACACCACCTCGTGGTGCGGGTGCAGCGGCGACTCGAGCAGCCCCTGCGCGACGTACGACGCGAACGCCGTCGCCTGGAACGCCAGGTTGCCGTACGGCCAGGGTCCGTCGTCGATCCAGGTGTCCGACTCCTGCGCCGAGCTCAGGCTGCCGAGGGTCAGCGTCAGCCCGCTCGGGCCGAAGAAGGGGCTGTGCACTGCGAGGCGACCCTCGGAGCCGAGGATCATCGCCTCGACCGGCAGCGAGGTCTCGAGCGAGGTCGACAGCAGGGCCTGCGGGCCCGCCTCGGTGCTGAGGAGGAGGTCGGCCCGCGAGTCGACGCCGGTCTCGGGATGCGTCGCGCCGGCCGCGCTCACCCGCGAGGGGGCGCCGATCACCGACGAGGCGAACGAGATCGGGTAGACGCCCGCGTCGAGCAGGGCGCCGCCGCCGAGGGAGGCGTTCCAGAGCCGGCTCTCGGGGTCGAACGGGATCGAGAAGCCGAAGTCGGCGCGCACCAGGCGCAGCTCGCCGAGCACCCCGCTCTCGACGACCTGGCGGATGACGTCGGCCTGCGGCAGGTAGCGCGCCCACATCGCCTCCATCACCAGGACCCCGGCGGCGCAACCCGCCTCGGTGATCTCGCGCGCCTCCTCGGCCGACATCGCGATCGGCTTCTCGATCAGCACGTGCTTGCCGGCCGCGATCGCGGCGAGCGCCTGGCTGCGGTGCAGCGGGTGCGGAGTCGAGACGTAGACGACGTCGACGCCGGGATCGGAGACGAGCGCCTCGACCGAGTCGTGGATCGTCGGGATCCCGTGCCGCTCGGCGAACTCGCGGGTCTTCTCGGCGTCGCGGGCGGTCACGGCGACCGCGCGCTGCGTCGAGCGGACGTGCAGGGCACCCACGAACTGGTCGGCGATGCCGGTGCCGATGATCCCCCAGCGCAGCACGGGCACGGAGGAGGGGTCGATCGTTCTCGGGGCGGGGAGCGTCACGGGCATGGTGTGGCCTTCGCGTCGGTACGGGAGTGCGGGCGGAGTGCGCCCCGATGCCTGTCGGCAGGATCGCCGCGACCCTAGCAGCCGGTCGGTCGGAGGTGGGGCGCGCCCGCAGCGGGGTCGGCGGCGGCGCGGGTCAGCGCGTCCCGAACACCGAGCCGCGCGGCTCCGGCGCCTGGATCGAGAGCTCCTTCGACTCGGCCCGCCGCCCGCAGCCCGGCCCGTTCGGCTCGTCGACGAACGTCCAGTCGATCAGCTGCTCGCGGGTGAGCAGCACCTCGCCCTGCCGGTCGAGCAGGGTGACCGCGATCGGGTCGGGCGACTCCATCCCGAGGTCGAACACCCATCGGTCGTCGCTGCTGTGCAGCACGGGGAAGGACAGTGCGCCGTCGGAGGCGAGGTCGCTCGGGCGCGAGCACACGCCGCCAGCGCAGATCCGCACATCGGCGACGGAGGTGCGCCCCGGGCCCGAGACCGTGATCGCCAGCGAGGTGCTCCAGCCGACGGCCGTGCAGGCCGCGGGCGCCGCACAGCCGCTGAGCAGCAGCACCCCCGCCACCGCCGCTCCTGCGCCCGCCCGCCTCATCCCCTCATCCTCCTCCGCCGGCCGGCCTGCGCGAGGGGACCTGCGGGGCCGGCCGCCCTTCATGCTGATCGAGTAGCCCGCGCAGCGGGCGTATCGAGATCCACGTCCGTCAGAAGGGCAGGGCTGAAGCCTGGTCTGCTGAAGCTGGTAGGTCTCGATACGCCCCTGCGGGGCTACTCGACCAGCATGACTACTCCGCTCACCCCCGCGACCAGTCGACCGCGTCGAACAGCGCCCGCAGCGTCGCGCCCCGCGCCGGGTTCACCGACGCCACCCAGGCGATCCGCCCGAGCAGGTGCGCGCCGAAGTCGGGCACGCCCGCGCGGTTCTGGCCCGCCGGCCCGTGCACGACGCAGTTGTGCAGGATCGCGTGCAGCCGGTCGACGTCGGCGCGCCGCACGTTCGGGCGCGCGTTGACCACGACTCCAGTGACGCTCTGCCGCACCGACGCCGAGCGGAGGCGCGTCTTGCGCGGGTTCACCGCGTAGCCCGAGTCGGCGACGATCCGCTCGGCGCCGCGGGCGAACGCCTCCGCCCGCCGCGCGAAGCGCTCCCCACCGCTGAACGCGAGGTCGTCGGCGTAGCGCGTGTAGCGGGCGCCCGCGGCCTCGGCGTAGCCGGTGAGCCGCGCGTCGAGCCGCCGGAGCGCGAGGTTCGCCAGCGCCGGCGACGTCGGCGCGCCCTGCGGGAGGTGCGGCAGCGTCAGCGACCGGCGCAGCGCCGCGCGCTCGTCGACGTCTCCGCCGCCGGGCATCCTCCGCAGCACCGCGATCGGCACCGCGTGCGTGCACAGCCCGGTGAGCGCGTACGCGACCGCCTCCGTCATCCCCTCGCCGCGGAGCAGCCCGAAGATCCGCGGCGCCGTCACCTGCGCGAAGAAGCGCTGCAGATCGAGGGTCACGACCATCGCCGAGCCCGCGTGCACCTGCGCCCCGCTGACGGCGCTGCGCCCGGGCACGAAGCCGTGGGCCGCCGGGTGCACGGGCGCCAGACCGACGATCTCGTCGAGCACGCTGCGCTGCACCGCCTTCAGCCGCGACCTCGGCACCTCCAGCAGCCGCGGCGCGCGCCCCGGACGAACCCGCCAGACGTGGTCGTAGTGCTGCAGAGCGCCGTCGGGGGCGCGCCGGTTCCAGCCGCCGAGGTCGGCGAAGCCGTCGAGCTGCGCCGGAGCGATCCCGAGGAGCCGCGCGAGGTCGTTCCGCCCGTCGATCAGCGGCACCGGAGAGGCTCCCGCGACCGCCCGCGCCGCGACCGGCGCGAGGTGGACGACCACCGGCTGCGCGCGCTCCGGCAGCAGGCCGGCGATGCAGCGGGCGAGCTCGCGGGGCGCGTCGACCGGCGGATGCGGGAACGCGACGAGCACCCCGGTGATCAGCGGCCCGAGCCAGCGGCGGCGAAAGCCGAGGGAGTCGGCGGCGGCGGCGCGCAGCGAGTCGCGCGTCCACTCCGCCCCGAGGAACGCGTGCGCGAGCGTCTCGACGAGCACGTCCCGACCCCGCACGGCGCCCTCCCCACCCCTCGGACGCCGTCCAGCCTAGGCTGAGGCCGATCGCCCCTCCGGGCGAGGCGGACGGGGCGCGAGCCGCACCGTCCTCTCCGGGGTCACCCCGGGGCACGCAGACCGACCAGGCATCACGCCGCAGGCGACCGCCCGCGCTCCGCGCAGCTCTTCGCCCGCACTTCTCGACAGGTCGCCCGGAGGAGCGGTCATCGCCGATCGACGTTCGGGAATCGGTCGACGCAGACCCCCCATCCGCCGGGCACGAGCGGTAATCTGGCAGCAGTCACTCCCACTGACCCACCCTTGACCCCGGTGCCGGCGCCCCGATGAGCGAGCCTCCCGAGAAGAGGACCCACGATGGATCAGTGGCGCAGTCGCCTCCCGGTGGAGGAATGGGTCCCCGTCTTCTCGGGGGCGTTCGAGCAGGTGCTGCCCGAGACGCTCGAGGCGGCCGTGAGGATCCTCCGCCTCCTCCCCGAGATCGAGCGGCTGACCGTGTCGACTCCGCACGGATCGATAGGCGTCGAGCGCCGCTCCTCCGTCACCGCCTGGCGCGCCGCCGATCGCGTCACGATGGCTCTGCTCGCCTCGTCACCCGATGTCACGGGCGTCGTCGCGCACCCGTTCGATCCGCGCGACGGCTTCCGCTTCGCGACGCCCTCCGACCCGTTCCTCACCCGCGACGGAGGCGCGTCCGCCGCGATCCGCGCCTCCGAGCACCTGGGCGAGATCACCGCCGCCGAGGCCGCGCGCCGCCGGGGCGTGCACCTCGTCGGCGACGACACCGAGGACCCGCTGCAGACGATCTGGGACTCGGACGCGCCGCACTCCGACCCGGTGCCCTGACCGCGCGGGCCCTCCCTCCGACGCCCACTCCGCGAAAGTTGCGGTAGTCGACCACCGAGTACCGCAACTTCTGCGTACTCGCCGGCCGGGCCGTCGTCAGCGCTCGCCCCGCGACGCCCAGTCCGCGAGAGTCGTCGGACTCGAGCGCCGAGTACGACAACTCCTGCGCACTGGACGCGCGTGCGGCCGCGAGGCCCGCCCATTCCTCAGAAGTTGCGGTAGTCGCGTCCGACTACCGCAACTTTCGAGGGGTGGCGAGCGCCATAGTGTGCAAGACTGTTCATATGAACAAGTGTTCAGAGGAGCGGTAGCCATGGGTGCAGGACACTCGCACGGAGTCGGCGGTCACGCCGGATCCGCCGCGTCGCGCCACCGGCGGCCCCTCGTCATCGCGTTCGCCCTCACCGCGGCGTACATGATCGTCGAGTTCGTCGTCGGCTTCAGCACCGGCTCCCTCGCCCTCATCTCGGACGCCGCGCACATGGGCACCGACGTCATCGCCCTCGGGATGTCGCTCGCCGCGATCTCGCTCGCCGCCCGCCCCGCCGCGAAGGGCCGCACCTACGGCTCCTACCGCCTCGAGGTGCTCGCCGCGCTCGCCAACGGGCTCCTGCTCTTCGCCGTAGCAGGATTCGTGATCGTGGAGGCGGTGCGCCGCTTCGCCGAGCCGCCCGCGGTCCCCGGACTCCCCCTCCTGATCACCGCGATCATCGGTCTGCTGATCAACCTCGTCAGCTTCCGCCTGCTCTCGGCCGGCGCGAAGGAGAGCATCACCCTCCGCGGAGCCTCCCTCGAGGTCCTCGGCGACGCCCTCGGCTCGGTCGGCGTCATCGTCGCGGCGATCCTGCTCCTCACGACCGGCTGGGCGTGGGCCGACCCGATCGTGGGCGTGCTGATCGGGCTGCTGATCCTGCCGCGCACCTGGTCGCTCACCCGCCAGGCGCTGGGCATCCTGATGGAGTCGGCGCCGCCGCACATCGACCTCGACGCGGTCGAGCGCGACGTCTGCGCGGTGCCCGGCGTGCTCGCGCTGCACGACCTGCACGTCTGGACGATCACCTCCGGCATGGAGAGCGCGAGCGGCCACATCGTGGTCGCGCCCGACGCCGACTACCGCACGGCGCTCAGCGCGGTGCTGACGGTTCTGCGGGAGGATCATGGCATCGACCACGCGACGATCCAGTGCGAGCCGGAGGAGTTCCCGGAGCAGACGCACCGGGTCTGAGCGGACCACCCGCGTCCGCCCCCGCCATCCCACTCGCCACCTCACGCCACCCCTCGCCACCGGAGCCGACATGCCAGCCGACACCCCCCGCCCGCACGGCGTCGAGGCGCGCACCGGGCTCCCCCCCGACGCCGCGATCGCCGACCTGGCCGACGTCTTCGGGCTGCTCGGCGACCCGGGGCGGATGCGGATCCTGCTCGCACTGCTCGGCGGCCCCCTGCGGGTGAACGAGCTGTCGGACCGCAGCGGACTCAGCCCGTCCGCGACCTCGCACGCCCTGCGCCTCCTCCGCTCGCACCGCGTCGTGGAGGCGCATCGCGAGGGCCGCACCGCCGAGTACGCCCTCGCCGACGAGCACGTCCGCGACTTCCTCGAGCTCGGCCTCGCGCACGTCGGCCACACCGTGCTCGTGCACACCGTCGCCGCGCCGTCCCCCTCCGACCCTGCGGCCCCGGAGGCGTGCGACCCGCCCGCGCACCCCTGACCCTCCGACTCCGCAGAAGTCGTCGCACTCGATCGCCCAGCACGACAACTCCTGCGCACTCGCGCACCGGACCCTCGGGAGGCGCGCTCGAGTCAGCGAAAGTTGCGGTAGTCGCACGCCACTACCGCAACTTCTGCGGAATCGCGGCGGCCCGGCGGCCCCCACCCGCGCCTCTCGCGCGCCTTCCGCTTGTTGACGTGAACATGTATGGTCGGCCCTCTGAGCGTGTTCACGTGAACACACTCGACTTTCACAGGCGAAAGAGAGACCGCATCAATGTCGATGTCCGCGAGAAGACTCGCCGCGCTCGCCACGAGCGCCGCCCTGGCCGCCGGAGCACTGCTCGCAGTGCCGGCCGCCGCCCCCGCGCAAGCGGCCGACGCGTTCCGGATCACCCCCAACCCCGCCACCGCGGGTGAGGCCTACGAGGGCTGGGGCACGAGCCTCGTCTGGTTCGCCAACGCGACCGGGGACTACCCCGAGGCCCTCCGCGAGGACCTCTACCAGAAGGTGTTCGGCGAGGACGGCCTCGACCTCAACATCGCCCGCTACAACATCGGCGGCGGCAACGCCTCCGATGTGAAGGACTACCTCCGCCCCGGCGGCGCCGTCGAGGGCTGGTGGAAGCCCGACACTACGGGAGCCGCGTACGGCGGCACCACGACGAACTACGCCGACCGCGCGGCCCTGCTCGCCAAGTGGAACGCCGACGACCCCGCCTCGTACGACTGGACCGCCGACGAGACGCAGCGCTGGTGGGTCGAGAAGCTCGCCGAGGAGCAGCAGATCTCGCACTGGGAGGCGTTCGCCAACTCCGCCCCGTACTTCATGACCGAGAGCGGCTACGTCTCGGGAGGCTTCAACGCGTCGAGCGAGCAGCTGAAGCCGGCCGCCGAGCAGCAGTTCGCCAAGTACCTCGTGAACGTCACCGAGCACGTCGAGGACGAGTACGGCATCGAGTTCGACACCCTCGACCCCTTCAACGAGCCCAACACCAACTACTGGGGCACGCAGCTCACCAACGGCGTCCCCACCGGCGGACGGCAGGAGGGCATGCACATGGGCCCGACCCGCCAGACCGACCTCATCCCCGACGTCGTCGCCGCCCTCGACGGCTCCACCACCGAGGCCGGGCTCGCCGCGATGGACGAGACCAACCCCAGCATCTTCAAGACCAACTGGGCCGCCTACTCGCCCGAGATCCGCGCCCAGGTCGACCGGATGAACGTGCACACCTACGGCACCTCCGACCGCCTCGCCGTTCGCGACCTCTCGAAGCAGGCCGACACCGACCTGTGGATGAGCGAGATCGAGGGCAACTGGGTCCAGGGCTACAACCCCGTCAACATCGAGAACGGCCTCGGCATCGCGGGCCGCATCCACGACGACCTGCGCGAGCTCGAGCCGAAGGCCTGGGTGCTCTGGCAGCCGGTCGAGGACCTCTACAACATGAGCCCGAAGGGCGAGAACCTCAACTGGGGCTCGATCTTCATCGACCTCGACTGCCAGCCGTACCAGGAGGCGGGCGGCGAGGTCTGGAAGTCGGCCCGCCGCGTCGCCGATGCCGGGGGCGACTCGACGAAGGCCCCGGTCTGCGGAGTCGAGACCAACTCGAAGTTCAACACGATCCGCAACTTCACCAAGTTCATCTCCGAGGGCGACCGCCTGATGTCGGTGAACGACACCGCCAGCACCGCCGCCGTCCGCGCCGACGGCACGGGCGCGACCATCGTGCACAGCAACACCGCCACGGCCTCGCAGACCATCACGCTCGACCTCTCCCGCTTCGGCACGATCGCCGACGGCGCGAAGGTCACCCCCTACGTCACGACCCAGGCCTCCTCGGCCGCCGCGCCGACCGGCAACGCGCTCGTGCAGAAGACCGCGGTCGTCGTCGACCGGGAGTCGCGCACCGCGACGGTCACTGTGCCCGCCAAGTCGGTCACCACCTTCGCGATCGACGGAGTGTCGGGAGTCGCCGACTCCGCCCCCGCCCTGCGCGACGGCCACCACTACCAGCTGGTCGGCACGCAGAGCGGCAAGGCCCTGACCGCGACGACGACCGGAGCCGCGACCACGATCACGACGCTCGCCACCGACTCCGCCGCCGCCGCGAAGCAGAACTGGACGGTGCACGAGGTGCCCGCCGGCGAGCGCGAGGCCACCCGCCGCGTCGTCCTCCAGACGACCGACGGACGCGTCCTCGGCGCGACGACCGCCGGGACCGACCTCCGCTCCGTCTCGGTCGACTCCGCAAAGACCACGGCTGCGACGCGCTGGATCGTCAACTCGACCGACGGAGTGAACTTCACGCTCGTCAACGAGTCGATCGCCCAGTCGCTCGACGTCAACGGCCAGTCGAGCACCGAGAACACCGCGGTGGGCGTCTACGGCTCGAACGGCGGAGCGAACCAGTCGTGGACCCTCCGCGACCTCGCCCCGGCCGCGACGCAGACGGTCGCGGTCCGCACGACCGTGGGCGTCGCTCCGACCCTGCCCGCAAGCGTCACCCCGCAGTACTCGTGGGGCGCCGGCTCGCCGGTCGCCGTCACCTGGCAGCGCCCGGCCGACTCGGCCTACGGCACCGCCGGCCGCGTCGAGGTGAAGGGCACCGCGACCGACCTGTTCGGCCAGTCGATCCCCGTCACCGCGCTCGTCGACGTGGGCGGACTCACCGCGACCGACCCGGTCTCGGTGACCGTCGCCTCCGGAGCCGGTGTCGCCGGAGTGAGGGCCGCCGCACCCACCACCGTGCCCGCTCGCGTCGGCGCCTCGACCAGCACCTTCGCGGTGCCGGTCACCTGGGACTGGACGCCGCTCACCACGGCCTCCCTCGCCCAGCCCGGCTCCGTGACGATCACGGGGACCGCGACCGCCGACGGCGCCACGCTGCCGGCCACCCTCACGGTGCTCGTCACCGCGGGCACGCTCCGGAACTTCAACCCGGATGCTGGCATCGTCGCCACGGCGACGTCGGCCGAGTCGGGCTACGGACCGGAGCGCACCCGCAACGGAGTCGACGGCGACAAGGGCTGGTCGAACTGGGTCAGCGGCACCAAGGCCGCGCAGAGCACCCTGACCTACACCTTCCCCGCTGCCCGCCAGGTGCAGCAGGCGTCGGTGCAGTTCTTCCGCGATGGCACGAACAGCTGGGCGCAGAGCGCGCAGCTCCAGTACCGGGCCGCGGACGGCACGTGGACCTCGGTCCCCGGCTGGGAGACGGCGCAGCCCGTCGCCTCCCCCGCCGACGGCACCGCGCCCACGCTCGTCGCGAGCTTCGCGCCGGTCACCGCGACCGCGTTCCGCATCGTGATGAACGCCAACGCGAACACGCACCTCATCGTGTCCGAGGTGAAGCTGTTCGAGTCGGTCGCGTCGCCCGCCGCGGTCAGCACCCTCGGGGCGCTGCGCGTGAACGGAGTCGGCGTCGCCGGCTTCGACCCGGCCCGCACCTCCTACGCGGTGACCGTCGAGGGCACGACGATGCCGGTGATCACCGCGGTGGCCACCGACTCGGCGGCCCGGGTGGGCGTCACTCAGCCGACCAGCGCGAACGGCGGAGTCGCCTCCGTCGCCGTGACCTCGGCCGACGGGACGTCGACCACCACGACGACGGTGACGGTGACGCTGAAGCAGCCCGCCGCCCTCGCCGTCGCAGTGACCGCGACGACCCGCTGCATCGCCGGCAAGGTGACGCTCACAGTCACGGCGCTGAACAACGCCGGCGTCCCGGTGTCGATGACCGTGGCCTCGGCCTACGGCTCGAAGGAGTTCACCGGAGTCGCCCCCGGCAAGAACGCCAGCGCCGCCTTCTCGACGCGCGCCGCCTCGGTGCCCGCCGGCGAGTCGACCGTCACCGCGACCGGGACCGTCGACGGCAAGGCCGTCACCACGGTGATCCCCGCCGCGTACGCCGCGCGCAGCTGCAGCTGACGCGCGCCCCCTCGTGACCGCCTCCGCCCCCCGGGCCGGGGGCGGTCACGTCGTTGCGGGCCCCGCACCCAGGGTGCAAGCACGCCGGGCGGCCTGCGCACGCCTGCCTGCCGCACGCCTGCCCGCCGAATCCAGGCCTGCCGCAGCCCTGCTGGTCGAGTAGCCGCCGCAGGCGGCGTATCGAGACCCACCAGCGTCAGAACCGAGGCCTGCACACCACGCCTTCTGACGCAGGCGGATCTCGATACGCCCGCTGCGCGGGCTGCTCGATCAGCATGTTGATGGCATCCGCCTCGCGTCAGTGCGCCTCGGCAGGCCGGCCGCGCTTGAGCAGGCGCGAGACGCCCGTGATCACGGCGACGACGATCAGCCCGAGCACGAGCCCGAACACCATCGACACGGCGGTGTCCGCGAGCCACACGACGACCGGGCCGGCACCCTCCACCGCGTGCGTCACGACGTGCACGACGTCCTCCGGCGCGTGCCAGAACGTCTCGGCGAGGTTCGAGATCACGAGGTGCCCACCGACCCAGAGCATGGCGAGCGTGCCGATGATGCTGATCCCGCGGAAGACCGCCGGCATCGATGCGACGATGCGCGCGCCGGTGCGGCGGACTCCGCGGGCCGCGTTCTTCATCAGGCGCAGGCCCACGTCGTCGATCTTCACCAGCAGCGCGACGGCTCCGTAGACCAGCAGCGTCATCCCGAGGCCCACGACGGCGAGCGCGCCGAGGATCCCGCCGAAGCCGAGCTCGGTGTCGAGGCCGTCGAGCGCGATCAGCATGATCTCGGTGCTCAGGATGAGGTCGGTGCGGATGGCGCCGAAGACGAGCTTCTTCTCGTCCCGCGACTCCGTCTCGCCGGCCTGGTGGTGCACGCCGAACCACTCCATGACCTTCTCGGCGCCCTCGAAGCAGAGGAACGCGCCGCCGATGATCAGCAGGTACGGCAGGACCCAGGGCGCGAACGACGACAGCAGCAGCGCCAGCGGGATGATGATGACGAACTTGTTGAAGAGGCTGCCGAGCGCGATCCTCCACACCACCGGCAGCTCCCGCGCGGGGGTCAGCCCCTGCACGTACTGCGGAGTGACGGCCGCGTCGTCGATGACGACACCCGCCGTCTTGGCGCTCGCCTTCAGAGCGGCGGTGAGGATGTCATCGACAACCGCGAGCAGGCCGACCGACATGTGCGTCTCCTTGGATGGATGCGGGTGAGAGGGCTCACAGTATCGCGGGCGCGGGTGGCGTCGGCGCCGCAGAGGCGTCGGGGCCGTGTGCCTGCTGGTCGAGCAGCCCCGCAGGGGCGTACCGAGACCCACCATGTCCAGCAGGCGAGGAGTGCAGACCCACCGCTGCAGGCATGCAGGGATCTCGATACGCCCGCTGCGCGGGCTGCGGGCTCGATCAGCAAGAGGGCAGACAGGCGGCCCGTCACTCCGTCGCCGCGTCGTACACCTCGAGCAGCCGATCGAGGAACGCCAGCACCGTCGCCCGCTCGCCCTCGTCGAGGCTCGCGACCAGTCCCTCGACGCCCTCGATCAGCGGCGCCACCCGCTCCTGCGCCAGCGCGGCCGAGCTCTCGGACGCGGTGACGACGAGCTTCCGCCCGTCGGACGGGTGGCGGTCGCGCCGCACGTGGCCCGCTGCCTCGAGCCGGTTGAGCACCAGCGTCGTCGCGGCCGTCGAGATGTCGAGCCGGCGCGCGAGCTCGGTCGGGGTCAGCGGACCCGCCCCGAGCAGGTGCGTCATCGCTCCGAGCCCGACCGGGTCGACCGCGAGGGTCCGCGAGAGCGAGCGCTCGAAGTCGCGCTGCCGCTCCGTCACCTGGCGCACCCGCGTGCGGATGTCGTGGTCGGCGGAGGGGGCGGAGTCGGTCATCCCGCCAGAGTACTCGTGTATATTGCCAATCTCATTGATTATCAACGGAGGCAACAATGCCGCGCATCCTGATCTCCGGCGCCAGCATCGCCGGACCCGCCCTCGCGTTCTGGCTGCACCGCTATGGCTGCGAGACGACGATCGTCGAGCGCGCACCCGAGCTCCGCCTCGGCGGGCAGAACGTCGACGTCCGCGGGGCCGGCCGGGAAGTGGCCCGCCGCATGGGTCTCGAGGACGACATCCGCTCCGCCACGACCGGCGAGGTCGGCACCCGCTTCGTCGGCCCCCGCGGGCAGACTCTCGCCGAGTTCCCGGCCGGCACCTCCGACTCCGGAGGCGCGACCGCCGAGCTCGAGATCCTGCGCGGCGATCTCGCCCGGCTCCTCGTCGACCGCACCGCCGAGACCACCGAGTACCGCTTCGGCGACCGCATCACTGCGCTCGACGACGACGGCGACGCCGTCACCGCCTCCTTCGAGACCGCCCCCGACGAGCGCTTCGACCTCGTGATCGCCGCCGACGGCATCGGATCGAGCACCCGCCGCCTCGTCTTCGGCGACGAGCCCGAGATCCGCTCGCTCGGCCTCGAGACCTCGTACGCGACCCTGCCCCGCACCGCCGAGGACGACGACTGGTGGCGCTGGTACACCGCGGCGCGCGGTCGCAGCATCACCCTCCGTCCCGACTCGCACGGCACCCTGCGCGTCGCACTCTCGTACCTGACCGAGCGCAGCGCCGAGCGCCGCTCCGTCGACGAGCAGCGGGTGCGACTGCGCGAGGTCTTCGCCGACGCCGGTTGGGAGGCGGAGCGCGTGCTCGCGGGCATCGACGACTCCGACGACCTCTACTTCGAGTCGATCGGCCAGGTGCACGCGCCGCGCTGGTCGAGCGGACGCGTGGCGCTCGTGGGCGATGCGGCCTACTGCGCCTCGCCGGTCAGCGGGATGGGCACGAGCCTCTCGATCGCCGGCGCCTACGTCCTCGCCGGCGAGCTCGCGGCGCACGTCGACCACCGCGACGCACTCGCGGGCTACGAGCGCCGCATGCGCCCGTACGCCGACCAGGCGCAGAAGCTGCCGCCGGGCACCCCGCGCCTGGCCCACCCGAGGTCGCGGGCCGGAGTCACCGCCTTCGGTCTGGCGGTGAGGCTCGGAGCCTCTCCGCTCGGCTCGCGCCTGGCCGCGCGCTTCGCGACTCCGCCGGCCGAGGCGATCGACCTGCCCGACTACTCCCACCTGGAGCGCTGAGGCACCGCACCCGCAGCCGCACCAGCGCCGGCACAGCGCCTCAGCCGCGCGCCGGCCCCGTGCTCTCGCGCACGACGAGCCCTGTCGGGATGAGCGAGACGCCCGAGCGCTCGCCCGACTCGAGCTCGCGCAGCAGGATGTCGACCGAGCGCCGCCCGGTGTCGCCGAAGAACTGGCGCACCGTGGTGAGCGGCGGCCAGAAGCTCGCCGACTCCTCCATGTCGTCGAAGCCGACCACGCTCACGTCGCCGGGCACCGCGCGCCCCGACTCGTGCAGCGCCCGCAGCACGCCGAGCGCCATCTGGTCGTTCGCCGCGAAGATCGCGGTCACCGACGGATCCGCCGCCAGCGTGCGCCCGATGCGGTAGCCGGAGGCGCTCGACCAGTCGCCGACGAGCACCTCGGGGACGGGGGCCCCCGCCGCCCGCAGCGTCGACTCCCACGTCTCGCGGCGACGCTCGGCCGAGTAGGAGCGCTCGGGTCCGGCGATGTGCCAGACCGTGCGGTGCCCCAGGTCGAGCAGGTGCTCGACGGCCTGGCGCGCGCCCGAGACCTGGTCGGTGTCGACGACCGGGTACCTGTCGCCTCCGGCCGAGTCGACGACGACGACCGGCAGCTCGGGGGGCAGCACGATGTCGGTCTCGTCGAGCAGGTGCGCCTCGACGATGATGATCACGCCGTCGACCGCCTCCTCGCTCAGGCGGTGGAACGCGACAGACACCTCGCCCTGGGTCGGGTGCGAGACGGGGATGAGGGTGATGGAGTAGCCGGCATCCGCTGCGGCGATCGCGATCGCGTCGAGGGTGCGCATGTTGCCGAACGACGACAGCGTGAACATGATCACGCCGATGCTGTGGAAGCGGCCGGTGCGCAGGGCCCGCGCGGCGCTGTTGGGCCGGTAGCCGAGATCGCGCATGGCCTCGAGCACGCGCTCGCGGGTCTCGGTGTCGACGTTCTGCTTGCCGTTCGACACGCGCGAGACCGTCTGGCCCGAGACGTTGGCGCGTCGGGCGACATCGGCCATCGACACACCGCGACGGCGTGGAGCGGAGGCGGCTGCGGCGTTCGTCTCGACGACCATGACACCCCCTTGATAGCGCGTTGCACAACATAACGGACAGGTCGCGGAATCGAGCCGCAGTCGCGGGTGTTGACGTCATCATGCTACGGTGTGGCTCTGCCATGTTGACGTGAACATGCGCCCCCTCCCGAACGGAATCCCCAGATGACGACGACGTCTCCACCCGCGCCGCTGCGCGAGGTCACCCCTCCGACCGACCCGCTCGGCGTGCCGCGCTCCCGGGCGAGGAGCGAGTGGAAGGGCCTCGCCTTCGTGGCACCGTTCCTCGTGGTCTTCCTGCTCGTCTTCATCGCGCCGGTCGTCTACTCGATCTACCTCAGCCTCTTCCGCCAGCAGCTCATCGGCGGCAACTCCTTCGTGGGGCTCGAGAACTACATCACTCTGTTCGGCGACCCGAACTTCTGGGAGGGCTTCGGACGCGTCCTGCTCTTCCTGGTCGTCCAGGTCCCGATCATGCTCGTCCTCGCGCTGGTCGCGGCTCTCGCGATCGACAGCGGACGCCTGCACGGCACCGGCTTCTTCCGCATCGTCGTCTTCCTCCCCTACGCGGTCCCCGCCGTCGTGGCCGTGCTGATGTGGGGCTTCATCTACGGCGACAACTTCGGCCTCGCGGCGAACGTCAACGACCTGCTCGGCTCCGACGTCGTCCAGCCGTTCTCGCGCGACTGGATCCTCGCCTCCATCGGCAACATCGTCACGTGGGAGTTCGTGGGCTACAACATGCTCATCTTCTACTCCGCGCTGAAGACGATCCCCGGCGAGCTCTACGAGGCCGCCGAGATCGACGGCGCGGGAGCGATGCGCGTCATCACCTCGATCAAGCTGCCCGCTCTGCGCGGCGCGATCGTCATCGCCTCGATCTTCTCGATCATCGGCAGCTTCCAGCTGTTCAACGAGCCCAACATCCTCCGGACGCTGGCGCCGAACATCATCACCACCTACTTCACGCCCAACATGTACGCCTACAACCTGTCCTTCGCGGGTCAGCAGTACAACGCGTCGGCCACGGTCGCGATCGTCATGGGAGTGATCACCGCCGTGATCGCCTACGTCGTCCAGCTCCGCGGCGCGCGGAAGGAGAACTGATGGCCCTCGCGACCGCACCCCGCACCTCCGCCCCGAAGCGCACGCCCCGCCGCGGCTCCTCGGTCCAGCCGAGGAAGTCGATCGCCTTCACCCTGCTGATGTCGGCGTTCATCCTCTACAGCCTCGTGCCGCTCGCCTGGCTCGTCATCAACGCGACGAAGACCCAGGCCGGGCTGTTCTCGAGCTTCGGGCTCTGGTTCGACGGCGACTTCGTCCTCTTCCAGAACATCGCCGAGACGCTCGGCTACCGCGACGGCATCTTCCTCCGCTGGCTCGGCAACACGCTGCTCTACGTCGTGGTCGGGGCCGGAGGAGCGACGCTCCTCGCGACGCTCGCCGGCTACGGCCTCGCGAAGTTCCGCTTCGCCGGTCGCAAGGCGGTCTTCGCCGTCGTGCTCGGCGCGATCGCCGTCCCCGGCACCGCGCTCGCCGTCCCGACGTTCCTGATGTTCAGCCAGCTCGGCCTCACCAACACCCCGTGGGCGATCATCATCCCCAGTCTGATCAGCCCCTTCGGGCTGTACCTGGTCTGGGTGTACGCGGTCGAGTCGGTGCCCACCGAGCTGCTCGAGGCGGCGCGGATGGACGGCGCGGGAGAGTTCCGCACCTTCTTCACGATCTCGATCCGCCTGCTGGCCCCCGGCATCGTGACCGTGCTGCTGTTCTCGGTCGTCGCGACCTGGAACAACTACTTCCTGCCGCTGATCATGCTGAGCGACCCCTCCTGGTACCCGCTGACCGTCGGGCTCAACCAGTGGAACGCGCAGGCCACCGGTGTCAGCGCGCAGCCGATCTACAACCTGGTGATCACGGGCTCGCTGCTCACGATCATCCCCATCGTCGTCGCCTTCCTCGGACTCCAGCGCTTCTGGCAGTCCGGGCTGAGCGCCGGAAGCGTCAAGGGCTGAGGCCCTCTTCCCCCGAGTCGGAGCGTCCTGCCCCGCACCACCCCACAGCACGAAGAAGTGAAGGGAAACACCATGAAGAACGCCCGTTCCGCCCTCCGGCGGACCCTGACGGTCGTGGCGGCCGCGGCACTCGCCGCCGGCTCGCTCGCCGCCTGCTCCTCCGACTCCGGAGGCGGTGCCGCAGCCGGCTCCGGCACCGCGGCCGACCTCGACGCCGCCCTCGAGGCCGGCGGCAAGATCACCTACTGGAGCTGGACGCCGAGCGCCGAGGCCCAGGTCGCCGCGTTCGAGGAGGCGTACCCGGAGGTCGACGTCGAGCTCGTCAACGCCGGCACCAACAAGGACGAGTACACCAAGCTCGAGAACGCGCTCAAGGCCGGCTCCGGTGCCCCCGACGTCGTCCAGATCGAGTACTACGCCATGCCGCAGTTCGCGCTGTCGGACTCGCTGCTCGACCTCTCGCAGTACGGGATGGGCGACCTCGAGGACAAGTACTCCGCCTCCACCTGGGGCAGCGTCAACATCGACGGCAAGCTCGTGGGCCTCCCGCAGGACTCGGGCCCCATGGCGCTGTTCTACAACAAGACCGTCTTCGACCAGTACGGCATCGCGGTCCCCGCCACGTGGGACGAGTACGTCGCCGCCGCCGAGAAGCTGCACGCCGCCGACCCGTCGAAGTACATCACCGCCGACACCGGCGACGCCGGCTTCGCGACCAGCATGATCTGGCAGGCGGGCGGCGAGCCGTTCGCCACCGACGGCACCGACGTCACCGTGAACCTCGAGGACGAGGGCACGAAGAAGTGGACCGGAGTCTGGAACCAGCTCGTCGAGGGCGGCCTCCTCTCCGACACCCCCGGCTGGGGCGACGAGTGGTACAAGGGCCTCGGTGACGGCTCGATCGCGTCGCTGATCACCGGTGCGTGGATGCCCGGCGTGCTCGAGTCCAGCGTCCCCGACGCCAGCGGCGACTGGGCCGTCGCGCCCATCCCGACCTACGACGGCACCGCCGTCAGCGCCGAGAACGGCGGAGGCGGCCAGTCGGTCACGAAGCAGAGCGAGAACCCGGCGCTGGCCGCCGCGTTCCTGCGCTGGCTGAACAGCGACCAGGCCTCGGTCGACGTGTTCCTCGAGAGCGGCGGATTCCCGGCGACCTCGGCCGACCTGAGCGACCCCGACTTCACCGGCGCCGAGTCCGAGTACTTCGGCGGCCAGAAGATCAACGAGGTGCTGACGCAGGCGTCGGAGGACGTCCGCCCGGGCTGGTCGTACCTGCCCTTCCAGGTCTACGCGAACAGCGTGTTCGGCGATACGGTCGGCCAGGCCTACGCCAACAAGACCAGCCTCGACGACGGCCTCACGGCCTGGCAGAGCCAGCTCGTCGAGTACGGCAACGCTCAGGGCTTCACGGTCTCCGAGTAGCTCGCGCGGCGCACGAGGCCGGTCGGATCACTCCGGCCGGCCTCGTCCAGTTCCCACCGCCCTGCTTCGCCGGGCGCTTCCGATCCTGAGGGGGATCCCGCATGACCACCTCCCGCTTCGCCATCGGCACCACCGATTTCGAGCTCGACGGCCGCCCGCACCGGATCCTCTCGGGGGCGCTGCACTACTTCCGCATCCACCCGGACCTCTGGGCCGACCGCATCCACAAGGCGCGCCTGATGGGGCTCAACACCATCGAGACCTACGTCGCCTGGAACGCGCACGAGCCGCAGCGCGGCGCCTGGCGCGCCGACGACGGGCTCGACCTCGGCCGGTTCCTCGACCTCGTCGCCGCCGAGGGCATGCACGCCGTCGTGCGTCCCGGCCCGTACATCTGCGCCGAGTGGGACAACGGCGGACTCCCCGCATGGCTGTTCCGCGACCCCGAGGTGGGCGTCCGCCGCTCGGAGCCGCACTACCTCGCGGCCGTCAGCGAGTACCTCCGCCGGGTCTACGCGATCGTCGCGCCGCGGCAGATCGACGTGGGCGGGCCGGTCGTGCTGGTCCAGATCGAGAACGAGTACGGGGCCTACGGCTCCGACAAGGAGTACCTCGCCGAGCTGGTCCGTGTGACGCGCGACGCCGGCATCACCGTGCCGCTGACGACCATCGACCAGCCGACGCCGCAGATGCTCGCCGACGGCAGCCTCCCGGGTCTGCACCTGACCGGCTCGTTCGGATCGCGCACCCCCGAGCGCCTCGCGACCCTCCGCGAGTTCCAGCCGACCGGTCCGCTGATGTGCATGGAGTTCTGGTGCGGCTGGTTCGACGACTGGGGCACGCAGCACCACACGACCGACGCGGCCGCCTCCGCCCGCGAGCTCGACGCACTGCTCGCGGTGGGCGGCTCGGTGAACGTCTACATGTTCCACGGAGGCACCAACTTCGGCCTCACCAGCGGCGCCAACGACAAGGGCCGCTACGCCGCGATCACGACGAGCTACGACTACGACGCACCGCTGGACGAGGGCGGCGACCCGACGGCCAAGTTCTGGGCGTTCCGCGAGGTCATCGCGCGCTATGCGCCCGTGCCGGCCGAGGTGCCCGCCGCGAAGGCGCCCGCGCCCGCGCTGGTCGCCCCGCTCGTGCCGGGGCCGCCGCTGCTCGAGCTCGACGCGGCCTTCGGGCCCGCCGCGCGCCTCGAGGGGATGGCGAGCTTCGACGAGCTCGACCACGACGACGGGTTCGTGCTGTTCCAGACGACGCTGTCCGGGGGCTCAGGGCCGACCCGCCTCGTCGTCGGCGAGGAGGTGCGCGACCGCGCCTGGGTGCTGCTCGACGGCGCCCCGGTCGGCGTGCTCGCCCGCGACGACCACGAGCGCGCCCTGACGCTGCCGCGCGGGCACGGCGCGCTCGCGATCCTGGTCGAGAACCAGGGCCGGGTGAACTACGGCACGCGGATCGGCGAGCACAAGGGTCTGATCGGCGGCGTGCAGCTCGACGGCGTCGAGCTCACGGGCTGGACGGCCCGGCCGCTCGCGCTCGAGTGCGTGCCCGAGATCGCGGCCACCGCCTCCGCCTTCGCCGCGGGCCCGGGGCTCGCCTCCGGAGCGTTCGAGCTCGACGAGCCCGCCGACCTCTACGTCGACACGCTGCACTGGGGCAAGGGACTCGTCTGGGTGAACGGCTTCCTGCTCGGCCGGTACTGGCGCCGCGGACCGCAGCGGACGCTCATCGTGCCGGCGCCGGTGACCCGCGCGGGCCGCAACGAGGTCGTCGTGCTCGAGCTCGAGTCGATCGCGGAGCCGGAGATCCGGCTGCTCGCGGGGGCGGAGCTCGGTCACACGGAGGTGTGACGGGCGCTCGGCGTGCAGAACCGAGGTCGGGAGTGCTCGACGGGTCCGGATCGGGGCCGACGGCGCCTCCTGACCTCGGTCGTGCACGCTCCCGGCCCTGCTAGCCTCGATCGGCTCGCGGCGAGGCGCCGCGGGGCGGAGGGGGACGACATGACGAGGACGACGACGACGCGCGCAGGGGCGGCACTCGCGGGGGCGATGCTGCTGGCGCTCACCGGCTGCACGGCCGCCGAGCCGGAGCCCACGTCGGAGGCGCTGCCGCAGCACACCGCCGCCGAGCTCACCACGATCTTCGACGACATCCAGTTCGTCCCGGACCAGTACGCGAGCACCGCCGCGATGCTCGAGTCGATCTACCCAGGGCTCACCGTCTCGGACGCCTCGTGCCTGGCGCCGTTCGGTGCCGGCTGGGACACGGACGACACGCTCGGCGACTCCGCCGTCACCTACGGCACCAGCACCGACCGCTCGATGACCTCGGTGGTGGCGAGCACCGGCGACGCCGACACCGCCTCCGCCCTGGTGGGCGACGCCGAGGACGCGCTCGAGCGCTGCGCCGACGGCTCCGAGCTGTTCGCGATGCAGGGCGTGCCGGTGCAGACGACGGTAGAGCAGACGCAGCCGACGCTCACGGGCACCGACGACGCGCTCGGCTGGACGGTCACCGGCGACGTCGGCGGTGCGCCGTTCACGCTCGTCGGGATCACCGCGCGCGTCGGCGGCGACGTGATCGCGCTGGTCGGCTGGGACCCGTCGACGAACGCGTCCTACGTCCCGCAGGCGACCCAGCTCTTCGTCGACGCGCTGTAGCCGCGCGCCCGGCTCCTGCCGCGATCACGTCCGGCGGCCTCGACTACTCGAAAGTTGCGGTAGTCGACCGCGACTACCGCAACTTCTGAGGGATCGCCGGGGTGCAAGACCGGGGGCGTCACGTCAGCCAGGAGAGCGCACCGCCGTGCGGGGTGGCGCAGGCGAGCGGCACGCCGTCGGCGGCGAGCACGAACGGAGTCGGGGCCGGCGCCGACAAGCCTGCCCGCGCGGCCGCGACCTGCGGCAGCAGCCCCTCGGCCTCGAGCGTGACGAGGCTCGCCCCGCCCGCGTCGACCGCCGCCAGCACCCGCTCGCGCGCGGCGCGCGGCAGGTAGACGAGCGTCCCGAGCGACACCACGACCGCCCGCAGCCCGCGCGGCACCGCGTCGAGCAGGCGCGGCAGCGCGTCCGCAGCGTCGCCCGCGACGATCTCGGGAGGATCCTCCCGCAGCACCCCGATGGCCTCCTGCAGGCGCGCTGTCCGCTCGGGCCGGTCCGGCGGCAGCAGCGCCTCCAGCCACGCGCGGTCCTCCGCCGAGCGCACGTCGAGCGGCCGCAGATCCACTCCGCGGCGCCAGGCGACGTTCGGGAGGCGCGTCGGAGCGCCTCCGCCCGTCACCTCGCAGCGCAGCAGCGGCCCGCCGCGCCCCAGCCGCGTCTCGACCCCCTCCGCCGAGAACGCGTAGGAGTACCGCTCCGGCGCGAGGCACAGCCCGGCGGAGGCGCCCACCTCGATCAGCGCGACCGGCTCGTCGGGCGCGGTGAGGCGCTCGAGCGCGGCGACGAGCGGCGCGCACCGCAGCGCCTCGTTCGTCTGGGTGAGCCGCTCGGCCGCGACCGGCGCGACGCGCGGCCACGCCTCCCGCAGCCACTCGACGATGTCCGGCGAGGCCGGCGCCCCGAGCAGCCTCGCCACCGAGAAGACGAGCGACGGCTGCCGGTGCGCGCGCGGCAGCTCGTCGATCAGCGCGATCGTCGCGTCGTCGGCGGCGATCGAGAGCGCCCACTGCACCTGCAGCTCCGAGGTCTGCGCCAGCTCGACGGCGGCGCGGCGGTACCAGTCGGCGGTCTCTCCCATCCGTCCATCCTCGCCCGCCACTCAGCCTCCCTTCAGCCGCCTTCGCAAACCGGATAGCACTCGTCGACCCCCGAGCTGGGGAGCATACGTTCTCCCCAGGGCCGGACGACCATCCCGCTCCGACGCATCGTCGCCCGGGCACTCCCCGCTGTCGGCAAGGCCGACTCCCTCAGACTTCCGACCGGCATCCGCCGGCGCTCCTCGACCAGCCGCGGCAGACCACCCCCGCGGCGCCAGCACAGATCGGCGGCTCCGCACATGGGCGCACTCCTCTACGGCACTCCTGCCACCTCGCACGACATCGACGACCGCGCTCTCGCGCACCTGCAGATCGTCATGGTCAACAAGTTCCGTCGCAACGAGGCCTTCGCCTTCCAGCTCGACGCCTCGAGCGCGCACGGCACGGGTCGCCAGACGATCTGGCTCCACCCGTCCATTCCGCTGCAGTTCTCGTTCAACGGCAGCCGCATGCCGGCGATCAACCCCGAGTGGGTCCGCGCGCTGATGGACGAGGCCAACAGCGGCCGCGGACTGCGCATCCTGCCCGAGCCCGCGCAGCAGCCGGCGAGCGCCGGACTCACGACGGCCGCGTGACCGCGATCCTCCCGGTGCACGTCATCGGGAGGCCGGCGAGTCGGAGGGGGACACCATGACGCGCACGGAGGAACGGCAGCGGAGCGAGGGCCCGTGGGCCCCCGACTTCCTGCAGCTCGGCGGAGACGACCACGACGCCGCGGGCTTCGAGTGCTCGACGACCCGCGGAGGCGTCACCGGAGGTCTGCGCGTCAGTGACGGTGCGCGCGTCGGCGACGGCCGGTTGGTGCTCAGCCAGGTCGGTTCGACGATGAGCTTCCGCGCCCGCGACGTGCTCGGCTGGTGGGACACCTCCTCCGGCGGCGGCGCCACCTTCTCGCTCGCCGTCGAGACGGGCGCGCGGCACACCCTCGTGCTGCTGTCCGAGTTCCGCGGCGCGACCGTGCACGCCATGACCCGGGCGTTCGGGCCGCGCACGCCCCTGGATGGTTTATCCGCTTAACGAATTCCCGCTCCGGCCCATCGACCTCGCGCCCCTTGGCGTGGGAGCCTGATCGGCGATGGACGAGGAGAGCGGCGGGGTCATCCGCTCCGAGATCGGCGGGCGGGACATCGATGAGGCGCGCGCCCTCTTCGAGGACGTCTACAACGGCCACCGCTTCACCGTCGAGCCGAGCGCCGACTTCTCGTACCGCTACACCTCGGTCGGCGATGCCGACGTCACTCTGCGCGGCAGCCACTTCGCCGGCTCGGTGAAGGGCCGGATCCAGACCGAGGGCGAGTACGTCGTCGCCTGGCTCACCGCAGGCGAGGGCGCCACCGATCTCGATGGCGACCCGATGCAGATGCTCTACGGGCGGCCGGCGATGTTCGCGAACGACCGCCCCAGTGCCTTCGAGGTGCACGACTACCGCCAGAACCTGATCCACTTCGACGGCGCCTACCTCGAGAGCCTCGCCGACGAGGTCGAGGGCACCGGAGGCGGTCCCCTGCTCTTCGACACCACCGCGCGCCCCGAGGGCGAGGTCCTGCGCCGGTGGTCGGCCACGGTCGCGACGGTCGCCCGCGTCATCTACGACGCCGACAGCTCCGCTCTGCTGCGCCAGGAGGCGAACCGCACCGTCGCGGTCGCGCTCCTCGACGCCTTCCCGCACGAGGCGCTCGGCGCGCCCAGCGACCTGCTCGTGCCGCGGAGCGGGCGCCTGCGCCAGGCCGTCGAGTACATGTACGCGAACGCGCACCTGCCGCTGCGCACCGAGACGATCGCCGAGCAGGCGGGCGTGAGCCTGCGCACCCTGCAGAGCGAGTTCCGCCGCGAGTTCGGCTTCACCGCGGTCGACTACCTGCGCCGCATCCGCCTCGACGCCGTGCGCAAGGAGCTGCGCGCCGGCGATCCCGGGGCGGTCACCGTCTCGGAGGTCGCGCGGCGCTGGGGATTCGCGCACCTCGGCCGCTTCTCGGCCTCGTACGCGCACCGGTTCGGCGAGCGGCCGAGCACGACGCTCGACTCGTAGCCGGCCGAGCCTCGCAACTAAGGCTCAGCGGCGGATTCCGCGAGGAATCCGGCGTCTCGGCCTCACTTGAGCAGGCGTTCGCGCCGCGCCGCGACCGGCTCGAGCTCCTCGGTGGCCGTCCCCCGCTCGAGCACGATGTCCACGCGGACGGGTACCTCGGGGTCGATGCCGCTCGGGGTGTCGAACACGAAGCTCCAGTGCGCGGCGTCCTCCTGACAGCCACCGCCGCCCGACCACTGCAGCAGCTCCGTCTCGATGCGCACGTGGTCGGCGGCGAGCACCTCGAGCGCCGCCGGAACCGTGGGGCAGTTCCCGCTGCCGGTGATGGTCAGTTCGAACCCCGTCCCGTCCTCGAGCCAGCGCGCACGGCTCTCCATGTACGCCTTCACGGCACCCCGGTAGAAGGAGCGGTAGACGGCCCCCTCGGGAGCGGGCTCCAGCGCGCCGAACGTCGCCGGCGGAGTCGGCCGCGCGGGCGACTCGGCGCGCGCGCAGCCGAGCATCGCCAGTCCGACTCCGCACACCCCGGCCAGGATCACCGCACGCCCCCGCATGCGCGTCAGCCTAGGCGCCTACCCTCGGAGCGGGGGCATCGTCGCCCCGCGCATCGGGGGGATGACGGATGACGACCGAGTACCTGCGAGACGGGCTCTTCCTCATGGCCTGGTTCGGGCTGATGACCTGCGTGTGGCTCGGCTGGGCCCAGGAGTCGCCGCCGAAGCGGGCACAGGTGCCGCTCGGGGTCGGCAGCGGGATCGGCGTCCTCGCGGGGGTGGGCGGCGGGCTCCTCGTCTGGCGGGTGTGGGGCACGCCCTCCGCGCTCGAGGGGCGCTACGCCTGGTTCGGCGTGCTCGTGGCGGCCGAGGTCGTCCTCGCCGGGGCCGCCTGCGCGATCCTCGCGGCGCGAGGGCGCAAGCGCTGGTTCGCGGCCGGGGTCGGCGCGGTCGTCGCGGCGCACTTCGTGCCGCTCGGCGTGATGCTGGAGGACGCGGGGCTCGTCGTCTTCGGCATCGTGCAGCTCGTCCTGGTGGCGGCCGCGGTGGTCGTGGCGAGACGCCGCGGCGTGACCGCGAGCTTCGCGATCGGAGTGGCGATGGGAGCGACCCTCCTGCTCGCCGCTCCGGTCGCCGCGGTGCGGTGGCTGCCCGCCGGGCTCGAGGCGGCGCTCTAGCCGGCGGTCCGAGCCACCTCCTCCAGGCGGGCGACGTGGCCCGGCCACCACTCGGCGGGAACGGGCGGCAGATTGTCGCCGTCGGAGCGGAGGCCCACCGCGCCGTCGATCAGCTCGCGGACGATGTCGGCGTGGCCCGCGTGCCGGTGGGTCTCGACGGTGATGTGCACCAGGATGCGGTGCAGCGTGACGTCGCGGTTCGTCCACCACGGCACGAGGCCGGTGGCGTCGAGCGGCAGGGCGGCGACGGTCGCGTCGGAGTGCGCCCAGACCCGCCGGTACTGCGCGATCACGTGCTCGCGCGACTCCTCGGCGGTCGCCCACATGTCGGCGTTGGGCTCCGACTCGTCCTCCATCCACGGCATCGGCTCGGGGAAGGGGCGGCCGAACGTGGCGCCGAGGTAGCCGGCCTCGGTGCCCGAGACGTGCTTGACCAGGCCGAGCAGGTTGGTGCCCGTCGGCACGAGCGGCCGCCGCACGTCGTACTCCGACAGGCCGTCGAGCTTGCGGAGGAGCGCGTCGCGCCCCTCCTGCAGGTAGCGGAGGAGGGTCTGCTTCGGATCGTTGAGGTCGGGGCTCGTCATCGCCCCAGCCTGGCCCGCCCGAGCGCCCGGCGCCACGGCTGCGCGCCGAGCAGAATCGGAGAAGCGGACCGCACGCCGTGCCTCTACCGTGAGGGGCACGACGAGAGGACGACATGAGCACCGACGGGACGGGCGGATTCTCCGCCGAGGAGAAGGCCGCGATGAAGGCCCGCGCGGCCGAGCTGAAGGCGGAGGCGCGGCGCGGCAAGGCGGCTGACAAGGCGGCGGCCGACCGCGCGACGATGTTCGAGAAGATCGCCGAGATGCCCCAGCCCGACCGGGCGCTGGCCGAGCGCCTGCACGAGCTCGTGACGGAGGCAGCGCCCGCGCTGCTCCCGAAGCTCTACTACGGGCAGCCCGGCTGGGCGAAGGACGGGAAGATCGTCGTGTTCTTCCGCAGCGGGCTGGTCGACAAGGCGCGCTACTCCACGTTCGGCTTCAGCGTCGACGCGCAGCTCGACGAGCCGGGCGGACTCTGGCCGACCTCGTACGCGCTCGACCACCTCGACGACGCGGGCGCGGCGCGGCTCACCGAGCTGGTGAGGCGCGCGGCGGGGTGAGTGGTGTCAGCGCGGGTGAGCGGCCGCCTCTCCCTCGCTGGTGACGCGCGCCGCGGGCTGACCGGCGCATTCGCGGGCAACCGGCCGCCTCCCCCTCGCTGATCGAGTAGCCCGCACAGCGGGCGTATCGAGATCCACCAGCGTGAGAAGGCAGGATCTGAGGACTCATCTGCTGACGCTCGTGGGTCTCGATACGCCCCTGCGGGGCTACTCGACCAGCATGGGGGTGACGTGCTTCGGCTTCTCCGCCACTGCTCGAGTGAGACGCGAAGCGGCGTCGCGGGCGGGTCAGTCGGGTCGCGACCAGGCGATCGCGATGAGGCGCCGCAGCACATCGAGGTCGATCGCGTCGAGCCGGGTGACGTAGACGCAGCCGGCTCCCTCGGTGAACGAGCCGAGGGTAGGCAGCAGCTCCGCGCCCTCGGGCAGGTCCTTCAGCCCGTAGAGCGAGTGCCGCGCCTTCCGCGGCGAGAAGGCGGTCCTCGGCCAGACTCCGGTGCGCCGCGGGTCGGACGGCGAGACGTAGCGGTAGCTGCCGTAGCCGATCATCGTCGGCCCCCAGAGCACGGGATCGACGCCCGTCACCTCGCGGAAGACCTCGGCGAGCCGCAGCCCGTCGAGGCGCCGGCGCTCGGGAGTGACGGCGGCGAGGAACTCGTCGACGCTCGCCTCGGTCGGCAGGGTCTTCTGCTCGGTCATGGGCCCAGTGTGGCCAGCCGGACGCCCACGAGGGAACCCCGGACCGTCGAGGCCGCCTCGAAAGGCGGGCTCCCTCGACGGTCCGGGGTTCCCTCGGTGCAGCGGGTCAGCCGGCGACCGGCACCCGCGGCAGCACCTCGACGCCGACGAGGCGGCGCGTCGAGGTGCTGACCGGGGCGGAGGCGCCCACGAGCTCGACCGCGGCGGTCGTCTCCTTCTCGGCGCAGCTCGGCCCGACCCACAGCTCGACGGTGCCCGCCTCGACGGCGCGCACGCCGCTCCGGTCGGTGAAGGCGAGGCGGGCCGAGGGCACGTCGAAGCGCACCTCGGCCTCCTCGCCCGCCGCGAGCTCGACCCGGGCGTAGCCGAGCAGCTGCGCGACCGGCCGTGTGACCGACGCGTAGACGTCGCGCGCGTAGAGCTGCACCACGTCGACCCCGGCCCGCTCCCCGGTGTTGCGCACGCGCACCGAGGCCGTGAAGGCTCCCGATGTCGGTGCCTCGCCGGATTCGAGCGCCAGTCCCTCGTGCGTGAACGTCGTGTACGACAGCCCGTGCCCGAACGGCAGCACCGGAGTGCTGTCGGCGCTCGTCACGTCCGACGGCCCGCCGAGGATCGGGTGCAGGTACGAGAACGGCTGCGCGCCCGCCGAGCGCGGCAGCGACACGGGCAGGTGTCCGGAGGGGGTCACGCGCCCCGAGACGACGCCCGCGATCGCGCCCGCCCCCTCCTCGCCCGGGAAGAACGCCTGCACGACGGCCGCCGGGCCCTCGAGCGCCCAGCCCACCGCGTACGGCCGACCGGTCAGCAGCACGAGCACGACCGGGGTCCCCGTCGCCACGACCGCCTCGACGAGCTCGCGCTGCCGCCCCGGCAGCTCGAGGCTCTCGACGTCGTTGCCCTCGCCGACTGTGCCGCGGCCGAACAGCCCGGCGCGGTCGCCGACCACGACGACGGCGACGTCGGCACCCTGAGCGGCGGACACCGCCGCAGGAATCCCCGACGCGTCGTCACCCTCGACCGCGCAGCCCTCGGCGAGCACGAAGGTGCCGTCCGGGAACTCCGCGGCGAGCGCCTCCTTCACGGTCGGGATCTCGAAGCCGAGCGGCACGCCCTCGTGGTGCGCGAGCACGTGGTTGGCGAAGGAGTAGCAGCCCATCAGGGCCGGGGCGCTGTCGGAGTTGGGTCCGATCAGCGCGATCCGGTGCGGCGAGGCGAGCGGCAGCACGCCGTCGTTCGTGAGGAGCACGATCGACTCCTCGGCCAGCCTGCGCGCGATGCCGCGGTGCGCCGGAGAGTCGAGGTCGATCGACTCCGGTGCGTCGTCGAAGCGCGCGTCGAGCAGGCCGAGCCGCTCCTTCTGCGCGAGGACCCGCAGCAGCGCGCGGTCGACCAGAGCGATGTCGGCCTCCCCCGAGCGGATGCGCTCGGCCAGCGGCGCGAGGAACGCGTCGCCGGTCGGCAGCTCCACGTCGATGCCTGCCTCGAGGGCGAGCTGCGCCGCCTCCCCGAGGTCGGCCGCGACCGCGTGCATGAGGTGCAGGAAGGCGACCGCGAAGTAGTCGGCGACGACGACTCCGTCGAAGCCCCAGCGCTCGCGGAGCACCCCGGTCAGGTAGGCCGGGGTGGCGCCGACGGGGTCGCCGTCGATCTCGGCGTACGAGTTCATCACCGAGCGCGCGCCGCCGTCGCGGATCGCCATCTCGAACGGAGGCAGCAGCACGTCCGCGATCTCGCGCGGGCCGGCGTGCACGGGGGCGTGGTTGCGCCCGCCGCGGGAGGCCGAGTAGCCGATGAAGTGCTTGAGCGTCGCGTCGACTCCGGCCGACTGCAGACCCTTCACGTAGGCGGTGCCGATCGTGCCGACCACGTACGGGTCCTCGGCGATGCACTCGTCCACCCGCCCCCAGCGCGGGTCGCGGATGACGTCGAGCACCGGAGCGAGGCCCTGGTGGATCCCGAGCTCGCGCATCGAGCCGCCGATCACGGCGGCCATCTCCTCGACGAGCGCGGGGTCGAAGGAGGCGCCCCAGGCGAGCGGAGTCGGGAACGTCGCAGCCTTCCACGCCGCCAGCCCCGTCAGGCACTCCTCGTGCACGATCGCGGGAATGCCCAGCCGGGTCTCCGCGACGAGGCGCCGCTGCTCGGCCCAGAGCCAGTGCGCGCGCTCGATCGGATCGACGGGGCGGGTGCCGTACACCCGGGTGAGCTGGCCGATCCCCTCCCGCGTCGCGTCCTCGTAGCGGGTCGACGTGGCCATCTCGCCCGCGAGCGGAGCGACGACCTCGCCGCCCTGGTCGACCCAGTACCCGACGAGCTGCGTCAGCTTCTCCTCGAGCGTCATGCGGCCGAGGAGGTCGGTGACGCGGGCGGACGGTGCCTGCGATGCGGTCACAGTGCGATCCTCTCGGTTCTCGGTGGAGCGGCGGTCCTCAGGGGCGCGGTGATCCTCTGCGGAGCCTCCGGTCTCGCTGGAGCGGCCGGTCTCGGCGGAGCGGGTGACGTCGAGCGTCATCCCTTCACGGCCCCGGTGAGCCCGCCGACGATGCGGCGCTCGAAGACGCTGAAGAAGATCAGCGCCGGGATCATCGACAGCGACACGAAGGCGAGCACCTTCGCCGTGTCGACGGAGTACTGCGACGAGAACGCCTGCACGCCCAGCGGCAGGGTGAACGTGCTCTCGTCGTTGAGGATGAACAGCGGCAGCAGGTAGCTGTTCCAGCTCGCGATGAACGCGAGGATGCCCGTCGTGATGACACCGGGCATCGCCAGGCGCACGACCATGCGCCAGAAGAAGCCGATGCGGCTGCAGCCGTCGATGAAGGCCGCCTCCTGGATCTCGTCGGGGATCGCGCGCAGGAACGGCACCAGGATGATGATCGTCGTCGGCAGGCCGAACGCGATCTGCGGCAGCACCACTCCGGCGAGCGAGTTCATCAGGCCGAGGCTCTTGATCACCAGGTAGAGCGGAGTGATCGCGACGGTCATCGGGAACATCAGGCCGGCCGCGAAGAGCGCGTAGAACACGCCGCGACCGCTGAAGGAGTAGCGGGCGAGCACGTAGCTCGCCATCAGCCCCAGCACCACGACGCCCAGCGTCGTCGCGAGCGCGGCGATGGCGGAGTTGCCCACCTCGCGCCAGAAGATGCCTCCGGTGATGACGTCGATGTAGTTCTGCACGTTCCACGGCGAGGGGAAGCCCGCCGGGTCGGTGGTGATCTGCGCGTTCGTCCGGAACCCGCCGATGATGATGTACGCCACCGGGGCGAGCATCAGCGCGATCACGACGATCGCCACCGCGTAGGCGATGAGCGTGCCGCGACCGAGCGGGCGCTTGCGCGGCTTCTGCCTGTTCACCGTGATCGGCGATGCGGTGCCGGGCGGTACGGCTGTCAGAGTGCTCATCGCTTGTCTCCCGTGAGTGCGCCGTCGGTGTCGCGCCGCAGCACGAAGCGCTGGTAGAGCAGCGCGACGATGAGCGAGACGAGGAAGAGGACGACGGCGACGGCGTTGCCGTAGCCGTAGTTGCCGGCGTTGCGTCCGTTGGTGACGAGGTACGTCGCCATGGTCGAGGTGCCGGCGGTCGAGGACACGTACTGGCCCCAGATGATGTAGACGAGGTCGAACAGCTGCAGGGCGCCGATGATCGACAGGAACGCCCAGATGCGCAGCGTCGGAGCGAGCAGCGGGAGGGTGATCCTCCGCTGGACCTGCCAGTACGTCGCACCGTCGATGGCCGCCGCCTCGGACAGCTCCTCGGGGATCCCCTGGAGTCCGGCGAGGAAGAGGATGACGGCGAAGCCGACGTACTTCCACGTGATGATCAGCATCAGGGTCCAGATGGCGATGGCCGGATCCGACAGCCAGTCCTGCTTCAGAGCGCCGAGGCCGACGTTCTCGAGGAAGCCGTTGACCGCACCGCTGGTCTGGAGCATCAGGCTCCAGCCGGTGCCGACCACGACCTCCGAGATCACGTAGGGCACGAAGATCAGCACGCGGATGATCGACTGCCCGCGCAGCTTGCGGTTCAGCAGCAGCGCGATGAGGATCGCCACCGGCCCCTGGAGCACGAGCGACAGGATCACGATCGTGCCGTTGTGGCTGAGCGCCTCGTGGAACGTCGGGTCCTGGAGGATCGTGAGGTAGTTCTTGAAGCCCACGAAGTCGGTCGGGACCCCGTAGCCCTGCCAGCTGAAGAAGCCGTAGTAGGCCGCCATCACGACCGGGAAGATCACGAAGGCGAGGAACACGATCAGGGCCGGGCCGACGAGGATCGCGACCTCGAGTCGTCCTGACCAGCCCAGTCCCCGGCGGCGCCGGCGCACCGGGGGCACCGCAGTGGCGCCCCCGGTGGTCGGACGCTCGCGCGGCGGTTCCGCTCCGAGGAGCGGGCTCTCGCGGAGCGCCACGGTCTAGGCCTTGGCCGCTGCGGCGTTGACGGCCTCGACGAGCTGCTCGGGGCTGCTCTTGCCGGCGAGCAGGTCGACGACTCCGACGTTCAGCGCGTTGCCGACGTTGAGGCCGTAGACGGTGTCGAGCCACTGCGAGACGTACGGCGCCGAGTTGTACGCGGCGAGGATGTCCTGCAGGTAGGGCTCGGTGACGGCCTCCTGCGCGACGGTGTTCACCGGCGGGGCGTTGAAGGCGGCGTAGTACTCCTTCTGCACGTCCGAGGTGGCGAGGTAGTTCAGGAAGTCGACGCACTCATCGGGAGCGTCGACCGAGCAGGAGTAGCCGTCGACACCGCCCATGATCGAGCCGGGCTCGCCCTCTCCGCCGTCGATCTCGGGGAAGGGGAACCAGCCGAGGTCGGGCAGCGGCTGCTCGTCGGGGGTGAGGGAGGCGATGACGCCGGGGTTCCAGGCGCCCATGAGCTCCATCGAGGCCTGGTGGTTGGCGAGCAGACCCGCCGAGCTGCCGGCGCCCTGCTGGGCGGCGGTGGTCAGGAAGCCCTCGTTGAACGGCTCGGTCTCGGCGAAGGACTGCAGGTCCTCGCCGGCCTTCAGCCAGCACTCGTCCGAGAAGTCCTTCGAGTCGGCCGCCTCGGCCATGGTGTCGGCGCTGCACTCGCGCAGCGCGAAGAAGTAGAACCAGTGCGCGGCGGGCCAGGCGTCCTTGCCGCCGAGCGCGACGGCCTGGGTCCCGCTCGCCTTCAGAGCGGTCACCGCCGAGTCGAGCTCGTCGATCGTCTTCGGGGTCTCGGTGATGCCGGCCGCGGTGAAGAGGTCCTGGCTGTAGAAGACACCGCCGGGCAGCACGGCGACGGGCATGGCGTAGACCTTGTCGTCGATCGTGTTCGCCGAGAACGAGCCCTCGGGGATCTCGCTGCGGGCCTCGTCCGAGATGCTGCCGGTGAGGTCCTTGACCTGGCCGCCGGCCACCATCGCCTGGAGCTTGCCGCCTCCGCGCTGGAGGAAGAGGTCGGGCGCGTCACCGGAGTTGAGCGCCGTCTGGAGCTTGCCGTCCAGGTCCTCGTTCTGGATGGCCTGCGCGTCGATCGTGACGCCGGGGTTGGCCGCCTCGAAGTCGGCGATGGTCTTCTCCCAGAACTCCTGGCCGGGGCCGGTGGTCGAGTTCTGCCAGAGGGTCATCGAGACGGAGCCGTCGGAGGACCCCGCGTCCTGGGCCGAGCAGCCGCTGAGGGCCGCCGCGGCGCCGAGCAGGGCGACTGTGGCCACTGCGAGCTTTCTGAACTTCATCGTTCGAACCGTTCTCTTCGCTGAGAAGGCGCCGCCAGGGAGAGCGGCGCCGGAGGTGCGCCCACCGAGGCGGGCACGCTCAGTCTCAGTTGAGGCCCGACGATCGACAAACGTTTTCGAAATCATTTTCGACGAGCGGCGTTAGAGTCGGTCGCATGCCACTGCGCCCCTCGATCCACGACGTCGCCGCCGCCGCCGGCGTCTCGGTCGCCACCGTGTCCAAGGCGGTCAACGGCCGCTACGGAGTGGCCCCCGCCACGGCCTCGCGCGTGCTCGAGATCGTGCGCCAGCTCGGCTACGAGTCGAGCCTCGTCGCGAGCAGCATGCGCTCCCGGAGGACGGGGGTCGTCGGCGTCCTCGTCGCGGGCTTCGAGCCGTTCAGCGCCGAGATCCTCAAGGGCGTCGGCTCCGTGCTCCGCCAGTCGCGCTTCGACCTGCTCGCCTACAGCGGCTCGCACGAGGGCGAGCAGGAGGGCTGGGAGCGGCGCTCGCTCAGCCGCCTGAGCGGCACCCTCATCGACGGAGCGATCATGGTCACGCCCACGGTCGTCAGCGCACCGTCCGACATCCCGCTCGTCGCCGTCGACCCGCACACCGGGCGGGCCGACCTGCCCACCGTCGAGTCCGACAGCTTCGGCGGGGCGCTGCAGGCCACCCGGCACCTGATCGCGCTCGGTCACCGCCGCATCGGCTTCGTGGCGGGCCGCGTCGACCTCCGCTCGGCGCGCCTGCGCGAGGCCGGCTACCGCGCGGCACTGTCGGAGGCGGGGATCGCCTTCGACGAGCGCCTCCTCCGCATCGGCAGCTACGACCACGACACCGCGCGCCGGCCCGCGTCGACGATGCTGTCGCAGCCCGACCGGCCGACCGCGGTGTTCGCCGCGAACGACGTCTCGGCCATCGCCATCATCGAGACCGCCGCCCACCTCGGCCTCGACGTGCCGCGCGACCTCTCGGTGGTCGGCTTCGACGACGTCCCGGAGGCCGCCCGTTTCGACCCGCCGCTCACGACCGTCCGCCAGCCGATGCAGACCCTCGGCGCCACCGCGGCCGAGATGCTGATCGCGCTGATGGCGGGCGAGACCCCGCGCTCGATGCACGTCCAGCTCCCGACGCAGCTCGTGCGCCGCGCCACGACGGCACCGCCCCTGTGAGCGCCGACGACGTGCGCGCCGTGCACGACGAGCTCTTCGACGCGCTGGAGCTGACCGACCTGCCCGCCCTCGAGACCCTCCTCGACGAGCGCTTCGTCATCGAGCACCCGACCGGCCTCGTGCAGTCGCGGGCGGAGTGGCTGGCCGATCTCGACGAGGACCGCAAGTCCTACCACGCGATCGACCACGTCGAGAGCGCGGTCTCCGGAGGCGCGGCGCACCCGGTGCTGACCTCGCGCACCCTCACCGAGGCCACCATGGGCGGCCTCCACGCCACCTGGCGCCTGCAGCTGACGAGCCGCCTCGTCGAGCTCGACGGGGCGTGGGTGATCACCCGGACGGTCGTGTCGACGTGGTGACGGGGGCGGGGCGCGCGCGGTCGGGACCTCGGGGTCTTCTGCAGACCGGGATCGTGTCCCGATCGGCGCCCCGTCACCGGGCGCATGAGCGGGCGGCTCATACGGCACGGAACGCCCCGCAGTGGTCCGCGAGGTGTGTCCTCGTCCGAGCGTGGCGGTCGACGACCCTCATGAGCTGCACCGCCCATCGCGTTGCTAGCGTCGAGGGATGGCGAGCATCTCCTACCCGAAGCAGCTTCCTACCGGCGGTCGGGTCGAAGTGCCCGCACCGTCGATGGGAGTACCTGAGCACCTGCACGAGCGACTGCACTCTGCCGTCCGCCAGCTCGCTTCGCGCGGCTTCGATGTCCGCATCAGGCCGCACGTGATGATCGGCGGCCTCGTTCCGCCGTCCGTCGCCGAGCGCGTCGCCGATCTCCACGACGCCTTCCGGAGCGGTGACACGGTCCTCCCGCCCTGGGGCGGGGAGCTGGCCATCGAGCTGCTCGACACGATCGACTGGCGAGCCCTGGCGGACGCCCGCTCCTGGTTCGTCGGCTGGTCCGACATCTCGACCCTGCTCCTGCCACTGACGACCCTCACCGGGCTCGCGACGATGCACGGCGCGAACCTGATGGACGAGCCGTGGGAGCTGCCTGTCGAGTTCGAGCGCTGGACGGACGTCGCCGCCCTCCCCGCGGGAAGCACTTTCACGCAGCGGGCCGCACCGCGGCGCCGCAGCCGCCCCTGGGGAGCGTGGGAGGACGAACCTCTCGACCGCGATCGGGCCTACGAGGCTCCGACCCGCTGGCGATCCCTCGACGGGACCGCCGCCGTCGCGATCCGGGGACGGCTCATCGGCGGCTGCCTCGAGACCGTCTCCCCTCTGGCCGGCACGCCGTACGGTGACGTCCCGGGCTTCGCCCGGCGCCACGCACCGGAGGGCACGATCGTCTACCTGGAGGCGGCCGAGTCGACCGCGCCCACCGTCCTCAGAATGCTCACCTCCCTCCGCCTCGCCGGCTGGTTCGACCACGCGAACGGCGTCCTGATCGGACGGACCGGCGGTAGCACCGTTCCCGGACTGAGCCAGGACGACTCGATACGACGCGCCCTCGGCGGTCTCGACATCCCCGTGATCCTCGACTTCGACACCGGACACCAGCCTCCGCAGATGCCTCTCGTCAACGGAGCTCTCGCCGACGTCGTGCTGGACGGAGAAGCCGCCTCGATCACCCAGCAGCTCATCCCCTGAGATACCCGCTCGGCGATCTCCTATCGGAACGTCAGGCGTCCCCCGAGAGGGCCTCACAACAGAGCGGCGGGCACGCGGACGTACGTCCGCGTGCCCGCCGTCATCGTTGTCCGGGTCAGAGTCCGAGGGAGGTCGAGGTGGTGCGCCAGGTGTCGAGGTCGTCGCGTCGCTGATCGAGGATCGTCTCGACGACGCTCACTGCGTCCTCGCCGGCCGCGAACCGCAGGGGCGGCCGGTCGGCGGCCACGAGGTCGAGGGTGGCCTGGGCGAGCTTGTCGGGGTCTCCGACCTGCTGGTGATTCATGTCGTCCTGGGACTTGCGGAACGCGGCGGATTCCTCGGCGTAGTCCTCGATGGTGATGTCGCCGTAGACGACGGAGCTGCTGTCGAGGAAGTCGGTCTTGAAGAACCCGGGCTCGACGATGGTCGCTTCGATCCCTAGGGGAGCGAGCTCCTTCTTCAGTCCCTCCATCCACCCCTCGAGGGCGAACTTCGAGGCGCTGTAGACGCTGCTGCCGGTGACGCCGAACGTGCCGGCGATGGAGGAGATGGTGATGACGTGGCCGCTGCCCTGTCGGCGCATGAGGGCCAGAACGGCGCGGGTGACCTCCATCGTCCCGTAGAGGTTGGTGTCGATCTGCTTCTTCACGAGGTCGAAGCTGGTCTCCTCGAACAGGCCGAGCTGGCCGTAGCCGGCGTTGTTCACGAGGACGTCGATACGACCGAACTTCGCCTCGGCCACCGCGACGGCCGCGGTGATCTGCTCGGCAGAGGTGATGTCGAGGGCTTCGGCGAGGAGGGCGTCGGAGGCGCCGAGGGCGTCGGTGACCGTCTCGGCGCGGCGGGCGGTCGCGACGACGTTGTGGCCGGCGGCCAGGGCGGCCTTCGCGATGGATGCGCCGATGCCGCGGTTCGCGCCGGTGATGAACCAGGTCTGCTGCTCAGTCATGGTGTTCTCCTTCTGTCAGTTGGGCCTGTGGGCCGAGAGCGCGGCTCGCGTGCTCGTGATCTCCACGACACCACCGTCTGAGCGGGGGAACGTGGCCGAGGTTCGCCCGGGGCATGAGTTGCCCGGGGTCGGATTGACCCCCCTCTATCGGTCCCGGCGCGATCTACCGTGGAAGGCATGGACCAGAAGGCAGAGCGGCGCGAGTTCTTGACGTCGCGCCGTGCGAACCTCACCCCCGACGAAGCAGGCATCGTCTCCTACGGGGGCGTGCGCCGCGTCCCCGGGCTCCGCCGTGAGGAAGTTGCTCAGCTCGCGGGGGTGAGCGTCGACTACTACACCCGGTTCGAGACGGGGAAGATCGCCGGCGTCTCCGACACCGTTCTCGAGTCCATCGCCCGGGCCCTGCGCCTCGATGACGCTGAACGAGCACATCTTCGCGACCTGGTGGCCACTCCGTCCACGCGCGGACGCCGCGCACTGCGCGCCCCGGCCCATCAGCAAGTCCGTCCCGGCGTGCGGCTGCTCCTCGATTCGATGGGTGACGTCCCAGCGATGATTCAGAACGGCCGGATGGACATCCTCGCCAGCAACGCCCTCGGGGACGCCCTCTACCTCGGGTTCGGGGCGACGCCGGAGCGGCCTGCGAACTTCGCCCGGTTCGTGTTCCTCGACCCCCGGGCCCCCGAGTTCTACGTTGACTGGGCTCGAGCTGCCGCGGACTCGGTGGCGATGCTGCACCTGCACGCCGGCAGGCACCCTGAGGACAAGGCTCTGGCCGATCTGATCGGGGACCTCTCGGTCCACAGTCAGCCGTTCCGCCAGTGGTGGGCCCAGCACGACGTCCGCATCCACTCCGCCGGCAGCAAGAGCTTCCACCACCCGATCGCCGGGGACCTCACCGTCGCGTTCGAGTCGTTCGATGTCGCCGCTGATGACGGCCAGATCCTCGTCACCTACACCGCCGAGCCCGGCTCGCCCTCGGCCGGCGCACTCGGGCTCCTCGCGAGCTGGATCGCCACCGAGCAGCCGGCACGCCCCACCGAGCCCGCCACCGACTCGAGCCGTATGAGCGGCACCGCGTGACCGCCCACGACGCGGCCCGCGCCTCGTCTACTACGGCCGGCGCTGGCAGATTTCCGCTGCTTTCCGTGCTCGTGCTGGCCTTCGCCGGGTTCGTCAGCGTCACCACGGAACTGATGCCCTCAGGGCTCCTCACCGAGATCGCGCCCGCACTCGGGGCGTCGGTCTCAGTGACGGGCACCATGACCTCCGTCTACGCGCTCGGCATCGTCCTGACCGTGCTGCCCCTGACCAGGCTCACCCTGACGATGACCCGCCGCCGGGTCCTCGTCGGCACGGTCCTCCTGTTCGTCGCCAGCAACATCGTCGTCGCCCTCGCCCCGAACCTGCCCGTGGCGCTCGTCGGCCGGTTCCTCGGCGGCGCCTCGCACGGGCTCCTCTGGGCGGTACTACCACCCGTCATCGGTCGCATCGCCAACCCCGCCCACGCCGGCCGGGCCATGGCGATCGTCTTCACCGGCAACAGCCTCGGACTCGCCGCCGGCGCACCCCTCAGCGCCCTCCTCGGCGGAGCGGTCGGATGGCGCATGGCCTTCGTCGTCATCGCCGCCGCAGGGCTCGCCACCGCGGCGGTACTGCTCCGGGTCGTCCCGCCCATCAAGATGCAGCAGCACGAGCACATGCCTTTTCTTCAAGCCGCTCGCCTCCCTGGCGCTCTGCGGGTCTCGGTCGGCTGGGCCCTGATGCTCCTCGGCCACTTCGCCGTGTTCACATACATCGCCCCGTACCTCGAAGACGCAGGCCTCGGCGGAGCCGCCGTCAGCGGCTCCCTCTTCGTTCTCGGCGTCGCCGGAATCCTCGGCGTCACCCTCGCCGGCCGCGTCCCCCGACGAGCGCTGCTCGCAGGACTCCTCGTCTCGCCGGCCCTGATCGTTGTCGCGTTCGGGGTGCTGGCGATCGCGCCCCTGTCGACATCGCTCGTCGTGGCCGTTCTCATCACCTGGGGCGCCGGCTTCGCCGCCGCCGTCCTGTTCAACCAGCAAGCCGTCCTCGTCGCAGGCCAGCGAGCCCCCGAAACAGTCACCAGCGTCTCGGTCCTGGTGATGCAGTTCGGAATCGCCCTCGGAGCCACCGTAGGTGGAGTCGCCGTCGCCACCTGGAGTGTTTCCGCGACCCCACTCACCGGACTCGTGTTCGTTGCCGCCTCTGCTGTCCTACTCGTCGGAATGCGGCCCGCGCTGAGAGTGTCCGTGTAGCCAGCCCACGGGACTCGTCGCGTTCGTCAAAACCCACGCCATCAAGCGCTGCCAAATTCACCGCCAACGAGCGCGAACATCCACAAATTTTCGTGGCACTCGGTGTCGCTTCTGCGTGTACCGGTGAGCGATCCCTTATCGGAACGCAGAAGAGCCCCGGACACCGACGTGTCGGTGTCCGGGGTTCTTCGAGGTGGTCAGGCGGAGAAGACCTGCTTGGCGACGGTGATCGCGGACATGGCCTTGGGCCAGCCGGCGTAGAAGGCGACGTGGGTGATCGCCTCGATGATCTCGGTCTCGGTGAGGCCGTTCTCCTTGCCGTAGTTGAGGTGGTACGGCAGCTGCGCGGCGTTGCCGCCGGTGATGAGCGCGGTGATGGTCACCAGGCTGCGATCACGGGGCGAGAGCTCCGGGCGCGCCCAGACGTCTGCGAAGAGGACGTCATCGGTGAGGGAGACGAGCTTCGGGGCGAAGTCTCCGATCATCTGCTGGGTCGCGGAGGGCTGGGTCGCGGAGGGCTGGGTCGCGTCGGTCATGGTTGCTCCTTCAGGGGGTGGGGTCGGGTTACGCGGCCGCGATGTTCGCGGTGCCGTTGTAGTCGTCGTCGGTGATGTGCTCGAGCCAGGTGTTCGTGGTCGCGGGGTCCTCGCCGTTCTCGACCATCGCGATGTGCTCCATGAACACGCCGGGCGCCGAGGCGTGCCAGTGCTCCTGGCCGGGCGGGGTGTAGAGCGTCTGTCCGGGGTGGACCTCGATGATCCGGCCGTCGCGGGTGCCGAAGCGGCCGATGCCCTGGGTGACGCGGAGGTACTGGCCGTGCTCGTGGGAGTGCCAGGCGGTGCGGGCGCCGGGAGCGAAGCGGACGGTGACGACGACCATGTGCTGGTCGGGCTCGTGGGGCTGCGCGATGGGATCCATCCACACGTCGCCGGCGAACTGCGCGGCGGGCACGACGGTGGTGGGAACGGCGGGTTCGATGTTCATGGGTGAGGCCTTCCTCGGTCAGGGGATGGTGTCGGCGGGAACCCCCTCGGAGGTCGCCTGCCAGAGGGCGAGGAGGCGGATCGCGTCCTCGTAGGGGGTGCCGGGAGTGGGCGGGTAGACGAGCATCGTCAGGCCCTCGTCCGGGCCGAGAATCAGGGCCTCGTAGTTCAGCCGCAGATCCCCGACGACGGGGTGGTGGAAGTGCTTCTCACCGGACACGTGACGGGTGACGTTCTGCGCCGCCCACCTGCTGCGGAACTCACTGCTTCGGGTGGAGAGGTCCCCGACGAGACCGGTGAGGGCCTTGTCGTACGGGTCACGGCCGGCCTCGGCGCGCAGCAGCGCCACCATGTCGTCCGCGGACCGGTCCCACTCGGGATAGAACCGTCGAGCGCGCGCATCCAGGAACACGAAGCGGGCGTGGTTCACCGGTCGGGCCGGTTGCACGTACATCTCCGAGTAGAGCGCGCGTCCCAGCTCGTTCGCGGTGAGGATGTCGCCCCTGCCGTTGCGGATCACCGCCGGGACGCTCGACACGCTGTCGAGCACGAGCTGCATGCTCGCGCGGATCACCGGCCTGCGAACAGGCCGCTGACGCGGGACAGCTCCGGCCCCGAGAACCTGCGCGAGGTGGATCAGGTGCTCACGCTCCACCTCGTCCAGCTGCAGCGCACGAGCGAGCGCATCGAGCACCGCCTCCGACACTCCCCGGACCGCACCGCGCTCGAGGCGGGCGAGGTACTCGACGCTGACACCGGCCAGCATCGCGACCTCGCTGCGCCGAAGACCTGCCACCCGACGAGTCCCACCCGAAGGGAGCCCCGCCTGCTCGGGGCTGAGGCGCGCCCTCCGCGAGGAGAGGAACACCCCGAAGCTGTTCTCGTTGATGTCCACGGCTTCGACGCTACGTTCCCCCGTCGATGCGAGGGACGCCCACGTTGTACGCCCTTCCGCGGGACACCCCTCCTAGCGTCCCGGACGCCGATCCCCTTGCCGGATGCTCAATGCGACAGCTGAACAGCGACGCTCCGGGCTACGTTCGACCAACATGCCGACGGACCGAGCTCGGAGGCGGCTCATGCCGGACACGACCGCACACCTGTCTCTCTCGCTCGACGGTTCCGTCGCCGGCCCGGATCAGAGTCGGAGGAACCTCTTCGAATACGCGGCATCGAGCTGCACGCCTGGCACATCGGCGATCCGCGCGCTACTCAAGCGGACGCGCAGGCCGCTGACTGGTTGATGCGCCCTCGCGGGTCGTACGTGATGGGCCGCAACAGGTTCGGCCCGGTCCGAGGTCGTCGGGACGAGGAATGGCGCGGCTGGTGGGGCGACGAACCGCCGTATCACGCACCCGTCTTCGTGTTGACGCATCACCCTCACGACCCGATCGAGATGGCGAGCGGGACGACCTTCCACTTCGTCACAGAAGGCTCTACCACCGCTCACGCCCGAGCCGTCGAAGCAGCCGACGGCCAGGGTGTGCGCGTCGCCGGCGGAGCGTCCACCGTGCGTCAGGCTCCGGCTGCCGCCGACCGGTCGAGGTACTGCACTCGCCCTTGGCGACGCACGTGCGCTACCTGCGCTGACGCGCGGGATCCGTCTCCCCGAACGCCGACGAGAACGATCAGCCCGCGGTGAGCGCTCGACGATCCCCTCTCGGGACTCGGACTCGACAGACGACACCTTGAGTTCGCAGTCGAGGACACAGTCCTCCAGGTCTGCGAGTCCCGACCGGACCGTGCCCACCCGGACGAGCGCGGCGTCACCCACTCCCGAGCCGTCGTGCGTGAAGACGACGAGCTCGCGGTGGGTCGGCGACCAGACGACGTCTCCCGCTCGGTAGTGGGCGACCGCCTCCGCCGAGGCGAGGGCCCCCGACACGGTGACGTCCTCGGCGACGAGCGCGGCGCCCATACGGTCCTCGAACACGAGGGAGGCGGGGAGCCCGGTCGCGATCGAGCGCGCGGCGGGTGAGTTCTCGAACTCGATGGTGATCGCGGTCACGTCGGCGGAGGAGAGCGGGACGGGAACGGGGAACGCGAGAGCCGGAGCGAGCAGCGCGATGAGTCCTGCCTGGGCGAGAGCACCGAGGAGGGCTCCCAGACGGCGACGCGACGACGCGGCCGTCGTGCGGACGATCGGGGCGCCGTCGGTCTCGCGGTCGTCGGTCGCGCTCAGGGGGAGTCTCATCTGTGCCTCCGTGGTCGAATCGAAACGGTGACCGCGGCGGTCGACCAGTGCTGCCTCTGCGGTACGACTCAGCGAACCGCTCGGCGAGTGCCCGTGGGAGTCCCGTCGCTGACGCGCCCTCTCAGGGCGCCCCACTCCGGCCGAGGGTCGACCTACTGTTGCCGCATGGTCGATCGATCCGAGATCCGCGAGTTCCTGGTGTCGCGCCGCGCCCGCGTCGAACCCGAGCAGGTCGGCCTCCCGCGCGGGACGGACCGGCGGGTGCCGGGCCTGCGCCGAGGCGAGGCCGCCGCGCTGGCCGGCGTCAGCGTCGAGTACTACGCCCGGCTCGAGCGGGGCGCGATCGGCGGCGCCTCCGAGGCGGTCCTCGACGGACTCGCCCGCGCCCTGCGCATGGACGCCGCCGAGCGCGAGCACCTCGGCAGACTCGCTCGCGGTGCAGGAGACGGACCGTCGGCCCGCAGCCGGAACAGGGCGGCGCCCGCGTGGGCCCCCTCCCCCAGCGTCCGGTGGATGCTCGACTCCGTCGGCACCGCCGCCGCCCTCATCGGGAACGGCCGCACCGATCTGCTCGCCGGGAACCGCCTCGGCCGCGCGCTGATGTCGGACCTGATCGCCACCGCGACGACACAGCCGCCGAACTTCGCCAGGTTCCTCTTCCTCGAGCCCGCCTCCCGCCTCTTCTACCCGGACTGGGACGCCGCCGCGCGCATGAATGTCGCCCAGCTGCGCACCGAGGCCGGGCGCGACCCGCACAGCAAGGAGCTGCACGACCTCGTCGGCGAGCTCTCCACCCGCAGCGACCACTTCCGGCACCTCTGGGCCCAGCACGACGTCTGGCAGCACGACTCCGGCACCAAGCGCTACCACCATTCCGCCGTCGGCACGATGACGCTCCACTTCGACGGACTCGACCTCGTCGGTCACCCCGCGATCCAGCTCACCGTGCTCACCGCGGAGCCCGGCTCCCCCGACTACGACGCACTCCTGCTCCTCGGCTCCCTCTTCACCACACCGGCGGAAACCGACCGCACGGTGGACTTGAAGAAAAGGTAGAGAGCCGACCTTCACGGAGAGGTGAAGCAGTAGCCCGGTCGACAATCGCAGTCCCGAAGAACCATCCCCATAGGGGACCGCGTGCCGACGAGAGATCCTGCTCATCGGTCTCGACGACGCACTCTCGACACGCGTACAGGGATCCCGACTCGGCGCTTCGCTGGCACGTACCCGTAATTGTCCGCCCATAGCTCCGGCTCGCTCGCGCGGTCGATCCAGCGCAACGAGTACACGCGCCCTCGGACGTCGACCGAGGCTTCGAGAAGTTCCTCGAAGAGCGACTCATCCCCCAGCTCGAAACCGTCCTCGTAGGCGGGGCCCACGCGCGGATGGGATTCGTCGAAGGCAGGCTCGTAGAAGAACGTCCACGCGATCCCCCAACGCGGATCGCTCAGCTCCCGTCTCCACCACCGGCCACTGGCCGCGAGGTGAGCGCCGACCTGCACCGAGAAGTAGCCCGCTAGCTCACCCTCGAATGATGCCTCAGCGAGAGCCTCGCGGAACCGCTCGAGTTCAGGACGCAATTGCGACGAATCACGCTTGCTCGAGTGGAAGAACATTCGCTGACGGTACTGCGCCGCACTGGCGAGGACGAGCGCCGCTGACATACTGGCCGAATGACGATGGCGAAGCCCGTCATCGGACGCGAGCGGGAGTCCGAGGCCCTCCGAGACGCTGTCCGCGACGTCGAGAGCGGCGGTTCCGCGTTCGTGATCGACGGTGAAGCGGGCATCGGCAAGACGTCGCTGGTCGCGGACGTGATCGAGTACGCGACCGGCCGCGGCGCGCGGATCCTGACGACCACCGGCACCCTGGCCGAGTCGACCGAGCCGTACGCCGCGCTGCACATGCTCCTGTACCCGTTGCGCGGCGGCATCCCGTCGCTTCCGGCACCGCAGCGACACGCACTGGACGTCGCGTTCGGGGTCGAGACAGGTGTCCAGCCCTCGCCGCTGCTCGCGGGACTCGCGGCGCTGACCCTGCTCTCCGACGCCGTCGCCGAGCATCCTCTCCTGGTCGTCGCCGAGGACCTGCACTGGATCGACGCGCCGTCCGAATGGGCACTGCGGATGATGGCGCGACGTGTCGCTGAGGATCCGATCGTCATGATCATGACCACACGGAACACGGACACGGCGGTGGAGGCGGGGCTTCGACGCCTGCATCTCGCCCCGCTGGACGAGGCGGCTGCCGACGAACTGCTCGAAGGGATTCCGGAGGCTCCCCGGGGTCGGGCTCGACGCGACCTCCTGCTTCGAGCCGAGGGCAATCCGCTGGCGCTGCGCGAACTCGGCCGCTCGGCGTCGGCGGGCCGGACGCGGGATCGGCCTACCGCGGGCAGAGTCGAGCAGGAGTTCGCCGGTCGATACGCGAAGCTGGACCCGTCGATCAGGCTGGCCGTCCTCGCCGTGGCGCTGTCCGAGGGCACCAGTGCGGAGGAAGCGGCGCGCGTGGCCGCACGCACCATCGGGCGGTTCCCCGCGCCGACCTGGACGGAGCAGGCGTCGGCGTCCTCACTCCTCGAGTGGGTCGCTCCGCGCGCGATCCGCTTCCGCCACCCGCTCGTCCAGTCGGCCGTGCTGGCAGCGGCGTCGCCGACCGAGCGGGCCGCGGTCCTGCGGTCGCTCGTGCTCGAGCACGAGCACGATCCGGCGCGGACGATCTGGTGGCGTGCCGAGCTGGCGACCGGCTACGACGATCCGCTCGCCGAGGAGATCGCAGCGCTCGGCGACGGCAGCGCGGCGATGTCCGACCCGTTCGCTGCGAGCCGCGCCTACGAGCGCGCGGCTGAACTGACATCCGACGTCGCCGGCCGAGTCGAGCGGCGCGTCATCGCAGCGGAGCTCGCCGGATTGTCCGGGAGGATCTCCGAAGCGTCGCTCCTGGTGCAGCGAGCACGCGACGAGGCGCCCGATCGGCTGCTCGCGGCGCGCGCGAAGTGGGTCGCCGAGACCCTGCCCACCGGCACGAACAGGCTCGCCGCCGGCGACCTCGCCCCTGCGCTGCACGCCGTCTCCGAGATGCAGGCGGCCGGCGGGAGCGGACTCGCTGCGGCCGCTCTGCTGCACCTGGCCGCGATCGCCTGGGATCACACCTCCGAGGCGAACCCGGGCGACCCGATGCTCGTCGTCGTCGACTCCCTCGCGCTCCCGGAGGACGATCCGCGGTCGATCCTCCTGGCAGCCCGGACCGAGCCCGTGGCACGCGGCGACAGTGTGCTGGAACGCGCACTCGCCTCGGCCCCGACGGCCCTGGACGAGGAGTCGGCATGGCTCCTCGGGTACGCCCTCAACCTCGTCGGCGAGATCGACACGGCCCGCGTCCTGCTCGACCGGGCCCTCGCGAGCATGCGGGCGAGGGGGGACCTGCGGACGTTCCCTCAGGCGCTGATGGGGAGCTCCATGACCACCTACCTCGCCGGCGACGCCGCGGGAGCCCGTGTCCTCGCAGAGCAGGCCCTCACGCTCGGCCACGACCTGGGAGACCCGGGGTTCTCGACCGCGGCACGGTGCGCACTCGCCTGGTTCGACGCCCTCGAGGGGGAGCAGCCGGACGTCGAGCGGATCGCGGCAGCGACGGACGCGGGCCGACAGGTCCTCCGCTCCAGCGCGATGCGGGCGACCGTCCTCGGGGCGGCCGGGGCCGCGCATCTCGTCTCCGGCCGAGCGGCGGAGGCGCTCGAGCGCCTCCGCTGCCTGCTCGACCCGGGCCACGACGCCTATCACCCGTGGTTCGCCGTCGTGACCTCGCACGACTTCGTCGACGCCGCGCTGGAGTCCGGCAAGCGCACGGACGCCGAGCAGCGGCTGGCGGGCCTCGAGCTGCTCCACGCGCGCTGGCACGCACCCATGGTGCGGACGGCCGTCGACTACGCCCGGCTCGCGCTCCTACCCGACGACCAGCTCGAGCCGGCGTGGGCGGCACTGCGGCACGAACGCTGGCCGATCCCGTACTTCCAGGCCCGCGCGCTCCTCCGACTGGGCCGGCGTCTTCACCGGGCGGGCCGGAACGACGCCGCCCGCTCCGCTCTGCACGCCGCCCTCGACCTCTTCGGGGCGATGCCGGCACCGGCCTGGGAGGAGCGTGTGCGAGACGCCCTCCGGGCCACGGGCGAGCGATCGCCGGTCTCCGGGCGGCGGGGCCTCGAACTGCTCACACCGCAGGAGCTCCGTGTCTGCACGCTCGCGGCGCGAGGGATGAGCAACCGTGCCATCGGTGAGCGCCTCTTCGTCTCGCCCCGGACGGTCGGTGCGCACCTGTACGCGGCCTTCCAGAAGCTCGGGATCTCGAGCCGGCAGCAGCTGCCGATGGCCCTGACGACCGACGGCACTCTGAGTCCGTCCGCGGACGACTAAGTCACCCGGCGCCGGATCTCGGTCATCGTGACCGATGCGCCGCCGCGGCGCGCGGCCGTACCGTCACGAACGGAATCACGCACCTCCGTCACCGGCACAGCTCCGCACCAGCGCGCGCGGATCAGGAAGGACATCGCCATGCCCGACTCCCCCACCATCGTCCTCGTCCATGGAGCGTTCGCCGACGCCGCCAGCTGGGCGCCCGTCACGAAGCTCCTCCTCGACCAGGGGCACCAGGTCCTCGTTCCGCCGGTGTTCAACCGCAGCCTGTCCGGGGATGCGGCCTACATCAGGTCCTTCGTCGAGCAGATCGACGGCCCGGTCCTCCTCGCCGGGCACTCCTACGGCGGCGCGATCCTCACCGTCGCCGGCGTCGCCGAGAACGTCGTCGGTCTCGTGTTCGTCGCGGCCTACGCGCTCGAGGAGGGCGAGAGCCTCGGCGCCCTCCAGGGAGGGTTCCCCGACAGCGACCTCGCCGCGAACCTCGTGTACGCGCCCTACCCCGTCGACGGCGCCGAGCCCGGAACAGACGTCTCCGTCGCGATCGACGCCTTCCCCGCCGTGTTCGCGGACGGGCTCGAACTCGAGAAGGCGAAGGTCCTCGCGGTCTCGCAACGTCCGTTGTCCGCCGTCGCGTTCGGCGAGCCCGCATCCGCGGCCGCGTGGAGGACCACGCCGTCCTGGGGCATCGTCTCGAGCGCCGACCGCACCATCAACCCCGATGTCGAACGCTTCGGCTACAAGCGCGCCGGGGTCCGCAGGGTGATCGAGATCGACGGACCTCACCTGGTGATGCAGACGCACCCCACCGAGGTCGCCTCGTTCATCACCGACGCCGTCGCCGAACTCGGCTGACCCCGAAGCCGGCACCAGACCACCGACGAACAGCCTCAGGAGGGCGACCATGGGATACGTGACCACCGACGACGGTGCAGAGATCTACTTCAAGGACTGGGGAAGCCACGACGCGCAGCCCATCGTGTTCCACCACGGCTGGCCGCTGTCCTCGGACGACTGGGACGCGCAGATGCTCTACTTCCTGGCCGAGGGCTACCGCGTGATCGCGACCGACCGGCGGGGCCACGGGCGCTCGTCGCAGATCGGCACCGGCCACGACATGGACCACTACGCCAGTGACGTGTCCGCCGTCGTCGAGCACCTCGACCTGCGCGACGCGGTCCACATCGGCCACTCCACCGGAGGCGGCCAGGTCGCCCGGTACGTCGCCCGGTTCGGCCAGCCGCAGGATCGAGTGACGAAGGCTGTCCTGGTGTCGGCCGTCCCGCCGCTGATGGTGAAGACGGAGGCGAATCCCGAGGGCACCGACATCTCGGTCTTCGACGGGTTCCGCGAAGCGCTGGCCGCGAACCGCGCCGAGTTCTTCCGGGCGGTCGCCTCCGGGCCGTTCTACGGCTTCAATCGCCCCGGCGCCACGATCTCGGAGCCGGTGATCGACAACTGGTGGCGGCAAGGGATGACGGGCAGCGCCCTCGCGCACTACGAAGGCATCAGGGCGTTCTCGGAGACCGACCAGACCGAGGACCTGCGCGCCATCACCGTGCCCGTCCTCGTCCTCCAGGGCGACGACGACCAGGTCGTGCCCTATCGGGACGCCGCCGTGAAACAGGCCGAGCTTCTCAGCGACGCGACCCTGAAGATCTACGAGGGCTACCCGCACGGGATGCTGACGACCCACGCCGACGTCATCAACCCCGACATCCTCGCGTTCATCCGGGGCTGACGCCGCCGAGGCGGAGTTCGGCGGTCCGAGCAGGAGGAGCGGTGCGGGGGGTGTCCGGCCCACCCGCATCGCTCTTCGACGGAGTCGCGCCCGCCGCCTCCGCGTCGCTGCGTCGGGGGTACTCGCCGCCGCCACCGCGGTGGATCACGGCGATCGGCGCTGGTGCAGCTCCGACAGGAGGTGCTCTCTCGTTCTGAGTGCGGCGGTCGGGGACTTCTCTGCGGCACGATCCATCCGTTCCGCCGGCCGCTCCGAAGACCGATCGCATGTCCTGGTGCCGACAGGGCGGCATTCGACCCGATCGGACGCCGCCCTCCGGGAGCCCCTCCACTTCTCGACGTGACGAGCGTCCATTCCGTTGCGGGACTCGGTGCCGCTTCGTCCGCTCGACCCGACCTCTGCTGCCGGACGAGCGCCGCCCGCCCACCGACTCTGGTCGGTCGGGCCGAGCGCTGCTAGCGTGCGCCACGTGTCAGACGATCGGTCGCGGGCCGTCCTCTTCGGAGTCGCCGTCCACCTCGCACGGTTCGGCGTCATCACGGGCACGCTCGCAGTGGCGGCCGCGATCGGGGTGCCTGGCTGGTACCTGGGCCTGACCGCGAACCTCGCGTGCGTCGCGTTCGCGGCACTGCTCGTGACCTGGCGGCGACTGTGGCACGCGAGCGGGATCCTCGTCGTCCGGCGCGGCCGGACCGCGCTGCTCCTCCTCGTGCCGCTGCTGCTCGAGGTGCTCGCGTGGACGACCGGCGGGCTCGAGGACCGTCCTCCGGGCTTCGGCCTGTGGGCGCTCACCCTGCTGCTCGTCGGCATCAACGAGGAGCTGATCAGCCGGGTCGTCGTGCTCGAGCGGCTGCGGTCCTCGTTCGCTGCGCCCCTCGCCGTGACGATCACCGCCGCGCTGTTCGGGCTGCAGCACCTCTCCGCCTTCGCGACCACGGACCGCACCGCGGACGACATCGCCCTGAACGTGCTGGTGTCCGGGTGCTACGGGTTCGCACTCGCCGCGTTCCAGTACCGCTACCGCTGGGTCCTCCCGCTGATCCTCCTGCACGCCGCGGCCGACTTCACGACGATCCTGTCGCTGCGGCCGCTGGCCGATCCGGCGATCGCCGTCACCCTCGTCGTCTTCATCGGGCTGGGTGTCCTCCTGCTCAGGAGGTCCCGGACCGTGGAGGGTGAGCCTCCTCGTCGTCAGCGGTAACGGGGTACCGGTTCTCGTCCGCGAGGAGTCGGCGCCCTCCCATGCTCGCCCGCGGGACGGCCCCTGCGTCACCCGCGTGCCGGCACCCGTTCCGGCATTCCCTAGTGCCCCGGCCGATCGTGGTCGACGGGTAGACACGAGCAACGGGATTTGTTTCTCTGACTCGTGCGTCGGCCGGCGCATCCAGGCCCGATGGCGGGCGCAAGGAGGCGCACAGTGAAGATCTCGACCCCACGGCGACTGTCGATGGCGGTGGCCGCCGCGGTGGCCCTCGCGCTGACCGGGTGCACGTCGACCGCAGAGGAGACCCCGGAGGACGGGATCACGTTCTGGGTGCAGGAGGATCTCCCCGACCGGGTGGCCGCGACCCAGGCGATCGTCGACGCCTTCACCGAGGAGACCGGCGTGCAGGTCGAGCTCGTCTCCGTCGCGGAGGACCAGTTCAGCCAGCTCATCACCTCGTCCGCTGCCGCCGGAGACCTGCCCGACGTCATCGGCGGGATCTCGCTCCCCCAGGTGCGCACCCTCTCCTCGAACGAGCTGATCGACACCGAGGCCGTCGGCACGACGATCGAGAGCCTCGACACCGCCACCTTCTCGGAGCGCGCCCTCGAGCTCACCTCCGACGACGGCACCCGCCTCGCGGTGCCGAGCGAGTCGTGGACGCAGCTGCTCTTCTACCGCACCGACCTCTTCGAGGCCGCGGGCCTCGAAGCTCCCGACTCGTACGACGCGATCCTCGAGGCCGCTCGAACGCTGGACAGCGACGACATCGCCGGGTTCGTGGGAGCCACGGCCCCCGGCGACGCGTTCACCGAGCAGACGTTCGAGCAGATCGCCCTCGGCAACGACTGCCAGCTCGTGGATGACGGCGGAGACGTGGCGATCGACTCCGACGCCTGCGTCGAGGCGCTGAGCTTCTACGGCGACCTCACGACCGAGTACTCCGTGCCCGGAGCGCAGGACGTCGACACGACCCGTGCCACCTACTTCGCCGGTGACGCCGCCATGTTCATCTGGTCGAGCTTCGTCCTCGACGAGATGGCAGGGCTCCGGGAGGACGCCAAGCCCTCCTGCCCCGAGTGCGCCGCCGACCCGGCGTTCCTGGCCCAGAACACGGGAGTCGTGACCGCTCTCACCGGACCCGAGGCCGACGGTCCCGCGCAGTTCGGGGAGATCACCTCCTGGACGATCACCGCCGGTGCGAACACGGGCGACTCGCAGGCCTTCATCGAGTACATGATGGGCGACGGCTACGAGCAGTGGATCGGCATCGCCCCGGAGGGCAAGGTGCCGGTCCGCACCGGCACCGCGGAGGAGCCGACACGGTTCTCCGATGCGTGGGCGACCCTGCCGGCCGGCGTGGACACCAAGGCTCCGCTCTCCGACTTCTATGCCCCCGAGGTGCTCGACGCGGTCGCCGCCGGCCCGCAGGACCTCGCCCGCTGGGGCATCACGCAGGGCCAGGGCGATCTCCTCGGAGCGCTGCAGGGCGAGCTGCCCGTCTCGACCGCGGTCAACGACGTCAGCCAGGGCGGCGACCCGGGTGACGCGGCCGAGACGGCCGCCGAAGCCGTGCGGAGCGTGCAGGAGTCACTTCAGTGACGCAGCTCGCGGGGGGAACGGGCCCGACCGGACCCGCCCCCGCAGCCGACCTCGGACCCTCGTCGGACGGACGCGGTCCGGGCCGCGGCCGACGGCGCTCCCGCCGGGATCGCGAGGAGAACCGGACCGGCCTCCTCCTCCTCGCCCCGACCCTCGTCATCGTCCTCGTCGCGGTGGTCGTGCCCATCCTCTGGGCGGTCGCACTGGCGTTCCAGCCCATCCGTCTGCTCAACATCAGAGGTGCCGGCTTCTTCGGCGAGTACACCCTGGAGAACTTCGCCGATGTGCTGACCTCGCCCGGGTTCTTCGCCGCGCTGAGGACGACGGTCGTCTACTCGGTGGGCGGAACCGCGCTGGCGATCGGCATCGGCCTCGTCGCGGCCCTCGCTCTCCGTCGGCCGTTCCGCGGGCGCAGTCTCGTCCGTGCCGCGCTCCTGCTCCCGTACGTGGCTCCGGTCGTCGCGGCGACCTTCGTGTGGTCGACGATGCTCAACCCGCAGTTCGGAGTCGTCAACTGGGTCGGCACGAACCTCCTCGGGTGGGACGACCCGGTCGCCTTCCTCTCCCAGCGCTCGCTTCCGGTGATGGTGCTCGGGGTGGAGGTGCAGCTGCCGATCGCCCTCCTGACCGTCATCCTCTTCGAGGCCTGGCGCTCCTTCCCGTTCGCGTTCCTCTTCCTCACCGCGCGACTCGCCGCAGTACCGGAGGTGCTCGACGAGGCGGCCCGGATCGACGGCGCCACGCCCTCGCAGCGCTTCCGCCACATCCTCCTGCCGCAGCTCCTCCCCACGATCGCGGTGCTCAGCGTGCTGCGGTTCATCTGGACGTTCAACAACTTCGACGACATCTACCTGCTCACCGGCGGAGGCGCCGGGACCGAGGTCGTCTCCGTCCGGGTCTTCGACTACCTCACGGCGCGCGGCGACATCGGAGCCGCCTCCGCCCAGGCGCTCGTCCTCGCGGCGATCCTCGCGGTGCTCGTCACCGTCTATCTGCGGCTCTTCGGCCGAGAGGAGGAGGTGTCATGACCACGGAGACCCGGCCCCGCAGCGCCGACGCCGGCCATCGACGAGGCGTGGCCCGCGACCGCTTCGAGAACGCGGCCATCCGCGTCCTGCGCCCGCTCATCATCGTCGCGCTGCTCGTCGTCGCGGTGTTCCCCTTCTACTACATGGTGCTCCTGAGCTTCCGCAGCCTCGACTCGCTCCTGCAGAACCCGGGCTCCATCTGGATCGCACCGAGCGAGGTCGACCTCTCGACGTACATCGACGTCCTCTCCCCGGTGGACAGCGGCGGCCAGGGATTCGTCGTCTTCCTGCGCAACTCGTTCCTCGTCGCGCTCGGCACCGTCGTCCTCACACTGCTGGTCGCGATCCCCGGGTCCTACGCGGTCAGCCGGCTCGCGTTCTTCGGGAGGCGGCAGGTGTCGGCGCTGTTCCTCGCCGTGTACTTCTTCCCGTCGATCCTGCTCGCCGTCCCGCTCTTCGTCTTCTTCACGCAGATCGGACTCCGGGGTTCGCTCCTCGGACTGCTGATCGTCTACGTGTCGCAGGTGGTCGCCGTCTCGATCTACACGCTGCGCAACTACTTCGCGACCATCCCCGTGTCACTCGAGGAGGCGGCGGCGATCGACGGCGCCTCCCGCCTGCAGGTGATGAGACGGATCAGCCTCCCGCTCGCGATGCCCGCGATCGTCTCCAACGGGCTCTTCATCTTCATGATCGCCTGGAACGAGTTCCTGTTCGCCCTGCTCTTCCTCGTCGAGCGCCGCGACACCTGGACGGTGTCTCTCGGCCTCTCGCAGCTGGGGGGCAGCATCGAAGTGCCCACGACCGTGCTGATGGCGGGATCCGTGATCCTCACGCTGCCCATCATCGTGCTGTTCTTCGCATCCGAGCGCCTCCTCACGGGCGGCCTCACCGCGGGCGCCGAGAAGGGCTGAACCACGGGTCGAGGGCCGCTGCTTCTCCGGCTCAGGACGTGTAGTAGCCGGCCTCGAGGTCCTCGAGCAGCGTCGGGCCGCTCGGCTCCCACGCGACGAGGTCCCGGGTGACGGCGTTCGAGGCGGGCTGGTCGCCTCCGAGCAGGGCGCCGAACACGCCGAGCTGCTCCGGGTCGACGGCCGAGGCCGTCAGGCCGGTCTTCCGGGCGATGGCCCCGGCGACGTCGCGCATCACCACCCCCTCCTCACCGACGGCGTGCAGCACGGCTCCGGCGGGCGCCGTCTCGAGCGCGATGCGGAACAGCCGGCCGGCGTCGCTGATGTGCACCGCGGGCCATCGGTTCGATCCGTCGCCGACGTAGGCGGCGGTGCCGAGCTGTCGGTCGAGCCCGACGAGCGCGGCGATGAGGCCGTTGCGGTCCCCTTCTCCGTGGACCGTGCGGGGCATCCGCACGAGACCGGAGCGGATTCCGCGGCTCGACAGCGCCAGCACGGCACTCGCCGTGCGGGCACGCGCCCCCGCCGGCCCGGCGGGATCGAGCTCGTCCTCCTCGGTGGCGAGCCGCCCGAGGCTCGTCGGAGTGCCCGACGCGGCGAAGAAGGCCTTCCCGGTGCTGTCCACCGCCGACCCGATCCGCTCGAGGAGGCGCACCTCATTGTCCACGGCGGCGTCGAATGCGGCGAAGTCGAGGGTGAAGGCGAGATGCGCGGTGGCATCCGCGTCCAGGGCCTCCGCGACCAGCAGATCGTGATCGCCCATGTCGCCCCTCACGGGCGTGACGCCGGCGCGACGCACCTTCTCGGACGAGGCCTCCGATCGAACGAGTCCGCGGACCTCGTGTCCCGCCGCGACGAGCTCGGTGGTGAGGGCCGTTCCGATCCAGCCGGATGCTCCGGTGACGAATACGCGCATGTGATCGCTCCTGTCCTTGACGGGTCGCCGCGCTCTGCGGCGGCCCGAGTCCCTTCGGTGATGTGACTCAGGCACATGACGCTACACCTGGTGCAACTCTGTCGCATCACCAGACAGATATCTCCGCGAGAAACAGGCGGTGACCGTGGGGTGCCCTTTCGCTTCGATGCAACCCGATAGCATCACTAGACTCGTGGCATGGCTCGATGGGAACCGGATACGCGGGGACGACTGCTCCACGCCGCGGTGGAGCTCTTCGCCGAGCACGGCTACGACGACACGACGGCGGCGCAGATCGCCGACCGGGCCGGCGTGACCCGCACCACGCTGTTCCGGCACTTCGCCGACAAGCGGGAGATCCTCTTCCAGGGACAGGACGAGCTGGTCGCCCTCGCCGTCGAGGGCGTGGAGGGCGCGACACCGGGCGGCACGCCGTTCGAGATCCTCCGGGCGGGGGTCCTGCCCCTCTGCGCCGTCCACACCGACGACCGGCGGCAGGTCCGCCAGCTGCTCGCTGTCATCATCCCCGCGAGCCCCGAGCTGCGAGAACGTGCGGCGTTCAAGCGTTCCGCGATCACGGACGCTCTCGGTGCCGCCCTGACCGCACGACTCGGCGATGCACGCCAGGCAGGCGTGCTCGCGGATGCCGGGGTCCGCGCGTACTACGACGGCTATGCGGCGTGGATCGACTCCGCCGAGCGGGATCCCCTGATCGACCGCGTCGGCGCCGAGCTCGCGACGGTCGAGTCCGTCCTCGTCCGGCTGGCCTTCTCGACACTGGCCGCAGCCCGCACCTGACCGGTCACCTACGGGCGCGGTCGCCTGTGGACGCGAGGGCCGACGCGGGCGCCTCTCCCCTGCCGGAGTCGACCGCGAGTCGGTCCTTCAGCGACCCGTCCCGGCGTCCTCCCGACCACTGGCGAACTGCTGGCTGCCGAGGACGGCGAGGAGCTCGAGCCTGCCGGCGGCCTCGCTGCGCGGCGGCGCGGTGAGCACGAGGAGCGCCTGCGAGTCGTCCTCGGTGAAGAGGACCTGGCAGTCGACCTCGATCGGTCCGAGGTCGGGGTGGAGGAGGATCTTGTGGTCGGCGAAACGGCGGCCCACCTCGTGCTGATCCCACAGGGCCGCGAACTCGGTGCTCTGCCGGTTGAGCTCGCGGACCAGCTCCGCGGCTCGGGAGTGCGGCCCCATCACGCCCAGGGCGGCCCGCAGCGAGGCGACCTGGGACCGGCTCTGCCGCTCGTGGTCGGCCTCCGGGTACCGGCGGCGCTCCGTCTCGGGGCGGAGGAACCAGCGGTGGATCTCGCTGCGCTCGAGGCCGGTGAAGCGGCTGAGATCCCCGAAGAGCGCCTTGGCCGGTTCGTTCTGCACGAGGGCTTCGCCGAGGGGCGACAGGATCATCGCGGGAGTGTCGGCGAGGCGGTCGAGGACGCGGAGCAGCCCGGGGGCGATGTAGTCGCCACTGCTGTGACGATCGGGCGCGTCGAGCCCGGCGATGCGGAACAGGTAGTCGCGCTCGTCCGGCGTGAGGCGGAGGGCGCGGGCCAGCGAGCCGAGGATCTGCGCGCTCGGCCGGGTGCTGCGGCGCTGCTCGAGGCGGGTGTAGTAGTCGGTGGACATGCCCGCGAGCTGCGCCACCTCCTCGCGCCGCAGGCCGGCTGTGCGGCGACGGGGTCCCTCGGGCAGGCCGACGTCGGAGGGGTGCAGACCGTCCCGGTGACGAGTCAGGAACTGGGCGAGAGCGTCGGGGTCCATCTGCCCCAGTATCGGTGCGCAGCGGACGCGGAACCAGGGACCCGCTCTCCCTGGATGACCGCTCTCTGGCAGCCGCCGCGCACCGGTCGCAGGGTGGACGCATGCACATCAGCGGAAACACTGTCTTCATCCCCGGCGCGACCAGCGGAATCGGCCTGGCGCTCGCGCTCGCACTCCAGGCCAAGGGCAACCAGGTCGTCATCGGAGGCCGCCGCACCGAGCTGCTCGACCGGATCACGGCCGAGCACCCCGGCATCCACGCCGTCGAGATCGACATCACCAGCCCCGACAGCATCCGGCGTGCGGCGACCCGGGTGATCGCCGATCACCCCGAGGTCGATGTCGTCGTCACGATGGCGGGAGTCATGCGCATCGAGGACTGGACCACCCCCGACGGGTTCCTCACCAGTGCCGAGGAGACGGTGACGACGAACCTGCTCGGCACGATCCGGCTCATCGCCGCATTCATCGACCACCTCCGGACGCGCCCCGACGCGACGATCATGACCGTGTCCTCCGGGCTCGCCTTCACTCCGTTGAAGGTCACGCCGAGCTACAACGCGACCAAGGCCGCGATCCACATGCTGAGCGAGACGCTGCGCCTGCAGCTGGCCGGCACCACCGTGACGGTGACCGAGCTCGAACCCCCGTCGGTGGCGACCGATCTGATGCCCGGTCAGCGGGACAGCTCCTTCGCGATGCCGCTGGACGACTTCATCGGCGAGGTCGTCGCGCTCATCGAGGCCGAGCCCGACGCGCGCGAGATCCAGGTCGAGCGGGTGAAGTTCCTCCGCTACGGCGAGGCCCGAGGCGACTACGACGAGACCGTGGCGGCGGTCAACGGACTCGATCCGCACGGGAACTGAGCGAGGGTCCGCTCGAGTGCACTTCAGCACGCAGAGCGGACGCCGGCACGGCGGCGGCGCGGGAGAAGCTGGAAGAAGATCTCCGCCCGGCTGTCGATCCGGCAGCAGGATGCTCGTCGTCTCGAGCGCGGTGTGGGACCCGTGCGGTCGCGCTCGACCGGGCCGCCGCCGTGGCGTTCGCCGACGGTCCGGCCGCCGCCCTGCCCCTCCTCACTGCGAAGACCTCGCCCGGGACTCCCGCGTCGCGCCCCTGGCTCGACGGAGCACCGGGCGACGAGTTGGATGAGCACATGCGGACACTCCTCCCCCTCGCGGAACACGAGCGCTGGTCGATCACCGGTGCGGGCAGCACGAACCACGGACCGACCGACGGGCTGACGATCGCCCTCGACCGCGGACCGCAGGCAGGCCGCTGCTCGATCCGGACGATGCTGCGCACCGGACTGCGGATCGGGCCGCGATCCTCCGTGCACGGGCAGGTCACCGACGCGGTGGCGACCGCCTCCCTCGCTGTCAACTGCCTCCTCCTCGATGCGGTCCCGGAGGGGCTCGAACGACGCGAGGCGATCGCCGCGATGGACGCCGCCGGAATGCGATCCACCGCTCTCGCCGAGGACCGCGACGGGTGGAGCGTCGAACCACTCACCCTCGACGGCACCGACTACGCGCTGTTCACCCGCGCGATCCCGGAGGGCTCCGCCGCTCACGCCGACCTCGGCTGGGCGACCATCGCCATGTGGAGCACCGGCCCGCTCTTCCCCGGGCCCTTCCGGCTGGCGGAGGTCGAATCGGGGGACGACCTCCGCGTCCGGTGATCGACGCCCGGCGAGACATTCCGGGGCTGCTGTGGCCAACGGAGGAGTTCTCCTCCGGCCTCTCGCTGGCGCTGCAGCTGAGCGGGATCCTCCTCCTCGCGATCTACGGCGTGCGGCACTTCACCAGCCGGCCTGCAACGAGGGGCTGAACGCCCGACCGACAACGCATCACCGATGGAGTCGCCGGCATCGCGCTCCTCGGACCGGCGGGCGTCTCGAAACGGGCCGTCCTTCGCGACGCGATCCTTCCGGTGCATTCAGCGTCTTCCTCACAGCCGGAGGGATGCGCTCGGCATCACTTCACCCCGTTATGCAAAGGAGACGCTCGGCCGCCCTCGGCCACTGTGTCCGCCGCCCATGGACTGATAGAAATCTCATGAACGCCCGGGGGAAACGATGGTGCGTCTCGATCGACGACCATCCTCTCAGCGAAAGACATCATTGTGCCCGCTCCCTCTCTCCGCGCCCGCTCGGCGCGTTCCTTCCTCCTCGGGCTGGCAGCCTCGAGCCTCGCTCTGGGAGGAGTGCTGATCGCCGCGCCGTCGGCGAACGCCTCGGTTATTCCTACTCCGACTGCGACGCCCACGGCCTCAGCGGCACCCACGGCGGCTCCTGTCCCGACTCCGACGCCCACAGCTGCTCCCGATCCGGTCGTTGACACCTGCTTCGATGTCGTCGGGCTCAGCCCCAGCGCCACCACGACCGAGCCCGTCGGGACGACCGAAGCAACGCCCGACGGCCTCGTCGTGCACCTCGAGCCCCTGACCCTCCGCGACTGCGTCGTCTCCGGAGAGATCCGAGTGGTCGCGACCGCGACGCTCGACAACGACGGCGACTACACGCCGCCGACCTCACACTGGTACGACCTCGCCGAGTTCGCCGAGGGAGGCGACATCCCGCTCGCCGTGCCCGCAGGCAGCTACTTCGTCTTCGCCGAGTACATCGCCCGCGCCGACGGCGAGCCCGACCTCGAGCACTCCTTCTACGTCCACTACGTCGACGGGAACCCCGCCTCCTTCGTCGTGCCACCCGCGCCGGCAGCCACGCCGGCACCGGTCGATGACACCTGCTTCGACGTCGTCGGACTCAGCCCCAGCGCCACCACGACCGAGCCGGTCGGGACGACCGAAGCCGCGCCCGACGGCCTCGTCGTGCACCTCGAGCCCCTGACCCTCCGCGACTGCGTCGTCTCCGGAGAGATCCGAGTGGTCGCGACCACGACGCTCGACAACGACGGCGACTACACGCCGCCGACCTCACGCTGGTACGACCTCGCCGAGTTCGTCGACGGAGGCGACATCCCGCTCGCCGTCCCCGCCGGCAGCTACTTCGTCTTCGCCGAGTACATCGCCCGCGCCGACGGCGAGCCCGACCTCGAGCACTCCTTCTACGTCCACTACGTCGACGGGAACCCCGCCTCCTTCGTCGTGCCGCCCGCGCCGGCAGCCACGACCCCGACGGCCCACGCGGCCGCGACGACGTCCGGGGCGCGCCTCGCCCGGACCGGAGCGGATGCGTCCGCACCGCTCCTCGGCGCCGGCGTCCTGCTCGCTGCCGGTACCGGACTCCTCATCGGACGCCGTCGAGCCGCCCGGGCCTGACGCGAGGTCGGGGTGTCCGTGCGGCCGGTGACTGCGGCGGGCACCTCGACAAGCGATGCCGCGAACGCGCTGGCCGCTCCCGGGCGGCGTGAAGGGCGACCCCTACGCGCGGAGCACCCGCTCCAGCTCCTCCGCGATGGCGGTCATGCCCCGTTCGTTCGGGTGGAACGATCCCGCCGCGCGCGACATCTCCCGGTGGAAAGGCTGCACCCACGGGTCGGCGGAGCCGAGCGCGTGCCCCTCGCTCAGCTCGGACGCCAGGATCAGATCGGCGCCTGTGCGCGCGGCGGCGTCACGGGACACCGTGGCGATGGCGTCCTGGATGTCGAGGAGCCGCTCCAGCTCCTCTGCGGTGAAGGGCGTGCGGCCGAGCGACGCCCGATCCAGCACGGTGAGGTAGTCCACGAGCAGCACCCGGCAGCGCGGCGCCCGCGCGCGGACCCGCTCGACGACCCGCTCGACGACCCGCACCAGACCCGCCGTCGCCCCTTCGACGGCATCCACGGTCGGCTCGGGGATCCCGTCGGCGAACGCGTCCCCGAAGAGCGCCAGCATGGGCGACTCCGGCTCGAGGCGGTGCCAGGCGACGTACGCCATCGCGCCGATGAACTGGAGGTCGTTGCCGCCCGCCGTGATCGTGACGACGGCGGCCGTCTCGGGCACCCCCTCCACCTGCGGGGGACGCTCCGTCCCGTCGCCCACGGCCTGGGGCGCGTCGAGGACGTTGGCCGTCGTGGCGCCCGACACCGTCAGGTCGACGAGCTCCGCGTCCAGGCGCTCCGCGAGCTGATGCGCGTAGTTCCGCCCGGACCGCAGGGCGGCAGCGTCGACGATCGGCTCGATCCCCGGGCCGGCGGCGAACGAGCTTCCCAGTGCGGCGATGGTTCGGGTCGTGGACACGGAGCCATGGTCGCACTTCCGAGGCACCGCACCGGACGGGAGCGTCCCTGAGGAGCGGCCCCGGAGCGACGCGACCGCTGAGATGCCGGTCGACGTCGTGTGCGCCCGCCGACCGAGGCCGCGGACGTGAGCCGGGCGGCACAGGACCCGTCCCCCTCACGGAACGCCGCTGGTCCGATGATTCGACGACTCGTACTCTCTCCTCCATGACGGACTACGCCCGACCCGCTGTCGAGGACCGCGTCTTCACCGACGAGGACGGTCGGCCCATCCCCTACGGCACTCGCTGGGGAGGAGGATCACCTCCCGACGAGAGCTACTCCGTCACGAGCGACACCGAGCGCTTCCGCCCCCTCCACACGATCGCCGACGCTCTGATCGAGCACCTCGTGCGAACCTGCGACGTCACGATCGAGGACGACCCGGCCCTGGCGTCCAGGGACGAAGCCGAGATCTCCTGGGCCACCCGCGCCGTCCGTCTGACCCCCGCGTCTGCCGAGGCCGCACCGCTGACGATCGTGCACACCGTCTTCCCCGGCATCCTCCTGCACGCCGGAGCACTGCACCGGTTCGAGTACCCCGTCTGCGGATGCGACGCCTGCGACGACGACTGGACCGCCCTCGCGGACGACCTCGAGCGCACCGTCCTCGACGTCGTCAGGGGCCGCTACGAGGAGAGCATCACCGCCGGCGACGGTGGCATCGCTGTCGGCTACCGCATCGGGGGTGACGGCGAGCTCGGCACGACGAGCGGTCACAGCACCACCGAGGGTCGGCACCACGTGACCGACCAGGACGGCCGGCAGCTGTCCGCGCCGTGGAGCCGAGTGTGGGAGGCCTGGCCCGGACGGGCGCGCTGACTCCTCTTCCGGCCGGGCACAGCGACGTGAGTCCCTGCGGGACGACCTGGAGCCCCTCCGGGAAGCCGAGCGGAGCACATCCGCTGCCCGAGAGCGCACCGGAGGAGAGACCGGCAGCCGATGCCTAGGCGCACCAGTCGCGGGAGACCCCGTTGACGCTGCGGGTCGTGTCGCCGCTGTCGAGGTCGACCAGCACCGTCGAGGTGGCGCTGAAGCCGGGCACATCCGGGTAGCCGTCGGCGACCCCCTCCTCCGACACCGCCTGCACGGCGACGAACTGCCCGTTGGGGGAGAGGCAGATGCTGCGGATGCGTCCCGTCGGGGACGTCCGGAAGATCTCGGTCGTCCCTGCCGCATCCACGCGCACGACGGAGTACTGCGTCGTGCCCGCGTCGGCCGCGTAGTCCGCTTCGAGTTCGAGATAGCTGCCGGAATCGAGCAGCAGCACCTGCACCGGCGATGCAGTCGCTGCCACGTCGGCGGTGGGCAGCGCGAGCGTCTCGACCGAGCCGTCGACCAGGTCGATCAGCGACCCGGACTCGGGGTCGGCCACGACGAGAGCGTTCGCTCCCGGCACGAAGCCGCGCAGCTCGGCGTGCTGCCCGAGCGGGCTGATCGAGGCGGGGTCCAGCAGGTCGATCAACAGCACGGTGTCGTCGGGCGAGTGGGTGACCGCGGAGGTGGTGCCCGGCACGACGAGCCAGTCGCGAGCGCGCAGCGGCCCGCCGTCGATCCCGGTGACCGCTACCGCCTCACCCTTCTGGTCGGTGAGGTCGTAGGAGTAGAGCGCGCGGTCGAGAGGGCCGGTCGGGGTGTCGCCGCTGAAGGTCCAGCCGAGAACGCCCTTCTCCGCGGAAGCGTGCAGCTCGCGGACGACTCCTCGGCCGGGCAGCGGGATGACTCCTTCCGAGCCGGTGTCGAGCGTGACCGTGCGGAGCAGCGTCGTGTCATCGGGTTCGAGCGTCGCCATCACGAGAACCGGGCCGACGACGACGTAGTCCTGGATGCGGTCGGCGGTCGCGACGACGCGAGCCTCGCCTCCCGAGAGGGGGCGCACCCGGATCGAGTCCGGCTCGGCCGGACCGGGGGTTCGATCGAGGGTGAAGAGGTCGGGGTCCTTGGTCGTGAAGGAGGCGCTGATGTCGGCCGCAGACCCTGTCGCGACACCGCGCGCCCGGTCGATCGTGATGTCGTAGGTGGTGGCGTAGCGGAGGGTGTCGGCGAAGGTCACGGTCAGCACGCCCCCGTCGAGCTCGGCCTCGTGCGGTGTCTCGGGGGTCACCTGCACGCGCTCGAGGGCGTCGGGCTCGAGCGACTGGTCGAGGTGGATCCTGACTCGGCCGCCGTCGCGCTCGACGACGCCGTCGCGGCTCACCTCGACGGCGGTCACCCTCGGGCCCTGGCCGATCGTCGCGGCGGTGAGCGCGCCGACCGCCAGCACGAGAGCGGTCGTCGCCCCCCAGAAGGCGCGAGCGAACGCGCGCGGCGAGCGCCGCTCGGGCCGCTTCCCCGGGTACTCCCGACCGGACGCTTCCGGCGACCCCTCGTCAGTAGACATAGGGCATCGCCGGCTCGTCGATCGGAACGACCGAGTCTGGCTCGAGCACGACCGTCTCGGCGCTCGTGACACTCGGGTTCGCACCGAACCCGCCGGTCGCCTCCAGCCACTCGCCCTCGGCGTACATGTCGGCCCAGCCCGGCTGATGGATCGGCACACCCACCGGCTGCGCGTCCACGGCGCAGCAGGTGACGATGAAGCGGGCGATGTAGAAGACGTTCTCGGGGTCGGAGGCGTCGGGCGTGACGAAGCCGCTGACGGTGGCCGTCCGACCCGCCAGGAACTGCTCGCTCGCGCCCTGCCGCAGCAGCGTCGCCCAGTCGCGCACGCTGAAGTCGGCGGTGTCTCCGGTGGGCGCGGCGGCGACGGCCGAGGAGTCGACGGCGCTCGTGTTCACCTCGCGCTGCGTCGCGGTGGACGCGGTGAGCGCCGAGGGCGGCACGACGAGCAGGGCGGCGGCGGCGGAGGCGATGATCGCGAGCGAGGCGACGACGGCGAGCCGCGCGCGCCAGGGCCGGCCAGGCGCGTGGTCGTGCAGGTGACCGTGGGCGTCCGCCTCCTCGACGCCTCCGTGCGGATCCTCGTCGTCGTCGGCGCCCGGCACGATCGCGAACGCCAGCAGCAGCAGGATCGCGGCCAGCACCGCGAGCACGACCGAGAACTCGAAGTACCGGGGGTGGATGTAGAGGCCGAGGCGTCCGGTGGCGGCGAGCCAGAGGGTCGAGACGACGCCGATGAGGCTCAGCGCGATCCCCTTCCACCGGGTGAGCAGACGCTCAGAGCGCATGGTTGACCGCCAGTCCGAGCACCGCGGAGGCGAGGCCCACCAGCACCGTCACTCGCACGAGCGTCTGCACGGAGAAGGTGGTGCGCAGCAGGGCGAGCATCTTGATGTCGATCATGGGTCCGAACACCAGGAACGCGATGATGCCTCCCGGGAGGAACGTCGATCCGAAGGAGAGGACGAAGAACGCGTCGACGTTCGAGCAGATCGAGATGACGAAGGCGAGCACCATCAGCGCGAGCACCGACCAGAGCGGATCGCCACCGAGAGTCGTCAGCACGTCTCGCGAGACACCGACCTGGATGAGCCCGGCGAGCGCTGCGCCGACGAAGAGGGCCGGCATCATCGCGCCGGTCTCCTCGGCGAAGAGCAGCACGCTGCGGCGCGAGCGGTCGCGGAGGGAGCGCGACGGCCGTTCGCCCGCCTCGCACGCCGCGCGGAACCGGTCGGTCAGCAGCGCCATCGGGTCGCTGTGGCGGCTGAAGATCCAGCCGACGAGGTTCGCGATGACGAAGCCGCCGACGATGCGCCACACGAGGATCCCGTCGGCCCAGCCGAACGCCTGGTAGGTCGTGATGATCGTGATCGGGTTCACGATCGGCGCCGCGAGCAGGAAGGTCATCGACTCCGAGACCGACAGCCCCTTCACGATCAGTCCGCGCGCGAGCGGCACGTTGCCGCACTCGCAGACCGGGAGGAGCACGCCGAGCAACGAGATCACCAGCCGCCGCGGCAGAGCGCGCTTCGGCAGGATCCTGACGAGCACCGCCTCGGGCACCCACAGCTGCACGGCGATCGAGAGCACGATGCCGAGGAACACGAACGGCAGCGACTCGATGACGACGCTGATCGAGAGCGTGAGGAAGTCGCGCACCGCGTCCGACAGGGCATCACCGGCCGAGTCGGGGGCGAGGACGCGCAGAGCCACGGCCGCGGCGACCAGCGCGAGCCCGGCAGCCAGTCGCCGACCGAGGCGCGGAGCGCTGCGGGCAGGGGCTGCGGCCCGCTCGATCGTCATCGCGCTCCATCGTAAGCGGGCGGACGGCGAGCGACGCGTCGCCTGCACGTCCGCTCGGATGAGCACGGGACCGAGGACCTGGAACCCGCCGCCCGGTGGCGGACGGCTCCACCGACGCTCCAGGGCGTCGCCCCTCGGGACTGCACCCTTCGCTGTTCCCGAGGTCAGCCCTGACGGGCCTTGAAGCGCGGGTTCAGCTTGTTGATCACGAAGACACGGCCGCGGCGTCGGACGATCTGCGAACCGGGCATCCTCTTCATCGACTTCAACGAGTTCCTTACCTTCATGCGGGTCTCCTGCTTCTATTGAGAACGGTTCTCGATAGAGTAGCTCGTCATGGAGCCCTCCTCGACACCGCACCGCCTTCCGATCCTCGCCGTCACGCTCGTCAGCGCCACCGAGTGCAGCGACAGCGCCTCGGCCGCCGCAGCTCTCGCCGGTCGCACGACGCAGAACACGCACTGGACCCTCGAGCGCCCCGACACCGACAGCGCAGCGTTCGCGGGCGAGTTGGCCGCCGAGCTCGCCCGGCAGGCGGACGACGGCGAGACCGGCGTCACCGTCCTCGCACTGGATGCCGCCGCGGACCCGATGGAAGTGGGCCTCGTCCTCGAGCACCTCTGCGAGCGACGCCACCCGGCAGACACGCGCATCGGCATTCTCGATGTCGTCGCGGTCACCTCCCTCGCCGAGGTGACCCACGTCCTCCTCGGACAGCCCGCAGCGTTCACCCCGACCGCGTCCGAGGCGGACGTCGACGCGGCGGAGAAGCTGGCGGGCCGCATCGAGTTCGCGGACCTCATCGTGCTGACCGACGCCGACGGCAGAGCGTGCGAAGGGGAAGCAGTGGATCTGCTGCGCGCGATGGCACCGGCAGCCGAGATCCTCGCCTCCTGCGATCTCGAGCAGTACCGCCGCCGGCCCGCTCGCCTGACGCCGCACCACGCGCACCGGCTGGCGTCCAGCCTGGGATGGCAACGGGTCCTCACCGGGAACTCGCCCCTCCGGGTCGGTGACATCGGACGAGTTCGCAGCCACCTGTTCCGCGATCCGCTCCCCTTCCATCCCGGACGCCTCGACGAGGCCATCACCAGGGACCTCGTCCCCGCGCGAGTCGGTCGGATCCTGCGCTCTCGAGGGCTCGTGCGCCTCGCGACCCGTCCCGACCGCGTCGGATCCTGGTCGATCGCCGGCGACATCGTCGCGCTCGACCCGACGAGCATGCGCAGCTGGGACCCGGACGCGCCCATCGGCCAAGAACTCGCGTTCTTCGGCACCGACCTCGACCGAGACGAGCTGACGAGAGTCCTCGACCAGTGCCTCCTCACCTCGGAGGAGCTGCTCGCCGGCCCCGACACCTGGGCGACGTATCCCGACCCGTTCCCCCTCTGGGAGGACGAGCACCAGCACTGACGGCGTCTTCGATAAAGCGCGACCGAGTCGGCTCTCGAGTTCCTGCGGAGGTTCTGGGGTCGAGGGTTCGCAACCGGAGCGTCCCGGGTGGTCATCGACCGCGCATCGGCAGTCGACCGCGACACTCCGTCGTCCACGGTCCACGAGTGGAGCACCGCACTACTGTCCCCTTCGGGCACCGGTCGGGCCGACCGCTTCCCCGAGCTCCCCGAGCGCGGGCGGCGCACGAGGTGCTCGCGTCGCGGTTCGCTCGACCTCTAGTGTCGGCAGCGATGGGGGCGCTGTGCCCCCGCTGAGGGGATCCCATGTCTGTGCTCTCGCGCGCCGCCGTCCGGCGGACGATCGCTCTCGCCGCCGCCGTCCTGGTCGCCGGCTCCGCACTCGCGACACCGGCCTTCGCCGACGAGCAGGAGGCGACCGGCACGATCACCGGACTGGTCCTGCTCGAGGGGACGCCCGACACGCCCGCACCCGCCGGCACCGACGTGCTCCTGCGTCCGACCAGCACGAGCGAGGTGAAGCCGCTCGTCCTCGCGACGACGGACGCCGACGGCGTCTTCGAGGCCACCGTGGTGCCCGACGAGACCTACACCGTCGCCGCCCTCGTAGAGGACGGCCTGCACGTCCAGCGCAACCTCGGCTCGACCCGCCCGAACGCCCCCGGCACCGTCTTCTCCGTGGGCGCCGGCGAGACCCTGTCCCTCCCCGAGTACGTGCTCCCGCTCGGAGCCACGATCAGCGGCCACGTCGCGACCGACGACGGCGCCCCCGTGCCCGTCACCGCCTTCGTCCGGCCGCCCTACGGCAGCTACGTCGACACCTACACGGACGCGAACGGCGACTACACCATCCGCGGCCTCGACATCGACTTCTACACCGTCGCCTTCGACGACCGGACGGGCGACGCGAAGCAGTGGTGGCCCAACAGCCCGACCCAGGACGGTGCCGAGCCCATCGTCATCACCAGCCTCGACCAGGCCATCACCGGCATCGACGCAGACCTGCGCACTCCGAGCACCGACCCGCTCGACTCCGCCCCCTGCCTCGACCGCTCGAAGCCGACCCTCGCGAAGGCCACCGCCGCCGCCCGCGCATACCTCCGGAGCCACGACCTCGACGCACTGAAGACCCTCACCCGAGCCGACGTGACGCAGTACCTCGCCCGCTGCGCCTGAGCACGACTCACCCGAGAAGCGGCCGCCGGCACCTCGCCGGTGGCCGCTTCGTCGTCGACGGCCCGGGCTCCGTCGCGCACGCCGGCCTCGGCCGGGCGACCATCGCCCCGTGGAGCACCGGCCCGCTCCACGCCGGCCGGTTCCGTCCGGCGGACGTCGAACCGGGCGACGACCTCGGCATCCGCTGATCGATCCCGGACGGGACGACGCAGTCGAGCGGGACAACGCGAGCGACGACACCTCCGATCGGCAGAACGGGCTCGTGTCGTCCGCCTTGAAGGTCCGTCGCGACGGCAGCCTCATCACCGGCGGAGGGGTCACGAGCGGCATCGACTTCGCGCTGACGGTGGCCGCCGAGGTCTACGACGAGGCGACAGCACGAGCCGTCCAGCTCACCGTGGAGTACGACCCGCACCCGCCTTTCGACGCCGGATCGCCCACCCGCCCGTCCCTCGACGAAACGCTGCCGGCCGGACGAGGCGACGACTCGTACTCTCTCCTCCATGACGGACTACGCCCGACCCGCTGTCGAGGACCGCGTCTTCACCGACGAGGACGGTCGGCCCATCCCCCTACGGCACTCGGTGGGGAGGAGGATCACCTCCCGACGAGAGCTACTCCGTCACGAGCGACACCGAGCGCTTCCGCCCCCTCCACACGATCGCTGACGCTCTGATCGAGCACCTCGTGCGAACCTGCGACGTCACGATCGAGGACGACCCGGCCCTGGCGTCCAGGGACGAGGCCGAGATCTCCTGGGCCACCCGCGCCGTCCGTCTGACCCCCGCGACCGCCGGGGCCGCACCGCTGACGATCGTCTACACCGTCTTCCCCGGCATCCTCCTGCACGCCGGAGGACTGCATCGGTTCGAGTACCCCGTCTGCGGATGCGACGCCTGCGACGACGGCTGGACCGCCCTCGCGGACGACCTCGAGCGCGCGATCCTCGACGTCGTCGCGGGCCGCTACGAGGAGAGCATCACCGCCGGTGACGACAGTCTCACCGTCGGCTACCGCATCGGCGGCTCCGACGAGCTCGGCCTGACGAGCGGATACAGCACTACCGAGGGCCGGCACCCGGTGAGCGACCACGACGGCCGGCAGCTGTCCCCGCCGTGGAGCCGAGTGTGGGAGGCCTGGCCGAGACGGGCGCGCTGATCCCTCTTCAGGGCAGGCATGGCGACGTGAGACGCGACCGCCGATCCATCCCCCTACGAGACGGTCGGGAGCCCCTTCGAGAAGCTGATCGGACGGAGGTCGGGGTCGAGCATCTCCCACTGGCGTCGCCGTTCGGCTTCCCGGTCGCCGTCGCCCGATCCGTGCAGCGCGATCGCCTTCGCCGCGTACGTCGCGGCATGAGGCGCGTGATCGGCCATGTGGGCGACGGCCGCGGCCTGCCCGGCTGCTCTCGCGGCGGCGGTCGCTGCGGTGGCGCCGGCCTGAGTGGCGGACCGTGCGGCGGCATGAGCCGCGAACGCAGCGGAACGGCACTCCGTCATGGGCACCTCTCCCCGCTCCCAGGCTCGGAGGACATCGAGCGCGTGTCGTGGGCGGGTGTCGATCGGATCCCACTCCTCGAACACGGGAAGGGCTCGTTCTGCACAGTCGGCGGCCCACCGCGCGAGCGCTCGGTGGATCTCCGGCTCGGGGTTCGCCCACTTCTGCTCGGTGGTCTCGGTCATGGAGTCATCGAACCAGCAGCTTGCACCTGCCGCAGCGTCATGTGGTCTGCTCGAAGCACGTCCCGTCCCGCTCCGAGAGGTCCGCCATGCACCCGTTCCCGACCCCGCCCCGTCAGGTCCCGATCGGCGACGCCGCGGCGTTCGTCGGCGTCACTCCTCGAGCGATCCGCCACTACCACCAGGTCGGCCTGCTCCCCGAGCGCGAGCGGGGCAGCGACGGCCGCCGCCGGTACGGCTATCCGGAGATCATCCGGCTGCTCTGGATCCGGCGGATGGCCGACGCCGGGATCGCCCTCGACGACATCCGCGACGCCTTCGACGGAGCCGCACCGGGCGGCGCCGACGGCGAGGAGGAGATCGCAGGCGTCCTCGCACGACTGGAGGACACCCTCGCCGCTCAGGAGGAGGAACTGCAGCGGAAGCGGGCCTCGGTGCAGCGCATGCTGGCCCTCGGCAGCCGGCTGGGACTGCTCGACGATCTCGTCTCGGGCCGCCTCGAGGGCGCGCCCGAGGGCTCGCTGCGCCAGGACGACCTGGACGTCCTGCTGGTGACCGAGCGGATCTTCGGTCCGCTCGGCGCCGCCGTCCAGGCTGGGCGCTTCGTCGCCCTGGCCGCCGATCCGGCACTGCGAGCGGAGTCCGACCGCGTCGATGCCGCCGAGGAGGCGCTCGACGACACGGTCGCCGTCGACGACCCCCGGGTGGCGCAGGTGGCGGCCGAGAGGCACGCCTTCGAGACGGCGCTGATGCGCGTCATCGAGGCGTCCGGTCAGCAGGAGGAGGACGACGCTCTCTTCGACGCCTGGGACGAGGCGCACCCGCCCGGGGACGCCGCCCCGGCGCCCGACCCCGACACGCAGGGCTCCCGGGCGAGGAGCGCGGCGGAGATCATCCGGAGCATGCCCTACGACTTCTCCCCGGCCCGCCGGCGCGCGATGGAGCTGGCCGTGCGACTCGGCGCGGCGGAGGCGGCGGCGGCGACCTGAGGAGGCCGAGCTGCGACAGCGAGCGCTGCCGTCCGTACCGCGATCCCGACCACCGATCGGCCGCTTCCGGACATGACCGCTACAGGCTCTTGCGACCGCGACCGGACACCTGCCACGGTCGCAGAGCGACCGACGACGGTCCGCCGACTCGAAGGACCGCGGTTCACTGATGAATGATTCCTCTTCGACCGAGCACGACACGAGCGAGATGACGCCCGAAGTGCTGGCCGCGTTCAGCGACGCCTGGAGCCGCCACGACCTCGAGGCGCTGATGAGCCACGTCACCGACGACTGCGTCTACAGCGCGTCCGTCGGCCCCGAGCCCGGCCGGACCTGGACCGGGAAGGAGCAGGTCCGCGAGGGCTTCGCGCTCATGCTCGCCTTCGACACGGGTCAGGAGCGGCACGAGGACGAGGGGCCCCTCATCGCCGGGTCCCGCGGTGCGGGCACCTGGTCCTTCACGGGCACCGGACCCGACGGAACGGTCCTGGTCACGCGAGGCTGCGACATCTACGAGTTCCGCGGAGGGAAGATCGCTCGCAAGGACGCTTTCCGGAAGGTCTACCAGCCCGACGTGAATGAGTAGTTCCCCGTCGACCGCCACGCGCACCCGCTCCTGGCTCCTCGTCGCCCCCTCGCTCATCGTCCTCGGCTGGGGTGGCAACCACTTCCTGCCGCTGATGCAGTACTACCGGTTGGTGGAGGGCTTCTCGCAGGTGCAGGTGAACATCCTGCTTGGGGCCTACGTCGTCGGGATCGTTCCCGGATTCGCTCTGTCGGGGGCGTGGTCGGACCGGTACGGACGGCGACCGGTGCTGATGGCGGGTCTCGTCCTCGGCATCCTCGGGAGCATCGTGCTCGCGAGTTCGAGCTCGAGCTTCGCCGGGCTCTGCGTCGGACGGTTCGTCTGCGGCCTCAGTGTCGCGGCCGGGATGGTCGTCGGCACCTCCTGGATCAAGGAGCTGTCGATCGCGGAGGGACGCTCCACGGCCGGCGCCCGGCGCGCGGCGGGCATGCTCACGATCGGCTTCGGAGGCGGCGCCGGCGTGGGCGGAGCCCTGGCCCAGTGGGCTCCGTGGCCCGCGGTGCTGCCGTACCTCGTGCAGATCGCCGCGTGCGTTGTCGCCCTGATCGTCCTGCTGCGGGCATCCGAGACCCGGCGATCCGACCCCGGCGTGCCGATCGCTGACGCGACCGAGCGTCGACCTCCGCCGGCGGAGGTCGACGCGAGGCTGCTCGGCGATCTCCGCGTTCCGCGACGCGCCAGGCCGACCTTCCTCCGGGTCATCCTCCCGCTCGCGCCCTGGGTGTTCGCGGCACCGGCCCTCTCGTTCGCCGTGGGTCCGAGCCTGGTGAGCGACCGCATCCCCGGGTTCACCATCGGCTTCGCCACCCTCGTGACGGTCATCACCCTCGGCGTCGGCTGGGCCACGCAGTTCTTCTCGGGCCACCTCGCGAAGTACCTGCGCGGGCGCATGGGGCTGGTGGGCGGATCGCTCATCGCCGCGGGGGCGCTTCTGCTGATCCCCGCCGCCGCCACGCACCAGGTGTGGATCGTGCTCGTCGCCGCTCCGGTCTTCGGAGCCGGCTACGGGCTCGCGATGGTCTCCGGACTCACCACGGCTCAGGGGCTGGCGACGCCTCAGGATCTCGCGGGGATCACAGCGGTGTACTACTCGCTGACGTACGTGGGGTTCCTCCTGCCTGCGATCCTCGCGGCTCTGGCCTCGTTCGCGCCGATGTGGGTCCTCCTCGGGGTGACCGCGGCCGCGTGTGCTCTGTGCACGGCAGTCGCGGCCCGCAGCATGCGGCGCGCGCTCGTCTCCGCCCCCTGAGCCCGCCGCACGGTCGTCACGACCGGACGCGGCGTCTAGTCGAGGTCGGGACCGGTCCCGCCCGACGCGGAAGCGTCGAAGGCGTGCCGGTTGCCGAGGATGGTGCGCTGATGCTCACTCACCCAGTCGCCGAGGGTGAGCGCCACCTGCTTCAGCGATCCGCCGAGAGGGGTGAGCTCGTACTCCACCCGCGGCGGCACCTCGGCGTAGACGGTCCGGGAGACGAGGCCGTCCCGCTCGAGCGCACGCAGGGTGACGGTGAGCATCCGACGCGAGATGCCGGGGATGATCTGCGAGAGCTCGGTGAACCTCCGCCGATCCTCCCCGAGGACCCCGATCACCAGCAGGGTCCACTTGTCGCCGATGCGGGAGAGAAGCGACCGGAACAGGTCCGGATCATCGCTGGTGCAGAGCTCGGCCATCGTCGGCATCGACTGGCTGAGCCGGTCGTGCAGGTCGAGGTCGATCTCGTGCTGGGCCATGCGACTCCTTCGGTTACCGCCGGGTAACGAGACCTCGTTTGCGGTAACGGGGACCCGCCGTGGAGAGTTACCGATCGTAACCATAGCCCGACCGACCTGGTCGAGCCCGATCGAAGGAGCGCCATGTCCCTGTTCCGCCTGGATGCCAGCATCCGCACCGAAGGCTCCACGAGTCGCGCCCTGGGCGACCTCGTCGAGGCCGAGTGGAGCGCTACCCACCCCGACTCCACGATCGTCAGACGGCACATCGGCGTCGAACCGATGCCGGCGACTGCCTGGTCCGACGCCGTGACGGCGTCGATGACGCCCGAGCCCGAGCGCACACCCGGCCAGAGAGCCGCCGTCGCGCTGGCCGCCGCGCTGACCGACGAGCTCGCCGCGGCCGACGCGCTGCTGTTCGCCGTTCCGCTGTACAACTTCGGCGTCTCGCAGCACTTCAAGTCCTACGTCGACCTCGTGGTGACGGACCCGCGGATGGCCCCCGGTGCGGCACCGGTGACCACCGGAAAGCCCGCCGTGCTGGTGACGGTGCAGGGGGGCAACTACGCCGCCGGCACCCCGAGGGAGGGCTGGGACCACGCCAGCGCGTGGATGCGGCGCATCCTCGAGGACGTCTGGCAGCTCGACCTCGAGATCGTGACGCGCGAGTTCACGCTCGTCGGAGTGAACCCCGCGCTCGATCAGTTCACGGAGATCGCCGACGAGTTGAAGCGACTCGCCGAGAGCCGCGCGACCCAGCACGGGCGGACGCTCGCCGGTCTGCGGCGAGCCGCCTGAGCGGGAGGCGGAGGAGTCGGCCGGCTCGTCGCACGCTGCGGCGGGCTCGGTCGAGCGCTGTCAGCCTCCGCGCCGCAGCGAGAGGGATGGGGCGATGTTCATCCCGACCAGAGCCGCCGGTCTCGAGGCGCGCACCTACTGGACGGGCTGGCTCGAGCAGAACCCCGAGGGCGTGGCGACGCTACCGCCGCGACGTGAGCGACTTCGCCGCGGGTGCTCACCCGCGCATGTGGTTCGCGAGCATCTGGATCCTCACCCTCGGCCTGCCCCGGCAGCTCGGCGCCGACTACTTCCACCGGCACCTGCTCGACGGCGACGCCGCGTCCACCATCGCCCGGTACAGGTCGCCCTCGGCACGACGCACCACCGCCGACCGGCGCTCCCACGAAAGTGCCGGTCGGCTTTCTCGTGGGGTCCCGCGCCGAGGCCCTGCACAGACCTCGGGATTCCGGTAGCGGCTCACCGCGGAGTGACGCCCCCCTAAGTTGGGACGGGTCTCCACGGAAGGAAGCGCAATGAGCATGGAAGGCGTCGCCTGGAGCTCGCTCTACAAGATCTCGACCGCCCAGGACGGCAAGCACAGGATCTCCCGCGCATCCGTGCGCCGGATCCTGACGTTCGCGGTCCCCTACCGCTCCATGCTGCTGATCTTCATCACCCTCTCCATCGTGGGAGCATTCCTCGCGGTCGCGACGCCGGTGCTCGCCGGCCAGGTCGTCGACGTGATCGTCGCCCGGGGCGCTGTCTCCACGATCGTGTGGCTCGCCGTCGTCATCGCGCTCGTGGCCGTGGCCGACGCCGCCGTGTCACTCGTGACGCGCTGGTATTCGGCGCGGATCGGCGAGGGCGTGATCCTCGACCTCCGCACCGCCGTCTTCAACCACGTGCAGAAGATGCCGATCGCGTTCTTCACCCGCACCCGGACCGGCGCCCTCGTGAGCCGCCTCAACAACGACGTGATCGGCGCTCAGCAGGCCTTCAGCGGCACGCTGTCCGGCGTGGTCACGAACCTCGTCGCGCTGATCCTCACCCTGATCGTGATGCTCAGCACGTCCTGGCTCGTCACGGTCCTCGCCGTGATCATGCTCCCCGTCTTCCTGGTGCCCGCGCGTCGGATGGGCGGCCGCCTCGCTGCGCTGCGTCGCGAGGCCGCCGACCACAACTCCGCCATGAGCACGCAGATGACCGAGCGCTTCTCGGCACCCGGCGCCACCCTCGTCAAGCTGTTCGGCCGACCCGATGAGGAGGCCGAGGAGTTCCGCGTCCGCGCCGCCCGCGTCCGCGACATCGGGGTCCGGAGCACGATGCTGCAGTTCGTCTTCTTCACCGCGCTGATGCTCGTCTCCGCTCTCGCCCTCGCGCTCGTGTACGGGCTCGGCGGCTCCCTCGCGCTCGGCGGCCAGCTGGACACCGGTGAGGTGGTCACCCTGGCGCTGCTCCTCACCCGCCTCTACGCACCGCTGACCAGCCTCGCGAACGCCCGCGTCGAGATCATGAGCGCGGTCGTCAGCTTCGAGCGCGTCTTCGAGGTGCTCGACCTCGAACCGCTCATCCAGGAGAAGCCCGACGCCGTCACCGTCCCCGACGGCCCGGTGTCCGTCGAGTTCGACGACGTCCGCTTCGCGTACCCGTCCGCCGACAAGGTGTCGCTCGCCTCCCTCGAGGAGGTCTCGACGCTCGACACCCGCGGCGGCGAGGAGGTGCTGCACGGCGTGTCCTTCAGGATCGAGCCGGGGCAGACCGTCGCCCTCGTCGGGACGTCCGGAGCGGGCAAGTCCACGATCGCGCAGCTGCTCTCGCGTCTGTACGACGTCGACAGCGGGGCCGTGCGCCTCGCGGGCACGGACGTCCGCGATGTGACGTTCGCCTCCCTGCGGGACACCCTGGGCATGGTGACGCAGGACGGCCACCTCTTCCACGAGACCATCCTCAGCAACCTGCGCCTCGCGAGGCCGGAGGCGACCGACGACGAGGTGTGGGACGCCGTCCGCCGTGCGCGGCTCGAGCCGCTCATCCGGTCCCTGCCCGACCAGCTGGACACGATGGTGGGCGAGCGCGGCTACCGGCTGTCCGGCGGCGAGCGCCAGCGGATGACCATCGCGCGGCTCCTGCTCGCCCAGCCGCGCGTCGTCATCCTCGACGAGGCGACGGCGGCGCTGGACTCGACGTCGGAGGCCGCCGTGCAGGCGGCGCTGAGCGAGGCGCTCGAGGGGCGGACGGCGATGGTGATCGCGCACCGCCTCTCCACCATCCGCAGCGCCGACCTGATCCTCGTGGTCGAGGACGGCTCGATCGTGGAGCGCGGCACGCACGACGAGCTGCTGGCGGCGGCCGGTCGGTACGAGGAGCTGCACCGGACGCAGTTCGCCGTGCAGAAGAACGTCGCGGCAGAGGAGGAGGCGCTGAGCGCGACCTGATCGCCGAGCTCGGTGCCCCTGGACGCGCTCGGACTCCACCCCGTTCTGGTGCTGCTGAGCGAAGATCCGCGCGGGAGCTCGTCGGCTCAGCCTGCGGCGCGGCGGTACGGCGCCGCGACCCGCAGCATCAGCACTCCTCCGATCGCCAGGAACACCGCGCCGATCAGGCCGAGCCCCGGTGGGTTGTCGGCCGAGGTGTAGCCGCCGTTGATCGCCGGAGTGAAGACGAGGTCGATCAGGATGCTCGACGCCAGCACCGCGACGAGCGCGAGACCGGCGGTACCGAGGCGTCTCCCCGCCGCGACCGAAGCGCCGATGACGACCAGGGCGAGCAGCACCTCCGCGAACCAGACCCACAGAGGAGCGAGCCACGCGGGCGACGGCGCCTCGTACTGCAGGATGGAGCAGGCAGCGCTCTCGTACCCCTCCGACCAGCAGGGCCGCCAGAACGTCGCCGCCCCGATCCCCTGCACCGCCGCGTGCCCCAGCAGCAGGAGCCCGGCCACCACCGAGAGCACGGTGAGGAGGATCGACGCCTTCCGCCCGGTGAGTCCCATGAGGACAACGGTAGAAGCGCTCGGTGAACAGCGGGGAGTCGTCCTCGTCGGTGTCCAGGACCTTCGAGGACTCAGGAACGCCGGCGAACCGTTCCTGGTACTGCGATTCGCAGGGGTCGACGTCCGACCGCGAAACAGGGCGGAGCACCGCTCGAGAGATTCGGCGGCCCGGGCACTCCGGTCACGTCGCACCCTGCAGTTCGAAGCTCGCAGGGAGTCCGGCGGTCGGCCCCCGAGTACCGACAGGTTCTTGTCGAGCTAGGTCCAACCGTTGCCGGTGGCCTCCCCCGGCGCGGCCTCGTCGATGTGGATCTGCACGGTCCACTCCCTCTGCCTCGACAGCCTCCCCCCGTGACCGCTCGCCTCTAACCTGACGAGATGGACGCATTCACGAGGAGGACTCTCGGAGCCGTCGCAGTGATCCTCGGCTCGCCGATCGCCCTCGTGACCTTCGGAATCGGCTGGATCCAGGAGGGCTGGGAGGTCCCCGTGGTGCAGTGCCAGCGCAGCGATCACCCGCCGGGAATGCCTCTCGAGGGCGTCAACGTGTCGGGCGAACGGATCTGGTATCCGCTCGGGCTCTCGTGCACGTACGAGGACGGCTCCCGGAGCGTGACGGTGAACCACTACAACTCCGACGCGACGGTCGCCTTCACCGCTTCGGCCGCAGTCGCACTGCTGGGAGTCGTCACGCTCGCGACGGCCAGGACGCGAAAGCCCGCACCCGCTCTCGTCCGAGTGGAGCCCGCCGACGACGAGGACACCGCCCTCCGCTGACCGGCGCTCGCTAGCACGGCGGCTGGATGCGCGGCCTCTCAATATCGAGGAGGCAGACCCCCTGCGGCCCGCGGCCACTCGCCAGATGAGGTCTCGGCGCTCCCCGGCCATGGCCCGTTGAACGCCATTGCCCTCGGCGTCGCCGGGTACGCCGCACAGACAGCTCGAGAGTGCGCTCGTCTCGCGTTAAGAATGAGACCCGTCCGGACATGTTCACAGTGAACGACGATCGCTGAGGGGGACGACATGGACGATCTGGATGACGTGGTGCGACGCGCGGCGCCACTCCCGCTGGGTGCAGATGCGACGAGTGCCGCGGAGGCGCGAGCAATCGCGCAGGCAGTGGTGACGAGCCGCCGTCCGCGGCGCTTCCTGTTGCGCTCCGGGATGGGAGCAGCAGTCATCGGGATCGCGCTGGTGGGGTTCGGGACAACGGCCGCTGTTGCGGGACCGGCCCTGCTGAGCTGGGTGGGCTGGGCGCCGGACGCGTCAGTGCAGCGCACGTTCGAGCTCAGTGGCGGCAACGACGTCGGGCGGTGCTCCGTCGTCGCCCGCGTCCTGCCGGTCTACGGAGGCGGGCTCTCCGATGAGGAGACCGACGATCTGACCGAGCGGGCGCGCGACTTCCTCGCGGAGCACGACTGGGGTCCGGTGATCGCACGCGTCACCGCCGACGACATCGAGGCGGCTCTGACCGCGGAACAGGCGGGAAGGGATGAGGCGAACGCGGCGGCGGCCGCCGCGGGTCGCCCGGCGGACATTCCTGATGCGACCCGAGGCGTGGTCGCGAGCTCCCTCATGGGGGATGAGATCTCCCGCGTCTTCGATGAGGCCGGCTACCTCACCACCAGCACCTCGATCGAGATGGCCGGTCAGTGCGAAGCCGAGTCCCCCGGAGCAGCCCAGTGATGACGCGGAGGCGCCGCTCCGAGCAGGAGACGACCCTCGAGAGACTCCACGACGCCAATGCCGCCGACCTCCTCAGCTACTTCGGCCGGAGGGTTCCCGTGCCGGCCGACGCAGCCGATCTGCTCAGCGAGACCTTCATCGTCGCCTGGCGGAGGATCGGGCAGCTGCCGGACGACCCGGAGCAGGCACGCATGTGGCTGTTCGGAGTCGCGCGCCGAGTTCTCGCGAACAACGCGCGAGGAACGATCCGCCACCACGACCTGGCCCGCAAACTCCGGCAGCACCTGGACACTCAGTCGGCCGAGCCCGTCGACACGGACACGCTCGACGTCCGCGCCGCGCTCGATGCCCTTCCGGCAGACCAGGCCGAGCTCGTCCGGCTCATCTCCTGGGACGGCTTCACTCTCCCCGAAGCCGCGAGGATCCTCGGGATCAGCGAGACGACTGCCCGCGGCCGCCATCAGCGAGCGCGCACTCGACTCCGGACTCTCCTCGGGCCGCGACAGAGGACGACGCCGTGACGTGAAGCAGGAGACAGGGACGAGGTGGCCCCTCCTGACCCGACTGTCGCTCTTCCCCTGAGCGACGCAGCGGAGGTGCCGCCGCCGGCGAACGCCGGGGCGGCTTCGCATGCAGGCCTAAGGAGTCACTTCTCGCGACCAGAAGTCGGCGCGGACGATCAACAGAGGTCCATCGACTCTCGAACTCACCGTGATGGTTCGCGGGTCCCAGAGCGTTCCCGGGATGCGCGCTTGCGGCGTCGTCCCCAGCTCGCTCGACAACTCCTCGGGGGTCATCACCTCGGGCGGACGCACCGAGAGCAGTGCCCAGCAACCACCGGAAGCACACTCGACACTCTCATCGACTACTTCGCTCCCCTCGGGAAGAGAGATGGCCGAGGCCGCCGGCACGTCCCCCTCCGTCGCGAACACCGCCGAGCTGAAGTAGTACACGAGCGCGAACAGCACGGTCACCGCCACGATCGTCACTCCTGCGATCGAGAAGAGGCGTCCGCGCTCTCGGGGCTCGTCCATAGGCCGCGACCCTAGCAAGGCGATTCGGTGCGCCGTCGCCGCTACCGGGCCGCCGGTGCTGCGACGTCAGGACGGAATCCGCGGAGGACGACCTCGAGCAGCACCTGCGCACGATCGCTGTCCGCCGTCAGACCGGCGCTGCGGATCGAGTGCGCCACCCCGCATGCGAGCAGCAGCACCGCCGCGGCGTCGACACCCGCCCGCACGCTTCCCTCGGCGCGGGCCTCGTCGAGCACCGAGGCGAGGCGTGCGATCAGCGCATCGCGCTTCGATGCCGTCTCGGGCAGCACGGGGTGCGGACGCGCGGTGACCGCCTCGAAGAGCGGATCCTCGACCAGGAGCGCGACGTGTGCGGAGAGCGTCCGCTCGAACCGATCCGGACCTTCGCCGCTGAGCACCTGATCCAGCTCGTCGAAGCGATTCCAGACCACGGCCTCTTCGAGCTCCTCGACGCCGGCGAAGTGCCGGTACACGGTGCCCACTCCGACGTCGGCGGCACGGGCGACGGCGTTCATCGTCAGGGCCTCCCCCCGCCCGGCCGCCTTGCGAGCGGCGGCGAGGATGCGATCGCGGTTGCGTGCAGCGTCGCGGCGGAGTCCATCCATTCCCCCACCGTACCGGAACGAGTGTCCGATCGGATGAGTGTTCCGAACGGATAGATAATCCGTTTACACTCGGGGCAACCGAAAGGACATCATGGCCACCCTGGACCGCCCCCTCGCCCTCGTCACCGGAGCCAGCTCCGGCATCGGCGCCGAGTTCGCCCGCCGCTACGCCCGCGAGGGCTTCGACCTCCTCCTCGTCGCCCGATCGGAGGGCGCGCTGCACGCCCTGGCCGACGAGCTCTCCGACCGGCACGGCATCACCGCATCCGTTCATCCCGCCGATCTCTCGAACCCGACTCACGTCTCGCAGCTGGTCGAGGTCGTCACGAGCCTGCTGCCGCGCCTCGACCACGTCGTCAACAGCGCCGGCACGGCTCCGGAGGGGGACCTCGATCGGATGGATCCGGACGAGCTCCGCCGGATGGTCGACATCAACGTGACCGCACTGACGCTCCTGACCAGGGCTGCCGTCATCCGGATGCGCGAGGCCGGACGCGGCACGATCATCAACATCGCCAGTGGCGCCGGGTACCAGCCGCTTCCGCACTTCTCGGCGTACGCCGCATCGAAGGCCTACGTCCTCAGCCTCACCGAAGCGCTGTCGGAGGAGCACCGCCCGCACGGGCTGCGGATCTTCTCCGTCGCGCCCGGCGACACCGACACCCCGATGAACCCCGGACCGGGGAAGAACAAGCGCCGGGCCCGCGACGTCGTCGACACCGCGTGGAGGGCCATGCCCACCCGGGTGCCGTCGGTGGTGGACGGTCGGATGAACGGCGTCCTCGCCTTCCTGTCGACGCGGATATTGACGAAGCGGTTCGGGCTGCGCACGGCGGAGAAGATGATGCGCGGCAAAGCCTGATCCGTCGCGCGAGACCTGGTCACCGAGCCCGGTCGCAGATCGTCCCGAAGAATCCCGCCTCCCGAATGAACGCCCGCCCCTGCCCGGGCGTACACCCTTCGAGTCGCCGACCTCCGGCGACCGACAGTTCCAAGGAGTTCACGATGAGCAGGACCTTCAGACTCGGTATCGCCGCTGTTGCCGTAGCCGGTGTCATGGCCGTGGCACCCGTGGTGGCCGGTGCGAGCAGCGTTGCTCCCGCCGCGGCGACCAGCGCTTCCGGCAACGCCTCCGTCAACGCCGCCGCCGCGAAGCTGATCAGCGCCGCCCGCTCGGTGGCGGGCAACCTGCGCGTCGTCGGCCTGGCCGACGGTGGCGCGAAGCTCGTGCAGTTCAACCCCGTCAAGCCCGGCACGATCACGGGCAGCGTCGCCGTGAGCGGCCTGACCGGCGGCGACACCAAGCTGATCGGCATCGACTACCGGGTCCAGGACGGCAACCTCTACGGCGTCGGCGACAACGCGGCGAGCGCCGGCGTCTACTCCATCGACGCGAGCACCGGAGTGGCCACCCAGGTCACCCGGCTCACCGTCGCGCTGAGCGGCACCACCTTCGGCGTCGACTTCAACCCCGCCGCCAACGCACTCCGCGTGGTCAGCGACGCCGGCCAGAACCTCCGTCAGCCGTTCGCCACCCCGGGTGCGGCGACGGTGTCCGACGGCGCGCTGAGCTATGCGGCGCCCGCCACGGCCACCGGAGTCAACGGCGCGGCGTACACCAACAACGATCTCGACGCGGACACGGCGACCACTCTCTTCGTCCTCGACACGGCTCTCGACCAGGTCGCCATCCAGTCCCCCGCCAACGCGGGCTCGCTGGCGCCGACCGGGAAGCTCGGCATCGACGCCGCGGGCGCCACCGGCTTCGACGTCTTCTCGCTCCTCCGCAACGGCAGCTCCGTCGGATCGATCGGCCTCGCCGTCGTCAACGGGTCGCTCTACGAGATCGGCCTGCTCGACGGCACGGCCACCGCGCTCGGCAGGGTCGGCGCCGGCGTCACCGATATCGCGATCCCGCTCGCACAGCGCTGACCCTCCCGGTCATCGCACCACCGCCGGCCGGCACCCTCTCGGGGGTGCCGGCCGGCGAGACGTTCGGCTCGTGAGATCCGGTTCGGCTCGTCCAATCAGGCGATTTCGGCGAGCCGAACGCGTTCCGACGAGCCCAACGTGTCCCCCTCCGCAGTCGCACGCTGTCAGTGTTCGCACCGCCTCGAGACGGATGATGGGTCGATGTTCATCCCGACCAGAGCCGCCGGTCTCGAGGCGCTCGACGACTTCGTCGCCCGCGCCGGCTCCGCCTACGCGCGCAACCGCAATCACGACCTCGGACCTTCCCGCGACAACGTGTCGGGGCTCTCCCCGTACCTCCGCCATCGACTCGTGACCGAGCGGGAGGTCGTCGCCGCGGTCCTCGCACGTCACTCCCTCTCCGCGTCGGAGAAATTCGTGCAGGAAGTGTTCTGGCGCACCTACTGGAAGGGCTGGCTCGAGCAGAACCCGGAGGTGTGGCGCCGCTACCGTCGCGAGGTGGACGCCTCCGCCGCTGGCGATCTCCCGTCGGGATTCCACGACGCGATCGGCGGGCGCAGCGGCATCGAGGCGATGGACGCGTGGGTGCGCGAGCTCGTCGAGACCGGCTACCTCCACAATCACACGCGCATGTGGTTCGCGAGCATCTGGATCTTCACCCTCGGCCTGCCCTGGCAGCTCGGCGCCGACTTCTTCTACCGGCACCTGCTCGACGGCGACGCCGCGTCCAACACCCTGTCCTGGCGGTGGGTCGCCGGCCTGCAGACCGCGGGGAAGACCTACCTGGCCTCCGCCTCCAACATCGCCAAGTACACCGAGGGGCGCTTCTCTCCGAACGGCCTCGCCACCTCGGCCCCCGCGCTCAGCGAGGAGCCCTTCCCGCCCCGGGACTCCCTCGAGCCGGACGACGTCGTCGGGACCATCGGTGCGCGCGCCGGCCTCCTGCTGCACGAGGAGGATCTCGACCCGGTGAGCCTCCTCGCCGAGCAGCCCGGTCTGGCGGACCGGCTCGTTGCGAGCGCCGCCTCCGCCGACGCCGGCGAGCGCTCCCCCTTCCCTGTCTCCGATGCGGTGCACGCCTTCACGGCAGCAGCCCTCGCCGACGCCGCGGAACGCGCGCCGGGCGGGCCGGCGCGAGTGCTGGCCGACGCGCGACCCGCGACCGTCGTCGACTGGGCGACGTCCGAGCGGCTCGACACCGTGGTGGTCCCCTACGCGCCGGTCGGCCCCGTCCGCGAGCGGCTGGACCGACTCCGCTCCGCCCTCGCCGACGAAGGCGTCGCGCTCGTCACCGTGCGCCGCCGGTGGGACAGCACCGCGTGGCCCTCGGCATCGCGCGGCTTCTTCCCCTTCAAGAAGCGGATCCCGGCGCTCGTGCGCCACCTGGAGGAGCCGGCCGATACGGTCCGTCTGTTCTGAACCGCTGCGGAGCGGGATCAGGGAGTCGTGCTCTCCGCCGCCGAGCGCAGCGCCCAGGCGGTCACCGCCACCTCGGCGCCCGCCACGATGTCGGTCTGCACGGGCCAGGATCCGCGCACACCGCCCGCGATCTGCGCGCAGAAGAGAGTGCTCGCCACGAGGGCGCCCTGGGTGGCGCCCGCGTCCCAGCCGAGGCGTGCGACCGCGGAGCCGCCGGCGGGGATCTCGAGGCGCACCGGACCCGCGTCCTCGGTCATGAACGAGCCTCCGCGCACGAGGTCGACGTCGAGCGCGTTGCCGTTCTGGTCGGCGAAGGCCAGATCGGGGTAGCCCTCGACTACGCACGGCTCCTCCGAGAAGTTGAGCAGCTCGATCGTGAGCATCCGGTGCCCGGTGGCCGCGTCGGTGCCGCCGAGCAGGGGTGTCGCGACCTCGGGGGTGCAGGCGTCTGCGGCGAGGGGGCCCTCGGCGGGCGCACTCGTCGGCGGAGGCGTGCCCTCGGCGTACGGATCGGGGAGCGCTCCCGTCTCCTCGTCATAGCCGTTCGCGATCGCCTCCGCGGCTGCGGCGCTGCGCTGGGCCTCCCGCTGCCCGGCGACTCCCGCGACCACGAGGGCGGCCGCGACGACCACGGAGACGCCCGCCAGTGCGACGGGTCCGAGACGCGACGGGCGCGCGGGAGCCGCGCTCGCGCGACGACCCAGCAGCACGACCAGCAGCGCGGGCAGCCAGCCCTGCACGAGCCCCCAGTAGGCGCCGACCGCGGCCTGCGCGCCCAGCCCCGAGAAGAGCATCCGGAGCCGCATCGGCGGGAGCGCGCCCGCGACGACGGCCGCGTCCTGAGCGAGGCCCGCGACGCCTCCTGCGACCACGGCCGCGAACCAGACGGCCACGAAGGCCGCCCGACCTGATCCGCCGACGAGCCGGCTCACCAGCAGGTGCACGACGGCCACGACGATCGCACCGACCAGCCCCACGAGCAGCGACCAGGGCATCGGCTGCGCCCAGACGTAGCCGGGGACCGTGAGCGGCAGCACCGCCTCCTGCCCGCCGATGCTGAGCGAGTTCCACTGCAGTGCGGCCGCGATCGCGCCGGTGCCGAGCCACAGCACGGCGGCCGTCACGGCGGCCGCTCCCGCGCCCCTGTTCGTGTCCGCCATCGCGCTTCCCTCCGCCGCCCCCGCGTGATGCGATGCGCACCGGGGCGACCGTAGCAGGAGGGGCGTCCGGCCCTTGCGGCACTCCCTCGTCACGCGTCCGTGCTCGGCGAGCGGCGCTACCGTCGAGTGCGCCCGCCCGAGGCATCCGTCATCCCGGAGGGGGCGTCCTCCTCGCGGCCGGCGCGAGGCCCCCGCTCACTCCGCACCGCCGGCCGTCCGGAGCTCTTCACAGTGGTCGTCCTGCTCCCGAGTGCCGCAGCGTCACGCTTCAGGGATCTCGAGCCCCCAGGTCGACGGGTCGACCTGGTCGGGATCCGGGCCACCGCGGACGCCGCGGTCGAGCGCGGCGATCTCGCGCAGCTCGTCGTCGCTGAGCGCGAAGCCCGATACCGCGAGATTCTGCGCGATGCGCTCGGGACTCGTCGACTTGGGGATAGCCGAGCGTCCCTCCTGGACGTGCCAGCGCAGCATGACCTGCGCGGGGGTGACGCCGTGCTCGCTGGCGAGGCGGCCCAGCAGATCGTCCTCGAGGACACTGCGGCGGTCCTCGCCGTAGCCGGGGTAGAAGGTGATGCCGCCGATGGGCGACCAGGCCTGCGTGAGGATCCCGAGCTCGGCGTTCGCCTCCTGCACCGCCGGCTGAGTGAAGTAGGGGTGCAGCTCGACCTGGTTGACGGCGGGGACGATCTCGGTCTGCTCGCGCAGAGCCGTGATGTGATGCGGCAGGAAGTTGCTCACGCCGATCGCCCGGACGCGGCCGTCCGCGAGGAGGGTCTCGAGGGCGCGGTAGGCCTGGACCGTGCGCTCGAAGTGCTGCGGCATCGGCTGGTGCAGGATCAGCACGTCGATCCGATCGACGCCGAGCTTCGCGGCACTCTTCTCGAAGGGGTGCAGCGTCTGGTCGTAGCCGTAGTCGCTGACCCACACCTTGGTCTCGAGCACCACGTCGTCGCGGTCGAGGCCGGAGCGGCGGACGGCGTCGTCGACCTCGCGCTCGTTGCCGTAACCCGCCGCGGTGTCGATGTGGCGGTAGCCGGCGGCGAGAGCGGACTCGACGGCCGCGGTGGTCTCCTCCGGCGCGCTCTGGAACACGCCGAAGCCGATGGAAGGCAGGTGGACACCGTTGTTGAGGGTGAGGAAGTCGTTCATCGGTCCTTCAGAGGGGGTCGTGGATCAGGACGTCGCGCGCGACGAGCGCGCGGCGGGGGTGCTCTGCCAGGAGGCGAGCAGTGTGACGCGCTCGGCGGTGGCCGACAGCGGTTCGATCGTGTAGACGAGCAGGGTGAGTCCGGGATCCGTGGTCAGCTCGAACGACTCGTAGCCGAACTCGAGGTCGCCGACGAGCGGATGCCGGTAGTGCTTCGCACCTCGCTGGAAGCGGATCACGTCGTGGGACGCCCAGAGCGCACGGAACTCCGCGCTCCGGGTCGAGAGCAGACCGACGAGCCGGACGAGGTCCTCGTCGAACGGGTCGCGCCCCGCCGCCTGATGCAGCAGTGCGACGACGTTCCGCTTGACCTGCGCGGAGTCGACGTAGAAGTCGTCGGCGCGAGCATCGAGGAATGGGAACCGGGCTCCGTTGAACTCGCCGATGTCTGCGGGCGCCAGCCCGTACAGGGCCGCGCCGAGAGCGTTCGTCGCGACCACGTCGAGCCGCGGGTTCTGCACGATCGCCGGGACAGTGAGGGCGTCGAGCACCGCCTGAGTCCCGGCGGCGACTCCTCGGCCGCGCGGACGCGCTCGACGTCGCAGCGGTGCTGCGGTCACCTGGACGAGATCCATCAGGTGCTGCAGCTCGGTCTCGTCGAGCTGCAGGGCCCTGCCGATCGCCTCGAGGACCTCCCGCGAGGCGCCCGGCGTGTTCCCGCGCTCCAGCTTCGCGTAGTAGTCGGTGCTGACCCCCGCGAGCTGAGCCACCTCCTCGCGCCGGAGCCCGGGCACCCGCCGCCGCCCCCCGTAGTGCGGCAGTCCCGCCTGCTCAGGAGTGATGCGGGCGCGCCGGGACGTCAGGAAGCCCGTGATCTCCTCGCGATCGGTCATCTCAGGCCGCGTCGATCGTGAGGTCGATGACCTCGGGGGTGACGACCGCAGGGTCGACCGCTCCGCGCACGCCGGTGTCGAGCGAGCGGATCGTCTGCATCTCATCGGCGGAGAGCTCGAAGTCGAACACGTCGAGGTTCTCGGCGATGCGTGCCGGGGTCACCGACTTGGGGATCGCGCTGCGACCCTCCTGCAATTGCCAGCGGAGGATCACCTGCGCCGGCGACTTCGCGTGCGCCTCGGCGATCGCGCGGATCGCGTCGTTCTGCAGCGGCGGCACAGCGCCGTTCTCGCCCGCCCAGCCGTACACGCCGCCGATCGGCGACCAGGCCTGGGTGAGGATCCCGAGACCGCGGTTCACCGCGACCAGCTCGGGCTGCTGGAAGTTGGGGTGCACCTCGATCTGATTCACCGCCGGGACGACGTCGGTCGCGCGCGCGAGCGCCTGGAGGTCGTCGGCCGAGAAGTTCGCGACTCCGATAGCGCGCACGCGCCCCTCGCTCAGGAGGCGCTCGGCGGCCTTGTACGCAGCGATCGTGCGATCACGGTCAGCCGCCCACGGCCAGTGCAGCAAAAAGAGGTCGACGTGGTCGACGCCGAGCTTGGCGGCGCTGGTGTCGAAGCCGCGCAGGGCGCTGTCGAAGCCGTAGTCGGTCATCCAGAGCTTGGTCGTGAGGAAGACGTCCTCGCGGGGCACTCCGGACTCGCGAATGCCGAGGCCGACCTCGCGCTCGTTGAAGTACGCGGCGGCGGTGTCGATCAGGCGGTATCCCGAGCGCAGCGCGTTCTCGACGGCCGAGGCCGCCTCGTCACCCTCGCTCTGGAGGACCCCGAGGCCGAGCGCCGGGATCTCGACTCCGTTGTTCAGGGTGAACGTCGCTGATGTCATGTCGACCTCTTTCCTTCGTCGGATCGAGTCAAGCCGCTGACCGGTCGTGGAGGAAGGACGGGATGAACAGTGGTCTGCGAGACCACCTCGACCGCAGCCGACCGGTCTCCCTCCTGCAACCCCAGGGGGCCGCCCTCAAGCAGGACCTCCGGGGGCCGCGTCAGTGAGCTCCCTCGCGAGCTCGGACGTACTCCGGTCAGCTGTGAAACCCGAGAACAGCGATCCCTGCCACCACCTGTCCGGGAGAGCCCTCGCGCCGTGACCCGGGACGACCGGCAGCCCCCTGGACTCGCCTCCGGACCGCTGACGGGCGTCGAGGGTGCCGCTCCGAGTCGGCCCGGAGTGTCAGAGCAGGTCGAAATCGAAGTCGACCTCGTACGAGGTGTCCTCGGGGTCGTTCTCGAAGGCGACGAGCTGAGGGGTGTCGAGTCTCTCGGTGCGAGTGTCGATCTCGGCGACCGTGTCGCCGACCTGCTGCGTCTCGTCCGGACTGCGGATCCCGTGGACCGACAGCGGCACACCGAGACCGACGACGATCAGCACCTGCGAGCGCGTCTCCGGCCTGCTGGCATCGTCGAGCGTGACCGTGCCCATCTCGCGGTGCCGCGCGAGCGTCAGGGAGTAGCGGAGGACCGCCGCCGCGGTCTCGTCCTCGAGATCGACGAAGCCGCCGGTGTGGAACAGGGTCTTCATGGGAACGTCCTCTGCTGATGGAGCGGTGCCGGTGAGGCGCATCGGGGTCAGGGACACGTTCCGTCGAACCTAGGCTCCGCACCGCACGGTGCACCACGCGGTTGACAGACGCCGATCGGAGGAGCGGATCGCGCGCTCGCCCACTCCCCGGCTGATCGGGCCCATCGACTCACACCCCGCAGAGAGGCCACCCCGATAGCGTCGTCACGACGGTGCGACCCGTGCTCCCCGGTCGCGCTGCCCGCCCGCCGGTCGCCCTCGACCGACGCCGGGTGATCGCCACCTCACGGAACATCGACCGCGATCCGCATCGCGAAAGGTCCTGACCATGGCACCGAGCACGGACGATCTCCTCCACTCGCCCTTCGAGGGCCTCCTCGCGACGCCCTCCTCGCGCCTCCCGTACCAGCACGACGTCCAGCTCCGCTCCTTCGTGCTGCAACGCCCCGAAGGCACCGTCGTCGTCTACAACTCCCCCGGTGTGAGCGAAGCGGCGACGGCGATCCGGCAGCTCGGTCCGCCCTCGCGGCTGCTCGTGAACCACGCGCACGAGGCGATGTACGGGCAGCCCGAGCTGGACGTCGCGGTCTGGATGCATCACGCCGATCGCTCCGAGGTCGGCGCCTCGCTCGAGATCGCGGGAACCTTCGATCGGCGCGAGTGGATCGACCACGACCTCGAGGTCATCCCGACGCCCGGCCACACGCCCGGAACCTGCTCATACCTGTGGGACAACGGCACGACCCGCTTCCTCTTCACCGGCGACTTCCTCTGGATCGAGAACGGCGAGTGGAAGGCCGTCGTCCTCGACCCCGCGCTCCGCGCCGACTATCTCGACAGCCTGAGGCTGATCCGAGACCTCGACTTCGACGTGCTCGTGCCCTGGGGCGTCACCGAGGGCGACTCTCCCGCCTGGCCCGTGCGCGATGCCGACGACCGGCGGCATCGGATCGACCTGATCATCGACAGGGTCGCCTCCGGCGGTCAGCGCTGACCTCGTCCCGTCGGACGGACCGCCCCGCTCGTCACGACGTCCATGCTCCGCAGGCGATGAAGAGCCCAGCGCGCGCGACCGGAGTGCCGCCGCTCACTCCGGGGGCGCGGCGTCGCGCAGCCGCTTCGGGGCCCGCGCCTCCCACGCCTCGCGCAGCAGCTCGCCGAGGCGGGCGGGTGGGACTCTCGCGAGACGCACGAGCACGCTCGGGTGGCCGTCGTAGTGATCGGTGGTGAAGTACGTGTCGGGGTCGTCCTGCAGCAGCGCCTCCCGCTCGCCGAGATCCGCTCGCCAGCAGACGAGCACTCCGGGCTGCTCGTGCAATCGGGCGAACATCCTCGACCCGGCGTAGAAGGCCGGGGTGCCGTAGGCGGAGCGCTCCTCGACCCCTGGCAGCTCGAGGGCGAGGCGGCGCACGTCGCTGTCGCTGCTCATGCCGACAGTGTGCAAGCGAGCGGCGGACGAGCACAACCGCCGGCCCGCTCCCGATCGCTTGACACCGTCACCGAGCGCTCACCATCATCGGCAGGGACGACCGGAGGCGGCGGGCCACCGGCACCTCGGAAGGAACGGCGCACCGATGCCCACCACGATCTTCGTCAACCTGGCCGTCAGCGATCTCGCACGATCCCGTGCGTTCTTCGAGTCGCTCGGCTACTCCATCAACGAGGGCTTCAGCGACGAGCACGCCGTCAGCGTGGTGATCAGCGACACGATCACCGCGATGCTGCTCACGCGGGAGTTCTTCGCCGAGTTCACCAGCAAGCCGATCATCGACGCCACCACCTCGACCGAGGTGCAGCTCGCCCTCAGCGCCGAGAGCAAGGAGGAGGTCGACACCGTCCACGAGAAGGCACTCGCAGCGGGCGCGGCGGACGCCGGCACCCAGGACCACGGCTTCATGTACTCGAAGAGCTTCGACGACCTCGACGGCCACCACTGGGACTTCGTCTGGATGGACCCCGAGGCGGCGGCCGGCGGCGCGCCGGAGATCAGCCTCGAGGAGATCCGGGAGAACACGACGCACAGCTGAGTCGCGCCCGACCGCGAAGTGCCGTCGAGACGACAGGGCAGCGGCGTTCCGCCCGACTCGCCCTCGCTGCCGAAGACGCCCGCGGTCTCCGCTCCCGACGGCGACTCCTCTGCGGCTCTGCTCAGCTCACGTCGAGTACTTCTCGACCGAGCGCCTCGGAGAGCAGTCGCTCCTCGGTGACGGAGTGCGTGCTCAGGGTGACGCGCTCGGTGGGGACGACGGTCTTGACGATGCCGATCCGCTCCTCGTGCAGGATGACGACGACAGGCTGAGGAGTGCGCGCGTCGAGGTCGCGAGGAAGCGGGCCTCCTTCGGGAAGGGATTCGCGGGTGAGGCGGATCTCCTCGCGCCGGACGTCGACGGTGAGGGTGCGCTGCTCGGTGACGATGACGCGCTCGAGCCGGACTCGCTCGGTCGCGTATCGCCGCGTGGTGACGCTCAGCTGCTCCTCGTGCCGGATCATCTCGACGGCCGGGTCGTCCGGTGTCGAGATCCGAGAGGTGGGTCGAGCAGTCATGGGATCTCCGATCAGGCGAGCGCGAACGCTGGTGCGGGGGGTGGGAACAGGACCGGCCCCGCTCAGAGAGGAGCGGGGCCGGTCCTGTCGGGCGCGTCAGCTCGAACGGCGAGTGGTCGTCGTCGGCGCGGCCTGCTGCGCCTTGCGCGCGGCCTGCTCGGCCTGCTCCTTCACGCTCGGCGCGTTCTGAGCGTGCTGCTGGATCTTCGGAGCCTCGTCCTCGGCCTTGGTGAGGATCGTCTCCCAGCGCTGCTGCATCGGCTTGATGAGCCCGCCGCCCGCACCCACGATGATGACGCCGGCGATGATGGCGAGGACCGCGATGAGGATCGGCGTGGTGACGGTCGTGGCGACCTCGATCTGGTTCAGCGCAGCGGTCGCTCCGAGGAACAGGATGAAGACGGCGACGATGTTCCCGAGGACCTTGCCGTAGGAGAGACCGCCGAGCGTGTTCTGAATGAGCCCCTTGGCGCCGGCGGCGATCGCCGCGGCGATGACGATGATGATGATCGCCACGATGATCTTCGGGAGGAACCCGATGATGCCCTGGAGCAGGTCGCTGACCGGGTTCTGCCCGAAGACACCGAAGGCGAACTGGAGAACGAACAGCACCAGCGTGTAGTAGATGATCTTCGACACGATGTCGGAGGCGTCGAGCTTCGAGTTCGCGAGGGCCTTCTTGATACCGCCGCGCTCGACGGCGCGGTCGAAGCCGACCTTCGTGAGGAGCCGGGAGAGGCCCTTCTCGATGAGCTTCGCGACGATGAGGCCGACGATGAGGATGAGCAGGAACAGCAGTGCGAGCGGGACGAACGCGATGACCGCGGCGAGTCCGTTCTGAAGTGCGGCGGGGAAATCCATGGGGTGTGCCTTCCAGGCATGGGTCCCCGGGGGGACGGTTTCGGGTGGTGCGGGAGGTGGTGCCGGGTGGCGGCGGCCGACCGGAGGGTGCCGGGGCGGCCGCCGCCGGTGCCGCTTAGGAGCGGTTGCCGCGGTCGACGACGGTGTCGTCGGTCGCGGTGGAGCGGGTGGTGGGCTCGAGGACCTCGATCTCCTCGTGGGCGACGTCCTCGGTCACCGTCTGCTGCTCGGTGACGGTCTCGGTGCCGAGCGACACACGCTCGACGGGGACCGTCTCCTTCGCGGTGACGACACGCTCGCCGGTGAGGATCACTTCGTGCTCCTCCTCGCTGAGCTCCGGACCGGAGAGGGCGTTGTCGGCGTTCGCGTCAGTGATCGGCTCGCGGGTGACGCGGACCTCCTCGTGGCTGACGGGGACGGTCTTCGTGACCTGCTCGGTGACCACGTGCTTGCGGAGGCGCGCGCGGCCCGCCTCGACCTTCTCGGTGCCGACGCGGAGGCGCTCCTCGGAGCGGGTCATCGCGTCATCGGTCGTGGGGCCGGAGGTGTCGTAGCCCTCGGTGCCGGCAGTGTTGCCGGCGGTGCGGTCGGCGTCCTGGTCGTAGAGGGGCGCCTCGGTCGGTGCGGAGTAGCTGTCGCCCCGGCCGTAGTAGGAGTAGAGCGTCTGCTCCTCGTCGGCGTTGAGGGCGCCGTCGTCGTCGACGCGCGGGGCGTCCTTGACGAAGGACTTCTCGTAGGGCACGCGCAGGACGCCGCCCTCGTAGGTCGCGTCCTGCAGGGGTGCGAACGACTCGGAGGAGCCGAACAGTCCGGTGCGGATGGTGACCCAGGTGGGGGTCTGCGAGTCGTCGGCGACGTAGACCTGGCCGACGGTGCCGATCTTGGCGTCGTCGCTGCCGCGCACGTCGGCGCCGATGAGGTTGTCGATGGTGGTGCTGTCGATCACAGTGCACTCTCTTCCTCCGGAGCGATGGCTCCGGAGCTCGGTGATGGGTGGTCTCGGGGGGGAGCAGCCACTGCTCGCATCGCGGTGGTCCTCGCACAGGAAGCGGGACACTTACGGTGTAAGCCAAAGTGGAGCTTACAAAGTAAGTCTGATTAGGGTGGGGAGCTCCACCCGGTTGTTTTTCACGCGCGACGCTGGTAGCGGGGTGTGAGGATCGCTACGGGAGGCCCGCCATCACTGGGAACACGAAGACGAACAGGGGCGGATCGACTGCGCCGAGGCTCAGCAGGGAGCTGATCGTCACGACCGCCCTGACGCAGATCGACAGATCGGGGAGCCAGAGCCTGTCGATGCGCTCCCTCGCGCAGGAACTGGGCGTCGAGGCGATGTCGCTCTACCGGTACGTGCATGGCAAGGAGGACCTGCTCGAGGGCGTCATCTCGCTGCTGATGCGAGATCTCAACTCCCATCTCGACGAGTCGGAGGCGGAGCACTGGCAGGGATTCCTGCAGGTCGTGGCCCACGAGGTCCGTCGAATCGCGACAGACCACCCACGAGCATTCCCCCTGGTCGCGACGCGACACCCCGCCGCCCCCTGGCTGCGACCGCCGCTGCGGAGCGTCGAGGTCGTCAACACGTTCCTCAGTGCGCTGACGTCGCACGGGTTCTCGGACGAGCGGGCCGTCGGCGCCTACCGCGCGTTCAGCAGCTTCCTGCTCGGTCAGCTGCTGCTGCAGGCCACGATCCACGGAGCCGAGACGTCACCCGTCGAAGAGCCGCTCGACGAGGGAGACGCTGCTCTGCCGCAGGGCGACGGCACGATGTCGCTCGACGTCGCGCCGGAGGTCCTGCGCCTGCGCGACCTGCTCAGCGAGGACCGGAGTGACGAGGAGTTCGAGATCTCTCTGGAAGCACTCCTGGACCGGCTCGACCTGGAGCTCTCGCAGTAGGACCCTCCGCGAGGGACCGGTCCCAGGGCCAGCCTCCATCCACGACGGGCGCGTCCGGCTACCGTGTGCCGATGACCGAGATCAGCGCCCTCCTCGACCACTGGGTCCAGGGGTGGATGCTCTCCCGCCGGATGGTCGGCCGGCCCGACGGCGAGGGCTGGCTCGTCGAGGTCGACGCCGACACCCGGGCGCGGGAGCGCATCAGCGCGACGCCGTCGCTCGCCGAGCTCGACCGACTCGTGGCCGCGACGAGCGGGCCGGACGCGTGGCTGACACTCGTCGGAGACCTCGATGCGCGGAGCCTCGAGGCGCTGGCTCCGCTCGACCGCGTCACCAGCGACGAGAGCATGATGACGGCGGCCCTCCTGCCCACCCCCGCACCGGAGCGGGTGCTCCTCGAGGCGGACGGCCCGGTCGCCCACGCCCGCATCGAGGTGGACGGCGAGCTCGCGGCCCGCGGACAGGCGGCGGTGCGCGCCGGGGATTGCGTGTTCGACCGCGTCGAGACGACTACCGAGTTCTGTCGCCGCGGCCTCGGACGCCTCGTCGTGACGGGTCTCAGCGCCTGGGCTGCGGACCACGGTGCGACGACGGGGATCCTGATGGCCAGCGTCAGCGGTCGGAGACTCTACGACAGCCTCGGCTGGTCGGAGGTCTCCCCCCTCGCCACCTTCCGCGGACGGCCGGACTGAGCGTTTCTACCTACGCACAGGAGTTCCCTCGGCCTCGTGCTATCAATCCTTCGTGACCTGAGTCTTTCTCCTCGCACTGGCCCCCGTGCGAGGCACATTAACGACCTGTAGCTGTGCCTACTCTGAAGAACGGCGCAGACCGTTCCACCCCTCCGGTGCGCCGGAATCGGCGCCCCAGCTCCCCCTGACCGTCACGAGCCGACCGCCCGACCGCCCGCCGCACTGCCGCTCCACCACGCAGCAGCGCACCAGGCACCGTTCGGCGGCCCTTCCCCGCACCATCCGCCCGGAACGCAGTGACGCGTGCAGCCGGCTCCTCCCCCGTCGGAGGAGTCCCGGCCCTACGAGCGCCTCGAGGCTTCCGCCACGACGTGTTCCGGTCGTTACCCTCCCCCAGCACGAGACGATCGGAAGACACCCCATGGCACGAGCCACCCCCTCCCCCACCTCACCGCCCCTGCCTGCGGGCGCCGCAGCCGAGTCGCGTCCGCGGCAGCTACAGGGACTGGGCGGAGCGGTCCGGCGACCGAGGAAGGACCTCCTCCGGATCCTCGCGATCACGGCCGCGGTGGGGATCGCCGTGTCGACGGTCTCGATCCTGGACGCGCCGACCGCCTCGGCCGCCGAGTCGACCTACGGACCCGACGGCACGCACTACCCGTCGGACACCCCCGACATCCGCTCCGCCGGCTCCGACTACACGGTCGTGGAGGTCGCGGCGTCGGGCTCGGCGATCCGCAAGGCGCTCGACGCCCTGACGAAGGCCCAGATCGCGGCGGGGGCCGTCATCGCGGTGGCACCCGGCTACATCGCCGACCTGTCGGCCCTCAACGGCTACAAGAACGCGGGAAGCACCAAGGTGCTGATCACGGCGCGCGACGGCTTCCGGTCGGTGACCGGCGGCGACTGGGCGCTGAAGTCGGTGACGGGCATCACCCTGATGCGCTTCGACATCGACTCGATCGACGTGAAGGGCGCGACGCACTCGTCGTTCGCCTGGCTCCGGGTCAACGAGAACTGGGTCGGCCTCGCCGCCTCGGCCGGCGCCCCGGTGCGCGACGTGGAGCTCATCGAGGTCGTCGAGCCCGACTCGCGCCTGAGGAGCGCCGACTCGGCTCAGATCAAGGCGTTCGCGCCGAACGTGATGAGCGACGTGCTGGTCGAGGGCGGCTACATCGCCCCGTCGTACTACCTCGACGCGGTCTACGGCGGCTCCAACCCGGCACGGCCGCACACCGACAGCCTCCAGATCGAGGGCTCGGGAGTCACCGGCCAGATCACCGTCAGGGACACCGTCGTGTTCGGCTCGAACAACAGCGCCGTCATCGTCGGAGGCGTCAAGAACGTCGCGTTCGAGCAGTCGCTGATCGTGGGCGGCACCGTCACCGCCAAGCGCTACCCGTTCCTCGCCGGCGGCGCCGGCTACCCCGGAGCCATCAACGGCGCGGGCAGCCTCAGCGCCATCCAGGGCAACGGAGGCGGCAACATCGACGCGTCCGACTCGATCCTCATCGGCTCCCTCCAGCCGACCTGGGACGCCGTCTACAACACCCGCACCAACCTCACCAACCGGACGGCGAGGACCGGCGGCTTCACGGTCGACAACACGCTGACCTCGATGACGTCCGCCGACCTCGACGAGATGAGCACGCGGCCGACCACCGCCCACCTCGTCGCCAGCTGGGACGAGGTGACCATCCCGAGCACGCCGGAACCCACGCCGACGCCCACCCCGACCGCCACGGCCACTCCGACGGCGACGCCCACCGCGACGCCGACGCCGACCGCGACCCCCACCGCCACTCCGACCCCGACCTCGACGCCGACCGCCACGCCGACCGCGCCGCCGACCGCGCCGGACTCCGAGGCGCCGAGCGAGCCCCAGGTGCCGGTCGCCGACACCACCGCCCCGTCGGTCGCGATCACCTCGCCGCTCCCCGGTGCCGTGCTCAGCGGCACGACGACTGCCACCGTCACGGCCACTGACGACACCGCTGTGACCGGCGTCGCCTTCTACCTCGGCAGCCTCAAGGTCGGCGACGCGACCCAGACCGGCGCGTCCACGTGGTCGCTGACCACGAGCACGACGGGCATGCGCGGGACCTTCCCGCTCACCGCCCGAGCGACCGATGCAGCGGGGAACATCCGCGTGAGCTCGCCCGTGTCGGTGACGCTGAGGTAGCGCCTCCCTCCGCCGACGGGCCGGCCCTCCACTCCGGAGGTGCCGGCCCGTTCTGCATTGCCAGGCGCCGTTCAGGGCGCAGCGGCCGTCACGCCTGCAGGATCACGGCCCCGTAGTGCGTCCCCGCGCCCGTCCCGACGAGCAGCACCGACTCCGCCGGCTCGATCCGCGCCCGGTGCAGGGCCAGCGGGATCGCCGCGCCGATCGTGTTGCCCACGTCGGCCAGCGTCACGACCATCTTCTGCCGGCCCCAGAGACGCGCCATGCCCTCGAGCCCGGCCTTGCTCGTCTGGTGCGGGACGATGCGGTCGATGCCGGGCGTGCCGCTCGAGAGCCCGAGCCGGACGGTGTCGAGGAACGCCGGGAAGTGCCGCAGCGCGTCGACCAGCAGCGCGCCTCCGTGCATGTCGAAGCGGAAGTCGGAGAGCCGGTCGGCCGCCTCCTCGATGCGGATCCGCGAGCCGAACCCGCGGATCTCGGCGTGCCGCACTCCGCTGGGCCGGGTCAGGAACTTCGAGGCCACGATGCCCTGCTCCGGAGTCACCGCGCGCCCGACCACGACGGCCGCCGCGGCGTCGCCGAAGAGGAGGGCGCTCTCGGGCTGGGCGAGGTCGATGCCGCGGCTGCCGCCCTCGGTCGAGACGATGAGCACCCGCTCGGCGCGGCCCGTCGCGATCAGGAACCCCGCCTCCTGCAGCGCGAAGAGGAACGACAGGCAGGTCGCGTTGAGGCTGTAGGCCGAGACGTCGTCGAGGCCGAGGCCGGCGGCCAGCAGGGCTCCGCCGTCCGGGATGGCCTGCAGCTGCGTCCCGGAGGCGTTCAGCACGACGTCCACGTCGCTCGCGTCGATCCCGGCCGCGTCCAGGGCGCGCCGCGCCGCCGTCAGCCCGAGCTCGAGCGGGTCTTCGTCATCGGCGAGCCAGTGCCGCGTGAGCACTCCGCTGCGCCGCGCCGCCTCCTCGGGGTCGATGCCGCAGAGCGCGGCGACCTCGGCGGTGCCGACGACCCGCTCCGGAAGCGCCTCCCCGGTGCCGAGGATGCGGATGGGCAGAGTGTCGGGCACTGTGGCGTTCCTCCTGCTCCGGATCGACGGTCGATCCGAGCGTTCTCTGTATACCGCCGATGCGAGCTCGATGTCGGCGCGGCGAGGCCGGGCGCGGATTGACGGCCCCCTGCTCCGCGGACACTATGGACGGGGCCTCCCCGCGTTCGGCGGCGGTGACCCGGTGCGGGTCGCCGGGTCGAGCGGCGGAGGGGGAGCGGATGAGCGAGCAGCACTCCGGTCCCAGCACGCCCTCGGGCGCCACCACCCCCTTCTGGGTCGTGGTGCCGCTGTACAACGAGGAGAAGCTGCTCGACGGGGCCCTCGAGGCGCTCGCCGCCCAGACCGATCCCGACTTCACCCTCCTCCTCGTCGACAACGCGAGCACCGACGGCTCCCGCGCGGTGATCGACGCCTTCGCGGCCCGGCATCCGGGGCGGCAGGTGATGACGATCACCGAGGGGCAGAAGGGCACGGGAGCCGCCTCCGACACCGGGTTCCGCTACGCGATCGAGCACGGTGCCGCGGTCATCGCGCGGACGGACGCCGACTGCCTCCCCGGAGCCGAGTGGGTCGCGCGGCTGAAGGCCGACGTCGCGAGCGGAGCGCGATTCGTCGGCGGGCGCCTGAATCCGCGCACCGACGAGCCGATCTACCGCTGGTACGACGGCGTCATCGGCACCGCGATGATCCGGCTGCTGGAGCGGGCGCCCGCCGTCTTCTACCGGCGACCGGGGCAGCGCTACCCGCTCTTCATGGCCGCCGGCTCGAACATGGCGATCGACGCCGCGCTGTACCTCGAGGTCGACGGGTTCCCCCGCTCGAGCATCGACGACACCGACGAGGATCTCGAGCTGCACCTCAAGGTGTGCCAGGTGATCCCGCGGGAGCAGGCGCGGCTGGACCGTCACGCCGTGGTCCGCATGTCGATCCGCAAGGGCAAGGCGCTCGGCTACCTGGGGATCCTGCTCTGGTACTGGGACCGCAAGAAGACCACGGCGGTCATCGATGTCCGCTGAGCGACGGCGCGTGCTGATCACCGGCGCGACCGGGTTCCTCGGCGGCTACGCGGTCCGGGAGTTCCTGGCGGCGGGCGACGAGGTGATCGCGGCCGGCCGCAACCCCGCCGCCCTCGAGAGGCTCCGCTCCGAGGGCGCCGAGACGATCGAGGCCGACCTCGCGCAGCTCGCCGCGATGCCGGTGCGCGCCGACGTGCTGGTCCACTCCGCAGCCCTCTCGAGCCCGTGGGGCCGCTGGAGCGAGTTCCACGAGGCCAACGTGGCGGGCACGGAGGCGATGATCGACCTCGCGCAGAGCTCGCGGATCCGCCGCCTGGTGTTCGTCTCGTCGCCCAGCATCTACTCGGCCCGGCGGCACCAGTTCGCGGTGCGGGAGGACGACTTCGACCCCGACAGCCGGATGAGCCTCTACATCCGCAGCAAGATCGAGGCCGAGCGCCTGCTGCAGGCGGCGCTCGCGTCGGGCCGCCTCGAGGAGCTGGTGATCCTCCGCCCGCGCGGGCTGATCGGAGTGGGCGACCCGAGCCTCATCCCGCGCTTCGTCGCGGCCTCGCGGCGACGCGGCATCCCGCTCTTCGACGGCGGACGCAACATCGTCGACGTCACCTGCGTCGAGAACGCGGCGCACGCCCTGCTGCTGGCCGCCTCCGCGCCGGTCGCCCCCGGGAGCGTCTACAACATCACCAACGGCGAGCCGCAGCCCTTCGGCGTCCTGCTCGACCGGTTCTTCGACGCGATGGGCGAGACGCCGCGCTACCTCACCGTCGACCTCCGCATCCTGAGCGCCCTCGCCGTGGTGCTCGAGAAGGTCTACGCGCTGCTGCCGCGCGGCACCGAGCCTCCGTTCACGCGGTACACCGTCGCGACCCTCGCCTACGCCCAGACCCTCGACATCTCGCGGGCGCGCGCCGAGCTCGGCTACGAGCCGACGGTGCCGCTGGCCGAGGGGATCCGCCGCGTCGGCGAGCACTACCGGGACACCCGTGGCTGAGCGGGCGGGCTCGCTGCTGGTCTTCGCGTGCGGCGACACGACCTTCCCGCTGTCGCAGGTGTTCCGCGGCAAGCGGCTGCCGAGCCGCACGTTCCCCTCGAACGTGTTCCTCTACACGCACCCGAGCGGGCGACGCGTGCTCTTCGACACGGGCTACCCGCCGACCCTGCGCGGCGCGGGACCGATCGGGGCGCTGTACCGCCGCATCCTGCCCCCGCGCATCACTGCCGGCGAGACGATCGACGCCCAGCTGCGGCGCGAGGGCCTCACGCCGGGCGACATCGACCTCGTCGTGCTGTCGCACCTGCACCCCGACCACATCGGCGGGCTGCGCTACTTCCCTGACGCGACCCTGGTGCTCTCGGCGGGCCAGCAGAGACGGATGCGTCGCCACGGCATCACCGACGGGATCTTCGACGCGCTCCTCCCGCCGTGGGTCGCGTCGGCGCCGACGCTGGTGGTCGACGAGCAGCCGTCGGTGACGGTGGCGGGAGTGACGGGCTTCGACGTCTTCGGCGACGGCCGCTTCGTGGTCACGCCCCTCCCCGGCCACGCTCTCGGGCACCTCGGCGCGCTCGTCGAGGGCCGCCTGCTGCTCGCCGGCGACGCCGCCTGGGGTCGCGACGTGCTGACGTGGTCCGACCGCCTCCGCCCCCTGCCCCGCCTGATCAGCGACGACCCGGAGGCGCACCACGCCACCGCCGCGTCGCTCGAGCGCCTCGAGGCCGCCGGCCTCACCCTCTGCTTCAGCCACGACGTCTACCCGTCGCGCGTGCTGCTGCCCTGAGGGCCGCGGGCCGCGCCGAGCACGCTGCCGCCGCCTGCAGTCGAGCCCGAGCATGCTGCCCACGCCCGCAGTCGCCGCCGCCCCCTGCTGATCGAGCAGCCCGCGCAGCGGGCGTATCGAGATCCACGTCCGCCAGAAGCCGAGGGCAGAAGCCTCGTCTGCTGAAGCCGGTCGGTCTCGATACGCCCCTGCGGGGCTACTCGACCAGCATGGAATTGCCGCGGCCCCGTCTGCTCGCCTCGCAGCCACCGCCTGCAATCGAGCCCGAGCATGCTGCCGCCGCCCGCGGTCGGCGCAGAGCATGCTGACGCTGCCTGCAGTCGCCGCAGAGCATGCTGATCGAGTAGCACGCGGAGCGGGCGTATCGAGATCCACGTCCGTCAGAAGCCGAGGGCAGAAGCCTTGTCTGCTGAAGCTGGTCGGTCTCGATACGCCCCTACGGGGCTACTCGACCAGCATGGAATTGCCGCGGCCCCGTCTGCTCGCCTCGCAGCCACCGCCTGCAATCGAGCCCGAGCATGCTGCCGCCGCCCGCGGTCGCGGCAGAGCATGCTGATCGAGTAGCCCGCGCAGCGGGCGTATCGAGATCCACGTCCGTCAGAAGCCGAGGGCAGAAGCCTCGTCTGCTGAAGCGGGTCGGTCTCGATACGCCCCTGCGGGGCTACTCGACCAGCAGGTGATGGCTCGCCGGAGCGTCAGACCGCGAAGTCCTCCGGCCAGCCGTGCGCGGCGAGGTAGCGGCGCACGCGCTCGATGTCCTCGTCGGAGGGGAGCTCCGAGGTCACGCGGGCGATCGCGGCGCCCACGTCGACGCGGCTCGCGTCCGTCGAGAGGCGCGATCCCACCTCCGTCACCTCCGCGTCGGTCAGGCGGCGGCGGAGCAGCGCGACGAGCGGGACGAAGTCCTGCTCGGGGAGCCCGGTCGGGTAGCCGGCGCGCAGCCAGCGGACCACGCGGGTCACGAGGCCGTCGCGCTCCTCGGAAGCCGGCTCGGCGAGCTCCTTCGGGTCGCCGAGCGGCCAGCCCGCGCTGGCCAGACGCGCCGAGACGCGCAGGAGGTCGTCCGGCATCGCGGGCCCGAGCAGCATCTGCTCGACGCGCTCGCGCAGCCGCTCGGGGTCGAGCTCCTGCCCCGCCGCGTCCGCCCGAGCGGCCTCGGAGAGCAGCTGCCCGACGACCTGCTCCAGCTCGTCGGCGGTGAGACTGCGCCGCAGGATGCCGAGCAGCGGCACGTAGTCCTGCTCAGGCACTCCCGTCGGGTAGCCGGCGCGGAGCCAGGCGACCACGCGCGCGACCAGTCCGTCGGTCGTGCCGGGCTCGAGGGCGGCCACGCTCAGTCCTTGGGCTGGAAGGTCGGGAAGACGTTCTCGAAGCTGACGGTCTGCCCGAGCCCGGTGGCGATGATGATGCTGAGGCCGATGGCGACCGCCGCGATCACGAGGACGAAGCAGACGACTCCGATGACGCGCAGCAGCGGCGCCGGGAGCGAGCGTTCTGCGAGGGCGGAGTCGCCGGCGACGGCGAACGAGCGGACACCGACGGCGAAGAGCGCGGGCAGGCCGGCTCCGAGGATCACGGCGACGAGCGCCACCTGACCGGCTGCGGCGAGGAAGAGTGAGAACACGGCGGCGATCCTGTCTACGAGGTGCGGGAGTCGGCGGTCGAGCGGGCGGGCGCCTTCGCGTCCTCCCACTCGTCGTTGACGTTGTGGGCGCCGATGCTGTCGCGGCGCGAGCGGAGGTAGATGTACACGGCGACCGCGACGAGGATCGCGGCCATGAGCAGGCCGCCCCCGGCGCCCCCGACGAGGTTGCCGAGCCACCACATGACGGCGCCGACGAGCGCGGCGGCCGGGAGGGTGATGACCCAGGCGATCACCATCCGCAGGGCGACGCGCCAGCGCACCTGGGCGCCGGGGCGTCCGACGCCCGAGCCGAGGATCGAGCCTGTCGCGACGTGGGTGGTCGAGAGGGCGAAGCCGAGGTGGCTGGAGGCGAGGATCACGGCAGCGGACGAGCTCTCGGCCGCCATCCCCTGGGGCGTGTTGATCTCGACGAGGCCCTTGCCGACGGTGCGGATGATCCGCCAGCCGCCGATGTAGGTGCCGAGCGAGATGGCGAGCGCGCAGGCGAGCTTGACCCAGAACGGCACCGACTCGGTGTCGTCCCAGCCGCCCGCGGCGATCAGGGCGAGCGTGATGACGCCCATCGTCTTCTGCGCGTCGTTGGTGCCGTGGGCGAGCGAGACCAGGGACGCGCTGCCGATCTGGCCGATCCGGAACCCGTGGTGCAGCTTCTTCTCGGCGATGTTGCCGATCACGCGGAAGACGAGCCAGGTGCCGATCGCGGCGACGGCGCCGGCGAGCACCGGCGACATCAGCGCCGGCAGGATCACCTTGCCGACCACGCCGTCGAGCTTGGATCCGTCGCCCGCCCAGTTGACGCCGTTGACACCGAGTCCGGCGAGCGCCGACCCGATCAGGCCGCCGAAGAGCGCGTGCGACGAGCTCGAGGGCAGGCCGAGCAGCCAGGTGAGCAGGTTCCAGATGATGCCGCCGATGAGGCCGGCGAGCACGATCAGCAGCAGAGCGGATCCCCCGCCCTCGAGCAGCGCCGGATCGGGTGCGCCGGACGAGTCCTGGATCTTGACGACCGCGTTGGTCACGGTCAGGGCGACCTCGATGCTGAGGAACGCACCCACGAGGTTGAGTGACGCGGACAGTGCGACGGCGACCTTGGGCTTGAGGGCCCCGGTCGCGATCGAGGTCGCCATGGCGTTGGCCGTGTCATGGAAGCCGTTGGTGAAGTCGAACGCCAGAGCGGTGACGATCACGAGGACGAGAAGGATGAAGGGATCCACGGAGGAGATACTCCGCCCTCGAGCCGCTCCGTGGGACGGTCGCGAGACGCATTCACCGACTATTCATCTTGCCCTCGCTCGCCCTCGACTACCCTGTGGGGTTTCTCAGGCGAGCGGCCGTCTCAGCGCTCGGCGTGCGGCAGCGGGGGCGTCAGGTCGGGCACGTGCTCCGGGTCGGCGTCGACCACGGGCTCGGGAGTCGGCGCGACGCCGGGCAGCGGCGGGGTGAGATCGGGCGTCACGTGACGGCCGACGCTCGCGGTCGCCTCGGCGACTCCGAGACGGCGAGCGGCCTTCGCCTGCTTCGCCTTCAGCTTCTCGGTGCGCTCGGCGAGCTTCCTGGCCTTCTTGCGCAGCTTCTTGCTCGAGTCGCGCACGGCCTCGTGCGCCGCGCGGACCGACTTCTCGGCCTTCGCGAGCGCCTTCTTCGCGCGCTTCTGCGCTGCCTTGCCGTCGTTCTTCGATGCCATGGGGATCCTCCGCTCGTCGGCCTGGTCGGCCGCCCCCACCGTATCGACGGCCACCGACAACGGCCTAAGTGGTGGGGGCGCGCCCAGGGGCGTAGAACTGCGTCATGACCGATTCGATCTCCCCCCGCGCCTTCCGCGCGATCGCCGGCACCGAGGACTGGCGGGTCGTCGGCGACGGCGCCCGCGCCTGGTTCGCGACCGGCTCGTTCGACGTCGGCGCCGCGCTCGTGGCGGCCATCGCCTCCGTCGCCGAGAAGGCGGGCCACCATCCCGACGTCGACCTCCGCTACGGCGGGGTCGGTGTCCGCCTGATCAGCCACGACGTCGGCGACATCAGCGAGCGCGACGTGGCACTCGCCCTGCGCATCTCGGCCGCGGCCCGCGCGCTCGGGATCGCCGCTGATCCCTCGCGCGTGCAGAGCCTGCAGATCGCGATCGACGCCGTCGATGTCGCCGCCGTCCGCCGCTTCTGGCAGGCGGCGCTCGACTGCTCCCCCGTCGAGGACGCCGATCTGGCCGACCCCCGCGGCCTCGGCCCGAACATCTGGATCCAGCGGATCGACGAGTCGAGGACCGAGCGCAACACCATCCACCTCGACCTCTACCTCCCCCGTGATCAGGTCGAGGCCCGCCTCGACGCCGCACTGGCCGCCGGCGGACGCCTCGTGAACGACGACAACGCGCCGGAGTGGTGGACGATCGCCGACCCCGAGGGCAACGAGCTCGACCTGGCGCCCTGGCGCGACGACAGCGAGTGGAGCGCCTGAGCCCCCTCCGCGACCGCGCGCCGGTCTGGGAATCGTGGGCGAGAGGTCGCGCCGCGGTCGGATCCTCGGCACGCTGGAAGGCATGGCCCTGATCCCCCCGACCAACGGCTTCCTCGGCAAGGCCGCGCAGCGCCGGCCGATGCGCGGCCCTCGGCGCGACCGCTGGATGTGGTGGCGACTCGGCTCCGGAGTCGCGGCGACCGTCGCGGGCCTCGTCGCCCTCCTGGTCTTCACCGCGAACCGCTGACTCGAAGGCCGCTCCCACGGTGCGGTGCCTCTCAGGGGAAGTCGCCTCACGCATGTGGCCCCGCCCCTCGTTGATCGAGTGGCCCGCGCAACGGGCGTATCGAGATCCACGTCCGTCGGAAGGCCCGGTCCGTAGCCCGCTCCGCTGAAGCTGGTGGATCTCGATACGCCCCTGCGGGGCTACTCGACCAGCAGGCTGGGGCCGGGCTCCCTTTTTCCCCCACCATCGAGACGCGAAGCGCCTTCGCCCCTCGATACGCCCCTGCGGGGCTGCAGGCTCGACCAGCAGGTGAAGGGCCGCCGACCCGGATCGTCGCGGATCCGTGACCGTCACCCCCTTGACTGCGGAGCATCTTCTCAGGTGCGATTCCGAGGATCGCGGGTAGGTTGGAGGGTCGAGTCCGCCCGAGGACGAGACCCCCGCCCCACAGCCCCACCCCGCCACCCGCCCCCACGGGCGGCGGACGATCCGGAAAACGCCTCACCCCATGCACCATGCCGTTCGCGCGTCGACTCCCGCCCCCGAGGGAATCGAGCAGACCGCCCTCCCGACCCGCCGGTCCCTGCGCGCCCAGCGCACCGCCGCCGCCAGACGACCGTCGCGTCCCCGCGCCTCCGCCATCGCCGCGATGGGCCTCGTGGTCGGCCTCGCGATCACCTCGACGCCTGCCTTCGCGGTGGGCGGCACGGCCGACTCCGCGCTCGAGCGCGACTCCGCGAACGCCGTGGCCGCCGCCCGCCCGCAGAGCTTCGTCGCCGCCGGAGTCGTGCAGCAGAGCGTCACCCGCGACGCCTTCGCGGCGGAGGCGAAGCCCGAGGTCCTCGTGCCCACCGCGTCCCTCGACTCGATCACCGCGACCGCCGGCGAGTCGACCGACGCCGCCGCGGGCGTCTCGGGCACCTGGGTCCTCCCGATCTCGGGGCACATCAGCAGCGGCTACGGCCCACGACCCGACGCTCCCGTCGCCGGCGTGAACCTCTTCCACAAGGGCACCGACCTCGCCGGCGCGTGCGGCACTCCCGTGCTCGCCGCGGCGAGCGGCACGGTCGAGGAGTCGATGTACTCCGGCAGCTACGGCAACTGGATCCTGCTCGACAACGGCGGCGGCATCGAGACCGGCTACGCGCACAACACCGACCTGCTCGTCGACGTGGGCGACTACGTGACCGCGGGCCAGCAGATCGCGACCCGCGGCTCGACCGGCGCCTCCACCGGCTGCCACCTGCACTTCGAGACCCGCGTCGACGGCGAGGCGGTCGACGCCGTGCCGTTCATGGAGGCGCTCGGGGTGCCGCTGGGCTGACGCTCCGAGCTCAGCCCGCCGCCGCCGGACCGGTCGACACCGCGCCCGACCAGCGGGCGTCCGCCGGCTCGGTCGTCACCGTGATCAGCGCGTCCTGATCGACGGCGACGTCCATGCTGGCTCCGTTGCCGCCGCCACCACTGCCCCGCGTCGTGCTCGGGCTGTAGTAGCACGTCGATCCGCTGGTCATCAGTCCGTCGATCTCGACCGTGACCGCGGCGTCGGCCGTGTCGCACGCGACCGAGATCGTGAGGGTCAGCGGCTCGCCGGTCAGCCGCACGGTCTGCGGCTCCGGCGCGCCGATCTGGTCGGTCCATCGCACAGCCGCGGTGGCGCCCTCGGGCACCGTGACGGGTCCGAGCGGTCGCTCGGCCGGAGTCGGCGAGGCGGTCGGAGTCGTCGTCGGCAGAGCAGTGGGAGTCGCCTCCGCCGCGCCCTCCTGCGGCGCCGTGCACCCGCTCAGGGCCAGTCCCGCCAGCAGCGCCGCAGCGCCGGTCGTCAGCAGTCGTCTCGTGCGCATCCCGGGTCCCCCGTTTCGCTTCGGTCCCTCCGGTCTACCCGACCCGCGGGCGCCGCGACGTGCACTCTGCGGCGGTTGCCAGGGTCGGCGACACCCTGACCGCGCACCCAGAAAACCGACTATCACTAGGTATACGGTGGACGGAGTTCATGCGATCACATGGACGCGGACTCGCCGAGCACACGGCCCCCGAGCCCTTCCGTCACGAGCAGGAGGTTCACCATGAGCACCAGCACCCGAACGAACAGTCGCTTCGACGACCGCGTCGTCCTCATCACCGGAGGCGGCTCCGGACTCGGCCGCGCCAGCGCCGTCCGCCTCGCCGAGGAGGGCGCCAGGCTCGCCCTCGTCGACGTCTCGGAGACGGGACTCGCCGCGACCGTGGAGGCCCTGCCCGAGGGCACCGAGGCGATCACGGTGATCGCCGACGTCTCGAAGGAGGCCGACGTCGACTCCTACGTCGCGCAGACCCTCGAGCGCTTCGGCCGCATCGACGGCTTCTTCAACAACGCCGGCATCGAGGGCCGCCAGAACCGCACCGAGGACTTCACCGCCGAGGAGTTCGACAAGGTCGTCGCCATCAACCTGCGCGGAGTGTTCCTCGGCCTCGAGAAGGTGCTCGAGGTGATGCGCGAGCAGGGCTCGGGCATGGTCGTCAACACCGCGAGCGTCGGCGGCATCACCGGCATCGGCAACCAGTCGGGCTACGCGGCCGCGAAGCACGGCGTCGTCGGCCTGACCCGCAACTCCGGAATCGAGTACGGCCGGTACGGCATCCGCATCAACGCCATCGCTCCCGGGGCGATCTGGACGCCGATGGTCGAGAACTCGATGAAGCAGCTCGACGCTGAGAACCCGCGCAGGGCGGCGGAGGAGTTCATCCAGGTCAACCCGACCAAGCGCTACGGAGAGGCCGCCGAGATCGCCTCGGTCGTCGCGTTCCTGCTGTCCGACGACGCGTCCTACATCAACGCGGTCGTCCTCCCGATCGACGGCGGCCAGTCGATCCAGTACTGAGCCGCGGGGCGTCTCGGCGCGGAAGGGCGGGAGAATGGGGGACATGAACCCCACCGGCAGCTTCCGCGCCGCCCGCGACACCCTGCTCCAGCACCGCGACGACGCGACGGCCGCCACCGCCGCCTTCGAGTGGCCCGACGTCGGCGCGCACTTCAACTGGGCCGTCGACTGGTTCGACGAGATCGCCATCGGCAACGAGAAGACGGCGCTCTGGATCGTCGAGGAGGACGGCTCGGAGCAGAAGGTCTCGTTCGACCGGATGCGCTGGCGCTCCGACGAGGTCGCCGCCTGGCTGCACTCCACGGGAGTCCAGCAGGGCGATCACGTGATGCTCATGCTCGGCAACCGGCTCGAGCTGTGGGAGGCGATGCTCGCGATCATGAAGCTGGGTGCGGTCATCCTGCCCACCACCACGCTCCTCTCGAGCGCCGACCTGGCCGATCGCCTCGAGCGCGGCGAGGTCGCGCACGTGATCGCTGACGCCTCCGAGACCGCCAAGTTCGACGGACTGACCGGCGACTTCGGCCGCATCGCGGTCGGCGGGGCGGTCGACGGCTGGCTCGACTGGGCCGACTCGGTCGAGGCCGTCGGGATCAGCCCGACCGTCGTCGTCGACACCGACGACCCCTGCCTCATCTACTTCACCTCGGGCACCACCTCGAAGCCCAAGATGGTCGTGCACACCCAGGAGTCGTACCCGGTCGGCCACCTCAGCACCATGTACTGGCTCGGCGTGCGCCCCGACGACGTGCACATGGCGATCAGCTCGCCCGGCTGGGGCAAGCACGCCTGGAGCTGCTTCTTCGCTCCGTGGAACGCCGAGGCGACGGTCTTCGTCTACAACTACAGCCGGTTCGCTCCCGCGGCGCTCCGTCACCAGCTCGACCGGGCCGGCGTCACCACGTTCTGCGCGCCGCCGACGGTCTGGCGGATGCTCATCCAGTCGGAGCTCGGAACGAAGCCGCGCGGCCTCACCGAGATCCTCTCGGCGGGCGAGCCGCTGAACCCCGAGGTGATCGCCACCATCGAGCGCGAGTGGGGCCTCACCATCCGCGACGGCTACGGCCAGACCGAGACCACGGCGATCATCGCGAACCCGCCCGGCGCCGAGATCGTGCCCGGAGCGATGGGGCGCCCGCTTCCCGGCGTCGCGATCGCGCTGGTCGACCCCGTCACCGGCGAGCAGGCCTCGACCGGCGAGATCTGCCTCGACCTGTCGGTCGAGCCCGTCAACCTGATGTCGGGCTACCTCGGCGACGACGAGCGCACCGATCGCGCCCGCGCCGACGGCTACTTCCACACCGGAGACGTCGCCGTGCGGGCCGTCGACGGCACCATCACCTTCGTCGGCCGCACCGACGACATCTTCAAGTCGTCCGACTTCAAGATCTCGCCGTTCGAGGTCGAGAGCGTGCTGCTCCAGCACCCCGCCGTCGCCGAGTCGGCCGTCGTGCCGGCCCCCGACGCGACCCGGCACAGCGTCGTCAAGGCCTACGTCGAGCTCGCGGAGGGCTGGGAGCCCACCGAGGAGACCGCGGCCGCGATCTTCGCGCACACCCGCACCCTGCTGTCGGCCTTCGAGCGGGTGCGGCGACTCGAGTTCCACCCGCTGCCCAAGACGATCTCGGGCAAGATCCGCCGCGTCGAGCTGCGCGAGCGCGAGGAGGCGGCGTTCGCCCGCGGCGAGGAGATCGCGACGGAGTGGCGCAGCGATCGTGTCCCGACGGGAGACCCGGCATGAGGAGCGGCGCGACGGGCATCGGCCTGTCGGTCGCGTTCGCGGTGCTCGCGATCACCCTGAACCTGGTCCTCGACCGGGTGCTCGGGCTGCCGATGCTCCCGCGCTGGGGCATCGTGATCGTGGTCGTGATGCTGGCGAGCGTCGCCGTCGCGCGCCTCCTTCGCCGCCGCGCGCGCGCCCGGGAGTAGCCCGCCGGGTCAGCGCCGCACGGCGAGCAGCTCGCCGTGATCGCGGAGCCCGGGCGTGCTGCGGCGGGCGCGGTGCACGACGTCGAGGCCGGCGGCCTCGACCGCCGTCGCCAGCTCGTCGAGCGGGTGGAACCAGGCCGTCGTCACGGCGTGGTCGAACGCCTCGACGGTCGGCCCCTCGAAGAAGCCGACCAGCAGCCGTCCTCCGGGAGCGAGGCGGGCGGCGAAGCCCTCGAGCACCGCGGGCAGCTCCTCCGGGGGCAGGTGGATCAGCGAGTACCAGGCCAGGATCCCGCCGAGCGACGCGTCGCGCGCCTCCGGATCACGCAGGGACCCTCGTCGGAACGGCACCCCCGGGAACGCCGCGCGCGCGTGCTCGAGGAACTCGGGGACGAAGTCGACACCGACCACATCGACGCCGAGTTCGTGCAGGAGTGCCGTCCAGTGCCCGGGGCCGCAGCCGGCGTCGACGACCGGGCCGTCGAGCGAGGCGGCCCAGGAGGCGATCAGCGCGCGATCGCGGCCGTCCATCTCCTCGACCGAGCCGAGCAGTGCCGCGTACGCGGCCGCCCGGGCGCCGTACGCCTCCGCCACCCGCTCATCGGTCATGACCTCGAGCGTAGGAGTGGAGGCGCCGGGCCGCGGTTCGCGAGGAGCCGACGCGCCCCGAGAGCAGCACCTCGATCCCCGAGCGGTGGCGGTAGCGGAGGAAGGCGCGGTTCATCTCATCGGTCGAGCGGAAGCCCGCCGACTCGGCGGCGCGCTCGAGCATCACGACCTTCGGGAGCGTCGGCGACTGCTCCCGGAGGATCCGCTCCGCCGCCTCGAGCCGGAGGCGCGCGACCGAGGCCCGCACGGTGGTGTGCCGGAGCAGCCAGTGCGTCACCGCGACGCGGGCGGGCGGGACGCCGATGGCCCGCCCGATCACGCGGGCGTTCAGCCCGGGGAGCGTGTGCAGGTGCCGGAGCGAGTGGTCGATCCGGTCGCCGAGATCGCACGATCGGGGGCTCGTCGTCATCAGAGCGGAGCTCGTCGTGGCCACGCGGTCTCTCCAGCGTTCGGCGTTCAGGGGCCCAGGGGACGTGGGCACACGGGTCCTCATGGTGTCGCTCGCCTTCGATTCCAGGGTCACCGCCGGTCGGGTCGGCGCGAAGGTGTCGACCCCAGGAGCGCTCCGACGGTCTCGCCGTTTCGGGTACGGCAGGACGAGCGATGAGCTGAGGTTCTGTCATTTTGGAGACACCCGCCGATCGGCGCGAGGGCTGGCACGGAATCCGCCGCCGCCTGGCGCGCGACGATCCGGTCGCGCCCGCCGCCCCGACATTCGCGCCCAGCCGCCCGGCCGCCCTCTCCGGAGGCGATCATCGACGTGGCCCGAGCCCGCCCGAAGCGGAGTGCCGACGAGAGGAGCATCGCCGTGTCCCCTGCCGCGACGGAGACGATCGTCCCGGTCACCGCCCTCGTCCTCCCGCTCCTGGTCGGCCTGGTGCTGACCATCGGTGGTGCCGCCTCGCTCGGAGCGCACGGCCGCGCGACCGCCGCCGCGCTGCCGTGGCTGCGGGTCGCGACGGGCGTCGTCCTGCTCGTGTCGAGCGGAGCGGTCTTCACGATCGCCGCGCTCGGCGCCGTGGCCCTGTGCGTCGCGGCTCTCGTGGCGGCGCTCGACGCGTTCGGTCGCGACTCCGACCTCGGAGCCGCTCGCCTCGCGGGCGCCGCCGCCCTCCTCACCGTCGCCGTCGTCACCGCGATCGAGGGTCTGCTCGGAGTCGGCGGCATCGCGGAGCACCTGGCCCGCTTCGAGCTGCGCGACCTCAGCTGGGCCGCCGCCCTCGTCGGCGTGCTCGCGGTCTGCAGCCTCCTGCAGCTCGGAGCGACTCGACCGCGGAGGCGCGCCGCCTCCGCCGCTGCCGATCGCGTCGAGGACGGAGCCCCGCAGGCCCTCTGAGACGCACAGGTCTCCTCCCCACCTCGGTGAGGGGTGATTTCTGCGCCCAGTTCGGGTGAAAGCGCCCTCGGTAACCCGAGAATCCGTCACTCTTGTGCTGTCGCGCCTCCCGAAGGGCGGGGCAGGGGTTCCGAGGGGATGTGGAGTTCGTGGTGAGCACAGCAGCAGGAATGAGTCCGACGATCGAGCGCGGAGTGTCGCGGCGGGAGGCCGGCGCCGCCGCCTGGCTCGCCGGGGTGGGCGTCGACGCGAGGCCCAGCGGTGCGTTCCGGGTCGTCGCGGACGCGTTCCGCGGCGACGACTTCGAGGTGATCCGCCTCTGGCACACCGCCGCCCGGCTGCGGCGGAGCGGTCGGCCGGGCGCGGGTCTCCGCCTGCTGGTGCCGCTCGAGGGCGTGCTGGTCGTGCAGCCCGACGACCCCGCCGACGACGAGGTGACCCTGGGCCCGGGCGACGTGGCCTTCCTCCGCTGCTCGGGGGGAGCGACGATCGTCACCGACGCCCCGTCCGCGAGGCTCGAGATCATGCTCGGGCGGCCCCTCCTGGGCCTGGCCGGCGCGCAGGAGACGGGCCCCCTCGTCACCCCCGCCGACGCGGCGAGCCGCGGAATCCTCCTCTCGACGGTCAACGCCTTCTTCGGGGCGTCGCTCGACGCCGACTCCGCGGCCTTCCCCCTGGTCAGGTCGGCCGTCGAGCAGCTGGCCAACGCACTTCTCGCGGCCTCGCTCCCCCGCGAGTCGAACGAGACCGTCTTCACGCGCGCGATCGCGCTGATCGCGGGAATGGCGGCCGACCCGAGGCTCTCGGTGCACGAGATCTGCCTCCGGCTGGGCGTGCCCAAGCGGACGCTGCAGCGGGTCTTCGCGACGAACGGGACGACGGTGTTCAACGAGATCCGGCGCGCCCGGCTCACGACGGCCCGCGCCCTGCTCGGCAGCACCGACACGCCGCCCGCCCCCGACCACGCGCTGAGCGGCTACGTCCGCTCGCAGCGGCTGCAGCGCGACCTGCGGCACCTCGACTCGTCGCGGACGGGGTCGGACGAGCGCAGCCGCAGCGCCTGACGCGACGCGGCGGCGGCGCAGCCCCGGGTGCGATTCAGGAGGCGGGATACGCCACGGAGGCGGCCGGCCAGCCCGAGGCGGCGAGCTCGGCGCGCAGGCGGTGATGGTGCTGCACCGCGCCGAGGGAGTCGGTGCGGAAGGCGATCGCCGTCGCGGCATCGGCCCAGTAGGCGTCCCACCCGGAGTAGCGGGCGAAGACCCGGTCGCCGACGGCCGCGATCAGCTCCCAGGCCCGCTCCGCCGGCAGGTAGCCCGCGACGTACGAGTAGCGGATCGCACCGATCGTGCGCTCGGCGTCTCCCGCGAGCAGCAGGATCGGGGGCCGGCCGTCGAGGGCCTGCGCGAGCTCGAGGAGGTGGAACTCGCTGCCGCCGGTCAGCGCCGCGACGCGGGCGCGCATCCGCTCCGCCTCCTCCGACGCGGACACCTCGGCGAACCGGGCCGACAGCGGCCCCTGCGCGAGGGCGTCGGCGACCAGCAGTTCGACGTCGTCGCGCGCCGCGATCCTGAAGTCGCGGTCGAGCGCCACCCGGTGCTCGCTCAGCATCGACAGCGGCAGCTGCTCCCAGGGCGAGCCCTTCGCGCCGTCGGCGAACCGGATGCGCAGCGACTCCGGCAGCTCGGCCCAGGTGGGCTGGAACGCGAGCGACGAGTTCCAGCCGCCGAACGAGAAGTCGCTCACGGCGTCGAGCGCGAGCATCTGCTGCTGACGCAGTGTCGTCGGAGGCGTCGCCGCGGCCGCGAGGTAGGCCAGCTGCTCGCGGCGGGGTGCCCGCGCATCCCACTGCTGGAAGACGATCGAGGCGACGAGGAGCCCGAGCGCGAGGCCGAACGCGGCATAGAAGAACGGCAGACCGATGACGCCGGACCCCCGGCTCAGCCCGATCGCGAAGCCTGCCAGCCCGAACGGAGCGGCGACCGCGGTGACCAGGAGTGCCCGCCGCGCGATCCTCCCGCCGGGGCCGCGACGCCGGGCGTCGGCGATCCGCGCGTAGCGCAGACGGGGACGCACGGGGAACTCGACGTCTCCGGGGTGATTCTGCAGCGGCACGCTCGCAGCCTAGACGGGGCCCGACGCCCCGCCGGAGGAGATTGTCGGCCGTCTGTGCTCGGATGTCTCCATGAGACTCGCTGAAGCACTGCTCGAGCGGGCCGATCTGCAGAAGCGGATCGAGGCCCTCCAGTCCCGGATCGTCGCGAACGCCTCCTACCAGGAGGGCGAGGAGCCCGCGGAGGACCCGGCCGAGCTGCTGCGCGAGTGCCTCCGCGCGCACGAGACGCTCGAGCGCCTCGTCACCGCCGTGAACCTGACGAACACGACGGCGACGACGCCCGAGGGCGTCCCCCTGACCGCGGCGCTCGCCCGGCGCGAGTCGCTGCGCGGACGGCACAGCATCCTCGTGCGCGCGGCCGACGCCGCCTCGGGCGAGCGGGGCTACCGCCAGCTGCGGAGCGAGCTGCGCCGCCTCTCGGCGCTGCCCGTGACGGAGCTGCGCGAGCAGGCCGACGCGGTGGCGCGCGAGCTCCGCGAGCTCGACTCCTCGATCCAGCGCACCAACTGGGAGGTCGATCTGCAGGGCTGACGACGGGAGCGGTGAGTCGGTAGGCGACTCGGAGCGAGCACACACCGTCGGGCCGGCGGTCAATCCGGCCCTCTGTCACGCGGCGGGCAGCGTACCGGCTTCGGCCCTCACTCACAGCCCAGCACCGACGACCGGTGATCGCGCAGACAGGACACCTCATCACCACGTGCTGGCCGGATCGCCGAGGGCGGGTTCGGGGACCTCACCGCGGCAGAGCGCGCCGAACGGCGAGCCCGTTCAGGCTCGCCCTGTCGTGATCGGACGACGACGATCAGTCGACGATCGACCTCCCGCTCCGCTCGCCGGAGCGGCGCGGCATCGCCTGAGCGAGCGCACGCAGCTGCGCCGCGAAGAACTCCAGCGAGCGGTCGACCTCGGGCAGCGAGGGCGTGCGGTTGAGGTGGCCGTGGGGCATGCCTGCGGCGAGGTACCCGGTCGCGGCGACGCCCGCCTCCGCCAGCTGACGCAGCAGGAGCTCGGCCGACCCGCGCAGCTCGTCGAACTCGTTCACCATCACGGTGACCGGAGGGAGCCCCGCGAGCGGCGCGGCGCCGGGGAGGGCGTCGACGGGCAGATCGGAGAGGCGGCCGACGTAGGTGCGCACCATCCCCTCGATGCTCGCGGGCGGGAAGCGGAGCATCGCGGGCAGGGTCATCAGCTCGCGCAGCACGTCGTCGCCGACGGCCGGGTTGGGGAAGTGCGCGAACGGGTAGGCGAGCAGCACGTGCTCGGGCGTCCGCGCACCCGTGTCGCGCAGGCGGAGGGCCGCGGCGAGGGCGAGCGCGGCGCCCGCGCTGGCACCGCCGATCGCGACCGGAGTCGCCTCCGGGGTCTCGGCGCGCAGCTGCAGCCAGACGGCGTGGACGTCGTCGATCGGGACGGGGTAGCGCACGGTCCCGCTCGCCAGGCGGTAGCCGACCGAGACGACGCGGGCGCCCGCCCGGGCGGCGAGCTCGGCAGAGACGACGTGCGACTCCCGCATGTCGAGGTCGCCGGCCTGGAACCCGCCGCCGTGCACCCAGAGCAGTGCGGGTCCGGTCTGCTGGGCGGATTCGTAGACGCGGAGGGGGATCGGGCCGTGCGGGCCGTCGGCCGAGGAGTCGGAGACGCGGACGCCGGCGGGGAGCGACCAGGGGGCCGGGTCCTGCTCGAAGGCGGCCAGGTGCGCTGCCTGCTCGGCGTCGAGCGGGTGGGCGAGTCCGTCGAGGTGCGGGAGCCTGGCGGCGAGGTACGGGTCGAGCGGCATCGGCGCCTCCTGGCGGGGTGGGGACGGCGACCACGCTACCGGCGGGGTGGCGAGGAGACCTGGCGACCGGGGGGGGTCTGTTCGGAGGGATGACCTCCTGTGCGCGGTCCTTTTCCTCGCTGATCGAGTCCGCAGCCCGCGGAGCGGGCGTATCGAGATCCACGTCCGTCAGAAGCGCAGGGCTCAAGCCCGATCTGCTGACGCTGGTGGGTCTCGATACGCCGCCTGCGGCGGCTACTCGACCAGCATGGGGGGCAGCGGGTGCCGACTTCTCCCTCATCGCTCTGAGGGGGCGCGAGACGCCTCCGGTCAGCGGCGCTGCAGCAGGAGCACACTGTCGATGAGCGGGGCCTCGTGGCCGTCGGGGCCTGTCGCGAGGCGCTCGCGGGTGCCGACGACGAGCGGCGACCATGCGTCGGGGTCGAGGGCGAGCTCGGCGAGCTCCTGCTCGGCGGTGGGCAGCTCGTCGGCGAGGTGACCGCGGTGCCCCGACCACGGCGGCGGCGCGGCGTGCGAGACGACGGCGAGGCGTCCGCCGACGGTGACGAGTGCGGCGGCGCGGCGCAGAACCTCGATCCGCGGGAACTCGACCATCGAGTGCAGGAACGACGCGGTGACGAGCTCGAAGGGGCCGGTGACCGGCCACTCCTCGGCGAGGTCGGCCTGCCGGAGGTCGACGGTGAGGCCGCGCTCGGCGGCCGCGGCGCGGGCGCGGGAGAGCGCGGTCTCCGAGAGGTCGAGGCCGGTGACACTCCAGCCCAGGGAGGCGAGCCAGAGGGCGTCGCCGCCCTCGCCCGCGCCGAGGTCGAGCGCGCGGGCCGGCGGCAGGCCGCCGACGAGGTCGACGAGGGTCGCGTTGGGGCGGCCCGACCAGATGGCGGAGTCGCCGTAGCGCTCCTCCCAGTGCTCACGTGCTGTCGACATGGTGCGTCCTCCGAACGGGTCTGATCGAGGATGGCGGGCGGCGGCGGGCGGGCGCCAGCGGTCGTGCTGGAACAGCATGCGGAGTCGAGGGGGGCGGCACGGGCTGCGACAGGGGAGCGCCTGTCGCAGGGCCTTCCGCGACACGGGGCGCGCCGATTAGCGTCGGGGGCATGGCACTCCGACTCGAAGAGATCATCGTCGACTGCACCGACTTCCGCGCCCTCGGCCACTGGTGGCAGGAGGCGCTGGGCTGGGACGTCGTCGACGAGGACGACGACGGGATCGAGCTGCTGGCACCGTCGGGGCGCGGGCCGAGCCTGCTGTTCCTCGACGTGCCGGAGCGGAAGACCCTGAAGAACCGCCTCCATCTCGACTTCGTGCCCGACGATCAGGACGCGGAAGTCTCGCGCCTCGTCGAGCTGGGCGCCTCCCGCATCGACGTCGGGCAGGGCGAGCAGTCGTGGGTGGTGCTCGCCGACCCCGAGGGGAACGAGTTCTGCATCCTCTCGGCGCGCGACTGACCCGCGATGTCGATGCGCACGTATCGAAGAGAAAGCTGAGAAGTCAAGGGTAGAACGATCGTTCTCGCACCCCTACGATCGGCTGCGACGCGAGCCCCGCCGGGATCGCCCGGAGCGAGGAGTGACCGTGAACGCGTACCAGGGGCCCGTGGCGGCCGTCGGAATGACGCAGGCGCAGCAGCAGGGCGAGCTGCTCGCCGGTCGCGTGCTCTCGACGCGCGGCGCCGGGCTGTACGCCTACGCCTACCGGCTCACGCTGTCGGACGCCGCCGCCACGGCAGCCCTGCGCCACGCGGCCGTCACCCTCCGGAGCGGAGCGCCGCGCGTGCTCGACGAGCAGTCGGCGCTCGAGGTCGCCCGCACCGAGATCGGACGCCGCAGCGTCGAGCGGCAGGAGCCGGCGGTGACGACGGCCCCCTCGGCTCTGCGCGAGGAGGACCTCCTCCGCACCGGCTTCCACCGGCGCCTGCACGCGCTGCCGACGCTCGAGCGCCAGTGCTGGCTGCTCCGGTACACGGGCCGCCACGACGTCGATGCGATCGCCGCGCTCCTCCGGATCGAGCCGGAGCAGGTGCGGGAGGCACTCGCCTCCGCCGCCGCGACCCTCGTCGAGGGCGAGCTGACGGAGGCGGAGGGGGCCGAGTAGGCCGGTGCCCTGAGAAGAGCCCGAGAGGCGCCGGGTCGAGCCGGCGGCACCCCTCAGGCGTCCAGTACCCGCGGGAGGACTCCCGCGGGAAGATCAGTCGAGGTACTCGATATCGTCCCACGGCTCGTGGACGTCGCCGGTGTCGCGATCGTCGTCGGGCACCTCGATCTCCTCGAAGATCACCGGGACACCGGGCGAGACCAGGGCGCTGACGCTGCGGTTGCCGACGACGACGAACTCGACGAGACCTCCTCCGGCCTGCGCCGCGTGGGAGCTCGACTCCTTGAGCGCGTCGATGTCCTCCCCCTGCGACAGCCCGTAGGTCTTTCCGTCGATGGTCACGGTGGTGCGGATCATGCGGTGCCTACTCCTCGGGTCGAAGTGTCCAGACTACGGAGCGGGCAACACCCGCCCCAGGCCTTGCGGTCACCGCCCGGGACTGGCACAGGGATGCGCTGCCACCCTCCGCCCGCTCCCGTCAACCGGGGCGCGGACGGGAGGCGGCGGCCCGTACCGTGGCAGGCGACCGCACGATCCACTACGACAGAGAAGGAGGATCACATGGCCGAGAAGAGCACTCCCGAGACCGTCGATCCGCAGCCCGTCGATCCCGAGACCGTCGACCCCGAGACCGCCACCGACCCCGAGGGCGACCCCGTGGAGAACCCGTCCGGCTGAGCCTCGAGCTCGTCGCACGGCACCGAGGGAACCGGCTCTCGTCGAGACCTCCCGAATCAGCGGGACGTCTGGACGGGAGCCGGTTCCCTCGGTCGTCCCCCGGCCGCCGTCAGCGCGGGGTGCCGACGCGGTGCGCCGAGCCGGGGTGCGTGGCTGGCAGGGTCGGCACGTCGTGGCCGAGGATCCGCTCGCGCATGCTGCCGGTGCGCGGCTCGGCGGGCAGCATCCCGCGCTCGCGCAGGAGCGGCATCACCTGCTCGACGAAGTCGCGATAGGTCTCGTAACCGCCGTAGGTGTACTCGATCAGGAAGCCGTCGACGTCGGTGCGGTCGACGATCTCCTGCAGCTGGTCGGCGACCGACTCGGCGGTGCCGGTGACGCGCATGCCTCCGATGGAGGAGGTGATCACATCGAGGATCTCGGCGACGGTCGGGCTCCCCTCGGGCCGCTGGAACATCGCGAGCATGGTCTGGCCGACCTCGGTCGTCACCTCGGCGAGGGTCGCGTCGAGCGGGAACGACATCAGGTCGACACCGCTCCAGCCCATGAAGAGGGCCGCTGCGGCCTCGCGGGACGGAGTCGCGTCGAGCTCTGCGCGCAGTCGCAGCGCCTCCTCCTCGGTCTCGCCGACGATGATCGCGACGGAGGGGATCACCGTGATGTCGCGGGGATCGCGGCCGTTCGCCTCCGCTCTCGAGCGCAGATCGGCGACGGTGGCGGCCGCCTTGTCGAGGTCGCGGTCCTGGATGAAGACGCACTCGGCGTAGCGGCCGGCGAAGGCGCGGCCGGCCGAGGAGGCGCCCGCCTGCAGCAGGAGCGGCGTGCGCTGCACCGAGGGGACGGCCGGGAAGTAGCCGTCGTACGAGAAGTACTCGCCGCGGTGGGTGATGCGGTGCACTTTCGCCGGGTCCGCGAAGGTGCGGGTGGCCTTGTCGTAGACGACGGCGTCGTCCTCCCACGCGCCCTCCCAGAGGGTGAGGCACAGCTCGACGAACTCGGCGGCGCGGCGGTAGCGCTCGTCGTGGGGCGTCACTCCGTCGTGTCCGAGCAGCTTGGTGAGCGCGACCTGGTTGTCGGAGGTGACGATGTTCCAGGCGATGCGGCCCTTGGTGAGGTGGTCGAGCGTCGTGAAGGTGCGCGCATTGAGGTAGGGCTGCTGCGCGGTGGTCGAGGCGGTCACGACGAATCCGAGGCGGTCGACGGTGGCGGCGAGTCCGCTGACGAGCGCCATCGGGTCGTGCACGGGCACCTGGACGGCCTCGCGGATCACGACCTCGGGGACGTCGTCGCCGCTCATCGGGTAGCCGAGCGCCTCGGCGAGGAAGAGGAAGTCGAAGCCGGCGTCCTCGAGCCTGCGCGAGAGGTCCTGCCAGTACTCGAGCGTGGCGAAGCCACTCGTGTCGCCGCGCGGGTGGTGCCAGGCGTTGCTGATGAAGTTCGGCGTGAACTCCTCGAACGCGCCGAGGAAGATCTGCTTGGTCACGGTGGTGCCCTTCGCTGCACTGAGCGATCGGTCGCTCCCGATCGGAGGGCTGATAACCTCGAGTTATCAACACGACGATGATAACCAGCAGGAATCAGCGACCGCAAGCGGCACGGGAGGCGCGATGACGCACGACGACGAGCCCCCGGCCCTCGCCGCCGACATCGGCGCTCTCGTGCACGGGCTGCGGACGGCGCGCGGACTCTCGATGCGCGCACTCGCCGGAACCGCCGGGGTGTCGCAGCCGTTCCTGTCGAAGCTCGAGAACGGCAAGCTGCTGCCCAGCCTGTCGACCCTCTACGCCCTCGCGGCCGCGCTCGAGGTGCCGCCGGCCGAGCTGGTCCCGACCGTCGCCTCCTCCGACGACACGACACCGGAGGCGCACCTGCGCGCCAGCGACGCGCCGAACGCTCCGCGCGCGCGGCTCGTCGTCGGCGGGCCCGGCCGGACGACCGAGGCGTACCTCTTCACCTCGTGGCCCGGCGACTCCGACGACGTCGACTTCGCGCACCCGGGCGAGGAGTTCGTCTTCGTGATCGAGGGGACGGCGGTGCTGAGCTACGCCGACGGGCAGCAGCGCACGGTGACGGCCGGGGAGTCGATCACGATCGACACGCGGCGGCCGCACCGCTGGTCGGTGCCGGCGGAGGCTCCGGGGGCGGCGCGGTACCTGCTGGTGACGACGCACTCGGGCTGAGGCGCGCCGGGTCCGGGCCGGCCGGGGTTCCGGTGCGGCTTCTCCGTTCGACGGGATCCGCCGCTCGGCGCCTCCGGTGCGGGCGAGAAGTGCCGGACGCAGGTGCGGACCCTCTCGGCTGGACTCGGTGCACAACCGAGGACGAGAGGCTCCGTCGGCGCTCAGGCCGCGGAGATCGGGGCCTGAGCCTCGGTTCCGCACGCGCTCGGGGCGCGGGGCGGACACTCAGGGGCACTGCTGCGTCGCGACTCCCCCGTCGGACGTCTGCACGTCGACGGGGCACGGCGCGAGGGGTCCCAGCCAGAGGAGGAGGACGAGGAGCACGGCCGCGACGACGTAGAAGAGCGCCGAGAAGGCGACGGCGAACAGGATGCCGCGGACGGAGGCCCGGCCCTCGGGGTCCTGCGTCGCGCCCGAGCGGGGCCGCGGGTCGAGGAGCTGGGACCAGAGCTTCCTGGCCGCCTGCCGCAGGGCGTTGTCGTGAGTGGTGGGGGTGCCGCTCTGTGCTCCGGCGTGCTGGTGGCTCATCCGCTGTCCTGACCGAGGGGGTGTCGTCGACGAGGTCGACGCGGTGACGCGGGAACCCGTCGAGCGCGGGCCCTCGGAGGAGGGCGGTGCGGCCGAGTCGGGAACCGGTCGTCGAGGTGTCGGCGCGGGGAGCGATGACGGGAGCGGGGGGCGGGAAGGGCGCCCACTGCCGCGATGATGCGCGGAGCGGACGGCTGCGCAGGAGCGCAGTTCCTCGCGGGGTCTCGGTGAGGGGTGGAGCGGCTCCTCCACCGGGGGGAGTGGAGGAGGTGGGGGGGCGAGTGACGCGGGGGTCGACGCGTCACTCGCCCCGGGTGGGTCAGCTCCGCAGTCGCCTGGTGCGACGGTGGAGCAGCATCAGCAGTCCGCCGCCGAGGAGCGCGAAGGCTCCAGCGAGGGCCACGGCGATGCCGTCGACTCCGGTGGAGGCGAGGCCTCCGCTACTGGGCCCGTTCGATCCCGGCAGCACCGCGGGGGCGGTGGACGAGGGCGAGGGGCTGGTGGTGGGGACGACCGCGGGTGCGGTCGGCGTGGGCGTCACGGTCGGCGTCGGGGTGACGGTGGGGGTGACGGTGGGCGTCGGCGTGACCGTGGGCGTCACGGTCGGCGTCGGGGTGACGGTCGGCTTCACCGTGGGCGTGGGCGTCACGGTCGGCTTCACGGTCGGCGTCGGCGTGACCGTGGGAGTCACGGTCGGCGTGGGCGTCACGGTCGGCTTCACGGTCGGCGTCGGCGTCACGGTCGGCTTCACGGTCGGCGTCGGCGTGACCGTCGGAGTCACGGTCGGCGTCGGCGTCACGGTCGGCTTCACGGTCGGCGTCGGCGTCACGGTCGGCTTCACCGTGGGCGTCGGCGTCACGGTCGGCTTCACGGTCGGCGTCGGCGTCACGGTCGGCTTCACGGTCGGCGTCGGCGTCACGGTCGGCTTCACCGTGGGCGTCGGCGTCATGGTCGGAGTCACGGTCGGCGTCGGCGTCACGGTCGGCTTCACGGTCGGCGTCGGCGTCACGGTCGGCTTCACCGTGGGCGTGGGCGTCACGGTCGGCGTCGGCGTGACCGTGGGAGTCACGGTCGGCGTCGGCGTCATGGTCGGGGTGACCGTGGGCGTCGGCGTCATGGTCGGGGTGACCGTCGGCGTCGGGGTGACCGTCGGCGTCGGCGTCATGGTCGGCGTGACCGGCGGGATCACGGGAGGAGTGACAGGAGGCGTCACGGGCGGGGTCACCGGGGGCGTGACCGGCGGGATCACGGGCGGGGTCACCGGGGGCGTGACCGGCGGGATCACGGGCGGGATCACCGGAGGCGTCACCGGCGGGATCACCGGAGGAATGACCGGCGGGATCACGGGCGGGATCACGGGGGGCGTGACAGGCGGGATCACCGGAGGAATGACCGGCGGGATCACGGGCGGCGTCACGGGCGGGATGACCGGGGGCGTGACCGGCGGGATCACCGGAGGCGTGGTCGGAGGAGTCACCGGCGGGATCACCGGAGGCGTGGTCGGCTCGACAGTGGGCTCCACGGTCGGCTCGACAGTGGGCTCCACCGTGGGCTCCACGGTCGGCTCCACCGTGGGCTCGACAGTGGGCTCCACCGTGGGCTCGACAGTGGGCTCCACCGTGGGCTCGACCGTCGGCTCGACGGTCGGCTCCACCGTGGGCTCGACGGTCGGCTCGACGGTCGGCTCGACGGTCGGCTCGACGGTCGGCTCGACGGTCGGCTCCACCGTGGGCTCCACAGTCGGCTCGACGGTCGGCTCCACCGTGGGCTCCACAGTCGGCTCGACGGTCGGCTCGACGGTCGGCTCCACAGTCGGAGTCACCGTCGGCACCTCGGTCGGGACCGGCGTGCAGTCCGGGGTGGTGAAGAGGTTGCTGTCGAGCGTGACGGCCCCGTTGCGGGCGAGGGCACGGCCCTCGACGACGACGTCGGTCGTGACGGTGACCGACGCGAGCGCGAGGATCGATCCGACGAAGGAGGAGTCGGTGCCCAGCGTGGCCGAGCTGCCGACCTGCCAGTAGACGTTGCACGCCTGGGCGCCGTTGATCAGGTCGACGCGGCTCGACGAACCGGTGATCAGGGTCGAGCCGGCCTGGAAGACGAAGACGGCCGCCGGGTCGTTCGCTGCGTCGAGCGTGACCGTGCCGGTGAGGCCGATCGGGCCGGCGGAGTTGTACACGCCGGGCTGGAAGGTCTGGCCGACGAGGTCGCCGGAGACCGTGGCCGTCGCGGCCTGCGACGCGAGCTGGTCGTACGCCGTCACGAGGTCGGACTGGGCGCCGTTCGCCTCGGCGTCCGCGGCGTGGATCGTGCCGAGGACCTCTCCCGGGGGGAAGCCGGTGATCGCGGTGCCGGGGCTGACGCCGAGGTCGTCCGGCAGGATCGTGTCGCCGGTGTTGGTGACGGTCGAGCCGCCGAGGACCGAGTAGGAGCCGGCGCGCCCGAGGTCGGGCGCTGACGCCGCCTGGGCGGAGTTCGCGAAGAGGAAGCTCGCCGAGAGGATCAGGACGCCGGCGGAGGCGCCGATCCCCAATCGCCTTCGTCGCGAGCGTCGGGATCGGGCAGTGGAGGTCGGGCTGTGCAGCATGGTGACGCAGCTTCCGCCCACGGATGCGCGGGCTCAGGACACCCACGGTGGGTGGATCTGAAAAGTACCCCAAACTGGTCACGCATCCGTCGATCTGCGACAGAACTGAGTAGAACCACTCGCTATTCGGCTTAAGGATGCGCCGCGCTCTCGCATTACCCGACGATCCGCGTCACGGCGGGTCCCTCCGACGGGGGGAGGGGGTCGGTTCCGCGCGCGAACCGACCCCCTTCGATCACGGGCTGCGTCAGCGGCAGCGCGTGGCCGGGCTCGTCACCGCAGGCAGCTCCGTGGAGGCGCCACCGGCCCCGCGAGCGTCCACCGTGACCGAGACCGCCGGCACCGAGCTCAGCGGGGTCGGGACCTTCAGCGACGTCGAGGCGCCCGCGGCGAGCGCCGGCAGCGTCACACTGCCGTACGGCGTGCGGACCGAGAGGGCGACCCGCTCGGTCCCCGCGTTAGCGGCCTTCACCGCGAGGACGGCTTTTCCGCTCACGCAGCTCACGGTCGCAGAGAGGGTCACGCCGAGGTCGCTCGCGACTCCGGCGATCGACTCGCGGAGGCCGCGCTCGGCGGCGTCCACCTCCTCCTGCGTCGCGGTCGACCCGGCGAGCACGACCGCGGCGATCGCGCGGCTCTCGTCGAGGCGCGCGAGCGACTCGGTACTGCCGGTCGAGCGATCGACCGCATCGGCCTCAGCGAGGGCCGACTCGAGCGCTGCGGTGTCGACGGTCGACTCGGCCGCGTCGGCGACGAGGCGCACGTCGTCGAGGACGCCCCAGGCGCCTCCGGCCAGCGCGAACTCGGCCGCGATCTCGACGACTCCGTCAGCGCCGACCACGACGGGAACGGTCGTGGTCGAGAACGAGCTCCAGGTGGTCATCTCGAGCGGCGCGGCGGTCGTGCCGGCGGAGGTCGTCGCACTCAGAGTGCGCACGTCGGAGGCGGTGCCGCCGGTGCCCTGCGTCGTCGCCTGGAGCGTGTACGCGCCGGGCGCGACCCCCGTGAGGGTCTGGCTCGCCGAGGTCGAGTAGGCGTCGGCTCCCCAGAAGGTGACGGCGAAGCCGCCCTCGGACGCGTCACCGGTCTCGGTCCGCGCGGCCGGTCCCGTGAGGGTCCAGGCCGACATGTCCTCGAGCTCGAAGCCCGGGTTCGCGACGAGGTTCGGCGCGACCACGGTCACCGTCGCCGACACCTCGAGACCCGAGTCGGTGCGGCCGGGGACCGTGTACTCGCCGGGGCCGCGGATCCACGAGGCGGCGCCGCTCCAGGTGACGGGGCGGTCCTCGACGGAGCCGTCGTTGAAGTTCACGGCGACGGTCTCGGGCAGCTCCACGGCTCCCCCGTCGACGACGGTGAGCTCGACGGCGTCGACGCCCGTGACGGCGCGCGGAGCGACGGCTCCGGTGTCGACGTAGCGGAACGTGCTGAGCGACTCGAGCGGCGACCCGTCGGCGGCGAAGAGCGCCTGGTTGTCCCAGGCGGAGCCTCCGTAGGCCTCGCCGACGTGCACCGGGTCGTAGTCGCCGGCGGCGCTGCTGGCCCAGCCGGAGCCGTCGCGCTCCCAGAGCAGGCGGTTCTGCTCGAGTGCGCTCGGCGGGCCGACGGGGAGCCACGCCGGCTCCCAGTAGAAGACGCCGATGCCGGCGTCGCCGACCGCGTGCACCGCCGCGATGACGTCGCGGAGCGCCGTGGCCTGACCCTGCACGCTGATCGGGTACTCGTCGGTCGCCGTCGTGGCGTCGATCACGTTGGGGTAGCCGTCGCCGTCCTCGAGGGTGTGCGCCCAGGAGGTCTCGGCGACCATGACCTTCTTGCCGTAGGTCCCGGCGATCTGCGACAGGGCGCCGGTGAGGTTCTCGACGGTGCCGTGCCAGTACGGGTAGTACGAGCTCGCGAACACGTCGTAGTCGACGTCGAACGCGTCGAGGCCGGCTGCGATCGCGGCGTAGCGGCCGGGAGTCTCGGGGTTGGTGAAGTGCACCGCCACCTGGGCGTCGGGCAGCACCTCGCGCACGGCGCTGCTGCCGGCCGAGAACAGCCCGGCGAGCGTCGCGTCCATGTCGGTCGCGGCGCGGGCGTAGCCGGCCATGCCGTTGTTGGTCTCGTTGCCGATCTGCACCATGTCGACGTCGACTCCGGCGTCCTCGAAGCGCTGCAGCGACTCGGCCGTGTAGTCGTGGACGGCCGTGGTGCGGTCGGCGTCGCTCAGGCCGATCCACGCCTTGGGCGAGAGCTGGCGGGCGGGATCGGCCCAGAAGTCGGAGTAGTGGAAGTCGACGAGCAGGCCGAGCCCGGCGGCCGTCGCGCGCTCGCCGATCTCGACGGCGCGGTCGACGTCGACGTCGCCGCCTCCGTAGCCGTCGCCCTCGGCGTCGAACGGGTCGTTCCAGACCCGCACGCGCACCGTGGTGACGCCCTCGTCGGCGAGGACGTCGAAGAGGTCGGCGACCTGTCCGTCGGCGTCGCGGAAGACGACTCCGCTCTCCTCGATCGAGAGGAGGCTCGAGACGTCGGCGCCCTTGATGAAGTCGGGCGAGAGGCCCTCGACGCGGTCGACGAAGATCCCGGCGTCGACCGGCCCGTCGAGGGGAGCGCCGGAGGCGGCGGAGGCGGTCGCCGCCCCGGCGAACGAGCCGAGGAGCGTCGAGACGGCGGCGACGGCCGCGAGGCCGCCTCTCCTCCGAGTGCGTGCAGACATGGGTGTCCTTTCGTGGAGCGGATCCGCCTCGGCCGCGGCGCACGGGGGTGCGGCGGAGGAGGTCCCGGGTGGGGCGGAGGCGAGGCCGTGAGGCGCTCGCGGAGCGGGGGCCGGCGAGCGGCGCACCCCGGTGAGGTGTGGCGAGTTCTCCTTTGAACTGTGTGCGCTCCCAGTCTGCGGAGACGCTCAGAAGACGTCAATACTTCGGAACGGAGTCAACCTGCGTCATTTTCTGTGCGATGGACTGTGAGCGAGCACAGCCTCCGGAGGCGGGTGCGGGAGGCGCCCGTCATACTGGCGACGTGCAGGCCGAGGACGACGAGCGCCACGACGACGAGCGCGGTGGCGAGCGCCGGGACGAGCGCCGGGATCTCGAACGAGCGCTCTACGCGCGGCCCGACGGGAGCGCCGAGACCGAGACCCGCCGGCGCGAGGCCGCACGGCGCCTCCGGAGCGAGTCGGAGATCGCGGCTGCCGACCCGCAGACCGGGAGCGCTCCCGAACTCCTGTCCGAGCGCCCCGTCGCGCCGATCCCCCCGGACACTCCCCCGCCCGAGGAACCCCGCCGGCCCCGACGCCGAGCGGCCCTGATCACCGCGGGAGCCCTCGCGGCCGGACTCGCTCTGGGCGCGGCCGCCGCCTCCGTCGCCCTCGACAGGCCGAGCGCCGAGGCCACCGCGACGCCCACCCCGACCGCGCGGCCGATCGACCGCTTCGAGGACCTCGTCGAGGGCTGGGAGCCGACGACGGATCTGCCCGACGGCTTCGACCTGGTCGCCACCGGTGCGACCGTCTACACCCCGGGTTTCGAGACCGTGCAGGACGACCGGCTGCTGCTCAGCGCGCCCAACGGAACGATGCTGTGCCTCGGGCTGCAGCGGCCCGACGGCACCTTCTCGGTCGGGTGCACGGGGCTCGCCGACTTCTTCGACGGGAACGCTCTGCGGCTGGCGGGCTCGGCGCGGGGTGAGGACTCGCCCGTGTTCACGCGGGTGCAGCTGAATCCCGACGGGACGATCGAGGGCGGATTCCAGCTGGTCGGCGAGGCGGCAGCCGGGGGCTGAGGCGTCCGTGACCGCAGGTGCGCCCGCACAACGAAGGCTGAGCGCCACTGTCCGCCGAGAATTCGGCGATTCCGCCCGTTGAGCCTTACCTAAGCAGCCACCCGGTCATCGAGCGTGCACCTGGAACCGCGGCGGCGAGCCGCTCGCCAGCACGACGTCGCCGTTCAGGAGGCGTGGGAACTCCCGCCCCGTCACCGCGCGGATCCCGGCGCGCAGGAACGCACCGTGACCGACCACGATCACGTCGCCGTCGCCGTCGAGGAGGCGGCGGACGGCGGCGGCGGAGCGCGCGGCGAGCGCCTCGGTCGACTCCGCCTCCGGGTAGTCGCCGCCGGGCCACCGCCGGTGCGCCTCGTCGAGAGCGACCCCCTCGGCGAGGCCGTAGTCGCGCTCGACGAGCCCGTCGTCGACCGCTGCGTCCGGCAGCTCGAGCGCGCGGGCGATCACCGCCGCCGTCTGCCGTGCCCGCAGCAGCGGCGAGCTCACGACACCGCTCCAGGGCCGCGAGCCGCCGAGCACCCGGGCCGCGGCCTCGGCCTGCAGCACGCCGCGGGCGTCGAGCGGGAGGTCGCTGCGGCCCTGCAGGCGCCGCTCGGCGTTCCAGGTCGTCCGGCCGTGGCGGACGAACGCGGCTCTCACGCGGCGACCGGGAACGCGAGGGCCCGCCGGACCGTGACGCCGACCCGCGCCCCGACCGCGGGCCGTGACTCGCTGTGGCAGCGCACCGGGAGCCCCGCCCAGTCGAGGACCACGTCGTTGCCCGCGCGCCCGAAGAGGGACGAGACGACCGTCGCATCCTCCCCCGGGCCGAGCGCGACGTCGTCGGGCAGGATCGCGAGCTCGCACCCGCCGGGCACCGCGTCGTCGATCCGCGACCGCTCCAGGCGCAGCGGATGCTCGTGCGCGGTGAAGCCGTCGACGCCGAGGGTGCCCCGCACGGTCGTGGCGTCCGAGAGGAAGCGGGCGACGAGAGCGGAGGCGGGGCGGGCCACGACCTCGGCCGGCGGGGCGACCTGCTGGATCCGGCCGCCGTCGAGCACGACCACGCGGTCGGCCAGGGCGAGCGCCTCGTCGCGGTCGTGCGTCACGTGCAGCACCGTGAGCCCCATCCGCCGCGTCAGCGACTGCAGCTCGATCCGGAGGCGGTCGCGCAGCGGCTCGTCGAGCGCCGAGAGCGCCTCGTCGAGCAGCAGCACGCGGGGCTCCGCGATCAGGGCCCTGGCGATGGCCACGCGCTGGCGCTGCCCTCCCGAGAGCGTGGCCGGGTCGCGACGCGCGGCGCCGTCGAGGCCCACGAGCTCGAGCATCTCGGCGACGCGGCGGTCGCGCTCGCGCCGCGGGACGCCTCCGCGGCGCAGCGGGTAGTCGACGTTGCGCCCGACCGACCAGTGCGGCCAGACGGCGTGCTGCTGGAAGACCATGCCGAGCCCGCGACCCTCCGGCGGCACGAACGCACCGCCTCCCGAGACCACCGTGTCGTCCAGGCGGACGGTGCCCGCGGTCGGCGCGAGGAAGCCCGCGACCGCGCGCAGCAGCGTCGTCTTGCCCGAGCCCGACGGGCCCACGAGCGCGACGAACTCGCCGTCGGCGATCCGGAGGTCGATGTCGGCGAGGCCGATGGCCCCCGAGGGGTAGCGGAGGGAGAGGGAGTCGAGGGTGACGGAGGCCACGGTGACCTTTCAGCGGGGCGAGCGGGCGGCGAGGCCGAGGCCCGCGAGTCCGACGACGGTGACGAGGAGGGAGAGCGCAGCGGCGGTGTTGTACGAGCCGGCCTGCTGCAGGTTGAAGATGGCGACGCCGAGCGTCTGCGCACCGGGCGAGAGCAGCAGCACCGAGAGCGTCAGCTCGCGGACCGCGGTGAGCACCACGAGGACGGAGCCGGCGATCGCCGCGGGCACGGCCATCCGGCATGAGATGTCGACCAGGGCGCGGAGCCGGCTCGCGCCCGAGATGCGGGCCGCCTCCTCCGCGGTGAGGGGAGTCGCCGCGAGCGGGGCCGCCACCGACTGCACCACGAGCGCGACGAACGAGGTGATGTAGGCGCAGAGGATGAGCCAGGGCGTGTTGAACAGCCCGATCCGCGGCGCGAGGACCAGCCAGGCGACGGCGATGACGAGCCCGGGGATCGCCTGCGGGAGGAGGGCCACGGCCCGGAGTGCCGCGTTGTCGCGGGACCTGGTGCGGGTGGTCACGGTGCCGACGGCCAGGCCGATGACGCCGCAGACCACGCCCGCGCCGAGCGCCAGCAGCACCGAGGTGAGGGCGCCGGTCGCCGTGTTCTTCGCGGTCACGGCGCGGGTGATGTTGTCGAGGGTCAGGTTCTCGAGGGTCAGCGGGACGCCGGGCGCGGGCAGGAGCGCCTGCGACAGCAGGGCGAGCAGCGGCAGGAGGGTGAGCCCTAGCACGATCGTCCAGGTGGCCGCCGCCGCGACATCGCGGGCGGGGCCGAGGGCGAGCAGCTGCGGAGGCGTCGCGGCGGAGTCGAGCTCGACCCGGCGCCGGGCGAGCAGAGCGTCGACGACCAGGGCCGCGACGGCGATCACGAGCAGCACCGCGCCGATGGTGGCGACGACCTCGAGCGGGTTCTCGACCGTGCCCGACTGGATGTAGCGGTAGACGAGCGTCGAGAGGGTGACGTAGCGCTCGGGCAGGCCGATGATCGAGGGGATGCCGAAGTCGGCGAGGTTCGAGACGCCGATCAGCAGCAGCGCCGACGCGATCGCCGGCCGCAGCAGCGGGAGGGTGATCGTCGCGACCGCCCGGAGCGCCGAGGCGCCGCCGATCCGCGCCGCGAGCTCGAGGTCTCCGGGGATCCGGCGCAGGGCGGCCGAGACGATGAGCATCGCGATCGGATAGCTGTGCACGGTGAGGAGGAACACCACTCCGTCACCGCCGTAGATGCTCCAGAGCGGGCCGCCGGTGAGGCCGCGCCACCAGAGGTTGACGGCACTCGTCGGGCCGGCGATCCCGACCCAGGCGATGGCGCCGACGAACGGCGGCACGAGAAGGGGGCTGAGGGCGACCATCCGCAGGACTCGGCGGCCCGGCAGATCTGTGCGGTCGAGCAGCACCGCGAACAGGGTGCCGACCGCGACCGCGAGGACCGCGGACACGGCGGAGGAGACGAGGCTGTTGACTCCGGCCTCGACCACGTCGCCCTCGAGCAGCACCCCGAGGTGGTCGCCCCCGGCCGCCAGGACGAGCACGGTGCCCAGCGGGACGAGGACGAGCGCGGCGCAGAGCGCCCAGAGGACGACCCGCACCGCGCCCAGCGACCCCCGCCGTCGGGAGACGGCGAGGGTCGGCAGAGGGGTCGCGCTCACTACTGGAAGAGCTCGGTGAAGGTCGCGACGGCCGCGTCCTGGCTGTCGCGGATCGTCTGCAGGTCGGGCGAGAGCACGGTGATCTCGTCCATCGAGGGCGCGCCCTCGGGGGTGCCGACGTCGGAGCGGACGGGGAGGTAGGACTGCTCGACCGCGAGGGTCTGCCCGGCCTCGCTCACGAGGAAGTCGACGAACGCCTCGGACGCCTCCTGGGCGTCGGTGTCGGCGAAGATGCCGGCCGGCTGCGAGACGTAGGGCACGCCCTCGGTCGGGTACGAGACGGCGATCGGCGAGCCCTGCGCCGCGAGCTCGCGCACCAGGTAGTCGACGACGACGCCGACCGGCTGGGTCCCCGAGGCGACGGCCTGCGAGACGGGGCCGTTGCTGTCGGCGATCACGGGGCGATTGGCGGCGAGGGCGGTCAGCCACTCCTCGCCCAGGGCCGGCTCGTCGAGCCAGACGGCCGCGTTGTAGGCGGCGGCACCCGAGACGTCGGGGTTGGGCATCACGAGCTTGTCGGCGTACTGGGAGTCGGTGAGGTCCTGCCACGAGGTGGGGGCGTCGGCCTCGTCGATCATGCCCGTGTTGTAGGCGATCACCGTCGGGATGATGCGGGTGCCGGTGTAGTAGCCCTCGGGGTCGACGACGTCGGGGTTCAGCGCGTCGACGTCGGCGGGGCTGTACTGCAGCAGCAGGTCCTCGGCGGCGTAGTCCTCGAAGGTGCCGGAGTCGGCGGCGAGGAGCACGTCGGCCTGGACGGCGCCGGCCGTCCGCTCGGACTCGATGCGGGCGGTCAGGTCGCCGGTGCCGGCGCGGAAGACCTCGACGGTGACCTCGGGGTGCACCTCGTTGAAGGCCGCGACGAGGGCGTCGGCCTTCTCCTGCGGCTCGGAGGTGTAGAGGGTGATCGTGGCGGGCTCGAGCGCGTCGGCGCTCTCGGCGGCGGGGGCGGAGGGGGCGGTGCCGCTGCAGCCGGCGAGGAGCGCGGTCGAGAGGGCGAACGCCGAGACGGCGGCCGTGCGGAGGAGGCGGGGCATGGGGGTTCCTTCGGGTTGCGGTCGGGTCGGGCGCTTCTCGGGTCAGGCGCTTGTCGGGTCAGGCGCAGACGGACGCGCGTCGCGCGACCGAGGTGAAGAGGGGCTCGGGGCTGCGCAGGCTCATCGTCGTGCCGGTGACGGAGTCGTCGCCGAGCTGCACGAGCGAGAACATCGCCGAGTCGTGGCCGCTCACGCGGTCGGGCCCGGCGTTCATCACCTGGTGGTAGGCGAGCGACGGGCCGACCGAGACGGGGATCGAGCGCACCACCGCGCCGAGCGGATGGTGGAAGTGCCCGGCGAGGAGGACGCGGACGTCGGTCCCGGCCAGGACGTCGAGGAGCGCCTCCGCGTCGCGCAGACCCTGCTGCGCGAGCGTCGGCAGCGGCGACGGGAGCGGCGGGTGGTGCAGGGCGACGACGCTGCCGAGGGGAGCCGGAGTCGCCAGGCTGTCGGCGAGCCATGCGAGCCGCGAGGGGCCGAGCGCGCCGTCGTGCGAGTCGAGCAGCACGAGGCGGAGCCCGCCGAGCTCGACGACGCGGTCGTGGCCCGACCCGTGACCCGGGAGCACGCGTGCCGCCTCCGGATCGTCGTGGTTGCCGAGCGTGGTGAGGACCGGCACGCCGACCGCGTCCTGCAGCCGGACGAGCGCCCGCGCCAGAGCGGGGTACGCCCCGCGGTGTCCGCGCTGGACCAGGTCGCCGGTGATGACGATCGCCTCGGGAGTGATGCCCGCGTCGACGACGTAGGCGCCGACGCGCTCGAGCCGCTCGAGACCGTCGACGGCGCCGTAGAGCAGCTCGCCGTCAGTCGCGTGGACGTCGCTGAGGTGCACGAGGGTGGTGCGGCCGGTCGCGGTGCTCACGCGTCCGCTCCGGTGCTCGCGCCCGCCACCGGGGCTGCGTCGATGCCCGCCATGCCGCCCCCTCTTCGTTCCCGCCGTTCCGCGCGCCGCGGAATCCCGTTACGGATTCAGGGTGGGCGTCGGGGGTGAACGACGGGTGACGGGGACGAGGACGGGGCGCGAACCCTCAGAGCTCGTCGGCGAGGGCGCCCGCGACGACCTGCTGCATCTCGGCGCCGGCCGAGCCGATCCGCCGGGCGAGGAGGGCGTGCAGCACGTGCAGGACGACCGACTGGTTCAGGCGGCTCAGGAAGGGATCGACCCCCTCCTCCCCTCCCGCGGGCGCCGCGACCAGCGCGACGGTGCACAGGCGCACGATCGGCGAGCGCCCGAAGCCGGTCACCGCGACGACGTCGGCGCCCCGATCGGCGGCCGCGCGGCAGGCGGTGAGGGTGTGCGCGTTCGCTCCGGAGTAGCTCACCGCGAGGCAGACGTCGCCCGGCCGCAGGGAGTGCGCGGCGAACTGCTGCGCGAGCACGTCGCCCGGCGCCTCGACCGAGCGGCCGAGGGTGCTCAGCCGCATCGCCGCGTCCTGGAGCGGCGGGCCCGAGAAGCCGTTGCCGACGAGCACGAGCCTCCGCGCCCCGGCGATCAGGCCGACCGCACGATCGACCGCCTCGCGATCGAGGCTCTCCTGCCCGATCCGCAGCGCCGTCACCGCGGCGTCGAAGACGGAGCCGATCTCGTCGCGGCCCTGGGGCTGGGCGGCGGGCGTCGCGCGGGCGAGCTCGAGGCGCAGATGCTGGAAGCCCCGGAAGCCGAGCTTCTGGCAGGCGCGGATGACGGTGGCCGCCGACGCCTGCGCGGCCGTCGCGAGCTCGGAGGTCGACCACTCGACGACCTCGTGCGGAGACGCGAGCACCACGGCCGCGACGCGCCGCTCGCTCGGCCCCAGCTGACTGGCCCCCGCGCGGATCCGGGCGAGCAGCGTGCTCTCGGCGGCGTGCTCGTGCTGCGAGGACATCCGCGGATCATAACGAACGAGCGTGACCGGGACGCCCTGCCACCCACTGCTGGCGTGAGATGATCGACAGACGACGGCGAAAGGGATGTCCGATGGGCCAGCTGATCTACGGGATAGCTCCCGCGATCATGATCGACGACCGGGCACTGCGCCACGCCGAGGCGGTCATCATCTCGAAGCTGCGCCGCAACGAGAGCTTCTCGTTCCACTGGGACGGCGAGCCGCACGTGGGCGAGGACGTCGCCATCGAGAACCGCGGCAAGCACGGCAGCATCTGGGTCTCGAAGAGCTCGTCGCTCTACTTCAGCTACGACGAGTACTCGAACGAGCCGCTGAACCGCGCCTGGATCGACCTGCTGCTGCGCGCCGCGGCCACCCCCGCCGGGCTGCGCGTGCTGCCCGAGCCGGGGACCGAGGGCTAGAGGCCTCGGGCCCGGCGCCCGCTCAGGCCTGGCGCGGGGCGGCCGGCTCCGGGACGAGCTGGAGACCGCTCTGCGAGCTGGCGGCGATCATCATCGCCTCGATCCAGTCGCGGTTGATCGCCGGCTGACGGCCGCCGTGGAACCGGTACGAGATCGGCACCGACGGGTGCAGCCAGATCTTCATCCGGCCGCCGCCCAGCTCCTGGCCCTGCGACCACGAGAAGGCGAACGACTCGTCGCGCCGCAGCTTGGCGGTGATGACGATCTCGAGATGGGCGAGGACGCGGTCCTCGAACGGGGCCTCGATGCCTCCGGGGTAGTTCAGCATTCCCACGGGATGCTCCGTCCTCCGGCCGGCCGGCCGTTCTGCGCGCAGGAGGATCCGACGCCGCCCTCCAGTCTCCCAGGCTCGGATGCGAAACGCCCGGTGCGGGGCGGACGGGGGGCACAGGGCATCCTCCGACGCGCGCGCACAGCGGATGCCGGGGCGCGCGGGCCAGGATGCAGGCACCACCACCACTCGACCGGGAGGCCCCGTGCCCGCCAGCACCCAGACCCACGACTACGACGTCGCCGTGATCGGAGCCGGACCCGCCGGCACCGCCGCCGCCCTGCGCGCCGCCGAGCTCGGCGCGAGCGTCGTCGTCCTCGAGGCCGCCCGCGTCGGCGGCACCTGCGTCAACACCGGCTGCGTGCCGACCCGGGTGCTCGCGAAGACGGCGCGGATCATCCGCGAGGCGCGCACCGCCTCCGACTACGGCGTCGACGTCGGCACCCCGGCGATCGACTGGCCCGCGACCGTGCGGCACGTGCACGAGCGCGTCGACAAGGTGCGCTCGATCAAGCGCGAGGCCGAGCGCTTCGCCGACGCGGGCGTCGAGCTGGTGCACGAGGGCCGCGCGCGGTTCGTCGACGAGAGCACCCTCGTGCTCGACAGCGGCCGCCGCCTCACCGCGCGCTCGATCCTGATCTGCGTCGGCGGCCACTCGCGCCGCCTCCCGATCCCCGGCGCCGAGCTGGCCACGGTCCCCGAGGACGTGCTGGCGCTGCCCTCGCTCCCCCGCCGGGTCGCGGTCATCGGCGGTGGCAACACCGGCGCCCAGCTCGTCACGGTCTTCAACGCCTTCGGCTCGGAGGTGACGCTGCTCGATCTCGCGCCGCGCATCCTGACCACCTCCGACGCGAGCATCTCGGAGTACGTCGCCGCGGCCTTCGTCCGCCAGGGCGTGCACGTGCACACCGGCATCGAGACCGTCGAGCGGCTCGACCGCGCCGAGGACGGGGCGATCGACATCCGCTGGCGCGAGGGCGGCGAGACCCGCACCGAGCGCATGGACGCGGTGATCATGGCGACCGGCTGGCCCGCCGACGTCGAGGATCTCGGGCTCGAGAACGCGGGCATCGAGGTCGTCCGCTCGGCGATCCCGGCCGATCAGTACTTCCGCACCGTCGTGCCGCACGTCTTCGCGGTCGGCGACGCGAACGGGCGCGACATGCTCGTGCAGGCGGCGCAGTTCGAGGCGGAGGCGGCGGCCGAGAACGCGGTGCTCGGCGCCAACCGCCGCAGCCCCCAGCACCTGCTCCCGGCGGGCGGATTCACGGATCCCGACTACGCGGGCGTCGGCTTCACGATCGAGCAGGCCCGCGAGCGCGACGCGCAGTGCGTCGTCGCGTCGGTGCCGTTCTCGGGCCTGGACCGCGCCGTGATCGACGATCGCGAGAGCGGGTTCCTCACTCTGATCGCCGACCGCCGCCGCGAGCTGCTGCTCGGCGCGCACGCCGTCGGCGAGAACGCGATCGAGGTGGTGCAGTCGGTCACGACGGCGATGGCGGCCGGAGTCGACGTGGCGACTCTCGCCAACGTGCGGTTCGCGTACCCGACCTACAGCGCCGTGATCGGGATGGCGGCGCGGGCGCTGCTCGCCGAGCCGGCGCGGCCGACCGAGCTCGACTAGCCGATCTTCGCGAGAGGCGCCAGCCCCATCGGAGCGGGGTGGCGCCTCCGAATGATGGGGAGCGGGCACTCCGCCCGCCGCCCTGAGAGGAACCCCCGTGCCGATCTCCGCCGTCGACTACGCCCACATCCGCCTGACCGTCCGGGACATCGCCGTCTCGCGCGCGTTCTACGACTCCGTCTTCGGCTTCGACGTCGCCTACGAGGCGCCGCCCGCCGACGCGCCCGCGGAGGAGAAGGAGAAGCTCGCCTTCCTGTTCGGCGGCGTGATCTACCAGTTCCCCGGCGGCCTCCTCGGCCTGCGCCCGGTCGCCGAGGCCGGCGACAGCTTCGACGAGGACCGCGTCGGGCTCGACCACCTGAGCTTCGCGGTGGGCAGCGCCGACGAGCTGAAGGCGGCCGCGGCCGTCCTCGACGAGCTCGGCATCGCGCACGAGCCGATCAAGGACGCCGGCGGCCAGAGCATCCTCGAGTTCCGCGACCCCGACAACATCGCGCTCGAGATCTCCGCGGCGAGCTGAGCGACTCGGTTCTCATCGCACAACGTCAGCTGAGAGGGGACGTCGCGCACCATCGTGGCTGCGACGGCCTCTCAGCTGACGTTGTGCGGCGTGCGATCAGCGGCGCCAGAGGTACGGAGTGGTCGTCGACACCTTCACGAGGCCCGAGCGCTCGAGGATCGGGCGCGAGTACTCGGTCGAGTCGCTGTGCACGAGCGTCCGGCCGAGGTCCAGGCCCGAGCGGGCCCGAGCGGCGGTGAGGGCGCGGTAGATCCCGCGCCCTCGGTACTCCTCGAGCGTCGCACCGCCCCAGATGCCGACGACGTCGCTGCAGGGCACGGGCTCGAGGCGCCCGCCGCTGACCATGCGGCCGTCGACCTCGGCGACCCAGAGCTCCATGCCGTCGGCACGGGCGAGCCGGACGACCAGCGAGTCGGCGATGCCGGTGTCGACCTCCTCGCCGAACGCGGCGTCGATCATGGCGCTGAAGGCGCGCACGTCGGGCTCGTCGACGACCCGGCGGAGGGTCACCCCGTCCGGCACGGGGGCGTCGCGGGTGAGCGCCTCGAGCGGGCCGATCATGATCGACTCCGTCTCCTCCGGGGCGAAGCCGTGCTCGATCAGGGCCTCGTGGAGCCCGGGAGCGCGGTCGTGGCCGCGGGTCTTCCACTCGACCTTGCGGATGCCGGGGTCGGCCTCGAAGTGCGCGCGGGCAGCGGCGACCAGCTCGCGGATCGCCTCCGCCTCCGCACCGCCGAGATCGCGGTAGGTCACGAAGCCGCGCCCGGCGGCGAAGGTCACCAGGCGGAGGGGGCCGACTCGCGTCACCGAGACGGCGCTCGGGGTCTCGGCGTCGGTGCGGAGCTGGTCGTCGTAGACCCGGAGGTAGTCGCTGATCATCGCGCCCACGCTACGGGAGGTGCCGCGATGTCGGTGCCCGTCGCTACGGTCTGGGCATGACCTTCGCGAATGTCGGCACCCTCGGTGCCCTGCCCGGACGCCGCGGCGACCTCGTCGCCCTGCTCACCGCCCGCAACGACGCGCTCGAGCGCGTCGGCTGCCTCGCCTACGAGGTGGGCGTCTCGGAGGAGGCGCCCGACACGGTGTTCGTCGTCGAGCTGTGGACGAGCGCCGAGGCGCACCGCGCGTCGCTCGAGCTGCCCGAGGTGCAGGCGGCGATCGCCGCCGCCCGCCCGCTGCTGAGCGGCGAGTACGGCGGCTTCCGCTTCGACGTCGTCGGGTCGCCGCTGCGCGACTGACCGCGCCCGAGCGCTCAGCCCAGGTGGCTGCGCAGCGGTGGGTCGCCGCCGGCGCGAGACGCGGTGACGGCCGCGACACGGGCCGCCCACCGGCCGATCCGCGCGAGCTCGTCCTCGTCGAGCACGGCCGCGGGAGCGTCGAGGCGGGCGTCGATCAGCGCACCCATCGCGGAGTCGCCGGCGCCGACCGTGTCGACGACCTCGACCCGTTCGGCGGGAACGTGGACGCGCCCGGCCCTCGACGCGAGGACCAGGCCGTCGCCTCCGAGGGTGACGACCGCGAGGGAGGTTCCGGAGGCGAGGAGGGCGTCGAGGACGGCGTCGACCGATCGCCCGGGGTGCAGCCACCGGGCGTCCTCGTCGCTGAGCTTCACCGTGTCGCACCGCGGGAGGAGCTGCTCGACGATCCCGAGCACGTCGCGGCGGGACGGCAGCAGATCGGCGCGGATGTTGGGGTCGAGACTCAGCGTCGTCCCCTCGGGCAGGCGGCCGATCAGGTCGGCCACCCGGCCGGCCCCCGGAGCGAGGAAGACGGCGGCCGACCCTGTGTGGACGTGCGAGGCCCCGGCCGGATCCACCGGATCCGGATCCCACGACAGGTCGAAGTCGTAGCGAGCGGATCCGTCGGCGCCGATGCGCGCGACGGCGCTCGAGGTGCTCCCCCGCCCCGTCGCGCGGACACGCACGCCGGAGGCGCCGAGGTGCGCGCGCGCCCGCTCCCCGCGGGCGTCGTCGCCGAGGTCGGTCGCGAAGCCCACCGGTCGCCCGAGCCGGGCGAGCGTCAGCGCGACGATCGCGGGAGAGCCGCCGACGTGCTCCCGCCGGTGCCCGTCCTGCTCGACGACGTCGATCACGGTCTCGCCGACGACGAGGACGCCACCCGTCGTCACTCGGCCGCCTCCCGGACGCGGAGGGTGGTGAACGGAGCGGTCGGGAACACCAGCTGCGTCAGCGTGCTGAGCCCTCCCCCGAGGAAGATCTCGACGACCGAGGCGTCGATGACGATGCGGATCGCCACTCGGCCGGACTCGTCCGGCGCGGGCAGGGGCGCCCAGTCCACCGAGGGGAACGACGGAGCGAAGTCGACGGAGCCGCTGCGGGTGCGGTCGCAGGTCAGGACGCCCTCGCCCGCGTCGACGGTGATGACCACCTCGTCGTCGGTCTCGTCGGTGAGGAGGCGGAGCTCGCTCCGGTCGCCGGGGAGGCACGACACACTGACGTCGAAGACGGTGCAGGCGCGCGCCGCCGCGCCCGCAGGGAGGACGGGCCGCTGCGCGAGCGCGAGCCGCCCGTCGACTCCGGCGACGAGGTCGAGCTCGCGAACGAGCGACATCGTCGACCGCCACGGCCCGGTGGGTGTCGCGTCGGCGTAGTCCCAGTTGCTGGCCCAGGCGATCGTGAGCCGGCGCTCGTCGGGGGCGTCGTTGAACGAGACGGCGGCGTAGTAGTCGCGGCCGTAGTCGAGCCAGTCGTAGTCGGCGAGGTCGGTGGAGTCGCTGATCCGATCGGCGGTGAAGGTCGTGCCGTCGAAGTCCCCGACGAAGTACTGGCTGCCGGATCCCCCGGCGACGCCGCCCGGGTTCAGGCTGACGATGAGGAGCCACTTGGTCTCCTCCGTCCCCCGGATGCGCAGCGGGAAGAGATCGGGGCACTCCCAGACGCCGCCGACGGCGTGCGCCGGGCCGAAGTCGGAGCGGCGGGTCCACGTCTTCAGGTCGTCCGAGGTGTAGACGACGACGCGGCGCTCGACGGCCTCGACGGCGACCATCACCCAGTGGCCGTCGTCACCGCCGAACCAGAAGACCTTCGGGTCGCGGAACTCCGCCGATCCGATGTCGAGAACGGGATTGCCCGCGTAGCGGGTCCAGGTCGCGCCGTCGTCGAGACTGAACGCGAGGGCCTGTGCCTGGGAGGCGCCGGTGCCGTCGGCGAGCGGCGCTCGGGCGGCGGTGTAGACGGCGACGAGGGCCGTCTCTCCGGGGCCCGCGAAGCCGGCTGTGTTGCGGACGTCGGCCACGGCGCTGCCCGAGAAGGCCATCTCCCCGTCGAGGACGGGGATCGCGACCGGCTGCTCCGTCCACGACACGAGATCGGTCGAGGTCGCGTGACCCCAGGACATGTTGCCCCAGGTGCTCCCGCTCGGGTTGTTCTGGAAGAACAGATGGTACGTACCGTTGTGGAAGAGCAGCCCGTTGGGGTCGTTCAGCCAGGTCGATCCGGCGGTGAAGTGCGCGGCCGGACGCCAGGCGTCGGTCGTCGTGATGGTGGTCACAGGGGCTCCTGAGTGAGGGGATCGGTGCGGCCGGACGGGGGGCGCGGGCGGGACGGCCCGCGCCCCCGGGAACTACTCGCCGCCGCTCTGGAAGCGGTCGTAGGCCTGCTGGTAGGTGGCGGTGACGTCGGACGCGCCCATCGACTCGAGCTGCGAGACGTAGGAGTCCCACTCGTCGTCGACCGTGCCGTCGACGATCCAGGTCGCGAACTTCTCCTTGACCAGCGTGTTGATGTCGGTGAGCGCGTACGACACGCGGTCGAGCTCGTCGTTCGAGAGCAGCACCGGCGGGTAGGCGTCGTTCGCCTTGAACGGGAGGTAGTACTCGTTCACGAGGTCCTGGCGCTCCTGGGCGCGGGGCTCGGGCGCGACGACCGTCTCGAAGTCCTCCTTCGTGGTGATCTTCGGGCCGCCGGGGGCGACCTTCTGGCGGCGCTCACCCTCCGCCTCGCCCGCTGCGGCGGGGATCTGCACGAGCATCCCGGAGGCGTCCTTCTCGAGCGTCACACCGAGGGGCCCCCAGCTGGTCTGGGCGCTCATCTCGGGGTCGAAGAGGCGGTCGGCCCAGCGCATCGTGGCGGCCGGGTACTCGTTCGAGCGCGTGATGGCCATCGCGCCGCGGCTGATCTCCTGGTTGTTGGCGACGCTGGCGCGCTTCTCACCGTCGACGCCCTCGAGCACACCCAGCACGGCGTAGTCGCCGAGGCGGTCCTCGCCGATCATCTCCTTCGCCTCCCACCAGAAGAAGGAGCCGAGGATCTCGGTGTCGGCCTTGCCCTTGGAGAGGTAGGCGACGTCGTCCTGCGAGAACGACTCCGGGTCGATCAGACCGTCGGAGTACCAGTCGGAGAGGGCCTCGACGCCCTGCTTGTAGCCGTCGGTGTCCGCGGTGAACCGCACCTCGCCGTCGACGACGATGCGGTGGTCGTTGTTCTCGGGCTGTCCGCCGAGGGCCGCGATCAGGTCGTTCGGGTTCGCGCAGAAGGAGTCGGTGCGGAACGACAGCGGGATCTCGTCGGCCTCGCCGTTGCCGTTCGGATCCTGGGTCTTGAACGCCTCGAGGGCTGCGCGGTACTCCTCGATGGTCGTCGGCATCGGGATGCCGAGCTTCTGGAGCCAGGCCGTGTTGATGAAGAGGAAGTTGGGGTACTGCAGGATCCCGAGCTCCTCGACCGAGGGCAGCGTGTAGATGTGCCCGTCCGAGGCGGTCATCGCGGCGCGGATGTCGGGCCGCTCCTCGAGGATGCCCGAGAGGGTCGGCGCGTGCTCCTCGATCAGGTCCTCGAGGGGCAGGAGGGTCCCGTTCTCGCCGTACTGCACGATCTCGGCGTCGGTGAGGCCGGAGTTGAAGAGCACGTTCGGCACGTCGTCGCTGGCGAGGAGGAGGTTCTTCTTCTCGGCGTAGACCTGCTCGGGCAGGTTCTTCCACTCGATGGCGATGTTGGTGTCCTGCTCCCACTGCTGCACGAGCTGCATCGTGGAGTAGTCGGGCGCGAGCGCCGACTTCGTGCCGCCGAAGGTGAGCGACAGGGTGTCGTCGACGATCGGGAGGCCGGTCTCGTTGAAGCCGACCTCGGAGGAGCGGTCCTCGACGGGGTCCGAGCCGCCGCCGCCGGTGCAGCCGGCGAGCAGGAGCGCGCCGGAGAGTCCGATCGCGGTGGTGGTGAAGAAACTGCGGTGTCTCATCGTTCTGATTCCTCTGTGATGGTGCGGCGGGATCGCCGGACGGTGCTGCAGGGCAGCCGGAAGGGTGGCGGGATCGCCTGGCGGAGTGGGAGGAGCGGTCAGCTCTTCACGGCGCCGAGAAGGGCGCCCTTGGTGAAGTGCTTCTGCATGAAGGGCAGCACGATCAGGAGGGGGATCGTCGAGATGACGATCATTCCGTACTTGATCAGCTCGCCCAGGCGCTGGGCGGCGGCGTAGGAGTCCATCGCTCCCGAGCCTCCGGCCGCGGTGACCTCGGACTGGATGAGCACGTTGCGGAGCACCAGCTGGAGCGGGTACTTGCTCTCGTCGTCGAGGTAGATGAGCGCGTCGAAGAAGGCGTTCCAGTTGGCCACGAGGTGGATCATGATCATCAGGAAGATCAGCGGCTTCGACAGCGGCAGGACGATGCTGAAGAAGAAGCGGAAGTCGCTCGCGCCGTCCATCTGGGCCGCGTCGCGCAGCTCTCCGGGAACGTTGTTCTCGAAGAAGGCGCGGGCGATGATCAGGTTCCAGACGCCGACCGCTCCCGGCAGGACCACGGCCCAGATGCTGTCGAGCAGTCCGAGATCGCGCACCACGAGGTAGCGGGCGATCAGGCCTCCGTCGATGAACATCGTGACGATGAACAGGAGGAGGAAGAAGGTCCTCCCGTAGAGGTCCTTCCGCGACAGGGCGTAGGCGGCGCAGAGGATGGTGGCGACGCTGATCGCGGTGCCGACGACCGTGTAGAGCACCGAGTTGCCGAAGCCCTGCCAGATCGCGCCGTCCGAGAAGATCCGGGCGTAGCCCTCGAGCGTGAAGCCCTCGGGCCAGAGCCAGACGTTCCCGTTGAGGATCTGGGACGGCTCGCTGAACGACGCGATCACGATGAAGTACATCGGATAGACGATCGCGACGATCGCCAGGACCAGCACGGTGATCGCGACGGTGTTGAAGACGGGGTCGGCGAACCGTCCGCGGGTCGGCGGGGCGGGGCGCCGGGGCGAGGACGGTGCGGGCCGCGGGCGGACTGCGGACTCGGGGTGGATGGTCTGGGTCATGGCGTCATCACCAAAGGCTCGATTGGCCCGCCCGGCGTGCGACCCAGTTGAAGGTCGCCAGGAGGACGAGGTTGATCAGGGAGTTGAACAGGCCGATCGCGGCCGAGTAGCTGAACTGCGCTTGCTGCAGGCCCGCTTTGTAGACGTAGGTCTGGATCACCTCGGAGGTCGGCAGGTTGAGGTCGGTCTGCATGAGCAGGACCTTCTCGAATCCGAGGTTGAAGAGGTTGCCGATCGCGAGGATGAACAGGATGGTGATCACCGGCATGATCCCGGGGATGTCGATGTGACGGATCCGCTGCCACTTGCTCGCGCCGTCGACCCTGGCCGCCTCGTGGAGAGCGGGGTCGATCGCGGTGAGCGCCGCGAGGTAGACGATCATCGAGAAGCCGGCGTTCTGCCAGATGTCGGAGCCGATGTAGAGGGGGCGGAACCACTCCGGTGACCCCATGAAGAAGACCGGCTCGCCTCCGAGAGCCACGATCGCGCTGTTCACGATCCCGGAGCGCGGCGAGAAGAGCAGGTGGATCATGCCGACCACGACGACGACCGAGATGAACGACGGCGAGTAGAGCACCGTCTGCGTGAACTTCTTGAAGCGCTCGCTCTGGAGCTGGTTCACGATCAGCGCCAGGACGATCGGCACCGGAAAGGCGATCAGCAGCCCGAGAGCGTTCACCGTCAGCGTGTTCTCGATCAGGCGACCGAACTGGAACGACGAGACGAATCTCGTGAAGTTGTCCAGGCCGACCCATGGGCTGCCCGAGAATCCCTCGGACGGGTTGTAGTCGCGGAACGCGATCTGCGCGCCGTACATCGGCCAGTACTTGAACAGGACGACGAAGACGACGGCGGGAGCCAGTAGTACGTATAACTGCCAGGACCGCGCGGCGCGCTTGACGTTCGCGCCGAGCCTCTGCCTCGGTGTCAGGATCCGCCGGGGTCTCGCGACCCCGGTGGTGGAGTGTGTTGCCGTCATGCGCGCACCTTTGCACTCGCCACAGATCCTCGGAGGACCGGTGAGCATTCGATGGGATGGGGTCGGGGGTCCTCGCGCGGATCGGCGAGGAGGATCGAGACGGCCTGGCGGGCCATCCGCTCGTAGGGCAGCGCCATGGTCGTCAGACCGGGGTCGAGATAGGCGGCGAGGGTCTCCTGGTCGTCGAAGCCGACGACCGAGCAGTCGTCGGGCACCTTCAGGCCGCGCGACTCGAGCGTGCGGTAGGCGCCCCAGGCCGTGCGGTCGTTGCCGCAGAAGATCGCCGTCGGAGGGTCGGACTCGTCGAGGAGCTCGGCCGTGAGGGCCAGGCCGTCCTCGACGGTGCCGCCCTCGCCGTGACGCAGCAGGCGGGGATCGACGTCGAGTCCGGCCTCCTCGAGCGCGCGGCGGTAGCCCGCCAGGCGACCGACACCGGCCGGGAGATCGTTCCCGTCCGGCTGGATGTCGATGTAGGCGATCCGCTCGTGACCGGCGTCGGTCAGCTGACGGGTCGCGATGTAGCCGCCGCGCTCCTCGTCGGGGAAGACGCTCGAGAAGCGGCCGCCGGCGGCCTGCGCGTTGGCGACGACCGTCGGGACGTCGTGGAGCGCCTCCGGAACCTCGACGACTCGGTGGTACATCGAGGCGTAGATCACGCCGAGCACCCGGTAGGACAGCATCATGTCGATCGCCGAGGACTCGAGCGCCCTCTCGCCGAAGGTGTCGACGCTGAGGATGACGTGCCCGCTCTCCCACGCCTGCTTCTGCGCCCCCTGGAGGAGGCGGCCGGCGAACGGAGCGCTGGCGACCTCGTCCGAGACGAAGCCGATGATGCCCGACTGACCGCTGCGGAGCGATTTCGCGAAGGCGTTGGTGCGGTAGCCGAGGGCCTCGACGGCCTCCATGACACGGGCGCGCGTCGCCTCGGTCACCCGGTTGCCGGGAGCGTTGTTGAGCACGAGGGACACGGTCGCCTGCGAGACGCCTGCACGCTCCGCCACCTGCCACATCGTGGCCGTGCGTCGAACCATGTCCACCTCCTCGTGACGATCGGTCATTCGTATAACTGGAAGATACACAGCTGTCGCTGCGGGGTCAACAGGCGGTTCGCCCTATCGCGCTCGAGTCGACGGAGCCGACGCGATCGATCCGTCACGGAGGGCCCGGCCGAGTCGGAGGACACGGGCCGTTCGTGACGGATCGACCGAGGGGCGAGCGGCCGGGTCAGCCGCCGGTGACCTGGCCGATGAGGTCCTGGATGAAGGGGACGACGTCCTGGGCCTGGTCGACGCTGGCGAAGGCGGTCGCGACGAGGGGCCAGACCGAGCCGATCAGGGTGGCGACGACGGCGGCGACGGCCGCCACCCAGGCGAGGGCCGCGTTGCGCGAGACGAAGGCCAGGGCGAGGGCCGCGAGGCCGATCAGGTAGCTGATCACGATCGAGAGCGTGATGGCGCCGACCGGGACGTCGAGGACGCCGACGGTCGTGGCGTCGGCCGCGCCGATCAGCCCGAGCACGGGCAGCAGCACGGCGAAGACGACGAGGGCGCTCACGACGACGCCGGTCGCGAAGGCGATCCAGGCGGCACGCGGCTTGCGGCGCGTACCGCCGAAGGAGCGGGTCCTCATCGGACTACTCCTGCCCGGCGCGGTGCGAGGCGCGGGTGTCGGACGAGTCCGCCTCGACGGACTCGCTCTCGACCGGCTCGACCTCGACCGAGACCGGCGCCGGCGCGGCGTCCGCGCCTGGGTCGACCGGCTCGACCTCGACGCGCACGACGAACTCGGCGGCGGCGGGCGCCTCGACCCCGACAGTGCGCTCGGCGGAGACGTCCCGGGTCACTGCGGCCTCGCGGTCCTCCTCCACGGCGTCCGCCGCGGAGTCGAGCGCGTCCGCCGTGGATGCGCGCGCGGTGTCGACCGCGTCGCGGGCCGCGTCGAGCGCGTTCCCGGCCGACTCGCGTGCGGAGTCGAGCGCGTCCCCGGCGGATCCGCGCGCCGAGTCGAGCGCGTCGCCGGCGGCGGCCGCGGCGTTCGAGGCCGCGTCGCGGGCCTTGTCGACGAGGGGCTCGCCGTCCTCGCGCTCGTCGTCCGGGACCTCGATCGGGTCGAACGGCCCGTGCACATCGGTGACGGTGACGTTCACGACGACGGGGCCGGCGGCGACCTGCGCGGCGGCGCGCGACACCTGCTCGCGGGTGGCTTCGATCACCTCGCGGACCTTGTGCGGGTACTCGACGACGAGGTCGAGGTCGACGGTGACGACTCCGTCGGCGCGGCTGACCGTGACTCCGGGGCTCGTGCTGGTGCCCAGCACGGCGCGCGCGGCGCGGTCGAGAGTGCGGGCGGCGGTACCGCCGAGGTGGTGGACCCCGGTGACGCCGGCGGCGGTCTCGGCCGCGGCGGTCGCCACGAGGCGCTCGGTCGACTCCCCCTCGGGATGGCTGCGGTCTGCACCGCTCAGGTCGATCGAGTGATCGACGACGGAATCGGTCATGGAGTGCTCCTAGAAAGTTCGACCCGCGGTGGCGGGCGCTCTCCGGCCCTCCCGAACAGGAGGGCCGGACGGTGGTGCGGTCAGCTCACGCGGGCGGCGCCGCTGACGCGGGTGCGGAGTCCGCCGACGATCTGGATGACGACGGGGGTCTCCTCTCCGAGGAGCGCGTCCCAGCGGCGGACCGCCGTGTCGATGCTGCGACGCACCTGCACGGGCGAGACACCGCGGCGGGTGTGCGCGGTGACCCGGAGGACGTTCTGCCGACGGATCTCGAAGGCGGTGACGTCGACGGAGACGATGGCGGAGTCGTGCGACAGCGCCTCCTCGAGGACCTGCTCGGCGACCTTGGCCTCGATGGTCACCGACCCGGCGCTCGCGGCGTCGGACCTGACGCGCAGCAGCGTCGAAGTGCGGCCGCGGCCCTGGCGCACGATGAAGCGCACCAGCAGGAGGATCAGGACGAGCGCGACGGCGGCGGTCACCCAGAGGATCCAGGGCTGCGCCGACAGGGCGTCCGCGGTCGGCTGGGTCGCGTCCTCGGCGGCCGTCGAGACGGTCTGCTGGACGTCCGGCAGGAGCGACCCGGCAGCGACGGCTCCGCCGGCGACGAAGAGCACGAGCCCGACGACGAACAGCAGAGCGCGGTTGAGGAATCGATTCGTGGTGGTCATCAGCGGACCGTCCCCTTCTCGGACAGGCGCACGCGAGCGCGCAGACGGGGGCTGTAGTCGTAGGTGGCCAGCTCGGCGTCGACGGCCTCGCGGATGCTGCCGACGTCGGTGCTGCGCCCCGAGGTGCGGGCGACGGTGACGCCGACGGTGCGCTTGCCGATCGACACCGACACCTGGTCGGGGTCGACGTCGCTGGCGTAGGCGGCGGTCCGCGCGATGCTCTGCGCGATCACGCGGTCGTCGACCACGGCCGCGGTGCGGTCGGAGCCGGCGCTGCGGCGTCCGCGACGCCCGGGGGCGAACGACACGACGAGCAGGACGAGCCCGATCACGGCGGCGACGGCTCCTGCCGCGGCGGTCAGCGCGATGGGGGCGCCGGCCGCACCGAGGAGAGCGCTCGCGCCGTCCTGCGGGGCCACGAGCAGCGCGGGCTGCCCGAGGGCGGCGAGCACCGCCTCCGTGCCGAGCCAGGCGAAGAGCAGGATCAGCACGACGGCGAGGACGATCGCCGAGCCCGAGCGCGACGAGTGGGTCTCGCGGCGCACGAGGCGCGGATAGAGCGCGGTGGAACTGGGGGTCGTCACGACACCCTCCTTCGTTCTCGGAGGTCGGCGCCCGTGATGCGGAGGTCGACCCGGCCGATGGTGGAGCCGGTGAGCTCCAGGCACTGGGAGCGGATGGTGGTCTGCGCCGTGCTCAGGCGGGAGAGCAGCGTCCCGGAGGAGCGCCGATCCGACTCGCCGAGGGGCGTGACGTGGATGGGAGCGCGCGCGGTGACGTGGAGCTGTCCTCCGTCGTCATCGAGCTCGACGGAGACGTCGGACGCTGTGACGTTCAGCGCCTCCGCGGTGACGGCCGACACGATCCGGCGCACGGCGCGCGAGGTGATCGTCGTGCGGCCGTGGCGGGCCTGGTCGGCCATCACCGCCGCGGTCACGAGGTCCGCCGCCCGCGGAGGGTGTCGGCCAGCGAGTGCAGATCGAGCTTGCCCTCGATGACCCGGCCGACACCGAAGCCGATCGCCATGGCGAGGGCGACGAAGATCATCGCCCAGAAGCCGAAGGCGAGGGCCGCGAACGCGAGGACGGCGCCGAGGACCAGTCCGTTGCGGGACGGAGTCACTTGACGCGGCTCTCGGTGTCCTCGTCCTTGTCGTCCGAGGGGATGTAGACGTCGGCGACGGTCACGTTGACCTCGGTGACCTCCATGCCGACGACCGAGGAGATGGCCTCGGAGACGGCGGAGCGGATGCTGTCGGCGAGCTTCTGCAGCGCGACGGGGTACTCGGCGACGACGGTGATGTCGGCGGCGACCTGCTTCTCGCCGACCTCGACCGAGATGCCCTGGCCGCGGTCCTGCGCGTTGATCGCGTTGCGGATCGCGCCGATGGCACGGGCGGCTCCGCCACCGAGGTCGTGCACGCCGGGGACCTCGCGGGCGGCGATGCCGGCGACCTTCTCGACGACGCCGTCCGCGATCGTGTTCTTGCCGGTCGAGGTGGAGGTGCCGTGCTTGGCCGAGGAGCCGGTGGCGGGAGTGGTCGGGGTGACGTTGGTCATGGTCTTCTCCGATGTCGTGAGAGAGGCGCGGGTTCCGCGGTGCCGATCAGTTGCGGCACATGGATCAGACGTGTCCAGGGGCGCCGTCGTCCTGCCGGTTCAGCCGAAATCCAGAGAACATCGAGGGGCGACGCGCTTGGCGGCCAACCGCCTCCCGAGGGCATAGGGAGGCTCTTCGTCCTGCGGCCAGCGGTGTCCACAGGGTGGGGCGGACCGGTGGGGAGCATCGCTCCGGAGCGGCGGGCGAGCACGGACTCAGCGGCGGCTCGCTCGCCCTTCCCGGTGGGAGGATGGAGGGGTTCGAGACGGAGCGCATCCGATCCGCCGACCCGGGAGGGCCCGATGACCACGTCAGCCGCCACTCCCCTCGGCCGTCGCGAGCGCAACAAGCAGCAGAAGCTCGAGCGCATCACCGCGGCCGCGAGCGAGCTGTTCGCCGAGCACGGCATCGACGAGGTCACCACGCAGCAGATCGCCGAGCGCGCCGACATCGGCACCGGCACGCTGTTCCTCTACGCGAAGACCAAGGGCGAGCTCCTCCTGCTCGTGCAGAACGCGCACTACGAGGAGGCGCTCGAGCGCGGCCGGCGGGAGGCGGAGACCGCCGCGACCGCGCTCGACGCCGTGCTCGCGGTCCTCGAGCCGATCGTGGAGTGCAACCGCGTGCAGGTCGAGAACGGCCGCACGTACCTCCGCGAGATGGCCTTCGGCGACCCGAGCGAACCCCACCACGCCGCGGCACGGGCCATCGCGGCCGAGACCGACCGCACCATCGCCGAGATCCTCGTGCAGAGGGCGGAGCTCGACGCCGCGCGGGCCGCGACCCTGGCGGGCATCGTCTCAGCCGCGATGTTCCTCGCCCTGGCTACCAGCGCCGACCCGCGGACGAGCGTCGCCGAGATCGTCGCCGCCGTCCGCGCTCAGGTCGCGGCGATCCTCCCCCGCTGACGCCGACGCGACGAGCTCAGGCCGCGAGGAACTCCGCGGCGACGGGGGCGAACTGCTCCCAGTACTGGAAGATCCCGCCGTGGCCCGAGTTCGGGTAGATGATCAGCTCGGAGCCCTCGATGCGGCGGTGCAGGTCCTCGGAGAGGACGGAGGGGACCATCCGGTCGTGGTCGCCGTTCGCGATGAGGGTCGGCTGGGTGATGACGGAGAGGTCCGACGGGGCGGAGCGGCCGTAGCGCTGGATCGCCTTGAGCTGGGTCGTGAACGCCTTGTTGCCGATCTTCACGTCGCGGTCGACGGTGCGCTCCTTCAGGCGGCCGACGAACTGCTTCGCGGCCTTCTTCCCGGCGGCGTCGCGGTTGAAGAACGAGGAACTCCTTGATGTCGGAGCGGGTGAGGATCGAGCGCACGAGGTCGTAGTAGGTGACTCCGACCACCTTGTCCATGTCCTTCCCGCCGCGGGGGCCGGTGCCGGTGAGCACGAGCCTGCGGACGAGCGCCGGGTGCTTCACGACGAGGTCCTGCGCGATCATGCCGCCCATCGAGAACGAGAAGACGTCGATCCTCGTGTGGCCGAGGCCGCGGATGAAGTCGTAGGCGTCGTCGGCGGCCTCCTCGAGAGTCGGGGGGAAGGTGCCGCCCGAGGCGCCGACGCCCTGCTGATCGAAGGTGATCACGTGCCGGTTCGCGGCGATCGCGTCGACGATCCGCGGGTCCCAGTTGTCGAGGGTCGCCGCGAGGTGGGCGAAGAAGACGACGGGGATCTCCTCCGCGGGGCCGAGCTCGCGGTAGGCGAAGGTCTTCCCGGCGGTGGTGACCGTCTTCGCCGGTGCGTTCGCGTAGGAGGTGATGACGGGTGCGCTCATGATGCTGATTCCTTCTTCGGGGATCGGTGGCGGTCGGAGACCGAGGACGACGGCTCTGCCGCGGATGCGACTCGTCGTGAGGGAGGCGAGCGCCTCCGGTGTCTCGTGGAAGGGGAACGTCGCTCCGACGACGGCCCGGAGGACTCCGGAGTCGACGAGAGCGGCGATCTCGCGCAGCTGCGATCCGCTGGCCTGCATGAAGAGGAAGCGGTAGCTCACACCGAGCTTCTTCGCGCGGGCGCGGGTCTTCCGGCTGAGCGCCGCGATCGCGAGGCGCAGCACCGGGTTCAGCCCTGCCTGCACCGCGAAGGCCGGGTCGGGGACGCCGTTGATGCCGACGACCGTGCCGCCGCGCTTCAGGACGCGCATCGACTTCTCGAGGGTCTCGCCGCCGAGCGAGTCGAGCACGAAGTCGTAGCCCGAGAGCTCCTCCTCGAAGTCCTGCGCCGTGTAGTCGATCACGATGTCCGCACCGAGCTCTCGGACGAAGTCGGCGTTCGCCGCGGACGCCGTGGTGGCGACGACCGCACCGAGGTGCTTCGCGAGCTGGATCGCGATCGTGCCGACTCCTCCGGAGCCGGCGTGGATGAGGACCTTCTGGCCCGGCCGGACGTTCCCCCTCACCACGAGCGCCTGCCAGGCGGTCAGCGCCACGAGGGGCAGGGACGCCGCCTCCGCCGCGCTGATCGACGTCGGCGCGAGGGCCACGTCGGCCTCGTCGATCGCGATGCGCTCGGCGAACGTGCCGATCCGGAAGTCACGGGGCCGGGCGTAGACCTGATCGCCCGGCTTCACGCCGCGCACCTCGGCGCCGGTGCGGATGACCGTGCCGGCGACGTCGTGGCCGAGGGTCAGCGGAGTCCGGTAGGGCAGGATCGGCCTGAACTCGCCCGCGCGGATCTTCTCGTCGAGCTGGTTGAGGCCCGCGGCCTCGACCTTCACGAGCACGTCGCGCGGGCCCACGGTGGGCTCGGGCACGTCGGCCTCGTGGAGGGGCTGCTTGTACTCGTCGAACACGAAGGCTCGCATGGGACGTCTCCTGGTGGTCTCGGGTGCCGCGGTCAGCGGCGGAGGAAGTCGCGCGCGGCCTCGGTGACCGCGCGCCGGTTCTGGGACACGACCCCGTGGCCGGAGTCGTGGAGGACCCGGACCTGCGCGTCGGCGAACCGGGCCCGCAGCGGGTCGACGTTCGCGGGCGGGACCATCCGGTCGCTGTCGCCGTGCAGGATCAGCGCGGGGGCCGCGAACGGGCCGGCCGGCACCGGCCGCCTCCCCCACTCCGCGACGGCCTGCAGCTGCGGGCGGAAGACGCCGAGCCCGACGGAGGCGTCGCGGCCCGCCCGACGCCGCTGCAGCCTCGCGGCGTACTCCTTCGCCGACCTCCTGCCCAGGTCGGATCGCGTGAAGAAGAGCAGCGAAGTCGGGTCCGTCCCCGTGAGCCCGCCGCGCAGGATCGAGCGCAGCATCACTCCGGCCATCGTCGTGAGCCCGGCACCGCTCTCGGGGCCGGTGCCGGCGAGGATCACCCGATCGACCAGCTCCGGAGCGCGCTCGAGGATCGCCTGGGCGACCATGCCTCCCATCGACAGCCCGAACAGGTCGACCCGCTCGAGACCGAGCACCCGCAGCACGGCGATCGCATCGCCGGCCGCCTCGTCGAAGGACCGCCGCACCACCCCGGTGGAGCCGCCGACGCCGCGGTAGCCGAGCAGGATCACACGACGCTCGGCGGCGAGCGGATCGATGACCTCCGGATCCCAGCCGTCGAGGTTCGCGCCGAGGTGCGTCAGCGCGACGAGGGGCGGCAGGTCGCCGCGGCCCACCTCGCGGTAGACGAACTCGGCCCCCGCGGCGCTCACCCGTCGCGTCGGTGCATCGACGGCGGAGGCGGCCTTCGCGTCATCCGATCTCGGCGCCATGAGTGCCTCTCCCGCTCGCTCCCGGGTCGCTTACCCGAGTAGACTCAATCATGAGCAGACTCAGTTACTTTGTCAAGGAGGCGTCGATGACGACACAGCAGGGCCCACCGGGTCGACGCGAGCGCGCCAAGGAGGAGAAGCGGCGCCGCATCACCGCAGCGGCGACGGCGCTGTTCGCCGAGCACGGTGTCGGCGGCGTCACCACTCAGCAGATCGCCGATCGGGCCGACGTCGCGATCGGCACCCTGTTCCTCTACGCCGCGACGAAGGCGGAGCTGCTGATCATGGTGCAGAACGAGAAGTTCGAGACCGCCCTCGACGAGGGCCTGGCCGCCGCGGCCGACCTCGGCGCCCGGTCGACCGTGCTCGGCGAGGTGCTGGCCCTGCTGACACCCGCGGTCACGTGCCTCCGCGAGCAGCCCGAGAACGGCCGCACCTACCTGCACGAGCTGGTCTTCGGCGACCCCGCCGAGCCCCACCGCGCCGAGGGGCTCGCGCTGTCGCTGCGGCTCGAGGACGGCGTGACCCGCGCCCTCTCCCGAGACCGCTCGCCCGTCGACGCCGCGACGCTGGCACGCGTGGTCAGCTCGGTCCTCCACGTGACCACCACGGCGACCCTGCACCTGCACGATGCCCTGCCGGAGGTGCTCGACCACCTCCGGCGTCAGGTCGCCGTCGTCCTCCCCCGCCCGGAGTGACGCCCGACCCCGCGTCGACGTGATCGCGCACTCGCCGCGACCGTCACGTCGCACGCGCGAACAGCACCAAGGCGAGCACGTCGTGGCGCCGCCGCCCCCTGCTGCTCGGGCCCGCAGCCCCGCAGGGACGTATCGAGACCCACCGGCGTCAGCAGATCGCGGTGCAGATCGCGCCTTCTGAAGGACGTGGATCTCGATACGCCCGCTGCGCGGGCTACTCGATCAGCAAAAGTGGGGTCACGCGCAGGAAGCCCGTTGGTCGAGTAGCCGCCGCAGGGGGCGTATCGAGACCCGCCTCCCTGCGAGCGTCAGGCGTCCGCTCGCCCCGGCCGGGCCGCCGCCGCGCCTCCGTCAGGAGCGCAGAGTCTGGCTCGGCTTCTCGGCGAAGCGCGCCTGGTACGAGCTGGCGAAGCGGCCGAGGTTGCCGAAGCCCCACTCGCGCGCGACGGCGGCGACGGTGGTCGAGCACGGGTCGCCCGCGACGAGGTCGTTGCGCGCGCGGTCGAGCCGGATGTCGCGCAGGTAGACCGAGGGCGAGACTCCGAGGTGGCGCTGCGTCGCCTGCTGCAGGGTGCGGGTGTGCAGGCCTGCGGCGCGCGCGGCGTCGGCGGGGGTGATCGGCTCGTGGGCGTGGTGCTGGAGGAAGTCGAGGGCGACCCGGGTCCGCGACGCGGACGGGCGGCGGAGCACCGCGGGCACGTCCCACGCCCGCCACGAGAAGAGCAGCAGCAGCGCGCGGGCGAGGTTGAGCTCGGCGGTGAAGCGGACGAGCGGCGCGATGGCGGCCGTCGCGAGCGCGGCGCTCGCCTCCGACACCGCGGCCCGCCACCGGGCGAGCACGGTCGGATCGGGGTCGGCCTCGTGGTCGAACGACACGGGCTGCCGGGGTCCGGCGTGCGACTCGGTCGCGACGTCCTCGAGGAAGCCCGGCGCGAAGTGGATCAGGTTCTGGCGGTGCGGCCGGAAGTCGAGCCCGAACTGCCGCTCGGCGGGGAAGAGGAACGGCGCCGAGGAGGCCTCGGTGCGGGTGAACGGGCGGAGGTTCAGAACTCCACCGCCGGCGCGGAACCAGCCGACGACGTACTCGCGCAGGTGCGGGACCTCGCCGATCAGCTCGCCCGCGCAGTCGGAGGTGCGGAGCGTCACGCGCTCGCTGCCTCGGTACGCGTAGCGGAACGAGAAGTCGCGCGACGCGGGGGCCACGCGGAAGGTGCCGCCGCCGTAGGCGTCGGCGTAGACGGCGGAGGCCTGGTCGGGGTTCTCACCGGAAGCCTCGAAGCGTCGCTCGGCACCCTCGTGCACCGCATCGGCGGAGGCGAACGGGCTGCCCATCGTGAAGGTCGACCCGCTCATGACAGCCGCTCGAGCCGTCGGAGGAGGAAGGAGTGCATGACCGGTCTTCTCTCGTGTCAAGGCCCTTTCGTGCGGGGCCGGCTGGCCCTCGAAGAGGGCGGTTACAGATCAGACGAGTCCAGAGCGCGATTCGTCACGAATTCGCCTTCGAATCGACCCTCACTCGGGTGACAGCGTGTGCCTCGAAGGGGCGACTTTCTCGCCCGGCGGCCATCGACTCCGGTGGTCGTCTCCTCAGGCTGATAGGCATTCGGAGCGGACGTGGCCGTCGGGGCGCCGCCGACGCGGATCGACGGACCGCAGGCGAGAGGAGGCGACCATCGACGACGAGGACGACCCCCTCCTCGGGGCCTCCGACGCGACCCTCGCCGCCCGCGCGGTGGACGGCGACGTGCAGGCCTTCGAACTGCTCGCGCGCCGGCACGGCTCGCTGATGCGCGTCTACGCGGCCAAGCTGCTGGGCTCGTCGGCCGAGTCGGACGACGTCGTGCAGGAGGCGTTCCTCACCGGCTGGCGACGACTCTCGGACCTCGACAGCCCGGCGAACATCCGCAACTGGCTGATGCGCATCGTGTCGCACAAGGCGATCGACCGGATCCGCGTCCGCCGCCGCCACGACGACATCGACGACTGGGACCCGCCGGCACCCGCCGAGTACTCCCCCGAGCGGATCGTCGAAGCCCGGCTCCAGCTGGACGCCGTCTGGGAGGCGCTGGACCGATTGCCCGCCGATCAGCGACGCTGTTGGCTACTCCGCGAGACCGCCGGCTACAGCTACCAGGAGATCGCCGACGCTCTCGACATCCCCGTCTCGACGGTCCGCGGACTCCTCGCGCGGGCCCGGCGATTCCTGCTCCACGAATTGGAGGCATGGCGATGACACTCGATGACGACGCTGTGCCCGAGGGCGGCCCGGTGCACCGGGAGCGCGAGCCCGTGGGCGACTCGGCGCGCGAGGACGCGCGGGACGACGTGGCCGGTGACGGCGGGCTGGACGACTCTCTGCCCGGTGACTCCGTGATCGACTCCGTGCCCGACGACGACCTCGACGGCCACACCCTCGACGAGCTGAGCGACTACCTCGACCGCGGACGGCAGCCCTACGACCCCTCGATCGAGGACTCGGCCGCCTGCCGCCTCGCCCTGGCCAACCTCACCCGGCTCACCGAGCTGTCGGCGCGGGCGCTGCGGCGCGAGTCCGAGCGGGAGCCCGCCCGCGACGAGGTCTGGATCGCCGGGCTGCTCGACGCGATCCGCACCGAGGTGCGCTCGGGCCGCGACGTTCCCGTGCGCCACCCCGACCCCACCCTCCGTCTCGCGCTGACGGAGGCGGCGGTGCGCGGCATGATCCGCCGCGCCGGCGACACGATGGGCGGCGTGATCATGGGGCGCTGCACGCTCGACGGCGACGTGGCGACTCCGGGTGCGGTCATCCGCGTGGACGTGACCTTCGCCCTCGAGTTCGGGCTGGCGATCGCGGAGGTCGCCGACCGCCTGCGCGAGCGCATCCGCTACGCCCTCGAGCGCCACACCGAGCTCGTCGTGGGCGCCATCGACGTCACCGTCGACGATGTCTACCCCCGCAGGGAGGACCGACCGTGACCGACGACACCGAACTCTCGCAGCGCCTGACCGCCGCGATCCGCGACACCGAGGGAGTGGCCGGGGTCTACCCGGCGCAGCCGATCCTCGAGGCGGCGGCCGAGGCCATCGCCGTGAAGCTCGAACTGCGGCAGCCCGACGTGCTTGTCGACATCCACCGCTCCGCCGGATTCACGACCGTCAGCGCGCACATCTCGGCGCTCGCGGCGCTGCCGGCACCCGACACGCTCCGGACGGTCGGCGAGCTGATGCGCGGGATGCTCGAGGCCGAGCTCTCGGGCCCGTTCGCCGTCAACGTGAAGGTGCGCCTGATCGAGGACTCGGGGCGCGCCGAGCACTGATGGTCGCCGTTCAGGCGTCGCGCGGTCGGCCGTCGTCCGGCCGGGCGTCCTGCGGGCGCGCCGGCTGCGACGGAGGGGCGGACTGCTCGGCGAGGCCACCCTCCGCCTCCTCCTTGCTCAGGCTCGACACGGTCCCGCAGTTCGCGCACTCGAGGAGGTAGCGGGTCGAGATCGTGAGGAGCGGCACGAAGAAGAGGGCGAGGCGCGTGCGGCTGCGCAGGACGCGCTGCTCGTCGCGCACCCCGCAGAAGCCGCAGACGAGGACGACGACGCGCAGGAGGTCCTCGACCGAGCGGGTCCCGAAGATGAGCAGCATGCCGGCGAGCCTACGGAGGCGTCACCCCCTGCCCGTAGGGGGTTGCGGATCGCTCCTGGCGAGCGGGGCGCGCAGTCGATCCGTCGGAGACGACCCGTGCTGCTCGGACCCCGCTGCGACGTCTGGTTGTCTCCGGAAACGACCGTTTCCGAGCACTGATGGGCTCGCGGGAGGACCGCACGTCGTACGCGCGTCACTTCGGGGGCCCCCGAACTGAGGGACCTACTGCTGATGACGACTGAAGCACGAGGGGTCCGCACCCGGTGCCGCCATACTGCTGACGGAAGACCACCTCTACTGCGAAGGAGCAGGCATGAGCACTACCAACGCACACCACGGCTGGCAGGTTGGAGAGACCCCTTGGGTGCGCAGCGCTCTCGTCGGGCCGGCGGCGAACAGCCCGGGATACGCCCAGTGCTACTTCTGCGGGCAGATGACCGCGAAGCTCTCCGAGTCGGATGTCGAGGCAGACACGGGCCGCGTCGACGTGTACTGCAATAACACTTGGTGCGAGGCACGCGAGACGACGGTTCTGATCCTCCGCGACGGCGCCGCCGCATCCGACCGCGCTGACACCCGAATGCCTGCAGCGATTGACAACGATTTGCACAGCACACAGCAGAAGCCGTTCAAGGTGCTCTCGCTCGGTGAACTCCTTGAAGACGAGCCAGCCGAAGCCGAAATCGTCGCCCGCCGCACCGATGATGGGCCTGCCGACTATGCAGCCCCAGGCCGGCCGACGGAGTGATCCTTGCGACGCTGAACACAGCGGGAAGGGCCGACGCACCGCAAGTGGGCCGGCCCTTCCCGCTGTGTCCGATAGCCGATGGTCTATTGGCCGGTTAGGGGATGCAAGTCGTCGCTACGGCGCTGATGTCGCCGTATCCGGAGGATTGCCAACATTTATTCGGATTCGCGACCCAGTTCTTCGAAGTGCTGAGGGTAAGTCGTGAGTTGGGAATCCCCGGCGCTGTAGTGTTGGGGATTCCCATGCAGTCAGTCAATGCGATAGAGCCGTCGCTTGGGCAGCTTGAGCCGTTCACGAGTTGAAGCCCTCCGCCGAGTCTGCTGGACGAGGTGACTCCTAGTCTCGCCTCGATCTGTGTGGTGAGTTCCAGGCCCACCATCTTCTGCGGATCTTGGAAGCCGATAGTCATCGAGTTCCGACCACACGAGTCCAGAAGGTCGTTGTAGTCGGCGTATGGATGGGTGGCGGCCATTGAACGTGGTCCAGGACTTGAAGCTGTAGTTTTTCGCGATGAACTGATCGCGGAAGTTGGGTCCACAGATCTGGCCGGGAATGACGCTTCCGCGGGTTCCGGTTGCGTTGTTGTAGAGATCCGTGCCGACTTCGAGGCCCCAGGGGCCGGGGATTGCTCGGGGGTTACCGCCGCCCCAATTGATCTTGTTGGTGATGTACTACGAGCTCCCAGATCGTTGCACCGTCACCCGGACGTGTTCAGGCCTCCACCCGGCCGCGGCAGCAACCGCCTGAGCCGACGTCGCCGACGCTGCTCGAGCGCCAGAACCGTCGCTCGAGACGAGCGTCGCGGCCTTGTCGGCCGGGACTGCCGGGGGCACGAAGTCTGGCAGCTTGGTGTCGATCGGGGAAGGCGCGCTCACTGAGCGTCGCTCAGGTGCCGACGGCGTCGGGGTCTCGATCACGGCTCCAACTACCCGAGGAACCGTGCCGAAGCGATTGGAGAACTCCACGATGAATTCGTCAACCGGGTCGCCCACAACCGTGGAGTACTCCCCGACGATCTGGTCGCTCTCGAATCGGAACGCCACCGGAGTTACCCCGGCTGACTGCGCGATCTCCACTGCAGAGGACAGTTCCACCCCTCCGCTGAAGGGGACCGTGACGCGAGTGACCTCAGGCGTCTTCACCGCCGATGTCGCGTCTTGAGCGGTTGCCGGTTGAGCTATCGAAAGAGACGCCCCCACCCCCAGGACCAGAACTGTGGCCCACATTGCTCGTGTTCTTCTCATCATTCTTCCTCATCTCAATGTTGCGAAAGATGAGGGGGAACGTAATGCCCACTGCCACTGCGGCCAGGCTCGAAAACAACGTGACGGTGTAGACCCACGGAGGATCAACGGCGATCCACCCCGAATCGTCATCGCGCTCGTAGAAGCAGCGCAATCCGAGAGGGAATGCGCTGAACTCTGCACGGATACCCATTGTCTCGCCTGCCGACACCTCAGAGTGAGGCCGAGCGTTGCATTGGCTTTCCGGTGTCGTTTTCGGACCGATTACAGGAATGGTTGCGACTAGAGAGAATACTGCAATAAGTGTGAACACCCATCGAAAAACTCGGGTAGAAGCACTTCCTTTGTCCCAGCGGCTCATGATCCCCCAGATCCATTACGCGGGCCACGCTAGCGGTCGCCCGGTTCCCCGCCTCGGCGAGGGCAGTGTTCGGCACCTGCGTCGCGCCTAGCGTCGGTCGGTGGATGCGTTCGCCCGCGAGAGGGTGTCTGGCGCATCGGCTAGGTGGGCTTCGACAGGCGCTTTGGGCAGGTGGCGATACAGGGTCGTCCTGGTGATCCCGGTCTTCGCGACGATCTCGGCGATGGTGTGGTCGGTGTTGCGCAGGTGTGCGGCGTAGGCGAGCTTGTCGGGATCGACGACAGTGGGGCGGCCGGTGCGCCGGCCTTTCGCTTCGGCGGCGGCGCGGGCGCCGGCGGCGCGTTCCAGGCTGTAGGTGCGCTCCATCTGCCCGAACAGCGCCAGCAGGACGACGGCGAGCTGCGCCATCGGGTCGGCAGGGTTGGAGGAGTCGATCTTGATGGGGTCGGCGAGGTTGCGGATCCCGATGCCTTGTTCGGCGAGGTCGTGGATGAGGTTGAGGGTGTCGCGGACGGTGCGACCGAGCCTGTCGAGGGTGTGCACGACGATCACGTCGCCGTCGCGGGCGTACTCGATCGCGGCCTGCAGCCCGGGCCGGTTGGTGGTGGCGCCGGACTTCTTGTCGACGTAGATCCGTCCGGACGGGATCCCGGCCGCCTCGAGGGCGATGATCTGCCGATCGAGGTCCTGTTTCGTGGTCGACACCCGTGCGTAGCCCAGCTCCATGACGCGACCGTACCGGAAGTCTAAATCGCACGCGTCAGGCGGGACGGTGTTTTGGGATAGCTTTTATTTTCTCCTCGCGACCGCTCGGGTCCATCTGCGTGAAGCGACCCAGTGTGGTGTCGTAGTAGCGCGCCGACGAGCGCCTCCCTCGCGCCGTCGCCGAGCGGTCCGTCGAAGACGATCCGTCCTGACCCGCACGGTGCGTCTGTGGCGGATGGATCGCGAGATCCGCGCGCGGAACGGGCGCGGTCAGCGCTTGTCGCGGCGGAAGCGGGCCTCGCGGCTGGCGGCGTGGATGCCGACGCCCGTCGTCCCGAGCGCGAACGCCGTGATCAGCCCCAGGAAGGCGAAGATGTCGCCCGCGCCGACCGCGAAGGCTGCGATGACCAGCCAGATCGCGGACACGAGCACGACGATCGCGCCGACGATCTCACCCTTGCTCTCCAGCATCCCCTGCATGCCCCCAGACTGCGCCGCGACCGACCGCGACGCAATGCCCCCGACATGAACACCGCGGACCATCCACGCCCCGCCGCCACCGGCCGGCCTTCAGCCGTCGGCGCCCGGTGCCTCGAGGTGCGCGCGATCGCGCTGGAGCCGCCGCGAGCGCACGTAGTCGAGGAGTGCGTCATCCGGAGGCGGCTCCGACTCCTCTCCACCGAGCAGCGCCCTCGCCGCCGCCAGCCGCGCACGCCGGATCTCGCCGAACACCGTCGTCCCGTGCCGCGCGAAGACCCTCTGCAGGGTGCGCCTGGGCACCCCCGTCCGCGCGCTGAGCGCCTGCACCGACAGACCCGGGTCAGCCGCCGTCGCCGAGATGAGCGCGAGCGCCTCGGCGTAGGTGCCCTCGCTCTCGTCCCGCGGCAGCGACGCCAGGATGACGGCCCCCGCCAGCTGCTCCAGCGCCGCCCCCACGAGCGGCAGCGCCGGCGAGCGGGCGTCCAGGCGGGCCGCGAACACCGCGTTGATCGTCGACACCAGGATGCGGCGGGTCGCGGCGTCGGCGGTCGTCGCCAGGGCTCCTCGGTCGATCGAGGTGCCGATCAGGGGGCGCTCCAGCTCGATCTCGAGGCGGGTGGTCGGCGCGTCCGAGACGAGAGTGAAGGGTGTGTCGCGGCGGAGTACCGCGAGGTCGCCCTCCCCGATCCCGACCTCGCGCGCCCCCGGCTGGTCGGGCAGCACCGACAGGCCGCCCTCCAGGGGGATCAGCATCCGGATGCCGTCGCCCGCCCCCGGACGCCGCGAGAAGCGTCCGGGGGTGTGCCGGATCCGCAGCGTCTCGATCCCGTCGTGTCGCAGAACGTCTGCCGCGATGCGCAGCGGGGCGGAGGGTCGACTCAGAACCCCGAGCTCGCCGAGCCAGGTGGACGCGGCCTGGTCGTGCCGTGCGGCGCTGCGCACGAACGGCGGTCGCGCACCGGGTGCGATGAATGCCACGACGACTCCCGACCTGTTGCGCCGCGCCCTCGGGTGACTCGGCTCGCTCAGGGTGGCGGTCGCCGACGCTCGGGAGGACGGACTTCACCCCCTTGCGCAGGGATTTCACCTGGCACCGGAAGGGGAGCTGTCGCCTCGGCCCCCGGGCCGGTAGCGCGTCGGCTCCGATCGGTCGACGTCCGAGCGCCGATCCCCGGCCGCCCGTCTGCGAGGCTGCCACCATGACCGACGATCGCGCTCGCACAGGTTCGCCTCCCCCGTTCGTCGATCCGCGGCGGATCGGCGCCGCCATCGGGCTGGTCGGCGCAGCGGTCTTCGTGTTCTCGTACACGCCGGGGTTCGCCGATCCGCTGTCGATCGGCGTGCGGCTCGTCACGGTCGCGGCGATCGGCGCGGCGCTGTGGCTGCTGTTCGCTCGGCCGCGGTTCCTGGGCGAGTTCGTGCCGCCGCGGCGGTCGCGGATCGTGGTCTACGTCTGCTGCGTCGCCGTCGAGTTCGCGCTCATCGCGGTCGGGAGCAGGCTCCTCGAGGCGGAGGGGCGGTCGGACCTGCGGCCCGCTCTGATCGCGGCGGTCGTCGGGCTGCACTTCCTGCCGTTCGCATGGGCGTTCGCCGAGCGCATGTTCGTCGTGCTCGGCGGCGCGCTCGTCGTGCTGGGCGGAGCGGGGCTGCTGATCGGGACGGGGAGCGCGGCCCGAGGGGCTGCGGTCGCCTCGGGAGTCGTGATGGCCGTGATCCTGGTCGCGTACGGTGCGGGGCTCTTCGCTCCGCGGGCGAGGAGCGGCGGGCGCTGAGCCGAGCGCACGACGCCGGCCGGGAGTGGTGAGGAGGTGCTCTCTCCCGATCGGGTGACGACCCGGTGAACACTCGCGGCGACCCTCGGAGGGGGCGCGGACGCCTCCGTATGCTGGCGGTGCCGAGCCGGGGGGAGCGCGCATGGGCAGCAGCAGAGCAGAGCGGCCGAGCCGCCTCCCCGCGGTCATCGCGGCCCTCGCGGTGGCAGTGCTGCTGTGGCCGCTCACCCTGATCGGGGCTCCGGCAGGATCCCCCTCCTTCCCCCGGCAGCTCAGCACCTACTCGTGGTGGACGCCGATGCTCGGCGCCGCGCAGATCGAGGCGGCGGCGATGACCTACCAGAACGGCGTCGGCGTCGAGTTCCTCGACGTCCCGCAGGCCGTGGTGCTCGGCGCCGACGGAGCCACCTACCGTCGGCTCGGGGCGGCGGAGGAGCGCTCGGTCGCAGCCGACCAGGGCGACCCCGCCGACAGCGTCCTCTCGGCCGACGGGACCTTCGTGGTGATCAGCGCGCCCGGGCGGCAGGCGGGCGTCGAGCTGCTCGACCTGAGCACTCTCTCGAGCCGCATCGTGCCGATCACCGGTGCCGCCAGCGCGGTCGCCCTCAGCATCGACTCCGCGGGCGAGACCGTGCTGCTCCTCACCAGCGACGACGACATGAGCCGGTACACCGACGCGGAGTTCCGGCTGTACGGCACTCTCGCCACCCTCGACCTCGCCTCGGGCGAGCTGCGGACCCTTCCGCTCGAGACGCGACCCGGGTTCCGCCCGACAGCCGTGCAGTCGGGAGCGGTCTCGCCCGACGGACGCCGCATCGCCGCCCAGACCGGCGACGCCCTCCTGATCCTCGATGCGGTCGACGGCTCGGCGACCCACGAGCTCGCGCCGCTGGCCGGGATCCTGGACGGCGACGCGTGGTCGCCCGACGGCACGCGCCTCGCGGCGGTCGGCACGGCGGCGCTCCGCGTGATCGACGTCGTCGGCGAGGGGGTCGAGGAGCGCGTCCTGCCGCTCCCGGCCGATCGCTGGAGCAGCATGCTCGGCTGGCGCGACGACCGGACCGCTCTGCTGCACCTCTCGTCGGCCGACGACAGCAACGACTCCGGATTCGCGTGGCTCGACGTCGAGACCGGCGAGCTGGACGCCTTCTCCTCCTACCCCGCCGACCCGCTGACCGGCGCCGCGCTGGGCAGCGCCGACGTGGCGCGCGACCTCGTGGCCGAGTGGGAGGTCGTCGACCGGCCCGCGGGCTCGCCGATCACGGTGCTGCACGTGCTGCTCTTCTCGGCGCTGGCCGGGCTCGTGGTGTGGACGGTGACCAGCGCCCGCGCGCGGGAGCCGCGCCTGCGCTGACGCCCGTCGGTGACGGAGTGCCGAGTCGATGCGCGGGCGACGGTGCGGACCACCTCCGGCTCGCAGGAACGCGTTCGGCTCGCAAGAAAGCGCCGATTCAGCGAGCCGAACCGGATTCCACGAGCCGGAGGTGCTCGGCCGGAGGTGCTCGGCCGGAGGTGCGGCTCGGCGGTCAGCGGTGCAGCGTCGACGCGCGCGCGACGAGCTCCGGCGCGAAGACGCGGCGGCGGTCGACGGCGTCGTCGGGCGCGCCGATCACCGACTGCAGCAGGTCGACGGCGGAGGCCCCGAACGACTCCTTCGGGGCGCGGATCGAGCTCAGCGGCACCAGGGAGGCCTGCGCGTACTCGATGTCGTCGTAGCCGATCAGGGCGATGTCGTCGGGCACGCGGATCCCGCGGCGGACCAGCACCTGCTCGAGGCCGATGGCCAGCAGGTCGTTGACGGCGAAGATCGCGTCGGGGCGGGAGGCGGGCTCGCGCGCCGCGATCGCCTCGCCGACCTCGTGGCCCTCGGCGATGACGCGGTGCTCGACGTCGATGACCTCGAGCGTCGCGCCGGGCACCGCGGCGACGGCGCGGCTGGCGCCCGACAGGCGCTCGCCGACCTGCTGGATCGACAGCGGTCCGCCCACGAAGGCGAGGCGGCGCCGGCCGAGTCCGAGCAGGTGCTCCGCGGCGAGGCGGCCGCCGACGACCTCGTCGACCGAGACGGAGGGCTGGGTCTCGGACTGCGCGCGGCGGCCGACGAGCACGGTGGGCGTCCCGCGGGAGCGGACGGCGGCGAGGCGGTCCTCGATCGAGCCGTGCGAGGCGACCAGCATCCCGCGGACCCCGTGCTCCTCGAAGAGCTCGAGGTAGGCGTCCTCGCGACCCTTCTCGCCGCCCGAGTTGGCGAGGAAGAGGGACAGGCCCAGCTCGGCGGCCCGGCGCTCCGCTCCCTCGGCGATCATCGCGAAGAAGGGGTTCGAGACGTCGGGGGCGATGTAGGCGATGGTCGAGCTGTGCCCGAGGCGGAGCTGGCGGCCCGCGTTGTTGCGGACGAATCCGAGCGACTCGATCGCCTCCTGGATCCGCTTCGCCTTCTCGTCGGAGACGCGGGCCGGGTGGTTCAGGAAGTGCGAGACGGTGCCCATCGAGACGCCGGCCGCGGCTGCGACGTCGCGGATGCCGACCTTCGCCATCCTTGCCTCCTGGTGCTCTCCGGTGCCCCGGCGTGCCGCCGGACGGGGTTCGATGCTCTCACGCGACACCGGGCGACCCCGGCAGACGCGATCCGAGCGGGCGCGACTCCGCCGCCCGCTACTCCGGCAGCAGCGGCTCCGGCAGCGCGACCCCGTGCTCCACGAGCGCCTCCGACACGACCTTCACCGCGTTGAGCGCCCGCGGGAAGCCGACGTACTGCACCGTGTGGATCACGGCCTCGACGACCTCCTCGGCGGTGGCCCCCGTGTTGATCGCCGCGCGGGTGTGCCCGCGGAGCTGGGCGTCGACTCCGCCGAGCGCGGTCAGCACGCCCAGCGTGATCAGCTCGCGCTCGCGGAGGGTGAGGCCGGGGCGCGAGTTGATGTCGCCGAAGTTGAACTCGAGGCCGTAGCGGGCGAGGTCCTGGGCGCGGCCGGCCTGCAGGGCGATCAGGCCGTCGGCCTTCCCCTCGCCGTAGACGGCGTCGAAGGCGACCCTGCCGCGGGCGAGGCGATCGGGATCCGGGGTGGGGTTCATCGGGCGGCCCTTCTAGATCGAGTGTCCGCCGTCGAGCGGCAGGATCACTCCGGTGATGTTGACGGCGGCGGGCGACGCGAGGAAGACGATGGTCTGCGCCAGGTGCTGCGGCTCGCCGAGCAGTCGAGAGGGGATCTGCGCGAGCAGCGCCTCGCGCCGCTCCGGAGTGTCGTTGTCGCGGCCCGGCGTCCGCTGCGCCCCGGGGGCGAGAGCGTTGACCGTGACCCCCTGGTCGGCCACCTCGATCGCGAGCGCCTTGGTCAGACCGACGACCCCCGCCTTGGCGGCGGCGTAGGCGGTCGCCCCGCGCACCAGTCGCCCGCCGGCGACCGCGGCGACGGAGGCGATGTTCACGATCCGCCCCGAGCGCTGCTCGAGCATCGCGGGCAGCACCGCGCGGGTGACCGCGAAGACCGTGTCGAGGTTGCGCTCGATCTGGGTGCGCCAGGTCTGCTCGGTCATCTCGTGGAAGAACGAGACCGCGCCGCCTCCCGCGCCGTTGACCAGGACGTCGATCGCGCCGTCCTCCTCGATGACGGCGCCGAGGGCGCTCTGCACCGCGTCGAAGTCGGTGAGGTCGACCGCGACCGCGCGGGAGGCGCGCCCCTGCTCGCGGACGGAGCGGGCCACCTCCTCCGCTCCGGCACCGTCGAGATCGACGACGACCACGTCGGCACCGGCCCGCGCCAGCTCGAGGCAGATGATCCGTCCGAGCGCTCCCGCGCCCCCGGTGACCAGGGCGCGTCGCCCGTCGAGTTCCATGCGAATGCTCTCCGATCCCCGCCGTGCACCGCACCTGCGGCGCTCGGGCTGCTCCGCCCGTACGACGACTCCATCGTCCGGCACTTTTTGAAACGTGTCAAACTTTCCGACAGACGAAGCGCAACGTCGGTGCTCCCGCGGGAAATCGCTTCGACATCGATCCGCCGATCGTTCTTGACACCGCCAGGCGCCGTGGCTAGCCTCGCAGATTGTAACGTTTCAAACGTTCCCGCACCTTTCAAGGAGGAAATGTGTCCCGCTCTTCACGCCCCTGCGAACGACGTCGATCCCGCCGTGCTCTCACCGGCCTGGTCGCCGGCACGGGAGCCGCCGTGCTGCTGCTCACCGGCTGCGCCTCGGGAGACGGCGGCGGCTCGTCCGAGTCCGCGAGCGCCGGTTCCTTCTCGGTGCTCACCCCCGCCGAGAACTCGATCATCCGCGATGAGCTGACCACCCTCGGCGAGGGCGTCTGCTCGGCCGAGAACGAGGCCATGCCCCTCGACAACCAGACGGTCGCGCAGGCCGACGTCGTGCAGAAGATCACGCTGCTCGCCAGCCAGGACGCCCTGCCGACGTCCTTCGTCGCCGGCACCGCGCAGGTCCGCCCCGACGGCGACCTCGGCAAGGGCGGCCTGATCGTCGACTACGAGGAGAAGCTGACCGAGCTGGGCGTGTGGGACGACATCCTGCCCGCCGCGCGCTCGACCATCACCTCGGTCTACGGCGGGATGGTGTCGCTGCCGTTCCAGTACAACGTCGAGGGCATCTGGTACAACAAGCAGATCCTCGCCGACAACGGCATCACCGAGCCGAAGACCTGGGACGAGCTCGTCACCGCGCTCGAGACTCTCAAGGCCGCCGGAGTGGTCCCGCTCACCGAGGCCGGCAGCCAGGGCTGGCCGCTGACCCGCCTGATCGGCAACTACATCTTCCGCTCGGTCGGCCCCGACGCCATGAAGGACATCCAGTCGGGTGACGCGAAGCTCACCGACGCCGAGTACGTCGAGGGCGCCCAGGCCGTGGCCGACCTCGGCCGCGCCGGACTGTTCGGCGAGGGCGTCACCTCGCGCGACACCGACACCGCCAACGCGCAGTTCCTCACCGGCGAGGCCGCGATGACCTACAACGGCTCCTGGTTCCTCGCCAACCTCAACGACCCGGCGCAGAACCAGATCGGCGAGGAGAACGTCGGCTTCCTGCCCTTCCCCGACGTCGAGGGCGGCGCCGGCGACAGCAGCCAGTGGCCCGCCAACGCCGGTGCGGCGACCGCGACCTCGACCAAGGCCTACAGCGACGGAGTGGGCGACTGGCTCAGCTGCATCGCCGAGAACTACGGCTCCAGCGTGCTGCAGAACCAGGGCGTCATCTCGGGCTTCGCGATCAACGAGGAGGTCACCGACGTCCCGCCGCTGACCACCACCGTGCAGGAGTACGTGAACGAGGCCGACGAGACCGTGCTCTGGTTCGAGGCCCTCTTCGACGCGAAGACCACCTCGGACGCGCAGACCAACGTCTCGCTGCTGGTCTCGGGCGGCATGAGCGCCGAGGACTACATGAAGGCCCTCCAGGCCGACCTCGACCAGGCCCAGTAGACCGGCTCCACAGGCCCGGCACCGCTGCGGTGCGGGCCGGGGGCTCATCCCTCCCCCGGCCCGCCCGCTCCTCCTTCTTCTCCCCGCGTGCGCGCACGTCGAAAGGACTCCCGTGAACAGCGTTCTCGGTGACAAGAAGGCGATCCTGATCCTCCTGGGGCCAGCACTCGCCGTCTACACGCTCATCAAGCTCGTCCCGGTGCTCTGGTCGCTCGGGCTCACCTTCTTCACCGGCAACCCGCTGAGCGGATTCGAGTTCGCCGGCGGCGCGAACTTCCTCCGCTTCTTCCAGGATCCGCAGGCCCTCGAGGCCCTGTGGTTCACCGTGCGCTACTCGCTGGTGATCACGGTCGGGCAGGTCGTGCTCGGCTACGCGCTGGCCCTGCTCTACGTCTTCGTCCTCAAGAACTCGTCGGCGTTCGTCCGCACTGTCGTGTTCTTCCCGACCGTGCTGCCGACGGTCGCCGTGGCGCTGCTGTTCAAGAGCATGTTCGCCGTCGGCGGTCAGGAGGGGCCCGTGAACGCGGGTCTCGGCTTCCTCGGCCTCGACGGAGTCGACTGGTTCGCGACCGCCGAGGGCACCTTCGCCGTCGCGGTGGGCATGGAGCTGTGGCGCTCGATGGGCTTCTTCGCGATCCTGCTCTACGCCGGCCTCGTCGACATCCCGGAGGAGACGCTCGAGTCGGCCCGCATCGACGGCGCGACCGGGTGGCGCCTCGTCCGCTCGATCGTGCTGCCGCTCTCGCTGCCGGTGCTGCTCTCCTCCGTGATCTTCAGCTTCAACAACACGCTCAAGGTGTTCGACACCCTGCTCGCGCTGAACAACGGCGGACCGGGCAGCTCGACCACCCCGCTGACGCTCTACATGTACCGGACCGTCTTCAGCTACTCCGACTACGGGTACGGATCGACGATCGCCCTGGTGCTGACGATCATGTGCTTCCTGGTCACCCTCTTCATCTTCCGCTCGTCGCGCCGCGACAACACGAAGGAGGCCTGAGGTGTCCACCTCGACTCTCACCCGCCCGGCCTCCCGGCCCTCCGTGCCCGCCGGGCCGCACCGTCAGGCCCGCCGCATCGGCCGCGGCACGCGCCGCTGGATCGGCCGCGTGCTGATCGCGATCCTCGTGGTCGTCGAGGCGTACCCGATCTTCTGGATCGTGATGGGCTCGTTCAAGACGCAGAACGAGTTCTTCTCGAACCCCACCTGGGCCCTGCCGCAGAGCCTCGACTTCTCGAACTACGTCTCGGCGCTGACCGAGGGCGACCTGGCGACCAACCTGCGCAACAGCGTCCTGGTGACGGTCCCCTCCCTCGCCCTGATGATCGTGCTCGGAGTCGCGGCCGCGTTCGCCCTCGAGATCCTGGTCTGGAAGGGCCGGAACACGGTGCTGCTGCTGTTCATCGCGGGCATCATGATCCCCGGCCAGATGATCCTGGTCCCGCTGTTCACCGTGTACTTCCGGACCGGGCTGACGAACTCGCTCTGGCCGCTGATCATCACGTACACCGTGATGGGGCTGCCGCTGACGGTGTTCCTGATGACGGCCTACTTCCGGGCCATCCCGCGCGAGGTGTTCGAGGCCGCCGCGATCGACGGCGCGAGCATGATCACCGCGTTCTGGCGGGTGGGCGTGCCGATGATGCGCAACGCGATCATCACCATCGCGCTCGTCGAGTTCTTCGCCGTCTGGAACGACCTGCTGATCGCGCTCACGTTCACCACGAACGACGAGCTGGCGACGGTGCAGGTGGGCCTGCTGAACTTCAGCGACGAGTACGGATCGACGCAGTACGGACCGCTGTTCGCGTCGATCAGCATCAACATCCTCGGGATGCTCGTGCTCTACCTCTTCCTCAACAAGCAGATCATGGCCGGCCTCGCCGCCGGCTCGGTCAAGGGCTGATGCCCGGCACCCGGTACTGGGAGGACCCGGCGCCGGGGCGCGGGCGACGCATGCCCCGGGCGGATGTGCCGAGCGACGCGCCCCGGCTGCGGTTCGACGGGCAGTGGCGGTTCCGGCTCGCGCCGACCGCGGAGGGGACCGGGCCGGGATTCGCCGGCGTCGACCTCGACGACTCCGGCTGGGACCTCCTCCGCCTCCCCTCGCACTGGGTGCTCGAGGGGCACGGCGACCCGCTCTACACGAACACCGCGTACCCGTTCCCGCTCGACCCGCCGCACCTCCCCGACGAGAACCCGACCGGCGACCACCGCCTCCGCTTCGACCTGCCGGACGACTGGCCGGTCGACGGCCGCACGGTCCTGCGGTTCCAGGGCGTCGACTCGTGCGGAGCCGCGTGGCTGAACGGCCGGCCGCTCGGGCACTCCACGGGCAGCCGCCTCCCGTTCGAGTTCGACGTGACGGAGGCGCTCCGCCGCGGCGGGAACGTCCTCGCCGTCCGCGTGCACCGCTGGTCCTCCGGCAGCTACCTCGAGGACCAGGACATGTGGTGGCTGCCCGGGATCTTCCGCGAGGTCGAGCTGCTGCACCGCCCCGACGGCGCGGCCGACGACGTCGTCGTCACCGCCGACTACGCGGACGGCATCGGCTCGCTGCTCGTGCGGGCGCTCGACGCCGACGGCGGGGCGGTGCCCGGAGTCGTCCGGCTGCCCGAGCTCGGCCTCGAGATCGCGGCGGGCGAGACCGCACGGCTGCCGGTCGAGCCGTGGAGCGCGGAGTCGCCCCGCCTCTACCGCGGCACCCTCGAGGTCGCGGGCGAGCGGATCGAGCTCGCCGTCGGGTTCCGCACGGTGCTGATCCGCGACGGTGTCTTCACCGTGAACGGCGCGCCCGTGCGCCTGCGCGGAGTGAACCGGCACGAGCACGATCCCGACCGCGGGCGCGCCCTCGACGAGGCCACCATGCGCCTCGACATCGAGCTGATGAAGCGGGCCGGCGTCAACGCCGTCCGCACCTCGCACTACCCGCCGCACCCCGCGTTCCTCCGGCTGTGCGACGAGCTCGGCCTCTGGGTGATGGAGGAGTGCGACATCGAGACCCACGGCTTCATCTACGCCGGGTGGGAGGGCAACCCGCCGACCGACCCGCAGTGGCGCGACGCGCTCGTCGACCGGATCACCCGGATGGTCGCCCGCGACCGGAGCCACCCCAGCATCGTCATCTGGTCGCTCGCCAACGAGAGCTGGGTGGGCGAGGCGTTCGACGAGCTCGAGCGCGTGGTGCGCTCCCTGGACCCGAGCCGGCCGATCCACTACGAGCGGGATCCGAGCTTCCGCAACTCCGACTTCTCGTCGGCGATGTACCCCGCGCTCGAGGCCCTCGAGGCGATCGCCGAGCGGCGCGAGCCGGCTCCCGAGGGAGTGGTCGCGGGCTCGCCCGACGACGCGCGCCGGCGCCGCCTCCCCTTCGTGCTCTGCGAGTACGGGCATGCCATGGGCAACGGGCCGGGCTCGCTCGACGAGTACCAGCGCCTCCTCGAGTCGAGCGAGCGGATGGTCGGCGGCTTCGTCTGGGAGTGGATCGACCACGGCTTCCGCGCGACGGCGCCCGACGGCTCCGAGTACTTCCGGCACGGCGGCGACATCGACTCCGCCCCCAACGGCGGCAGCTACTGCATCGACGGCCTGCTGTTCCCCGATCGCACGCCCTCCCCCGGCCTCGCCTCGGTCGCCCGGGCGTTCGCTCCGGTCGTGATCGCGGTGTCGGAGGCGGCGATCACCGTCCGCAACCGGCAGGACGTGGTCGACACGACGGCCCTGCGCTGGCGGTGGAGCGTCGAGGGCGGCGCGTCCGGAGTGCTCGAGATCCCCGCCGTGCCACCGCGCGGGGTCGTCGAGGTGCCGTTCGCGGCGCCCGCCGGCGTGCTCACCGTCACGGCCGAGCTCGCGGAGGCGACGCCCTGGGCCCCTGCCGGCCACGAGGTGGCGTGGGGGCAGCGGATCGACGCGGCGGCGCCTCCGACCCGCGGGACCGCGACGCGGGTCGCGCCCGATGGTCTGCGCTTCGGCGACGCCGCCCTCGACGAGCGGACGGGGCGGCTCACGACCCTCGGCGGGATCCCCGTGGGCGGTCCGCTCGTCGACCTCTGGCGCGCGCCCACCGAGAACGACCGCGGGCAGGGGACGCTGAACGCCCTCGCCGCGAGCTGGACGGCCGTGGGCCTCGACCGCGTGCTGCACCGCACCATCGCGGTCGACCGCGGTGACGCCTCCGTGACCGTGACCACCCGGAGCGGCCCGGCGACCGAGACCCTCGCCGTCGTCAGCCGCCTGGTCTGGACCGCCGACGAGGACGCGGTGCACCTCTCCGCGCACCTCTCCTTCGTCGGCGCGTGGCAGGACACCCCGCACGGCCACCACTCGGTGACCCCGCCGCGCCTCGGGCTGCGGCTCACGCTGCCGGGCGCCTACACCGACGCGGACTGGGTCGGCCACGGCCCCGGGGAGTCGTACGTGGACACCCTCGACGCCGTGCGCTTCGGGCGCTTCGCCTCGAGCATCGACGCGCTGCAGACGCCGTACGTCGTGCCGCAGGAGAACGGCAACCACGTCGGCACGCGGCGGCTCGCGCTCACCGGCGGCGGGCTGCCGACGCTCGAGGTGAGCGGCACCGGCTTCGACTTCACCGCCCGGCGCTGGTCGAGCGGCGCGCTCGCGGCGGCAGGGCACCCGCACGAGCTGCGCGACTCCGGAGTCGTCGTGCTGAACCTCGACGTGCGTCAGCAGGGCGTCGGCAGCGCCTCGTGCGGGCCCGCTCTGCCGGAGCGGTACCGGGTGCCGCTCGAGGACGCGGTGCTCGAGCTGACGTTCCGCGTGGGGAGCGCCTAGAGCCCCAGGCGCCCCTCGCCGAGGCCGGAGAACGAAGGGGAGCAGGCTCTGAACGGATGCGTCGCCGGTCTGAGCACCACCGCGCTCGCCTCCTCCGGTACGTTCTACTCGTTCGGCTTCCCGGTCCTCTCGTCGGTCTCCCCCTCCGTCGTCGGCCCAGCCGGGAGCTTCCTGGGCTCCTCGTGCGCGCCGAGCACGGCGCGTCCTCGCACGCCGCCGTGGCACCGACTCTCGCGGCACCCGACGTCGAGAGTGCTCTGTTCGAAAGGCCGTCCTCATGGACCCCTCCCGCGCCCTCCCGCACCCCCTGCCGCCGGGATCACCGCTGATGCCCGCCGCCCGCCGCGGACTCGGCCGCCTGCGCGCCTCGCTCCTGGCGGCCACCGCCGCCGTCGTGCTCGTCGTCATCGGAGCCGTGGTCCCCACGGCGAGCGCCGAGACCCCGTGCGCCGCCGGGCAGAACGCCATCGTCTGCGAGAACTCCAAGCCCGGCGCGGATCCGTCGGTGTGGGACGTCGCGGGAGCCGGCGACCCGTCGATCCAGGGCTACGCCACCGACATCAGCGTGAACGTCGGCCAGCGCGTCGACTTCAAGATCGACACCGACGCCGCCGCCTACTCCGTCGACATCTACCGCACCGGGTGGTACGCCGGGAAGGGCGCGCGGCTCATCGCCTCCGTGACCCCGAGCGCCTCCCTCCCGCAGACTCAGCCGGAGTGCCTCTCGGACGTCACCACCGAGCTGTACGACTGCGGCACCTGGGCCGTCTCGGCGGGCTGGGACGTGCCGAGCACCGCCGTGTCCGGCGTCTACGTCGCCCTGCTCACCCGCGCCGACACGGGCGGGCGGAGCCAGATCACCTTCGTCGTGCGCGACACCGCCAGCACCTCGGCCGTGCTGTTCCAGACCTCCGACACCTCGTGGCAGGCCTACAACACCTACGGCGGCTCCAACTTCTACAGCGGCGGCGCGAACGGCCGCGCGTACAAGCTGAGCTACAACCGCCCCGTCACCACGCGCGGCGACAACGCGGGCCGCGACTTCTACTTCGCCAACGAGTACCCGCTGGTGCGCTTCCTCGAGCGCAACGGCTACGACGTCAGCTACTTCAGCGGCATCGACACCGACCGCTTCGGCTCAGCGCTCAAGCAGCACCGCACCTTCCTCTCGGTCGGCCACGACGAGTACTGGTCGGGCGCCCAGCGAGCGAACGTCACGGCTGCGCGCGACGCCGGCGTCCACCTCCAGTTCCTCTCGGGCAACGAGAACTACTGGCGCACCCGCTACGAGCCCTCGCCGACCGCGGGCGGCGCGGACTACCGCACCCTCGTCACCTACAAGGAGACCTGGGCGAACGCCAAGACCGACCCGGCCGCCGAATCCACCGGCACCATGCGCGACCCGCGCTTCGCCTCGGTGGCGAACGGAGGCGGGCAGCCCGAGAACAGCCTCGCGGGCACGCTCTACATGGTCAACTACTCCGACCTGCCCGTGACGGTGAGTGCCGCCGAGGGCAAGCTGCGGCTCTGGCGCAGCACCTCGCTCGCGAACCTCGCCGCCGGCACCAGCGCCGCCCTCGCGCCGCACACGATCGGCTACGAGTCGAACGAGGACGTCGACAACGGCGCGCGACCGCCGGGCCTGGTCCGGCTCTCGACGACGACCGGCGCCGTCACGGAGTACCTGCAGGACTTCGGCAACACCGTCGCGCCGGGCACCACCCGGCACAACCTGACGCTCTACAGGGCGGCCAGCGGCGCGCTTGTCTTCTCGGCCGGCTCCGTGCAGTGGTCGTGGGGCCTCGACCAGGAGCACGACGGCGACGGCGCGCCCGCCGACGTGCGGATGCAGCAGGCGCAGGTGAACCTGTTCGCCGACATGGGCGTGCAGCCCACCACGCTGATGACCGGCCTGGTCGCCGCGACGAAGAGCACCGACACCACGCGCCCCACGGTCTCGATCACGACTCCCTCCGGCACCACCAGCAAGGCCAACGGCAGCATGGTGACGGTCTCGGGCACCGCCGCCGACGCCTCGGGGGGACGGGTCGCGGGCGTGGAGGTCTCGACCGACGGCGCCACCTGGCACCCCGCCTCCGGGACCACGTCGTGGACCTACAGCTACGTGCTGCACGGCTCGGGCACCGGCACCATCCGGGTGCGCGCGGTCGACGACAGCGCCAACATCGGCACCGCGGTGAGCCGCACCGTCACCATCACCGGCACGGCCAGCGTGTTCGGCGCCGAGGTCCCCAGGACGATCGACTCCGGCGACAGCGCGGCGGTCACGCTGGGGCTGCGCTTCACGCCGACCGCCGACGGATTCATCCAGGGCGTGCGCTTCTACAAGAGCTCGGCCAACACCGGCACGCACACCGGAGCGCTCTGGAACCTCGACCGCCAGCAGCTGGGCACCCTCACCTTCGCGAACGAGACGGCGAGCGGATGGCAGACCGGCACGTTCGCCTCGCCCGTCGCCGTGACGGCCGGGACCCCGTACGTCGTCTCGTACACGACCACGACCGGCCGCTACTCGGCGGCGGAGTGGTTCTGGGCGAGCGCCGGCTACGACGCCGCCCCGCTGAAGGTCGCCGGCGGCTTCGGCGCGGAACCGGCGGGGCTCTACAGCACCACCGGCGGCTTCCCCGCCGACAGCTACCGCGCGGGCAACTACTACGTCGACGCCGTCTACAGCACGGTCGACTCGACGCCCCTGAGCGTCGCGTCGCAGAAGCCGCTCGCCGGCTCGTCGAGCGTCGCGCCGTCGACGACCGTGTCAGGAGCGTTCTCGAAGGCGGTGACGTCGACCTCGGTGAAGATGACCGTGAAGACCGCCTCCGGCGCGACCGTGGCAGGCAGTACGGCCTATTCGGCCACGACCCGCACCGCGACCTTCACGCCGAGCGCCCCGCTCGCGGCGTCGACCACCTACACCGCCACCCTCGCGGGCACCGCGACCTCCGGCGGCGCCGTGACGGCCGGCGGCAGCTGGACCTTCACGACCCAGGCGCCCGACGCCGTCGTGGGGGTCTGCCCCTGCCGGCTCTTCGACGACTCCGCGGCCCCGGGCATCGCCCAGGTCGCCGAGGGCACCCCGATCACCCTCGGCGTGCGCTTCGCCCCGACCGTCGACGGCACCGTCACCCGCCTCCGCTTCTACAAGGGCCCGGGCAACACCGGCACCCATGTCGGGACGCTGTCGAACGCCGACACCGGCGCCGAGATCGGCCGAGCGACGTTCGTCGGCGAGAGCACGGGCGGCTGGCAGGAGGTCGCGTTCGCCACTCCCGTCGCCGTGACCGGCGGCACCGACTACGTGGCCGCCTACACGACGACCACGGGGAGCTACTCCGCCACGGTCAACGGGTTCGGCTCCGGAGGCACCCGCGGCCCGCTCGTCACGGCGAGCGACTCCGGCGCCTACACGTACGGCACCGGCTTCGCCTCGTCGCGCTCGACCACGAACTACCTGGTCGACGTCGCGTTCGTACCGTCGGTGGCGACCCCTCCTCCTGCGACCCCGACTCCTGCGGGCACGCGCCTGTTCGACGGCGCTACTCCCACGACCGCCTCCGCCGAGGACTCCTCCTCGGTCGAGGTGGGGATGAGCTTCACCGCCTCGGCAGCGGGCAGCGCGACCGGCATCGCCTTCTACAAGGGCTCCCGCAACACCGGCACGCACGTCGGATCGCTGTGGGACGCCTCCGGCACGCGCCTCGCCCAGGTGACCTTCACCGGCGAGACCGCGAGCGGCTGGCAGAGCGCGGCGTTCGCGTCGCCGGTGGAGCTGGTGCCGGGGGCGCGGTACACCGTGTCGTACCTGGCGCCGGCGGGGTACTACTCGGCGACGCCCGCGGGGCTCGCGTCGCCGGTGACGGCGGGTGCGCTGACCACGGCGTCGGCGCCGAACGGGGTGTACCGCTACGGGGCGGGCGGCGTGATGCCGACGGCGGCGTACAACAGCACGAACTACTTCGTGGACGTGTACTTCCAGGCGCGGGGGTAGGTAGGGGCGACGGCCGGCCGTCAAGTGCCTTCACATGCGCACCAGGGGAACCCCGGCGGACGACCCCTTCGCGAGACGGTCTCTGCAGAACACCTGCTTGAGTCGAGGGACACTCCGAACGGAAGCGCGCTGGATCTCGGAATTCATTCCGATCGACCGGGTCAGCTGCAGGTGACAACGGGCGCGGAGACCCGGATGTCATCGTTCGCCTGATCCACGGCCCAGAACCTCTCCTCCCTGAGCGGCAAGATCCTGCGCATCGACCCCGACGGCAGCATCCCCGGGGACAATCCCTTCGGCAACGCCGTCTGGAGCTAAGGGCACCGCACCCCGCAGGGGCTCGCCTTCGACTCGCAGGGACGCCTACGGCCGCCTCCGCACCGTCGAACCCGACGGGCGGGGCGGCCTCTGGATGACGACCTCCCACAGCGGGGACGAGGACAGCATCGCGAACAACAGCGACGAGAGGATCCTCCGCGTCACCCTCGGCGGATGACGCGGCCCTCGGCTACTCGAGCAGCTTGCCCGCGGTGGCGACCTCGCCGGTGAGGGCCTGGATCTCCTCGGGGATCGCGGGGATCTCCTCGCGGGTGATCCCCGTGCTGGGCGACCAGACGAGGTTCACCTGCAGGGCCGGATCCATCTCGGGATAGTCGCTCCGGTTGTGGCAGCCGCGGCTCTCCCGGCGCTCGAGCGCTGCGTCGAGGGTGGCCCGTGCGGCCATCGCGGCCGACTTGAGGTCGAAGGCGTGCGCGAGGTCCTGGAACCCGGCGATGTCGGGGTGGATCCCGATGTCGGCGATGCGCGCCTCGATCGCGTCCAGCTCGGCGAGTCCGGCGAGCAGGCCCGCCTCGTCGCGGACGACTCCCGCGTGCTCGGTCATCGTGTTGCGGATCGCGCGCTGCAGCGCCCGCACGTTCTCCTCGCCGTCGGCGGCGAGCAGGTCGGCGATCTCATCGCGAGCGACCTGCACCGACGCCGCCGAACGGGTCTGCGCGGTCAGAGACGCGGAGTAGTCCGCGGCGGCCTGGCCGACGATCCTGCCGAAGACGAGCAGCTCGATCAGCGAGTTGCCGCCGAGGCGGTTCGCGCCGTGCAGACCGCTGGACGCCTCGCCGATGGCGTAGAGCCCGGGGACGTCGGTGCTGTGGTCCTCGGAGCGGACCCAGACGCCGCCCATCGAGTAGTGCGCCGTCGGGGCGATCTCGATCGGCTCCTTCGTGATGTCGAGCATCTGCAGCTCGAGCATCGTCTGGTAGACGCGCGGGAGCCGGGTCATGATCGTCTCGCGCGGCAGGTGCGAGACGTCGAGCCAGACTCCGCCGTTCGGCGTGCCGCGGCCCTCCTTGATCTCGGTGTAGCAGGCGAGCGCGACCCGGTCGCGGGTCGAGAGCTCGAGACGCTCGGGGTCGTACTTTCCCATGAAGCGCTCGCCGAGCCCGTTGCGGAGGATGCCTCCCTCGCCGCGCGCGGCCTCGGAGATCAGCGTGCCGGCCGCGTTCTCGGGCTCGATGATGCCCGACGGGTGGAACTGCACCAGCTCGGGATCGCGCAGGCGCCCGCCGGCCTCGACGGCCAGGCGGAACGAGTCGCCCGTGTTCTCGTCGCGGCGCGAGGAGGTGCGGCGCCAGATGCGATTGTGGCCGCCGGCGGCGAGGATCACCGCGTCGGCGTGGATGAGGTAGCGAGTGCCGTCGACGAGGTCGAAGCCGTAGGCGCCGAAGACGGCTCCGTCGTCGTTGACGAGGATGCGCGTGACGTAGACGGTATCGAGGATCGGGATCTCGAGCTGCGCGGCGCGGTTGACCAGCGTCCGCTGGATCTCGAGGCCCGTGTAGTCGCCGGCGAAGGCGGTGCGGCGGTAGGTGTGCGCTCCGAAGAAGCGCTGCGAGATGCGGCCGTCGTCCTCGCGGGCGAACGGCATGCCGTAGCGCTCGAGGTCCTGGATGCCGCGGGCGGCGTTCGAGGTGACGATCTCGACGGTGTGCGGGTTCGCGAGCAGGTACGACTCGGTGATGGTGTCGGCGGCGTGCTGCTGCCAGCTGTCGTCGGGGTCCATCGTGGCGAGGGCGGCGTTGATGCCGCCGGCGGCGAGCGAGGTGTGCGCGTCCGACTTCGAGCGCTTGCCCAGCGCGAGGACGTCGACCCCGGCCTCGGCCAGCTCGATGGCGGCGCGGAGGCCGGAGCCGCCGGTGCCGATGACGAGGACGGAGGTGGAGATCCGTCGCTCCGTGGTGGTCTGTGAAGTGCTCATCCCCCCACGCTAGGCAGCGCTGTTCGATTACTCCAATGCATATTTCGGCTATGAACCATGCGATTAGGCTATGGATATGAACTTCGAGCAGCTGACCGGCTTCGTCGAGATCGCGCGCCTCGGCAGCTTCACCCGTGCCGCCGACGAGCTGCATCTCGCACAGCCGTCGCTGAGCCGCCAGATCGCGTCGCTGGAGCAGGATCTGGGCTCGGAGCTGTTCCACCGAGCGCGCGCCGGCAGCAGCCTCACCCCGGCCGGCGAGCTCCTGCTGCCGCTCGCCCGCCGCATGCTGGCCGACGCCGAGTCGGTGCGCCGCGAGCTGGCCGAGCTGGCCGGACTCGAGCGCGGCCGGGTCCGCTTCGGTGCGACTCCGACCCTCTGCATCAGCCTCGTCGCGGAGGTGCTGCACGCGTTCCACGCGGCGCATCCGGCCATCGAGCTGCACCTCGCCGAGGACGGCTCGCGGAGCCTCTTCGACCGGCTCGCGCGGGGCGAGCTCGACCTCGCGCTCGTGACGACCTCGACCGCCGCGATCGGCGGCGCCTTCACCGTGACTCCGCTGCTCGTCGAGGAGCTCGTCGTGGTCTCGTCGACCACGGAGCCGCCCCTGGCCGACGGCGACGCGCTCGATCTGGCGGCCGTGGCCCGCCTCCCGCAGATCGCCTTCAACTCGAGCTACGACCTGCGCCGAGCGACCGACGCCGCGTTCTCGGCGGCCGGCCTGGCACCCGACGTCGTGCTGGAGGGGGCCGAGATGGACGCGGTGCTGCGCTTCGCGGAGCGCGGCCTCGGCATCGCGGTCGTCCCTGCGATGGTGCTCCAGGGCCGCCCGGGCCTGCGCTCGATCCGCATCGAGGAGCCCGACCGGCCCCACCTGACCCGCACGATCAGCCTCGCCCGCCCGGCCGACCTCGCGCCGACCGCCGCGGTGCGCGTCATGCAGCGCACGATCGCTGCGACGGCGCGAGCGTTCGCCGCGCAGGCGGGCGGCACGATGCGCCTGGCCGAGGTGTCGTCGCCGGTCTGAGGGCCCGCCCTCAGCCCCGCACGACCGACGGCGACCAGGCGTGCTCCAGGTAGAGCTCCGGCGCGCCTCCGCCGTCGACCGCGATCGACCACACGTCGGTGTCGCCGGGCGAGTCCTCCCGCGGGAGGCCGTAGAGCAGCGTGCCGTCGTCGAGCCAGACCACCTGGTCGTCGACGCTGCGCTCCTCCGAGAGGACAGTCTCGGTGCCCGAGGCGAGGTCGAGCACGGCGATGCGCCAGTCGGGCACGGCGCCGCCGGCGTCCTTCTTGTAGGCGATCCGGGTGCCGTCGGGCGAGAGGGACGGGCACTCCGCGGTGTCGTGGATCGCCGTCAGCGCCCGTGCCGCCATGCTGCCGCGCACCAGCCAGGTGCGGGATCCCGAGGCGGCGGTCGCGTAGAAGGTGTCGCCGTCGTCGGCGAAGGTGACTCCCCAGAGGTTGCGGTCGACGGCGGTCAGCGGCTGGCCGGCGACGCTCAGCGCGAAGGACTCGAGATCGCCCGGGTCGGGGACCGCCGGGTCGAGGGAGCGGATCACGGTCTGGGTCGAGAATGTGGTCGGCGCGTAGGAGTGGCCGGTGACGAACGCGGTCGTGCTCAGCATCCCGTCGCCGATCCGCGCCCGGCTGGGGATGCCGGGCAGCGGCCACTCGAGCAGGATCGCTCCGTCGGCATCGGTCAGCACCGCCTCGAAGGTCGTCAGCACGCCGCGGTCGGTGCGGAGGCACAGCTGGGTCTCGGCGGTCGCTGCCACCCGGTCGCAGGCCCGGTCGCTGATCGCACGGGCGGCTCCCGGATCCGCCAGCGGCACGGAGGCGACCATCCCGTAGCCCTGCCCGCTCGCGGTGTTGCGGAACACGATCCGATCGCCGTCCGCCGGCGCGCCGGTGGCGACCGCGACGGCGGAGTCGGCCGAGGAGCGCGCCTCGAACCGCTGCCACGCACCCACGCCGTAGGCGGCCGCGCCGCCGAGCAGGGCGACGGCCGCGGTGACGGCGACGATCCAGCGCGTGCGCTCCGAGAGGCGGGAGGCGCGTTCCTCCGTCATCGCGCCGCCTCCGCGAACCGGTCGCGCAGCAGCAGCACCGCCACCGGGAGCGCGGCCACGAGCGCGATGGCGACGGCGACCATCGCGCCCTCCCGCCCGAGCCACAGCCACAGCGCCCCGAAGCCCACCGACGCGATCAGGCGCGCCACCGCGACGACCGTCTGGGCGGCCGCGATCCCGCTCGCCCGGATCTCGACGGGCACGCTCGCCCCGGCGACCGCGGCGAGCACTCCGTCGGTCGCCGCGTAGAAGGCGCCGAGCAGCAGCAGGCAGGCGAGGGTCGCGGGCAGTCCGGAGGCGGGCGAGGCGGCCAGCACGTACACGGCCAGCAGCAGCACGTGGCCGGCGGCGAACATCCGGGCCCGGCCCCAGCGGTCGGCGAGGCGCCCGAACGGGATCGCGAGGGCGAGGTAGGCCGCGTTCGTCCCGACGTACAGCAGCGGGAACCACTGTGCCGCGAAGCCGCTCCGACTCTGCAGCACGAGGTAGACGAAGCCGTCGCCGACCGTCAGCACGCCGAGCAGGCCCGCCGCGAGCAGGAGGCGGCGCGGGCGTCGATCCCACAGCCGACGCCACGGCAGCCGGGCCCGGGCCGGGCCACCGGCGGGGCGCGTCCGCAGGTCGGGGACGAACAGCAGCAGGACGACCACTCCGAGCGTCGCGAACGCGGCCGACACCACGAAGACCGTCGCGTAGCCGTCCGGCACGAGCAGGAGCACGACGAAGGCGAGGAGGGGCCCGATCGTCGCCCCGACGGTGTCGAGCATCCGGTGCACGCCGAAGGAGCGCGCGAGCGATGCGGAGTCGGAGGAGGCCGAGATCATCGCGTCCCGCGGCGCGGTGCGGATCCCCTTGCCGACGCGGTCGACGGCGACCACGGCCGTGAGGGCGGCGGGCCCGCTCCCCGCCAGGAGCCCCAGCCTGGCGAGCATCGACAGGCCGTAGCCGGCGAGCGCCACGAGCTTGGGCCGGTCGGTGCGGTCGGCCGTCCAGCCGGCGCCGATCCGGACGAACGCGCTGACGCCCTGGTACAGGCCGTCGAGGAAGCCGTAGGCGAGCGTCGACATCCCCAGCGCCGCGGTGATGTAGAAGGGCAGGATCGCCGCGGTCGACTCCGACGAGATGTCGGTGAACAGGCTCACCACGCCCAGGGCGATCACGGCCGGGGCGACCCGCGCGGGACCGGAGGCGCGCGCCGGCTGCTCCGCGGGGCCCTCCGGCCGGTCGGACAGCGAGATGTACACCTCTCAGCCTCCGCTCGGGGCGTGCAGGACGGACAGCAGCGAGTAGCTCATCCGGGGCGTGCCGGTCGGGGTCACCGAGAGGCTCACCGTGTCCTCGCCCGCGGTGAAGAGCGTGGCGGAGCCGCCGTCGGGAGCCTCGACGGCCGCCGAGGTGAAGCCCTGCGCTGCCAGCGAATCCCGGTAGTGCTCGGTGATCTGCTCCGCGTCGAGGGCGACGGTCGCCGTGAGACCCGAGCGCAGCACGTCGCCCGCGGGCTCGACCGAGCTCGAGGCCACGATCGAGCCGGGGACCGGAGCGACGACGGCCGACGGATAGCCGTCGACCACCGCGCCGGAGGAGCTCGCGGCGGCCGGCAGCGGCAGCGCGATCAGCGCCGCGCGGGGGGCCGAGGCGGGCAGCCCGGTCTCGACGGGCGCCGGCCCGGAGACCTCGAGCGGAGCCTCGGGGTCGGGCTCCGCGGCGAGCGCCGCCGGGGTCGACGGGGTCGACGGGGTCACGGTGGCGAGGCCGCCGGGAGAGGCAGCACCGGTCGCCGGCGGAGCCTGAGAGACGGCCGGAGTCGCGCTCCCGGCGATCGGGCGACTCCCGGACGCGTCGCCCGGGCTCCCCGCCGTCGCATCGAGCACCACCGCGCCCGCCACGAGCACCGCCGCGACCGCTCCGGCCACGACCAGCAGGCGTCGTCGAGCGTCCATGGGTCACCGCGTTCCGGCGCGCCGACGATCGTGGCCGGCCGGGTTCCGTCCATCCGCGTCGGGTCGCGTACCGCGAACCTAGCCGACGGACCGCGGCGACCGCAGCCCATGTGGCCGTCGAACGTGACATTCCGTCCGCTAGCCCGCTGACCCGGCGCGCCCCTAGGTTGGGGGAACCCGCTCCGCACCCCACGAGTTCCGACGGAGGAACCCCATGGCCACGACACCCGGTCTCCGACGGATCGCGCTCGCGCTCGTCGCGGTCGTCTCTCTCGGGGTGGCGGGCGCCGCGCCCGCCTCCGCTCTCGAGAGGCCGATCCCCGGCTTCCCGAACCTCTCGCCCGACGACGTCCGCGGCGCCCTCGGTGGCCCGCTGATCTCGCCCTCGACCTCGGTCGGCTCCGGCGGTGCGGTCTCGTCGGTCGACGCGAGCGCGAGCCGCGTGGGCCTGGAGGTGCTGAGGCTCGGCGGCAACGCCGCCGACGCCGCCGTCGCGACGGCCTCGGCTCTCGGCGTGACCGAGCCCTACAGCGCCGGCATCGGCGGTGGCGGGTACTTCGTCTACTTCGATGCGGCCACCGGCGCGGTGAGCACCATCGACGGGCGGGAGACCGCACCGGCCGGCATCACCTCGGACGCCTTCATCGACCCCGCCACGGGCGAGCCCTACCCCTTCACTCCGGAGCTCGTGTCGTCGGGCGTCTCGGTCGGGGTCCCCGGCACCGTCGCGACCTGGGACACCGCGGTCGACCGCTTCGGCACCCTGCCGCTCGCGGCCGTGCTTGCGCCGTCGGTCGCGCTCGCCGCGAAGGGCTTCCGGGTCGACGAGACCTTCCGCAACCAGACGCTCGACAACCTCGAGCGGTTCGAGCAGTTCCCCGACACGGCCGAGCTGTTCCTCCCCGGCGGTGACGCCCCGACGGTCGGCAGCACCTTCCGCAATCCCGATCTCGCGAAGACGCTGGCCGGCATCGCGATCCACGGGCCGAGTGCGTTCTACGAGGGAGCGCTGGCCGGCGAGATCGCCGACACGGTCCAGAACCCGCGGACCGCCGCCGACTCGACGCTCCCCGCGCCGGCCGGCACGCTCACCGAGGCCGACCTCGCCGCGTACTCGGTCGTCGAGCAGGCCCCCACCCACGCCTCCTACCGCGGGCTCGACGTCTACGGCATGGCGCCCTCCTCCTCGGGCGGGATCGCGGTCGGCGAGGCGCTGAACATCCTCGAGAACCACGACCTCGGCGCCGAGGGGACCGGCGGCGCCCTGCACCTCTACCTCGAGGCGTCGGCCCGCGCCTTCGCCGACCGGGGCGCCTACGTCGGCGACCCCGCCTTCACCGACGTGCCCACCGAGACGCTGCTCAGCCAGGAGTTCGCGGACTCGCGGGACTGCACGATCGACCCGACGACCGCGTCCGTCCGTCCGGTCGCCGCCGGCGCGCTCGACGGCTCCGGATGCTCGACCGCCCTCGCCGCGGAGCAGCCCGACACCGAGAACATCTCGACCACCCACCTCTCGGTCGTCGACAAGTGGGGCAACGCCGCCTCCTACACGCTGACGATCGAGCAGACCGGAGGGTCGGCGATGACCGTCCCCGGACGCGGGTTCCTCCTCAACAACGAGCTCACCGACTTCTCCACGGTGTACGTCGACGGCGACCCGAACCGGATCGAGCCGGACAAGCGCCCGCGCTCGTCGATGTCGCCGACGATCGTGCTCGACGACGGCAAGGTGAAGTTCGTCGTCGGATCGCCCGGAGGCGCGACGATCATCACGACGGTGCTGCAGACGCTGGTCAACCGCATCGACCTCGGCATGACGCTCCCGGAGGCGGTGGCCGCGCCCCGGGCGTCGCAGCGCAACACCGCCTCGACCTCGGCCGAGCCCGCGTTCATCGACGCCTACGCCGACGACCTCGCCCCCTTCGGGCAGCAGCTGACGCCCTCGGGCGACACCTTCACGTCGGCCGCGGAGATCGGCGCAGTGGCCGCGATCGAGGTCGACGCCTCGGGGCGGATGACCGCGGTCGCCGAACCCGTGCGCCGCGGCGGCGGCGTCGGGCTCGTGGTCGACCCGGAGGACTGACTCCGGGCCCCGGCCCTTCGCCGAGGGGAGCACTCACGGCGCCGGCGGGAGGCCTGCCTGCAGACGGAGCCCGGCCAGCAGCAGGTCGAGCCCGGAGCGGAACACGTCGAGGTCGTCGTGCGTCGCCATCTCGTCGGCGATCTGGTGCAGGAAGGGGAACTCCTCGGGGTCGAGTGCCCGCCAGCGGTCGGCGTACGCGGCCAGGAACTCCAGCCGGTCCATCCCGCTCTCGAGGAACTCCTTGGGCGGCGGCTGCGCGAGGTCGATGGCGACGCCGACGACGTAGCTCACGATCGACGACGCCGCGTGGAAGCGCTGCCGGGGCGTCAGGTCGAGCCGCATCAGCTGCTGGCCGATCCGCTCGTGCATGGCCATCGAGTTGGCCTGCAGCCCGTTGTCGCGGAGCATGAACTGCCCGAACCACGGCCGGCGGACGAACTCGTCGAACAGCGCGAGGGCGAGCGCGCGCAGGTTGGCGACCGGGTCGGAGCCGTGGGTGAGCGGCTCGCTGTCCTCGAGGACCCGGCCCATCACCTCCTCCGTCGCCCGGTCGAGCAGCTCGTCGCGGCTCCCGACGTACCAGTAGATGCTCGCCACTCCGCCACCGAGGCGCGCCGCCAGAGCCCGGAAGGTCAGCGCCGGCTCCCCCGACTCGTCGAGGATCGCGATCGCCTCCGCCAGCACCGTGTCGAGCGAGTGCGACGCCCGCTGGCGTCCCCGGGCTCGCGCGGGCGGCGCACCGGAGCGCCCGGTCTCGTTCGCTCGATCTGCAGACATGTCTTGCATGTTATCGAACGGCGTTCTAGGTTATCGAACGCCGTCCGATAGTCGTACGGCGTTCGAGAGGAAGGCCCGCCATGAGCACGCCGACGATCAGCCCCGCCAAGCCCCCCGCCTACACCTCGCTGCGCGCCGCGGCGCTCCCGCTCGCTGCGCTCTGCCTGGCCTTCTTCGTCGAGATGGTCGACAACACACTGCTCTCGATCGCCCTGCCGACGATCGGTCGCTCGCTCGACAGCGGGACGGCCGGACTGCAGTGGGTGACGGGCGCCTACTCCCTCACCTTCGGCGGGCTGCTGCTGACCGCGGGATCCGCCGCCGACCGCTTCGGTCGGCGCCGCGTGCTGCTGATCGGCCTCACGGCCTTCGGACTGATCAGCCTCGCCGTCGTCCTCGTCACCGACATCGGCCACCTCATCGCGCTGCGCGCCGCGCTCGGGTGCGCCGCGGCGGCCATGGCCCCCGTCACGATGTCGCTGATCTTCCGCCTCTTCGACGACGAGAAGCTGCGGATGCGCTCGATCACGATCGTGATGATCGTGGGCATGTCGGGGTTCGTCCTGGGGCCGATCCTGGGCGGGACGGTGCTCGGCCAGTTCAGCTGGCAGTGGCTCCTCGTCATCAACGCGCCGATCGCCCTCATCGCCTGGATCGGCGTCCGCGTCGGAGTGCCGGCCGACCGTCGAGCCGACCTGACCTCCGAGCGGATCGACCTGCCCGGCGCGGCCCTCACCGTCGCCGCGATCGGGCTCGGCTGCTACACCCTCACCAGCGGAGTGCAGGACGGCTGGCTCGCGCCCGTCACCCTCGCCTGCGCCCTCGGCACGGTCGCCGCGATCGGAGGCTTCATCCTCCGCGAACGTCGCGCAGCCTCGCCGATGATCGACCTCGCGATCTTCCGCACCGGGCCCGTCCGAGGCGCGGCCCTCACGCAGCTCGCAGCCTCGGTCGCCTTCGCCAGCGTCCTGTTCGGTCTGATCCTGCACTTCCAGTACGCGTACGGCTGGAGCCCGATGCAGGCCGGCCTCGCGAACCTGCCCGTCATCGTCACGATGATCGCCGCGACTCCGATCGCCGAGCAGCTCGCCGCCCGGCTCGGCCACCGCCTCGCCTGCCTCGTCGGCACCGGCCTCCTGGTGGGCGCGCTGCTCGGCATGGCCTGGGCGGTGGAGCACGGCTACCTCGCGATCGCCGCGATGATGGTGCTCCTCACGATCGGGCTGCGGACGATCATGACCATCTGCGCGGTCGCTCTCGTCGAGGCGATGGACGAGAACCGGACCTCGATCGGCGCCGCCCTCAACGACACCTCCCAGGAGCTCGGCACCAGCCTCGGCACCGCCGTCGTGGGCACCCTCGTCGCCGCGCTGGTCACGAAGACCCTCCCCGCGGGCGCGTGGAGCTCCGACCTCGTCCAGACCTTCTTCACGGGCGAGCGGATCATCTACATCGTGGTCGCGGTCCTCGTCGGGGTGATCGCGACCATCGGGTCGCTGTCCCTCACCGACTCGCACGCCACCGAGGAGCCGACGCCGGCCGAGGCCGACCGCAGCACGGTGTGAGCGGGCCGGTGCCGCCTCCGGCCGCTGGCGCCCGCCCGACCCCCGTGCTTGACTCCCGGAACGACCAGCGCACTCGCCCTCGGAGGTCCGCATGTCCCGTCGCCGCACGACCGCGCTCCTCCTGACGGCCGGCTCGCTGGCAGCAGCGCTGGTCGCATGCACCGCCGACCGCGAGGCTCCGACACCGACGACGGTCGCGGAGCTGGAGCCCGGCGAGTACCGCAGCACCTCGCTCTCCGGCACGCTCGTCGACGCCGTCACCGACCCGGCCGCCTCGATCCTCCTCGTCATCACCAGGGACGGAGGCGACCGACTCACGATCGACGACGGCTGCAACACGCAGTCCGGTCCCTTCCGCCTCGACGACGGCGTCCTCACGGTCACCCGGCTCTCGACCACGTTCGTGGCCTGCGAGCCGCCCCGCGACGAGGCGGGCGCACTGGTCAGCGGCCTTCTCAGCGAGCCCGTCTCCGTCGCGCGCTCGGGCGGCGAGATGACGTGGACGAATCCGCTGGGCGAGATCGTCTTCGTCGAGGCCGACTGAGCGCGGAGGATCGCCCAGATCGGTTACGTTCAGCTCCTCGAGGACGACGCCGCAGGAACGCGCTGAGTCCGACCGCCCGGCGGCTCCGAGGCCCGCCGTCCGAGACCCGGCCGTGCCGACCAGTCGTACGACGCGAGCGACACCGCGAGCACCGCGGCGAGCACCAGCACCGACGCCGGGGCGAGGACGACCCAGGGCGCCCGCTCCGCATAGCCGCTCCCCTCCGCGAGGATGAGGCCCCACTCGGGTGTCGGCTGATCGCTGCCGAGGCCGAGGAAGCCGAGGGCGGCGAGCGTCAGCGCGATCCCGGGGAGGCGCAGCATCGCGTGCCGGAGGACCGGACCGACGACGGCGGGGACGAGGTAGCGGAGCGTCGTGCGGACCGGTCCGACACCGAGGACGGGCAGGATGCGGATGTGCGGCTGCGCTCTCGCCTCGAGCACGAGGGAGCCGGTGTGGGCGGCCAGCGGCGCCCAGCTGACGGCCGCGACGGCGACGGCCGCTCCCTCGATCGAGGGGCCCCAGAGTGCGGTGACGACGATGCCGGCCAGGATCGGCGGCGCGGCGTTCGCGACCTCGAGCGGGCCGGTCGACGCGTGCGGGAACAGGCCGATCGCGATGCCGAGGACGACGCAGACGAGGACGACGAGCAGCGCGACTCCGAGCGTCGTCAGCGCTCCGTGCCCGACCCTGCCGAGCAGATCGCGGCCGCTGGCGTCCGCTCCGAAGGGCAGCGCCCTCGAGGGTGCCTCGAGTCGGGAGTGCGCGGAGGTGAAGGGGTCGCGGAGCAGGCCCGCGGCGACGATGACGGCGAGGGAGCCCGCGGCGACCAGCGGGACGAGGAGGTCGCGCGGTCGGGGCGCGACCCGCGCATCCGGGACGGGGAGGGACCCCAGCCGCAGCGCGGATCCGAGCAGGAGTCGGCGGAAGAGCCCGACCAGGGCCCCGACGACGACCGCCACGGCGAGCAGCGCGAGGATCCCGGCCTGCAGCGCGGGGATGTCCTGCGTGCTCGCCGCCCCCAGGATCGCTCGGCCGAGCCCGGGGATCGCGAAGACCTGCTCGACGGCGACGGCGCCTCCGGTCAGGCCGATCAGGACCAGGCCGATCTGGCTCAGCACGGAGGGGAGCGCCCGGCGCAGCACCGCCGCACCGACCCGCCGCCGGGACAGTCCGGCCATCCGCCAAGTGATCACCCATCGTTCGGCGAAGCTCGAGGCGATCGCGTCCGAGAGCAGACGGCCGACGAGTCCGCCGGCCGGGATCCCCAGGGCGAGCGCGGGCAGGACGGCGTACTCGAGCCCCGCCCAGCCGTACGGCGGGAGCCAGCGCAACCACACGGAGCAGACGATGAGCAGGGCGGAGGCGAGGAGGAACTCCGGCAGCGCGGTCAGGGAGGCGCCGAGCACCCCGGATCCGCGGACCTGCCGCCCCCGCAGGCCCGACCGCAGGGTCGGGAGGCAGAGGGCGGCGGCGATCACCGCCGCGACGACCACGGCGAAGCCCATCAGGGTGAGGGAGACCGAGAGCGCCTCGAGAGTTCCCGGGAGCACCGGCCGGCCGCTGACCCACGAGGTCCCCGCGTCGCCCCGGAGGAGGCCGGCCGCCCAGTCGAGGAGGACCGCGACGGGCCCGCGGTCGAGCCCGAGCTCGGCCCGCACGGACGCGAGTGCCTCCGGGGTGGCCTCGAGGTCGGCGTAGCGAGCGCGGAGGACGGTGTACTCGGGGCTGCGTCCCGACAGCCACGGGAGTACGCCGATCAGCAGCACCACCCCGGCGATCGCGACGGTCCGCGAGACGCCGACGAGGGTGGCGGCCCACCCGCGGGTCACCGCCGCGCCACGCGGGTGTCGCCGGTGATCAGCGCGCGCTCGCGCGGGTCGCGCGCGGCGCCCGCGACTCCCTCTCCTTCACCCTGGATGACGCGCTCGTGCAGCATCGGCACGGCGGCGTCCTCGGCGAGGATCAGCGCCTCGACCTGCATCAGCGCGCGACGGCGCTCGTCGCCGGCGGGGAGCACCGCGGCGGCGTCGAGGGCGGAGTCGACCTGCGGGTCGCAGAACTGCGAGAGGTTGAAGGAGCCGTCGCACGCGAAGTCGCTGTAGAGGTAGGCACCGGGGTCGCCGGAGTCGAGCACGGTCGCCCGGGAGAGGATGAAGGCGTCGAACGCGCCGTCCAGAGCGTCGGCCTCGATGTACTGGTACTCGCGGACGTCCGTCTCGACGGTGAAGCCCGCCGCCTCCAGCTGCTGCTCGAGCTGCACGGCGACCTCGGGCAGTTCGGCGCGGTCGGTGAACGTTCCCAGCGTGATCGTGGTGCCGGCGACCTCGGCGGGAGTCGCGCGCGTCGCGAGCACGCTCTCGTAGGCGGGGTCGTCCCGGAGGTCCGCGGCCCACTCGATCGCCGGCCCGAGGAGCCCGTCGGCGACGTCGGCGCGGCCCTCGTAGACCAGATCCACGATCGCGGCACGGTCGATCGCGGCCTGCGCCGCGGCCCGGACGGCGGGATCCGCGAACGGCCCGGAGGCGGTGTTCAGGTAGAGCGTGTTCGTCCGCGGCATCGGGACCTCGTGCAGGAGGTCGTCGTCGATCTGCGCCGCCTGGCCGACCGGGATCGCCTCGACGATGTCGGCGGTGCCCGTGCGCAGGGCGGCGGCCCGGGCCGTCCCGTCGGGGACGAAGGAGACGTCGATCCCGCTCGCGGCGGCCTCGTCGCCCCAGTAGTCCTCGTACCGGTCGAGGGTGGCGGTCGAGGTCCCGTTCACGGCGGTGAGCACGAAGGGCCCGGTTCCCGCGCCGATCGGATTCACGACTCCGTCGGCCCCGTAGGCCGAGGCCGCCAGGATCGCGAGCTGAGGGCTGGACAGGCGCTGCGGGATCAGCGGGTCGGCCTCCGCCGTGACCACTCGCACGGAGTCGCCGTCGGCCGTCGCGGTGAGCTCGACCCCGTCGAGGATGCGCGGCTTCGGGCTCGCGGTCGCGGCCGCGGTGAGCGACGCGGCGGCCTGCTCGGCGGTGAGAGCCGTGCCGTCGTGGAACGTGACGTCGGGGCGGAGGCGGAAGGTCCACGTGGTCGGGTCCGTCTGCTCCCACTCCGTCGCGAGCGCGGGCTGGGCGTCACCGACCTCGTCGAGGGTGACGAGGGTCTCGGCCGTGCTCCAGCGGGAGAGCTTGAAGGCGTCGTCGCTCAGGGGCGAGAGCCCCGAGCGCGGCGGCTGGAGCATCGCGAGACGGAGACGGGCGTCGTCGGAGGAGTCGGCGGAGGAGGCACCTCCGGAGAAGCAGCCCGTGAGGGCGAGGGCGACCGCCGAGGCGGTGGCGGCGAGGGCGAGGGTCCGGTGGAGCCTAGGGCGCATGGTGTCTTTCCGTGACGGGAGGGAGGGAGGGGATGGTGCGGGAGTCGGAGCGAGGGAGCAGTCGCGGAAGCGCGAGCGCGGAGACGAGCGCGGCCGCGGCGAGCAGCGACCAGGCGAGCGGGAAGGCGTCGGAGTCGAACAGCGGCCCGAGCGCGACGCTGCCGCCCAGAACGGCGAGTCCGCCGCAGGTGGCCAGCAGTCCGTAGTGGGCGCCGAGGGGGCGGGAGCCTGCGAAGCGCGGGACGAGCCCGAGGGCGACGGGCCCGACGAGCATGTGACCGAGCGCCAGGAGCGCGGTCATCGCGATCGCCGGCAGCAGCTCCCGTCCCGGCTGCGGAGGGTGCGCGGAGGCGACCGCGAGGGAGGCGAATCCGACGGCGATCGCGCCGAAGCCCAGCGTGAGCGCGCGGCCGGCGCCGAGACGCCAGGCCCAGACTCCGAGGGGCCACTGGCCGGCGAGGGTCAGCAGGGACAGGAGGAGGAAGACCAGGCCGATCGACGCGGCGTCGCCCCCGACCCGGGCGACCTCGAAGCCGAGGCCGAGGTAGAGCTGGTTGTACGCGAGCAGGTTGACGCCGAACAGGGCCGCGAACACGACGAACCGACGATCGAAGGAGGGGCGGCCGGCGGTGGTCCTCGCCGGCGCGGGAGGCGCTCCACTCGGGACGAGCAGCCAGAGCGCGGTGCCGACGACGGCGAACAGCGCGGCCGCGACTCCGGCCGTCGCCGAGAAACCGACGCCGAGCAGCATCGCCCCGACCAGCGGGCCGAGGGCGGCTCCGACCTCGCCGACGAGCAGGAGACCGACGAACAGGGACGGGCGCCCCTCCGGTCTCGTCGGACTCGCGCGGGCGTCGGCCGCTCCGACCAGCGCGTCGAGGGCGGGAGAGAACAGCGCGCCGCCCAGTCCGGTCAGCACGGCACCGATCACGAAGCCCGTCAGATCGGAGGCGTACGCGAGCGCGAGGTACCCGAGGACGCGGACGGCGCAGCCGAGGGCGATGAGGGTGCGGGCGCCGTAGCGGTCGTGGAGCAGGCCGCCGAGCAGGAAGAGGCCCTGCTGGCTGAACGCGCGGACGCCGAGCACCAGCCCCACCGCGGCGCCGCCGAGGCCGTGGTCGTCGCGCATCGTGATCGCGAGGAAGGGGACGACCGCGAAGAACCCGAGGTTGAAGAGCGCCTGACTCGCGAACAGCGCCGGGAGCGGGGCGGTGGTGCGCCGCCTCCGTGGCCCGACCGCCATCAGCGGTCGACGCCCAGCAGCACGGGGACGGCGTCGAGCAGCTCCCGCGTCGCCGGGTGCTCGGGGCGCCGGAGGAGGTCGGCCGTGGCGCCCTCCTCGACGATGCGGCCGTCGGCGAGGACCACGCAGCGCCGGCAGAGCCGGGCGACGGCGTCGAGGTCGTGCGACACGAAGACGAGCCCGAGCGACCTGTGCTCGGTCAGCTCCCGGAGCAGCTCGAGGACCCGGTCGCGCAGCGGCAGGTCGAGCCCGCTCACCGGCTCGTCCGCGAGCAGGTACTCGGGGCCGCTGACGATCGAGCGGGCGAGGGCGACGCGCTGAGCCTGCCCGCCCGAGAGCTCCCCGGGGCGGCGCTTCAGCATCGCGGCGGGGAGGCCCACGTCGTCGAGGGCTGCGGAGACGAGTCGACGGTGCTCGCCGGGGACATCGAGCCGCCGGAGGGGCTCGAGGACGAGCTGGGCGACCGTCATGCGGGGCTCGAGGGTCGAGCCCGGCTCCTGGGGGACGTACTGCACCCGGCGCCGGAACCAGCGCAGCCGCCTCACCGATCCGGGGCGGACCGCCGCGTCGTCGAGAGCGACCCCGCCCTCCGAGGGCCGCTCGAGCGCGAGGAGGATCGTGAGCAGCGTCGACTTGCCCGATCCCGATCGGCCGACGACGCCGACGCTCTCCCCCGGGGCGGCCGAGAAGGAGACGTCGGACAGGGCGGGCTGCGCGGGGCCGCGGCGGTACCGGTGGGTGATCCCGTCGGCCGCGAGCATCAGGCGGCGTCCTCTCGGACGAGCGAGCGCGCCGCGTCCACGAGCGAGCGGGTGAAGGGATGAGCGGGGGCCGAGACGAGGTCGGTCATCGGACCGGCCTCCACCACCGCGCCCCGCTCGAGCACGACCGCCCTGGTGCAGAGGATCGACGCGACAGCGAGGTCGTGCGTGATGAAGAGGAGCGCGGCGTCGGAGGCGGCGCCGTACTCGCGGAGGACGCGCAGCACCTGCGCCTGCGTGACGACGTCGAGAGCGGTGGTCGGCTCGTCGGCGACCAGCAGTCGCGCGCCGCACAGCAGGGCGAGGCCGATGCAGATCCGCTGGCGCTGACCGCCCGACAGCTCAGGAGCGAAGCCCCGCAACGCCCGCTCAGGATCCTGGATCCCGACGGAGTGCAGCACCTCCGTCACGGCGGCCGCCGCTTCTCGCCGACCGAGGTCTCGGTGCGCCCGGAGGACGGACACGAGCTGACGCCCGACGGTCACGAACGGGTTCAGCGCGAGGGACGAGTCCTGGAAGACGGCGGCGACGAGTCCCGCGGGCGGGGTGCGGCCGGGAACGACCGGGCGACCGAAGAGGGAGACGCTGCCCGACATCGAGAAGGCGGGCGGGAGCGCACCGAGCACGGCCGCCGCGGTGAGGGACTTGCCCGAGCCCGACGTTCCCAGCAGGGCCACGCGCTCGCCGACTCCGACCTCGAAGCTCACGTTCCGGAGGAGCGTCCTGCGGTCTCCGACGACCGTCAGGTCTTCGACGGTGGCGGCAGCGGGCACAGGGGGATCCGTTCTGACGAGGGAGCGTTCTTCTCGGCATCACCCTAACGATAAGGATTATCACTATCAAACCAAGCGGTCAGCCTGCGGCGTCCTGCTTCTGCGGCGGGCACTCACCGCCGGGCTCGGTCGCCAGCTCGAAGTGCCACATCTCGTTGCCGTAGGTCTGGCAGAGGCCGTGGTCGGCGCCGTGCTGGCTGAGCCAGCTGTTCGCGTCGGTGTCGCCGATGTCGACGGCATCGCCGGTGACGTGCGCCGAGAGCTCGGGAGTGCTCACCCACCGGCGCGCCTCCTCGTAGCCGCCGTACTCGTGGACGGCGTCGTCGAGGAGCGCCCGCTGGTAGTCGGCGCTCCGCCATCCGGAGGTGACGACCATCTCGACGCCGTCCGCGCCCGCCGCGTCCGAGGCCGCCTCGACCGCGGAGCGCAGTGCCGGGTCGAGGCCGGCGATGGCGGGCAGGTCACCGTCGAGGATCGACACCGGTTCGCCGTCGGCGATAACGCCGTCGTCGGCGGTGCGGCCGACGGAGGTGGCGCTGGGATCCACGGAGCCGCCCGGCACATCGGGCTCGGCGGCGGCGCAGGCGGCCGGGCCGAGGGTCGCGACGAGCACGGCGGCGGTGAGTGCCGCGCGGCGCCGTCGAGAGTTCTGCTGGGTCATGGATCGTCCTTTCCTGCGTCCACCGGTCGGACCGGCGGTGCAGGACCCACTTCATCGGGGCGGATGTTGCCTCGCCGTCGCAGATTTCGGAGACGCGGACGATACAGGCGGCGACCGCGACTCTCGCTCGAGACGCCCCTG
>NZ_WUCC01000003.1 GCF_009807095.1 Rathayibacter sp. VKM Ac-2754 | reverse complement strand
GGGCGCCGGCCTCTCCCTCACCGCGGTCCGCGGGCCGGTGGAGCCGACCCGTAGAGTGGCCGGGTGGAAGCAGCCGACATCGCCGATGACATCACCGAGGTCCTCTTCACCGAGGCCGAGATCCATGAGCGGATCCGCGGCCTGGCCCGCGCGATCGAGCGCGACTACGCCGGAGAGAACCTCCTCATCGTCGGGGTCCTGCGCGGCGCCGTCATGGTGATGGCCGACCTCGCCCGCGAGCTCAAGCTCGACATCGTGATGGACTGGATGGCCGTCTCCTCCTACGGCAGCAGCACCAAGTCCTCCGGCGTCGTCCGCATCCTGAAGGACCTCGACACCGACATCACCGACCGAAAGGTGCTGATCGTCGAGGACATCATCGACTCCGGTCTCACGCTCTCGTGGCTGCAGGGCAACCTGCGCAGCCGCGGCGCCGAGTCGGTCGAGATCTGCGCGCTGTTCCGCAAGCCCCGCGCCGCCAAGGTCGAGGTCGACGTCGCCTACGTCGGCTTCGACATCCCCAACGACTTCGTCATCGGGTACGGACTCGACTACGCCGAGCGCTACCGCAACCTCCGCGATGTCGCGATCCTCGCTCCCCACGTCTACGAGTAGCCGCCGCGCCGACACGGCCCAGCGGAGCCTCGAGCGGCTCTTCGGCGCGCCGGTGCTCGGGTACCACAACAGCTACCCGACCTCGCTCCGAGCCGATCTCGAGTTCGACTACTGGTGGCTCGCGCACGCGATCGACGCCCAGGTCGACGCCTTCGAGCGCACCGGAGACGCCGAGCACCTCGAGCGGGCGTCGCGGCTCCACCGCGCGATCCGCCTCCGCAACGGCGGCCGGCTGGTCAACGGCTACTTCGACGACATGATGTGGCTCGGAGGCGCGCTCGCGCGGCTCGGCGAGGCGACGGACGAGCCGAGGTGGCTCGACCGCGCCGACCACCTCTGGCGCTTCGCGGTCGATCGCGGCTGGAACCTCCGGCACGGCGCGAGCCTCGCCTGGCGCCGCCGACAGCTCGACTACAAGAACGCGCCCGCCAACGGCCCGTTCGCCATCCTCGGAGCCCGGCTGGAGCGCCTCCGACCCGACGGCCGCGAGGAGCTCTCGCGCGCCGCCCTCGACTGGATGCACGTGCGCCTGCGCGACGCCGAGACCGGATTCGTCGCCGACGGCATCGGCCGCGAGGGCGGCTCGGCGCGCGACGACTGGGCGTTCAGCTACAACCACGGCGTCTACATCGGCGCGGCGCTCGCCCTGCACCGCCTGCGCCCCGACCCGCGGCTCGTGGCGCACGCCTCCCTCACCGCCGACGATCTGCTGACGCGCCTCGCTCCCGACGGCGTCTTCGTCGACCAGGGCACGGGGGACGGCGCCCTGTTCGGCGGCATCGCCTACCGCCACCTGGTCGACCTGGCCACGACCGACGGAGTCGTCCCCGCGACCGCCGAGCGCCTCCGCCGCTTCGTCACCGGCAGCGTCGAGGCCCTCTGGAGCACGAGTGAGCGCAACGGGCTGCTGCTCGCGGGTCCGCGCTGGGATGCGCCTCCCACCCTGCCGGCCACCCTCTCGGCCCAGCTCGGCGCCGTGCTCGCGACGGAGGCGGCGGCGGCCCTCGATCGCGCGCCAGACTGAGACGGTGAGAGCCGAGAGAGCACGCCCCGGGCGCAGGGTCGCCGTCGTCATCAATCCGAGCAAGTTCGACGACGTCGGTGCCGCCGAGGATCTGGTCGCCACCGTCGCCCGCCGTCTCGGTTGGGACGAGCCGCGCTGGTTCGAGACCAGCGTCGACGACTCCGGCGCCTCGGCCGCCCGCGCGGCGCTCGAGGCGGGCGCCGACGTGGTCTGCGCGATGGGGGGCGACGGCACGGTCCGCGCGGTCGCCGCCGTGCTCCGCGGCACGGGGGTGCCCTACGGACTCCTGCCCAGCGGCACCGGCAACCTGCTCGCCCGCAATCTCGGACTCCCGCTCGGGTCCCTCGCCGAGGCCGTCGAGATCGCGCTGCTCGGGCAGGACCGCGCCATCGACGTGGGCACCGCCGTGTTCGACGACGGCGAGGAGCGGGTGTTCATGGTGATGGGCGGAGTCGGGCTCGACGCCGAGATCATGGACAAGACCGACGAGGAGCTGAAGAAGAAGGTCGGCTGGGGCGCCTACGTCGCGGCGGGCGCGCCGGCGATGTTCAAGGCCGGCTTCGAGGCGACGATCACGATCGACGGCGCACCCGAGCCGCCGACCCGCTGCCTGATGGTGCTCGCCTGCAACTGCAGCTCGGTGGTCGCCAACATCGAGCTCGCCGCCGGCGCCGTGCTCGACGACGGCGATCTCGAGCTCGTTCTGCTGCGCCGCCGCTTCGGCCTGGCGCTCGACGTGGCGACCGGGAATCGCAACGGCCTCGCCTCCCTCCGGCAGTGGCCGGGCCGCGAGTTCGCGTTCGAGCTCGATCAGCCCGTGCTGGCCGAGCTCGACGGAGACCCCGTCGGGCGCACCACCGCCGGACGGTTCGGCGTCGACCCGGGCGCGCTGGTCGTCCGCCTGCCGGTGCCGACCCCCAAGAGCCCGGGGCTCACTCCGCACGACTCGCTGATCATCGACACCACCTCGATCGCGACGATCGTCCCGGACCAGGAGACCGCCTGACGATCGGCGTCGCTTGCGCGCTTTCTTTTACGGTTGTAAGTTACTTACGAACGTAAGAGACGGGGCGCTGCCTCGACTCCGGAGGAGAAGAGGGCCCCTGTGACCGATCCGCGGCTCACCCGCTCGCGCGACCTGCTGACGGCGGCGATCACCACCGCCCTCGACCGGCCCGGCGACGCGCAGCCCTCGATCACCGAGCTCTGCGCGGCCGCCGGTGTCAGCCGGCCCACCTTCTACCAGCACTTCGGAGACGTCCCCTCGCTCATCGAGGCGGCGGCCGTCGAGCGGATGCACGCGCTCTTCGCGGCGGCGACGCCCGTCTCGTCCGCCCAGGAGTGGGAGCCGGCCGTGCCGCGGGTCGTCCACGGCCTGCTCGACGGCCTCCTCGTGCACGCCGACTTCTACCGCCGGGTGCTCACCGGAGGCACGGCGCGCGCGGTGCAGGAGTCGGTCGTCGCGTTCCTCGCCCGCCGGCTGCTCACGTTCTCGCCGCTCGCCGCCCGCGAGCCCGGCGCCGGCGACCACGCCCGCGTCGAGCGCTTCGCCACCTTCCTGGCGGCGGGCACCACGTGGCTCGTCGTCGGCTGGCTGCTCGAGGGCGACTCGCGCCGCCCGGTCGCCGACGCGGCCGCCGACATCGCCGAGCTCCTCGTCACCGGAGTCGCGTCGCAGCGGCTCGCCGCTCTCCACTCCACCTCCGCGAAGTAGAAGGACCATGCCCGCCTCAGCCCTCCGTCGTGCCCTCGGGCGCGTGCAGCCCCGCCTCGTCGTCGTCTTCGCCGCGATCGCGCTCATCCCGCTGATCTACGCGGGGCTGCTGACCTCGGCGAACCTCGATCCGACGCACACCCTCGACACCGTGCCCGCGGCCGTCGTGAACGAGGACACCGGAGCCACCGCCGCCGACGGCTCGGCGCTCGCCCTCGGCGACTCGGTGACCGACGAGCTGCTCTCGAGCACCTCCTCCTCGAACTTCGCGTGGACCCGGCTCGACGCCGACGAGGCGGCGAGCGAGCTCGCCTCGGGCGCCGTCTACGCCGTGCTGACCATCCCGTCGGGCTTCTCCGCCGATGTCGCCTCGCTCGGCGGCGACGACCCGGCCGCTGCCTCCGTCGCGAAGCTCTCGATCGAGACCGACGACGGCGCCAACCTCATCGTCGGCAACATCGCCTCGACGATCGGCTCGACCGTCACCGCCACCGTCGAGAAGGAGGTCGGCGAGAGCTACCTGAAGAACGTCTACCTGGGCTTCACCGACGTCCACGACAGCCTCGCGCAGGCCGCCGACGGAGCGGCGCAGCTGGCCGACGGCTCCGCACAGGCCGCCGACGGCTCCTCCGAGCTGGTCGTGGGCCTGTCTCAGCTCGAGGACGGCACCGCTCAGCTCGCGACCGGCGCAGGGACGCTCAGCACCGGTGCCGCGTCGGCCTCCTCGGGGGCCGCGACGCTCGCCGCCGGGCTGCAGCAGCTCGCCGACGAGACCGCGCAGCTGCCCACCCAGGCGACGGCGCTGAACGACGGAGCGACCTCGGTCGCCGCGGGCGCGCAGAAGGTGGACGCCGGCGCGGCCGATCTGGCGACGGGGGCGTCGACGCTCGCGGGCTCGACTCCTGCGCTGGCGACCGGCGCGGCCGACGCCGCGACCGGGGCGCGGACGCTCCAGACCGGTGCGACCTCGGTCGCCGACGGGGCGGCTGCAGCGCTCACCGCAGGGGGATCCCTCGCTGACGGAGCGTCGACGCTCGCCGCCGGCACGCCCGCACTCGCCTCCGGTGCCGCGACCGTCGACACCGGCCTGCAGTCGCTGCTGGCCCAGTACGGCACCCTCACCGACGCCCAGCGCCTCGCTCTGATCACGCAGCTCGAGACCGGCGCGGCCGAGGTGTCGACCGGGGCGGCCGGTGTCGACCAGGGCGCTCAGGCCCTCTCCGCCGGCACGGCCGCGCTGGTCGGCGATTCGAAGACCGGTCTCACCGCGCTCTCCGCGGGCGCCGCCTCCGTCTCGACCGGCGCGGGCGACCTCGCCGCCGGCACCCAGGAGGTCGCGGCGGGAGTCGCCCAGGTCGACACCGGCGCCCAGGCGCTCTCGACCGGTGCGGGGACTCTCGCGGCCGGCGCCGCCTCCCTCGACACGGGAGCCGCGCAGCTCGCCTCCGGAGTCGGCACCCTCGCAGGGAGCGTCGGCCCGCTCACGACGGGCATCGCCGACGCCTCGACCGGGGCGGACTCCCTCGCCTCGGGAACCGCCTCCCTCGCCACCGGCGCCCGGACGCTCGCCGACGGAGCCGCCTCCGCCGCCGACGGCACCGCCACCGCCGAGACCGGCTCCGAGAGCCTGGACAGCGGCATCGACTCCCTCGCCGACGGGTCGCAGACCCTCACCGACAAGCTGACCGACGGTGCCGATGAGGTGCCGACCTACACCGCCGACCAGGCCGAGACGCTCAGCGCCGTCACAGCCGCTCCGGTCGCCCTCGACAAGCAGCGCCTGAACGAGGTGCCGCAGTACGGCTACGGCCTCGCGCCCTACTTCCTCTCCCTCGCGCTCTGGGTCGGCGCGCTCGCGTTCTACCTGATGAGCGCTCCGCTGAGCGAGCGCCTCCTCGCCGCTCGCCGTCCGGCGTGGGTGATCGCGCTGCGCAGCTACCTGCCGGGCGCGCTGATGGCCGTCGCGCAGGGCGTCCTCGCCGCGCTGGTCATCCGCTTCGGCGTCGGGATCGAGGCCGCGAACCTGCCCGGCATGATCGGGATCGCGGTGCTCACGAGCCTGACCTTCGTCGCGATCAACCAGGCCCTGATCTCGCTGCTCGACGCCCCCGGCCGGTTCGTCGCGCTGCTCCTGATGGTGCTGCAGCTCTCCTCAGCGGGCGGCACCTACCCGATCGAGACGGCGCCCGCCTTCTTCCAGGCGATCCACGGAGCGCTGCCGCTGACCTACACGGTCGAGGCGTTCCGCTCCCTGATCGCCGGCGGCAGCATCGGAGTCGCGAACGCCGTCCTCGTCCTCTCCCTGTGGCTCCTCGCCGCCCTGGGCGTCACCGTCCTGGCCGCCGCCCGCCGCCGCCGCGGCCTGACCCCCGCCCTCCGCGACCCGGAGCCCCTCCTCGAGACCGCCTGACGCTCAGGTGGTGGGGGAACCCCGGACCGGATCACCGATCCGCTGACGCCGATGGTTCTTCTGAGGTCCCCGCCCTGCTGATCGAGTAGCCCGCGCAGCGGGCGTATCGAGATCCACCTCTGTCAGGAGGCGAGGGTAGAAGCTCGGCCTGCTGACAGACGTGGGTCTCGATACGCCCCTGCGGGCTACTCGACCAGCATGGGTGGCGTCCGCGGCGGTGCGCGGTCGATCGGCCCGACCCTCCCCGCTCTGCGGATCGCAACCATCTCGGGAAGCCGACCGCGAGCTCTGATGCGGCACAGCCGCATCAGAGCCGATGAACACAGCCGGCACCGCTTTCGGCCCACGGCGAACGCGTGGCCGGCGTTCAGAGAGCGGGAGGTAGCCTGGCACTCACATTTCTCGTCAGAAAGGTGCCGGGTGTCGCACCCGCAACATTCATGAACGTCAAGCGCATCTTCCGGGGTCCCATTCTCTACGTCGTCCTCGCGATCGTGGCGGTCTGGATCGGCTCCTCGCTGATCACCATGTCCGGCTTCCGGCAGGTCAGCACGCAGGAGGGCCTCGAGCTCCTCCAGGACGGCAAGGTCGCCTCGGCGAAGATCGTCGACGGCGAGCAGCGCGTCGATCTGACCCTGAGCGAGGCCGACGGCGACAACGGCACGCAGGTGCAGTTCTACTACGTGGCCCCGCGCGGCACCGAGGTCGTCGACGCGGTCACCGCGGCAGCTCCGTCCGACGGCTACACCGACGAGGTGCCGCAGACCAACTGGTTCCTGTCGGCTCTCGGCTTCCTCCTCCCGATCCTGCTGATCGGCGCGTTCTTCTGGCTGATGCTCTCGGGCATGCAGGGCGGCGGCAACCGCGTCATGCAGTTCGGCAAGTCGAAGGCGAAGCTCGTCTCGAAGGAGTCGCCCAAGGTCACGTTCGGCGACGTCGCCGGCGCCGACGAGGCGATCGAGGAGCTGCACGAGATCAAGGAGTTCCTCAAGGAGCCCGCCAAGTTCCAGGCCGTCGGCGCGCGCATCCCGAAGGGCGTCCTGCTCTACGGCCCTCCCGGCACCGGCAAGACGCTGCTGGCCCGCGCCGTCGCCGGCGAGGCGGGCGTGCCCTTCTACTCGATCTCCGGATCCGACTTCGTCGAGATGTTCGTCGGCGTCGGCGCGAGCCGCGTCCGCGACCTGTTCCAGCAGGCCAAGGAGAACTCGCCCGCGATCATCTTCGTCGACGAGATCGACGCCGTCGGCCGCCACCGCGGCGCCGGCATGGGTGGCGGTCACGACGAGCGCGAGCAGACCCTCAACCAGCTCCTGGTCGAGATGGACGGCTTCGACGTCAAAACGAACGTCATCCTCATCGCGGCGACGAACCGCCCCGACATCCTCGACCCCGCCCTGCTGCGCCCGGGCCGCTTCGACCGCCAGATCGGCGTCGACGCCCCCGACCTCCTCGGCCGCAAGAAGATCCTCGAGGTGCACGGCCGCGGCAAGCCGCTCGCGGGAGGCGTCGACCTCGAGGTCGTCGCCCGCAAGACCCCGGGCTTCACCGGTGCCGATCTCGCCAACGTGCTCAACGAGGCCGCACTGCTGACCGCGCGCTCCAACGCGCAGCTGATCGACAACCGCGCCCTCGACGAGGCGATCGACCGCGTCATCGCCGGTCCGCAGCGCCGCACGCGCGTCATGCGCGACAAGGAGAAGCTGATCACCGCCTACCACGAGGGCGGGCACGCTCTCGCTGCGGCGGCCATGCGGCACACCGACCCCGTGACCAAGGTCACGATCCTCCCGCGCGGTCGCGCCCTCGGCTACACGATGGTGCTGCCCCTCGAGGACAAGTACTCGACCACCCGCAACGAGCTCCTCGACCAGCTCGCGTACGCCATGGGCGGCCGCGTCGCGGAGGAGATCGTCTTCCACGACCCGACCACCGGCGCCTCCAACGACATCGAGAAGGCGACCGCGATCGCCCGCAAGATGGTCACCGAGTACGGCATGTCCTCGGACATCGGCTCGGTGAAGCTCGGCTCGTCGTCCGGCGAGATGTTCCTCGGCCGCGACATGGGCCACCAGCGCGACTACTCCGAGCAGATCGCCGAGAAGGTCGACGCCGAGACCCGCCAGCTCATCGAGCAGGCGCACGACGAGGCGTGGCAGGTCATCAACGCCAACCGCGACATCCTCGACCGCCTCGCGACCGAGCTCCTCGAGAAGGAGACCCTCGACCACGACCAGCTCGCCGAGATCTTCAAGGACGTGCGCAAGATCGACGAGCGCCCGCAGTGGCTCTCGAGCGACAAGCGCCCGCTCTCCGACCTGCCGCCCATCGCAGTGCCGGTCGCGAAGGCTCCCATCGACGCGGGCGTGACCGACGGAGGCGTCACCTCCGACGCCGGCGAGATCGCCCCCCAGCGCCCGCCGCTGATCACCCCCCGCCCCGCGACGGCCTGAGTCCCGTGCCCGTCGACAAGGCGCGCATCGAGGCGGCCGTCGTCGAGCTCCTCGCGGCCATCGGGGAGGACCCGGGTCGCGAGGGGCTCGCCTCCACGCCCCGTCGCTTCGCGGAGGCGTACGAGGAGTTCTTCGGCGAGTTCGAGCTCGACCCCGCCTCGCACCTCGACGAGACCTTCGCGGTCGTCGAGGGCGGGCGGGCGGAGGAGCAGACCGTCATCGTGCGCGACCTGTCGTTCCGCTCGGTCTGCGAGCACCACCTCCTGCCGTTCGTCGGCGTCGCGCACATCGCCTACCGGGCGGGGGAGCGCGTGATCGGCCTCGGGAAGCTCCCGCGGATCGTCGAGACCGTCGCGTCGCGCCCGCAGCTGCAGGAACGGCTCACGGAGCAGGTCGCCGAGGTGATCGACTCCGGTCTGTCGCCGGAGGGCGTGCTCGTGGTCGTCGACGCCGAGCACGGCTGCGTGCGGATGCGCGGTGCCCGCCAGACGGCCAGCTCGACCGTCACCGTCGCCGCGCGCGGCTCCCTGGCCGAGCCCGCCGCCCGCGCCGAGATCATCGCGCTGATCGGCGCCGCCCGGGGGGAGTGACGTGCCCCCCTCCGCGACGGATCTCGCTCCCGGCGGCCGCGCAGCGCTCCTCGGGATCCTCAACGTCACTCCCGACTCGTTCAGCGACGGCGGTCGCTGGCTCTCGGTCGACGACGCCGTGCGGCACGGTCTCGCGATGACCGCCCCGTCGGGGACCGGCGTCGCCTCGTTCGGCGCCGATCTCGTCGACGTCGGCGGCGAGTCGACCCGACCCGGGGCGCCCCGGGTCGACGCCCGCGCCGAGCAGGCCCGCGTCCTCCCGGTGATCCGCGCCCTCGCCGCCGAGGGCGTGCGCGTCAGCGTCGACACGATGAGCGCGTCGACGGCCGCTGCGGCGCTGGACGCCGGCGCCGTCGTCGTCAACGACGTGTCCGGCGGGCTGGCCGATCCGGAGATGCTCCCGCTGGTCGCCGAGCGCGGCGCCGTCTACATCGCGATGCACTGGCGCGGCCACAGCGCCGACATGACCTCGCTCGCCACCTACTCCGACGTCGTCGCCGAGGTGCGGGGCGAGCTCGAGCGCCGGATCGACGCCGCCCGCGAGGCCGGCATCCGCGACGACCGGCTGATCCTCGACCCCGGGCTGGGCTTCGCCAAGAACGGCGAGCACGACTGGTCGCTGCTCGCACACCTCGAGGCGATCACGTCGCTCGGGTTACCGGTGCTCGTCGGGCACTCGCGCAAGCGCTTCCTCGCGCCGTTCGCGGCCCCCGGGGCGCCCGCGGTCGAGCGTGACGAGGTCACAGCGATGCTCACCCTCCTCGCCGCCGACCGCGGCGCCTGGGGGCTCCGCGTCCACGACGTCCGATCCAGCGCGCGCGCCATCGCGCTCGCCGCCCGACTCGCCCAGGAGCGCCCGTGACGATCGACCCCGCCTCCCTCGCCGTCCGCGACTCGATCACACTGACGGGCCTGCGCGTGCGGGCGCACCACGGCGTCTTCGACTTCGAGCGCGAGAACGGGCAGGACTTCGTCATCGATGCGACGGTCTGGCTCGACACCGCTCCCGCGGCGGACGGCGACGCGCTCGCCGAGACCGTGCACTACGGCGAGCTCGCGATCGCCCTCTCCGACGCCGTGACCCGCGACCCGGTCGACCTCATCGAGACGGTCGCCGAGCGCCTCGCGCAGGTCGCCCTGGGCTTCGCCGCGGCCGAGATCGTGCGGATCACGGTGCACAAGCCCGACGCCCCGATCCCGCTGCCCTTCGACGACGTCGCCGTGCAGATCACGAGGAGCCGCTCGTGAGGCCGCGACAGCAGCGGATCCGGCCGGAGCGGCACGTGGTCCTCGCGCTGGGCGGCAACCTCGGCGACCGGCTGGCCCATCTCTCCGACGCGGTGCGCGCCCTCGCGACGACGCCCGGGGTGCGGGTCCTGGCGGTGTCCAAGGTCGTCGAGTCGCCGGCGTGGAAGCTCGAGGGAGTGGACCACGACGCCCCCGCCTACTTCAACGCGGTCGTCACGGCCTCGACGACCCTCGAGCCCGACGACCTGCTCGCCGCGACCTCCGCGATCGAGCTCGCCGGCGGCCGGCTCCGCGGCGAGGGCGAGGAGCGCTGGGGCGACCGCACCCTCGACATCGACGTCATCGCGATGGGAGGCGTCACCCGCGACGACCCGCACCTCACGCTGCCCCACCCGAGGGCTTACGAGCGGGCGTTCGTGCTCGAGCCGTGGCTCGACGTCGAGCCGTCGGCGGTGCTGCCCGGCGCCGGCCCGATCGCCGACCTCCGGATCCGCGCGACCGATCGGGTCGAGGACCGGCCGGAGACGATAGCGTGGCGGAGCGGCGCCTCCTCCGGGATCGCCCCGACGAGCACCGCCCCCGGACACCCCGATCCCGAGAGCAGCACTCCGTGAAGCGCACCCGCATCAGCACCCTCCTCGGCCTCGGCCTCGCGGGCGCCGTCGCCGGCTTCCTCCTCGACCTGGCGATCGCCTCCTCCGGTCTCCCCGTCCTCATCCCGCCGCTGACGGTGCCGCTCACCCTCGTGGTCGTGGCGGCGCTCGTGCTCGGCTTCGCGATCCCCATCCACCGGGCGACGAAGGGCACGCTCCGGCGCCCCATCGACCCGTTCCGCGCGATGCGGGTCGTCGTGCTCGCCAAGGCGTCCAGCCACGTCGGCGCGCTCCTGCTCGGAGCCTCCGGCGGCATCCTCCTCTACCTGCTGAGCCGGGCCGTCATCCCTTCGCTAGGCTCCGTGTGGCAGGACGTCGCCACGATCGTGGGCTCCGTCGTCCTCCTGGTGGCCGGCCTGGTCGCCGAGCACCTGTGCACCATCCCACCGAGTGACGACGACGATCCCGTCGTCGGCGAGGTGAACCACGCCTGACGCCGACTCCTGTCGGGCGCGGGCAGGGAGGACGTCATCGTGACCGACGAGCCGGAGTCGCGACCCGCGGCCGGAGAGCGTCGCAGCCGACGCGAGGCGGTCGCTCTCGAGGGTCGACGGCTCGACGTCCCGGGGGAGTGGCGCCGCGTCTCGCCGAAGTACGTGGCCGTCGAGATCGTGTCGGCCGTGGTCTCGAGCGTCGTCCTCCTGGCGGTCCCCGTGGTGCTCTGGCTGATCGGGGTCGAGTGGGCGCCGCCGCTGCTGGTCGCGGCCGCCGCGCTCGCGGTGACCCTCCTGATCGTCGCGCCCCGCCGCGCCCGCGCCTACGGCTACCTCCTCCGCGACGACGACCTGCTGTTCCGTCGCGGCATCATGTTCCAGCGCTTCGTCTCGGTGCCCTACGGCCGCATGCAGCTCATCGACGTCAACCGCGGGCCGCTCGCGCGAGCGCTGGGCCTCGCCGACCTGCGCTTCGTCACGGCCGCCGCGGCGACGGGCGTCAGCATCCCCGGTCTCGTCGCCGGCGAGGCGGAGGAGCTGCGCGACCGACTCGTCGCGCTCGCCGAGTCGCGCCGGGCCGGCCTGTGAGCGACGCCCCCGCCGCCGCCGTCCGCGGCATCGAGACCGATCTCGCCGACGGGGAGTGGCACCGTCTGCACCCCGCCACGCCCGTGCTCAAGGGCGGGATCGGCCTGCTGGTCGTCCTCGGCATCGTCATCACCAACCTCCGCGAGCGCCTGGTCGAGCTCTTCCTCCCCGGCCCCGGCGGCTACGCGAGCGGCGACCCGGTCGACGAGCTGCTGCGCCGCGGACTCATCGGCTGGGCGCTGCTCGCCGTGGCCGTGGGGCTCGCGATCGCGGTCTTCGCGTTCTGGCTCTCGTGGCGGATGCACACCTTCCGCATCACCGACGAGGTGGTCGAGGTGCGCTCCGGCGTCCTCTTCCGCACGAACCGCCGGGCGCGGCTCGACCGCATCCAGGGCATCGCCGTGCAGCGTCCGCTCTTCGCCCGGCTCTTCGGAGCGGCGAAGCTCGAGGTGAGCGTCGCCGGTCAGGACGCGAACGTCCAGCTCTCGTACCTCGGGTCGAGGCTGGTGGACGCGCTCCGCCGCGACATCCTGCGACTGGCCTCGGGGGTCCGCGAGCGCGAGGCGGTGGCGGCCGGCGCCGCGCCCGCCGGCGGGTTCCTGTCGCGCCGGCTCGAGGAGTTCGTCGACGTCGATGACGAGGGGACGCCTCCGGAGTCGGTGGTGTCGATCCCGCCGGGACGTCTGCTGGGCTCGCTGGTCTTCAGCGGCTTCACGGTGTTCCTCGCGGTCTCGGTGGTCGCCGTGGTCCTCGTCGCCGTCTACGGATCGCCCTACATCCTGTTCGCGATCCTGCCGGGCCTCATCGGCTCGGGCAGCTACTACATCCGCCAGTTCGTCCGCTCGCTGCGCTACTCGATCGCGGGCACGCCCGACGGCGTCCGCGTCGGCTACGGCGTGCTCTCGACCAGCAGCGACACGCTGCCGCCGGGCCGGATCCACGCCGTCGAGATCACGCAGCCGCTGCTCTGGCGCCCGTTCGGCTGGTGGCAGGTCAAGATCGACCGCGCCGGCCACGCCGCCTCCCGCGGGGCCAACGGCGAGCCGAACACGACGATCCTGCCCGTGGGCGATCTCGTCGCGGTCGAGCGCGTGCTGGGCCTCCTGCTCCCCGGTCCGGCCGAGGGGGCGGAGGCGACCCCGGTCGGCGATGCGCTGCGCCTCCGCGACGCCCCCGGGTACACGCGGGCGCCCCGCGCCGCGGCCTGGCTCCGGCCGCTCTCGTTCCGGCGGACCGGCTACCGGCTCACCGAGGACGTCGTCGTGATCCGCAGCGGTGCGGTGTGGCGGCGGGTCGCCGTGGTCCCGCTCGCGCGGATGCAGAGCGTCGGAGTGCAGCAGGGACCGATCCAGCGCCTGCTCGGCCTCGCCTCGGCGCGGGTGCACACGGTCACCGGCCCGGTGACGCCGATGGTGCCGGTGATGAGCGTCGCCGACGGGCGCCGGTTCTTCGACGAGCTGGCGCGCGCCGGAGTCGCCGCCGCCGGGCGCGACGACAGCCACCTGTGGGGGAGGCGCCCCGCCCCGGCGCGCGCCGCCGCCCCCGTCTCCTGGCCGGCCCCGCTCGATCGCGCCGCCTGGCCCGCACCGGAGGGACCACCGCATGCCTGACAGCCGTCGAGACGGGCGCCTCGGAGTGGGCGTCATCGGAGCCGGCCGCGTCGGCCCCGTGCTCGGTGCGGCGCTCGCCAACGCGGGCCACGCCGTCATCGGCATCGCGACGACCAGCGAGAGCGGCCGCGAGCGCGCCGACGCGCTGCTCCCCGGTGTGCCGGTGCTCGCCGTGCCCGACCTGGTCGAGCGCAGCGAGCTCGTCGTCCTCGCCGTCCCCGGAGGCGAGATCGCGGCTCTGGTCGCGGGTCTCGCGGCGACCGGCGCTTGGCAGCCCGGGCAGCTCGTGCTGCACACGGCTCCCGAGCACGGCTACGGGGTGCTGGCGCCGGCGCTCGCCTCCGGAGTCATCCCGCTCGCGGTGCACCCGGCGATGGCGTTCAGCGGGACGAGCCTGGATCTCGCGCGCCTCTCCGAGACCTACTTCGCCGTGACGGCCCCCGGGCCGGTGCTCCCGATCGCCCAGGCGCTGGTCGTCGAGATGGGCGGCGAGCCCGTGACGGTCGCGGAGGCGGACCGCGCGGCCTACGCGGAGGCCGTCTCGACCGCGACCACCTTCTCGACCGCGATCGTCGATCAGGCCGCCGGCCTGCTCGCCGGCATCGGCATCGACAAGCCGGGCTTCTTCCTCTCGAGCCTCGTGCGCTCCTCGGTCGACGACGCCCTGCGCCGGGCGGCGGGCTGACCGCGTCCCTCCTGCCCGGAGAACCCGTACCCGTCGAGACCGCCGGTAGGACGTGGCTGCTTCGACGTGAGCTGGTTCCCTCGGCTCTCAGGAGGGTGCGGCTCGCGTCCGACGGGCGACGGCGGCCAGCAGGACGACCGCGGCGAGAGCGACGGCGGCGGCGAAGCCCCAGGCGAGCGGTGCATAGCCCGCGGACGCGACCACCGAGCCGGCGACGACGCTCGCGACTCCACCGCCCAGGTTGATGAGCAGATCGGTCGCGCCCTGCGTGAGGGTCCGTTCTCGTGGACCTATGGCTTCGGTCACGAGAGTCGAGCCGGCCACCATCCCCAGCGACCAGGCGATGCCGAGCAGAGTGAGCCCGAGGGCGAAGACCACTGCACCGCGGGAGGCGCCGACCGCCAGCACGCCGGCGGCGACGACGGCCACTCCCAGCCCGGCCGCGCCGCTGCGCAGAGCGCCCGCGCGACGCACGAGGAGGCCGAACAGCGGGCTGAGCGCATACATCGCGGCGAGGTGCGCGCTCATCAGCAGCCCGACGACGCCGGTCGGCTCGTCCTCGTGGTGCAGGTGCACCGGTGCCATGGTCATCAGCGCGATCATCGTCGCGTGCACCGCTGCGGTGACGGCGAGTCCGGCCACCGCTCGCGGGTGGGCCAGGAAGACGGCGATCACGTCCGCGGTCCGAGCGGACTCGCGGCGCTGCGGCGTCGTCGCGACCTCGGTCCGGCGGAGCCCGACGACCACGCAGGCCGCGGCAGAGCCGTAGAGGACTGCGGGGAGCAGGAACGCCGGAGCGCTCGCGAGACCGGTCGCGCCGGCGAGGTTCGGTCCGACGATCGATCCCACGGTCGATGCCCAGAGGACGAGAGCGATCGCCACTGCAGTGTCCCTCGGCGCCAGATCGGCGGCGGCGAAGCGCGCTGCGAGACCGGCGACGGTCCCGCCTCCGATCAGTGCGGCGGCAGCGAGGAACAGCACCCAGAGGTCGGCTGCGACCGCGGCTGCACCGATGACCGAGCCGAGCGCGGCCGTCCCGTAGGCGACGGCCAGAGCAGCCCGCCTCCCGAACCGCAGAGTGAGCCGCGCGATCGGAACCGTGAGCGCGCTCGCTCCGACGACCGTCGACGTCTGCACGAGTCCTGCGATCTGCTCGGACCCGGAGAGGGTGAGAGCCGTGACGCTCGCGATCGTCAGCACCAGCCCGGCGGCGGTCGACGCGGCGACCTGCGCGAGCGCGAGAGGAAGGAGTCCGGGCCAGAGCAGTGCGTCTCGTTTTCGCCGAGGCAGGCGCGGATCGGTGGTCATCTGTCGGGGGATCGGTAGAAGAACGGTGCCTCGTCGCCCACCAGGTGGAGCGCGACGCGGCGTTCGAAGTCCTGATAGGTGCGGGACTCGTGTTCGGTCAGGATCTCCTCGTTCGGTGTCGATATCGCGACTCCGCGCCAGGGGCGGATCCGGGTGGCGGTGTTCTCGATCCGCGGCGAGTACGGACCGGTCTCCGGGTGGACCGTCCCCCTGACGGCGAGGAGGGGATGCAGCCCCCAGCGCATCGCGTTCTCGAAGCAGGCCTCGACATCGGAACGGTCGAGGGTGGTGGAGGCGGGGGAGCGCCAGCGGCGGGCTGCTGCGAGCAGCTCGACGAGGTCGGACCTCCATCCGGGTTCGGTGAAGGACACGTGCTCGCAGAGCGGGCGGGTGTCGTTCAAGGGGCTCCGCATCAGAAGTGAGATCTTCTCGTCCACGAACGCTACCTCGCCGGCAGCTGCAGGCGAGGCCGTTGCGCGGACCTGTGGACAAGGGCGACTGCATCGACGGTGGGGTGTGGTCGCTGCTTCCGGCGACGAGCGGCGGACGAGGCTCAGGCAGAGCCAGCGCCAGGGAGAGGGGACGCGGCTCCGCCGGTAGGGTTCTCGGGTGATCAGCACCATCGAACGCATCGACGCCCTCCGCGAGCGGCTGCAGGAGGTGCGTCGCGCTGGTCGGAGCATCGCCCTCGTCCCCACGATGGGCGCCCTGCACGACGGTCACCTCGCGCTCGTCGAGCGGGCCCGCGAGATCGCCGACGTCGTGGTCGTCTCGGTCTTCGTCAATCCGCTGCAGTTCGGCCCCTCCGAGGACCTCGACCGCTACCCCCGGGATCTCGAGGCCGACCTGGCTCTCCTCGAGCGGAAGGGGGTCGAGTACGTCTTCGCCCCGACCGTCGCCGAGATGTACCCCGACGGCTCCACCTCGACCCGCGTCGTCGCGGGCAGGGTCGGCTCGCTCTACGAGGGCCGCTCGCGCCCCGGCCACTTCGACGGCATGCTCACCGTCGTCGCGAAGCTCCTGCACATCGTGCAGCCCGACGCCGCCCTCTTCGGGCAGAAGGACGCCCAGCAGCTCTTCCTCGTGCGCCGGATGGTGCGCGATCTCGATCTCCCCGTCGCGATCGAGGCCGTCGAGACGGTCCGCGAGGAGGACGGCCTCGCGCTCTCGAGCCGCAACCGCTACCTCGACGCCCGCGAGCGCCGCGCCGCGCGCACGGTGCCGCTGGTGCTCGAGGCGGCCGCGTCCGCCTCCGACCGGGGCGTCGACTCCGTCATCGCCGCCGCTCAGTCGGCCGCGATGGGCGAGCCGCTGGTTAAACTGGACTACCTCGTCGTCGCTGACCCGACGACGCTCCTCCCGGTCGACGACGACTACCGCGGCCCGGCCCTCGTGCTCGTCGCCGCGGTCGTCGGCTCCACCCGCCTCCTCGACAACGGCCCGATCCTGCTCGCCTGATCGCGCCCGACCGCCTCCGATCGAAAGCACCGTTCCGCCATGGCCGACACCCCCGACGCCCCCGCCGAGCTCTCCCCCGAGGAGGCCTCGGAGCAGAAGGCCGTGCGCCTGGCCAAGCGCGAGCGCCTGCTCGAGCGCGCCGGCGACGATCTCGGAGGCGGCGCCTATCCGGTCTCCGTCGGCGTCACCGACACGATCGCCGCGGTCCGCGCGCGCCACGCTGGTCTCGAGCCCGACACGAAGACGAGCGACCGCGTCGGCCTCGCCGGTCGCGTCGTCTTCCAGCGCAACACGGGCAAGCTCTGCTTCGCGACCCTGCAGTCCGGCGACGGCGCCCGCATCCAGGCGATGGTCTCGCTCGGCGACGTCGGCGACGAGTCGCTCGCGGCCTGGAAGGAGCTCGTCGACCTCGGCGACCATCTCTTCGTCGAGGGCGAGGTCATCTCGAGCAAGCGCGGCGAGCTGAGCGTCTGGGTCTCGGAGTGGATCATCGCCGCGAAGGCGATCCTGCCGCTCCCGAACCTGCACAACGAGCTCGGCGACGAGACGCGGATGCGCCAGCGCTACCTCGACCTGATCGTGCGCCCGCAGGCCCGCGACACGGTGGTCACCCGCGCGAAGGTGAACGCCTCGCTCCGCAGCACCTTCGCCGGTCACGACTTCCTCGAGGTCGAGACCCCGATGCTGCAGGTGATGCACGGCGGCGCCTCCGCCCGCCCCTTCGCCACGCACTCGAACGCGTTCGACACCGAGCTGTTCCTCCGCATCGCGCCCGAGCTCTACCTCAAGCGCGCGGTCGTCGGAGGCATCGAGCGGGTCTTCGAGATCAACCGCAACTTCCGCAACGAGGGCGCCGACTCGACGCACTCGCCCGAGTTCGCGATGCTCGAGGCCTACCAGGCCTACGGCGACTACACCTCGATCGCCGACCTCACCCAGGAGCTGATCCAGAACGCGGCGCTCGCCGTCGCCGGATCGCACGTGGTCACCTGGGCCGACGGCACCGAGTACGACCTCGGCGGCGAATGGGAGCGGATCTCGATGTACGAGAGCCTCTCGCTCGCGGCCGGCATCGAGATCACTCCGTCGACCGCGCTCGTCGAGCTCGAGACCCTCGCCGAGCGCGAGGGCGTCGAGGTGCACGTGCCCACCCACGGCAAGTACGTCGAGGAGCTCTGGGAGCACTTCGTGAAGGGCGGCCTCACCCGGCCCACCTTCGTGATGGACTTCCCGGTCGACACCTCGCCGCTGGTCCGCGCGCACCGCAGCATCCCCGGCGTCGTCGAGAAGTGGGACCTCTACGTCCGCGGGTTCGAGCTCGCGACCGGCTACTCCGAGCTGGTCGACCCGGTCGTGCAGCGCGAGCGCTTCGTCGAGCAGGCCCGGCAGGCGGCCGCGGGCGACGACGAGGCGATGCGTCTCGACGAGGACTTCCTCCGCGCCCTCGAGCACGGCATGCCGCCCACCGGCGGGATGGGGATGGGCATCGACCGCCTCCTGATGGCGATCACCGGCCTCGGGATCCGCGAGACGATCCTGTTCCCCCTGGTCAAGTAGGCGCTGCCCGACGTGGTCCGCGCATCCAGCATCGTCGCGACGGCGCTCGCCGGCGTCCTCACCCTCGCGCAGTTCGGGGTGGGCGCGGCCGTCGCCGCCTCCGTCCTGGTCGACTCCGCCGATCTCGGCACGGCGCTCGCCGACCAGCGGGCGGCCGAGGCGTTCACTCCCGACGAGACGATCAGCGGATTCGCGGACCGCACCGCGATGTCGACCCGCGGCCGCGCGCTCTACTACGCCTCCAGCCCCTCCGTCGAGCCGACCACCGGGTTCAACACGCTCTGCGGCTACGGCGCCTCCGACGAGATCGTGCTCGGCTGCTACACGGGCAGCGACATCTACATCTCGGACGTCGAGAACGCCGACCTCGACGGGATCCGCGACGTCACGGCCGCCCACGAGATGCTGCACGCCGCGTGGGTGCGCCTCGACGCCGACGAGCAGGCCGAGCTCGGCGCCGAGCTCGAGGCGGCCTACGCCGCGCTGCCCGCCGACGGACCGATCGCCGAGCGGCTCGAGCTCTACCGCACCGGCGGCCTCGGCGAGCGCGTCAACGAGCTGCACTCCATCCTGGGCACGGAGGTGGCGGATCTGCCGCCGGCGCTCGAGGCGCACTACGCCGCCTACTTCACCGACCGCTCCGTCGTCGTCGGGCTGAACGCGCGCTACGAGGCCGTCTTCACCGATCTCGAGAACCGCATCGCCGATCTGGTCGCCCGGATCGACGCGATGTACGCCGACCTGACCGCGCGGGTCGACGCGAACAACGCCGACTACGACGCGCTGAACGCCGAGATCGACGACTTCAACGCGCGCGCCGACAGCGGCGACTTCCCCTCGACGGCGGCGTTCGAGCAGGAGCGGGCCGATCTGCTCGAGCGCGGCGACGCGATCGACGCGACGCGCGACACCATCGACGCCGACATCGCGGTCTACGACGGGCTGCGCGCGGAGCTCGAGGGCCTGAACGCCGACGCCTCGGCGCTCAACCAGTCGATCGAGAGCCGATAGGCGCTCCCCACCGCGTTCCCCGGCCACTGCCGAGCCCCTCCCGGCGCCGCCCGGTAGGATCGCCCCATGGACTGGGAGATCTGGAATCAGGGGCTGTGGGCACTCGTGCCGACGGTCAGCGTCGGGCTCCTCTTCTGGTTCATCATGCGGGCCGTGATCCGCTCCGACCGCAACGAGCGCCGCGCCTACGACCGCATCGAGGCCGAGGAGCGCGCCCGCCGCGGTCTTCCGCCCCGCGACGCCTGAGCTTTTCAGAACAAGACTTCTCAGAACCAGGCTTCTCAGGACCAGTCACGTCAGAGACCGCGTCTCCAGTGACGGTTCCTCGAGAGACAGGTTCTCCGGAGACCAGCCGCCCCGGCCGGTCCGACTCGATGCACACCGACAGACCGACCGGCGAGGAGATGCGGTGACGGGTCCCGACTGGTCGCTGGTGCTCGCCGTGGGGGCGATCGTCGTCGAACTGATCGTGCGCGTCATCGCCGTGATCGTCGTCCCGCGCAACCGCCGCCCGACGACCGGACTCGCCTGGCTGATGGCGATCTTCCTCATCCCCTACGTCGGCATCCTCCTGTTCCTGTTCATCGGCAGCTACAAGCTGCCGCGCCGGCGGCGGCGCAAGCAGGAGGAGATCAACCGCTTCATCCTCGAGTCGACCGACGGCATCGATCGGGTCGCGCGCAACCACCCGTGGCCCCAGTGGCTCGAGTCGGTGGTCACGCTCAACCGCAACCTGGGGGCGATGCCGCTGGTCGGAGGCAATGACGCGAGCCTCCAGGGCGGCTACGAGGAGACCATCCGGGCGATGGCCGACGAGATCGACCGCGCCCGGCGCTACGTGCACTGCGAGTTCTACATCCTCGCGGCCGACTCGACCACGGCGCCGTTCTTCGCCGCGCTCGACCGGGCCGTGGCCCGCGGAGTGACGGTGCGGATCCTCCTCGACCACATCGCGTCCATCCGCGTGCCGGGGTACTTCAGCGGCACCCGCCGACGCCTCCGCGCACTCGAGAAGGCCGGCGCGAAGTGGTCGTACATGCTGCCCGTGCGCCCCTGGCGGCTGCAGTACCAGCGGCCCGATCTCCGCAACCACCGCAAGCTCCTGATCGTCGACGGCAACACGGCCTTCATGGGGTCGCAGAACGTCGTCGACTCGAGCTACAACAAGCGCGGCAACATCCGGCGGGGGCTGCACTGGCACGATCTGATGGTGCGCCTCGAGGGGCCGGTCGTGCAGGGCATCAACGCCATCTTCATCACCGACTGGTACAGCGAGACCGACGAGCTGCTGCTGCGCGAGTCGGAGCCGATGGAGGCGCTGCAGAGGCGCGACACCATCGACTGCCAGGTCGTGCCGAGCGGGCCCGGGTTCGACGGCGAGAACAACCTCCGGCTCTTCCTCACGCTGCTGTACTCGGCGCAGAAGTCGATCATCATCACGAGCCCGTACTTCGTCCCCGACGAGGCGATGCTCTACGCGATCACGACGGCCACCCGCCGCGGGGTGCACGTCGAGCTGTTCGTCTCCGAGATCGGCGACCAGGCCGTGGTCTACCACGCGCAGCGCTCCTACTACGAGACGCTCCTGACCTCGGGCGTGCGGATCTGGATGTACCGCAAGCCCACGATCCTGCACGCGAAGCACTTCACCATCGACGACGACGTCGCCGTCATCGGCTCGAGCAACATGGACATGCGCTCGTTCACCCTCAATCTCGAGGTGTCGCTCATGGTCCGCGGATCGGAGTTCGTCGAGGACCTGCGCGAGGTCCAGCAGAGCTACCGCGAGCACTCCCGCGAGCTGACGCTGCGCGAGTGGCGGCAGCAGCCGCTGCGCTCGACCGTCCTCGACAACCTGGCGCGCCTCACCTCCGCCCTGCAGTGACACCCCCGGACGGGGCCGAGACGAGGATGTCTCACGTCTCCTAGACTCCCGGAGGACGAACGCTCCGCGATCGTCCTCACGAACGGAGTCGCCACCGTGGTCCCTCGCCCGTCCCTGCTCAATCCGCTGAGCGTTCCCCTGAGCCCGGGCGTCCGCTCCGTCCGCCTGCGCGGCAGCGACGGAGTAGCGGCGCTGCGCCGCACCCTCGAGATCGCCGTCGACCTCCCGGCGGGCTTCCGGATGGACCTCGCCCTCGCCTCGGTCGAGAACCTCCGAGTCGTGCACGTCGTCTCCACGGCATTCGCAGCCTGCTGGCCCGGGCCGTCCGCCTCCGACGGCGCGTCGGCGTTCGTGCTGCCGATGGAGGGGACGCTCATCCTCGAGTCCGCCGAGGGCGTCGTCACCGTCACCGACGGCGGGATCGCGCTCTCGGCCGACTCCCCGGCGATCATCCGCGCGGGCCGCGTGGTGCGCTTCCTCGTGCTCTGCCTCGACGCACCCGCCTCCGAGCGCTCCCGCCGCGTCGAGCCCGCGCGCACCCTCCCCGAGTCGGCGCTGACGGCCTCCGCTCGCACCGTGCTGCGCGCCTTCCTCGCCGACCTCGACATCGGGCACCCGGTGCAGTCCGAGTACCTGCAGGGCACGGTGCTGCGGCTCGCGCGCATCCTCGGGGCCGAGCGCGAGGAGGAGGACACCGAGCGGCTCGGCCTGCACGACATGGTCGACGCGGCGATCCAGGTCATCCGCACCGACTACAGCGATCCGCTGCTCGACCCGGGCACCGTCGCACGGCGCTGCCGGGTCAGCCTCCGCACCCTCCAGCGCGCCGTCGCCGACGAGCGCGGCACCACGCTGCGCGAGCTGATCTCGACGGTCCGCACCGAGAACGCGCTCCGTCTGGTCGGCACGGCCGAGGCGGCGGGGCTGCCGCTGAGCGACATCGCGCGGCGCTCCGGGTTCTCGTCCCCCGAGCGCCTCCGCCGGGCGATCACGACCGAGACGGGACTCTCGCCCAGCGAGTACCGTCGGCGGCTCCGGCTCGAGGATCGGGTGGCCGGCTGAGCGGAGCGTCCGGCGTCGCACGCAAGGGGCTGGCTCGGTCGGGGATCGCGGCGTAGCGTCGGAGACTCCCCAGCACCGGTGCACGCGGCTCCGCTTCGGCGCGTCGCCCGGTCCGGGGTCCGAGAAGGGACACGGACATGACGGCATCCGGAACGACGCGCATCCTCATCCTGGGCGGCGGCTACGTCGGCCTCTACACCGCCTGGGGGCTCGAGAAGCGGCGCGGACTCGCTCCGATCGACGTCACCCTGGTCGAGCCCAACCCCTACATGACCTATCAGCCGCTGCTGCCCGAGGTGGCGGGCGGCCACGTCCAGCCGCGGCACGTCACCGTGCCCCTGGTCTCGGCGCTGAAGCACACCCGCGTCATCCGCGGAGCGATCACCGGAGTCAGCCTCGCCGACCGCGTCGCGACGGTCGCCGCCCTCGACGGCTCGACCCGCACGCTCGCCTTCGACCAGGTCGTCTTCGCCCTCGGCGCCGTCACCCGCACCTTCCCCACGCCCGGTCTCGCCGAGCACGGCATCGGCTTCAAGACGGTCGAGGAGGCGGCGCACCTGCGCGACCGCGTGCTCGAGAACGTCGCGCGCGCGGCCCTGACCACCGACTCCGCCGAGCGCCGCCGGCTGCTCACCTTCGTCTTCGTCGGCGGCGGCTACACGGGCGTCGAGGCGCTGAGCGAGCTGCTCGACCTCAGCCGCCGCGCCCTGGCCGCACAGCCGTCGCTCTCGATGGGCGACGTCACCTGGCACCTCGTCGAGGCCCTCGACCGCGTCGCGCCCGAGGTCGGCCCCGAGCTGTCCGGATGGACCCTCGACCACCTGCGCTCGCGCGGTGTGCACGTGCACCTGAAGACCACGATGCCCTCCTGCGAGGACGGCGTGGTCGAGCTCTCGACCGGCGAGCGGATCCCCGCGGCCACGATCGTGTGGACGGCCGGAGTGAAGCCGAACCCGATCCTCGACGCCACCGACGTCCCCCGCGGACCCCGGGGGCACGTCTCGGCCGACGCACGCCTCCGGGTGGTCACGGACGACGGCGAGCCGGTCGCCGGCGCGTGGGCGGCGGGGGACGGAGCGCAGGTTCCCGACCTGACCGCCGAGAAGCAGCCCGCCTACTACCCGCCGAACGCGCAGAACGCCGTGCGGCAGGCCAAGCTGCTCGCGCAGAACATCGTGGGCGACCTCACCGGCGGCGTCGTCGAGGAGTACCGCCACGTCTCGGTCGGCACGGTCGCCGAGTACGGGCTCGGCAAGGGCGCGGGGATCATCAAGGGCGTGAAGCTGCGGGGTCCGCTCGCCTGGCTCGCCCACCGCGCCTACCACGGCGCCGCGATGCCGAGCCTGGACCGCAAGTGGCGGATCATCTCGGGCTGGCTCGTCGACGCGGTCGCTCCGCGCGACCTCTCGCCGATGACGGCGCTGCAGGATCCGCGACGTGCCTTCCGGGAGAGTGCGGAGGCGACGGACGAGGCGGCGGCCCGGAAGGCGGCGGCCGACAAGGCGACGGCCGACGAGGTGACGAAGGAGTCCTGACGCGGATCGGGCTCAGGCCGGGCGCGGCTTGAGTCGGACCGTCGGCAGCGTCGGCGCGGGCAGCGCGCGGCCGTCGTAGCCGGTGACAGTGCCGAACGGGCCGTCGGAGTCGCCTCCTGCGATGACGTCGGCCTGCCAGCGCTCCCGGGCAGCTGCCACATCGTCGTGGCTGCGCCCGACGAAGTTCCACCACATCACGAGCTGCTCGGCGAAGGGCTCACCGCCGAGGAGCACGACGCGTCCGCCCGCCTCGCCGGCCGACAGCGTGAGGGACGAGCGGCCGGGCGCGAGGTAGGCGAGGTCGGAGCGCTCGACGTCGACGCCCTCCACCCCGATCGGTCCGGAGTCGACGAGGACGCCGTACTCCCACTCCGTCTCCACGGGCAGCTCGATCCGCGCGCCGGGCTCGAGGTCGATCTGCGCGGCGACGAGGGGCGTGAACACGCTCGCGGGCACCGAGGCGCCGAGCATCCCGCCGACGAAGACCCGCACGACCGCGCCCGGCAGCTCGACGCGCACCCCGTGATGGTGCTCGAAGAACGGATCGACGACCCGCGCCTCCTCGGGCAGCGCGACCCAGAGCTGCACCCCGTGCAGCACGGGCGCGGATCCGGTCGAGACCTCGGAGTGCGAGATGCCGCGGCCCGCCGTCATCAGGTTGAGCTCGCCCGGCCGCACCAGCTGGTGGCTGCCGACGCTGTCGCGGTGGTCGATCTCGCCCTCGAAGAGCCAGCTGACGGTCTGCAGCCCGGTGTGGGGATGCGGCGGGACGTCCATGCCGGCTTCGTCGCCGAGAGTCACCGGCCCGTAGTGGTCGGCGAAGCACCACGCGCCGATCGTCGAGCGCGAGCGCTGGGGGAGCGTGCGGCGCACCTCGATCGCGCGCGGTCCGCCGAGCGGCACCAGGCGCGCCTCCAGGATCTCGACGGGCGAGCCGTCGGTGGCACGACCGGTGGGCTCGGCGGCGACCGGGTGCTCGTCCGGGTGCCGCTCCAGGTTGCTCATCCGGGAAGTGTATGCCTGTGCATGGAGTGGCGGCAGGGTCAGGGGACGCTGCAAGCGGGCTCGACGTCGTCGTCCGCGCCGGTGGGGGCGACGACCGCGGGCGCCTCGACCGGCGCCGATGCCCCGGGGACCTCGATGCGGACGGCGTCCGAGCCGTCGTCGCCTCCGGCGATCGCCTCGGCGACGGTGCGGTGCACCAGCTCGACGTCGGGCTGCTCAGGGAGGGTGAGCGGCTCGCCGAGCTCGACACGGACGAACGGCTGGGTGCGGCTCGACACCGCGAGACGCGCCAGCGCGGGCAGCGCATCCGCGGGGAGGCTCGTCAACACGTTCTCGGTGCCCGAGCGCGCGATCGCGGTGAACCGGGCCAGGACGCTCAGGGGATCGACCTGGCGGAACAGCGCCGCCTGGAGGCAGCCCTGCCGCTCGGCGCGGTCCTGGTCGGAGGTGTTGACGCGCGACCGGGCGAACCAGAGCGCCTCGGAGCCGTCCAGGTGCTGCAGCCCCGTGGCGATCGGCGGCCCGTACTCGACCGGCTTCCCGCTGCCGTCGTCGGGGACGCCGGCCTGCAGGACGGGGCGGGTCACGATCACCGAGACGCCGCCGAGCGCGTCGACGAGATCGGCGAAGCCGGTCATCCGGATCGACACCGTCGCCGAGACGGGCAGGCCGGTGTAGCCCTCGACCGCGTCGCGCATCGCGTCGGCGCCCGGGTCCTCGCTCCCGGGGTAGAGCTCGGGATGCGTCGCGCCGTACTGGTACGTGTGGTTGATGCCGCAGCCGGCGAGGCAGCGAGTGCCGTCGGGCAGGGCCGCAGCGAGCGCCGAGCCCTCTGGGTAGAGGAAGTTCGCGGCGGTGCGCGGGATGCCGAACAGCACGCTCCGGCCGGTGACGGCGTCGACGCTGACCAGGGTGAGGGAGTCGGGCAACAGCACCTGATCGCGCAGCGGATCGTCGTCGAGCCCCATCAGCAGGATGTTGTACCGGCCGTCGACGGGCACCGGGCCGCGGCCCGAGGCGAAGACGGAGGAGAGCAGCGAGTACTGCGCTGCGGTGGTCGACACCCACCAGGCCGTCGCTCCGAGCGGGAGCGCGACGGCGACCGCGGTGGCGAGCGCGAGGACCGTGCGGCTCGTGCGGCTCGTGCGGCTCGTGCGGCGGAGGAGCAGGCGGGCGACGGCGATCGGACCCGAGATCCAGAAGAGGCCGAGGGCGGCGCCAGCGACGCCGGCGATCAGCACGGCGCGCGCGTCCGTCGCGAGGGCGACCAGCCGCGATGGGTCGGAGGAGACGGCCGCAACGAGCAGCGCGACCGCGAGGACGGCGAGGGCGGCGACCGCGAATCGGATCGCGGCGGAGCGGTGGTGCCGGAGCAGGCCGTGCCCGAGCCCGGGAACGAGCGCCGAGCTCGTCACCGCGATGACCGCGCGGATCGCCGGGACTGCGCCGGCCGTGGAGACGGGCGGGCCGCCGTGCGTCTGCACGTCGGACCCGCCCGTCTCCGCCGTCACGCGTCAGGCGGTCGCGCGGCGGCGACGCGCCACGACGAGTCCGCCGGCACCGGCGGCGACGAGCAGCGTCGCGACGAGGGCGGCAGCGCCCGTCTCGACACCGGTCTCGGCGAGGTGCGCGCCGGTCTTCGTGCCGGTCTTGGTGCCCGTGTTCACGACGGGGGCGACGGCGACGGGCGTCGGGGCGGGCGTGACCTCGGGAGCCGCGGCGGCCCCTCCGTCGAGGGTCGCGCTCGTGAGGATGCGTCCGTAGGAGTCCATCAGCGCGACCGTGTGCGGGTCGGTGGTGTACTCGGCGCCGATCGTCGTCGTGACAGATCCGCCCACGATCGGCGCGGAGCCGATGGTGGTCGGCTCGGAGTAGATCACCGTGGACGTGGTCTGGCCGTCGAGGTCGCCCCCGGTCGCCCAGTACAGGTCGGAGAACGTGAGGTCGAAGGCCTCGCCGACGTAGTAGCTCGAGGGCGAGAGGGACGCGACGGTCAACGGCACGATCGAGGTCTCGAGGGCGTCGAGGGTCGGCGCGCTGACGGTCGGCACCGTACCGTCGACGGCCGAAGTACCGGCCGCCGGGTCGACGTCGAACTCGATGGCTCCGCCGCGGTAGATGGCGGCGGTGACCTGCGGGTCCGGGAGCTCGAGCCCGGTGTGCGGTGCGCTCGGGCTGAAGAAGTAGAGGTTCACCGGACCCGCGAAGTTCTGGACGGTGGCGTCGCCCTCGGCGTCGAGCGAGGCCTTCTCGAGATGCCAGACACCGCCGTTGTCCTTCTCGGACTTGGGCAGCTGCGACTGGACGAAGACGTCGTAGCCCGCGTAGTCGGGGCCGGCATCGACCGTCAGCGTGCCGCCGTTGTGGGCGATCGCCTCGGCCAGGTCGTCCGATTCGGCGGCGGTGGCCGGCGTCGCCGCGAGCAGGGCGAGTCCGAGAGTGGCCGCGGTGGCGGCGATGGCGCCGCGCGTGCGAGGGCGTGCGAGAAGTGTCATGTGGTGCTGTCCCCCCAAGGGATCATGGCTCTCACCTGCGAGAGCGCTCAGCCAGAGTGGCGGAAGCGGGCTCCTCGAGCAACACCCTCGAGAGGGATGTCGGCAGGTGGAGGGAAGCGGTACCGCACCGCCCTGCTGTCCTGTGTCAGGCGGTCACGCGGCGACGCGCCACGACGAGTCCGCCGGCACCGGCGGCGACGAGCAGGGTCGCGATGAGGGCGGTGGAGCCCGTCTCGACGCCGGTCTCGGCGAGGTGCGCGCCGGTGGAGGTGCCCGTCCTGGTGCCCGTGTTCACGACCGGAGCCGCGGCGACCGGAGTCGTGGCGGGCGCGGCCTCGGGAGCCGCCGTTGCGCCTCCGTCGAGGGTCGCGCTCGTGAGGATGCGTCCGTACGAGTCCATCAGCGCGACCGTGTGCGGGTCGGTCGTGTACTCGGCGCCGATGGTCGTGGTGACCGCTCCGCCGGCGATGGCCGCCGTGCCGATCGTCGTCGGGTCGGAGTAGATCACCGTGGACGTGGTCTGGCCGTCGAGGTCGCCCGGTCCCGCCCAGTAGAGGTCCGAGAACGTGAGGTCGAAGGCCTCGCCGACGGAGTAGCTGGAGGGCGCGACGGACGCGTTGGTCAACGGCGTGATGTAGACCTCGAAGTTCTCGAGAGCCGGCGGCGTCACGCTCGGGACTGCTCCGTCCACCACGGCCGTCCCGGCGGCGACGTCGACGTCGTACTCGATCGACTCGCCACGGTAGACGGCGGCGGTCGCATCCGGCTCCGGCAGCTCGAGTCCCACGCTCGGGGAGCTCGGGCTGAAGAAGTAGAGGTTCACGGGGCCGGCGAAGTTGTACACGAGCGCGTCGCCCTCCGCGTCGAGCGACGCCTTCTTGATGACCCATTCGCCCGAGTCGCCCCTCGCTCCGTAAGGGAGCTGCGCCTGAACGAAGACGTCGTAGCCCGCGTACTCGGGGCCTGCGTCGATCGAGATGCCGCCGCCGTTGAAGAAGATGGCGTCGTCCCAGTCGGAGGGGTTGTCAGCGTCATCGGCGGTGGCCGGCGTCGCCGCGAGCAGGGCGAGTCCGAGAGCGGCCGCGGTGGCGGCGATGGCGCCGCGCGTACGCGGGCGTGCGAGAAGCGTCATGTGGTGCTGTCCCCCCGAGGGATCGCGGCTCTCACCTGTGAGAGCACTCAGTCACGATCCCGTACACGGGGACGACTCCGCAACAGCCGCACGGGGATGTCGTCCGACGGTCCCGGACAGGGGCCACGAAGGGGGCGCCCGACGCGGGCCTCGAACAGAGGGCTCCGAACACCCTCACGCCCAGGGCGAACAGGGGGTCCGACCGGGAGGACCGCTGGTTACAGTCGATCTATCGGAGCCCACCCCTGCGGGTTCTGTAGGGAGTGACAGCATGTTCGAGAGATTCACCGATCGCGCACGGCGCGTCGTCGTCCTGGCCCAGGAAGAGGCCAAGATGCTCAATCACAACTACATCGGCACGGAGCACATCCTGCTCGGGCTGATCCACGAGGGCGAAGGAGTCGCCGCCAAGGCGCTCGAGTCCCTCGGCATCTCGCTCGACGCGGTGCGCGAGCAGGTCCAGGACATCATCGGCCAGGGGCAGCAGCAGCCCACCGGCCACATCCCCTTCACGCCGCGTGCGAAGAAGGTCCTCGAGCTGTCGCTCCGCGAGGCGCTGCAGCTCGGCCACAACTACATCGGGACCGAGCACATCCTGCTCGGCCTCATCCGCGAGGGCGAGGGCGTCGCCGCTCAGGTCCTCGTCAAGCTCGGAGCCGATCTCAACCGCGTGCGCCAGCAGGTCATCCAGCTGCTCTCGGGGTACCAGGGCAAGGAGCAGGTCGCCGTGGGCGGTGAGCAGCAGCAGCCCCAGGGCGGCTCGCAGATCCTCGACCAGTTCGGCCGCAACCTCACCCAGGCCGCGCGCGACAACAAGCTCGACCCGGTCATCGGGCGCGAGAAGGAGATCGAGCGGGTCATGCAGATCCTCTCCCGCCGCTCCAAGAACAACCCCGTGCTGATCGGCGAGCCCGGCGTCGGCAAGACCGCCGTCGTCGAGGGCCTCGCGCAGGCGATCGTCCGCGGCGACGTCCCCGAGACGCTCAAGGACAAGCAGCTCTACACGCTCGACCTCGGCTCGCTCATCGCCGGCTCGCGCTACCGCGGAGACTTCGAGGAGCGCCTCAAGAAGGTGACGAAGGAGATCCGCACCCGCGGCGACATCATCACCTTCATCGACGAGATCCACACCCTCGTCGGCGCAGGGGCCGCTGAGGGCGCGATCGACGCCGCCTCGATCCTCAAGCCGCTGCTCGCCCGCGGCGAGCTGCAGACGATCGGCGCGACCACGCTCGACGAGTACCGCAAGCACTTCGAGAAGGACGCCGCGCTCGAGCGCCGATTCCAGCCGATCCAGGTCGCGGAGCCGTCGCTGCCCCACACGATCAACATCCTCAAGGGGCTGCGCGACCGCTACGAGGCGCACCACAAGGTGTCCATCACCGACGGTGCGATCGTCTCGGCGGCCAACCTGGCCGACCGCTACATCAGCGACCGCTTCCTCCCCGACAAGGCGATCGACCTGATCGACGAGGCCGGCGCGCGCCTGCGCCTCTCGATCCTCTCGGCACCGCCCGAGCTGCGCGACTTCGACGACCGCATCGCCGTCGTCCGCGCCGCCAAGGAGGCCGCGATCGAGGACCAGGACTTCGAGAAGGCCGCGTCGCTCCGCGACGAGGAGAAGCAGCTGCTCGGTGAGCGCCTGCGCCTCGAGAAGAAGTGGAAGTCGGGCGACGTCAAGGCGACCGGTGTCGTCGACGAGGGCCTGATCGCCGAGGTCCTCGCACAGGCGACCGGCATACCGGTGTTCAAGCTGACCGAGGAGGAGTCGTCGCGACTCGTCTTCATGGAGAAGGCGCTGCACCAGCGCGTCATCGGTCAGGAGGAGGCCATCGCGGCCCTCTCGCGCACCATCCGCCGCACCCGCGCGGGTCTCAAGGACCCCAAGCGCCCCTCCGGGTCGTTCATCTTCGCCGGCCCCACGGGCGTCGGCAAGACCGAGCTGGCCAAGGCGCTCGCCGAGTTCCTCTTCGACGACGAGAACGCGATGATCTCGCTCGACATGTCGGAGTACGGCGAGAAGCACACGGTCTCGCGGCTGTTCGGTGCCCCTCCCGGCTTCGTCGGCTTCGAGGAGGGTGGACAGCTCACCGAGAAGGTGCGTCGCAAGCCGTTCAGCGTGGTCCTCTTCGACGAGATCGAGAAGGCCCACCCCGACATCTTCAACTCGCTCCTCCAGATCCTCGAGGAGGGTCGTCTCACCGACGGCCAGGGGCGCGTCGTCGACTTCAAGAACACCGTCATCATCATGACCACCAACCTCGGTGCTCGTGACATCGCCGGTGGTCCCGTCGGGTTCCAGATCGAGGGCGACAACGCCACCGGCTACGACCGCATGAAGGGCAAGGTCAACGAGGAGCTGAAGAAGCACTTCAAGCCCGAGTTCCTCAACCGCGTGGACGACGTCATCGTCTTCCCGCAGCTGTCGAAGCCGGAGCTGCTCCAGATCGTCGACCTGTTCATCAAGCGCCTGGGCGACCGTCTGCTCGACCGCGACATGACCGTCGAGCTGACGCAGTCGGCGAAGGAGCGCCTCATCGAGGTCGGGTTCGACCCGGCCCTCGGAGCGCGCCCCCTCCGCCGCGCGATCCAGCGCGAGATCGAGGACCAGCTGTCCGAGCGGATCCTGCACGGCGAGCTGGGTGCGGGCGACCACATCCACGTCGACTTCGTCGCGAACGGCTTCGTCTTCACGACGACTCCGCGGCTGATCTCGATCAGCGCCGGTGCGACGACCGGGGCGGCGACCGCCGGCTCGGCGACTCCCGACCTGATGGCGTAGCACCGACTGTTCACAGCGGCTGAAGGCCCGTTCCTCCTCGGAGGGGCGGGCCTTCGTCGTGCCGCGACCGGTCGCGCGCCCGCGGCTCTAGGCTTGTCGGATGGCTGATTGGAAGTACCCGGTGCGCCGGGCCCGCACGAGCGACGTCCCCTTCATCCAGGAGCTGAGCGAGCCGCTGGTGAACGAGCGCGTCCTGCTCGGCAAGGACCGCGTGGTGCTCTACGGCGCGGTGCAGGAGTTCCGGATCGCCGAGGACGGCGAGGGCAGCCGGATCGGCTGCGGCGCCCTGCACGTGATGTGGGACGACCTCGCGGAGGTGCGGACGCTGGCCGTCGCGCAGGACTGGCTCGGCAAGGGGGTCGGGCACCACATCCTCGAGCGGCTCGAGAACGACGCCCGCGAGCTCGGGCTGTCGCGGCTGTTCTGCCTCACCTTCGAGGTCGACTTCTTCTCGCGTCACGGCTTCTCGCCGATCGGCGAGAAGGTCGTCGATCCCGAGGTGTACGCCGAGCTCCTGCGCTCTCCCGACGAGGGCGTGGCCGAGTTCCTCGACCTCGCGCGGGTCAAGCCGAACACGCTCGGCAACACCCGCATGCTGAAGACGCTCTGACCGCACGGGCGTCGTAGCCTGGGCGGGTGACTCCGCCGCCCCGCCGACTGCCCTCCCGGGTCTACCGGCGACGCAGGGCGGGAGTGCTGCTCGCGCTGGTCGTGATCGTCGCCGGGATCGCCGTGGTGCTCTCGCTGCAGCCGTGGGCGGGTGCGCGCTCGACGGACGCGAGCGGGAGCCCGGCGGCCTCGTCCCTGCCGACCCTGTACCCGTCGACGGACCCGGGTGGCACGCCGGTCGCGGCTCCCGAGTGCACCGCGGCCTCGGTCGCGGTGACCGCGGTGACGGATGCGACGAACTACGCGGCGGGCGTGGATCCGCAGCTCTCGCTCTCGCTGGCGAACATCTCGAGCGCCGACTGCGTGATCAACGCGGGCACGAGTCAGCAGGTCTTCACCATCACGAGCGGCGCGGACCAGATCTGGACGTCGACCGACTGCCAGACCGGAGCGGCCGACCTCGAGGTGCTGCTCCAGGCCGGGCAGTCGGTGATGGGCAGCTCGCTCACCTGGGACCGCACGCGCTCCTCGCCCGACACCTGCTCCGGCGGTCGCGAGGCCGTGGCGGCCGGGGGAGCGGCGTACAACCTGTCGGTGTCGGTGGCGGGGATCGCCTCGGGATCGACGACGCAGTTCCTGCTGCAATAGGAGACCGGGTAGCCCATTCGGGGGACGAGTCGACCTTCCGCCGCGCGTAGCATCGCTGGCATGACGAGGACGCCCGGGATCCCGACCGCGACGATCGGGAGGCGGTGGGCGCGCCTGCGATCGGTGCTCGCGGCGGGTCTGCTGGCCGGGGCGCTGCTCGGTGCGGCGCTCGCGGCCGGGGCCGCGACTCCCGCAGCCGCCGTCGGCGCCCCGGCCTCTGCGGTCGCTGTCGGACTGCGCGCCGGCGTCGACGACTTCCGCTTCTCGGACTACTCGGCGGTGTTCCGCCTCGGCCGGGACGAGGCCGGGCGCTCCACACTGACGACCACCGAGACGTTCGTGGCCGAGTTCCCCGACGCGGACCAGAACCGCGGCATGCAGCGCGCGATCCCGCTCGAGTACGAGGGGCACCCGACCGACGTTCGGATGATCTCGGTCACCGACGGCGACGGCGCTCCGCGGCCGTTCGAGACCGAGAGCGACGACGGCATCCTCCTGGTCACGAGTGCGGAGGACGACTTCGTCCGCGGCAGCCGGACCTACGTCTTCACCTACACGCAGCGCGACGTCACGCTGCCCGCCTCCGGGACGGACAGCGGGCAGGACGAGTTCTACTGGGACACGAACGGGACGGCCTGGCGGCAGCCGTTCGACCGCTTCGACATCCGTGTCGAGCTCGACGAGGGTCTCGCGGACGCGGCGACGGGCACCGCGAGGTGCTACCGGGGTGTGGCGGGCTCGACCGACGGCTGCACGATCGACGGCGGCGACGGCGTGCTGACCGCCTCGGGGAGCGACCTGTCGCCGGGTGAGAACGTGACCGTGGCGCTCGGATTCGCTCCCGGCACCTTCACTCCGCGCGACGACTCCTACCTCGCCTCCGGGTGGGCCTGGCTGCAGCTGGCCGGTGTGCTGCTGTCTCTCGGGGCGCTCGTCCTCGCCGCCGTCCGGCGGGCGACGGTGCTGAAGGACGCGGCGGGGCGTCCGACGGTGATCGCCGAGTACGAGCCCCCGGCTGCGGGGATCTTCCTCTCGGCCGCCCTGCGCGGCAAGACGGCGAAGGCGCCGGCGGCCGCGTTCATCGATGCGGCGGTGCGCGGTCTGGTGCGGATCGAGGAGGCGGAGGGGTCCAAGCGCCGGCCTGCCTTCGTGTTGCGCGTCGAGGATCCGGCGACGATCCGTCCTCGCCGGCAGCCGGTCCCGGTCGCCGAGGACGACCAGCGCTTCCTCGACATCGCGTTCGGAGAGTCGCCGCGGCCGGGCGTGGTGCGCGACCTGTCCGAGAAGGACAAGGCCTTCGGCAAGGAGGTCTCGGCCTTTCTGACGACCGTGCCCGCTCGGGCGACGGAGGCGGGGCTGCGCCGGCCGCGCACGGTCGGCGGTTCGGTGCTCGTGATCCTCGCCGCGCTGTTCGGCTTCATGGCCGCGGTGGTCGGCGGGGCGATCCTGCTCGATGGGTCGTTCGGCGGGGCGCTCCCGCTGATCCTGCTGCTGCTGTCGCTGGTCGCGGGTGTCGTGTCGACCGTGCTCGTGTCGAAGGTGCCGCTGACGGCGGCCGGGGCGGAGCTGCGGGATCATCTCGCGGGCCTCGAGCTGTACATCCGGCTGGCGGAGCAGGACCGGCTGGCGATGCTGCAGTCGCCCACGGGTGCGGAGCGTCGCCAGGTGGGGACGATCGATGTCGTCGAGGTGACGGAGCGCCTCCTGCCGTGGGCCGTGCTGCTCGGGCTCGAGTCGCGGTGGGCGGAGGCCCTGGCCCTCGTGTACGAGCGGGCGGGCGCGGATCCGGTCTGGTACTCGGGGACGAGCGGGTTCCAGGCGGCGGCCTTCGCGGGCAGCGTCTCGTCGTTCTCGTCGTCGGCGTCGAGCTTCGTCGGGTCCTCCTCGAGCTCGTCGAGCGGCGGTGCCGGGGGCGGCGGCAGCTCGGGCGGCGGCGGTGGCGGAGGCGGCGGGGGCGGCGTCTAGACCGTCACCGATCGGGGTCAGCGGTCTGCGGCGGGCGGGCCGGGGCCGTCAGCCGCGCGCGCCGGCCGGGATCCGCTCGGGCACGGGCACGAGGGCGTGGGTGATCGCGCTCGACAGGGTGAACGCGCCCGAGTCGAGGTGCGAGGAGTGGCCGAGGCGGGTGGCCTCGTTCGCGCGCTGCTTGGCTCCGGAGGCGGGGCGGATGTCACCGGAGAGGCTGATCTCGCCGAAGGCGGCGATGCCGGGGCGCAGCGGGGTGTAGGCGTGCGCCGAGGCGATCGCGACGGCGATGGCGAGGTCGGCCGCCGGCTCCATCAGCTTCACGCCGCCGACGGTCGAGACGTAGACGTCGCAGCGGCGGAGGGGGATGCCGGCTTGGCGTTCGAGCACGGCGAGGATCATCGCGACCCGGGAGGCGTCGACACCGTTCGTCACCCGGCGGGGGTGGTCGCCGTCGTTGGCGATGACGAGCGCCTGGATCTCGACGGGCAGGGCGCGGCGGCCCTCCATCGCGACGGTCACGCAGATGCCCGGGGTGGGGAAGCGGGTGCGGCTGAGGAAGAGGCCGCTCGGGTCGGGGATCTCGGCGATGCCCTCGGCCGTCATCTCGAAGCAGCCGACCTCGTCGGTCGGGCCGAAGCGGTTCTTGAGCGAGCGGACGAAGCGGAGTGCCGTCTGGCGGTCGCCCTCGAAGTGGCAGACGACGTCGACCAGGTGCTCGAGGAGGCGGGGGCCGGCGATCGAGCCGTCCTTCGTGACGTGGCCGACGAGCACCAGGGGGAGGGCCCGCGCCTTGCAGACCCGGATGAGCGTGGCCGCGACCTCGCGGACCTGGCTGGGGCCACCGGGCAGCCCGTCGACGGTGTCGCTCGCGACGGTCTGCACCGAGTCGACGATCAGGAGGTCGGGCAGCACCTCGTCGATCTGGCCGAGGACGGTCGCGAGATCGGTCTCGGCGGCGAGGTAGAGGCTGTCGTGCATCGCCCCGGTGCGCTCGGCGCGCATCCGCACCTGCGCGGCCGACTCCTCCGCACTGACGTAGAGGACGCGCTGGCCCTCGGCGGCGGCGCGAGAGGCGACCTCGAGGAGGAGCGTGGACTTGCCGACCCCGGGCTCGCCGGAGAGCAGCACGACGGCACCGGCGACGATGCCGCCCCCGAGCACGCGGTCGAGCTCGCCGACCCCGGTGGGACGGTGGTGGGCGCCCGACGTGGTCGGGATCTGCGTGATCGGCCGCGCCGCTCGGGCGGCGGTCGGGGCGACGGCGGAGACGGCGCGGACGATCCCCGTGCGCTCGGTGCTCTCGACGACGGTGCCCCACTGCTGGCACTCGCCGCAGCGGCCCGCCCACTTCGCGGCGGTCCAACCGCACTCGGAGCAGCGGAAGGCGGCGGTGCGCGTCTTCGAGGAGGCCATGAGGTCCTTTCGGGAGCGGAGTGCGGGACGGAGTGCGGGGACGGCGAGCGCGGGGCGGGCCGATGGAGTGAGGCTAGGTGCCGCCTCCGACATCGGCCGCGATTCGAACGTGTCTTCGAGAGTACCGTCGACCGCCGACACTCGGATGCGCCGCGCCCGGTGCCGGGGAGAACGCCCCCGCGTCGTGGCCTGTGGAGTTCGAGCGCGCTCCGAGCGGCGATCCGGCAGTGTCGGCGGTCTGCGGAAGACTGACCCCATGGCGTCGACAGTGCATCTCCTCAAGTCCGGCCGCTCCCTCGGGGTCAGCTGGTCCGGCTCCGAGAGCGCCGAGCACGTGGTGGTGCTCGCCCACCCGGCGCCGGGCGCGGCCGACTTCGACCCCGACCCCGAGGCGACCGCGCGGCACGACGTGCGCCTGCTCTCCTTCGACCGGCCGGGCTACGGGGCCTCGTCGCTGCTCACCGATCTCGATCCCGCGGGCGCGGGGGTCGGCGCGAGCCCCGAGCAGGCCGCCGCCGACATCGCCGAGTACCTCGCGACCATCGGGGTCGCCTCCGTCGCTGCGGCGGGCTGGTCGGCGGGGGGTCGCGTCGCCCTCGCCCTCTCGGCCAACTACCCGGGCCTGGTCGAGCGGGTCGCCGTCATCGCGACTCCCGCTCCCGACGACGCGGTGCCGTGGGTCGGCGACGACAACCGCGCGATGCTCGAGGCGTGGCGCGACCTGCCGCTCGCCGAGGCCGTCCGCCGGCTCACCGCGACGCTCGACGGCGCGTTCGGCCACGCGCCCGACCCGGCGGCGATGCTCGGGATGCTCGGCGCCGGCGAGGCGGACGCGTTCGCCCTCGAGCTCCCCGGCGTCCGCGACCGGCTGCTGCGCATGCTCGAGCGCGCGGCCGCCCAGGGCAACCTCGGCTCGGCCGCCGACATCGTCGGCTACACGCTCCAGGAGTGGGGCTTCGCCGTCGAGGGTGTGCCCTCGCCCGCGCTCCTCCTCTACGGCGCCGAGGATGCGACCGTCGGCCGCGTGCACGGCGAGTGGTACGCCGCCCGCCTCCCCGATTCGCGCCTCGAGGTCGTCCCCGACCGCGGACACCTGCTCGCCGTCTCCGAATGGGGCCGCGTGCTCGACTTCCTGCTCCCCGGCGTGGCCTGACGCGCCGATTGGCGCGGCTCCCGGCCGTCGCGTACACTCTTCCCCGGTACCGTGTCCGAGCGGCCGAAGGAGCATGTCTCGAAAACATGTGTGGGCTTGCGTCCACCGTGGGTTCAAATCCCACCGGTACCGCCACGAGAAGGCCCCCGCACCTCAGTCAGCTGAGGCAGCGGGGGCCTTTCGCTTGCCTCCGGTGACGGAGCGCAGCCCCTGCTGAGGGAACCCCGGACCGTCGAGAGGACCCGCTGCTCGGGGCTCCCTCGACGGTCCGGGGTTCCCTCATTGTGAGGAGCGCCGGGAGGCGGCAGCGTGCGCGAGCAGGGTCGCGGCGACTCCGACGGCCACGCCGATCGCGGTCTCGAGGGCGCGGTCGCGCAGGAGGACGAGCTCATCGGTGCTGTGCGCCAGCTCGACCATGAGGATGGCGAGCGGGGTCACGAAGGCGAGGGTGAGGCCGTAGTTGCGGCCGACGACGAGCTCGGCGGTCATCTGGAGGAGCACCACCACGATGATCGTCGCAAGCGGGGAGAGGGGCAGGGCGAGGAGGGCGGCGGCGATCGCGACTCCGACGATCGTCCCCAGCATCCGGTGGCCGGCGCGGACGAGGCGGGCGGTCGCGTCGACTCCCGAGACCGCGGCGACGGCGGAGACCATGGCCCAGTAGGGGTGGCCGAGGCCCGTCGCCGTCGGGATCGCTCCGGCGACGAGCACGATCGCGCCGAAGCGGATCATCGCCGCGCGGGTCGACGGGCGCGCCGCGGCGGCGCGGAACGAGGTGCGCCACGGGGTCGGCGCCAGGCGGCGGGCGCCGGGCGACGCGATGCCGCTGACTCCGATGACGAGCGCGAACGCGGCCGACCCCGCGGCCAGGGCGAACGCCTCCGCGATCCGCGACGGGTCGACGGGGACCGACGCGCAGGCGGTCACGGCGAACACCGGGAAGAGCGGACCGGGCGGGTGCCAGTGCAGGGCGTCGCTGAGGTAGGCGGCGGCGGCCGCGACGACCGTGACCACGGGGATGATCAGCCACTCCCGCTGCGGGGAGAGGGCCACGGCCGTGCCGATCGTGACCACCGCCACGAGGTAGGCCGCCGCCGAGAGCTGCATCGCGAGCCGCGGGCGGTGGGTGTGCTGACGACCGTAGAGGGCGGTGAACGAGCCGAAGGTCGCGTAGAGCGCGAGGTCGGTGCGGCCGATCGCCCAGAGCGCGAGGAGCGGCACGGCGATCGAGACACCGGCGCGGATCGCGACGCGGTGGGCGCCGGCGTGCGGGCCGAAGGCGATCAGCTCGCGGGGGTGGGGCAGGGCGGTGGAGACGGGCATCAGGTCCTCGGGTGGCACGGGATCCGAGCGGCGGCGATCGGCGGGATGCTTCACGGGTGAAGCAGTTATACTTTACTCGTGAATGATCAGAAGCGCGACGCCGTCGACGAGATCCGGGCGGGGTGGGCGCTGCTGCGCCCCGAGCTCGACACGGAGGCGGTGGACGTGGTCGGGCGGCTGATCCGCGCGTCGGCGCTGATCGTGCGGGCGACCGAGGAGCGGCTGGCGGGCTTCGCGCTGACGCGCGGCGAGTTCGACGTGCTGACGACATTGCGGCGGGCGGGGGAGTCGCAGTCGCCGACGGTGCTGCGCACGATCGGGCTCGCCAGTGCCCCCGCGATCACCAAGCGGGTGCAGGCGCTCGAGAAGCGGGGGCTGGTGGCGAGGTCGGCGAACCCCGCCGACGGGCGCGGCGCCCTCATCGCGCTGACTCCGGACGGCGCCGCCCTGATCGATCTCGCGTTCCCCGAGGTGCTGGCGGTCGAGCGCGCCCTGCTCGCCGGAGTCGAGCCGGGCGCTCGGGAGGAGGCGGCGCGCTCCCTCCGCGCCGTGCTCGCGAGCGTGGAGACGGCCTCGACGCCGTGATCGCCGCGGCTACCGTGGACGCATGCGCCTGACCTCGAGCTTCACCGTGGCCACGCGCCCGCCGCTGCTGCAGCTGGTGAAGACGGCGGCGGCCACGGTCGTGACGTGGATCGTCGCGGGCTTGATCTTCCCCGACACGCTCCCCGTCTTCGGTGCGATCGCGGCCCTCCTCGTGGTCGCCCCGAGCGTGAACCAGTCGTTCTCGAAGGCCCTCGAGCGCAGCGTCGGCGTGATCGTGGGCGTCGTCGTCGGCTCGCTGATCGGCACGCTCTTCGGCGCGGACAGCACCATCGTGCTGCTGGCGATCGTGGCCGCGATCGCGGTCGGCTGGGCCATCCGGCTGACTCCCGCCTCGGCGGTGCAGATCCCGATCAGCGCGATGCTCGTGCTCTCGGTCGGCTCCGTGACGCCGAACTACGCGTTCGACCGCATCATCGAGACGCTGATCGGCGCGGTGATCGGAGTCGTCATCAACGGCGTGATCGTGCCGCCGGTCACCCTCGCGCCGGCCGAGCGGGCGGTCGGCGACCTGACGACCCAGCTCGCGGCCGCCCTCGACGACCTGGCCGACGCTCTCGAGCGGCCGGTCGCGCGAGCGCGCCTCGACGAGCTGCTGATCAACGCCCGGCTCCTGCAGACCATGCAGCGCAAGGCGGAGGAGGCGATCGCGACCGGCGAGGAGTCGCTCCGGTTGAACCCGCGCCGCTCGGCGCACCGCGACCGGCTCGTCGCGCTCGACTCGGTCACGCCGCGCCTCGCCCGCATCGTCACGCGGGTGCGCGGGATGACCCGGACGGTGCACGACCTCTACGACCCCGACCTGGTTCGCGAGGCGACCATCGCGGACATCGCGACGCAGCTGCACCGCGCGGCGCACGACCTGCGGCTGCTCGTGCAGTCGTCGGTGGCGGTGCCCGAGCCGGAGGCGATCACCGACGAGCTGCCGGCGCTGACGGCCCCGCTCGTCATCGCGACACCGCATCCGGAGCACTGGATCCTGATGGGGGCGCTCGCCGAGGACCTGCGGCGCATCCGAGAGGAGATCGTCGGCGAGGAGTCCTGAGGCTCAGTCGAACGCGGGGGTCGTCTCGGACGGGCCGGCGGACTCGCTCGACGGCCGAGCTGCGTCGTCGTCGTCGTCGCGGAGCGCCGCGGGGTCTGTCGCCTCGGCGTGCTGCGTCTTGCCCTCGGCAATGAGCGAGTCGTCGTCGAGGAGGATGCCGGCGAGCTCGGTCACCCGCCCGCGGACGGCTCCGAGCGGGTCGGGGACCGCGGCGTCCTCCTGGGAGCGGTCGACCTCGTCGTCGGGGAAGCGCCGGAGCTCGGTCTCGCCGCGATCGGGCTGCGGCGCGCGTGCGTGCTCGACGCAGAGCCGCGCCACCTCCTCGGCGTGGGCGTGCATCACCGAGTGGGAGGCGTCGGGGATCTCCCACGCGCGGGCGTGCGGGATCGACTGGGCGAGCTCCTCGACCCACTCGCGCGGCACCAGCCGATCGAACTCGCCGCGGATGAGGAGCGTCGACGCGCGGATCCGGGGCACCGTCTCCTCGATGGGGTAGTGCATCATCTCGGGCAGCACTCGCGAGAACCAGCGCGGGCCGCAGAGGAGGTAGGCGGCGGCGGCGAGGACCGCCACCTTCGGCGGCTCGCGGACGCTCGACTGGGCGAAGCGGAGCCCGGCGACCGGGACGCGCCGCTCGTGCCGGTTCATCACGGGGCCCAGCAGCACGATCGTCGTGAGCTCCGGGCGCCGTGCGGCGAGCTCGGCGACGACCTGGGTGCCCATCGAGTGCCCGAGGACGACCGGGTCGTCGAGCCCCAGCTCGTCGATGACGGCCCCCACGAGCTCGGCGTAGTCGCTGATGCCCATCCGCTCGGCGTGCGGCGGGTGCGGCACGCCGCCGAAGCCGGGCAGGTCGAGGGCGTGCACCGGGCCGAACTCGTTGAGCGCGGGGGCGAGCCGCTCGAAGTAGGTGGCGGCGACTCCGATGCCCGGCACGAGCACGAAGGTGCGCTCGCCGGAGCGGCCGACCGTGCTCACGCGCGCCCAGACGCGGCCGTGATGGACCCTCTGCACCGAGACGTCGGTGAGCCTGATGCGCCGCCGTGGATCGCGTCGCCGGGACCGGGTGGTCGCGAAGACGTCGCGGGCCCCGTTGCGCAGGCTCGCGGCGAGCGTGCGGAGGGGGCGGCCTGGTCGGGGCACGGGCGCCTCCTCGGGTCCGGGTGGGGTATCGGTCGGAGCGAGCCTAGGCGGTGGCCGGGCGGCTCAGATCAGCATCTCCTCGGATCTGTGGAGGACGAGCCGGGCCGGGCCGAGGTGGAGGACGCCGTTCGCGAGGGGCGAGCAGCGGACGCCGCCGCGCCTCCGCATCGCCCTGTGCGCCCCCGGCGCGAGCGACACGTTCATCCACGCGCAGGGGTTCGCCGGTCGACCGCCCTGGAACTCGATCCGCTCGCCGCCCTGCTCGAGCGCGAACGTGCGGCCCGCGAGCGCGTCGATGTCGGCGCCGCGGACGACGATGTTGCGGCGGACGTCGGCCGGATCGAAGGGGGCGGCGCCGAGCTCGGCGGCGACGTGCTCGAGCGACTCGATCGCGAAGAGGGTCACGGCGGCGGTCCGGTGCGCGCGCTGCGCGAAGTAGCGGTCGCCGACGATGCCGAGGCCGGCGCGGATCTCGATCCGGTCGGGCTGCTCGTTGCCCTCGGAGGGGATGGGGCCGTCGGCGGGGCGGCCCTCGAAGCGGTGCAGGGGCGAGACGACGAAGCGCACGAGCTCGATCGCGGCGGCCTCCATGTCTGCCACGCTACGACACAACGGGCCGGACCCGGCTCGAGTGGCGCTGGCTCCGCCGGGCGCCGGCCGAGCATGCCCTGGGAGTGGGGCGTGTCTGAGCAGGCCCTCAGATACCGTCAGGGGAGGTGGCCCCCGCCTCCTGTCGCTCCGTGCCCCGTCCCCTCGTCCCCCCGCGAGTCGCGACGACGGCCCGACCCTCTCCCGCCGCTCGGTCGCGCCTCCGCGACCGCCGCATCCGCCTCCCCGCACCACTCGCCTCCCGCCCCGAAGGACCCACCCCGATGAAGACCTCCCCGTGCGGACCACGTGCCGCCACGCGCGACGAGGTGCTCGTCGCGGTCGTCGACGCCTGCCTCCTCGGCGACGCCACCCTCCAGTCGCACATCGACGAGCTGTGGTCGGCGCTGCCCGACGCCGAGCGGATGCGGCAGCTGCAGGCGCGCCTGCGCACAGAGGTCGAGGCCGCGCGCAGCCTCCTCGAGGCCGCGGCGGCTCCGGAGTGGTGGCGCGACGCGAGTGCGGAGCGCGTCGCATCGGCGTGCGCGGCCGCCCGGATCTGGAGCGAGGGCGACCCGGTCTGCGCCGATCTCGAGCGCCGGGTCTCCTCGCACCTCCGACGCGTCTGGGGCATCGACCTCGCGTCCGTCGGATGACGCTCCACCGTCGCTGCGGGGTGCCCCGGCGAGACAGGTTCTGACAGAACCCTTCACGGACCTGTCGGCGGCTCCTACGGTTCGAGGTATGGACCATCGAGCAGAGGCACGCGAGTTCCTGGCGTCGCGCCGCGGGCGACTCACGCCGGAGCAGGCCGGCATCGAGCCGAGCGGCGGCCGCCGCCGGGTCGCCGGGCTCCGCCGCGACGAGGTGGCCCGGCTGGCCGGCGTGAGCGTCGACTACTACACCCGCCTGGAGCGCGGGAACCTCTCGGGTGTGTCCGACTCGGTGCTCGACGCGATCGCCCGGGCCCTGCACCTGGATCGCGCCGAGCACGATCACCTCTGCGATCTCGCGCGGACGGCGAACGAGGCGGGCGTCCGCTCCCGGTCGCGGACCCCCGTCGTGGCGACGGTCAGGCCCGAGGTGCAGTACCTGCTCGAGGCGATCACGGGCGCCCCGGCGTTCGTCTCGAACACGCGGATGGACCTGGTCGCCGCGAACGCGCTCGGCTTCGCGCTCTATTCCGAGATGTACCGGAGCACCGCGCGGCCCGCGAACCACTCCCGCTTCATCTTCTTCGACCCGCGCGCGCACGCCTTCTACCCCGACTGGGAGCGGGCGGCCGACGTGAACGTCGCGATCCTGCGCCGCGACGCGGGCCGGAACCCGCACGACGCGCAGCTCGCCGCCCTCATCGGCGAGCTGTCGATGCGCAGCGACGACTTCCGGACCCGGTGGGCCGAGCACAACGTCCGCCGCCACTACACCGGCCTCAAGCAGTTCCAGCACCCGGTGGTCGGCCTGCTCGAGCTGACCTTCCAGGTGAGCGAGCTGCAGGACGACCCCGGCCACTCGATGACCGTGTACCCGGCGGTCCCCGGCAGCGCCTCCGACGACAAGCTCCGGCTCCTCGCCACGTGGGCCGCCACCGAGGACGTCGCGCGCCTCACCGCCGGCTCCGCGAGCTGACCCGTCCTCACTTCTCCCCACCGCCGATGACGGCACGGCGCCTCGATCGCGGGGTGCCGCCCCGAGCCCTCGAAGGACCCCATGACCTCCACTGCGCCCGTGATCCTCCCCGACGCCGACGAGCGAGCAGATCCCCGGACCATGCCCTGGCTCGCGCTCGCCCTCCTCGCCACGATGGGGTTCCTCCTCGTCGCCGCCGAGACGATGCCCGCGGGGCTGCTCCCGGTGATCGCCGAGGGGATGGGGACCAGCGAGGGGACCGTCGGTCAGTTCATCAGCGTCTGGGCGCTCGGCACGGTGATCGTCACGATCCCGGCGATCAGCCTCACGCGCGGGTTCCGCCGGAAGCCGCTGATCCTGGTGGTCATCGCCTGCCTGATCGTCGCCAACACCGTCACCGCGCTGTCGAGCGACGTCGTGGTGTCGCTCGTGTCGCGCTTCTTCGCCGGAGCCTTCACCGGGATCATCTGGGGGATGCTCGCCGCGTACGGGCGGCGGATCAGTCCGCCCCGGCGAGCGGGCCTCGCGCTGTCGATCGTCTCGGTCGGCGCTCCCGTCGGCTTCGCGCTCGGCACGCCGCTGGGCGCCTGGCTCGGGACGACGTTCGACTGGCGCTGGTCGTTCGGCGGGCTGAGCCTGATCGCGCTGGTGACGTTCGCGCTGATCGCACTCTTCGTCCCGGACGCGCCCGGCCAGCCGAGGACCGCCGCGGGGAGCCTGCCGCTGGCCCGCGTCTTCGCGATGCCCGGCGTGGCGATCGTGTGCCTGACGATCTTCGTCTGGATGCTCGCGCACAACACCATCTACACCTACATCGCGCCGTTCCTCCGCGAGGGCGGCTCGGGCCTCGGCCCCGATCTCGTGCTCCTCGTCTACGGCGTCTCCTCCATCGTCGGAGTCGCGATCACCGCGGCCGTCATCGACCGCTTCCCCCGGGCGCTGCTGCACCTGAGCGTCGCGGTGTTCGTCCTCGCGGGGCTGATCCTGCTCGTGGGGCGCGGTGCTCCGGCCGTCGTGCTGGTGGCGAGCGTGCTCTGGGGCGTCTCGTTCGGCGGCGCCTCCGCGCAGCTGCAGTCGGCACTCAGCCGCTCGGGCCGCGAGAACTCCGACGTCGCGAACTCGTTCCTCCCGGTGGCGTTCAACCTCGCGATCTTCGGCGCGGGGGTGCTCGGGGCGGTCCTGCTCGAGGGCTTCGACGCGCTGGTCCTCGCGGTGCTGATGGCGGGGCTCGGCGTGATCGCGCTCCTGATCACGCTCTACGGGCGCCGCTCGGCCTTCACGGTGGATCACCTCGATGCGCGCTGACGCGGTGCTCGTCCGCGGCGCGCGCCTGCTCCTCGCGCCCCTCGGCGTCCTCGTGCTGACGGTGTCGGGATGCAGCGCGCCGGGCGACGGTGCTGCCGAGCCCGTGACCAGCGCCTCCACAGCTCTGGCCGCACCGGAACCGTCCGACTCGGCGCCGACCGCCGCCGCTCCCTCCGCCGGCCCGACCGCGCTCATCCTCCGGTTCGGTGACCTCGAGATCGAGGCGACGCTCGACGACTCCGTCGCCGCCCGGTCGCTGCTCGCGCAGCTGCCGGTCACCCTCGACTTCCGCGACTACGGCGGGCAGGAGAAGATCGCGACGCTCCCCGCGCCGCTCGATCTCGGCACTGCGCCCGATCGAGCCGCCGCCCCCGCCGGCACTCTCGGCTACTACGCCCCCGACCAGGGGCTCGTCCTCTACTACGACAGCGTCGGCGCCTACCCCGGCATCGTCCCCCTCGGTTCGTTCGACGCGGTCGAGGCCCTGCAGGACGCGAGCGACGGACCCGTGGAAGTCCGGGTCCGCGACTGACCGCCGCGCCGAACCCTCGGAGGACATCGCCGATGAACGACTTCCCGGACAGCCGTCCGCAGAACGCCGCTACGACCGCCCTCGTCTCGCGAGACGTGGCGCGCACGGCGATCGCCGAGGCCTGCCGAAGCGGTGACGCGACCCTGCGCGCCCACATCGACGAGCTCCGGTCGGTCGTGTCCGATCCGGAGGCGATGCGCAGCGTGCTCGCCCGCTACCGCGGCGAGGTCGAGGCCGCCCGCGCCCTCCTCGAGAGGGCGGTCGAGCCCGGGTGGTGGACCGCGGTGACGGTGGAGGAGCTCAGCGCGGCCTGCACGGCAGCGCGGATCTGGAGCACCGGAGACCCGGTCTGCACGGACCTCGAGCGCCACCTCCACTCCCACCTCCTGCGGGTGTTCGGAGTCGACGTGGCCTCTCTCGTGCGCGGCTGAGCGGCATTCAGCAGCTGCACGCCTCTCGCCGTGCGGGCGCACCTCAGTGCGCGAGCGCGCCCCTGCGGGTGATCGTCCAGACGAGCAGGGCGAGGGCGATCACGGCCAGGGCGGCGAGCATCACCGCGACCCAGCCGCCCAGCTGCCAGAACGCCCCGGCGAGCGCGGACCCGACGGCGCCGCCGACGAAGTTGCCCCCGATGAAGGCGGTGTTGAGGCGGCTGCGGGCGGAGGGGTCGATCGACACCATCCGGGTCTGGGCGAGGATCTGGACGGACTGGAGGCCGAGTCCGAAGACGATCGCTCCGATGATCAGGACGACGATCGACGTCGACCCGAGGGCCGAGACGGCGAGACCGGCGAAGGTGATGGCGAGCCCGATGCCCAGCGCGGGGACGAAGAGCCCGCGGTCGAAGAGCCTGCCGACGCGCTGCGCGGCGAGGGCGCCCACGACTCCCACCAGGCTGACCGCGCCGATCAGCGACACGGAGTAGCCGAAGGCGGGAGACGACAGCAGGAACGTCATGCCCGTCCAGAACATCGTGAACACGCACATCGCCGAGGCGCCGATGAGCATCGTCACCTGCACGGCCCGGGTCCCGGTGATCGTGCGGAGGACCGAGAGCAGCAGGCGGCCGTACGGGACGCTCGGTCGCGCCTCGAGACGGGGGAGGCGGGGCGCGAGGACGGCCGCCACGACGAGCATGATGACGGCGGCCATGACGAACACCGCGCGCCAGCCGAAGTGCTCGGCGACGACACCGCTGAGTGCTCGGGCGACGAGCAGGCCGATCATGATTCCGGCGGCGACGGTGCCGAGCACGCGGCCGCGCTCGTCGTCGCGGGCGAGGTCACCGGCGAGCGGGATGAGGACCTGCCCGGCGACCGCGCTGAATCCGATCAGGCCGAGGGATCCGAGGAGCACCGGATAGGTGGGGGCGGCCGCGGTGGCGAGCAGGAGCGCGGCGGTGAGGACCATCAGGCCGGGGATGAACCGCCTGCGGTTCACGGTGTCGCCGAGGGGCAGCAGGAGGAACACGCCGAGGGCGTAGCCGACCTGGGTGACCGTGACGATCAGACCCGTGGAGGCGGTGGAGACGGAGAAGTCCTCGCCGAGGATGCCCAGCAGGGGCTGCGCCCAGTAGAGGTTGCCGACGGCGGCGCTGGCGGCGACGGCGAACAGCAGGGTGAGCCCGCGGCTCATCCCCGGCGCTGCGGTATCGCGGGGGGAGGTGCTCATGGACTTCGTTCCTCTCGTCCGGGGGTCTGCGTCATGTCGAGCCGAGGCCGCCGCCGAAATCCAACGCTGACGTTGGTCTTCAAGCTAGTACTGTGGGAGGCAAAATACAACGCCAACGTTGGAGAATGAGAGCGGGACTCGGATGGCATGGGACGTCGAGGGCACCAAGCGCAGGATCCTGGCGGCGGCGGCGCGGGAGTTCACAGAACGGGGACCCGACGCGACGACGATGGAGCGGATCGCCAGGATCGCCGGCGTCAACAAGGAGCGGGTCTACAACTACTTCGGCAGCAAGCCGGAGCTGTTCGCGGCCGTGCTCCGCGAGAAGCTCGCCGTCGTCGCGGAGACCATCCCGATCGAGTCGTCCACTCCCGAGGGGATCGGCGAGTACGCCGGCCGCCTCTTCGACTACAACCGCGCGCACCCCGAGCTCGTCCGCCTGGTGCTGTGGGAGGCGCTGTCCTTCCCCTCCGAGGTGCCGGAGGAGCAGCAGCGCCGCTCCTACTACGCGCAGAAGACCGCCGCGCTGGCCGAGGCGCAGAGCGCGGGATCCCTCACCCCGGGGCTCCCGCCGGAGCATCTGAACTTCCTGCTCCTCGCTCTGGCCGGCTACTGGTACGCGGTGCCGCAGGTCGCGCGCATGATGACCGAGTCGGGCGGCGGGGCCGAGATCGATCGACGGCGGGCAGGAGTCGTCGAGGCCGCCCGGCGTCTCGTGACGCCGGAGGGAGCCGCTCCGCCCCGATCGCCCGAGGCGCCCTGATCAGCGGTCGAGGAACGCGAGGTGCTGCGGGGAGTAGCGCTCGCCGCTGACGCCCACCCGGCGGGCGAGGCCGTCGAGGTCGGAGAGCTCGTCGGGCGAGAGGGTCACACCGGTCGATCCGGCGTTCTCCTCGATGCGCGAGGTGCGGCGGGTCCCCGGGATCGGCACGATCCAGGGGTGCTGCAGGAGGAGCCACGCGAGGGCGATCTGGCCGGGCGACACGTCCTTCGCGCTCGCGAGCCGGCTGACGTGGTCGACGAGCGCCTGGTTCGCGGCGAGGTTCTCGGCCTCGAACCGCGGCACCCGCCTCCGGATGTCGTCCTGGGAGAAGGACGTCGCCGTCGTGACGCCGCCGGTGAGGAAGCCCTTGCCGAGCGGGCTGAAGGGCACGAAGCCGATGCCGAGCTCGCCGAGCACGGGCAGCACCTCGGCCTCGGGGTCGCGGGTCCACAGCGAGTACTCGCTCTGCACCGCGGTGACCGGGTGCACGGCGTGCGCGCGGCGGATCGTCGCGGCCGACGCCTCCGACAGCCCGAAATGGCGGACCTTGCCCTCGGCGACGAGCTCGCCGACGGTGCCCGCGACGTCCTCGATCGGCACGGCGGGATCGACCCGGTGCTGGTAGAAGAGATCGAGCACGTCGGTGCGCAGCCGGCGGAGCGACGCCTCGGCGACCCGGCGGATCTGCTCGGGCCGGCTGTCGAGCCCGACGCTCGCGCCGTCGACGATGTCCCAGCCGAACTTCGTCGCGATCACGACCTCGTCGCGGACCGGCTCGAGGGCCTCGCCGACGAGCTCCTCGTTGGAGTACGGGCCGTAGACCTCGGCGGTGTCGAAGAAGGTGACGCCGAGATCCACGGCCGAGCGGAGGACGCCGATCATGTCGTCGCGGCTGCCGGGGTTGGGTCCGTAGCTCTGCGACATCCCCATCGCGCCGAGTCCGACGGCCGAGACGGTCAGGCCCTGTCCGAGTACGCGGTCGTGCATGGTGGTCTCCTTCGTCGATCCGATCGGTTCAGGGCCGACCCTACGGAGGTCTCCCGTCCTCGGGGATGCCCTGCTGGAACACCCTTCGACAGAGGCTCCCTCGGCGCGGCGGCCGGGTCTTCGATGGGAGGAGCACACGAGCGAGAGGAGTCCTCGGATGACCGACGAGAAGCACAGCGGATGGACCGGCGGGCAGAAGTCCGTCGGGGACATCGCGCCGACCTTGGCCCGCTACACCGACGAGCTCCTGTTCGACGAGGTGTGGGAGCGCCCGGAGCTGTCGAAGCGCGACCGGAGCCTGGCCACGGTCTCGGCCCTGGTGGCGCTCGGAGCGACCGAGCAGCTGAGCTTCCACCTCGCCTTCGCGCGCGACAACGGCGTGACGGAGGAGGAGCTCGTCGAGGCGATCACCCATCTCGCGTTCTACACGGGCTGGCCGCGCGCGATGGCGGCCACCGCCGTCGCCAAGACGGTCTTCGCCGAGAAGGCCTGACCCCTGCCCACCGATCAGCGGGAGACTCCCGCGACGACACGAAGGAGAGCAACCGATGAGGATCGAGCCCAAGCCCGACACCGTCAAGAACCCCGCGGCGCAGTTCACGGGCGACGTCTACCTCGACATGATCGCGACGCCGCAGTCCGACGCGCAGCAGGCCGTCATCGCGAAGGTGCGCTTCCTGCCCGGCGCTCGCACCGCGTGGCACTCGCACGCGAACGGCCAGGCGCTGCACGTGACCGAGGGCGTCGCCTGGATGGGCACGCGTGAGGGCACCGTGGAGGAGGTCCTCCCCGGCCGGACCGTCTACATCCCGGCGGGCGAGGAGCACTGGCACGGCGCGACGCCGTCCTCGTACATGGAGCACCTCGCCATCACCGAGCACGCGGACGACCCGGCCACGACGACGACGTGGCTCGAGCACGTCGCCGACGCCGACTACCGCCGGCCGTGAGCGCCCGCGGCCCCGGAACCTCACGGCTCCGGGGCCGTTCCCGCTACGGCGTGAGCATCACCTTGAGCGCCTCGCGAGCATCCATCGCGGCGTAGCCGGCGGGCGCCTCGTCGATGCCGACGGTGCGGTCGAACACCCGGCCCGGGTCGATCGTGCCGTCGAGCACGAGCGGGATGCTCTGCTCGAGGTAGGCGCGGACGGGCGCGGGGCCTCCGGTGAGCGTGATGTTCCTGCCGAAGAGCGAGCCGAAGCCGACGGGTGCGTCCTCGTACTGGGGGACGCCCACGCGCGAGATGACGCCGCCCGGGCGGACGACTCCGTACGACTGCTCGTAGGCGGGCATGTGGCCCACGGCCTCGAGGACGACGTGGCTGCCCTCGCCGCCGGTCAGGTCGAGGACCTTCTGGACGCCCTCGTCGCCGCGCTCCGCGACGACGTCCGTCGCGCCGAACTCGATGCCGAGGTCGGTGCGGGAGGCGTGACGGCCCATCAGGATGATGCGCTCGGCGCCCAGCTGCTTCGCGGCGAGCACGGCCGAGAGCCCGACCGCGCCGTCGCCGATCACGGTGACCGTCTTGCCGGCCTCGACGCGTCCCAGGTGCGCGGCGTGGAACCCGGTGAGGTACACGTCCGAGAGGGTGAGCAGCGAGGCGAAGAGCTCGGTGTCGTTCTCGGTCACGCCGGGGACGACGACGAGGCTGCCGTCGGCCAGCGGGATGCGGGCGAGCTGCGCCTGGAGGCCGCCGGTCTCGACGGAGCCGTAGAAGCCGCCGTGCTTGCAGGCTGTCTGGAAGCCGTCGCGGCAGAACGAGCAGGTGTTGTCGCTGAACGAGAACGGGGCGATGACGAAGTCGCCCTTCTTCAGTGTGGTGACGGCCGAGCCGGCCTCCTCGACGACGCCGATGAGCTCGTGGCCCATCGGGGTGCCCCGGTCGGAGGCGGGCAGGGAGTGGTAGGGGTGCAGGTCGGACCCGCAGATGCAGGCGCGGGTGACGCGCACGATCGCGTCCGTCGGCTGCTGGATGATCGGGTCGGGCACGGTCTCGACGCGGACGTCGCCCGCACCGTACAGGAATACGGCCTTCATGGTGGAGCCTCTCTCTCGGTGGGCGTGAACCACTTCACCGAGTCCCGCGCGCGCGGGACTCGGTGAGCGGATCCCACTCCACCGTGTCCCGCGTGCGCGCGGGAGTCCCTGCCGGAACCTGTACTGCCAGGACACCCCTCGGGCGGCGGATGCGTCGTAGCGTGGCGAGCATGGTCAACTCCGAAGAGGTCAAGGACTTCCTGACGTCGCGCCGCGCGCGGATCACTCCCGAGATCGCCGGCCTGTCGGGCGGGTCGAACCGGCGCGTCAGCGGTCTGCGCCGGGTCGAGGTGGCGATGCTCGCCGGGGTGAGCGTCGAGTACTACTCCAAGCTCGAGCGCGGCAACCTGACCGGCGCCTCCGACACCGTCCTGGCGGCGATCGCCGACGCCCTGCGCCTGGACGACGCCGAGCGGTCGCACCTGTTCGACCTCGCGGCGACGGCGAACGCCTCGCCGGTGCGGGCGAAGCGCCGCAGCTCGCCGCAGACCCTGCGCCCGAGCCTGCGCTGGGTGCTCGACGCGGTCACCGGAGGGCCGGCCTTCGTGCGCAACGGGCGTCTCGACGTCCTCGCCGAGAACGCCCTCTTCCGCGGGCTCTACTGGGACGCGTACCAGCTCGACGAGCGGCCGGTGAATCTCGCCCGGCTGACGTTCCTGCACCGCGACCTCGCCGAGCAGTACTACCCGAGCTGGGAGACGTCCGCCGACATCAACGTGGCCATCCTCCGCACGGAGGCGGGGCGGAACCCGCACGACCGCGACCTGCAGGACCTGGTCGGCGAGCTGTCGACGCGGAGCACCGAGTTCCGGACCCGCTGGGGCGCGCACAACGTGCGCAACCACGTCCAGGGCCGCAAGCACTTCCGGCACCCGGTCGTCGGCGACCTCGACATGGCCTACGAGGCGATGGAGCCCCTCGGCGAGGGACTCAACCTGCTCATCTATGCGGCCGAGCCGGGGTCGCCGACGGAGGAGTCGCTGCGGCTGCTCGCGAGCTGGGTCGCCACCCAGGAGCAGGGCGGGCAGCGGGTGGCCCTCGACGCGCAGGGGAGCAGGGCGGAGGAGCGCTGAGGCGCGAGCGGTCGTGGGTGAACGAGGAACGGCCCGCCGAAGCGGGCCGTTCAGCACTCTCGCGAGTGGCACTGTCTCAACCAGTACTCGGTGGCTCCGAGGCCGGTGAGGGCCTGGATTCCGAGTGCGCCCGGAGGGATTCGAACCCCCAACCTTCTGATCCGTAGTCAGATGCTCTATCCGTTGAGCTACGGGCGCAGTCCATCGCGCGGCCCCGAGGGGCGCACGCAACGAGGTACGACTATACATGTCGTGCGGCCCCTCCGCCAATCAGCGGGCGGCTCCCCGTGCCCGATCAGCGCAGCGCCAGCCGCGTCTGCGTGTGCGTCGCCCCGCCCTCGTTCTTGAGCCGGCGCAGCAGACGGTCGAGAGCGGCGGTGTCGCGCACGCGGATGTGCAGGAGGTAGTCGTACGCGCCGGTCACGTGCACGGCGTCCCGCGTCTCGGGGAGGCGGCTCGCCCACTCGAGGAACTCCTCCGAGGAGCGCGCGGGATCCAGGCGCACGTCGACGAACGCCTCCAGACCACTCGCGGGCTCGGCGACCTCGGTGTCGAGGACGACCCGGTAGCCGAGGATCACGCCCGCGGCCTCGAGTCTCCGCACGCGCGCTGCCGTCGCGTTCGTGCTCAGCCCGACCCGGCGGCCGATCTCGCTGAACGAGGCCCGCGCGTTCTCGCGGAGCGCGCCGATGATCTCGTCGTCTCTGGTATCCATGCGACGAATCGTCCCAGCCGGCGGTGCGATCGTGCAGTCCGGCGCGCGTCCGTCCGTCAGCGTTCCCTCATGGACCTCTCCTCCGCTCTCCTCGCCGGCGCGCTCGCCGGCCTCGCGCTCGCCGCCCCTCTCGGCGCGATCGGTGTCCTCCTCGTGCAGGAGGGGGCGACGCGGGGGCTTCGCCGAGGCTTCGCTGCCGCCGCCGCCGTCGCCTCGGTCGACGTCGCGTACTGCTCGGTCGCGGTGGTCGCGGGGTCGGTGGCCGGCCCGCTCGTCGCCTCCTGGGCGCCGTGGCCGCAGCTCGTGGGCGGAGTGACACTCCTCGCGCTCGGCGTGCGCGGCGTCCTCGCGGGTCGCCGGCCGGCGAGCGGAGCGCGGGTCGACGCCTCGCCGCGTCGGTTCGCCCTCTTCGCGGCGCTGACCGCGATCAACCCCGCGACGCTGGTCTACTTCGCCGCACTGCTCCCCGGTCTCGAGCAGATCGCCCCGACGGCCGGGGCGAGGGTCGCCTTCGTCGCGGGGGTCGGAGCCGCGTCGCTCGGCTGGCAGGCGCTGCTGGTCGCACTCGGCGCCGGCGTCGGGCGGGCGGCGCCCGCGTTCCGGAGGTGGTCGACGGTGATCGGGGGTGGCCTGGTCGCGGTTCTCGGTGCCGTGCTGATGATCCGCGCCCTCTGAGGGCGGAGCCTCGTCAGACGCGGTCGTGGAGCGTCACGTGGTACCCGTCGGGGTCGGCGAAGGTGAACGTCCGGCCGAACGGGCCGTCGATCGGGGACGCGACGATCGGGTGGCCGTCGGCGACGAGTGCGTCGTGGATGCTCTGCACGTCGGTCGCGTGCAGCCAGATCGCGGCCCCGATGCCGGGCTGGACGACTCCGCTGAGATCGGTGCCCGGCGCGATGTCGCGCAGTGCGAAGGCGATCGGCGTCGTCTCGAAGACGACGGCGTGCGGCGGGCCGGCGGGCGAGCGGACGAGGCCGAGGTACTGCTCGTAGAACGCCTGCGACGCGGCGAGGTCGCGGGTCTGGAGGGAGAGGAAGTCGGGTCCGGTGACGGGCATGGGGTGCTCCTTCGGTTGATGTCAGTTGACTGACATGGCTCACGCTATGTCAGACTTCTGACATGAGTCAAGACGGGATCGACCTCACGACCTCCCTCGGCTACCTGCTCAAGGAGGCGTCGAGCGCCCTCCGCGCGGCGATGGAGGGGGTGCTGCGCCCGCTCGGGATGACGGTGACGCACTACTCCTGCCTCGAGCTGCTGGCCCAGCGCCCCGGGCTCTCGAACTCCGAGCTCGCGCGCGGAGCGTTCGTGACGCGGCAGTCCATGAACGTCCTGCTGCAGACCCTGGAGCGGGAGGGGGACGTGGTCCGCCCCGTCGAGGCGCGCGTGGGCAAGGCGCTCCCGACGCAGCTGACCCCGCAGGGGCGGCGGCGGCTCGTGGCGGCGACCGTCGCGGTCCGCGGTGTCGAGGTGCGGATGCTCGCCGGCATGACCGTGGAGGAGCAGGCCGGCGCAGCCCGGCTGCTCCGCGGCATGATCCACTCGCTCCGCGCCGCTGACGAGCGCTGAGCATCGCCCGAAGGCGCTCGCGGCGATCGATACGCTGGACGGCGGAGCCGCCGTGGTCGCGGCGCTCCGTCCGACCCGGAGGAGTCCGCTGAATGGCCCAGCGCACGAGCTTGATCGACGACCTGACCGGCGCGCCCATCGTCGACGGTCGCGGCGGCACCGTCAGCTTCTCGATCGACGACGACGCCTACGAGATCGACCTGACGGCCGCGAACATCGGCCGGCTGCACCTCGCGCTCGCCCGCTACGTCGACTCCGCCCGCCTGCTCTCGCCCGGGGGCGCGGCGCCGCGGATCACGACGGTCGCCGCGAGCGCCGGCCGCAAGAGCCCCGAGATGCGCGCCGCGATCCGGCACTGGGCGAAGCGCCACGGCTACGACGTCCCGCCCTCGGGCCGCATCCCGGCCGAGGTCGAGAGCGCGTACGACGCCGCGCACTGACGCGGGAACTCGGGTCTCAGAGGCGCGCGAGCTTCGTTCGCGCCATCAGGAACACGCCGTAGAGGATGACTCCGAGCCCGACGACGACCAGGGCGGCGGTCCCGTACGGCGGGACCGCGAGGAATCGCAGCGCACCGTCGAGCCCTGTCGCCCGGTCGGCGTCGCCGGTCGCCGCCGCCACGAGGAAGATGCCCCCGGCGAGACCGACGGCGATGCCCTTCGCGACGTAGCCGGTGGCGCCGAGCGCCGAGACGAGGCGGCCGGGTCGCCCTGCCGGCAGCCGGATCAGCTTGCGGAACCCGCGGCGGATGCCGATCGCGATGAAGCCGATGCCGCTGCCGAGCACGATCGCCCCGGTCAGTGCCAGGATCACGAGCCCGGTCGTGGTCGCGACCAGTTGCTGGTTGATCGTCCGGATCGTCGCCGAGGAGCTCGTCGATCCGCCGAGCGCGAAGATCAGCACGGTCCCGGCGAGCGCGAGCGAGGCGAGTCCCTTGCCCGCCTCGACCACCCGGCGACCCCAGCGCGCCGCGCGTCTCGGACTGTCGGATGCGCCGCCGAGGGTCAGCTGCCAGAGTCCGAGGGCCAGCACGGCGCTGAACGCGGCCCAGACGGCGACCCTGCCGAGCGGCGCGCTCGTGAGGCGTGCGATCGCTCCGGATGGATCCGCCTCGAGGGGCGACGTGTCGCCGAACGCCAGACGGATCGCGATCACGCCGATAGAGAGGTGCAGCAGTCCGTTCACCGCGAAGCCGAGCCTCGCGAGCCGTCGGAACCGGCGGACGGGGGCTGCCGGGAGCCGGCGCGGCGTACGGTCCGTCAGCACGCTCCACTGTCTCACGGGGCGGCGGGACCGAACCTCAGCCCCGCCGCCCCGAGAACAGGGCGTGCAGCAGCGGCAGCACCGACGCGACCAGCAGCACCGTTCCGAAGGCCGTGTCGTCGGGTCGCGTGATCGCTCCGGCGATCAGCAGGCCCGCGAACAGCACTGCCGAGACGACGCGGCGCACCGTTCCCTCGAGTCGGACGAGCCGCCGCTCGACGGTCGGGACGGTCACGGCGAGCGTGCCGTCCTCGAGCGTGGTGGCCAGCTCGTCGAGACGCCGGGGCAGACGCCAGACGAGACCGAGGGTGTCGAGCGCCTGCCGGCCGACGTCCTGCGCGACGTTGCCGCGCTCCTCGCGGATGAGCTGCTGCGCGTAGGGCTCGACCGAGTCCCACAGGTTGAACGCCGGATCGAGCGCGCTGGCGACTCCGGAGGTGAGCGACATCGCCCGGACGATGAGCAGGAAGTTCTCGGGCAGCTGGAACGGCAGCGAGCGCACCACGTCGCCGAACTGCACCGCGAAGTCGCGGAACTCGCGCGGGTCGACCTCGCGCAGCTCCGCGAACCCCATGCCGCCGAAGCGCGCGAACAGCGTGGTCATCGCCCGCTCGAGCTCGCGCGAGTCGGCGGAGGGGAGCAGCACGCCGACCTTGCGGGCCGCGTCGACGAGGCCCTTGCCGTCGCGCGACGCGGCGGCGATCAGCATCGCCCGCAGGCCCGCGCGGGTCGTCGGCGGCACCTCGCCCATCATCCCGAAGTCGATGAAGGTCAGGCGCCACGGCAGCTCGGCGCCCGGGGTCGGCGTGACGAAGACGTTGCCGGGGTGCGGGTCGGCGTGGAAGTAGCCGTTCGTGAACAGCTGGTCGAACATGACCGCCGCGAAGACCGGAGCGACCTCGGCCGGGTCGATGCCGGCGGCGCGGAGGGCGTCGGCATCCGTGATCTTGATGGCCGTGACGTCCTGGAGGGTCAGCACCTTGCGGGTCGAGCGCTCCCAGACGACGTCGGGGACGCCCACCCGGGCGTCGCCCGCGAAGTCCGCGGCGAAGCGGACCGAGTTGGCGGCCTCCTGCAGGTAGTCGATCTCCTCGAGGCTGGTGACCGCGAACTCCTCGACGAGTGCGGGCGCGTCGACGCGATCCGAGACGAGGCGCACGTGCGTGAGCCAGCCGCCGACGCGGCGCAGTGCCGCGAGGTCGACGTCGACGATCTCGTCGATCCCGGGCCGCTGCACCTTGACGATCGCGGAGGCGAAGCCGGTGTCGGCCGCATCGATCGGAGTGAGTCGGGCGCGGTGGGCCTGACCGAGCGAGGCGGCGGCGACCGGGGTCTCGTCGACACCCGCATAGGCGCGCTCGAGCGGCAGCCCCAGCTGCGCCTCGGCGAGCGCGCGGATCCCGGAGAAGGGGACGGGCGGCACCTCGTCCTGCAGACCCTCCAGCTCGCGGGTGATCTCGGGCGGCAGGACGTCGAGGCGCGACGACATGAACTGGCCCACCTTGATCATCAGTCCGCCGAGCTCGACCGCGAGCACGTGGAAGCTGCGCGCGAAGCGGCGCATGCGCGCGGGGCGCGTGCGCAGAGCGATCGACGACAGCCCGACGCGGGGAAGCAGCAGATCGAAGAACCAGGTCACCGCGAGGTGCCAGGAGGCGAAGCGCAGGATGCGGCGGTAGCGCCGCTGATCGCTGCGCGCGCGGCGGCGGCCCGGGCCCTCAGGGCCCGGGCGTACCGGCGCCACCCGGGTCAGTCCTGCGCGAGGATCGCGTACAGCCTGCGGCGCGAGTCCTCGAGTTCCGTGATGGCCTTCCGGATCTGATCCGGGGTGCCCGATCGGCCGACCTGCGCGGCGGCCTGCGCGAGCTCGACGCCGGCCTTCGGCAGGGCGCCGAAGTCGACGGGCTCGGGCTCACCCGCGAAGGGAGCGGAGGTGCCGGAGGCGGCGACCTGGGCGCGACCCGCCTCGGTGAGCGAGTAGGTCTTGCGGCCGTTCGACTCGTCCGCCGAGATGAGTCCCTCGTCGGCGAGCAGCTGCAGGGTGGGGTAGACGGAGCCGGGGCTCGGCTTCCAGCTGCCCGAGCTGCGCTCCTCGATCTCGTGGATGATCTGGTAGCCGTGCATGGGCTGCTCGGCGAGGAGGGCGAGCACCGCCGCGCGGACGTCGCCGCGGCCGACGCGAGTGCCGCTGCGCTTCTCGAAGCTGGAGCGCACCTGCTCCATGGCCTGCCAGATGCCCTCGATGGGGTTGCCGGAGCCGAAAGCACCGGTCGATGACGAGCTGTTCATGATGACCTCCTGTTTCTGCGAACGATACTCAGCGATATGTGCGGCGACTGTGAACGACTGCCCCGTCTTCCTGGGAAGTCAATGCCCCGAGCCCATATCCGCGAGCACGTGAGACTGGTCGCATGAGTGAATCCGGCAGCAGCCAGACCCTGAACGCCGGTCGTCCGGCCAACTTCATCCGCTGGGTCCGCACCCGCGACCGCTGGTTCCCCGAGATCCTGCGCGGCCGCTACCTGCGCACCACCCCCGAGGGCTGGGAGGTCAGCGCCGACGGCGAGACGCGCCTCCTCGACCAGTCCGTCTGGGCCGTCTACAAGTAGGGCTCCTCCGCTCGCACTCTCCACACCATCCGGCGCCGCCGCCCGTTGTCCACAGATCGGACATCGCGCCTGCGGCCACACGAAAGTGAGCATTACTCTCCTGGCACGGGGCTGACGTGAACCGTCGCCGGTGCCGAGCACCGAGCGGCTGAGGAGAGGACATCGGATGAGTCGAACGGAACGGTCGGGGCCGGCTGGCCGTCGAAGGCGGCGGGCGCGAGCCGTCCGCGCGTTCGCGGGCACGACGGCGGGCTGCGCGCTCGTCGGCGGACTGCTCGGCGGCGCAGCGGTCGGCGGTGGGGTGGCGGCGATGCCCGCCGCGGCGGCGGACGCACCGCGCACGACGATCGAGAACACGCTCCTGCACGGCGGGGCGACGAACGACGGCGTGACGACCGTGTCGGCGTGGGTGCAGAAGGGCGAGACGCTCCGCGTCGACCTCCATCCGCTGAAGGGCGGCTCGGGGTCGGCGGAGGGCGAGAGCGGAGGCGGCACCGCGGCGATCACGGCGCCCGACGGCTCGGTCCTCGACGCGCAGGCGTTCGCGCCGGGTGCTCCGCCGACCGAGGCGGCGGGAGGCTCGTTCGTCGCGGCCGAGACGGGGGTCTTCCGCGTCAGCGTGACCGACGACGACGTGACCGCACCGGTCAACCTGCTGTGGAGCATCGGGGTCGCCGACGCGGGCGGCGATGCGCTCGCGGGCCGCGTCTGGTCCGAGTCCTACGCGATCCAGTCGGGAGCGAGGGCCGGCTACGCCGGTCCGGGGGAGCGGAGTGCGTCTTTCACTCTGTACGCCGTCACCGAGACGGGTGCCCGGTACGACATGACGCTGCGCGGCTACGACGGAGTCGCGTCGACGCTCCAGGCGACGAACAAGGGCAACGTGCGGGTCGGGTCCTCCGATCCGTCCTACCTCTCGGTCCCGATGCCGCAGTCGAGCGAGGCGGGCGGAGTCGGGGCGCAGTACGTGCAGGCCTCCGGGCGCTCCGGCATCGAGGGTCTGCAGACCTACAAGCTCTTCCTCGATCCGCCGTCCGATGACCTCCCTCCCTCGATCGCGCCCGACTACCGGGCGCCGACGATCGAGGGGCTGGCCTACCGACGGGCGGGATCCGCGTCGAACGCGGGATCGCTCACCGGCACGCTCGGCACCCAGCCGGGGACGGTGACGGTCGACATCGACGCCGACGGCGACGGCGACCACCGGGGAGCGCGCGACGTGCACCTCACCGAGATCGTCGCCGAGCCCGGCCCGTTCTCGGTCGACTGGGACGGTCTCGACGCGCAGGGCGCCGCGGTCGACACCGGTGATCCCGACGTCGGGTTCCGCGCGTCGATCGGCCGGACCAACGAGTTCCACTTCACCCGCGTCGACGCCGAGACGTCGTCGGGCGGCATCGCGATCGTGCGGTCGACGGGAGGCGGCACCAGCCCGTCCGCGATCCACTGGGACGACTCCCTCCTCTCCTCCTCGAACGCCGAGCGCTACTCGACGACGGCCGAGGCGCTGTCGGCCCAGGACGGCACGGAGTCGAGCGCGGGGGTGCACCGCTGGGAGGCGGACGACTCCGGCGAGGGGCGCACCCCGAACGCGAACGACTCGGTGCACGGGTCGTACGGCGACCTGCGGGCGATCGACGACTACACGTTCGGGTCCGACTCGGCTACCGCGACCGCGGGTCTCGACGGCCTCGCTCCGCACCTCACCCTCGCGAAGAGCTCGACCGTCGCCTCCGACGCGCCGCTGCTGCCGGGCGCGCGGGTGCCCTACCGGGTGACGCTCACCTCGGACGGCTCCGGCGACCACGCCGACGCCGCGGTCGTCGACTACCTCGACGAGGGGGTGCTCGACGACGCCGATCTCGACGCGGAGTCGATCCGCACCTCGCACGGCACGGCCTCGATCGATCCGGCCACGGGGCGGATCGCCTGGGCTGCGGGCACCCTCCCGGTCGGGACGGTCGCCGAGCTCGCCTTCGACGTCGTCGTCCGCGCGGGAGGTGACGGCTCTCTCGTCAACACCGCGTGCGTCGCGGGAGCGCCGTTCGTCCCCTCCGACTCGGGGACCGGGACCGATGCGAACCCCTGCGCGACCGTGCCGCACACGGTCGGCGAGGGCCGGCTGTGGCTGCAGAAGACGGCCTCGCAGCCCTCGGTCGAGCACGGCGGGCAGGCCGGCTTCGACGTCGTCGTGGGCAACTCGGGCACCGTCGAGGCGACCGATGTCAGCGTCACCGATGTGCCGGTGCTCGAGCACATCTCCGACGTGACGATCGAGGACGGCCGGGGCGGCGTCCAGTCGGTGTCTGAGCCCGTCACGGGCCTGCGGATCCCGGCGGGCGGTCAGATCGCGCTGCACGTGACCGGTCGGGTCGCCGACGGCTACGACGCGGTGACGATCCCCAACCGCGCGACCATCTCCCGCCAGCCCGACGGATTCGATCCGCCGACGGTGCAGAACCCCTGCGCCGACGACGCCGCGTCCTCGTGCGCCGAGATCCCCGTGCCGCCGGTCGGCGGCAGGCTCGAGATCGAGAAGACCGCCCTCCACGAGTCGGTCGCCCACGGCGGCAGGGCGGGCTTCACGATCGAGGTCTCGAACATCGGCGACCGTCCGGCCGAGGGCGTGACGCTCACCGACGTGCCGACGCTCGCGCACCTGTCCTACGTGACGATCTCGCGCGACGGCGGGCCCGCCTCCGCCGACCTGTCGGTGGAGGGGCTGGATCTGGCCCCCGGGGCCTCGGCGACCTTCACGGTGACGGGCGTCGTCGCCGACGGGGTCGACGCCTGGACCGTCACCAACCGGGCGAGGATCGACGACCTGCCGGCCGGCTTCGAGCCGACCCTCGTCCGCAGCCCCTGCTCCGACGAGGCGTCCGCGTCGTGCGCGCAGGTCGTCGTGCCGGCGATCGGACTCGTGCCGACCGTCCTCGCCTCCACGGGAGCGGCGGCCGGTCCGCTGGCCGCGGGCGGGGCGCTGCTGCTGCTGACGGGCGGCGGTCTGCTCGGCCTCCGCCGGATGCGCGCACTGCGCGTCCAGCACTGATCAGTCAGCGCTGAGCACAGATAAGGGAGGGGGCTCCGCGCGGGAGCCCCCTCCCACCTCACCCGACGCGTCCTGCGGGGCGCCGACTCCGGAAGGCCGAACGATGTCCCCCTCCCTCGACGAGCTCCCGCTGCGGGTCACCGAGCGCTTCCCGCTGCCCGACGGCGGTGTGGGCGTCAGCACCTGGTCGGCGGCCGACCCGGAGCAGCTCGAGCAGCAGCTGCGGACCCGCGTCGGGCACGCCCACCCCGAGCGCGAGCCCGCGCGGCACCTGCACCGGTCGCATCCGCCGCTCGTGCGCATCGAGGTGTGGGAGGGAGGCGGCCGGCGCCTCCTCGACCCCGCGCAGGAGGCGCTGACCGATGCGCGGTGGCGGAGGGCCCTCACCCGGTCCCGCCGCCCCGCGTGGCTCCGACGTCTGATCGGTCCCGCCGATCTTCCGCGGACCGATCCGCCCGCCGAGGCGGCGCGGTGGACCGAGCGTCCCGGAGAGGGCGGCTGAGACCCGATCGACGAGAGGAGAGCGGCCTCAGCCCTTCACCGCTCCGGACGTCATGCCGGCCACGATCTGGCGGTTGAAGAAGATGTACATCACCAGCGGCGGGATCGTGATGAGCAGCACGTCCATGAAGAGGAGGTTCCACGACGACTGCGACTGCGACGAGAAGTTGTAGAGCGTCAGCTGCACAGTGGCGTTGTCGTCCCCGGGGAGGAAGTACAGCGCGTAGGTGAAGTCGTTGAACACCGCGACGGCCTGCACCACGATCACGGTGACGATCACGGGCTTCAGCAGCGGCAGCACCACGGTGAAGAAGAGGCGGAACGGGCCGGCCCCGTCGATCACGGCGGCCTCGTCGAGCTCGCGCGGGATCGTCGAGACGAAGGCGCGGAACAGGAGGATGCAGAACGACAGGCCGAACGCGACGTGCACCGCGATGAGGCCGGGGAGGGTCTTGAAGAGCTCGAGGCCCTGCAGCACCCAGATCGTCGGCACCACGGCCGGCGGGATGATCAGGCCGGCGAGGACGAAGCCGTTGACGAGCGGGTTCCACTTCGACCGGCGGCGCTGCAGCACGTAGCCGACCATCGCGGCGAGCACCACCATCACCGTCACCGAGACGATCGTCAGGACCGCGCTGTTCACGAAGGCGCGCAGCAGGAGGAAGTCGCGCGCCTCGATCACGGCCTGCAGGTTCTCGAAGAACTGCCACTGGGTGGGGAAGGTGAAGCCGAGCAGCGACGACTCCTGCTGCGTCTTCGACGCGGTGAGCACGATGAAGGCGAAGGGGACGATGAAGACGATGACCGACAGCACGATCGCGGCGATACCGCCTCCGTACCGCCAGGCGCGCGAGCCGCGGCCGACACCGCGCTGCTTCACCTTGGCGCGGAGCGGATCGACGTCGAGCGGCGCCTTCGCGAGCGGGGACGGGGTGAGCGGGGTGGTGGTCACTGCTCGTTGTCCTTCCGGTTGAGCCAGGCCGACAGCGGGAAGATGATCGCCGCCACGACGAGGAAGAGGATGACGTTGCCCGCGGTCGAGAGACCGTAGAAGCCCGCCTGGTACTGCTTGTAGATGACGGAGGCGACCACGTCGCTCGTGAAGCCCGGCCCGCCCTTCGTCATCGCCCAGATCAGGTCGAACGAGCGCAGACCGCCGATGAGGGAGAGGAGGACCACGGTCACGGTGGCGGGGCGCAGCAGCGGCAGGGTGATGTGCCGGAAGTTGTGCCAGGCGCCGGCGCCGTCGACGCGGGCGGCCTCGAAGTAGTCCTGCGGGATCGCGACGATGCCCGCGATGTAGATGAGGGTCGCCAGCCCGACGCCCTTCCAGACGTCGACCAGGGCGACCGAGAACAGCGCCCACTGCGGGTCCGTCAGCCAGCCGGGCCCCGCGACGCCGATGGCGGCGAGTCCCTGGTTGACGATCCCGTCGAAGGGGTCCAGCAGCACCTTGAAGGTGATGCCGATGCCGATCGTCGACACCAGCACGGGGAAGAAGACGACGCTGCGGAGGAATCCGCGGCCGATGATCTGCGAGCTCAGGAGGAGCCCCAGGGCCATCCCGAGCACGATCTTGAGGCCCGAGGTGATCAGCGCGTAGATGAAGGTGTTGACGAAGCCGGTCGAGAGCGCCGGGTCCTGGAAGAAGGCGACGAAGTTGTCGAAGCCGATGAAGGTCGAGTCGAACAGCGTCCAGCGGGTGAGCGAGAAGTAGAGCGAGGCGACGGTCGGAACGAGGAAGAGCACCACGTAGAAGACGCCTGCGGGGAGGTAGAACCAGGTCGGGTACGGGCTCTTCATGGCCCGGCGCCGCTTCGGCGGTTCCGCGGTGCGGGTGGGCGCGGGGCGCTCCTCCGTGAGTGTCGTCATGTGATCTCCGTCGATCGGGAAGCGAGGGGGGAGGGGCGGCGCCCCGGCGGTGCGGCGGGCCGCGGAGTCGCCTCCGTCGCCCGCCGCACCGGCGTCGGTCACCAGCCGTCGAGGCCGAGCTGCTGGGCCTGCTTGGTCACGTCGTCGTCGTACTGCTGGGCGCCCTCGGCGGCCGGGGTGATGCCCGAGCCCACGGCGACCGTGATCTGCTCGAGCGCCGGACCCTTGATCGGCGAGAGGAACTCGAGCGCGAGGCCCGTGTTGTCGGCGTCGAAGTAGGGCTGCATGTCCGACACCAGCGCGGGCACGTCGTCCGGCAGGGTGCAGCCGTCGACCACGAACGGCCCCTGGGGCGCCGCGACCTCGCTCTGGATGTCGCAGCTCTCGGGAGTGACGAGGAACGCCATCAGCTTCTTCGCGCTCTCGAGCTTCGCGCCCTCGGTCGACTTGGGCACGTAGACCGCGTTGGGCTGCCAGACCGTCAGCGGGTTCGAGTCGGCGGACTCGCCCGGCAGCGGGAAGAGGCCGACCTTGTCGAGCGAGTCGGGGTAGTTCTGGATCAGCGGGCCGGCCGCGAAGGTCAGCATCGGGTACTGAGCGCCCTCGCCGGTCGCGACCATCCGGACGCCGTCGTCGTAGGTGGCCGACGCGTAGTCCTCGTTGGTGAGACCCGACTCCGCGACCTGCTGCAGGTGCTCGAAGCCCGCGAGGGCCGGCTCGTCGACGTACTTGGCCTTGTTCGCCGTGTAGTCGGTCGCCCACTCGGGGTCCTCCGCGAGGACGTTCGCGAAGTCGCCGAGCACGAAGAGCTGCGAGGTCCAGGTGTCGCCGTAGGTCTGGATGATCGGCGCGACGTCGCCGGCGGCCTTGATCGCCTCGCTGTTCGCGATGAACTCGTCCCAGGTCTTCGGCACCGTGAGGCCGAGCGAGCTGTAGACGTCCTTGTTGTACAGCACGGCACCGCCCATCGCCTGGCCCAGCGGGATGCCGTAGAGGTCGGAGTCGGTCGAGACGACCGTGCGGAAGCCCTCGTCGAGCGAGTCGACCCAGGCCTCGTCCGAGAGGGGAGCGAGGTTCTGGTCGGGGTTGAGCGCCTGGAAGAGCGAGCCCGAGTTGTAGGCGAAGACGTCGTTCATCTCGCCGGTCGCGAGGCGCGTCTTGATGAGGTTGTCGCCCTCGCTGCCCTGAGGGCGGGTCTCGATGTCGAGGGTGATGTCGGGGTTCTCCTCCTCGAACGCCGCCTTGAGCGCATCCCAGAGCTCGACGGTCGCCGTCTGGTTGTCGATGAGCACGCTGAGCGTGGCGCCGTCGGCGGAATCGCCGCCACCGCCCGTGCTGCAGCCGGTGAGCGCGAGAGCGAGAGCCGCTCCTCCTGCGCCGAGGGCGAGCCGTGCTCGCCGGTTCTGTCGGAACGACATCCAAATACCTCCATGTATCGACAACGTCACTGTTGCGGGGGTGCCCGAGGCGCCGTTCCCCACCGTTCGACGACGGCCCGAGAAGCGGCGCAGGGAGAACATACGTCGCTGCCGTGAAACGTGTCAATCGATCTACGGGAAATCGTGGACCGATCTACATGATCGTGCGTGAACCGTTACAGTGGCGTTCGCGGCGTCGGTCGACGACCCGCGATCAGGCACGTTCGACCAGGCGCGGTTCCGGGAGGAATCGTCCGCGAAGGCCCAGGGGAGGCCGTGATGAGCTCGATCGACAGCATCAACCGTCACGCGACGATCCAGGACGTCGCCCAGCGCGCAGGCGTCTCGCGCGCCGCTGTCTCGAAGGTGATCCGCAACGCCTACGGAGTCAGCCCGTCGATGCGCGAGCGCGTCACCGCGGCGATCGACGAGCTCGACTACCGACCCAGCGTCGCCGCGAGGGCGATGCGCGGCTCGAGCTTCACCATCGGCGTCGAGGTCCCGCACCTGGGCAACGCCTTCTTCAACCGCATCGTCACCGGAGCCAGCGCCGCGCTCGAGGGCAGCCGCTACCAGCTCATCGTCGCGCCGGCGCAGAGCGATTCGGGCGAGGGCTTCCGTGCCATCGAGGCGCTCGTCGACCGGCAGGTCGACGGCCTGATCGCCGTCTCGCCGATGGTCGAGCCGGCCTGGCTCGAGCGTCTCGCGCGCCGCACGCCGATCGTGATGCTCGGCCGGCACGACGACTCGACCGGATACGACACGGTGACCAACGACGACGTCTCGGGCACCGACGCCGTGATGGATCACCTCTTCGCGCTCGGCCACCGCCGCATCGCGCACCTCACCGTCAGCGAGCAGATCACCGGACGGGTGGCCGGCGCCCCGCACTCCGTCCGACTCGTGCGCTACGAGCACCGGATGCACGAGGCCGGCCTCGCCGACCAGGTGCAGGTGCTGCACCTCGACCCCGTCGTCGAGAACGCGCGGGCCCGCTCGCTCGAGGTCTTCCTCTCGCCCGACCGCCCGACCGCGCTCTTCGCCGGCAACGACTCCCTCGCCCTCGACGCCCTCTGGGCGCGCGACGACGCGGGGCTCACCTCCGCCGACCTGGCGATCGTCGGCTACGACGACATCGAGGTCGCCGGCCACCCCGGCATCTCGCTGACGACCGTCGACCAGTACGGCGAGGAGCTCGGCGATCGGGCCGTGCGCCTGCTGCTCGAGCGACTCGACGGTCGGACGGAGGCGGTTCACTTCGAGCGGACGCCGATCCTCCGGGTCCGCGACTCCTCCGGCCCCCCGCGCCACTGACCCACTCACCGCACACCACCACGCAGAAGGACGACGATGACCGACTGGACCGCCCGCTTCCTGGCCCCCGACGACGCTCTCGACGGCGCCGCCCCCCTCCTCCGCCGCGAGATCCCGCTCGACACCGGGCACGGCGAGGTCGTCTCGGCGGCCCTCCGCCTCTCGGCCCTCGGCATCGTCGAGGCGTGGATCGACGGGGCGCCCGCCTCGGACGAGCTCTTCACCCCCGGCTGGACGAGCTACGAGTGGCGCCTGCGCTACTCCGAGCACGACGTGACGCCCCTGATCAGCGGCCGGGACACGGTGACGATCGGGCTCGCCCTCGGCGACGGCTGGTACCGCGGCCGGCTGAGCTGGGGCGAGGGAGCCGCGCCCTACGGAACCGAGATCGCCGGGGCCGCCGAGCTGCGCCTCCGCTTCGCCGACGGCCACGAGCAGGTCGTCGTGACCGACGACTCCTGGCGCGCGGGCGCGAGCGCCACCACCGCCGACAGTCTCTACGACGGCCAGGACATCGACGCCCGCCGCGAGCCGACCGGCTGGACGAGCGCCGGATTCGACGACTCCGCCTGGGTCGGCGTCCACGAGGTCGAGGTCGACCCGGCGATGCTCGAGCCCTACATCGCCCCGCCCGTGCGCCGCCTCGCCGAGATCGCGCCGCAGAAGATCTGGACCAGCCCGTCGGGACGCACCCTCGTCGACTTCGGCGAGAACCTCGTCGGCTGGGTCCGCGTCGCGGTCACCGGGCCGGAGGGGACCGTCGTCACGCTGCGCCACGCCGAGGTCCTCGAGGACGACGAGCTGGGCGTCCGGCCCCTCCGCGAGGCGAAGGCGACCGATCGCTTCACGCTGTCGGGAGGCGCCGACGTCTTCGAGCCGACCCTCACCTTCCACGGGTTCCGCTACGCGGAGGTCGACGGCTGGCCGGGGGACATCGCCGACGGGGCCCTCACCGCGATCGTCGTCAGCAGCGACCTCCGCCGCATCGGCACGTTCCGCAGCTCCGAGCCCCTGCTCGACCAGCTGCACGACAACGTCTACCGCGGCATGGTCGGCAACTTCCTCGATGTGCCCACCGACTGCCCGCAGCGCGACGAGCGCCTCGGCTGGACGGGCGACATCGCCGCGTTCGCTCCGACCGCCGTGTACCTCGCCGACGCCGAGGACTTCCTCCGCGACTGGCTCCGCGACCTCGCCCTCGAGCAGCAGCACCACGACGGTGCCGTGCCGTTCGTCGTGCCCGACGTGCTCAAGCGCCGCGCGGCCGAGACCAGCTTCCCTCCGATGGACTCCACCGCACTCTGGAGCGACGCCGCGGCCTGGGTGCCGTGGGCGGTCTGGCAGGCGTACGGCGACCCGACGGTGCTCGAGGAGTCGTTCGAGTCGATGGCGTCGCACGCGCGCCGCGTCCGCTCGAAGCTGTCCGCGTCGGGCGTCTGGGACACCGGCTTCCAGTTCGGCGACTGGCTCGACCCCGACGCCGCCCCCGACGCCCCGGCCGACGCGAAGGCCGACACCGGAGTCGTCGCCACGGCCTGCGCCTACCGCACGGCCCGCATCGTGGCGGACTCCGCGGCCGTGCTCGGCCGCGACGAGGAGGCGCAGGAGTTCTCGCAGATGGCCTCGGCCCTGCGCGACGCCTTCCGCGCGAAGTACGTCGCCGACCAGCGCGTCTTCAGCGACTGCACCACCGTCTACTCGCTCGCGATCGTCTTCGGCCTGCTCGACGACTCCGAGCTGGGCTGGGCCGGCGACCGGCTCGCCGAGCTCGTCGCCGAGAGCGGCTACACGATCTCGACCGGCTTCGCGGGCACGCCCTTCATCACCGACGCCCTCTCGTCGACCGGGCACGTCGACGCCGCGTACCGCCTGCTCCTGCAGCGCGAGTGCCCGTCGTGGCTCTACCCGGTGACGATGGGCGCGACCACGATCTGGGAGCGCTGGGACTCGATGCTCCCCGACGGCAGCATCAACCCCGGCGAGATGACGAGCTTCAACCACTACGCGCTCGGCGCCGTCGCCGACTGGCTGCACCGCGTCGTCGGCGGCCTGGCCCCGCTCGACCCGGGCTACTCCCGCCTCCTGATCGCCCCGCAGCCCGGCGGCGACCTCACCTGGGCGGAGTCGACCCTCGAGACCCCGCACGGCCTCGCGAGCGTGCGCTGGGATCGCGCCGGCGACGACGTCTCGCTCGCCGTGACGGTGCCCGCGGGAGCCACCGCGGTGGTCCGCGCGGCGGGCGCCGCCGACCGCGAGCTCGGGGCGGGGGAGCACACGCTGACGCTCTGACCGGTGGGGGCCCGGCGCCTGAGGGCGTCGGGCCCTCCTCGCAGCGAGACGGCTGGTCAGTCGGCGCTGATGTAGCTGCGCAGGAGCGAGCCGAACGGGCCGGGCGGAACGCCCGTCTCGCGGAGCATCAGTCGGAGTCCCGGCGCTCCGGCGATACGGCGGAGCACCGAGGCGGCGTCACCCCGTGCTCCGGTACCCGCCTCGTCACCGATCCGCCAGCCGCCGACCTCTTCAGGACTGTGCGCGTTCCTGATCAGCATCAGGTTGAAGATGTCGAGCAGATCCTTCGGTGCCCGCCGCGACTCGTAGGCGAGCGCCTTGACGATCAGCGCTCGTTCGACCCCGGGGACCCGCGTGGAGAACGTGAGCGGGGTCTCGTCGAGCAGGATCACCGTCACGTCGAGTTCGAGCGTTCCGCGCAGAGCGAGGTCCAGGCCCGGTGCGCTGTCGAACCCGCGCCCGCCGTGCTCCGAGCTCTCGAACCGGCCCGTGAGCGACGGTACGAGGACGTCGATCTCGCGGTCGCCCGAGACGTAGTGGTTGCCCGAACCCGGCTTGTAACCGCTGGTGATCAGCAGGTCGTGCAGTGTGCCCGCAGCGGCGACGACGGGAGACACTGCTGCATCCGCGTCCACCGTTCGACGCGTGATCATGTCGGCGCTCGGGAAGGCGGCGCAGAGGAGCGCGACCATCTGCCCGCCGACGATGCACGCATCGTCGAGTTCGGCGATCGCGAGTGATGCGTCTGCCAGTGCGAGGAGAGCTGCGTCATCGGCTCGGGACGTGGACGGGAGTGTGACGGATCTCATCGCAGCCACGTCGTCACCTCCTTGCTCAGGAGGCGCTCCACGGCTTCGTCCGCGTCGGGACCGCCACTGCGCTGCAGGTCCCACGCGGCGATGAGTGGGTCCACGGTGCGTCCGCGCGGGTACCACGCGTCTGCTGTCGCCCAGATCGTCTGATCCATCGGGACGTGGACTCGCAGGGTGGCCTCGCGAGAATCGGTCTCCGCGAAGCCTGACGCTTCGAGCGGGAGGCTCCGGTCGGCGTACAGCACCGCGAGCCTCGGAACCCTCCACGGTGCGAGACGGTCGGCGGCGCTGTCCCCGGACAGCAGCGCTCTCAGCCCCGATGCCGAAGCCTGTTCCGCCTGCTCGATGACGGGTCGGATCGAGTACCAGAGCTGCGAGAGCCCGCCCGGACCCGGGTACTCCGCGAGGAAACGCTCGGCGAGAGCGCGACGATCCCGAGCGACCCAACCCTGCCCGGTGCGCTGCGCCAGGAGCGGATCTGCTCCGAGCAGCTTCGAGATCGTCATCTGCGAGACGCCGCATTCGTGAGCCAGGTCGTTCTGGAACCGCGGTTCACGTGTTCGCGCGAGCGTTCGCTGGAGCGCGAAGAGCGCGTACGACACGCGGCGTCGCCTGCCGCTCGTCTGCCGATCGTCCTTCGCGACGGTCAGATCCTCTCCTTGGACGATGACGGTGCCATCGTCCAAGCCGAACAGGGCGAGTCGGGGATCGTCGAGTGCGAGGCGTCGGGTGATGCTGTTCGCGCGGGGTGACACGAATGCGGTCACCGCGCCCGATGCCGTTCCCAGCGCATGCTTGCGCACCTCCGACGGAGTGGGCGGCCGTGGTGTGAAGACGAGGTGCGCGTCGATCTCGTCGCCGGACGAGGTGGTGATCCGCAGATCACGCGCGCTGATGATGCGCACGGCGATGCCGGCATCGAGGAGCAGCTCGTGGAGCGGCGATGAGATGGCGGAAGGACTCATCTGCGCAGTCTAAAACCATATGAACGATTCTGTTCACAAGGTTTTATCCGACCGATCTCAGACCGTGCTGAGAAGCAGGCCTCGTCCATTCCGATACGGGGCTGTCATTGAGTGCAGTTCGTGCAAGAATGCACTCTGTGATCGAGAGTGCAAACCAGAGGATGCGGGAGCGGCGAGCCCTGCTCGGCGCCCGCGCGCGCACCCTCGCGATCGAGCGCGGGCTCAGCGGCTTCACCGTCGACGAGCTCTGCGAGGACGTCGGCGTTTCGCGGCGCACCTTCTTCAACTACTTCCCGACGAAGGAGCAGGCCGTGCTCGGCCGGCCCGAGGAGGGGCTCGAGGGCGAGACTCTCGAGCGGTTCCTCGCGGGAGGCGGCGTGCCCGGCACGCTGTCGCCGACCCTCCTCGACGCTCTGGTCGACCTCGCGGTCGAGCACTTCGAGGGCATCGGGCTCACCCCCGACGGAGCCCAGCAGCTCTTCGCCCTGCTCGAGCGCGAGCCCAAGCTCTTCACCGCACTGATGCAGGCGGGCAGCGAGCGCGACCGGCTCCTCGAGCGGTTCTCCGCCGAGCGGGAGGGCGTCGCGCCCGATGACCCGCGCATCCGCCTCGCCGTGCAGCTCGTCGGCACCCTCGCGCGGCACGCCGTCGAGCAGTCGCTCGCCCACCCCGAGGGTCCGCCGTTCAACGCGGTCCTCCGCGCACGCCTCGACCTCGCCCGCACACTCCTGACCCGCACCCCCGACCCCGAGAAGGACCGATGACCACCACCGCCGGTAACACGAAGCCGCTCCTGCTCACGCAGCGCAGGATCTGGATCATCTTCTCGGCGCTCATCGCCGGCATGCTGCTCTCGAGCCTCGACCAGACCATCGTGTCGACGGCGATGCCCACCATCGTCGGCCAGCTCGGCGGAGTCGAGCACCAGGCCTGGATCACGACCGCCTACCTCCTCGCGACCACGATCGTCATGCCGATCTACGGCAAGTTCGGCGACGTGCTCGGCCGGCGCAACCTCTTCCTGATCGCGATCGCCCTGTTCACGATCGCCTCCGTCGGCTGCGCCTTCGCGGGCGACTTCTGGAGCTTCGTCGTGTTCCGCGCGATGCAGGGCCTCGGCGGCGGCGGGCTGATGATCCTCTCGCAGGCGATCATCGCCGACATCGTGCCGGCGAACGAGCGCGGCAAGTACCTCGGCCCGATCGGCGCGGTCTTCGGACTCTCGGCGATCGCCGGACCGCTGCTCGGGGGCCTGTTCGTCGACCACCTGACCTGGCAGTGGGCGTTCTACATCAACATCCCCGTCGGCATCGGCGCCTTCGCCATCGCGTGGTTCGCGCTGACCCTGCCGAGCAAGAAGGCGCAGAAGCGGATCGACATCCCCGGAGTCGTCCTGCTCTCCGCCGCGACCACGCTGCTCATCTTCTTCACCGACTTCGGCGGTGACGCCGAGTACGGCTGGGGCGCCGCGCTGACCTGGCTCTTCGGAGCCGGCTTCGCGCTCGCGGTCGCCGGATTCATCTGGGTGGAGTCGCGGGCCGAGGACCCGATCATCCCGCTGAGCCTCTTCCGCAACCCGATCTTCGTGAACGCGACCGCGATCGGCCTGACGCTGGGCCTCGGCATGTTCTCGGCGATCGCCTTCATCCCGACGTTCCTGCAGATGGCGTCGGGCACCTCGGCCGCCGTCTCGGGCCTGCTGATGCTGCCGATGATGGTCGGCCTGATGGGCACGTCGATCGCGTCCGGCATCCTGATCACCCGCACCGGCAAGTACAAGATCTACCCGATCGTCGGCACGATCCTCACCGCGATCGCGATGACGGCGATGACGACGCTGGCGGCCGACACTCCGATCTGGCTGATCTGCGTCTACCTCCTCGTCTTCGGCGCGGGGCTCGGCCTGATCATGCAGGTCGTCGTGCTCGTCGTGCAGAACGCCGTGCCCGCCGAGCAGATCGGTACCGCGACCAGCTCGAACAACTACTTCCGCGAGGTGGGAGCGGCTCTGGGCGTCGCGATCTTCGGCACGATCTTCACGAACTCGCTCACCGAGAAGCTGACGGCCGTCTTCGCCGGCTCGGGCGACGCCTCCGCCGCGGCCGCCACGCTCGACCCGCAGACCCTCGAGACCCTGCCCCAGGCGGTGCAGGACGGAGTCGTCGCCGCCTACGCCGACTCGCTCGCGCCGGTCTTCTGGTACCTGATCCCGTTCATCCTGATCGCGCTGGTGCTCGCAGTCTTCCTCAAGCAGATCCCGCTCTCGGACCAGGCCGGCATGGTCGCGCGCGGCGAGGCCGTCGGCGGTGCCGAGGCCGAGCGCCTGTCGAGCGAGCAGACCGCCGACACCCGGGGCGTGCGCACGCCCTGACCTCGCGGAGGCGATCGGCGGGTCAGGCCGCCATCTCGTCGTCGAAGGGGTCGTCCTCGGCGGGATCGGCGTCGCCTTCATCGACGGCCGACAGCTCCGCGGCGAGGCGGGCCCGCTCGACGCCCGCGATCAGCACCGCGAACGCCTCCTCGAGCGAGTCGGAGTCGCGCAGCAGGATGCGCTCGCCGCTCTCGACGTCGAGGCGCACGGTCTTGTAGACCGGCCGCGACAGCTCCGCGGCGAGGGTGATCAGTCCGAGTGCGACGCCGGCGCGGCGGGCGCGGGCGACCCAGCGATTGGAGTGGGTGCGGAGCAGGATCATGGCCGGGCCGTTCTCGAGGCAGGGGGTGTGCGGCGGGGGAAGGTATGCGTGGATCCTCTCCGAGCTTCCTGTACGCGGGGCCTCCGTGTCCTGCACTTGACATCAGAGGCGCGATCCGTCGTTCTGCGACAGGATGAAGACTCGAGACGATGCAGGGGGATTGCATGGCTGAGAGCACCGAGACGAGCGCCCGGACGGATCCGCGGTTCCACGCCGCCTACCAGCGCGGCTACGACGGCCCCGAGCCCGAGCGGCTCACCCGGGCGGAAGAGCGGTTCCGGCGTCCGCGCCGCGGTGAGGCCGAGGAGGAGCGCCGCAGGCAGGAGCCTCCGGCCGAGGCCCCGCGCATCCCCGAGCGCTGGCGAGAGGTCCGCGTGCCCCCCGAGTCGTCGGAGCCGCTGCCCGCGCCCGAGCTGCCGGCGCCCGAGCCCGAGCCCGAGCTCGAGGAGCGGGCCGAGACCGACCGCGCCCGACCCTCTGCGGCCTCGCGCACGGCGATCGCTCTCGCCGTGATGGGAGCGCTGTTCCTCGTGGTCGGGGCGGCCACGCTCTGGACCGCTAACGCGTCGGCGTACTACGACACCGTCACGGGGCCGGAGCAGTTCTTCCGCGCTGTGCTGATGTACGTGCCCGGCCCGGGGATCACGATCGGGCTCCTCTCGATCGGCGGAGCGATCACCCTGAAGGCGGCGCGCTCGTGAGGCGGGGCACGGGATGGTGGCCCGCTCTCGTCGCCTACACGGCACTGCTCTGGGTCGTGACGCTCGCGGTCCCGGCGGTGGCGGTGACGCTGCCGAACGAGTGGAGCTACAGCCCCGAGAACGTGCCGCCGCTGGCGATCCTGGCGAACTCGCTGTACACGCTCGGCCCGGCGCTCTTCGAGGCGACCCTCGCCATGACCGCGGGGACGGTGGCATTCGGCGTGTTCCGGGCGCACCGCGCGACGGCTGACGAGCCGGTACGGGAGGCGCCGTCGGACGACGACGCGACCTCGGGCTGGGCGCGCATCGTCGGCTGACTGCCTTCCCCGCTACTTCGCCAGTGCTCCGAAGTGGAAGAGGTACGTCGCGTCGAGGGTGTCCTCGAGGCCCGTCACTCCGGCCGCGGCGACGACGGTCTCGCGGCCCTGCAGCAGCGGGATGATCGGCGCGTCGGTCGCGGTCACCGCCTGGAGCTGCTCGATCGCGGCGGCGCGGGCGTCCTGGTCCGTCGCGGTCGCCTCCGCGTCGATCAGGGCGTCGACCTCGGGGTTCGAGTAGCCGTTGGCGACCGAGGCCCCTGTCGACGAGTAGGCCGAGCGGAGGAAGTTGTCGGGGTCCGGGTAGTCCGGGAAGAAGCCGAGCTGGTAGGCAGGGTAGCCCGAGTCGGGCGCGAGCTGGGTGACGTAGCTGGTCCACTCCGTCGACTGCAGCTCGACGCTGAAGAGGCCGGACGCCTCCAGCTGCGACTCGATCAGCGCGTACTCCTGATCGGAGTCGGGGCCGTAGTGGTCGCTCGTGTACTGGATCGGCAGGGTCACCGGAGTGGAGACCCCGGCGGCCGCGAGGATCGACGCGGCCTTCTCGGGGTCGGGAGCCGCTCCGTAGACGTCCGAGAACGCCTCCGTCGCGCCGAGCTGGCCGTCGAGCACGACGGAGTACGCGGGCGCGTAGGTGCCGCGGTAGACCTGGTCGGCGAGCTCCTGACGGTCGACGAGCGAGGCGACGGCCTGGCGGATCGCGAGCTTCTGCTCGGCGCTGCCGCCCGGCTGCGTGTTCACGTTGAAGGTGAGGAAGCGCACCGAGCCGCCGGGTCCGTCGACGACCTGCAGGTCGGAGTTCCCCTTCAGGTCCTCGACGTCGGTCGCGGTGAGCGAGCGGTAGGCCACGTCGACGGCGCCGTTCTCGACGTCGAGGCGCAGGTTGGTCGACGAGGTGTACGGGCGGAGGACGACCTCGTCCGTCTCGGGGGCGGTGCCCGAGTAGGAGGAGTTCGCGGTGAGCTGCAGCAGCCCGCCGTCCTCGTAGCTCCCGACGGCGTAGGGGCCCGAGCCGATCACATCGGCGTCCTCGAGCAGCGCGTCGGCGGGGAACACCTCCTCGTCGACGATCGGCCCGGCCATGCTGGTCAGCACCGACGGCCAGGTCTGGTCGTTCGGCACCGCGAGGGTGAAGACCACGTCGTCGCCGTCCTGCGCGACCGACTCCATGTTCGCGAGCAGCGGCGAGGGGCCGGTGTCGGCGGCGATGTCGAGGACGCGCTGGAACGAGAAGACGACGTCGGAGGCGGTGAGCTCGTCGCCGTTCGAGAAGGTCAGATCCGGCGTGATCGAGCAGCGGTAGGTGGTCGCGCTGTCGTAGTCGCAGGCCTCGGCGACCTCGGGGACGGGCGTGGTGTCGCCGTTCTCGTAGGTGAGGAGGTGCTGGTAGATCTGGTTCTGCGGCGTGAAGCTGCCGCGGTCCCAGGCTCCGGCCGGGTCGAGCGAGACGATCGAGTCGGTGGTGCCGATGACGAGGCGGTCGCTCGCCGCAGAGCCGCCGGACGCGCCGGTGCAGCCGGCCAGGGCGACGGTGGTGCCGAGCACCGCGAGGGCGCCGAGCGCGCGGAAGGAGTGCATGCTGCTGCTTTCGTGAGGGTGGGGAGTCAGGAGGGGGTGAGGCGGAAGCGCTCGAGCGCCTCCGCCCCGTCGGCGAGGTCGGCGAGGAGCTCGCCGAGCACGGGGCCGAACTTGAAGCCGTGCCCCGAGAAGCCGGTCGCGAGGGTGACGCGGCCGACCCGGTCGAGCACGAAGTCCTCGGTGGGAGTGGTGTCGTAGAGGCAGCTGATCGGGTCGGCGCTCGCCGCATCCGCCCCGGGCACCCACTCGGCGACGTAGCGCTGCAGGCGGGCGAGCGCCTCGGGCTCGGGACGGCGGTCGCCGCGCTGGTCGGGATCGATGACGCGGCCCGTGCCGTGCTCGCCGACCTTCACGCCGACTCCGGGGGTCGCGAGGCCGTAGATCGTGGGCAGCGCGCCGCGGTGGTGCACGAAGCTCGGCCAGCCGTCGAGACCGGTCGCGAAGTGGGCCGGCTCCTCCTGGGTGACGCGCACCTCGGGGATCCCCAGTCCGGCGGTCGAGACGAGGTCGCCGACGAGTCCCGGGGTCCAGGAGCCGGCGGCGACGACGACGGCGTCCGCGGTGATCGGTCCCTCGTCGGTGACGAGGCGGACGCCTCCGTCGCGCTCGCGGATCTCGTGGACGCCGACGCTCGCCCGCACGGTCGCCCCGTGGGCCTGCGCCGACTCGAGCAGCGCCTCGATCGCGGCGGCGGCGTCGAGCCGGCCGCCCTCCGGGTGCAGCAGCACGTCGGTCTCGAAGCGCAGTCCCGGCCAGCGGCGCGACGCCTCCGCCGCGTCGAGGCGCTCGACGGGGATGCCGTCGCGGGCGAAGGCCTCCTCGATCGCGAGCAGGGCGGAGGCGTCGCCGTGGTCGATCGCGCCGGTCGGGGTGAACAGGCGCCGACCCGACTCGGCCTCGAGCCGCGCCCACTCGGTCGCCGCACGACCGGTCAGCGCGCGGTAGTCGTCCTCGACGTAGCCGCGGCGGAAGATGCGCGTCTCGCCGTGCGACGAGCCGCGGTCGTGGCCGCGCTCGAAGCGCTCGAGGACGAGCACGCGGTCGCCGCGCTCGGCGAGGGTGCGGGCAGCTGCGGCTCCGACGATTCCCGCGCCCACGACGACGACATCGCGGCCGGTCATCGGGCGTCGACCTCGCGGCGCGGAGGCATCGCGGCCAGCACCGCGGCCTCGTCGGCGAAGGGCTGCGGCGCGAACCGCGACGGCGCGTACCGGTCGGGGTCGCCGAGCGACGAGCGGCCCTCGAGCACGAGCTCGGCGACCAGGCGGCCGAGGCCCGGCCCGTGGGTCACTCCGGACTCGTTGTCGCCCGCGGCGACGAACAGCCCGGGCAGCTCGGGGACGGGACCTGCGAGGAAGCGGCGGTCGGCCGTGTACGAGACCACGCCCTGGGTCCACTCCGTCTCGCGCACCGCGTCGGCGGAGGCGGGCAGCAGTCGCGCGAGGATCGGCGCGAGGTGCGCGTCCATCGCCTCGACCAGGTCGGTGCGCCGCGGGCGCCGGTCGGCCTCGGCCTCGCCGAGCGGCTCGTAGCCCACGCCGTTGCCGAAGGTGAGCCCGCCCCGGTGCTCGCGGACCCAGAGGCCGTCGAGCTCGGGCAGCATCAGCGTCGGCAGCGGCGGGAGGCCGAACGGCGCGGTGGTCAGGCGGCTCGCGACGACGCGGGCGAGAGGGAGGCGGCGGCCGAGCGGTGCGAGCAGCTCGTTCGTCCACGAGCCGGCGGCGAGGACCACGGAGTCGCCCGTGAACGTGCGGCCGTCGGCGGTGCGGACGCCGCTCGCGCGGCCGTCGGCGGCGAGGACCTCGGTGACGGGCGCGTGCTCGACGATCTCGACTCCGGCCGCGCGGGCGACGGCGACGAGGGCGAGCGCCGCGTCGGGCGCGCTGATCTGGATGCCGCCGGGCTGGAGGAATCCGCCCGTGACGGCCGCGGGGTCGAGGCCGGGGATCAGCTCCGCGGCTTCGTCAGGGGTGAGCGAGCGCGACCCCTCGGGCCGGAGCGGGTGGTCGGCGAGCGGGCCGAGGTGATCGCGGACGCCGTCGTCGGTGACCGCGAGCCAGGCGCTGCCGGTCTCGCGGAGCAGGATGTCGACGCCGTCGGGATGGGCTGCCAGCGCGCGGTAGAAGTCGATGCCGTACTGCTCGAGATCGCGCTCCGACTCGTTCCAGTACCAGGCGTAGCCGGCGGCCCAGAGGCCGACGAAGCCGGCGCCGGCCGCGGTGGTGGCGCTCGCCGCCGCCCCCGACTCGACCAGCGTGACGTGGGCGCCCGACCGCGCGAGGTGGAGCGCGGTGGCCGTCCCGAACAGCCCCGCGCCGACGACGACCACATCCCGACTCATGCTAGGTAGTGAACCAGTCGGTGGCAGTGCTGGTCGAATCGATGTGACGCCGGGAGTCGATAGGCAGGGCGCACGCGATCAGCGCACCGAGCGGATCGGGACGATCAGGATCGCCGAGATCACGAGGAGGACGAACGCCGCGACGAAGGCGAGCTGGTAGCCGCCCGTGGTCGCGACGACGAGGGAGGTGACCACCGGGCCGAGCATCTGCCCGCCCGAGTTCGCCATGTTGAGCAGTCCGAGGTCCTTCGCGGCCGTCTTCGGATCGGGTAGCACCTCGATGTTGAGCGCCTGGTCGACCGAGGTGAAGACTCCGTTGCCGATGCCCGCGAGCACCGAGAAGACGATCATCCCCCAGGCGAACGGGGCGAGGAACGGCACCAGGATCCCGACGCCCACGAGCAGCGCGGCGACGATGATGAACGGCTTCCGCCGCCCGAGACGATCGGAGAGCGGGCCGGAGCCGAGCCCGAAGACGAGGGCCGTGACGAGCTGGATGCCGGCCATGATCGCGATGATCCCGGCGGCACCGCCCTGGTCGAGCCCGATGTGGTCGATGAGGATGTACAGCTGGTAGTTGGTGATCGCGTACATGCCGGCGATGAGGGCGAACTTGCCGAAGAGCGCCAGGTAGAAGTCGCGGGACCCGCGGCGGGGGAGCGCGAACGAGTGCAGCAGCCGGCGCCCCGAGAGCTTCGCGCGCGCCTCTGCGCGGTTGGACTTCTCGGGGGCGACGACGACGAAGAACACGCCGCTCACGAGCGACACCACCGCGAAGACCTGGATGCCGACGGTCGGGTCCGAGACGAAGCCCGCGCCCACGATCTGCCCGATCGACGCGCCGAGCACCATGCCCACTCCGTAGATGGAGGAGACGGTGCCGCGGTACTTGCTCGGCACGCGGTCCGAGATGACGGCCACCATCGGCGCGATGATCGCGTTGAGGAAGAGCATGTAGACGCACCACCAGACGACCAGGGTGGTGGTCGTCGTCGCGGAGTGGAGGCCCCACAGGCCGATCGAGGTGCCGACCGAGCCCAGCAGGATCCACGGCGCGCGAGCTCCGATCGGCGAGCGGGTGAGGTCGGAGAGCGCCCCGAACACGATGTTCGACAGGAGCGAGAGGAAGGCTCCGGCGAGTCCCATCGTGGCCACCAGTCCGACGCGCTCCTCGGGCGCGACCTCGGCGACCAGAGCGGGCATCACCACTCCGACCGACCCGACGTACGGTCCGATCCAGAGGATCCCGGCGAGGAAGAGGGCGGTCGCGAGGCGCCAGTTGAAGCGCGAGAGCGAGACGGCCCCGACCGTCACGTTGCCGACGGTCAGGTCGTCGGGCTGAGGTGCGTGGAGGCGAGGGATCTGCGACATCGTCGTCCTTCTCGGGAATGGTGGAAACAATTTCTTTAGGTTTCCTGGGCTGGTTCAGAGTATGCCGGCGGCAGAACGACTGCAAGCAACGACGTCGAGCGGGCCCTCGGGGTCGAAGAAACTGTTTCGTCTACAGTGGGGCGACATCCGCTCTCGAAAGGCCCTCCCGTGGCTCGCACCCCCGACACCCGCGTCACCCTCGATCAGGTCGCCGCGCGCGCGGGCGTCTCGAAGGCGACCGCGTCCAAGGTGCTCAACGGCCGGCCGGGAGCCTCGTCGACCACCCGGGCGCGCGTCGAGCAGGCGATCCACGACCTCGGCTACTCCCCGAGCACGCGTCCCTCCCGCGTCGGCGGCGGCATCACCGTCGTCTTCGACACCCTGCTCAGCCTCTACTCGCTGCGCGTGCTCGAGGGCATCGTCGGAGGCGCGCAGAGCGAGCGCGTCGACGTCACGACCGGCGTCCTGGCTCCCGGCGGCTCGGCGGACGAGGGCCTGCGCTTCGACCGCTCCTTCGTCCGCTCCGTCGCGACGAAGGGCCACCTGGGGATCCTCGCCGTCACCACCGCGATCGACGCCGAGATCCTCGCCGCATGCGAGGAGGTGTCGCTGCCGCTCGTCGCGGTCGACGCGCCCAACCCGCTCGACCCCTCCGTGGTGAGCATCGGCTCGAACCACTGGGTCGGCGGCCAGCAGTCGACCGAGCACCTCGTCTCGCTCGGGCACCGGCGGATCGCGTTCGTCGGCGGCGACGCCCGCAATCCAGGGCTCCGGGCGCGCTACGGCGGCTACCGCGAGGCGCTGGCCTCGGCGGGCATCGCGGAGGATCCGGCCCTGGTCTCGGAGCACGGCATGGCGAGTGCCGAGTGGATCGTCCCCGGTCTGCTCGCCCTCGACGACCCTCCGACCGCGATCGTCGCCACGAACGACGCCGACGCGTTCCAGGCGATCCGCGCGGTCGTCGGCGCCGGTCTCACCGTCCCGGGTGACGTCAGCGTGATGGGCTACGACGACACCTTCGCCGTGCTGCCCACCGCGCCCCTGCTCTCGACCGTGCGCACCCCGATGCACGACATCGGCCGCCTCGCCGTCGACACCCTCGTCCGGATGCACGACGGCATCGCGCCGATCTCGCACCGCATCGAGCTCGCCACGACCCTCGTCATCCGCGAGTCGACGGCGCCGCCGGCCCTGCCCGCGTCCGCAGATCAGGCGTGAGCGCTCGCCTTCTGGCGGACGTGGATCTCGATACGCCCGCGAGCTCGCTGGTCGAGTAGCCGCCGCAGGCGGCGTATCGAGACCCACTCGCTTCAGGAGGGAGGTCTGCACGCCGTGCCTTCTGACGGACGTGGATCTCGATACGCCCGCTGCGCGGGCTACTCGATCAGCGAGGGGGGCGGACTGCCGCTCGCGAGCTCGCTGGTCGAGTAGCCCCGCAGGGGCGTATCGAGACCCGCCATCTTCAGCGGGGAGGTCTGCACGCCGTGCCTTCTGGCGGACGGGGATCTCGATACGCCCGCTGTGCGGGCTACTCGACCAGCGAGGGGGGCGGACTGACGCCTGCGAGCTCGCTCGCGATCGGCGAGGAGGGAAGGGGCCGACTGCCGCTCGCAAGCTCGCTGGTCGAGTAGCCGCCGCAGGGGCGTATCGAGACCCGCCATCTTCAGCGGGGAGGTCTGCACGCCGTGCCTTCTGGCGGACGGGGATCTCGATACGCCCGCTGTGCGGGCTACTCGATCAGCGAGAGGGAGGGGGAAGGGGCGGACTGATGCCCGCGAGCTCGTTGGTCGAGTAGCCGCCGCAGGCGGCGTATCGAGACCCGCCAGCTTCAGCAGGGAGGTCTGCACGCCTCGTCTTCTGACGGACGGGGATCTCGATACGCCCGCTGTGCGGGCTACTCGATCAGCGAGAGGGGGGATGGGGGCGCACGCGCGGAGGATCGCCCGCGGAGCGGGCTGAGTGCCGATCAGAACGGTGGCGGGGTGTCGACGAACCGCGGTCGTGGGGGTGGCTCCGGTGGTCGTCCGGGGAGGGCGGGTGGGTGGGTGGTGACGCGTCGTCCGGTGGGGGTGGTCCAGTCGGTGGTGCCGTCGGGGTGGAGGCGGTAGGTCCAGCGGTCGCCGTGGCGGACGTGGTGGTGGCTCGTGCAGAGCGAGGCGAGGTTGTCGAGGGCGGTGTGGCCGCCGTTGCGCCATTCGAGGGTGTGGTCGGCTTCGGCGGTGGAGGCGGGGCGGGTGCAGCCGGGGAAGCGGCAGGTCCGGTCGCGCAGCTGCAGGTGGAGGCGCATCCGCGGGGGTGGGACGCGGTGGGTGCGCCCGACGGAGGCGACCGCGCCGGTGGCGGGGTCGGTGAGGATCCGGGTGAACGAGGCGCCGACGCCCACGAGCTCGCGGGCCACGTCGGCGGGGACGAGGCCGTAGCCGTCGAGGTCGGCCGGGGCGTCGTCGGCCCCGGAGGCGGTGCTCGCGGCGAGCGTCAGGCGCACCTCCGCGCGCACCCCGGGGACGAAGGTCGGCGGGGTGCTCGGGCCGTCGCCGGGCGGGGTGGTGCCGGCGATGTCCCCGTCGCAGAGCAGGTCGGCGAGCGCGTCGGCCCGAAGCTGCGCGAGCGTGCGCTCGTCGCCCGGCTCGTCGTCGGCGCCGTCGCGGAGGGTGCGGGCGATGCGGTCGAGGCGGTGGTAGGCGCCCATCGCGGCGGGTGCGGGCAGCAGCGCGCAGAGGGTGGCCATCCCGTCGACCTCCGGCGAGACCCACACGCCCCGGTCCTTGCGGGCGCGGACGTGCCGCACGGCCAGCGGCTCGTCGTGCAGCTCGTCCCGCATCCGCGCGACGGCCCGCCGCAGCTGGGTCGGGTTCTTCGTCAGGGCCGCCTCGAGTGCGCGCTCGTCCAGAGCGGCCCGGGCCGCGGCGGGAAGGGTGGCGGCGGCGTCGCAGATGACCGTGCTCGCCTCCCACAGCAGTCGCCCCTCGGCCAGAGCGGCGCGGGTGCGAGGCAGGTCCTCGATCAGCAGCTGGGCCAGCTCGAGGGTCCGCGTCACGGCCCGCTCCGTCATCCCCGCGCCGACGGCGAGCTCGGCGCGGAGGGAGCGCTCGACGAGTTCGTGCGTTTCGCTGCGCGAGAGGCGGCCGCCGCGTGCGAACGACTCCGGGATCGTGAGACCCGTCCGGTAGGCCCCGTGCAGGGCGCAGGCCCTCGCGAACAGCAGCTGCGCCGACGCGAACCCCGCGCGCGCGGCGAGCCCGGTCAGCGCGGCGATCGCGCCGAGTCGCGCCTCCGCCGTCCCTGTCCCATCTGCTTCATCCATACGAGTATTGAAGCAGCGACCACCGACACCGAGCCCGCCTCAGCGCCCGAACGCGACGACTCGACCCCGACGAGCGCCTGTGAGGGCACCATCGACCGCATTCGCGGGTCCACTCAGCTCGCCGACGCCGATCGCCGCGCCCGCACCACGGCGATCAGACGCACGAGCCCCGTGATCGCCGCGGTCACTCCGCCCGAGACCAGCAGCACCAGGCCCACACCCGCGACCCAGGTCGTGTCGCCCGCGCGCTCCTGCACGACGAACTCGAGGCAGAAGAGGAACACGCCCGCGTAGGTGGGGACGAGCGACGCGATCGTGCCGGGGCGCCGCAGCCGCTGCGCGGGCGTCCGCCAGAGCGCGGGCGGCTCGAGCCAGCGGCGGAGGAGGCGGACCGCGAGGGTCCCGAGGATCCCGACCACCGCGACCAGGATCAGGATCACTCCGGGCGTGCCTACGGCGGTCGTCGCGGCCTCGTTCATCGACAGGGCGATGCCGACCGCCATCAGCACGGCTCCGAGCACCCCCGCCACCATCGCCGCCCAGACCCCGAACCCGCCCCGCAGCAGGGTCTCGCGGACGGGCAGCGCTTCGACGGGCGCGTCGACGAGCCGGCGAGCGGGCGCCACCACGGCCGGGGCGGATGCGGCCCAGCCCTGCGGAGCCGCCGTCTCGACGACCTCCTCGCGCACCGGAACCGACCGCAGCGGCACGTCGATCCGCACCCCGGGCCGACCGCGCACGACCACGGTCGCGCTCAGATCGACGGAGCGGGGCAGGAGCGTCGGCGAGAGCACGAGCGATCCCGCGGAGTCGAGCGACCAGCCGAGCGGCGCCTCGCCGTACCAGGCGGCCGCCTGCGAGCCGTCGAGGGCGACCGTGATCGGCCGCGCGTCGGTGTAGGCGGTCGGCGGGATGTCGGCGACGCCGCGATTGCGGACCGTGGCGGTCACCCGCCACCAGTCGTCGCCGGCGTGGGCGAGCCGCACCACGACGTCGACCAGCGCGGTCGGCGCCGCCCGCCGCCGCCCGGCCACCACGCCCGCTCCCGCCACCGCGGCGACGAGCAGTCCGAGCAGTCCGAGCGCGATCTCCATCCGCTCAGTGAAGCAGAGAGGGAAGCACAGAGGTCCTCCGCGGGGAGCGCAGTCGCCCCGCGCGGGAAGCACAGTCGCCCCACGGGGGTTTGGCCGCTCGCGGGGCGACTCTGCATACTGAAGCAGCCGCCCCCAACAGGGAGCGTTCAGCTGCGACAGCGGAGGGTGGAGCGGTGTCGACCGTGCGCAACCGGGCCCCCGCCGCCCGCCGGACCGCCAGCGCCCTGCCTCTCTGGCTGGGCGTGGCGGGTCTTCTGGTGAGCCTCGCGCTGGCGATCCTGGCCGCGTCGACGGCCGCCGCGCCGGTCCGCGTGCTCGGCGTCCCGCTGCCCCTGGTGCGCGGCGGCGCCGTCTGGATGAGCGTCGTCGGCTACCTGCTCACTCCGCTGCTCGTCTTCCTCGCGGCCGGCTGGGACCTCTCCTCCCAGCGCGCGAACTCCCTCCGCGACGCCCGGCACTTCGCGCCCGACCCGCGCCTCACCCGCTGGCTGCTCTGGCTCTCGGGCGCCGCCCTCGTCCTCGGCGCGTGGCACATCCTCAACATCAGCGTCCCCGTGTCCGACTGGCTCGGCCTGTGATCCGCCGCGCGCTCGCGGTCGTCGTCACCGCGCTCCTCCTCGTCCTGGGCTTCGGAGCCGCTGCACAAGCGGCCACCACCACGACCACCGCCCCGACCGCCTCGCTCACCGACATCGGTCGCGGCGCGATCGAGGACCTCCGCACCTGCCTCTCCTCCTCCGACGTCCTCAACGTCTACTACCTCGTCGACAACTCCGGATCGCTGAACACCGGCGGCGACGACGGTCGCGGCTCCGACCCGGATGTCGCGCGCGCCGACATCCTCGCGGGCAGCCTCGCCGAGCTCGGCGGCCTCCGCGACGACCTCACGGTCAACTGGGGCGCCGCGTTCTTCAGCCGCGCCTTCGAGCCCGCCGTCGACTGGCAGCAGTGGACCGGCGACAGCCCGGCCGCGCTCGCCGACACCATCCGCGCCAAGACGCCCGGCGGAGGCACCAACTGGCTCGCCGGCCTGCAGGGAGTCCAGTCGGCGCTGCAGAGCCAGCCGAGCGCCGGCTCCGCCTGCCAGCTCGTCATCTGGCTGACCGACGGCGAGATCGACCTCGGCTCGGCGCAGGCCACCGCCGACGCCACCAACGCCCTCTGCGGCGCGCGCATCGACCCCGACGGTGACGAGCCGGGCGGCTTCGGCGTGCTCGCCGCGCTCCGCCAGGCCGGAGTCGTCGTGATCGGCACACTCCTGGCCGACGGCGAGCAGCGGGAGGAGGCGAGGGTCATGTGGCCGCTGGTCGAGGGCAGCGGCGCCTACGGAGGCGGCACCGCCACCTGCGGGCCCGCGACGGCCCCCGAGGGCTCCGTCCGCGGCGCCGTGGTCGACGCCTCCGACCCCGCGGCGCTCGCGTCGGTGTTCCTCGAGCTCGGCGCCCGCATCGGCGGCGGAGCCCAGCAGGGCCTCGCGGCCGACGGCACCTTCTGGATCGACGGCGGCGTCTCGCGGATCCAGGCCGTCGTCACGGATCCGGCGTGGACCCTCACCCCGCCGGCCGGCTCGGGTCTCGGCACCCTGTCCGCGACCTCGCCCGAGGTGCAGGTCAGCGGCTCCTCCGGCGCGCAGCTCGTCGAGCTGACCGTCGACCGCCCCGAGCTGCAGGGCCAGTGGACCCTCACCGGCGCCGACAGCGTCTTCTACTTCTCCGATCTCCGCATCGTCTTCGACGAGGCGAACCAGGTCGAGCGCGGCGACGACGGCTCGCTCGCGGCCAGCCTCACCGCCCGCGTGGAGAACGCCGACGGCTCGCCCGCCGACCTGTCGGTCTTCGACCAGGCCGTCTTCACCGCGACCGCCACCGCCGACGGCAGCACGACCGCGCTGCCCGACGCCCGCATCGACGAGGCCACCGGAGCGATCACCGTGCCGCTGCCCGCCGACGTGACGGCCTCCGAGATCCTCGTCACCGCCTCCGTCGAGCCGCTGACGACCGCGCCGCACCAGGTCGCGCTCGCGCCCGTCACGACGCAGCAGACCGTCACCACCGTGCTCCCGGCCTCGTTCCCCAGCGTCTCGTCGCCGGTCGTGCTCTCCGAGCTCACCGGGTCCGAGGGGCGAGCGGAGGGGACCCTCGCGATCCAGGGGCCGACCGCGGGAGGCGACGGCCAGGTCTGCCTCGCCGAGCCGCCGACCGTGACGAGCGACAACGCCGACCGCGCGGACTCCTGGGCCTGGACCTTCACCGACGACACCGGTGCGGCCCTCGCGCCGGGGGCGTGCGTGACCGTCTCCCAGGGCGCGACCCGCACGCTCGCCGTGACCGCCGAGAACGCCGTCGCCGCCGACTCCTCCGTCACCGCGACCCTCCCGCTCGACATCCGCACCGCGGCCGGCAGCAGCGCGCCGCAGACGATCGCGCTCTCCTTCCCCTCGACGTTCCCGGTCAACGCGGCCGCGATCGGGCTGGTCTCGCTCGTGCTGCTCCTGCTCGGCGTGCTCCTCCCGCTCCTGCTGCTCTGGCTCTTCAACCGCCGCAACACGCGCATCGCGATGGTGGGCTCGTTCCAGCGCGGCACGATCCCGGTCGAGATCACGCCGGAGGGGGTGCGTGCGGCGCCGACCGCGACCCGCCTCGACGAGCGCTTCCGCTACCTCCGCAGCGAGACCGGTGTGCGCGAGCTCGCCGATCCCGAGCTGGGGCGGCTGCGCGCGCACGTGCCGTGGTGGCCGCTCAAGGCACCGAGCTACCGGGTGGGCCCGCCCGCGGGAGGCGTCGTCGTCGCCTCACGGACCGGCACACGGAAGTCGTCCTCCGCGAAGCTCGTGGCCGGTCACGCCGAGTTCACGTCGCTCCCGCTCGACGCCTTCTGGGCGCTCGTCGTCCCCGAGCAGGAGCTCGACCGGCCGCGCGGCGACGACCCCGTCCGCGCGACCGCCGTGCTCTACCACCGCGTCGACCGCGACGACGAGGGCCAGTACGACCGTCGCCTCGACGACCTGCTCCGCGACTCCGGAGCCCCCGCGTGGGTCACCGTCGACACGCTGCGTCGCGAGCGCGCGGCGAGGCGACCCGAGCCCCCGGAGCCGCAGCGCCCCGCCCCGCGCGACGGTGCGCCCGCCCGCGCGAGTGCCCCGTCCGTCCCGTCCCGCCCGACCTCGCCCCCGCGCCCCGGCACCCCGCCTCCGCGATCCGGAGGCGCCCCCGGCCGCCCGAGCTCACCGCCCCCACCCCGCCCCGGAGGCGCGACACCGCCCCCGCCGCCCGGCCGATCCGGCCCTCGAACCCCTCCGCCCCGCGGTCGCTGACAGCGACTCCACTCAGCGCCTCGACTCGCGACACGACGAAAGCAGACAGTCATGCTCAAACCCTTCCTCCTCATCGGAGTCGGCGGCTCCGGCGGCAAGACCCTCCGCGGCATCAAGTACCAGCTCGAGCTCAAGCTCCAGCAGCTCGGCTGGGAGGGCGGCATCCCCGCCGCCTGGCGCTTCCTGCACTTCGACACCCCCACCGTCCAGGACGGCATGGAGTACCAGGCGCCGTTCCTGCCCCGGCAGGACTACCGCGGGCTCGTCAGCACCGCGGCGACGTTCGACATCGTGCACGGCTCGATCACGAGCGCGCACGCGACCAACAACGCGATGCGCCACGACATCGAGCGCCAGCTGCCCGACCCGCGGCTGGTGAAGGTCGACGTGACCAAGGGCGCCGGCCAGTACCGCGCGGTCGGCCGCGCCGTCGCGCTCGCCGCGACGAAGGAGATCGCTCAGGCCGCGCGCACCGCCATCGGCCGCATGAACGACGCGGAGGCGCTCGCCGAGCTGCAGACGCTCGGTGCGCGCCTGAACGCCCGCGACGACGGCGGAGACGGCAGCCCGATCGTCATCGTCATCTCGTCGGTCGCCGGCGGCTCGGGAGCGGGCCAGTTCCTCGACGTGATCGAGATCGTCAAGTCGACCGCCAAGCAGTACCCGTGGTCGAACCAGTTCTTCAGCATGCTCTACGCGCCCGACGTCTTCGACCAGCTGAACGTGACCGCCGGCATGCCCGGCAACGCGCTCGCCTCGATCTCCGAGACGATGAACGGCTTCTGGACCGACACTCCGTCGCCCGCGACCCTCGAGCTCCTGCGCACCAAGGGCGTCGCGCCCTCGTACGGAGCCGCGATGGACCGCGTCGGTGCCGCGTACCCGTTCATCATCGGCCGCAGCAACAGCAAGGTCACCTTCGAGGACCAGAACGCCGTCTACGACGCGGTCGCCACCAGCCTCACCGCGTGGATGATCGACGAGCGCGTGCAGGACGACATGATCGCCTACTCCTCGGGCAACTGGCAGGCCCGCTCGGCCGCGAACGTGCTGCCCGACAACTCAGGGCTCATGAGCCCCGCGCACCACTCGCCGCCCTTCTCCTCGATCGGCTTCGGCCGCGTCACCCTCGGCCGCGAGCGGTTCCTCGAGTACTCGGCCGAGCGCTTCGCCCGCTCGGCGATCGACCGGATGCTCTACGCCCACGCGGAGGAGGACCCGCAGTTCGAGCGGATGACCGAGCGCGAGTACATCGAGAAGTCGGCCGACAGCGAGTACCAGCGCTTCCTCCGCGAGCTGCGGCTGAACGAGGAGACCGCCGAGCACAACGACGTCACCGACGCGCTGCGCGACACCGCGACCCTCGACCTGATCAAGTCCGAGCTGCAGCGCACCGCCGACGACGAGCTCAGCCGCCCCGAGTCGCTCGACCGCCAGGGCGGCACCGACATCACCACGTGGACCGACCGCCTGGTCAACGAGTACACCCGGGCGAGCCCCCGCCTCCTGCACCGCGATCGCGAGGCCCGCCAGCAGCGCCTCGACGAGTGGACCCGCACGATGCCCGGCCACATCCTCGAGACCGTCTCGCGCTACGTGGCGCAGGACGGCCTCCCCGTGGTCGTCGCGATGCTCCGCCGCCTCGAGCGCGGCCTCAAGGGCACCGTCGACGCGCTGCGCGTCGAGGCCCGCCAGCACGAGGAGTGGGTGGGCACGCTGAGCTCGCTCGTGTCCGACGAGCTGCGCACCTCGGCCAACCAGCAGTCGATCCGCCCCGATCAGGAGGCGGTGCAGTTCGCGATCCAGCGGCTCGGGCAGGCGCTCGAGTGGTCGTCGGAGGCGGCGCTGCGCGACTCCGCGTGGGCCCTGCTCGCCGAGCTCCGCGAGACCTTCCTCGGCCCGCTCGCCGACTACCTCGACGGCTCCCGCACTGCGCTGCTGCAGCGCGTGCACTCGCGCAAGACGAGCGACGACCGCGAGAACGCCTACGAGTTCTGGCCGCGCCGCGTCGACGACACCGTGCCGCGCAAGTACATCTCGGCGCCCAACGAGCGGATGCTGATCGAGCCCGAGAAGTACCCCGGCGAGTTCCAGAAGCTGGTGCGCGCCTCGGTCGACGGCGACGCCAAGTACCAGGACGCCGTGCTGCGGGTCATCACCGACCAGCTCGTCGGCGTGAGCCCCGACACCGAGTCGGAGGCGGGCGCCTGGTCGCTCGTCGGCAACCCGCGCACGTGGAAGCCCACCGTGACCGCCGACCCGGCCGTCGCGAACCCGGCGCAGCGCGCCTCCTTCGAGCTCGCCACCGACCCCGAGACCTACGTCGCCCGGGCCCGCGCGTGGATGAAGCGCGACGGCACCCCGTTCGCCGCCTACATCGGCGAGGACCTGCTCGGCTTCTTCGACAGGGAGATCCTGCCGCCGGACGTGTTCGCCGCGCGCCGCGACCGCTACCGCGAGCAGCTCCAGGCCGCCCTCGGCGCGAGTGAGCCGCTGGTGAAGCTGAACCCCGCACTGCTGCGCGCCGTGCACGGCAAGGCGATCAACCAGGACACCTCGCTCGTCTTCAGCTCGATCCCGTTCCGCCAGGGCACCGAGATGTACGAGGTGACCAAGGGCGTGCTCGGCCAGATGGGCGTCTGGGACGACGCGACCAGCGAGTCGTGGTTCCAGGACCAGAAGGTCGACGGCATCGAGGTCTTCGCGATGTCGGGCTTCCCGTACCAGCCGATCGTGATGGACTCGGTGATGGAGCCCATCGCCCGCGGCTGGCTCGCGCAGTCGAACACCCAGGACAGCCGCGAGGCCTTCTGGAAGTTCAAGCGCGCGCGCCTGCTCGGCGAGAGCATCCCCGCCGATCCCCGCGCCATCGAGTCGATGATCCGCGGCTGGTACGTCGCCAAGGCCCTCGGCCGTCTCGCCGTCGACTCGACGCAGGGCGAGAAGGGCCCGAAGCTCTCGGTCTGGGACCCGTCGACCCGCGGCTTCGCCGACTTCCCGCACCCGCTGCTCAGCGAGCGGAACGCCCGCCCGGCGGACTTCCCGGGCGTCGTGCTGCAGTCGCTCGCCATCGCGATGGCGCTCTGCAACGTCGAGGGCACCCTCGCCCCGCTCGCCGCCTACCGCGTGCTCACCTCGCTCGGCGGCAGCCGCGGCGAGGAGACCGAGCTGGCCGAGTGGCTGCAGACCGGGTCGCTGCCCACCGGCGCACCGGTCCCGGAGGCGTCCCGCGCCGGCTCGGCCGACGGCGACCTCGCCTCGCGCCGCGCCGCCGTGCAGGCCTACCTCTCGAACGAGCTCGCCCGCTTCGACAGCGAGATCGTGCAGCAGGACGAGATGGTGTCGGTCTACGACTACCCCGTGACGTGGGAGATGCGGGAGCAGTTCCAGGACGCGATCCGCGCGCTCGTGTCGTCGGTGCTGTCGACCGGTCCCCGGGACACCGGAGTGTGAGCGTGCCTTCCGAAGACTCCCGCTCGGACGGCTTCTGGCCCGACGGCAAGGCGGCGATCGTCCTGCTGCCCAGCGGCGCGCAGGGCGAGACCCTGCTCGAGCTCGCCGCGCAGTGGACGAAGACCGGCCTCCTCGGCCAGGCGCTCTGGGTGCTGCCCGAGCACGTGAAGACCTCCGAGTACGCGCCTCCGCAGATCGAGGCCGTCGTGCTCGGGGTGGGCGCCGACCTCGAGTCGGTCGCGATCTCGGTCGACCTCTTCGAGGCGCTGGCGGAGGAGCAGCTCGCCCTGGTGCGGCTGGTCACCCTCCGCTCGGCTCTGCCCGAGCGCCAGACCGACGCCGCGCAGGACGCGGTCGCCGAGCTGGTGAGCCGCTGGGTGCGCACCTCGATGCCGCTGCCGAACCCCTCCGCGACCCTCGCCGACCAGACAACCGAGCTGCGCCGGGTCACCCTGATCTGCGCGCCCACGGCCTTCCAGCTGCGCGAGCGCGTGGAGGCGCACGAGCACGGCTTCATCGTGATCGCCTCGCCCGAGGACCGCTCGAGCCCCTGGTCGGGCGACGCGTTCGTGCGCGACGACGAGCGCTTCACCGGCTTCACGCTGACCCATCTGGCCAGCGTCGCGGGGCTGTGGAACGGCGTGACCGACGGCAGCGTCGAGCTGATGAGCCGCGAGAGCGACGGCGGCGACTCCGTCTGGATCTCGCGCGTGTTCCTCAACGCGGTGCTGACGGAGTCGCTCGGCCGCCGCGTCGCCGCCGGCGTCCTCGAGAACGCGGCCCGCCCCGACTCCCTGCTGATCGACCCCAGCGTCAGCCCGCCGCCCCCCGGCACCGCCTTCATCGAGGACGGCCAGATCGCCGGCTACGTCGACGGGATGGTCGAGGGGGCGCTGCGCCTGGACGGCGGAGCGCTCACCTACGACTCCGCAGGCGCGCTCGACGTGCCCGAGCCTTCTCGGATCGGCTTCTTCGCGCAGATCGGCCGCTTCTTCTCGTTCTCGGCCGGCAAGCTCGTGCAGATGCCGCGCTGGAGCGCCCGCTGGCTCTCGTCGAGCGCCAACCGCTCAATGACCCGCGCGCTGCACACCGCCGAGGGCTCGGCCGTGGTCGGCTCGCAGCTCGACGAGGTGCTGGATGTGCGCGACCGCCTGCTGCTCGCCGACCTCGAGCGCCTCCGCGACGACGAGGGCCGCGCGCGGGCCGAGGCAGGGGCGCCCGCCGCGATGGCGCACGTGCGCACGACACCGCAGCTGTGGGCCGGACTCCGCGAGCTCGTCTTCGGCGCGCTCGACGGCAGCGCCGACCTGCGCGACGCGGGCTTCGTGCCCGTCGAGGGCGCGGTGCCCGTCTTCGGGCGCGTGGGCGACGTGCTCGCGCTGCCCGACGGGCCGTGGGAGGCGGGCGCGCACGACGTGCCGCCCGGGTTCCCTTCTCGGGTGGACTGGTATGCGCTGGCGCTCGAGGATCCGCGAGTGAAGCTGCAGAACTGGGTGACGGCGTCGGAGGCGTCGGTCGCCGCGGAGGTGCCCGCGCCGGTCGCTGTGGAGGATCCCGTCGCTGTGGAGGAGCCTCCCGCATTCGACCCGCCCGCTCAGGAGTCGCTGGTCGAGCCGGATGCGGAGCCGGAGCGCCCCGTCGTGCAGATCGAGCTGCCGGCGGAGGAGCCCGTCGCGCCGCCCGTCGACCCCGAGGCGCGCCGCTCCGGCCGTCTGCAGGCGCTCGCCGAGTACGACCTCTGGGCCGGCGCGCAGAGCTCGTCGTTCGTCTGGCGCTTCCTCGACCGGATCGGCGCCGAGCGCCGCCGCGCCGAGGACGAGGTCGCGTACCTGGTCGGCGAGATCGACGCGATCCGCCCCCAGCGCGCGGGGGAGCTGCTGGCGCTGCGCCGCGACTTCCACCGCTCGATGCTCGTCGGCTGGGTCACTGTCGTCGCCCTGGCGCTCGCCGTCGGCGTCGGCATCTGGTTCGTCAACGACTACGCGACGCGCACCGACTCGTTCGATCCGCGCATCCTGACCTCGCTGCTCTCGTGGATGCTCGTGGGCCTCGGAGGCGCCGCGCTGCTCATCACTCTGGTCTCGCTCGTGCGCTACCACTCCGGCTGGTCGCGCTTCGAGCGCCGCATCGAGGTCGAGCGCACCCGCCTCGCCCACTACGGAGCGAGTGCCCGGCGCGCCCGCGAGGAGGCCGCGCGCCTCCGCTCGGTGCACCGCCAGGCCGTGGACTGGCTGGTGCTGCTGTCGAAGGCGATCCACCGGCCGTGGCACGTGCCGCCCGTGTGGACGCAGCACGAGACCTTCGACGTCGAGCGCGGCCACATGCCCTTCGCCGTGCGCCTCGCCACCGTCAGCGGCGAGGAGACCGCCGCCGTCGCCCGCATGCGCGCCGCGATGACGTCGAAGCTGGTCCGCCGCGGCTGGCGCCACGAGGCCTTCGAGGCCCTCGTGCAGGAGATGGCCGCCGACTACGGAGCGGGCCAGGGCTTCGGCCTCTCGGCGCTGGACGAGGACCTCCCGCACTCGTCCAACCACACCCGGCGGATGCTGTTGCGAGCGTTGGACGACGAGTCCCTGCTCACGCGGATCGCCGCCCCGCGCCTGGCCGACATCGTCGCCTCCGTGCAGCGCGACGAGGAGTCGATCGCCCGCCCGCGCGTGCGCCCGATGGGCGTGAACCCTCTGAACGCCCTCCGCCGCCCCGAGGACTACGACGGCGTCGAGCTCGACCTCCCGTGGGACGACTTCCTGCTCGAGTCGCTGACCCGCGCCGACCCGATGACGCCGGTGAGCGCGACGGTGCTCACGGAGCTGCAGGTGGGGGAGCGGTACCACGAGCGCGTGACGAGCTTCCTCGTCGCGCCGTCGCGGCTGCAGGAGCGGCTGCGGTTCGACCCGTCGGCGCCGATCCATGTGGTGCCGTACGAGGGCGCGACGGGTGCGCCGGTGGACCTGGTGTGGCGCGTGGACGTCGTCGGGCCGGTGCCGCGCGCGGCGATCCGGCTGTGGGACGGGGCGCGCTCGGTGGCGGCGCCGGTCGTCGCGCCCGAGGGCGACTCGGGGGTCTAGCGGTGGGAGCACCTCCGCCGCCGCGACCGGAAGCGCCGCGGCGGGTGGCGCCTCCGGTGCTTCGGGGTGGTGTGCCGGCGCGTGGCGTGCGTCGGCGTACGCCGTGGTGGGCGTTCGTTGTCGCGGCGGTGGGGGCCGTCGCTGTCGCGTTCGCGGTGGTGGGAGTGGAGGAGACGGTCGGTGGGCCGGTCGCGGCGTCTCCCGCGCCTGTCGTCTCGGCGTCCGCTTCGCCTGTCGCTTCGCCATCCGCTTCGCCTGCCGCATCACCGACGGACCCTCCTGCCGACGGACCCGCTGCCTCCGCGCTCGCCGCCCTCGCCGCGATCCCGACCGACGACGGCTTCGCCGACCTGCCCTACGACCGCGACCTGTTCGGCCAGGCCTGGTCCGACATCGACCGCAACGGCTGCGACACCCGCAACGACATCCTCGGCCGCGACCTCCTCGACCCGGTGTTCAAGCCCGGCACCCGCGACTGCAAGGTCCTCTCGGGCACCCTGATCGACCCCTACGACGGCACCGCCGTCTCCTTCGTCTCCGGCTCCGACACCTCGCGCCTGGTGCAGATCGACCACGTCGTCGCCCTCGGCTGGGCCTGGCACCACGGGGCTTGGGCATGGACGGACGAGCAGCGCCTGATGTTCGCGAACGACCCGGCGAACCTCGTCGCGGCCTCGGAGGAGACGAACCAGTCGAAGAGCGACGCCGGGCCGGGGGAGTGGCTGCCGCCGGAGCGGGAGCTGCGGTGCGGGTATGTGGAGCAGTTCGTGGGGGTGGTGAGCGCATACGGATTGGGTGTCGGTGAAGCGGACCGGGCCGCCGCTGAGACGATCCTCCTCGCTTGCGCCTCCTGACCGCGAGAACGGGAGCGCCTGCCGCACGACATTTGTCGGTCGTCCGGGCGAGAATGGCTGAGCTGAGAGGGGGCCCCGATGGCCGGGAGCGCGAACGAGGACTTCGACTACGAGACGGTTCTGCCGGCCGTCTGGAGTCGCGCATTCCCGTGGCTCGAGGGGCACGCCACCGCTGACAGGGCCGAGCTGCGATCGCTGCTGGTCGCTGCCGCTCCCGATGATCCAGCGGCTCGGGCCGCCATCGTCGAGCACATCGTCGAATACCGCAGCTCGTCGACCATGCGCGAGCTGTTCCCGACCGTGCGCAGCAGGGATGTGCCCGATCGAGTGCAGAGCGTGCGACTCCGGAACGTACTGCTTCGGGAAGCGCTGACCGACTTCGAGTCGCTCGCTCCGCTGCGAGTACGGGGTGTGATGGTGCTCCGCGGCATGGGTGCCCGGAGTGTGACGGACCTGCTGGCCTGGCTGGTCGGGGAGGCGCTCAGCTCGGTCGGCTCGTCGACCGAGCCGGTCGCAGAAACGCAGGCTACTTCCCGGCGCCTCCGTCGAGCGGCGGACGCGACGCCGCGGTCGAGGCTGCTCGACGCGGTGCAGGTTGTGTCCTCCTGGAATCAGGCTCTCGGTCAGGGTGCGGCTCCTCTGCTCTCCGCGCCGCGAGACGCAGGCTCGGCGCCGCTCGCCGTCATCGAGGCGTGGAGTCTGCTCGACTCGCTGACGTCCGATGACTGGATCGGGACGGGTGCCGAGGCCGCTTCTCTTGCACAGCAGATCGGAGTCCACCTTGCCGACCTCGACGAGCGGAGGCGGATTATCCTTCTGGAGCGGCATGTTCAAGGTCGGCGGGCGACACTGGACCAGCTCGGCGAGCGGCTCGGCGTGACGCGCGAGCGCGTGAGGCAGATCGAGAGCAAGGTGCGGGACTCGCTGTCCACCTGGCTCGAGCGCGACGAAGCGCTGGCCTTCCGAGCGGCCGCAGTGAGATCGCGGATCGGATCGCTCTCGCACATCGAGACGCTCGCTGAGGTCCCCGGAGTCCTGGAGTCTGTCGATGTTGATGGGACCACTGCTCTCGCGGTTCTGGACGCAGTCGACGACGGCTTCGAGGGTGATGGCGAATGGTTCGCGGTCCCGTCACTGGGAGCTGCTCGGGCCGAGTCGGAGACCCGATTCGCCGACCTGGTCGACCAGCACGGAGGCGCCCCGCACAGTGAAGTCGTCGCGTCCTTCGCAGAATGGACGGGGCTTTCGGAGAAGCGAGTCGTCGAATGGATGACGTTGCTCGGTCACGTCCGCATCGGCGATGTCTGGGCGCGGACGCGTCGTGCCTCGATTCCTGACCTCACGGTGGCACTTCTCAGCAACGAGGGTGAGCCGAGGCCGATCGATTGGATCGAAGCTGCCTTCGAGGGACAGCGCGCGGTGCAGTCGATCCGGAACGCTCTCGCGCTCGACGAGCGGCTGGTGCGCGTCGGCCGCGGTGACTGGGGGCTCGTGGAGTGGGGCGGGGAGGCCTACACGAGCATCAAGGACGCGATCGCGGCCGAGATCGAGCGCAACGACGGCGCCATCGCCCTCGATTCGCTCCTCGAGGCTCTTCCTCAAAGGCTCTCGGTGGCCGCGAGCAGTGTTCGCGGATACGCGTCAGGTTGGCCCTTTGTCACTCGCGGCGGGGTCGTCCGCTTCGCGGAACGACGGGCCGCTGTCCGGAAGAGGCCCGGCCTCACGAAGAACCTCTACTTCCTCGATGACGGCGGCGTCGCCTTCCGCCTCGAGGTGACAGCCGAGCACCTCCGGGGGAGTGGGACGGTGCTCTCCTCGGGAGTTGCACTGGCTCTCGGGCTCGCGCCCGGTGAGAGGAAGCGCTGGCACGGAGACGACTGGGGCGTCACGGTGACATGGGAGGGCACCCAGCCCCAGATGGGCACTCTTCGCGCAGCTCTCGCAACGATCGACAGCGCCGGCGGCGACATCGCGCGTCTCCTATTCGTCGGGGACCAGGTCACCATCGCTGCGGTGGACGACCCGCAGGACGTCCGCGCGCTGACGGGCGTCGACGATCCTCGCGCGCTGGCGGTCGCTGTCGGCCTTGATATGGAGGCCTCCGCATCGGACCTGCTCATGCGCGTGGAGGAACGCGGCGAGGCCGACCTGGCCGCGCTCCTGCGCGCACAAGCGGACGACTGAGGACGCCGACCCGCAATTGGTCCTCAGTAGGCGTCGGTCGCGACGAGGTCGTGCTCGGCGCTGCGGTCGAGCGCAGCGAGCGCCCGCGCCGCCTGGCGCTCGCTCGGCACGGTCCCGGGGACGGCGAGACGCTCGATGAGAGCGCGCTCGATGGGGCTGACCACGCCTCGCTCGACGCCCTCGCCTAGAACCGCTGCCCAGACAGCCGGTTTCACCCGGAGGACGCGCGCGACAGCTTCTACGACCGACCCCGCGGGAGTGGTCGAGCTCGGGGCGCTCGGCGCGGCGTGGGCCGCGCTGGTCGGCACGAGCTCATCGACGAGCGCAGGATTCAAGACGACCCGCTTCTTCTGCGCGGCGTCCCAGCAAGCGTTCTGCTTCGCCCACTGGGTCACGTTTCCTTGAGGCCGGTCGCGATCGGTGAGCACCGCGTGCATCGCCCGAGCCAGCGTGAGCAGCGTTTCCTCGGCGACAGGGCCGATCGCCTGCTCGCGCCACACCCGATCGAAGTCGAAGCGGTGATCGGGCATCTTGCGGCCGAGCTCGAAGGCGAACTTCGAGATCGCATAGGCGACGATGTTCGCGAGATAGCCGCCCTCGTACCAGTCCGACTGCATGACGGCGGTCCGGAGGCGGTTGTACATGATGACCTTGGCGACGCTCTGCCGGTAGTACTCGTCGTTCACCGCATCGGCCGACTGCTCCCAGAGGCGGTCGGTCTCCACCGCGTAGGCCATGAAGTTGCTCTGCGCACCTCGGCTGACCTCGTGAGGCTTCTGGTCCCAGGCGAAAGCGAACTTCGCCCAGTCCGTCTTCGTGACGACCTGGTTCTTGGGGAATTCGAGCTCGAAGCGCCGCTGTTCCGCGGCCGTCCGCGCATTCTTCGTGTTCTCGTACTGTCCGCGGGTCCTCTCGTAGAACCACCCGGTGCCGAACTGGACGCCGTCCTGTGCGGGCGCCTTCACGCGAAGGCTGATCTGCTCGAGACGGATGTGGAACGGGCTGTTCGAGAAGAAGTCGGCCTCGCTGACCTTGTTCTGGCTGTTGGCGAAGCGCGACACCTTCGCGACGAGATCGGCTGCTTGAGCAGGTGCGACCGTCACGAGCTTCATCTGAACGAAGACGCCCTCCAATGAGCGGTCCTTCGTCTGCCGCACGAAGTGAGCAAGAGAAGAAGTCGTCTGACCGCCGTTCACGATCTGCCAGTTGTCGATCGAGGTGATGAAGTTCGCGCCCTCCCTCTGCTCGACTGTGACGCCCGTGGCTGTCGTGGTGAGCCCGTTGTTGTAGGCCAGGAACATGTCCGGCTCATCGGCCAGAGTGGTCTGAATTCCCTTGTTGACCTTCCCGCGTGCGCTGAGGAACGTCCGCACATTGGACTCGAGCAATTGGCTGCCGTAGCGCTGGAAGGCATCTGCAAGCAGACGCCCGGGAAGTACTGCCAGGTAACTCGTCGCGGCAGCACCGTTCTCCGCCCCGATGAGGCAGGGCAGCCCCTCCGGCATCCACTCGGTGAGATCGATCCGAATGTCGTCCCGGCCGCTCTCCGAAGCAGCGAGCTCGTCGAATCGCCGGAGGTCCCAGATGGAGTAGGACGCGGGCTTGCCTGCGACGACTTCGTCCTCGATCGTTGTGACGCGAGAACTGAGCGTCGCATCGGTGACGAGGATGAACTTCAGGCGGTTGTACTTCGCGAGGTTCTCCCTGAAGTAGATCGCGTACTCGGCTTCGCGGGAGCTGATCTCGAGGTTGTCGGAGAGCCAGCCGTCGACCGAGTGCTCCAGGTACGCCTCTCCAGCGCCGAAGATCTTCCGCGCCTCCGTCCTCGTGAGGACCGAGCCCGGAGAGTCGTAGTGCGCTCCGACGATCACGACCAGGGAGTCGTCCGCGGTGTCCTCCGCGTACCCGAGGATCTCGAGCTTCTTCGATCGCCGCCCAGAGCAGCGCAGGGGCTCGACCGTCGCGTCGAAGACGACTTCAGCCTCTTGAAGACGAGCGACCAGCTCCTCGCCGAAGGCCTGCACGGCGAACGAGGACGAGCCCTCTGCCCTCAGGGCGATGCGCTCGCGCAGTGCTTCCTCGAAAGTCATTCGTTGTACTCCGGTGGGTGCTCAGTGCAGTCGGAGACTGCCCGCGTAGTCCGCAAGCGACGCGATGTTCAAACGGTAGGTGACGCTCGTCACTGCGGCCGGAACCGAGACTGCGCGCACACGCGGGAATTCGTCCACGACATCGAAAGCCAGGATGTCCCCGATCCGGAACCACCAGTCGGCGTAGTAGCTGTCCTCACGGTCGAAACCGAGGGCGTGGACGGCATCGCTCCAGAGCTTCCTTGAGCCTGGGTCGTGATCAGCCTCGGCCGCCAGGGCATCGAAGAGCTGGAGCAGATTGCGAGCCTCCGCGTCGGATGGGTCGGATCTCTCCATGGGCACGACTGCGAGCTGGAGCGTGGTGTTGGCCGGTTCCAGCTGCTGCAGGCTCGAGATCGTCACTTCCATGGACGGCCGGTGGGCCGACTTCACCTCGACGCAGTGCCCGGAGGGGAAGATGAAGTCCTTGCTGTTGCCGAAGGGGCCGCTCCAGTCCCGGAGGGCAGTGGACGGCGTCTTTCCCGCGGTGAGGATCATCTCGAGGATCGTCAGCTCGGCCATCAGCCCTCGCAGTGCGTCCTCCCCAAGTCGACCGCGCGGCTTCGCGAGGAAGTCCCGGAACGCCTCGAGACTGCGTGCGAACGCCTCCACGCTCGCCTCTGCGCCGTCGACCCGCTGACTCTCTTCGAGGAGGTACCGGCAGAGCACGAGGAACGCGGGGTCGAGTTCCGGCTCGAGGGAGGTGATCCGCAGATAAGTGAGTCCCGACTGAGGGGCCTGCGAGACCTGGACTGAGAAGCCACGCCCACCGTCGATGAAGTAGTCGAGTGTCGACGGGAGCTCAATCACGAGAGCCGGATGCCGCTGACTGTTCTGAACGAAGACGCGAAGCCACAAATGACGAAGCCTGACGACCTTGCCGTCCTCCCCTCGGAGGGCGGTTGCGAAGGCTTCTTCAAGCTTCACGCGGCACCCTCATCTGATTCCTCGTCTGCCGTCGGCAAGTTCAGATTCATGCGCGCGTAAACCGTGTTCGCTACAAAGCGGGCTACCCGGCCCTTCTTGCTTCCTGCTCGCTCTTGATCGTCGGAGGAGACCGGGAAGGCCACAACGACTGCGATCAGCGGTTTATTTGCTCGTATCTTCGGGCGCTTGTCGTCCTTCACCACGGCGCCATGCTCTTCTTCAGTTTTCGCCTCAGAGTAGGTCTGAGTGATCACGCTGTAGACGAGGAGCAAGGGGCGCTCCAACGCATGGCGGATGATCGTGGGCTCCGATAGCCGCTCGCCAACTCCGAGATCGGCCTCAAGCTTGCGGATGACGTCCCGCTTCATCGCGTTCTTTATGTCGGAACCTGCGGCGACGCGTCGATTCCCGAAGCGCAACGACATGCCCGAGCTTGCCTCGACTCCCGCCCGGAGGCTGGTCTTCGGGTCACCCGGAAGTCCGAGAGCACTCGACTGATCCCCGGAACCGGAGACGAAGCCGACATCCCAGCTCTCTGCATTCACGGCATCAGCCAGGTGTGCGGAAAGCTGAGCCTTGTCGCTCTTGGCTGTGCGACCGAAGAATGTCTCAGTGTCGTGACCTCTGAACTGCGCGAAGAAGCGCACGACCACTTCTGCAGGCACGCTGTCCCAAACGAGTGCCCCCCGGTCCTCTGCGGGGCCCCCGAGGGTCTTCAGGGTCTCGACCAGATCGACTGCTGCTTTCGAGTTCCGGTTCAGGTCATCACTCGCCGCCGACAGCACATAAGACTCGAAGGATGCGCCGTTGATATCGACCTCACCCTCGATCTGCAAAGCATTCTTCTGCTTGTTTGCTGCCGTGATCAGGAAGGCCTCGGGGTGCCTGCGCATCTTCAACCCGAACTGCTCCGGTGTCATCTTCAGAGAATTCATCAGGCGGAGGGACCCACGAAGATCGTCCGAGACGTCTGCGACATACTTGAAGAGGTCCACGACAGCAGAATCGATCCAGACTCGCACGAGGTCCTCGTAACCCGGTCTATAGCCGAACCACCGTCCCATCTGGAGCAGGGTGTCCGCGGCGGCTGCCTTCCTGACGAAGTAGCTCACCTGGAGTCCGTCGAGTGTGAGGCCTCGCGCGAGGACGTCGCCGCCGACGAAGATCGTGGGCAGCCGGGATTCGGCCTCACGGTCCTCCCGCGACATCTCACTCAAGCGCTTGTTCCGAGGGCCCATAGTGCCGCTGTTGACCAGGACGACTGTGACCTCGGCTGCGATGTCGAGGAGGTGCGGTCGCAGCTCCTCCCAGGAGGCTGTCCCCGGATACTCCTCCTCGAAGACCTCCCTGAGCACAGAGGCTGGGGACTTGCCGTCTGCCAGCTCATCCTCCGGCAACGCATACTCGGCGAGCACTGCTCGCGTGACCTCGTCGACGAAGTGCTTGACCTCCGCCGTCACGTTCTCCTGAACATCGTTGAATCGGGAGACGTTGATCATCATCGATGCAGGACGGGTCTCCTCGTCTCGCACCCGTCGGATCGCAGTGCCCACGAGAAAAGCGCTCAGCGCCTTGATCATGCTGTCCGGCAACTCCTCCAGTTGCGCCGTGCGCTTGTGACTGAAGGGAAGGACGTCCAGACAGTCCTGCACGTCGGTGCGGATGCGCTTCGGCGCGTCCGGTGCGGTCTCCCGACCGAAGTAGGACTCGACCCCGGTGTAGTTCGACGGGCTCTCGAGAGCCTGGATGAAGTCGCGGGGGAAGAGGTCTTCGTCGACAGAGTCATCGATCAGCACATTCGCGAAAGGAGTCGCTGTGATGGCCAGGTACGAGCTGCGACTGGAAGCGGCGAGCAGTCGACGGATCACCTTGTTTACGGCGGCCGCGTCTTCCTCGGTCTTCGTGTTCACGGACGCCCAGTCCGCTTCATCGTCCAGCACGACCAGCGGCGCATTCAATTTGCCGTTCTGCGCCTGTCCGACAAGGTAGTTGGCGAGATTCGCGAGGACCTTGGCGTTCTTCTTGACGACGAAAATCGTGGGGGTGTCGCCCTCGAGGGCGACGACACCGGCGTTCTTGCTGGCGGCGCTGAAATCCGAGCGTGTGGTCGTCAGGATGTTGCTCTGGATCGTGGAGTCGATCTTCCCGACGCCGATGCGCATGTTCGCGTACCTGGAGTCGATGTTGTCCGCGATGTAGACGGAGTCGACACCGGTCATGTCCTTGTCGAGTCGCTGTTGCGTCTGACGCCGGAGTTCCTCCGTGTGCCCGCCGATGACGACGACGATCTTGTAGCCGTAATCGATCGCCTTATTCAGTATGCCCAGGTAGGTGGCGGTCTTGCCCGACTGCACCTCTCCGATGACGAGTCCTCGTCGAGCCCACTCACCGGAGCGCTTTGGATCGCCCATGTGCTCTACGACGATGTCCGTCAGCTCGTCGAGCTTGCGGATGACATTCGGGCTCCACTCGCGATTGACTAGGAGCTGCCGGTAGGCGTTCCACCGCTTCGTGTCCGTCGTGGCGCTTCGCTCCGCGAGCCACTCCTTGAACGTGGCCGAGTCGACGACGATAGGAACAAGATCGATTACGACGTTCTGCAACTCGGTCACTCGAGCAACCACGTCGTCGACATCGTTCGCGGCGAGCTGGGGTGCGAGAATAGGAGCGAGTTGTCGCGCCCTTGTCTCGAGATCGTCCAGCGGGATCGACTCGTCGTTGAACAGCATCCCGTTCAGAGCGTCGAGGAGGATCTTCTTCTGGGTGCTGATTGCCGAGCTCGTCATGCGCTTGCGCTCCATACCTGCTTGATGAGTTCGTCGAGATCCTCGACGCGATCGAAGGGCTCGATGGCCCGAAGTGTCGACGCGACCTGCGTCGCTGAGAGATTTCCGAAGCCGCCTGAGCGGTGGAGCGCCGAGAGCTGCTCCAATACGTCCGAGGTGGTGACCAGCGGTGCAGAGCTGGTCTGGCCCTTCGCCGCCTCGATGTAGAGGTCCGCAGTAGGAAAGGTCTGGCCGAGGTCGGCGAGCAGGCGGCCGAGCTGTCGCCGCTGCTCGTCTGTCATCGACTCCTGGAGGGCATTGACGAGTGGATGATCCGCATTGACCTGATACCGGTACCCGTCGCGCTCCGTCACCTTCTCCCACATCCGCGCGATCGCATCGCCCGTTGCCCGCCGCCCCCGGAAGGTGTGCACCCGCTTGCTCTTCCCGATGACCTGGTCCATCACTCGCCTGAAGTGGGTTCGGAAGGCCTGGGGCGGCTCGGCCCGAGACTTCTTGATGTCCAGCTGCCACAGGTGATCCACGGTGTTCGGGATGTCGACCATCACGCGGGACTGCTTGGACAGCTCCTCGCGTCGGGACAATCCGAACCAGTGGCCGTAGGAGATGAGCCGGCGGTTCCGGTAGATGTAGAAGCCCTGCCGCTCTCGCATGCCGGCGCCGAGATCCCAGCGCTCCCGCTCCTTCTTCGAAAGCGCGGACGGGTGAGGAAGCGTGTACGACTGGAATTCGATCCGCTGCCCCTCGATCGTCAGAGGCTCCCGATAGGACTCCTGCGTCTTCGGATTCTTCGAGAGGAAGGGATCCAGTGCGGCCACGTTGATGCCATTCACGGAGATCACGAGCGGATTCCTCGTTCCATCATCGAGGAACCGATGGAAGGTGAGCGACAGGTGACCCCTGAGGTCCTGCAGACGCTCGGCCATCACGACATCGGGCCGGGCTGCGGCTCCGAGCATGTAGTCAAGCTCCTGCCAGATCACCAGAGTGCCGGCCTCCCGCGTCAGCAGGGTCTCTGCGCGGGGCAGATCGGCGTACTCGCTCGCGCTCAGGATGCTCAACGACCACTGCCCAGTGGCAAGCACGTGATCGATATCCCATTGGAGGGCGGACGTCTCACCATTCTTGCGGGTGAGGACCGTCAGCCGCCTCGCCTGGGAGAGTGAGGCGGTCTTGAGCCCGAGGCCGAACCGGCCCAAGTCGGAGCCTGCCCGCGCTCCGGTGCGTGCGCTTCCAGCGAGCTGGAGCGCGGTGCGTGCGTCATCCGGAGTCATCCCCGCACCGTCGTCGAGGATGGTGAGGAACGAGGAATCGATCGGATCGCCGGTGATCTCGATGCGTCGAGCGTCCGCACTGATGCTGTTATCAACGAGGTCGGCGATCGCGGCCTGGAACGAGTAGCCGACAGAGCGCATCGACTCCAGGAGCTCCACGCCGGGAACCAGGATCTCGTGCTCCAAGCCGCCCCCTTGATGAACCTGAGCACAGCCTACGTGCCGGATGCAGGGCTCCCGCGCACGGATGGATCCATGCATGCGTATTTCTTCCTAACCCTGCGGCACCGCGCCGGGGTCCTGGCGCTAGGGACGGCTCAGGGGCCGGCAGAGAGGTAAGCTGCTCCTACTCCCCGGCGGCTGGATCGTCTCGTCGAGCACTCGCTCGATCGGATGCTTGCGGAACGCCTGGTGGCGTGAATCCGCCGATGTCGGTAGCTGGATGCACACTGACGCGGGGCAGAACGAGAGGCAGCACGTGGAATTCAGAATGGGTGAGCTCTTCTGCGGCCCTGGCGGGATGGCTCTGGGCGCTCATCGAGCTGCTCAGGAGCTCGGTGTCGATCTCCGGCATGCCTGGGCGAACGACTACGACGCCGATACCTGCGCGACGTACCGTTCCAATATCCCCGGCGCGACAGCAGAGTCTGTGATCCACGCCGACGTCCGAGTCCTCGAGACCTCGTCCCTCGCCCCGATCGACGGCTTCGCCTTCGGCTTCCCCTGCAACGACTTCAGTCGAGTGGGCGAGCGCAAGGGCATGATGGGTCGCTTCGGGCCGCTCTACAAGTACGGCGTGAACGTGCTGAATGAGCACTCGCCGGCCTGGTTCGTCGCCGAGAACGTCGGTGATCTGAAAGGCTCCAACGACGGGCACTCCTTCCGCCAGATCCTCCGGGAGCTCGAGCGGGCGGGCGACCAGGGCGGGTACGTCCTCACGCCGCACCTGTACAAGTTCGAGCAGTACGGCCTTCCGCAACGTCGACACCGCATTCTCATCGTCGGCATCCGAAAGGACCTCGACGTGGAGTTCCGCATCCCCGCGACCGAGCCCTACGCCCACATCGACAACTCGGCGGGCAACAGGCTCGAGAACCCTCCGATCGGGCCGCTCGTCACGCAGAATGAGCTGGCGAAGCAGAAGCCGTGGGTCATCGAAAGGCTGACGCACATCAAGCCGGGTCAGAGCGCTTTCACTGCCGAGCTCCCCGAGCACCTGCGGCTCAACGTCACAGGCGCGACGATCAGCCAGATCTACAAGCGGTTGGAGCGCGACAAGCCCTCTTACACCGTCACCGGATCGGGTGGCGGTGGGACGCACGTCTACCACTGGGACGAGCCTCGCGCGCTCACGAATCGCGAGCGGGCGAGGCTGCAGACCTTCCCGGATGAGTACGAGTTCGTCGGCGGGCGGGACAGCGTGCGGCGTCAGATCGGAATGGCCGTTCCGGTCGAGGGAGCAGAGGTGGTCTTCTCGTCCCTCTTCAAGTCCTTCCTCGGGATCGGCTACGAGACGACGCATACGAATCTGCCCCGCTCGGTCGCAACCGTGATCAGGACCCCTGCAGGCCGCTGAGTCGAGTCGTCATGGCACGCGCGGTCGAGACGTCCTCATGGGCGTCGTCTGACGGAGCTCGTCGCTCGATGCGCGGCAACAAGCGCAAGGACACCGCGCCGGAGCTCGCGGTCCGCCGCAGGCTCCACGCGATGGGCTTGCGGTATCGAATCGACCATCCGCCCGTGCCCGGGTTGCGCAGACGCGCGGACATCGTCTTCACCCGCAGGCGGATCGCGGTCTTCATCGACGGGTGCTTCTGGCACAGCTGCCCCCTCCACGCGACTACCCCCAAGCAGAATGCCGAGTACTGGCTGCCGAAGCTCGCCACCAACGTGGAGCGTGATCGTGACACCGACGCCCGATTGACCGCTGCAGGCTGGACTGTGCTGCGCTACTGGGAGCACGAGGCTCCCGAGCTGATAGCTGCGGAGATCCGGTCTCGCTGGAGCGACGCCCTGGTGCAAGCAGAAGTTCCGTAGACCGCGCTCAGTCCAGGTGGAAAGTCGAGATGAGGATCTCGATCAGCTCGCGTGCCGCTCGTTCGTCCATCTGAAGCGTCTGACTGCTCTTCGGACCGGACTTGCGATCGTCCGATCCGAAGGTCGAGAGATGGATGTACCTGCTTCCGTCCTCGGCGACGACTTCCTGATAACTGCAGTCCACCTCCGTCTGGTGGACGCTGACGTTCTGTGTTCCGACTCGCAACGACCTGATTCTCGCCATGTGTGCCGCCTCCCACTGAGCCACCCCGAAAATGGGGACAGCAAGGACAGGATGGCACTGCTTCCCCCAGCCGTTCTCACTTCTTGAGCGGGTCGTTCCCCCAGTTCATCAGCGAGTACCGCCACTTCGTCTCCGTCACGTCCCCCGACGGCCGCTGCTTCGAGTGCCGCGCCACGTACGCCGTGACCTTCTTCATGTGCGCGTAGTCGTCGTCCGTGAGATCGGCCTGCTTGGTACCGAGGATGTCGATGATGCGGCGGCCGCTCTCGTGGCCGGTGGACTCGCCTCCGCCGGCGGGCTTCTGGCCGACCTCCTTCGACTCGTCCTTCGCCAGCCAGTCCTCGAGCTGCTTCGCGGTCATGTTCACGGCGTCGTGGAACTCGTCGCGGATCGTGCGCTTCTCGTCGTCTGTCGTCATCGTCGGTCCCTCGCTCGCGACCCCGGGATGGGGTACGCCTCCACTCGAGCGCCCCGTCGCCGAGAGGTCAAGCCCCGTGCCCCTGCGCATCGGCGGACGTAGCGTCGAAAGCGTCCGCACTAGCGCGACCACGATCAGAGAAGAGGCAGCCATGCCCTCACGCAACACGCTCGTCCGCAGCCTCCACGACCTCGGTGCCGCCGCCTGGTTCGGGGGCTCCCTCATGGGCGCCGTCGGCCTCAACGGAGCCGCCGCCACCTCGTCCGACCCGTCCGAGCGCCTCCGCGTCGCCTCCGTGGGCTGGGCCCGCTGGACCCCCGTGCAGCTCGCGGCCATCGCCGCCCACGGCGTCGGAGGCATCGGCCTCATCCTGTCGAACAAGGAGCGCCTGAAGAACCAGCAGGAGAGCCGCACCAACACGATCATCAAGACCGTCGTGACCGGCCTCGCCGGCGCCGCCTCCGTCACCGCCGCGATCGCCGGCGCGACCCAGGCGAAGCACATCGACGAGGGCGCCAAGGGTGTCACCGAGGCGTCGGCGAGCAACACGCCGGAGCTGACCACCGCGCTGCGCGTGCAGAAGGTCACTCAGTGGCTGATCCCGGTGCTGACCTCGGTCATCATCATCCTCGGCGCCCAGCAGGGCGAGCAGCAGCGCCCGATCAAGGGCCTGTTCGAGACCACGGCGCGGATGTTCCGCAAGTAGCAGGTCTCGGGTGCGCCCGTGCGGCGGCGCGGGTCGAGAGCGAAGGATGGATGCGGGAACCTCGCGCCGGACCGCAGGGTCGGGCGCCGCAGGACGCATCCATCCTTCGTCGTTCGAGCAGCCCCTACGGCGTCGCCGTGCAGAGCGCCGTCGCGAAGGCGCCGGTGCTCGTCTGCTCGGCGATGACGGTGCCGTCGAGGGTGATGCGGCAGGTGATGTCGCCCTCGTCGTCGGCGCCGTTCGTCGCGGTGAGGGTGAAGGCCTGGAAGGCGGGGGTGCCGTCGTCCTGCACCTGCAGCTCCTCGGTGAAGGGGAGGGCGACGTCGGTGGCCTGCTCGACTCCGGAGCCGACGCCGTCGAGGGTCGAGTAGACGACGGTGGCGGTGGTGCCCGTGCCGGTGACCTCGTAGACGAGGGGCACGGTGGGGCCGTCGGTCGCGTCGGCCTGCGCGGTCTGGATCGCGTTCGAGACGCCGGTCGCGAACCCGGCGGTGTAGACGATGGCCAGGATGATCGACAGGATCAGCGCGACCGCGTTCAGGATCACTCCGGCGATCGCGGTGCCGCGGGTGCGGTTCTTGAGGAACAGCGCGACGATGCCCAGCACCAGGCCGATGAAGGCGAGGAAGCCCGAGACGTAGTTGACGATCGGGATCACGGCGCCGACGAGGGCGAGGATGCCGATGATGAGCGAGGCGAGTCCGAGGCCGTTGCCCGTCTTGGCGGGAGTCGGGCCGGGGCCCTGGCCGGGAGTGGGCTCGGGGAACACGGCGGGGTTGTACAGGGTCATGCGGCGAGTATCGCAGCCGGGCGGATCCGCTGAGCCTTGATGGGCCGCCCGGCGATTGACCGCGCCATCTCTATATAGGTAGCCTCGCCGCATGACTCCGCTCGCCCGCATCACCGCCGCCACCGCGGACGTGCTGCGCGTCCTCCTCGACTCCGACGCCCCGACCTGGGGGATGCTCGTCATCAAGGCCACGGGCCGCCCGGCCGGCAGCGTCTACCCGATCCTCGAGCGGCTCGAGGGCGCGGGCTGGGTGACCTCGGTCTGGGAGTCGGACTCCGAGCGCAGCGGCCCGCGGCGCCGGCTCTACGAGCTCACGGGCGAGGGGGCGGAGGCGGCACCCGCGGCGATCGCGCGCGCCGCCGCCCCGGCCCGGGCCGTCGGCACCGCGGGGGTGACCGCGTGATCGACCTGCTGCTGCGCCTCCTGGCCCGCCTCCTCCCACCGCTCGCGCGCGAGCGCTACCTCGAGGAGTGGCGCGCCGACGTCGCCGGTGCGCCCGAGCACCGACGCGACATCGTGATCGGGGCGCTCGTCCTCAGCGCCACCCTCGACCGGGCGCTGCCCGCGCACTCGGGCGAGCCGCGGTTCCTCCGGCCGCGCCGACTCGCCCGGCGCGGTCTGGGACTGCTGGCGGCGGCGGCCTTCGTGCTGATCGGCGTCTACCTCACCGGCGGGGGCATCGTGCCCGAGGGGGCGTCGGCGGGAGTGCTCACGGCGCTGCAGACGAGCGGCCGGGTCGTCACGGCGCTGGCGCTCGTGGCCGGGGTCGTCGGAGTCGCGCACCTGGTCGGAGCCGCCCGCTCCGCCGAGACCCGCACCGCTCGCGTGTCGCTGCTCGCGGCCATCGCGGGACCCGCAGCGGTCGTCGTCGGGGTGCTGGTGCCGGGAGCGCCCTGGTGGCTGCCGCTGCTGGGCTTCGTCGTGGTGCTCGCCGGGCTGGCCACCGGGCTCGCCGTGATCGGGGGCACGCGTCCGGTCGCGGTCGCGCACCGGGAGGCGACCCGGCGGCAGCGCGTGCCGATCGCCCTCGGCGGCGCGGCGCTGGTGCTCGCGGTGGTCGTGGTCGGCGGGATCGACCTGCTGGTCTGGAACCCTCTGACGAAGGTTCCCGGCACCGACCTCGCGACGATCTACGCGCTGATGGCCGAGCGCGACGGCTTCTCGCTCACGGGCACTGTCGTCGCGCTGGTGATCTGGGCCGTGTTCTGGAGCGTCCCGGCGCTGCTCGTGGCGGGGCTCGCCCTCCACCCCTCCGGCCGGATCCTCACTCCGCGACGCCTCGCGATCGTGATGCTCTCGCTGGTGGGGGCCGCGATCTTCTTCCGCTTCTTCACCGGCTTCGGCATCGGGATGTCGATCGCCGACACCTTCTACACCAACGGCGGGGACGCCTCGATCGTCTCGGCGGCGCTTCCGCTGCTCGGTCAGGTCGCGTGGGCGGGCGCGGCGATCGCGCTGGGCTGGGCGCCGCGGGTGCCGATGCGACCGGTCGCGAGCGCGACGGTCGCCTGACGGGTGCACAACATCAGCTGAGGACGCCGCTCACGCACGATGGTGCGCGAGAGCCACTCTCGGCTGATGTTGCGCGCGCAGAAGCGGGGCCAGCGGACGAACCGCCGACCCCGCCTCGGTCTCACTCTTACTTCTGCGCGGTCCGCCTGCGCGTCGCGGTCAGCGCCAGCGCACCCGCGCCTCCGGCCACGAGCGCGAACGCCAGGGCGGCGAGCCCGGTCGTCCCCTCGGTGCCGGTGTGCGCGAGGGCCGCGGTCGGCTTCGCGGTGGCGGTGGGAGTCGCGGACGGCGCCGGCACCACGGGCACGGCGGTCGCGGTCGGCTCGGCGGTGGGCTCAACGGTGGGCTCGGCCGTGGGCTCAGCCGTCGGCTCCGCGGTCGGCTGCGGCGTCGGCTCCGTCACCGGCAGCTCCGGAGTCGAGGCCGGGGCCACGCGGTGCAGCGTCGCCTGCTCGTAGTCGTACGACATCGCGAGCAGCGCCGCGTCCTGGCTGCGCGGGGCGGCCAGTTCGAGGCCGGCGGCGGCTCCGGTTGAGGTGAAGCCTGCCGGCAGCGAGACCGTCGGGACGCCCGTGTTGGCGCCGACGTCGCAGAACGTCGTGCCCGCCCAGTCGGGCGCGGCCGAGGTGGCGCTGGTCGGCATGGCGAGGGCGTCGAGGTCGTTGTCGACGAAGAACTGGTCCATCGCGATCTTGCCCGCGTCCTGCGCGGCGATCGCCGCGTCGTAGGCGGGGTTCGGGATGTCCTCGTTGCTCTCGAAGAACTCGACGTCCTCCGGCAGCAGCGAGGTCTTCCCGTCCTTCATGACATCGGAGAAGGTCAGCGCGTCGACCGGCTCGGTGAGGGCGGCGAGGCCGTCGGGCCAGGTCGCCTCCGTCGTGGCGAAGAACGAGTCGATGCTCGGGCGCATGTCGAGGTAGCCGCCGCTCACCAGCGTGTCCGAGACGAACTCGCGGGTGAAGGTCGGCACCGGCACGATCTCGGCGCCCTGCGCAGCGAGGTCGCGGACGGCCTGATCGATGAGCGCCGTCGTCTCGGTGAGGCCCGGGCGGGCCGGATCCTCCTCGTAGTCCCACTGCACGTAGCCGATGCGCTTGCCCTCGAGGGCAGTGTCGCTGAGCCCCTCGACGTAGGCCGAGCTGTCCTGCTCGTCGGCGATGACCGTCAGCGGGTCGGTCGGGTCGTAGCCGGCGAGCACCTCCATCAGCAGTGCCGCATCCGTCACGGTCGTCGTCATCGGACCCGAGACGTCCTGGCGGGGCGACAGCGGGACGATGCCCGTGACGCTGGTCAGGCCCATGGTGGGGCGGTAGCCGACGAGACTCTGGTGCGCGCTCGGTCCGACGATCGAGCCGCAGGTGTCGGTGCCGAGGCCCGCGGGGGCGTAGCCGGCGGCGACGGCCGCGCCGGTGCCTCCGCTCGAGCCGCTGGCGCTGTTGGCCTGGTTGTAGGGGTTGTTCGTGCGGCCGCGCTCGGAGCTGAGCGTGTAGGTGCCGTGCCAGGCGAACTCGGACATGTTGGTCTTCGCGAGGATGATCGCGCCGGCCGCACGGAGTCGCTCGACCGCTGTCGAGTCGAGCTTCGTCTGGTACGTGTGCAGGGAGGCGCTGCCGGCGGTCGTCGGCATGTCGAACGTGGCGTAGTTGTCCTTCACCAGGATCGGGATGCCGTGCAGCGGTCCGCGGATCGTGCCGGCCGCGCGCTCGGCGTCGAGGGCGGCGGCCGTGCTGAGCGCCTCCGGGTTGGCGAGGATCACGGCGGCGAGCCCGGGCTGGTCGCCGTAGGGGTCGTCGTAGGCGGCGATGCGGTCGAGGTAGCGCTGGGTGAGGGCGACCGACGTGGTCGCTCCCGACTCGAGCAGCGCGAGGGCGTCGGTGATGCTGAGGTCGACGACCGCGGGGGCGGTGACGGCCGGGGTCGGAGCGGTGGTCGCGCCGAACGCCGAGGGGGCGGCGAGGGCGGCGCTCAGGGCGAGACCGGAGCAGAGGGCGGTGGCGGCGGAGAGTCGGGCGACCCTCCGGAGGGGGGAGTGGGACAAGCGAACACCTTCGAACGGAGTGGGAGGGGGCTTGGAGCCTCCCCAGTTTCGGGGGCGCGTGTTGCCGCCCTGTTTCCGTCCCGGGTCGATCGAGCGCGCGCGATGTCCCCCTTCGCGGGGGTGCTCGAGAGGACTGCTTCCGCCGCGACGTGACTCAGCGGCAGTCGATCACACCGTCGTCGGCCATCGAGACGCTTTCGCCGCCCTTCACTCCGAGGCGCAGGTGAGCCTGCTCCCCGGTCCACCGCAGGTCGTAGTCGTCGGCGCTGAAGGGCTGGTAGCCGTCGTCCGCCCCGTAGTCCTCGACCCACTCCGCGGCCGCGGAGCCGGACCGCACCACTCCCACCGATCCTCCGCCTGCGCGGAGGAACCCGAACTCGCGCACGACGATGCGGCAGCCGCCCTCGCTCGCCGACGGGAGGACGGAGTACCAGCTCGTCGTGAACAGGAGCGAGAAGAAGACCGCGCACGGAACGCAGAGGATCAGCAGGAGCGCCCCGGCGACGCCGATCGCGGTGCGGATCCAGGAGTCGGCGCGCGGAGCCGCCGGGAGCACGAGGCCGACCAGCACCGAGACCACGCCGCCCGCGAGGAGGACGAGCTCGATCCCGAAGAGCGTCGGGACGAGGGGGCCGATCACGATCGTCCCCCAGCCCAGCGCCTCCTGAGCACTCAGGCCGGCGACGCGGTAGAGGGGTGCGATCGGCCCCAGTACGCCGAGCGCCACCACGGCCACGAGCTGCACGACGCCCGCGGCGAGCAGGCGACCTCCGAGTCGCGGCGCGTCAGCGGGCTGCTCGGTCATCGAGCAGATCCGCACTGCTCCCGACATCGTCGCCCACGTGCGTCAGGATGTCGCCCGGCTGGCAGCCGAGGACCTCGCAGATGGCGTCGAGGGTCGAGAAGCGGACGGCCTTGGCGCGGCCGTTCTTGAGGATCGAGATGTTGGCGGTGGTGATGCCGACCGCGGCGGCGAGGTCGGTGACCGACATCTTGCGCTTGGCCAGCTCGACGTCGAGGTTGATGACGATGGCCATCAGACGACCTCGGCGAGCTCGCTGCGCTGCTCGATCGCGAGGTGCAGGAGGCGGCGCATCACGACGACGAGCAGCGCCAGGGCGGCGCTCGCGACGGCCACCAGGGCGAAGGCCAGCGCGGGGAGCGGCGCGGGCATCGCTGCGAACGCGGCGACCGCTCCGATCGTGGCGAGGACGGAGCCGGAGACGAAGGCGCCGATCGCGAGGTCGACCCACAGGTCGGAGCGGTGGTCGCCGGCGAACAGCGCGTCGTCGCGGGCCAGGGTGAGCAGGCGCCAGATCGACACCAGGACGACCTCGACGCAGAGCACTCCGGCGACGACCACGGCGACCAGCACGCCGTCGACGGGTCCGCCGTCGAGGGCCTCGAGCGCGATCGAGCCCACGCTCAGCTGGATCAGCACACCGCCGAGCAGCAGCAGGAGGAGGAGTGCGCGGAGCGCGACGAGGACGGGTCGAGGCATCGGAAGCTCCTATATCGAATAACGTGCGGTTCGTATCGAATGTCGATACTGTCACCTCTCGAGACCGGCGGCAAGGCGCCTCCGGGGACGGGCGACACGATGACGCGGTACCGACGACTCCTCGGCGCGGCCCTGCTCGTCGGGGCGCTCGCCGGCTGCTCGGCCGACCACGGGCGCGCGCTCGACGCGGCGCTGGCGCAAAACGCGTGCGTGCTCGAGAGCACCGTGGACGCGAGCCCGAGGCCGCTGCTGTCGCGGTCGGTTCCCGCGGTCGTCGAGGTCGACGTGGCGGTGTCGGAGGAGTGCACGCTCGAGCAGCAGACGGTGATCGCGAGCACCGTGGCCGAGGCGGCGGGGGAGGCGCTCGACGGCGTCCCCGCCTGGCGCACCTCGAGCGAGTACACCCAGCGCGTCGGCGACGACGTGCTCGCGGTCGGCGACGTCCACACCGCGGGGCCGGCGCTCGTCGCCGCGCTCGAGGGCTGGGACGCGCTGCGCCGCGACGTCGACGGGAGCGTGTCGGTGCGGACGTCCGCGGGCGACGCCGCGATCGACGTCGAGCTCGCGGCGACCAGCGACGACACGGCGATCACGGCGCTCGCCCGGCTCCTCGCGAGCGACACGGCGATCACCCGCGGTGTCCCGGAGTGGACCATCGGCCGGCCCGCCGGCGGTGGGCGTCCGTCGTCCGAGGTCGTCGTGCACGACGACCGGCCCGCCGACGAGCTGGTCCGCCTCGCGCAGGAGGTGGAGGCCGCCTTCGTCGGCGCCACCGCGGTCGAGACGGGCCCGTCGGTCCTGAACATCGAGGTGCGGGGCCCGCAGGGTGGCGACGGGGCCCGCTCGCTGGTCGACTCCGCGGTCTGGCCGTCGGTGCTGGCCACCATGACCGCGATGACCGATCGGGGTGCGGGCTACGCGATCGGGGGAGTGATCGACGCCGAGGCGGCGGACGGCTCGGGGCGAGTGGTCGACGACTTCGCGTCGTCGAGCATGATGTGCGCCGCGCCCTCGGGAGGCGGCGCGACGACGCGGGCCGCCTTCGCGCACCTCGACGCGGTGATCCGCCCGGCGCACCCGGGCGAGTCGTTCCCGCACAGCGGTCTGAGCGCCCCGACGTGCCGGTGAGCGCCGGAACGTGCTCACAACTAAGGCTGACAGGCGGATTCCCCTGAATTCTCAGCACTTCCGCCTGGTCAGCCTTGGTTGTGCGGCCCGCTCACCCGAGATGCCGCAGGTACCGTCGCGGATCCTCCAGGAACCCGCGCCACGTGCGCACCAGATCCAGCTCGTCGTACTCGCACCGCCGCATCCCGAAGTCGCCCAGCTCGTACAGGTCGGCGCCCGGCAGAGCGGCGAGGATCGGCGAGTGCGTCGACAGGACCACCTGCGAGCCCACGGCGGCGAGGTCGCGCAGCAGCCCGATCAGCGCGAGGCAGCCCGAGACCGAGAGCGCCGACTCCGGCTCGTCGAGCAGCCAGAGCCCGCGGATGCGCGAGCGATTCGTGACGATGTCGAGGAACGACTCGCCGTGACTCCGCTCGTGGTAGCCGCCGTCGATGCCGACGTCCTCGAGATACGAGAAGAAGCCGTGCATGGTCTCGGCACGGAGGAAGAAGCCGCGCTTCGAGGCGCCGGCTCCGCGCACGAGCTGCAGCTGCTCGGCGAGATCCGACTCCGAGCCGCGCGTCGCGTGCATCGCGCCCGTCGAACCGCCCTCGGCGTTCAGCCCGAAGGCGAGCGCGAGGGCCTCGAGCAGCGTCGACTTGCCCGCGCCGTTCTCGCCGGTCAGCACCGTCACGGTGCCGAGGTCCCAGCCGTCGGCGAGCACCTGGCGCACCGGCGCGAGGGTCGCGGGCCAGACGTCGAGCGGCGCCTCCGATGCCGGATGGCGCTGCACACGGCGCACGGGAAGGCTCGAGAACACTGCACGCCTCCGATGCTCGACCCGGTCAGTCAAGCACCCGAGCGCTCAGACCGCCCAGCCCGCCTCGGCCAGCGCGAGCGCCGCATCGGCGCGGGGCGAGTAGGGGAGGTCGGCGCCGAGCACCACGCGGTAGTCCGTGTCGCCGGGGCCGACCCAGAGGATTGAGTCGTCGGCGCGCGCGTCGCCGAGCGCGGCGCGGACGGCTCGCGCCGGCTCGGCGACCTCGCGCACCTCGCAGCCGCGCCCGAGAGCGCCCTCGAGCAGCGCCCGGCGGATCTGTGCCGGATCCTCGAAGCGCGGGTGGTGGTCGGTGACGATCACGAGGTCGGCGCGGTCGGCGGCGGCGCGGCCCATCGGCGCGCGCTTGCTGGGGTCGCGGTCGCCGTCGGCTCCGAGGATGACGAGCACGCGGCCGGGGGTCACCTCGCGGAGGGCGTCGACGGTGCGGGCGACCGAGTCGGGGGTGTGCGAGAAGTCGACGTAGAGGCGCGGGCCCTCGGCGCCCGAGACGAGCAGCGTGCGGCCGGGCACCGAGACGGCGAGTCCGGAGGCGAGGGCCGCGGCGATCGCGGACCGCGAGTAGCCCGCCTCCACCAGCATCACGATCGCCAGGGCGGCGTTCGAGGCCATGTGCCGCCCGATCAGCGGGACGGCGGTGGTCATCGACCAGCCGTCGGGGGCGACGAGGCGCAGGCGCGTGCCGGTCGCGGTCGACGAGAGGACGTCGACGGTCCAGTCGGCGTCGCGCGTGCCGACGGTGACCACGGGCACCTCCGCCTCGGCCGCGACCGTGCGACCCGCCGCTGTGTCGACGACGACGACTCCGCGGCGGCTCCGATCGGGCCGGAACAGCCGCTGCTTCGCCCGGAGGTAGGTGCTCAGATCGCCGAAGTCGTCGAGGTGGTCGTGGCTGAGATTGGTGAAGCCGGCGACGTCGAAGACGAGGCCCTCGACGCGCGAGCGGACCAGCGCCTGAGCGCTCACCTCGATCGCCGCGGTCTCGACGCCGTCCTCGGTCATGCGCGCGAGGAGCGCGTGCAGCTCGGGCGCCTCCGGAGAGGTGAGCCGGCTCGCGACGACGTGCTCGGCGCTGCGGCGCTCGGCCGTGGAGCTGTAGCCCGAGGGCACGCCGAGCCGGCGGAGGATCGCGTCGAGCAGGTGCACCGTGCTGGTCTTGCCGTTGGTACCGGTCACGCCGAGGAGCGTCGGCCGCGCGCGATCGGTGCCGTAGACCGCCGCCGCGACGGAGCCCAGCGCCGCTCTCGGGTCGGCGGCGAGCAGCACGGGCAGTCCGGAGGCGCGCGCCGCCGCGCTGCCCGCCTCGTCGGTCAGCACCGCGACGGCACCGGCCGCGGCGGCCTGCACGGCGAAGTCGGCCCCGTGCATCCGGCGGCCGGGGAGCGCGGCGAAGAGCGCCTCCGCCCGCACCTCTCGATGCGACACGGTGACGCTCCCGGCCACGACGTCGCCGCGGCCGTCGAGCTCCAGCCCGACGGCGCGCGCGATCACGTCGAGCCGGGCCCCCTCGCAGCGTCGCGGCTCGAGGAGCCGGAACACGGGCACGCGGGGACCCGGTCGTCCGCTACTTCGCGGTCGGCCCGTAGAAGGAGCTGATCTCGTCGAGCTCCATCTCGGCCGTCGTCTGGATGAGCTTGAGCAGATCGGGGTCCAGACCCGGCGCGTACTCCTCGAAGCGCTCGGGGGCGATGACGGAGGGGACGCCCTCGGGCGCCTGCTCCTTCGACTCGAGGTCGGTGCCGTCGTTCGACGGCGAGGCCCCGCGGAAGATCTTGCCCGCCTCGGACGCGCCCTCGAGATCGAAGGTGTACTGCTTGCTCTGCAGGCCCAGGTCGAGGAGCTTCTTGACCTCGGGGAACTTGTCGGCGTTCGTCTTCGGGATCGGCAGGGTCTTCTTCCAGTCGATGCCGAGGGTCTCGAGCGCCTTCGCGTAGGCGTTCTCATGCGCCTGGTCGCGGACGATGAGGTACGCGATGGTCGAGCGGGCCGTCTTGTTGGCCGTCATCTCGTAGATGCGCGACTTCTGCAGGCGACCGGTCGACTCGAGCATGAGGTTGTAGAGCAGGTCGAGCACGAGGTTGCCCGAGTTGTAGACGTAGCTGCCGCTCCACGGGTTGCCCACCGAGTCGACCGGCAGTGCGCCCTGCGCGCCGACGAGGTAGTGGTGGATGTTGCCCGTGTCGAGGGCGATGTTGAGCGGAGTCGCGCCGCCGGCACCGGGCTTGTCGAGCGGGTCGGTCGGCTTGCCCTGGTACTGCGGCGAGCCGTCGAGCAGGCGCGAGATGGTGGTGCCGATCAGCTCGACGTGGCTGATCTCCTCGGTGCCGATGCCCTGGATGAGGTCGCGGTAGGGCTTCGCGTCGGCGCCGCGGAAGTTCATCGCCTGGAAGAGGTACTGCATCATCGTGCGCATCTCGCCGAACTGGCCGCCGAGCCCCTCCTGGAGCGCGTTCGCGGCGGCCGGATCCGGCTCGTCCTGCTCGATGTCGCTGATGAGTCGCTGCACGTGGAAGAACACCATTGCCTCCTGGAAGGATCGGGAGCTTCCAGCGTCCGCCGTGCTCCGCCCACTTGCGAAGGGACTTGCCACGGAGGGGTCGGCTGTGCCCCACAGGTGTCGGCTGCCGGCGTGGCAGGCTGGAGCGATGCGGCCCTACGACGTCCGAGCGATCGCCGCCGCCGTGATCGGAGCCGCGGCGGTGTTCTCGATGCAGGTCCCGATCGTGGCGGCCGTGCTCGCCGTCACCGCGATCGTGCTCGGCCTCGGCGCCCGGCGACGGCTGCGCGACGACGACGCCCTCCGCGGCAGCCGCGCGAGCTTCGCGGGCGTGGTGCTCGGGCTCGGGGCGCTCGCGGTCGGCGTCGCCCCGTCGCTGCTCGGCGGCCTGCTGACGCTCCTCGTCTAGCGCAGCGCGAACGCCTCCCGGTAGAGGTCGCCGAGGGCGGCCGAGTCGGGGCCGCTGAGTCCGCAGGTGAGGATGACGCCTCCGGAGGCTGCGACGAGGTAGCCGACTCCCGGCTCGAAGGTGATCGGGGCGCCGTCGACCGCCGACTCCGGCGACTGCGTGACCTGGACGGTGTCGGCCACCTCGCCGGCGAAGCGGTCGGTGACGCTCAGGGTGACGACGCCCTGGTCGATGCCGGTCACCTCCGCGCGGAACGCGATCTCGGCGGGCTCGAGCGCCGCCGCGTCGACGGGGGCGCACATCGCCATCGGGCCGCCGGTCGAGGGCAGCTCGAGGGTCGACGCCGCTCCGCCCCCGACCCCGAAGGCGAGCGGCAGCAGGAGGGAGGCGGCGGCGCCCGCGCTCAGGGCGCCCACGCCGGCGATCATCCAGCGCGAGCGGCGGGTGGGGGTGTGACGGGGCGCGGGCTCGCCGACCGCCGCGGCGATGTGCGCGCTGAGCTCGTCCGGGGTCAGGGGCGCGAGGGCGCGCGCCGGGTCGGCGGCGCGCATCCGCCAGCGGACCTCGTCGTCGTCGATTCCGGTCATCGGGATCCTCCTGCTCTGGTCTGCTCGAACAGCTCGGCGAAGCGCCGCCGGGCGCGGTGCAGGCGGATCGACGCGGCGTTGGCGGTGATGCCGAGCACCTCCGCGATCGCCCGCGAGTCGAGCTCCTCCCACGCCCAGAGGCGGAGCAGCTCGGCATCCGACTCGCGGAGCCGCGCGAGCACCAGGCGCACCGCCTCGTCCGACTCCGACGGCCCCTGCTCGGCGTCGACGCGCACCTGCGGCGGGTCGACCACGGCGATGCGCTGCGCGAGGAGCACCTGGCGGCGCTGGGTGCGCAGCGCGTTCTGCAGCTGCAGGCGCGCGACTCCGATCGCCCACGGCACGGGATCCTCCGGCACGTCGTCGGGGCGGCGCCAGAGCACCGAGAGGGTGGCGGCGAGGACGTCGTCGGCCGTCGCCTCGTCGGTGCGGCGCCAGAGGTAGCGGCGGACCGGATCGGCGACCGCGGCGGCGACCGCGGCGAACCGGTCGGGGCCCGCGAGGGGAGCTGGCATGTTCCTCATGCTCCCTTGTGTCCGGGAGGCGGGCGCTGCTTTCACCCGGCGCGGCGAGCGGCTCGGAGGCGCGTCGCAGCCGCTGTCGGGGCATGTCCGGCTCGTGGAATCGCGTTCGGCTCGTGGAATCCGCGTGTTTCTGCGAGCCGAGCGTGTTTCTGCGAGCCGGAGGTCGGCTCGGGCGTGCGTGGCGGCGACGGAGGCGCAGCTTCGGCTCGCGGAATCCGGTTCGGCTCGCGGTATCCGCGTGTTCCTGCGAGCCGAACGTGCTTCTGCGAGCCGGAGGTCGGACGACGGCGGCACCCGGCCGGCTCGCTACTCTGGACCGCCCCCACCCGCACCTTCCGCCGAGGAGCCCCATGCCCATCTGGACCCTGCACGGCGACGGTCGCACCGTCGCACCCGGCGCCGTCGTCGCTCCCGGCGAGCGGCTCAGCTGGCCCGCCACGATCGCCATCGGCATCCAGCACGTCGTCGCCATGTTCGGCGCGACCTTCCTCGTGCCCGTGCTCACCGGCTTCCCGGTCGCCACGACCCTGCTGTTCTCGGGCGTCGGCACCCTGCTCTTCCTCGTGATCACGCGCAACAGGCTGCCCAGCTACCTCGGCTCGAGCTTCGCCTTCATCGCCCCGGTCACCGCGGCGACCGCCGTCGGCGGCACGGGGTCGGCGCTCGCCGGAGTCGTCGCCGTCGGTCTCCTGCTCGCCGCGGTCGGCGTCGTGGTGCAGTTCGCGGGCCTCGGCTGGATCGACCGGCTGATGCCTCCGGTCGTGTCGGGTGCGATCGTCGCGCTGATCGGCTTCAACCTGGCGCCGACGGCGTGGCTCTCGTTCCAGCAGGCGCCCGTCACGGGCACCGTCACCCTCGCCGCGATCGTCTTCGGCAGCGTCTTCTTCCGCGGCTTCCTCGGCCGCATCTCGATCTTCGTCGGCGTCGTGATCGGCTACGTCGTGGCGCTCGTCCGCGACGAGATCGACTACTCCGCCGTCTCCGACGCGGCCTGGGTGGGTCTGCCCCCGTTCACGTTCCCCGACTTCGCGAGCGGATCGACGTGGTCGGGCATCGCGATGTTCCTCCCCGTGGTGCTCGTGCTCATCGCCGAGAACGTCGGGCACGTGCGCGGCGTCGCGACGATGACCGACTCCTCCGTCAACGCGCACACCGGCCGCGCGCTCATCGCCGACGGCCTCGCGACCACCGTGTCGGGCGCCTTCGGCGGCTCGGGCACGACCACCTACGGCGAGAACATCGGCGTGATGGCCGCGACCCGCGTCTACTCGACCGCCGCCTACTGGGTCGCCGGCGTCACGGCCGTGCTGCTCAGCCTCTCGCCCAAGGTCGGCGCCGTCTTCAACTCGATCCCGGCCGGGGTCCTCGGAGGCGCGACCACCGCGCTCTACGGCCTCATCGGGGTCATCGGCATCAAGATCTGGATCGACAACCGCGTCGACTTCTCCCGCCCGGTCAACCAGTACACGGCCGCGGTGTCGCTCGTGATCGCGATCGCGGGCTTCGCGTTCTCGTCCGGCGGCTTCGAGCTCGGCGGGATCGTGCTCGGCGCTGCCGCGGCGCTGGTGGTCTACCACCTGGGCAACGCGGTCGCGCGCTGGCGCGGGACGGGCGCGGACGACGGCGGGCCGCTGCCCGCGATCGGGCAGCTGGGCGGGGACGCGCAGGGGCGCTAGGGAACTCGTCGACCGGACGCGAATCGGGTCCTGGGTGCGACCCGGGCCCCGAGAGCCGTCCAGTCGTCACCGGTCTCCCCTCCGACTGGACCCGAACCGGGCTCGGATCGCGATGCGGACACCGGAAGGCGTCCACTCGACCCCCACAGAATCGCACCGCCCTGTGAGGCGCGGTGGACAACGGAAGAGGCGCACATGACCCCCATCGATCCGTTCTCGAGCATCGCGGAGCTGCGGACGGCGCTCGCCGCGGGACAGGTGTCGGCCGTCGAGGTCGCCTCCGATCGGCTGGCGGCCGTCGCCGAGCATCCGACGACGGTGGTGGCACACGATCCGGAGGCGGTGCTGCGCGCGGCGGCGTCGATCGACGAGCGGAGGCGCCGGGGTGAGCCGCTCGGGGCGCTGGCAGGGGTGCCGATCACGGTCAAGGACGCGTTCGAGGTCGAGGGGCTGGTCGGCAGCGTCGGCACGCCCGGGAGCCTGCACCCGTCTCGGAGCGACGCTCCCGCGGTCGCCGCGCTGCGGTCGGCCGACGCGGTGATCCTCGGCAAGACGAACGTGCCCGCTTTCCTCGCCACGCTCGACACGGTCAACGACGTCTACGGTCGCACGCCGAACCCGTGGGGCGCGGGGCTCTCGGCCGGGGGCTCGTCCGGCGGGTCCGCGGCGGCCGTCGCCTCCGGACTGTCGTGGGGCGACCTGGGCAGCGACCTCGTCGGCTCGATCCGGGTGCCCGCGGCGTGGAACGGGGTCTGCGGGCACCGGCCGAGCAACGGGGTGATCTCGAAGCGCGGGCACCTGCCCTGGCGGACGGGCACGCTCCTCGAGCCCTCCTGCTCCGTCGCGGGGCCGATCGCCCGGAGCGCGGACGACCTGGCGGTGCTCTTCGGGGTGCTCGCCGGGACGGCGTCGCCCGGTCCGTGGCGGCTCGCGCTGCCGGCTCCGCGATTCGCGACGCTCGGTGAGCTTCGGGTCGGGCTGTGGCTGTCGGAGGCGTCGGCGCCGGTCGACGACGAGACGGCGGAGGCGCTCGAAGCGCTCGCGGAGCGGCTCGGCACCGCGGGAGTCACGACCCGTGTGATCCGCGACTCGGTTCTGGCGACGCCCGACGCCGAGCAGCTGTTCGACCGGCTCGTGCAGCACGAGATCGCCTACGGCGCGGCGCTCGACGGAACGGCGGAGGGGCTCGACTCCGTCGGCGACCCCGCCGCGGGAGCTCCGGCGGCGCAGGTCTGGGCCGACTGGGACGCTCAGCTGCGCCTCCGCGACCGCTGGAAGGAGGTGTTCGCCGACGTCGACGTCGTGCTGGCCCCGACCGTGCCGTTCGCGGCGCCTGCGGCCCCCGTCGCCCCGGAGGACGAGCGCGCGATCAGCCGCTGGAGCAACGTGGCGAATCTCGCGACGGGTCCGTCGACCGTCCTCCCGATCGGGCTCGGCTCCTCCTCGGGCCTGCCGATCGGCGCCCAGCTCATCGGCGCCCACGGCCACGACCTGTCGACGCTCGCGGCAGCGCGGCTGCTCGCGGAGGAGGGCCTGGTGCCCCGCACGCTCCGACCGTGACCCCCGGGGACGCGAGTGGACGCCGTTCGCGTCCTGCATCCGCATCGGGGCCCCCTAGAGGTCCAGTCGCCGCCGCTGCCGTGAGCGAGTGGACGCGGACCGGTGCTCAGCCGGCACCGAGGCCCCGCTCCGCGCCCGGTCGCGTCGGGCGCGCCTCCGCAGGTCAGGGCGCGTCGAGCCCCGCCAGCGCTAGCTTCGCGTAGAGGTCCTCGAGCAGCAGCCGCGTGTCGACGGCGGTGTACACCCGCACGTCGGGCCCGCCGTTCCCCGGCACGTACTGCCCGCCGGTCGAGATCCCCGGCCGCGGCACGCGCACGCTGCGGCTCGACGAGGTGTCGGGCTCGAACGCCGAGAGCAGCGCGGTCGCGAGCACGAGCGGGCTGTCGCCGAGCGCGTAGGTCTCGCCGAAGCTCAGGCCGTGAGCGGCCCCCATCACCGACACCGCGCCGAGGGCGTCGAAGAGGTGGCGCCCCAGGGCGCCCGCGCCGCGCATCCGCACGCGCAGCTCGGCCGTCGAGGCGAGCACCTGGCGGTAGGAGTCGCGCGCGAACTGCTCGATCGGAAGCTCCGACGCGAAGACCTCGGCGGCGGCGGGCACGTCGATGAGCAGGTTGTACTCGATCGGCATCGCGCCCGGCGGGGGAGAGGCGAGCGACGGATGCTCGGGGCCGCCGATCCAGACGAGCGTCATCCTCGAGGCGATCGCGGGCTCGAGGCGCAGGGCCGCCGCGACCTCGGTGAGGCCGGCGCCGGCGCAGAGGTAGAGCGGGCGCGGATCCTCGCGCAGCGCCTCCGCGACGATCGCGTGGGCGGCGGCGGACGGCTCGGTGGCAGCCGTGTTCGACCCGGCGATCACCGGCACCTCGGAGCGCCCGCAGAGCGCGAGCACCGTGCGCGCCGCCGAGGCCGCGTTGTCGGCCGACCGGCCCGACGGGTCGAAGGGGTCGTCGGGTCGCAGGTGCGAGCCGATGACGAGCGAGAGCTCGACCGAGGGCGACAGCGCGTGCTGCGCCAGCTGCACCAGTCCGTCGGGGTCGCCGGAGTAGTCGTTGTCCGAGATCACGCGGACCCGCGGAGGCACGCCGCTCACGACAGCACCTTCGTCAGCCGGATCGCCATGAACTGCCGCGCCGGCAGCTCGACGCGGAACGATCCCGAGAACACCCCCGGCACGCGCGACACGGTCATGCCCCAGGTGTCGACGACGTCGACGATCCACTCGTCTGCGGGGTCGCGGACGATCGTCCGGAAGCTCGGCCGGTTGAAGCCGAAGTAGACCAGCTGCACGCCACCCGATCCGCCCCAGGGGGCGTCCCAGTCCGAGGGCAGGGGGTCGATCCGCCCGTCCGGCATCTCGGCGGTGAGGCGGCGGAGGAACGCGATCCGCGCGGGGCTGTCGCCGACGAGCTCGCCGCCCTTCGACCACCAGAGCTCTTCGCGATCGTTGAGGTACGTCTCGCCGTGCCCGACGTAGCCGCCGCGCACGGCGCCCTCCCAGAAGCGCCGGGTCATCTCCTCGCCGGTGATGTTGCCCCAGCCCTGGTCGATGTCGCCCTCGTAGGCGCACTCGTCGATGACGACGGGCTTGCCCCACTCCTCGCGCCACGCGTCGGTGTTCTCGGCGGTGCGGTAGACGTCGATCCGCTGCACGCTCGCGTGAGTGATCCACGGGCGCGTGTAGTCGTAGAAGCCGAAGCAGTTGTGGATCGAGAGCAGGTGCCCCACCGGGTCCTCGGCGACGACGATCGCGGCGAGCCGCTCCCAGTCGTCGACCGACTTCGACCAGAGCAGGTCGTACTCGTTGGCCAGCGACCACCAGACGTTCGGATGCGCGGCCAGCCGCCGCACGACGTAGCGGGTGAAGAGGTCGTCGGCGGCGCGCCCCATGTCCGAGAAGCCCCAGCGGTCGTAGGCGTGGAAGAGGATCAGGTCGGCCTGGATCCCGAGGCGGGCGAGGTCGGCGACGCGCTCCTCGAGGTGGCGGAAGAACGCCGGCTCGGGGCGGTCGAAGTCCCACTCGCCGTCCGCACCGCGCGAGAACGGGTACAGGTCGGGCTCGTTCGTGTTGTACAGGTACGCCTTCGGGAAGACGCACATCCGCACCTTGGTGAACGGAGCCTCCGCGAGCGTGGCGAGGGTCGCCTCCTCGAGGGCCGCGCCCTGGTGCGTCCAGGCGTAGGCGGTCGTGCCGAGGGGGACGTGCCGCGTGCCGTCCTCGTGGGCGAAGTGGAAGGTGTCGGCGACGCGGACCGGGCCGTGCGCCTCCGGGAGCGCCGCCTCGACGACGACGGTGCCGCGGAGGCCGTCGAGCGAGCGCGCGGTCGACGCCGTGGTGACGCTCCAGGTGCCCGCCTCGCGGGGCAGGAAGCGGGCGCGGTAGACGCCGTCGCCGTCGTAGAAGCCGCCGGCGCGCACGACGAGATCGCCGAGCCGGAACTCGGCCGAGAACTCGACGTCGACGAACGGGTTGCCGTGCGAGGGGCCGTCGACGACGATCTCGCAGGGCGCCTGCACGGTGCCGGAGACGCTGGAGCGCAGCCGCGCGGAGCCCCGCGGCGCGTCGTCGTAGTCGTCGCGGGGCACGACCGCGACGCGCTCGGGGCGCGGGGCCGCGACTCCGGAGTCGTCGACCGCGCCGAGCGCCGCCCAGAACGACTCCTCGCGGGCCGGGTCGGTCTTCAGCAGCGGGTCCATGCCGACGACCAGGCCGAGCGGGGCGGAGCGCAGCTGCACGAGCAGCGGCGAGTTGACGACTCCGGGCGCGAACCGCCGGACGACGACGGCCGCGTCGGCGTGATCGAGCACGGTGCCCAGGGTCGAGTCGCGGGTGAACGCCATGCTCACACCTCCACGGTGACGAGGGTCTGGACGCTGCGGCGGAACTCGGCCTGCATGTCGAGCGAGTCGCGCTGCAGCAGCCACTGCACCTGCAGGCCGTCCATGGTGGCGACGGTGCGGATGGCGGCGCTGCGCGGGTCGACTCCGGGCACGAGCTGACCCCGGGTGAGCATGTCGCCGAAGGCGGCGGTGAACAGGTCGACGACGTAGCGGTAGCGCTCGGCGAAGTAGTCGTGCGCCGGGTGGTCGGCGTGGGTCGCCTCGGCCGAGAGCACGCACTGCAGCTCGACGAGGCCGGGGATCTGCGTGTTGTAGGCGACCAGCTCGACCAGGGCGCGCACGGTCTCGACTCCCGGAACCGCCTCTCCGCTCGGGACGCGGGTGATCGAGTGGTCGTCGCGGAGGGTGAGCACGGCCGAGAGCAGCTCCCACTTGTTGGCGAAGTGGTGCAGCACGCCGGCCTGGCTGAGCCCGACCTTCTCGGCGATCTCGCGGAGGGAGGCGGCGTGGTAGCCGCTCGCCGAGAACACCTCGAGGCCCGCGCTGACGATCTCGGCACGTCGGGCCGCTGTCTTGGCGTACTGCCCGCGCGGGCGCCGCGGGGGTGAGGTGGGGAGTGCCATGAAGTGCCTCCTGGCGCATCGTTGCGAGGTGGTGGTGCGGGCGCCGTGAGGCGGGGCGGGGAAGCGCTCGTCGTCCCCCCGGTGCGAGAAACCTAACCCGTCGAGGTTTCGTAGTCAAAAAACTGGCGGGTAGTCGGATTTCAGAATCGTCCCCGTCTTCGCGGGACGAAACGGGGTTGCGCTTCCCGTGACCGGTCACGTGGATCACGAAAACCTAACGCCCGGAAGTTTTTTCCCTGAAAACCTAGGGGTCATCTGTTTTTCGTGTTAGCTTCCTCGGCACCGGCTCATGGACGAGTCGGGAGAACCTGGAGACCGAAGATGTTCCGATGGAAGAGGCTGGCGGCCGCTGCGATCGCCATCACCACGATGGTCGGCTTGACCAGCTGCGCTGCCGACTCGGGAGGAGGATCCTCCGAGGGCTCGGGCGGCACGCTCACTCTCGGTGCGATCCAGACCCTGTCGACGTTCGCCGCGGCGAACTCGTACTGGGCCAACGAGTCGCCCTACATGCAGGCCGTCTACGACACGGTCCTCCGGGCCGAGCCCGACGGCACGATCACCGAGGGCCTGGCCACCGCGTGGGAGTACAACGAGGACAGCACCGTCCTCACGCTGACGATCCGCGACGGAGTCACCTTCTCGGACGGCTCGACGCTCGACGCCGACGCTGTCGCCCAGAACCTGATCCGCTTCCGCGACGGCACCTCGCCCGACACGAACAAGATGGCCGACCTCGCCGACGCCGTCGCGACCGATGCCTCGACCGTCACGGTCACGCTCAAGCAGGCCAACCCGACCTTCCTCTTCTACCTGACGCAGAACGCCGGCCTCGTCGAGGCGCCCTCGGCCTTCGAGTCCGCCGACATCCAGACGGTCCCCGTCGGATCCGGCCCCTACGAGCTCGACGCGGCGAAGACCGTCATCGGCACCTCCTACGCCTTCACCAAGCGCGACGGCTACTGGGACGAGGAGTCGCAGCACTACGACGACCTCGTGATCAACGTGTACAGCGACTCCACCGCACTGGTGAACGCGATCAAGGGCGGCCAGGTCAACGCGGCCAACACCGTCGACAACAACGACCTCAAGGAGATCGAGGCGTCGGGCTTCACCGTCAACGCCTTCGAGCTCAACTGGACCGGGCTCCTCCTGCTCGACCGCGACGGCACGCTCGCTCCTGCGCTCAAGGACGTCCGCGTCCGCCAGGCGATCAACTACGCGTTCGACAAGGAGGCGCTGCTCACGGCGATCGGCCAGGGCTACGGCACCCCGACGACGCAGATCTTCCCGACGTCCTCCGAGGGCTACGACGAGTCGCTCGACGACGACTACCCCTACGACCCCGAGAAGGCCAAGGAGCTGCTCGCCGAGGCCGGCTACCCCGACGGCTTCGAGCTGGCCATGCCCACCTCCTCGCTCGTCGGCTCCGCGACCTTCACCCTCATCGAGCAGCAGCTCTCGGAGGTCGGCATCACCGCGAAGTACACCGACGCCGGCAACAACTTCATCGCCGACGTGCTCACGCCCAAGTACCCGGCCACCTGGCTCACGCTGCAGCAGGACCCCGACTGGGCGCTGATCAACTTCGAGCTCAGCGAGAACGCGATCTTCAACCCGTTCAAGAACGCCGACCCCGAGCTGGCGACGCTGATCGAGGCCGTGCGCACCGCCCCCGAGGCCGACTACGCCGCCGCCGTCCAGGCCGTCAACAAGTACACCGTCGACAACGCCTGGTTCGCCCCCTGGTACCGCCAGCAGTCGAGCTTCGTGACGGATGCGAACACGAAGGTCGAGACCCAGACGGGCAACGCCTACCCGTACCTCTGGAACATCACCCCGGCCTGATCCGGTCGTGAAGGGGCCGGCCCTCGGGTCGGCCCCTCCCCTTCTCCGCCCGTCGCCCTCGTGGGCGCTGCGGGCGCCGGCTCTCCTCGATCGAAGGAACCACCGATGACCAGGTTCATCCTGCGACGCGTCATCTCGGGGATCATCCTCGTGGTGCTGATCTCCGTCGTCGCCTACGCACTCCTCTACCTCGGCGGCGGCGACATCGCCCGCCGCATCCTCGGACAGAACGCGACGCCGGAGGCGGTGGCCGCGCGGGCCGCGCAGCTCGGCCTCGACCAGCCGATCTGGACCCAGTACGCCGGCTGGCTCGGCGGCGCTGTCACCGGCGACCTCGGCAACTCGTGGTTCACCGGTCAGCCGGTCGCCACCGCCATCAGCACCCGCGTCAGCGTCACGCTCTCGCTGGTCATCGGCGCCACCCTCATCTCGGCGGTCATCGCCGTGGTGCTCGGAGTCTGGGCCGCGGTCCGCCGCGGCTGGGCCGACAAGCTCGTGCAGCTGGTCTCGGTCCTCGGCTTCGCGATCCCCGGCTTCCTCATCGCGCTGGGCCTCGTGACGGTCTTCGCCATCAACCTCCGCTGGTTCAAGCCGACCGGCTACGTCAACCTCACCGACTCGTTCGCGGGCTGGGTCGCCACCGTCACGCTGCCGATCATCGCCCTCGCGATCGGAGGCATCGCCGGTGTGGCGCAGCAGGTCCGCGGCTCGGTGATCGACGCGCTCCGCCAGGACTACGTGCGGACGCTGCGCTCGCGCGGCATCCCCGCCTCCCGAGTCGTCTTCCAGCACGTGCTCCGCAACGCCGGCGGCCCCGCTCTCGCGGTGCTCGCGGTGCAGTTCATCGGCCTCCTCGGCGGCGCGGTGATCGTGGAGCAGATCTTCGCGATCCCGGGTCTCGGCCAGGTCGCGGTCACCGCGACCACCCAGGGCGACATCCCGCTGGTCATGGGCCTCGTGCTCATCACGGCGATCATCGTCGTCATCGTCAACCTGCTCATCGACCTGCTCCAGGGCTGGCTCAACCCGAAGGTGCGACTCTCATGACCGCCATCTCTCCGCCGCCCGGCCCCGCCCTCGACGTCGCCGTCGAGGAGCGAGCCGCCCGGACGCACCTCTTCCGCCGCCTCCTGCACAACCCGATCGGGCTCGTCTCGCTCGTGTTCCTCGTGCTCGTCGTCCTCTCGGCGGTCCTCGCCCCCCTGCTCGCCCCGGCCGACCCCAACCAGGCGTCGCTCCAGGACGTGCTCGCCGAGCCGGGTGCCGCGCACCTGCTCGGCGCCGACAGCGCCGGCCGCGACGTGCTCTCGCGCCTGCTCTTCGCGACGCAGTTCAGCCTCGCCGGCGCCCTGGTCGCCCTTCTCGTCGCGATGGCCATCGGGGTCACGAGCGGTCTGCTCGCCGGCTACTTCGGCGGCTGGTTCGACTCGGTGTCGTCCTGGACGACCGGCCTCCTGATGGCGCTCCCCGGCATCGTCGTGCTCCTCGCCGCCCGTGCCGTCATCGGCCCGTCGATGTGGCTCTCGATGGCGATCTTCGGCGTCCTGCTGTCGCCCGCGTTCCACCGGCTGGTCTACGCCTCCGTCACCGCGGTGCGCGGCGAGCTGTTCGTCGACGCGGCCCGCGTCTCGGGGCTCGGCAACGGGCGGATCATCGCCCGGCACATCCTCACCGTCGTCCGCGCTCCCGTCATCATCCAGGCGGCGCTCATCGCCGGCATCGCCATCGCGATCCAGGCCGGACTCGAGTTCCTCGGGCTCGGCGACCTGTCGATCCCGACCTGGGGGTCGATGCTCAACGACGGCTTCTCGAACGTGTTCAACGCCCCGATCCTGATGCTCTGGCCGAGCCTCGCGATCGGCCTCACCTCGATCGCGCTGACCCTGCTGGGCAATGCGATGCGGGACGAGCTCGAGCGCAGCGCCTCCGGAGCCAAGCGCTCGAAGAAGCGCAAGTCGGCCTCGGCGCCGGCCACCGTGCCGACCAGCCTCTCGACGATCGGCATCCAGACGATGCTCGACGAGGACGCTGCGACGCCGCAGACCGTCGTGCACGAGGAGACGTCCGCTTCCGGTTCTTCGCAGGCCGGCGCCGCCGAAGTGCTCCGCGTCACCAACCTCTCGGTCGGCTACGGCCAGGGCGACGGATCGACGAAGACCGTCGTGCACGACGTCTCGCTCACGGTCCGCCGCGGCGAGATCCACGGGCTGATCGGCGAGTCGGGCTCGGGCAAGACGCAGACCGCCTGGTCGGTCCTGCGCCTGCTGCCCGAGGGCGGCCGGATCACCGGCGGCTCGATCGTCTTCGACGGACAGGATCTCGCGCACCTCTCCGAGAAGGAGATGACGAAGCTGCGCGGCAAGCGCATCGCGTACATCCCCCAGGAGCCGATGTCGAACCTCGACCCCTCGTTCACCATCGGGACCCAGCTCGTGCAGCCGATGCGCGTGTGCCTGGGCCTCTCGAAGGCGGAGGCGAAGGAGCGGGCGATCGCGCTGCTCACCCGGGTGGGCATCCCGAACCCGCAGCGGACCTTCGACGCGTACCCCCACGAGGTCTCGGGCGGCATGGCCCAGCGCGTGCTCATCGCCGGCGCCGTCTCGTGCGACCCCGACCTGCTGATCGCCGACGAGCCGACCACCGCTCTCGACGTCACGGTGCAGGCCGAGGTGCTCGACCTGCTCCGCGAGCTGCAGTCCGAGCTCGACATGGGCATGATCCTCGTCACGCACAACTTCGGCGTCGTCGCCGACCTGTGCGACCGCGTCTCGGTCATGCGCGACGGACGCATCGTCGAGACCGGGCCGGTGCGCTCGATCTTCGCCGACCCCCGCCACCCGTACACCCGCGCCCTGTTCGACGCGATCCTCGAGGAGGGGCCCGCGCGCGGACCGCTCGTCACGGCCACGAAGGAGACCTCGCGATGAGCGAGACCGTGCCCAACAAGACCCTGCTGGACGTCAAGGACGTCGTCGTCGAGTACCCCGGCAAGGGGTTCCGCGCCGCGCCGTTCAAGGCTCTGAAGGGCGTCTCGCTCGACATCCGGCCCGGCGAGACCGTGGGTCTCGTGGGGGAGTCGGGCTCGGGCAAGACGACGCTCGGCCGCGCGGTGCTGGGGCTCGCCCCGGTCACCGGGGGCGAGATCGTCTACAACGGCCGCGACATCGCGCACCTGAGCCGGCGCGAGCGCCGGGCGCTCTCCTCCGAGATCCAGGTCGTGTTCCAGGACCCGTACACCTCGCTCAACCCGTCGCTGACGATCGAGCAGATCCTGGTCGAGCCGCTCACCGTGCGGAAGGTCGACGGCAAGGTCGCCTCGAAGCGCGTGCGCGAGCTGCTCGACCAGGTGGGCCTGCCGCAGTCGGCCGCCGACCGCCTCCCGCGCGAGTTCTCGGGCGGTCAGCGGCAGCGGATCGCGATCGCCCGGGCGCTCGCCCTCGAGCCGCGGCTGATCGTCTGCGACGAGCCCGTCTCGGCGCTGGACCTCTCGACCCAGGCCCGCGTGCTCGATCTCTTCACCGAGATCCAGGAGCGCACCGGAGTCGCGTACCTCTTCGTCTCGCACGACCTCGCCGTCGTGCGGCACCTCTCGCACCGCGTCGCCGTGATGTACCACGGTGAGATCGTGGAGTGGGGCGACGGCGACCAGGTCACCGCGCGCCCGGAGCACGAGTACACGCAGCGCCTGTTCCTGGCGGCGCCCGTGGCCGACCCCGTGCGCCAGCAGGCGCGTCGCGAGGAGCGCCGCGCGTTCACGGCCGCCCACGCCTGACGGAGTGCCGACCCTCGCGAGGGGGATCGGCACCCTCTGCCGTGAGAAACCAACTACTGCTAGGTTTTGAGCGACGATGCCGTCGCTTCGAAAGAGAGAGAGTCACCGTGACCGACACCTCCACCGCCCCCGTCATCTCGGCCGAAGGGCCCGACGCCGACGCCCGCCTCAGCGAACTGATCGCGCGCCTCGACCTCGAGGAGAAGGTGCAGCTGCTCACCGGCCGCGACTTCTGGACCACCTGGCCGATCGAGAAGATCGGCCTGCGCCGCATGCTCGTCTCCGACGGCCCCTCCGGCGTGCGCGGCGAGGTCTGGGACGAGCGCTCGCCCTCGCTGAACCTGCCCTCGGCGACCGCGCTCTCCTCCTCCTGGGACCGCTCGATCGCCCGGCGCTACGGCGCCGCGGCCGCCGTCGAGGCCCGCCGCAAGGACGTCGACGTCGTCCTCGGCCCGACCATCAACCTGCACCGCTCGCCGCTCGGCGGCCGCCACTTCGAGGGCTTCAGCGAGGACCCGGTGCTCACCGCGGATCTCGCCGCCGCCTACGTGAGCGGCGTGCAGGAGAACGGCGTCGGCGCCACTCCGAAGCACTACATCGCCAACGACTCCGAGACCGACCGCTTCACGGTCGACGTGCGCGTCGGCGACCGTGCTCTGCGCGAGCTCTACCTGCTCGCCTTCGAGCGCGCGATCGTCGAGACCCGCGCCTGGCTCGTGATGAGCTCGTACAACTCGATCAACGGCGTCACCGCGACCGAGAACGACCTGCTCGAGACCCCGCTGAACAGCGAGTGGGGCTTCGACGGAGTCGTCATCAGCGACTGGACCGCCGTGCGATCGGTCGACAGCGCCCGCGCCGCGCAGGACCTCGTCATGCCCGGCCCCGACGGCCCGTGGGGCGCCGCGCTGGTCGCCGCCGTCCGCTCCGGCGAGATCGACGAGTCGGTGATCGACCGCAAGGTCCGCCGCATCCTCCGCCTCGCCGCGCGCGTCGGCGCCCTCGAGGGCTTCGCGCCCGCCGTCGCCGAGCCGGTGCTCGTCGAGGACGGCCGCACCTTCGCCCGCGAGGCCGCCGCGGCGGGCAGCGTGCTGCTGCGCAACACCGGTGAGCTGCCGTGGGACGCGAGCGCCCTCTCCTCCGTCGCCGTGATCGGCCACAACGCCCGCGAGGCCCGCACCCAGGGCGGCGGATCGGCGACCGTGCTCCCCGAGAAGGTCGTCACGCCGCTCGACGGCGTCCGCGCCGCGCTGCCCGACGCCCGGGTCGGCTACGCGCTCGGCGCGGTCGTGCAGGACGGAGTCGCCCCGCTCGTCCTCGAGACCATCACCAATCCGGTCACGGGCGAGCCCGGGCAGCGCGTCCGCTTCCTCGACGCGTCCGGCGCCGAGCTGTTCGTCGAGGACCGCCGCGCCACCTCCCTCGTCTGGTTCGGCGGCACGGCCCCCATCGCCGCCTCGGCCCGCGTCGAGTTCTCGACGATCCTGACTCCCGCGGCCGACGCCACGGTGCGCCTCGGCTTCGCCGTCGCCGGCACTGCCCGCGTCTACGTCGACGGCGAGCTGTTCCTCGAGGAGACGCTGTCGCCCGTCGGCAACGACCTCGGCGCGTCGCTGCTCGCGCCGCCGTCGGTCTCGGCCCCGCTCACGGTCACCGCGGGCACACCCGTCGACATCCGCATCGAGTACGACATCGTGCACGCCGAGGGCGACCTCGACGGCGCGCTCGGCTTCACCTACGGCCTCGAGCCCGACGACACCCCGGCCGACGAGCTCATCGCGGAGGCGGTGGCGCTCGCCCGCGACGCCGACGTCGCCCTCGTGGTCGTCGGCACCAACTCCGCCGTCGAGTCGGAGGGCTACGATCGCAGCTCCCTCGACCTGCCCGGCGAGCAGGATGCGCTCGTGCGCGCCGTCGCCGCCGTCAACCCGCGCACCGTGGTCGTCGTCAACGCCGGAGCCCCCGTGCTGCTGCCGTGGCGCGACGAGGTCGCGGCCGTGCTCGTCGGCTACTTCGGCGGGCAGGAGATGGGCGACGCGGTCGCCGACATCCTCCTCGGCCGCGTCGAGCCCGGCGGACGCCTGCCCACCACCTGGCCGGCCGCCATCGAGGACGTCCCCGTCCTCTCGACGCTCCCCACCGACGGCGAGCTGCACTACGACGAGGGCATCCACATCGGCTACCGCGCGTGGCTCCGGAGCGAGGTCGAGCCGGCCTACGGCTTCGGCCACGGCCTCGGCTACACGTCGTTCGAGCTGCTCTCGGTCGCGACGCCCGCCCCCGCGACGGCGGGCGAGGACGCGGTGCTCCTGGTCGACGTCGCCAACACGGGCGAGCGCGCGGGCAAGGTCGTGCTGCAGGCCTACGCCGAGCGACGCGACTCCGCCGTCGAGCGCCCCGTGCGCTGGCTGGTCGGCTTCGAGAGCGCCAGCGTCGAGGCCGGCGCCACCGCGCAGATCGCGGTGACCGTGCCGACGCGCCTCCTCGCCACCTGGAACGACGGCTGGGAGTACGAGGCGGGAGCGTTCACTCTGCGGATCGGCACCTCGCTCGAAGACGTCCCGCTGGCCACCGAGCTGGAGATCCTGGCATGAGCACCGCTCCTGCCGGTTCTGTGGGCGCCCCGTTCCCCAACCCGCTGATCCCCGGGTTCAACCCCGACCCGAGCGTGGTGCTCGTCGACGGCGTCTACCACCTCGTCACCTCGACGTTCGAGTACCTGCCCGGCATGCCCGTCTACCGCAGCACCGATTTCGAGACGTGGGAGCGGATCGGCAACGTCGCGACGCGCGCCGAGCAGATCGCGGTCGACGAGGTCCCCACGGGTCTCGGAGTCTGGGCGCCGACGATCCGCCACCACGACGGGCTCTTCCACGTGATCGTGACGGTGCCCGCCGGGCGCGGCTGCGTGGTGTTCACGACGGAGGATCCCGCCGGCCCGTGGAGCGACGGCACCGTCCTGCGCTCCCCGGACGGAGAGGGCCTCCAGGGCATCGACCCCGACCTGGCCTGGGACGAGGACGGCACCGCGTACGTCACCTACTCCGGACTGATCCTCGACGGCCCCGACACGGGGCAGCACCTCGGGATCCAGCAGGTGCGGGTCGATCTCGCGACCGGCACGATCCTCGAGGAGCCGCGCTCGCTGTGGTCGGGCACCGGCGGCGGGTTCCCGGAGGCTCCGCACCTGTACCGTCGGGGCTCCACCTGGTACCTGCTCATCGCGGAGGGCGGCACCGAGCGCGGCCACGGCGTCTCGATCGCACGCGGCGATTCGCCGACGGGCCCGTTCGAGACCGCGCCGAGCAATCCGTTCCTGACGGCGCGCGGCACGACGCGGCCGGTGCAGAACACCGGGCACGGCGACCTCGTCGAGGGCCCCGACGGCTCCACGCTCCTGGTGATGCTCGGCGTGCGCCCGCGCGGCGCCACCCGCGCCTTCTCGGCGCTGGGCCGCGAGACGTTCGTCACGCGCGTCGAGTGGGTCGACGGCTGGCCGGTCGCCGAGCCGGTGCAGCTCGCTCCGCGCGGACCGCTGCGCGACGACGTCGACTTCGCGAATCCGCTCGACTCCGGCTGGATCGGGGTGCGGCGCCTGCCCTCCGCGATCTCGGCGGTCGAGGACGGCGCGCTGGTGATCGCGGGGGAGGGGCGGACGCTCCGTCACCCTCAGCCGACCTTTGTGGGACGCAGGCAGCTCACGCAGACGATGACCGCGTCCGTGGTCGTCGACGTGTCCAGCGGAGTCGGCGGACTGGCCGTCCGCTACGACGAGGACTCGTTCTACGCGATCGAGGCCGAGTCGACCGGCTCGGGGACGCGGGTGACCGCCCGCGCGGTGATCCCCTCCTTCGAGCAGGAGTGGACCGCCGAGCTGCCCGAGGGCCCGGTGACGCTGGTGCTCGAGTCGGAGCGCGACGGCGGCGTCGGCTTCGGACCGGGGCAGATGACGAGCGACTTCGTCGTGCTGCGGGCGGAGGCGGGCGGCGTCTCGCGCACGCTCGCCCGGATCGACGGCCGCTCCCTCACCGCCGAGACGGCGACCTCGTTCACCGGCCGCGTGCTCGGCCTGTACGCGGTGACGGGTGCGCCGGCGTTCTCGGCGTACCGCTACTCCGGAACCGACGACTAGAGGGGTACCGACGACGAGAAGTCGTCCGTCTCTACCACGTTTGCTCACGCCCGCAACCCGGTGCACTCCCAGGCGGCTCCCGAATACCGTCGAGGAAGACGACCGCAGCTGCGGATCGCCGCCATCGAAGACAGCAAGGAGCACCACCGTGCCGCAGATCATCGAGACCGTCGACGTCAACGTCCCCGTGTCCGTCGCGTACAACCAGTGGACCCAGTTCGAGGAGTTCCCGAAGTTCCTCGACGAGGTCGAGTCGATCCAGCAGGTCACCGAGACCCTCACCGTCTGGAAGGTCAAGGTCGGCCCCGTCGAGCGCGAGTTCGAAGCCAACATCACCGAGCAGCACCCCGACGAGCGCGTCGCCTGGAACAGCACCGGAGGCGAGACCGACCACGCCGGTGTCGTCACCTTCCACAAGCTCTCGGACGCCGAGACCCGCGTCACCGTGCAGCTCGACTGGGAGCCCAAGGGCTTCCTCGAGACCGTCGGCTCGCTCGTGGGCGCCGGAAGCCACGCCGTGAAGAAGGACCTGAAGAACTTCAAGGAGTACATCGAGTCGAAGGGCTCGCCGGACGGCGCCTGGCGCGGCGACGTGAAGGCCTGAGCCATGAGCGACACCACGAGCGCCACTCCTCCGGAAGAGGACGGCGTCGGCACCGAGGGCACCATCCCGGACTCCGAGGACGGCCTCGCCGTCGGTGTGTCGGGTGACTCGCACTTCAACCCCGAAGAGGACGCCCCCGCGGACAGCGAGAGCGATACCGACGAGAAGTGACTTCTCCGAAGGGCCGGGCGGACTGATCCGCCCGGCCCTTCGTCGTTCTCAGCGCCAGGCGCGGGCGTACTGCGCGGGAGCGATGTCGACTCCGAGCTCGTGCGCCATGCGCGTCGCGGCGTGCGGGTCGCGCAGGAGCTCGCGTGCCAGCAGCACCACGTCGGCGTCACCCGCAGTGATGACTCCCTCGGCCTGCTCGGCCGTGGTGATCAGTCCGACGGCGCCGACCGGGGCACCGGTCGCCCGCCGCAGCTCGCGGGCGAACGGCACCTGGTAGAGGGGTGCGACGGGGATGTGCGTGCCGCCGACGAGCCCGCCGGTCGACACGTCGAAGAGGTCGACGCCCGCCTCGCGCGCCCACTCCGCGACGCGGATGGTCTCCTCGAGCGTCCAGCCGCCCTCGGCCCAGTCGGTGGCCGAGAACCGGACGAGCAACGGCAGCTCGCCGATCTCGGCGCGCACCGCCCGCACGGTCTCGAGGAGGAGGCGCGCCCGGTTCTCGAGCGATCCGCCGTACCCGTCCTCGCGCCGGTTCGAGAGCGGCGAGAGGAACTGGTGCAGCAGGTAGCCGTGCGCGGCGTGCAGCTCGATCACATCGAAGCCCGCCTCGACGGCGCGGCGAGCGGAGGCGCGGAACGCCTCCACGAGGCCCGGCAGCTCCCCGGCGTCGAGCGCCCGCGGCTCCGCGTAGCCGTCGAAGGCCACGGCCGAGGGGGCGACGGTGTCCCAGCCGCCCTCCTCGGCGGGGACGGTGCCGCGCCCGCTCCACTCGCGGTAGGTCGACGCCTTGCGGCCGGCATGCGCCAGCTGCACCCCGGCGAGCGAGCCCTGCTCGTGCACGAAGTCGACGATCGGCGCCCACGCGTCGCGCTGCGCGTCGTCCCAGAGGCCGGTGTCCCAGGGGCTGATGCGGCCCTCGGGAGTGACGGCCGTCGCCTCCGAGATCACGACTCCGACGCCGCCACGGGCGATCGAGCCGAGGTGCACGAGGTGCCAGCCGGTCGGCCGGCCGTCCTGCGCCTCGACCGAGTACTGGCACATCGGCGCCGCCCACAGTCGGTTGCGAGCGGTGCGGGAGCGGAGGGTGAGCGGCCGGAAGAGGGCCGGCCCGGAAGCGTCGTCAGTCATGCAGAGGGGTAACCGGGAACAGAGCCCGGCTATGCCCTGACGGTGCGAACCGGGCCCGCTTCAGCGCGGCCAGGTCGAACCCGGAGCGTCCTGCCAGGCGTCGCTCGACGGCGCGAGCGCGGCGAGCTCGTCGAACAGCGCGTCGGGGATCTCGAGGGCGTCGTCGGCCACGAACGCGTCGTAGTGCTCGGCCGTCGTCGCTCCGACCACCGTCGTCGTCACCCGCGGGTCGCGGGTCGAGAACTGCAGCGCCGCCGCGGCGAGTGGCACCCCGGCGCGCTCGCAGGCTGCTCCCATCGCGGCCACCGCGTCGACGACCTCGGCGGGAGCCGGGCGGTACGCGTAGGTCTTGACCGGCTCCGGCCAGCGGGCGAGAGCGCCCCCGCCGTAGACGGCGGCGTTCACCACGACCACGCCGCGGTCGACGGAGGCGTCCAGCAGCTCCTCGGACGAGCGGTCGACCAGCGTGAACCGGTTGTGCGTGATCACCGCGTCGAAGAGCCCCGTCTCGACGTAGTGCAGCAGCATCGGCGCCGGCCCGCCCGAGATGCCGATCGACAGCGCGACGCCCGCCTCCTTCATGGCGACGAGCGCCTTCACGGGGCCGTCGTCGGCGAACGCCTCGTCGTACGAGATCCGCTCGGGGTCGTGCAGGTACAGCAGGGGCAGCACGTCCATCCCGAGACGCTCGCGGCTCTCGTCGAGGCTGCGCCGCATCCGCTCGGCCGAGAAGCTGCCGGTCTGGGGATCGCGGTCGAGCTTGGTGACCACGGTGATCCCCTCCGGCACGCCGCCGCGCGCCCGCAGAGCCTCGCCGATCAGGCGCTCGCTGTGCCCGAGGGCGTACTCGTTCGACGTGTCGATCACCGAGACGGCGCGGTTGCCCGCTGCGGAGTCGAGGACCCGCTCGAGCGCCGGCACCCGGTCGAGGTCGCGCACGCGCTCGGGATTCCACGAGGTACCGAGGGTGAGCCGGGTGACGGAGGCGCCCGACGGGCCGAACGGACGGAGGCTGGACTGCGATGTCATGCCGCCAGCCTGACAGTGTTCGGGGTTCAGTGCACCAACGTGCTCAGCCAGACCACGACGAAGCCGAGCAGCGTGGTGATCAGCGTGCTGAGGAGGCGCCGCGCGAGCGAACTGCCCCGGCGCGCCGACATCACGTAGCCGAGCACGGCGAGGATCACGACCCCCGAGCCGAGCGCCAGGTAGTAGGCCGTGTACTCCTCGACGAGTCCGAGCGGACCGAGCGCGAGGAAGAGGGCGGGCACGATCATCGCAGCGAGCATGCCGATCGAGTGCCGCGCGGTGTCGCCCACCGCGGCGAGCACGGTTCGCGGGCTGGGCTCGGAATCGGGCAGCCTCGCGATCGTCCCCGCGTACAGATGCGCGATCCAGAACACGGTGACCGAGCCGAGGAGGAAGAGCAGCACTTCGAGATCGGTGTCCTTGTCCCAGCCCACGGCGATCAGCGTGATCGCGAGGACCGTGCCGTAGATCGCTCCCTCGGTGCGCATGACGGCGACGACGGCTCCGACGGTGTCGGTCTTCTGCATGGCGCCCACCCTAGCCAGCCTGCGTTCAGCCCGCGCGCACCGAGACGTTCTCGCCGAGGGCGGTCCAGTCGAGTCCGGGGGAGTCCTCGGGGCCGGCGCCGTCGGGATGCAGGCGGGCCACGAAGGCGCCCGGCATCGAGGTCTCGAGCTCGCCACCGCCGCATCCCGAGAACGGCTCGTACTCGGTGAGGACGATCATGCAGCGGGCGTCGTCGTCGGCCGAGAGAGCGATGTACACCGCCGCTCCGTCGGCGCTGCCCGCGTAGCGCACCGAGTCGAGGTCGATGCTGTCGTCGACGGTGCCGAGGTCGGGGAGCACGTCGCGGTCGTCCCTGGTGCGCTCGAAGTCCGAGTACGGAGTCGGTCCGGCGCAGCCTGCGAGGAGTGCCGCGGTGAGGAGGGCGGCTACCGCCCCGCCGATCCGAGCCGTGCTGCGTGCCATCGAGGCCCCCTTCGTGGTGCCCACCCTAGCGACCGTCCTGTCAGCGCACCCGGCGGTAGGTGTCGATGCTCACGCCGGAGTCGAACCGTCGCGACTCGAGGCGGTGGAACCGCCGAGCGGCGTACGGCGCGCCTCCGAAGAGCGGGACGCCGTCGCAGAGCACGACCGGGTTCACCTTGAGGATCAGCGTGTCGATCTGCTCGACCAGCGCGCCCGCGAGCGCGCCGCCGCCCGCCAGCCAGACGCCGCCTCCGCCGCCGGCGCGCAGCTCGCGGACCGTGGCGACCGGGTCGGCGGTGGTCTCGATCCCCTCGGGGACCGCGTGGCCGCCCCGGGTCGCGACGATCTGCCGCAGGTGCGGGTAGGGGCTGTCGATGCCGGCGTCGAGCGCGGGCGTGTAGGTGCGCCACCCCATGATCACGGTGTCGAAGCGGGAGCCGTCGGCCGTGACTCCGAGGGCCTGCTGCGCGTGGATCGGGAGGGTGTCGCTGTAGTCGGCGAGGATCGCGTCGAAGTGGTCGCCCTCGGCCGGGAACGCGCTCCAGTCGCCGTCGGGCGCGGCGATCAGGCCGTCGAGACTGGTCGCGACGTAGTAGGTCAGCTCGCGCACGGGGCACCTCCGGTCGGGTGGCGCCGAGTCTACGAGTCGCGTCGGATCGGCGGTGGCTCGGTGAATCGCACGGGCGGTGGGCCGCCGGGAAGCGCGGGCGGCCGGGTGGTGACGCGGCGTCCGGTGGGGGTGCTCCACTCGGCCGTGCCGTCGGGCTGGAGGTTGTAGCTCCAGCGATCGCCGTGTCGGACGTGATGGTGGCTGGTGCAGAGACTGAGGAGGTTCTGGAGGCTGGTCTCGCCGCCGTTCCGCCACTCGACGGTGTGGTCGGCCTCGGCCGTGGAGGCGGGGCGGGTGCAGCCCGGGAACCGGCAGGTCTGATCGCGGAGCTGGAGCGCCAATCGCATCTGCGGGGGAGGGACGCGGAGGGTGCGTCCGACGGAGGCGATCATCCCCGTTTCCGGTTCGACGAGGACCCGGGTGAACGTCTCGCCGATGCCGACGAGCTCCCGTGCGGCATCGGCCGGGATCGGCCCGTAGCCGTCGAGGTCGGCAGGATGGTCGTCGAGACCGACCGCCGTGGTGGCGGGGAGGGTGACGCGGATCTCGGCGCGGAGGCCGGGTACGAAGGTCGGCGCGGGGCGGTCGCTCGCGAGCGGAGTGGTGCCGGCGATGTCACCGTCGCAGACGAGATCGGCCATGGCGTCGGCACGCAGCTGCGCGAGCGTCCGCGTGTCGCCGGATTCCTCTGCGGCAGCGCGCAGCGTGCGTGCCATCCGGTCGAGGCGGTTCAATGCTCCGGCCGCGACCGGCGCGGGCAGTAGTGCGCAGAGGGTGGCCATCCCGTCGATCCCGGCCGACATCCACACCGACCGCTCTTCACGAGCGCGCGCGTGCCGCTCGGAGAGGGGTTCCTCGTGCAGCTCCTCTCTCAGTTGCGCGACGGCGCGCCGCAGCTGACCCGGCGTCAGTGAGAGGGCCAGGGCCGCGCCACGTTCGTCGAAGGCGGCGCGGGACTCGACGGGCAGGGTCGCTGCGGCCGCGCAGATCACTCGGCCCGCCTCCCACCGTATGAGCGCGCCGGCCAGGGCGGCCCGGGTGTGCGGCAGATCGTCGACGAGCAGTCGCGCCTGCTCGAGCTCGTTCGACGCCACCCGCTCGGAGACGCCCATCGCGATCGCGAATTCGGCACGGATCGACCGCTCCGCCAGTTCGCTCGACTCGCTGGCCGACGGACCCCTGGCGAAGGACTCCGGAGAGGAGATCGCGGTGCGGTATCCCTCGTACAGCTGCTCGGCCGAGGCGAGGAGGAGCGGCGCGGCGGCGCGGGCGAGCTCACCCGCGCGGTCTCCGCGTTCACGTGCCTCGGCGAGCACCGCTCCAGCCGTTCTCGTCTCTGCCATGCGGGAGAGTCAATCGGTCGGAGGCGCCACGGGACTCGCGGAGACAGCTTCTGTCGACGACTCGCCGCAGCGTCCCCCTGTGGAGGAGCACCCTCAGCGCCTCAGCGCCTCAGCGCCTCAGCGCCTCAGCGCCTCAGCGCCTCAGCGCTTCAGCACCGTCAGTGCTTCAGCGCCAGTGCGCCAGCTCGCTCGCCAGCGTCGCCCGGGCGCGCGCCAGCATTCCGCGCACGGTCGTCAGCGGCAGGCCGAGCTCGGCGCCGATCTCGAGGTAGCTGGCGCCCTCGACGCGCAGCTCCCAGCAGCGGCGCTGCGGTGACGGCATCGTGGCGAGGACGCGGCGGGCGTCCGCGGCGAGGGAGGCGCGGCTCGCCTGGGCGTCGGGTGCGTCGTGCGGCGAGGCGGGCAGCTCGTCGTCGAGCTCGGCGCGCGTGCGCGTCGCCGAGGATCGGAGGCGGTCGTAGCTCCGGCGTCGGACGGTCGTGACGAGCCAGCCGGCGATCGTGTCGCCGTCGATGACGCTGTCGGCGTGGCTCCAGGCGGCGAGGAAGGTGTCCTGCACCACGTCGTCGACGTCGGCGCTGCTGCCGAGCGTGCGTCGGGCGGTCGCGCGCAGCAGCCCGGTGTAGCGGCGCACGATCACGGCGAACGCGTCGCTGTCGCCGGAAGCGGCCCGGATGACCAGGACGCGGTCGGAGTCGGGGTCGAGAGCCGGGACCGGCGGGCGGGCGGTGCTCGGCGGCGCGAGCAGGGTCGGTGCGAGCGGGCCCGCGGGGGCCGTGGCCACGCGGATCTCGGCCCTGGGCGGGACGGACACCGAGGCGCCGCGAGCCGTCGCGACGAGCGAGGGTGCGAGGGCGCGCGCGGGGACGATCGGCGCGGACGTGAGGGCGGGGGGTGCGGTCGAGAGCATGCGGACTCCGGTGGTCAGGTAGATGTATACGCATGATTCGGAGGAGGGGTCGGGGCAGGATTGCGGCGCTACTGCCCCACTACGGGGGACATGTGATCGTCGCGGGGGGCTTCCGCCACGACGATGCAGAAAGGGTGACCCGCCGGATCCGCGAAGACGTGGAGCCTCGTCCGGTCGTCGCTCCGGTCCTCGATCATCACGGCGCCGCGTGAGACGGCCGGCGCTCGCCGCCGCTCGAGCTCGACGGCGTCGGAGACCGTGGAGTCGAAGGTGCGACAGCGCTCAGCGGCGCGTGAGCACGAGGTGCACGACTCCGCTCGGCGAGGGCGTCGCCTCGACGGCGAAGCGCTCCTCGAGGCCCTCGAGTCCGTCCCAGAGGCGCTCGCCGCGGCCGAGGACGATCGGGACGAGCACGAGGTGCAGCTGGTCGATCAGATCGGCCTCGAGGAACTGCCGGACGGTGGCGACGCCGCCGCCGATCCGGACGTCGAGGTCGCCGGCGAGGGCGCGCGCCAGCTCGAGGGCTTCGGCGGGGTCCGCATCGACGAAGTGGAAGCTCGTGCCGCCCGCCATCTCGAGCACCGGCCGCGGGTGATGGGTCAGGACGACGACCGGGGTGTGGAAGACGGGGTCCTCACCCCACCAGCCGCGCCAGTCCTCGTCCTCCCACGGGCCGCGCTGGGGGCCGAACTTGTTGCGGCCCATGATCTCGGCGCCGATGCCGCGCGCCCAGCGGGAGGCGAACGCGTCGTCGACGCCGACCGAGCCGGGCGACTCGCCGGGCACGCCCATCTCGCGGAACGTCCGCGTCCCGACGGCCCACTCGACGAGCCGGTGGCCCGCGTGGCCGAAGGGGGAGTCGAGGGTCTGGCCCTCGCCGGCGCCGTAGCCGTCGAGGGAGACCGAGAAGTTGTGCACGCGGACGAGGCTCATGCCGCCATCGTCCTCTCTCAGGAGGCCGGGCAGTGCAGCTGCGTGCGCTCTCCGGAGCGGTCGATGTCGTGCCGGTCCATCGGCTCGCCGCAGAGGGGGCAGCGCGGGTCGGCGGTCGGGACGAACGGCGCCTCCGGGGAGCCCGTGCCGATGTGCGCCGGGCCGGTGAAGCTGTAGATGATCCGGTTGAACTTGTTGTAGAAGCCGGGCTTCCCGTCGAACGGGTTCATCGGGTTCGGCGTCCTTCGTGTCATAATCCTTAGTATACTAAGCAATCGTGACGATGACCTCGGAGAGCCTGGATCCGCTCGCGCTCGACCGCCAGCTCTGCTTCGCCCTGGCCGTCGCCTCGCGCACGGTCATCGGCGCCTACAAGCCGATCCTCGAGCCGCTCGGCCTGACGCACCCGCAGTACCTCGTGATGCTCGCGCTCTGGGAGCGGGAGCCTCGCTCGCTCTCGGACATCGCCGAAGTGCTGCGCCTCGAGCCCGCGACGCTCTCGCCGCTGATCAAGCGGCTGGAGGCGGCCGGCCTCGCGACCCGCGCGCGCGACCCCCGCGACGAGCGGCTGCTCGCCGTCCGCCTGACGCCCGCGGGGCGCGAGCTGCGCGCCCGTGCCGAGGAGGTGCCTCCGCAGGTCGTCGCCGCGCTCGGGGTCGACCTCGACGAGCTGCTCGAGCTGCAGGCGCGCCTGACGGCGGTCATCGAGCGGATCGCGCCCGTCTGATCAGCTCGCGCCGTCCGCCGCTCCGAGATGCTCGAGGAGCGCGGGGACGAGCAGCGGCCAGGTCTCGGGAGGCGGGAACTGGTGGCCGAGACCGGGGACGGGGAGCAGGTGCGCGCCCGGGATCTCGCGGGCCAGCGCCTCGCCGTGCCCCAGGGGGAACAGCGGATCCTCGGTGCCGTGCACGACGAGTGTGGACGCCGTGATCGTCGCCAGCTGCTCGCGGGTGCCGCTCGCGGACGGGATCGCCCAGTGGTTCGATCCGGCCGAGAGATCGATCGAGCGGTCGAAGGCGCTGTCGCTGATCCGCCGCACCCGCGCCTCGTCGACGGGGATCGAGCCGCCGAACAGCGCCTCCTCGGCGAGAGTCCGCCGGAGGACGGCGTCGCGATCGGTCCAGTCGACGGGCGATTCCTCCACGGCGAACGACGCGGCCAGCGCCGGCGACATCTGGGGCAGCCCCTCGGAGCCGGGCCCGCCGGGACTCGTCGAGAGCAGCGTCAGCGAACTTACCAGCTCCGGCCGCGCGATCGCGAGCTGCTGCGCGAGTCCGCCGCCGAGGGAGAGGCCGATCACGTGCGCGGGCGAGAGACCCGCCTCGGTGATCACTCCGGCCAGATCGTCGACCAGGTCGTCGCCGGTGTAGTCGGCCTCGCCGGGCGGGCGCGTCGTCGACTGGCCGGTGTCGCGGAGGTCGTAGCGCAGCACGCGGTAGCCGCCGGCGGCGATCGCCTCGCAGAGCTCGACGTCCCACCAGTCCGAAGGGGACGAGGCGCCGGGCACCAGGACGACCCCGGGGTGGTCGGGCGACCCGAACTCGCGGACCCAGAGGTCCACTCCGTTCACCGCGAGCAGGCGGCCTGTTCCCTCGTCGGTCATGCACCCACTCTCGCCCGGGTGCGGGCGCGCGACAAGCGGCAGCCCGGATCGATCCGGCGGCCGCCCGGATCGATCCGTCGAGAACGACCCGTCCTGCTCGGTCGCACGGGCCTGCTCCGATGGATCGATCCGCGGAGCACGAGGCGCATCGCGGGACTCTCCGTGAGAATGCCAGCAGCCCTTCCGAGATCCGGGGGCGATCGCGACGGCGAGGGAGCCGAGATGACCGACGACACGCAGCGGACCCGGACGGTCTCGTGGCAGGACCCCTTCGTCGGGGCCGCCGCCGCGCAGACGATGAGCGGGCTGGAGTACCTGCGGGCGATGCTCGACGGCAGCATCCCGCCTCCGCCGATCGTCGCGCTGATGAACATGCGCCTCGAGCGGGTCGAGCAGGGGCTGGTCGAGTTCGCCTGCGCGCCCGACGAGTCGCACTACAACCCGATCGGGCGCGTGCACGGCGGCTTCGCCTGCACTGCCCTCGACTCGGCGGCGGGCTGCGCCGTGCAGTCGACGCTGCCCGCGGGAGTCGGCTACACCTCGCTCGACCTCACTGTCAGCTACCTGCGCGGCGTGCACGCGGGCGGCGGCGAGCTCCGCGCGATCGGCGCCGTGGTGAAGCCCGGCCGCCGCGTCGCCTTCGCGGAGGCGCGCCTCCTCGACGCGCAGGACCGCGTGGTCGCGACGTCGACGCTGCTGGTGTTCCCGCACGGGGAGTAGAGGGGGCGGCGCCTCAGAGGTCGACCACCAGGCGCGCCCCCGCCGCCCGCGACACGCACGGGTACAGCACCGTCGACTCCGGAGTGGTCAGCGAGTCGCGGTGCTCGACCTCGCCGCTGAGCACCCGCACCGCGCACGAGCCGCAGACGCCGCGGAGGCAGGAGCCGGTGACGGGCAGGTCGCGGGCCGCGAGCGCCTGCAGCATCGTGCGGTCGGCGGGCACCTCGACGTCGAGGTCGGAGCGCGCGCAGTGCACGGTGAACGGCGCGTCCGGTCGGGCCGCGACGGGCTTCGGCTCGAAGCGCTCGAGGTGCAGACTGCCGGGTGGCCACGCCGCCATCGCGGCCGTCACCGCATCGAGGAAGCGCGCCGGGCCGCACGCCGACACCGCGACGCCGGGGCGCGGATCGGCGAGCAGCGCGGGGATGTCGAGCCGTCGCGCCGGGGGGTGCAGCGACACTCTGGCTCCGAGTGCCGCGAGCTCCGAGCGGAACGGCACCGCCGAGTCGCCGCGGACGGCGTAGTGCAGCGCCCACTCCGCCCCGTCGCGGTGGAGGCGCTGCGCCATCGGCAGGAGCGCGGTGATGCCGATGCCCGCGGCGAGCAGGAGGTGCTCGTCGGCCGCCGGCTGAGGGAAGAGGTTCCGCGGCGGCAGCACGCGCACGATGCTGCCGACCCGGAGGAACTCGTGCACGTACATCGAGGCGCCGCGCGAGCGCTCCTCGCGCAGCACGGCGATGCGGTACGTCCGTGGATCCGAGTCGAGCAGCGAGTACTGCCGCTGCTGCCGCGTGATCAGCTGCACGTCGAGGTGCGCGCCCGGCTCCCACGGCGGCAGCGGAGCGCCGGAAGGATCGGCGAGCTCGACGCTCACGATGCCATCGGCCTCGGGAGTGATCCGGGTCACCACGAGCCTCAGACGATCGGGCACGATCAGTACAGCGTCCGGTAGCCGTCGACCGACGCCGCGTCGATCTCGCGTGCGACCTCGGCGCCGTACCCCGATGCCTCCGCCCACATCGTCCCGGCGCTCGGCACTTCGTCGGCGAGGTCCTGCATCTCCGGGTCCCACAGTCGCGAGCGGAGCAGCGCCCGCCCGCAGTGCAGGTACACCTGGTCGATCTCGACGACGGTCGCGAGCTCCGGCACCACGTGGTCCTGCTCGAGCATGCGCCGGAGCGGGAGGTCGTCCGTGACGTACGCGGTGCCGTTGATCCGCAGCGTCTCGCTCATCCCCGGCACGAAGCAGACGAGGCCGACGTGGCCGTTGTCGAGGATGTTCGAGAAGGAGTCGGCGAGCCGGTTGCCGAGGCGGTCGGGGATCGCGAGGGTCCGGTCGTCGAGCGCGCGGACGAAGCCGGGGTGGTCGCCGCGCGGCGAGCAGTCGCAGTTCCCGGCGGAGTCGCTGGTCGCGAGGCACAAGAACGGCGAGTGCGCGAGGAACACGCGGCTGCTGCGGTCGAGCCGGTCGAGGATCTTGGCGCTCGTCGGCGGCTCGGGATCGCCCAGTGAGGCGCGGACGTCGGCGGCCGTGAGCCGCCTCATCCGCGCACCAGCCGGTCCCACGCCAGGTCGGCGAGGGTCTCGGCGTGCAGGTCGAGCAGCGAGTCGTCGAAGACCGCGGTCTCGGAGTGCATCGAGGGCGCTCCGGTGGCGTGGACGCCGGCGGGCCGTGTGCCGAGGAAGAGCAGTGTGCCCGGCACCTCCTCGAGCACGTAGGCGAAGTCCTCCGAGGCCATCGACGGCGCGGGGAGGCGGCGCACCCGGTCCGCGCCGTGACGCGCCTCGAGCGCACGCAGCACCTCCTCCGTCTCGGCGGGGTCGTTGTGCGTCACGGGGTAGGAGTCGATGAAGTCGGTGTCGACCGCGCAGCCGTGCGCCTCCCCGATCGAGGCCACCAGCTCGCCGAGCGCCGAGCGGACCAGCGCGAACGTCTCTCGCGAGAGGGTGCGGATGTTGACCAGCAGCTCGACCCGGGTCGCCAGCACGTTGGGCGCGGTCGAGTCGCTGACGATGCTGACGACGGAGACGACGGCGGGGTCGGTCGCGGGAACCCGGCGCGCCACGAAGGTCTGCAGGGCGAGCACGACCGCGGCGGCGGCGGGGATCGGATCGACGGCGAGGTGCGGGAACGCCGCGTGCCCGCCCGTACCGGTCACGGTGATCCGCAGGCCGCTGGCGCTGGCCATCATCGGGCCGGAGCGCGAGACGAACAGCCCGCGGTCGGTGGAGCAGTCGACGTGCATCGCGAAGGAGGCGACCGGGGGCTCGCCCGCGGCCTCGAGGACCCCCTCCTCGAGCATGAGCCGCCCGCCCGCGAAGCCCTCCTCGCCGGGCTGCAGCATGAAGACGACCGTGCCCGGCAGCTCGTCGCGGCGGGCGGCGAGCAGGCGCGCCGCTCCGACGAGGCCCGCCAGGTGCAGGTCGTGGCCGCAGGCGTGCATCGCCCCGTTCGTCGACGCGAAGGGCAGCCCGGTCGCCTCGGTGACGGGCAGCGCGTCCATGTCGGCGCGGAGGAGCACCACCGGTCCCGGCCGCCCGCGCAGCACCGCGGTGATCGACGAGAGCCCCCGCCCGGTCGTGATCTCGAGCCCGAGCGGCGCGAGCGCCTCGAGCACTGCCGCCTGCGTGCGCGGCAGATGGAGTCCGAGCTCGGGGTCGGCGTGCAGGCGGCGACGCAGGCGGACGAGGTCGTCGAGCAGCTCGGCGCCGGCGCCCGAGAAGGTCACGGGCGGGCCCGCCGGATCCGCTCGGCCAGCGCCGGGTGGCGGTAGGGGCCGGGGGCCTCGAGCGCGGTGGTGATCCGCTCGACCACCTCGTCGGGCTTGTCCTGGCTCATCTTCTCCTTGGCCTCCAGGCGCTTGACGCGGAGGCGGAAGCCGACGGTGCCGTGCACTATCCGCTCGGCGTAGGCCGCGTTCTCGGGCGTGATGCGGAGGCGGAACGGGTCGGGCATGGCGTCCTCGAAGTGGTCGACCAGCCGCTCGAGCACGGCGAGGTTCTCGGCGTCCGACAGGATCTCGGGCACCCCGTAGGCGTGCACGGCGGCGAAGTTCCAGGTCGGGACGGCCTGCGCGACTCCGTACCAGCTCGGCGAGACGTAGCCGTGCGGGCCCTGGAAGACGATCGCGATCTCGGACTCGCCGAGGCGGTGCGCGCGCTCGTCGGGGCGGCCGACGTGGCTGACGAGGACGAGCTCGTCGGTGCCCGAGCCCGGAGGAGCCTCCTCGAGCAGGAACGGGTAGTGCGAGACGACGACCCCCGCCTCGGTCGCGCTCACCATCGTCGCCCAGGGGTGCTCGCGGATGAGCGCGCGCACCTCGGCGGGATCGGTCATGGCGTAGTCCGGGTTCTCACGCATGGGCGTCAGCCTTCCTCGCCGTGCGCTCCAGCGCCATCGCGAACTCCGGCCACAGCTCCACGGGGATGTCGTGCCCCATCTCCTCGTAGAGGTGGAGCTCGGCGTGCGGCATCACCCGCGCCGTCTCGAGCGCGGCGCTCCAGTGCAGGCTCTGGTCGCCGCGTCCGTGGATCACGACCGTCGGCACGGTGACCCGCGCCATGTCTTCGCGCCGCTCGAGCGGTCCGCGGAGCAGCGCGTTCCACTGGCGCACGAGCCCCGTCGGCGTGTAGGCGCGGTCGTAGTAGCGGCCGCCGAGCTCGGCGCTCGCCGCGGCGTCGAAGGGGAAGCCGGGCGACTGGTAGTGCCGCTGCCCGCCGACGAACATCTCGACGTAGGCGTCGCGGTCGAGCGCGGGAGGCACCTCCGTCACCGGTTCGCCCGTGTGCTCGCCGACCAGGAACTCGGGGGCCGACGACAGCGACGTCGACATCAGCCCGAGCGAGGCGACTCGCGAGGGGTGCCCGATGGCGACGAGCTGGGCGAGGTAGCCGCCCATCGACATGCCCGCGAGGTGCGCCCGCTCGATGCCGAGGTGATCGAGCACCGCGACCACGTCGAGCGCCATGTCGGCGAGGTCGTAGTCGGCCGCGGTGTCGGCCGGGCCGCCGGTGGCCTGGCTCAGGCCGACGTCGCGGTTGTCGGTGCGGACGACGAAGAAGCCGTGCGCGACGAGCAGCTCGCAGAAGCGCTCGTCCCAGCCGATGAGCTGCGCGCCGCCTCCGTGCAGGAGGACGAGCGGGCGTCCGGAGGGGTCGCCGGTGGTCTCGTAGAAGACGTCGACGCCCGCGGGCGTGGTGATGAGGGGCAACGGACGGTCCTTCAGAGGGTCGAGTGGGTGAGGCGGCCGCCGAGGAGCGTCGCGGCGACCGGGGTGCCGCGCAGCTCCTCCGACGAGGAGGTCGACGGATCCGCGTCGAGGACGACGAGATCCGCTGCGGCTCCGACGCCCACCGTGACTCCGCGGGTGCTCGCCGCGAGGGCGACGTCGAACGGCAGCCGCTCGGCGGGGTGCCAGGCCTCGCGGCCGTCGCGGCGCCGGCTGACGGCGGCCGACATCGAGATCCAGGGGTCGAGCGGAGCGACCGGTGCGTCGGAGCCGAGCGCGAGCGTCGCCCCGGCCGCGTGCAGCGAGCCGAAGGCGAAGGAGCGGTCGGTGCGGCCCGGCCAGTAGCGGTCGGCGACGTCGCGGTCGTCCATCGCATGCTCGGGCTGCACGCTCGCGACGAGCCCGAGGCGGCCGAAGCGCTCGAAGTCCTCGCGCGCCACGAGCTGCGCGTGCTCGATCGTGCCGGCGATCCCCAGGCGCTCGAAGACGTCGAGCACGGCGGTGTTCGCCCGGTCGCCGATGGCGTGCACGGCGGGCGAGATCCCGGCGTCGCGGGCGCGCACCAGCAGCTCCTCCACGTCCTCGGGCGCGACGCTCAGCACGCCGCAGGGGTGCGGATTCTCGGCCGCGACTCCGGGGTACGGGTCCCAGCAGTAGGCGGTCCGCGTGTTCAGCGAGCCGTCGACGACGATCTTGAGCCGGCCCATCCGCACGAGCCCGGCGGAGTCGAGCGCGTCGCCCGTCCGCAGGCCCTCGGCGATCGCCGCGTCGAGCCGATCGGGCCAGACCGCGGCCTCGACCCGCAGCGCCGTGACTCCGGCCGAGACGCGCGCGGGCCAGTCGACGAGGTTGTCGGTGTTCTCGAACTCGACGATCCCGACGACTCCGCGTGCGGCGGCGGCATCGGCGGCCTCGCGGTAGGCGCTCACCGGCGGTCGGCCGACGGCGTCGAGCCGGTCGAGCATCTCGATCCACTCCGTCTCGCGGAGCATCCCGTCCTCGGGCACCGGCACGCCCAGCCGGCGGCCCGCGGCGGTGTTCAGCCAGCCGCAGTGCAGATCGCCGCTGATGAGGACGACGGGGCGGTCGGGAGCGATCGCGTCGAGAGCCGCGAGGGTCGGAGCGTCGGGCCAGAGTCCGTCGCGGAACCCGTAGCCGACGAGCACCTCGTCGGTCCGGACGGCCAGCGCCTCGCGCATGATCGCGACGGCGGCCGCGGCGCTGTCGGCCGGTGCCAGGTCGACCCGCTGCCGCTTGATCACCCACTGGGTGAAGTGCACGTGGGCGTCCCAGAATCCGGGCAGCACGAACCGCCCGTCGAGGTCCAGCGGGTCGGCGCCGGTCAGCGTCCCGGAGGCGCCGATCGCGGCGATCCTCCCGCCCTCCAGCAGCAGGTCGAGTGGTTCGGTGGCGCCGGAGAGCCGGGCGCGGCGCAGGAGCGTCATGCGTCCTCCAGATCGAGCGGCCGGCCCATCACGGGCACGGCGCGCAGCAGTTCACGGGTGTAGGGGTCGCCGGGATCGGTGAGCACCGCGTCCGTCGACCCGTGCTCGACGACCCGGCCGCCGCGCATCACGGTGACCTCGTCGCTGACGTAGCGGACGACGGCGAGATTGTGCGAGATGAAGAGCATCGTCAGCTCGAGGCGCTCCTGCAGCTCGCGCAGCAGGTTCAGCACGACGCCCTGCACCGAGACGTCGAGGGCCGAGGTGATCTCGTCGGCGATCAGCACCTCCGGCTCCGCGGCCAGGGCGCGGGCGATCGTGATCCGCTGGCGCTGACCGCCCGAGAACGCGGTCGGCCGGTCGTCGGTGCGGGCGGGGTCGATGTGCACCAGCTCGAGCAGCTCGCGCACCCGCGAGGCCCGCTCCGCACTCGAGTGCCGCCGGCCGGTCGCGAGCAGCCCCTCGGCGATCGAGGAACCCACACTCATCCGCGGATCGAGCGCCGAGAGCGGATCCTGGAACACCATCTGCACCCGCCGGCGCGCGGCCCGGGCATCGGGCGCCCGACTCGTGATGTCGACCCCGTCCAGGAGTATCCGCCCCGAGTGGATCGGCGACAGCCCCACCGCCACCCGCGCGACGGTCGACTTGCCCGAGCCCGACTCGCCGACGAGCCCGTGGGTCGTGCCAGGGCGCACCGTCAGATCGACGGAGTCGACGGCGGTCATCGCCGATCGCCCGTGGCCGAAGCGCACGGTCACGGCCTCGAATCGCAGCTCGCTCACGCCTGCACCTCCTGCAGCTCCGCGATGACGGGCAGGGCCGCCCCGCGATCGGTGGTCATGTCGGGCACGCAGGCGATGAGCCCGCGCGTGTAGGGGTGCTGCGCCTCGTCGAGGCGGGAGGCGGCGATCTCCTCGACCACGCGGCCGTCGCGCATCACGACGATCCGGTCGCAGAAGCCGCTGACCAGCGCGATGTCGTGCGAGATGAACAGGATCGCGGCGCCCGTCGCCTCCTGGGCCTCGCGGAGCGCCTGCATCACCTGCCGCTGCACGGTCACGTCGAGCGCGGTGGTCGGCTCGTCGGCGATCAGGAGGCGCGGGGCGCCCATCAGGCCCATCGCGATCATCGCGCGCTGGCGCATCCCGCCCGAGAACTCGTGGGGGAGCTGCCCCACCCGCCGCTCGGCGTCGGGGATGCGCACGAGGTTCAGCTTGTCGACAGCGCGGCGGAGCGACTCCGCTCGGCTGGTGCGGGCGTGCACCTCGCTCGCCTCCCGCAGCTGCCGGCCGATGGTGAGGGCCGGGTTCAGCGAGGTCAGCGGATCCTGGAAGATCATCGCCTGCTCGAGCCCGAGCCGGCGGCGCTCGGCCGCGTTCGGCACGGCGGTCATGTCGATCCCGCGGAACGTCAGCTGCGAGCTGGTGACCCGCGCCTCCGGCCCGAGGAGACCCGCGACGGCGCTCGCCGTCACCGACTTGCCCGAGCCGCTCTCGCCGACGATGCCGACGGTCTCGCCCGGCAGGATCGTGAGGTCGACCCCGTGGACTCGCTCGATCATCGCGCCGTCGCGACCGGGGAAGGCCACGCGGAGGTCCGACATCTCGACGACGGGAGTCGCGTCGGTGACGGGCGCGACGACCTCGTCCGAGCGCCGGCGCCGCACGGCCTTGAGCCGCTTCGTGCGCGAGGTCGACTCGCTGAACACCTCGCCGAGCAGCGCGAACACGACTCCGACGAGCACGATCGCGATGCCGGGGCCGATCGCCGCCATCGGGTCGACGTAGATCCGCTTGGCGCCCTCGTTGAGCAGCCGGCCCCAGTCGAACTCGGGGGCCTGCACGCCGAGCCCGAGGAACGACAGGGCGGCGAACGAGAGCAGGGTGACGGAGGCGTGCGCGGCGGTGTTCACGAGCAGCGGCGGCAGGATGTTCGGCACCACATGGCGGACGGTGGTGCGCAGCGATCCGCTCCCGAGCATCCCCGCGGCCCGCACGTAGTCGCTCGACGCGACCGAGGCCGCCAGAGTGCTGGTGAGGCGGGCGAACACCGGGATCCCGGCGAAGCCCACGGCGAGCATGGCGCCGACCGCGGTCGTGCCCCAGATCACCGAGAAGAACAGCGCCAGCAGCAGCCACGGGAACGACAGCAGGATGTCGATGAGCCCCGCGACGAGGCGCTGGAGCACCCGGGGCAGCAGCACCGCGACGACGCCGAGCAGCACGCCGCCGACGACCGAGATGCCGGTCGCGCCGAGGGTGAGCAGCACCGAGACGCGGGTGGCGACGACGACGCGGGCGAACAGATCGCGGCCGAGGTCGTCGGTGCCGAACGGATGCGCGAGGCTGACGCCCTGCTGCCGGTCGGGGATGGAGCGCTCGGTGGCCAGGTCGCCGAAGAGGATCGGGCCGAGCACGGTCGCGAGCACGACGAGCAGCAGGCCGACGGCGGCGGCGAGGCCCTGGGGGGAGCGGAGTCGGTTTCTCATGGTCATGCCTCCGCGATCGCCGAGCGGGGATCGAGCGCCGCGAGCAGCAGGTCGATCACGAGGTTGGCCGCGAGCACCAGGACGGCGTAGGCGAGGACGATGCCCTGGATCAGCGGGTAGTCCTTGGTGGTGATCGACGAGACGATCGTCGATCCGATGCCCGGGATCACGAAGACGGTCTCGATGAGGACCGTGCCGGCGACGAGGCCGGTCAGCACGACACCGCCCGCGGTGAGGGTCGCGGTGACGATGTTGGGCAGCGCGTGCCGCAGGTAGAGGAGGTGCGCCGGCAGCCGCTTGCTGCGCGCGGTGGTGAGGTAGGGCGCCTCCAGCACCCGCACCATCTCGACGTGCACGATGCGCGCGAGGTAGGCGAGCGGTCCGATCGCGAGCGCGAGCACCGGCAGCACCGCGTACTCGGGCCCGCCCCAGCCCGCGGAGGGCGCGAGCGGCACGACGATGCTGAACAGCCAGATCAGCACCACCGCGAGGAGGAAGTTGGGGATCGCGATGATCACGCCCAGCAGGCCCGAGACGCCGAGGTCGAGCGCGCGGTGCCGGCCGGCGCGCGCCGAGACGGCCGTGGCGACTCCGATCGGGAAGGCCCCGAGCGCCGCGACCGCGAACGACACGACCGAGAGCATCAGCGTCGCGGGCAGCCGCTCGGCGAGGGTGGTGCCGACCGGCCGCTGGGTGCTGATCGAGGTGCCGAGGTCGCCGCGGAGGAGGCCGCCGAGGTAGTTCGCGAACTGCTCGCCGATCGGCCGGTCGAGACCGAGGGTCGTGCGCAGCACGTCGACGGTCGCGGCCGGGGCGGTGGGCCCGAGGGCGGCGCGGACCGGGTCGCCTGGCACGAAGTGCACCATGAAGAAGGAGGCGATCAGCACGATCACGAGCGAGACCGCCGCCCGCGCGAGGCGCTTGAGGAGGAAGGCGAGGCGCGGGGATCCGACGAGCAGGAGCAGACGATCCCCCCGACGCACGGCGGCGATCGGCGCGGTCCGCGGGGGCGCCGCGACGGCCGGAGCCGTCGGTCGCGTCGAGGGGATCGTCACGGTGTCAGCCCTCCATCCGGATGGTGGTCGGCGCGACGGTGCCCGGGCGCTCGAGGGTGGCGCCCTTGACGTACATGGGCGACTCCGTCTCGGCGAGCGGGAAGACGTCGACCCGCTCGATCAGCTCGGTCTCGGCCTGCTTCCAGATCCCGCAGGCCTCCTCCGCGGTGCCGGCACTGAGCGCCTCGGTGGCGAGGGCGTTGTACTCGGGGTTCGAGACGCCCATGAAGTTGTAGCCGCCGTTCTCGCTCGTCTCACCGAGGAAGAACAGGCTCAGCACGACCGGGCTCGACGGGGCGAGCTGGATGAAGCCGGTGTCCCAGTCGTAGCTCTGGTACAGGTCGGTCGACCAGCCGGCGGAGTCCTCGGCGACGAGGTCGGTCGTGATGCCGAGCTCGTTCCACTCCTGCTGGACCTCCTCGGCGGCGGCGCCGTGCGAGGGGGTTCCCGCGTCGTAGAGGAAGCGGATGGTGAGCGGTTCGCCGTCCTTCGATCGCAGTCCGTCGGAGCCGACGGTGTAGCCGGCCTCGTCGAGCAGCTCGCCCGCCGCCTCCACGTCGGTGTCGGGCAGCGACCACTCCGGGCCTCCCGCCACGCAGGTCAGCGGGATCTGGTTGACCAGCGACACCGACTCGAGCGCGTTGCCGTCGGTGACCAGCTCGCCCACGGCGTCGCGGTCGAGCGAGAGCGTGAGCGCCTGGCGGACGCGGACGTCGGCGGTGGGGCGGTCGGCGCGCTCGTTGAAGAGCATCTCGCCGATCGGGTTGAGCACGCCCTCGGTGTCGAGACCGGCGGCGTCGAGGCGCTGGCGGTCGGCGCCGATGACGGAGGCGGCGTTCAGCTCGCCCGAGATCAGCAGGTTCGCGGCGGTCGCCTCGTCGGTGATCACGCGCGCCTCGAGGGCGTCGGGGAGGCCCTCGGTGTCGCTCGTCACGTCGTCGGGGCCCCAGGTGTAGCCGTCGCGCTTCGTGTAGGTGTAGTCCGAGCCGGGGTTCGACGCGGTCAGCGCGTAGAGCGAGGTGCCGTTCGTCGTGTCGGTCAGGGTCGTCGGGTCGTCGATGCCCGCCTGGCAGACCATCTCGATGCTGCCGGTGCCCTGGAGGAGGAACGGGTTGTTGGTCGCGGAGGTGATCGTGAGCACGTTGCCCTCGGCCGTGGCGGTCATGTCCTCGGTGACGCTCGAGCCGAACCAGAACGTGCCGTTGGCGGGGTTCGCCTGGTAGGCGATGTTCGCGGCCGCGGTCTCGGCGGTGAAGTCGCTGCCGTCGGCGCAGGTGATGCCGTCCTTCAGCGTGTACGCGATCGAGGTCGGAGTGGTCTCCCAGCTCTCGGCGAGGAACGGCACGACCTCGCCCTCGGGCGTCGTGTAGGCGAGAGAGTCGTAGCCGAACGTGACCAGAGCGCGCTGCACGAGCGAGACGCCGGTGAAGGGATTCAGGCTTCCCGGGTCGTCGTTGATCGCGAGCGAGAAGGTGCCGCCCGAGACGGGGTCGCCGCCTCCGGAGTCGCCCGCGGGAGCGGAGCAGGCGCTGAGGGCCAGCAGCGAGACGAGGGCGCCGGCGGCGAGTGCCGGGGCGCGGAGAGATGCGGTCATGATGCGTCCTTCGGGGAGTGCAGGGCGAATGGTGCAGGACTCCCGATCAGGGCCAGCGGGCCCGCGGCCTTCACGGAGACTTTGAGGGTGGCGTTCGTCGAGTACGAGAGGGGTGTCTCGAGCACGTCGACGATCTCGACCAGGCGCGGGTCGGCTCCGGCCTGGATCGCGCGCTCGATCGCGACGCGACCGGCCGACTCGATCGCGGCGGTGCGGTCGACGTGGTCGCACACCTGGTCGGCGCGGCCGCCGGCGAGGGCGATCGCGGCGCCGACCGCGTTGGCGACGTTGCCGCGGCCGGGCCGCAGCACCTCGCTCGCGCCGTGCACGCGGTCGGGCACGAGGAACCCGCCGCCGCCGACCACCACGAGCGGCAGGCCGACGCGGCCGAGCGACATCCGCTCGACGGCCGACTCGATGCGGTCCTGGGCGACGGCGAGCGCGTTGCCGAGCCCCGAGCGCACGGCGCGGTCGAGGGTCGGGAGGCTGTGCCCCGCGATCATCCCGGGGAGCTGCATCGCGGCCGCATCCGTCAGCGTGGGAGTCGAGCCGCCGAACAGCAGCGCCTCGCGGGCGATGCGGTAGCCGACGGAGTCGCCGGTCGGCACCCCTCGCGCGGTGTCGACGACGGTCCCGCCGCCGATGCCGACGCTGAGGATGTCGGGCATCCGGAAGTTGGTGCGGACGCCGCCGATCTCGCGCGGCAGCGTCGACTCGCGCGGGAAGCGGTCGACGAGCACGCCGAGATCGCTCGTCGTGCCGCCGATGTCGATGATGATCGCGTCGTCGGCGCCCGAGAGGAACGCGGCGCCGCGGATCGAGTTGGCGGGACCCGAGCCGATCGTGAGGACGGGGTAGCGCGCGGCGTACTCGACGGCCATCAGCGTGCCGTCGTTCTGGGCGAAGAAGGTGGCCGCGTCGAGCCGCTCCTCCTCGACGACGGTCAGGAGGCCCTGCGTCACGTCGCGGGCGATGCCGTGCAGCGCCGCGTTCAGCACCGTCGCGTTCTCGCGCTCGAGCAGACCCAGCGCGCCGATCTCGTGGCTGAGCGAGACGGGGACGTCGACCCCGACGTGGTCGGCGACGAGCGCTGCGACCTCGAGCTCCTGCTCCGGGAACGACGGGCTGAAGATGCCGCAGACCGCGACCGCGTCGAACCGGCCCTCGAGCGAGTCGAGGAACCGGCGGATGCCGTCGACGTCGAGCGGTGAGATCGGGTAGCCGTCGATCAGGTGCCCGCCGCCGGCGAGCAGCGCCCCGGCGAGCACGGTCTCGCGGAGGTCGGCGGGCCAGCCCGAGAGCGAGGGGAACTCGGTCGAGGCGGGCGCTCCGAGCCGGATCACAGCCACCCGGCCGAGGTCGCGGCGCCGCACGATCGCGTTGGTGGCGTGCGTGGTGCCGAGCATGACCCGCGAGACGCGCTCGCGGCCCTCGCCCAGCTCGCCCAGCACGACCGAGAGGGCGGCGCGGATGCCTCCGGTGACGTCCTCGGTCGTGGCCTGCTTGGTCCAGGCGATCACGGCGCCGTCGGCGTCGAGCACGACCGCGTCGGTGTTGGTGCCGCCGACGTCGATGCCGACGGAGAGGTCGCGGGCGCTCATCGGGCCACCTCCGTGGCGGCGCCGTCGAACGGCACGTACTCGAAGTCGAAGTCGAACGCCGCCGGCCCCGCCAGCTCGATGCCCCGCGGTGTCCGCCAGAGCGGATCGCACGCCCACGCGAGCACGCTCACCCGCTGCCCGAAGCGGAGCATCTCGGTCGAGATCGCCTCCCCGGTCTCGGAGTCGAGGATCGTCACCAGGTCGGGCACGCTCACCACCACGCCGCCGTCCTCGATGACGACGAGGTTCTCGTTCTGGATCTCGACCCGCACCATGCGGCTCCGATCGGCGCCGACGCCGTCGATGGTGACGGAGCCGCGGGTGAAGCCGCCCTCGGTGCTGCGGTCGATGTCGATCACCTTGCCGCCGATCAGCACGGCGGCGCCGAGCTCCTCGGCGATGTCGACGACCGGGTCGATCGAGCCCAGGAGGCGGCGGCCGACCTGGATCGCGCGGCTCACCGTGCCCTCGATCACCGCGCCGGGCGCCGTCTCGTGGGTGAGGAGGTAGTGGGCGCCGAGCGCGATGCCGCCGGCCGCGACCGTGAAGGCCCGCGCGTGGCGCTCGAGCCAGGCGATGTCGATCGTCCGCAGCACCGTGACATTGCCGACCACGTCGCTCATCACCGCGAACTCGCTGGCCAGGCCCGCGACGTTCATCGAGATCATCGTCGCCTTGGGGAAGGCGCGGCCCATGCCGTCGGCATCGAGCACCGCGAGGCCGAGCTCGGCCGCCCAGCCGACCGGGGCGACTCCGTTGCTGCCGCCGATCTCGGCGGCCATGACGGCGGTGATGGGCCGGCCGACGAGCCGCTCCACCTCGCGGAGCAGCGTGTGCACCTGGCTGCTCGAGCCGAGCATCTCGATGCCGACGGAGGGGGCGCCCATCCCCGACAGGATGATGACCGCGTCCTCGGGTCCGAGATCCTCCACCCCGATCATCCTCACCGGCCCGTTCGCCTCGATCGCGTTCTCGACCGACAGCTGCGAGCCGTGCACGGATCCGCCGCCTCCGGTTCCGAAGACGGCGCAGCCGGCGGCCAGGGGAGCGACGTCGTCGCGGGTGATCAGGCGCACGGCGGTGGTTCCGGCGGAGGGCGTGAAGCTCATGGTTCGAGGCTAATCAGGCCGATGGTCGGACGGAATGTGCCGACAGCATGAGGAAATGCGGCAGATTGTTCTCATGGCACAGACATCGCTCGCCCACGTCCTCGAGCACGGCGAGCAGTTCGACATGGTCTGCCGCGCGGGCGCCGTCGACGGAGTCGCGCTCAGCGGAGTCGAGATGCTCGCGCTCGACGACGTCGGCCGGGCCTCGCCCGGTCACCTGGTGATCGTCCTGCACGGCGCCGAGCAGCCGCGGGCCTACCAGCTCGACATCGTGATCCGCCGCGCGATCGCCGCCGAGGTCGCCGCGCTGCTGTTCGTCGGCGAGATCACGCTCGCCGCGACATCGCGCTCGCTGGCCGACCGCGGTGCGCTGCCCGTGCTCACCGCGAACGCGGCCCCCTCCGAGCTCGCTGTCTCGATCGACCGGCTGCTGCGCGGCGGTGCGGCGGAGGCGCTGGGTCGCGCGGAGCACGCGATCGCCGTGGCCGCCGCCGCGTGCGGCCCCGGATCCGGCGAGGGGGAGCCGCTCGACGCGCGCTCCGCCGTGCTCGACGCCGCGAGCGCCGCGCTCGGGGTCACCCTGCGGATGATCGAGGACCCGGCCGTCACCTGGACCGACTCCGACGCGGTCTGCATCGGCGAGGTCGCGGTCGGCCGCCTCGTCGCCGACCAGGCCGAGACCGCCGTCGCGATCGCCCTGCCCGTCGTCGCCGCGCTGCTCTCGCGCGCCCTGCAGCGCGAGTCGCAGCTGCGCTTCGGCCCCGCCCGCTCCCGCGCCGACCTCGTCGTCGAGCTGCTGCTCGCCGAATCGTCCCGGATCGACGCGCTCGCCGTCGACGCCGCCCGCGCGGGACTGCCCGTCGCCTTCGCGCACGCCGCCGCCTGGATCACCCCGCGCCACCGCGACGACCCCGAGCGGCGCCTGCCCGCCGCCCCCATCGCGGCCCTCGAGCTGAACGCCTTCCAGCTCACCGACGGCCGCGACGAGACCTGGCACCTCGCCGTCTTCCACGACGACCTCGTGGTCGTCGCCTCGGAGGAGTCGGGCGCCCCCGACCACCAGCGGCGGGTCCGCGACGTGGTCGAGCGCCTCGTCGCGCACGGCACAGCCCTCGCGGGTGAGGGCTGGACCTTCACCGTCGGCCTCGGCACCCCGCAGTCCGGTGCCTCCGGCCTCCGCCAGTCGGCCACGGAGGCGCGCATCACCGCCGGCTCGGCCGTCGCCGCGGGCCGCCTCGGCGCGATCGAGGTGACCGACGTGACGGGCCTCCGCCGCGTGCTGCTCGACTTCTACGCCTCTCCCCTCAGCCGCGCCCTGCTCGACGACGTGCTCGCGCCGCTCGACGCGCTCGGCGCCGAGCGCTCCGCCATCTCGGTGCGCACCCTGCTGGCCTACCTCAGCAACCGCAACTCCCTCGCGCGCGCCGGCGAGGTGCTCCTCCTGCACCCGAACGCGGTGAACTACCGCATCCGCCGGATCGAGCAGTCCCTCGCCCTCGACCTCGACGACCCGGACACGCGCTTCGCGCTCGAGCTGGCCTGCCGCCTGCGCCTGATGGCGACGACGCCGTGAGCCGGGTGACCTGCGCTAGGCCGTCGGCTCTGCGGCGAGAGCGTCAGCCAGTCGGCTGTTGCCGCGGAGCCAGGACGCGAGGTCCCTGTCGAGGATCGACGCAAGGGTGAGGCACGCGCGAGAGCCCTGCCCCGCACTGATGCGTCGTCCCTCGCCCGGAAGAGGGATGCCCGTCAGGATCGGCTCGTGGTGCGCCGCCCGATTCCGAAGAGCATGGATGTCCTTGAGGACGCGGAGGGTCCAGGTCCGCGTGTAGTGCGCCCCCTCCGAGGCGGCGACGGCCCGTCCGCCGGGGAACGCGGTGTGCAGATCGTCTCGTAGCTGACCGGCCGTCTGAGTGGCCCTGTGCCGATGTCGCCTCCTGATTCGAGGAGATTCCGCCAGAACCCGAACATGAGCTGCGCGACCACGCGCCCGGGCGTGCGTCGGTTCGCCGGGACGTCCTGCCATGCGCGGGACGGAGCCGCCAGCGAGCGGTTGTCGAGCCCGACGTCCTCGCTGTACCAGTCGGGACGCCCCGCTCGGCGTTCGAGAGCCTCGCTCATCGCGTTCCGCAGGGCGACCTCGAGGATCGCGATGTCCGCCATCGCCGCCGCGGCGACGTCGCGGTCCCAGAGGTACAGCACCAGCGCATCGCGCCCGGATCGCGTGCCCTCCGCGCGGTACGTTCCGAGGCGGTCGGGTGAGATCGCTCGAAGAAGCGCTCTTCGCTCGGACGAGGTCGGGCTCACCGTCGGGTCTCGCCGGTCGGATTCACGAGTGGTAATCTACGAACGAATTCCCCCAGTGTGCCTCTCCGGGCGTGAACCGTGACGCACCGGGGGTTCTTTCGTTTCGGGCGCCGCTCGCTGCCCGCTGCTCATCCCAGCAGCCCCGTCACCCCCGCCGCCAGCTCCACCGCCGCGCGCTCGAAGTCCGCCCGCCGCGCGTGCACGTCCTCCGTGATCCCCACGAGGCACGCCGCCGCGACCACCGCGCCGCTCGCGTCGCGGATCGGTGCCGACACCGAGGTCATGCCGGCAGCGTCGTAGGCCTCCATCGTCAAGACTCCGTCGCGGCGCGCCCGCTGCCTCCGGCGCAGGAGGCGGGCCAGCTCCCGCGGGGTGTGCCGGGCGGGGAAGAGGAGCCCCAGCTCGTCCTCCTCGAGGTCCATCAGCATCGTGGGCCCGCCGTCCGAGCCGACGATCGGATGGGCGCGGCCCAGCCACGGGATCATCGCAAGCCCTGCACCCGGCGGCTGCAGCTCCTCGACGACGGTGAGGCTGCGCATCCCCGCGAGGACGGTGATGAAGCCGCACGCTCCGAGTCGCCGGGCGGTCTCCGCGACGAGCGGCCCGCCTCCGTCGACGAGGAGGGCCGCCGTGGCGGCGCGGGACCAGCCGTGCACGATCCAGCCCAGGCGGTACTCGCCGGCGGTCGACGTGACGAGGCCCGCTCGCACGCACGAGTCGAGCAGCCGCACGGCGCGATCGCGGCGGAGCCCGGCCGCCGCCGACGCTCCGGCCGCCGTGTCCGGCCCGTCGGCGAGGTGCTGCAGGAGGCGCAGGGCCGCCCCGATCGCGGAGGGCGCGGGCACCGCCTCCGCCGCCGCTCGCACGGCGCCCGGCTCACCCAGGCGCGCCTCGATGCTCGTGCGCGCCACGGCGAGGGCGCGCCTGATCCGCGGCCCGTTCTCGGCGAGCCGGTTCGCGGGCAGCCGCGCCGCGAGCACCGCGACGCACTCGCCCGCCGGGGTGAGCAGCGGAGTCGCGATCTCGACGCTCCCGCCCGACGCGGACTCGGACGGCGCACCCCGGCCGTCGCCGGCGAGCGCGATCGCGGAGGACTCGTCGGTGATCGCCTCGCCGACCTCCGCGGGCGCGTGCAGCGTCCACGACGACGTGATGCCGGCGACGACCCGGGGCGACGGCGCGGACCCGGCGGCCAGCACGACGGTCTCACCCGTCTGCTGCGCGGCGAGCGTGAGCGCGAACCGCAGCGTCCGCGCGAACGGCGCGGCGGCGCGACCCGAGAGCCGCACGGCGGCCCGGCCGAGACGGTAGCTGCCGTAGGCCGGTCCGCGCTCGATCAGGCCCGAGCGCTCGAGCTCCGCGCACAGTCGCGAGGTGCCGCTGAGGGGCGCGCCGAGCGCCTCCGCGATCGCACCGACGGCCAGCGGGATCGTCGGGTCGGGACGCTCGCCGAGCAGCCGGACCACCCGGAGGGCGGCCGTCACGCGCATCGTCACCGCTCACTCCGTCCGCAGGATCGGCAATCCACTGCACGGCGGATTGCTCTCAGTGCGCACCCTACCCATCGCGGCTCCCGCACTTCCTACAGTGATCCCACCCCGCACCGACCAGAGAGAGCAGTCACCGCATGGAGCACGTCGATGTCGCCGTCGTCGGCCTGGGCGCGATCGGCAGCGCCGCCGCCTACCACCTCGCCCGGCGCGGAGCCCGCGTCGTGGCCTTCGAGCAGTTCGAGCTCGGCCACGTGCGCGGCGCGTCGCACGACACCTCGCGGATCATCCGCACCTCCTACGGCGCCCCCGAGTACGTGCGCCTCGCCCAGGCGGCCTACCGCGACTGGGCCGAGTTCGAGGCCGTCTCGGGCGAGACCCTCGTCAGCGTCACCGGCGGAGTCGTCTTCTTCCCGCCCGGCAGCCCGTACTCGGCGGAGGCGTTCCGCGCGAGCCTCACCGAGACCGGCGTCCCGTTCGAGCTGCTCACGCCGGCCGAGGTCGCGGCGCGCTGGCCGCAGTTCGTGCTGCCCGCCGCCACGCAGACGGTCTACACCGCCGACTCCGGCATCGTGCACGCCTCGCGCTCGGTCGCCGCGCTGCAGATGCAGGCGCGGCAGCACGGCGCCGAGCTCCGCGACCGCACCCCGGTCGAGCGGCTGACCCCGGTCGACGACGGCGTCGTCGTGCACACGGCTCGCGGCGACGTGCACGCCGGCAAGGTGATCGTGGCGGCGGATGCGTGGACCAACGCCCTGCTCGCCCCGCTCGGCGCCGAGATCCCGCTCGTCGCCATGCAGGAGCAGGTCAGCTACTTCGGTCCGAGCGACCCGGGTGCCTTCGACCGCGAGCGCTTCCCCGTGTGGATCTGGGAGGACGAGCACTGCTTCTACGGCTTCCCGACCTACGGCGAGCCGACGATCAAGGCCGCGCGCGACGTCTCCGACAACCTGATGTCGCCGGACGAGCGCACGTTCGCGCCCTCACCCGGGCTGCTCGACGAGCTGAGGGCCTTCCTGGCCGCGGTCGTGCCCGCGAGCGGCGAGGTCCTCCGGACGCTCACCTGCCAGTACGCGCTGACCCCCGATCGGCGCTTCATCCTCGGCCCGCTCGACGAGCACCCCGACATCCTCGTCGGCCTCGGCGCAGGCCACGCCTTCAAGTTCACGCCGACCCTCGGCCGCGTCCTCGCCGAGCTGGCCCTCGACGGCACGACCACCGAGGACGTGTCGGCGTTCGGCGTCGCTCCGCCCGTGGCCGCGCCGGTCCTCGGCTGAACGCGCGGCCCCGGGCGCGCCGGGCCCGCGGCGGGCGTCCCCGAGCCCTTCGTCGAGTACGTCCCCGCCTGAGCGCTCCCGGCCTCAGAGCACGATGACGCCGTCGATCACGCCCTGCGCGACGTCGGTGACCCGCGCCTGCCGCGAGCGCGCGCGCTCACGGAGGATCGACCACGCCGCCTCCATGTCGACGTTGCGGCTGTGCGCGATGACACCCTTCGCCTGCTCGATGAGCACCCGGGCGTCGAGCGCGTGCTGCAGCTGGTCGCGGGCGAGCGACGCCTCGCGCACGGCGCGCTCCTGGACGAGCCCGATGGTCGCGACGTCGGCGATGGTCTGCGCGGCCGGGACGTCGGCGGGGTCGAGCGTGCCGGGCTTGTCGCGGAAGAAGTTCAGCGATCCGATGGTCTCGCGGCGCAGGCGCAGCGGCACCGCGTGCACCGAGTGGTAGCCGGAGTCGTTCACGCCGTGGGCGAAGGCCGGCCAGCGGGTCATGATCTCGTCGAGCGTCCCGGCCGTCACGACCGATCCCTGCTCGTACGACTCGACGCAGGGTCCCTCGCCCGCCGAGAGCTGCAGCGCCTCGATCAGGCGGAGGCGCTCGCTGGTCGAGGCCATCACGACCAGCTGGCCGTGCCGATCGGCGAGGACGATGCCGACGTCGACGGCGTCGAAGAGGGTGGCGCAGCGATCGACCAGATCGTGCAGGAAGTCGACGACGTCGAAGTCGTCCACCAGGGTGTCGGCGACGATCGTCAGAGTCTCGAGGAGCATCTGCTCGCGCACGGAACCAGCCATGGGGTCATCCTACTTTCGGGTCTGTTCCGCCACGATCCGGAGTGCCGTGATCCGGTCCGCCACGATCCGGAGTGCCGTGATCCGGTCCGCCACGATCCGGCGAGAAGTCGAGCCGGCGCTCCACGATCCGGGCGGCGACCTCGCGCACGCTCAGGCCCGCGGTGTATGCGTGGACGCGGATGGTGAGCAGCGCCTCCTCCGGGGTCGACCCGGTCTGGGCGATCACCATGCCGGTCGCCTGGTGCACCTCGCGGCGCGACAGCGAGGGGTCTCGCACCGCGACTCCGCTGTCGGCTTCGTCGAGCGCCCGGGCGACGACGGAGCGGGCGAGGAGGGTCGACAGGTTCGCGGCGAGGCGCAGCTGCTCGGCCTCGAGCATCACGGCGGAGTCGCTGTAGAGCGAGACCGCACCGATGCTCAGGGTGCCCACGAGGAGGGGGACGGCGAGCACGGAGCACACCCCGACCCGGGTCAGGGTCGAGGCGAAGAACGGCCAGAGCTCGCGGTCGTGATCCACCCGCATGCTGACGGGACGGAGGGTGCGGTAGGCGTTCCAGCTCGGGCCCTCGCCGAGGTCGATCTGCGCTCCGTCGAGGCCCGCCGCGCGCGAGCTGCTCGCGACCAGCGTCTCGATGTCGAAAGGGCGGCCGAGGGCGGACGCGGCGGCGTCCTCGACCGGCAGCAGGGTGACGAAGGATGTCAGCAGCGAGTCGAGGTCCCGCTCGTGGCCGCCTCCGGGAGCGGGGGTGAGTTCGCCGATCACGAGAATCGACGGTAGCGGTCGCGCAGCGGGGGTGTCAGCAGGGTGGACATCACGGGAACCTTCGATCATCGGTCGATGACGTATCTCCGCGGTCTCAGGGCGCGCACGCTGCAGCGAAGCCTACCCCGTGTTCCTCAGGCCGCGATGGCGTGCTCGCGGTTCCGGTCGTCAGAGAGGTTCAGCCCGATTCCACTGTTCGAGCTCGCGACGAGCTGCTCGATCCACTCGCGGTTGAGCGAGGGGATCCGGCTGCCCGAGAACTCGAAGTGCAGCGGCACCCCGGTCGCGATCCAGACCGCCTGGCGCCCGGTCCCGGAGTCGCGGCTGGGCACCCAGGTCAGGTAGAAGCTCTCCGAGCGGCGGAGCTTCAGGCCGACCACCATCTGCAGGTGCGTGAGGATCCGGTCGTCGAACTCGAAGCTGCGGTTGTCGTAGTGCAGGACGCCCATGCGGAAGGCCCTTCGTCGAAGCGGTCTCGCCGAGGGCAAGGGCGGTCAGTCCGGCAAGTGTCGCAGATGGAGGACGCCGAGGGAAAGGGAACGTCCGTCGGAAAAGAAGGGGGTGGCGTTCCGGCCCGTGATCGGCAGGGGTTCCGCCGCCCGGTATCCACCCGTCCTGGGTCTGGTGCAGTGCCGCGCTCCGGGTCTAACGTGTCGGTCGGCGGCCTAGACCCTGTTGCCGACGTCACTGACGACGAGAGACAGGGGACAGGCCGATGTCGCACTTCCGAGGAGCCCCGACCGCTCCCGCTCCGCTCCTCGAGCGACGGTCGAACCGCATCCTCCGAGCCGACGTCCTCGACGACGACTCCGCGACGGGGGAGGCGCTCACCGGGCTCCTCGCCGCGCTGAGCGTCCCGGGTGCCATCGACGGGGGCCTCGCTGCAGCTGTTTCGGCGCACGCCCGAAGTCTCCGAGCCCGCCTCGGCGAGTCCCGCGTCCTCAGAGGTTCGGCCTTCGACGGCCGGGTGATCGTCGTCGAGGGGTTGCCGCTCGCGCCGCTGCCCGGGCGGATCGACTGCGGCTAGCGCCGGTTCGACAGCTCTAGCGCGGCCGGGTCTTCAACGGCACCGTCGGCAGCTCGGCGAGCGAGGGTGCGACGAAGCCGATCACGTCGGAGTAGTGCTCCTCGTCTCCCGAGCGCACGAACGACCAGCACTTCAGCGAGGCGGGCCGGTCGCGCAGCGGCAGAGGGCTCGCCTCGACGGCGATGACGGAGCCGGAGTGGTACACCACCCGGACCGGGACGGTCCGGCGCTTCCCGGCGACGGTGTGCGTGGCGGAGGCGCGGAGCCGGTCGCCCTGGCGGTCGATCCCGATCGCGAGGATCGAGCCGAAGTCCTCCGAGGCGGCGCCCATGCCGATCTGGAAGTCGGCGTCCGGTCGGTCGAGGACGAACACGACGTCGAGGCCGCGGGAGTGGCGGACGGAGTAGGTCGCGGTCAGCACCCCGCGACCGAAGGCGTCCGCCCGGGCGTGCGAGTCGGCGAGGTGCTGCTGCGCGTCGCGCTCCTGCATCCGGTTCCCCTCGACGATCCCGCCCCCCACGTTAGAGGCACTTCTCCGGCTCCGGCGTCCCGGAGGCGACACGAGCGCGTTCTCCGGCCGGGCGGATCCTCTGCTCGGCGCCCGGCCTAGGATCGCCCCGTGACCGCCGACGCCCGCCTCGACTCCCTGCCGACTCCCGCCCTCGTCCTCGACGAGGCCGTCCTCGATCGCAACATCGCCGCGACGGCGGCCTCCGCCCACGCGCGGGGGCTGGCGCTGCGCCCGCACGCCAAGACCCACAAGTCGGTCGAGATCGCGCGGAGGCAGCTCGCCGCCGGCGCGGTCGGCCTCACCGTCGCGACGGTGTCGGAGGCGGAGGTGTTCGCCGCGGGCGGTGCGCGCGACCTCTTCATCGCCTACCCGCTCTGGCTCGACGCCGACCGCACCGCCCGCCTCCGCGGTGTGCTGGCGAGCGCGCGGGTGCGGGTCGGCGTCGACTCCGCCGAGTCGGCCGCCCGTCTCGCCGCCGCGATCCCGGAGGCGGAGCGCTCGGCTCTCGAGGTCGTCGTCGAGATCGACTCGGGGCACCACCGCAGCGGTGTCCTGCCCCTCGACGCCGGCGCCGTCGCTGCCGCGGCAGTGGCGGAGGGTCTCGACGTGGCCGGTGTCTTCACGTTCCCCGGCCACAGCTACGCCCTCGATCACCGGGAGTCCGCGGCGCGCGACGAGGCCGAGGCCCTCGCGGCCGCCGTCGACTCCCTCGCCCGCTCCGGCGTAGCCGCGCGGGTGGTGAGCGGCGGCTCGACCCCCTCCGCCGCCTTCGCCGACGCGGGAGTGCTGACCGAGCTGCGCCCGGGCGTCTCGTCCCTCGGCGACGCTCAGCAGTGGGAGATGGGCACGATCGGCCTCGAGTCGGTCGCCGTCACCGTGCTCACGACGATCGTCTCGCGCCGCCACGACCACCTCATCGCCGACGCGGGGAGCAAGGTGCTCTCCTCCGACCGCGGTGCCGCGTCGACCGGCTTCGGGAGGCTCCCCGCGTTCCCGGAGGCGCGCGTCACCGTGCTCTCGGAGCACCACGCGACGATCACCGGCGTCGACCTGTCCGTCGGCACCCGCGTGCGGATCGTGCCCAACCACGTCTGCACAGCGGTGAACCTCGCCGACGAGTACCGCGTGCTGCTCGCCGGCGGAGGCGTCGCCTCCTGGCCCGTCGACGCCCGCGGGCGCAACACTTGACGATCAGGCCGCGCGGCGCGGGATCGCGAGGCCGACGACGGCGGTGAGCCCGAGCAGCACGAAGGCCGAGGCGAACGCCGCGGTGGGGGAGGCCTGGTCGGCCAGCGCGCCCGCGAGCAGCGGTCCGATCACGCCACCCAGGTCGGAGGCGGCCTGGAACACCGACACGGGCCGACCGCCGCGCTCGCCGGCCGCGTCCCCGACGAGCGCGCCGGGCGCGGTCCCCATGAACGCGGCCGCCGCTCCGTAGACGCAGAGCAGCACGACGAGCAGCCACAGCTCGCCGACCAGCGGCATCGCCAGCATGGCGACCGCGGCGACCGCGAAGCCTCCGATCAGGGCGGGCCGCCGGCCGACCGTGTCGACGAAGCGCCCCGCGGGGGCGAGCGCGAGGGTCTGCACCACCGCGGCGATCGCGAAGGCGATGCCGGTCCAGGCCGGATCGCCGCCCAGCCCTTCGACGACGAGCACGGGCACCAGCGTCGCCCGCACCCCCATCGCCGACCAGCCCAGCGCGAAGTTGGCGAGCACCGCGCTCTGGTAGCGGCGATCGCGGGCGACCTCCCGGAGGGGCTTCGCCGTGACCGGAGCGGCCGCGTCCGCCGCCCGCTCGGGCCGGCGCAGCAGCACCAGGCCGACCACGCCGGCGACGGCCAGGGTGCCGGCGTAGAAGAAGAAGGGAGCGGTCAGCGAGATCGCGCTGAGCACGCCTCCGATCGCCGGCCCCGCCATGCCGCCGAGCAGGAAGCCGCCCTGGTAGAACCCGATCGCGCGTCCGCGCCGCTCCGGAGCGGCCGTGCGCAGCAGGAGCGTCATCGCGGCGACCGAGAACATCGCGGAGCCGACTCCGCCCGCCCCGCGCAGCAGCAGCAGGTGCGGGTAGTCGCCCGCGAGACCGACCAGCGCGCTCGACACCGCGACGATCCCGATGCCGGTCGCGAGCACCACGCGCTCGCCGAAGCGATCGACGAGCGGCCCGACGAACGGATTCGCGACCAGCCGCATCAGCGCGAACGCCGACACGACGGCGCCGACCTCGACGTAGCCGACGCCGAAGCTCCGCACGAACACGGGCAGCACCGGCACGACGACGCCGAAGCCGAGCATCACGAAGAACGCGACGATCCCGAGGACCTTCACCTCGCGGGGGAGTCGCTCCGCCGGGCCACGGGACTTCCACGGAGAACGCACCCATCGACGCTACCCCGTGCGGTGCGCTCGCCCCGTCGCACCGGAGCTGCGCATCCCGCGCCAGCGGTTCCTCTGAACCGCCACAGAGAATACCTTCGTCTCCTGTGAGCAATACTCACTATCAACTGAGTTCGAGAAGTCCGACTGATGCGGCTCGACTCGACGAAGAGGAATGAGGAATCCATGGACGGGATGAAGACACGCACGAGGAACGTGACGCGCTCGCTCGTTGTCTCCCTGCTCATCGCGCTCGGCGCAGCCGGAGGTGCCACGTCGGCATCTGCCGTTCCGAACACCGTGAACAAGATCTGCGCTTACGAGTACCAAGGCCGGTGCGTGAAGTGGTACACCGGAACGTCGACGTGCTACCACATCTACGAGACCAACCAGCCGGAGTATCGGAAGAAAGCCTGCGCAGTCTGGGCCGCGACGGGACACATGTACGTGGAAGGCTAGGTCTCTCGTGGCACTGATGAGGAGGACCGGAGCGGCACTGCTCACCGTTCCGGTGCTCCTCGTCAGCGGGTGTGCACTGCCCGGAGGCAAGCAGGACGAGTCACTCTGCGCTCCTCTAGAGGAGTCCTGGAACGCCTTCGCAGCAGACCCGACGATCGTCAATCGTTCGTCTTTCGAGGACGCTCTGGATTCCTTCGCCTACGACTCCTCCACTTCGACGTCGGCCGATGCGGCGCGGTTGGCCGAGCAGAACCTTCTCGACGGCCTCGCGGGCGACAGGACCACGAGCCGATACTTCTGGAACTCCCTCGATCTCGTCGCGGCCGAGTGCGCCGAGGTGGGTGAGGAGCTCTCCTTCGACCGGCACGGGGAGCCTCTCCAGACCATCGCAGGCAGCGGCGCAGGGGCGTGATCGGCGCCGATACGTCCACGCGGTGTCGGGCTCGACGCGGCTCGATGGGGGATCACCGCGTCCTCTCGACATCGATGACGGGCGCCTGGTCGTGCTCTGGGGTCAGGGGGTCATCGACGCGAGATCCACCGCCCGCCCTCGCGCGGTCAGTGCGCCGCGTAGAACTGCGCGAACGCCTCCGTCTCGTCGCTGTCGCCCCGGAAGACCGCGCCCTGGACGACGACGGTCGGCACCTGCTCGATCGCCGCGATCTCGTCGGTGACCGGCAGCGGTCCGGTGAGCGCCGACCGCGTCAGCTCGGTGACCCAGCCCTGCATCGAGGGGAGCTCGCGCCGCATCGCCTCCTCGTCGCCTCCGAGCAGTGCCGCCAGCGCGAGGAGCTCGTCGTCGCTCAGGCCGGGCGTGTTCTCATCGGGCTGATGGGCGAACAGCGCCTCGAAGTAGCCCTGCGCGTGCTCGGGAGTCGCCGCCGCTACCGCGATGAACGCGGCTGCGGCGCGAGTCGAGTACTGCGTACCCTGTGACAGCCGGTCGAGGACGGCGATCGGATGGATCCGGACTGTCGCCCTCCCGGCCTCCGCCTCGGCGAACAGGAGCGGCGCGGAGCCCTCCTCGAAGATCCTGCAGTAGGGGCAGAGCGGATCCACGTAGAGATCGACGATGCGCGCGCCGTCGCCGAACCGCACGAATCCGCCGTCGAAGTCGACCGCTCCCCGGGTGCCTGTCGGTCCGATCGTCGGACCGCTCGTCACCGCGACGGCCGAGGTCGGGGTGGGACCCGACGCGACCGGGACCGCGGGCGCTGCGGAGCACCCGGCCAGGGTCGCGAGGAGGAGAGCGGTCGGAAGGAACGCCGGACGTCGGCGGAGAAGAACGAGCATCCGACGACGATAGCGAGAAATGCTCGGGTCCGGTTCCCACGCAGCGCCGGATGTCCACCCGGGGTCTCGTGGAATGCCACGGGCTCGGAGGCGTTGTCGTCAACGATGACTTCCGCAGCAGAACAGCCCACTTCCTCCGCTCCGCACGCCCTCGTGGTCGGCGCCACCGGCATCGGAGGCTCCGCCCTCGTCGATCTGCTCACCGAGCGCGGCTGGCCCGTCACCGCCCTCTCGCGCCGGCCGATCGCCGAGCGGCCCGGCGTCACTCCGCTCTCGGCCGACCTGCGCTCGGCCGACGACCTCGCCCGCGTCCTCGCCGACGAGCAGCCGACGCACGTGTTCTTCACCGCGTGGTCGCGCCAGGCGACGGAGGAGGAGAACATCGCCGTCAACGGCGGCATGGTCCGCGATCTGCTCGCCGCGCTCTCGCACGCGCCGCTCGAGCACGTCGCACTCGTCACCGGGCTCAAGCACTACCTCGGCCCCTTCGAGGCCTACGGGCAGGGCGCGATGCCCGACACCCCGTTCCACGAGGAGGAGGCGCGGCTCGACGCGCCCAACTTCTACTACGCGCAGGAGGACGAGCTCTTCGCCGCCGCTGAGCGCGACGACTTCACCTGGTCGGTGCACCGCTCGCACACCGTGATCGGCCACGCCGTCGGCAACGCGATGAACATGGGGCTCACCCTCGCGGTCGCGGCATCGATCCACCGCGCGCAGGGCACCCCCTTCGTCTTCCCCGGCTCGCCCACGCAGTGGAACGGCCTGACCGACATGACCGACTCGACCGTCCTCGCCGAGCAGATGCTCTGGGCGGCGACGTCCGAGGCGGGCCGCGACCAGGCCTTCAACGTGGTCAACGGCGACGTCTTCCGCTGGCGCTGGATGTGGTCGCGGATCGCCGAGCACTTCGGGGTCGAGCCCGTCGGCCCGGGCGAGGAGCCGCAGCCGCTCGAGCAGCAGATGGCCGACGCGGGCGAGACCTGGCGGCGCCTGGTGCGCGAGCACGACCTCGTCGAGCCCGACCTCGAGCGCGTCGCCTCCTGGTGGCACACCGACGCCGACCTCGGCCGCCGCATCGAGGTCGTCACCGACATCAGCAAGTCGCGCCTGGCCGGGTTCACGGTGCACCACCGCACCGTCGACTCGTTCACGGCGCTGTTCGACCGCTACCGGGCGGAGCGGCTGATCCCGTAGCCCGCCGGGTTCCGGCCCCGATCGGTCGCCGAGCCGTCGCCGCTCGTACACCCGGGCGACACCCTGTGTCTCCCGGCGCTGCCTAGCGTCACGGCATGGCGGCGGCGGTGGAGACCAGGTGATCGAGCGGGTGGACCCGTTCCTCGGCACCGAGGCGACCCTCCTGCCGGAGCCGACGGGGCTCGCGGCGACCTGGTGGTCGCCCAAGCCGCAGATCGGCAACACGCATCCGGGTGCGACCTTCCCGCTCGGGATGGTCTCGGCGTGCTCCTACTCCGGGGCCTACCCCACCGGCTACGGCCGCTACGACCTGGCGCTCGAGGGAGTGCCGCCGACGATCCACGACGGCCTCGTCGCCTCGGGATTCACGCACTTCCAGCAGTCGGGCACCGGCGCGATCCGCAAGTACTACAACTACCTCCGCGTCACGCCGATGCTCGAGCCGCTGGACGAGCTCGGGCGCAGCTGGGAGCTCGAGGACGAGGTCGCCGAGCCGGGCTACTACGCCGCGACCCTCTCCTCGGGCATCCGCGCCGAGTTGACGGTCGGGCCCTCCTCGGTGGTGCACCGCTACACCTTCCCGGAGCACCGCAGCGCTCGCGTGGTCGTCGACCTCTCGCTGGGCGGCCTGGCGATCCCCTCCGGGGCGACCGTGCCCCTCCGCTCGCACCTGCACTCGATCTCGCCCGGCGTCGCCGCCGGTGAGGTCGTGATGGAGGGGGCACCGCTCGCCGTCCACCTCGAGTGCGACGCCCTGCCCTGGCGGCAGATGCTCTGGTACGACCGCCGGCTGATGCCCGGCGGCACCCGGCTCGACTTCGACCACATCCGCCCCACGACGCTCCGCCCGTTCGGCCTGATGTGGGCCGGCCCGAGCACGGCCGGCCAGACCGTCGAGCTGCGGATGGGCTTCTCGCTGCGCGGCACCGACCGCGCCCGCGAGAACCTGCACCGCGACGTGCCGCCGACCGGCACCGGCTTCGACCAGCGCCGCGACCGCACCCGCAAGACGTGGCGCAAGCGCCTGCGCGCGGTCGCGGTCGACACCCCGTCGCCCGAGCGTGAGACCGTGTTCGCGACGGCGCTCTACCACTCGCTGATCAAGCCGTGCCTGGCCCCCGACGAGAGCCCGTTCTGGCCGAGCGACGGCCCGTTCGTCTTCGACATCAGCACGATGTGGGACATCTACCGCACTCAGCTGCCGCTGCTCACCGCGCTCGTCCCCGACCGCGCGGTCGAGATCGGAGCCGCGCTGCTCACCATCTGCGAGGAGGAGGGCAACTTCCCGATCGGCTACCGGATGGCCAAGGGCAGCGACCGCTTCTCGCGCCAGGGCAGCGCGCTCGCGCACACGTTCCTCGCCGATCTCTGCCGCCTCGGGCTGCCCGGCATCGACTGGGAGGCGGCGCTCGTGCACATGAGCGAGGACCTCAAGCGCACCTACGGCGAGGAGTTCCTCGCGGTGGGGGAGGCGCACCCGATCAGCCACACCCTCGACCTCGCGCACGGCTACTGGTGCACGGCGGTCGTCGCCCGCCATGTAGGCGATCGCCTGCTCGCCGAGCAGCTCGAGGAGCGGGCGGCCCAGTGGGTCAACGCCTACGACCTCCGCTCGGGACTCCTGAAGGACTCGACCTACTACGAGGGAACGCGCCACAACTACTCGTTCCGGCTGCTGCACGACATGGCCGGCCGCATCGCGCTGAGCGGAGGCGACGACGCCTTCGTCGCCCAGCTCGACGAGTTCTTCGGCTACGGCGCCGAGCCGGTCGTGCAGCCCGGCCTCCGCCCCGACCGCGCCGAGATGCTCGCCGGGGCGGCTCTCGGCCGTTTCGAGGGGCTGAACAACGAGCCCGACATGGAGGCGCCCTGGGCGTACCACTACGCGGGCCGCCCCGATCGCACGGCCGAGATCGTGCACGGCGTCGTGCACCAGCGCTTCGGCACGGGGCGCGGCGGGCTGCCCGGCAACGACGACTCCGGAGGGCTGAGCTCCTGGTACGTCTGGGCGAGCCTCGGGCTGTTCCCCGTCGCCGGCCAGGGGCAGCTGCTGGTCAACGCGCCCGCCTTCGCGCGGGCCTCGCTCGCGGTCGGCGGCGCCGACTTCGAGATCCGGACGACCGGATTCGTCGAGCCCGTGCCCGGCGGACCCGTCCAGTACGTCCAGTCGGCCGAGCTCAACGGCGCCCCGCTCGAGGCGAGTGCGATCAGCGCCGCCGAGCTGCACCGCGGCGGCGAGCTGACGCTCCACCTCGGCGACGAACCCGTCGGCTGGGGGAGCGAGGCGGCCCACCGGCCGCCCTCGTTCCCGCTCCGCTGACGCGCAGCGCCACTGCACTGCGGTACCACCGAACCTCGACACCACTGCACCCCGACCACCGATCATCCCCGAAGGAGCCCCATGGACCAGAGCACGCACGCCCACACCGTGCAGAACAGACTCGTCATCGTGGTCCGCGCCGATCCGGTGATCTGCGGGCACTCGGTCGAGGCCCGCAACCTCGCCGAGACCGCCCGCGAGCGCGGCTTCGACGAGGTGCGCATCGTCACCTGGCCGATCGAGCGGCTCCAGGCCGCGGGCCTCCCGCTCAAGCCGCTGGACGCGGTGCTGCCCTACAGCGACGGCATCATCGTCGAGCGTCCCGAGCCGGTCGGCGACTACAAGGTGCCCGACGGCCGCTTCCTGGCCGGCATGGTCGGCCGCCTCGTCGAGCTCTTCACCGACGGCGTCCCCACCGTCTGCCTGTCGCTCTACCTCAGCCCGCACACCATCGCGGTGTCGGATGCGCTGCGCGCGGCCTGGAGCACGGGACTCCCCGTCGACGTCACCACGGTCGCCGAGGCGGTCGGCTCTGACGTCACGAACGTCGTCCGGCGCGCCGTCGAGGAGGGGCGCCTGGGCGCCGCCGCCCACATCTTCGCGTCGTACCTCTCGCAGGACCACTGCGTCGCCGTCTCGGAGTACACCCGCGACCTGATCGTCGAGGAGGCGGAGCGCATCGACGCCGCCCACGGCACCCGCTTCGCCGAGCAGTGCCGCGCCAGAATCGAGATCTCCTACCCGGCCATCGACTCCGACGCCTACACCCACCTCGACCCCGGAGTGGTCGACGAGGTCGTCCGCGCCCGCGGGCTCCGCACCGACGGCTACGTGCTCTTCCTCTCGCGCCTCACCGAGGCGAAGGGCGTCGAGGACCTCATCGGCGGCTTCGAGCGCAGCCGCGTCCATTCCGACCACGAGCTCGTCATCGCGGGCAGGGGCCCGCAGGAGGCGGAGCTGCGGCGTCTCGCGGCCGCGTCGCCGCTGGCGCACCGCATCCGCTTCCTCGACGACGTCGGCGACGCCGAGAAGCCCTACCTGATGGCCGGCTGCTCCGCATTCGTGCTGCCGAGCAAGCCGCGGCCGGAGTTCGTCGAGACCTTCGGCATCGCCCTCGCCGAGAAGATGCTGGCGGGAGGCGGCCCCGTCATCACGACGCTCACCGGCGGCATCGGCGAGGCCATCGGCGAGCACGCCTTCATCACGCCGGTCGACGACCCCGGCACGATCGCGTCACTGCTCGACCACGTCGTCCTCGACCTGTCGGCGGAGGAGCGGGCGCACCGCGCGCTCGCCGCCCGCGAGTACGCGCTGCAGTTCGACCGCCGCACCGTGTTCGACCGCCTCTTCGCGCGGATCCCGCGCCCGGTGCGCGCCGAGCACGCCCTCTGAGGGCGGGAGTCGTCCGCGATCAGGCGAGGGGCGACGACTCCGGCGCGGCCTGGGCGAGCAGCCACAGGCGGTGCCGGACGAAGCGGAGGGTGAAGCTGCGGCGCTCGCCTCCGTCGACGCGCTCGGCGAGCACTCGGATGCCGAGGACGGCGATCACCCGCCAGTGCTCGAATCCGTCGGACACGACGGCGGTGAACACCTCGCCGGGGACGACCTCGCGCGCCGCTGCACCACCGCCCGCGTCGGTGACGATCTGCGGTTCGCTGGACGTGTCGATGGTCATCGCGCCGACTCCTGAGGGTGGCGGACCTCGCGGTGGGGCTTCGGGGCCCCGGTCGTGTCCGCCCGCCGGATGCGAGAGGGGATCCCGGCATCCGGCGGTCGGTCATGAGTGCGGCCCGGGGGACGAGCCCGCCGAAACGTCCCAGCGCCGCCCTCGAAGTGTAGGGCCGGTGGATCGAGGCTGGCGCGAAATGTCAAGCACTTGCGAGCAAGTTCATATCTGCTGGATCTCGGCCGCGACCGGGCGGAGACGACACGAAGCCCGCCTCCGCTGCGGGAGACGGGCTTCGGGCGGGGCCGACTGCTCGATCGGGAGCCGTCCGGCTCGAGCGGGTCAGGCCGCGGTGTCGGAGCGGCGCATCGGCACGGCACCGGCGCTGGCGGGCTCGGCCACGATTCGCAGGCCGGTGCCGCTGTTGGCGCGCTCCATCAGGGCCTCGACCCACTCGGGGTTGATCGTGGGCTGGCGGCTGCCCTTGAACTCGAACTGGATCGGGATGGTGGGGTGCATCCAGACGCCGCGGCGGCCGGTGCCGGCCTGGGGGCTCGCGTCGAGGGTCAGCAGGAAGCGCTCGTCGCGCCGGAACTTGTTGATGATGACGATCTGGAGGTGGGCGAGCGCCCTGTCCTCGACCTCGATGGCGGCGGGAGGGGTGCCGTACAGGATGGTGCCCATGGTCTTCTCCGATCAGACGAGTGGGTGGTGCGGGACCACTGTATCGCTAGACAGGCTTTCTACTAGTCAAGCTAGTTATCGCTCGTCGGAGAATGACGGAAGTCGCGGCCGTCGACGGCCGGATCGGCCGAGACGACGCTCGCGCACGACGAGGATCAGGCCCGGCGGCGCTGGAACTCGAGGTCGACCAGGTCCGGCTCGGAGTCGTCCGCCGCCGTGTCCGGGACCTCGGCCTCGCCCTGTGCGGGCTTCTCGACGATGTCGCGCATCGTCTCGAGGAAGCGGATCACCGTGATGGCCTCGGCTCCCGAGAGCCGTGCCGCCGCCTCGAGCATCCGGCGGTGCATCTCATCGAGGGTCTCGCGGACCTCGCGGTGCGAGGTCGGGGTCGCCACGATCCGGATCGCGCGTCGATCGCTCGGGTGCGGCTGCCGCTCCACGTGCCCGCTCTTGACGAGGCGGTCGATCAGGACGGTCGTGGAAGCAGAGGAGATGCCGAGGTAGGCGGCCAGGTCCTTCGGGCTGACGTGCTGCCCCGACTGCTGGCGGCGCATGAGGAACTGCACGGCGAGCAGGTCGTTCTCGCCCATGCCCATCGACCCGCGGGTGCGGCGGCGCATGGCGGTCTCGGCGGTGCGGAACGCGCGCATCGCGGCCAGGACCTCGACGGCACCGGGCTCGCTCGTCGCTCCGGGGTACCAGAAGGCCCCGGATCGATTCGTCGAGGCCTCGTCCATGCGCATCAGTTTAGACAGACGTGTAGCAAGAGCGTCTAGTTATGCACAACCCTGCCGTTCTGCTTGCGGAGGGAGGGTGCGCGCGGTACAACTCGAGTAGCTAGTTAGACAAGCTAGCGATTTACCCACCCCGCACCGACAAGGAGGACAGCGATGCTCGCCGCCGCGGACCTCGTCGACCACCTCCTCGGTGCGACCCTCGCCGACCGCTACCTCCTGCTCGAGCGCATCGGGGAGGGCGGCAGCGGAGTCGTCTACCGGGCCCGCGACCTGCGCCTGGCCCGTGGTGTCGCGGTCAAGGTGCACCGCTCGGCCGCGGGAACCCCGAACGAGCGCGCCCGCCGCGAGCGCGAGACGCGCCTCCTGATCGACTCGCGCCACCCGGCGATCGTCGAGGTGCTCGACCAGGGCGAGGTCGGCGAGTCGTCCTTCCTCGTGCTGGAGTACTTCGACTCGGCCGACCCCGCAGCCCAGTGGTTCGTCTCGGCCGACGAGCGCGTCGTCGCCGAGGTCGGCGCGCAGGTCGCCGACGCGCTGGCCCACCTGCACGAGCAGGGCGTGATCCACCGCGACGTGAAGCCCGACAACGTGCTCGTGCGCTCCCGTCCGGTCCCCTCGGCGACGGCCCTCCGCGAGGCGAAGCTGAGCGACTTCGGCATCGCCCGGTCGCTCGACGACGCGCGGCTGACCCGCTCCGATCTCCTGGTGGGCACCGCGGCGTACCTCAGCCCCGAGAGCCTGGGGTCCGGAGCCGTCGGCCCCGCCTCCGACGTCTACTCGCTCGGCCTGGTGCTGCTCGAAGCACTGTCGGGCACCCGTGCCTACAGCGGCACGACCCTCGAGATCTCTCTCCAGCGGATGCACCACTCCCCGGTTATCCCCGCGTCGGTGCCCGAGCGCTGGCGCTCACTCCTCGCGGCGATGACGGCTCTCGACCCCGCCGACCGCCCCGCCGCGCGCGAGGTGGCCCGTCGGCTCTGGGCCCAGGTGCACGGGCGGCCGGCCATCGAGGAGGCGCCCGTGCGGACCGGTCCGCACGCCGCCGTCGCCAGCGCGCTGGCGCTCATCGCCGCGGCGGTCTCGACGATCGCGTTGATCGGCCGTCCCGCCTGAGAGATCTCGCAGGAGGCGTCGAGCCGGGCTGACTACTCTCTCGAGCGTCCCTCGACCGACCCCGACCGTCCGCTGCCGCGGACCTCGAACGGAGCCGATCCCATGAGCCCGCGCCGCCTCTTCAGGATTCTGTCGATCGTCGAGGCGGTGACGTGGACCCTCCTGATCGCGGGCATGCTGCTGAAGTACGTGGCCGACGTCGGCGACTGGCCGGTGAGCGTGGCGGGGCCGATCCACGGTTTCGCGTTCCTGGCGTACGGAGCCGCTGCCCTCGTGCTCGCGGTGAACCAGCGCTGGTCGGCGGGTGCGACGCTCCTCGCAGTGGCGAGTGCCGTCGTCCCCTACGCGACGGTGCCGCTCGAGCGCGGCTTCGAGCGTCGCGGGCTCCTCGAGGGCCCGTGGCGGCGCGAGGCGGGCTCCGACCCGCGCGACCGGGGGATCCTCAGCCGGGTGCTCCGCTGGGCGCTGGGCCGGCCGGTGCTCGCGGGGGTGCTGGTGCTGGCCGCGGTGGCCGCGGTGTTCGCGGCGCTGCTGGTCGTCGGTCCTCCCGGGGGCGGCGAGGCGTGAGCTGGACGGGGACGCGTCTCGATCCTCGCTGATCGAGCAGCCCGCTCAGCGGGCGTATCCAGCGGCGAAGCCGCGATGCGTCTCATTCGAGCGGGGAGGGAGAAGTCGGCGCCCGTCTCCCTCCATGCTGGTCGAGTAGCCCCGCAGGGACGTACCGAGACCCGCCAGCGTCGACAGATCAGCATTCTGACCTGGACTTCTGACGCTGTTGGTTCTCGATACGCCGCCTCCGGCGGCTGCTCGACCAGCATGCCGGTGACGAGCACAGGATCTTCCTCGCCAGTGCTCCGCTACGCCGTCTCGACGTCGATCAGGATCCCGGCGGCCCGGCGCGCGTGCAGCGCCGACTCGGGGGTGCCGGCGATCGCGGCGGTCGTCTGCGCGCCCTCGGCGAGGATCGCGAGCTGCGCCGCGAGCTCGGCGCCGCCGCCCGCCTCCTCGGCGAGCGTGGCGAGGAACTGCTGGAACGACTCCTTGTGATCGCGGGCGAGGCGGGCGACCGCGGGGTTCGAGGAGCCGAGCTCACCGAAGGCGTTGATGAAGCCGCAGCCCCGGAAGGAGTCCTCGGAGAACCAGTCGAAGAGGAAGTCGTAGATGGCGAGGAGCTTCTCGCGAGCGCCCGACTCGGAGTCGACGCGCGCCGTGACTCCGCGGGTCCACTGCTCGTGGCGGCCCTCGAGCACGGCGACGACGACCGCCTCCTTGCTCGGGAACTCCGAGTAGAGGCGCTTGAGCGAGACGCCCGCGGCCGTGCGCAGCTCGTCCATGCCGACCGACTGGATGCCGCGCTCGTAGTAGAGCCGATCGGCGGCGGCGAGGATCGCCTCGCGCGGGGCGAGCTCGAGGGTGGAGGACATCCCCCCATGGTAGGCGCTCAGGGAACGGGCGTTCTCGGGCGGGCTCGGGGGAGGGGCTGCCGTGTCGGACGTCGCTGCTAGCGTCGGCCGCATCAGCGAGAGGTGGAGCGCATGGTCATGGCGATGCAGGCGGACGACTTCGGAGGACCCTCGGCCCTCCGTCCGGTCGAGATCGACCCGGGAGAGCCGGGCCCCGGCCGGGTGCGGCTGCGGGTGCGCGCGGCCGGTGTGAACCCCTCCGACGCGAAGATGCTGGCGGGTGTCTTCGGGGGACGCACGCCCGTGCGGCTCGGCGGCGAGGTCTCGGGAGTGGTCACGGCCGTGGGGCCGGAGGCGGTCGGTCCGCTGGGTGCGGTGGCCGTGGGCGACGAGGTCGTCGGCTTCCGGGTCTCGGGCGGCTTCGCAGAGGAGATCGTCGTGCCCGCGGGCTCCGTGCTGCCCAAGCCGGCGGGGCTCGGCTGGAAGGCGGCGGCGGGCCTCCTGCTCACCGGGACGACCGCGGTGCACCTGCTCGAGGCCACCCGTGTCGCGGAGGGGGACACGGTGCTGGTGCACGGCGCGAGCGGAGCCGTCGGGTCGCTGCTCGTGCAACTGGCGCGCGCCCGCGGTGCCCGGGTCGTCGGGACGGCGGGGGAGCGGGGCGAGGCGGTCGTCCGCCGCTTCGGCGGCGAGCCGGTCCGCTACGGGCCGGGGCTCGAGGAGCGGGTCCGCGCGCTCGCGCCGAGCGGCATCGACGTCGCCCTCGACGCGGCCGGCACCGACGAGGCACTCGACGTGTCGGTGGCGGTCGTCGCCGACCGCTCGCGCATCGCCACGGTCGCGGGCTTCGAGCACGCGGCTCGGCTCGGCGGCATCCTCCTGCTCGGCGGCGGCGACGGAGCCGACCCCGGCACCGAGATCCGGATGGCGGCTCGCGCGCCGCTGCTCGACAGCGCCGGCCGCGGCGAGCTCGAGGTGGTCCTCGGCCGATCGTTCCCGCTGCGCGAGGCGGCGGAGGCGCTCGAGTTCGTCGCCTCCGGTCGCGCGGGCGGCAAGGTGGTGCTTCTCCCCTGACTTCCCCCACCGCGACCGTGCTCGACCTGGAGGCGAACGGCCCGTTCGACCGCGTCGGGGCGGCGAGCCTCCTCCGCGCGCACTCCCTGCCGGGCGTCGACCGGATCGCCGCTGACGGTGGGCGGCTCGAGCGCCTCCTGATGGTACATGGGGCGCCGCAGCCGATCGCGCTCGAGCTCACCGACACGGGAGTCCGCGTCGAGGCCGCCGCCGAGGTCGCGCCCGCCGTTGTCCGGCTCGTGCGTGCCTGGTTCGACCTCGACTCCGACATCGTCTCGATCGGCCGGGCGCTGTCCCGCGACCCGGTCCTCGCCCCGATGATCGCCGCGCGACCCGGGCTCCGCGCGACGCGGTACCCCGCGGCGTTCGAGGCCGCCGTGATGGCCGTGCTCGGTCAGCAGGTGTCCGTCGCCGCCGCCCGCACCTTCGGCGCTCGGGCGGTCGCGGCCTTCGGCGACGCGGGGGTCGGCGGGCTCGGAGCCTTCCCGAGCCCCGAGGCCCTCCTCGCGCCCGATCCCGAGGCGCTGCGCTCGGCGATCGGAGTCACGCGGGCTCGCGCGGCCACGGTGCGGGCGGTGGCCGAGGCCTTCGCGAGCGGTCTCGACCTCGACCCCGGCGGCGACCCTGTCGAGCAGCGCCGCCTCCTGCTCGCCATCCCCGGGATCGGGCCGTGGACGGCCGACTACCTGCGGCTGCGCCTCCTGGGCGATCCCGACGCGTTCCCGGCCGGCGACCTCGTCCTCCGCCGCGCGCTCGGCGGCATCGGCACCGCGGCGGCCGAGGCGGCCTCGCAGCCGTGGCGCCCGCACCGGGCGCACGCCGCCTTCTGGCTCTGGGCGTCGACCGGAGTGGTCTAGCTGAGGTACTCGACGTCGTCGTACACCAGAGGCGAGTCGTCCGCGTCCGGGTCCTCCACGGGGACCTCCTCGTGCTCGAGGATCACCGCGACGCCCGGGGACACCAGCACGCACACCTCGTGTCCGCCGGCGATCATGAAGTTCACCATGTCGCCGTGCGCGCGCACCGCCTCGATCAGGCGCTTCTCGAGCGCCTCCGCGTCGGCGTCGACAGCCAGGAGGAAGCGGCGCCCGTCGACGCTCAGGACGGTGCGCCGGGTGGTCTCCTGGGGAGCGTCGCCGACGCCCGATCCCGAGGTGACCGCCTTCACGCGCAGCGAGGACGTGCGCATCCGGATGACGGCGTTCATCAGGTGCCCGGCCGGGACTCGTGATGGCGGCGACCGCTCGTGCGGCGGTCCTCCTTCATCTCCGACTCGAAGACGTGCCGTCGGCCCTCGGCCAGGCTGTCCCGAGCGGCCTTCTCGTGCTCGCGGAAGGAGCGGTAGTAGTTGTCGTCGTAGTCCTCGACGATCTGGAACGTCCAGCGTCCCTCGATGACGTTGCGTCCGACGAGGTCGGCCTCGAGGGAGTCGGCGATCTCGTCGTGCCCGGCGTCCCGGAAGGCCTGCACCGCGTCGCCGAGCGCGAGGTCGGCGGATCCGGTCAGCCGGTGGAATCCGTAGAGGAGGCCTCGAGCGTGCTCGACGGTCTCGAGCGCCTCCGACAGCTTCCCGAGCGCCGCCACCGTGGCGCTGTCGAGACCGTCCGGACGCAGGTGCGCGGAATCGGGTCTGTCCGGTGAGCGAGTCATCTTCGTGAGCTTAGGCCGACCTCACTTCCAGGGAACCCCCCTTGCGCCGACGCCGCCGAGGGGTGGCGGCTCGCGTCGGTGCGTCCTCAGGAGGGGGTGGTCGGGCGCGGAGGGAGGCGGACGAGTCGCACCTCGTGCAGGGCGCCTCCGTCGGCCGTCGCCGTCAGGAAGGTGCAGGCGGGCTGACGACGGCGGTCCGTCGGCGAGCCCGGATTGAGCAGTCTCATGCCGCGCGGCGAGACCGTGTCCCAGGGGATGTGGCTGTGCCCGAAGACCAGCAGATCGGTGTCGGGATGCGCCGCGTCGGCCCGCGCCTCCCGACCGGCCGCGGCTCCGGTCTCGTGGACGACTCCGATGCGCAGGCCGCCGATCACGGCGTGCGCCACCTCCGGCAGCCGAGCCCTGAGGCCCGCGGGATCGTTGTTGCCCCACACCGCGAGCAGGTGCCGCGACCGCGCCTCGAGCAAATCGAGGGTGGCCTCGTCGACCCAGTCGCCCGCGTGCACGACGAGGTCCGCCGCGTCGACGGCACGCCAGACCTCCTCGGGGAGCGCCTTCGCCCGCTTCGGCAGATGGGTGTCGGCGAGCAGCAGCAGTCTCACCGGGCCGGCCAGCTCGAGCGGCACTAGTGCGCGGGGCCGGGCGTCGGCTCCACGCCGCCGTCGGCACCGGGCTCCTCGGCGGTCGCCGAGTCGCCCAGCCGGGCGTCGAGCGCGTCGAGCGCGGGCACGAACCAGAGGTGGTCGCCCCGGTTCGACTCGACGACGAAGTCGTGCAGCGCGCTCGAGGTCGACACCTGCTCGGTGATGTCGCCGACGATCACGAGGCGCTTGCGGTAGTTGACGAGCTTCTGCACGAACTCGCCGGCGATGCCGGAGCGGAGCCGGAAGAACTCGGGGTCGAGGCGTCCGACGGGCACGACGATCGTCTCGACGTCGCCGCCGTAGGTCTCGGCCACGAGGGCGAGCGCGTCCTCGGAGGTGGACAGTGCGGCGCCCTCCTCGTCGACGAGGAGGAGGGGGACGCCCTGGCGGGTCTCGGTTCGCATCTCCTCAGCCAACCACGTCACTCCGGGAGCCGCTCAGCCGCCCGCGCGGAACGAGCGCAGGCGGAGGCTGTTCAGCACGACGAACACGCTCGAGAACGCCATCGCGGCGCCGGCCACCAGCGGGCCGAGCAGCCCCGCCATCGCGAGGGGGATCGCCGCGACGTTGTAGGCGAAGGCCCAGAAGAGGTTGCCGCGGATGACGCCGAGCGTCCGGCGGCCGAGCCTCAGCGCGTCGGGCACTCGCGAGAGTTCGTCGCCGACCAGCGTGATGTCGCTCGCCTCGATGGCGGCGTCCGAGCCGGCGCCCATCGCGATGCCCACGTCGGCCGCGGCGAGCGCCGCCGCGTCGTTCACGCCGTCGCCGACGAAGGCGACGCTGCGTCCCTCCGCCCGCAGGCCCTCGATCACGGCGAGCTTGCCCTCGGGCAGCACCTCGGCGATGACCTCGTCGATGCCGACGGCCGACGCGACGGAGGCCGCCGCACGGGAGTCGTCGCCGGTGAGCACGAGCACGCGGAGTCCTCGCCGGCGCAGCGCCGTCACGGTCGTCGAGGCGTCGGGGCGGGGCTGGTCGCGCAGCACCGCGATGCCGCGCAGCTCGCCCTCCCAGCCGACTCCGACCACGGTGCCGCCCGACTCGAACGCTCGGTCGGCCTCGGCCGAGAGGGGCCCGGAGGCGTAGCCCCACTGCTCCTCGAGCCAGCGCAGCCGACCGGCGACGACCAGACGCCCGCCCACCTTCGCGCGCACGCCGAACCCGGTGCTCGACCGGAAGCCGGTCGCCTCGGGGACGTCGAGCCCCCTGGCTTCTGCGCCGCGGACGATCGCGGCGGCGAGCGGATGCTCCGAGCCGCGTTCGACGGCGGCCAGCATGAGCAGCGCCTCGTCGTCGACGCCCGGGTCGAGCTCGAAGGCGCCGGTCGTGAGGGTGCCGGTCTTGTCGAAGACGACGGTGTCGACGCGGCGGCTGCTCTCGAGCACCTCGGGACCGCGGATCAGGATGCCCAGCTGCGATCCGCGACCGGTCCCGACCAGCACCGCAGTCGGAGTCGCGAGCCCGAGCGCGCACGGGCACGCCACCACGAGGACGGCGACGGCGGGCGAGACGGCGGCGGCGAGATCGGCGCCCGAGAGGAGCCACCCCGCCAGGGTCCCGAGAGCGAGCACGACGACGACCGGTACGAAGACGGAGGAGACCCGGTCGGCCAGCCGCTGCACGCGGGCCTTGCCGGCCTGCGCCTGCGAGACCAGGCGGCCCATCCGCGCGAGCGTGGTCTCGGAGCCGATCCGCTCGACCCGGACGGTCAGCACGCCGTGCGCGTTGAGCACACCGCCCGTGACGGAGGAGCCCGGACCCACCTCGACCGGCACGCTCTCGCCGGTGAGGAGGCTCGCGTCGACGGCGCTCGCTCCCTCGAGCACGGTGCCGTCGGCGGCCACGACCTCGCCGGGACGTACGCGGAGCAGGTCGCCGACGGCGAGGTAGGCGGCGGGCACCCGCTCCTCGACGCCGTCGGCCGTGAGGCGGGCGGCGTCCTTCGCGCCGAGGCGGAGCAGTGCCCGCAGCGCAGCACCGGCGTCGCGCTTGGAGCGGGCCTCGAGGTAGCGGCCGGCGAGCACGAGGACGGGCACCGCGGCCGCGACCTCGAGGTAGATCTCGTCGTGACCCGAGCGGGAGCCGAGCGGCAACTCGAACGGCATGCTCATGCCCGTCCGGCCCGCATCGCCGAGGAACAGGGCGTACAGCGACCAGAGGAAGGCGGCAGCGACCCCGAGGCTGATCAGGGTGTCCATGGTGGTCGACCCGTGGCGGGCGGCCCGCCAGGCGTTCCGGTGGAACGGCCAGGCCCCCCAGACCGCGACCGGCGCGGCGAGGGTGAGGCAGAGCCACTGCCAGTTCGCGAACTGCAGCGGAGGGATCATCGAGAGCACGACGACCGGAGCGGCCAGCAGGGCCGAGACCAGGAGTCGCGTGCGGAGGGTGCGGCGCTCGTCGTCCTCGGGGTCGTCCCCGGCCTCGGCGCGGGGAGCGCTCGCGGACGGCACCGTCGCCGTGTACCCCGCGGCCTCGACCGCGGCGATCGCGTCGGCCGGGGTGGTTCCGTCGGGCAGCGTCAGCGTCGCGCGCTCGAGGGCCAGGTTGACGCTCGCCGTCACTCCGGGGAGCGCGTCGAGCCTCCGCTCGACCCTCGCGACGCAGGAGGCGCAGGTCATGCCCCCGATGTCGAGCTCGAGGGTCGTGTCGGCCATCAGGCCAGGGGAGCGAGCCGGTAGCCGGCGTCGGCGATCGCGCCTGCGATCTCCTCGCGGCCGAGCGGTCGGGACGAGCCGACGGTCACCCGCGAGACGCCGTCGGGGGCGAGTGAGACGTCGACGCTGTCGACCTCGGGGTAGGCGGCGAGCTCCTCCGTGACGCTGCGGACGCAGTGCTCGCAGGTCATGCCCGCGACGCCGAAGCTGACGGAGGAGGGGCTCTGCGCGGTGCTGCCGTCGTGGGCCGCGTGGGCCGAGGATCCGTGGCCGCCGCAGGCGCAGGCGCCGCCCGAGCCGCAGCCGTCGGCGGCGGTGTCCTTGGCGGCGGTGTCCTTGGCGGTGAGGCCGAGATCGAGGCGCGCGATGCCCATGTGCTTCTCCTTGCCTGGGTTCGGGGGTGGTGGTGGATACCCCCGGGGGGTACCTCCATCCTAGGTCGGGGCGGCGCTCCCGGCAAGGCGGGAGGCGGAGGGGCGAGAATCAGGAGCAGGCACGCCATCGCCCATCGCCCATCGACAGGAGCCGGGACATGACCGCAGCCCCGCCGCCGCACTGGGGAGTCCCGTCGGCGCCCACAGGTCCGCGGGTCCCGATCCCTCCGCGCGCGCGCTTCGAGCCGACCGCGCTCCTGACCTCGGCCGCGCAGGCGCGACGGCTGCGCGCCGCGGTCGGGTCGAAGCTGAGCCAGGCGAGCCCCGAGCGGCAGCGTCGCCTGGCCGAGCTCGCCGAGATCGGCGAGGGCTTCGTGGTGCTCCGCGCCCTCGAGCTCGACCGCACCCTCCAGCGCATCACCGCGCCCGCCGCCTCCGCCACGAGCCGGGGAGCCGTGGTCGTCACCCTCGGCGCAGGTGGGCCGGCGCTCGCCGCCGAGCGCGCCGACTCCCTCGCCATCGCGGAGTGGAGCGACGTCGCGGGAGTCGAGGTCGGCACGGTCGCCCACGGCGCGCACCGCGTCCGCGCCGCCGTGCTGTCGGTGCTGGCGCCGCCGGCGCCCGTCGGCGAGGGCTTCCGCGGTCTGGCGCGCGCCTCGCTCGTCGCGCGCCGCCGCCGGAGCGTGCTCGTCCCCTTCGTCGTCGCCTCCCCGGGCCGGTTCGGCTGGACCGTCGCCGACGACCGGACGTTCCTGTTCGCCCTCGACCGGCTCCGGCGAGCGCACGAGGAGGGCGCGCGGTGAGGGCGCGGCTGCCCTTCGTGCTCGCTGCCGCCGCCGCGCTGGGGCTCGGGCTCGCCCTGCGCTTCCTGCTCACCGGGCTCCTCGCCGATGTCGCGGGCGGCGTCCTCTACGTCGTGCTCGTCGCGCTGCTGGTGTGCGTGCTGCTGCCGCGGGTCCCGGCCGTCACGGCGGCGGGCATCGCGCTCGCCTGGTCGATCGCGATGGAGCAGCTGCAGGCGATCGGAGCCGCGGCGCGCCTCGTCGAGCTGTGGTCGCCGCTGGCGCTCGTGGTCGGCAGCACCTTCTCGTGGCTCGACATCGCGGCGTACGTGCTCGGCGCGGTCGTGGCGGCGGCGGTGCTGTTCGCGGTGCGGCCGCGGGGCGTCGAGGAGGCGCCCGCGCCGCGCACGTAGGGTGGCCCCATGGATGAGGCACCCGGCCCAGCGGCCCGCGCCGACACGGCGGGCGCCGACACCGGCGGCGTGCCCACCCTCCGGCGCGACGTGCTCCGCCGTCCGCGCGACCGCCGGCGCGATCGCCGTGTGCCCGAGCCGGTCGACCGCTTCTCGACCGGCGAGGAGTTCCCCGAGTACCGCGTCGACCTCGAGCGCATCCGCTTCTCCCCGTACTTCGCCCGGCTCTCGGCGGTGACGCAGGTCATCTCGCCGAGCGGAGTCGGCCAGGTCGTGCACAACCGCCTCACCCACTCGATCAAGGTGACCGCCGTCGCCCGCGCGATCGCCATGCAGCTCACCACCACCGACCCGGCCCAGCGCGAGCTGGTCGAGCGGCTCGGAGGCTGCGACCCGGTGGTCGTGCAGGCCGCGGCCAGCGCGCACGACCTCGGTCACCCTCCGTTCGGCCACCTCGGCGAGCAGGCGCTCGACCGCCTCGCCCGCGAGAAGCTCGGGCTCGAGGAGGGCTTCGAGGGCAACGCGCAGTCGTTCCGCATCCTCTCCGAGCTCGACGTCTGCGAGACGGTGGAGGCTGGCCTCAACCTCACCGCCGCCTCCCGGGCCGCGGTGCTCAAGTACCCGTGGGGGCGCGTGGTCTGCCGCCCCGGCATCGACTCCACCGACCCGACCGAGCTGCCGCGCGGCTCGACCGCCAGCCGCTGGGAGACCGCTCCGCCCAAGTTCTCGGCCTACACGCTCGACCTCGACGACCTGCTCGACGCGCGCGCGGGCTTCGAGGCGATCGCTCCGTGGCAGCAGACGCTCGAGTGCTCGGTGATGGACGTCGCCGACGACATCGCCTACTCGCTGCACGACCTCGACGACTTCTACCGGGCGGGCGTGCTGCAGCAGGCTGCGGTCGCGGTGGAGTTCCGGGCGTTCCTCCGCGAGCAGAACGCGCTGGCCGCGCTCGACGCCGGTGAGCTGTGGGCGCGAGCGCCCGGGCACTCCCTCGAGATGCTGCGGCGGAGGCTGGTCGCCCGCGACCCGTGGATCGCCGGCGACGAGCTGTTCCGCGCCTCCGTCGAGCGCGTGTCGACCGAGCTGGTGGAGGGGCTGCTCGCCGTGCCGTTCGACGGCTCGACCCGCACCGAGCGGGCTATCGAGTCCTTCGTGTCCTCCTGGATCGGGCGGCTGCAGCGCTCCGTGCTGGTGCTCGCCGACCCGAACGTGCGCTCGGGGCACGTGTCGCTCCTCCCGGACGCGTGGCACGACGTGGCGGTGCTGAAGTTCGTGCACACCCGCTTCGTGATCGACCGCCCCGACTTCGCGACCTACCAGCGCGGGCAGTCGCAGGTGCTCGAGACACTCGTCACCCACCTCGACGACTGGCTGGCCGACCCGCGCGACAACGCCCGCGCCCCGCAGAAGCTGCTCGATCTGATCGAGCTGGCGACCGACGGCTACTTCCGCCTGCGCGCCGACCGGCCGGAGTGGCTTCCGGCGGGGGAGCGCGGCCGTCCGCGCGCCGACCCGCAGTCGCTCGAGCGCCTGGGCCGCGCCCGCGGCATCGTCGACTACGTCGCCACGCTCACCGACGAGCAGGCGATGGCGCTCGCCGCGCGCCTCCGCGGCGACCGCGAGCCGTGGGCGATGGGCACCTGACGGCTCGTCGCCGAACGTCGGATGCCGCCTCGGCGCACCTCCGGCTCGCGGAATCCGGTTCGGCTCGCAGGATCCGACGATTCCGACGAGCCGAACGTGTTTCCACGAGCCGAGGATCGCCTGCCGGGGCGCCGGCGCGGCAGGTGCTCCTCGGCCGGGGCTGCGGACTCCGGAGTCACCGGCGACTCCCGCGCCAGGACTCGCCGGTCGCGCACCAGGAGCTTCTCGAACAGGTCAGCGCGATCCACCGTCCGAGCCCGGGGCAGAGGGTGGTTGACACGGCGGAGGCGGTATGGCCGCCGCCCGGCATCCCCGCCAACTCGGGGGACAGCTGGTCGCCGGGTGCATTCTGCCGGCATCCAGCGCTCGTCCAGGAAGCAGTGGGTGAACGACAGCGTAAAATCGGTGCGGCACTTGCCAGGATCGACAACTCGACAGGGAGTTCCGTTGGACGGAAACGCAACGACCACGCACCGCAACGTCGCGTTGCTGTCCGTCGCGACCACGATGGCCCCGCGCGTGACCACGTCGGACGAGATCGATGCGCGACTCGCGCCCGCGCTCAAGCGCCTGCGCCTCCCCACCGGGCTCCTCCAGCGGGTCGCCGGCGTCTACGAGCGCCGCAACTGGGACTCCGAGCAGGACTTCGACGGCGCCGCGATCGAGGCGGGCCGGCGCGCGCTCGCCGAGGCGGGCATCCGACCCGACCAGATCGGGCTGATCATCAACACCTCGGTCACCCGCAAGCACCTCGAGCCGTCGGTCGCCGTGCGCCTGCACCACGGGCTGGGGCTGCCCTCCTCCGCCATCAACTTCGACATCGCCAACGCCTGCCTCGGCTTCGTCAACGGCATGACGCTTGCCGCTCAGCTGATCGACGCCGGCCAGATCAAGTACGCGATGATCATCGACGGCGAGGACGCCGACGAGATCCAGGTCAACACCATCGAGCGCCTCAAGCGCGAGGGCATGAGCCGCACCGACTTCATGAGCGAGTTCGCCAGCCTCACCCTCGGCTCCGGCGCGGCCGCGGCCATCCTCGGCCCGGCCGACGCGCATCCGCAGGGTCACCGCCTCCTCGGCGGCATCACCCGCGCGGCCACGCAGTTCAACGAGCTCTGCGTCGGCAGCGTCGACGGCATGTTCACCGACGCGAAGGCCCTGCTCAAGGGCGGGATGGAGCTCGTCGTCTCCGCCTGGAAGGAGGCGAAGCGCGACTGGAACTGGGGCAAGATGGACCGCTACATCACGCACCAGGTCTCCTCCGTGCACACCAACGGCCTCGTCAAGGCGGTCGGCCTCGACAAGACCCGCGTCCCCACGACCTTCGGCACCCTCGGCAACGTGGGGCCCGCGTCGATCCCGATCACGCTCGCCCAGGAGGCGCCGACCCTCAAGCAGGGCGACCGCGTGCTGCTGATGGGTGTCGGCTCCGGCATCAACACCGCGATGCTCGAGATCGCCTGGTGAACGCCGGCGCGCACCCGGCGTCGAGGATCCGCGCCGCACTCGGCCGGTCCGCCCCGGCGCAGGTGCCGCCCGCCGGGCTCGACGGGCTCGACCCCGAGTGGTCGCGCCTGGTCGACGCACCGGACGCCCACGGCGACAGCAGGCGCTGGCACCTCCTCGACACCGGGGACTCCCTCGGCACCGAGCCGGTCGGCACCATCCTCTGCGTGCACGGCAACCCGACCTGGTCGTACCTCTGGCGCCGCCTCGCCGCCGCCTCCCTCGAGGCCGCCCGCCGCGGCGAGCCCGCGTGGCGCGTCGTCGCCGTCGACCAGCTCGAGATGGGCTTCTCGGAGCGCACCGGGGCCCTGCACACCCTCGCCGACCGCGTCCGCGAGCTCTCGAACCTCACCGACGTCCTCGGCCTGACCGACGTGGTGACGCTCGGTCACGACTGGGGCGGAGTCGTATCGCTCGGCTGGGCCGTCGACCACCCCGCCGAGCTGCGGGGCGCGATGCTGCTCAACACGGCCGTGCACCAGCCCGTCGGCTCGCCGATCCCGGCGCCGCTCCGGCTCGCCCTCGCGTCCGGGGTGCTCGGCGCCTCGACGGTCGGCACCCCGGCGTTCCTCGAGACGACCCTCGCGCTCGGCCACCCGGCGCTCCCCGCCCCGGTGAAGGACGGCTACCGCGCGCCCTACGAGGGCGCCGCCCGCCGCGGCGGCATCGGCGGCTTCGTCGCCGACATCCCCGTCGACTCCGCGCACCCGAGCCACCACGAGCTCGTCCGCATCGCCGAGGGCGTCCGCGAGCTCGGCGTCCCCGCGCTGATGCTGTGGGGTCCGCTCGATCCGATCTTCTCGGACCGCTACCTCGACGACCTCGTCGATCGCCTCCCGCACGCGCAGGTGCACCGCTTCGAGGGGGCGGGCCACCTCCTCGCGGAGGACGTCGACTACGCCTCCGCCGTGCTCACCTGGCTGGGCGACGCGACCTCCGAGCGCGGTGCGGCTCCCGATGTCGCGCGACCGACCGCGCCGGTCGAGTCGCTCTGGCGGCACCTCGACACGCACGCCGACGACGACGGCGTCGCCCTCGTCGAGATGGCGCCCCCCGGAGGCGGCGGCCCGCGCACCGTGTCGTGGCGGCTGCTCTCGCAGCGGGTCCGCGAGCTCGCCGCGGGCCTGCGCGCCTCGGGCGTGCAGCGGGGCGACCGCGTCTCGCTGCTGGTGCCCCCGGGCGCCGACCTCACCGCCCTGCTCTACGCCTGCCTGCGCATCGGAGCGATCGTGGTCGTCGCCGACGCGGGCCTCGGCCTCCGCGGCCTGACCCGCGCCGTCCGCGGCACCTGGCCCGACCTCGTGGTCGGCGCCCTCCCGGGGCTGACCGTCGCCCGCGCCCTCGGCTGGCCCGGCGGCCGCATCTCGACGCAGACGCTGCCGCGCGCCTCCGCGAAGGCCCTCGGCGTCGACACGTCCCTCGGCCAGCTGATCGAGCTGGGCCGCGCCGAGCTCGCCGCGAACGCCTGGGCGCTCGGCGAGCCCCCGGCGCCCGACGCGGTCGCGGCGATCCTCTTCACCTCGGGGTCGACCGGCCCCGCCAAGGGAGTCGTCTACACGCACCGCCAGCTGGCAGGAGTGCGCGACACCCTGGCCCGCCAGTACGGCGTCGGCGAGGGGACCGGCCTGGTCGCCGGATTCGCGCCGTTCGCGCTGCTCGGTCCCGCCCTCGGGGCGCGCTCGGTGACCCCCGACATGAACGTCACCGCGCCGCGCACCCTCACCGCTCGCGCCGTCGCCGCGGCCGCCGCGCAGGTGGAGGCGACCGTCCTCTTCCTCTCGCCGGCCGCGCTCGCGAACGTGGTCGCCACCTCCGCCGCCCTCGACGCCGACGACCACCGCGCGCTCGGAGGCGTCCGCACCTTCCTCTCCGCGGGCGCCCCGGTGCCCGAGGCCCTGCTCGCCGAGGCGCAGGCGCTGATGCCGAACGCGTCGGCGCACACGCCCTACGGCATGACCGAGGCGCTGCTGCTGACCGACGCCTCGCTCGAGGGCATCCGCGAGGCCGCCCTCGACGACGACCCGCGCGGAGGCGTCTGCGTCGGCACCCCGGCGGAGGGCGTCCGCCTGCGCCTCGCGCCGCTGGACGAGGCGGGGATCCCCGCCGCCGAGCCCGTCGAGGTCATCGGAGTGACGGGCGAGATCGTCGTCTCGGCCGGACACGTCGAGGACCACTACGAGCGGCTCTGGCTCACCGACCGCGCCGCCCGCGTCGGCGCCGCACCGGGGGAGCGCTGGCACCGCACGGGCGATGTCGGCCGCGTCGACTCCGCGGGCCGGCTGTGGGTCGAGGGTCGTCTGCCGCACGTGATCGTGACTCCGGAGGGGGTCGTCACGCCGGTCGGCCCCGAGCAGCGGGTCGAGGCGCGCGTCGCCTCCGTCGCCCGCGCCGCGATCGTCGGCGTGGGGCCCCGCGGAGTGTCGCAGCTCGTCGCGGTCGTCGAGACGCGCGGTGGTGTCCACAGGACCCAGCTGGCGCCGGACAGGCTCGCCACCGAGATCCGCGCCGCCGTCGGAGCCGCGGTCGCAGCGGTGCTCGTCGTTCCTGCGCTGCCGACCGACATCCGGCACAACTCCAAGATCGACCGGGCCGCGCTCTCGCGCTGGGCCGAGGGGATCCTCGCCGGCGGACGGATGGTCGCGCCGTGAAGGTCCTGGTCACCGGCGCGAGCGGCCTGCTCGGCGGAGCCGTCGCCGCGGGCCTCGTCGCCCAGGGGCACGAGGTGCGCACCTTCCAGCGCCGCGCCTCGGGAGTGGCCGGCGCGACCGACGCCCGCGGCTCGCTGACCGACCCGCGCGCGGTGGAGGAGGCGGTCGCCGGCTCCGACGCGGTGGTGCACCTCGCCGCCAAGGTCTCGCTCGCGGGCGACCCGGGCGACTTCGACCGGGTGAACGTCGACGGCTCCCGTCGCCTGCTGGCGGCCGCCGCCCGCGCGGGCGTCCGGCGCTTCGTGCAGGTCTCGTCCCCCTCGGTCGCGCACGCCGGCTCCTCGATCGCGGGCGCCGACGCCGAGCCGGCCGACCCCGAGCGCGCTCGCGGCGACTACGCCCGCACGAAGGCGCGGGCCGAGCTGCTCGCGCTCGCCGCCGACGCCCCCGGGTTCGCGGTGGTCGCGGTCCGGCCGCACCTGGTCTGGGGCCCCGGAGACACGCAGCTCGTCGCTCGGATCGTCGAGCGGGCGCGCGCCGGTCGCCTCCCGCTGCTCGGCGACGGCCAGGCGCTGATCGACTCGACCTACCTCGACAACGCGGCATCGGCGATCGTCGCCGCCCTCGACCGCGCCGAGGACGTGCACGGGCAGGCCTACGTCGTGACCAACGGCGAGCCGCGGCCGGTGGCCGAGCTGCTCGCCGGGATCTGCCGCGCGGCGGGCGTGGAGCCGCCGAGCTGGTCGGTGCCCGCCTCCGTCGCCCGTACCGCCGGCTCGCTCATCGAGCGCGTCTGGGCGGTGCGCCCGGGAGAGGACGAGCCGCCGATGACGCGCTTCCTCGCCGAGCAGCTCTCGACGGCCCACTGGTTCGACCAGCGCCGCACCCGCGCCGACCTGCAGTGGCGCCCCTCGGTGACGCTCGACGAGGGCCTCGCGCGGCTCGCCGCCTCCTACGGCCGCTGAGAGCGCCGCACACCATCAGCTGAGACTGGTCGTCGCGCACGTTGGTGCGCGAGAGGGCGTCTCAGCTGACGTTGTGCGGCGCACCCACCCCGCAGGCGCGACGAAACGGCCGGGACGCTCAGGGCGTCCCGGCCGTCTCACGATCCGGTGATCAGTCGGCGAGGATCAGGTACAGCGCGCGCCTGGTCTCGTCGAGCTTGGTGGAGGCGGCGGCCCGCTGCTCCGGGGTTGCCCCGCGGAACTGGTGCACGGCCGCCATCAGCTTGCCGACGTTCTCCATGAAGGCGCGGTCGGCGTCGCTCGCTCCGGGAGTCGCCTCCCAGGCGGCGGCGAGCTCGTCGGCGTGCTCGCGGACGTAGGTGCCGCCGGCGTCGGTCAGCTGGTACTCGGTGCCGCGGCCCTCGCCGACGGCCGTGATGAGGCCCTCGTCGACGAGCTGCTGGAGCGTGGGGTAGACCGAGCCGGGGCTGGGGCGCCACGAGCCGTTGGTCTTCTCGGCGATGGCCTTGATCAGGCCGTAGCCGTTCGAGGAGGTCTCGGCGAGGAGGGAGAGGAGGGCGGCGCGGACGTCACCGCGGCGGGCGCGTCCGCCACCGCGGCCGAAGCCGGGCCCGCCGAAGCCGGGGCCGAAGCCCGGGCCGCCGCCGAATCCGGGGCCGAAGCCGAAGCCCGGACCGAAGCCGCGTCCGTGGCCGCCGGGGCCGCGGCGCTCGCGCTGGCCGGGGTGGTCGTGTCCGTGCCCTCGGCGGCCGTCACGGCCGGACGAGGCGCGGTCGGAGAAGAAGTCGTGGGAGTTCATGGTTGTTCCGTTTCTGTCGTTGGAGGATCCCTTTCGATCGGATCCGGTCGCCCGTCTCGAGCGAGTGCTCTTCGATCTGTCGGCGATGTAGTAACGATATATCGGTACTGTTCACCGAGTCAAGCGGAAACCGAAGATCGCTACGCTGACCCCGCCACCGACCCGAGAGGCCCGCATGCCCCCGCTCTCCTCCGCCGCGCTCGCCGCCGTCCTCGACGAGACCCTCCTGACCGGCGCCGTCCTCACCGACCGCTCGAGCAACCTCGGCAACCTCCGCCGCCTCGCCGCCCGCGAGCCCGCCCACCTCTACGGGGTCGACGTCGCCGAGCACTGGGACGTCGAGAGCCTCCTCGCGCTGATGGGGGAGCGGGTCGGCATCAGCACCGATCCCGCCTTCGAGCGCGGGCAGGACCGCATCGACGCGGGCCTCGCGGTCACCGCGCTCGACGCCTACCGCCGGCGCCTCGCCGCGGCGGTCCGCGACGGCGGCCTCCTCCTCTTCGCGACCGCCCACCCCGCCACGCTGATGGACGTCTACCGGCGGTTCGCGGCGGCCGCGACGGAGGCGGGCGCCCGCGTCCTCGACGTGAACGCGCTGCCGCTCGCCCGCCCCGACGGCATCCGCATCGCCTCGGCCGACGAGCACCTGCGGCTGTGGTCGACCGGAGGCGTCACCTGCGCCTACCGCGGCGGCAGCCTCGTGCACACCCACGCGCCCGAGCCGATGAACGCGCTCCTCGACGAGCTCGAGTCCCTCGGCCTCCGCCCCGACCTCGTGATCGCCGACCACGGCTGGGCCGGCGCCGCGGGACGACGCGGCCTCGCGACGATCGCGATCGCCGACTGCAACGATCCGGCCGTCTTCGTCGCCGAGGCGCAGGGCTCGATCGAGGTGGTCGTCCCGCTCGACGACGGCCTCGCCGTGCATCTCTACGACCCCGTGATCGACTACGTCCTCGACGCGCTCGCTGTCCACTCCGAGCGTGGGAGCAGTTCGGGCTCGTAGAATCGCACTCGGCTCGTCAGGATCCGCGGATCCGGCGAGCCGTACGCGTTCCCGCGAGCCCGAGGTCCTCCCTCGCCACCCCCCTCCCAGACGGAGCATCCGTGACTCAGCCCCAGGACGGCCTCCTCCCGCGCTTCGCCGTCGGCGTCGACATCGGCGGGACCTCGATCAAGGCCTCCCTGGTCGACGTCACCACCGGCGAGCGCGCCGCCCGCCGCTTCGCCGTGGCCAACCCGGTCGGCCGCGAGCCGGAGGACTTCGCCGCCGCGATCGCCGGCATCGTCCGCGACGTGTCGCCCATCGCGGGCACCCCCGTCGGAGTCGGGTTCCCGGGCATCGTCCGCGGCGGAGTCGTCCGCCAGACCACCCACGTCTCGCAGCGCTGGGTCGGCCTCGACGCCCAGGCGATGCTGTCGGAGGCGACCGGCGTCGACGTGGTCGTCGTCAACGACGCCGACGCGGCCGGGGTCGCCGAGCGCGAGTTCGGCGCCATGCAGGGCCGCGGAGGCCTGTGCGTCTTCACGACCCTCGGCACCGGCATCGGCACCGCGATGGTCTACGAGGGCGTCGTGATCCCCAACTCCGAGCTCGGCCACGTGCACATCGACGGGCCCGACTTCGAGCCGCGCGTCGGCTTCTCGGCCGTGCGCCGCGAGGGCATCACCCTCGAGGAGTGGGCCGGTCGCCTGAGCGTCTACTACCGCCACCTCGAGATGCTGCTCTCGCCCCAGCTCTTCGTGATCGGAGGCGCCGCGGCGCACGTCTTCGACGAGTTCGCCCGGTTCATCGACATCGGCACCGAGATCGTGCCGGCCCGCTTCGGCAACGACGCGGGCTTCACCGGCGCCGCGATGGTCGCCGTCTCGCCCGACCGCCTGGCCCCCTGGCACCGCTCGACCCACGGCGCCCGCCTCGACCCCGGAGCCCCGGCCCCCGCGATCGCCGACTGAGACCGAGCCGCGGACCCGGCACCGAGGGAACCCCGGACCGTCGACACCGCCTCGACCAGCGGGCTCCCTCGACGGTCCGGGGTTCCCTCGGTCAGCCGAGCAGCCGCCGGTACACCGCGTCGAGGCGCGCCGCCGTCGACGCCCACGAGTGCTCGGCGGCCCACTCCACGCCGCCGCGACCCAGTCGGGCGCGCTCGGCGGGGTCCGCGAGCAGCCGCCGGATCTCCTCCGCCCAGTCGCCCGGGTCGTCGGAGTCGATCAGCACGCCGCTCCGCCCCTCGCTCACCGCGTCGACGAGGCCTGTGGTCCGTCGTGCGAGCACCGGTGTGCCGCTCGCCGCGGCCTCGAGCGCGATCAGCCCGAAGGTCTCTGCCGCCGACGGCACCAGGGCGAGGCGGGCGCTCCGGAGTCGCAGGGCGGCCCCGTCGCGGTCGGCGACTCCGTCGAAGCGCACCGAGTCGGCCACGCCGAGCGTGCGGGCGGCCTCCTCGACCTGGGCGAGGTAGCCCTCCCGGCCCGGCGCGGGCGCGCCCACGATCCGCAGCACCGGACGCTCGCCGACCGGGATCCGCGCGAGCGCCTGCACCGCGAGCAGCTGCCCCTTGAGCGGCTGCACCCGGCCGACCAGCACGATCTCGGGCTCCCGCTCGAGTGCCCATGGACGGAACCGCGACTCCACTCCCGGAGGCACGATCGTCACCTTCCGCGCGTCGACGCCGTAGCCGCGCACCACGTCGTCGTGCTCGGCCCTCCCCGCGACCACGACGGCATCGGCGGAGGCGAGCACCGACTCCTCCGCGCGGATCCGCTCCTCGGGCTCGCGGGCGTCGCCCGGCACGAGCCGCACGTTCTTCGCGAGCGAGTTCGAGTGCATCGAGTGCACGTGGGGAGACCCGGTCAGCATCCCGGCCAGCCCCGACACCCAGTAGTGCGAGTGCACCACGTCGGCGCCGACGGCTGCGCGGGCGAACTCCCCGGCCGAGGAGGCGAGCGCGTACTTGTCAGCGGCCTCGACCGGCACGCCGACCACCTCGACCCCCGGCGCCATCCGGCGCGTCCCGGAGCCGCGGGTCAGCACGCGCACCTTCCAGCCGAGCGCCGCGAGCTCGGGCAGCACCGCCGCGAGGTACACGTTCATGCCTCCCGCGTCGCCGGTCGACGGCTGCTCGAGCGGGGAGGTGTGCGCCGAGACGACGGACAGGCGAGGCATCCCTCCATCGTAGGAGGGGCACGGATCCTGGCCGTCGGCTCGAACCGCGCCCGGAATCGGGTTGAATGGACGGATGCGTTCCGTTCGGGGCGCGGAGAGCTAGAGGTCCATGGCCCGCCAGAGTCCCCCCGGTGACGTGGTGCCGCCGTCGGACGCGCCCGGGACGACGACCCGCGAGCCGTTCTCCGAGCAGGACATCCGGGCTCTGGTCGGCTCCGCCGCCTTCGAGAAGGGCACCGGCTACGCCGACCAGGGCCGGGTCGGCGAGCTGCAGTGGTTCGGCGGCCGCACCCGGCTCTTCGGGCAGGTCCAGGGCTCCGGTCGCTCGCCGTACGCCGTCAGCGTGCAGCTGCGCGACGAGGGCGACCACTCGATCCTGCTCGGCGGCGCCTGCAGCTGCCCGGTCAAGCACGAGTGCAAGCACGTCGCCGCGGTGCTCGTCGAGGCGCTGCGCCGCGAGCGCGACGGCGGCCTCGCAGGCCCCACCGCCGGCGTCGACGCGGTCCCGGAGTGGCGCAGCGCGCTCGCCCCGCTGCTCGCGGGCGCCGAGCGCACCCACTCCGGCATCCCCCTGGGCCTCCAGTTCGAGCTCCTCCCGGGCGAGCCCGTGCGGCGCCCGCCCGGCCGCTACAACAGCTACCGACCGCCGCCCGAGCCCCGCCCGCGTCTGGGCGTCCGGCCGGTGCGGATGGGCGACCGCGACCGCTGGGTGCGCACCGGCACCAGCTGGCGCGACCTCGGCTTCCTGCACTACAGCCACGACTACGACGAGCGCCAGATCGACATCGTCCGCGAGATGCAGGGCATCCTCTCGGGCCACAGCGCCTCCAGCTACTACTCGCCCGACACGTGGCTCTACCTCGACCAGTGCCGGAGCGAGGCCATCTGGGCGGCGCTGCACGGCGCCGTCCGGGCGGGCATCGGCCTGGTCATGGGCGACCGCGACCAGTCGCCGCTGCGCATCCTCGACACCACGGCGACCGCCTCCATCGACGTCACCCGCACGGCGAACGGCCTCGAGCTGCGCTCGCTGGTCGCGATCGGCGACCACCCGGCGCCCGAGGAGTTCGGCTTCATCGGCGACCCCGCCGTCGGCCTCTACACCTGGGCGGCGGGTGACGAGCTGCGCGCCCGCCCCGTGACCCTCGTCCCCTTCGCGGCGCCGCTGGTCTCCTCCGCCCGCACCTTCCTCTGGAGCCGCGAGGCGATCCGCATCCCCGAGCAGGAGGAGTCGGCGTTCCTCACCGAGCACTACCAGCGGCTGCACCGCCTGTTCGCGATCGTCTCGCGCGACGGCTCGTTCGAGGCGCCGCCCGTGCCCGAGCCGCGACTCGGGCTCACCCTCGAGCACACCGACGGCGCCGGTCTCCGCGGCTCCTGGTGGTGGCGCTACGGCGTCGAGGGCGCCCGCGGAGTCGAGGCCGAGCGCCTCCCGCTGCGGCTCGACGACGAGTCCGGCTACCGCGACGCCGAGGCCGAGCAGCGCATCCTCGACTCGCTCACCGGCGCCGGCATCGATCCGGAGTCGACGCCCGCCCTCGTCTCGCGCTCGAGCCGGCGCCTGCGCCCCTCCTTCGACCTGCGCGGCATGCAGACGGTCGGCTTCCTGACCGGCGAGGTCGAGCGGCTCCGCGAGCTCGGGACCGTCGAGATCGAGGAGATCGGCGAGCGCGTCGAGTACCGCGAGGCCGAGACGGCCCCGGTCGTCGCCGTGCAGACGGTCGCGCAGCCCGACAGCCGCGACTGGTTCAACCTCGAGATCTCGGTCACGGTCAACGACGAGGCCGTCCCGCTCGCCGAGATCTTCCTCGCCCTCGCACGCGGCGACGAGTACATGGTGCTGCCGAGCGGCGTCTACTTCGCGCTCGACGACGAGCGCTTCGGGCGCCTCCGCGAGCTGATCGCCGAGGCGCGCGAGCTCTCGGACGACCAGGGCGAGACCCTGCGCATCAGCCGGTTCCAGTCGTCCCTGTGGGACGAGCTCGTCGAGCTCGGCGTCGTCGAGGCGCAGGCGGCGGCATGGCGTCGCGCGGTCGAGGGGCTCTCCGGATTCACGGCCACGGGGGCGCTCGAGTCGCGTCCGCTGCCCGACGGCTTCTCGGTCGAGCTGCGGCCCTACCAGCAGCTCGGCTACGACTGGCTCTCGTTCCTCTACGACAACCAGCTCGGCGGGGTCCTCGCCGACGACATGGGCCTCGGCAAGACGGTGCAGTCGCTCGCGCTGATCGCCCGGGCGATGCAGGAGCAGCGGGCCGAGATCGGTGACGCCGGCACCTCGCCCCGCCCGTTCCTCGTCGTGGCGCCGACGAGCGTGGTGCCCAACTGGGTCGGCGAGGCCAAGCGCTTCGCGCCGGGGCTCACGGTCGTCGGCATCGACGAGACCTCGAAGAAGAAGCGCCGGGCGCTCTCGAGCGTGATCGGCGAGGCCGAGCTGGTGGTCACCTCCTACGCCCTCTTCCGCCTCGACTACGAGTCGTACGCGGGCATCCGCTGGGCGGGCTTCATGCTCGACGAGGCCCAGTTCGTCAAGAACCGGCAGTCGGCCACGCACCAGCTGGCGCGACGCCTCGACGTGCCGTTCAAGCTGGCCATCACGGGTACGCCGATGGAGAACAACGTGATGGAGCTGTGGTCGCTCCTCTCGATCGTCGCGCCGGGTCTGTTCCCCTCGCCGGTCGGATTCGCCGAGTTCTACCAGAAGCCGATCGAGCGCGACGCCGACTCCGAGAAGCTCAGCCAGCTGCGGCGCCGGATCCGCCCGCTCATGCTGCGGCGCACCAAGGAGCTCGTGGCGACGGAGCTGCCGCCCAAGCAGGAGCAGACCCTCCAGGTCGAGCTCGGCACGCGCCAGCGGAAGGTCTACGACACCTATCTCGCCCGCGAGCGGCAGCGGGTGCTCGGCCTCATCGGCGACTTCGAGAAGAACCGCTTCGCCATCTTCCGCGCCCTCACGGTGCTGCGGCAGGTCGCGCTCGACGCCGCCCTCGTCGACGAGGCGCACGCGACCGTCCCGTCGACCAAGCTCGACCTGCTCGACGAGCTCCTCGCCGACGCGCTCGCCGAGGGGCACCGGGTCCTGGTGTTCAGCCAGTTCACCCGCTTCCTCGGCCGAGTGCGCGGGCGTCTCGACGCGGCGGGCGTCGAGTACGCCTACCTCGACGGAGCGACCAAGAAGCGCGACGAGGTGATCGAGCGCTTCCGATCGGGCGACGCCGGCGTGTTCCTGATCTCGCTCAAGGCGGGCGGCTTCGGCCTCAACCTCACCGAGGCCGACTACTGCATCCTGCTCGACCCGTGGTGGAACCCGGCGACGGAGTCGCAGGCCGTCGACCGCGCGCACCGCATCGGGCAGACGCGGTCGGTCATGGTCTACCGCCTCGTCGCGAAGGACACGATCGAGGAGAAGGTGATGGCCCTCAAGGAGGCGAAGGCCGCGCTCTTCGCGGCGGTCATGTCCGACGACGGCGCGGCGGCCGCCGGAGGCATCACCGCGGAGGACGTCCGCGAGCTGCTGGGCTGACCGCGAGCGGGGGCGGCGCTCAGCAGCCCTGCTCGACGAGCACCTTCGCGAAGGCGCCGGTCTGGTACGCGTACTCGTAGGCCCAGTCGCCGAGCGTGAACGGCTCGCCCGAGGACTCCATCAGCACCGTGCCGCCCCAGCAGCGCTCCATCAGGATCCGCGCCCGCGTGATGTGGGGCGTCTGGGTGATCACGAGCACGGTGTCCCAGCCGTTCGCGTCCGCGTAGTCGCGGAGGGCCCGCGCCTCGCCCTGGGTCGTTCCCGGCTCGGCGGTGAAGCAGATCACCGTCATGTCCGGCTCGTCGCAGGCGACCACGTCGCTCTCGTCGGGCGCCGCCGCCAGCTCCGAAGCCCAGACCGAGATGAGGAGCGTGTCGGCCACGCCCTCCTCGACCAGCTCGCGACCGAGGTCGGTGCGGGCCCGCGTGGGCGGACCGAGCACGAGCACCGCGTCGGCGCGAGCGGGAACCGCGTCGGTCGCCGGGAAGACGTAGACGGGGACCCCGACGGCCACCAGCACGACGATGGCGATCAGCGCGACGACCGCGATGCGGCGCGCCGAGCGCAGTGCTCCGCGCATGCGGCCTCCGATCCCCGGCCGTCACGGTACCGCAGACGGGTGACAGCGAGATGACGCCCGGCTGCGCGGAGGCCGTCACCGCAGGCCGCTCTGCCCGCCGGCCCCGGCCGCCGCCCGCTCTGCCCGCCGGCGCCGCCCGCCGGCCGCTCTACCCGCCGGCTCCGGCCTGCTGGTCGAGTAGCCGCCGCAGGCGGCGTATCGAGACCCACCAGCGTCAGCAGATCCTCCGTCAGCCCAGCAGCCCCCGCACGCCCGCCTCGACGTCCGCCCCCAGCCGCCCCGCCCGCCGCGCGAGCCGCACCGCCACCGACCGGTGCGGCTGCAGCAGCCGCCGCGCGGCCGTGCAGGGCAGCGCGAACGCCCCGGTCACGCCCGCGTCGATGCCCTCGAGCCCGCCGTCGTCGCGCCCGTGCACGAGCTCGCGCCCTTCGCGCGCGAGCGGCTCCGGCAGCGTCGCCTCGCCGAGCGGCAGGCGCAGCACGCCGAGCAGCGTCGCCGCCACGATCCGGCCCGCGAGCGGTCGGCCGATCGCACCGGCGGCGAGCTCGCCGAAGAAGTCCGCCTGCCGCTCCAGGATCGCGATCGCCGCCTCCGCCACCCGCTCCATCTCGGGGTGCAGCGACAGCCGCGCGAGCCGTCGGTAGGCGTGGATCGCCACGTGGGTGTCGACGGCGAGCGCAAGCGCCAGGGGCCCCGCGAGCAGACCCGCCGCCCGATCGCGCAGCCCCCGCCGGATCGCGGCCTGCTCGGGCGGGCGCGTGTCCACTCCGCGGATCTGCGGCGACGCGGCGAGCACCTCGCCCAGCGCGTCGGCGATGCGGTGGCGCTCCGCCGCCCAGGTGGGCGCGAACGCCCGCACCCGGCGGTCGGGGTGCACGCGCGCGATCGGCAGCACTCGCGCGATCACCGCGTGCTCGACCGCGCGCAGGTAGGCGGTCGCGACGATCGCCTCCCGGTCGAGCGGAGTGTCCTCGAACTCCCGCAGCGAGAACCGGTCGTGGAGGCTCCCGTGCGCGCTCCGCGTGTAGCTCTCGACGTCGAACGGTTCTGCGATGCCCATGCTGTCCGCCCTTCGCCTCGACCGTACCGCTCATCCTGCGCCCCGGGGCCGCGAGACCCGGATCCGCCCTGGCACACTGGGCAGAGAGCGCCGCTCGGGCGCCGGAACGGGACGGCATGGCGAACCGCGGCTCGGCGATCGGCGCGGTGGTGTTCGCCGCCGTCTGCTTCGGCACCACGGGCACGGCGCAGTCCCTGGGCGCGGCCGGCGTCGATCCGCTCCTGCTCGGTGCCGCGCGGATCGTGCTCGGCGGCGCGCTCCTCGCCGCCCTCCTCGGCCTCGAGGCGGCTCGCGGGCCCCGTCGCACCCCGCGGCGACCCCGGGCGTCGACGATCCTCCTCGTCCTCCTCGGGGCCGTCGGCGTCGCCGCCTACCAGCCGGCCTTCTTCACCGGCACGGCCGAGAACGGCGTCGCGGTCGGCACCATCGTCGCGCTCGGCTCGGCGCCGGCCTTCACGGGCCTGCTCGAGTGGCTGGTGCTGCGCACCGTGCCGGCCGGCCGCTGGTTCGCCTCCACCGCCCTGGCCGCCGTCGGCGTCGTGCTGCTCGCGGGCCTTCTCACGGGCGGTGCGGGCGGAGGCGTCTCGCTGCTGGGTCTCGCCGGCTCCGCCGGCGCGGGCGCCTCCTACGCGCTCTACGCGGTCTGCGGCAAGCTGCTGCTCGAGCGCGGGTTCACCCCGGCGGCCGCGATGGGGGCGCAGTTCGGAGTCGCGGCCGTGCTCGCCCTGCCGATCCTCCTCGGTGGCGCCCCGCAGCAGCTCTCCGGCTCCCTCCCCGCCGTGCTCTGGCTCGGCGTGGTCACCGTCGCCCTCGCCTACACCTTCTTCGCCCGGGGCCTCGAGGTGCTGCCCGCCGCGACCGTCTCGACGCTGACGCTCGTCGAGCCCGCCACCGCGACCCTCCTGGGCGTCGCCGTGCTCGGAGAGCGGCTGACCGCGGAGGCGATCGCCGGCGTCGCCGTCCTCGTCGCCGCCGTGCTCCTCCTCGCCCTGCCCGCGAAGCGCACCGATCGTGAGGCGGCGCCGAGCCTCGCGGAGTAGCCTCGCTCGTGCCGCGGCGCCCTGGCGCCTCACCGATCGACGACGAGGGGCGGAGCGCATGACCAACCCCTGGCTGGCACTTCCCGGGAGCGGTCGTCGGCGCCCGCTCGTCGAGGCCTCCTGGGAGCGCGCGCGGGGGCGCCGCCTCGATCCGGAGCGCCTGACCGCCCCGCTGACCTTCACGAGCTCCGATCTGCGCGAGTACCGGATGGGTCACCCGCTCGCCTCGGTCCTCCCGGTCATCCGGCGCCTCCTGGTGCGCGACGCCGACGAGGACAGCGGCGTGCTCGTCGCGGTCGGCGACGCGCTCGGCCGCCTGCTCTGGATCGACGGCGACCAGCGGCTCAAGGGTCTCGCCGAGGGCATGTCGTTCGTCGAGGGGGCGGCCTGGGCCGAGCCCGACGTCGGCACCTCCGCGCCCGGCACCGCGCTGGTGCTCGATCACGGCGTGCAGATCCACGGCGCCGAGCACTTCGCCTCCCTCGTCCATCCGTGGAGCTGCACCGCCGTCCCGATCCACGACCCCGAGACGCACGAGATCCTCGGAGTCATCGACATCACCGGGGGAGCGGAGGTCGTCGCGCCGCAGACGCTGCCCCTGATGGAGGCGACCGCGGCGGCCGTCGAGAGCGAGCTGCTCATCCAGAGGCTGCGCCGCCCGCCGAGCGCGCGCCGGCCCCGGCCCACCGCGGCGCGGGCGCCGAGCCTCCGCGTGCTCGGGCGCGAGACCGGGCTCGTCACCGCCGACTCCGTCGCGCTCGAGCTGAGCGCGCGCCACGCCGAGATCCTGACCCTGCTCGCCTGGCACCGCGCCGGGCTCTCGGCCGAGCAGCTCGCGCTGCAGCTGCACGGCCGGGAGGAGGCGGTCGTGACGGTCCGTGCCGAGATGGTGCGCCTGCGCAAGGTCCTCGAGCGGGCGCTGCCGCGCCTCGCGCCGCTGTCACGCCCCTACCGGCTGGGCAGCCCGGTCGACCTCGACGCGAGGCAGGTGCTCGGGCTGCTCGACCGCGGCTCGCACCGGCTCGCACTCGACGCCTACGCCGGCCCGCCGCTGCCCGGCTCCGAGGCGCCCGGGATCCGCGCGATCGCCGAGGAGCTGCGCGCCCGGGTGCGCGAGAGCGTCCTGACCAGCGCCGCCGTCGAGACGCTGCTCGCCTACGCGAACGGCCCCGACGGCAGCGAGGACGCCGAGGTCTGGATCGAGCTGCTGCACATCCTGCCCCGGCGATCGCCGCGACGACCCGGAGTGGTGGCCCACCTCGAGGCGCTCGAGCGCGGCTGAGCCCGCGCAACGCTCTGCAACCTCCCTCGACGTAGCGTCGGAGCGGGCGCATCATCCCGCGTCCGCCGACAACGACGTCGATGGAGGTCCACATGACGCTGTACGCCGATCCGGTCGCCGAGCAGGCACCGAAGGAACCGGAGTCCACGGTCTACGCCAACCCGGGCGCGGAGGGATCCGTCGCCTCCTACCGCTCGCGCTACGACCACTTCATCGGAGGCGAGCACGTCGCCCCCGCCAGTGGCCAGTACTTCGAGAACATCACCCCGATCACCGGCAAGCCGTTCTGCGAGATCGCGCGCGGCACGGCCGCCGACGTCGACCGCGCAGTCGAGGCCGGCTGGAAGGCGTTCGCGAGCTGGGGCAAAAGCAGCCCGGCCGAGCGATCGAACATGCTGCTGAAGATCGCCGACCGGATGGAGGCGAACCTCGAGCTCCTCGCGGTCGCCGAGACCTGGGAGAACGGCAAGCCGGTGCGCGAGACCCTCGCCGCCGACATCCCGCTCGCGATCGACCACTTCCGCTACTTCGCCGGAGCGATCCGCGCGCAGGAGGGAGGCGTCTCCGAGATCGACCACGACACCATCGCCTACCACTTCCACGAGCCGCTGGGCGTGGTCGGCCAGATCATCCCCTGGAACTTCCCGATCCTGATGGCGGTGTGGAAGCTCGCCCCCGCCCTCGCGGCCGGCAACTGCGTCGTGCTCAAGCCGGCCGAGCAGACGCCCGCGTCGATCCACGTGCTCCTCGATCTGATCGCCGATCTGATCCCGGCGGGCGTGCTCAACGTCGTGAACGGCTTCGGCATCGAGGCCGGTGCGCCCCTCGCGTCGCACCCGCGCATCCGCAAGATCGCCTTCACCGGAGAGACGACCACCGGCCGCCTGATCATGCAGTACGCGAGCGAGAACCTCATCCCGGTGACGCTGGAGCTCGGGGGTAAGAGCCCCAACGTCTTCTTCGCCGACGTGGCCGCCGAACGCGACTCCTTCTACGACAAGGCGCTCGAGGGCTTCTCGTTCTTCGCCCTCAACCAGGGCGAGGTCTGCACCTGCCCGTCCCGCGCGCTCGTGCAGAAGTCGATCTACGACGACTTCGTCGGCGACGGCCTCGAGAGGGTCCGCCGCATCAAGCAGGGCAACCCGCTCGACACGGCCACGATGATCGGCGCCCAGGCGTCGAACGATCAGCTCGAGAAGATCCTGTCCTACATGGACATCGGCAAGCAGGAGGGCGCGAAGCTGCTCATCGGTGGCGACCGGGCCGACCTCGGCGGCGAGCTCAGCGGCGGCTACTACGTCAATCCGACGGTCTTCGAGGGGCGCAACTCCATGCGCATCTTCCAGGAGGAGATCTTCGGACCCGTGCTCGCCCTGACATCCTTCGACGACTTCGACGACGCCATCGGTATCGCCAACGACACGCTCTACGGCCTCGGCGCCGGCGTCTGGAGCCGCAACGGCGCCCAGCTCTACCGCGCCGGCCGCGCCATCGAAGCGGGCCGCGTCTGGTCGAACACGTATCACCAGTACCCCGCGCACGCGGCCTTCGGCGGCTACAAGCAGTCGGGCATCGGACGCGAGAACCACAAGGTGATGCTCGACCACTACCAGCAGACGAAGAACCTGCTGGTGTCCTACGCGGAAGGGCCGATGGGCTTCTTCTGAGTTGGTCTGCAACGGCTCCTCGTTCCTCGTCGCCGTCGCCGCAGTCGGCTTCTCGAGGTGGTTGCGGTGGGAGGAGCGGGGAGCCTCCGCGCCTAGGCGGATTCGCTGGAACGCGAATCCGCCGTTCGGCGCTCCCACCTTGCGCGGTGCCTGCGGCACCTCGGCACCTCCCGGTCGGGGCGGAAGCATGCTGGTCGAGCCCGAAGCCCTGTAGGGGCGTGTCGAGCTCGAGCGATGACGGAGGAATCCGCGCTGGCGGCCACCCATGCTGGTCGAGTAGCCCCGCAGGGGCGTATCGAGACCCACCAGCGTCAGCAGTCGGGAATTCCGCACCCGGGCCGCCCGGACGCGATACGAACGAGAGAGGCGAGGCCATGACGAGCACGCGAGTCGATGTGACAGCGGACGCGGCGGACATGCTGCGCAGGATGGTGGCGCTGCACGGGCCGCTGATGTTCCACCAGTCGGGCGGATGCTGCGACGGCAGCTCGCCGATGTGCTTCCCGGTCGGGATGTTCCGCACCGGCGCCTCCGACGTGCTGCTCGAGACGCTGCGGATCGAGGGACTCGAGCCGATCGAGTTCTTCATGTCCCGCACGCAGTTCGAGTACTGGAAGCACACGCACCTGACCGTCGACGTGGTCGACGGCCGGGGCAGCGGCTTCAGCGTCGAGGCGCCGGAGGGCAAGCGCTTCCTGATCCGCAGCCGCCTCCTGACCGACGCCGAGCTCGTCGAGTACGGGCTGCTGCCGGCGGCGGCCGTCCAGGCCTGAGGACCCGCCGCGCCCCGGCTATCCGGCGGGAGCCGGGGCGGCCGGAGCAGGAGCCGGAGCAGGAGCCGGAGCAGGAGCCGGCGGCGTCCCCGTGCTGAGCTGGATCGCGATCTCGGAGCCCTTGTCGACCTTCGCGCCGGCCGCGGGAACGGTGGTGGACACCGTTCCGAGCGGCTGCGTCGCGTCGACCTGCGTGGTCGGCCCGACCGAGAAACCGGCGGCGACGAGTGCCTGAGCGGCGCTGTCGGGGCTGCGCCCGGTGACGTCGGGCACGGTGACCTGCGGAGCCGCGATCATCGACGGGTCGGCGGCCGAGAAGTCGGAGCCGCCGTAGCGCGCGTCGATCTCGGTCATCAGCGGCTTCCAGATCCGGTGCCGGGCGCTCGGTGCCCATCCGCTGTCGAAGTCGATCGTGTCGAGGTCCACGCGATCGCCGTCGGCCTGCGCCGAGATGCTGCCGACCCAGACGACGAGCGAGGTCGTGCTGGAGGCGCCGAGGGCCCAGGTGTCGGCCGAGTCGTCCGTCGTGCCGGTCTTGGTGATGTGCTCGATGCCGTCCTTCGGATCGGCGGGGGTGCCCGTGCCCTCGGCGGTGACCTTGAGCATCGCGTACTGCATGGCGTGCGCCACGTCGGTGGGGACCGACCGGGTGCACTCCGACTCCGCGGGCGGTATCGACGCACCGTCGGGCCCGATGATCGCCGAGATGGCGACGGGGGTGCAGGTCGTGCCGTCGTCGGCGATCCCGGCGTAGGCCACGGCCATGGTCAGCGGCGCGATCTCGTTCGTGCCGAGCACCGATGCGGCGCTCTGCACCAGGTCGTCGCCATCGGCGCGGTGGACGCCGAACGCCTCGGCCGTCTTCCTGATCTCGCAGAGGTCGAGCAGGTGCGACATCCCCGTGAACCCCGTGTTGAGCGAGTACACGGTCGAGTCGAGCGCCGTCCCGGTGTCGGCGTAGCCGCCGTCACCGGCGTTCTTGGGGTTGTAACCGGCGTAGTTCTGCGTGCCGTTGCAGCTGTCCGAGAATCCGGTCCAGTTCTGCCGCTTCGTGTCGAACCTCTCGAGCAGCGTGCGCCCGCTGTCCAGCCACTCGGCCAGGGTGAAGACCTTGTAGGCCGATCCGGTCTGGAACCCGTCGCCGCCGCCGAGGGAGGCGTCGACGTTGAGGTTGATCGCCGAGTACTCGGGGCCGCTGGCGATGACCTCCGGATCCTGGCTGTAGCGCTTGTTCTGCACCATTGTGAGCACCCTGCCGGTCCCGGCCTGCACGGCGACGGCGGTGGCTCCGACGTCGAACCGCGGATCGGAGGCGGGGACCTGCTCGTCCATGAGCTTCTGCGCGGTCTCCTGGAGCCCGAGGTCGATGGTCGTGTAGACCTTCAGCCCGCCCCGCTTGACGGCCGCGTAGCGCTCCTCGTCGGTGGCCCCGAGAGCCGGGTCGTTGCGCAGCACGTGCGAGACGTAGTCGCAGAAGTAGGCGGCGCTGCCGGCGGTCTGGCAGCCGGTGGAGGGCGGGGTGATGTCGGGCACGATCGGCTCGGCCGTCGCGGCGTCGTGCGTGGCGGCGTCGATCTTGCCGTACTCGAGCATCCGATCGAGGATGTAGTCGCGGCGCGCGGTCGTCAGGGCGTAGCCGGTGGCCGCCCCGTTCGCGGCGTCGTCGGGCCGGTCGAAGCGGAACTTCTCGGGGTTGTTGACGATGGCCAGCAGTGCCGCGGACTGGCTGACCGACAGATCGGCCGCGGTGGTGCCGAAGTAGTACTCGGCGGCGGCCTCGATGCCGTAGACCGTGCCGCCGAACAGGGCGATGTTGAGGTAGCCGAGGAGGATGTCGTCCTTCGACGACTCCTTCTCGAGGCCGATCGCGAGGCGCATCTCCTTGAGCTTGCGCTCGGGAGTCGTCGCCGTGGCCTCCTTGTAGGCCGCGTCGCGCTCGGCCTCGTCGGTGATCGACTCGGCCTTCTGCACGAGCACGTTCTTGACGTACTGCTGCGTGATGGAGGAGCCGCCCTGGGTGTCGCTGTTCAGGATGTACGTGCTCGCGATCGCCCGCAGCGTGCCCTGGAGGTCGATGCCGCCGTGGTCGTAGAACCGCGGATCCTCGCTCGCGACGAGGGCGTCCTTCACCGAGTCGGCGATCTGGTCGCCCGACACCTCGATCCGGTTCTGGTCGTAGAAGGAGGCGAGGAGCGTCGGGTCGTCGGGGTCGCCCGCGTAGACGTCGGTCTTCTGCATCAGCTCGCCGACCTCGAGGTAGCTCGGGAGGGACTCGAACGCCGAGATCGTGCCCGAGGTCGCCACCGTCGTGAGGGCGACGGCGGGGGCCACGACGACCGTGGCGAGCAGGCCCGCGATCACGCTGACGATCACGAATCCGAACAGCGCGCCGAGAGCTCCGTGGACGGTTCGACGGGGCTGGAAGACGGGGACGTTCGGTCGCTTCAGGGTGGATCCTCTCGCTGCATCAGCACCCTAGGCGAGGCCGCCGACATCCTCGTTCAGGCGCGCCAGGCTCCTCGGCCGAGTCGCCGCGGGCGCCCACCCGAGGGGCGCTGCCGCTACTCGAGGAGCGTGCCCTCGATGTCGGCGATGTCGCCCGTGTTGGCGGGGGCCTCGCCGGTGCTGACCTGCAGCGGCACGACCGCCCCGCGGAGCACGGTCTCTCCGGCGCTCGGAGTCGTCGAGGCGACGGCGCCCTGAGCGACGGCCGACGAGTCGACGGGCTCGGTGATGCCGACGGTGAAGCCCGCCGCGGTCAGCGTCGCGGAGGCCTCGGCGACGGTCTGACCCGTCACGTCGGGGACCTCGGTCGTCGTCGAGCTCCGCGGTGAGGAGGCGAGCATCGAGGTCGGCGGATCGGTGAAGTCGTCGCCGCCGTACTTCGCATCCAGCGCGGTCATGATCGGCTTGAAGATGGCGTGACGGGTCTGCGCGGCCTGGAGGGGTGTCCCCTCGGTGCCGGTCAGCCTGATGTTGCGGAGGTTGATCTTGGTGCCGTCGTCGAACCCGTTGATGCTGCCCACCCAGACCGCCAGGGCGGCCGACTTGCTGGCTCCCGCGGTCCAGACGTCGGCGGCGTCGTCGGTGGTCCCGGTCTTGCCGATGTGCTCGATGCCGTCCCTCGGGTCGGAGGCGTAGCCGGTGCCCGAGGTCATGACACGCTGCATCGCGTACTGCATGCCGTGCGCGACATCTGCGGTGACCGAGGGCGTGCAGGTCGAGGTGGGGGCGGCGACGGCCGCTCCGGAGGCGTCGGTGATCCGGTCGATCACGATCGCCGAGCAGGTGGTGCCGTCGTTGGCGATGCCGGCGTACGCCGTGGCGATGGTGAGCGGCGCGATCTCGTTCGTGCCGAGGACGGAGGCGGGGCCGCTCTGGAGCTCGCGTCCGTCGGCGCGGTGGACCCCGAAGGACTCCGCGGTGGTGCGGATGTCGCAGACGTCGAGCTCGTGGGCCATGCCCATGAATCCGGTGTTGATCGAGTTCGTGGTGGCCTGGAGCGCCGTCATCGAGCCCGCGTCCTCGGAGGAGGAGTCGTTCTTCGGGGTGAACCGGCTCCCGTTGTAGTACCCGTCGCCGTCGAGGTTGCACTTCTGCTGGTACGAGCCGAAGCCCGAGGTCGGAGACGCGAACGACTCGTTGATCGTGTGCCCGGACATGAGCCACCGCGCGAGGGTGAAGACCTTGTAGGTGGAGCCGGTCTGGACGCCGGACCCACCGCCCATGGCGAGGTCGACGTTGAGGTTGATGGCGGTGTAGCCGGGGTTCGCGGCGAGGAACTCCTCGTCCTGGCTGTAGTTCGTGTTCTGCACCATCGACAGCACCCGTCCCGTCCCGGGCTGCACCGTCGCGGCGGTCGCGCCGAGCTCGAAGCGCGAGTCGGTGGCGGGGATGTAGGCGCTGAGGGCCGACTGCGACGAGCCCTGGATGTCGAGGTCGAGCGTCGTCACGACGTCGAAGCCGCCCTGGCGGATCCGCTGGTAGCGCTCGTCGTCGGTCTCGCCGAAGACGGTGTCGTTGCGCAGCACGTTGAGCACGTAGTCGCAGAAGTAGGCGGCGTTCCCCGCGGTCGCGCAGCCCGTGGAGGGCTGGGTGATGGTCGGCGTGATCGGCTCGGCGACGGCGGCGTCGTACTGCTCCTGGCTGATCTTGGCGTACTTCAGCTCCTCCGAGAGGATGTAGTCGCGACGCTCCTTGGTCAGCGCGTAGCCGTTGGCTGCGCCGTTCGCCTCGTCGGCCGGGTCGTCGAAGCGGAACTTCTCGGGGTTGTTCACGATCGCGATGAGCGAGGCGGCCTGCGAGGTCGAGAGCTGGCTCGCGGGGATGCCGTAGTAGTAGTTGGCGGCCGCCTCGATGCCGTAGACGGTGCCTCCGAAGAGGGCGATGTTGAGGTAGCCGAGGAGGATGTCGTCCTTCGATGACTCCTTCTCGAGGCCGATCGCGAGGCGCATCTCCTTGAGCTTGCGCTCGGGGGTCGGATCGATCGCCTCCTTGTACGCCGCGTCGCGCTCTGCCTCGTCGGTGATCGACTCGGCCTTCTGCACGAGCACGTTCTTCACGTACTGCTGGGTGATCGAGGATCCGCCGCCCGAGTCGTTGCCGAGGAGGTACGTCTGGGACACGGCGCGGAGGGTGCCCTGCAGGTCGATGCCGCCGTGCTCGTAGAAGCGGGGGTCCTCGCCCGCGACCGCTGCGTCCTTCGCGGTCTGCGCGACGTCGTCCCAGCCGACCTCGACGCGGTTCTGGTCGTAGACGGAGGCGAGCAGCGTGGTGCCGTCGCCCGCGTAGATGTTGGTGCGCTGCATCAGCTGGCCGACGTCGAGGTAGCCGGGCAGGTTCTGGAAGAGCCCGATCGTGTTGCTCGTCGCGAGACCGGTGAGCGCGAGCGCCGGAGTGACCCCGACCGTGATCAGGACGCCCGCCACGACGCTCATCCCGATGAATCCCATGATCGCCCGCAGCGACATCCCGAGCGGCTCGGCGGAGCGGCGGGATGCGGTGGGAAGTGCCATGGAGCGGTCGTCCTTTCGGCACGGCGGAGCCGTGGCAGTGCAGAGGGGGAGGGGCGAGAGCCCCGCGTCGAACATGCGTCCCCTGAAAGATCGTACGTGACACCCCTGACACGGCCGCGTCCTCCCGCAGGACGACATGCCGATGGCGGGAGATGCACAGGTGCCCTCTCAGGCGGCCGTCGATCGCGCGTCGGCGGGGGCCGCCGCGGACCCTGGGGAAGCCCGTAACGAAGGCCCCTGCGGGGTCGATGCATCCGTATCGTGGAGCCTGCGTCCCTCGCGCAGGACGCGGCACAGCATTCCGCACCATGCGCCGGTCCCGGAGCCCCGGGACAGTCGGATCCGGCAGAAAGCACACCACCATGGCACGCATCTACGACGACGTGACGCAGCTCGTCGGCAACACCCCTCTCGTCCGCGTCAACCGCCTCGAGGGCGCGGAGAGCGCGACGGTTCTCGCCAAGCTCGAGTTCTACAATCCCGCGAACAGCGTGAAGGACCGCATCGGCGTCGCGATCGTCGACGCCGCCGAGGCGTCCGGCGAGCTCCCGCCCGGCGGCACGATCGTGGAGGGCACCAGCGGCAACACCGGCATCGCCCTGGCGCTCGTCGGCGCGGCCCGCGGCTACAAGGTCGTGCTGACGATGCCCGAGACCATGTCGATCGAGCGTCGCGTGCTGCTGCGCGCCTATGGAGCCGAGATCGTGCTGACGCCCGGTGGCGAGGGCATGCGCGGTGCGGTCGAGAAGGCGCAGGCGATCGTCGCCGAGACTCCCGGCGCGATCCTGGCCCGCCAGTTCGAGAACGCCGCCAACCCGGAGGTGCACCGCCGCACCACCGCCGAGGAGATCTGGAACGATACCGACGGCGAGGTCGACGTCTTCGTCGCCGGCATCGGCACGGGCGGCACCATCACCGGTGTCGGCCAGGTCCTCAAGGAGCGCAAGCCCGGCGTGCAGATCATCGGCGTCGAGCCGATCGACTCGCCGCTGCTCACCCAGGGCACCGCCGGCCCGCACAAGATCCAGGGGATCGGCGCCAACTTCGTCCCGGCGATCCTCGACCGCGAGATCTACGACGAGATCATCGACGCCACCCTCGCCGACTCCGTCCGGGTGGCACGCGACCTCGCGGCCCAGGAGGGGATCCTCGGAGGCATCTCCTCCGGCTCGATCATGTGGGCGGCTCTCGAGGTCGCGAAGCGCCCCGAGAACGCCGGCAAGACGATCGTCGCGATCGTCTGCGACTTCGGCGAGCGCTACATCTCGACCGTCCTCTACGAGGACCTCCGCAGCTGAGCGCGAAGCCCCGCCCCGGTCGGGACGCCGCGAGCCCGGCCGGGAGCCGTTCTCTCGGCGCGATCCGGCGCCTGCGCGAGGACGTGCGGACGGCCCGCGTGCGCGACCCCGCGGCCCGGAGCACCGCCGAGGTCGTCCTCGCGTACCCGGGGCTCCACGCCGTGTGGGTGCACCGCGTCGCCCACTCCTGGTGGCGGCGCGGGTTCCGCCTGCCCGCGCGTCTGCTCTCCCAGGCCGCCCGCGCCGCGACCGGCGTCGAGATCCACCCGGGCGCCGTGATCGGCCGCCGCCTCTTCATCGACCACGGCATGGGGGTGGTCATCGGCGAGACCGCGCGGATCGGCGACGACTGCATGCTCTACCACGGCGTGACGCTCGGCGGGAAGTCGGCGCGGCGCGAGCGCCGCCACCCGACGATCGGCGACCGGGTCGTCCTCGGGGCCGGTGCCGTGGTGCTCGGCCCGATCATCCTCGGCTCCGACGTCAGCGTCGGCGCCAATGCGGTCGTCGTGAAGGACGCGCCCGACGGCGCGGTGCTGGTCGGCATCCCCGCGCGCGACCTGCGGGCGATGGGCCGCGCCGACGACGCCCTCGCCGACTCCGGCTTCTTCGTCGACCCCGCGATCTACATCTAGGCACCCGCTCGACGCGCCGTGTCCGCGCGCCGCGACCCCGTCACTCCGGCCCGTCGGATCACCTCCGGCTCGTGAGACCGCGTTCGGCTCGCGGGATGCGCCGATTCCTGCGAGCCGAACGTGATTCCGCGAGCCGGAGGTCCGCCGGGAGTCCCGGGGCGGCCCCTACGACCCGTGCGCGATCGTCCGCGGCGCGCTCTTGATCATCGCGAACGCGTCGAGCGCGTGCGCCCGCGTCTCCTTCAGGTCGAGGATCGGCGCCGGGTAGTCCTCGCCGTCCGGAGTGAGGGTGTCGCCCAGGGTCCACGGCTCGTGGATCGCGGAGCCCTCCACCGAGGCGAGCTCCGCCACGTTCCCGCGGATGTAGCCGCCGTCCGGATCGAACTTCTTCGACTGCGTCACCGGATTGAAGACACGGAAGTACGGCGACGCGTCGGCCCCCGACCCCGCCACCCACTGCCAGTTGGCCGCGTTGCTCGCGGGGTCGGCATCGACGAGCGTGTCCCAGAACCAGCTCTCGCCCACGCGCCAGTCGACGAGCATGTTCTTGATCAGGAACGACGCCGTCACCATCCGCACGCGGTTGTGCATGTAGCCCGTGCGCCACAGCTCGCGCATCCCGGCGTCCACCAGCGGGTAGCCGGTGCGCCCCTGCTGCCACGCCTCGAGCTCGGCGCCGTGCGGCTCGCCCCACGGGAACGAGTCGAAGCGCGTGTCGAAGTTGGCGGTGGCCAGGTCGGGCCAGTGGAAGAGCAGGTGGTAGCAGAACTCGCGCCAGAGCACCTCGGAGGCGAAGCGCTCACCGCCCTCCCCGCGGTGCGTCCCGTCGCGGTGCGCCTCGTCGACCGCGTGCCAGACCTGGAACGGGCTGATCTCGCCCCAGCGCAGGTGCGCCGAGAGGTTCGAGGTCGCGTCCTGCGCCGGCTTGTCGCGGCCGTCGGCGTACTCGTCGAGCTGCTCGGCGATGAAGGCGCGGAGGCGCTTCGCCGCGGCCTTCTCGCCCGGCTCCCAGCGCTCCCGCAGGCCCTCGGCCCAGTCGGGGCGCGTCGGCAGCAGTTCCCAGCCGTCGAGGACGTCCGAGGCGACCTCGCCGGTGAAGCCGTCGATCGAGCGCGGGCGGGCGAGCGGAGCCCGGGGCGTGTCGCGGTTCCGGCAGGCCCGCGCGAAGGGCGTGTAGACGGAGTAGGGGCCGCCGCCTCCCGTCTGCACGGTCCACGGCTCGAAGAGCAGCGAGCCCTGGTGGCTCTCGGCCTCGACGCCGCGCGAGCGCAGGCCCTCCTTGACCGCGGTGTCGACAGCGCGCTCGGCGCCGCCGTAGCGGCGGTTCCAGTGCACGGCGCCGGCACCGATCTCCTCGGCGAGCTGCAGGACGACCGCCTCCGCGGGTCCGCGCCGCAGCAGGAGGGAGGCGCCGTGCTCCTCGAGATCGGCCGACAGCGCGACCAGGCTGCCGTGCAGCCACCAGCGCGCGGCGCCACCCAGCGGACGGATGCCCGGCGACTCGTCGTCGAGCACGTAGAGGACGGCGACCGGAGCGTCGCGGTCGACCGCCGCGCGCAGGGCGGGGTTGTCGGCGAGACGCAGGTCGTCGCGGAGCCAGACGAGGGTGGGGGAGGAGGAGCTCATGGTCCCTCCATGATCCGCGAGGCGGCGGCCGTCGCGAAGAGCTGGCAGCGAGTCGCGGTGGCGTGCTAGCAGCGCACCGCAGGCGCCTCAGGGGAAGGGCAGCGCCGCCTCCTGGCTCGTGAGGGTCCCGTAGCCCGCGACATCGGCCGTGATGCGCACCGCCGAGTAGTCGATCGCGAGCCCGCCGGGGATCGTGCTCGCGAAGAATCCGTTCGCGTCGGTGCTCGGTCGGTACAGCGCCACCCACTCCCCGGACTGCCTGTCGCGCCCCTCGATCGCGAAGCGCTGCTGCAGGGGCGTGCCGTCCGCGGCCTCCAGAGTCACGTTCACGTAGCCGCCGCCGCCGCCCGTCGAGGAGAAGGACACGGTGAGGACCGGAGCCGGGTTCGAGGCCGCTGCAGCGGGGGCGGTGACGGCGGCGAGGACCACCGGCGCGGTCCAGGCGCCGTGCACGACCGAGCGGCGCCGAACGGAGGCGGGTCGTGCGTCGTGAGGGCGGTCGGAGGTGGTCGTCACGGCATGTCCTGTCGGTCGGCGCGTCGGTCCGGCGTCAGGAGCGAGCACCGGCGGGGCCCACCGAGCTTCCCGAGACACGATCCCCGCACGCTAGAGCCGCTTGCGGACATGTCCTCAAGCGGTCTCGGAACGACCGATCGTCGCCGGATCCACCCTCGGAGGAGCGAGGCGCGTCAGGCCGAGTCGACACCGTCGCGGAGCTTGTCGCAGAGCGCGATCAGCTGAGCCAGCTCGTCGTCGTCGAGCGCCGACCCCACCTGGTCCGAGATGGTCTCCATGTGCGTCAGGGCGACCCGGCGGAACAGGTCGTAGCCCTCGTCCGTGATCGCGATGACCGTGCCGCGGGCATCGGTCGGGTCCTCGCTCTTGGTCACGAGACCGCGGCCGACGAGACGGTCGATCAGCCGACTCACGCTCGGCTGGGTCAGCAGCACGTGCCGGTTGAGATCGCGGAGGCGGGCGCGCCGTTCGGGCTGCCGGGTCAGGTTGAAGAGGACGTCGTATTCGTTGAGCGAGATCTCCTTCGAGGGGAACTCGGTGCTCAGCGTCCGCATCACGTGGACCTGGGCCCGGAAGAGCGACTCCCAGGCCGCCACGGCGCGTCTCGATGCCACGCGGCCTCCTCTGTCCTGCTCAGGATACGTCGTCGTGACGCTCAGGTGACGCACCCCGCGGAGCCGGACCGGACGTCCTCGCGCACAGGCGCCGGGAACGACAGAAGGCCGGCCGCTGAGGCGAGCGGCCGGCCTTCATTCCCTTGCACCAAGAGTGTCCTGCAATCACATTCGCGCTTCGCCGCCACAGCAAACGACTAACGCTCTTGAACTATATAACGGATCGATAACGCCGCAAGTGCCGATTTCCTGAGACGTCGCGGGACACCTCCGGGAGGGCTCCTCCGCCGCCGGAACCTGGGGGAGAAGCGAGCCGAGTACGCCTGCCGGTGCGGCGATCGAGCGCCTCCCTCGCTGATCGAGCAGCCCGCGCAGCGGGCGTATCGAGATCCGCCAGCGTCAGGAGTCCGGATCAGAAGCCCGATCTGCTGAAGCGGGTGGGTCTCTCAGGAGAAGTGACCTCTTGCGTGTGGTCCCTTCCTTGCTGATCGAGTAGCCCGCTTGCGGGCGTATCGAGATCCACCAGCGTCAGAAGTCCAGATCAGAAGCAAGAACTGCTGAAGCTGATGGGTCTCGATACGCCCCTGCGGGGCTGCGGGCTCGACCAGCATGCTGGGCGACGGGCGCCGACTTCTCCCTCCCCACTGAGAGGCGAAGCGGCATCGTCGCTCGACACGCCGCCTCCGGCGGCTGCTCGACGAGCATGCCGGCGGCCAGCAGACGAGAGGTGCCGGCGCAGCCGCACACCCCCGGGCGCGGGGCGGACGACCAGCTGCCACCCTCGAGGCGTCCGGTGGGAAACGCGTGCCAGCGTTTCCCACGAGCCGAACGCACCACGCTCTGCGAATCGCAACCACCCTGGGAGCCGACCGCGGCGGAGCGAGCGCTTCGCGCTCGCGCAGCAATCCGACTCAGAAGAGGTCGGGCGACGGCGTCGATGCGTAGCGGATGGCGACGTCGGCGTGGCGGTCGAAGCGGTAGCCGACGCCGCGGACGGTGCGGACGATGTCCTCGTAGCGGCCGAGCTTGGCGCGGAGGCGGCGGACGTGGACGTCGATGGTGCGCTCGTTGGGGGCGTCGTCGTCGGCGGCGCCCCAGAGGGAGGCGATCAGCTCGGCGCGCTCGATGGTGCGGCCCTCGCGGAGGACGAGGTACTGCAGCAGCTCGAACTCCTTGTAGGTGAGCGCGGTGGTCTCGTCGTCGAGGATGACGCGCTTGCGGGAGATGTCGATGACGACTCCTCCGGGGGCGCGGTCGAGGTCGGGCTCGGCGTCAGCGCGGCGGCGGGCGACCGCCGCCGGGTCCTGGAGGGCGAGGCGGACGACGTCGACGTCGCGACCGCCGGCGCCCTGCGGCGCGAGGGCGACGGAGGCGTAGGTCTCGGCGTCGGGGGCGAGCTGGGCGGTGACGCGCTTGAGCTCCTCGACGAGGCGGCCGAGGTCGACTCCGGCGGCGCGGGCCTTCGCCTCGTCGATGCCGACGTAGAGGGCGAAGCCGCGGGCCTCGGTGCCCTGCGGCACAGCGCGGAGGCGGGGCGGAGTGGGGACGCTCTCGGGAGCGGCCTGGAGGCGGGGGGTCTCGGCGGCGGGGGAGACGGTGCGAGCGTGGAGGAGGGTCATGACGAATCCTTGGGGGTGTTCGGATCCGGGACGGGTGTCCGGGGAGCGGATCCGGGTGTGCGCAGAAGCGCCGTCCGCGTGACGCGGCCGGCAGAGACGGATGCGAGCATCCGAGGGATCCACCGCGCCTGCGACGCCAGCCCGATCGGAGAGATCGGCCCGATCGGGAGGATCGGCGCGATCAGAGCGATCGGCGGGCGGAGGACGTACGGGGATCCGGCGAGGTCAGTGCCTCAAGCACACATTCGACAGCACATGACGAGGCCCCCGGCCATCATCATGCTTGCATTCCCGGAGGCCTCGAAGGAGGTCAGGGCGTGCGCGTTGTCAGTCATGGTCAGAAGTAAAGCGGACGATGACGGAGTGCGTCAACAGATTTCCGCAGGTCGGGGATAATGCGCGGGGTCAGCCGGCCAGGCCGTAGAGGCGGTCGCCCGCGTCGCCCAGGCCGGGGACGATGTAGCCGAGCTCGTTGAGGCGCTCGTCGAGCGAGCCGAGCACGATCGTCACGTCGCGGTCGCCGAACGCCTTCTCGACGGCGGCGAGACCCTCCGGAGCCGCCAGGAGGCACACTGCGGTGACGTCGACGGCTCCGCGGTCGAAGAGGAACTGGATCGCGGCGATCAGCGAGCCTCCGGTGGCGAGCATCGGGTCGAGCACGAAGCACTGGCGGTTCGACAGGTCCTCGGGGAGGCGCTCGGCGTAGGTGGTCGGCTCGAGGGTCTCCTCGTTGCGCGCCATCCCGAGGAAGCCGACCTCGGCGGTCGGGATGAGCTTCACCATGCCCTCGAGCATCCCCAGACCCGCGCGGAGGATGGGGACCACGAGCGGCTGCGGGTCGCTGAGGGCGAGGCCCGTCGTCGTCGTGACCGGGGTCTCGATGGTGACCGAGCGGGTGCGGACGCCGCGGGTCGCCTCGTAGGCGAGCAGGGTCATCAGCTCCTCGGCGAGCTGCCGGAAGGTGGGGGAGGGGGTGCGCTTGTCGCGCAGCACGGTGAGCTTGTGCGTGATCAGCGGGTGGTCGGCTACGTGGACGCGCATAAGCTCAATCTACTTGCCGGCCGTGGTCGGCCGAGCCGGGAGGAGTGGCGCGATGCGCGAGAGCGACCTGCGCCTCCCCGCCGGCTCCGATGCGTGGATGGCGCTGGCGCTCGCCGAGGCGAGGCGCGCCTCCGGATGGGGCGACGTACCGGTCGGCGCGGTGGTCGTCGACGCAGACGGTGCCGTCATCGGCCGCGGGCGCAACGAGAAGGAGCTGCGGACGGATCCGACCGCTCACGCCGAGGTCGTCGCCCTGCGCGAGGCCGCCGCGGCGCGCGAGGACTGGCAGCTGACCGGCTGCACGCTCGTCGTCACGCTCGAGCCGTGCACCATGTGCGCGGGCGCCATCCTCGCCTCCCGGATCGAGCGCGTCGTCTTCGGGGCCTGGGACGAGAAGGCGGGAGCGGCGGGATCGCTGCACGACCTCCTCCGCGACCGCCGCCACAACCACGTGGTCGAGGTCTACCCCGGTGTGCGCGCCGAGGAGAGCACTCGGCTGCTCGTCGACTTCTTCACGGCCCGGCGCTGAGCGGAGGTCAGGCCCCGAGCCAGTCCGCCAGCGCGAGCTCGGTCGCCTCGCGCATCCGGGCGAAGCGTCCGGCGTGCACGTCGTCCTCGAGCGCGTCGGCCCGGTAGCCGGCCTCGGCGGCGTACTCGGCGTCGCCCTCCAGCCAGCGCCCGGCCATGGCGCCCGTGAGCTCGGGGTGGAACTGCACGCCGAGGAGCCAGTCGCCGATGCCGAACGCCTCGACCGGATACGCGTCGGAGGTGGCCAGCAGGGTCGCGCCCGTCGGGAGGTCGAAGGTGTCGCCGTGCCACTGCATCACGGGCACGCCGGCGAAGTGCCGCAGCGGCGACCGCAGCCCGGCCTCCGTCGGCTCGATCGTGCGGAAGCCGACCTCGCGGGTCGGGCCCGCGTAGACGCGCTCACCGAGCGCGGCGGCGAGGAGCTGCGCCCCGAAGCAGATGCCGAGGGTGGGCCTGCGGTGGTGCAGGCGGTCCTGCAGCAGCGCGATCTCGGGGGTGATGAAGGGGTGGTGGACGGTCTCGTAGACGCCGGCGCTCGATCCGAGGGTGACGACCAGGTCGGGCTCGACGATGTCGACCGAGCCGAGGTCGGTGCCGGCGACCGCCTCGACCTCGAAGCCCTGCGCGCGGAGGATCGGGTCGAGGACGCCGAGTCCGGCGCCCCGCTCGTTGACGATCGCGAGTGCGCGCCGCATCAGCCGGCGCTCCCGGTGCTCGCCGCGCGGTCGACGTCCGGTTCGAGGTAGATGACGCGGGCGGCCGGCACGGCGTCGCGGATCCGCTGCTCGGTCGCGTCGATGCCCGCGGCGAGCTGCGCGACGGTCTCGGCGGCCGGGAAGGCGAGCTTCGCGGCGACGAGGATCTCGTCGGGCCCGAGGTAGAGGGTCCTCATGTGGATGATGCGCTCGACGTCGTCGCCGGCCTCGATCGCGGAGCGGATCGCCGAGGTGTCGACCGGCGTCGCACCCTCGCCGACCAGGAGGCTCTTCGTCTCGACGCCGAGGACGATCGCGACGACGATCAGCAGGGTGCCGATCATGATCGTGCCGATCGCGTCGAACACCGAGTTGCCGGTGATCACCGAGAGGACGACTCCGAGGAGCGCGAAGGTCAGACCGGTCAGGGCGGCGACGTCCTCGAGCAGCACGACCGGCAGCTCCGGAGCCTTCGCGCGGCGGATGAACTGCGGCCACGACTGCGCGCCCCGGGCGGGGTTCGACTCCTTCACCGCGGTGCGCAGCGAGTAGCTCTCGAGGCCGATCGACACGAGCAGGACGAGGATCGGGAGCCAGACGTTCTCGAGCTCGTGCGGGTGGGTGATCTTGTCGATGCCCTCGTAGAGCGAGAAGACGCCGCCGACCGAGAACAGGATGATCGCGACGACGAAGGCGTAGACGTAGCGCTCGCGGCCGTAGCCGAAGGGGTGCTCGTCGTCGGCCGCCCGGCGGGACTTGCGGCCGCCGAGCAACAGGAGCAGCTGGTTGCCGGAGTCGGCGAGGGAGTGCACGCCCTCGGCCAGCATCGAGGCCGAACCCGAGAAGAACCAGGCGACGAACTTGGTCAGTGCGATGCCGAGATTCGCGGACAGCGCCGCGATGATGGCCCTGCTTCCTCCGGATGCGCTCACGTGGTCTCCTCGAGGATCCGAATGCGGGTGGGGCGGTCGGGCCATCCTAGGGAGTCCGGGGCGGCGCGGCGGACCCGCTCGCCTGCGCTTCGTAGGATGTGCGGGTGACCGACGCTCCCGTGCAGCTCCCGTCCATCGCCGTCCTGGGCCTCGGCTCGATGGGCGGCGCGATCCTCTCGGGGCTCCTCGCGCCGGGGGTGCGGGTCGAGGGCGGAGTCCGGGTCACCAACCGCGACTCGGCCAAGGCCGCGGTGTGGGACGACCACCCCGTCGTGACCGCGCTCGCGACCGGCGATGATCCGGAGGCGAACCGCCGCGCGGTCGAGGGCGCCTCCGTCGTGCTCGTGGCCGTCAAGCCGCACATGGTGACGGCGCTGCTCGACGAGATCGCCGAGGCGCTCGCTCCGGGCACGGTCGTGGTGAGCGTGGCCGCCGGAGTCACGGTCGAGACGTTCGAGCGGCACCTGCCCCCGACGGTCGCCGTGCTGCGCTCGATGCCCAACACCCCGGCCGTCGTCGGCCGCGCCGTCACGGGGCTGAGCGCGGGCACGCGCTCGAGCGCCGATGATCTCGCCCTGGTGCGCCGGCTGTTCGAGACGGTCGGCGAGGTGGTCGAGGTGCCGGAGTCGCAGCTCGACGCGCTCTCCACGATCTCGGGCTCGGGCCCGGCCTACGTCTTCCTCCTGATCGAGCAGCTCACGGCCGCCGCGATCGCCAAGGGCTTCACTCCCGAGCAGGCCGCGACCATGGTCAACGGCACCTTCCTCGGTGCGGCCGAGCTGCTCGTCGACTCCGGCGAGGACCCGGCCGAGCTGCGCCGCCGGGTCACCAGCCCGAACGGCACCACGGAGCGCGCCGTCGCCGTGCTGCAGGAGGCGGACCTCGCCGCGCTCTTCACCCGCGCGACCGACGCGGCCCTGGCCCGCGCCCGCGAGCTCGCCGCCTCCTGACGCCCCGCCTCAGGAGCCGAGGGCCGCGAAGCGCTCGATGTCGCTGGGGGTGCCGCTGACCACGATCAGGTCGTGGTTCGAGACCACGGTCTGCTCGGTGGCGTAGGTGAACGGCTTGCCGGGGCTCTTCACTCCGACGACCGTCACCCGGTGCTTGCGGCGCACCCCCGACTCGGTGAGGGTGAGGCCCCGGATCGGCTTGGGCGGGTACATCTTGGCCAGCACGAAGTCGTCGTCGAACTCGATGAAGTCGAGCATGCGGCCCGAGACGAGGTGCGCGACGCGCTCGCCGGCCTCGGCCTCGGGGTAGATGACGTGGTTGGCGCCGATCCGCTCGAGGATCTTGCCGTGCGAGCGCGAGATCGCCTTGGCCCAGATCTGCGGGATCTTGAGGTCGACGAGGTTCGCGGTGATCAGCACCGACGCCTCGATCGAGGAGCCGACGGCGACGACGGCGACCTGGAAGTCCTGCGCGCCGATCTGCGCGAGGGCGTCGAGCGAGCGCGCGTCGGCCTGGACGGCGTGGGTGACCCGCTCCGACCACTTCTGCACGAGGCCGGCGTCGGCGTCGACGGCGAGCACCTCGCGGTCGAGTCGATCGAGCTGGCCGGCGGTGGCGGCGCCGAAGCGCCCCAGGCCGATCACCAGCACCGGGGCGTCGTACCTGATGCGGTCAACCAACGATGGGCCTCTCTTCGGGTCGTCTGAACAGCTGCCTGCGCTGGCTGGCGGCGAGCGCGGCGGCGAGTGTCACGGTACCAACGCGCCCCATGAACATGGTCAGCGCGAGCACGTAGACGCCGGACGGCGGCAGCTCGGCGGTGAGCCCCGTCGACAGCCCCGACGTCGCGAACGCCGAGATCACGTCGAACAGCACGTAGTCGAGGGAGGCCTTCGTGATGTGCAGGATGATCACCGACGAGACGGCCACGGTGGTCGCCCCCCACAGCACGACCGAGACGCCCAGCCGCAGCACGTCGTTCGGGATGCGGCGGCCGAACGCCTCCATGTCGTTCACGCCGCGCGCCTCGGCGAACGCGGCGAGGAACAGGATCGCCAGCGTCGTGACCTTGATGCCGCCCGCGGTCGAGGCCGAGCCTCCGCCGATGAACATCAGCATGTCGGTGACGAGCAGACTCGAGCCGTTGAGATCGGGGATCGTGATCGTCGAGAAGCCGCCGGAGCGGGTCATCGTCGACAGGAAGAAGGACTGGAACACGGTGTCGCCCGCATCGAGCGTCCCGAAGGTCTTCGGATTGTCGAACTCGAGCACGATGTACAGCGCCGCCCCGGCGACCAGCAGGATCACGGAGGTGAGCAGCGTCAGCTTGACGTGCACCGACCACTTGCTCGGACGGCGCCAGCCCCGCGAGAGGGCGTAGATCACGGGGAAGCCGATCGAGCCGAGGAACACGCCGATCATCAGGATGCCGAGGAACCAGTAGTCGTCCTCGAACGGGGTGAGCCCTGCGGCGTTCGGCGCGAACCCGGTGTTCGTGAACGCCATGGCCGAGTAGTAGAAGGAGTGCCACACGGCCTCGCCGATCGGGATCCCGTCGATCAGCATCCGCGGGAACAGCAGGAGAGCGACGATGATCTCGATCGCGGCGGCGCTGACGGCGACCGTCGTGAGCAGCCCGCCGATCTCGCCGAGCCGGACCGCCTGGCCCTCGGCGACGGGGCCCGAGTGGATCCGGAGCGGGTTCGAGTCGCTCGCGACCATGAGCTTCGCGCGCAGCCCCAGCCGCCGTGACACGGCCATGCCCATGATCGACGCCAGGGTGAGCACGCCGAGGGCGCCGATGTTGACGCCGATGAAGATGATCGAGTGGCCGAACGCCGACCAGTAGGTGGCCATGTCGACCGTCGCGAGGCCGGTGACGCAGATCACCGACATCGCGGTGAAGAAGGCGTCGTGCAGCGGAGTGACGGTGCCGGTCGTGCTCGAGATCGGCAGGGAGAACAGCAGCGTGAAGACGAGGATGAGCGCCGAGAAGATCAGGATCGCGAAGCGCGACGGCGACCGGCCGGCGAAGTCGTCGATGAGATCGCGGGCCCGCTCGAAGCCCGACCACGGCGAGATCGGGGAGACGCCCACGGGGCTCCGGAACTGCTGTCGAACCACCACGGCGATCCTCCACTCGATCGCGGCCATGCTACCCGGCCCGCACCGCCCTCCCGGGCACAGGGAGTGCGGGCGACTCGCCTGGTCGGCGTGGAGCCGCGCTGACTAGCCTGGGCGGTATGGCTGACATCTTCGCGGTGATCGCGGACGGCACGCGTCGCGACATCCTCTCGATCCTGCTGGAGCAGCGGGAGGCGGGCGATGTGGGCGTCGGAGGCATCAGCGTCTCGCGGATCGTCGCGCGGCTCGAGCTCAGTCAGCCGACGGTGTCGAAGCACCTCAAGGTCCTGCGCGAGGCGGGGCTCGTCACCGTCCGCGAGAGCGGGCAGCACCGCTACTACGCGCTGCAGTACTCGCCGCTCGAGGAGGTGGAGGACTGGCTCCTCCCGTTCCTCTCCACCGAGGAGGTCGACGCCGGACCCGTGCTGCTCGACGCTCCGACCGCGGCGCGGGCCGAGTCGCTCGGCCGCGCGCTGGCCGACCGGACCCATCAGGTCAGCACCGTCGTGCAGGACATCCAGCGCGGCGTGAGCGAGGGCGCGACGAAGGTGGCGGAGGCCCTGCGCATCCGCAAGTGACGCCGGACACGGCGGCACCCGGCGTCGTGTAAGCTCGCGGGAGCCAGTTTTTCGTAAGCGGCCGTCCGTCGGGCGGTCGGCCCCCTGAACGTTGTGAGGTCTTCGTGGGTTCTGTCATCAAGAAGCGTCGCAAGCGTATGGCGAAGAAGAAGCACCGCAAGCTGCTTCGCAAGACTCGTCACCAGCGTCGCAACAAGAAGTAGGCTCGCGCCACTTCCCACTCGAGCGTCCGCCCCACACCGGGGTAGGGCGCTCGTCTGCGTTACGGGTCCGATTCGGACGAAACGGCACGGTGCGCGCCCCGGCCCGGCGTACCCGAGGCTCCCTCTACACTGGCCCGATGACCGACGTGCAGCTGACCCTCGTGGGGAAGCCGGGCTGCCATCTCTGCGACGACGCCCGCACGGTGATCCAGGGGGTCCTCTCCGATCTGGGGAGCGTCTCGGGTGCCCCGGCGGTCGCGCTGTCCGAGCTGTCGATCCTCGACGATCCGGAGCTGCACGAGCAGTACGTCGAGGAGATCCCCGTCCTCCTGATCGACGGGCGCGTCCACACCTACTGGCGCATCGACCCTGTCCGTCTCCGCCGAGCCCTCCTGGAGCACGCATGACCATCCGCCACGTCGTCGCCTGGAAGCTGAACGCCGTCGACCCCGCCCAGCGCTCGGAGCACACCGAGCAGATCTCGGACGCCCTGCGCAGCCTGCTGCCGATCATCCCCGAGATCGAGTCGATGACCATCGGCAAGAACGCGCTCTTCCCCAAGGACAACTTCGACATGGTGCTGGTCGCCGACTACGCCGACGCCGACGCGCTGAACGCCTACGTCGAGCACCCCGACCACCGACGGGTCGCCGGCTTCATCCGGCCGCTCGTGCGCGAGCGCGCCTGCGTCGACTTCGAGGTCTGAGCTCATGGCACGGCCCGCGGCCGTCGCGTGGTCTCGGATGGTGTGCGGCCGTCGCGTGAGTCGATGACGGCCTGACCCGAGCGGTTGGGGCCTGAGCCGTGACCGGAATGTTGTAGACGGCACTCGCTCAGGGGACCCGATTTCCTTCGGCTGTCCCCCGAACGCGCATAGTCTCTTCACGGGGAGACAGCTCCCCGTCTCCGGGGTGCACGCCGCGCCTCGGCCGGGGGAGGAACATCCATGTCACGTCAGCGTCGCCGTACAGCGGCCTCCTCGGTCGTCCTCGCGGTGCTCCTCGCCACCCTCGCGCTGCCCTCGGCAGCACAGGCCGGCGAGCTCGTGCCGTCCGACCCCGCGTCGTCGGTCCTGACCGAGCCCGTGGGGCCGATCCAGGAGGAGCAGCCGACGGAGCCTCCGGTCGAGGAGCCGCCCGTCGTCGTGCCGCCGATCGAGGAGGAGCCGCCGGCCCAGCCTCCGGTGGAGGAGCCGCCCGTCGTCGTGCCGCCGATCGAGGAGGAGCCGCCGGCCCAGCCTCCGGTGGAGGAGCCGCCCGTCGTCGTGCCTCCGATCGAGGAGGAGCCGACCGCGCCCACGCAGCCGACTCAGCCGCAGCAGCCGAGCCAGCCCAATCAGCCTGCACAGCCCAATCAGCCCGATCAGCCCGCCCAGCCGTCCAGTGGCACGGGCGGCAACGGAGGCACCACGGGCGGCGGAACCACCGGCGGAGGCACCACGGGCGGCAACGGAGGCAGCACCGGCGGTACCGCGACGACCGAGGCGGGCTCCGCACCGCCCCGCGCGTCGGCTCCGGGCCGCACCCTCCTCTCGACGTCCGCCGCGGACCCGGCAGCGGCGCCCGCGCCAGCGGCCGAGGGCCAGCCCGCCACTGAGGCGAGCACCCCCGCCGTCTCGGTCTACCTCACGCGCGATGCCGGGGTCGATCCCGGAGCGCTCACCGTCGACCTCGCCCGCTTCTACGGCGTCGGCGTCGCCTACGCCGGGTTCCAGCGCGAGGAGACCGCCACCGCGTCGCTCCGTGCGCCCGCCGGCACCGAGACGGCCCTGACCGTCACCCGCGAGGACGGAGCGGCCTTCAGCACCGGTTCGGCCGCCGTGCCCGCGGCGGCGCTCGCCGCGATCGGCGCGTACTCGGTCACCATGACGGGCGACCGTGGATCGAGCGCGACGACGACGTTCACGCTCGTGTCCTCCTCCGGGCCCGGCGTCCTGGTCGAGCCCCGACAGGTGAGCGGCGAGCAGGCGGAGGCGCCGCGCGGCGCCGTCTGGGGCTTCGGCCCTGTCGAGAGCGTCGCCCTCGCGGCGTACACGACGGCGGGCAAGCGCGCCGACCTCGCCGCCGGCGACCTGGCGGTCCGCGTCGACGCGCTCGGCTGGTCCGATCTCGCCCTCGGCGACTCCGTCGTGAAGGACCCGACGGCAGAGCTCTACTGCATCGTCGCCGTCGGCTCGGTGTCGGGACGCACGGCGGCCGTGACCGTCGCCTACCCCGAGGGCGCCTCGGCCGCCGAGGTCCCCGAGGCGTCGCAGGTCTGCGGCATCGCGATCACCGCGGCGAAGACCGGTCTGACCTCCGTGCCCAGCACGGAGGGGACCGGCGGTCTGTCGGCCGGCGTCGGCCTCACCATCGGCGCGGGCGTCCTCGTCGCTGCGCTCGTCGCCGGACTCGTGACCGCGGTCGTGCTCCGCCGTCGCCGCGAGAACGACGACCTCCTCATCGGCGGGCCGCTGCCGCACCCCACGGAGGAGTAGGCGCGTCACCTTCAGTGGTGAGTGAAACGCCTGCAGCGGTGAGTCGTAGGCCTACGGCCGCGGCACTGCATGCTGGTCGAGCTCGCAGCCCCGCAGGGGCGTATCGAGACCCACGAGCGTCAGCAGAGGGGGCTTCTGCCCTTGTCTTCTGACGGACGCGGATCTCGATACGCCCTCTTCGAGGGCTACTCGATCAGCATGGAGGGGGCGAGCTCGCTGGTCGAGTAGCCGCCGCAGGCGGCGTATCGAGACCCGTCTCCCTACGGACGTCCCTCGGCAGTCGGCCTGGGCTCAGCCGAGGGCTGTGAAGCGCAGCAGGATCGTGCGGGCCTCGGGGCGCAGCTGGAAGTCGGGCCAGACGTCGGGGCCGCAGGCGCGCGAGCCGAGGCCGTGCTGGGCCGCGTCGATGGTCAGCACCGAGCGGGTCGACGGCGGGAGCTCGTGCGGGTGCGCGGCCGCCGTCAGCTCGTGCGCCGTGTAGCGGGAGAGCGTGAAGCCGGGGAGTCGGCCGTGCAGGTCGGCGGCGGCCTCGATCCGCAGGCGCGGCGAGCCTCCCTCGCTCAGGATCAGCTCGCGCACCGCGCTGCGGTGCCCGTTCTCCTGCGGCCGGGCGTAGGTCGTCGAGAGCTCGTCGATGCCCGCCGAGAAGCGGCCGACCCGAGCGGCGCGCAGGCTGTCGGGGTACGACTCCCGGGGCCCCGTGCCGAACCACTCCGCGGAGTCGACGGATGCCGGGAGGTCGAGCCGGATCCCGAGCCGCGGCCAGACCGAGCCCCAGCCGCGCGTGGGTGCGAGGTCGACCCGCAGCACGGCGGCGTCGCCGTCGGTGCTCCAGCGCTCCTCGACCAGGAGCGCCGCGTCGAGGTCGGCGGCCGACCAGCGCGTGCGCCGACGGACGCCGTCGGAGGTGTCCACCTCCTCGATCCGGCCGACCAGCCGGTCGAGGCCCGCCCCCCTCCAGAGCGAGGCGGAGGAGGGCGCGTCGGTCCCGCGTCCGTCGCCCGCCCACGGGTCCTCGTCGAGGTAGCCCGGGAATCCGGCGCCCTCGTCGTTGTCGGTCGGCGCCCGCCAGAGCTCGGCGCGCGGACCGTCGACCGCTAGTCCGGCGAGGGAGGCGAGCCGCCCGTGCCGGAAGCGGGCCGGGCCGAGGGCACCGGAGGCGTCGAGCGCTCCTCCGGCCCGCGACCGCGCCCACGAGGGGGTCGCGGCGGGAGCCGAGATGCGGCGCTGCCCCGTGGCGAGGACGTGGCCCTCCTCCGCCCAGGCGGTCGCCGAGGCGAGGACGACGTCGACCGTCAGCCAGGTCTCGCCGCCGATCGGCGCATCGACGGCGGGAAGCGGGAGCCGCGCGGAGTCGCCCGCCGCGATCGCGGAGGTGTCGAGGGTCCCCTCCGCCGTGACCCGCCCCTCGATCTCGAGCCGCCAGGCGAAGCGGAGATCGGCGGTGGAGGCGACGTGCCGGCGGTTCTCGACGACGATGGCGTCCGCCTCGACGCTGACGCGAACGGGCGACACGATCTGCTTCCACTCGAACAGGCCGGGGCTCGGCGTGCCGTCCGAGAGCACCATTCCGTCCATCACGAAGTTGCCGTCGTGCACGACCTCGCCGAAGTCGCCGCCGTAGGCGTAGTACTCGACGCCGTCGGCGGTGCGCGCCCGGAGGCCGTGGTCTCGCCACTCCCAGACGAAGCCGCCGTGCAGGCGCGGGTGGCGGTCGACGAGATCCTCGTACTGGTCGATGGCGCCCGGTCCGTTGCCCATCGCGTGCACGTACTCGCAGAGCAGGAACGGCTTGGTCCGCTGGCGCGCCGACTCGCCGGCCGTGCAGCCCAGGAGGATCGAGCGCGAGTCGTCGCGGCCGATCCGCTCGGTCTCGGGGATCGAGGAGTACATCCGCGAGTACACGTCGGTGTAGGCGCCGGTGTGGTCGCCCTCGTAGTGCACGGGGCGCTCGGGGTCGCGGCCGTGCACCCAGGCCGACATCGCGGCGAGGTTCGCGCCGGTGCCGGCCTCGTTGCCGAGCGACCAGATCACGATGCTCGGATGGTTCTTGTCGCGCTCGAGCGTGCGCTCGATCCGGTCGAGGTACGCCTCGCGCCAGGCGGGGTCGTCGCTCGGGTTGCCGGCCCAGCCGTAGCGCTCGAAGCCGTGGGTCTCGAGATCGCACTCGAGGATCACCCAGAAGCCGAGCTCGTCGGCGAGATCGAGCAGGCGCGGGTGCGGCGGGTAGTGGCTGCTGCGGATCGCGTTGACGTTGAAGCGCTTCATCATCGCGAGGTCGGCGCGGGCGAAGTCCTCGTCGAAGGCGCGACCGCGATCGGGGTGCGTCTCGTGCCGGTTCACGCCGTGGAAGACGACGCGGGAGCCGTTCACGAGGAACCGGTCGCCTCGGATCTCGATCGTGCGGAAGCCGATGCGCAGCGACACCGTCTCGCCCGTGGAGGCGAGCTCGGCGTCGTACAGCCGTGGCACCTCCGCCGACCACGGCTCGACGACGGGCACGTCGATCGGCGCGACCTCGTCGGCCGTGGCCCAGACCGTCTCGATGCCCAGCTCGGGGACGCGCAGCGTGACGGGGAACGCCGATGCCTCGGCCCTGATCTCGGTGTCGAGCCGGCCGGCGCCCGCGGCGTAGGAGGCCCGCACCCAGGCGTCCTCGATCCCGCCGACAGGACGTGCGAGCAGGTGCACCGAGCGGAAGATCCCCGGCAGCCACCACTGGTCCTGGTCCTCGACGTAGCTCGACGCCGACCACTGGTGCACGCGCACGACCACGAGGTTCTCACCCGGCCGCACCGCCGCGGTCACGTCGAACTCCTGCGCGAGGCGGCTGCCGGATCCGATGCCGATCTCGACGCCGTTGACCCACACCCGGTAGCGCGACTCGACCCCGTCGAAGCGCAGGACGACGGCCTCGGCGTCGCCCCACGACTCCGGGACCTCGAACGTGCGCCGGTAGTCGCCCGTCGGGTTCTCGTCGGGCACGAAGGGCGGCTCGGTCGCGAAGGGGAACTGCACGTTCGTGTAGGCGGGGCGGCCGTAACGGCCGTCGCCCTCGAGGACCCAGTGCGCAGGAACCGTCATCAGATCCCAGTCGGAGTCGTCGAAGGACTCGCCCCCGACGTCGTCCACTCCCTCGCCGTCGGGCAGCACCCCGAGACCCCCGAGCGTTCCCGGAGCGGCGGGGAGCAGGCGGAACCGCCACTCCCCGTCGAGCGAGAGCGAGGGAGCATCGGTGTGCAGCCACGACCGGGCGGGCCGGCGGAGGCCGGATCCCGGGGCCGTGTCGGTGAGGTAGTGGGACGTCGTCGGGGGAGTCGTCACTTCACGGAGCCTTCCGTCAGGCCGCCGCGCCAGAAGCGCTGCAGCACGATCATGGCGATGGCGAGCGGGATGATCGACAGCAGCACGCCGCCGGTCGTCAGCTCGTAGAACTCGGGCAGGCGATCGACCTGACTGAGCCAGTTGTTGAGGCCGAGCGTGATCGGGAAGAGCTCGGTGTCCGAGAGCATCACGAGCGGCAGGAAGTAGTTGTTCCAGATCCCGACCAGCTGGAAGAGGAACACGGTCACCAGGGCCGGGGTGAGGATGCGCAGTCCCAGCGTGTGGAAGATCCGCAGCTCGCCCGCCCCGTCGATCCGTGCCGCCTCGATGATCGCCGTGTCGACCGTCGCCTGCGCGTAGATGCGGCAGAGGAAGAGGCCGAACGGCGAGACCAGCGAGGGGATCAGCACGCTCCAGTAGGTGTTCGCGATCCCCATCTGGCTGAAGAGGAGGAACAGGGGGAGCGCCGTCGCGGTCCCCGGGACGAGGACGCCGGCGAGGATCGTGCCGAAGACGAGCTTGCTGCCCTTGAACTCGTACTTCGCCAGCGCGTAGCCGCCGGCGGCCGCGAGGTAGGTGGCGAGCAGGGCGCCGACTCCGGCGTAGAGGACGGAGTTGAGGAACCAGCGGACGAAGATCCCGCCGTCGTAGGTCAGCACCTGGCGGAGGTTGTCCCAGAGCGCGAAGGTCGGCGCGAACCAGAAGCCGTAAGTGGCGAAGAGGTCCTCGGTGGTCTTGGTCGCCGCGACGACGACCCAGTAGACGGGGACGAGGAAGTAGACCGAGACGATGACGAGGATCGCGGTGACGATGATCGTCGAGGCGCGGTTGCGGCCCGCCGATCGGTCGGGGCCGCGGCCGGGCCTCGCCGGGCGGTCGGCGGTGACCACTCCGGTCGTCGTGGTGGGCTGCTCAGTGCGCTCGACCGTGCTCATGAGGACTTCCTGTTCGAGATCGAGAGGAACGTGAACGAGAGGATGAACGCGACCAGCGCGATCAGGACGGCCTGCGCGGCGGCGACGTTGTAGTCGTTGTAGGCGAACGCGGTCGTGTACGCGCTGAGGTTCGGCGTGTACTGGCTGTCGATGGCCGGGGCGACGGTCTTGAGCACCTGCGCCTCGGCGAAGAGCTGCAGCGTGCCGATGATCGAGAAGATCGTCGTGAGCACCAGGGCGGGGCGGATGAGCGGCAGCTGGATGCTGCGCGCGACGCGCCAGGTGGACGCTCCGTCGACCTTCGCGGCCTCGTAGAGCTCGACCGGGATCGCCTTCAGCTGAGCGACGATGATCAGCATGTTGTAGCCGGTGTAGCTCCAGAGCGAGATGTTCGCGATCGACCAGAGCACCGAGTTGGCGCCGAGGAAGTCGGGCTCGAGGCCGACGACGTTCGCCGCGTCGATGATCGGGCTGAGCCCCGGGACGTAGAGGAACGACCAGAGGATCGTCGCGATCACTCCGGGCACCCCGTAGGGCAGGAAGTACGCGGCGCGGAAGAAGCCGGGCATCCGCGCGGACGCCGACTCGAGCATCAGCGCGAGCACTGTGCAGAGCGCGATCATCACCGGGACCTGCACGAGGCCGAAGAGGAACATGCGGCCGATGGAGGCGATGAAGTTGCCGTCGGCGAGGGCCTGCGCGTAGTTGTCGAAGCCCGCGAACCCGCTGGTGACGCCGGCCTCGCCGAAGAGGCCCGAGCGGGTCACCTTCGTGAAGCTGGAGCCGATGGCGACGACGATCGGGATGATGAAGGTGAGGACGAAGAGCGCCAGGAACGGCGCCAGGAGGATCCACGGGGCGCGGCCGACGGCGCGGCTGCGATTCGCCGGTCTTCCCGAGGTGGCCGCGACCGCGGCGGCGGCGGGGGACGTCGTGGTCGTCATGCCGATGCCTTCCTGATGCTGAGGCCCTTGTTCTCGAAGACCGTGATGATCTGGTCCTCGGCCTCCGCGACGGCGTCGACGAGGGACAGCCCCGACGCCTTCTTGCGGAAGCCGTCGCTGAGGATGTTGAACGACTGCTGGGTGACGGGCCACCACGACCAGTCGGGGTTCTGCTCCTCGGAGGCGGGCACGAGGACGTCCTCGTAGTAGTTCTCGCCGCTGAAGAACTCGCTCGGCTCCTGCCGGGTGGTGCCGATCTCGCCGACGGCGGGCGACCAGCCGATGCCGCTGTTCGCGATCATCGCGTCGATGCCCTCCCGGGAGGTGGTCATCCAGACGGCGAACTCGAGCGCCTCCTGCGGATGCTCGCTGCTCGCGAAGATCGCGGCCGTCGAGCCGCCGAGGTAGCTCGAGCCGTAGCCTGTGTCGCCCCAGACCGGCATCGGCGCGACCCGCCACTTGCCGCTGCCTCCGCTGACGCCCTGGATGAGGGCGTCGCCCCAGCTGCCGGTGGTGCAGGAGGCGATCCCGCCGTTCGCGGCGGCCGCGAACCACGCGGGGGAGTAGGCCCCGTACCCGGTCTGCACGAGGTCCTGGTCGATGGCGATGTCGAAGAACTGGGCCACCTTCGTCGTCGCCTTGTCGGTCATGTCGATGACCCAGCCGTCCTCCTCGGCCGTGAGCCACTTGGCTCCGGCCTGCGTCGCGAAGGCGGCGAAGACCGAGGCGTCGGCGAGCGGGAAGCAGTCGATGTAGGAGTCGATGCCGCGGAGCTCGGTCGCGACCGCGGACCACTCGTCCCAGGTGGCGGGAGGCTCCGCACCGACCTGGGCGAAGACCTCTGGCTGGTAGAACATCGCCATGGGGCCGCTGTCCTGCGGGATCCCGTAGACGCCTCCGGTGTAGCTGACCTGCCCCCAGAGGGTGGGGTCGTAGCGGTCGGCGTACTGCTCGGCGCCGTAGCGGTTGAGGTCGACGAGCCCGTTGACGAGCATGAACTCGGGCAGCGAGCGCATCTCGACCTGGCCGATGTCGGGGCCGCCGCCGGCCGCGAGGGCCGAGTAGAGCTTCTGGTAGCCGCCGGCGTTGCCGCCGGGGATCCAGACGGCGTCGACCTGCACGTCGGGGTGCGAGGCGTTCCAGACGTCGCAGACCTTCTGCAGGTCCTTGAGCCAGGCCCAGTACTGCAGCCGGATCGGGCCGCTCGCGGCGGGGATGGCCGCCGCCGAGTTGACCGAGACGGTGCCGGGGGTGGCGCAGGCGGTGAGCCCGGCGAGTGCCGCGGTGCCGAGTCCGGCGGCGATGAGCTGTCTCCGTGTGAACGGTTCCACTGTCCCTCACTTCATCGTGGTGGAGTTCCGGGCCTCTCTGCCGCGGATGATCGGGACGCTATCACAATGTCGAGTACCTGCTCGAAATTCGTTCCGCAACCGTGACGCCCGGTGGGCGGAGCGCGCGCTACGCTGGCGATCCGAGGGAGGCTCACCCCTCCGGTGCACGAGGAGCAGGCGATGACCGAGGCGGTCCCGACCCGCAGTGCGCGCCGCGGCCCCTACGCGAAGTCGGCCGAGCGCCGGCGCAGCATCATCGAGGCGGCGCACGCGGTCTTCGCGGCGCGCGGCTACGCCCGCGGCTCGCTGCAGGACGTCGCCGACCGCGTCGGCCTCAGTCAGACGAGCCTCCTGCACTACTTCCCGACCAAGAACGAGCTGCTGCTCGCCGTGCTGCGGCATCGCGACCTGATCACGGGCGACGGCTCGTCACCGCTCGACCCCGAGGAGGGGCTCGTCGCGGGCATCCTGCGCCAGACCCGCTACAACGAGTCGGCACCCGGAGTGATCGAGCTCTACTCGGTGCTGTGCGGGGAGTCGACGACCGACGAGCATCCGGGGCGCGAGTTCTTCGCCCAGCGCTTCGGGAGGCTCCGCGGCGAGTACGCGCACGAGCTGCGGGCCCTGCGCGACGCCGGCCGGCTGCGCGAGGGCACCGATCCCGACCGAGTCGCGGCGTCGATCATCGCGCTGTGGGACGGCATCCAGCTGCAGTGGCTGCTCGACCACGACGCGGTCGACATGGTGGCGTGCCTGGCCGACTACCTCGACCTGGTGATCCTGCCCGCGCCCTAGGGCGTGTCGAACACGATCCCGCGTGCTCCGCTCGGCCTGATCGCTCGATCTGCGGCGTCGCGGATCTCGTCCCATGCCCGCATGGGTCTTCGATCCGCTCCTTGCAGCTCGCACGATCAGGCCGTGCTCGCGACGGCGGTCTCGTGTTCGACGCGCCCTAGGCTCGGCGCATGACCTCCACCCTGCAGGACTCCAGCTGGATCTGGCTCGCCCTCGCGATCGTCACCGCGGGCCTCGCCGAGCAGAAGGGCCGCTCGCGCTGGCGGTGGTTCGTCATCGCGCTGTTCCTCGGCCCGCTCGCGACCGCGCTCGTCGTGATGTGGCCGAGACCGCAGGCCGGGATGGTGACCGACGTCCGCTGGAACTTCGCCGTCGGCGCCGGTCTCGCCGCGCTGGCGCTGGTGCTCTTCGCGGTGACGTCGAGCCTCTGGCTCCTCCTGATCCCTGCCGTCGTCCTCGCCGCCCTCGCCGGCGTGCTGACCTGGCTGAGCCGCCGGGTGCCGTTCGAGAGCCTCCCGCGCTGACGCGAGGGAACCCCGGAGCGTCGAGGCGTCCCGCGCGTGCGGGTGGTCTCGATGCTCCGGGGTTCCCTCGGTCGTGCGGCGGGGCGGCGCCTAGGGCAGCAGGCGCGTCGGGCCGCGGAAGAGGTAGGTGACCTCGCGGAGGTTGGCCTGGTGCAGCATCAGCATGATGACGCGGGACAGGCCCATGCCGAAGCCTCCGTGCGGGGGCACGCCGTAGCGGAAGAAGTCGAGGTAGAACTCGAGCTCCTCGGGGTCGAGGCCCTTCTCGCGCGCCTGCTCGACGAGCACGTCGACGCGGTGCTCGCGCTGGGCGCCGGTCGAGATCTCGACCCCGTTGTAGATGAGGTCGTAGCTGTTGGTGATCGTCGCGTCGCCCTCGCGGCGCATGTGGTAGAACGGCCGGATGCTCGAGGCGTAGTCGGTCAGGAAGACGAAGTCGTGGCCGAACTCCTCCTGCACGTAGGCCGCGATGCGGCGCTCGCCCTCGGGGTCCATGTCGTCGTCGGCGCGGGGCACCTCGTAGCCGCGCTCGGCGACGATGCGCTTGGCCTCGGCCAGCGGGATGCGCGGGAACGGCGTGGTCGGCACGGTGAGGTCGATGTCGAAGAGCGCCTTGACCTCGGCGCCGTGCTTCGCGACGACCGCGGTGAGGCCCGCGACGATGAGCTGCTCGTGCAGCTCCATGACGTCCTCGTGCGAGTCGATCCAGGACACCTCGGAGTCGACGCTGGTGAACTCGGTCGCGTGCCGCGACGTGAAGCTCGGGTCGGCGCGGAAGGCCGGTCCGACCTCGAAGACCTTGCCGAAGCCGGCGGGCTGCGCCATCTGCTTGAAGAACTGCGGGCTCTGCGCGAGGTAGGCCTTGGTCTCGAAGTACTCGACCTCGAAGAGCTCGGCGCGCGACTCCGAGGCGCTCGCCATCAGCTTCGGGGTGTGGATCTCGATGAAGTCGTTCTCGACCCAGTAGGTGCGCAGGGCGTGCTCGAACGTGGTCTGCACGCGGGCGATCAGGTTCTGCTCGGGGCGGCGCAGGTCGAGGAAGCGCCAGTCCATGCGCTTGTCGATGCCGGAGTCGGGCGCGATGGGCGCCTCGGGGATCGACTCGGACACGATCTCGAGCGCCTCGAGCTTGACCTCGATGCCGCCGAGCTTCACGCGCTCGTCGTGCTTCAGCGCGCCGGTGACCGTGATGAAGGAGCCCTGCGCGAGGCCGGAGATCGCCTCGGTGATCGCGAGCTTCGCCTCCGATGCGGCGTCTCCCTCGACGGCCTCGCGGACGGCGGGGTTCACCAGCTGGACGGCGCCCGACTCGTCGCGGAGGACGACGAACTGCACCTTCTTCTGATCGCGCACGGTCTCGACCCAGCCGGAGACGCGCACCGGCCCGTCTTCGAGGGCGGCGAGCTTCTTGACGGTGGTTCGGGGGAGGCGGGTCGCGTCGGTCACGGTAGGGGAGTCTACTCGCGAGGGGTCGCACGGTCCGCCGCCGTCTTGGCACAGCTAGCTCCGCGCGCTCTCAGCCGTAAAGTGTGTTTCGGTGAGGGCGTGAGCCAAGTACCGGCGTCGATCTGGGCAAGCGGCGACGTAACCCATTACTTGTCTGTGGTCGGGGCGATGAGCGGAGCGGCTGTGCGGTGGTTGAAGGGTCGATCGCTTGCCGCGAATGCACTACGGGCGGCCGATAATGGCGATCCCGACTCCGCTATAGCCCTGGCCAGCGAGATCGTCGCCTTAGCTGAGGGACGTCCGGCTCTCGCGAAGTCGGTTCTCGTTGGCGCTCTCGCTTCGGGGGTGGCAATCATGAAGGCTGAAGAGCCTACTGGCGATCAGATGGATGCCGCCTCCAGCAATATTCAGGCAGCGATTGACTTAATCGAGCATGTCGATCCCGATTTTGCTAAGCAATTATTGCCGAATCTATTCGCAGCCAGAATGGCAATTGATGCGATCACGGCAAACCATTCTCGCCTCACTGCTGACCTCGCGGCTCTCGAAGACGCCTGGGCCGATCTAGTGACTGACCGGGCACTGATGAGCGCGGCAACCGCTTTTTCGCAGGCATGGACGATTTGGTTAGGTTCATTGGCGTCCGCTGGCTGGGCTCTACTAACTCAGCTTAGAATATCGGATGCACGTCGGGTCCTACAGCTAGTTCTCAAAATATCGACGAGCGAGGGCGATGTCAAAATAACCTATATGGCGTCAGTTCTCCTCGCACTAACGGCGATGCTCCTGAATGACAGGGAGGCGGCGTCCGTCAACAGCCAAAGGGCAACCTCGCTAGCTGGCGCGAGAGCGCAATTTCGGACCCCCTTACCGCAAGAGACGGCGGATCTGCTTGTAGTAACTCTCGGTCAAGTGAGGTCTTGGATAGACGAAGAAGCGGGCGAATTGCAACGGGCAGCGCAAGAGCTGAGTGATGTACGCCGAGAGATTGGCGATGGGACCAATATTCGTCGAACAGCCATGCTGCTAGCAACAGGCCTGGAGTTGCGATTTATCTTGAGAACTAGTGACGTGAACCACGCCCGCGACTTCGCGAACGCGGTCGGAGTCGCTGACCTTTACTCGGGTGCGGCCGGCGCCGTACTTGCGGGTCCGCTTGTGCGACTTGCCAACGAGGAAGGTTCCTTCCAATATGCGGCATCGATTGTGGCTCGACTAGAAGTAGACTTTGCGTGGCAAGTGCCATTCTCGCTCATCGCTGAGTTTTTGGGAGATATGGCTATCGCCTGCGCTAGAAACGGTGAAGATCATCGTGCCCTTCAATGCGTGCTCCGCGCCGCGGAGGCAATGTCCGTCTTGGGAGGTGGTGTGCTCACTCCGCATGAGCGCCGCGTTGCAATAGTCGCTCGGAGAAGGTTGCTCGAAACGTGCTTGTTCGCGGTCACGCTCGTATCAGCAGGTTCCGCCTCCGCGCACTCAGCAATCGCCATCATGCAGGCATGGCGTGAGGGTACGTTGCGTGAGTTGGTTCTTTCTTCGTCGATTCCGCTCTCTCCTGTCGCGCAATCGCTCCTCGTGGAACTGCGGAGTTCTCTTAGGGCAGTGGAGTCCTCGCTCGGCGGCTTTGACATCCACGAGCTAACCTCAAGAATTGAGGAACTTCGCCGCAAACTATCGGCAGCGGTAGGAGCCGGTTACGCGTCGGTACTCATGCCGCGGCCCGTCACGCGTCGCGAAGTTCCTGTTCTCCTTGGGAGTTGGACAGTCACTGCGACGGTAATCGACGTTGATGGAAGGGTCAGGTTGGTGTCGGCAATCTCCGAGCCTTCGGGCCGTATGTGGTTGCGATCAACCCGATTGCGAGCGGGGACAGTCAAGCTACTTGGCGTTCTCGCGAGGCGCTTCGATCCTATTCTTTCTTCTATGGTCTCGAGTTTTGAGGAACTTTGGCAGGTGGCGCGTGTTGAGTTAGCCATTGCTTTGGGGGTGGACTTGATGCAGAAGCGGGCTGACGGGGAAAGGGTGCTTTTCGATGTCGACGGCCAACTCCGTAATATTCCAATTGCTGCCTTAGGCAGCAAAGGTGAGCTTCTCATCAAGCGGAGAGAAATTCTTCATGCGCCTTTCGTACCTCCGGCCGATTCCCGACCGGTACAGTCGATGAGGGATGTGCCGATGGTTCTGATGCTCGCTTCCGAAAGCGCTCGCGGTGAGGTAGAAAATTTACGACGCCTCGAGGCGCTGGGCGTATTGCATCTGACACTCGTGGTGGACCCGGCTGCGTTGCGGTTCGCACTGGCGGACGAAACATTCGACTTACTGATTCTAAGCTCCCATGGAGAGGGCGTGGGCATGGGCTACCGGTTTACCGCCGAGGAGGGTGAACCGCTCTTCGTCCACGATCTACTTGGCTTAAGGATTCCTGCCCGCGTGATAGCTGCGTCTTGCTTTTCTGGTTCCGATGGGGAGGTGGATGTCACAGGACTATTAGCAACCCTACATGCACGCGGAGCGCAAGAGGTCCTGAGCAGTCTCTGGGCCGTGCCAGCGAGGGAGACCTCAATGCTCGTTCAAGGCGTGTTGGAACAGTTGCTGGCGAAGTCCTCGCTCGGACAAGCGCTTGCTTATGCTCAGAAGCGCTTCATCGCGGAAAATGCCGGACGTCGAGATATCTACTGGTGGGCAGGGCTCACGGTGAGCTCCGTCGTCGTAGGACTCTCCTCCGACGAGAGTGTTAGTCGATCGGGCGCATTCGCTCTTTAATGATTTGCTCGAGCTCACGCACAGCGGCTTCGGGGTCGTCCGTAAGGCGATGCTCTGTCGTTACTCCTTCGTAGCGGAGCGTCACGACTACAGCCTTTTTCGACTTGCGCCCGATGTGGTTCAGGAGTTTTCTCGAAATGTCACTGATCTCTGAGACCGCAACAACAAGACCAACCGTCGTTGCAACTCCTTCCGCAATATCGAGGGCGAGGCCGATTATGTCTCCGTTTCGGACGTCGACAGATTTCTGCGCAATTTGCTCACCGAGCATCTCCTCAGCGATCGCAGCGGGAAGTGATACTCGAAACGCAGCTAGTTCGCTCATTGATTCCCTCAAATTCATCTTGTTGCCGCAAAGTGCAATTGCTTAATTTGTAGCACGCCGCTCGTCGGATCTCTTCGCCGTCGGCGTGCTTGCGCAAGTCAAGCACGGGGTGTTGCCTGCTACCACTGATACTGGCGGTCAGTTTGGATCGACACGGAAGGCTCCACTGAAATCGACTCCCCGCACTCCTCGACTGTTGCTGCGGAATGTGTCACCGCTGTTGGTTAGCCCGCCGGGCTAGCATCCCGGCATGAGCACCGCACTGATCACCGGCGCGTCCACCGGCATCGGCGCCGCGTTCGCCCGCGCCTTCGCCCGACGGGGCTGGAGCCTCGTGCTGGTCGCGCGGAACGAGCAGCGGCTCGAGGAGGCGGCGGTCGCGTTCCGCGCGCTCGGCGCCCCGCACGTCGAGGTGCTCGCCGCCGACCTCAGCGACCGGGAGCAGGTCGAGCGAGTGCGCGAGCGGGTGGCCGACCCCGTCCGCCCCGTCCGGGTCCTCGTCAACAACGCGGGGTTCGGCATCGACGGCAGCTTCTCCGAGCCCGACATCGCGGCGCAGGACGAGGCACTCGAGGTGATGGTCCGCTCCGTCTCGGTGCTCTCGGGCGCGGCGGCGGAGGCGATGACCGCCCGTCGGGAGGGCGCGATCCTCACCGTCTCGAGCGTCGCCGGCTTCGTGCACCTCGGCCCCTACTCCGCGGTGAAGGCCTGGGCGACCGCGTTCACGCAGTCGCTCGCCGTCGAGCTGCGCGGCACCGGAGTCAGGGCCGCCGCGCTCTGCCCGGGCTGGGTGCGCACCGAGTTCCACGAGCGCGCGGCGATGGACACCTCCTCGATCCCCGCCGCCCTCTGGCTCGACGCCGACGCGGTGGTCGAGGAGTTCCTCCGCGATGTCGCCCGGGGTCGCGTGGTCTCGGTGCCGTCCTGGCGGTTCGGCGTTCCCGTCGCGATCGCGAGGCACCTCCCCGACGCGCTCGTGCGCCGGATCTCATCGGCGGTCCTCGCGCGGCGCTGAGCCTGAGCGCGCCTGCGGCTCAGGCGACCCTGTTCCCGGCGTTCCTCCACCCCGCGTTCCGTACACTTGACGCTCGTGGTTGCCGATCAGATCCATCTCGTGCGGCACGGCGAGGTGTTCAACCCCGACCGGGTCCTCTACGGGCGACTCCCGAACTTCCGGCTCTCCGAGCTCGGCCACCGGATGGCGCGCTCGGCCGCCGACGACCTGCTCGAGCGGCGCCGCCACGTGACCGCGCTGATCGCCTCCCCGCTCCAGCGCACCCGGGAGTCGGCGCAGCCGCTCTCGCAGGCGTTCGAGATCGAGGTCGCCATCGACGAGCGGATCATCGAGCCCACCAACAAGTTCGAGGGCAAGCGGATGGAGGCGCGCGCGTCGGCGCTGCGCGACCCCCGCAGCTGGCCGTCGCTCCGCAACCCCTTCGAGCCCAGCTGGGGCGAGCCCTACCTCTCGATCTCGGCGCGCATGTACGCCGCGATGGAGTCGGCCTGGGAGTCGACCGTCGAGGGCGACGTCGCCCTGGTCAGCCACCAGCTCCCGATCTGGACGGCCCATCGCGCGATCGCGGGGGAGCGGCTCTTCCACGATCCGCGCAAGCGCCGGTGCGCTCTGTCGAGCATCACCACCTTCGAGCGTCGCGGCGACCGGTTCGTCGAGGTCGGCTACTCCGACCCCGCGGCCGGCCTCCAAGGCCTCGCGACCGACGTCGGAGCCGTCTGATGGCGCGGGTCCGCGCCGCGGCGGTGCTGGCGCTCGCCGCCGCGCTCGTGCTGTCGGGCTGCACCGAGGACGAGCTCGCGACGCAGTACCGCAGCGGCGACAACAAGGGCTACATCTCGGGCGACGGGACCGTCACCGAGATCGCGGCCGACGACCGCGACGACCCGATCGTCTTCTCCGGCACCGACGAGAACGGCGAGAGCATGGACTCCGCCGATCTCGCCGGCCGCGTCGTGGTCGTCAACTTCTGGTACGCCAGCTGCGCACCCTGCCGGGCCGAGGCCGCCGACCTCGAGTCGGTGAACACCGAGTTCGCGGGCCAGGAGGTCTCATTCGTCGGGATCAACGTGCGCGACCAGGCTCCGACCGCGGCGGCCTTCGCCCAGACCTACGGCCTCACCTACCCCTCGATCGTCGACGTCGACGGATCGGCGCAGCTCGCCTTCTCGGGCAAGGTTCCGCCGAACGCGGTGCCGACCACGCTCGTCCTCGACAAGGAGGGGCGCGTCGCCTCGCGGATCCTCGGTCAGCTGCAGGAGGCGTCGATCCTGTCGACGCTCGTGAGCGACACGCTCGCGGCACCGGAGTAGCGGCGTGGGCGACATCGTCATCAGCGGACAGCTGCTCCTCGCGGTGCCGATCGCGCTCCTCGCCGGCCTGGTGTCGTTCGCGTCGCCCTGCGTGCTTCCGCTCGTCCCCGGCTACCTCGCCTACGTCGGCGGGTTCACCGATGCCGACGAGCGGGCCGCTCGGGGGCGACGCCGCGTCGTGCTCGGCGTGCTGCTCTTCGTGCTCGGCTTCTCGCTGGTCTTCGTGCTCTACGGGGCGGCGGCGGGGTCGATCGGCTTCTGGATGCAGCGCTACAGCGACGTCATCACCCGCGTGCTCGGCGTGGTCGTCATCGCGATGGGCCTCGTCTTCATCGGGCAGTTCTCGTTCCTGCAGCGGACGCTCCGCCCGAGCATCCGGCCCGCGACCGGCCTGATCGGCGCACCGCTGCTGGGCATCGTCTTCGGGATCGGCTGGACCCCGTGCCTCGGCCCGACCCTCAGCTCGATCCTGGCGCTGGGGCTCGGAGCGGGGTCGCCGTGGCGGGGCGCGCTCCTCGCGCTGATGTACTGCCTCGGACTCGGTCTGCCCTTCCTGCTCGTGGCCTTCGGCTTCAGCTGGGTCACCACCGCCCTCGCCGTCGTGAAGCGCCACATCCGCGCCATCAACATCGCGGGCGGTGTCGCCCTCGTCCTGATCGGAGTCCTCATGGTGACCGGGATCTGGAACACCCTCGTCTACGGATCCCTCGCAGGGGTGATCAATGGCTTCCAGCCCGCGATCTGAGTCCGGCTCGAGGCCCGAGTCCGGCGCGCCGGTCGACGGCGACGAGGCGCAGAAGCGCGCCGACGCGACGTTCCGCCCGGCCGACCACTTCGACTCCGACGCCGACACCGTCACGCAGCCCAAGCTCGGCCTCGTCGGCTGGCTGCGCTGGATGTGGCGCCAGCTCACGAGCATGCGCACGGCGCTGTTCCTCCTGCTGCTGCTCGCGATCGCGGCGGTCCCGGGCTCCCTGGTGCCGCAGCGCTCCTCCGACCCCAACGGCGTCACCCAGTACTTCGTCGACAACCCCGATCTGGCCCCGCTGCTCGACAAGGTGCAGGCGTTCGACACCTACACCTCGGCCTGGTTCTCGAGCATCTACCTGCTGCTGTTCATCTCGCTGATCGGCTGCATCATCCCGCGCACGAAGCACCACTTCGAGGCGATGCGCTCGCGGCCGCCGCGCACCCCCGCGCGCCTGCAGCGCCTCGCCGGGTACACCGTGCGCGAGGTCGACGGGGCGAGCGAGGCCGAGGCGATCGACTCGGCTCACGCCGTGCTGCGCCGCGCGGGCTACCGCGTCGAGCGCTACGCCGACCCGCGCGGGCGCTGGACGAGCGTCTCGGCCGAGCGCGGCTACCTCCGCGAGACCGGCAACCTGGTGTTCCACTCGGCGCTGGTCGGGATCCTCGTGGCCGTCGGAGTCGGCGGCGGTTTCGGCTACAGCGGGCAGCGCGTGCTCGTCGAGGGCGGCCAGGGCTTCGCCAACAACCTCGCGGCCTACGACTCGTTCAACCCGGGCCGGTTCTTCGACAGCAGCCAGCTCGATCCGTACCAGCTGACGCTCGACAGCCTCGACGTGCAGTACGAGGAGCAGAACCAGCAGGCGCTGGGGCAGCCCGTCGACTTCACGGCGAACGTGACCACGACCGAGCGCGGTGGCGGCACGGAGGACCGCACGATCAAGGTCAACGAGCCGCTCTCGATCGGCGGCACCAACGTCTACCTGCTCGGCAACGGCTACGCGCCGACGATCACGGTGCGGGACCCCTCGGGGACGGCGATCTTCACCGACGCCGTGCCCTTCCTCCCGCAGGACGCCAACCTGACCTCGGTCGGAGTCGTGAAGGTCCCCGACGGCCTCGCCGAGCAGATCGGCATGACCGGGTTCTTCTACCCCACCCAGGACGAGCTCGCGTCGGGCGCCTCGACCTCGATCTTCCCCGACCTGCAGTACCCCGTGCTGTCTCTGAACGTCTTCGCGGGCGACCTCGGCCTCGACGCCGGCGTGCCCACCTCCGTCTACGTGCTCAACACCGACTCGCTGACGCGCCTCACCGGCGGGCAGACGGGGGTGGCCTCGATCACGCTCAAGCCGGGGCAGACGGCCGATCTGCCGGACGACCTCGGCACGGTCACCTTCGAGAACGTCGGAGCCGACCCGTCGATCGTCGGGACCGACAGCGTCAAGCGGTTCGCCTCGTTCGACATCCACCACGACGCCACGCAGAGCTGGGTGCTGCTGTTCGCGATCCTGGTGCTCGCCGGACTGCTCACCTCGCTGTTCGTCCCGCGCCGCCGGGTGTGGGTCAAGGCGACGACCGGTGCCGACGGTGGACTGACCCTCGAGTACGCGGGCCTGGCGCGCGGCGAGGACCCGCAGCTGGTCCGCGCGGTGCGCGAGGTGGCCGACCGGCACGCGCCACTCGACGGGTCCTGACGCGCCTCTCGTCGCCCGGAGGAGGAAGGGCATCCTTACCTGTGCGTTCGCGCAGGGGCGGTGGCGGCCCGCAGCGATTACCCTGAGGAGGTGATCGAGACCCTCTCTCAGTACTCCGTGCTGTGCCTCTACTCCGCGATGGGCATCTACGCGCTGGCGTTCATCTTCTTCGCGGTCGACCTCGCCCGCCGCTCCTCGATCGCCGACGGCGAGTCGATCGAGGTCGTGCAGGAGGCGGAGCGCGTCGCCTCGGCGGCCGCCGCCGACCGCGCGGCGAGCGGCAGGGCGACGGAGGCCGGCGGCTCGGGCCGCCCGACGGCGACCCTCTCGCGCCTCGGCAGCCGCGTCGAGGACGAGGTCTACAACGCCCCGGCGCGCTCGAAGGCGATGCGCATCGGCTTCTCGCTCACGCTGCTCGCCTTCGTGCTGCACCTCGGGGCGACCGTGCTCCGCGGCGTGGCGGCCGGGCGCGTGCCGTGGGCCAACATGTACGAGTTCTCGATCACCGGGACCCTGATCATCATCGGCGTGTTCCTCGCCGTGCAGCTGCGCTGGGATCTCCGCTTCCTCGGCGCCTTCATCACCGGGCTCGTCCTGGTGCTGCTCGGAGTCGCGACGGTCAACTACTACGTCGCCGTCGTCCCGCTGCCGCCGGCACTGCAGTCGTACTGGCTCGTGATCCACGTGCTCGTCGCGATCCTCGGCACGGCGTTCTTCGCCCTCGGCTTCGCGCTCTCGGTCACCCAGCTCCTCCAGTCGCGGAGGGAGTCGGAGGGCGAGTCGCCCCGCTCCGTCCTGAAGTTCCTGCGCACCCTGCCCAGCGCGCTGACCCTCGAGAACCTCGCGTACCGCGTCACGATCATCGGCTTCATCCTCTGGACCTTCACCCTCATCGCGGGCGCCGTCTGGGCCGAGAAGGCCTGGGGCCGCTACTGGGGCTGGGACACCAAGGAGGTCTGGACCTTCATCATCTGGACCATCTACGCCGGCTACATCCACGCCCGCGCGACCCGCGGGTGGCGCGGCACCCCCTCGGCCTGGCTCGCGATCATCGGCTTCGCCGCCGTCATGTTCAACTTCGGCGTCGTCAACGTGTTCTTCAAGGGGCTCCACGCCTACTCCGGCCTCGACACCGGCATGTGATCGGCGGGCCCTGGCGGGGCCGCTCGCGGCGTTGTCGTCGGGGCACGTAGCTCCGCTACGAGCCCCTCCTCCGCCTTGCGATCGGCCCCGCCGGGACCCGTCGATGCGAGGCACTCCTCCTCGCTTACGGCTGTCCCCTCCTCGCTGATCGAGTAGCCGCAGAATGCGGCGTGTCGAGATCCACCAGCGTCAGAGGGCCGGATCGACGGCTTTATCTCTTGACGCTGGTGGGTCTCGATACGCCCCTGCGGGGCTACTCGACCAGCATGGGTGACGCGACCGCCGGCGGGGCCGCGGGCTCGACCGGGGCGCCGGCCCGCCCGAGCCGGAGGCGTCAGGCGCCGCCCGTGATGACGTCGATCAGGTGCGGGGCGAAGGGGGCGTCGAGGGCGAGGACGAAGCGGGTCCGCGAGCCCTCGGGGTGCACGTCGCGGTAGATGCCGCGCAGGTCGGGCAGGGTCTGGCCGCGGCCGGGTCCGAACGTCGCGTCGACTTCGACGGGCACGCGCGGGGCGGAGGCGACATCCACGGCATCGAGCGCGATCGCGGCGGCCATCGGGTCGTGCAGCGCGGCGCTGCGGACGCCGAAGTGGCCGACGTAGAAGTCGAAGTAGAAGTCGAGCGCGCGGCCGATCGTCTCGGCGAGCGGGTCGGCCGAGCCGAGCAGCACCGCGCGGTGCTCCTCCGTCATCAGGTGCCGCATCGTCACGTCGAGCGGGACGAGGGTGAGATCCCAGTCGGCGGCGACCACCTCGGCGGCCGCGGCGGGGTCGTGCCAGATGTTCGCCTCCGCCACCGTGCTGACGTTGCCGGGGACGAGTGCCGCACCGCCCATGACGGTGACCGAGTGCAGCAGCGAGGGCAGCTCGGCGTGCTTGCGCAGCGCGTGGGCGATGTTCGTGAGCGGCCCGATCGCCACCAGGCGCAGCTCGCCGGCGTGCTCGCGGGCGAGGCGGAGGAGCAGGTCGGCCGGGTCCTCGTCGACCGGCTCGGCGCCGGCGGGCAGGGTGACGCCTCCGATGCCGTTGTCGCCGTGCACGTACGGCGCGCCGCCGGCGTAGGCCTCTTCGAGGAAGTCGTGCGCGCCGACGGCGACGGGGATGTCGGTGCGACCGGCGAGCGCGAGCAGGCCGAGGGTGTTCACCGCGGCCTGGCGGGCGTCGGTGTTGCCGCTCACGGTGCTGATGCCCACGAGATCGGCGAGCGGCGAGCGCAGCAGGTAGGCGAGGGCGAGCGAGTCGTCGATGCCGGTGTCGCAATCGAGGAAGACGGGAACGGCGGGCACGGGTCTCCGATCAGAGGGGGAAGGAGGGAGCGGCGGGCGTCGGCGACCGGGCAGCTCCATTCTGGCCCCACTGCACCACTCGGTTCACCACGCTTCGGTCCTCCGAACCGCGCCGGTTCCCCTCCCCCCGATGCTCAGAGCAGAGCGAAGGAGTCGCGCAGCCGCGCCCGCCACCAGGCGAGGCGCTCGGGCGACACCGCGAGGCGCTCGAGCAGCTCCTCGGACACGTCGACGCGCTCGACCGCGATCGACCCGTCGACCGGGCGCAGCGGAGCCGCGGTGACGTCGGCGGCGAGGAGGGCGGCCGTCCCCAGCCCGCAGTCGTAGGGCAGCTCGGGCAGAGCGGCCGCGAGCGCCGCACCCATCGCGAGCCCGACCGAGCTGTCGAGGGCGCTCGAGACCACGGCGGGCAGGCCGGCTTCGGCGGTGATCGCGAGGGCGCGGCGCACGCCTCCGAGCGGCTGCGCCTTGACCACCAGCAGATCGGCGGCGCCCGCACGCGCGACGGCGAGCGGATCGACGGCCTTGCGCACGCTCTCGTCGGCCGCGATCGGGATGCCCATGTACTTCACCCGGTAGCGCAGCTCGGCCAGCTCGTCGACGCTCGCGCAGGGCTGCTCGAGGTACTCGAGGTCCACTCCCGCCATCGCGTGCACGGCGTGCTCGGCCTCGTCGACGTTCCACGCCCCGTTCGCGTCGATGCGGATGCGTCCCTCCGGCCCGATTACGCGGCGGACCTCCTCGACGCGAGCGACGTCGTCGGCGAGGGCCTGGCCGCGCTCGGCGACCTTGACCTTGGCGGTCCGGCAGCCGTGGTAGCTCGCGAGGATCGCGGCGACGTCGGCGGGATCGACCGCGGGCACCGTCGCATTGACGGGGATCCGGTCGCGGAGCGCGGCGGGCTGCTCGCTCCAGCCGTAGTCGAGCGCCGCGCGGAGCCAGGCGGCCGACTCCTCGGGGCCGTACTCGAGGAACGGAGAGAACTCCGTCCAGCCCTCCGGCCCGCGCACCAGCGCGATCTCGCGGTGGTCGACCCCGCGGAAGCGCGTCCGCAGCGGCAGCGACACGACGCGCAGGCCCGCGTCGACCTCGGCGAGGGAGGGGAGGGGGGATCCGGGCACGTCATCGTCCATGCGGCCATTCTCCTCCGGAGCGACGGCGTCGAGAACCGGGCCCGCCCCCGCTCGGACCCGCCTGCACCCCGTGCGAGACTGGCGGCGCTGCCGCTCGAGCCCGGAGGAACGCGATGAGTCAGATCCCGATGAGCCTGCCGCCCGCGCCGCAGGCCGCGCCGATTCCCGGGCGCCGCCCGCTCGGCACCGGAGGGTGGATCGCCCTCGCCTCGAGCGCCGCCGTCGGGCTGGTCTACACCGCCGTCCTCGGCGGTCTGCTCGCGTGGACCGTGGGTGCCGCGGTCGACGTGGCGGGCGACGCCGTGCCGACCGGCATCCCCGGCTACTCCGACGACCCGTTCGGCTCGACGGACGACCCCGACGCCGGCGGCGACGCGAGCGATCCGTTCTACGACTACCCGGGCTACCAGGACGGCGACGCGGCGCTCGTGCTCGATCAGCCCTCGGCGGAGGCGGCGATCGCCGCGTCCACCGCCGCCGTGTCCGCCGTCGAGGCCGCCGTGATCGGCGGCTGGGTCTCGGCCGACGACGAGTACTACGAGCGCTCCGACAACGCGTACGGCGGGCCGTCGCTGCTGTACGACTACATCTCGGCCACCGACTACGCCGACGCCGAGCTCGGCACCGCCGCCGACAAGCAGGCCGTCGTCGACCTCTTCACCGCCGCGCTCGCGCCGCTCGGCTTCGACTCCGTCGACATCGCCGACACCCCGGCGGAGTGGTCGCAGGTCGGCTACGACCTCGACGGCGACCTCTCGGACGAGGACGCCTCCGCCTCGCTCTGGATCGTGACGGCCTACTCGAGCACCCAGGCGGTCCCCTCGATCGAGCTCGGCCTCGTCGACCTCGACTCCGACCCGACCGGCGAGGTCGCGACGATGCTCGACGACGTGGGCGTCACTCCGTCCGACAGCGGGGCCTTCCTCGCGGGCTACGCGAACAGCCTCCTCGAGGAGGCCGACCGCGCCGAGTTCACCGAGCGCATGGCCGAGTTCGGCGGAGTCGCAGCGGCCTGATCCGTCGGTACCGGCATCCTCTGGACGCCGCAAGCCCGCGTGGCGCACCGCCCGAGGCGCCTAGCGTGGGGGTATGGCGGAGCACAGAGCGACGAGACCCCTGCGCGACTACGCGGCGATCGGCGACGGCAGGACCGTCGCGCTGATCGCCCGGGACGGCAGCGTCGACTGGATGCCCGTCCCCGACCTCGGCTCGGTCCCCGCGTTCGCCGCCCTCATCGACGGTCGCTCGGGCGGCTGCATCGAGCTCGCACCGGTCGAGCCGGCCGAGGTGACGCGCGAGTACCTCAAGGACACGAACGTCCTGCAGACCACCTTCAGCACGGAGTCGGGCACCGTGCGGGTGACCGACGCCCTCGTGACCGGCATCGCCGGGCGCCTCCCGTGGGCCGAGCTCGCGCGGCGGGTCGACGGCGTCGACGGCGAGGTGCGGATGCGCTGGGCCGTGCGCCCGGGGACCGGCCTGGGCACGATGTCGCCGTGGATCCAGAACGCCGACGGCCGCTCGCTGATCCGCGTCGGCGACATCACGATCGGGGTGACCGGGGACGGCCACGGGCCGGACAGGGACGACGCGCCCTCCGGCGCCGGCGACGAGCTCACCGGATCGTTCGTCGTGACGTCCGAGAAGGACCCGAGCCGCCACGTTCTCGTCGTCTCGGCCACCCACGACGAGCCCCTGCACTTCCCGGACGCGACGAACGTCGACCGCGGCATCGACCGCACCGTCCGCAGCTGGCAGGACTGGTCGGAGGAGTTCTCCTACGACGGCCCCTGGGCCGAAGCCGTCCAGCGCAGTGCGCTCGCGCTCAAGCTGCTGATCTACTCGCCCACCGGGGCGATCGCGGCCGCTGCGACCACGTCGCTCCCGGAGTCGCCCAACGGCGGCAAGAACTGGGACTACCGCTTCGCCTGGGTGCGGGACGCCGCGTACACGGCGCACGCCCTGGTCCGCTTCGGGCTGCGGGAGGAGACGCACGCCGCGCTCTCGTGGCTCCTGCGCACGATCAAGGAGCACGGACCCGACCTGCACATCTTCTACGGGCTCGACGGCTCGCTGCCGACCGGGCTCACCGAGTACGACGTCCCGGGATGGGCGGGCATCGGCCCCGTCGTCTCGGGGAACGGCGCCCAGGACCAGCTGCAGCTCGGCGTGTTCGGCGACCTCTTCGACATCTGCCGCATCTACGTCGACGAGGGCAACGTCCTCGACATCCAGACCGGTCGGCTGCTCTCCCGCGTCGCCGACACCACCTGCGACCTCTGGCGCAACCGCGACGCCGGCATGTGGGAGCTCGAGGAGGAGCAGCACTACACCTCGTCGAAGATGGGCTGCTGGCAGGCGCTCGACGCCGCCGTGCACCTCGCCGAGCTGGGCCAGGTGCCGGGAAGCGCCGACCGCTGGCGCTTCGAGCGCGATCGCATCCGCGACTGGATCGAGGAGAACTGCTGGTCGGACGCCCTCGGCTCGTACGTGATGTACCCGGGCACCGAGGAGCTCGACGCCTCCGTCCTGCTGCACACCACGAGCGGATACGAGCGCGGTGAGCGGATGATCTCGACGATCGACGCCCTGGTCGCCGAGCTCGGCCGGGGATCCCTGATGTTCCGCTACTCCGGGATGGAGGGCGAGGAGCACCCGTTCGTCGCCTGCTCGTTCTGGCTCGCGTCCGCTCTGGCGTGCGTGGGGCGGCACGACGAGGCGATCGCGCTGATGGACGAGCTGGTGGCGACGATCCCGAACGACGTGGGGATCATGTCCGAGATGGTCGCGGTCGACGATCTCGCCTTCTGGGGGAACCTGCCGCAGGGGCTCAGCCACCTCGCCCTGGTCAACGCGGCGATCACGATCGAGGAGCTCGCGCCCGACAAGCTGAGCGAGCGCTCCCGCCGCTAGACCCGCCGCCGTCGGCGCGCAACCCGCTTGAACCAGGCCGCGGGGGAGCGTAGACCGGAACCATCGCCTGAGCACGCCGGTCGCCGCGACGCGCCCGGCCGCCGTCCAGCTCCCGCACCACTCGCGTCCGGGAGTCGCCCAGCAGCATCAGCCACACTCGGAGTCGGAGATCCGCACTCCGGCTCTGCAAGAGAAAGGATCGGTCCATGACCACCACCCTCGAACGCCACACCGAAGCCCCCGCCGGCTCCGGCGCCAAGACCAGCCGCCGCCAGAACGCCGAGAAGGGCTTCAAGGCCTCCAAGGAGCTGCTCGACAGCCTCCAGATCGTCCTCGTCGACCTCATCGAGCTGCACGTCCAGGGCAAGCAGGCCCACTGGAACGTCGTCGGCAAGAACTTCCGCGACCTCCACCTCCAGCTCGACGAGATCATCGAGGCCGCCCGTGAGTTCAGCGACGACATCGCCGAGCGCATGCGCGCGCTGCACGGCATCCCGGACGGACGCAGCGACACCGTCGCGGCGACCACGACGCTGCCCGAGTACCCGCACGGCGAGATCGACACCGCCGAGACGGTCGACCTCGTGACCATCCGCCTCGAGAACACCGCCGCCACCATGCGCGAGGTCCACGACCAGGTCGACGAGGAGGACCCGACCAGCGCGGATCTGCTCCACGCGATCATCCAGAGCCTGGAGCAGTACGCCTGGATGGTATCGGCCGAGAACCGCCGCACCTCCACCGCCAAGTAGGCGAGTGCGCCAAGAGGGACCTCGCGCGAGCGGGGTCCCTCTTCGTGTGCCCGGGGTCCCGGGCGCAGGGTCCTCCCCGCCCCCGACAGTAGGGTCGACGGCATGAGCACGCAGGTTTCCGAGCTGTTCGACGAGCGCCGCTGGGCGCCGGTCGACGGCTTCGACGGTCTCGAGGACATCACCTACCACCACGATCGCTCCGGCCGCATCGCCCGGGTCGCGTTCGACCGGCCGGAGGTGCGCAACGCGTTCCGGCCGCGCACCGTCGACGAGCTGTTCCGCGCCCTCGAGGACGCCCGGATCAACCCGCGGATCGGCGTCGTGATACTCACCGGCAACGGCCCCAGCCCCCGCGACGGCGGCTGGGCGTTCTGCTCGGGAGGCGACCAGCGCATCCGGGGCCGCGACGGCTACCGCTACTCCGACGGCGAGACCGCCGAGGGGATCGACGCGGCGCGCAACGGCCGCCTGCACATCCTCGAGGTGCAGCGCCTCATCCGCTTCATGCCCAAGGTCGTCATCGCGGCGGTCCCCGGCTGGGCCGCCGGCGGCGGTCACTCGCTGCACGTGGTCTGCGACCTCACGATCGCCTCGGCCGAGCACGGGCGCTTCAAGCAGACCGACGCCGACGTCGGCTCGTTCGACGCGGGCTACGGATCGGCGTACTTCGCCCGTCAGATCGGGCAGAAGGCCGCCCGCGAGGTGTTCTTCCTCGCCCGCGAGTACTCGGCGCAGCGCGCCTACGAGATGGGCGCCGTCAACGCCGTCGTCCCGCACGCCGAGCTCGAGCCGACCGCGATCGAGTGGGCCGAGACGATCCTGACCAAGTCGCCCACGGCGATCCGCATGCTCAAGTACGCTTTCAACGCGGTCGACGACGGACTGGTCGGCCAGCAGCTCTTCGCCGGCGAGACCACCCGTCTCGCCTACGGCACCGACGAGGCCGTCGAGGGACGCGACTCCTTCCTCGAGAAGCGCGACCCCGACTGGTCGCCGTTCCCGTGGCAGTTCTGAGCGGCGGGATGCGGAGGTGACCCGCGCGCTGGTCGAGGTCGATCCCGCTCCCGAGGCGGTCCTGATCGCCCTCCGCGCCGCCCTCGACGGCAGCGGCCCCGCCGTGCGCATCGCCGCCCCCGGTGCGCCTCCTGTCGCGAGCGGCACCGTCCCGCAGCGGGTCGCGGTCGTCGTCGAGACCTCGGGATCCTCCGGGCCGCCCAAGCGGGTGGCGCTCGCCACCTCGGCGCTGCTCACGAGCGCGTCGGCGACGCTCGCCGAGCTGGGCGGTCCCGGTCGCTGGCTGCTGTGCCTCCCGACGCACTACGTCGCCGGGGTGCAGGTGCTGGTGCGCTCGCTGACCGCCGACGCCGACCCGGTGGTGCTGAGACAGGGCGGCTTCGACGCCGCCGCGTTCTTCGACGCCGCCCGCACCATGCCGGCGGGGGAGCGCCGCTACACGTCGCTCGTCCCGGTGCAGCTCGCGCGGCTGCTCGAGCGTGCCGAGCGCGACCCGGTGGACGCCGGCACCCTCCGCTCGTTCGACGCCCTGCTGATCGGCGGGCAGTCGACGCCGCAGGCGCTGCGCGACCGGGCCGCGGCGCTCGGCGCGCGCATCCGGCTGACCTACGGCTCGAGCGAGACCGCCGGCGGCTGCGTCTACGACGGTGTCCCGCTGCGCGGCGTGCAGTCCCGCGTCGAGGACGGCCAGGTGCTCCTCGGCGGACCGACCCTCGCCGAGGGCTACCTCGACGAGAGCGGCGCGATCGACCAGGAGCGCACCGCCGCCGCCTTCGTCACACGCGACGGACAGCGCTGGTACCGCACGGGCGACTCTGGAGCGATCAACGACGGGCGGCTGAACGTGACCGGGCGCCTCGACCGCGTCATCGTCTCGGGCGGCGAGAAGGTCTCGCTCGACGCCGTCGAGGCGGTGCTGCGGGAGTGGGGAGTCGACGACGCCGTCGTCGTCCGCCGGTCGGACGGGCGCTGGGGAGAGGTGCCCGTCGTGATCACGGCGGGGACGCCTCCCGAGCCGGCCGACCTGCGCGCCGCGGTCGTCGCGCGCCTCGGGCGGGCGGCGGCACCCGCGGCCGTCCTCGCCGTGCCCGAGATCCCCCTGCTCGCCTCCGGCAAGCCCGACCGCCGAGCGCTCGAGCGCACCGCGGAGGAGTCGGGGCGTTCCTGAGACCGCTCAGCCCGTGCACGCCCCGGCCCCAGGCGGCGGGGAGGGCACTCGGTAGGATTCCCTCCGTGTCGAGTACGAGTCGCAAGAAGAAGCCGCGCAGCGGCCGCCCCGGAGGCAGCCCCCGCAAGGTCGAGGTGAAGCCCGCCGGCCCGCGCGAGTGGATCGGCGGAGCCCGGCTGCGGACCCTCCCGCTGGCCATCGCACCCGTGCTCATCGGCACCGGGGCGACGCAGGTGACGGACGAGGGCTGGCACTGGGTGCGCGCCCTGCTCTGCCTGGCGGTCGCGCTCGCTCTGCAGATCGGCGTCAACTACGCCAACGACTACTCCGACGGCGTCCGGGGCACCGACAAGAACCGGGTCGGCCCCTCGCGGCTCACCGGCTCGGGCGCGGCGAAGCCCAAGACGGTGCTGACCGTCGCCCTCGTCTTCTTCGGTCTGGCGGGTCTGGCGGGTCTGGCCCTGACGATCCTCTCGGGCTACTGGTGGCTCCTCATCGTCGGCGCCGCCGCCATCGCCGCCGGGTGGTTCTACACGGGCGGTCGCCGGCCCTACGGCTACCTGGGCCTCGGCGAGGTCTTCGTCTTCGTCTTCTTCGGGCTCGTCGCCACGGTCGGCACCACGTTCGTGCAGATCGGCCGCACCAATCAGGAGTCGTGGCTCGGCGCGGTCGCGGCCGGCCTGTTCGCCTGCGCGGTGCTGATGGTCAACAACATCCGCGACATCCCGACCGACCGCCTGTCGGGCAAGCGGACGCTCGCCGTCCTGACCGGCCCCACCGTCTCGCGGGCGATCTACAGCGCCTTCGTGCTGGTGCCGTTCGCGATCGCGGTCGTCCTGGCGCTGTTCTACCCGCTGGCGTGGCTGACGCTCTTCGTCCTGCTCGCGATCCTGCCGGCGATCCTCATCACGCTGACGGCGCGCACGGCGAAGGAGCTGATCCTCGCCCTGCAGCTGACGAGCCTCGGCGGCCTCGCCTACGCCGCGATCCTGGGCGCGGCGCTGGCCTTCTGACGCATGCGCGACCGGGCCGGCGCCCGTCGCCACCCCATGCTGGTCGAGTAGCCCCGCAGGGGCGTATCGAGACCCGCCAGCGTCAGCAGATGGGGCTTCTATCTTGTCCTTCCGACGCTGGTGGATCTCGATACGTCGCGCTCCGCGGGCTACTCGATCAGCGGGGGGAGGCGAGCAGCGCGATCGGCCGAACCCGTTGAGACGTGCAGTCGGCAGGCCGGCGGTCAGCGCTCGTCGCGGGCCGCGTCGATCGCGGCGTCCTCGATGTCGTCGTCGGTGGCCTTGCGCGGGACGTCCTTGCGGCGCTCGTAGATCGCCTCCGCGATGCGCTCGCGGGGCTTGCGCAGCACGATGTACGAGAGCGACATGCTCGCGACGGCCGCGACGATGCCGGCGGTGACGGCCGCCGTGAGGTCGGAGTCGAGGAACGTGCGGCCCGGCAGGTACACCAGCACGAACACAGCGGCGAACATCGCCAGGCGCAGGAGCGAGTAGACGATGACGGCACGGCTCAGTTTCACCGCATCAGTGTATGTCGACCCCTGCACACGGTCCCGTATGCACCCCGGGAGCTCCCTGTCCAGCGACCGTGCGCCCCGTCTTCGAGAGTGCGCCGGACGTACACTGAATCCATGATCCGCCTCGTCATCGGCCTGCTCGTGGCCCTCGCCGTCTTCACGGTCTACACCGTGATCGACGTCGCTCTGAGCAATCGCCGTGCGGTGCGCGCCATCCCGAAGTGGTCGTGGCTGATCGTGGTCCTCGTCCTCCCCCTCATCGGGGCCGGGCTGTGGTTCTGGATCGGCCGCCCGCGCAAGCAGCGCGCCGAGACCCGCCGCTTCACGGCACCCGACGACGACCCCGACTTCCTCGGCACTATCCACCGCGAGCGCGACCCCGAGAAGGAGCGCGAGCAGGCCGAGCGCATCGCCCAGCTCGAGCGCGACCTCGCCGACCTCGACGAGCCGGGAGAGACCGACGGCTCCGGTCGCCGGGATGCCTGACCGAGATCCGGTCGCCCCTTCCACTCGCTTCGCGGTCGACCTCCTCACCCGCTTCGTCGCGCTCGGCGTCACCGATCTCGTCGTCGCACCCGGGTCCCGCTCGCAGGCGCTGGCCCTCGTGGCCGCGGAGCTCGAGACGCGGGGGAGCGTCCGCCTGCACGTGCGCGTCGACGAGCGCTCCGCTGGCTTCCTCGCTCTCGGCCTCGCCCTGGAGTCCGGCCGCCCCGCCGTCGTCCTGACCACCTCCGGCACGGCGACGGCGAACCTCCACCCCGCGGTCCTCGAGGCCGATGCCTCGGACGTCCCGCTGATCGTGCTGACCGCCGACCGGCCGGACGAGCTCCGCGGGATCCGCTCCAACCAGACGACCGATCAGCGCGACCTCTTCGGGCGAGCGGTGCGCCACTTCGAGGACGTCCCCGCTCCCGACACCGCGAGCGATCCGGCAGTCGCCGCCGAGCTCGCCGACCGCGCGGTGACCGCGGCGCTGCGTCCCGGCGGGCCGGTGCACCTGAACCTCGCGTTCCGCGATCCGCTCTCCTCGCGACTCCCCGACTTCGCCGATCCCGAGGCCCGCACTCTCGAGCTCCCCGCGGTGGAGCCCGCGTCGACGACGGTCTGCGCCGGTCCCGACGAGCCGCTCACCGTGGTCATCGCCGGAGACAAGGCCGGAGCCGAGGCCGAGGCGATCGCCCGGGCCGGAGACTGGCCCCTGCTCGCCGAGGTCTCCTCCGGAGCCCGCTTCGGACCCCAGCTCGTCGTCGCCTGGCGTCGACTGCTCGCCGATCCCGAGTACGGCGGGAGGATCGGGCGCGCGATCGTGCTCGGGCACCCGACGCTCTCCCGGGAGGTCCCCGAGCTGCTGCGCCGCGACGACGTCGAGGTGCTCGTCGTCGACCACGGTCGCCGCGAGTTCTACAACCCCGGCCGCCGCGCGCGTCGTGTCGGCGGGGTCGAGGTCGCGCGCGCGCCCGAGTCGCCGCGCCCCGAGCGGGCGGAGCGCGCCTGGGCCGGATCCTGGGTGTTCGCGAGCCGGGCGCTGCTCGAGGCGGCCGACCCCGACGCGATCGACGAGGTGCCCGACGGCGGCACGATGTCGGTCGAGGACCGCCGCGGCTACGCCCGCAACGCGCTGACCGCCGTGCGCGCGCCCCTGACCCGCGAGTTCGTCGTGTCGGCGGTGTGGCGGGTCACCTGGCCGCACGACCGCCTCCTGTTCGGTGCGTCCCGTCTGATCCGCGTGGCCGACGGCACGCTGCCCGGCAAGAAGGTGACGGTGCACGCCAACCGCGGTCTCGCGGGGATCGACGGCACCGTCTCGACGGCGGTCGGCATCGCGACGTCGTCGCAGTCGACCGAGCGCGGCCGGGGAGGCGTCACCCGCGTGATCCTGGGCGATCTGACCCTGCTCCACGAGGCGGGCGGCCTGATGCTCGCGCCGGGCGAGCGCCGGCCCCGGGTGCAGCTGGTCGTCGTCAACGACGGAGGAGGCACGATCTTCGACGGCCTCGAGGTCGCGTCGAGCTCGGCGCCCGACGCCTTCGACCGCGTTCAGTTCACCCCGCAGTCGGTCGACCTGGAGGCACTCGCGCGCGCCTACGGCTGGAGCTACCGCCGCGCCACGACGCGCGGCGAGCTCGAGCAGGCACTCACATCGCCCGGCGACGGGCCCGGCATCGTCGAGATCCCGCTGGGGCGCTGAAGCACTGCGTCCTGTGCCCGTGCGAACAAGGTTCGAGGACTGATCCTCTGAAGCTGGTGGGTCTCGATACGCCCCTGCGGGGCTGCGGGCTCGACCAGCATGCCTGGGAGAAGCGACCTCCTCCGTGTCGCCCTGCCCTCGCTGATCGAGTAGCCCGCGCAGCGGGCGTATCGAGATCTCCGTCCGTCAGAAGGTCGGGCTGAAGCCTGATCTGCTGACGCTGGCCCGCCTACGGGCGGGCTGCGCCGCCGAGGGCGTCGATGACCGGGCGGAATTTCATCCGGGTCTCGGCGAGCTCGGAGGCGGGGTCGCTGTCGGCGACGATGCCGGCGCCCGCCCACGCGGTCACGGCGCCGTCGGCCGAGATCGCGGTGCTGCGCAGGCCCACGGCCCACTCGCCGTCGCCGTTGCCGTCGATCCAGCCCACCGGCCCGGCGTAGCGGCCGCGGTCGAAGGGCTCCAGCTCCTCGAGCAGCGCGAGCGCCCGGTCGGTCGGGGTGCCGGCGACGGCGGCCGTCGGGTGCAGCGCGTCGACGAGGTCGAGGGCGGTGGAGGCGTCGTCGAGCGTGCCGCGGACGTCCGTCGCGAGATGCCAGACGTTGGGCAGCTGCAGCGCGAACGGCTCGTCGCTGATCGTCAGTGAACGGGTGTGCGGGCGGAGCTCCCTGACCAGGCTGGCGATGGCGAAGGCGTGCTCGGAGCGGTCCTTCGCGCTGTCGAGGAGGGCCTGCACGATCCGAGCGTCCTCCGCGGCGTCCGCTCCGCGCGCGCTCGTCCCGGCGAGCACGCGCGCGGTGATCGCACCGCGGTCGACTCCGACGAGCGTCTCGGGGCTCGCGCCGAGGAATCCGTCGACCGCGAAGGTCCAGCAGTCGGAGTAGCGCTCGGCGAAGTCGCCCAGGATCCGCCGCAGGTCCCCGTCGCGGGGGAGCCGGCCCACCAGATCGCGCGCGAGGACCACCTTCTCGAGCGACCCGGAGCGGATGGCGGCGACCGCCGAGGCGACGGCGGCGCGGTAGGCGTCGGGAGTCATCGCTCCGGGCTCGAGGTCGACGCGGTAGTCGTCGTCGAGAGCCGCCGCCGGGGGGACGTCCGGGCGTGCACCGCCTCCGGACGTCGAGACGGTCGTGACCCACGAGCGTCCGTCGCGGGTGCCGATGACGGTGCGCGGCACGATCAGGACGCTGCGCTCGGCCGACCGGCTCGAGAACGTGAAGGCGCCGAACGCGACCAGCCCGGTCCCAGGCAGTCCGAGCGGGTCGGAGACCACGGCGGAGGAGGACAGTGCGCGCCAGGACGCGGCCGCGTCGCGCACCCGGTCGGGCCCGGAGAACTCGAGCCGGAGGGCCTCGCCGAGGCCGGTGAGACCGGAGCCGTTCCGCTGCCAGAGCAGCGGGCGCCGCGGATCGGCGTGCGGGACGAGGTCGACGGGGGAGTCGAGCGGCGTCGTGTCCACGTGGAGAGGAGGAGCCCCGGTGCCGATGAGCGTCACGTTCTCAGAGTACGCCGCGCCAGAAGACGGGTCGTCCCACGCCCGGGACGCCTCCGCCCGAGGCGCCCGCATAGCCTGATCCGGTCCGGGGCCGTCGGGCTAGGCGGAGCAGGACGGTCCCGGCACCTCTCCCATCGCTGCACAGGCGTGCGACCGGGGCGGATGCACAGCCGTCCCGCCGCTCCCCGCCCTAGACTCGATCATCGTGACTAAGGCAGACCTCACCAAGCGACCCGACGAGGTCGCAGCCATGTTCGACACGGTGGCGCCCGCTTACGACCTGACGAACACCGTGCTCTCCGTCGGCAACGACCACCTCTGGCGCATCGCCACCACCCGGGCCGTGAACCCGGCTCCGGGCGAGCGGATCCTCGACGTCGCGGCGGGCACCGGCACCTCGAGCGCCTCGCTCGCGCGCTCCGGAGCGAGCGTCGTCGCCGCGGACTTCTCGCGCGGGATGATCTCGGTCGGCCGCCGCCGTCACGCCGACGACGAGCGCATCGAGTTCGTCCACGCCGACGCGATGGACCTCCCCTTCGAGGACGACTCCTTCGACGCCGTCACCATCTCGTTCGGCCTGCGCAACGTCGCCGAGCCCACGACGGCGATCGCCGAGTTCTTCCGCGTGGTGAAGCCGGGCGGGCGCGTCGTGATCTGCGAGTTCTCGACTCCGCAGGCGAAGCCTCTCGCCGCGGCCTACGACCTCTACCTCTCCAAGGTGATGCCCGCCGTCGTGCGCCTCGCCTCCTCGAACGACCCGGCGTATGACTACCTCGGCGAGTCGATCCGGGCCTGGCCCGGGCAGAAGGTCGTCGCCTCCTGGCTCCGCGAGGCGGGCTTCGAGCGAGTCGCGTACCGCGACCTCACTGCGGGCATCGTCGCGCTGCACCGCGGCGTCAAGCCGATCACCGCCGGCCGATGAGCGCCGGAGCCCCGTCGGGGCGAGACGTTAGGGTTTCCCTGTGAACGCCAGTGCGCCCGTCGCCCGCCGCAGCCCGTCCCTGACGGCGCAGCTCGGGCTCTCCGAGCGCATCTTCTCCTCCGCCTCCGATCGCGCGCTCGCCCGCACGATCGACGACGGGCTCGAGCGGGTCGAGGCCGGGATGCTCCACCAGCTCTCGTTCGCCGACGCCGTCGCCGACGTCTCGACGCGCTACCTCCTCGAGGCCGGCGGCAAGCGGGTGCGCCCGATGCTGACCCTGCTCACCGCGCAGCTCGGCCGCGGCAACACCCCCGAGGTGCTCAGCGCCGCGCAGGCGATCGAGATCACCCACCTCGGCTCCCTCTACCACGACGACGTGATGGACGAGGCCGAGAAGCGGCGCGGAGTGCCGTCGGCGCAGACCGTCTGGGGCAACAACGTCGCGATCCTCACCGGTGACCTGCTGTTCGCCCGGGCGAACCAGCTGATGACCGAGCTGGGCGAGCGGGCCATCCGGCTCCAGACCGACACCTTCGAGCGCCTGGTCCTCGGCCAGCTGCACGAGACGGTCGGCCCGAGCGCGGGCGAGGACCCGGTCGAGCACTACCTCGGCGTCCTCGCCGACAAGACCGGCTCGCTCATCGCCGCCGCCGCCCGCACCGGTGTCGTGTTCTCGGAGGCGCCCGCGCCGTTCGAGGAGGCAGTGCGCGTCTTCGGCGAGAAGATCGGCGTCGCGTTCCAGATCGTCGACGACGTCATCGACCTCTCGCCCCAGCCGGAGGAGACGGGCAAGAACCCCGGCACCGACATCCGCGCCGGAGTGTCGACCCTGCCGATCCTGCGACTGCGCGAGCGCGCCTCCTCCGACCGATCGGCCGCCGCGCTGCTCGCTCGGATCGAGAGCTACGTGAGCCGCTCGCACGACGAGATCGCGCACACCGACGAGCAGAGCGCCGACATCACCGACGCCATCGCCGAGCTGCGCGACCACGACGTCACCGCCCAGACGCTCGCCGAGGCCCACCGCTGGGCCGACGACGCCGTCGCCGCACTCGCTCCGCTGCCCGACGGCTCGGTCCGCAAGGCGCTCACGCGCTTCGCCGACACGGTCGTCGACCGCAACGGCTGACCCTTACCGTCGCGACGCACCATGCGCCGCAGTTATGAGACCGGAGGTGCAGCACTGCGCCCCGGCAGGAGGAACGCAATGACCAAGCTCAGGCTGGCCATCGTCGGCGCGGGTCCCGCGGGCATCTACGCCGCCGACCTCATGATCAAGGCCGAGAAGAAGTTCGACGTCTCGATCGATCTGTTCGAGCAGCTCCCGGCGCCCTACGGGCTCGTGAGATACGGAGTCGCTCCCGATCATCCGCGCATCAAGGGCATCATCACGGCGCTCCGCGAGGTCCTCGACCGCGGCGACATCCGGATCTTCGGCAACGTGCACTTCGGCACCGACATCACGCTCGAGGACCTCAAGCGGCACTACCACGCGGTGATCTTCTCGACGGGAGCGATCCGCGACGCGCCTCTCGAGATCCCCGGCGTCGAGCTCGAGGGCTCGTACGGCGCCGCCGACTTCGTCAGCTGGTTCGACGGCCACCCCGACGTCCCGCGCACCTGGCCGCTCGAGGCCTCCTCCGTCGCCGTGATCGGCAACGGCAACGTCGCGCTCGACGTGTCGCGGATGCTCGCGAAGCACGCCGACGACCTCCTCCCGACCGAGGTGCCGCCGAACGTCTACGAGGGTCTCAAGGCCTCGCCCGTCACCGACGTCCACGTGTTCGGGCGCCGGGGGCCGGCCCAGGTGAAGTTCACGCCGCTCGAGCTGCGTGAGCTCGGCGAGCTGCGCGACGTCGACATGATCGTCGCCGACGAGGACTTCGTGATGGACCCCGCCTCGCAGGCGGCCATCGAGACCAACAAGCAAGTAATGGTGATCAACCGGGTGCTGAACCAGTGGCGCACCCGTGAGGTCGGCACCGCGTCGCGCCGACTGCACCTGCACTTCTGGGCCAAGCCGCTCGAGTTCGTCGACGACGGCGAGGGGCGCGTCGCGGCGATCCGCTACGAGCGCACCGAGCCCGACGGCGAGGGCGGCGTCCGCGGCACCGGCGAGATCCGCGAGGTGCCGGTGCAGGCGGTCTATCGCGCCGTCGGCTACTTCGGCTCGCCGCTGGACGGCCTGCCGTTCGACGAGCGCCGCGGAGTGATCCCGAACCGCGAGGGAATGGTCCTGGACGACGAGGACCAGCCGGTCCACGGTGTCTACGCGACCGGCTGGATCAAGCGCGGACCGGTCGGCCTCATCGGCCACACGAAGTCCGACGCGATGGAGACCGTCGGGCACGTGCTCAACGACCAGGCCTCGTGGTGGACGCCGGCGCATCCCGAGGAGTCGGCGGTCGTCGCCCTCCTCGAGGAGCGCGAGGTCCCGTACACCGATCTCGACGGCTGGCACCGCCTCGACGAGCACGAGATGGCGCTCGGTGCGCCCGAGGGCCGGGTGCGCGTCAAGGTCGTGCCGCGCGAGGACATGATCGCGATCTCGCGATCCGAGGTCGTCGCGAGCTGACGCCACTCGATCGAGGGCCCTCCGGAGTGATCCGGGGGCCCTTCGTCGTCGTCGCGCGGATGTCGGCGGCCTCCTGTACCGTTCGGGCAACCACGAGGACGGGGACGCCATGATCACTACCGCAGGCCCGCACGACGTCATCCGGGTGCGCGGCGCCCGGCAGAACAATCTGCGCGGGGTCGACGTCGACATCCCCAAGCGGCGCATCACCGTCTTCACGGGGGTCTCCGGCTCCGGCAAGTCGTCGCTGGTGTTCGGCACGATCGCGGCCGAGTCGCAGCGGCTGATCAACGAGACGTACTCCGCGTTCCTCCAGCAGTTCATGGGGTCGCCCGCGCGCCCCGACGTCGAGTCGCTCGACGGGCTCTCGGCGACGATCGTCGTCGATCAGGAGCGGATGGGCGCCAACGGTCGATCGACGGTCGGCACCGCGACCGACGCGTACACGATGCTCCGCATCCTCTTCAGCCGGATCGGCGACCCGCACGTCGGCACCAGCGGCGCCTTCTCGTTCAACCTGCCCGAGGGGATGTGCCCGCGCTGCGAGGGCACGGGGCGCGTCTCGGACATCGACCTCGACGCGCTGTTCGACCGCACGAAGTCGCTCGAGGGCGGGGCGCTCGACGCGATCCCCAACTTCGTCGTCGGCGGCTGGTACTGGAAGAGCCTCGCCGAGTCGGGCCTGTACCCCGCCGACGTGCCGATCGCCGACTTCACCCCGCAGCAGCTCGAGGACTTCCTCCACCACCCGCCCACCAAGATGGCGATCGCGGGCATGAACCTCACCTACGAGGGGCTGGTGGTGAAGGTGACGCGGCTCTATCTGGCGAAGGAGGCGGCACAGGCGCACATCCGCGCCTTCGCCGAGCGGGTGGCCACCTTCGCCGACTGCCCCGAGTGCGGGGGAGCACGGCTGACGCGGGCGGCGCTCTCCTCCCTGATCGCCGGGCGGAACATCGCGGAGTGCTCGTCGATGCAGGCGACCGACCTCGCCGAGTGGCTCCGCGGGGTCGACGATCCGTCGGTCGCGCCGATCGTCGACACGCTGCTCGGCACCCTCGACTCCCTCGTGCAGGTCGGGCTCGGCTACCTCTCGCTCGACCGCGAGTCGGGCACGCTCTCGGGAGGGGAGGCCCAGCGCGTCAAGATGGTGCGGCACCTCGGCTCGAGCCTCACCGACATCACCTACGTCTTCGACGAGCCGACGGCGGGGCTGCACCCGCACGACGTGTCGCGCGTCGTCGAGCTGCTGCGGCGCCTGCGCGACAAGGGCAACACGGTGCTCGTCGTCGAGCACAAGCCCGAGATCATCCGGATGGCCGATCACGTCGTCGACCTCGGCCCCCGGGCCGGGGCGCACGGAGGCGAGATCCGCTTCGAGGGGTCGGTCGAGGAGCTCCGCGGGTCGGACACGCTGACCGGGCGGCACCTCGAGCACCGGGTGCCGCTCAAGCAGGCGGTGCGCACGGCACGCGGGGTCGCCGAGATCCGCGGCGCCGCGACCCACAACCTCCGCGGGGTCGACGTCGATGTGCCGCTCGGCGTCCTGGCCGTGGTGACGGGGGTCGCGGGGTCGGGCAAGTCGTCGCTCATCCACGGCTCGCTGGCGAAGCGCGAGGGCGTGATCGTCGCCGACCAGTCGCCCATCCGCGGGTCTCGGCGGAGCAACCCCGCCACCTACACGGGCGTGCTCGACGCCATCCGCTCGGCCTTCGCGAAGGCGAACAAGGTCAAGCCCGCCCTCTTCAGCGCCAATTCGGCCGGCGCCTGCCCGGTCTGCAAGGGCGCCGGGCTGATCTTCACCGAGCTCGGGCCCGCGGCGACGGTCTCGTCGGTCTGCGAGGAGTGCGAGGGCAAGCGGTTCACGGCCGAGGTGCTCGAGTACCGGCTCGACGGGAAGAACATCCACGAGGTGCTGTCGATGCCGATCGTCGAGGCGGCCGACTTCTTCGGCTCCGGGCCGGCGCACACGATCCTCGCCCGGCTCGTCGACGTCGGGCTCGGCTACCTGACGCTCGGGCAGCCGCTGAACACGCTCTCGGGCGGCGAGCGGCAGCGCCTCAAGCTCGCCATCAACATGGCGTCGAAGGGCTCGGTCTACATCCTCGACGAGCCGACGACGGGGCTGCACCTGGCCGACGTCGACAACCTGCTCGGTCTGCTCGACCGGCTGGTCGACTCCGGCAACTCGGTGATCGTGATCGAGCACCACCAGGCGCTGATGGCCCACGCCGACTGGATCATCGACGTGGGCCCGGGCGCCGGCCACGAGGGCGGCGCGATCGTCTTCGAGGGGACGCCCGCCTCACTCGTCGCGGACGCCGACACCCTCACCGCGCGGGCCCTGCGCGCGTACGTCGGCTGAGCCCGAGGGAACCCCGGACCGTCGACACCGCCCGCTGCTCCGGGACCCCTCGACGGATCGGGGTTCCCTCGGACCGGTGTCAGCGGGCGAACGGACCGCGCAGAGCCGCCCACTGCAGCAGCATGATCGTCTTGGCGTCGACGATCTGCACGCCGATCTGCGCGAGGGCCTCGTCGAACGAGAGCTCGACCAGCTCGGTGTCCTCGCCCTCGTCGGCGAGGCCCGCATAGGCACCTGCGCGCGAACCGGCGCGGTAGCGGCCGGCGAAGAAATGCAGCTTCTCGGTGATCGAGCCCGGGCTCATGTACGAGTCGAAGACGTGCTCGAGGCGACCGATCTCGAGACCCGTCTCCTCCTGGGCCTCGCGGCGGGCGCCCTCCTCCGGACCGTCCTCGTCGAGGAGGCCGGCGGGCACCTCGAGGAGCATGCCGTCGAGGTTGCCGTTGACGTAGGTCGGGTAGCGGAACTGGCGCACCAGGACCACGGTGCGCGCGTCGAGGTCGTAGAGCAGCACGGCCGCGCCGTTGCCGCGGTCGTACGTCTCGCGGTGCTCGGTGGTCCAGCTCCCGTCGCGGTGCCGGTACTCGAACTCGGTGGTGCGGAGGACGTACCAGTGGCTCGAGAGCAGGGTCACCTGCTTCACGACCACGTCCGGGTTGCCGGTGAGGTCGTAGCCCTCCCGATCGAGACCGGTGCGTCCGCGGCGGTCGGGCACGTCGATGCCGGCGGTCATGAGCTCTCCTGTGTGCGACATCCCTCAGCGGAAGTTGACGAACTGGAGGTCGAGGTCGAGATCGGCCCCGCGCAGCAGCGCCATCGTCGCCTGGAGGTCGTCGCGGCTCTTGGACGAGACGCGGAGCTCGTCGCCCTGGATCTGCGACTTGACCGACTTGGGCGCCTCGTCGCGGATCAGCTTGTTGATCTTCTTCGCGTGCTCCTGGTCGATGCCGTCCTTGAGGGTCGACTCGATGCGGTACTCCTTGCCCGAGGGGAAGGGCTCGCCCGAGTCGAGGCTCTTGAGGCTGATGCCGCGCTTGATGAGCTTCGTCTGGAACACGTCGAGGATGGCGTTCGCGCGCTCCTCGGTGTTGGCCTTGATCAGGATCTTCTCGCCGCTCCAGGCGATCGAGGCGCCGACATTCTTGAAGTCGTAGCGCTGCTCGACCTCCTTGTGGGCCTGGTTCAGGGCGTTGTCCGCCTCCATCTTGTCGACCTTGCTGACGACGTCGAACGTTGAATCTGCCATGCCTCCGAGCTTAGCTTTCGGGCACTGCGCGGCCGGTGCGCAGGCACCCCTGCTACCACTGGAGGGTGCGCCGCCTCCTACTCTTCCTCGTCGTGCCGCTCGTCGGCGCACTGCTCGCCGGCTGCTCGCCCGCCGCCGTCGACTACCGGGACGGCGTCGGCACGGTGCCTCCGACGGTGAGCGCGCCCGCGGCCGCCGATCCGGCGCTCCTCGAGGACGCGGAGGAGACGGCCGCGACTCCGGTGCGCCTGCTCACCAGCGGCGACTGGCTCTCGAGCGCGGCGGAGGGGAGCGGCATTCCCGAGCGCGCGCTCACCGCCTACGCGGGCGCGGCCCTCCTCACCTCCTCCGTCGACCCCGGCTGCCGACTCGACTGGGCCACTCTCGCGGGCATCGGCTACGTCGAGAGCCGGCACGGCACGATCTTCGGCGGCGTGCTCGGCGAGGACGGGCGGCCCTCCGAGCCGATCTACGGCCCCCGCCTCGACGGCACGCAGTTCGACCTCGTCGAGGACAACGACGGCGGCGCGCTCGACGGCGACCCCGAGGTCGACCGCGCCATGGGGCCGCTGCAGATCATCCCGGCGACCTGGATGGCGTGGGCGTCCTCGGGCTGGGACCCGCAGAACGTCGACCAGCAGGCCGTCACCGCGGCCCGCTACCTCTGCGAAGCGGGCGGCGACCTGTCGACCGAGTCGGGCTGGCGCGCGGCGATCGCCGCCTACAACCCCGCGGGCAGCTACGCCGGCAAGGTCGCCGAGGCAGCCTCGCGCTACGCGGCCTCCGCGGAGTGACCGGGCGCGCCCGATTTCCCATCCACCGGCCCCGTGGGTATCCTTGTCCAGCGCCTCCGGTCAGAGCCTGCCTCGCGGCCGGGTGCGCCACGGCGAGTTACCCTAGCGGCCAAAGGGATCTGACTGTAAATCAGACGGCGTAGCCTTCGGGGGTTCGAATCCCTCACTCGCCACTGTGCTTATTAAAGTCGAGCAATTCTGGGGAGCCACCGTTGCTCCGACTCCGTCTCGTTGAGAGGGAGTAGCGACTCGCTCACGGATTGCTGAAGCCCCGCGATCGTCTCCTTGGAGCGGTTGGCGGGGCTCCTTCGTGTCGTCGGCGGCCCGGGAGTGCGGTGTCAGGGCCTATTGCGCCTCACAACTAAGGCTGGATGCCCCTGATCTCCGTATTTTCGAGGTATCGGGTGATTCAGCCTTGGTTGTGCGGGGAATCTGCGCGACAACGAGGCCGGTCAGTCGGATGAGGGGTGGGTCTCGGCGAGGAAACGGGCGAGGGACAGGGGGGCGCGGCCCGTCAGGCGCTCGACGTCGTCGGTGACGCGCTCGAGGGCGCCGGCGGCGACGGAGGTGTAGGTGCTGACCCAGGCGTCGAGCTGCCAGGGCGGCGCGTTCCAGCGGGCGCGGGACGCGTAGGCCTCGTCGAGGGTCTCGTCGACGAAGACGGCGGGGCGGCCGGCCGCGGTCAGAGTCGCCGCGATCTCGGTGAAGGTCAGCGCCTCGGGGCCGGTGAGCTCGTAGGTGGCTCCTCGGTGCGGGAAGGGACCGCGGAGGATCGCCGCGGCGGTCCGCGCCACGTCGGCGCGCGCGACGATCGCCGCTCGACCGGTACCGGCCGGACCGCGGATCGCGCCGTCCTCGCCGAGCATCTCCGACATGAAGTCGAGGTAGAGGTTGTCGCGGACGAAGGTCCAGCCCATCCCCGACGCGCGGATCGCCTCCTCGGTCGCCGCGTGATCGCGGGCGAGGGTGAAGGTCGCCGTCGGCGAGGCGCCGACGAACGAGGTGTAGACGACGTGCTCGACGCCCGCGGCCGCGGCGGCCGCGACCAGCGCGAGGTGCTCCGAGAGGCGGTCCTCCTGCTCCGCGGCCGAGACCATCAGCAGCAGGCGCACGCCGTCGAGGGCGTCGCCGACCTCGGTGAAGGAGGCGCGCACGGTCTCGGCGCCGGGGAGCGCCGGCGCTCGCGACGGGTCGCGGGCGAGCAGACGGAGGGGGAGTCCCTCCTCGGCGAGGAGGCGGGCGACGTGCCCGCCCACGGCTCCCGTCACTCCGGTGACGGCGATCGGGTGCTGAGTGCTCATAGCCACCATGATGCTCCGCGCATCGGTCCCTAGGCTGGATGCATGAGCGCCAACGCCTCCCTCCTCGCCATCGCCCGCTCGATCGCCGTGGAGGCCGCGCATCACGCGCGGCAGCGCCGGCAGGACGGGGTCGAGATCGCCGCATCGAAGTCGTCGCCCGAGGACGTCGTCACGGCGGCCGATCGCGAGGTCGAGCAGCTGATCCGGCGCCGGCTCGCGGAGGCCCGGCCCGACGACGCTTTCCTCGGGGAGGAGTCGGGCGGCGGCGGTGGGACGAGCGGGCTCACCTGGGTGGTCGATCCGATCGACGGGACCGTGAACTACCTCTACGGCATCCCCTCCTACGCGGTGAGCATCGCGGTGGTCGAGGGGGAGCCCGACCCTGCGACGTGGACGGCGCTCGCCGGAGCGGTCGTCAACGGCGCCACCGGCGAGGTCTGGACGGCGGCCGGGGGAGAGGGCGCCGAGCGGGACGGAGTCGCCCTGCGGGCGGTGGCCCCCGCCTCCCTCTCGCTGGCCCTCGTCGGGACGGGCTTCGGCTACGACGCCGGTCGCCGGATGCGGCAGGGAGCCGTGGTGCAGCAGCTGCTGGGCGAGGTGCGCGACATCCGGCGGATCGGCTCGGCGGCGCTCGATCTCTGCGCGGTGGCGACGGGACAGCTCAACGGCTACTACGAGCGCGGACTCAACCCCTGGGATCTCGCGGCGGGCGCTCTGATCGCGCGGGAGGCGGGCGTGCGCGTCGAGGGCTTCGCCGGGCGCGCGGCGAGCTCGGAGCTGCTGATCGCGGCTCCCGACCCGCTGTTCGGCGAGCTCGAGGCGGTCCTGCGCCGCCTGCGCGCCGACGAGGTGTGACGCGGTCGGAGGGGTGCTGCCGCGATCGCCGGGACGGGCGCTGATCGGGGCGAATCGAGCGGGAGCGGGTGCGGTTCGCGCCGCCTCGGAGATCGACAGTGGCCGATTCAAGCCCCTGTGGGTATCCTTTATGAATTCGTGACATTCGCACAGGATGCGATCGCGATGCCCGAGAAGCGCTTCGACCCCGAACCGAGCACTCTCCCTCCCCGACCCCGACGGAAGATCCCGATTTCGTGAGCCCTGATTCGCCCTCCCCCGCTGCGTCCGCATCGACCCCCGGCGAATCGGCCCCACCGCTCTCCCGTCGCGAGACCCGCGAGCGCGAGCGCGCCGCCGTGCTCGCTGCCGAGGTCGCCGCCGAGGGAGTCACCGCGACCGCCGGGGAGCTCCGCGAGGCCGAGCGCCGCATCGCCGCGTCGCGCACCACTCCGCCCGCCCCGGTCGCCGCGCCCCGGGTCGCGACGCTCCGCCCCGTGCGCGGAGGCAGGCGCCTCGGCGGCCTCGTCGCCGTGTCGTTCGCCGCGGCCATCATCGCCGCGACCTCGGTGCCGGCGACCTCGCTGCTGACGGCCGAGGACGTCCAGGCCCAGGGTCTGGCCTCGGTCGCCTCCGCCCAGGAGCGCGGCTCGCAGTCGTTCGTGACCGGCGAGGTCAGCGCCGAGACGGTGGCGCGCGACGGATTCGGCGTGCAGGAGAAGAAGACCCAGACCGACATCACAGCGATCGGCCGCACCTCCGACGCGGGCTTCACGAATGACCCGAACGCCTCGGTGCAGTGGCCGTTCGCGGTCGGAGTGCCGGTGGGCGACCGCTTCGGCTACCGCAACTGCGCCGGCTGCTCCGTGAACCACGGCGGCACCGACTTCAACCCGGGCGACGGCTCGCCGATCCAGTCGATCGCCGACGGAGTCGTCAGGACGGTCATCGACGGCGAGGGGTCGCTCGGCGTGCACGTCATCGTCGACCACGAGATCGACGGGGAGCTCGTCTCGAGCGTCTACGCGCACATGCAGCACGGCTCGGCGGCCGTCAGCGAGGGCGACCCGGTGAAGGTCGGGCAGCTCCTCGGCCTCGTCGGGACGACCGGCATGTCCACCGGACCGCACCTGCACTTCGAGATCCGCCTCGACGGGACGACCAAGGTCGACTCGTACCTCTGGCTGAAGGCCAACGCGAACCGCTGACCGCGGGGTGCCGTCGCAGGCGCTCGTACGATCTGCAGGAATCGGTGCCGTCCGCAGGAGCTCGTGCGATCCGAAGGTGATCCCGCGCGGAGAGTGCTTCCTGCCGCGTCGAGGGCGCAGGCGAGGGGCTGACCTCCTGCGAATCGCACCTGCTCGTGCAGAGGGCGCGTCCTCCTGCAGATCGCACCGGCGCCTCCGAATCGCGCGCCGCGCGCGCCCGCCTCAGCTCGCGCGCAGCCAGACCGTCGTGTCGCCCGGGAGCGCCGGCTCGTGCAGCTCCTCGGAGGCCAGCAGGATCGTGCCCGCCGACGGCAGCTCGACCGGCGCCGACCCGGTGTTCGCGATCACGGTGACGCCTCCGTTGCGGAAAGCGACGACCTCCTCCGGATAGCCGTCGAGCCACTCGATCGCGCCCTCGCCCAGGCGCTCGTCCGCCCGCGTCGCGAGCAGCGAGCGGTAGAGCTCGAGGGTCGATCCCGCGACTCCGCGCTGTGCGTCGCGGGCGAAGGGCGCCCAGTCGGCCGGCTGCGGCAGCCACGAGGCTCCGGAGTCGTTGAAGCCGTAGGCGGGCTCCGTCGCCTCCCAGGGCAGGGGCACCCGGCAGCCGTCGCGCCCGTAGCGCTCACCGTGGGTGCGGAACCACGTCGGGTCCTGGCGCGCGGCGTCGGGCAGGTCGATGGCCTCGGGCAGGCCGAGCTCCTCGCCCTGGTAGACGTAGGCCGATCCGGGCAGCGCCAGCATCAGCGCTGTCGCGGCACGGGCGCGGCGCAGTCCCAGCACGGGATCGGGCAGCCCGGGGGTGCGCGGGCCGATGCCGTAGCCCTGCGGGTTGTCGGAGGTCAGTGCGAGCCTGCTCGCGTGGCGGACGACGTCGTGGTTCGAGAGCACCCAGGTCGAAGGGGCGCCGACGCGCGCGAAGGCGGTGAGGGACGAGTCGATGATGTCGCGCAGCGACGGTCCGCTCCAGGGCGTCTCGAGGTAGGCGAAGTTGAACGCCTGGTGCATCTCGTCGGGGCGCACCCAGCGGGCGAGCTTCGACAGCGGCTGCACCCACGCCTCGGCGCAGAGCACCCGGTCGTCGGGGTACTCGGCGAGCAGCGCGTGCCAGTCGCGGTAGATCTCGTGCACGCCGTCCTGGGCCCAGTAGGGCGCGGTCACCGGATCCTCGCCGTCGGCTGGTGCGACGCCGCCCATCGAGCCGCTGTCGGCGGGCGGGGTGTAGTCGGGCAGTCCGGCGGCCTTGATCATGCCGTGCGCGACGTCGACGCGGAAGCCGTCGACACCGCGGTCGAGCCAGAAGCGCAGGACCTCGCGGAAGCGCTCGCGCACCCACTCGTTCGTCCAGTCGAAGTCGGGCTGCGACGTGTCGAAGAGGTGCAGGTACCACTGCCCGGCGGTGCCGTCGGCCTCGGTCACGCGAGTCCAGGCCGGGCCGCCGAAGACCGACTCCCAGTTGTTCGGCGGCAGCTCTCCCGTCGCGCCGCGTCCGTCGCGGAACAGGTAGCGCGCCCGCTCGGCGCTGCCCGCCGGCGCCGCCAGCGCCTCCTGGAACCACCGGTGCGCGCTCGAGGAGTGGTTCGGGACGAGGTCGACGATGATGCGGATGCCGAGAGCGTGCGCCCGAGCGAGCATGGCGTCGAAGTCGGCGAGGGTGCCGAAGAGCGGATCGACGTCGCAGTAGTCGGCGACGTCGTAGCCGGCGTCCTTCTGCGGCGAGGTCATGAAGGGCGAGAGCCAGATCGCGTCGACTCCCAGCTCGGCCAGGCTCTCGAGGCGGGAGGTGATGCCCGGCAGATCGCCGATGCCGTCGCCGTTCGCGTCGGCGAAGGAGCGCGGGTAGATCTGGTAGATGACCGCCGTGCGCCACCACTCCGAGCCGGTGGTCGAGGGGGAGTTCTCGGGCGCGCCGGAGAGAGCGGAGTCCAGGGTCATGGGCTCAAGGGTATCGGGAGCCGTCCCGCCGCTGAGCCGTGCGGAGCCGAGGGGGAGAGCGCCCCCGAGCCCGTCTGCGGGCCGAGGGAGCGTCTCGACCTCGGTTCTCCGGCTGCCCTAGGGTCGTCGGGTGAGCGATGAGACCCCCGACCAGGCCCGCGCCCGACGCCGGAGGGCCCTGCTCTGGGTCGTGCCGCTGCTCGTCCTGCTGATCGGCGGGATGGTCGCCGTGACCCTCGCGGTCGGCGGGTTCGCCGCGCAGACGATGACCGGAGCGCAGCCGCTCAGCCGACTCCTGACGCTCTAGGCCTTCGCGGCCGGCCCGTCCTCGTCCTCGGGCTGCGGCGACGTCGATCGCTCCGCGGCCTCCTCGGAGGAGTGCCCCGACTCCGGCCCCGTGCGCGCCTCCTCGTCGGCCCTGGTGACCGCGTCGGCGAGCTCGTCGGCGACGAGGTGCCCCATCGAGACGGCCTCGGCGCGGTAGGCGGCGCGGCCGACCATGTGCGCCGAGACGGGGACGGTCAGCAGCTGGAAGCCGATGACCAGCACGACGGTGCCCGCGGCGGCGAAGCCCGGGTTGCGGATGGCGACCGCCAGCATCACGCAGATCAGGCCGAGCACCTGCGGCTTGGTGCCCGCGTGCATCCGCGAGAGCAGGTCGTCGAAACGCAGCAGCCCGATCGCCGCGACGAGCGACAGGAGGGCGCCCGAAGTGACGAGGATCGCGGTCACGATGTCCCAGAAGAGGTCCATGTCAGTCCTCCTCGCGATTGGCCATGAACTTCGCGACGCTGATCGATCCGAAGACGGCGAACAGGGCGAGGCCGAGCGCGACCGGCAGCGTCGTCGCGTGCTGGTTGACCGCCATCTCGGCGCCGAGCCCGCAGATGATGGTCGCGACGAGCACGTCGGCGGCCACCACGCGGTCGAGGATCGAGGGTCCGCGGAGGATGCGGACGAGGGAGAGCAGGGTCGCCGCGCCGAACACGGGCACGAGGATCCAGGCGAGCCAGTTGATCATCGGACGGCCCCCGCTCCCTCGCCGAGAGGCCGGTTGACGCGCTGCACGTCCTCGCGGGAGCCGATCGCACGGACGATGCGCGCCTCCGTCTCCAGCACCGTGCGGCGCACCTCCTCGATCCGTCGGGCCTCGTCGTGGGTGACGCCGAGCACGTGCAGGTAGAGCACGTTCTGCAGCGGGTCGACGTCGATCACGAGGGAGCCGGGGACGAGCGAGACGGCCTCGGTGGTCCAGACCAGCATCCCCTCGGAGCGGCTGCGCAGGTGCACCGCGACGATCGCGTTGTGCACCGGCACGGGCAGCGTCAGGATCTGCCACGACACGCGCACCGAGGCGATCGCGATGTCGGCGGCGAGGCGCAGGAGGAACACGAGCAGGCACCAGGGGTTCACGCGGTTCGAGAACTCGACCGGGGGCAGGTAGAACACCCGCGTGATCAGGAGGGCGACGAGGAAGCCCGAGACGATGGAGAGCACCGAGACGTCGTCCCAGAGCAGCACCCAGATGCCCACCAGGGTGACGAACATCGCGAAGCGGTTCCAGAAGTCGACGCGGCGGCGGGGGCTCATCGCGGACCCTCCTCACCGAAGGACGAGTCGCGGTACACGGTGGCGATGTAGGTCGTCGGGTCGGCGATCGCCTCGGCGGCGTGCTCGCTCGCGTCGTAGAGCGGTCCGGCGCCGACGGTCAGGACCACGCTGACGAGCACCATCCCGGCGGTCGCGAGCACCATCATGGGTGGCGAGTGGCGCGTGCGCACCGTGCCCGTGTCGTGCGGATCCTCCTGGAGCTGGTCGATCAGGGGCGACTCGTAGCCGGGCACCTCCTCCTGGCGGCGCCAGAACGCCATGTTCCAGACGCGTGCGACGGCGTAGAGGGTGAGCAGCGAGGTGACCGCTCCGGCGCCGATCACGGCCCAGATCAGCCAGTCCGGCTGCTCGACCGCCGACTCGGTGCCCGCGACGAACAGGCCGACCTTGCCGAGGAACCCGGTGAACGGAGGGATGCCGCCGAGGTTCATCGCGGGGATGAAGTAGAGCAGCGCGAGCAGCGGCGAGGCCTTGAGCAGCCCGCCGAGCCGGAGGATCGAGGTCGTCCCGCCGACGCGCTCGATGAGCCCCGTCGCGAGGAACAGCGTGGTCTGCACGGTGATGTGGTGGATCACGTAGAAGATCGTCGCCGCGTAGCCCGCCTGGGTGCCGATCGCGATGCCGAAGACCATGTATCCGATGTGCGAGACCAGCGTGAACGAGAGCATCCGCTTGATGTCGGCCTGGGCGACGGCGCCGAGGATGCCGACGATCAGCGTGAGCAGGGCGACCACCAGCAGCACCTCGGTGAGCGCACCTCCGGGGAACAGCAGCGTCTCGGTGCGGATCAGCGCGTAGACGCCGACCTTGGTCAGCAGGCCCGCGAACACCGCGGTGACGGGGGCCGGCGCCGTCGGGTACGAGTCCGGCAGCCAGAACGACAGCGGGAACACGGCCGCCTTGATCCCGAAGCCCAGCAGCAGCACCACGTGCAGCACCAGCTGCACGTCGGCGGGCAGCTCGGCGATGCGGATCGAGAGCTGCGCCATGTTGACCGTGCCGGTCGCGCCGTAGAGCAGGCCGATCGCCGAGAGGAAGAAGACGCTCGAGACGAGGCTGACGACCACGTAGGTCGTGCCCGCCCGGATGCGCGGCGCGGTGCCGCCGAGCGTGATCAGCACGTAGCTCGCTGCGAGGAGGATCTCGAAGCCGACGTAGAGGTTGAAGAGGTCGCCCGCGACGAAGGCGTTGAGGATGCCCGCCGAGAGGATCAGGTAGGTCGGGTGGAAGATCGTGACCGGCGTCTCGCGGTTGCCGTCGACGAGGCCCTGGCCGACCGAGAAGAGCAGGACGCCGAGCAGAGTGATCGAGGTGATCACGAGCATCAGCGCGGCCAGCGGATCGACGACGAGCACGATGCCCCACGGCGGCTCCCAGCCGCCCACGTAGACCGCCTCGCCGCCTCCGTCGCCCGAGAGCACGATCACGAGCATCACGCACGAGATCACCAGGACGGCCGACAGCGTGACGATGTTGACCAGGATCTGCGCGCGACGGTGGCGGCCGAGGATCAGCGCGAGCGCGGCTCCCAGGAGGGGAAGGGTGACGACGAGGGGGATCAGGGCGGTCATCGGTCCTCCTTCCTGTCGTCGGTCATGGCGCTCTCGCCGTGGCGGGCCGCGGTGCCCTCGTCACTCGCCTCGAGCAGATCGTCGAGGGCCTTGTCGTCGGCGGTGGTCTGCGCCGAGATGCCCGCCGCGTCGGCGCGGACCGAGGTGTCGGTCTCGTCGTCCTCGACCTGGTCGGCGTTGGCGAGGCGCCAGCGCCGGTAGATCATCGCGAGGAGGAACGACGAGACTCCGAAGGTGATCACGATCGCCGTCAGGATCAGGGCCTGGGGGAGCGGGTCGGCCATCTCGTCGGCGATCTGCTCGTACGAGCGGCCGTCGTCGGTCACGAACGGCGCGACTCCGGACCGCCCCGCCATGAGCAGGATCAGGATGTTGGTCGCGTTGCCGATCAGGAGGAACCCGATCAGGATCCGGGTGAGGCTGCGCTCGAGCATCTGGTAGACGCCCGCCGCGTACAGCACCGCCATCACGACGACGAGGACGAGGGTGATGCTCATGCGTCCCCCCGCCCGGGGCCGCCGACGACCGTGGCGCCGGTGGGCAGCTTCGTCTCGAGTCCATCGACGGTTCCGGCGCCGGGGCCCGGGGTGTCGCCGTCGGTCGTGTGCGTGACGCCGTCGCCCGAGGAGTCGCCGCGCTCGGCCTCCTCGCCGTGGCGGTCGACCTCGCCGCCGAGGCTTCGGAGGATGTCGAGGGCCAGGCCGATCACGATGAGGTAGACCCCGATGTCGAAGAGGGTGGAGGTGCCCAGGTGCAGCTCGCCGAGGATCGGCACCTCGAGGTCGAGCCAGCTCGACTCGAGCACCTGCAGTCCGAAGACCAGCGAGGAGACCGCGGTGCCGACGGCGAAGAGGAGCCCCAGGCCGAGCACCTTGCCGGCGTCGATCGGGGCGGCCTCGCCGAGCTCGAAGCGGCCTCCGGCGAGGTAGCGCGCGACCAGGGCGAGGCCGGCGAGCAGGCCGCCCGCGAAGCCTCCGCCCGGGGTGTTGTGACCGGTGAAGAGCAGGTAGACCGAGACGATCATCGCGGGGTGGAACAGGAGGCGCACCAGCACCTCGAGCACGATCGAGCGGTTCTCGGGTCGCAGTGTCCGCCCGGCGACGAGCCACGAGCCGCGGTCGCCGTTCTTCTCGGCGTCCTTCGAGGGAGCGGTGAGGTCGAGGGCGCGCTCGGCGCGGTCGGCCGCGCTCTGCGACTCGAGGCGGGGCGCTCCTCCGGCCCTGCTCGAGAGGAAGATCAGGCTCGCGACACCCGTGGCGACGACGACGAGGACCGAGATCTCGCCCATCGTGTCCCAGGCGCGGATGTCGACGAGCAGGACGTTGACGATGTTGCGGCCCTTGCCCTCCTCGTAGGCGAGGCGGGGCAGGTCGACCGAGATCGGCAGGGCGGTGCGGGCGCCGAGGGCGATCGTCGCGACGACGGCCATCGCTGCGCCGACCGCGATGCCGATGATCGCGCGCAGGCGCTTGCGCATCGGCTGGTGCTTCTGCGCGATCCGGGTGGGGAGGCGGCGCAGGACGAGCACGAAGACGACCAGGGTCACCGTCTCGATGAGCGCCTGGGTGAGGGCGAGGTCGGGCGCGCCCTGCAGGGAGAAGAGGGCGACCATCCCGTAGCCCGTCGCGCCGGCGAGCAGGACCGCGGCGACGCGGTTGCGGGCGATCGCGCAGAGGATCGCGGCGACGATCATCACGGCGGCGACGGCCAGCTGCCCGGGGCTGTCCCAGAACACGAGGGTGTCGGGCCAGGTGCGGTTGAAGACCGCGGCACCGCCCGCTCCGACGACGAAGACCGCGAAGATCACCGTCAGGTAGCGGGGGAGGGAGCCGCGCTGCACGAACTCGGTGACGGTGCTCGCCACGCGGTCGAGCCAGCGCACCGTCGCCCAGTAGCCCTCGGCGGAGTCGATGCGGTTCGGCAGCAGCGACTGCACCCGGGCGACCGTCACGCGCTTGGCGAAGAGGAGGAGGCCGATCGCGATGACCACGGCGCTCAGCCCGAGCGCCGGCTCGAGGCCGTGCCAGAGGGCCAGGTGGTAGGTGCCGTGCTCGGCGAGGGCCTCGGCCGCGAGGGCGGCGTCGGCGTCGGCGGCCGCGAGCGGCAGGGTGTCCGCATAGACGGCGACGAGCGGATCGAGGACCGAGGCGGCGACTCCTCCGACGACCGTGGCCGCGGCGAGCACGACGGGAGCCGCCGTGAAGGTCCACGGCTCGGCGTGCAGGTGCGTGTCCTCGAGGCCCTCCTTGCGGGCGAAGGCGCCCCAGAAGAACCGCGCCGAGTAGGCGACGGTGAGGATCGAGCCGAGCACCAGGCCGACCAGGGCGACCCAGGCCCAGACGGAGCCCTGCTCGCCGGCCTCGAGGAGGCTGGTGAAGACGGCCTCCTTCGCGACGAAGCCGAGCAGCGGTGGGATCCCCGCCATCGAGAGCACGCCGATCAGCGCGGCGGCCGCGAGCACGGGCGCCTGACGGCCGATCCCGCTCAGCTTGCGCAGATCGCGCGTGCCCGCACGGTGGTCGACGATGCCGACCACGAGGAAGAGCAGCGCCTTGAACAGCGCGTGACCGAGGAGGAGGGTCAGGCCGGCCAGGGCGGCGTCGCGCGAGCCGAAGCCCACGGCGACGGTGAGGAAGCCGAGCTGGCTGACGGTTCCGTACGCCAGGACGAGCTTGAGGTCGTACTGCCGGAGCGAGCGCCAGCCGCCGACGAGCATCGTCCACACCCCGACGCAGACGATCACGGGCAGCCAGACGGAGTCGTCGGCGAAGCCGGGCGCGAGGCGGGCGACGAGGTAGATGCCGGCCTTGACCATCGCGGCGGCGTGCAGGTAGGCGCTGACCGGCGTCGGCGCGGCCATCGCGGCGGGGAGCCAGAAGTGGAACGGCACGAGGGCCGACTTCGAGAACGCGCCGAGCAGCACCAGCACCAGGGCGACCGAGACGATCGGGCCGGAGGGCGCGGCGGCGACGATCCCCTCGATGCTGGTCGTGCCCGCCTGCACGATCAGGATCACGACGCCGACGAGCATCGCGAGACCGCCGAGGGTGGTGACCAGCAGCGCCTGCAGGCCGGCTCCGCGGCTCTCCTTGCGGCCGCTGTAGTGCCCGATCAGGAGGTAGGAGAGGACGCTCGTCGCCTCCCAGAAGACGAAGAGGATGATGACGTCGTCGGCGGTGACGAGTCCGTACATCACTCCCGCGAAGGCGAAGAGCAGCGCGGCGAAGCGCCCGAGCGAGGGCTCGTCGCGGCTGAAGTAGCTCGCGCAGTAGGCGAGGACGAGGGCGCCGACTCCGCTCACCACGAGGGCGAGCACCATCGAGAGAGCGTCGAGGCGGAACGACAGCGCGATGTCGAGCGAGGGGATCCACTCGATCCTCTCGCGGATCTCGCCGCCCGCGAGGATCGTCGGGAGCGACGCGAGGGTCGCGACGAAGGTGCCGGCCGGCACGAGGGCGAGGCCGTAGAACGCCCGGGGGCCGACGCGATCGACGATCCAGGGGGTGACGACGGCGAGGGCGAACGTGATCGAGAGGATGAGGAGCATCACATGGTCCTCTCGAGTCGCACTCAGCACAGTCGTCCATCCAGGGTACTGGAGAGGCCGAGGGGCGAAGCTGAGTGCCGGAAGGCTTGACCCTTCCCCGTACTTTGGGTGCATGGCCCGATCGCTCCTGCCCCGTCAGCTCTGCCGCATCCGAGTGCACGACGTCGCGACCGGAGTCGCCACGACCGTGTTCGAGTCGGACTCCGTGCTCGTGGAGGCGCCGAACTGGTCGCCCGACGGCTCCTTCCTCGTGGTGAACGGCGACGGCGGACTCTTCCGGCTGCCGCTCGACGGAGGAGGACTCGAGTCGATCCCACTCGACGGCGTCCCCGACGAGCTCAACAACGACCACGTCCTCGCGCCCGAGGGAGGCATCGCCTACGTCTCCGCCCGCGACGGGCACCTGTACGCGGTCGCACTCGACGGGTCGGCGCCGGCCCGCCGCCTCACCGCGACGCCGGAGGGCGCGCGCTTCAAGCACTACCTGCACGGCGTCTCGCCCGACGGCTCGCTGCTCGCGCTGATCGGCGGCGGCGAGGACGCCTCCGGCGCGTGGCGGACCAACGTCTACACGATGCCGGCGGGCGGCGGACCGCTCACCGCCCTGACCGACGACGAGCACCCCGACGACGGGGTCGACTTCGCGCCCGACGGGCGGAGCGTGTACTTCAACTCCGAGCGCGGCGGCTCCGGGGCGCAGATCTTCCGGATGTCCGTGGACGGCTCCGGGCTCGAGCGCGTCGTCGAGTCCGACACCGTGGACTGGTTCCCGCACGTGTCGCCGGACGGCGCGCAGCTGCTCTATCTCGCGTACCCGGCCGGCACTGCCGGGCACCCCGAGAACCTGCCGGTGGAGCTGCGGCTGCGCGAGGTCGCCTCCGGCACCGCACCCGGCCGAGTGGTGCAGCGCCTGTTCGGCGGGCAGGGGACGATCAACGTCGCGGGGTGGGCGCCCGACTCGACGCGGTTCGCGTACGCCGACTACCCGATGGCCGACTGACGCGCCTCCGACGACCTCCGGCTCGTCGCATCTCGTCGCGGAGGTGCACCTGAGTGCTTGCCGCGCATGAGCGGCAGGGGGGTCTCGCCTGCGGACGGGCGGGGGTTGAATCGGAGGATGACGATCGACAGCGCAGCCCCGGCCCACGCCTCCTCCACCCGTGCACCGCTCGGCGACTCCGGGATCGAGGTGTTCCCGCTCTCGCTCGGCGGCAACGTCTTCGGCTGGACGTCGGGGCGGCAGACCTCGTTCGACGTTCTCGACGGCTACGTCGCCGCCGGCGGCGACTTCATCGACACCGCCGACTCCTACTCGGCGTGGGTGCCCGGCAACAAGGGCGGCGAGTCCGAGACGATCATCGGCGAGTGGCTGAGCCGCCGGGGCGCGTCGCGCGACGACGTCGTCATCGCGACCAAGGTGAGCCGCCACCCGCAGTTCACGGGCCTCGCCCCCGACACCGTGCGCGCCGCGGCCCGGGCCTCGCTCGAGCGCCTGCGCACCGACCGCATCGACCTCTACTACGCGCACTTCGACGACGACGCCGTCGCTCTCGAGGACATCGCGCGGGTCTTCTCCGACCTCGTGGACGAGGGCCTCGTGCGGGCCATCGGAGTCTCGAACTTCAGCGCCGAGCGCATCGCCGGATGGCTGCGCATCGCGAAGGAGGAGGGGCTGCACGCCCCCGTCGCGCTCCAGCCGCACTACAACCTGGTCGAGCGCGGCATCGAGGCCGATCTCCTGCCGCTCGCCCGCGAGGCGGGTCTCGCGGTCGTGCCGTACTACGCGCTCGCGTCGGGGTTCCTGACCGGCAAGTACCGCGACGGAGCGACTCCAGACAGTCCCCGCGCCTCCGGAGCCGCGCAGTACCTCGACGCCCGCGGGCGCCGGGTGCTCGCCGCGCTCGACACCGCGGCCGAGGCGCACGGGGTCGAGGTCGCGACCGTCGCGCTCGCCTGGCTCCGCTCGCAGCCGGGCGTCGTGGCTCCGATCGCCAGCGCGCGCGTGATGGAGCAGCTGCCCGCGCTCGTCGCCTCGGCGTCGCTCGAGCTCGGCGCGGACGAGCTCGCAGCGCTCGACACGGCGAGCCGCTCGTAGCGTCGCTTGAGACGGGGTCGCGGACGCCGTCAGCAGCGTGCCCGGCTCTCGTTGCGTCTCTCCTTGCTGATCGAGTAGCCCGCGCAGCGGGCGTATCGAGATCCACCACCATCAGAAGTTGGGGCCAGAAGCCCGATCTGCTGGAGCAAAGGGGTCTCGATACGCCCCTGCGGAGCTACTCGACCAGCATGGGCGGTGATGTCCCGCACCCCGCCCGAGCGCGGTCGGTGACGCGCTCGGGGGGTGCTATTGTCTAACGGTGCCAAATCGCGGGCACGCTCCGAGAGGGGCGACGAAGACCCGCAGGTGCGCCCCCTTAGCTCATTGGTAGAGCACTTCCTTGGTAAGGAAGAGGTAGTGGGTCCGATTCCCACAGGGGGCTCCGTTCCCGGCAGGTCGAGCCTCCGGAGACGCGCGGCGGGGTAGCTCAGGTGGTTAGAGCACACGGCTCATAATCGTGGTGTCGCGGGTTCAAGTCCCGCTCCCGCTACGTTCACGAAGGACCCCGTCTCGCGAGTCGAGCCGGGGTCCTTCGGTTTTTCACAGGGTTTCCGGGATGCTTCGTCGCCTCGCGCCCCAGCGCCCGCCGCGACCCGAGTAAGGGTAGGCTAACCGAACTCGTCGCGCCCCGCGGCCCGTTCCGGAGGTCTCGCATGTCCCGCTCCTTCACTCCGACCCGGCCCACCGATCCGCAGGTGGTCACCGTCGAGGTCGTGCGGACGGCGCGGGTGACGCCGAGCATGCAGCGGGTCACCTTCGGTGGTCCGGGAGTGGCGCTCCTGCACCCGCTCGGGCACGACCAGTGGTTCCGGCTCTTCCTCCCGCGCCCGGGCCAGGAGGAGCTGCGACTCCCCACCCGCGCGAGCGCGCTCTGGTACGCGCAGTACCTCGCGATGCCGAGGGCTCGGCGTCCGTTCGTCCGCAACTACACGGTGCGCCGCTACCGCGCGAAGGGCGCCGACGGCGGCCCCGAGCTCGACGTCGACTTCGTGGTGCACGGCGAAGCGGGGGAGGCGGGGCCCGCCGTGACCTTCGCGCTCACCGCGACTCCGGGCGACCGGGTCGGCATCCTCGATCAGGGCCTCGGCTACCGGCGGGCGGAGGGCACCGACTGGTGCCTCCTCGTCGCCGACGAGACGGGTCTCCCCGCGGTCGCCGGCATCCTGGGCTCGCTGCCCGCCGACCGGCGCGCCGAGGTGTTCCTCGAGCTGCCCTGCGACGACGATCGCCAGCCGATCCCCGCCTCCGACGCCGTGACACTGCACTGGCTGCCGCGCACCGACGAGCACGCCCGCCCGGGAGAGCGTGCTCTCGACGTGCTCCGCAACGCCGCCCTGCCGGCCGGACGCCCCTCCGTCTTCGCGGTCGGCGAGTCGGCCCTCGCGACCGGCGCTCGTCGTCACCTCGTCGCCGAGCGCGGCGTCGACAAGCGCGACGTCACCTTCGTCGGCTACTGGCGCCAGGGAGTCGCCTCACCCTGACCTCGGCCGGCCGGTCACGCAGGCGGCGAGTGGCCTCTCGCGGTGGCTGTCAGACGTCGCAGCCCGCGAAGAGCACGTCGTCGGAGGCGACGAGGTCGTCGAGGGTCAGCAGCCGGTCGAGGTCGTGGCCGGCCGCGAGGGCGTTCGTGCGCTCGAGAGCGGTCTGCGGGGCGAGCCGACCCTCCATCACGCCGCCGAGGGCGCGGACGGCGCAGGCGGCGACGACTCCCTCCGGGGTGCCGCCGATGCCGAGCACCAGGTCGACGCGGCCGGCCGGGTCCGCCGCCTCGATCGCGACCGAGACGTCGCCCTCCCCGCGCAGCTCGAGAGCGACGCCCGCCTCGCGCAGCTCCGCGACCAGCCCGGTGTGCCGTGGCTTGTCGAGCACCACGACCACGAGCTCGCCTGGAGGCTTGTCGAGCGCGAGAGCCAGCCGCCTCGCGTTCTCGGCCGGGGCCAGGTCGAGCGACACGACTCCGGCGCCCGCGGCCGAGCAGACCAGCTTGTCCATGTAGAAGACGTCGCGCGGGTCGAGCATCGTGCCGCGCGGCGCGAGCGCGATGACGCAGACCGAGCCCGGGATCCCCTCCGCGGTCAGCCGGGTGCCGTCGAGCGGGTCGACCGCCACGTCGCAGGAGGGGGCGCTCGCCCGGCCGAGTCGCTCGCCGTTCGCGAGCATGGGGGCGTCGTCCTTCTCGCCCTCGCCGATGACGACGACGCCGTCGAACGGCGCCTCGGCGAGCACGTCGCGCATCGCCGCGACCGAGGCCGCATCGGCAGCGAGCTTGTCGCCGCGCCCGTACCAGCCGCGCGCCGCCTCGGCCGCCGCCCGCACGCTCCCGGCGACCGCCTCCCGCAGCTCGGGCGAGTACGAGGGCGACGCGATCAGCCGGACGTCGCTCACGCGCGGGCCGGCTGCGACGTCGCGGTGCGCACCAGCCGCTCGAGCGTGCGCAGCCCGTCGGACGAGAGCACCGACTCGAGGTGCCCCTGCACCGACGCGATCCGCTCTCCGCGGAGCGCGTTGACGACTCCTGTCGCCGCGTCGCCCGAGACCTCGAGGTCGAGCAGCGGCGTGCGCGTCGTGCCCTCGGCCGCAACGGAGGAGAAGGTGTTGTAGAAGCCGATCGCCGCGTCCTCGCCGAACACGTCGACCGCGAGGCGCACACCCTGGCGGGGCGCCGGCAGCGGCTCGACCGGGAGACCGGCGAGCAGCGAGAGCATCTGGTGGCTGAGGCAGACGGCCAGCATCGGGCGCTCGGAGCCGAGTCGCTCGGTCATCAGGGCGCGGAGGCGCGCGATCCGCGGCTCGGAGTCGTCGCGCGGATCGCCGGGGCCGGGGCCGAACACGACGAGGTCGTCCGTGAGCACGTCCTCGACACTCGACCAGCGCTCGACCCTGGCGTCCATGCCGAGGTGGCGCAGCTGGTGCGCGAGCATCGTCGTGAACTGGTCCTCGTTGTCGACGATGAGGGCGGTGTGCCCGGCGAGACCCTCGATGTGCTCGGGGGCCTGCGGCCGCAGCCAGAACGACGCGAGCCGCTCATTGCGCGCCTCGAGCGCCTCCTGGACGCCGGGCTGCGCGTTGAGGTCGATCGCCGGCGGGACGTCGCGGTGGGGCAGGAGCCCGAGCGCCGAGAGGACGCCCGACGCCTTGGCGCGCGTCTCGGCGACCTCGCCCTCGGGCGTCGAATGGCGCACGAGGGTGGCGCCGGCCGGCACGGTCAGCCGGCCGTCCGCGCGCAGGTAGGCGGTGCGGATGAGGATGGGCGCGTCGACCGTGTAGCCGTGCTCCTCCGGCTCGAACAGGGCGAGCACACCGGAGTAGTAGCCGCGCGGCTCCTTCTCGTACTCGGCGATGACGGCGCAGGCGTTCTCCATCGGCGAGCCGGTGACGGTCGGCGCGAACATGGTGAGGCGCAGCACCTCTCGCACGTCGAGGTCGGTGTGCCCCTCGAGCAGGTACTCGGTGTGGCTCAGCCGCGACATCTGCTTGAGGAAGGGTCCGAGGATGCGTCCGCCGTTCGGGCAGACCGCGCTCATCATCTTCATCTCCTCGTCGACGACCATGAAGAGCTCCTCGCTCTCCTTCACATCGGCGAGGAACGCGAGCACTCCCTCGCCGGTCGGGCCGGTCGCGGGGTGGCGGAAGGTGCCGCTGATCGGGTTCATCATCGCCACTCCGTCGCGCACCGAGACGTGCCGCTCGGGGGTGGCGCCCACGGCCGTGACCGTCGGAGCGCCGTCGACGCCCGGCGTGTGGATCGCGAAGGTCCAGTAGGCGCCCGACTCGTCGGTGAGCAGCCGGCGGAACCAGGCCAGCACCGCTTCGACCGCGGGGGCGTCGGTCTGCGCGACGAACGCGCGGTTGATGACGAAGTTGGCGCCCTCTCCGCGGCCGATCTCGTCGTCGATCACGCGCCGGACGATCTCGGCGTACTCCTCGTCGGGCACGTCGAAGCCGCGCTCCTCGACGGGGATCTCGCGCTCGGGGAGCAGCGCCAGCACCTCGGCCAGGGGGACGCTCTCGCGCTCGCGCACGATCAGGTTGCGCAGCGGCGCTCCGTCGTCCTTCGCCGCGAAGCCGCGCTCGCGCACCTGGCGGTAGGGCACGAGGGTGAGCACGTCGTCGCCGTCGAGCGGGATGTCGGCGAGCCCGTCGACGTCGACCACGTCGCCGGTGAAGACATCGACCTCGGAGCGTCCCTGACGGAGGACGACCGCGAACGGCAGTGAGCCGTCGGAGGCGAGGATGCGGGAGAGGAGCGAGGTCATCGTGGTCCTTGGGTCGGGGTGTCCCTCACCCGGGCCCCGACATGCAGAACGACCGCCCGGTCGAGGCGGTCGTGTGCGAGAGGAGTCTGCGCGTCGGCCTGCCTAGGAGGCGGGCCACCAGGAACGGCGGAGGGTCGACGAGCGCATGGGGGGAGTCTAGGGGACCACCGGCGGGGCGGCCAAGGTCGGCGGGACCCGCTCGGTCGACTCGCCGCGCAGGGTCCGGAGGAGGAGGGTCGCGCCGGCCGTCGCGGCGGGGGTCGCGACCACCGCGCCTCCCGGCACCAGGAACGCGAGGTACACCGCGATGCCGAAGCCGAGCGACACGGCGCGGTGCTCGCCGAGTAGACGGCGGCGCTCGCCGAGGGTCATCCCGCGCGCATCCCCGGCGAACCCGGTGAGCTCGAGCGCGAGCGCCCGGCCGCCGACGAGCGCGCCGGCGATCAGGCCGATGATCTGACCGATCACGGGGATGAAGCCGAGCAGCACGAGGACGACGCCGATCGCGAGCGACGTGGCGACGAGGACCCCGGAGTCGCGGATGCTCCGCCCGACCCCGCGCCAGAACCCGGTCTCGTGCTCGTCGGGGACGCCCCCGAGCTCGTTCTCGACACCGCGCCAGATCCGCTCGTAGAAGGGGTCGCCGACGAGGAGGGTGACCGCCGCGAAGAGGACGACGCCGAGTGCGACGACCGCGCCGACCACCGCGATCGCGAGCAGGAGGCGAGCGGTCGAGGCCCCGGCGTCGCTCCAGCCGTCGAGGAAGGGGGTCAGCGCCGTCACCACCCCGTCGACGCGGCTGACGACGAGGACGAGGACCCCTGCGAACACGAGCCCGACGATCAGCGGCGGGATCGCCCCCAGGAGCATCGAGCGAGGCGAGCGCACCCAGGTGCCGAACCCCCGCCCGAACAGCCGTGCGCCGAGGGCCATGTCGCGGAGGATCGCCATCCACTGATCCTCCCAGACCCCGGCTCCCGTCCCGTGACGCGATCGAGACGGAGAGTGGCCGCACGGAGGATGTGCTCGCGTACAGCAGACATGAGCCAGGTGCCACGGGGCGGCTTCGGCACCGATTCCGCTTCCGCATTCTCGAGAAGGAACACATCGATGCCACTCCGGGGGAACGCTCTCCGCTCTCGCACACGTCTCGCGTGCTTCACGCTCCTCGTCGGCCTCGCCGCCGGCGCGCTCGCACTGGTGTCCGCCGCGAGCACGCTGGTCCCCGGACCGTCGCCCACCATCGAGGCCGCCGCGGAGCCGAGGTCGGCTCCGCACTCCGAGCCCTCCGCGACTCCCGCGACTCAGCCGACCGCCGACCCCGCCGTCGAGCCGGCTCCCGTCGCGTCCGGCCTCCCGACCGCGGTTCCGGAGTCCCCCGCACCTGCCGCGGTCGGAGACACCGACCCGTCGTGCCCGGACGGCGAGCGAGCGGTCGACATCGACTTCGACGCGATCACGATCGACTGGACAGCATCGCCCGGCTGCGCGACCGTCGGTCTGCCGGCGGCGTCGTTCCCCGACTGCGCGCACTCGGCCGACATCACCCTCGTGGTGGAGGGTCCGAACGGCGAGTACGCGGGCGGCATCGGCACGACCGTCGCCGTCGAGCGCCAGGGCAGCGAGCCGCAGACGGCGCTGGTCCTCGCACCGAGCGGCATCCGCACCGTCGTCGTCGTCACGAAGCTCTACGGCATGAAGGACGGCTCCTACACCGACCTCGCGACGGAGCGCTGGCGCTCCGAGCCCGGCGTCTCGGCCGTCGACGAGTGGGAGACCTGCTACTACTCGACCGTCGGTGCGCTCGACAGCTCGTGGGCGCCGCCTCGGTTCACCGTGGTCGGCGACGCCGGCACCGTGGGAGTGGGCGTCGGTGCGGTCGTCGTCCCGGACTGCTTCGACAGCCAGCACATCGCCGTGCAGGAGTACCAGGGCTGGTCGCACACCAGGGACATCCTGTCCGGCACGGGCTTCGCGCTCGGATCGGCCGAGCCTCCCACCGATCTCTCCGAGGTCCCGACCGACCCCGGCACCTACAGCTATCTCCTCCAGGTCGACGGGACCGTCGGCGGGATCACCCGCACCCTGTGGACGGTCGGGCCGATCGAGGACGTCGTCGTGACCGCGCGCGCCGCTCCGGCCGCGACCCCCTCCGCCCTGCCCACCGCGGTCGCCCTGCCGACCCCGGCGAAGCCCGGGCACAGCGGACGGACGCTCGCCGACACCGGCGTCGAGACGGCGGGCTCCGCGACAGCGGCTGCGGCCCTGCTCGCCCTGGGGCTGGTCGGCGTGATGACGGCGCGCCGTCGCCGGAGCGCGCAGCAGTAGCGGGATCCCGACGCACGAAGGGCCCGGGAGTCGCTGCTCCCGGGCCCTTCGTGCGTCGTGGCTCAGGCGAGCTCGAACGGAGCGAGCAGGCCGCTCATCGCCTTGGTACGCGGGAGGGCGAACTCGTCGCGGCGCGAGGTCGTGACTCCCATCGCCACGAGGCCCTCGACCAGGCGCACGGCCGAGACGACGCCGTCGACCACGGGCACGCCGAGCTCGCGCGAGAGGTCGCGGCAGAGGTCGGCCATCCCCGCGCAGCCGAGCACGATCGAGTCGGAGCCGTCGGCCGCGAGCGCGTCGCGGCACGCCTCGAGGATCACGCGGCGCGCGTCGGAGCGCGGGTCCTCGAGCTCGAGCACGGGGATGTCGCAGGCGTGCACGTCGCGGCACGCCTCGCCGAAGCCCGCTCGCCGCGCGATGTCCCACGCGCGTCCACTGGTGCGCGACAGGGTGGTGACCACGCTGAAGCCCCGGCCGACCAGGGTCGCCATGTGCATCGCCGCCTCGGCGATGCCGATCACGGGGCCGCCGGCGATCTCGCGCGCGGCGTCGACGCCCGGGTCGCCGAAGCAGGCGATGACCGCTCCGTCGCTCCCCGCCGCCTCCGCCCGCGCGATCTCGTGGAGCACGCCGGGCACGGCGAGGGCCTCGTCGTAGTGGCTCTCGATCGAGGCCGGGCCCATCGGAGGCGTCACCGCGGCGATCTCGGTGCCGACGGAGGCGACCGAGCGCGCGGCACGGCCGATCGTCTCGGTCATCGAGGCGCTGGTGTTCGGGTTGATGACGGTGATGAGCACGGGGTCCTCGATCGGTGGAAGGGGAGGGAGGAGGGGCGGCCGCGTCGGGCCGCCCCTCCGGGGGTCAGACGAGCGAGCCGTCGCTGACGTTCTCGAGGTCGTCCTCGAGGCGTCCGATCCGGGGCGACCGGCGCTCGAGCATCGCCATGGCGACGAAGCCGAGCCCGCAGCCGATGAACCAGCTGTAGTCGCCGAGCCAGGTGAAGGAGGCGCCGCCCGCCTCCTCGATCCAGCGCGGCACGAGCACCGAGAGGACGGAGGGGACGCCGCCGATCGCGGTCGCCCAGACGGCGTTGGGGTTGAACCCCTTCGAGAACCAGTAGCGGCCCTTCTCGCTCATCGAGTAGAGGTCGTCGACCCAGACCCGCTGGCGGCTGATCAGGTAGTAGCCGGCGATGAGCACGCCGAACAGCGGGCCGATCAGGGCGCCGAGGATGCCGAGCGTGTAGTGGATGGCGGTGTCGTTCGAGTACCAGTTCCACGGGGTGAGCAGCACCGAGCCGACGGCGGCGATCATGCCGCCCATCCGCCAGCTGATCTTCTTCGGGTTCACGTTCGAGAAGTCGAACGCCGGTGAGATGAAGTTGGCGACGATGTTGATGCCGATCGTGGCGATGACGAAGGTGAGCCCGCCCAGCAGGACGGCGAACCAGGTGTCGATCCGCTCGACCGTCTCGATCGGGTCGGTGATCAGCTCGCCGAAGACCGGCACCGTCGCGGAGGCGGTGATCACGGTGAGCAGGGAGAAGAAGAGGAAGTTGATCGGCAGACCGAGGAAGTTGCCCTTCTTGACGGCCTTGTAGCTGCGGGCGTAGCGCGAGAAGTCGCCGAAGTTGAGCATCGGGCCCGAGAAGTAGGCGACGACGAGCGCGACGGCCGAGATCATCACGGGGATCGACGCGGCGAAGTCGAGGGGCTCGCCCGAGCCGAGGTTGAGCGAGATGTTCTCCCAGCCGGCCTGCGAGACGAGGTAGACCGCGAGGATCAGCATCACGACGTACACCGCGGGGCCCGCCCAGTCGATGAAGCGGCGGATCGACTCCATGCCGCGCCAGAACAGGGCGGCCTGGGCGACCCAGAGGATCGCGTAGGAGACGTAGCCGAGGGCGGAGAGTCCGAGGAAGGAGGCCTCGGGGGTGTTCCACGAGGCGAGATCGGGGAAGAACTTCAGGAAGACGATGTTCAGCGACTGGGCGGCGAGGTAGGTCTGCACTCCGTACCAGGCGATCGCGATGAGACCGCGGATGATGCCGGGGATGTTCGCCCCGCGGATCCCGAAGATCGCGCGGTTGATCACCGGGTAGGGGACGCCGGTGACCTGGCTCGGCTTCGCGACCAGGTTGCAGAAGATCTGGACGATCACGATGCCGACCACGAGCGCGACGAGCACCTGCCAGCCGGCGAGGCCGAGCGCGAACAGCGAGCCGGCGGTGACGTAGCCGCCGACGCTGTGCACGTCCGACATCCAGAACGCGAAGATGTTGTAGCTCGACCACCGCTGCTTGGCGAGGGGAGCGAGATCGTCGTTGGCGAGGCGGTCGTCGTAGCCCGGCTTGATCAGCGGGGCGCCGGCGGGGAGGTCGTCGTCGATCGACACCGAGGAGTGCGGGTCGGTGCGGGCGGCGGTGGCGCGGTCGGTCATGGTGGATCCACCTCTCGGGCGGTCGTGCGGCAGTCGCACGGACGGGATGTGTCAGGGTGGTCGCGGCGGCGGGCCGACGAGGCCGGTCGTCACCGCGGGGCTCGGGGAGCAGTGGACATCGCGTGAAGTGATCGCTTCACTCGAGGTCAACCTACGGCTCCGCCTCCCGCGGTTCGTTTCGGCTCCGTTACGGGTGCGTGACGATCGCTGAGGGAAGGACGACCCGTGGTGCTCTCCGACAGTTCGACCGGCGGCGGAGGTGCGGCCCTGCCCGCGGATCCGGCGGACGAGCGGGCGATCGCCGCGGCGGTCGGCGACCGCGAGCGTCTCGGAGCGCGCCTGCGCGAGCTGCGTCTCGCGTCGGGGATGTCGCTGCGGGCCCTGGCCGCCGAGCTCGGGATATCGGCCAGCGCGGTCTCGCAGATCGAGCGCGGGGCGATGCAGCCGTCGGTCGGCCGGCTGATCGCGATGGTCGGCGCGCTCGGCGTCCCGCTCTCCTCGGTCTTCGACGAGTCGGTCGCCCGCCCGGCCGTGATCGAGACAGCGGTCGTCCGCGCGGGCGATGTTGCGCCGGTCACCCTCGACGGCGGAGTCCTCTTCCGTCGCCTCGCACCGGGGCCGGTCGATGCGGTCGACTTCTTCGAGTCGACCTACCCGCCCGGGTCGACCTCGACCGCGCACCGGCAGTTCCTCCGGCACGACGGGTTCGAGGTCGGCACCGTGACGAGGGGCGAGCTGACGGTCGAGTTCGAGGACGAGACCGTCGTGCTCGCCGCCGGCGACGCCATCACGTTCCCGTGCGAGCGCCCGCACCGCATGATCAACCGCGGCGAGGCGACCGCCGTCGCCACCTGGCTGATCGTGCACCGCTGAGCCCTGCGCGGTTCGCGCCGACCCTCCGCAGGCGCCATCCCGGTATGGGATCCTGATCGCGCTCCTCCACAGCGGGGGCGAGGGGGGTTCTTGTCCACACCCCGCCCGGAATGAGGCGGGAGACCCGCCTCGATGTCGGTGCCGCCTGATGGGCTGTGCACCTCGAGCGATTGGTGCGGAACGTGGATGGATTCAAGGACGACGGGCGCGGCGACGGATGCCCGCGGTGGTGCGAGCGGGAGCACGACGAGCTCTCGGAGACCCAGGAGCGGCTGCACCGCTCCGCGGCACGGTCGCTGCCGGTGGTGCTCTGGCCGCGGGCCGGCGAGGAGCCGTCGGCGGTGACGGCGCACGTCTCGCTGTGCCGTCCGGGATCGGCGGGTGAGGACCGACTGCGCGTCGAGGCCGACGGGCTGGGCACCGTCGATCTCGACCTCAGCTCGGCCGCGCGCCTCGCGCGAGGGGTCGAGTCGACGCTCGCCCTACTCGGACACGCCTCGTGAGGCCTGGGGCGGGTTCGGCGGCAGCAGCTCCGTCAGCTCGAGGTCGAGCGCCTCGCAGAGGGCGAAAAGGGTGCGCAGCGTGGGGTTCGCGGGCGAGCCCGGCTTCGACTCCCCCTTCTCGAACTTCTGGTAGGTGTAGCCGGCGAGCCCCGCCGCGTGGGCGATGCGCTCCTGGCTCTCTCCCTTCGCGATGCGGGCGCGGTGCAGGTTGGTGCCGAGCTCGCGCGCGTAGGCGGCCCAGTCGCGTTCGGGGGAGGGAGTCGACATCCGGCCAGCTTCCGAGAAGAACCCTCGCGGGTCAGCCATATGCAGATGGGAAATTCGCTGTGGGCATACTCGGATGAACGGATCGCGGCTGAGTCCGGTCAATCGGGGGACAGACGCACAGCGCCTAGGATGGCCGGGTGCCAGTGAACCCCGAACTCGTCGGGCGTGCGTTCGCCCCCACCGAGCCCTACCAGGTGGGCCGCGAGAAGGTGCGCGAGTTCGCCCGCGCCGTCTCCGCCACGTCCCCCCTCCACCACGACGCGGAGGCCGCCCGGAGCGCCGGGTACGCCGATGTGATCGCCCCGCCGACATTCGCGGTCGTGGTGCAGGAGTACACGCTGGCGCAGCTGCTAGCCGAGCCCGACGCGGGCATCGACTTCAGTCGCGTCGTGCACGGAGACCAGCGCTTCAGCTACTCGCGCCCCATCGTCGCCGGCGACGAGCTCACCGCGACCCTCGCCGTCGCCTCCATCAAGAGGCTCGGCGCGCACTCGATGGTGACCACCGAGTCGACGATGGTCGACGCCGACGGCGCGCACGTCGTGACCGCCCTCTCCACCCTCGTCGTCAGGGGAGACGAATGACCGGCCCCCGCCCCGTCCTGTCCGAGCTCACCGTCGGCGACGTGGTCGCCGAGAGCAGCTTCCACTTCGAGCGCGGCACCCTGGTGCGCTACGCCGGAGCCTCGGGCGACTTCAACCCGATCCACTACCGCGACGACGTCGCGGCCGAGGTGGGGCTCCCCGGTGTGCTGGCGCACGGCATGCTCACGATGGGGACGGCCGTCCAGGTCGTCGTCGACTGGGTCGGCGACCCCGGACTCGTCGTCGACTACCAGGTCCGCTTCACCCGACCCGTCGTGGTCGACCCCGCGACGGGCGCCGACATCGAGGTCGTCGCGAAGGTCGGCGCCCTCGCGCCCGACGAGGGCTGGGCGCGCATCGACCTCGCCGTCACCGTCGCGGGTCAGGCCGTCCTCGGCAAGGCCCAGGCGCGGGTCGCCCTCGCGTGATCGGCCCCCGATGACCGCGGTCGACCTCTCCGAGCTGACCACCCTCCGCGTCGGCGGCCCCGCCGAAAGCGTTCTGGAGGCGCGGACCGAGGCCGAGCTCGTCGAGGTGCTCGCGCAGGTCTGGGCCGACGACGAGCCCTGGCTCCTGATCGGCGGAGGCTCCAACCTGCTCATCGGCGACGACGGGTTCGAGGGAGCGGTCGTCCTCGTGCGCACCACGGGGATCGAGCGCCTCGAGTCGTCCCGGCCGGGCGCCGTCCACCTCCGCGTACAGGCGGGGGAGTCGTGGGACGGCCTCGTCGCGACGACGGTCGAGCGCGGCTGGGCGGGTCTCGAGGCCCTGAGCGGCATCCCCGGCACCGTCGGCGCCTCACCCGTCCAGAACATCGGCGCCTACGGTCAGGAGCTGTCCGACACGCTCGTCGCCGTGACCTTCCTCGACGAGGGCGCCCGCGAGCCGATCCGTCTCACGGCCGAGGAGCTCGGGCTCGGCTACCGGACCTCCGTCATCAAGCAGGGTCGTCGCGGCGCAGTCCTCGCGGTCGAGCTGCTCCTCGAGGAGGCGGAGGACGGCACCGGCGGCTCGCCGGTCGCCTACGCCCAGCTCGCCTCGGCGCTCGGAGTCGCTCTCGGCGACCGCGTGCCGCTCGCCGCCGTGCGCGAGACCGTGCTGCGGCTGCGGGCCTCGAAGGGCATGGTGCTCGATGCGGCCGACCCCGACACGGCCAGCGCCGGCTCCTTCTTCACCAACCCGCTCGTCACGACGGCGTTCGCGGGCGGACTCCCGCCGGCCGCACCGCGCTGGACGGTCGAGCCGGTGCACGAGGCCGAGGTCGTCACTCCGCTGTCGGCCGTCGAGGCGGGAGAGCCGATCGGCGTCCCCGCGCCCTCTGCGCCCGGCGAGCTCGTCAAGCTCAGCGCCGCGTGGCTGATCGAGCACGCCGGCGTCTCGCGGGGCTTCGCCCTGCCCGGTTCGCGCGCCGCCGTGTCGAGCAAGCACACGCTCGCCCTCACCAACCGCGGAGGCGCTCGCGCCGAGGAGGTCGCCGAGCTCGCCCGCTACGTGCAGGGCCGCGTCCTCGCCGAGTTCGGCGTGCTCCTGCACCCCGAGCCCGTCGTCGTCGGCACCACGGTCTGACCCGACTCGCGGAGCAGGTCAGGAGTCGCGGCGGATCCAGCGGAACGTCAGGCGGCAGGCGACGAGGCCCACCACGAGCCAGACGGCCAGCACGAGCGCGACGCCGCCGAGATCCCACGAGCCGCCGACCTCGAGCCCCTCGAAGTCGGAGGGGAGGAACACTGCGCGCATGCCCTGCGCGATCCACTTCAGCGGGAAGACGCTCGCGACGTTCTGCAGCCAGTCCGGCAGCGTCGTGAACGACAGGTACGAGCCCGAGATGAACTGCAGCACCAGCAGCGGCGGCACGATCACGGCCGTGGCGCTCTTGCCCGAGCGGGGGAGCGCGGAGACGGCGATGCCGAGGATGGCCGAGGTCGCCACTCCGCCGAGGTACACCCACGCGAAGGTCGCCCAGCGCCCGCTGTCGCTCGGCAGCTCGACCGAGAAGACGGTGGCCGCGACGACCAGGAGGAGCGCCGTCTGCGCGAGGCTCGTCACGAGCACCTGCCCGAACTTGCCCAGGAAGTAGCTCAGCACGGGCAGCGGCGCCCCCGCGAGGCGCTTGAGGGTGCCGTCGCTGCGCTCGACCGCGATGTCGACTCCGAGGTTCTGCACACCCGAGAGCAGGATGCCCGCCGCGGCGAGCCCCGGCACGTAGTACTCGGCCATCGTGATGCCCGGGTCCTGCGGGTTCGCCTGCATGATCGCGTTCTCGCCGAAAGCGACCGAGAAGATCGTCAGCAGCAGCACGGGGAAGAGGAAGGTGAAGAAGACCTGGTCGGGGGCGCGGAAGTAGGAGCGGACCTCGTAGCGCGCCCTCGCGGCGCCGAGGCGCAGCGTCCGTCCCGGACCGTAGCGGACCGATCGGGGGCGGATCGGGCGGTCGATCACGGCGCTCATGCGGGCTCTCCGATGCGGTCGAGGGTGTCTCCGGAGCGGTCGTCGCGGATGAGGTCGAGGTAGATGTCCTCGAGACTCGGCCGGACCACCTCGAGAGCGGCGGGCTCGCCGAGGCGGTCGTTGAGCTCGGCGACGACGCGCGCCGGCTCGGCGGAGCGGACGCGGTTCAGCACCCCGCCCTCCTCCCACTGCACGATCGGCACACGGGCCTCGTCGCCGCCGATCTCGCTGACCGGGCCGATCGCGAGCAGGCGGCCGCCGGCGATGACCGCCGCGCGATCGCCGAGGCGCGCGGCCTCGTCGAGGTAGTGGGTGGTCAGCAGGATCGTCGTGCCCTCGCTCTTGAGGAGCGCGACCAGGTCCCAGAAGGAGTGCCGCGCCTCCGGGTCGAAGCCGGTCGTCGGCTCGTCGAGGAAGACGAGCTCGGGGCGGCCGATGATGCCGAGGGCGACGTCGACCCGGCGGCGCTGGCCGCCCGAGAGCTTGCCGATGCGCGAGCGCGCCTTCGCGGTGAGCCCGACGGCCTCGATCGTCTCGTCGACGTCGCGAGGGTGCGGGTAGAGGCCGGCGAAGTGCGCGATCTGCTCGCGCACGGTCGCGTTGCCGGACTCGCCGCTGGACTGCAGGACGATGCCGAGGCGCGACTTCCAGGCGAGGTCGCCGTGCCGCGGGTCGACGCCGAGCACCGACACCTCGCCTCCGGAGCGGTCGCGATAGCCCTCGAGGATCTCGATGGTGGTCGACTTGCCCGCGCCGTTCGGCCCGAGGAGGGCGAAGGTCTCGCCGCGGTGGATGTCGAACGTGATGCCGACGACGGCCGGGGCGCCGCCGTAGTCCTTCCGCAGATCGCGGACTCGGACGGCGGGGTCATCGGTCATCGCACCAGCGTGCCCTGTCCTGGCCGCAGAAGACAGTACTGGCGCTCTCCGTTCTCGCCCACTGCGGAATGTCGCGATCGCGTCGGGACGACTCTCCTGCTGACCCCCGCCTGCAGACGCCGGTCGATCCACTCGGAAGAGACCCCCGCAAGCTGGCTGGCGGCCTCCTCCCTCGTTGGTCGAGTAGCCCGGCAGGGCGTATCGAGACCCACCAGTGTCAGCAGTGCGGCCCTGAGCGTGGGACTTCCGACGGTGGTGGATCTCGATACGCCCGCTGCGCGGGCTACTCGATCAGCAGGGGGAGGGCGCCCCCGGCGACGCGCTCGCCTGGCAGGGGAGAGCGCAAGGCCGAGCGCAACCGGCGAATCGCGTGTCAGCGATTCGTCGTGCGCGGACGCAGGACGCTCTGCGGAACGCGACCCCGCTACCGAGCCGACCGCGGCCGATCGACGACGAAGGAGGAGAGAGGCTCAGAAGCATCGCCGTGCGCGGACGCAGGACGCTCTGCGGAACGCGACCGCGCTACCGAGCCGACCGCGGCCGATCGACGACGAAGGAGGAGAGAGGCCTAACGGAACAGCTCCTGCAGGCGCTTCACGCCTTCGAGGAGCGCGTCGTCGCCCAGGGCGTAGGAGAGCCGCAGGTAGCCGCTGGGACCGAAGGCCTCGCCGGGCACCGTGGCCACCTCGGCCTGCTCGAGGATGAGGTCGGCGAGCTCGAGCGAGGTCGTCGGGGTGGTGCCGCGCCAGTCGCGGTTCAGCAGGCCCCGGACGTCGGGGTAGACGTAGAAGGCGCCGCCGGGGGTCGGGCACTCGACTCCGTCGATGGCGTTCAGCTCGGCGACGATCGTGCGGCGGCGGCGGTCGAAGGCGCGGCGCATCTCCTCCGCGGGCTCCTGCGGCCCGGTGAGGGCGGCGATCGCGGCGCGCTGCGAGATGTTCGAGACGTTGCTCGAGAGGTGCGACTGCAGGTTGGCGGCGCCCTTGATCGCGTCGGCGGGGCCGACCATCCATCCCACGCGCCAGCCGGTCATGGCGTAGGTCTTCGCGACTCCGTTGACGAGGATGGTGCGGTCGCGCAGCGCGGGCACGGCCTCGACGATCGAGGTGGCGCTCTCGAGGGGAGCCGCGTCGTCCTGGCCCTCGGTCGCGTAGACGAGGTTCTGGTAGATCTCGTCGGCGATGACCCAGAGCCCGTGCTCCTCGGCCCACTCGCCGATCGCGGCGGTCTGCTCCGCCGAGTAGACGGCGCCGGTGGGGTTCGACGGCGAGACGAAGAGGAGGACCTTGGTGCGCTCGGTGCGCGCCGCCTCCAGCTGCTCGACCGTCACGAGGTAGCCCTGGTCGGCGCCGGCGAAGACATCGACCTGCACGCCTCCGGCGAGCTTGATGGCCTCGGGGTAGGTGGTCCAGTACGGAGTGGGGACGAGCACCTCGTCGCCCTCGTCGAGGAGTGTCTGGAACGCCTGGTAGACGGCCTGCTTGCCGCCGTTGGTCACCACGACCTGCGAGGGCTCGACCGCCCAGCCGGAGTCGCGCGCCGTCTTGTCCGCGATGGCACGGCGGAGGTCGGGGAGGCCGGCGGCGGGCGTGTAGCGGTAGTTCTTCGGGTCGAGCACCGCCGCCGACGCCGCCTCGACGATGTGCTGCGGCGTCTGGAAGTCGGGCTCGCCCGCGGCGTACGAGATGACGGGGCGCCCCTCGGCCTGGAGCGCCTTCGCCTTCGCGTCGACCTTCAGGGTCGCGGACTCGGCGATGGCGGCGATGCGGGCGGAGATGCGAGTGGGGGAGGGCACGATCGCCAGCGTATCCTCTGCGCGCGAGAGGCTCCATCCGACGCCCGCCGCTCAGCTGGACACGCCCCACAGGGCCACGTACACTCGTCCGAGGTAGTCGAACTCTGCCCCGATTCGCAGCGCCCGAGAGGGTCCGCCGCCGGGTGCAGCAGGGTCCGATTCCTCCTCGGATGCCCGCAACGGCATCCATAGGGCGGTGGCTCAATTGGTAGAGCAGCGGTCTCCAAAACCGCAGGTTGCAGGTTCGAGCCCTGTCCGCCCTGCACATCGATGCCCGTCGCACGCGGTCCCCGCGATGCAGCGGACATCGGTCCAGGGCCGCCCCATGGGCGGCCGGCCACACCGGAGGTTCCGGTGCGGGAAAGGTGCGTGCAGGTGGCCGGGAAAGCAGTCGACGAGCCGAGCGAGGACGTCGTCGCGATCGCGAATCAGCAGCGAGCCGCGCGGCGCAATCCGTTCGCGAGAATCGCCCTCTTCATCCGGCAGGTCATCGCCGAGCTGAAGAAGGTCGTCACGCCGACCCGCAAGGAGCTGGGCAACTACGTCGTGGTGGTGCTGATCTTCGTCGTCATCATGATGGCGCTGGTCTCGTTCCTCGACTGGGTGTTCGCGCTGGCCGTGACCTACGTGTTCGGCACACCCGCCACCTGAGCCCGGAGGCGTCCGCGATCGCGAGAGCGGCGGACGCCGGCGACAGCGGTGCGCGACCCGACGGGTGCGCACCGGATCGAACGAGAGAGAGTTACGAGTGTCTGACAGAAACCGCGACGACGTCGACTGGGCGACGGCTGCCGAGCAGTCGTCGGAGGTCGACGAGGCGCAGGAGGGCGGGACCCTCGCCCAGGCTGAGGACGCCATCGAGCCTGCCGAGGAGGGCGCCCTGAGCGTCATCGACGAGAACGAGTCCGAGGACGACCTCGCCTCCGACCTGGAGGCGGCGCTCGACGCGATCGGCTCGGTCGACGACCCCGAGGCCGACGAGGCCGTCGACGAGGCCGCGCACATCGACACCGTCGAGGAGGCCGAAGCGGCCCTCGAGGCCGTCGAGGACGAGGCCGAGGTCGCTGCGGAGGACGCTGAGGACTCGGGCGAGGACGTCGCCGACATCGACCCCTACGAGGCGTTCCGCACCGAGCTCCGCGGCAAGATGGGCAAGTGGTACGTCATCCACTCCTACGCGGGCTTCGAGAAGCGCGTGAAGTCGAACATCGAGAACCGCAAGGTCTCGCTCGAGGCCGAGGACTACATCTTCGAGGTCCAGGTGCCGATGGAGGACGTGGTCGAGATCAAGAACGGCCAGCGCAAGATGGTCACCCGCGTGCGCATCCCGGGCTACGTGCTGGTGCGCATGGACCTCAACGAGGACTCGTGGTCGGTCGTCCGCCACACCCCCGGCGTGACCGGCTTCGTGGGCAACGCCCACAACCCGACTCCGCTGCGCTTCGAGGAGGCCTTCACGATGCTGAAGAGCCTCGTCGAGATCAAGGAGGTCGCGCCGTCCAAGGCGTCCGGCGTCAAGGGCCAGAAGCAGACGCAGCGCGTGCTGCCCGCCGAGGTCGACTTCGAGATCGGCGAGACCATCACGATCAAGGAGGGCTCGTTCGCGGGTCTGCCCGGATCGATCAGCGAGATCAAGCCCGAGAGCGGCAAGCTCACGGTGCTGGTGTCGCTCTTCGAGCGCGAGACCCCCGTCGAGCTGTCGTTCGACCAGGTCACCAAGCTCTGACGCTCGCCGTCGCGCTCGAACGCCCCCTCCGCAGTGCCGGAGGGGGCGTTCTGCGTTCCGGCTCCTCCTCAGCCCTGTCGGGGGAGGGCTGCGACGTGTAGGCTCGTGTGGGTTTTCGTGTCGGCGCCCCGTTCGTGCGCGCCGTCCGACCCTCCTCCACCGCGATCCGACTCCGTCGGGTGCGCGGGAGAGCGGCCGGGAACCCCCACCGCTCGAACCCTGAGAAAAGGAATCCTGAATGGCCCCCAAGAAGAAGGTCACCGGCCTGATCAAGCTCCAGATCAAGGCCGGCGCGGCGAACCCCGCGCCCCCGATCGGTCCGGCGCTCGGTCAGCACGGCGTCAACATCATGGAGTTCTGCAAGGCGTACAACGCGCAGACCGAGTCGCAGCGCGGCAACGTCATCCCCGTCGAGATCACCGTCTACGAGGACCGTTCGTTCACGTTCATCCTCAAGACCCCGCCCGCCGCGGAGCTCATCAAGAAGGCTGCCGGCGTCGCTAAGGGCTCGTCGACCCCGCACACCGTGAAGGTCGCCAAGCTCACCCGCGCGCAGGTCCGCGAGATCGCCGAGGCGAAGCAGGCCGACCTGAACGCCAACGACATCGAGGCCGCGGCGAAGATCATCGCGGGCACGGCTCGCAGCATGGGCATCACTGTCGAATAGCGCGAAGCGCTATTCACAGGCGGCAGCCCCGCGCTCACGAGCGCGGACTCACCGCGGAAGCCTCGTGAACGCAACGGCGACCCCTCAATGGGGTCGCATCACGCGCCTCGAGAACCCTCCCCGCGGGCTCTCTGCCTCCCGTGAGCAGCACTCCCGGCCGTGATCACGGCACACACAGAACTCCAACATCCCGTGGGAGAGCCCGCCAGGCTCTAGAACCACATTCTCGTTTCAAGGAGAAACAACATGGCACAGAAGTCGAAGGCCTACCGGGCCGCCGCGGCCAAGCTCGAAGAGGGCAAGTTCTACACGGCCGATGAGGCCGTCGCGCTCGCTCGCGAGACCGGTTCCGCCAAGTTCAACAGCACCGTCGAGGTCGCCCTCAAGCTCGGTGTCGACCCGCGCAAGGCCGACCAGATGGTCCGCGGCACGGTCATCCTCCCGCACGGCACGGGCAAGACCGCCCGCGTCATCGTGTTCGCGACCGGCCCCGCGGCCGAGGCCGCGATCGCTGCGGGCGCCGACGAGGTCGGCGGCGCCGAGCTCATCGAGAAGGTCGCCGGCGGATACGTCGCGTTCGACTCCGCCGTCTCGACGCCGGAGCTCATGGGCCAGGTCGGTCGTCTCGGCAAGGTGCTCGGCCCCCGCGGCCTCATGCCCAACCCGAAGACCGGCACCGTGACCCCGGACGTGGCCAAGGCCGTGAACGAGATCAAGGGCGGAAAGATCGAGTTCCGCGTCGACAAGCACGCCAACGTGCACCTCGTCGTCGGCAAGGCCGCGTTCACCGAGGAGCAGCTCCAGGAGAACTTCAAGACGGCTCTCGACGAGATCAACCGCCTCAAGCCCTCCTCCTCGAAGGGTCGCTACATCCAGAAGGCCGCCGTCTCGACGACCTTCGGCCCCGGCATCCCGCTGGACGTGAACGTCCTCTCCTGAGCCTCGGCTCGGCAGTGACAGGGAGGGGGTCCGCTTCGGCGGGCCCCCTCCTTCGTCGTCTCCGGGGGTGCTCCCCGCGGCGGGCATACTGGTCGGCGTGTCCGATCCCTCCCCCTCGTCCGTGACGATCCGCCGCGCCGTCGCCTCCGATGCCACCGCACTGTCGTCCGTCGCGGCGATCACCTTCCCGCTCGCCTGCCCGCCGCACACGACGGAGGAGGCGAAGGCCGACTTCATCCGCACGGTGCTGTCGGTCGAGCGGTTCCGCGAGTACCTGGCCGATGAGGCCCGGGTGCTGTTCGTCGCCGAGGACGAGACCGGGGCGCTCGGGTACACCATGCTCCTCCGCGGCGAGCCGGCCGACGCGGACGCCGCCTCCGCGCTCACCCACCGGCCGAGCGTCGAGCTGAGCAAGTGCTACGCCCTGCCCGCCCGGCACGGCTCGGGCGTCGCCGCCCGGCTGATGACCGCCAGTATCGAGAACGCACGGCAGAGCGGTGCTCGCGGGGTCTGGCTCGGCGTGAACCAGGAGAACGAGCGGGCCCGCCGCTTCTACGCGAAGCACGGCTTCGAGGTCGTGGGGACGAAGCGGTTCCTCGTGGGTGGGCGCTACGAGGAGGATTTCGTGCTGGAGCGCGGCCTCTGAGCGATGGTGGGTCTCGATACGCCCCACCAGCAGGCAGCAGGCAGCAGGCAGCAGGCAGCAGGCAGCGAGTGAGGGAACCCCTGGGCGAGGGGCGGCGGGTCAGCCCTCGGCGACGGTGAGGACGATCTTGCCGCGGGTGTGGCCGGTCTCGAGCTGCTCGTGCGCCTCGCAGGCGCGGGCGAGGGGGAAGATGCCGTCGATGAAGACGCGGACGTCGCCCGACTCGAGCAGGCGCGAGATCACCGCGAGCGTGGCGCCGTCGGGCGCGACCTTGTAGGTCGAGGCCCGCACGCCGGCGACCGCCGCCTCCTGGAAGAACTCGGGCCAGCTGCCCGTCGGCGCATTGACGATGAGACCGCCGGGTCGCAGCACCTTCAGCGAGCGCGAGCCGGTGCTGTCGTGCACGTTGCCGACCAGGTCGATCACGACGTCGACGCCGTCGAGGATCTCGTCGAACCGCTCCGCCGTGTGGTCGATCACCTGGGCGGCGCCGAGCTCGCGCAGCCACTGCAGGTTGCGCGTGGATCCGGTCGCGATGACGGAGGCGCCGAAGTAGGCGGCGAACTGCACCGCGAAGTGGCCGACTCCGCCCGACCCCGCGTGGATCAGGATCCGCTGGCCCTCGTGCGCCTTCGCCAGCTCGACGACCATGCCCCAGGCCGTGAGCGCGGCGAGGGGGACGCCCGCCGCCTCGACGTGCGAGAGGGTCGTCGGCTTCCGGGCGATCGAGACGCTCGGCACGCTCACGTACTCGGCGTACGAGCCGGAGTAGCGGGGCACCATCACGAAGCCGTACACCTCGTCGCCCGGCCGTAGCGAGTGGGCCGGATAGGGGCTCGAGACGACGACACCCGAGAAGTCGTGGCCCAGCACGGCCGGGTACGAGGCGATCTGCGAGGCGACCCCGCGACCCGCGCGCGTCTTCGCGTCGAGCGGGTTCACTCCGGCCGCGATCACCTTGACGGTGAACTCGGCGTTGATGGCCGTGGGGGTGGGCACCGTCGCGAGGTGGAGGACGGAGGCGTCGCCGGGTGCGTCGATGACGGCCGCCGTCATGGTGTCCGGAAGGACGACCTCCTCCGGGATCTCCCCGATCGTGAGGCCGTGCCCGAGTGCACTGCTGTGCATCATCACCCTTCCTGTCGCGCCCCGGTGGTGCTTCGAGCGGGAGGGGACGACGGAATCCGCCCCCGGACCCCGCTTCCGAGTGCCGCGCCCAGTCAATCGAGGTAATGAGTCCGGGCTGTTACGGCGGTGTCACCCGCCGGAGAAGATTGCCGGTGTGACCCCCGGAGGGGAGGTGGAGCACTCGCTCAGCGGCCGTCTGGCACGATGAGGGGGTGCAGCGACGACGAGCCAGGATCTCACTCCTCACGGCCGGCTCGCTGCTCGTCCTGGCGGGGCTGGCACTGCTCCTCGCGGCACGGGTGAGCATCGGAACCAGTCGCTGGGTTTACGTCAGCGAGATGGGCGCGCCCGACATGGCGACCGCCGGGACCTTCCGCGTGGCGCTCCTCCTGGTGGCGGCCGGCGGCACCCTGACTGCGATCGGCGCGTGGAGCGTGCGGACGCGGCTCCTGCGCGCTCTGCCGCCCGCCGTGGTGGTCCTCCTGGCGTCGGGCTGCTTCGCCCTCGCCTCGCAGGTGACGTGCACCGCGGGCTGCCCGCTTCCGGTCGGCCCGACCTTCAGCTGGCAGGACCTCGTGCACACCTCGGCGGCCGTCCTCGGCTTCGCGGCGGCCTGTCTGGCGATGCTGCAGCTGTCGACGGCGCGCGAGCGGCCGGGAGTCGCGCGGCTGTCGCTCGTCGCCGGCATCACGGTCGCGGTGGTGGCGGGCATCGGGGCGATGCTCTCGCTCCTCCGGGTCTGGATGGGCGTCGGAGGCACGCTCGAGTTCGTGGCGACCGCGATCGCGGTGCTATGGCTGGCGATCGTGGGGAGCGTGCTGGCGCTCGAGGAGCTCAGCGCTGCGCGAGCCAGCCGCGCACGTGCCCGCGGATCTGCTCCTGCTGACGGGCGAGACCCTCGTCGCGGGCCGGGACCCGCTCGAATGCCGCATCCGGAAGAGATCTAGCCCACTGCTCCGCGACCGCGATCGGGTGCACCGGATCGCTCTCGGCCGCGATCACCAGCGTGCGCGCGATCACGCCGGCGAGCTCGCCCGAGTCGCGGTAGGCGGAGTTGCGGGGGATCTCGGCGAGGCGGACGGCGCGCTCTGCGGCGCGGTCGGCGCGGAACTGGCCGACCAGTGCCTCCGCGGAGGCCGGCGAGACGTCGGCGGCGCGCTGGAACAGGCCGGAGGCGCGGAACATCCGCTCGCCGCGCTTGGCGCCGTGGTCGTGCAGGAGCTGCGCGATGACGGGGAACACCGAGAGGTTCTCGGGCAGCGGCTCGGCGGTGAAGGCGGGGCGCACGAAGACGGCGCGGTCGATCGGGAGCACCTTGCGGCTGGCCAGCCGCAGCGCGATCGCGGCCCCCATCGAGATGCCGAGGACGGTGAGCGGCTTGTGCGCGGCTCCGGCGCGGACGACCTCTTCTGTGACCTCGTCGGCGAGGGAGTCGAGCGAGAAGTCGCCGGCCGAGCCGAGCAGGTCGGAGGCGCCGTGCGCGCGCACGTCGGGCGCGATCACCTCGACTCCGGCCGGCAGCGCCGCGCGCAGGAGTCCGAGCGGCTGGGAGCGGTCGCCGCCCAGGCCGTGGAGGAGCAGGACGGTCACCGTCGGCCTGCGCGCGTTCTCTCGTGCAGCTCGGCCATCAGCATCCCGGCGAGACGGACGAGCATGTGGATCTCGTCCTCGTCGCGGTCGACCCAGCGGCACTCGGGCTCGGCGTCGACGGGGACGAAGTCGCGGTGCTGCTCCCAGACGACCAGGGTGCGCTCGGCGCCGAGGACGTACTGCTGCCAGAAGACCTGGCGCAGGTAGTGGCGCGGGATGCTCTTCCACGGCTTGGAGGTCGTCTTGATCTCGCAGAGCTCGAGACGCCCGTCGTCACGGAGGCCGATGCCGTCGGGCGTGGCCAGGTGGCGCCGCTCCTGGCTCGCGTGGAAGAGGGCGCTACTGGGCTCGATGAGGTGCTCGCGGCGGACCCAGGCGGCGATCTCGGGTTCGCGCGCCCGGCCGTGATCGGTGAAGGCGTTGCCTCCGAAGCCCGTGCCGTAGAGCTTGTCGAGCGCCGCCTTGTCGATGGCGGCGGGGGAGGAGAGGCGGGCGACGTCGGTCGCGGTGATGCCGCGGGAGCGGGCACGGAGCCAGGCGACGCGGTCGGTCGAGTTCGCGACGACGCGCTTCAGGTGCGGCGGCTCGGCGTCCACGAAGACGGGCTGCGTCTCCCAGGGGAACGAGAGCTGCAGATCGGGCACCGATCAAGTCTGCGCCGGTTCTGTCGCCGAGCCCAATCGGCACGCCGAGGACGGGCGTTCGCCGACCGCGAGACGGGGCCGCCGCTGGACGGCCCCGTCTCCTGGTCAGAACGCGGCGGCGCCGGCCTCGGCGACGGTCTGGTCCTGCTCGATCGAGCCGGTCGAGACTCCGATCGCGCCGACGATGCGGCCGTCGCGGACCAGGGGGATCCCGCCGGGGAAGACGACCAGACGGCCACCGTGGGCGTCGTTCAGGCCGAACAGGTCTCCGGTGGGCCGGGTGGCCTCGGTGAGATCCCGCGTCTGCGTCTGGAACGCGATCGAGGTGTAGGCCTTGTTGATCGAGATCGAGATGCTGCCGATGTTCGCGGTGTCCATCCGCACGTGCGCCTTCAGATGGCCGCCGGCGTCCACGACGGCGATGTCCTGGGGCTGGCCGATCTCCTCCGCCTTGGCGACCGCGGCGTCGATGACGCGGCGGGCGTCGGCGAGGCTCAGGGAGTCGCCGATCCTCTCGGTGCTCATGGTGGTGTCCCCCTGCTCAGAAGGTGCGGATCGGGATCTCGGCGGGAGCCGCGAGCAGCTCCTTGATCTCGTCGTCGAGCTTGACGAGGGTGATCGAGGCGCCGGCCATGTCGAGCGAGGTGCAGTACTCGCCGACGTAGCTGCGCACGGGCCTGATGCCGAGCGCGGTGAGCTTCTCGTGGGCGATGCCGTAGAGGAGGTAGAGCTCCGAGATCGGGGTGCCGCCGAGGCCGTTGATCATCAGCGCGACCTCGTCGCCGTCGGAGTAGGGCAGATCGGAGATGATCGGGTCGAGCAGGAGGTCGACGATCTCGTTCGCGGGCACGATCTTCTGGCGGGCGCGGCCGGGCTCGCCGTGGATGCCGACTCCCAGCTCGATCTCGTCGTCACCGAGCTCGAACAGGGGCGAGCCCTTCGACGGCGGAGTGCAGGCGGTGAGCGCGACGCCCATCGTGCGGGTGACCGAGTTGACCTTCTCGCCGACGCGGACGACCTCGTCGAGCTCGGCGCCCGCCTCGGACGCGGCTCCGACCGCCTTGATCACGAAGAAGTTGCCGGCCACTCCGCGGCGGCCGATCGTGTAGGTCGAGTCCTTCACCGCGACGTCGTCGTCGATGAACAGCGTCCTGACCTTGATGCCCTCGGCGTCGGCGATCTCCTCCGCCATCTCGAAGGCCATCTTGTCGCCGGTGTAGTTGTTGACGAGCAGCAGCACGCCCTTCGCGCTGTTCACCCGCCGCGCGGCCTCGGTGACGTAGTCGGTCGGAGGCGCGGCGAACACGTCGCCGGGGCAGGCCGCGTCGAGCATGCCCTTGCCGACGATCATGACGTGGGCGGGCTCGTGACCCGAGCCGGAGCCCTGCACGATCGAGACCTTCGCGTCGCTGGGCGCATCGGCGCGGAGCACGAGGTTGTACTGCGGGTCGTAGACGAGCGTGTCCGGGTTCGCGAGGGCGAGACCCTTCAGCATCTCGGGGACGAACGCCTGGGGGTCGTTGACGAACTTCTTCATGGGTGGTTCCTCACTTCATCGTGGGTCTGGGAGTCGGGAGGGGTGGTCGGGTTCGGAGGGTCACCAGGTGTCGGCGATGCGCTCGGCCAGCACGGCCATCGCGATCGCGCCGGGGTCGGGCGAGCCGATGCTCCGCTCGCCGGTGTAGGAAGCGCGGCCGCGGCGGGCCTCGAGCGACGAGGTCGCCTCGGCGGCGGAGCGGCCGACCTCGGCGGCGTGGCGGGCGATCTCGGCGGAGGGCGCGCCCTCGGCGGCGTCGGCCTCGATCGCGTCGGTCATCGGCACGAGCGCGTCGAGGAGGGTCTTGTCGCCGAGGTCGGCGCCTCCGCGCTTCTTGATGCCCTCGATCGCGGCCCGGAGCATGGCGACGACGTCGGCCGCCTCCAGCTCGTGCCTGCCCTTGATCGTGATCGCGGCGCGGAGGAACGCGGTGCCCCAGATGGGACCCGAAGTGCCGCCGATCCGCCCGCTCATGGTCGTGGCGACCTTCTGCAGGAAGGCGCCGAGATCGGAGCGGTCGAAGGTGTCGAACTCGGCGAGCACCTTCTCGAACCCGCGGGCGAGGGAGTAGCCGAAGTCGCCGTCACCGGCGACGGCGTCGAGGTCGCAGAAGTACTTCTCGTTGTCGACGCAGGTCTGCGCGATCAGTCGGACGGTGGATTCGAGCCGGGTCTCGGTGTCGGTGCTCATGAGGGGTCCTCGTATCGGAGTGGTCAGCGGGTGAGGAGGGTGGTCAGGGTGCCGAGGTCGACGCGGTCGCCGACCTCGATGCCGCTGGGGTTCTGCAGCACGTGGGCCGGCTGCGTCGGAGGGTCGCCGAGGCTGTCGACGACCAGCGCGGCGCCGGAGAAGTCCTCCTCGGCGGTGAAGCTGCTGACCGTGACGACCGTGGTGAGGCCGGCCGCGACGGCCGCCCGCAGCCCGTTGGCGCTGTCCTCGACGACGACGGCGTCGGCCCGGTCGACCCCGAGCGACGTCAGCGCGAGCTCGTAGATGTCGGGCGCCGGCTTCTTGCGGGGCACGACGTCGCCCGCGAAGACCGCGAAGCGCGAGGCGGTGCTGTCGCCGACGGCGTGCTCGAGCACCGCGCGCACCGATGCCTCGGCCGACGTGGAGGCGACGGCGAGGAGCCAGCCCGCGTCGAGCGCCTCGGCGACGATCCGGGCGATCCCGGGCCGTCCGGGCATCGCTCCGGAGCGGACCATGGCGGTGTAGCGGCGGGTCTTCTCCGCATGCCAGTCCTTGATCAGCGCCTGCTGCTCCTCCTGGCCCTCCGGCAGACCGGCCCGCTCGACGAACTCGGGGGTGAGCAGGGAGGCGAGCCGCTCCTTGCCGCCGCCGATGCGGAGCACCTCGGCGTAGTCGCTCTCGCTCCACCGGACGGGCAGTCCCGCGTGCTCGAAGGTCTCGTTGAAGGCGGGCAGGTGGCCGTCGCGCTCCGTGTCGGCGAGGACGCCGTCGCAGTCGAAGATCAGCGCACGGGTCATCGCGCGCTCGCCCGGCCCTCGGCACCGAACCACGCGATGTGCTCGGCGATCGTGTCGGTCACCGCGGCTGAGATGTCGACGATCAGCTTGGGCGGGTCCCAGGAGTCGGAGTCGCGCGCTCTCTCGAGGTGCGCGAGCGACGCCTGCATGTAGGCGTGCTTGACCGCGGTCGAGATGTTGATCTTCGAGACGCCCGCGTCGATGAACGCGCGGAAGTCGGCCTCGGCGAGGCCGGTTCCTCCGTGCAGCACGATCGGCCGGTCGGTCAGGGCCGCCAGCGCGGCGGCGCGCTCGGGGAGGATCTCGGGGTCGGCCTTGTAGAGCCCGTGGCTCGTGCCGAGCTGCGGGGCGAGCAGGTCGGCACCGGTCCGCTCGCCGACCTCGGCCAGCTGCTCCACGGAGTAGGCGTGCTGGGCGTCGTCGCTCCCGACGCCGTCCTCGACTCCGAGGATGTTCTCGATCTCGGACTCGACGTCGACCCCGGCGGCGTGCGCCTGCTCGACGACCTCCTCCGTCTCGCGGACGGCGTCGTCGAAGCCGCGGTCGGAGGCGTCGAAGAGGACGGAGGACCAGCCCGCGGCCACGACCTCGTCGATCACCGCCCGGTCGGGGCAGTGATCGAGGTGGAGGGCGATCGGCACGGTCGCGTCGCGGCTGAGAGCCGCGAACAGGGCGGTGATGAAGGAGCAGCCCGCCGTGCGGACGGTCTTTGTCGAGATCTGGACGATCAGCGGCGCGCTCGTGCGCTCGGCGGCCGCGATGACGGCGCGCATGCTGATCTCGTCGAAGACGTTGACCGCGGGAACGGCGTAGCCGTCGCCCCGGGCAGCGCGGGTGAGAGTGCGGGTGGAGACGTCCACGGGGGCGTGCCTCACTTCCTCGTGAGTCGTACTGCACCGCATCGTTGCGGCGCACGGTTACGGACTGTACCTGCCTATACCGCCCTATACAAGTAGGATTGCGCTTGACTGGCTGGGCAACGACCGAGAGGAGACGGAGCATGGCCGAGGTCATCGATCGGAACTCCGCCGTCCCGATCTACCAGCAGCTCGAGGACATCCTGCAGGCGCGGATCGCGAGCGGTGAATGGGCGGACGGCGGGCGCGTCCCCTCCGAGAACGAGCTCAACCGCGAGTACGGGCTGAGTCGCATGACCGTGCGGGGAGTGCTCAACAAGCTCGCAGCGGACGGGCTCGTCGTGCGGGTCCCGGGCAAGGGCACCTTCGTCGCGCCCGAGAAGATCAGCGCGGTCTCGCCGGCGTACCGCGGCATCCGCGAGCAGCTCGAGGTGCTCGGCTACTCCATCTCGACGCGGCTCGTCTCGCTCGCGCGCGGAGTCGCTCCGGGCCGAGTGCAGAAGCGGCTCGGGCTCACCGCGGCCGACGAGGTCTTCGCGATCGTGCGCCTCCGCTCGGTCGACGGCAAACCCCTCAGCGTGCACCGCTCGTTCGTGCCGGCCGCGCTCGCTCCGACGCTCGACGGGCTCGACGTCGTCGGCGAGCAGCTGTGCGTGGTGCTCGAGGATCACTTCGCGCTCGACATGCACGACGTGTCGGAGGGGCTCGAGGCCGTGGCCGTGGGGGAGGCGGACGCGCAGCTCCTGGGCCTGCACCGCGGAGATCCGGCGCTCCAGCTCACCGATGTCATCTCGAGTCGGGCCGGCGTCGCGTTCGAGTACTCGACGATCGTGTTCCGCGGCGACCGGATGCGCCTGCAGTTCGACTACACCCGGCCCTGAGCGGCCAGGAACGCGTCCACCTGCGCGGGGGAGAGCAGGTGGCGGCGCACCATCAGGGCGGCGCCGCGGGCTCCGGAGGCGCCGCGGGCGGAGGAGGGGAGGATGTCGAGTGAGCGGGTCGCCAGCGGCAGGGAGCGGCGGTAGACCACCTCGCGGACGCCGGCGAGGATCTCGAGGCTCGCCTCCGCGATGCTGCCGCCGATCACGATGACGGAGGGGTTCAGCAGATTGACGCAGATCGCCAGCACCTCGCCGATGTCGCGGCCGGCGGCGCGGGTGAGCTCGACCGCGGAGGCGTCTCCCGCCTGCAGCAGGGCGACCACGTCGGAGGTGCTCGAGACGGAGAGGCGGCGCGCGAGGGCGGAGCCGCTCGCGATCGCCTCGAGGTCGGCCTCGCCGCGGTCGCCGGGCACCTTCACGTAACCGAGGTCGCCGGCCGCGCCGAGCGCGCCGCGCTGGAGCACGCCTCCGCTGACGATGCCGGCACCGATGCCCGTCGACACCTTCAGGTAGAGGAGGTCGTCGACGTCGCGGAAGCGGTCGGCGTGCTCGCCGAGGGCCAGGAGGTTCACGTCGTTGTCGACCAGGACGGGCACGGGGAGGCGGCCGCCGACGAAGGCGGGGATGTCGAAGCGGTCCCAGCCCGGCATGATCGGCGGCTTCACCGGCCGGCCGGTCGCGTGCTCGACGGGGCCGGGGACGCCGACGCCTACTCCTGCCAGTGGCGCGTCTCCGGGGATCCCGGCGAGCAGCGCGTCGGCGACGTCGAGGGCGTGTTCGAGGACGACGTGCGGACCGTCGGCGATGGCGATGGCCTCCCGCCGCTCGGCCAGGACGCTCCCGTCGAGATCGGTGACGGCGATCGTCGCGTGCGCCGCGCCGAGGTCGATCGCGAGCAGGTGCCGGGCTCCCGGGTCGAGGGCGACGCGCGCGGCGGGGCGGCCGCCGGAGGAGGGGGCGTCGTCGCGGCGGACGACGAGACCCGCGTCGGTGAGGGCGTCGAGCTGCGCCGAGACGGCGGCGCGGTGGGCGCCGGTCTCGGCGGCGACGTCGGCGCGGGTGCGGGCGACTCCGTCGGAGAGGAGCAGCAGCAGCTCGCCGGCCGCGCTCACGGGTCGACGGCGGGGTGGCATGGCGAGAGTCAACCACAGGGGCGGGCCTTCTGCTCATAACTCGAGGACTTCTAAGCCCTTGCCGGTCAAGTTCTGCTTGTCCACCGACAGAAGTCGCCGTAGGGTCGGACCACCATCCTTTCGACGTCGAATCAGGAGCACTCCCGGTGGCATCACCTACAGACCTCTCCGTCCAGCTCTACTCGGTCCGCGAGCCTCTCGCCGCCGACCTGCCCGCCACCCTCGACCGGCTCGCCGGCATCGGACTCGCGAAGGTCGAGCTCTTCGACTTCGTGAACCTCGCGGAGGGCTACCGCACCGCCCTCCCCGCCAGCGGGCTCACCGCCCCGAGCGCCCACGCGCGCCTCCTCGGACCGCAGGAGGGCACCTCCGTCGACGAGATCCTCGACGTCGCCGCCTCGCTCGGCGTGCAGACCGTCATCGACCCCCACGTCGACCCGGCCCGCTGGACCAGCGCCGACGACGTGAAGTCGATCGCCGACGACCTCAACGCGCTCGTCGACTCCGCCGCCTCGCGCGGGCTGACGCTCGGCTACCACAACCACTGGTTCGAGTTCGAGAACCGCGTCGACGGCACGAGCGCCTACGAGCACCTGGCGACCCTGCTCGATCCGCGCGTGCTCCTCGAGCTCGACACCTACTGGGCGGCCGTGGGCGGTGACGACCCGGTCGAGGTGCTCGGCCGCCTCGGCGACAAGGTCCGCTTCCTGCACATCAAGGACGGGCCGGTCTCGAGGGACACGGAGGCGCAGCTGCCCGCCGGCTCCGGCGCGATGGACATCCCCGCGGTGCTCGCCGCGGCCCCGCAGGCGCTCCCCGTGCTCGAGTTCGACGCCTACGCCGGCGACGTCTTCGAGGGCCTCACCACCGCCTACGCCTACGTCACCGGGATCGACGCATGAGCGGCTCGGGCCGCGCCGGCGTCGGCGTCATCGGTGCGGGCAACATCAGCACCCAGTACCTCACCAACCTCACCACCTTCCCCGACCTCGAGGTGCTGTTCGTCGCCGACATCGACCTCGAGCGCGCGAAGGCGCAGGCCGAGGCGTTCGGTGTCCCCGGGTCGGGATCGGTCGACGAGCTCCTCGCGCACCCCGGCATCGAGATCGTCGTCAACCTGACGATCCCGGCCGCGCACGTCGAGGTCGCCCGCCGCGCCGTCGAGGCCGGCAAGCACGTCTGGACCGAGAAGCCCTTCTCGCTCGACCGCGACAGCGGAGTCGAGCTGCTCGCCCTCGCGAAGGAGAAGGGACTGCGCGTCGCCACGGCGCCCGACACCTTCCTCGGTGCCGGTCTGCAGACCGCGCAGCGCATCATCGAGAGCGGAGCGATCGGCACGCCGCTCTCGGCGATCACGCTGTTCCAGGGCCCCGGCCCCGAGGGCTGGCACCCGAGTCCCGAGTTCTTCTTCACCGAGGGCGGCGGCCCGCTGCTCGACATGGGGCCGTACTACATCACGACCCTCGTGCAGAACCTCGGACCGGTCGAGAGCGTCACGGCGGTCTCGTCGCAGGCGCGCGCGACCCGCGTCGTCGGCTCCGGACCCAAGGAGGGCACCGAGTTCCCGGTGACCATCCCGACCCACATCGGCGGGCTGCTCCGCTTCGAGTCGGGCGCCTCGGCGCAGGGCGTCTGGAGCTTCGAGTCGAGCATGCTGCGGATGGGCTTCGTCGAGATCAACGGCTCGGAGGGCACCCTCGTCCTGCCCGACCCGAACATGCACGACGGCGAGATCACCCTCTACCGCCGCGGCACGAAGGAGCCCGAGGTCATCCAGGCCACGGGATCCACCGCCTCGCGCGGCACGGGGGTGCTCGAGCTGGCGCGCGCGATCCGCGCCGACCGGCCCGAGGCCGCCTCCGGTGACCTCGCCTACCACGTCACCGATGTGATGCTCTCGCTCCTCGAGGCCGCCGAGACCGGCGAGAAGGTGCTCGTAGAGAGCACCGTCGCGCCGCGTCCCGCGCTGCCGGAGGGCTGGGATCCGACCGAAGCGACGCTGGTCTGATGGCCGCCCTGCGCGTCGGGGTGCTCGGCGGCGGCTTCATGGCCGCCGTGCACAGCCGCGCGGCGCGCAGTGCCGGAGCGGTGCTCGCGGGCATCGCCTCCTCGAGCCCCGAGGAGGGCGAGCGGGCGGCGGGCGAGCTCGGCTTCGAGCGCTCCCACTCCGACGCGCGGGCACTGATCGAGGACGACGACATCGACCTCGTGCACGTCTGCACGCCGAACGCCTCGCACGCCGAGCTCGCGCTCGCGGCGATCGCGGCGGGCAAGCACGTCGTCTGCGAGAAGCCGCTGGCGGCGTCGGTGCAGGAGGCGCGCTCGCTCGCGCGGGCCGCCGCCTCCGCCGGCATCGTCGCCGCGGTCCCGTTCGCCTACCGGTTCCACCCGATGGTCCGCGAGGCGCGGGCCCGGGTCGCCGCGGGCGAGACCGGGCGCCTGGTGACCGTGCGCGGCAGCTACCTGCAGGACTGGCTGCTGGGCGCCTCAGACGACGACTGGCGGGTCGACCCGGCCTCGGGCGGGCGCTCGCGCGCCTTCGGCGACATCGGCTCGCACCTTGTCGATCTGCTGGAGTTCGTGACGGGAGAGCGCATCGAATCGCTCGCCTCGGTCACGAGCACGATCCACGCCGAGCGGGGCGGCAGGCCGGTCGAGACGGAGGACGTGGCGGGCGCGATCGTCCGGCTCTCCGGCGGTGCCGTGGGCACCCTCCTGGTCTCGCAGGTGACCGCCGGGCACCGCAACGAGCTCGTGCTCGAGGTCTCGGGGCTCGACGAGTCGCTGCGCTTCGAGCAGGAGCTCCCCGAGACGCTCTGGGTGGGTCGGCGCGACAGCGCAGCGCTCGTCCCGCGCGACGCGGCGATCCTCGCTCCGGACGCCGCGCGGCTCTCGATCGTGCCCAGCGGGCACCCGATGGGCTACCAGGACGCCTTCAACGCCTTCGCCCGCGACACCTACGCTGCCGTGGCCGGAGCCGAGGTCGAGGGTCTGCCGACCTTCGACGACGGACTCCGCGCGGCTCTGATCACCGAGGCCGTGCTCGACGCGGCCGCGACCGGCTCCTGGGTCGGCGTGCCCGGCGCCGCGGACGAGCAGTCCGGCGCGTGAGCGAGCATCCCGTAGGGCGGATCAGGGGGTGACGGGGGTGGGGGCGATGACTCGGATGACGGCGGAGTCGTCGGCGGCGGCGAGGCCGTGCGCGGCGCCGAGGAGGAAGAGCTGCTCGGCGGCGGCGGCGACCGGAGTCGACAGTCCGGAGTCGCGCGCGGCCGAGGTCACGATGCCCATGTCCTTGACGAAGATGTCGAGGCGGCTCAGCACCTCGGCGCCCTCCTCGTCGTAGGCCTGCAGCATCCGCGGGCCGCGGTTGCCGAGCATGAACGAGCCGGCCGCTCCGGCGGAGAGGGTCTCGAGCGTCGCGGCGGCGTCGAGCCCGAGCGCCTCGGCCAGGGCGAGCGCCTCGGCGCCCGCGGCGATGTGGACGCCGCAGAGCAGCTGGTTCACGGTCTTGAAGGCCTGACCGTCGCCCGCACGGTCGCCGATGACCGAGAGGGTCGAAGCGAGCAGGTCGAGCACGGGCTGCGCCTTCTCGCGCGCCTCGGGAGCGGCGCCGACGACGATCAGCAGGTCTCCGGCTCCGGCGCGCACCGGCCCGCCCGAGAGCGGGGCGTCGACGAGGTGCACGCCGCTCAGCTCGAGTCGGGTCGCCACGTCGACCACATCGGCGATGCCGACGGTGCTGGTCATGACGACGACGGCGCCGGGGGTGAGCGCCTCGGCGACGCCGGCCTCGCCGAAGAGCACCTCGCGCAGCTGCTCGCCGTTGCGCACGGCGAGGAGGACGGCGTCGACTCCCTCGACGGCTCCGCGGGCGGAGTCGAAGGGCGTGATGCCGGCATCGGCCGCCAGCTCGAGGCGGGCCGGCGCGATGTCGAAGCCGTGCACGGTGAGTTCGCCGGCGAGGCGGGTGGCCATGGGGAGTCCCATCGCGCCGAGTCCGAGGACGGCGACGCGGTACGGGGATGCTGACGTCATGAGGAGTGTCCGTTCGAGAGAGTGATGGTCGGAGCGGTGAGGACGGCGACGACGTCGGCGAGCGACTCGTCGCCTCCGACGTTGCCCGCGAACACGATGTAGGGGATCCCCGCCGCGGGTCCGTCGACGGGCTCCCAGAGCGAGACGATCCCGGGAAGCATCGGTCCGCGCACGATCGCGCGACGGATCCGCAGGCCCGCGGAGGCGACGTCGCTCGAGGTGATGCCGCCCTTCGCGATCACGAAGCGGGGGCGAGTGCGCTCGAGGATCCCCTGGACGACGCTCACCACCGCGGCCGAGACGCGGCGCGAGATGTCGAGGCTCTCGTCGGCGTCGTCGGTGCGGCGGAGTGTGCGGCTGGTGTGCACCGCGACGTCGCCGGCCGAGAGACCCGCGACCGCCTCCGCGACGACCTCGCCCAGGTGGGCCTCGGCCCGCAGGGGGTCGAGCACGGCGTCGATGTCGATCTCGAGCGTGGCCACCAGCCCGCCTCGCGCTGTGAGCACGCCCAGCTGGCGCGAGGTGAGGCCGACGTGCGAGCCGACCACGACCAGGCCGCCGCGGGCGAGATCGCCGGAGGGGTCGCCGGGGAAGATCTCCGCGGCGGTGAGGGGCGCGCGCACCTCCTGGCCGATGCGGGCCCGGACGAACGGCGGGCCGACGCGGTAGAGGAGGGTCTTCCCCGCCTCCTCCGCGCGCGAGAGGCCGAGGGCCAGGAGGCGCAGGTCGTCCTCGACGAGGGCGTCCACGACTACGGGCCGCGCGTCACCGAGGGGGAGGAGCGCCTCGACGATGCCGTCGACGCCTCCGCGCAGGGTGGCCAGATCGAGGCGGAGGACATCGGCGGCGGCCCAGCGCCCGCCGGTCTTCTCCTCGACCCAGTCGGCGAGGTCGGAGGAGCGGTAGCCGAAGGTCGCGTCGCGCGCGAACTCGGTCTCGGCGATCGGAGTCAGCCCGTCGTCGCCGCGCATGTAGTGGACGCCGCCGATGGTCACCCGGCCCGCGTCGGGGAACGCGGGGACGATGACGACGCCGTCGTAGCCGCGACCGGTGACGGAGCGGAGGGTCTCCTCGATGACGTCGGTCTCGAGCGGGTAGTGGCCGCGCAGGGTGGAGTCGCCCCGGCTGACGAAGCCGATCGCCAGGTCGAGCTCGGCGGCGGCGGCGCTCGCGTGCGCCACGACCTCGCGGTTGCGGGCGGCGGCGGAGCCGGGGTCGAGGCTCCGCGTGTTGGTGAGGACGTAGACGGCGGCGGCGTCGCGCTCGAAGGCCCAGAGGAAGTCGTCGGTGTCCCAGGAGGTCAGCACGGGGAGGTCGGAGACCGACTGCGTGCCGGTCGGATCGTCATCGAGCACCACGAGCACTCGGCGCGACCGGGCGACCTCGGCGGCGACCGTCCGCGCCTCGACCTCGATGCGATCGGGCCAGCCCTCGATCACGCGTGCCTCTTCCACCATCATCACTCCCTTGTAGCTGATAGCAGATATCTTACAAGCCGCGACCGAGCCGTCAAGCGTCGTCGATGACGGTCATCGGAGGGTCGGCAGCACGAGGGTGCGGAAGTCCTCGGCCGTCTGCGCCATGTGCGCGGCCATCGCCCGACGGGACTCCTCGGCGTCGCCGGTGCGCAGAGCCGCGACGATCGCCGCGTGCTGCTCGATCGCATGGCGCTGGATCCGCGGGATCGCCGAGGTCTGCTCCCGCTTCTCGCGCAGGACGCGGGAGAGGGGGGCGAAGACGACTCCGACGAAGGCGTTGGCCGTCGCCGCGAGGATCACGTCGTGGAACGCGATGTCGGCCTCGACGAACGCGGCGACGTCCTCGTGCTCGTGCGCTCCCCGCATCCGCTCGACGAGGACATCGAGCCGCTGGAGGTCGGACTCGGTGCGCCGCGTCGCCGCGAGGGCGCAGGCCCCGCACTCGAGCATCTCGCGCACCTCGATGAGCTGCAGCTCGGCCGCTCCTACGTCGGCGCCGTGCGCGATCGCGCGGAGCACCGGGCCGACGTCCGTCCAGAGCGTCGTCGGATTCACAACGCCGCGCTTGCCCCGGCGCGCGTCGAGCACGCCCAGGCCCTGCAGGCGCTTGAGCGCCTCGCGCATCGTGACCCGGCTCACATCGTGCCGCTCGGCGAGGTCGGCCTCGCTCGGCAGCTCGGAGCCGACGGGCAGCGCGCCGCTGACGATCTCGTCGAGGAGAGCGTCGGCGACGGTCGTGACGAGGGAGGCGCGCACCACGGCCCTCGGCCCCGCTAGTCGGCGGTCTTGGCGGCGCGCTCGGCCTTGATGCGCGCCTGCTCGCGGCGCACCTCCGCGTAGCGGTTCTGCTCGACCCGCAGCCACTCGGGCACCTCGTCGAGCAGCGCCTGGATCTCGGTGGTCGTGAGGGCCTCGGTGACGCCGCCGCGGGCCAGACCCGAGATCGAGACGTTCAGCCGCGAGGCGATGACGGGGCGCGGGTGCGGCCCGTTCTCGCGCAGCTCGGTCAGCCAGGCCGGCGGGCTCTCGACCAGCGCGTCGTACTGCTCGCGCGTGATCGCGGACTGCTGGAACTCCTCCGGGGTCGCGGGGAGGAAGATCTGGAGCTTCTTCGCCGCGGTCGCAGCCTTCATCGTCTGTGTCGCCTTGGCCATGCGGCAACCCTACCGGCGCCCGGTCGACCGCCTACCCTGGAGCGATGAGCGACGAGCCGGAGACCACCGATCACGAGGCGGCTCCGGAGGATCTCGACACCGTCGTGGACACCGGGCCGGTCCTCGCCGTCTCGCTGGTCCCCGGGGTGACGCCGACCAAGTGGACCCGGGTGTGGGGCCAGCGCCGCCCCGAGCTGCCGCTGCGCATCACGGTGATCGGCGAGCACGAGCAGGAGGAGGTGCTCCGCGACGGCCGCGCGATCCTCGCGTTCGTCCGCGGCGACGTCGTCTCTCCCGCCGTCAGCTCGATCCACCTCTACGACGAGCAGCCCGTCGCGGTGCTCTGGCGCGAGCACGCGCTCGCCGACGCCGAGGCCGTCGAGGTCGCCGACCTGGCCGAGGAGCACCTGCTCCAGGAGCCGTCGCAGGTGCCGGAGTGGGCGGCGCTCGCCGTCGAGATCGCCGACGGCTCGCGTCGGCCGCTCCCGGTGCTGCGCACGCTCGACGATGCGGTCGAGCAGGTCGCGGCGGGCGTGGGCGTGCTGATCCTGCCCCAGTCGGTCGCGCGGGTGCACAGCCGCAAGGACGTCGTCGCGGTGCCTGTGGAGGGAGTCGCGCCGACCTCGGTCCGCCTGGCCTGGCTGACGGAGGAGAAGAGCGACGACATCGAGGACTTCATCGGTGTCGTCCGAGGCCGCAGCGCCACCACCACGCGCGGCACCGCCGCCACCCCGCGCGTGGAGTCGCGCGCGAAGGCCGCCAAGGCGAAGGCCCGGGAGGCGCGCGAGGCGGCCGAGAAGGCGGGCGGCGGCAAGAAGAAGCCGAGCCGTCCCGGTGCTCCGAAGGCGGTCGTGCGGCGGACGCGGAAGCCCCGTGGGCGCTGAGTTCTCGCTGCGGCCGGGCGACGGTGCGGACGCGGACTGGATCGCCGAGCTGCGCGCCGTCGTGATGCGGCCCGATCTCGAGCGGCTCGACCGCTACGACGCCGACCGGGTGCGACGGCGCTTCACCGACGGGTACCGGCCCGAGCACACCCGCATCGTCGAGCTCGACGGCGTCTCGGTCGGCTGCATCGCGGCGCGGGTCGAGGAGGACGCGGTGTGGATCGAGCACTTCTACCTCGACCCGTCGGTGCAGGGGCGCGGGATCGGCGGCGCCGTGCTGCGCCGGGTGATGGCCGAAGAGGCGCTGGGCGACCGTCCGTTCCGCCTCGATGTGCTGCGGGGGAGCGCCGCGCGCCGGCTCTACGAGCGGCACGGGTTCCGTTGGGAGCGGCCCGAGGGGGAGTGGGACGAGATCCTGGTGACGGCGGGCGGGGAGTAGCGCGTGGGGGATCATCGCGAGATCGTCGTCGACCTCGACGTCGCGAGCGGCGAGGTCGCGGAGGCGCGATCGGCGCTCGAGGGGCTGCTCTCCTCCTCCGGATGGACGGATGAGGGAGGGACCTCCACCGACCGGATGCACGAGGGGCAGCGCGCGCTCGTGTTCGGGGCGGCCGCACGGGCGCGGTTCGCGCTCCTCACCGGGGGCACGCTCGTGATCCTCGCGACCCGCGAGGTGCACGGAATCGGCGACGGCACCACCGACCCGGCCTGCCCGTCGTGCGGCCTCCGCGTCGACGCCGGCGCGGCCGAACCCGCTCTCCGCTCCTGGTGGGAGGGAGCGGAGCCGACCCTGACGTGCGCTTCCTGTGGATTCCGCTCGCCGATGGGCGACTGGGACCTCCGCGACTCGGTCGCCATCGGCGGGCTCGCGATCGTGCTGGACGTGGCCGGGCCGGCCGCACTGGACCCCGCCGATGTCGCGGCGGCGCTCGCCGAGGATCTCCGCGCGGCGACGGGGCGACGGTGGGCGAGCACCCACCTGCACCTCTGACACCACTCGCACGGCCCGGTCGGCCCGGCCCTAGCATGGGCGAGCACCCCTCCGCCTCCCGCTCGCCCGGGACCGTTCGAAAGGGCACTCCGCCGTGTCCCAGCTCTCGCTCCGATCGGCCGCGGCCGCGGTCCTCGCTCTCGTCCTCGCCGTCTCCGCGAGCCCCGCCGCGTCGGCCGAGCCGCTGCCGGAGGCGCCGGTGGTCGCCTCCGCCGACGAGCTGTCGGCCCCCGCGCAGGCGATCGTGCCCGCGGGCGAGCACGCCTGGGAGCCGAGCGCGACGACTCCGCTGCCCGACTCTCCGCCGAGCGCCGCCGCCCGCACGCAGGCGGAGGCGAGCAGCCTCGCGAGCGCCACCGCGTCGATCACGGGCACGGTGCTCCTCGAGGAGGCGGACGGATCCTTCACCACGACCCTCCCGCGCGACACGTTCCTCTCGGTCGAGGTCTGGACCGCCGCCGACGGTGCGATCGGGACGTACGAGGTCGCGAACGACCTGACCTTCACCGCGGGCGGGCTGACCGCCGGTCGCACCTACTTCCTCCTCGTCCGCGACAACTACCCGACCTACGCGTCCCTCTGGTACGGCGGGAGCGCGATCGCCGTCGGCGCGCAGCCGCTGGAGGCGCCCGCGTCGGGCATCGAGCTGCGCACGTCGCGGCTCGGGACGCTCTCGGGCACCGTCGGCGGCCTCTCGGGCGACCGCCGGGTCGACCTCTGGTACCGCGAGCCCTCCAACGGCGCCTTCTACCGGACGGACTCGCAGGACCTCCGCGTGTACGGCGGTGATCCCTACTCCTTCCCCTCGGTCGTCGCCGGCGAGTACCTGGTCAGGGCGTCGACGCAGTACGGAGTCGTGGACGACACGTACTGGGAGCACGTGCGCCGCTCGGGCGACGCGAGCACCGTCGCCGTCGCGATCGGCGGCAGCACCGGGGGGATCGGTCTCGAGCTCGACGACGACTACCTCTGGTACACCGGGCGCCTGGCGGGGTCCGACCGGTACGCGACCTCGGTCGCGGCGACCAGCGCGGTCTTCTCGCCCGGCATCCCCGTCCTCTACCTCGCCAGCGGGGCGAAGTGGCCGGACGCGCTCAGCGCGGCTCCGGCTGCCGCGGCGCAGGGTGGCGCGCTGCTGCTCACCGATCCCGACCGTCTCCCCGCCGTCGTCGCCGACGAGATCCGGCGCCTCGACCCGGCGCGGGTCATCGTCGTGGGCAGCGATCTGAGCGTCGGCCCCGGCGTCCTCGGCGCCGTCCGCTCCCTCGTGTCCGACACGACGCGCATCGGCGGCAGCGACCGCTACGACACGTCCCGCAGGGTCGTCGCGGACGCCTTCGGCACGGGGCCCTACGACGAGGTGTTCCTGGCGACGGGGACGAACTTCCCCGATGCTCTGTCGGCCGCTCCGATCGCCGGCTGGCGCGGCGAGCCCGTGCTCCTCGTCGACGGCGCGACTTCCACAGTCGACACCCCGACCGAGGCGGCGCTGCAGGATCTCGACCCCGGGCACGCGGAGTTCATCGGCGGCGGACCCTCGATCTCCGAGGCGTACCAGGACGACTTCACCCGCCGCGGCCTCGCCGAGACGGTGTCGCGGATCGCGGGCTCGAACCGCCACGACACCAGCGTCCGGCTCAACCGCGCCTACCCGCAGTCGCTGCTGCAGGACACGGTGTTCTTCGCGGCCGGCGACTCGTTCGCCGACGCCCTGTCCGGCGCGACGAGCGCGGCCGCTCTCGGCTCGTCCGTGCTGCTGACGGAGCGCGACTGCGTCCACGACTACACGACCGACTTCATGGCCACGAACTCGAAGAACTACGCGTTCCTCCTGGGCGGCGAGCCGACGCTCACCCGCGACGTCGAGAACCTCGTCGTCTGCGAGTACCGCTGACCGGCGCTCAGGCCGCCGTCGGACGGCGAGGCTAGGTTTCTCCCATGCCCACGAGCGATGAGACCTGGACCCTGGCCGACCACGACGTACCCGTCTACCGGAGTGGGGACGGCGAGCACGCGCTCATCGTGATCCACGAGGTGTGGGGAGTGGACGGGCACATCCGCTCGGTCGCCGACCGGTACGCGGCCGAGGGGTTCCGCGTCGTCGCGCCCGAGCTGCTGGCCGAGAGCGGGCTGCTCGAGCAGCTCGACACCGAGCAGCGCGCCGACTACGACCACCCTGTGCGCAGGCTCCCGCGCCAGGTCGAGCTGCGGACGTTCTTCGCCCCCGTCTTCACGCCCGAGCACGCCAAGCGCTCGGTCGCGATCCTCCAGGCGCTGGTCAGCCGGCTGCTGAGCGAGGAGGGCGTGCTGAGCGTCTCGGTGACCGGCTTCTGCTACGGCGGGACCTTCAGCTACGCGCTGGCGCTGGCCGAGCCGCGCCTCGCCTCCGCGGTGCCCTTCTACGGGCACACGACCGCCTCCGACGAGGAGCTCGCCGCCCTCGAGGTCGCGGTGCTCGCCTTCTACGGCGACCAGGACGCGCCGCTGATGGAGCAGGTGCCGCGGATCCGCGAGGCCACCGCCGGTGAGGACGTCGAGCTCGTCGTCTACCCGGGCGCCGGCCACGCGTTCTTCAACGACTCCAACGACGGCACCTACGACGAGGCCGCGGCGACCGACGCCTGGCCGCGCGCGCTCGCGTTCCTCCGCGCCCACGCGATCTGACCCGCGCGGTCCGTCGGGGCACGGCCGCACGCAGGAGGTCTGTTCTGCCGGGCGCGGTGAAGGCGCTTCGCGTGTCGCTGGTGAGGGAGAAGCCTGAGCCGTCGCCCCTTATCAGCTGGTAGAGTAGCCCCGCAGGGGCGTATCGAGACCCACCAGCGTCAGCGGATGAGGCTTCTGCCCTCGACTTCTGACGCAGGGGGATCTCGATACGCCCGCTGCGCGGGCTACTCGATCAGCATGGGGAGGCCGCACGCGGGAGGTCTGCTCTACCGGTCGCGGTGAAGCCGCTTCGCGTCTCGCTGGTGAGGGGGAAGTCTGAGGCGTCGCCCTCCCCTGCTGGTCGAGTAGCCCCGTAGGGGCGTATCGAGACCCACCAGCTTCAGCAGATCAGGCTTCTGATCTGGGCTGCTGACGGTGGTGGATCTCGATACGCCCGCTGCGCGGGCTACTCGATCAGCGAGGCAGGGGACCGCACGCAGGAGGTTACTTTTCCTCCGAGACCCACCAGCGACAGCGGATCAGGCTTCTGCGCTGATCTTCTGACGATGGTGGATCTCGATACGCCCGCTGCGCGGGCTGCGGGCTCGATCAGCGAGGAGGAGTGGCGGGGCCGTAGACGTCCGCGTCAGGCGACGTCCTTCACGTGGCCTGCCTTGATGTGGAGGCGGCGCTGGGCGCGCCTGGCCACGGCGGAGTCGTGCGTCACAATCACCAGGGTGAGGCCGAGGTCCTTCCAGAGCGTCTCGAGCAGCGTCATGATGTCGTCGCGCGTGTCCTCGTCGAGGGCGCCCGTCGGCTCGTCGGCCAGCAGCACCTTCGGGTTCTTCACCAGTGCCCGGGCGATCGCGACGCGCTGCTGCTGACCGCCCGAGAGCTCGGCGGGCAGGTGGTCCAGGCGGTCCGCGAGACCGACGGAGGCGAGGGCCTCCTTCGCCCGCGAGGCGCGCTCGGCCGACGGAATCCGCTGCGGAGCGAGCGCCGTCTCGACGTTCTCGAGCGCCGTGAGCGTCGGGATCAGGTTGAAGCTCTGGAAGACGATGCCCACCTCCGTCGCCCTGACCGCCGCCAGACGTCCGTCACCGGCCGAGGAGATCTCGTTGTCGCCGAGCACGACGGTGCCCGAGGTCGGGCGGTCGAGCGCGCCGAGCATCTGCAGCAGCGTCGACTTCCCGCCGCCGGTCGGCCCCTGGATGGCGACCATCTGGCCGTCCGGGATGGAGAGGGTGACGTTCTTCAGCGCGGTGACCTCGGTCTTCGCTCCGTCGTAGCTCTTGCTGACGTTCGTGAGGGTGTACATGGCGATGTCCTTCGTCTCGGGGGTGGGCCGGCTCAGCCGACGGAGCGCAGGGCCGCGGCGGGGCGGAGGCGGGCAGCGCGCCAGCCTCCGACGGCTCCGGCGAGGAGGCCGCCGAGGACGGCGAGGCCGACGGCGAGCAGGATCACGGGGACGGTGATCGGGAGCGACAGGGCCACCTCGGTGGCGGCGGTCGCCGTCTGCGCGGCACCGGGGCCACCGCCTCCGAACCCGCCGCCGCCGGGGCCGGCCGCCGCGGTCGTCGTCGCGGAGCTGCCCGAGAGGGTGGGCGCGATCAGGTTCACGATCGCGACGCCGACGAGTCCGAGCACGATGCCCGCTGCGCCTCCGATCAGGCCCTGCACCACCGACTCGCCGGCCACCTGGCGGACGATCGAGCCGTTGGTCCAGCCGATGGCCTTGAGGGTGCCGAACTCGCGGGTGCGGCGGGTGACGCCCGAGATGGTGAACAGCGTCGCGATGAGGAACGCGGCGGCGAGGACGAGCAGCGAGAGCCAGGTGCCGAGATTCGCGACCAGGTCGCCCGCGGTCGAGAGCGAGCCCGAGACCGAGGAGGCGAGGTCGGACTGGGTCGAGACGGTGCTGTCGGGCAGCGCGGTCTGGATGTCGGACTGGATCTGCGCGATGTCCTCGGAGGACGCGGCCTGCACGTAGACGGACGAGATCATGCCGTCCTGGCCGGACAGGGTCTGTGCCACGTCGAGCGGGATGTAGGTGTCGGAGGCGGTGCTCGCGTCGGTCGAGTCGGAGGTGACGATGCCGATCACGCTGAACTCGGTGCCGCCGATGTCGAGGGTCGAGCCGACCGAGAGCTCGGCGGTCGTGGCGTAGGACGAGTCGATCAGGACCACGTTCTGTCCCGCGTCCTCGGCGGTGAAGGTGCGGCCGTCGGTGAGGCTCACGTCGGCCAGGGGGCCGATCGCGGAGCCGGCCGGGTCGAGGCCGAGCACCGAGAACGAGTCGACGTCGAACGAGGAGCCGCCCGCGCCGTCGGGGCCGCCGGTCGGGGCCTCGCCCGTCGTGCCCTGGCCGGGCGCCGTGCCGGTGCCCGCCTGGCTCATGTCGGGCAGCTCGCCGTCGAAGGTCGTGTTGTTCAGCGAGAGCACGCCGATGGCGTTCTGCACGTCGTCGACTCCGAGGACGGTGTCGAGAGCGGTCGCGTCGAAGGTGGTCGTGCCGCGGTCGGCCTCGAGGCGCGACTGGCTGACCGAGGTCGTGCCGTCCTCGGTGGTGCCGTCGGCCTCGCCGAAGTCGAACTGCTGGCCCGCCCCGCCCCCCTCGGCGGGGGCCTCGGCTGCCCGGGTCACGGTGATGTCGGTGCCGACTCCGTAGACGGACTCGAGGACCGAGGCCTGGGCGTTCTGCACGCCGGCCGAGAAAGCGTTGACGAGGATCACCAGGGCGATGGCGAGCGCCATCCCGGCCGAGATGATGACGGTCTGCCGTCGCCGGTTGGTGAGCTCTCGCCTGAGATAGGTGGCGAACATGGGTTCCTTCGGTCGGGGAGGGATCGAGCGGTGAGGTCCGCTCGGCGACCCGACCCTAGGAACGCCGGCTATGCCGGTTGTCGCGGTCGGCTATGAGGAGCCGATGACGCCGGCGGAGTGCCGTCGCGTGCCGGCCGCGGCCGACAGGGGCGCGCGCATCCGCGACACCTCCTCGGGGGTCACGGCGCGCCTGGGCGGGGGGCTTCCACGTCGGCGGAGCTCGGCGCTGTCGCGAAAGTGTCGGCTCGCGCCGCGGAACGGCGCGGATCCGTCCCTCCTCTCGGATCTCGGATGTCCAGCCCGTTCCCAGCGGGCGAGGATGTCGAGAGATCCTCGCCCGTTCCGGCCGTGTGGATCGGACGGGCGACGGCTCCCTACGTTTCCCCTATCCGGACGTGGCCCCACAGCACGAACGGCCCTCCGACCTCCTCCTCCGAAAGGGAACACGTGCCCGAGAACAACATCTCCCGCCGCACTCTCGCCAAGTCCGCTGCCTGGAGCGTCCCGGTCGTCGCCGTGGCCGTCGCCGCTCCCATGGCCGCCGCCTCCAACACGACCGACTACATCGTCAGCCGCAACTGCGCCCTCCTCGGCGTTCTCGGCAGCCTCCCGACCTTCACGCTCTCGGCGAGCACGGGCACCATCCCGGTCGGCACCGTGCTGACGCTGACTGCTCCGGCGGTCGCCAACGTCAATCTCACGACCTCGGGACTGAGCGCCGGGGTTCTCACGGGCACGACTCGCACCTTCACTGTGACGACGGCAGCGACCACGGTCTCGGTCGCCTTCACCGGCATCAACACTGCGTTCCTGCTGCAGAACTTCACCTTCGCGCTCGTCAGCCTGCCCACCGGCTCGGTCGACACGAACCTCGGCAACAACATCGCCACGGCGAACGTCTCGGGCACCTCGCGTTCCCCGCTCCCCGGATTCACCGGCGTCTGCCTCTGACTCACCCGGGTACGAAGGGCGGAGGCGCGAGCCTCCGCCCTTCTGGCGTTCCCGCCCTCTGAGGGGTTACGCAGGCGTCCCCCTCGGCCCTAGGCTCGCGCCACCTGGGAACGAGCTGACGGAGGCGCCGATCATGACTGCGACGAGCGACACGAAGACCGCCCCGCCCGAGCTGAAGCGGGTCCTCGGCCCCAAGCTCCTGCTCCTGTTCGTCGTCGGCGACATCCTCGGCACCGGCATCTACGCCCTCACCGGCCAGGTGGCGGCCGAGGTCGGCGGGGCCGCCTGGCTCCCGTTCCTCATCGCGTTCGTCGTCGCGACGCTCACCGCGTGCTCCTACCTCGAGCTCGTGACGAAGTTCCCGCAGGCCGCGGGTGCCGCCCTCTAGGCGCACAAGGCGTTCGGGATCCACTTCGTCACCTTCCTGGTCTGCTTCACCGTGATGGCGAGCGGCATCACCTCGGCGAGCGCCGCCTCCGGTGCCTTCGCGAGCAACTTCGCGATCGGCTTCGGCCTGGGCGACGGCGCAGGGACCCGCCTGAGCATCGCGCTGATCTTCATGCTCTGCATCGCGCTGGTGAACCTGCGCGGCGTCGCCGAGAGCGTCGGCCTCAACGTCGTCCTCACGCTGATCGAGCTCTCGGGTCTGCTGCTGGTGATCTTCGTCTGCTTCTTCGCGGTCTTCGGAGGCGACGCCGACTTCTCGCGCGTCGTCGCCTTCGAGAGCCCCGAGGACAAGTCGCTGCTGCTCGCGGTCAGCACGGCGACCTCGCTCGCCTTCTTCGCGATGGTCGGCTTCGAGGACTCGGTCAACATGGCGGAGGAGACCAAGGAGCCCAGCCGCATCTTCCCGAAGGTGATGCTCACCGGCCTCGGCATCACCGCCGTCGTCTACGTGCTGGTCTCGACCCTCGCCGTCGCGATCGTGCCGGTCGGCGAGCTCGCGGGCAACGACACTCCGCTCGTCACGGTCGTCGAGACCGCGGCGCCCGACTTCCCGATCTCGACGCTGCTGCCGTTCATCTCGCTCTTCGCCGTCGCGAACAGCGCGCTGATCAACATGATGATGGCCAGCCGGCTGCTCTACGGGATGAGCAGGCAGGGCGTGCTCCCGCCGTTCCTCAGCAACGTGCTGCCCGGTCGCCGCACGCCGTGGGCCGCCATCCTCTTCACCACCGTCATCGCGCTCCTGCTCACCGCGTACGTGTCGCGCGACCCGTCCGACCCCATCGCGGTGCTCCTGGGAGGCACCACGTCGCTCCTGCTCCTCGCCGTCTTCGCGGTCGTGAACGTGTCGGTGCTCGTGCTGCGGAAGCAGCCGGTCGACCACCAGCACTTCCGGACTCCGACGGTGCTGCCGATCCTCGGCGCTGTCGCGTGCCTCTACCTGGTGCTGCCCATCACCTCCGGGCGCGACATCGCGCAGTACGAGATCGCCGGGGTGCTGCTCGTGATCGGCGTCCTGCTGTGGTTCGCGACGTTCATCGACCGGCGGGTGCGGGGCTACGCGCGGTCGGCGAAGGTCGACGACATGGAGTCGGCGGACCCGACGAAGGAGGGCTGACGCCTCCGCTCTCCCGAGACACAGGGAGGGCATCGGGCGCGCATAGCGTGCTCATAGGAATCTGCCGATACTTGTGAGACATGAGCATCCCGGCCCCCTCGAAGCACGTCGCCTCCGCGCAGCGCACCCGCCTCAAGCGCGCAGACGGATCCCCGATCCGCGTCCTCGTCGTCGACGACGAGAGCACCCTCACCGACCTGCTGCAGATGGCGCTCCGCTACGAGGGCTGGGAGGTGCGCACCGCGGCGGAGGGACGCGCCGCGATCACGATCACCCGCGAGTTCCGCCCCGACGTGATCGTGCTCGACGTGATGCTCCCCGACATCGACGGACTCCAGGTGCTCCAGCGCGTCCGCGCCGATGGCAGCGAGACCCCAGTGCTCTTCCTCACCGCGAAGGACGCCCTCGACGACCGCATCGCCGGACTCACCGCGGGCGGCGACGACTACGTCACCAAGCCGTTCTCGCTCGAGGAGCTCGTCGCCCGGATGCGCGGGCTCATCCGCCGCTCGACCCTGCTCGCGAACGACGTCGACGACCCCGAGGTCGTCGTCGGCGACCTGGTGCTCAACGAGGACAGCCACGAGGTGCGCCGCGGCGACACCGACGTCGAGCTCACGGCCACCGAGTTCGAGCTGCTGCGCTTTCTGATGCGCAACCCGCGCCGCGTGCTGAGCAAGGCCCAGATCCTCGATCGGGTCTGGTCGTACGACTTCGGCGGCAAGTCGAGCGTGGTCGAGATCTACATCTCCTACCTCCGCAAGAAGATCGACGCCGGCCGCTCGCCGATGATCCACACGGTGCGCGGCGCCGGCTACATGCTGAAGCCCGCGGAGTAGTGGCGACCGATCGCGGGCGCCCCACCTGGGGCGACTTCGCCACCCGCTCGGCACTCCGCGCCTCCCGATCGGGACGGCGTGCGCCCTGGACCCTGCGGCGCCGCATGGTGGTGGCCGTCGTCGCCATGGTCGCGATCACCGCCGGCATCGTCGGGGCGGTGAGCGTGCTGTCGCTGCGGGGGATCCTGTACGAGAACACCGATACGCAGCTCTCCGACTCGCTCGATCGCCTCCGCGATTTCAACGGTCCCAGCCAGTTCGCCGGCTCGTCGGCCGTCGAGCGGGCCACGACCTGTCCGACCGGCGCGTTCGGCAACGGTCCCAGCCAGAACCTCAGCACGATCACCGCCGTGCAGACCACCGACGGCGGGTACACGGGGGCCTACATCGACGGCGACGGCATGTGCAGGCAGTTCGCCGAGGAGGCGGACTCGGTGCTCACCGAGGCTGTCGCTGCGGGCGGCGACGCCGTGACGATCGATCTCGGAGGCGTGCTCGGCGAGTACCGCGCGCAGGCGACGATCGCCGATGACTCCGTCGTGGTCGTCGGAGTGCCCTTGGGGGACGTGACCGAGACCATCGCCTCCCTCGCCTGGATCGTCGTCATCGTCGTGCTGGCCGCGATGCTGCTCGTGGCGCTGATCGCGACCAGGATCATCCGCGTGGCACTGCGCCCGCTCGAGCGCGTCGAGGAGACGGCGACCCGTGTGGCCGAGCTGCCCCTCGAGCGCGGCGAGGTCGAGCTGGTCGAGCGGGTCCCGGAGGAGGATGCGGACACCCGCACCGAGGTCGGCCGGGTGGGCGCCGCGTTCAACCGTATGCTCGACCACGTCGGCGGTGCTCTGGAGGCGCGCCAGGCGAGCGAGAACAAGGTGCGCCAGTTCGTGGCCGACGCCTCGCACGAGCTGCGGACGCCGCTCGCCGCGATCCGCGGCTACGCCGAGCTCCCGCGTCGAGGAGACACCGAGCTGCCCGAGGCGGCCGTGTACTCGCTCGACCGGATCGAGTCGGCGGCGACCCGGATGACCTCGCTGGTCGAGGACCTCCTCCTGCTCGCGCGGCTCGACGAGGGCCGCGACCTCGAGAAGGAGCCCGTCGACCTGACGATGGTGCTGATCGAGGCGGTGTCGGACGCGCACGTCGCGGGCCCCGACCACGAGTGGGACCTGGAGCTGCCGGAGGAGCCCGTCGAGATCCGCGGAGACGGCTTCCGCCTGCACCAGGTGGTCGCGAACCTGCTGCGGAACGCGTCGGTGCACACGCCTCCCGGCACCCGCGTCGTCGCGGCGCTGTCGGAGGGTCGGGACGAGCGCGGCAGGCCCATCGCGGTCGTCGAGATCACCGACTCCGGCCCGGGGATCGACCCGGCCCTCGTGCCGGTGCTGTTCGAGCGCTTCGCGCGCGGCGACTCCTCCCGCGCGCGCACGACCGGCTCGACCGGGCTGGGGCTGGCGATCGTGGCCGCGGTGGTCGACGCGCACGGCGGGCGGGTGCTGGTCGAGTCGGCGCCGGGGCGGACGCTGTTCCGCGTGGAGCTGCCGGCGGGCTGAGGCCGCTAGACGGACACCCCGAGTCGCCGGCGCGCGTCGTCGAGCGTCCGCACGACCTGCACGACCTCGTCGAGCGGGTGCAGCGGCGACTCCGTGCGCCCCTCCGTCACGTACTGCGCCAGGTGCAGCGCCTCCCAGGCGAGCCCCTCGCCGCCCCGGAGCGGCGACTCGTCGACCCACGTCCCGCTCTCGGAGCCGCGCGTCAGCGTCACGGCGCTCGGGCTCCAGAACGGCGAGTGCACGTCGATCCGCCCCTCGCGCCCGGCCACCCAGGCCGCCTGCGGAGTGTCGGCCAGCACGGTGGACGTCGCGATCGACTGCACACCGTCGGCGTGCCGCCCCACGATCGTCGCGGTCGCGTCGACTCCGGTCTCGGTGAGGCTCCCCGACACCTCCGAGCTCTGCGGGGTGCCGGCGACCATCGAGACGAACGACGACGCGTACACGCCGACGTCGAGCAGCCCGCCGCCCGCGAGCGCAGGGTCGAAGATGCGGCTCGCCGGATCGAAGGGGAACGCCCCGCCGAAGTCGGCCGACACCAGGGCGAGCGGGCCGACAGCACCGTCGGCGACCAGTCGGCGCACCACGTCGGTGTGCGGGAGGTAGCGCATCCACATCGCCTCCATCGCGAAGACCCCGGCATCGCGCGCCGCGTGCACGATCATCTCCGCCTCGCCGGGAGTGGGCGCGAACGGCTTCTCGACCAGGATGTGCTTGCCCGCCGCGATCGCGAGCAGGGCCTGGCGCGCGTGCTCGGAGTGGGGCGACGCGATGTAGACGACATCCACCTCCGGATCGTTCACGACCGCGTCGTAGCCGGCCGAGGCGCGCTCGATGCCGAAGCGCTGCGCGAACTGCTGCGCGCGCTCGAGTGAGCGGGAGCCGACGGCGACGACGCGCTGCCGCGTGTGCTTCTGCAGAGCGCCGACGAAGCTCCCGGCGATCGAGCCCGGGGCGACGACCCCCCAGCGCAGGACGGGCGAATCGAGGAGGGAGGGGAGCCGTGGTTCCGGGAGCGTCAGTGCCATTCGTCCACGCTATCCCGCGCTCCCCGGCCCGCCCCGCTCGAGAGTCGTCGTACTCGGTGATCGAGTACGACGACTTCCGCGTTCTCGCGGCGTCCCGACGCTCTAGTGTGTGACCGCACGCGGAGCGGCGGCGGAGGAGGACACATGCCCGAGTGGTACACCCTGGGTGTCGTCGGCGCGGTCATCGTGGTCGTGGTGGTGGCGATCGTCCGCTTCCGCCAGAACCCGGTGCTCGTGCTCGCGGTCGGCGCCGCGGCGATCGGGCTCCTGACCGGGCTCGGACCGGTCGACACCGTCTCGACGATGACCCGCGGTTTCGGCGAGGTGATGATGGAGGCGGGCCTCCTCATCGGCTGGGGAGTGCTGATCGGCGCGATGCTCAACGAGATGGGCGCCGTGGTGCGCCTCGTCGAGGGCCTGATGCGCATCTTCGGGCGCCGCGGAATCCCGTACGCACTGGGCCTCTCGTTCGCCACCTACCTGCAGACGATCTTCGTCGACGCGCTCATCGTCATCGCGGCGCCCCTCGCGCGGAAGATCGCGCCCCGGCTCGGCCGCGCGGGCACCGGCATCGTCGCCGTCACCTTCGCCGTGGGGCTCGAGATGGGGATCGTGATGATGGTCCCGGGTTTCGCCGCGGTGGCCCTCGCCGGGCTTCTGGGCGTGCCGCTCGGCGTGATGATGCTCGGCGGATTCGCGGTCGTGGCACCGACGGTCGTGGTCACGATCCTCCTCATGTCGCTCGCGTTCCGGATGGGGTTCTGGGACCCGGCTCGCGACGAGCAGGTCCTGCTGCGCGAGGAGGTCCCGGTGCTGGCGGCGGCGGAGGCGAGCGGCTCGGACCGTCCCGCGAGCCCCGACTTCTCGGTGCCCGGCCGCGCCGATCCCGGTACTGGAGGCGACACCGACGCCCCGCACGAGCGTCCCCTCCTCCTGCTCTTCGCCCCGATGCTCGTCGCGCTCCTGCTCATCGCCTCCGAGGCCGTGCTCACGGTGGCCGGAGCCGAGGTGCCGGTGCTGCAGTTCCTGGGCGACCCCGTGATCGCCCTGCTGATCGCCGTGATCGCGACCGGAGCGATCGGCCGCTCGGTGGTCGGGGCGAAGCGGATCGAGAAGGCGGTCGCGAAGGGCTTCCAGGACGGCGGCCAGATCTTCCTGCTCACCGGCGTCGGCGGCAGCCTCGCGGCCGTCATAGCGGAGGGCGACCTCGGCGAGCTGCTGAAGGGCTACTTCTCGGCGTCGGCGACCGCGCCGCTGCTGCTCGTCTGGCTGATGGCGGCCGTCCTGCACATCGCGGTCGGCTCGGTGACGCTCTCGGCGATCACGGCCGCCGGAGTCGTGGCACCGGTCGCGGCGACGCTCGGCCTCGATCCGCTCCTGGTGGCACTCGCCGCCGGCTCGGGCGCCCTGTTCTGCATCCACGTCACGTCGAACACCTTCTGGCTGCTGCAGAGCTTCCTCGGCCAGTCGGTGCGCGGCGCCCTCAAATCGGTGACGGTCGGCGTCTCGCTCGCCTCCGTCCTCGCCCTGGGCATGACGCTGCTGCTCTCCCTGTTCCTGCGCTGACGCCTCCTCGTGCAGAAGTCGGTGGCGGGTGGGGCTGCGCGGAGGGTCGCTCCATGAGCGCGCGGTCGGAGCGGGGCGTCCGCCGGGGATGGATCGCCGTCGCGGTGGTCCTCGCCGCGGGAGTCCTCGTCTTCCTGGCCGGCTTCGGATCGGGCAGCTGCACCGACTACGGGAACGCGCCCGGTGTCTGCACGGGCGACTCGCCCGTCGACTCCGTGGCGCGCTGGATCGTGGTCGCGATCGGCGGCGCCGCTGTCGTCTACGCGCTCGTGCGCGCGTTCCGCCGTCGCTGAGCGGGGTGGGCGCCCTGCGCCGTTCCTCCACAGGTGCGCGCCGGGGTCGGTCGTCCCCTGCCGGGTCGTCGAGGCGAGTCCGATGTCGGTGGTCCCTGATTCAATACTCGTATGCAGGAATCGAGCGGGACCAGAGCGGCGGAGGTGACGACCGACACGGTCGGTGAGCTCGGCGATCTCGCGGCGCGCCTCGGGTTCGCGTCCGCGCAGGTGCTCCTCGCGCGGGCCGCGGCGCTGCACGCGGCGTATCGGGCGGCCCTCAGCGTCCCGGAGGCGTTCGCGGGCGGTCGTCACCTGTCTCGGAGCGAGTCCCACGACCTGGTCGAGCGATCGATCCGTGCCGAGCTGGCCGTCGCGCTGCGGCTGTCGGAGCGGGCGCTGTCGCACGCACTCGAGCACGCGCTGCTGCTCGTGGAGGATCTCCCGCGCACCCGTGAGGCTCTCGCGGCCGGCCTCATCCTGTGGGAGGCGAGTGAGGTCGTCTGCGCTGCCGCGAGCACTCTGCCGATCGAGTCGCGGGCAGCGCTGGACGCGCGCGCCGCGGCAGCGGCCCTCACCACGACGCCGACGCAGCTGCGACGAGCGGTGGGCCGCATCCGGGACGACGTGCACGGGGAGCCTCTCGCGAAGCGGCACGCGCGCGCCCGCGCGGATCGGACGGTGTGGGTGAGTCCCGAGTACGACGGGATGGCCACGCTCTGCGCGGTACTGCCCGCGCCGGTCGCGATGGGCGTGTACGGCCGCCTCGACCGGATCGCCCGCACCCTCCGCGACGGCGCGAGCGAGGAGCCCGGCGGCAGGCGTGACGAGCGCACGCTCGCGCAGCTGCGGGCGGACGCGCTCGCCGATCTGCTGACCGACGGCGACATCGCCGGCACGTCCCCGGCCATCGGCCCGGACGACGCGCCGGCGACCTTCGTGTCCGGGGTGCGGGCCGAGGTGCGGCTCACCGTCTCCGCGAGCACCGCCGCCGGCGTCGACGATGCGCCCGCCGACCTCGACGGCTACGGACTCGTCCCCGCCGACATCGCCCGAGAGCTCGTGGGCACCGCTGCGTCCTTCACCCGGGTCCTGATCGAGCCGGAGACCGGGAGGGTCGTCTCCGTCGGCCGCACCCACCGGGTTCCGCCGCCGCGGATGCGCCTGGCGCTGCAGTTGCGCGATCGGACCTGCCGTTTCCCGGGCTGCACCCGTCCCGCGTCCACGTCCGAGGCCGACCACACCATCGAGTGGCGCAACGGCGGCGAGACGGCGCTCGAGAACCTGTGCTCGCTCTGCGCCGGCCACCACCACGTCCGTCACGGCGACCGCTGGACCTACGTCCTCCATCCGGACGGCACCGCGGAGTGGGCCACCCCGACCGGACGCCGAGTCACCACTCGCCCGCCCGGCCTGTCCGAGGACTCACCCGAGCCGCCTCCGTCACCGCGCTTCACGGAGGCGCCACCATCCTTCTGACCGACCTCTCGATGGGCGAGCCCGATCACGTGCGCGTCCGGATCGGTCCGATCCCCGGTGCTGACGCTGCCGCCTGCTCAGACGCCCCAGTTCGCGGACGGCGCGCGGATCGCCGAGATGGTGACCTCGTCGTCCGCGATCGCCATCACCGAATTCACCAGATCGTTGCCGTTCGAGGACCCGACCGAGGTCTCGTCGAACAGGAAGAGCCCGGCGGACTCGGGGCCCGCGCCCTCGAGGATCCCATCGGGGTGCTCCACCCGCACGTCGGCGGTCGCGTCGCCGACCGAGACCCCGCCCAGGGTGCTGACGGCGACATCGCCGACCGCGGGGGCGGTCGCGCCGACCATGAAGTCGGGCTCGGGGAACTCCAGCTCCGGATCTCCCGCGTCGTAGACCTCGGTGTCCTTGAAGTCGAATCCGGGCCACGAGTAGGCCCGCGAGCGGAAGCCTTCATAGGGCACGTCGTCCGACTCGGTCGGCGTGCTGCCGAACGCCTCCGTGAGCGCCGCGATCGCGCCCGTCCCGTCGCGGTAGTCCCAGGTGCCGAGCTCGGCCCCGGAGGCGTCCACCAGCGAGAACGAGATCGGACCGATCAGGAGGCTCGTCGCATCCGCCATCGCGGGCGTCTCGCCGGGGGTGGGCGTCCCGGTACCCGAGTCACTCGGCGCGGAGGAGGAGCTCGGCGCGGAGTCCGTCGATGTCGGCGCGGGGGCCGCCTCGCCGGCGGAGGACGTCGGGTCCGCTCCCGGCTCGGCGGGGACGCAGCCGGCCAGAGCGGTGGCGACGACGACCGTCAGGACGGCGGCGGTGAGTGTGCGGGAACGGATGTGCATGGCGGAGACCCCCGGAGAGCGGACAGCGGAGGCCCGGATCGTCCCCCTCCGCTCATCCTCGGGCCGTCGAGTCCGCGCTGCGCGCGCGGCGCGGTAACGATCCGGTAAGACCTCCCGCGGCGACGGTGATCGCCGCGACCTCATGACTGCAGGCGTGCTCCTCCGGTGTCCTGATCCGAGAAGTCGAGGAAGTCGAGATCCGAGATGTCGGTCATCTCCTCGCTCCACGCCGGCCGGGCCGGCTGCATCCGCCGCGTCTCCCGCTCGATGGACGCGATCACGTCCTCGTCGACCGGCTCGTCGCCGTGGCTCTTCTCGACCGGGATCGAGAACAGCTGGCTCCCCGGACCGATCAGGAGGTGCGCGTACGCATTGCTCCCGCCCTCGGTGACGACCGGGATCGTGACGACGTCGGACTTGCCGACATCGGCGAGAGCGCGGGCGTAGCGGAGCACGGCCTTGCACGTGATGTCGGCGACGAGGACGAACCCGCTCGCGTAGTGGAGTCTTCTCATGCCTCCCACCGTGCGCGCTCCGGGAGCCGGGGCACAGGGGGTTGCCGATCGCGAGGGCCGCGGAACGCCTGCGCGGGTAGGGTGTGACCAGCGTTCACGCCCTGCTCCTGCGGAGATGCGTCTTCATGACGACGACCGAAGGTCCTGTGGTTCCCGTGCTGATCATCCCTCCCCGCGGTGCCTCGTGACGGGCGCCGCGACCGCCCGCTCTCCTGACGGCGACGACGGGGACGGCGACGCCGGCGAGCTCGCTCCGCTGCTCGCGTCGTTCGTGACGATGCTCCCCGTCGACGACGCCGCCGCCTCCACGCTGAGTGATCCGTTCGACCCCGAGGTGCTCGTCGCGACGAGCACGCGCGCCGGTGCGCTCGACGAGGCGCAGATCGATCTCGGCGAGGGACCGGCCTGGCGGGCTTACCGGAGCGGGCGCCCGGTCGAGCTGCACGTCTCCAGCGCCGAGGACGTCGGCTCGTGGCCCTTCTTCTACTCCGATCTCGCGGCGGCCGAGGTGCAGTCGGTGCTGTGCGTCCCCCTCGTCCTCGGCACGCTCGGCGTCGGCGCCGTCTCGCTCTACTGCGACGCACCGGTCGTGTTCGAGCGCGAGGATCTGCATCTGGCGAAGGGCCTCGCCGCGGTCCTGGCCTGCGCGATCATCGCGCAGGCGCTCGAGAGGGCGCAGAGCGGCGCCGGCGCGCACGACGCGGCGCTGTCCCGCCGCGAGGTCCATCAGGCGACCGGGATGGTCTTCAGCCAGACCGGATCCTCCACCGACGAGGCACTCCTGATGATCCGCGCGCACGCCTTCGCCACCGGCACGACCGTCCGCGAGGTCGCGTCGCGCGTCGTCGCGCGAACCCTGGACTTCACTCCCGACGCTGCGTCGGACGACGGAAAGTAGGACCTCGCATGCCCACCACGACTCACGAGCAGATGCTCCTCGAGACGCTGACCGCCGTCGCCGACACCCTCGTCGACGACTTCGACATCGTCGAGTTCCTCCACGACCTCGTCGAGCGGTGCGCCGCGATCTTCGACGCCGTCGACGTCGGCATCGTCCTGGCCGACCCGCACGGCGACCTCGTGGTGATGGCCTCGACCAGCGAGCGGATGCACCTCATCGAGGCGCTGCAGCTCTCGGCCGGCGACGGCCCCTGCATGGAGTCGTACACCACCGGCTCCGCGATCACCGCGGGCACGCTCGACGACATCCAGAGCCGGTGGCCGGCGTTCGCCGAGGGAGTGGGGGAGTCGGGCTACCAGTCGGTGCACGCCGTGCCGCTGCGCCTGCGGAGCGAGACGATCGGGTCGCTGAACTTCTTCAGCGACCGCGCGGGCGAGCTCGGGCCGAGTGACGTCCGGGCTGCGCAGACCATCGCCGACGTCGCGACCATCGGGCTCGTTCAGCAGCGCACCGTCCGGGAGGCGTCCGTCGCCCGCGATCAGCTGCAGCTCGCCGTGAAGGCGCGCGTGCTCATCGAGCAGGCGAAGGGCGCCATCGCGCACAGCAGGACCGTCGACATGGAGACGGCGTGGGACATCCTCCGCGACCTCGCCCGCTCGCGCCGGGCCAGCGTCTCCGACACGGCCCGCGGCATCATCGACCGGGTCGTGCCGCTGGACGCCTAGGGCGACGGCGAGCGGTCGGCCGTCTCGGCGCGGTGGTCGAGGGCGACGATGAATCCGCCCACGAGCCGTTCGAAGCTGCGATCGATGCCGGCGCTCCACTGGAACGCCCCGGCCGTCTCGTACGAGACGAACCCGTGCAGCGTCGAGCGGAAGGCGCGGATGGCGTCGACGGCGTCGTTCCCGTCGAGCCGGTAGGCGGTGAGCACGTCGGCGATCACCTGGACCGCGGCGACCGAGATCGCCTCGTCCTCGACGTCGCCGGGAGCCGGCATCCGGTTGGCCGCCTCGTAGCGGGCGGGATGCTGCAGCGCCCATGCGCGGTAAGCGTGGGACATCGCCGAGATCGCCTCCGCTCCCGAGCGGCCGGCGGAGGCCCGCGCGAGCACCTCGCCCAGATCGCGCTTGGCCCGGACTGCGATGTCGCGGTGCAGGCCGGCCATCGAGTCGATGTGCTTGTAGAGGGAGGGCTGACGGACGCCGAGCCGCTCGGCCAGGGCGGAGAGGGTGAGCGTCGCGAGACCGACCTCGTCGGCCATCGCGGCGGCCTCCTCCGCGACGCGGTCGCGGGTCAGTCCGGCCCTAGGCACGGGGGCCGTCGTTCAGTGGAGTCATGACCTCATCCTGCTCGTCTTGTCAGCTAATATCAATAGCTAATGGCTATTGACTATAGCTTTGGGCTGGGCCACGCTGAGTCCATCACCCACCGCGAACCCGGAACGGAAGACATCATGAGCATCGTCCTCGCCACCACGGTCGACATCACCGCCACCCCCGACGAGGTCTGGGAGGTCCTCTCCGACTTCTCCTCGTACGGCGAGTGGAGCAACTTCTCCCGCATCGACGGAACGCCGGAGCTCGGCACCACGCTGACGATGCGGATGCCCGGGTTCTGGTTCTCGTCCGACGTCACCGACGTCACCGAGGGCCGCCTGCTGCAGTGGTCGGCGACGATCCTGACGGCGCGCCTCTTCCTCGGCGAGCACACCTTCACCCTCGTCGGCAACGACGCCGGCACGACCCGGGTCCACAGCACCGAGACCTTCTCCGGGATCCTCACGAAGCCGTTCGAGGGCCTCTTCGCGAAGAACCATGACGACGGCGGCTACGCGGCGTTCAACGCGGCGCTTAAGGGCCGGGTCGAGGCCCGCGCGCTGCAGGCCGCCTAGCGCCTGCTCAGTACACGAACCACTGCAGCCACTCGCGGTTGTGAGCGTGCACGAGCGCGAGGAACACGACCAGGTCGAAGAGCAGGTGCACGCAGATCACATAGGTGAGCGACTTCGTCTTCGAGAAGATGTAGCCCTGCAGCAGCGCGAAGGGGATCGTGAACGCCGGAGCCCACTCGCGGTAGCCGAGCTCCCAGAGGAACGACACGAAGACCACCGCCTGCAGGATGTTCGCCTGCCACATCGGGAGGTGGCGGCGCAGCACGGCGAACACGACGCAGATGAAGAACAGCTCGTCCCAGATTCCGACGAACCCGACGCCGACGAACAGGCGCGCGATCTCGTCGGGCGCAGAGATCGCCGGCCAGTTCAGGTAGGCGCCCGAGCGGATGAAGTAGAACGGCAGCAGGATCCAGCCGAGCACGACGACCGCCGGCAGGTAGGACTTCTCGAGGGTCGTCCAGCGCTGACCGGTCCGCAGCGGGAAGCGGATGATCCGCCGCTTCGTCCCGTAGTGGTCGATCGCCCAGGGCACGGCGACCGCCGCCGAGAGCACGAACCCCATCAGCGCCATGTTGGGGTAGTCGAGGTTGGCCTCGACCGAGATCGTGCTGACGACGACCAGCCCCGCCGCGATCAGCGACAGGTCGACGGCGAGAGTGCGGTCGATGAGGAGCGCCAGCAGGAGGCTCGCCGCGAGCACGAGGTAGCCCGCGATCGGCAGGCGCAGACCGAACAGCAGCAGTGCCGAGAGCGAGATCCCTGCGGCCGGGGCGAGCGCGGGTTTCACGGTCCCAGGGTAGGCGGAGGATCCTGCTCCGGGGTACTTTCACAGTGAAGTGTTATCACCATGAAGCTATCGTGGTCGGAGGCGGCACGAGGTCGCCTCGGAACGGAAGCGATCCACCATGCCCCCCACCTCCATTCCCCGCGTCCTCGTCACCGGCGCGAGCATCGCCGGACCAGCCCTCGCCTGGGGCCTCGAGCGGTCCGGCTTCGACGTCACACTGCTCGAGCGCTCCCCGGCCCAGCGCGAGACCGGGCAGAACATCGACATCCGCGGGATCGGCCGAGACGTCGTCGATCGGATGGGCATCCGCGAGAGGGTGATGCAGAACCTCACCGGGGAGCAGGGCACCCGGTACGTCGACGACGCGGGGCGCCCCTACGCCCTGTTCCCCCGCGCGGAGGGGGAGGACGGCCCGACCGCCGAGATCGAGATCCTCCGCGGTGCCCTCGCGCAGATCCTCGTCGATCTCGTCTCCGACTCCGTCGACCTCCGGTACGGCGACTTCATCGCGGGGGTCGAGCAGGACTCCGCCGGCGTCGACGTCCGATTCGACAGCGGAGCCGCCGAGCGCTTCGATCTCGTCGTCGTCGCCGAGGGGCGCAGCTCGCGGACACGGCGGCTCCTCTTCGCCGACGAGACCGAGTACCGCGACTTCGGCGTCAGCATCACCTACGGCACGATCGACCGCCTCGACTCCGATGTCGACCAGTGGGACTGGTACACCGCCACGAGGGGCCGGGTCGCCTCGATCCGTCCCGACAACCTCGGGACGATCCGGGCGAGCATGTCGTTCGAGTCCGAGCCGATGGGGTTCGAGACGCTGCCCGTCGACGTGCAGCTGTCGATCCTGCGCGAGCGGTTCCGCGGTGCGGGCTGGCAGACCGAGCGCATCCTCGACGGATTCGACGCTCGCCCCGACGAGTTCTACACCCAGCGGATGGAGCAGGTCGTCGTCTCGCGCTGGAGCAGGGGCCGCGTCGTCCTCCTCGGCGACGCGGCATGGGGATCGGGTCCGACGGGCATGGGCACGACGCTGTCGCTCGTCGGCGCGCACATCCTGGCCGGAGAGCTCGCGGCGGCCGCCGCTCCGCAGCAGGCCTTCGCCCGCTACGAGCGGCTGCTCCGCGGCTACGCCGACAGCGCGCAGGGCCTTCCCCCGGGCGGGGCTCGACTCCTGCACCCGTCGACCCGGGCCGGAGTCAGGGCGATGCGGACCCTGTACCGCATCGCCTCCGCTGCGCCGCTGCGCCGCTTCGCGCAGAGCACCCTGCTCACCAGCGCGCGGAACGTGCCCGACCTGCCGAGCTACCCGAGCCTCGCGAGGTGACGGGCGCCTTCCGCGACACGGCAGAATCCCAGGCATGACCGACCTCCGCTCCGAGACCCTCGAGGCCCTCCGCCGCTACGCGGTGCGCTACCAGGAGTCGTCGCACCACTTCGCGACGTGGATGCGACTCCCCACGACCGACGGCGTGGCACTGGGCGAGATCCTCTGGGCCGAGAACGCGGGCGACCCGCTCTCGGCCGCGCGACTCCGGCTGCGGATCGGTCTGACGTCGGGCGCGACGAACGCCCTCGTCAACCGCCTCGAGGAGCGCGGCCTCGTCCGCCGCAGCCGCGAGAGCACCGACCGGCGCATCGTCAGCCTCCGCGCGACCGAGACGGCACGGCGCGAGAGCAGCGGGTTCCTCGGCAGCCGTGCCGAGGAGCTGGACACCGCCCTCGCGGAGTACGACCCGGCGACCCTCGCGACGATCCGCGACTTCCTCGATCGCTTCGCCGACGTCCTCCCGGTCGGCGAGCCCACCTGATCCGCGAGCCCACCTGATCGACGAGCCGCACCCGCGGCGTGTCTCCTCCGCGTGACGCGCCTGCCGGACGCGTGCGCACGGCAGAATGGGGCGGGATGACCTCCACACCCCCGCCTCTCGGCCTCCTCCTCGACGTCGACGGCCCCATCGCGAGCCCCGTGACCCGCACGATCTCGATCCCGGCGATCGCCGACGACCTCGTCGCGCTCGCCAACGCGGGCATCCCGATCGTCTTCAACACCGGGCGCTCCGACGCGTTCCTCCGCGAGCGGGTGCTGCCCTCGCTCCTCGAGCGCGGTGTCTCGGCCGACGCCCGCATCGTCTGCGTCTGCGAGAAGGGCGCCGTGTGGTTCACGGTCGACTACCGCGGCACCTCCGAGCCGATCGTCGACGAGTCGCTCGCGATCCCGGAGGCGGTGGCGCGCGATCTCGAGCGGATGATCCGCTCCGACTACGACGACCTGGTCTTCTTCGACGAGACCAAGCGCGCGATGGTGTCGGCCGAGCAGCTCGTCGACCTCGCGAGCGAGGACTACCTCGAGCGCCAGCTCGTGTTCGACGCCGATGCGCTGCAGATCATGACGGCCGCGGGCCTCGGTGTCGAGCGACGCGGCATCCGCTACCCGGACGACTCGGGGAAGGTCGAGTACCGCATCGACCCGACCGTCATCTCGACCGACATCGAGTCGAACCGCCTGGGGAAGGACCTGGGCGCCCAGCGCGCCGTCGAGCTGCTCGGCGCGACGGGGGCGATCCCGCAGCGCTGGCGCACGGTCGGCGACTCCCGGAGCGACTACGCCATGGCCGACTGGCTCTTCGAGCACGCCTACGACGTCGCCCACGTCGACGTCCGCCCGGCCGAGGGCGTGCCCGAGAAGCCCTACCCCGTGCTCGTGGTCGACGGCCTGGTCAACGACGAGGCCGGCGCGAGCGTGCTGAAGCGCTGGACCGAGCTCGTCGCCGACGAGACGACCCCCGAGGTCGGCGGCGGGATCTCGCTCCACTCCCGCGACTGATCCGCCACCCCTCGTCCGGATCCGCGGGGGTCGCTAGCGTTCGAGGCATGAGAATCGCAGTCACCGGTGGATCCGGCAAGCTCGGCCGCAGCGTCGTCACCCGCCTCCGGGCATCGGGCCACGACGTGTTCAACCTCGATCGTGCGGGGGAGCGCGGGGCGGGCTTCGTCCGCATCGACGTCTCCGACTACGGCCAGGTCGTCGACGCGCTGCAGTCGGTGAACGACCAGTACGACGGAGTCGACGCCCTCGTGCACCTCGCCGCGATCCCGGCTCCCGGGATGGTCCCCGACATCGCCACCTTCCACAACAACATGACGTCGACGTTCAACGTCTTCCACGCGGCGATCCGCGCGGGCATCCGCACCATCGTGCACGCGTCGAGCGAGACCGTCCTCGGTCTGCCGTTCGACGAGGCGCCGCCCTACATCCCCGTCGACGAGAAGTACCCGGCCCGCCCGGAGTCGGTGTACTCGCTGACCAAGGTGCTCGAGGAAGCGCTCGCCGTCGAGCTCTGCCGCTGGCACCCGGACCTCAAGATGATCGGCCTGCGCTTCTCGAACGTCATGGACGAGGCGGACTACGCCGAGTTCCCGTCGTTCGACTCCGACGCCCTGGCCCGCAAGTGGAACCTCTGGGGCTACATCGACGGCCGCGACGGAGCCCAGGCGGTCGAGAAGGCGCTCGAGCTCGACGCGACCGGGTACGACCGCTTCATCATCGCGGCCGCCGACACCGTCATGACGCGGCCCAACGCCGAGCTGGTCGCCGAGGTCTTCCCCGGCGTCGAGATCCGCGGCGAGCTCGGAGTGAACGACACCCTGCTCTCGATCGACCACGCCCGCGAGGTCCTCGGCTACGCCCCCGAGCACTCCTGGCGCGACTCGCAGAGCTGACGCCACACCGGGAGCCCTCTCGGGAGCACCTCCGGCTCGTAGAAACACGTTCGGCTCGCAGGAATCCGCGGATTCTGCGAGCCGAACGTGGTTTCACGAGCCGGAGGTCAGGTCAGACGCTCAGTCGGGGATGTAGTTGAACGAGTCGGGGTCGGGCCCGGTCCGCTGGTCGCGGTTGAGCGCCGTGATCGCCGTCATCGACTCGTCGTCCAGCTCGAAGTCGAAGAGCGCGAAGTTCTCCTCGACGCGGGCGCGCGTCACCGACTTCGGGAAGACGATGTCGCCGCGCTGGAGGTGCCAGCGCAGCACGACCTGAGCGGGGGAGCGGCCGACGTTGCCGGCGATGCGCGTGATGGCCTCGTCGTCGAGGACGAGCCCCTGCGCGATCGGCGACCACGCCTCCGTGGCGATGCCGTGCTCCGTGCCGTAGGCGCGCAGCTCCTCCTGGGTCAGGTAGGGGTGCACCTCGATCTGGTTCACGGCCGGGACGATGGTCGCCTCGGCGCGGAGGCGGTTGAGGTGGTTGGTCTGGAAGTTGGAGACGCCGATCGCCTTCGCCTTGCCGCTGCGGTAGATCTCCTCCATCGCCTTCCAGGTCTCCAGGTAGTCGCCCACGTTCGGCAGCGGCCAGTGGATCAGGAAGAGGTCGACGTAGTCGAACTGCAGCTCGCCGAGGGTGACGTCGATCGCGGCGAGAGCGTCCTCGCGGGCGTGGAAGCCGTTGTTCAGCTTGCTCGTGACGAAGACCTCCGAGCGGTCCAGGCCGGAGGCGCGGACGGCCTCGCCCACGCCGGCCTCGTTGCCGTACATCTCGGCGGTGTCGATGTGGCGGTAGCCGACCTCGAGCGCCGCGAGGGTGGCGTCCTTGGTCTCGGCGGGGTCGATCTGGAAGACGCCGAATCCCAGCTGGGGGATCTCGACTCCGTTGTTCAGGGTGATCGTGGGGACAGTGTTCTCGTCCGTGCTCATACTCGAGCGTCCTTTCGTCGGTGTGCAGGTTCCAGTCCAGGCCCCGGAGCCTCTCGGCTGCAAGGCCTTGCGCGGCGCGCGAACACGACGAAGGCCCCGGCGCGGACGCCGGGGCCTTCGAGTCGCGTGATGCTTACGCGCGGGACTTGCGGCCCGTGATCGCGCCGTAGATCAGCAGGACGATGATCGCGCCGACCACCGCGAGGATGATGCTGACGAAGTTGAAGCCCATCGGGTCGTCGCGCCCGAAGAGCGCTCCGCCGATGAATCCGCCGAGCAGCGCGCCGACGATGCCGAGGATGATGGTGATGATCCAGCCACCGCCCTGCTTGCCGGGGAGGATGAGCTTTGCGAGTGCCCCGGCGATGAGGCCGAGGACGATCCAACCGATGATGCCCATGGTGTTTTCTCCTTAGTGTCAGTGCTCGATCGGCCGTTCCGATGCGAGCGTCGACGCCGGTCGTGATGGCGTCGTGAGTCGAGTGGTGACGGTCAGCGGAGGGAGCGCTGCACCTTGTCGCGAGCCTTGGCTGCGACCTTGGCGAAGTGCTTCGCTTCACGCTTCGAGGTCTTCTTGAGCTTCTTGCGCGTCTTCTTCGTGGCGGGGTCGTTCCACACGCCGAGCGCGAGATGGCGGAGCTCTTCGTAGCGACCACGGCCGGCGCGAGCGCCGAAGACGTAGGCGGCGAGAGCGACGAGTGCCAGCAGGACGAGGCGGGGATTCATGCAGTGACCCTTCCGACGGAGAGCACGGGGCGTGCTCGTCATCTACTGTGGCTCGCCGGGAGACTCATGACAATTCAGGGCCAGACCATTGACAGCGGCCCCTGTCGTCGTGCGACGCGGGCGCGCTCAGGGTCTCAGGCCGAGGAGCAGGCTCGCGCGCCGAGGTCCGATCCGCTCGCGAAGCGCTCGTGCAGGTAAGCGCCGTAGCCGCCCGCGACGCGGTTGTCGCGGCGGCCGGAGGTGACCACCTCGCCCCGGTCGGTCGCCCCCACCGCCGCGCCGGTCGCGCGCAGCCGGTCGACCAGGCGCACGTCCTCGTGCAGCGCCTCCGCTCCGAAGCCGCCCGCGGCGAGGTAGGCGCTGGCGCGGACGCCGAGGTTCGCTCCGTGGATGCTGCCGATCGACTCCTCCCGGGCGCGGGTGTCGAGCCACCGGCCGTACATCTCCGGGTCCAGGTCGGCGGGCTCGGGGCGCACGGTCCCCAGCAGGGCGTCGTGCTCGCGCGCGTGCTCGACGTGGGCGCGCAGCCAGTCGACCGGCACGATCGAGTCACCGTCGGTGTTCGCCAGCCAGATCCGGTCGGAGGCGGCGCTCGCGTCGGCGAGGGCGTGCGCGATCCCCGCGGCGCGGGCCGCTCCGACTCCGCAGCGCTCGATCTCGAGCACCTCGGCGCCGGCCGACCGGGCGCGCTCGGCGGTCGCGTCCGAGCAGCCGTCGGCCGCGACGACGAGCCGCACTGCGACCCAGGGGTGCGACCGCGAGAGGTGCTCGGCGCTCGCGACGACCGAGGCGACGAGCCCGCCGATGCGCTCCTGCTCGTCGTGCGCGGGGACCACGACGAGGACGTGCTCGATGGGGACCGCCTCGATCACAGCAGCCCCGTTCGCCGCGCGGCCGAGCGCCCGTCGCGGGAGTGCACCTCGAGCAGGACGTCCTCCTCCTCGTGCCGCACCAGCCGGTGCAGGCCGAGGCGCCCGACGGCGCGCTGCACCGCGTCGCCGTCGAGCTCGACGCCCTCGATCGGGTGCCGCCAGTGCACCGTGACCAGATCCCCACCGGGCGCGAGCTCGTCGAGGATGCCCGTCAGAGCGTCCTCGAGCGCCGGCTCCCCGAGGTAGTAGCCGACCTCCGAGAGCACGACGAGATCGAACGGACCCTCCGGCACGCCGCGGGTGATGTCGTGGTGCTCGACCCGGACGTGCTCGAGGGCGGCGAGACGGCGAGCGGCCCGGTCGACCGCGGCGGCCGAGACGTCGACGGCGAGCAGCCGGTCCGCGCGAGCGGCGAGAGCCTCGGCGAGCACGCCGATCGAGGCGCCGATCTCGAGGACCGATCCGTAGCGCTGCTCGGGCAGGCTCGCCAGGGTGAGGGCGCGCTTGCGCTCCTCGTACCAGCGGCTCGTGTACCCCCAGGGGTCCTCGTGCCGCGCGTACAGCTCGTCGAAGTAGCTCATCCGCGCACCCGCACCAGTCGGTCGCCGCCGGCGAAGGTCCGGAGGAAGAGCGGATGCAGCACCGCGTCCGTCCCGCCGGGTCCCGGCGAGGTCTGGCTCCGGTAGCAGTCGAGGGCCGCCCGCTTGCGCCCGGCCGCCTCCGTGTCGAGCTCGACCCGCACCAGCTCGGGCCACGGCACCTCCTCGTGCGCCGGGTCCGCCCAGTGCCACAGCCAGATCGGCGCCGCTAGCGCAGGATGCCCGAGCTCGGCGGCGACCTCGGCGCAGATCTCGCCGACGACGCGGTGGTCGCGGTGGCCGTCGCGCGCCCAGGTCGAGATCAGCAGCACGCTCCCTGCCGGTCCCGAGGCGCGTGCCCGCACCTCGTCGACGATGCGCTCGCGGTGGTCGGGCGTCGCCGAGTCGGGCACCTCGAGGTAGGCGAGTCCGATGCCCTCGCCGAGCCGCGCCAGCGCCTGCTCGGCCTCGTGTCTCCGCTCGTCGGCGAGGTCGGCGGAGGCGTCGCCGTGCGCCGCCGCTCCGTCCGTCACGATCACGACGTCCACCGGTGTCCCGAGACGGCGCGCGAGCGCGATCGTGCCCCCGCAGCCGAGCGTCTCGTCGTCGGCGTGCGCCACGACGACGAGGATCCGCTCGACGGCCGGCGCCGCGAGAAGACCCTGCTCGAGCACGGGGAGGCGGTCGAACCGGCCGTCCGCCCGCCAGACCTCGAGCGGCGTGCCCTCGAGGTGGCCGTCGAAGCTCACCACCGGGCCACCGCCCCGGAGGCGAGGACCGCGCGGCCGAGCGACTCGTCGTCGCGCTCGGCGTGGTGCTGGCGGAGGTAGAGGGAGAGGTCGGCGACCCGCTTGGCGTGCTCGGCGTCGAGGGCGAGCGGAGCCGGTCCGAGCGCCCGGCCGGCACGCAGGAGGATCTCCTCCGCGGCCCCAGCGACGCTCGCGCGGACCCGCTTGGCGAGCAGGGAGCCGTCGGGCCCCTGCGCCCGGCCGTCGTCGATCAGCGCGGCGGCCTCGTCGAGTGCGCGCCGAGCGGCCGACAGCGCCGTGTCGATCGCGCCGAGGTGCGCGAGCAGGTGCGGATCCGCGCGCAGCTCGGCCGCCCGCGCGACGGTCGCCGCCACTCCGAGGGCCCCGCCGTGCCAGCAGGCGGCCACGCCGATGCCGCCCCAGGCGAAGCCGGGCCGCGACAGGTACCAGCCCGCCTCGCCGACCGCCCGGGCCGGTGCCGCGGCGAAGCGGACCGGGCCGCTCGGGATCTCGACGAGACCCCGCGCGTGCCAGGCGCCCGCCTCCGGGACCGCCCGTCCGTCGCCGAGAGCGACGGCGAAGAGACGGCGCTCACCGGAGGCGTCGCCGACGTGCGCGGTGACCAGCGCGGCGTCGAGGCGGTCGGCCAGCGAGCACCACGGCTTCACTCCGTCGAGCAGCCAGTCGGCGCCGGAGGGGCGTGCGACGAGCGGCTCGTCCCCGCCCTCCGCGGCGAACACTCCCCAGGTCGCGTCGGCGGCGATGCCGACGTCGGAGGGGGCGAGTTGCGCCTCGGCGAGGATCGCCCGCGCGTCGAGGTGCGGCTCGACGGCCCTGGCGACCCCGAGGTCGTGCCGGGCGAGCCGCTCCAGCAGCGCGAGGAGCTCGGCGGTGCGACCCGACCCGGGCAGCGGCGCGTCGGCGCCGATCCCGCGGGCCAGGGCGAGCGCGCCGTCGACGTCGTCGGGCAGGCGGTCGTCGGGCAGGGGGGCGGGGTCGAGGGGATCCATCCCACTCGACGCTACGCAGTCCGAGAGCCCCCGGGAGCCCGATTGCCGCGGGAGCCCCCGCGGTGCTAGCGGAGGGACCGCCGTCAGACGCCGAAGTCGAGGGCGTTGATCCGCTGCAGGAGCCCCGCGAACAGCTCGACGTCGCCGACGTCCCAGCGGCGCAGCTCCTCGTGCATCAGCGCCCGGTTCGAGCTGCGGATCTCGCGCAGCCGCTCGGCCGTGCGCTCCGTCACCGCGAGGATCGTCACGCGCCCGTCCGCCGGGTCCGGTGTCCGCGCCAGGAATCCCAGCCGGTCCAGCGCCGAGATCTGGCGGCTCAGCGCCGACTTGTCCATCTCGAGCAGCTCGGCGAGGGCACCGGAGGGGAGCGGGCCGCGACGCTCCAGCGCCGACAGGATCCGGTAGCCGAGCGGCGACAGCTCCGGATGCAGCTGCTCGGCGTACGAGCGCATCGCCGCTCGGAACCGGGTGAGGAGGGTGCTCAGCTCGCCCTCGACCGAGGCGATCGCGGAGTCGGCACCGGGCGACGAGGACGGAGCGGTCATGACTCCATGATTCCCGTCCGGCCACCGCCCCGCCGACTCCGACTTGCGCCGGACCCCTGTCGCGTCGTACGCTCTCCGGAGCCAAAGACCGCCGGTTTCCGGTGTGCGCACGAGCAGGGGCCCAGGCCTCCGCGAGATCGCCACCGGACGAAGGATTCGCAGAGCGAATGGCCCGCGCAGGTGTGCAAGAGAATCAGAACCGCGATTCATCGCGACTCCCGAAGCTCCCGCGCTCCTGCGCCGGAGCTTTTTTCTTTGCCTGCTTTCGGGCTACCGGCACGAGAATTCACAGGAGTAACCATGGCGAACAAGGAAGCCTCGGTCGCCGAGCTCACGGACAAGTTCCAGAGCTCGACCGCCGTTCTGCTGACCGAGTACCGCGGTCTCACTGTTGCTCAGCTCAAGACGCTGCGCAAGGACATCAGTGAGCACGCGACCTACGCCGTGGTGAAGAACACGCTGACCAAGATCGCGGCGAACAACGCCGGGATCACGTCATTCGACGACGAGCTCGCCGGCCCCTCGGCCATCGCGTTCGTGCACGGCGACCCTGTCGCCGTGGCCAAGTCGCTGCGTGCCTTCGCCAAGGCAAACCCTCTGCTCGTGGTCAAGGGCGGTTACTTCGACGGTAACCCGCTGACCGCAGAAGAGGTGGGCAAGCTCGCCGACCTCGAGTCCCGCGAAGTTCTGCTCGGCAAGCTCGCCGGCGCCTTCAAGGCCTCGCTGTTCGGTGCCGCATATCTGTTCCAGGCGCCGCTGTCCAAGGCCGTTCGCACGGTCGAGGCGCTGCGCGAGAAGCAGGAGTCCGCGAGCTGATCCGTTCCCCTCGGGAAACGGTGCGCACGCGGTTCGTAGACAAGAAAAACTAGGAGAAAAATCATGGCAAAGCTCACGCAGGACGAGCTCATCGAGGCTTTCAAGGAGCTCACGCTCATCGAGCTCTCTGAGTTCGTCAAGAAGTTCGAAGAGGTCTTCGAGGTCACCGCCGCCGCGCCCGTCGCCGCTGCAGGCGCCGCCGGACCGGCCGCCCCCGTCGAAGAGGTCGAGGAGCAGACCGAGTTCGACGTCGTGCTCGAGGCCGCCGGCGAGAAGAAGATCCAGGTCATCAAGGAGGTCCGCGCGCTCACCAGCCTCGGCCTCGGCGAGGCGAAGGCAGTCGTCGACGGCGCCCCCAAGGCTGTCCTCGAGGCCGTCAACAAGGAGACCGCCGAGAAGGCCAAGGCCCAGCTCGAGGCCGCCGGCGCGACCGTCACCGTCAAGTAGTCAGCACTCCCCGGCTCCGGCCGGTCGCAGGGCGTCGTCTCCTCGGAGGCGGCGCCCTTCGTCGTTCCCGGGCTGCTTCCGCGCGGGCTCTAGGATCGGAGGGTGACAGCACCCGATCCGCTCGCCGGCCTGCCGGCCCGCGACGTCCCGCCCAGCGAGGTCTCGCTGAGCGAGCTCCTGAGCGACTTCGTCTCGGTCACCCACCGGATCACGCGGCTCGCGGCGCAGGCGACCGACAACCAGGAGTCGCAGGCCGTCTGGCGCACCCTCTCGGTGCTGCTGTCGATGGGTCCGATGCGGCTCGGCGAGCTGGCCGTGCAGAGCCGGGTGTCGCAGCCCACCATGACCAAGATCGTGAAGAACCTCGTCGAGGCGGGCTGGCTCGACCGCATCGCGGACCCGGCCGACGCGCGCGCCTGGCAGATCGCCCTCGCCGGAGCCGGTGCGGACGCGCTCGCGGCGTGGCGCTCGCAGCTCGGCGACGCGCTGACCCCGATCTTCGACGACCTCTCGCCGGAGGACCGCCGCGTCCTCGAGCGCGCGGTCGAGATCATGCACGAGCGCCTCGTGGTGGCCCCGCGCCCCTGACCGTCACGCCCCTGACCGTCACGCCCCTGACCGACACGCCCCTGTCCGTCAGGCCCCGGTCCGCACGCTCCTCGGCGCCGAGGTGCTCGTCCTGATGACGAGGGTGGCCGGGATCGTCGTGTGACGCGCCGGGGGAGGAGCCTCGCCCCGGGCGCCCGCCGCCAGTGCCTCCAGGAGGAGCTCGACCGCCAGCTCGCCCTGCTGCCGTGGATCCTGCCTGATCGAGCTGAGCCCGAACAGCTCGGCGAGGGGATGGTCGTCGATCCCGATCACCGAGAGGTCCTCTGGCACCGACAGGCCGAGCTCGCGCGCCGCGAGGATGATCCCGATCGCGATCTCGTCGGAGGCGGCGAAGATCGCCGTCGGCCGTGTCCTCGGGTCGCCGAGGACCTGCCGGCCCGCCCGGTGCCCGCCCGGGATGTCGAACCTCGTGGGGACGAACGAAGCCGGGTCGTACGGGAGGCCGGACGCGCGCACCGCGTCGCGGAACCCGTCGCGGCGCTTGGTGTGCACGTGGAAGTCCATCTCCTCCTCCGCGAGACCGCCGATGTGGACGATGCGCTCGTGCCCGAGGGAGAGCAGGTGCTCGGTGGCCAGGCGGGCGGCGGCGACGTCGTCGATGCTGAAGGTGGGTATGCCGGGGAGCTCGCCGCCGATGCCGACGACCGGCCTGCCCAGCGCGAGGAGCGCCTCCGTCTCATCGGGCGAGATCTCGAGGGTGACCGCGACGATCGCGTCGACGCGCTTGCGGACGAGGTAGTACTCGAAGACGCTGCGGCGCGCGTCGAGGTGCTTGTCCATCGTGTACAGCAGCAGGTCGTAGCCCGCGGCGAGGAGGGCGTGCTCGATCCCCTCGATGATGCCGCCGAAGAACCACTGGTTGATCCTGGGGATGATGACGGCGATGTTGTTGCTCCGCCCGGTGACCAGGCTCGAGGCGTTCGCCGAGACGACGTAGCCGAGGCTCGCTGCGGCGCCCTCGACCCGCTGCTTGGTGCTCGCCGAGACGTAGCCGCGGCCGCTGAGGGCGCGCGAGACGGTCGCCTTCGAGACCCCGGCGAGTTCGGCGACCTCTTCGATGCCCGGCACGGCGTCCTTCCCGACCGTCCGGCGTCGATGCTGGAAACGGTTCCAGGAATGTATACCCCGTAGGGAGGAGGACGGCCACCTCCGGATCGGCGCCCGAGGCCGAGACCCCCGCTAGAACCCCGGTTCGACGCCGAATCGTTATCTCAGAGAGCGCTCTATCGCGGCCGTTGTGATTTCATCGGAGTTGTGGAAAGGTTTCCCCCCGTGGGTCCCGCCCACAGCAACCCGGTGATCGGCTCGGAGTTCCTCCTGGCCTCGCCGTCAACAGCATCAGAGTCCTGGCGACCTCGGCTTCGAGCCGCCACAGCCCGCCGGTCCCCGGTCGGGTGCGGCTCACCCGGTCGATCCGAGGCCCGATGCTGAATCACCACTCAATGAGGAGGAAGAATGCGGTCATCCCTGCACCGCCGTATCACCGTCCCGGTCGCCGTTCTGGCAGCCGCGGGAATCGCACTCGCCGGCTGCTCCAGCAGCAGTGACCCCAACGACCCCAACGCCGGTGGCGGAAGCGGAGCCGGCTCGGTCGGCACGGCCGACGGCGTCGTCAACGTCTACGGCACCATCAACGGCGACGAGGCCACCCTCCTCGAGGAGTCCTGGAAGGACTGGGAGGACGAGTCGGGCATCGACATCCAGTACACCGGCGACAAGGGCTTCGAGCAGCAGATCGGCATCAAGGTCCAGGGCGGCGACGTCCCCGACCTCGCGATCTTCCCCCAGCCCGGACTCCTCGCCGACACGGTCGCGTCCGGCAAGGTCCAGGAGCTCCCCGAGGCCGCGCTGGCCAACGTCAAGGAGAACTGGTCCGAGGACTGGCAGAAGTACGGCCAGGTCGACGGCACCCAGTACGGCGCGCCGCTGATGGCGTCGGTCAAGGGCTACGTCTGGTACCAGCCGTCGAAGTTCGCCGAGTGGGGCGTCTCGGTCCCCACCACGTGGGACGAGATGGAGGCGCTCGGCAAGACGATCGCCGAGAAGACCGGCGGACCGTCGTGGTGCGCGGGCTTCGCCTCCGACGCCGCGTCCGGCTGGCCGGGCACGGACTGGATCGAGGACGCCGTCCTCCGCGAGGCCGGCCCCGACGTCTACGACTCCTGGGTCGCGGGCGACACCTCGTTCACCGACCCCGAGATCAAGGCCGCGTTCGACTCCGTCGGATCGATCCTCCTCGACCCGACCCAGGTCAACGCCGGCTACGGCGACGTCTCGTCGATCAACTCGACCGCGTTCGGCGACGTCGCGCAGAACATGGCCAACGGCACCTGCGCGCTGACCCACCAGGCCTCGTTCTTCGAGGGCTTCCTCACCTCCGCGGGAGCCACCGTGGCCGAGGACGGCGACGTGTGGGCCTTCCTCACCCCGCCGGTCAACGCCGATGACGACCAGGCCGTCACCGGTGGTGGCGAGTTCGTCGCCGCGTTCTCGAACGACGAGGACACCGCGAAGGTCCAGGAGTACCTCTCGAGCGCCGACTGGGCCAACAGCCGCGTCTCGCTCGGTGGCGTCATCTCCGCGAACAAGGGTCTCGACCCCGAGAACGCGGGCAGCGACGTCCTGAAGGACTCCATCGCGATCCTGCAGAACCCGGACTCGACGTTCCGCTTCGACGCGTCCGACCTCATGCCCAAGGCCGTCGGCTCCGACAGCTTCTTCAAGGGCATGGTCGACTGGATCGACGGATCGAGCACCGACCAGGTCCTCGAGTCCATCCAGGCCGGATACACCTCCTAGCAGTCACCTGGAGGGTCGTCGCTCCCCGGAGCGGCGGCCCTCCTGTGATGTCCCGAGTCGGGACCGCTGCGGCGGACCCGGGTCTAGGCTTCACCTGAGTTCAGAGTCGCACTCGAAAGGGCGTCCATGTCCGCATTCTTCCAGTGGCTGGCGAGCATCCCCCCGCTCGCTCAGATCCCGCTCATCCTGATCGCCTTCGCGGCGGTCGTGGCGATCATCCTCTTCTTCGTCGAGATCGCCCCGCGTCGCGGCACCGGCTACACCGTCATGAGGCTCGCGATCTGCGTGCTCGTGCCCGTCGCCCTGCTCTTCGCCTTCGGTCTCTACAACTCCGTGATGTGGGTCGCCGTGGTCGCGGCCGTCCTCGGCGGTGCGCTCTTCCTGCTCGACTTCCGATCCCGCAAAGGCGCGGGCTACGGTCTCCAGCTGATCGCGTTCATGGCCCCCGCGGGCTTCTTCATCCTCATCGGCCTGATCTACCCGACGATCACCACGGCGCTCAACGCGTTCATGAAGAACGACGGCTCCGGATTCGCGGGGCTCGACAACTTCGTCTGGGTGTTCACCAGCCCCGACGGCATCACGGCGTTCCTCAACACGGTCGTGTGGGTGCTGCTCGCACCGATCACGGCGACGGCGATCGGCCTCGCGTACGCGGTGTTCATCGACAAGAGCCGCGGCGAGAAGTTCTTCAAGCTGCTGGTCTTCATGCCGATGGCGATCTCGTTCGTCGGCGCGTCGATCATCTTCAAGTTCTTCTACGACGTGCGCCAGGGCGAGCAGATCGGTGTCCTGAACGGCATCCTCACCGCCTTCGGCGCCACCCCGGTCGACTGGCTGGGCCTCGAGCCTTGGAACACGCTGTTCCTCGTCGTCGTCCTGATCTGGACCCAGGCCGGCTTCGCGATGACCGTGCTCTCCGCGGCCATCAAGGGCGTCCCGTCCGAGCAGCTCGAGGCGGCGTCGCTCGACGGCACCAACGCCTGGCAGTCCTTCTGGAACGTCACCGTCCCCGGCATCCGCTCCTCGATCGTGGTCGTCCTGACGACCATCTCGATCGCGTCGCTGAAGGTCTTCGACATCGTCTCGGCGATGACCGGCGGCCGCTCCGACACCACGGTCCTCGCGTTCGAGATGGTCCGTCAGTTCCAGCTCGGCGCCCGCAGCGGCTACAGCGCGGCCCTCGCGGTCATCCTGTTCCTCCTGGTCCTGCCGATCGTCGTCTACAACGCCCGCCAGCTCGCGAAGCAGAGGGAGATCCGATGAGCGCCACCCCGATCCAGGTCCCGGTCGATCGCACCACCCAGCGCCGCCTCGCTCGAGGCGAGTCGAAGATCGAGACCGCCAGCGGCAAGGTCAAGAAGGCCACCGCGTCGCGCGGCGCCACCATCGCGGCGCTGATCATCGCGGTCATCTGGACCGTGCCGACGCTGGGGCTGTTCATCTCCTCGTTCCGCCCTGCGAACGACATCAAGACCACCGGCTGGTGGACGATCTTCGCCAACCCGGGGTTCACCCTCGACAACTACGCGAACGCGCTGAACTCGGGCGACAGCCTGACGCTCGGCAAGGCGTTCGTGAACTCGCTCGTGATCACGGTGCCCGCCGCGCTCATCCCGATCACCATCGCCAGCCTCGCCGCGTACGCCTTCGCGTGGATCGACTTCAAGGGCCGCAACACGCTCTTCGTCCTCGTGTTCTCGCTCCAGATCGTGCCGATCCAGATGGCGCTCGTGCCGCTGCTGCAGCTGTTCTCGGACGGCCTGCGCATCGGCAACCTCTACATCCTCCCCGGCCTCGGGGTGAACGGGTTGGACGGCTCGTACGCGAAGGTGTGGATCGCGCACACGGTCTTCGCGCTCCCGCTGGCGATCTTCATGCTGCACAACTTCATCTCGGAGATCCCCGGCGAGGTCATCGAGGCGGCGCGCGTGGACGGAGCCGGCCACGGCCAGATCTTCTTCCGCATCGTCCTGCCGCTCTCGGTGCCGGCGATCGCCTCCTTCGGCATCTTCCAGTTCCTCTGGGTGTGGAACGACCTGCTGGTCGCGACGGTGTTCACCTCCGGGCAGGGCTTGCCGATCACGAAGGCGCTTCAGGATCTCTCGGGCTCCTACGGCCAGTCGTGGGAGCTGCTCACGGCGGGGGCGTTCATCTCCATCATCGTCCCGCTCATCGTGTTCTTCAGCCTCCAGCGGTTCTTCGTCCGCGGCCTGCTGGCCGGCGCCACGAAGGGCTGACGCTCTCCCGCTCCGCCTCCTCGGCCCGGTGCTCCTGCTCGCAGGATCGCCGGGCCGTCGGCGTTGGTGCAGAGCACGACTTCGCCGTGGGCGGAAGCCTCGGGCGGTGTCGGCGGGCGGGGATATGGTCGAGCGATGAGCAGGATGGGTGACGTCGCGGCGGGCGGCGGGATGCGCGGCGGAGGGGCACGCGGCAGGATCTCGAGCAGCGACCCCGACCGCCAGCGGCAGGCCAACGCCGACGCCCCGCGGATCGACGGGCTGTTCCGCCGCATCGCCGAGCTGTTCCGCGATCACCGCGCCAAGCTGAGCCTCACCATCGCGCTCGTGCTGGTCGGCGCGGCGCTGACGGTCGTGCCGCCGCTGCTCACCCAGCTCGCGTTCGACCAGGGGCTCTTCCCCGCGGAGGGCGGGCCGGACTTCCCCGTGCTGCTCGAGCTCGTCGGCATCATGGTGCTCGTCTGGGTGCTGTCGGCGATCCTCGGCGTCTGGCAGACCTACCTGACGGCGACGGTCGGCAACACGGTGATGGGGGAGCTGCGGATCCGGCTCTTCCGGCACCTGCAGGCGATGGAGCTGGGCTTCTTCACCCGCACGCGCACCGGAGTCATCCAGTCGCGCCTCGCGAACGACGTCGGCGGGGTCGCGAGCGTGCTGACCAACACCGTGTCGAGCGTGCTCGGCAACACGGTCACCGTGATCGCGGCCGTGGTGGCGATGCTGCTGCTGTCGTGGCAGATGACGATCGTCGCGCTCGTGCTCACCCCCGTCCTCGTGATCGCGCAGCGCCGGGTGGGCCAGGTCCGCGCGCGCATCGCGACGAAGACGCAGGAGTCGCTGTCCGAGATGACCGCGATCACGCAGGAGACGCTGAGCGTCTCGGGCATCCTCCTGGCCAAGAGCTTCGGACGCCAGGAGTCGGAGGTGACCCGCTACGCCGACGAGAACGGCCGGCAGATCGACCTGCAGGTGCGCCAGCAGATGTCGGGCCAGTGGTTCTTCGCGACGGTGCAGATCTTCCTCTCGGTGATCCCCGTCGTCGTCTACCTCGTCGCCGCGTGGCTGATCCTCGGCGGGACGACCGTGACCGCCGGCACCGTGGTCGCCTTCACGACGGTCCAGGCGCGACTGATGTGGCCGCTGCTCGGCCTGATGCGCGTCGCGCTCGACCTGCAGACCGCCGGCGCCCTCTTCGCGCGCATCTTCGAGTACCTCGACCTCCGCCCGGCCATCGCCGACCGGGCGGACGCCCGCGAGGTCGAGGGGGAGCTCGGCCGGGTCGAGCTCGACGACGTCGTGTTCCGCTACCCCGACCAGACCGACGAGGCGCGGCCGACCCTCGACCACGTCTCGGTGTCGATCGCGCCGGGTGAGTTCGTCGCCTTCGTCGGGCCGTCGGGGGCGGGCAAGACGACCATCTCGTACCTCGTGCCGCGCCTGTACGACGTGACGGGCGGCTCCGTGCGCTTCGCGGGGGCGGATGTGCGCGAGCTGCGCCAGGAGTCGCTCGTGTCGCACATCGGGATCGTCAGTCAGGAGACCTACCTCTTCCACGCCTCGATCGCCGACAACCTCCGCTACGCGCGCCCCGATGCGACCCAGGAGGAGCTCGAGGCGGCGGCGCGCTCGGCGAACATCCACGACACCATCGCGTCCTTCCCCGACGGGTACGACACCCTGGTCGGCGAGCGCGGCTACCGCCTCTCGGGCGGCGAGAAGCAGCGGCTCGCCATCGCGCGGGTGCTGCTCAAGGATCCGGCGGTGCTGATCCTCGACGAGGCGACCAGCGCGCTCGACACGGTCTCGGAGCGGATCGTGCAGACCGCGCTCGACGACGCGTCGCGCGGTCGCACGACGATCGCGATCGCGCACCGGCTCTCGACGGTGGTGTCGGCCGATGTCATCCACGTCGTCGACGGCGGTCGCATCGTCGAGTCGGGCACCCACTCCGAGCTGCTGGTGCGCGGGGGGCTCTACGCCTCGCTGTACGCGCAGCAGGTCGAGACGGCCGTCGGCGCCTGACGGGCCGGCCGGGTCCGGACTCCGGGTCGGACGGGGTGCGATTCGCAGGCGATCGTGGCCCGGGAGCGCCCTCCATCGCGCGATTCCCGCCTGATCGGGGTGCTCCTCCTGCAGATCGCACGGCCTCTTGCAGAGTGCACGGGGCTCGTGCGCCGGGCGGACCGCGTCGGCGCCCTCCGGGTCAGGCAGCGGGGCGGTCGGCCAGCATCTGCTCCATCAGGGAGATCTCGGCCTCCTGCGCCTTGACGACCGAGGTGGCGAAGTCGGTGGCGACCGTGTCGCGGCTGCGGGCGAGGAGCGCCTCCGCCATGTCGATCGCCCCGCGGTGGTGGGTGATCATCAGCTGCAGGAACAGGCGGTCGAGGTCGCGCCCGGACGCAGCGGTCAGCTCGTCGATCTGCTCGGGGGTCGCGAGGCCGGGCATGCTCGACGGCACGACTCCGTCCTCGGTGCCCATGCCCATCGACGAGTGCTCGTCGGCGGCGCCGGCGAGGGTCGGGCGCCCCATCCACGTCATCGACGGCTCGGGGGAGGCCTGGGGGAGGCCCCACGAGGTCAGCCAGCCGAAGAGCTGCCCCGACTGCTGCTGCTGCGTGAGCAGGATGTCCTTCGAGACGGTCAGCACCTCGTCGTCGGTGCTGCGCTCGTGGGCGATCAGCGCGAGCTGGGCGCCCTGCAGGTGGTGGACCTGCATGTCGCGCGCGAAGCCCGCCTCCGCGCTGGTGCTCGACGGAGTCGCGGTCTGCGAGAACGGGGCGAGGGCGCCGAGCACGTAGCCGCCCGCCGCCCCCAGCAGCAGGGCGACGATCGCGACGGCGGCGATGAGGAGGCGGCCCTTGCTGCTCACCGGGGGCGTCACTGCTTGCCGGGGGCGTCGATGCCTCCGGTGCAGGGCGCGCCGGGCTCGGGCGCGGTGGAGGCCTGCCAGAAGCGCTCGACGAACGCGTCGATCCGCGGGTCGTCGGGGGAGTCGATGGCGACCTGGGCGTCCCAGGCGCTCAGCACGATCGGCGACTCGAGTCCCTCGTAGGGCGAGACGACGGCGTACGTGTCGGGCATCGCCTCGATCAGGGCGTCGACCTCGCTCTGCGGGAGGGAGGGGTCGTAGGTCGCCCAGACGGCACCGTGCTCGAGATCGTGCACCGCGTTCTCGTTGGGGACGGGCTGGTCGTAGACGCCGCAGTTCATCCAGACGGAGTTGTGCGGGCCGCCCGCCGGCGGCGTCTGCTCGTAGTCGACGGTGCCGGCGACGTGGGTGGCGTCGTTCTCGAAGGTCTGCAGGCCGTCGATCTGGCGCGCCTCGACGATCTGCTGGTTGCCGATGACCGTGACCGCGACGATCGCCCCGACGGCGAGGACGGCGAGGGCCGAGAGCGACCAGATCCAGATGCGGCCGCTCCGCTTGCGCTTCTCCTGCTCGCGCCGGTAGGCCTCGAGCTTCTCCTGGCGGGCGCGGTTCTTCGCGGACATCGTGTCTCTGGGCACGCGGCGTCTCTCGTTCTGGTGGTGGATGGCGCGCCGGCAGCGGGCGCAGCGCCTGAGAGGCGCTCACAGAGGATAACGAGACAGCCTCCGGATCGGATCAATGCCGGCCGGGACCCTTGATCAGGGGGCGAAGGTGAGCCAGAGGAGCAGGCCGTTCAAGACGATCAGGAAGGCGGCGGCGAGGGTGGCGCCGAGGGTCGTGAACCAGCGGTTCGCCTGGTCGCTCATCAGGCGGCGGTCGCGGGTCAGGATCACCAGCGGCACCAGGGCGAACGGGATGCCGAACGACAGCACGACCTGGCTGAGCACGAGGGCGCGCGTCGGGTCGAAGCCGATCGCCAGCACCAGCAGCGCCGGGATCAGCGTGACCAGGCGCCGGGCGACCAGCGGCACGCGGACCTGCAGCAGCCCGTGCATGATCTCGGCGCCGGCGTAGGCGCCGACCGAGGTCGAGGCGAGTCCGGAGGCGAGCAGGCCGACCGCGAAGAGCGTCGCGACGACCGGGCCGAGGGCGGCGCCGATCGCGGCGTGGGCGCCCTCGAGGCTGTCGGTGCCCGCGACTCCCGAGAGCGAGTGCGCGGCGAGCAGGAGGATCGCGAGGTTCACGGTGCCGGCGATCGCGAGCGCGACGGTGACGTCGATCCGGGTGGCGACCAGGATCCTCCGCCGGGCGCCGACGCCGTCGACGCGGCCGAAGCGGTCGCGGGCGAGCGCGGAGTGGGCGTAGATCGCGTGCGGCATGACGGTCGCGCCGAGGATCGAGGCGGCGAGGAGCACCGACTCCGACCCCTCGAACCGCGGGACGAGGCCGGCGATCGCCGATCCGGCGTCGGGCGGATCGACGACGACTCCGACCGTGAAGCCGACCGCGATCATGACCATGAGCAGCGTGATGACGCGCTCGAACGGCTGCGCGCCTCCGCGGGTCTGCACCAGGAGGAGGACGAGCGACACCGCGCCCGTCACCAGACCGCCGACCAGCAGCGGCAGGCCGAAGAGCAGGTTGAGGGCGATCGCCCCGCCGATCACCTCGGCCAGGTCGGTCGCCATCGCCACCGTCTCGGCCTGCAGCCAGTAGGCACGCCGGCCCCAGCGGCCGCGGAGGTGCTCGCCGAGCAGCTCGGGCAGGCTCCTGCCCGTCATCAGGCCGAGCTTCGCCGAGAGGTACTGGATCAGCCACGCCATCAGGTTGCCGAGGACGACGACCCAGACCAGCAGATACCCGAAGCGGGCGCCCGCCGTCATGTTGCTGGCGACATTGCCCGGATCGAGGTAGGCGACTCCGGCGACCATGGCCGGACCCAGCAGCCGCAGGAGGTGCGCATCGGCCGGACGCCGCGGCGGTGCGGCGATCGGAGAGGTCATTCGGGGTCCGTTCCGTTCACAGCGGCGGCGCTCGCGGACCCCCACGATAGGGCACTCCGGATCGCGGCGACAGCACCTCGCGCGACCCGGCCAGAGGCCTCTCGAGGGGCTGTCGGGGGCTCCCGTCATACGCTCCGAACCGGTTGGTACCCTGGCGGTATGACCCTCGATCGAGCCCTGTCAGCACGCCCGGAGACCGGGATGGCCTACGCCGAATCGGTGCTCGACCTGATCGGCGACACCCCGCTGGTGAAGCTCGGACCGACCGCCTCCGGAGTGAGCGCGACCGTCCTGGTCAAGGTCGAGTACCTCAACCCCGGCGGCTCGTCGAAGGACCGCATCGCGACCCGCATCATCGACGCGGCCGAGCGCGACGGACTCCTGAAGCCCGGCGGCACGATCGTCGAGCCGACCAGCGGCAACACCGGCATCGGCCTCGCCCTCGTGGCGCAGCAGCGCGGCTACCGCTGCGTCTTCGTGCTGCCCGACAAGGTCGGCGAGGACAAGCGCAACGTGCTCACCGCCTACGGCGCCGAGATCGTCGTGACGCCCACGGCCGTCGCGCCGGAGGACCCCGACTCCTACTACTCCGTCTCGGACCGCCTCGCCCGCGAGATCCCCGGCGCGTTCAAGCCGAACCAGTACGCGAACCTCAACGGTCCGCTCAGCCACTACGAGACCACCGGCCCCGAGATCTGGCGCGACACCGCCGGGCGGCTGACCCACTTCGTCGCGGGAGTCGGCACCGGCGGCACCATCAGCGGAGTCGGGCGCTACCTCAAGGAGGTGTCGGACGGCCGCGTGCAGATCATCGGCGCCGACCCCGAGGGCTCGGTCTACTCGGGCGGCGGCGGGCGGCCCTACCTCACGGAGGGCGTCGGCGAGGACTTCTGGCCGAGCGCCTACGATCCGAGCGTCGTCGACCGCATCATCGCCTCGAGCGATGCGGAGTCGTTCGCGATGACCCGCCGCCTCGCCCGCGAGGAGGGGCTGCTCGTCGGCGGCTCGAGCGGGCTCGCCGTCTCGGTCGCGCTCAAGGCGGCGGCCGACCTGGGGCCCGACGACGTGGTCGTCGTGCTGCTCCCGGACGGCGGGCGCGGCTACCTCGGCAAGATCTTCAACGACCGGTGGATGCGCTCCTACGGCTTCCTCGAGATGCCCGAGGAGGGGACGGTCCGCGACGTCCTCCGCGCCCGCGCCGCGAATCCGCAGACCGGCGAGCTGCCCGCGCTCGTGCACGCGCACCCGAGCGACACCGTCCGCGACGCGATCGAGATCATGACCAAGTACGGGGTCTCGCAGCTGCCCGTCCTCACCGCCGAGCCGCCCGTCGTGATGGGCGAGGTCGTCGGAGCCGTCGACGAGCGCGAGCTGCTCGACCGCGTGTTCAGCGGCGCGGCGGCGATGACGGATCCGCTCGGCGCCTCCTCCGGCGACTCGCTGCCGCTGATCGGCCTCGGCGAGAGCATCTCGTCGGCGCGCGCGGCCCTCACCGAGGTCAGCGCCCTGCTCGTCACCGACGAGGGCAAGCCGGTCGCCGTGATCACGCGGCAGGACCTGCTCTCGTTCGCCACCGGGTGACCGGCGCACCTCCCTCCCCTCCACCTCGACCCGGAAAGCATGCAGCCATGCCCAAGAAGCAGCACTTCGACACCCGCGCCATCCACGCCGGTCAGGAGTTCGACCCGACCACCGGCGCGGTCGTCCCGCCCGTCTACATGACCTCGACGTTCGTCCAGGACGGCATCGGCGGATTCCGCGGCGGCTACGAGTACGCCCGCTCGGCGAACCCCACCCGCGACTCCCTGCAGGAGCTGATCGCCTCGCTCGAGGGCGCCGACGTCGCCTACTCCTTCTCCTCGGGCCTCGCGGCGGAGGACACGCTGCTGCGCGCCGCGCTCGCCCCCGGCGACCACATCGTGCTCGGCAACGACGCCTACGGCGGGAGCCACCGGCTGATCGACCGGGTGCACGGCGCCTGGGGCATCCGCAACACCGCCGTCGACATGTCGAACCTGCGCGAGGTGCAGCGGGCGATCGTCCCCGGCGAGACCAAGATGCTCTGGGTCGAGACGCCGTCCAACCCGCTGATGACCGTCAGCGACATCGCGGAGCTGGCCGATCTGGCCCACGCGCACGACCTGATCGTCGTGGTCGACAACACCTTCGCCTCCTCGGCGCTGCAGCAGCCGCTGGCGCTCGGGGCCGACGTGGTCGTGCACTCGACCACGAAGTACCTCGGCGGGCACTCCGACGTGGTGGGCGGGGCTCTCGCGCTGCGCTCGGGGCCGCTGGCCGAGAAGATCGGCTTCCTCCAGTTCGCGGTCGGCGCGATCTCGGGGCCGATGGACGCGTGGCTGACGGTCCGCGGCATCAAGACGCTCGCGGTGCGGATGGAGCGGCACTCGAAGAACGCGCAGGCGGTCGCCGAGTACCTCGTCGGGCACCCGGCCGTGACGGCCGTCTACTACCCGGGGCTGCCGAGCCACCCGGGGCACGAGCTGGCGAAGCGCCAGATGTCGGGCTTCGGCGGGATGCTCTCGGTCGAGCTGGCGACGCCGCGGGCGGCGCGGAAGTTCGCGGAGTCGACGAAGCTGTTCCAGCTCGCGGAGTCGCTGGGCGGGGTCGAGTCGCTGATCGGGTACCCGAGCGAGATGACGCACGCCTCGGTCAAGGGCACGCCGCTCGAGGTGTCGGAGTCGCTGGTGCGGCTCTCGGTCGGCATCGAGGACGCGGACGACCTGATCGCGGACCTGGCGGCGGCGCTGCCGAAGCGGTAGCGGCTCCGGGTCGAGCTCGGGCTCGTGGAATCGGGCCGGAGGTGCCACGGCTGGCTCGATCGGTTCGGCGGCTGGCAGTTCTTCGCGGGACAGCGTGTTACTGCCACCGCCAGGATCGGACGCATGACCTCCTCCGCGCGCCGTCTCGTCGACCTCAGCCACACCGTCTCGGACGGCCTGGTGACCTACCCCGGTCTGCCGGCGCCGCGCATCCGTCCGCACCTGACTCGGGAGGCGTCGCGCGCCTCCTACGCGCCGGGCACCGAGTTCGCGATGGACGTCATCGAGCTGCTCGGCAACACCGGCACCTACCTCGACAGCCCGTACCACCGCTACGAGGGCGGGGCGGATCTGGCCGACCTCGCGCTCGAGACGCTCGTCGACCTGCCCGCGGTGGTCGTGGACGCGCGGGGGAGTGGGCGGGCGATCGACGCGGAGGCGCTCGCCGGCCTCGACGTCGAGGGCGCCGCCGTGCTGCTCTCGACCGGCTGGGACGCGCACTTCGCCACCCCGGCCTACGCCCACGGCGCGCCCTACCTGACCGAGGCGGGTGCCGAGGCCCTCGTGGCGGCGGGCGCGGTGCTGGTGGGCATCGACTCCCTCAACATCGACGACACCGAGGGAGGCGGCGCGCGGCCGGCGCACAGCCTCCTCCTCGCCGCGGGCGTGCCAGTCGTGGAGCACCTGACAGGGCTCGAGGCGCTGCCGCCGAGGGGAGCGCGCTTCACCGCGGTCCCGCCGAAGGTGCGCGGATTCGGGACCTTCCCGGTGCGCGCCTACGCGATGTTCGACGCCGACTGACCGACGTCGGGCGCCCAGCGGGCCCTGACTATCCTGGATCGATGCATCCCGCCCTCGCCGCGCTCGGCCGCCGCCTCCGGCCCCGGACCCGGCTCGCCGCGCTCGGCCGTCGGGTGCGCCCGAGGACGCGGATCCTGGCCGTGCTGTCCGGCCTGCGCGAGCGCCGCGCGGCCGCCGTCGCCGCCCGGCCCATCGACCATCCCTCCTCGCTCGCCTTCCGCCGCGAGCTGCTGATGCTCGAGCTCGCCAACCGGTTCTCGCGCCGCCCGGTGGTCGACCCCGATGGCGAGGTCCTGGTCACCATGACGACGCACGGCGAGCGCATCCACCGCGTGCACATCGCCCTCGAGTCGATCGCCCGCGGCGCCGCCCGCCCGGCGCGCCTGGCGCTCTGGCTCGACGATCCGGCCCTCGTCGCGGCGCTGCCGGCGAGCCTGCGCCGCCTCCGCCGACGGGGTCTCGAGATCCACCTCGTCGAGGGTCACCGCGTGCACACCAAGTACTACCCGCACCTGCTGTCCGGGCGCGCCGGCGAGCGCGACGTCGTCACCTCCGACGACGACATCGTCTACCCGCGGCACTGGCTCCGCGGGCTGCTCGACGCCCGGGCGCGCTACCCGCGCGAGACGGTGCTCTGCTACCGCGCGCACCGGGTCGCGGTGGTCGACGGAGCCGTCGCGCCGTACACGAGCTGGCGCCCGGTCGAGGACACCCGCGCGGGGTTCGACGTCTTCGGCACGTCGGTCTCGGGGCAGCTCTTCCCGAGCGGGCTGATGGAGGCGGTCGCCGCGCACGGCGACGCGTTCCGCGAGGTCGCTCCGGACGCCGACGACATCTGGCTGCACGTGCGGGCGGTCGACGCGGGCTACCGGATCGCGCAGATCCAGCCGCGGGCGGAGCTGTTCCCGTTCGTGCCCCGGACGCAGCAGACCGGGCTCTACCTCGTCAACTACTGGGACGGCGGCAACGACCGCCAGGCCCGCGCGACCTACACTCCGGCCGTCACCGAGCGCATCGCCGCCGATGCGGGACGGGACGCCCGATGACGACTCCGGAAGGTCCGATGCGACTCCTCTTCCTCAGCAACCTCTACCCGCCGCAGGTGCTCGGCGGCTACGAGATGACCTGCGCGCGCGTCGCCGAGGCGATGGCGGCGCGCGGGCACACCGTGCGGGTCCTCACGACGCCGACCTACCTGCCTCCTGAGCCCTCCTCGGTCGAGGTGCACCGCACGCTCGGGCTGCGGACCTACTTCCCCCTGCCGCAGACCGGCGGCGAGGTCGCGCAGCTGATGCACCACGAGAGCTCGGTGTCGCGGTTCGAGAACACGCGGATCCTGCTCGAGGAGCTGCGCGACTTCGAGCCGACGCACGTGGTCGCCTTCAACATCGTCGGGATCGGCGGGCTCGCCCTGATCGACCTGCTGCGCACGGTCGAGGCCGCGTGGATGTGGAACCTGGGCGACCGCACCCCGAACAGCCTGATCGACGGCCTCCCCGAGCGCGTCCTCGCGGTCTACGGGGCCGATGCCGCCGACCACTTCGACCGCGGCGAGATCGTGGCGGTCAGCCGCTCCCTCGTCGACGCGATCGAGGCGGGCGGGCTCGAGCTCGGCGAGGTCGAGGTGATCGGGCGCGGAGTGACGGTGCCGCCCGACTCCGGCGAGCCGCGGCGGTACCGCGAGGGCGGGATCACGCGCTTCACCTTCGCCGCGTCGCTCGGCGAGCACAAGGGCGTCGATCTCGTGCTCGAGGCGGCCGCGCTGCTCGCGGAGGAGACCCGCGACTTCATCGTCGACCTCTACGGCGACGGCGACGTCGACGGCTACCGGGCGCGCGCGGCGGAGGCGGGCCTCGACGGCCTCGTCGAGTTCCACGGGGCGACGCCGCGCGACCAGGTCCTGGCGGCGCACGCCTCGGCCGACGCCTTCCTCTTCCCGACCTGGGCGGGCGAGGCGTTCGGCGTGGCTCCCGTGGAGGCGGCGGCGGTGGGCTGCGTGCCGATCGTCACCGCGTCGAGCGGAGTGGCGGAGTTCCTGATCGACGGGGTGGACTGCCTCAAGATCACGCGCTCGACCTCGTCGCTGCTCGCGGCGATGCGCGATGTCGTGTCGGGGGCGGTCGATCTCGAGGGCCTCGGCCGGCGCGGAGCGGCCGCCGCGCGCGGACCGCTGTCGTTCGAGCGCTCGGTCGACCTCCTCGAGCGCTCGCTCGAGCGCCGGAGCCGACCGGGTCTCGGCGAGCGGACTGCCGACACCGGCATCGAGGCCGACATCATGGACAAGGATCGGCGGGCGATGGATCTGCTCCACCGCCGCCTCTCCGGACGGGACGACGACGATGACCAGTGACCACGACTTCCGCGAGAACCCCGGATCCGCGCCGACGCGCTTCGGCAAGGGCGGCGCGGCCCTGCGCGAGGCGGTGCACCGTCTGGTGGCGCCGTACTTCGAACAGGCGCGCCTGCGCACCGAGGAGGTGCGGGACGAGACCGCGGCGCTGCGGGTCGAGATCGCCGCGGTGCGCGACGAGATCGCCGGGCTGCGCGACGAGCTCGGAGTCCTCCGCTCGTCGACGAGCTCGCTGAGCGAGGCTGTCGCGTCGTGGCGGGCCTCGACGGAGGAGTCGCTCGGCGCCACTCCGCCGCTCTTCGCCGCGGCCGACGAGCGCACCGGGCTGGTGGAGGAGCGCCTCCGCGGCGTCGAGCTCGAGCTGCGCGCGGTCACCCGCCGCCTCGCGGAGGCGCTGGACGCCGACGCGTCCTGACCGTCGCCGCGGTCACGCCGGCACGCTGAGGCGCGCCAGCAGCTCCGAGATGCGGCCGTTGCAGCCACCGCAGCCGGTACCGGCCCGGGTGGCGGAGCCGACGCAGGCGACGCTGTCGGCGCCGTCGGCGATCGAGGCGGTGACGGCGGCGGTCGAGACGCCGTTGCACCAGCAGACGGTCGCGTCGGGAGCGAACGGATCGCCGGTCGGGGCCGCTCCGGCATCGGGCGCGTCGAGGCGCAGCAGGCTCGAGCGGTCGGCGGGCAGCTCGGAGCCGCGCTCGAACAGGAGCGTCAGCTCGGCGCCGGCGCGGGGCAGGCCGACCGAGACGAAGCCGCGCAGCACGCCTGCGACCGTGACGAGCTTCGCGTAGCCGCCGCGCGCGGGGTCGGCCCAGACGGTCACCTCCGCGTGCTCCGCGCAGCCGGAGGAGTGCGTGACCGCGTCCCAGGGCTCGGCCGTGGCGTCGCCGCCCGCGACCAGGTCGACCCCCTCGGCCTTCAGCATCACGACCGCCCGACGCTGCTCGGGCACCCGATCATCGGCCGGGCGGCCCGCCGCTTCCGACGCAAGGCGCGCCGCGAGACGATCGGCCTGCTCCCAGCCCGGGCCGATCAGACCGCTGGGGCCGCCGGGCACCCGGCCGTCGGGCAGGGCGGAGCCGCGCGGAGCGACGTGCGCACAGTCGCCGATCGCGTACACGTCCGCATCGCTCCAGCTGCGCTGGTGCTCGTCGACGAGGATCCCCGTCGACACCGCGAGGTCGGCGCTCGCCGCGAGCTCGGTGCGGGCGCCGACTCCGCACGAGAGCACGAGCAGGTCGCCCTCGATCTGCTTGCCGTCGGCGCAGACGAGGGCCTGGAAGCGGGCGCGCCCGTGCTCGTCGTGGGCCAGCAGGATGCTCTCGGAGCGGGCGTGCGAGACCATCTCGACGCCGGCGGAGCGAGCGGCCGCGGCGAGCATCCGGCCGCCGCCGTGATCGAGGTTGCGCCCCATCGGGATGTCGCCGTGGTAGGCGACGACCACCTCGGCGCCCTGCTCGGAGGCCGCGAGCGCGAACTCGACGCCGAGCACGCCGGCGCCGAGCACGACGATGCGCGAGCCGGCGCGGACGGCGTCGCGGACCTCGTGCGCGTCGTCGAGGTCGCGGAGCGCCACGACGCGCTCGGGCAGCGGAGTCGCTCCGCGGTCGAGGGTCTCGGGGAGGGCGGAGCGGACCCGGCGATCGCGCCGCGCCCGCTCCATGCCTGCCAGCGTCGGGACGTTGGCCCGGGCACCGGTGGCGAGGACGAGGCGGTCGTACGGCAGCCGCTCGTCGTCGTGCAGCCGCACCGTGCGGCGCGCGCGGTCGAGGCCGACCGCGGCGGAGCCGAGCCGGAAGACGACGCCCGCCTCCTCCGCCGCGAGCCGATCGCCCAGGTCGAGGCGCTCCCGGGTGGCACGGCCGACGGCGTACTCGGCCAGCAGGACGCGGTTGTAGGCGTCGTGCGGCTCGGCGCCGACGACCGTCAGGGCGACGGAGCCGGAGCGGACGGAGGGCAGCAGCTCCTCGACGAGACGCGCGCCCACGGGGCCGTAGCCGAGGAGGACGACGCGGAGCGGCTCAGGCATCGACGGCTCCCTCTGCGCGGACCCAGACCCGCGTGCGCTTGAACTCGGGCATGGACGAGATCGGATCCACGACCGCCTCCGTCAGCAGGTTGGCGCACTGCTCGCCGGCGTAGTGGAACGGTAGGAAGACCGTGTCGTGCCGGATGTCGGCCGTCACCGAGGCGCGCGCCCGCACGACTCCGCGGCCGTTGCCGATGGCGACTCGCGCGCCGTCGGAGACGCCGAGCCGGGAGGCGGTCGCGGGGTGGATCTCGAGGCGGGCCTCGGGGCGCGCGGCGTCGAGCTCGGCGACCCGGCGGGTCTGCGTCCCCGACTGGTACTGCTGCAGGTAGCGGCCGGTGATCAGCGTCAGCTCGTCGCCGCGGTCGCGCACGGGGACGGCGCGGGGAGTGACGGCGACCATCCGCGCGCGGCCGTCCGCGTGGCCGAAGCGCTCGCCGAACAGCCGCGGACTGCCGGTGCTGCCGACCGGGTACGGCCAGTAGGCCGCGACTCCGGTGTCGAGGAGGGCGTGCGAGAGGCCGGAGTAGTCGGCGATGCCGCCCTCGGACGCGCGGGCGAGCTCGTCGAACACCTCGGCGGGGACCGTCGACCAGGCGCCGGGCGCCTCGAGACGGCGGGCCAGCTCACTCAGGATCCACAGCTCGCTGCGGACTCCCGCGGGCGGCTCCAGCGCCTTCCGGCGACGCAGCACCCGGCCCTCGAGCGAGGTCATGGTCCCCTCCTCCTCCGCCCACTGCGGCACGGGCAGCACGATGTCGGCCAGCGCGGCCGTCTCGGAGAGGAAGAAGTCGCACACGACGAGCGTGTCGAGCGCCTGGAGGCCGGCGCGCACCTGATCGGCGTCGGGCGCCGACACCACCACGTTCGAGCCGTGCACGAGCAGGCAGCGCACCGAGCGGCCGAGCTCGGCGAGCAGCGCGACGGCGGGCAGCCCTGCGCCGGGGATCGTCGCGGGGTCGACGCCCCACACTTCGGCGACCCGACGGCGCGCCTCCGGATCGCGGATGGAGCGGTAGCCCGGCAGCTGATCGGCCTTCTGCCCGTGCTCGCGCCCGCCCTGCCCGTTGCCCTGGCCGGTGAGCGTGCCGTAGCCGGATCCCGGGCGGCCGACGAGGCCCAGCACCAGCGCGAGGTTGATCGCGGCCGTGGCGGTGTCGGTGCCGTCGACGTGCTGCTCGACACCGCGGCCGGTGAGTACGTACGAGCGGCCCTCTGCCAGCCGCCGGGCGGTGCGGCGCAGCAGCTCGGTCGGCACGCCGGTGACGGAGGAGGTGCGCTCGGGCCACCACGACGCGACGCTGCGGCGCACCGTGTCGAACCCGGTGGTGCGGGCGGCGAGGTAGGCGGTGTCGGCGAGGCCCTCCGCGAGGACCAGGTGGGTGAGCCCGAGCAGGAGCGCGAGGTCGGTGCCGGGGGCGGGCTGCAGGTGGGTCCCGGCGCCCTCCTCGGTGAGGCGCGCTGTGGCGGAGCGGCGCGGGTCGACGACCACGAGGCCGCCTCGCGAGCGCGCCCCCGCGAGGTGCGCGAGGAACGGCGGCATCGTCGCGGCGACGTTCGAGCCGAGCAGGAGGATCGTGTCGGCGTCGTCGAGATCGGTCACCGGGAAGGGCAGCCCGCGGTCGACGCCGAACGCGCGGTTGCCCGCGGCGGCGGCCGACGACATGCAGAACCGGCCGTTGTAGTCGATGCGGGAGGTGCCCAGCGCGATCCGCGCGAACTTCCCGAGCTGGTAGGCCTTCTCGTTGGTGAGACCGCCTCCGCCGAAGACGGCGACCGCGTCGGCGCCGTTCCGCTCGCGCGTGCCGAGCACCGCCTCCGCGACCGCGTCGAGCGCGCGGGCCCACGACACCTCGACGAAGCCGCCGTCGGCACCGCGCATCAGCGGGGCGCGGAGCCGCTGCCCGCTCGCGAGCAGCTCGGCGGCCGTCCAGCCCTTCGCGCACAGCCCGCCCCGGTTGGTGGGGAACTCCCGGCCCTCGATGCTCACCGGCGTCGCCCCGTCGGCGGGTGTCAGTGTCATCGCGCACTGCAGGGCGCAGTACGGGCAATGGGAGTCGGTGGGGGCGGGCGGATGCGTCATCGTCAGATCCGGGTCCCGGTCTTCGCCGCCAGGCGGAGGTAGACGCCCGCCGTGATCGCGAGCATCACCGCGTAGGCGCCGACGAACCAGCCGAGCGCCGTCGTGTAGTCGCCGAACGTGGTCTTGGAGTAGCCGAGCAGCTGCGGGATGACGAACCCGCCGTAGGCGCCGATCGCCGAGATGAGGCCGAGGGCTGCCGCCGCGGTGCGCTGGGCGCCGATCCCGTCGCCGCCCCTCTCGCGGGCGCGGAGGGCGAAGACGGTGGGGATCATCCGGTAGGTCGCGCCGTTGCCGATGCCCGCGGCGGCGAAGAGCACCAGGAACCCGAGCAGGAACAGCCAGAAGCTGCCCAGCGGCAGCGTCGCGATGACCCCGAGGATGCCGGCGCCCATGGCGATGAACGCCGCGATCGTGACGGGGGCGCCGCCGAAGCGGTCGGCGAGCCGGCCGCCGTAGGGGCGGGCGAGCGAGCCGACGAGGGCTCCGAGGAAGGCGAGGGTCAGGGTCGCGGAGCCGACGGTGAACTGCGAGTACTCGGGGAAGGTGTCGGCGATGAGCTTCGGGAACACCCCGGCGAAGCCGATGAACGAGCCGAACGTGCCGATGTAGAGCACGGCGAGCAGCCACAGGTGCGGTTCGCGCAGCGCGGCGAGCGAGGCGGCGACGTCGGCCTTCGCGGCGGAGAGGTTGTCCATCCGCTTGTACGCGCCGATCATCGCGACGACGATCAGCGGCACCCAGATCCAGCCCGCGAGCGGCAGGTTGAGCGTCGCGGCGGCGCCGATCGTGATGGCGATCGGCACGATCAGCTGCGCGACGGAGGCGCCGAGGTTGCCGCCGGCGGCGTTCAGACCCAGCGCGTAGCCCTTCTGGGCGTGCGGGTAGAAGAAGGTGATGTTGGCCATGGAGCTCGCGAAGTTGCCGCCGCCGAAGCCGGCGAGCGCCGCGACGAACAGCATGACTCCGAAAGGAGTGCCGGGGTTCCCGACCGCGAGGGCGAGGCCGATGCTCGGGATCAGCAGGAGCCCCGCCGACACGATCGTCCAGTTGCGGCCGCCGAAGCGCGGGACCATGAACGTGTAGGGGATCCGGAGCGTCGCGCCGACGAGGCTCGGCATCGAGATGAGCCAGAAGATCTCGCCGGTCGTGAAGTCGAAGCCGGCAGCGGGCAGCTGCACGACCACGACCGACCAGAGCTGCCAGACGACGAAGCCGAGGAACTCGGCGAAGATCGACCAGCGCAGGTTGCGGGCGGCGACCGAGCGCCCCTCCGCCTCCCACTGCGTCGCGTCCTCGGGGTTCCAGCCGTCGATCCAGCGGCCCGGCCGGCGGGTGAGGCCGGAGTCGGTGATCGGGGCGGGAATGGTGGCGGTGGTCGGCGGTGCAGCGGTCATCGTGTTCCTCCGGGGAGTGGGCGGCGCGCGCGAGGGCGCGCTCGGGAAGGGGAGGTGGAGCGGTGGTGGTGTGGGAGGGAGCGTCAGGCGTTGCGGCCGAACAGCTCCGAGACGATGTCGACCAGCTCGCGCGCGGGCGCGTCGACGGCCGTGAGGAGGGGAGCGGACGTGAGGTCGCCGCCGGCCGCGACGGCGAGGCCGGCGAAGTACCCGGGCGCGAGCAGGTAGGTCGCGACGGCGACCCGGGAGCCGGGGTGCGCAGCGCGCTCGGCGGCCACGGCCTCCGGTACTCGCGGCTCCGCAGCCGAGATGAAGGAGACGCTGACGTCGCGGCCGAGCTCGGCGGCGAGGAGGCGCCCCGTGCTCCAGCAGTCGGCGACGGCGCCGGAGTCGCTCGACCCGGCGGCCGCGAGCACGACGCGGTCGCCGTCGGCGAGCCCCGCCTCCTGCAGGCGGCGGGCGAGCACCCGGGCGAGTCGCGGGTCGGGGCCGAGTGCGCCCGACACGCGGACGGGACGCTCCGCCTCCGCCGCCGCCTCGGCGAGGTCGACGTGCACGTGATAGCCGGCGGAGAGGAGCAGCGGCACCACGACGGCGGAGCGGCCCGGCTCGAGGGTGCCCAGAGTCGCCGGCACGTCGGGCTGCTGCACGTCGACGAACGAGTCGAGGACGTCGACGGCCGGATTCGCGCGCCGCACGGCCTCGACCAGGGCGGCGACGGCCCGGCGGCCGTCGTCGTCCGAGGTGCCGTGCGAGGCGGCCACGAGCGCGGTCCGCTGCGCCACCTCGATGACGCCGTCGACCTCGCGCACGCTCCAGGTCGCGAGGTGCAGGCTCTCCTTCGTGTAGCACCGGCCCGTCTCGAGGTCGAAGACGTCCTTGTGCAGGGGCGAGGCGATCGTCGGCCGCTGCACGCCGTCGACGCTGCGGGATCCGACGATGCCGCGCGAGAGCACGGCCGCTCCGGTCGCGGGGTCGAGGTTCGAGACGGCGAAGACGCGGCCGTCGGGCACGAGGAACAGCGCGAGCTGCACGCCGCCGACCAGGGCGGCCTCTCCCCAGAGCGGCTCGAGCTCGAGGAGGCTGCAGACCGGCGCCCAGGTCGTGGCGGGGGCGAGGGCGAGTGCGGTCACGGTCGCGCCTCCTCTCCGGTTCGGGGGTCCGCTTCCGATCGGAGGCGGTGAGGCCACGGTAGAGAGCCCACGTTTCGCGGGAGCACGCGGCAGGAGTCACCTGCGTAACGAACCTCTCACGGCGGCCGATCGCGGCCGAGAGGCGCCGGTCACACAGCGTTACGTCGGGGCAACGGCGGCGAAACCCCGCGTGCCTACGGTGGAGTGCATGACCCCAGCGATCCCCGCAGCACCCCGACGCGTGCTCGTCGTCGGCGCCGGCCCCGCCGCGCACCGCCTCGTCGACGCGCTCGTCGCGCGGGCCTCGACTCCGCTCGACATCACCGTCTTCGGCGAGGAGGCTCACCACCCCTACGACCGCGTCGCGCTCTCGAAGCGCCTGGAGGGCACTGTCGACCTCACCCTCGGCGACGGTGCGCTGTGGGAGTCGGCCCGCCTGGTCACCTCCTCCCGCGTCACCGCGATCGACCCCGACGCGGTCCGCGTCGAGCTCGCCGACGGTCGCCTCTTCGACGGCGACGAGATCGTGCTCGCCACCGGATCCTCCGCCACGGTGCCGCCGATCGAGGGCGCCGAGCACGGCCGCGTCTACCGCACCCTCGAGGACGTGGACTCGCTCGTCGAGGATCTCGCCGCGTTCCGCCTCCGCAGGGGCCGCCCGGCCAACGTCGTCGTGGTCGGCGGCGGCCTCCTCGGGCTCGAGGCCGCGGGAGGCGCTCACCGGCTCGGCGCGCGCACCGCGCTCATCCACTCCGGCCGCTGGCTGATGAGCGCCCAGCTCGACGAGGGCGCAGGCCAGGCCCTCGGCCGCATCATCACCGCGCAGGGCGTCACCCTGCACCTCGGCACCAGGCCCACCGCCGTCCTCACCTCGCCCACCGGCACGGTGCTCGGAGTGACGATGACCGACGGCAGCACCATCAGCGCCGATCTCGTCGTCTTCTCGATCGGCATCACCGCCCGCGACGAGCTGGCCCGCGCGGTCGGCATCGAGACGGCGCCCCGCGGCGGCGTCGTGGTCGACGAGGCGTGCCGCACCAGCCGCGCGCACGTCTGGGCGATCGGCGAGGTGGCGGCGATCGACGGCCGCACCGTCGGGCTCGTCGCGCCGGCCAACGCGATGGCCGAGGTCGTGGCCGACCGGCTCCTCGGCGGGGACGCGACCTTCCCGGGCGTCGACGACGCGACGAAGCTCAAGCTCTCGGGAGTCGAGGTCGCCAGCTTCGGCGACGCGCTAGGAGCGAGTGCCGGCGCGCTCGAGGTGGTCTACGCCGACCCGGCCCGCGGGCTGTACCAGAAGATCGTGGTGTCGGACGACGCCCGCACTCTGCTCGGCGGCATGTTCGTCGGCGACGCGGGACCCTATTCCTCCCTGCGGCCGCTGCTCGGCCGTGAGCTGCCGGCCGAGCCGAGCGCCTACCTCGCGGCGGCCGGGGGAGAGGCGCCGTCCGGCGATCTGCCCGACGACGCCCAGCTCTGCTCGTGCAACAACGTCTCGGTCGGCGACGTCCGGCACGCGATCGGCGAGGGCTGCACCGAGCTCGGCCCGCTGAAGGCCTGCACCCGCGCCGGGACCCAGTGCGGCTCGTGCGTGCCGCTGGTGAAGAAGCTGCTCGACACCGAGCTCACCCGCGCCGGGGTGGAGGTGTCCCGCGCCCTCTGCGAGCACGTGTCGCTCAGCCGGAGCGAGCTGTTCGAGTCTGTGCGGATCCTCGGCCTGCACTCGGCCGAGCAGGTGATGGAGCGCTTCGGCTCCGGGCTCGGCTGCGACGTCTGCAAGCCCGTGATCGCCTCCGTGCTCGCGACCCAGACCAACGCCTACATCCTCGACAAGGGCCAGGCGCCGCTGCAGGACACCAACGACCGCGCCCTCGCGAACATGCAGAAGGACGGCACCTACTCGGTCGTCCCGCGCATCCCCGGCGGTGAGATCACCCCCGCGAAGCTCAAGGTGATCGCCGAGGTCGCCGAGCAGTACGGCCTCTACACGAAGATCACCGGAGGCCAGCGGATCGACATGTTCGGCGCCCGCCTCGAGCAGCTCCCCGAGATCTGGCGGCTGCTCGTCGACGCCGGCTTCGAGTCCGGGCAGGCCTACGGCAAGTCGCTGCGCACGGTGAAGTCGTGCGTCGGCTCGACCTGGTGCCGCTACGGCGTGCAGGACGCGGTCGGCATGGCGGTGTTCCTCGAGGAGCGCTACCGGGGGCTCCGCTCGCCGCACAAGTTCAAGCTCGGAGTGAGCGGCTGCGCTCGCGAGTGCGCCGAGGCCCGCGGCAAGGACATCGGCGTGATCGCGAGCGATCTCGGCTGGAACCTCTACGTCGGCGGCAACGGCGGCTACCAGCCCGCCCACGCGCAGCTGCTCGCGCAGGATCTCGACGACGAGACCCTCGTGCGCTACATCGACCGCTACGTGATGTACTACGTCCGCACGGCCGAGCGCCTGCAGCGCACCGCGCGCTGGCAGGAGGAGCTCCCCGGAGGGCTCGAGCACGTGCGCGACGTGGTCTGCGCCGACTCCCTCGGGATCGCCGCCGAACTGGAGGCCGCCATGGCGACGCACGTGGACACCTACGTCGACGAGTGGGCGGCGACCCTCGCCGATCCCGACCGGCTCCGGCGCTTCCGCTCGTTCGTGAACGCGCCCGACACCGCGGATCCGCGAGTGGCGACCGTGCGCGAGCGCGGGCAGTCCCGGCCGGCCTTGCGCGACGAGCGGCCGGACGGGCCGGTGCTGGTGGCCGGCACGACGATCCCGATCGGGCCGGGTGCCGTGGCGCCCGCCGCGTCCGTGACGGAGGCGTGATGCAGCTCTCGCTCGATCTCACCGGCCGCCGCGTGCTCGTCGTGGGCACCGCCTCCGGAGCACGCCGCGTGCTGGCCCGCTACCGCGCCGCCGGCGCGATCGTCGCCCGAGCGCAGGAGTGGCTGGACCTCGCCTGGCGGCCGGATCTCGTGGTCTGGGTCGAGGGCTCCGCGTCCCTCCGCGCGGTCGTCGACCGTCACGGGATCTGGACGGTGGATGAGGCACCCGCCGCGCTGCGCTCCGTCGGCCGTGTCAGCATCGTCGGCGGAGGCCCCGGCGACCCCGAGCTGATGACGCTCGCCGCCCACCGCGCCCTCCGCGAGGCCGACGTCGTGCTCTTCGACCGCCTCGGCCCGCACGACGGACTCGCCGAATGGGCCCCGGGCGCCGAGCTCATCGACGTCGGCAAGACCCCCGGCCACCACGCCGTCCCGCAGCACGAGATCGAGCGGCTGATGGTGTCGCGCGCCCTCGAGGGCCTCGACGTCGTGCGCCTCAAGGGCGGCGACCCCTTCGTCTTCGGCCGCGGGTCGGAGGAGGTCCGCGCCTGCCGCGCGGCCGGCGTCCCGTTCACGATCGTCCCCGGAGTCACGAGCGCGATCTCGGTCCCGGCCGCCGCGGGCATCCCGGTGACGCACCGCGAGGTGAGCCGCGCCTTCACCGTGGTCTCGGGTCACGCCCCGTTCAGCGACCAGGAGCTCGGCCACCTGGCAGGACTCGGCGGCACGCTGGTCGTCCTGATGGGCGTGAACACCCTCCCGCATCTCGTCGCGGGTCTGCAGCGCGCGGGGATGACCGGCGACATGCCGCTCGCGATCGTCGAGCGCGGCTGGTCGCGCGACCAGCGCACCACGATCACCTCGGTCGGAGGCGTCCTCGGACTGCTCCCCGACCTCGCCCCGCGCTCGCCCGCGGTGATCGTCATCGGCGAGGTCGTCCGGCAGGCCGTGTGCGATGATGCCGGGGATCCCGAGAGCATCGCCCGCGCGGTCGATGCCCTCACCACGTGAGAGGCCGCCGATGACCGACCTCGACCCGTCCCCGGGATTCCGCCCCGACCAGCTCGAGGGCTTCCGCATCGGAGTCACGTCCGACCGCCGCTCCGAGGACCTCATCGCCGCGTTCGAGCGCCGCGGAGCCGATGTGACGCACGCGCCGACCATCCGGATGCGCGCCGTCGACACCGAGGGCGTCCTCGAGGACGAGACCCGCGCGATCATCGCGGCCCGGCCCGACGTGCTCCTCGCCACGACCTCCTACGGCCTCCGCCGCTGGCTCGAGGCGGCCGACGCCGCCGGCCTCGAGCTCACCGACGCCCTATCGTCGGCCCGCATCCTCGTCCGCGGACCCAAGGCACGCGGAGCGATCCGCGCCGCCGGCCTCGACGACCACGGCATGAGCGAGCGCGAGACCACCACCTCCCTCGTCGATCTGGCCCTGCGCGAGGGGGTCGAGGGACGCACGATCGCCGTGCAGCTGCACGGCTTCACCGACCCGGCGCAGCTCGAGAGGCTGACCCGCGCGGGAGCGACCGTGCTGACCGTCGCCCCCTACCGCTGGACCGCGCACGAGGACTCCGCGCGCGTCCTCCGCCTGATCGATGCGATCTGCGGAGGCGGCATCGACGCGGTCACCTTCACCAGCGCCCCCGCGGTCGACGCCCTCTTCACCGTCGCCGAGGCGGCCGGCCGCCTCGACGACCTCCAGGCCGCCTTCCGCGAGACCGTCGTCGCCGCCGCCGTCGGCCCGGTCACCGCCGCCCCCCTCGTGGAGGCGCAGATCCTCCCGATCGTGCCCGACCGATTCCGGATGGGCGCCCTCATCCGCCTCCTCTGCGAGCACCTCGAGCAGTCCGCCCCCCGCATCGACACGGAGTACGGGACCCTCGAGCTGCGAGGCCGCCACGCGATCCTCGCCGGCACGCGCGTCGCCCTCACCCCGGTCGCCCTCGCGCTGTTCCGCACGCTCGTCGCCGCGGAGGGCGCGACGGTCGCCCGATCCGTGCTCGCCGCCTCCGCCCCCGAAGCCCTCGACGACCACGCCGTCGACGTCGCGATCAGCCGCCTGCGCCAGGCGCTGCCGGAGCCGCGCGTCATTGCGACCGTGATCAAACGCGGCTACCGCCTAGCCACCCCTTAACTGGTCCGCGGGCCTCCGCGCGGTGATCTGCGGCGTTGTCGTCGGGCGCGATACCGCCGGTATCGCTTCCTCCTCCGCCTTGCAGCTCACCGCGCGGAGGCCCGCGGACACCCTTCAGGCGGGGCGAGGTGAAGGCGAGGGGGGGCGAGGCCTTCGGCCCGCCAGGTTCGGAGGGTGGGGCTTCGGAGGGTGGCGAGGCCGGCGGCCCGCCGGCGACGGGGCGGGGCTTCGGTAGTGGGCGCGCCGTTTCGTCGAGTGGACGCTGGACGGGGTGTGCGCGAGGCGCGGAGCCCGGTTGGCGTCTGTTCGGGTGGGGAGACGGGTGCGAGTGGACGCGCGTGGGGGGCTGTGGGGCGGTCGGGTCCCCGTTGGTGTCGTCTCGAGGTTCAGACATGAGACCGGGCCTTCGAGTGGGCGCTGGTTGGGGTCTGCGGCCGAAGGAGAGCCCAGTGCGGGACCGTTCGCTAGTGAGTCGGGGATGAGTGAACCCGTAGTGGGGTTTGAAAGGGCCCCAGAGAACGGTACGCGTCGTCTCGCGGACCGGCCCAGGACCGGGACCGGGACCGGACCGGGACTCCGTGCGAGGGAGAGCAGACACGCAGTGACGGTGTGCAGCGGTCAGACGGAGGGGCGCCAGCCGTGCGCGAAGAGTGCGCGGCGGACGCGGTCGGCGCAGCCGAGAGGGTCTGCATCGAAGGAGGTGGCGGCGATCCGCACCGGTGTCCACCCGGCGGCGGCCAGACGCTCGTAGCGCACGAGGTCCCGATCCCACTGCGCTCGGTCGGTGCGATGGTGGTCGCCCTCGTACTCGACGGCCACTTTCCATCGGGGGAACAGGAGATCGATCCTGCCGATCAGCCCTTCTGCATCGAAGACCTCGCGGTTCAGCTCGGGCTCGGGGAGCCCGGCCGTCGAGAGGACGAGGCGGAGGAGGGTCTCGCGTCGGGATTCGGCGCCCTCCCGGACGAGGTCCAGCGCCCGCCGAGCCGCGCGGGCGCCCCGTCCCTCGTAGCGTTCGACTCGCCTCCGCATCTCGCGCAGCGGCACCCATGGCCGGGTGTCCCCGCCGCGCGGGTGGACGGGAGTCAGGACGAGGGCGTCGCCGACCGCGACCAGATCGTCCAGCGAGAGGACCGAGGCGAGCTGCACGAACAGACTCGCCCCGTCAGCGAGGAGGAGACCGCCCCGACGCACACCGCGCAGCTCCGGATCGGCGATCGAGTGTCCGGTGATGCCCCGGCCGCGCGGGGCGTGCGCAGGAGGCCTCACTGCGACATGGAGCGACTCCTCCGGATGCTCAGCGGGCAGATCGAGCGGCCAGAGTCTCGCGGCCGTGATCCCGCAGAACACCGAGCGCTGCATGACGGTCGCGTAGGCGCGAGCACGTTGCTCCACGGTCACGGCCTCGCCTCTCGGCACGCGCACCCCGCGGAAGGGAGCCTCCAGGTCGCGCGCCCGCAGCCGCTCCGCTCCGATGCCCGCCGCTGTCGCCTCCGCAACCGAGAACGCCCGCCCCGCGAGCGCAGGGGGGAGTGGTGCGGGACGGGGCATCGCGCCAGCCTGCCTGATTCGACTCGTTCCCGTTCCGGTTCTCCACAGGGGTCACGCGAAGGGGTGCGAAACGGGCTCCGGGTCGTTCGCAGACCCCATCTGGAGACCATTCGCCTCGGCAGGGCGGGCTGCGGCGCGCCCTGCCACACTGGGGCGCATGAGCAGTGCAGCCCTCCGCGTCGTGATCGCCCCCGACTCCTTCAAGGGGTCGGCGACCGCCGTCGAGGTGGCGGAGGCGCTCGCCGCCGGCTGGCGCGACGCGCGGCCCTCGGACGAGCTGGTGCTCGCGCCGATGGCCGACGGCGGAGAGGGCACGGTCGACGCGTTCGCGGTCGCGGTCCCCGAGGCGCACCGCCACAGCCTCACCGTGACCGGGCCCGATGACCGGCCGGTCGAGACCGCGTGGCTGATGCTCCCGGACGGGACCGCCGTGGTCGAGCTCGCGTCGGCCAGCGGGATCACGCTGCTCGACCCGCTCCGCCCGCTCACCGCGCACACCCGCGGCTTCGGGCGGGTGATCGCCGCCGCCCTCGATGCCGGAGCGCGCTCCCTCCTCCTCGCGATCGGCGGCAGCTCGTCGACCGACGGCGGCGTCGGTGCCCTGCGCGAGCTCGGCGCGCGCTTCGTCACCGTCGCGGGCCACGATCTCGGCGACGGAGGCGGCGCGCTGCACGAGCTCGCGGCGGTCGACCTCCACGCGCTGCGGCCCGTGCCGAGCGGCGGGGCGCGCATCCTGAGCGACGTCACGAACCCGCTGCTCGGCGACTCCGGCGCGGCGCATGTGTTCGGGCCGCAGAAGGGCGCGACCCTCGACGACGTCCTGCGCCTCGACGACGGGCTGCGCCACCTGGCAGCCCACCTCGACGCCGACCCCGAGGAGGCGGGCACCGGGGCCGCGGGCGGAACGGGCTTCGGACTCCTGGCCTGGGGTGCGCGCCTGGCACCGGGCTCGGCCGCCGTGGGAGAGGCTCTCGGCCTGCCGGCGCTGGTCGGGGGTGCCGACGTCGTGATCACCGGAGAGGGGCGCTTCGATGCGCAGTCGATGGCGGGCAAGGTGCCGTCGTACCTGCTCGGGCTCGCGGAGGCGGCCGGCGCGCGGGCGCTGCTGGTCGCCGGAGCGGTCCGGGCCCCCACCACGGGCTTCGCGGCGGCTGCGTCGCTGACCGAGGCGGCAGGGTCCGCCGCCGCCGCCATCGCGGACCCGCTGCCCCACCTGCGCGCCGTCGCGCGGGATCTCGCAGGCCTGGTCTGACGGCGCGCCCGACCGCCGCCGATGTCGGTGGTCGGGCCTACCGTTCGAGCATGGACACGGACTCTCGTCGACCCCTACATGTGGTGGTCGACCTGCGCCCGCGACCCCGGATGTCGGGAACAGCGACACGCCGACGAGCGTTGTACACAGGGAACCCCGAACGCTCCTCCACAGCGGTGGATAACTCTCCGCGATCCGCGTCCTCCCGCGGATCCACGGGCTCCGGCCTGTGGATGGATCGGGGACGATCGGTGGATAACTACACGAATGTAATTACTATCCCTAGTGGGCACCCGTCGGGCGCCCCCCTATATGTAGTATTGCTGAGCAGGTCGAAGCGAACGCCCCACCGGCGTCCCGCACCACCGCACACGTACCACCCACGACCGTCTCCCACCCCGATCGGCACGCCGCCGGGAAGCCTTGGAGCCGGCCCAGGACACCCTCCCGGAAAGGACGACACGCATGGCCGTGACGGTCTACACCAAGCCCTCCTGCGTTCAGTGCACGGCGACCTACCGCGCCCTCGACAGCAAGGGCATCGACTACGAGGTGTTCGACCTCTCCGTCGACGAGAAGGCCCTCGAGGCCGTCAAGGCCCTCGGCTACCTGCAGGCGCCGGTCGTCATCACGGACGACGATCACTGGTCCGGCTTCCGCCCCGACAAGATCGCGACCCTCTGAGGCACCTGAGCGGCGATCTGCGGCGTTGTCGTCGGGCGCCGTAGCGCCGCTACGGCTTCCTCCTCCGCCTTGCAGCTCACCACTCAGGCACCTCAGAGGGGGTGCTGGTGGGCAGTGACACGACTTCGTCGGTCCGGGTGAGCGGGCTCCGCCCCGGGCCGACGACGGATCCGCATCGGCGGGTCGGCACGACACGAAGAACGGGCAGCGAAGGGAGCGCACGATGAGCGGACTCGTGTACTTCTCGAGCAGCTCGGGCAACACGCACCGCTTCATCGAGAAGCTGGGGCGGCCCGCGGTCCGCATCCCCCTGCACGCCAGGCGCGACGGGACGAAGCTCGACACGCTCCACGTCGAGAAGCCCTACGTGCTCGTCCTCCCCACCTACGGCGGCGGCAACGGCGGGGGAGCGGTCCCCAAGCAGGTCATCCGCTTCCTCAACGAACCGGGCAACCGCGCCCAGCTCCGCGGCGTCATCGGCGCCGGCAACACGAACTTCGGTGAGGCCTACTGCCTCGCCGGCGACATCATCGCCCGCAAGTGCGAGGTGCCGCACCTCTATCGATTCGAAGTATTCGGAACACCCGACGACGTCCGCGCCGTCGACGAAGGATTGGACACGTTTTGGACGCAGCAGTGATCGACGCTCCCCGCGACGCCGCACAGATGGACTACCACTCGCTCAACGCGATGCTGAACCTCTACGGCCCGAGCGGAGAGATCCAGTTCGACAAGGACCGCGAGGCGGCTCGCGAGTACTTCCTGCAGCACGTCAACCAGAACACGGTCTTCTTCCACACGCTCAAGGAGCGCCTCGACTACCTGGTCGAGAAGGAGTACTACGAGCAGGCCGTCCTCGATGCGTACTCGTTCGACTTCATCCAGGAGCTGAACGACCTCGCCTACTCCAAGAAGTTCCGCTTCGCGACCTTCCTCGGCGCCTTCAAGTACTACACCTCGTACACGCTGAAGACGTTCGACGGCAAGCGCTACCTCGAGCGCTTCGAGGACCGCGTCGTGATGACCGCCCTCGGCCTCGCCCAGGGCGACGAGAAGCTCGCCATCGCCCTCGTCGAGGAGATCGTCGCCGGCCGCTTCCAGCCCGCGACCCCGACCTTCCTCAACACCGGCAAGGCGCAGCGCGGCGAGCTCGTCTCGTGCTTCCTCCTCCGCATCGAGGACAACATGGAGTCGATCGCCCGCGGCATCAACTCCGCGCTGCAGCTCTCCAAGCGCGGCGGCGGAGTGGCGCTCTCGCTCTCCAACATCCGCGAGGCCGGTGCGCCGATCAAGCAGATCGAGAACCAGTCCTCGGGCATCATCCCCGTGATGAAGCTCCTCGAGGACAGCTTCAGCTACGCGAACCAGCTCGGTGCCCGCCAGGGCGCGGGCGCGGTGTACCTCTCGGCGCACCACCCCGACATCCTGCGCTTCCTCGACACCAAGCGCGAGAACGCCGACGAGAAGATCCGCATCAAGACGCTCTCCCTCGGAGTCGTCGTGCCCGACATCACGTTCGAGCTCGCGAAGAACAACGAGGACATGTACCTCTTCTCCCCGTACGACGTCGAGCGCGTCTACGGCGTGCCCTTCGGCGACGTGTCGATCTCGGAGAAGTACCGCGAGATGGTGGACGACCCGCGCATCAAGAAGACCAAGATCTCGGCGCGCGAGTTCTTCCAGACCATCGCCGAGATCCAGTTCGAGTCGGGCTACCCCTACATCGTGTTCGAGGACACGGTGAACAAGGCGAACCCGATCAAGGGCCGCATCAACATGTCGAACCTCTGCTCCGAGATCCTCCAGGTCAACACCCCCACGACCTACAACGAGGACCTGTCCTACGCCACCATCGGCAAGGACATCTCGTGCAACCTCGGCTCGCTGAACATCGCGCTGACCATGGACTCGCCCGACTTCGGCCGCACCATCGAGACCGCGATCCGCGGCCTCACCTCGGTGTCCGACCAGTCGCACATCACCTCCGTGCGCTCGATCGAGGACGGCAACGACAAGTCGCACGCCATCGGCCTCGGCCAGATGAACCTGCACGGCTACCTCGCCCGCGAGCGGATCCACTACGGATCCGAGGAGGGCATCGACTTCACGAACATCTACTTCTACTCGGTGCTGTTCCACGCTCTGCGCGCCTCCAACAACCTCTCGATCGAGCGCGGCACCACCTTCGAGGGCTTCGCCGACTCGAAGTACGCCTCGGGCGAGTTCTTCGACACCTACACCGAGAAGGAGTGGGCACCCTCGACCGAGCGCGTCGCCCGCCTCTTCGCCGAGGCCGGCATCGCCGTCCCCACCCGGGACGACTGGCGCGCGCTCAAGGCCTCGGTCATGGAGCACGGCATCTACAACCAGAACCTGCAGGCCGTCCCGCCGACCGGCTCGATCTCGTACATCAACAACTCGACGTCGTCGATCCACCCGATCGCGTCGAAGATCGAGATCCGCAAGGAGGGCAAGCTCGGCCGCGTCTACTACCCGGCGCCGTTCATGACGAACGACAACCTGGAGTACTACCAGGACGCGTACGAGATCGGCTACGAGAAGATCATCGACACCTACGCCGCGGCGACGCAGCACGTCGACCAGGGACTCTCGCTCACGCTGTTCTTCAAGGACACCGCGACCACGCGCGACATCAACCGCGCGCAGATCTACGCCTGGCGCAAGGGCATCAAGACCATCTACTACATCCGTCTCCGCCAGCTCGCGCTGGAGGGCACGGAGGTCGACGGCTGCGTCAGCTGCATGCTGTAGCGTCCGACCCCCGATCACCCCTTTCGCACGACCGATCCGCACGAAGAAGAGATCATGACTCCCCCTGAGAAGCTCAAGCTGGTCAGCCACGTCAACGCCATCAACTGGAACCGCATCCAGGACGACAAGGACGTGGAGGTCTGGAACCGCCTGACGAGCAACTTCTGGCTGCCCGAGAAGGTGCCGCTGTCCAACGACATCCAGTCGTGGAACACGCTCACCCACGACGAGCAGCAGCTCACGATGCGCGTGTTCACGGGCCTGACCCTGCTCGACACCATCCAGGGCACGGTCGGCGCGGTCTCGCTCATCCCCGATGCGCTCACTCCGCACGAGGAGGCCGTCTACACGAACATCGCGTTCATGGAGTCGGTGCACGCGAAGTCGTACTCGTCGGTGTTCTCGACGCTCTCGAACACGCAGGACATCGACGAGGCGTTCCGCTGGTCGGTCGAGAACCCGAACCTGCAGAAGAAGGCGTCCATCGTCATGGACTACTACCAGGGCGACGACCCGCTGAAGCGGAAGGTCGCCTCGACGCTGCTCGAGTCGTTCCTCTTCTACTCGGGCTTCTACCTGCCGATGTACTGGTCCTCACGCGCCAAGCTCACCAACACCGCCGACCTGATCCGCCTGATCATCCGCGACGAGGCCGTGCACGGCTACTACATCGGCTACAAGTTCCAGAAGGGGCTCGAGCTGGTCGACCAGGCCAAGCGGGACGAGATCAAGGACTACACGTTCTCGCTGCTCTACGAGCTCTACGACAACGAGGCGCAGTACACGCAGGACCTCTACGACCAGCTCGGCCTGACCGAGGACGTCAAGAAGTTCCTGCACTACAACGCCAACAAGGCCCTGATGAACCTCGGCTACGAGCCGATGTTCCCCAAGCAGGTCACCGACGTGAACCCCGCGATCCTGTCCGCCCTCTCGCCGAACGCCGACGAGAACCACGACTTCTTCTCGGGCTCCGGCTCCTCCTACGTGATCGGCAAGGCCGTGAACACCGAGGACGAGGACTGGGACTTCTAGGCCCGCCGTCACCGTGAAAGGCCCCTCCCCGCTCAGCGGGTGAGGGGCCTTCCGCGTTCGCACCGCTCAGTCGAGCGGCAGGCGCATCACGACGCGGGGGAAGCCGGCCAGCACCGATGTGGTGTCGGCCGCGTACGTGAAGCCGGCCCGCTCGAAGAGAGCGCGAGTGCCGACGTACGCCATCGTCTGCTCGACCTTCGCGCCCCGGTTGTCGACGGGGTAGCCCTCGATCGCCGGGGCGCCGTGGGCGTGGGCGAAGTCGACGGCGCCCGCGAGCAGGGCGTGCGAGATCCCGCGCCTGCGGAAGCCGGGGCGGACGCGGATGCACCAGACGGTCCAGACGTCGAGGTCGTCGACGTGCGGGATCCTCCGCTTCTTCGCGTAGCTCGTGTCGGCGCGCGGGTGCACGGCCGCCCAGCCGGCCACCTCGTCGCCGTCGTAGGCGAGGACGCCGGGTGGAGGGTCCTGCGCGACGAGCTCGCGCATCCGCTCGCCGCGGGCCGGACCCCGCAGCGAGTTGTTCTCGGTGGAGGAGAGCAGGCGGTAGCTGAGGCACCAGCACACGCTCGCGTCGGGCCGCTTCGGACCGTTCATCGTCGCCAGGTCGTCGAAGTCGATGGCGGGGCGCACCTCGATCGTCATGGCGGCAGCCTTCCATCGCCCGCTCGCGTCGGCAAGGCGTGCACAACCGAGGGTGAGGAGCAGGATCGGGGTCTCCAGGACGCCGAGAGGGCGGCTCGACCTCGATACTGCGCGCGACACCGCGCCGATTGACCACTCCGCCGGATGAATCGCACCCGCAGCCACTGTTGGACGCCACCCAGGCGCCGCGCCTACCGTGGACGAGGTATCCAACGAAGGAGCACTCCCTTGAAGCACGTCCCCCTCGGCGCCTCCGGCCTCGACTCCCCGAACGTCGTCCTCGGCGTCATGCGCATCCCCGACATGACCGACGACGCCATCCGCGACCTCGTCCGCACCGCCCGCGACTCCGGCATCGACTTCTTCGATCACGCGGACGTCTACGGCAACTCGCTGCACCAGTGCGAGGAGCGCTTCGCCGAGGCCCTCGCGCTCACACCGAGCGAGCGCGACGAGATCGTGCTGCAGACCAAGGCCGGCATCGTCGGCGACGGACCGTACTTCGACTTCTCGTACGAGCACCTGATCGAGTCGGTCGAGGGCTCGCTGAAGGCGCTGCGCACGGACTTCATCGACGTGCTCCTGCTGCACCGCCCCGACGCGCTCGTGGAGCCCGACGAGGTCGCTCGCGCCTTCGACGAGCTGCACGCGGCGGGCAAGGTCAAGCACTTCGGCGTCTCGAACCAGACGCCGCTGCAGATCGAGCTGCTCAAGAAGTCGCTGAACCAGCCCATCGTCGCCAACCAGCTGCAGCTGTCGATCACGCACTCGCCGATCATCGCCCAGGGCGTCGCGTCGAACATGCTCGCCGAGGGCCAGTCGGTCATGCGCGACGCGGGCATCCTCGACTACTGCCGCCTCAACGACATCACCGTGCAGGCGTGGTCGCCGTTCCAGAGCGGGTTCTTCACCGGCGTCTTCCTCGACAACCCCGAGTTCGCCGACCTCAACGCGGTCATCGACCGGCTCGCGAAGCAGTACGACGTTCCCGCGATCGCGATCGCGACGGCGTGGATCACCCGCCACCCGGCGAACATGCAGGTCGTGCTCGGCACGACGAACGGCCAGCGCGTGAGCGACGCAGCCCTCGGCTCCGACATCCCGCTGACGCGGCCGGAGTGGTACGAGCTGTTCCGCGCGGCAGGACACATCGTCCCCTAGAGCTCCCACCCCGGAGAAGAAGCGCGTCGGCGCACGAGGAGGCACGGACCGGACAGGGTCCGTGCCTCCTTCTTCATGTCGCGATGACGAGCCGCAGGCGCACCGCGGAGTCGACCTCGACGTCCTCCGCGCGGCGCACCGCGGTCTTGAGCGGCACGAGGAAGCCGCCGTCCTTCGGCCAGAGCGACGTCGTCCACGTGCTCGCGCCGAGAGTCACCGTCGCGGGGATCATGCCCCAGCCGTAGGTGACGTGGGCGGCGACGGAGGCGATCGCCTCCGCCTGCTCGCCCGGCACGCTGACGAAGTGCCACGGCGCCGGCCCCCGCCAGAAGACGACGACCCCCTCGAACTCCAGCTCCACGCCCACAGCGTACGACTCTCGCTGAGCGTCGCGAGATGCCACTCGCGCAGGCGATACGCCGGTAGACACGCACCGAAGGGGCGTCTCGTGGGGCTCGCCGGCAGGTCTCAGCACGCTCCGGGAATAGGACGGCGACTCCTGCGTTGGACTTGAGCGTAACCGACTCAACTCTTCCAGGAGGACTGGTGCCCGACAACTTCAACGAGGCCGGAGCGAGCTCGTTCGACGACTTCCTCGCCCGCTACCTCGACGGCGAGCGTGCTCGCGCGGCTCGGTCGATCGACCTCAGCCGCTTCCTCACCGCTCGCACTCAGAGCATCCTGCAGGCCGCAGGACGCTTCGCCCTCGAGCGCGGCCAGACTGAGCTCGACGCCCTGCACGTGCTGCGGGTCCTCGTCGACGACGAGGCCGTCGCTCAGGCCGTCCGGCGCATCGGCGTCGACCCGGGCGCCATCGCGACCGCCACGGAGGCGCGTCTCCCGCAGGCGTCCGAGGCCGGCGCCTCGCAGAACGCCGCCACCATCACGAACAGCGCCCAGCGCGCCCTCTTCCACGCCTACCAGGTGGCCCGCTCGAGCGGCTCGACCTACATCGAACCCGAGCACGTCTTCTTCGCGCTCGTCCTCGGACAGGACGCGCCCGCCGGGCAGGTCCTGGCCCGCGCAGGTGTGACCGCGGAGGCGCTCACGCAGGGCATGCGCGAGACCGTCTCGGCGGGCGTCGCACAGGAGGAGCCCGCCGCAGCCGCCTCCGAGACCCCGATGCTCGACAAGTTCGGCACCGACCTCACCGAGCTCGCCCGCGAGGGCCGGCTCGACCCGGTGATCGGCCGCGCCGACGAGATCGAGCAGACCGTCGAGATCCTCAGCCGCCGCACCAAGAACAACCCGGTGCTGGTCGGTGAGGCCGGCGTCGGCAAGACCGCGATCGTCGAGGGCCTGGCGCGCGCGATCGTCGCGGGCGAGGTCCCCGAGCAGCTGCGCGACAAGCGCGTCGTCTCGCTCGACCTGCCGGCGATGCTCGCGGGCACCCGCTACCGCGGCGACTTCGAGGAGCGCCTCACCACGACGATGGACGAGATCGCCGCCCACGCGGGCGAGCTGATCGTCTTCATCGACGAGATCCACACCGTCGTCGGCGCCGGTGGTGCCGGTGACGGGGGTATGGACGCGGGCAACATCCTCAAGCCCCGCCTCGCCCGCGGCGAGCTGCACCTCGTCGGCGCGACCACGCTGAAGGAGTACCGCACGATCGAGAAGGACCCGGCGCTCGAGCGCCGCTTCCAGCCCGTGCGCGTCGGCGAGCCCGGCATCGAGGACGCCGTCGCGATCCTGCACGGCCTCCGCCCCGCCTACGAGGAGCACCACCGCGTGACCTTCACCGACGAGGCCCTCCGCGCCTCCGTCGAGCTGTCGGCCCGCTACCTCACCGATCGGGTGCTGCCCGACAAGGCGATCGATCTGATCGACCAGGCCGGGGCCCGCCTCCGCCTGAAGCTCGGTGCGGGAGTCGACACAGCCGCCCTGCTCGAGAGGCTCGCCACGCTCGAGGGCGCCAAGAACGCCGCCGTCTCGGGCGAGCACTACGAGGAGGCGTCGCGACTGCGCGACGAGATCACCGCGGTGCAGGCCGAGCTCGCGGCGGCCACCGGGCACGTCGCTCCGGAGGCGATCGTCGGCGAGACCGAGATCGCCGCCGTCGTCGCCCGGGCCACCGGCATCCCGGTGTCGCGGCTGACGGAGGGGGAGCGCGACCGTCTCGCGCACCTCGAGACCGAGCTGCACCAGCGCGTCATCGGCCAGGACGACGCGGTCACCGCGGTCGCCCGCGCCGTGCGCCGCAGCCGCACCGGGCTGGGTGACGCGTCGCGTCCGGTCGGATCCTTCCTCTTCCTCGGTCCGACGGGCGTGGGCAAGACCGAGCTCGCGCGCACGCTCGCGGGGTCGCTCTTCGCCGACGAGCAGTCGGTGATCCGCTTCGACATGAGCGAGTTCGGCGAGCGTCACACGGTCTCGCGACTCATCGGCGCCCCTCCCGGATACGTCGGCTTCGACGAGGCCGGCCAGCTCACCGAGCGCGTGCGGCGGAACCCCTACTCCGTCGTGCTGTTCGACGAGATCGAGAAGGCGCACCCCGACGTCTTCAACCTGCTGCTGCAGGTGCTCGACGACGGACGCCTGACCGACGGCCAGGGCCGCACGGTCGACTTCCGGAACACGGTCATCATCATGACCTCGAACCTGGGGTCGGAGTTCCTCGCGTCGCGGTCGGGAGCGCTCGGCTTCGTCGCGCACAGCGACGACTCCGCCGAGGGCTTCGCCTCGGAGAAGGACCTGCGCGACCGCGTGATGGGACGTCTCCGCGAGGCCATGCGCCCCGAGTTCCTGAACCGCATCGACGAGATCGTGCTGTTCCGCCGCCTCGGCCGCGAGCAGCTGCGCGAGATCGTGAGCATCGTGCTCGACGCGACCCGGGCGCGCCTGACCTCGCGGGAGGTCTCGCTCGAGGTCACCGAGGCCGCGATCGACTGGCTGGCCGAGCACGGCTACGAGCCGCAGTACGGGGCGCGTCCGCTGCGCCGCCTCGTGCAGCGCTCGGTCGACGACCGCATCGCCGACCTCTTCGTGAGCGGCGACGTGACCGACGGAGGCGCCGTGAGCGTCGACGCGGTCGGCGGCGAGCTGGTCGTCACCTCGGCCGCGCGCCTGCCGCTGGCGGCCTAGCCTGCTCGGGAAGCCCCGGCCTGCTCCTGGAGAGCGGGTCGGGGCTTCTTCATGTCCACTCGGACGGGCCGAGCGCAATGCGTTGCGGGGGAGGGCGCGGGCGGATAGACACGGAGGGCACGAGAACCGGAGGCCCGATGTCGAATCCGCGCTACTACGACCCCGTGGGTCGGGCGATCCGGTCGCTGTTCTGGCTGAGCCTGGTCTGCTTCGGCCTGGCGATCGGCTTCTTCGCCCTCGACGTCGTCACCCCGGGCTCGATGACCGACGCGCAGCGGCCCTACGCCGACGCGAGCGGAGCGCTGGCGTGCTTCGGCATCTTCGGGATGTTCGTGCACTTCGCGACGGTGGCGATCGTCGGCGCGATCCGCGGGCGCGGGCAGTAGCCCCGGGGCGGCAACGGCTCCGGCGAGCACCTCCGGCTCCCAGAAACGCGTTCGGCTCGCAGCAATCCGAGGATCCTGCGAGCCGAACGCGGTCTCACGAGCCGGAGGTGGCGGCTACGGGCACTTCTTCGCCGAGACGGCGACCTTCAGGGCCGCATCGGGGGCGACGGAGGAGCCGCCGGCCGGATCCTGGCCCGTCACCTGCCCGGTGTCCGGCGCCTTCGGATCCTCGGTGCACGAGAGCGTGATGCTCGCGAAGCCGGCGGCTCCGAACGCGGCCTTCGCCGCCTCCAGGTCCTGTCCGACGACGTCGGGCACCGTCTTCTGGTTGCCGTTGCTGGTCCAGACGGTGATGCCGGAGCCCGCCTGCGCGGAGCCGGACGGGTCCTGACGGGTGACCGTTCCGACCGCGGCGTCGCTCGCCTCGGCCCCGCCGTCGACGACGCTGAAGCCGGCGGCCGCGAGCTTGGCCTTCGCGTCGGCGAGAGCCAGCCCCGTCACATCCGGGATCTCGATCTTGGGGACGACCTGGAGCGACCCATCAGCCTCCGGGAACGCCTCTCCGCCGTACTTCGCGTTCGCGGCCGCCATCACGACGGGCCAGATGCGGTGCCGCGCGGTGGCGGAGGATCCGGAGTCGAAGAAGTACTGACGGCTGCGCAGGTTGGCGTCGCCCTGGATGTTGAAGACGCCCACGGCCGTCGCGACGCGGGTGCTCGCCCCGGTCATCCAGGTGGCGACGGCGTCGTCGGTCGTGCCGGTCTTGCCGATCAGCGGGATGCGGTCGGGCGTGCGCGACGCGGTCGCCGTGCCGCCCGAGGTGAAGGTCGACTGCAGCGCGACCGCGGCGGTGGCGGCGACGTTGCGGTCGATCGACTGGCGGCAGTTCGCGGGGGGCACCGGCTGATCGGCGCCCGTCGCGTCGGTGATCCGGTCGATCGCGATCGGGTCGCAGGTGATGCCTCCGGACGCGATCGTCGCGTAGGCGCCCGCCATCGAGAGCGGAGAGACGTAGTTGGTGCCGAGCACCGACGACGGGTTGTGCTCGAGCTCGCCGTCGCTGCCCTGGACGACTCCCATCGCCGCCGCGGTGTCGCGGATCGCGCAGAGGTCGAGCTCGCGGGCCATCGCCACGAAGCCGGTGTTGAGCGAGGTCTTGGTGAAGGTCACCGGAGTGCCGACCTGGCCGTTCCCGCCCTCATCGTTGCGCGTCCCGGGGGAGGGGCTGGTCACGGTGCCGCCGGCCTCGCAGGAGTCGGTGAAGGTGCCCCAGGTCGTCGTCCTCGTGCCGTTCACCGACTCGTTGATGCTGTGCCCCTCCTTCAGCCAGTCGACGAGAGTGAACAGCTTGTAGGTCGATCCGGGCTGGATGCCGGCGGAGCCGCCGTAGGCCTTGTCGGTGCTGAGGTTGATGGCGCTGTAGGACGGGTCGGCCGCGAGGACCTCCGGGTCCTGCGAGTACTTCTTGTTCTGGGTCATCGCCAGGACGCGGCCGGTGCCGACCTCGACGCTGACCGAGACGGCTCCGACGTCGAAGTTCCAGGTCTGCGGCACCTGCGAGTCGACGGCGTTGACCGCGGCGTCCTGCAGATCGACGTCGAGCGTCGTGTAGACGTCCTGCCCACCGCGGCGGAAGTTCGTCCAGCGGGTGTCCTCGTCGGCGCCGAAGATCTCGTTGTTCTTGAGCACGTTGGTGACGTAGTCGCAGAAGTAGCCCGCGTTGCCCGCGGTGGAGCAGCCGGTGCTGGGCTGCGTGATCTGGGGCTCGACCGGCGTCGCGATCGCGGCGTCGTGGTCGGCCTGCGAGATCTTCCCCTCCTCGAGCATCTTGCCGATGATGTAGTCGCGGCGCTCCTTGTTGCGGGCGTAGCCGTTCGCGACGCCGTTCTCGGGGTCGTCGGGCTGATCGATCCGCAGCGCTGCGGGGTTGTTGACGATCGCGATGAGGCTCGCGGCCTGCGCGACGGTGAGGTTCGCGGCCGTGGTGTTGTAGTAGTAGTTCGACGCGGTCTCGAGACCGTAGGTGGTACCGCCGAAGAACGCGATGTTCAGGTAGCCCTGGAGGATCTGGTCCTTCGTGTACTCCTTCTCGATGCCGATCGCGAGCTTCATCTCGCGGAGCTTGCGCTCGGGAGAGGTGCGGGTCGCCTCGTCGATCGCGGCGGCGCGCTCGGCCTCGTCGGTGATGTTGCGGACGGCCTTCTCGACGAGCACGTTCTTCACGTACTGCTGGGTGATCGAGGATCCGCCCTGCACGTCGTTGCCGAGCACGTAGGTCTGCGCGACCGCGCGGAGCGTGCCGGGGAGGTCGACCCCGCCGTGCTCGTAGAAGCGGGGGTCCTCGCCCGAGACGGCGGCGTCCTTCGCGAACTGCGAGATCTGGTCGAGCGGGACCTCGACGCGGTTCTCGACGTAGAAGGAGGCGAGCAGCTGGGTCGAGCCGTCGGAGCGGGTCGCGAAGATGTTGCTCTTCTCGGAGAGCTTGTCGACCTCGAGGTACTCGGGGAGGCCGTCGAAGATGCCGATCGACTGGTTGGCGGCGACTCCTGCGATGGCCACGGCGGGCGTCACGGTCGCGGTCACCAGCACGCCGGCGACGACGCTCATGGCCAGGAAGCCGACGGTCGCCTTGACCACGCCACCGATTGTCCTACTGTCGGACGCCACGCGTTCTCCTTCGATAACCCCCCGATTCACGCCGGAACTGCCGACGCCCTAGCACGTTCTGCGCCAGGTCAACCTCGACAGACTAACCCGAGACCCCGCGAAGGCGAAGGATCGGCCTGAGGACTGGGGAGTGGCTGGGCCCGCGCGGGGAGGCGGCGGTGCGCTCCCGGTGCCGCCCGCGCCGGCGTCGCCGGGTGGTCACCGGGGCGTCACGGGGAAGTCGGGTGGGGCGCGTAGCGTCCGGGCCATGACCGGACTCCCCCTCCTCGCCACCGACGACGTCCAGCTCCGCTGGGCCCGTCCCGAGGTGCTCGACTCGTCGCGGCACCGGATGCTCCGCCTCCTCACCCTCGCCGAGCGCCTCCGCTACGAGGCCACCGGACGCCGTGAGGCCCGCGACAGCTTCCTCCTCGGCCGCGTCCTCGTGCGCGAGCTGGCGGCGGAGACCGTGGGCGTCGATCCGCTCGAGATCACCGTCGACGCCCGCTGCGAGCGCTGCGGGGGCCCGCACGGCCGCCCGGTGCTGGGCGGCGAGCACCCGGCCCTCGAGCGGATGCGGATCAGCATCGCGCACTGCGACGGCGCGGTCGTCGCCGCCCTCGCCACCGGTCGCGACCTCGGCATCGACGCCGCTCGCACCCGCACGGTCCGCGACCGCGTCGCCTCGGGAGAGGTCACCGCCGAGCAGGTCCTGCACGAGCTGCGCGCCCAGGCGGTCGCCAAGGCCGACGGCCGCGGCACGACGGGCGACGAGCCGGTGCGCTTCCGGACCCGCGAGGGCGCCACGGAGGCCTGGATCGAGGGCTCCGAGCGCTACTTCGCGGTCTCGGAGCCGATCGTGCACTCGGCGCTCGTCGTCACGCTGGCGGTCTCGCAAGCCTGAGCGGCCAGTCGCTCACTCGAAGAGCGAGAGGGTGAGCGTCGAGCGGTAGGCGCCGGGGGCGACCGAGCGCTCGGTCAGGAGGCGGAGCTCGGCCGTCGCGGACGCCGGGACGGGGCTGGCCGAGCCCGTGAGCAGGACCGCGTCCCTCAGTCCGGCTCCGCCCTCGAGTGCGGAGGCGGCCGGCTCGCCCGCCCGGGCGCCGCCGGGCTCGCCGACGAGCGACGGTGTCCAGCCGAGGTGGTCGGCGCCGATCGCCGGCCGGCCCGGTGCGCTCACGAAGTCGCCCGCCGAGGCCACGACGTACCAGGTGCCGGAGCCCGCCGCGGCGCGGGTGTCGGTGACGGTGACCGCGGGGAGTGCGCCGCGGAACTCCCGCCGCTGCGGGTCCGACTCCGCCTCCTGCAGCTGCGCCGCCGAGCCCGCGACCGTCATGGCCAGCGCGCCGGGGCCCGTCGGCGGATCGATAGCGACGCCGACATCGACGCCCCCTGCGTCCCTCAGCTCGGGGTCCCCCTCCGCGGGCTCCTCGCCGTCGACGACGCCCTCGGGAGTCTCCGCTTCGGGCGCGTCGGTCGGGCGGGGAGCGGGCGCAGCGCCGCCGATCGAGTCCTCCGCGCTCGGTTGAGCACCTCCGCAGCACCGGGGGAGGCCCGGCGCGGTCTCGCCGTCGTTCCGGAGCATCGGCGTGGGTGAAGCGGTCGGGGCGGGCGTCGGCGTCTCCGCGACGACCGCCTCGGTGCTCTGCTCCGGCGAGGTCGCCGCCTCCGGGGCGAGTGCGGCCGAGGCGAAGACGACGGCCAGCGCGAGGGCGGCGGTCGGGACGACGGCCGAGAGCGCGGCGCGGGGGGAGCGGATCACAGGGTCTGCCGTTCGTCGGGTCGGGAGGGGCACCGACCTGTGATTCCTATCAGCCGGGCCGGACGCGACGGCACCCCGCTTCCGGGTGCAGGTTGCGAGCGCGCGGGCACGCCGCAAGGAGGAACGGATCACGACCCGTCCCTCCTCCTCGGCGCTCCGGTCAGCAGCTGCGAGCGGGGTACGCCACCCTCTGCTCGACGCTGGAGCCGGCGCCCGTCGCGGTCGCGACGACCTCACCGGCCGGCATGCTCGCCTGCCGCGTCGTGAAGCTGTGGGTCGCGTTCGACCCGGCGGCGACTCCGGTGAACGACTTCTGGCCGTAGGCCGAAGCGAACGCCATGCCCAGCGGCGCGGTCTCGCCGTTGGTGGCCGTCACCGACAGGACCGCCTTGCCGGCCACGCACCTCGACGAGACCGATGCGGTGACCTTCAGCGCCGGAGCCGCCGTCTCGGGCACGACGATCTCGGTGATCTTGAGGTACGAGCCCGGAGTCGAGAACGTCAGCTTCAGCCCGGTCGCCGACACCGTGGTGAAGGGGATCGTCGTCAGCGACCCGTTCGCGGCGGGTGCGACGTTCTGGGCCGAGGTCGGCTTCCAGGTGCCGTCGGCCGCGCGGTAGGCCACGCTCACCGAGGACACGGTGCCCTCGGTGTTCGTGAAGGTCAGGCCGGATACGCGGTGCGCCTCGGTGTTCGTCAGCGTGAAGTCGGCGCTGCCCGCGAACGTGCCGTCGGTCCAGGTCGACCAGGCGGTGGTGACGTTGCCGTCGCACGCGTTCGCGGCGGGGAGCGTCGCCCACTTGGTCTGGCTGAACGACGCAGAGACGGCGGCACCCGCCACCCGGCAGACGTTGACCGGGGGAGCGGTGCCCCAGATCTGCACCTCCGCGATCGACTGCCAGGTGTTCGCCGCGCTCGTCAGGTGCAGGCGGAGCCCGGTGGTGTCGGGCAGCGACGACAGGTCGAGCACGACCGTCGGCGCCGCCTCCGTCGCGCTCTGCGAGAGGGTCGCGCCGACCGAGCTCGTCGTCCAGGCACCGCCCACCTGGTACTCGACCTCGATGCGCGAGGGCCAGGTGGCGGTCGCGCCGTCCTTGAAGGCGTGCACCGTGACCGAGTCGAGGTTCTGCGGCGTGCTCCACGAGAACGCGAGACGGCTGTCGCGCGGGTAGCCCGAGCCCGTCCAGTCGTCCCAGCCCTTGGCCTTCGTGGCGCCGTCGATGAGCTTCGGCGCCAGATCGGCACGGCTCGAGACCGTCACCGACGCCCCCGGGGCGAGGTTCGCGATGCCGGGCTCGGCGACCTCGACGGTGCGCGTGAAGGTGCGACCCGTCGCGAACTCGGAGTCGGCGGCGAGGACGCCGGTGACCTGCAGCGCGCCGAGGTTCGCCGGTCCGGTGGGCTTCCACGTCACGGCGACGTCGCGGGTGCCGGCGCCGGTCTTCACCGACACGGTCGCGGGGAGCACGGCGGCGACGTCGGCGTTCCGGCGCACCGTGTCGGGCAGCCGGTCGTCGACGACCGACCAGGTGCCGGCTCCGACGCCCTTGTCGTCCCAGTAGGAGGCGTCCCAGCCGGCACCCCAGCGGGCCGGGTCCTCGGCGGCGGGGTTGCGCATCTCGAGCCGCCCGTTCTCACCGACGGTCATCGGCAGCCAGACGTAGGTCGAGTCGGAGGCGCCGTCGTTCCAGCGATCGCCCATGTAGACGTACTTCCCGGGCGCGAGCGTGAGCACGTTGGTCGACTGCGAGCCGAAGGTGGTGCCGCGGGTGTCGCCGATCGAGAGTCGTCCGTCGCCGCCCTCGGGGATCGCGTTGTAGGCGACGTTCTCGTTCGCGTCGGCCTTCTCGACGCCGCGGATCCACGGGCCGAGGATCGAGTCGGCGGTGTAGTAGGTCTGCTGGTTGGGCGCCCAGCCGGTCGCTCCGGAGGCGATCGTGTAGTACTTCCCGCCGTTCGCGAAGATCGCGGGCGCCTCGAGGTGGCCGCACTCCTTCACGATCTGGAAGTCGGTGCCGCGCACGGGTGCGCCCGCCTCGCCGTCGGCGAAGACGTACGGGTACCTCCCGTCGGCCGAGTACTGGTGCGCGTCGAGAGTGTCGGTCGTCGTGGTGCGCTCGACGTTCGTGTAGCTCGCGTCGAGCTTCGCGACGTAGAGCGTGTAGTTCTCCTCGGAGGAGTAGGAGATGTACGCCGTGCCGTCCTCGTCCTGGAAGACGGTCATGTCGCGCGCCTGACCGGGAACGGCCGACGACGTGCAGGCCTGGTAGTTCGAGCGGTTGTAGAGCCGGTAGACGCCCTGGAGCGTGAAGGGACCAGTCGGGCTGTCAGAGACCGCGACTCCGGCCATCGACCGCGCGTAGGTGCTGCCGCCCGGCGTGATGCGCCCGTCGGAGTGCCACCACATCACCCACTTGCCGGTCGCCTCGTTGAACAGCACCTTCGGCCGCTCGAAGATCGCGGTGTTGGGCGAGGACTGGGTGGTGTCGAGGTGGTAGTCGAGCTCGGCGATGCGCTCGGCGCGCGGCTGCCCGGCGTCGTCGACCGTGTCGTAGAGAGCGTCGAAGTACGGCGCCGTCAGGTCGCTCGGCGTCGAGACGCTGCGGAGCGCCGTGCCCCTGTTCTCCCAGTTGTGGCCGTCGGTCGAGCGGTAGACCGCGACTCCCGGGCTGTTCCAGTAGCCCTTGGTGCGGTCCTCGCCGTACCAGTACTGGACCTGCTGTCCGCCCTCCTCGACCGTGACGATCTGCCCGCCGTGCGCCTGGATGTGCCGGCCGTCGGTGTCGTACCAGTAGGGCTGGAAGTAGTCGGCGGCGCCGAGGCCCGGATCGGCGATCGCGGGGTAGTCGGTGTAGGTCGGTGGCGAGCTGGTGCGCGGGACTCCGTCGTTCGGATCCGTCACCGCTCCCGCCGCCGCGGCGGGCTGCGCTCCGACTCCGAGGAGCGCCGCGACCAGCAGGGCCGCCACCGCCGCTCCGGCCGATCGTGTACGAGACGTCATGCTGTGCTCCTTTGCACCGGATCTGCGCGGATGTTCACGCAAACACTCCGCCTTCACCGTACATGGCGACGTCAACATCGCGCGAGGGCGAACCGCGGCCGCGGCTCAGGAGGAGGACCTCTCCTCCCGAGCCGCGAGGCGTCAGCGCGGCGCGCGCACCGTCGAGAGCGAGTCGACGTGCAGCGGTTCGGTCTGCCAGCGCGCCGCGAACGTGCCGGTCTCGGGCGAGACCCGGACGTGCAGGCGGTGCGGTGTCTCGATGAAGATCACATCGACCAGCAGCGAGCCGTCGGCCGCTCGACCGGCGCTCGCCGAGTGCGCGTCCCGGGTGACCCACTCGCCCGATCCCGGCGCGAGCACGATCCGCTCGTCACCCTCGATCAGCGAGATCGTCCAGGAGTCGCCTCCCGAGATCTCGACCGCCGTGATCGTCGCGATCGGCGAGTCGGCGGCGGGGAAGTACCGGCCGGGCTCGGGCGACTCCGTGAGCCCCGCGAGCGGAGGCAGCGCGAGCGAGGCCAGGCGCTCGGACAGCCGAGCGTCCGCCTCCGCCGTCGAGGGCCCGCCCACCGCGGGGAGCAGGTGCTCCCACACGCTCGCGAGCAGCGTCTCGGTGTCGCTGGTCTGCCCGGTGATCGCGACGACGAGGTCGTGCTCGGGCACGATCAGGCTGAACTGGCCGTACGCGCCGTCGGCGCGGTAGCCGTGCAGGGAGCGCCAGAACTGGAAGCCGTAGCCCTGCGCCCAGTCGGCTCCACCGGCGTCGGGAGTGCCGACGTGCGCGCGCGACGCCTCGGCCACCCACTCCGGGCTCAGCAGCTGCTCGCCGTTCCAGCGCCCGTCCTGCAGGTAGAGGAGTCCGAGCTTCGCGGCGTCCTCGGTCGTGGCGTGCAGACCGCTGTAGCCGATCTCGCGCCCGGACTCGTCGCGGATCCAGGCGACCTCGCCGATCCCGAGCGGGTCGAGCAGGCGCGGCCGCAGGTACTCGAGCAGCGACCCACCGCTCACCCGCTGCACGACTGCGGCGGCCGCGAAGGTGCACGGCTGGTTGTAGGCGAAGAGGCTGCCCGGCTCCTCCTCGGGGGGAGTGAGCAGGAACCCGCGGACCATGTCGACCGGATCGATCTCGCGAGCGCGGTCGATGGTCTCGGCACGGTGGCCGCTCGCCATGGCGAGCACGTCGCGGAGGCGGATCGCGCGCGCCCGCGGATCGGTCACCTCCGCGTCGAGCTCGGGGAAGAAGGAGAGCACCGTGTCGTCGAGGTCGAGCAGCCCCTCGGCGGCCGCGAGACCGACCGCGGTCGAGGTGAAGCTCTTGCTGAGCGAGTAGAAGAGGTGCAGCCGCTCGGCGCTGTACGGCGCCCACCAGCCCTCGGCGATGACCTGCGCGCGGTGCACGATCACGAGACCGTGCAGCTCCACCCCCTCGGCGGACTCGAGGGCGTCGAGGAGGTCGAGGACGCCCTCGGCGTCGAGTGAGGCGGCGGAGGGAGTGCTTCTCGGCAGTGAGACGGTCATCCTCCGATGCTACGGCGGGCTATGCGTCCGCCTGCGCCGGGAAGGGGCCGAGACCGAGCAGGAAGCGGAGGATCTCCTCCGCGGGTGCGACGACTGCGGGGCCGCGGCCGAGCCTCCAGTCGGCGTCGGTCGGGGCGAGCGAGCGATCGCGGATCGCCGCGCGGATGGGGAGCGGCGCGCGCTGCAGACGATCGAGCGCGACGGCTCCCGACAGGCGGGAGGGCAGGGCGAGTCCGGAGGAGAGGGCGAGCTCGGCCCGGACCACCTCGACGAGCTCGGCCACGCCGTTCGGGCCGCCGCCGGAGCGGCGCGCGGAGGCGAGGGCCGCGAGTGCCGCGGGGATCTCGGCGGGCGGGGGAGGGGAGGAGGCCTCTCGGGCGCCGAAGCGCGTCGCGAGGCGCTGACCGGTGCTGCTCGAGAGCCGCACGACCAGCTCGCCCAGCAGGTGTGCGGCAGAGACGGCACTGGCCGCCTCGCCCTCGGTGCGAGAGGGAGAGGCGGCCAGTGCCGAAGCAGCCCGGACTGCGAGGCGGTCGAGCCGCTCGGCGACGGGGACGCGCCAGTCGTTGCTGACCCCCGACTCGTCGCCGCGCGGCCCCGAGCTCAGCGGCAGGAACCGCGACCAGTCGGCGGGCACGGAGCCTAGCGCCCGCCCGAGCGGCGCTTGTTGTAGACGTCGAAGGCGACCGCGAGCAGGAGCACGAGGCCCTTGACCGCCTGCTGCCACTCGATGCCGATGCCCATGATCGACATGCCGTTGTTCAGGACGCCGATGATCAGACCACCCAGGATCGCGCCTCCGATGGTGCCGACACCGCCCTGGACCGCCGCGCCGCCGATGAAGGCCGCCGAGATGGCCTCGAGCTCGAAGCCGTCGCCCGCCTTCGGGCCCGCGAGGTTGAGGCGCGCGGTGAAGACGAGGCCGGCCAGCGCCGCGAGGACGCCCATGTTGACGAAGAGCCAGAAGGTGACGTTGCGGGTCTTGATGCCCGACAGCTCAGCGGCGTGCAGGTTGCCGCCGATCGCGTAGACGTGGCGGCCGAAGACCGAGCGGTTCATCACGACGCCGTAGACCAGGACGAGTACGGCCAGCACGATCAGCGTGACCGGGATGCCCTTGAACGAGGCCAGCGCGAAGGCGAAGGCGCCGATGACGAGGGCGACCAGGACGAGCTTGGTGACGAACCAGGCGCCGGGCTCGACACCCTGGTTGTACTGCTGGCGTCCGCGACGGGTGCGGATCGACTGCACCGTGAAGGCGACGATCGCCAGCGCGCCGACGCCGAGCGACAGCGGGTCGAGCTCGGTCTCGCCGAACAGGTCGGTGAGGAAGCCGTTGCCCAGGGCGCGGTACTCGACCGGGAACGAGCCGATGTTCGCGTTGCCGAGGACGACGAGCGCGAGACCGCGGAAGATCAGCATGCCCGCCAAGGTCACGATGAACGCGGGTATCCCCACGAACGCGATCCAGAAGCCCTGCCACGCTCCGACCGCCGCTCCGATGAGCAGCGACAGGATGATCGAGAGCCACCACGGCAGGCCCATGTTGACGGCGAAGACGCCCGACATGGCTCCGACGAACGCGGCGATCGAGCCGACCGAGAGGTCGATGTGCCCGGCCACGATGACCATCACCATGCCGATGGCGAGGATCAGGATGTAGCCGTTCTGGACGATCAGGTTCGAGATGTTCTGCGGACGCAGGAGGATCCCGTTGGTCATGATCTGGAACAGCAGCACCACGACGATGAGGGCGAGGAAGATGCCGTTCTTGCCGAGGTCGCTGAGCACGTGGCTGATGCGCGCCGTGAACGCGTTCTCGACGGGCTTCACCTGCGCTCCCGCCGCGGTCGACGGTTCGTTCTGCAGATCGGTCATCGTTGCTTCTCCTGAGTCATGAGGGTGAGGACGGCCTCGGGCGTCGCCTCGGCGATGGGCAGCTCGCCCGTGATGCGGCCCTCCGACAGCGCGTAGACGCGGTCGCAGATGCCGAGCAGCTCGGGCAGCTCGGAGGAGATCACGATGATCCCCTTCCCGGCCGCCGCGAGCCGGTTGATGATCGTGTAGATCTCGTACTTGGCACCCACGTCGATGCCGCGGGTGGGCTCATCCAGGATCAGGACGTCGGGGTCCGAGTAGATCCACTTCGACAGGACGACCTTCTGCTGGTTGCCGCCGGAGAGCTTGCCGGTCTTGGCGAGAACGGTCGGCGACTTGATGTTCATGCTGCCGCGGTACTCGTTGGCGACCTCGAACTCGCGGTTGTCGTCGACGAGTCCGGTCTTCGACACCTTGTCGAGCGAGGCGAGCGAGATGTTCCGCTTGATGTCGTCGATGAGGTTGAGCCCGTAGTGCTTGCGGTCCTCCGTGGCGTACGCGAGTCCGTGCGCGATCGCCTCGGACACGTTGCGCATCTTGATCTCCTTGCCGGCCTTGAAGACCTGGCCCGAGATCCGGCTTCCGTAGGAGCGGCCGAAGAGGCTCATCGCGAACTCGGTGCGACCGGCTCCCATGAGCCCGGCGATGCCGACGATCTCGCCGCGGTGGACGTTGAGGTTCACCTTGTCGACCATCACGCGAGTGGGGTCCTGCGGGTGGTGGGCGGTCCAGTCGACGACGCGGAGGATCTCCTCGCCGATGTGCGGCGTGTGGTCGGGGTAGCGGTGGTCGAGGTCGCGCCCGACCATGTCCTTGATGATCCGGTCTTCGGTGACGTCGTCGTGGGCGATCGTCTCGATGGTCTTGCCGTCGCGGATGACCGTGACGGTGTCGGCGATCTTCTTGATCTCGTTCAGCTTGTGGCTGATGATCAGCGACGTGATGCCCTGCTCCTTGAGGTGCAGGATCAGATCGAGCAGGTGGTCCGAGTCCTCGTCGTTGAGGGCCGCGGTCGGCTCGTCGAGGATGAGCAGCTTGACCCGCTTCGAGAGCGCCTTCGCGATCTCGACGAGCTGCTGCTTGCCGACTCCGATGTCCTGGATCTTCGTGGTGGGGTTCTCGCGCAGGCCGACGCGGGCGAGCAGCGCCGCCGCCTCCTGGTTGGTCTTGTTCCAGTCGATCAGGCCGGCGAATCCGCGGACCTCGTTGCCGAGGAAGATGTTCTCGGCGATCGAGAGGTAGGGGCTGAGGGCCAGCTCCTGGTGGATGATGACGATGCCCTTCGCCTCCGAGTCGCGGATGCTGGCGAACTGCATCACCTCGTCCTCGAAGACGATGTCGCCCTCGTACGTGCCGTGCGGGTAGACGCCCGACAGCACCTTCATCAGCGTCGACTTGCCGGCGCCGTTCTCTCCGCAGATCGCGTGCACCTCGCCGCGCTCGGCGTTCAGGGTGACGTCCTGCAGGGCCTTCACGCCCGGGAACGTCTTGGTGATGCCGCGCATCTCGAGGATGTTCGTGGTCACGTACGCCTCACTCCTTCGTGGTGGGGGAGGGCGCCCGATGCTGGGCGCCCTCCCGTTGTCCTTGCTGGTGGTGCGGAGCGGACTTAGCCGTTGACTTCCTCATCGGTGTAGTAGCCACCGTCGACGAGCACGGACTGGATCTCGTCCTTGGTCACGATGACCGGCTCGAGGAGGAACGACGGGACGACCTTCTCGCCGTTGTCGTAGGTCTCGGTGTCGTTGACCTCGGGCTCGGTTCCCTCGAGGACGGCCTGTGCCATCGACACGGCCTCCTTGGCGAGCTCGCGGGTGTCCTTGTAGATGGTCGCGTACTGCTCACCCGAGATGATCGCCTTGACGGAGTCGAGCTCGGCGTCCTGACCGGTGATGATCGGGAAGTCGGTGCCCACGGTGTAGCCGGCGTCGGTGAGGGCCGAGATGATGCCGCGGCTCAGGCCGTCGTAGGGCGAGAGGACGCCCTGGATCTTCGTGCCGTCGGAGTACGTCTTGGTGATGATGTCCTCCATGCGGCTCTGGGCGACCTCGGGGTCCCAGCGCAGCGTGGCGACGGTGTTGAACTCGGTCTCGCCGCTCGCGACGACGAGGGTCTTGTCGTCGATGTAGGGCTGGAGGGTGTCCATCGCGCCGTTGAAGAAGAACGTGGCGTTGTTGTCGTCGGGGCTGCCGGCGAAGAGCTCGATGTTGAAGGGGCCGGCGGGGGCGTCGGTCGCCTTCGTGCCCTCGAGGTCGGTCAGTCCGAGACCGGCGAGGAGCGAGGTGGCCTGCTGGACGCCGACCTTGTAGTTGTCGAACGTCGCGTAGTAGTCGACGTTCGCGGAGTCGCGGATGAGGCGGTCGTAGGCGATCACCGGGATGTCGTTCGCGGCCGCCTCCTCGAGCACGCTCGTCAGGGTGGTGCCGTCGATCGAGGCGATGATCAGGGCCTTGGCGCCCTTGGTGATCATGTTCTCGAGCTGCGAGACCTGGGTGGGGATGTCGTCCTCGGCGTACTGCAGGTCGACCTGGTAACCGGCCTCCTCGAGCTGCGACTTGACGTTGTTGCCGTCGGCGATCCAGCGCTCGGAGGACTTGGTCGGCATTGCGACGCCGACGAGTCCGCCGTCGCCCGAGCCGGAGCCCGAGTCGCTGCCGGAGCCACCGGCGCAGCCGGCGAGGGAGAGGATCATCGCGCTGCCGGCGATGCCGGCGATGAGAGCGCGCTTCATTGTGGTCACTGTGATTCCTTCGTCATTGAATGCAGTGGGATGTTCGCCACTGGGAGCAGGTGTGCGGCGATGTGATGGCCATGTGAGCGATCACATTGCGTCAATATAGCCCCGCTGACGCGTTTCGTGTCAACGCATGTGTCTCGACTCGGTAACGGCCGGTGGGTACTCGACGCCGCCGCGCGACACCCCGGCCTGTCAAGCCCCGCGGCGAGCCCGGAAGCCTCCGAGCCCTGCCCGCGTTGTCACCAGCACTGTCGAGAGGACGAAAGACATGACGAAGACCTGGTTCATCACCGGCGCCTCCAAGGGCTTCGGCCGCGAGTGGGCCGAGGCGGCTCTCGAGCGGGGCGACAACGTCGCTGGCACCGCGCGCCGCCCCGAGACGCTCGACGCGCTCGTCGAGCGCTACCCCGACTCGTTCCTGCCGCTCCGCCTCGACGTGACCGACCGCGCGGCCGGCTTCGCCGCCGTGCAGCAGGCGGCCGAGCGCTTCGGGCGCCTCGACGTCGTGATCAACAACGCCGGCTTCGGCCACTTCGGCATGATCGAGGAGCTCACCGAGGAGGAGGTCAGGGCACAGCTCGAGACGAACGTCTTCGGAGCGCTCTGGATCACCCAGGCCGCCCTGCCGATCCTGCGCGAGCAGCGCTCGGGTCACATCATCCAGGTGTCGAGCATCGGAGGCATCAGCGCCTTCCCGTCGATCGGCGCCTACCACGCCTCCAAGTGGGCGCTCGAGGGCTTCAGCCAGGCGCTCGCCGGCGAGGTCGCCGAGTTCGGCATCCACGTCACCCTCGTCGAGCCCGGCGGCTACTCGACCGACTGGTCGGGCGCCTCCGCCTCGCGCAGCGAGCCGATCGCGGCCTACGACGCGGTCCGCGACGCGGCCGCCCGTCGGCCCACCGCCTCCGCCAAGGGCGACCCGAAGGCCTCGCGCATCGGGATCCTCGCGGTCGTCGACGCCGAGGAGCCGCCGCTGCGGATCTTCTTCGGCCGGGCACCGCTCGGCATCGCCACCGCCGACTACGAGTCGCGGCTGGCGACGTGGAACCAGTGGCAGGACGTGTCGATCGCCGCGCACGGCGAGTGATCCGGGGGCGGGCTAGCGCCGCGCCGCCACCGGCTGCGTGCGCGGCACCGCCGTCGATCCGCGCACGAACAGCTGCGGCTCGATCGGCGCCGCCGCCTCCGGTCGCTCGCCCTCGATCAGGCTGAGGAGCGCCGCGACGCTGCGGCGGCCGAGCTCGGTGAAGTCCTGCCGCACGCTGGTGAGGGGCGGCCAGTAGAACGCGGCCTCGGGGATGTCGTCGAAGCCGATCACGCTGACGTCCTCGGGCACGCGGACGCCCCGCTCGTGGAAGGCGCTCATCAGCCCCAGCGCCATCTGGTCGTTGGCCGAGAAGACCGCGGTGAAGTCGAGGAAGCGCGAGAGCTCGAGGCCGACGCGGTGACCGCGCTCGGCGCTCCAGTCGCCGAGGATCGGCGGGCGCAGCGGCATGTTCCGGTGATCGAGCTCGGCGAGGTAGCCGCGCATGCGCGCCTCCGCCTCGATCCAGTCCTGCGGGCCGGCGAGGTGCACGATCTCGGTGTGCCCCAGGTCGATCAGGTGCGCCGTCGCCATCCGCGCGCCCGCCATCTGGTCGACGTAGAGTGCGTCGTCGCGCTCGTCGTCGCTCGTCTGCAGCGTCACGTTCGGGATGCGCAGAGCGACCCCCGAGAGGATGTCGAAGACGCGGATCTGCGGCGCGAGGACGACCAGGCCCTCGACGGCCTGGTTCAGCAGGTGCCGGATCCCCGCCTGGATCGACTCGCCGTCGGTGCCGTCGACACTCGCCGTCACCACGAGGTACCCGGCCTCGCGGGCGGCGACCTCGATCGCCTGCAGGCTCGAGGCGGGTCCGTACTGGAGGCTCTGCGAGGAGAGCACGCCGATGGTCCGCGTGCGGCTGGTGACCAGGGCCCGGGCCGCGAGGTTGGGGCGGTAGTCGAGGTCGGCCATGACGTCGAGCACGCGCTTCTTGGTCTCGGCGCGGAGGCTGGGATGGTCGTTGAGGACGCGCGAGACGGTCTGGTGCGAGACTCCGGCCGCCTTCGCGACGTCGTAGATGTTGGGCGCGCGGGCCGCGGGCTTGTCTTCCGGCATCGGGCACCGCGGCTTCCTGTGATCGGGCGGCGCCTCGAGCGGGGGCCGTCGCGGCCCGCTGCAGTGCGGGGCCGCCGGCTCGCGGGGCGCGTGTGAGCACACCTTACGTCCCCTTCTCGGCGCGGAACCCCGAGGACGCCGGATCGAGACCCCCTACGGCTCGATGACCTCGTCGTCGTCGTGGGCGCCGTGGAAGGCCGACTGCCCGCGCATCAGCTCGCGCATCGGCGTGGTCGGATCGGCTCCGTAGACGGTCCCGACGAAGTCGAGCGTGCGCTGGATCGCCCAGATCTCGTCGTGGCGATCGGGAGGCAGGACGCTCGCCGGGGAGCCGACCGCGACCCAGCCGATCGGGACGACGGCGCCCGGCTCGAGCGTGGTGTTCACCTGCACGACCCCGTGGATGCGGACCTCGGCTCCGGCGCCGACGACGCTGCCGGGGAAGAGCGCGGCGCCCGTCGCGACGAAGGCGCCGTCGCCGACGGTGGTGCCGTTGAGATGCGCGTGCGGGCCGACCATCACGGCCGATCCGATCAGCGCGGGATGCCCGGCGCGACCGCGGACCACCGCGTTCTCCATCACGACCGTGTCCTCGCCGACGACGACCGCGCCGTCCTCGGCGCTGAGGACGGCGCCGTGCAGGATGCGCGCGCCGGCGGCGATGCGGACGTCGCCGATCAGGACGGCGGTGGAGGCGACGGACGCGCCGGGATCGACCACGGGCGAGGCGTCGCGGTGGCGGATGAGCATCCCGGTCTCCGTTCGTCGCGGCCCAGGGTAGCGGGGCGCGGCGGGTAGCGTGGACGGATGCGCCTCCTCCTGATCCGCCACGGCCAGACCCCCTCGAACGTCGCCGGACTGCTCGACACCCGCATCCCGGGGCCGGGTCTCACCGACCTGGGGCTCGAGCAGGCGGAGGCCCTCCCGGGCACGCTCGCGGGCGAGGGCATCGGCGCGCTCTGGGTCTCGACGATGCGGCGCACGCACGAGACGGCGGCGCCGCTCGCCGCCGCCCTCGGGCTCGAGCCCACCGAGCGCGAGGGCATCCGCGAGATCGCGGCGGCCGGGCTCGAGATGCGCGGCGACGAGGAGGCGGTGACCGAGTACATGGACACCGTGTTCCGCTGGGCGGGCGGCGAGACGTCGGTCCGGCTGGCCGGCGGCGAGACGGGCGACGAGTTCGCAGCCCGCTACGACGCGGTCGTGGCGGAAGCGGGGGCGGCGGGTCACCCGGTCGTCGCGCTCGTGAGCCACGGCGCGGCCATCCGCTGCTGGGCGGGGCTGCGCTGCGCGGGCCTCGATGCGCGCTTCATCGCCGACCACCTGCTCGACAACACCGGCGTGGTCGTCGTCGAGGGCTCCGGCTCGAGCTGGGAGCTCGTGTCGTGGGAGGGCGAGCCCGTCAGCGGCGTCGGCGTGGAGGCCCCCTCGGGCCCGGCGGGCGAGACCACCGTCTGAGCCGCGTCTCCTGCGCTGCCTCACCCATGCTGGTCGAGCCCGCAGCCCCGCGGGGGCGTATCGAGCGGAGAAGCCGCTTCGCGTCTCGGTGGTGAGGGGGAAGAGGGCGCCCGTTGCCCTTCCATGCTGGTCGAGTAGCCCCGCAGGGGCGTATCGAGACCCACCAGCTTCAGTAGATCAGGCTTCTGTCCTGTCCTTCTGACGTTTGTGGATCTCGATACGCCCGCTGCGCGGGCTACTCGATCAGCGAGGGAGGGGCCATGCGCAGGAGGTGGCTTTTCCTAGGAGACCCACCGGCGTCAGCAGATGAGGCTTCCGACTCGGCCTCCTGATGCTGGGGATCTCGATACGCCCGCTGCGCGGGCTGCGGGCTCGATCAGCATGAAGAGGAGAGCGGGCCCCGGAGTCGCGGGCGGATTCGGGCGTCTGCGGTAACGATCGGGCAACGGAGCCGAAAGGGGCGCGGACCAGAGCTTTCCTTCTCGCATAGCGCGGCTCTGCATCGATTCAGACCGCGCCAGTACTCTGCCGAGGTTTGCTCGGTCACGGCTGCGCGGCTACCGTGGACGGCGGTCCTCGAGACCCCGATGAATCGGTCCGCGCTCGCGCGGCGCCCCCCAGGGCGCGCCGCGAGCGTACGGTCAACGGGAGCGGAGGCGGCCCCGCGGTCGCCTCTCGGACACCGGAATCGCCTCCGCACGTCGCCGCGCACGCGGCCCGCGGAGGCTCGACGTACGGCGTGTCCCACGCTCCCGACCCGGCACCACGAGATGAGAGTGCAGGGATGCGTCCCTGCGCGCCGACGGAGTGCACGTGCAGCAGAACCACCAGTCCACCAGCGAGCCCGCGAGCGGGGTGACGACCGCCCTCGAGGCGCGCCACCTCTTCAAGGTGTTCGGGCGACGACCGGACGATGTCGTCAGCCGCCTCCGGTCGGGAGCCGAGCGCGGCGAGCTCGCGAGCCTCGGCACCGCGGCCGTGATCGATGCCTCCTTCGAGGTGCGCCGCGGCGAGATCTTCGTCGTGATGGGCCTGTCCGGCTCCGGCAAGTCGACCCTGATCCGCATGCTCAACGGGCTGCAGGAGCCCACCGCCGGCGAGGTGCTGATCGACGGAACGTCGATCACCGGGGTGCCGGAGGCGGAGCTGCGCCGCGTCCGCCGCTCGTCGATCTCGATGGTCTTCCAGCACTTCGCGCTCCTCCCGCACCGCACGGTGCTCGACAACGTCGCCTACCCGCTCGAGATCCAGGGCGTGCCCGCGGCCGAGCGGCGCGAGCGCGCCCTCGTCGCCGTCGAGCGTGCGGGCCTCGCCGGCTGGCACGAGAAGATGCCCGACGAGCTCTCGGGCGGGATGCGCCAGCGCGTCGGACTCGCGCGCGCGCTCGCCGCCGACACCGACATCGTCCTGATGGACGAGGCGTTCTCGGCGCTCGACCCGCTGATCCGCCGCGAGATGCAGGAGCAGCTCGTCGAGCTGCAGCACGAGCTCGGCAAGACGATCGTCTTCATCACCCACGACCTCAACGAGGCGATGTTCCTCGGCGACCGCATCGCGGTCATGCGCGACGGCCGCATCGTCCAGATCGGCACTCCGGAGGAGATCCTCACCGATCCCGCCAACGACTACGTCGCGCAGTTCGTGCAGGACGTCGACCGCGCCCGCGTGCTGACCGCCTCCGCCGTCATGGAGCCGGCCCGCTCCGTCGTGACCCTCGCGGCCGGCCCCCGGGCGGCGCTGCGCGGCATGCGCGACCTGCAGACCTCGGCGGCCTTCGTCGTCGGGAGCGGTCGGCGGCTGATCGGCACCGTCCGCGATCGCGACGTCATGGAGCAGGTGCGCCGCAGCGAGGTCGACCTCTCGGCGGTCGTCGTCTCGGACGTCGTCACCGTCTCGCCCGACACCGCGCTGAGCGAGATCATCGAGCCCGCCGTCGAGTCGGCGCTCCCCGTCGCCGTGGTCGACGCCGACGGGCGCCTCCTCGGGGCGATTCCGCGGGTCACCCTGCTCGCCGCACTCGGCAACGTCACCTCGCACACCGGCGAGAACCCGGTGATCGAGCCTCCGGCGACGGTCTCGACCGAGGTCGTGACCGCGACCCTGCACGCGACGGGCGGACCCGTCGACGACGCCGTGCTCGTGACCGAGGGAGGTGTGCGATGAGCATCCGCCTGCCCCTCGGTGACGCGGCCGAGACCGCCGTCGACGTCCTCACCCAGACCTTCCAGCCGCTGTTCGATCTGATCCGCACCGTCTTCGGCGCCCTCTACACCGGCGTCGACGTCGTGCTCGCGACCCCGCCGTTCTGGGTCATCACCGCCTTCATCGCGGTCCTCGCCTACGCCGCGCGCGGCTGGCTGTTCGCGATCGGATCCACTGCCGGGCTCCTCCTGATCGCGAGCGTCGACCAGTGGGAGAACGCGATGGACTCGCTCGCGCTCGTGCTGGTCGCCTCCGTGATCGCCATCGCGCTCAGCGTGCCGCTGGGGGTGCTCGCCGCCCGCAACCGCACCGCCTCCGCGGTCATCCGGCCGGTGCTCGACCTGATGCAGACCATGCCGGCCTTCGTCTACCTGATCCCGGCGCTGATCCTCTTCCGCGTCGGAGTCGTGCCCGGCATCGTCGCCACGATCGTGTTCGCGATGGCACCGGGCGTGCGGCTGACCGAGCTGGGGATCCGCGGAGTCGACCCCGAGCTCGTCGAGGCGGGCGAGTCCTTCGGCTCGTCGAAGTGGCGGATCCTGCGCCAGATCCAGCTGCCGCTGGCGCTGCCGTCGATCCTCGCCGGCCTCAACCAGGTCATCATGCTGTCGCTCTCAATGGTCGTCATCGCGGGCATGGTCGGCGCGGGCGGCCTCGGCGGCGACGTCGTGGCGAGCCTCAACCGGATCGACGTGGCGCTCGGCTTCGAGGCGGGCATCGCCGTGGTGATCCTCGCGATCATCCTCGACCGGATGACGGGGGCACTCGGTGCGCCCTCGCCCGCACGCGTCGCCCGGGCCGGCAGCCGCCGTGCCGTCGTCGCCACCCGTGCGGCGATCGCCGCGGTGTCGGTCGTGGTCGTCGCCTCCCTCGGCGCCTCGGCGCTCGCCGCGCCGGCCACCACCGCCTCCGTCGACAACGGCGACAGCGGCGACGTGACGATCGCCGTGTTCCAGGGCTGGGACGAGGGCATCGCCGTGTCGGCGCTCTGGCAGTCGGTGCTCGAGGAGCAGGGCTACGACGTCACCCTGCAGAACGCGGATGTCGCGCCCGGCTTCTCTGGTCTCGCGAGCGGCGACTACGACCTGGCTCTCGACACCTGGCTGCCGACCACCCACGGCAGCTACGTCGAGCGCTACGGCGACGACATCGTCGACCTGGGCGCGTGGAACGACGAGGCGAAGCTGACCATCGCGGTGAACGCCGACGCTCCGATCGACTCGCTCGAGGAGCTCGCGGCGAACCCCGACGTCGTCGGCAACCGCCTCGTCGGCATCGAGCCGGGCTCCGGGCTCAACACGGTCACGACGGAGGAGGTCATCCCCGGCTACGGCCTCGAGGGGATGGAGTACCTCACCTCGTCGACCCCGGCCATGCTGCAGGAGCTCTCGAGCGCGACGGAGGCGGGCGAGAACATCGCCGTCACGCTGTGGCGCCCGCACTGGGCCTACGACGCCTTCCCGGTGAAGGACCTCGAGGACCCGTTGGGGCTGCTCGGCGACGCGGAGGGCCTGCACTCGTTCGGCTCGGCGTCGTTCGAGGACGACTTCCCGACCCTCTCCACCTGGATGCGCGACTTCCGGATGGACTCGGAGACGCTCTACTCGCTCGAGAACGCGCTCTTCAACGCCGGCGCCGACGACCAGGACGCGGCCCTCGCCTCCTGGATCGACGAGAACCGCGAGTACGTCGACGGTCTGACGAGCTGAGACCGCCGCGGCGGCGTCGCCCTGACCCGCCCACGCCGGCCCGCTGCTCCAGGGAGAAGTCGGCGCTCGTCGCCCTCCATGCTGGTCGAGGCTGAAGTCGGCGCTCGTCGCCCTCCATGCTGGTCGAGCCCGCAGCCCCGAAGGGGCCGCTCGATAAGCGAGGGAGGGGGGCACCAGTCGGAGGAGGTCGTCTCTCCTCAGAGACTCACATCGTCCGGCAGCGTCGCCTCGCCCGCCGGACCGGTCCCCGCGTCAGCTCCGGGCCGCCGCGTACTGCTCGCGGATGAGGGCGCGGTGGTCCGGCGTCGGCTCCGCGAGCGAGGTGACCTCCCACGTCGGGCGCTCGCCGGTCAGGGCCCACGCCGCCTGCACCGCGGCGCCGTCGGCCACGTACTCGCCGGGTGTCGGCACCACGACCGGCACGTCGAACACCTGCGACGCCGCGAGCTGCACGGCGCGGTTCTGCGCCGCGCCGCCGATCAGCAGGATCCGGTGCGCCTCGACGCCCTGCGCCCGCACCGCGTCGAGGCCGTCGGCCAGACCGCAGAGCATGCCCTCGATCGCGGCGCGCGCCAGGTTCGGCCGGGTCGTCGAGGCGATCGTCATGCCGCGAAGGCTCGCGGTCGCGTCGGGCAGGTTGGGCGTGCGCTCGCCCTCGAAGTAGGGGACGAGCACGAGGCCGCCCGAACCGGGCTCGGCCTCGAGCGCGAGCGCCGCGAAGTCCTCGAAGTCGCTGCCGAGCAGCGCCGCGGTCGAGGCGAGCACGCGCGCCGCGTTGAGCGTCGCGACGAGCGGGAGGAAGCGCCCGCTGGCGTCCGCGAAGCCCGCGACGGTCCCGGAGGCGTCGCGCACCGGCGAGTCGGTCACCGCGAAAACGGTGCCGCTCGTGCCGATGCTGACGACCACGTCGCCCGGGCCCGCGCCGAGGCCGAGGGCGGCTCCCGCGTTGTCGCCCGCGCCGGGGCCGATGATGACGCCGCTCGCGGTGGTGCCCGCCGACTCCGACGGCCCGAGCACCCGGGGCAGCAGCGGACGGTGGCCGAGCGAGAGCTCGAGCAGCTCGAGGTCGTAGCCGTCGGCGCCCCAGTACGAGGTCCCCGAGGCGTCGGAGCGGTCGGTCGTCAGCGCGTCGAGCTGCGGCGCGTCCGGTCCGTAGCCGAGCAGGCGCCAGGTCAGCCAGTCGTGGGGGAGCGCGACGGCGGCGACGCGCGCCGCGTTCTCGGGCTCGGCGTCGCGCAGCCAGCGGAGCTTCGTGGCGGTGAAGGAGGCGACGGGAACGGTCCCGGTGCGCTGCGCCCACGCCTCCGCCCCGAGCTCGTCGATCAGGTCGCGCGCGGCACCGGCGCTGCGGGTGTCGTTCCAGAGCAGGGCGTCGCGGATGACCCGCCCGTCGGAGTCGAGCACGACCATGCCGTGCTGCTGGCCGCCGACCGAGATCGCGGCGATGTCGTCGAGCCCGCCCGCATCGGCGATCGCGAGCTGGAGCGCCTCCCACCACGCGGCGGGGTCGACCTCGGTGCCATCCGGGTGCGAGGCGCGGCCCGTGCGCACGACGGCGCCGGTCTCGAGGTCGCGGACGACCACCTTGCAGCTCTGGGTGGAGGAGTCGATGCCTGCGACGAGCGTCATCGCCGTCACCTTTCCGTACGGGCGGAGGGATCGCCTCGGCCTGGAGACAGGAGGACGGACGAGACCCCGCGCCAAGCGCGCGGGATCTCGTCCGTGGGCGGGGCCGGAGCGGCCCCGGGGGAGTGGGTCAGCGGGCGCCGAGCAGGTGCTCGGTGGCCAGCTGCTGGAGCCGCACGAAGCCGAAGCCCTTGCCGCCCAGGTAGGCGTCGGTGTCGAAGTCCTCGTACGACGCGGAGTCGGCGAGCAGGTCGTCGTACGACTCGCCCTCGTTCAGCGTCGGCCGCGCGAGCTCGAGGACCTTGGCGGACTCGAGCGCCTCCTGCACCTCGGGGTCGGCGCGGAAGGCCGCGGCGCGCTCCTTGAGCAGCAGGTAGGTGCGCATGTTCGCGGCGGCCGAGTCCCAGACGCCGGTCTCGTCCTCGGTGCGCGAGGGCTTGTAGTCGAAGTGGCGGGGGCCGTCGTACGAGGGGACGCCGCCGGGGCCGCCGTTCTCGAGCAGGTCGACGAGCGAGAACGCGTTGTGCAGGTCGCCGTGACCGAAGACGAGGTCCTGGTCGTACTTGATGCCGCGCTGACCGTTGAGATCGATGTGGAAGAGCTTGCCGTGGTACAGCGCCTGGGCGATGCCGGCGGTGAAGTTGAGGCCCGCCATCTGCTCGTGGCCGGTCTCGGGGTTCACACCCACCAGCTCGGGGCGCTCGAGCGAGTCGATGAACGCGATCGCGTGGCCGAGGGTCGGCAGCAGGATGTCGCCGCGGGGCTCGTTGGGCTTGGGCTCGATCGCGAAGCGGATGTCGTAGCCCTTGTCGGTGACGTAGTCGCCGAGCAGGTTGACGGCCTCGCGGTAGCGCTCGAGGGCAGAGCGGATGTCCTTGGCGGAGTCGTACTCGGCGCCCTCGCGGCCGCCCCACATCACGAAGGTCTTGGCGCCCAGCTCGGCGGCGAGGTCGAGGTTGCGGAGCACCTTGCGCAGCGCGAAGCGGCGGACGGCGCGGTCGTTCGAGGTGAAGCCGCCGTCCTTGAAGACCGGGGCGCTGAAGAGGTTGGTGGTGACCATCGGCACGATGAGGCCGGTCGACTCGAGCGCGCCCTTGAGGCGGTCGATCTCGGTCTGACGCTCGGCGTCGGTCGAGCCGAAGGCGAAGAGGTCGTCGTCGTGGAAGGTGAGGCCGTAGGCGCCGAGCTCGGACAGCTTCTCGACCGCGTGGACGGTGTCGAGCGGCGGGCGGGTCGGGCCGCCGAACGGGTCCGCCCCGTTGTAGCCGATGGTCCAGAGGCCGAAGGAGAACTTGTCCTCGCGGGTGGGGGTCAGAGACATGGAACCGATCCTTTCCGGCGACGTCGCCGAATTGTTGTTGCGCCCAACATATCGGCTGCTCGCGGGCGGGCGCAATGACGGCGGCAGTGGCCGCGTCGATATGTGGTGTCGCCCGACGAATTCCTTGCGGAAGCGTTTCGACTGTGCGTACAGTGCACTGCAGCACGATCGGTCGAAGCGCTTCGAAGCGTCAGGCCGCACCGACGACGAGGTCCGGGAGGAGGAACGATGGCGACCATCCACGACGTGGCCCGCGCCGCCGGGGTCTCGATCAGCACCGTCTCCTACGCCCTGTCGGGCAAGCGCTCCATCGCCGCCACCACGCGTCAGCGGGTCGAGGACGCGGTCCGTCAGCTCGACTACCGACCGCACGCCGGCGCCCGGATGCTCGCCGGAGCGCGGACCCACATTTTGGCGCTCTCGGCGCCGATGCGAGGCGAGCTGCACCTCCCGACGCACATGCGCTTCGTCACCGAGGTGCTCGAGCGCGCTCGCGAGTCCGACTACGACGTCCTCCTGCTCGTCACCGACGAGGCCTCGAGCGGGATCGGACGCGTGTCGTCCTCCTCCCTCGTCGACGGCATCGTCCTGATGGGCGTCGACGACGACGACCAGCGCGCGACGCTCATCCGCGAAGCGGGGGTGCCGGCGACGTTCATCGGCGTCCCCTCCGACGCGCACGATCTCGCCTGCGTCGACCTCGACTTCGCCGAGGCCGCCCGGCAGAGCGTCCGCACCCTCGCCGAGCACGGCCACCGCTCGATCGCGCTGATCGAGCACCCGCAGTCGTACACCGACCGCAACGCAGGCTTCGTGCGCCGCTACGACGACGCGTTCCGGAGCGAGTGCACCGCCCTCGGCCTCGAGCTCGTGGTGGAGCGCCCGCACCTCGGCCGCGGCAGCGCCGTGTCGGCGACCGACGCCGTCCTCGCGGCCGGCCCCACCGCTCTCGTCCTGCACTGCAACGAGCCCGTGGCGGAGGCGGTCCTCGAGCGCGTCCTCGAGCGCGGTCTGAGCGTGCCCGGCGACCTCTCCGTCCTCGCCGCCTGCGCGAGCTACGACGGCGCGGCGCTCCCCGTCCCGGTCAGCTCGATCCCCCTTCCCCTGGAGGCGATGTGCCGCGCGGCCGTCGCCCGGACCCTGCAGCAGATCGACTCCGGCCGGACGGTCGGCGTCGAGCTGCTCCCGCCCCACTACGTCGACCGCGGCTCCGTCGCGCTCGCTGCGGCCGGCGCTCTCGCGCCGATCGCCTCCTGACCCGCCCTCCTCCCGCTCCTCGATCCATCCTCATCGTCGAAACGCTTCGAAGCCTCCCCCGCCCGTGAGAGAGCGCTCCACCCCCGCACCACCCGCCACAGCCACGCGGCACCCATTCAAAGGAGAACACCCGCAATGTCGCTTCGTTCCAGCACCGCCTTCCACCGCCCCAGCGCGTCAACGGTCGGCTCCCTCAGCCGCCGCGGCCTGATCGCCGGCGGTGTCGGCATCAGCGCGATGTTCGCGCTCGCCGCCTGCTCCGGAGGCGGCTCCGACGCCGGCTCCGACGCCCTCGCCACCACCGTCGACGGTGCCGGCCGCACCCTCACCATGTGGGACTTCGAGACTCCCGACAGCGACCGCGGCATCGCGTGGCTCGCCGCCCGCGACATCTTCACGAAGGAGACCGGAGCCGAGATCGCCTACGAGTTCAAGGCCTTCGAGCAGCTCCGCACCGGCGCCAGCCAGATCTTCAACTCCAACTCGGCCCCCGACGTCGTCGAGTACAACAAGGGCAACGCGACCAGCGGACTGCTCTCGAGCCAGGGCCTGCTCACCAACCTCGACGAGGCGGTGGAGTTCTACGGCTGGGACAAGCTGATCCCCGGCGCCCTGCAGACCACCGCCAAGTACGACGACAAGGGCATCATGGGCTCCGGCTCCTGGTACGGCATCCCCAACTACGGCGAGTTCACCTTCGTCTACTACAACGAGGACGCCTTCGCCGCGAATGGCCTCGAGGTGCCGACCAGCTACGACGAGTTCATCGCCGTGCTCGACGCCTTCGTCGCCAAGGGCATCACTCCGCTGGCCGAGGCCGGCGCCGAGTACCCGCTGCAGCAGCTCTTCTACCAGCTCGCGCTGCTGAAGGCCGATCGCTCCTGGATCACCGACTACCAGACCTACACCGGCGAGGTCGACTTCCAGGACGCGGCGTGGACGTACGCCGCGGAGCAGCTCAAGACCTTCGTCGACAAGGGCTACTTCTCGGCCGACGCCTCCGGGCTCAAGGCCGAGGACGCGGGCACCGCGTTCATCTCGGGCGAGTACCCGATCTTCTTCTCGGGCTCGTGGTGGTTCGGCCGCTTCAAGACCGAGATCACGGGCTTCGAGTGGAACACCTTCCTGTTCCCGGGCGCCGAGTTCACGATGGGCTCGGCGGGCAACCACTGGGTCATCCCCGAGACGGCGAAGAACAAGGACCTCGCCTACAAGTGGATCGACATCACGATGCGCCCCGAGATCCAGAACCTGATCGGCAACAACGGAGGCATCCCGCTGGTCGTCGACGAGGCCGCCATCACGGATGAGAAGAGCAAGGAGCTGCTGTCGCAGTGGAAGACGGTCGTCGACGGCGACCAGCTCTCCTTCTACCCCGACTGGCCGACCGCGACCTTCTACGACGACCTCGTCGCGGCGACCCAGGAGCTCATCAACGGCTCCGTCGACGAGTCGGACATGCTCTCCGAGCTCCAGGAGAAGTACGACGACGGGGTGGCCGATATCAAGTGACGCGACAGCGTCACTTCACGGCGGCCAGCCCCGCGCCCACACGCGCGGAATAGCCGCGGCAGCCTCGACGACGTGACGGCGACCCCTCAATGGGGTCGCATCAACGCCTTCGAGCGTCCCGCCTTCCTGCTGATCGAGTAGCCCGCGTAGCGGGCGTATCGAGAACCACCACCGTCAGAAGACCGATTCTGAGCACCGATCTGCTGACGCTGGTGGGTCTCGATACGCCCCTGCGGGGCTACTCGACCATCGGGCTGGCGGCGAGCGCCGACCATTTCCTCCACCCCCGCACGACCCAAGGAGTACGACATGACGACGACCGCCCCGCGTCGCACGGAGAGCGCTCCGCCGCCTCCGGCCGCGAAGGCCCCCCGCGAGAAGCGCAACGGCGGCTACTGGCTCTACCTGATCCCCGGGTTCGTGCTGTTCCTGTTCATCGTGCTGATCCCGCTGATCTGGAACGTGTACATCAGCTTCACCTCGTGGCGCGGCATCAAGCCGCCGATCTTCATCGGCCTCGACAACTGGATCGAGCTGATGGGCGACGACCAGTTCTGGACCTCGTTCGCCAACTCCGTCTACATGATCATCGCCATGGTGATCGTCCCGACGATCCTGGGGCTGCTGCTCGCCGCGATCCTGTTCGACCTGGTCGGCAAGAAGTTCGGCGGCCGGATCGCCAGCTTCCTCCGCGCGACCTACTACCTCCCGCAGATCCTGCCGACGGTCATCGCCGCCATCGTGATCGGCTGGATCCTCCGGCCCGACAACGGTGCGCTCAACTCGATCCTCGAGGCCGTGGGCCTCGGCTCCTTCGCGCACGACTGGCTCGGCAAGCCCGACACCGCGATGCTCTCGATCATGGTCGTCATGATCTGGGTGCAGCTCGGCTACCCGGTCGTCATCTTCATGGCCGCCCTCCAGCGCGTCGACCCCGAGCTGTACGAGGCCGCCGAGCTCGACGGCGCCAACTGGTTCCAGCGCTTCCGCTGGATCACCATCTCGATCATCCGCCCCGAGGTGTTCGTGGTCACCCTGACCTGCACCATCGCGGCGCTGAAGGTCTTCGGGCCGATCTACGCGCTGACCCGCGGCGGTCCGGGCGATTCGACGATCGTGCCGAGCTACTACTCCTACACCGAGTTCTTCCAGAAGCAGCAGGTGGGCTACGGCGCCACCATCGCGACCGCGCTCACGATCGTCATCGTGATCCTGGCCGTGCTGTTCATCCGCGCCCAGGAGCGCGTCGAGCGCAGCGAAGGAGTCCGCTGATGTCGGCCATCGAGACCCTGCCCCTCACTCAGGCAGGCACCGAGGACACCGATCTGACCACCCCGAGGAAGGCGCCCAAGGCGTCGAAGGGCGCCACCAAGCGCACCGTCGGCGACTGGGTGATCCTGATGGTGGCCGTCGTGATCGGGCTCGCGATCATCAGCCCCGTGCTGCTGATCCTGCTCAACTCGTTCAAGACCCCGGCCGAGTACTCGGCGAACGGGCCGCTCGCCTTCCCGACGGGCCTGTCGTTCGACGGCCTCTCGACCTTCTGGTCGCGGGTCAACTTCCCCGAGAAGCTCGGCAACTCCATCCTGATCTCGGGATCGGTCGCCATCCTCGCGGTCGCCCTGTCGGTGCTGAACGCCTACGCCATCGGGATCGGGCGCGTCCGCGGCCGGAGCTGGATCATCATCCTGTTCCTGCTGGCGAACATGCTGCCCCAGGAGGCACTGCTCTACCCGCTGTACTACATGTTCAAAGCGGTCGGGATCTACGACAGCCAGCTCTCGGTGATCATCATCTTCACCGTGATCCAGTCGGCGTTCGGCACCTACCTGCTCTCGAGCGTCTACGGCACCTTCCCCAAGGAGATCCTCGAGGCCGCGGCTCTCGACGGCGCCTCGAAGTGGCAGGTCCTCACCCGCGTGATCGTGCCGATCTCGCGGCCGACGCTCTCGGTGCTGATGATCTTCTTCTTCATCTGGACGTGGAACGAGTTCCTCATCCCGCTGGTGTTCCTCGTGAGCGACGCGACGCAGACCGTGCCGATCGCCATCTCGAGCCTCCAGGGCGACAAGATCATGGACGTCACGACGACCAGCGCGAGCGCCCTGCTGGGCCTGCTGCCGACGCTGATCTTCTTCCTGATCTTCCAGCGCACGCTGACCCGCGGCATCACCGCCGGCGCGGTCAAGTAGCGCGATCCTCCGCCGGGGTGCGGGCCGAAGTGGCCCGCACCCCGGCCCTCCTTCTCCCGTGAGGCGCTCCGACGCGCCACCACCGCCCTCAGAAAGGCACACGCATGAAGTTCACCGACGGGTTCTGGCAGACGAGGGCAGGATTCACGCCCCTCTTCGCGCAGGAGGCGTACGACATCCGCACCGACGGCTCGACGCTCGAGGTGATCGCCCCGACCAGGGTGATCCAGGGCCGCGGCGACGTGCTCAACCGCCCGACGCTGACCGTGACGGTCTCCTCGCCCGCCGAGGGAGTCGCGAAGGTGCGCATCGAGCACTGGCGCGGCACCGCGACGCGCCCCGGCTTCGATCTGGTCGACGGCTCCGTCGGCGAGGCGAGCGTCACGGAGGCGGGCGGCGTGCTCCGCACGGGCGATCTCGAGGTCCGCCTCGCGCAGGGCGCTCCCTGGTCGCTCGAGTTCTGGGACACCGCGACCGGCACCCGGCTCACCGGCTCCGGCCACAAGGCGCAGGGCTACCTGACCGGCCCCGACGGCGAGGCCTACCTGCACGAGCAGCTCGACCTCGGCGTCGGCGAGCTCGTCTACGGTCTCGGCGAGCGCTTCGGCCCCTTCGTCAAGAACGGCCAGACGGTCGACGTCTGGAACGCCGACGGTGGCACCTCCTCCGAGCAGGCCTACAAGAACGTCCCCTTCTACCTCTCGAGCCGCGGCTACGGCGTGCTCGTCAACGACCCGGGACTGGTCTCGTTCGAGATCGGCTCGGAGTCGGTCGAGCGCGTGCAGTTCTCGGTCGGCGGCGAGGCGCTGGAGTACCTGGTCATCCAGGGCCCGACGAAGAAGGACGTGCTGCGCCGCTACACCGGGCTCGCCGGCCGCCCCGCCGTCGTCCCCGCCTGGACCTACGGACTCTGGCTCACGACCAGCTTCACCACCAGCTACGACGAGGAGACCGTCAACTCCTTCATCGACGGCTTCGCCGAGCGCGAGCTGCCGCTGTCGGCCTTCCACTTCGACTGCTTCTGGATGCGCGAGTTCCAGTGGACCGACCTCGAGTGGGACCCGCGCACCTTCCCGGATCCCGAGGGGATCCTCGCCCGCCTGCACGAGCGCGGCCTGCACACCTGCATCTGGATCAACCCCTACATCGCGCAGGCCTCGGCACTCTTCACGGAGGGTCGCGAGAAGGGCTACCTGCTGCACACCGCCTCCGGCGACGTCTGGCAGTGGGACCTCTGGGTCGCGGGCATGGCGCTGATCGACTTCACGAACCCGGAGGCGACCCGCTGGTTCCAGGACAAGCTGCGCGTCCTCGTGCGCCAGGGCGTCGACTCGTTCAAGACCGACTTCGGCGAGCGCATCCCCTCCGAGGGCGTGGTCTGGCACGACGGCACCGACCCCGAGGCGATGCACAACTGGTACACCCAGCTCTACAACAAGGCCGTCTTCGACGTGCTGGTCGAGGAGCTCGGCGAGGGCCGCGCGGCCCTCTTCGCCCGCAGCGCGACCGTCGGCGGCCAGGCGCTGCCCGTGCACTGGGGCGGCGACAACACGTCGTCCTACGTGTCGATGGCCGAGACCCTGCGCGGCGGGCTCTCGCTCGCCCTCGGCGGCTTCGGCTTCTGGGCGCACGACATCGGCGGTTTCGAGGGCACGCCCGACCCCGGCGTGTTCAAGCGCTGGCTCGCCTTCGGGCTGCTCTCCTCGCACTCGCGACTGCACGGCTCCTCCTCGGTGCGCGTGCCGTGGGCGTTCGACGAGGAGGCGGTCGAGGTCACCCGCCGCTTCACGATGCTCAAGCTCTCGCTGATGCCCTACCTCTTCGCGGCGGGGGCGGAGGCGGCGCGCGTCGGCACGCCCGTCATGCGCCCGATGACGCTCGAGTTCGAGGACGACCGCAATGCGGCGCATCTCGACACGCAGTACATGCTCGGACACGACCTGCTGGTCGCTCCGGTGTTCACCCCCGACGGCTCGGTCGAGTTCTACCTGCCGCGCGGGCGCTGGACGAGCTGGTGGACCGGCGAGACGATCGACTCGACGGGGGAGTGGCGCCGCGAGGTGCACGGCTTCGACTCGCTGCCGCTCTACGTCCGCGAGGGCGCCGTGATCCCGGTCGGCGCGCGCAGCGACGTCGCCGAGTACGACTACCTCGACGGGCTCGAGCTGCGGGTCTTCCCGGGCGGCGACGGAGTGACCGAGGTGCGCGTGGTGGCGCACGACTCCGGCGCCGAGACCGTGTTCACGGTGACGCGATCGGGAGGCGACGTGGCCGTCGACGCGCCCGGCGGCTCCTGGAGCTGGACCCGCGCAGGCTCCTGAGTCGCGCAACGTCAGCTGAGAGGGCTCGTCGCGCACCATCGTGCGCGACGACGGATCTCAGCTGACGTCGTGCGCCGCGGGCGCCGTCCGGCCCGCCGATAGGCTCACTCCGGAGAGCAGAGGAGACCGCGGAATGCCCGACCACGCGACGCGCGGGAACAACCTCGACCGGGTCCGGCGCCACAATCTCGCCGCGATCCTCCGCCTCGTCCACCGCGGCGGCCCCCGGTCGCGCTCGCAGCTGACGCGGGCGACCGGCCTCAACCGCTCGACGATCGCCGCCCTCGTCGGCGAGCTCGTCGAGTTCGGCATCGTCCGCGAGCGCGACCCCGACACCGTCAACCAGGTCGGCCGCCCGAGTCCGATCGTCGAGGCCGATCCGCGGATCGTCGCCCTCGCCGTGAATCCCGAGATCGACGCGGTGACCGTCGCCGTCGTCGGCTTCGACGCCGAGGTGCGCCACCGCATCCGCCGCACCGCCTCGGTCCCGACCGCCGAGGCCGCCGCGCGCCTCGCGGCCGACGCCGTGGCCGAGCTCCTCGCCGAGCTGCCGGAGGACGCGCGCACCGTCGGGATCGGCGTCGCCGTCCCCGGCCTCGTCCGCGACGCCGACGGCCTCGTCCGGGTGGGTCCGCACCTGGGCTGGACCGACGAGCCGTTCTCGCGCATGCTCGCCGACGCGACCGGCCTGCCGGTGCTGTCCGCGAACGACGCCAACCTCGGCGCGCTCGCCGAGAGCGTCCTCGGCGCCGGCCGCGACGTCTCCCACCTCGTCTACCTCAACGGCGGGGCCAGCGGCGTCGGCGCCGGCGTGATCGTCGGAGGCGCGCCGATGCACGGCATCGACGGCTACGCGGGCGAGATCGGCCACACCCTGGTCAACAGCGCCGGCGTCGACTGCCACTGCGGAGCGATCGGCTGCCTCGAGACCGAGGTGGGGCGGGCCGAGCTGCTGACGGTGCTGGGGCTGGAGGAGAGCGAGCGGCTCGAGGAGGCGCTCGCCGCCTCCGACGACCCCGCCGTGCGCGCCGAGGTCGAGCGGCAGCTCGGGCACCTCGCCGTGGCCCTGCGCAACGTCGTCAACGTCTTCAACCCGCAGCTCGTCGTGCTCGGCGGGTTCCTGGGCGCGCTCGTCGGAGTCGCGCCGGGCTTCCTCGAGGCGCGGCTCGCCCGCGGCGGACCCTTCCGGGTGGCGCTCGACTCCGTCCGCATCGCCCGCACCGAGCTGGGTGCCGATCTGCTCATGCTGGGTGCGGCAGAGCTGGCCTTCGAGCACCTGCTCGCCGACCCGCTCACGGCGCCCCTGCACCCCGCCTGACCAGCCGTTCTCCCGCCGATCCCGGTGGTCGGCTTGCGCAAGTCGAATGGATTCGATCGAGCGGGAATATCCGCGCGCGCGGCGTGCTTGGGCTGAGAGCGGTGAACGATCCGAGGGTTCGCCGTGCCCGCTCTCACCGCTCCCCACTGCCTCCGCGCAGGAAGGCCCCCGTGACCACTCTCTCCTCGACTCCCACCGACTCGACTCCCGTGCACCGGCACCCGGGCGACGCCCTGTCGAACCGCCAGCGTCTGATCTACGTGATCGTCCTGGGCGCCCTGACCGCCCTCGGGCCGTTCACGATCGACCTCTACCTCCCCGCGTTCCCCGCTCTGCAGAGCGAGCTGAACGTCTCCGAGGCTGCGGTGCAGCTCACCCTCACCGGCACCACCCTCGGCTTCGCCCTCGGGCAGCTGGTCGTGGGGCCGTGGAGCGACGTGGTCGGCCGGCGGCTGCCCATCCTGCTCGCGACCTCGCTGCACGTGCTCGCCTGCGTCGGCGCCGCCTTCGCCCCCGAGATCGTCTCGCTCGGCGTGTTCCGCTTCCTGATGGGAGCCGGTGCGGCGGCGGGCGGAGTCGTCGCCATGGCGATGGTCCGCGACCTCTTCGGTGGGCGCCCGCTCGTCAAGATGCTCTCCCGCCTCGCCCTGGTGTCGGGACTCGCGCCGGTGCTCGCGCCTGTGATCGGCTCGCAGCTGCTGCTCGTCATGGACTGGCGCGGCATCTTCGTCTTCCTCGCCGCGTACGGCGTCCTCGTCATGGTCGCCGTCGCGCTGCTCATCGTGGAGACCCGGCCGAAGGAGGCGCGCCGCGACAGCGACGGCCGCTCGCTGGTGCAGCGCTACCGCGCCGTGCTCAGCGACCGCACCTTCATCGGCGTCGCGGTGATCGGAGGCATGACCTTCGCCGGTCTGTTCACCTACCTCTCGAGCTCGGCGTTCCTCTTCCAGGGGCTCTACGGCTTCGACGCGCAGCAGTACGGGCTGCTCTTCGCCGTCAACTCGCTCGGAGTGGTCGCGGGCGTGCAGGCGTCCTCCTACCTCAGCCGCCGGGTCGGACCGCAGTGGATCCTCGCCATCACGACGATCTCGCTCTTCGTGACCGCCGGACTGATCGCTCTGTTCGACGTGCTCGACCTCGGCATCTGGGGCACGCTCGTCCCGCTCTGGCTGTTCATCGCTTCCTGCGGCTTCAGCTTCCCCTGCGTGCAGGTGCTGGGGCTCGTGAACCACGGGCGCGAGGCCGGCACCGCCGCCTCGCTGCTCGGCGCCGTCAACTTCGGCACCGCGGGCCTGCTCTCGCCGATCTCCGGCATCTTCGGCGCCGACTCCGCCGTCCCGATGGCCCTGGTGATGATGTCGACCGCCGCGGTGTCGATCCTCGCGCTCTGGCTGATCGTCCGCCCGCGGACGGTGCCGGCGCTGCAGGACTGACGGCGGGGGCCGCCAGGGGGCCCCTGGCCGAACGTTCCCGACAGGCTCGGAGCCCCGAAGCAAGCCCCTGCGGTGAACAGCCCGTGACGGCATCATGTCCGGATGGATTCCCGCGACACCCCTCCGTCGACCGACCCCGGCGTCGCCCGCCCCGACGCTGTGCAGCGCGGGAGGCTCGGCGAGCAGACCTCCTCCGACGACGTCGCCGCCAAGATCCTCACCACCGCGGCGGCGCACCGCGTCTCGCGCCGCTGGCCGCTGATCTCGGCCTCCGTCGCCCTCCTCGTCACGATCGTGCTCGCGGTGATCATCGCGTTCCGGCCGACCTCGGCGTTCTCCTTCGACGTCGAGTGGATGGACGAGGTCGTCGAGCACCGCTCCTCCTTCTGGGACATCCCCGCCCTCGTCATGAACACGGTCGGCGCGGGCATCACGGGCACCGCGATCATCCCGCTGGGCATCGTCGTCGTCCTCCTCGTGTTCCGGAGGCGCTGGGCCGCGCTCTACTACGCGGTCGCGGCCCTTGCGAGCGTCGGTCTCACCCAGCTGATCAAGGAGCTCGTCGGCCGGGCCCGCCCGGAGGACATGCTGGTGACGAGCGACTACGGCTCGTTCCCGTCCGGTCACACCGCCAACGCGGCGACGACGGCGATGGTGCTCGCCCTCGTCTTCCCGCTGCTCTGGGTCTGGATCGCCGGCTTCCTCTACTCCGTCGCGATGATGGCCAGCCGCACCTACCTCGGCGCGCACTGGCTGACCGACACGATCGGCGGCCTGCTGCTCGGGATCGGCGTCGCCCTCGTCGTCTGGGCCCCGCTGGCCGGCCGCCTGCGCACCGAGTCCGAGCTGCCCCACCCGCCGATCTGGGTGCGCGCCGACCGCTGACCCGAGCGGCTCTGCGCCTTTCGCCCTCCCCTCCCCATGCTGGTCGAGTAGCCCCGCAGGGGCGTATCGAGACCCACCGGCGTCAGCAGATGAGGCTTCTGCCCTCGCCTTCTGACGGACGTGGATCTCGATACGCCCGCTGCGCGGGCTACTCGATCAGCGTGGAGCGGGGCCACACGCAGAGGGCCGCGCCTCCCGGAAGATCCCCTGGCACCACCAGGCGCGACCTCCGACCCCGCCATCAGCCCAGGAACGCGTCGAGCCCGTCGAGCTCGTTGAACGTGTACACGTGCAGCCCGTCGAGGCGATCGCCCGCGGCCGCCTCCAGCCGCGCCACGAACGCCGTCGGGTCGAAGCGGCGCCCGCGCAGCAGCCCGCCCGCCACCGACGAGCTCCGCTTGAGGAACCCGAGCGAGGACCCGACTCCGATCCGCGCTCCCAGGCTCAGGAGTCGCGTCCGCTCCACCGGCCCGGGCACTCCCGCCCACACCGCGGCGCCGATGCCGCGACTGCGCAGCCCGTCGGCGTAGCGCACAACGGCGTCGACGTCGAAGCACATCTGCGTGACGATGCTGCGGATGAACGGCGCCCGCTCCTCCAGGTGCCGCTCGATGCTCTCGTCCGAGAGCCGCGGGTGCCCCTCCGGGTATCCGGCGATGTCGAGCGCGAGGCCCGGCGCGATCGCGACGATGTCCCGGATCAGCTCGAGGCTCGTCGTGTAGGCGCCCGATGCGGTCGTCGCGTCGCCCGAGATCACGAACGCCTCGTCGATCCCGGCGTCGAGCAGCCGGCCGAGCGTGCGCTCGAGGTCGGAGCGACCGCCGACGTTGCGTGCGGCGAGATGCGGGACGACGCGGAAGCCGCGCCCGGCGAGCTCCAGGGCGGACTCGATGGTCCGCTCCGTCCCGTGCTTCGGGAGGCTCGTGACCGTCAGGGTCACCCGCGACGGATCCGCGAACGCCCGTGCCGCCGTGTCGCCGATGTCGTCGGTCGGGATGATCTCGAAACGCGCCCTGGTCACCCGGCCAGCCTCCCACGCGCCTGTGATGTCGGAGCCTCCGCCTAGCCTGAGGGCGTCGTCGTTCGACGGCACCGGAGGGAGTCGGATGTTCGTCGAGGACGGTCGCGTCGTCACCAGCCCCACCGATCTGTCGAACTGGTCCGCCTGCGAGTGGGCCGTCCTCCGGCGCCTCGACGCCGCCCTCGGCAGGGCTCCGCGGGTCGAGGTCGATGAGGACGACATGCTCGTCCGCACCGCGCGCCTCGGCGACGAGCACGAGCGCCGCTTCCTCGCCGAGCTGAAGGAGTCGCACCGGGTCGTCGAGTTCGAGCGGCCCGAGCGCGCCGACTACGTCGCCGCGGCCGACGCCGCCGTCGAGGCGATGCGCGCAGGCGTCGATGTGCTCTACCAGGCCACCTTCTTCGACGGGAGCTTCATCGGCTTCTCCGACTTCCTCCTGCGCACCGACGACGGCGCCTACGAGGTCTACGACACCAAGCTCGCGCGCCACGCGAAGATCCCCGCGCTGCTGCAGCTCGCCGCCTACGCCGAGCAGATGGCGGCGCGCGGCGTCCGGGTCGGGCCGCGCGTGCACCTCGTACTCGGCGACGGCTCGATCACGAGCCACGAGCTCGCGACGATCGCCCCTGTGCAGCGGGTGCAGCGCGCTCGACTGCGCTCCGTCGTCGAGGAGCGGCTGGCCGCCTCCGAGCCGCTCGCCTGGGGAGACCCGCGCTACGTCGCGTGCGGGCGCTGTGCGTTCTGCACGCCGGAGGTGCACGCGCACCGCGATCCGATCCTGGTCGCGGGGATGCGGGTCGACCAGCGCGCGAAGCTCGCGGCGGCCGGAGTGGTGACCATCGACGCGCTCGCCACCGGCTCAGGAGGGGTGCCGGGCATCAGCGCGGGCACCCTCGAGTCGCTGCGCGCGCAGGCCCGGCTGCAGCTCGCCTCCGAGGCGGCGCCCGGGCGCCCGCCCGTCGTCGAGGTCCTCGACGCCTCGGTGCTCGCCGCGCTGCCCGCTCCCGATCCGGGAGACCTGTTCTTCGACTTCGAGGGAGACCCGCTCCACTCCGAGGACGGCCACCAGTGGGGCCTCGACTACCTCTTCGGCCTGGTCGACGTCGACGAGCGCTTCACCGCCTTCTGGGCGCACGACCTCGCGGCCGAGCGCCGGGCGCTCGTCGACTTCCTCGCGCACCTGGGCGAGCGCCGCGCCGCGAACCCCGGTCTGCACGTCTACCACTACGCCTCCTATGAGCGCACGCACCTGCTCTCGCTCGCGCAGCGGCACGGAGTGGGCGAGGAGGAGGTCGACGCGCTCCTGCGCGACGGCGTCCTGGTCGACCTGTACCCGGTGGTCCGCCGGGCGCTGCGGGTCGGGTCGCCGAGCTACTCGATCAAGAAGCTCGAGCCGCTCTACATGGGCGACGAGGCGCGCGACACGGCGGGAGTGACGAACGCCGCCGACAGCATCACCGCCTACGTCGAGGCGGCCGAGCTGCTGCGCGGGCCCGACGCCGAGGAGGGCGAGCGCCGGCTCGTCGAGATCGCCGAGTACAACGCCTACGACTGCCGCTCGACCCTGCGGCTGCGCGACTGGCTCCTCTCGCTCGCACCCGAGCGCGACGCGCCCCTGCTCCTGGTCGAGGTCGACCTCCCGGTCCCGCGAGAGCCCGATCCGGTCGCGGTCGCGCTCCTCGCTGAGATCGAGGGGGTCGAGCCCCGCGAGCGCACGAGCGACCAGACGGCTCTCGCACTCGCCGCCGCGGCGATCGACTACCACCGCCGCGAGGCGAAGACCTTCTGGCAGGAGCACTTCGACCGGCTGCGGCAGCCGCTCGAGGACTGGGCCGATGCGCGCGACGTGGTCGTCGTCGACCGCGTCGAGGTGGTGCGCGACTGGTCGAAGCTCCCGAAGGCGCGCACGCAGTCCCGCGAGCTGCGGCTGCTCGGCCGCCTCGCGCCCGGCAGCAGGCTCAGCGTCGGCACCAAGCCCTACCTGGTCTACGACTCGCCCGCGCCGCCCGGAGCCCCCTCGCCCGGCCCGGGCCTTCGCGGAGCCTCCGATCGCAGCGAGATCCTCGCGGTCCACGACGAGGGCGATGCCGTCGTGCTGCAGCTCAAAGAGGGCATCCCGGCGGGGGAGGAGCCGCACGACGACGTCCCGATCGCGCTCGCGCCCGCGCCGCCTCCGCGGGCGAAGCCGCAGCCCGAGGCGATCGCCGAATGGGGCGGTGACGTCCTCGACGCCCTGCCGAGCCTCCTGCCGGACCCCGCCCTCGACGTCCTCCGCCGCACGCCCCCGGCGGAGGTCGTCCCCGTCTCCGGCGCGGACGTCGTCGGCGCCGTGGTGGCGTCGCTCCTCGCCCTCGATCACGCGACGCTCGCCGTCCAGGGGCCGCCGGGCACCGGCAAGACCTATGTCGGCTCCCACGTCATCGCCCGCCTGGTCCGCGACCACGGCTGGCGCGTCGGCGTCGTCGGGCAGTCCCACTCCGTCGTCGAGAACGTCCTCGCGGCCGTCGTCGGCCGCGGAGTCGACCCGGCGCGCGTGCTCAAGGTGCCCAAGACCGGCACCACCGCGGAGGCGCTCGCCGCCGTCACCTGGACTCCGGTCAAGAACGGAGCGGCCCTCGCCTCGGCGGCAGAGGCAGGGGGTGGCTGCGTGATCGGAGGCACCGCCTGGACCTTCGCGAACGACGGCACGGTCCCGCGCCGCTCGCTCGACCTGCTCGTCATCGACGAGGCCGGCCAGTTCTCGCTCGCGCCGACCATCGCGAGCGCGATCTCGGCCCAGCGCCTCCTCCTGCTCGGAGACCCGCAGCAGCTCCCGCAGGTCAGCCAGGGGTCGCACCCCGAGCCGGTCGACACCTCCGCGCTCGGCTGGCTCGCCGACGGGCACGACGTGCTGCCGGCCGAGTACGGCTACTTCCTCGCGCAGACGTACCGGATGCACCCCGCCCTCACCGCGGCCGTGTCCGAGCTCTCCTACGAGGGCGCCCTCCGCTCGCGGGCGCCCGAGGAGCGCCTGCTCGAGGGCGTCGAGCCGGGCCTGCACTCGGTGCCGGTCGAGCACCACGGAGACACCACCTCCTCGGTCGACGAGGCCCGCCGCGTCGTCGAGATCGCCCGGTCGATGATCGGCCGCTCCTGGATCGACGAGCACGGCGCGCGGAGTCTCACCGCCGCCGACGTCATCGTGGTCGCCCCGTACAACGCGCAGGGCGGGCTCCTCCGCGCCGCCCTCGACGACGCGGGTCTCGCCGAGACGGCCGTGGGCACGGTCGACCTGTTCCAGGGCCGGGAGGCGGTGGTCGCGATCGTCTCGCTCGCCGCCTCCTCCGGTGCCGACGTGCCGAGGGGGCTCGAGTTCCTCCTGATGCCCAATCGGCTCAACGTCGCGATCTCGCGGGCGAAGTGGGCCGCCTACCTGGTGCACTCGCCGGCGCTCGCCGCCTCGCCGCCCACCTCGATGGTCGCGCTCGAGAGGCTGTCGCGCTTCATCCGGCTCCTCGAGAGCGCCGTGGAGTGACGGAATCAGTGGTCGCTCCGCGCGATCGGCCTCGTTCTCCTCTGTCCACGGTCTTCTCCGCAGAGGAAACCGTCGCTACGGTGGTCGCATGAGAATCCTCCTGGTCGGCGCCGGCGGCGTCGGCGACGCCTTCGCCAAGATCGCCGCGCGCCGCACCTTCTTCGAGCAGATCATCGTCTGCGACTACGAGCTCGATCGGGCCGAGCGCACCGTCGCCTGGATCGCCGACCGGCACGGGCAGGAGGGCGTCGAGGACCGCTTCGTCGCCGCCCGGATCGACGCCTCCGACGCCGAGAGCGTCGAGACCGTCGCCCGCGCGCACCGGGCGACCCACGTCATGAACGCCGTCGAGCCCAAGTTCGTGCCGACGATCTTCGCCGGGGCGCTCGCCGCCGGCGCCGACTACCTCGACATGGCGATGAGCCTGTCGCGCCCGCATCCGCTCGAGCCGCACGCGCAGACCGGGCTGAAGCTCGGCGACGAGCAGTTCGCCGCATCGAGCGCGTGGGAGTCGGCGGGGCGCCTCGCCCTCGTGGGCATGGGCGTCGAGCCCGGCCTGTCCGACGTCTTCGCGCGCTACGCGTCCGACCACCTCTTCGACGAGATCGACGAGCTCGGGGTCCGCGACGGCGCGAACCTCGTCGTGCGCGACGAGAGCGGCGCCGAGATCTTCGCGCCGTCGTTCTCGATCTGGACGACCATCGAGGAGTGCCTGAACCCTCCGGTGGTCTTCGAGAAGGAGCGCGGCTGGTTCACGACGCCGCCCTTCTCCGAGCCCGAGGTGTTCGAGTTCCCCGAGGGCATCGGGCCCGTCGAGTGCGTCAACGTCGAGCACGAGGAGGTGCTGCTGATGCCGCGCTGGCTCGACGCGAAGCGGGTCACCTTCAAGTACGGACTCGGCGAGGAGTTCATCGGCGTGCTGCGCACCCTCAACCTGCTCGGCCTCGACCGCACCGAGCCGATCCGCGTGCGCTCCTCGGAGGGTCCGGTGCTCGTGGCGCCCCGCGACGTGGTGGCCGCCGCCCTGCCCGACCCGGCCGGCATCGGCCCGCGGATGACCGGCAAGACCTGCGCGGGTCTCTGGGTCAGCGGCACCAGGGGCGGCGAGCACCGCGAGGTGTACCTCTACCACGTGAGCGACAACGAGTGGACGATGGCCGAGTACGGCACGCAGTGCGTCGTCTGGCAGACCGCGCTCAACCCCGTCATCGCACTCGAGATGCTGGCGACGGGCCTCTGGTCCGGCTCCGGTGTGCTCGGGCCCGAGGCGTTCGACGCCGAGCCGTTCCTCGAGCTGATGGCGCGCCCGGTCGCCGACGGCGGCTACGGCCAGGCCTGGCACGTCCGCGAGGACGGAGCGAGCTGAATCGGGGCGAGCCTAGGCTGGACGCATGAGCATCGACGGCGATCGGCTCGCCTCAGCGAGAGACGAGGCGCGCGCGGCCCTGGAGGCCGCCCGTGCACTGCAGGCCCAGGCCGCGGCCGCACTCGAGCGGGCGGAGGCGGCGGCTGCCGCTCTCGGGGCGGCGAGCGGTCCGGAGGAGGCGGCCGCCGTGGTCGACGACGTCCGACTCGTCGAAGACGCGCAGGCGCCGGACGCAGCTGCGCCACCCGTGCCCGGCCCGCTCCCCGAGTCCGCGGTCGACGCCGTCCGCGCCGGCTACGCCTTCTCCGGCCCGGCTCTCGAGCTCGGCGCCCTCGTCAACGGCGACGCCCGCGTCGACGTGCCCGTCCGCATCCCGCTCGGCATGCTCAACCGGCACGGGCTCGTCGTCGGCGCGACCGGCACGGGCAAGACCAAGACGCTGCAGGTGCTCGCCGAGCAGCTCTCGGCGCACGGCGTCCCCGTCTTCGCCGCCGACATCAAGGGCGACCTCTCGGGGCTCGCCACCCCCGGCACCGCGAGCGACTCGCTCGTCGCGCGCACCCGCACCATCGGCCAGGACTGGGTCGCGGAGGCGGCACCCGCCGAGTACTTCGCGCTCGGCGGCATCGGCACCGGCGTCCCCGTCCGCGCGACCGTCACCGGCTTCGGTCCGCTCCTGCTCGCGAAGGTCCTCGGGCTGAACCACACCCAGGAGTCGAGCCTCGGCCTGGTCTTCCACTACGCCGAGTCCGCGCGGCTGCCGCTCGTCGACCTGTCGGATCTCCGCGCCGTCCTCACCTACCTCGTCGGCGACGAGGGCAAGGCCGAGCTCGCCGAGCTGGGCGGTCTCTCGAAGGCGACCGCGGGAGTGATCCTGCGCGAGCTGATCGCCTTCGCCGACCAGGGCGCCGACGTGTTCTTCGGGGAGCCCGAGATCGACACTGCCGAGTTCCTCCGCAGCACCCCCGAGGGCCGGGGCGTCGTCAGCCTGCTCGAGGTGCCGGGAGTCGCCGACCGGCCGGCGCTGTTCTCGACGTTCCTGATGTGGCTGCTCGCCGACCTCTTCAACGACCTGCCCGAGGTCGGCGACCTCGACCGCCCGAAGCTCGTGTTCTTCTTCGACGAGGCGCACCTGCTCTTCCGCGACGCGTCCAAGGACTTCCTCGCGGCGATCACCCAGACCGTGCGGCTGATCCGCTCGAAGGGCGTCGGCATCGTCTTCGTCACTCAGACGCCCAAGGACGTCCCCGGCGACGTGCTCGCCCAGCTCGGCTCGCGCATCCAGCACCAGCTGCGCGCGCACACCCCCGACGACGCGAAGGCCCTGCGCGCGACCGTCTCGACCTACCCCGAGTCCGACTACGACCTCGGCGAGATCCTGCAGGCCCTGTCGATCGGCGAGGCGATCGTCACCGTGATGAACGAGCGCGGCGCTCCGACTCCCGTCGCGTGGACGCGCCTGCGCGCTCCGCAGGGCTCGATGGCGCCGACCCCGGAGGCAGAACGGGAGGCGAGCGTCCAGCGCTCCCCGCTGCTCGCCCGCTACGGCACCCCGCTCGACCGCGACTCCGCACGCGAGATCCTGACCCGACGCCTCGACGCCGCCGCCGAGGCCGAGGAGGCGCGCCTCGCCGCCGAGGAGCGCGCCGAGGAGGAGGCCCGCGCCGCGAAGGAGCGCGCCCGCGAGGAGGTCCGCCTCGCCAAGGAGCGCGCCACCGCCGAGCGCCGCGCCGACGAGGCCGCCGAGCGCTCCCGCCGCCGCACCGCCCCCCGCTCGACTGCCCCCCGCACCTCCCGCCGCGACAAGACCGTCGTCGAGCAGGTCCTCGGATCCTCGGCAGGCTCGACGTTGCTCCGCGAGGTCGTCCGCGGCATCTTCGGCACCACCCGCCGGCGCTGACGGGGGCCATCTGCGGCGTTGTCGTCAGTCGCGATACCGCCGGTATCGCTCCCTCCTCCGCCTTGCAGCCGACCCCCGTCAGCGCCGGCGGCGACTGGGCGAGGGATGCGTGCCCCCGCCCCCTGCATGCTGATCGAGTAGCCCGCGCAGCGGGCGTATCGAGATCCACCAGCGTCAGCAGCACCGCCCCTGAGCGCCACGGTCTGTCGTCCCGCCCTGCATGCTGATCGAGCCCGCAGCCCGCGGAGCGGGCGTATCGAGAACCACCAGCGTCAGAAGCCCTGCCTCGCAGCCCACGCCTCCTGGCGCGAGCCGCCCCGTTCCATCCGTCACAGACGCACCGTCCCTACCCCTTCACGCGGCTCATCCGCGACCGATCGACCACCTCGGGGAGCGCACCGCGGCACTGGCCGCTAACGCCCGCGTGTTAGCGTCGGCAACGTGACCGAGAGCCCGACGACCCGCGACCGCATCCTCCGGGCGACCGCCGAGCTGCTCGCCGAGGGCGGGCGCGATGCCGTCTCGACCCGCGCCATCAGCACCGCCGCCGGCGTCCAGGCGCCCACCATCTACCGCACCTTCGGCGACCTCCGTGGACTTCTCGACGCCGTCGCCGCCGCCGGGTTCGGAGCCGCGCAGGCCGAGTTCGAGCGCGTCGACCCGCCCGCCGATCCGGTCGACGCCCTCCGCGCCGCCTGGGACCACCACGTCGCCTTCGGTCTCGCCGAGCCGCACCTCTACGCGCTGATGTTCACCGCGCGTCCGGGGGAGGAGTCGGAGGCGGCCCGCCACGCCCGCGGCGTCCTGCTCGCCCACGTCCACGCCGTGGCGGAGGCGGGCCGCCTGACCGTCGACGTCGAGCGGGCGGCGCGCCTGCTCCAGTCCGCGGCCCTCGGCTGCACGCTGACGCTCACGGCCGACGGCGACGACGAGCTCTCGGCCCGCTCCCGCGAGGCCGTGCTCGCCGCGATCACGACCCTCGACTCGGGCCCCGTCGATCCTGCGGCCCGGGCGGTCGTCGCCCACGCCGTCGCGCTGCGCGAGGCACTGCCGACGGTCGACGGTCTGAGCGCGGGGGAGCGGGGTCTCCTCGAGGAGTGGCTCGACCGGCTCGCGCACTGAGCGATCCGACTCGCGCACTGAGCACCGCGGAGACAGCAAACGGCGCCGCGCGCTGGCGAGAGCGTGCGACGCCGTTCGGCGGAGGATGGGGGATTCGAACCCCCGAGGGCTTTCACCCAACACGCTTTCCAAGCGTGCGCCATAGGCCACTAGGCGAATCCTCCAGGCGCGACCGTGATCGCGACCTGAAGCACACTACCCGAATCCGACCGGCGCCGCTGACCACGCGGGTCCCCGGGCTCGCGGCATCGGGTTAGACTGTCTCCCGGCTCCCCGCGTGGCGCCATCCAGGCCAACTCCCCCAGGGCGGAAACGCAGCAAGGGTAACCGGGCTCTGGCGGGTGCGCGGGGGGTCTTCTTCGTCTCAGCGGCAGGTTGCCGCGGGGTCTCCGCGGTCGCTCCTCCACAGGCCGCCGCTGCTGCACGCTCTCCCATCCGAGGCGCCCGTCCAGCCATGCGCGAGGCCCCCTCGGTAGGCTTGCGCCGATGGTTCAGAGCATCTACATCTCGTCCGCCGAAGGTCATTCCGGCAAGTCCACGGTCGCCCTCGGCGTCCTCGATCTGCTCAGCAGTCAGGTGCAGCGGGTCGGTGTCTTCCGGCCGATCGCGCGGTCGGCCTCCGAGCCCGACTACGTGCTCGAGATGCTGCTCGGCCACTCCGAGTCGGGCCTGGTCTACGAGGACTGCATCGGCGTCACCTACGAGGACGTCCACGCCGACGGCGAGGCCGCGCTCTCGCGCATCGTCGAGCGCTACAAGGGCGTCGAGGCGCAGTGCGACGCGGTCGTCATCCTCGGCTCCGACTACACCGACGTCGGCAGCCCGACCGAGCTCGGCTACAACGCGCGCGTCGCCGCGAACCTCGGCGCCCCGGTGCTCCTCGTGCTCACCGGCCGCGATCCCTCCCGCAGCGAGCAGCTCGGGCAGGCCCCCGCGCGCACTCCCGAGGAGATGCGCCAGATCACCGAGCTCGCCTCCGTCGAGCTGCGCACCGCCCACGCCACGCTCATCGGGGTCATCGCCAACCGCGCCGATCCCGAGACCGCTCCTGCCGCTGTCGAGGCCATCCGCTCAGCGCTTCCCACGCCGGTGCCGGTCTGGGCGATCCGCGAGGATCCGTTCCTCGTGGCGCCGAGCTTCTCGCGCCTCGTCGACGTGGTCGACGGAGTCGTGGTCGCCGGCGATCCCGAGCTGCTCGGCCGCGAGGTGCTGGGCGTCGTCGTCGCCGGCATGTCGATGGTCAACGTCCTGCCGCGGCTGATGGAGGGCGGGGTGGTCATCGTCCCGGGCGACCGCCCCGAGGTGGTGCTGGCCGTGATCATGGCCCACGCCTCCGGCAACTTCCCGACGGTCTCGGGCATCATCCTCAACGGAGGCTTCGAGCTGCAGGAGCCGATCGTCCGCCTCATCGAGGGCGTCGACAACAGGCTCCCGATCGTGATGACCGAGCTCGGCACCTACGACACCGCTGTGCGGGTCACCGCCGCCCGCGGGCGCCTGGCGGCCGACTCGCCCCGCAAGCGCGACACCTCCCTCGCCCTCTTCGAGGAGGCCATCGACGCGGTCGAGCTGCTCACCCTGCTCGACGTCGGCCGCTCCGAGGTGGTCACCCCGCTGATGTTCGAGTACGGCCTGATCGAGCGCGCCCGCATCGCCGACCGCCACATCGTGCTCCCCGAGGGCGGCGACGACCGCATCCTCCGCGCCGCCGCGACGGTCCTCAAGCGCGGCATCGCCCGCCTGACGATCCTCGGCGAGGAGTCGGAGGTGCGCGGCCGTGCCGCCGCCCTCGGTCTCGACATCGACGGCGCCCGCGTGCTCAGCACGCTCGACCCCGAGCACCGCGCGCGCTTCGCCGAGGAGTACGCGAAGATCCGCGCCCACAAGGGCATCACTTACGACCACGCCTACGACACGGTGACCGACGTCTCCTACTTCGGCACGATGATGGTGCAGCTCGGCCTGGCCGACGGCATGGTCTCGGGAGCCGCCCACACCACCGCGCACACGATCCGCCCCGGCTTCGAGATCATCAAGACCACCCCGGGCGTCTCCGTCGTCTCGAGCGTGTTCCTGATGGCGCTGGCCGACCGGGTCCTCGTCTACGGCGACTGCGCAGTGAACCCCGACCCGACCGCCACGCAGCTCGCCGACATCGCGATCTCCTCCGCCGAGACGGCGCAGCAGTTCGGCATCGACCCCCGGATCGCGATGCTCTCCTACTCCACCGGCGAGAGTGGAGCGGGGGCCGACGTCGAGAAGGTCCGCGCGGCCACGGCGCTGGTCCGCGAGCGCCGCTCCGACCTGCTCGTCGAGGGGCCCATCCAGTACGACGCGGCGGCCGACGCCGCCGTCGCGGCCTCGAAGATGCCCGGCTCGCAGGTCGCGGGCCGTGCGACGGTGTTCATCTTCCCCGACCTCAACACGGGCAACAACACCTACAAGGCGGTGCAGCGCTCGGCCGGCGCCGTCGCCATCGGCCCGGTCCTCCAGGGTCTCCGGAAGCCGGTCAACGACCTCTCACGCGGTGCCCTCGTGCAGGACATCGTCAACACCGTCGCGATCACCGCGATCCAGGCGGCGACGCAGGCGATCGTGCCGCCGACCTCCGCCATCCCCCTGCCCGTGCGCTGACGGCCACCCGCCGCCGCGTCCCCTCCCGACCCCGATCACCCCAGGAGTCCCATCGTGTCCGTCGTCCTCGTCGTCAACAGCGGTTCGTCGTCGTTCAAGTACCAGCTCATCGAGATGACGACGGAGGAGACGCTCGCCAGCGGTCTCGTCGAGCGGATCGGGGAGGAGACCGGCCGCACGAAGCACACCCGCGACGGCGAGAGCATCGAGTTCGAGACCCCGATCCCCGACCACACCGCGGGCTTCGACGCGATGATCCGCGCCTTCGCCGAGCACGGCCCGAGCCTCGACGAGTTCCCGCCCGTCGCGGTCGGCCACCGCGTCGTGCACGGCGGCAAGCGCTTCTACGAGCCGACCCTGATCACCGACCTGGTCAAGATCAACATCGAGGACCTCTCCGATCTCGCTCCGCTGCACAACCCGGCGAACCTCGAGGGCATCGAGGCCGCGCAGAAGGCCTTCGCCGACGTTCCGCACGTCGCGGTGTTCGACACGGCCTTCCATCACACGATCCCCGCGGCGGCCTCCACGTACGCCATCCCCGCCGACCTCGCCGACAAGCACCGCATCCGCCGCTACGGGTTCCACGGCACGTCGCACAAGTTCGTCTCGGAGTCGGCCGCCGCGTTCCTCGGCCGCCGCCGCTCCGACCTCAAGACCATCGTCCTCCACCTCGGCAACGGCGCCTCGGCGTGCGCGGTCGACGGAGGCGCGTCCGTCGAGACCTCGATGGGCATGACCCCGCTCGAGGGCCTCGTCATGGGCACCCGCTCCGGAGACCTCGACCCCGCGGTCGTCTTCCACCTCGCCCGCAAGGCCGGCCTGTCGATCGACGAGCTCGACACCGTCCTCAACCGCCGCAGCGGACTCCTCGGCCTCTCCGGCCGCGGCGACATGCGCGACGTCCAGGAGGCGGCCGATTCCGGCGACGAGAAGGCTCGCGCCGCCCTCGACGTCTACTACCACCGCCTCCGCCACTACATCGGCGCCTACTACGCCCAGCTCGGCCACGTCGACGCGATCGTCTTCACCGCCGGAGTCGGCGAGAACGTCGCCGCCGTCCGCGCCGGCGCCCTGCGCGGCCTCGAGGGCCTCGGCGTCGAGCTCGACGAGGCGCGCAACACGAGCCCCGACCGCGGCGCTCGCCGCATCTCCACCGACGACTCCCGCGTCGCCGTCCTCGTGATCCCCACCAACGAAGAGCTCGAGATCGCGCGGCAGTCCTTGTCGGTCGTCTAGCGGCGCAGCCGCTAGACGACTCGCGGTCGGCTTCCAGGGGTGGTTGCGATTCGCAGAGCGGGCAACGTCGGGCTGCCGGAAATCACTCGCACGCGATTTCCGGTCGCGCCCTCTGCCCTGTGCGTGCAACCCCGGTGCGCTCCGGTCGAGCTCACACGCGGGGGTCGGGCACCTACGAGTCGTGCCCTCTGCGAGGGCGGCGATCTGCGGGGGCGGGCGAGCGCTGCGCGCTCGACCCTCCTTAGTGCCCCCGCCACCCTCGCTGATCGAGTAGCCCGCGCAGCGGGCGTATCGAGATCGACGTCCGTCAGAAGTGGAGGCGCGCCCCCCTTGTACCCCGCGCTCCACCCACCCTCGCTGATCGAGTAGCCCGCGGAGCGGGCGTATCGAGATCCACCACCGCCAGAAGGGTGGGGCAGAGGATCGATCTGCTGATGCTGGTGCTCGATGCGCCTCGACTTCCGCCTCACCGCTGAGACGCGGAGCGGCTCCCGTGGGTGAGCCGCGGCTCAGGGCAGCAGTCGCTCCGCGCCCGCGTAGACGTTGAAGCCGCCGCCGCGGCTGAAGCCGAGGAGGGTCAGGCTCGAGCGGCGCGCGAGGTCGACGGCGAGGGACGACGGCGCGCCGACGGCGGCCAGCAGGGGGATCCCCGCCATCACCGCCTTCTGCACCAGCTCGAACGACGCCCGACCCGACACCTGCAGCATCGTCCCGCGCAGCGGCAGCCGCCCCTCCCGCAGACCCCACCCCACGACCTTGTCGACGGCGTTGTGCCGGCCGACGTCCTCGCGCAGCACCAGCAGCGACCCGTCGGCGTCGAACAGCCCCGCCGCGTGCACGCCGCCGGTGCGCTCGAACACCGCCTGAGCCTCCCGGAGGCGCTCCGGCAGCTCGACCAGCAGCTCGCGCGGCACCCGCAGCGGATCCTCCGCCACCGTCCATGCCGAGTCCGTCGTCACCGCGTCGAGGGAGGCGAGGCCGCAGACCCCGCACGAGCTCGTCGTGTAGACCGAGCGCTCCCGCTCGAGCAGCACCGCCTCTCGCCCGTCGCGCACGGTCGCGTCGACCACGTTGTAGGTGTTCTCGGCGGGCCCCGATCCGCTGGCGCAGTACCGCATCGCCGAGAGCTGCTCGGTGGCAGTGAGCACCCCCTCCGAGACGAGGAACCCCGCGACGAGATCGAAGTCGTCGCCCGGAGTGCGCATCGTGACGCTGAACCGCCGTCCGCCGACGCGGATCTCGAGCGGCTCCTCGACCGCGAGCACGTCCTCCCGGACCCGGGGCGGCGCCTCCGCGCGGACGGCGGTCAGGCGGGTGCGGACGACACTGCGGCTCATGAGGCTCCTTGCGAGGGTGGGAGTCATCCTCGCACCGCGACCCCGGAGCCGCCTGCGACGTACGATGCAGGAATGGTCGACGACGCCGAGCCCCGCGAGAGTCCGATCGACGAGAGTCGACTGACGGTCGCCTCCCCGAAGCGCAGGGCGGTCGGCATCCCCGGCGTCGCCCACGCCCTGCAGATCTCCCTGAAGCAGATGGGTCCGCTGCGCAGCGCCGAGACGCTGCTGCGGGTCAACCAGAAGACCGGCTTCGACTGCCCCGGCTGCGCCTGGCCCGAGGCCGACAAGCGCCACGTCGCCGAGTTCTGCGAGAACGGCGCGAAGGCCGTCGCCGAGGAGGCGACCCTCCGCACCGTCACGTCGGCGTTCTTCGCCGCGCACCCCGTCGCCGAGCTCGAGGAGTGGGACGACTTCGCCCTCGGCCAGCAGGGCCGCCTCACCGAGCCGATGCTGCTCGAGGAGGGCGCGACGCACTACCGTCCGGTCGGCTGGGACGAGGCGCTCGACATCGTCGCCGACGAGCTCTGCGCCCTCGCAGATCCGGACGAGGCGATCTTCTACACCTCCGGCCGCACCTCGAACGAGTCGGCGTTCGTCTACCAGCTGCTGGTCCGCGGCTTCGGCACCAACAACCTCCCCGACTGCTCCAACATGTGCCACGAGTCCAGTGGCTCGGCGCTGACCGAGACCATCGGGATCGGCAAGGGCTCGGTCAGCCTCCGCGACGTCGAGCGCGCACCGCTGCTCATCGTCGCCGGCCAGAACCCCGGGACCAACCACCCGCGGATGCTCACCGCCCTCGAGCGCGCCAAGCGGGCCGGGAGCACCATCGTGGCCGTCAATCCGCTGCCCGAGGCGGGGCTGCTCCGCTTCGACAACCCGCAGACCGTTCGCGGAACTCTCGGCAGCGGCACGCCGCTCGCCGACCACTTCCTCCAGGTGCGGCTCGGTGGCGATCAGGCCCTGTTCCAGGGGCTCGGCAAGGCGCTGCTCGAGGCCGATGAGGCGCGCGGCGACGTCTTCGACCGCGCCTTCATCCGCGAGAGCACCGACGGGCTCGACGCCTACCTCGACGAGCTGCGCGCGACGGCCTGGTCCGAGATCGAGCGGGGCAGCGGGATCGACGAGACCCGCATCCGCACCATCGCCGAGCTGATCGCGGCGTCCGAGGGCACGATCGTCTGCTGGGCGATGGGACTCACCCAGCACCGTCACTCCGTCGCGACCCTGAAGGACGTGGTCAACGTCCTCCTGCTGACCGGCAACATCGGCAAGCCGGGCGCGGGCGTCTGCCCGGTCCGCGGCCACTCGAACGTGCAGGGCGACCGCACGATGGGCATCTTCGAGCGGATGCCCGACTCCTTCCACGACGCGCTCGACCGCGAGTTCTCCTTCGCCTCGCCGCGCGAGCACGGCACCGACACCGTCGCGGCCATCCGCTCGATGCGCGACGGCACGGCCCGCGTCTTCGTCGGCCTCGGCGGGAACTTCGCCCGAGCGACGCCGGACAGCGGGGTGACGGAGGCGGCGATGCGCTCCCTGGCGCTGACCGTGCACATCTCGACCAAGCTCAACCGCTCGCACGTCGTCACCGGCCGCCGCGCCCTGATCCTGCCGACGCTCGGTCGCACCGACGCCGACGTCCAGGCGACGGGGGAGCAGCGGGTCACCGTCGAGGACTCGATGAGCGCGGTGCACGCGTCGCGCGGACGCCTGAAGCCCCCGAATCCTGCGCTCCGCTCCGAGGTGGCGATCCTCACCGGCATCGCGGAGCGGCTGCTCGCCGATCGGGACAACGTGCCGGTCGTCGACTGGCCGGCCCTCCGCGGCGACTACCGGCTGATCCGCCGGCACATCGAGAACGTCGTGCCCGGCTTCGCCGCGTTCGAGCAGCGGATCGACATGCCCGGCGGCTTCGTCCTCCCGCACCCGCCCCGCGACGCGCGCCGCTTCGACACGCCGTCGGGTCGCGCGCAGTTCACGGCGAACCCGCTCGACTACCCGCGGGTGCCCGAGGGACGGCTGCTGCTGCAGACCCTGCGCTCGCACGACCAGTTCAACACCACGATCTACGGCAGGGACGACCGCTACCGCGGGATCCACGACGGCCGCCGCGTCGTGTTCGTGCACGCGGCTGACATCGCCGCGCTGGGCTTCGCCGACGGCGCGATGGTCGATCTCGTGTCCGAGTGGGAGGACGGCGTCGAGCGCCGCGCCGAGGCGTTCCGCGTCGTCGCGTACGACACGCCGCGGGGCTGCGCTGCGACGTACTACCCCGAGACGAACGTGCTCGTCCCGCTCGACTCCACGGCGCGCGTCAGCAACACGCCCACCTCGAAGTCGGTGGTGATCCGGCTCGAGGCGGCCGCCTGAGTCACCGGCGCGGGGTCACCAGGGCAGGCGCAGCAGCGGCACGGAGTCGCCCGGGCGCCCGCCGGTGGGCGGCACGACCGCGACGGCCTCCGAGGCGCTGAGGCCGGTCAGCATGTGCGAGCGGATGCCCGCCGCGGCCCGCCAGCGCCCCTCGACGAGCCGCACCGGTACGAGGGTCGTGGTCCCCGCCCGGCCGAGCTCCTCGCCGAGGAGGCCCTCCTCGAGGACGCCGTCGACGACTCCGCTCGCCGCGTCGATCGCCGGAGCCAGGAGCGACAGCCCCGCGAGCACCGCCGCGAGCGGGTTGCCGGGCAGCGCGATCACCAGGCGGTCGCCGGGCAGCGCCGCGACGAGCGCGGGATGGCCGGGACGCATCGCGACCCCGTCGATGATCGTGCGCCCGCCGGCCGCGACGATCGCGCGCCGCACCGCATCCGCCCGCGACCGCCCCGTGCCACCGGTCGTGACGACGAACGGGGCGGCGGAGTCGGTCAGCAGCGCGGTGATCGCCGCCTCGTCGTCGCCCACCCGCGTGACGGAGTCGACCGCGCCGCCGAGACCGCGCACGAGCGACGGCAGCAGCGGGGTGAAGGCGTCGCGGACGCGGCCGGGCTCCGGTATCCCGCGCGTGTCGATCTCGTCGCCGGTGAAGACGAGGGCGACCGGGGGCCGGGGCCGCACGCGCACCGAGTCCAGCCCCGCGACCGCCAGCAGAGCGAGGTGCGAGGGGCGGAGGCGGACGCCCGCTTCGACGAGCACCGTGCGCTCCGCGGCCTCGTCGCCCGCGCGCCGGATGTGCCGGCCGGGAGCGGGCGGCCGCGCGGTCGTGAGGACGTCTCCGCGCACGGCCCCCTCCTCCGACGGCACGATGGCCTCGCACCACTCGGGCACGAGGGCGCCGGTGACGACCGGCTGCGCCGAGGCCGCGAGGCGCCAGGGCCCGGCTCCCCGCACCATCCAGCCGTCCATCGCCGACGAGTCGTAGTGGGGGAGCGGCCGCGGCGCGCGCACGGCCTCGGCGCTCACGCACCCCTCGGCCTCGGACAGCGCGCAGTCGAGGCTCGCCGGAGGGACCGCGCCCGCGGCGACGAGCGCGCGGGCGCGGCCCCAGTCGACCGCCTGGTGCCCGCTCATCCCCTCATTCTGCGGGGTGAGCGGGCGGGCGATCAGCCGAGGTAGCCGTTCGGGTTCAGCACGAACTTCTTCGCCGCGCCCTTGTCGAAGTCGGCGTAGCCCTGAGGTGCGTCCTCGAGCGAGATCGCCGTGGCCTGCACCGCTTTGGCGATCTGCACCTTGTCGTGCAGGATCGCCATCATCAGGGAGCGGTTGTACTTCATCACCGGGCACTGGCCCGTCGTGAAGGACAGCGACTTCGCCCAGCCGAGTCCGAGGCGGATCGAGAGCGAGCCCTCCTTCGCCGCGTCGTCGACTCCGCCCGGGTCACCGGTGACGTAGAGGCCGGGGATGCCGAGGGCGCCGCCGGCCGCGGTGATCGACATCAGCGAGTTGAGCACCGTCGCGGGCGCCTCGCTGCCCGAGTCGGGGCCGTTGCCGTGGGCCTCGAAGCCGACGGCGTCGACTCCGCAGTCGACCTCCGGGACGCCGAGGATCTGCTCGATCTGCCCGGCCGGGTCGCCCTTCGAGACGTCGACGGTCTCGCAGCCGAACGAGCGCGCCTGAGCGAGCCGCTCCTCGTTGAGGTCGGCGACGATCACGACGGCGGCGCCCAGCAGCTGCGCACCGACCGCGGCGGCGAGGCCCACGGGCCCGGCGCCGGCGACGTAGACCGTCGAGCCGACTCCGACGCCCGCCGTGACCGCACCGTGGAAGCCGGTCGGGAAGATGTCGGAGAGCATCGTCAGGTCGAGGATCTTCTCGAGCGCCTGGTCGCGGTCGGGGAAGACGAGCAGGTTCCAGTCGGCGTAGGGGACCATCACGTACTCGGCCTGCCCGCCGACCCAGCCGCCCATGTCGACGTAGCCGTAGGCGCTGCCGGGGCGGTCGGGGTTCACGTTCAGGCAGATGCCGGTCTTGCGCTCCTTGCAGTTGCGACAGCGGCCGCAGGCGATGTTGAACGGCACCGACACGATGTCGCCGACCTTGACGAACTCGACGTCGGGGCCGACCTCGACGACCTCGCCGGTGATCTCGTGGCCGAGGACGAGATCGGACGGGGCGGTCGTGCGCCCGCGGACCATGTGCTGGTCCGAGCCGCAGATGTTGGTCGAGACGGTCTTGAGGATCGCGCCGTGCGGGAGCTTCCGGCCGATGTTGGCGGGATTGACGCCCGGCCCGTCCTTCAGCTCGAACGTCGGGTAGTCGATGTCGATGACCTCGACGACTCCGGGCGACTTGTAGGCGACGGCTCTGTTGCCTGACATGCGGTTCTCCTTCGATGAGGATGTCCGCGGCGCACTCGCGACCGCGGGAGCTCGCGTCGCGGCGGGTCGCCCGCAGGGAGGGAGAGGCCGCGGCGTCGAGGCTCGAGCGCACCGTACGGGCGCCGGATGTGAAGGAGCGGTGACTCTTCGCGGAACGACCCGGGGTGGGCGCAGGGCGTCCCTCAGACGGGTGGTGCGTGCCGCGCGACTGCTCCGCTCGCGGCCGAGACAGCGCGGTTCAGGGCGTCTGATCCGCCGCCCTCGAGGCCCGCCGCGTACCCCACGAGGAAGGTCGTGAGCGGGGCGGCGGGGCGGACGACCCCGTGCGCGGCGTCGCCGGCCAGCGACAGCAGGACGTCGTGCGAGACCGGGACCTCGCCCAGTCCGAGCGCCTCGGTCAGCTCGCGCCACCAGGCCGAGAGGGTCGCGTCGGTCGGGCTCGGGTGGCCGGTGGTGTCAGTCATGCGTCGATTCTGCGCCCGGATGCGCCGCGCCGGGGAGCGCGATGCCGTGCGCCCGTGCGTCCGCGGGATCGTCGACGTCGTCGGTCGAGCCGGCGGGCACCTCGACGAGGAGGGTAGGCAGCGGGCGGAGCAGAGCGCGCACGGAGGCGTTCTCGACCCTGTCGAGCAGGCGGAGGGCGCGGGCGAGCTCGCGGGTCCGGTGCAGGCCGAGGAGGAACTGGGTCCGGCCGTCCCGGTCGACCGCGAGCAGCGAAGCAGCTCCGCCGTCCGTTCGCGTCGACAGCAGCGCCTCGACGGCCGGCGCCGGGTCGACGAGGTCGCCGGCCAGCAGCAGCACCCACTCGGGCGCGGGCTCGTGCTCCAGGAGGGGCAGAGCCGCGGCGAGGGCGGCGACCGGGCCGCCGAACGGAGGATCCTCCCGGACCGCCACGGCGCGTCCGAGCAGCGCGGCCGGCACCGGAGGCCCCACGACGATCGTCCTCGCGGCGCCCTCGGCGGTCGCGAGCACCCGCTCGAGCAGAGTCCGCCCGTCGAGGAGGAGGAGCGGCTTGTCCACTCCGTCGAGCCGGCTCGCGCGCCCTCCCGCGAGGATCACGGCGTCGAACGCGCGGGTCGTGCGCTGCTCGGTCACGGCTCCGATCGTAGGACCGAGGTTCCGCGGCGAGCGGACCCGGCTCGGGTGTCGGAGGTCGCAGCTACTGTTGTCGGGTGGTAGCAGCCCTGTATCGCCGGTACCGGCCCGAGACGTTCGCCGAGATGATCGGCCAGTCGCAGGTGACCGATCCGCTCATGACGGCCCTGCGCACCAACCGGGTCAACCACGCGTACCTGTTCAGCGGTCCGCGCGGCTGCGGCAAGACGACCTCGGCGCGCATCCTCGCCCGGTGCCTCAACTGCGCCACCGGTCCCACCGACACCCCGTGCGGTGTCTGCGACAGCTGCGTCGAGCTCAGCCGCGACGGCCAGGGCTCGCTCGATGTCGTCGAGATCGACGCGGCGAGCCACAACGGAGTCGACGACGCGCGCGACCTGCGCGAGCGCGCCATCTTCGCGCCGGCCCGCGATCGCTTCAAGATCTTCATCCTCGACGAGGCGCACATGGTGACTCCGCAGGGCTTCAACGCGCTGCTCAAGATCGTCGAGGAGCCGCCGGAGCACGTGAAGTTCATCTTCGCGACGACCGAGCCCGACAAGGTCATCGGCACCATCCGCTCGCGCACCCACCACTACCCGTTCCGGCTCGTGCCGCCGGCGCAGATGCTCGACTACACGCAGGAGCTCTGCGAGCGCGAGGGCGTCGGAGTCGCGGCCGGCGTGCTGCCGCTCGTCGTCCGCGCCGGCGGCGGCTCCGTCCGCGACACCCTCTCCCTCCTCGACCAGCTGATGGCCGGCTCCGAGGCCGAGTCGATCGAGTACGAGCGCGCCGTCGCCCTGCTCGGCTACACGCACGGCGCCCTCCTCGACGAGGTGATCGACGCCCTCGCCGAGCGCGACTCCGCCGAGGCGTTCGGCGCGGTCGACCGCGTCATCCAGACCGGTCAGGACCCGCGGCGCTTCGTCGAGGATCTGCTCGAGCGCCTGCGCGACCTGATCGTCGTGGCGGCCACCGGAGGCGCGGCATCGGCCGTCCTCCGCGGCGTCTCGCAGGACGAGCTCGACCGCATGGCCGGGCAGTCGCGCGCCCTCGGGCTCGCCGAGCTCTCGCGGGTCGCCGACATCGTCAACGACGCACTCACCGAGATGACGGGTGCGACCTCGCCGCGCCTCCACCTCGAGCTGATGATCGCGCGCACGCTCGTGCAGGCCGGGGGAGCGGTGACCGCCCCGGCGGTGATCGCGCCCGCGCCGAGTCGGGAGGCGCCGCAGCGGGCGTCGCGGCCCGAGTCGCGTGCGCTCGAGACCCGCGCGCCCGAGACACGTGCCGCGGAGTCGCCGGTCCCGTCCCGCGCGCCCTCGCCCGCCTCCGTGCCGGAGTCGCTGGCCGCTGCGCCGCGCGCCGAGGCCCCCGTGACGTCCTCCGAGCCCGCGCCGACCCCGCCGGCGGTCGAGCCCGATCGTCCGCGCGCCGCCCCCGAGGTCACCGCACCCGAGCCCGTCGCCCCGACGCCCGAGCCCGCCCGGCCCGCCGCTCCGGCGATCGCGGCCGACGAGGCGGGCGGCGTCACCCTGCAGCGGATGAAGGACAGCTGGCCCGAGATCCTCGAGGTCGTGCAGAAGGCCAGGATGACGGCCTGGCTCGTCGCGTACACCGCGCAGGTCCGCGCCCTCAAGGACGACGTCCTCACGCTCTCCTTCCCGAGCCAGAACGACGTCGACTCGTTCAAGATGGCCGGTACCGCTGGGCAGCCCGGCGTGAGCGAGTACCTCCGGCAGGCGATCCAGCAGGTGCTCGGCCTCCGGGTGAAGTACATCGCCCGCGTCGAGCCGTCGGCCGCCGCTCCCGAGGCCGAGCGGGCGGCGACCGAGGCCGCCCCGCGCG